>NZ_JAIVAT010000006.1 GCF_020172085.1 Rossellomorea aquimaris
GCCGATATAATCTGGATTTCGCCGTTAAAATAAAAAAATCGCCGATAACTGCTCATTCATTACCTCATTGATCCTCTACCCATAAAAAACAGCCTGAAGCCCCTGGGCTCCAAGCTATCCTTTCAACAAATTTCTATTCAAACGTCCCCTTCACGACGGCCTCCCCGTTCTCCACCATCAACTGCCCTTTCGCAAACACAGAATTCACTTCAAGTGTGTGTTTTTCCAATAACACGATATCAGCGTCCTTTTCCACCCCGATCTCACCTTTTTGCTTTAATTTCAGGATTTTTGCGGGATTTGAGGTAATCACCTTTATCGCTACTTCCAACGGAATTCCTTCTTCTTGAACAGCATCTTTCACTTCACTGTAGAGACTTGATACCTGCCCGATTTGCAACCCGATCAGCTCTCCTTCAGAATCAAAGTTCGGGAGGCTCGCTTGTCCATCGGAAGTAAAGGTGATTTGTTCCACTGGTACATTTGCATCCAGCATACGCTTAAGCGCTCGACTGCACTTTACTTCGCCGTCCTCCAGGAACTGAGGGATGGTACTGGTGGTAAAATCAACATACCCACCTCTCAGTGCAAATCTGATCCCCGCTTCAAAGAGATGAGAGTTCCGGTTAATATGTGTTGGATAAAACTGTTTTATTGGTATGTCCGTTGTTTCTACGATTTCTTCCAGGAGCCTCAAATGATCATAACTATCTCCCACATGGACATTGACAATTCCAGCTTTACTGGACAACATTCCTCCAATTCTCGCAGCGGATGCAATCTTTGCTAATTCGTTGACCGTCGGTTGGGAAGAGCGATGATCCGCAATCGCCACTTCACCAACACCAATGATTCTATCTACTAGCATAAGATCATCTTCAATTTTACCAGTGAGCGTTTTGAGAGGTACCTGATAAGAGCCGGTTTGCGTATAGCAGGTGATTCCCTCTTCTTCAAGACCCCTCGCCTTCGCTATTAGACTAGCCATCGTTCGTGTCGTTCCATCTGTCCCAATGACTCCGACAAGTGTAGTGATACCTGCAAGAGTAGCTTGAGTCAGCTGGATTTCCGGAGTTCTTGTACGAAAACTTCCCTCTCCACCTCCACCCATGATATGCACATGTGAGTCAATGAATCCCGGCACAACATATTTCCCTGTTGCATCGACGACTTTTATATCCACAAAATGAGCTGGAAGCTCAATACGATCTTCAATGAACCCAACTCTATTTCCTACCAGGAGGATATCTTTTTTCCCTAAATATGCTGGAGCATAAACTTCCCCGTTTTGAATTAATGTAAGCATGATGTGTGCTCCTTTCACTGCGTATAAATGATCGCACCAGGTAAGGACCAGGTGCGATTAATAATTAAAATCCAATGAGCGTTGCCGTTATGACAAAGATGGATGATAGAACAAATAGGATGAGCATAAATTTAATGATGAATTTTGCCCACACACCCCAATCGACTCGTGCTGCGCCCAAAGTGCCCATTAAGGCGGCAGATGTCGGAACTAGAATATTCGTTAAACCATCTCCCAATTGGAAAGCCAGTACCGCTACCTGGCGGGTGACTCCAGCGATATCTGAAAGTGGTGCCATTAACGGCATCGTCAGTGCTGCCTGTCCAGAACCAGACACGACAAAGAAGTTGAATATAGATTGGAATACGTACATGCACCAGGCAGAAATGGCTTCCGGAAAGTCCCCGACCACTTGTCCCGCCCCGTATAATACAGTGTTTAATACAGAAGGGGCATCTGGCGCATCTCCGCCAAGTATGATAACGATCCCTTTCGCCATCCCGACTACGAGTGCTGCAGGCAATAAATCTTTGGCACCTTCTATGAATCCATTGGCTACATCATCCCAGGACATTCCATTTAATTTAAACAAAACACCGATGACTCCCGCAACCAGACCAATCGTAAAGAATTGACTTGCAATCTCAGGAATATAGTAAGCATGCTCCACCACTCCCCAAATGATCCAGGCAATTCCGACCGCAACCGTTAAAATGACCAAAGAGTGACCCAACGTGAATTTAGTATCTAAATGTCCCACTTTTCCTTCTTTACGGAAATATTCATCCGTCATGTAAGAAAGACTGCGTTTAGGATCTTTTCGTATCGCATTAGCATATCTCCAAGTGTAGGTGATCCCTACTAGTGTAAAGATGACCCACATGACGATTCTAAAGCCTGATCCTGAAAGAACCGGAACTCCTGATACCCCTTGTGCGATTGCCACACCGAATGGATTCATCCAAGATGTTGCAAACCCAATTTGGGTGGCTACATACGTAATCATGATTCCCGTGATAGCATCATAACCGATGGCAATCATGATTGGTATTAAAATCATGGCAAAAGCGATGGCCTCTTCCCCCATTCCAAAAACGGCTCCACATAATGAAAATAAGAAGAACATGATGGGAATGATGAGGGATTCTCTTCCCTTGGTTCGATCAATCACCTTCAGAATCCCCTCTTCAATCGCTCTTGTTTTCATTATGATTCCAAAAGCTCCTCCAATAATGAGGATAAAAGCGACTACCCCCACAGCAGATCCCCATTTATCACCAGACACAAGTCCTTCAAATACATAATTCAGGAAACCTATCCCTCCTCCTGGTTCAAACAGGCTCGTTCCTTCTCTGATTAAATGACCATCCTCATCCTTTAAATAACTGAAAGAATCAGGGTTTAACACCGTTTTCGTCTGTTCCTCCCCGTCCTGCATATACGTGATCTCTTCTGTTGCAAACTGCCCTTTAGGAATGACATACGTTAAGACAGCAGCGGCCAGTACGACGAAAAACACAATGATAAATGTATGTGGCACTTTCCATGCCTTTTGTTCTTTCTCCAATTCAAATCCCCCCAATTAGTAAATGAATGTACTTCAATTCCTTACTTGCAAGTTCTATGCCAATATACAATTATCTGAAAACACTAACTTCAATCCCATTTAAGGTTGAAAAAGGTTAGAATATAATTAACCATAAACCACCCAATAACCATTAGGAGGATTCGATATGAAACATGAATTAATTCTGTTAGCCGGCACAAAAGAAACAAAGAAAGCCCTTAAAGAACAATTACAAGCCGTTTTTGGAGAATTGATCTACATCACTAGCTATGCTTGCGACGAAGGCATCCCCAAATACTTTACAGATTCATTGATCGTATATTCTTCATCATTAATCGCCCCTGAAGTACAGGAATATATCGATTTCGATTCCTGTACTATCATCCAAGCTCGCCGGACTGTGAATTATGAATACATTGACCGCATTTTTGAATTACCTCCAGGAAAGAAGATCCTCTATGTCAACGACTTCATCGAAACAGCTCAAGAAGCCGTTTCTACCTTAAAACGACTTGGGATTGATCACGTAGAATATGTCCCTTACTCTCCATTAAGAGGGTATCCTGGACACATCGATACTGCCATTTCACCTGGAGAGATGGCAAGCATCCCCTCTTCCATCCCCAACAAGATTGATATAGGTGTAAGACTGATCGATTTAAATACAATCATGAATATCATCTCCTACTTCCAATTATCTGAACAATTGACCATTGATATAACCGATCGTTATACACGAAAGATTATTGAGCTCAGTCAAAAACTCGGAGCCATCAACAGACACGCGAAAACGTTGAATAAATTTTTAACCAAGGTGGTGGATGGAGTCAACGACGGAATCCTGGCCTTTCAAGAGGATGGGGAAATCACCGTTTTTAATGAAGTACTCGAAAGAATGTTAGGGATCACAGCAGTCCATGCCAAAGGAAAAAAATTGAACAGGGTGTTCAAAAACATTGAGTTAAACCATTTCCTGACATCCCATCAGGATGAAGATCAGAAATACTTCACACTCCGTCAGCAAAACGTGATGGTTTACCGTTTCAGATTAGAGGCCGAAAGAGTCATAGTGGCTACATTTAAAGATATGGAAGAAACCCTCGAAATGGAAAAAGTCAGAAAACGCGAACTTCAGCGCAGGGGATATATTGCCAAGTATACCTTTGACAGCATATTGGGAAACAGTCGACATATCATTGAGACCAAATCGATTGCAGGAAAACTAGCACAGAGTGAGCTCCCTATCTTGATCTACGGAGAGACAGGCACAGGAAAAGAATTGTTTTCAAGTGCCATACACAATGTTTCCTCCCGCAAACACAACCCTTATCTGGCCGTTAACTGCAGTGCATTACCAGAGGATCTATTAGAAAGCGAATTATTCGGTTATGAGGATGGTGCCTTTACAGGGGCCAAAAAAGGCGGTAAGACGGGATTATTTGAACAAGCCGACGGCGGCACACTGTTCCTCGATGAAATCGGGGATATCAGTCTGAAGCTGCAGGCCAGACTGTTAAGGGTTCTGCAGGAAATGGAAATAAGAAGGATTGGAGGAAACAAAAACATTCCGGTGGATGTCAGGATCATCGCAGCCACAAATAAGGATCTTCAAGCTTTAATAAGAAAAGGTACGTTCCGCGAAGACCTTTACCATCGATTGAAAGTCTTATCCCTACAACTTCCAAGCTTACGGGAAAGACGTACGGATATCCCACTCCTGATTGAAAACTTCTTTCTAACGGAACAAAGCAACATTACAACCATTGACGATTCCGTCCTGGAAGCCATGACGAAAGCTCCGTGGAGTGGAAATATACGAGAGCTAAAGAATACTCTCCTGTATATGATGACCGTTGCAGAAAACAACCGATTAACCATTAATGAGCTACCGGTAAATGATCATAATTTCGCTGAAAAAGAGCAAACTATTAGTAACCATTCTCTTCCGGAAATCACAATGTCTAAATCCGAGGAATATATCAATATCCTCTCAGTACTAGTGACGCTCTATGAAAATGGACAGAGGGCCAGCCGTCAGAAACTTCACTCATCGCTCGGACAAAGCTCAACACCTTTATCTGTCCAACAAATCAGGACACGACTGAAAGAGCTCCAGGAGTTGGGATATATCCACATTCAAAGAGGAAGAATCGGTACAGAAATAACACCTGCAGGAGTAAAGTGGTACAAGAATCAGAAGGAGAATGTTTTAACAATTAGATGACGGGGTATCTTTATTTTAACCGGTTAGAAACAAAGAAGAGTTTTCACGTTACAAAAAGTCGAGGTGATTTAGATGGTACGTACGATATTAATGGTGATTGGTGCAATTGTTGTGATTGGCTGGATTATCAGCATGCTGTAAAATCCACATTAGCCAAACATATTCCTGCTATTATTTAAGATTTTTTAAAGCACAGGAGCAGAATGGATCTTCCCCCATTCTGCTCCTTATTTTTCTACACAATATTTAGATTCACCCCATCCCTCACCACTTAAAGAACTTACTGAAAAAGATTAAATATTTTTAAAACGGGTAAACAACAAATATCCTAATACAGAGGTGAATGACATGTATAGACATATCCTATTAGCATATGATGAAACAGATGGAAGTAAAAAGGCATTAGATGAAGTGACAAAATTAATGAAAGGTTCCATAGACTCCACCTTGACTGTACTCCATATTTCAGATGAAAAAACAGCGACTGCACCGCGTGACAACTATACGCCGACTCATGCGATCGCAGACACGTCACCTGGCTTTGACAATCAATATATGGGGAATCTATCGGTTTCACCAGATAACAAAGTCCATACGTCTGATGAGGGACGCCATGAAATCAGGACTCCCTCTTCCACTCATCCATTTTTGGTAAATGCGAAAGAAAAGCTTGCTCCCCATGGAGTAGACGCCAACTATATTCATCTATCCGGTTCGGAAGCGAAGCGCATATGTGAATACGCCAAAGAAATACAGGCAGACCTGGTTGTAGTGGGAAACAGCGGAAAATCCGGCATGAAAAAATGGGTACTCGGAAGTGTAAGCGAAAAGGTTGCCCATGACTGCGAATCAAGTGTACTGGTCGTAAAATAATCTATTCACCAGAAAGGGACGGACCTTTTACAGGTCCGTCCCTTTCTTTGCACTCTATCCCACCGTCAATTCATCGAAGCGTTTATGACTGCTCTCTTCATCAAAGCTACTATAGATCCGGTAATCCTCAGCATCTAATATACGATAATGCTTGCTGAACAAATTTTGTTGAAGGATGTACTCATCCGTTCTCTTAATATCTTTCCACCAAATCTTGCCTCCGAGGGTCTTTTCCTTTCGATAGTCGATCCCTTCACGCGCAATGGTCTCTATGACTTCAAGAGGTTCTCCTCCAAGACTCGCCATCAGGGTTTCACTGTCCTTGAACAACGCACAAATGGCAACGGAAGTAGTCCATCCTGCCATCACTCTCCCCTTCTCGACCTGTACCAGTGTCTTTTTCGATACGCCTATGACAGTAGCCATTTTGTCTTGTGTATAGCCGGCTTCTGTCCGAATCAGCCTTAATTTTTCGGATATGATTAAGATAATTTCTTCTTTTGTCATGGATTCACACCTCATTTGATTATAGTGTAATTTTACACCTAACCCAGTCCTTTTTTCAATCTCTATTGAATATTTCTTATGGAGCCCATCGATTTTTGTATCCCTTTGGTAGATTCATTATACTTTTAGTTAAACTAAATGCTTTAAACTTAAGCGATAAATCTATCTAAACACTGCATAAATTGCAAATACAATAGGAAATCGCATTTCTTCAAGGAGGAATCATAATGAAAAAAACGATCATAGTTCTGATCAGAGAGGATTTGAGAATAGATGATCATCCCGCTCTCTTTGAAGCATCACAGGAAGGAAACGTGATTCCACTGTTTATTTTGGATGAGGCTGCCTCGTTCGGTGAAGCGAAGAAATGGTGGCTGCACCGTAATATTGAGACCTTCAAGGACACCCTTCAATCCATTAACGGCGATCTTTGGCTCGACAAGGGAAAAACAGAGGAAGTCCTTCCAAGGTGGATCGAGAAAACAAATGCTCAGGCTGTTTATTGGAACCGAGCATATCACCCTGAAGTGTACGATAGGGATCGAAAACTGGCTCATTCATTATCTTCTCAAGGAATTGATGTAAAAACCTTTGAGGGTACACTCCTTTTACCACCATGGAACATAAAAAAAGACGATGACTCCCCTTATAAAGTATACTCGGCTTTTTACAAGTCACTCAGGAAACAAGACATTCCAAAACCACGCCCTCCGGTTAGACAGATGAACGTTCCACAACTTAAAGACACTGGGATGAGTCTTAAGGATTTAGGGTTCATGCCATCTGTTCCATGGTATCATGTGATGGAAAGCATATGGGATCCAGGTGAAGATGCGGCTTTGAAAAGAATGAACGCATTTCTAGAAAAAGGCTTGCACGTTTATTCAGAAGGCAGAGATTACCCAAGTGAGGGACATATCTCCACCTTGTCTCCTTATCTAGCTCTCGGGACCATATCTGTCAGAAGGATCTTTCATACACTAGTCGAAATGGACAGCAAACCGATTGAACCTTTCATTAAACAGCTGATTTGGAGAGAATTTTCATACACAGTTCTCCTCCATTTCCCAGAATCCCCAGCTCGCCCACTTAACAAAAAGTTCGGTGACTTTAAGTGGCAAACAAATGAAGATGATTGGGAAAAATGGACAAAAGGCAAAACCGGCTATCCCATTGTGGATGCAGGGATGAGGGAATTATGGGCAACAGGATTCATGCACAATCGAGTGAGGATGATCGTCGCTTCCTTCCTTACCAAGCACCTTCTCATCCCATGGCAAAGAGGGGCAAAGTGGTTCCTTGATACCCTGATTGATGCGGACCTCGCCAATAACTCTATGGGATGGCAGTGGGTTGCAGGATCAGGCTTTGACTCAGCCCCTTATTTCCGAATTTTCAACCCTACACTACAGAGTGAAAAGTTTGATAAAGACGGGGCTTATATCCGCATGTGGGTTCCTGAATTAGCAAACCTTCCAAGCCCATATATACACAAACCAACAGACGCCCCCGCTGCTGTGTTGGAAGAGTGCAAAATCTCAATGGGGAAAGATTATCCTTATCCCGTCGTCGATCACAAAGCAGCACGCAAGCGGGCTCTGGAACGCTACGAGGAGATAAAATAGCTCTTGACTGCAACAAAAAGGACCCAATCAATGATTGGGTCCTTTCAAGTTCTGTCTTTAATCTCTCAAACGCAACTTAACAGTATCAAATTCTTCCTGTACTTCTTTAGATGGCGGATTGCCAACAAAGCTAAAGATGAATATTGCAATGGTAGCAAAGATAAACCCTGGAAGAAGTTCATAAATATCAAAGAGTCCTCCCGTTAACTGCTTCCATACAATAACCGTTACTGCACCTGTGATCATACCTGCAAGTGCACCATTTCTTGTCATGCGTTTCCAGAATAAGCTTAGGATCACGACCGGTCCAAATGCAGCACCGAATCCTGCCCATGCATAACTTACCAATTCAAGTACTTTACTATCTCGGTCATATCCAAGGAAAATGGCAAGAATCGCAATGACCACTACTGAAATTCGACCGACCAGCACTTCTTCTTTCTGACTTGCTTCTTTTCGGAAAATCGCTTTATAGAAATCCTGAGCCAAGGCACTTGAAGAAACAAGAAGCTGAGAATCCACTGTACTCATGATTGCTGAAAGGATGGCGGCAAGTAAGAAACCAGCTACCCAAGGATTGAATAATACTTGCGAGAACATGATGAACACTGTTTCAGAATTCTCTAATGGAGAATCTGCAAAATACGCAATACCTGAGAAACCGATGAAGATTGCCCCGAATAGGGAGACAATCATCCATACCATACCAATCAAGCGTGCTTTAGGAATTTCTTTCGTTGATTTAATCCCCATAAAACGAACGATGATATGAGGCTGTCCGAAATAACCCAATCCCCAAGCAAGAAGCGATACGACTCCGACAAATGTCGCTCCTGTGTAAACATTCAGGTAAGATGGATCGATGCTTGATACAGCACTTACCGTCGCATCCCACCCGCCGATCTCAGAAATAGCTACGATCGGAATGATGATTAAAGCAAGGAACATCAGGATACCCTGGATGAAATCCGTCCAGCTGGCTGCAAGGAATCCACCAAAGAATGTATAAGAAAGGATGACTCCTGCACCAACCCATAAAGCTAGTCTGTAATCCATATTGAATGATTCTTCAAGTAAAATTGCTCCACCCACTAAACTTGAGGAAGTATAGAACGTAAAGAAGATCAGAATGATGACAGCAGAGAACACTCGAAGAATTTTGCTTGAATCATGAAAACGGTTTTCGAAGAAATCAGGCACTGTAATTGAATCATTCGCGATTTCCGTATACACACGGAATGGCTTGGCAACAAATTGCCAGTTCAAGTACGCACCTACGGATAGCCCAATTGCTAACCAGATTGATCCCATACCACTTGCATAAATGGCACCAGGCAACCCAAGCATCAACCAACCGCTCATGTCGGAAGATCCCGCACTAAGGGCAGCTACTCCGGCAGTTAATCGCCTTCCTCCTAAAACATAGTCGGATAAGTTACTGGTTAACTTCGCTGCCATGTAACCAATAACACCCATTCCAATTAAATAAATAATAATCGATGTTAACGTCTGAATATTAATATCCATAATCTACTCCTTTGTTTGTTCTGTAAAAAAAGTGATGATTGATAAAATGATCAATGTCGGCATTGGGATTAATAACCATAACCAGGTTCCCATTGTTAATTCTTCACCCAATTTTGATACCCTCCTTCTTATGCATTTCAGTGTATTTTTTATACACTTTGTTTTTTAATGTTAAATTCCCGGCTGATGTAGACACAAGATTTATCATACCATAATACAGATTTTTTTAAAGTTTTCTGCCTTTAACAGGAAGAAACACATGAATAAATATACGATAATATTCGATATTATTGCCTTATACCAACTATTCCTCTATATTTATTCACAAAAAATTATTTAAATTTATTCAAAATACAGTACTTTTTTCACATCTGATTAAAATAACGCACCAAGAAGATACGCTTTATTCATAGTTTTTTCATAATCGAATTTTTTATCCCTGTTCATTGTGTCAAAAAATATCTCAACCTCCTTGTCGATGACACCCATTTTCTCTGAAATCCCATGAATTAATTGATGTTTCAAGGACTTGTCGTGGCCATTTGAAATAAATTCTTCTTTCGTTTCACCTGCAAGACCCACCCAAAGAACCTTCTGATGATTAATTTGTGTAAATGCCGGATATGTAAATACTCGATCAATATACCCTTTCATAATGGCCGGCAAACCATACCACCAAATCGGAAACACAAAGATCAACGCGTCATATCTCTTTAATTTCTTCCTTTCCTTCTCCACAATATGGGAAGGCTTCCCTTTTAGGGGGTTATCCCAGCCTTCTTCTCCTTTTTCATCTAATATCGGATGGAATTCCTCCCGATACAAATCCAATATGGATGATTTACATTCTTTATCGAGAAGACCTTTCTGAATATGCTTTGTGATGGAAAATGTAAGTGAATTCGTTCGGGGATGGGCAACAATCATAAGTACTTTCAAGAAAAACAACTCCTTAAATGGACTTTAGTGATTACTGTGTGACAGTCTCTATTCAGGATAACATACTGACTTTTCATCAATTCCGTTTCCTATACTTTGTCATAAGTGAGGGGAGAAAATACAGGACTGGTAAGCTTCACGTCTTTCTCCACAAAAAAGAAGGTAAAATCATGATGATTTCACCTTCCATTATAGTGATAGTATGAGATACCCCAATCGGTTATCCTTCACCTCGTTGTATCTTAATCGTTCTTTTTTTCTCCGTTTCGGATACAAATAGGGCACAAGCAGCATCACCAGAGATATTGATGGACGTACGCGCCATATCCAACAGACGGTCGATTCCCAAGATCAGGCCGATCCCTTCAACAGGAAGATTTACACTGCTTAAAACCATGGCAAGAAGAATCAGCCCGACGCCTGGTACACCTGCCGTACCTATACTCGCCAATACAGCTGTAAGGACAACAGTAATCAGCTGTTCCATGGAAAGATCTACATTATATACTTGGGAGATAAACACAGTGGCCACCCCCTGCATAATTGCTGTACCATCCATGTTGATCGTAGCTCCTAAAGGTTGAACAAAGGAGCTCACCGATTTGGAAACACCCAGTCGTTGCTGGGCCACATCCATTGATATTGGAAGGGTTGCATTACTGCTTGATGTACTGAACCCAACGCTCATGGCAGGACTGAAGTTCTTAAAGAACCAAATTGGGTTCTTCTTTGCCAGAAGGAGAATGGTTCCTCCATATGTTATGAACGCGTGAACAAGCAATGCCGCTAATACGACAACAAAATAAAGCCACATCGCTTTCAAAGCACTGGAACCCTGACTTCCTATTGCTGAAGCGATCAATCCGAAGGTTCCGTATGGGGCAAATTTCATCACAAGGGTCACAAGATACATCATCAAGTCATTCCCTTGTTCGACAAGTTTCAAGATGCCTTTCGTCTTCTCTCCCAGAGCGGTCAATCCGAACCCGATGAAGATGGCAAAGGCGATAATCTGAAGCATATTACCCTCAGTCATAGCCGTAAGGGGATTTTTAGGGATGATGTTCATAAGGGTTTCCCCTACTGGAGGAGCTTTTTCTGTTTTAAACCCTTCTGATTGGGAAGTATCGATTCCTTCCACCAAACCTGGATCGATGATATACGCAAGCGTCAAACCAATTACAATGGCAATGCATGTTGTTAATAAGAAGTAGACGATGGTCTTCAGTCCGATTCTCCCAAGCTTCTTCGGATCACCTAAACCTGCTGATCCAAGAACAATCGATAGAAAGACAATCGGCACCACAAGCATGCTGATCAGATTTAGAAATATTTTCCCCAGAGGAGTAAAGAGATAGGGATCTAGTATATCGAATAAATCTTTTGCAAAAATATTTAGGATTAATCCCACTGCCGCACCTAGTATCAAGGCGGTGATAATCTTCGTTGTTAAGTTAAATTTCATAGATGAACCTCCCTATAATTTTCCAAATAATATAAAGGTATTTACCCTCATACCTTTCTGATAAAACCAAATTTTTTGAACTTTCAGCAAGAAAAGCCTCTCTCCGATTTCTCCTGTCTGCCTTGTTCATTTAGAAATCTGTATTCTCCTTCTACCATTATACTGATTTTTTTAAAAATTAAAGGTGAATAAAGGCGAATCGCATCCATTTTACTATACGGCAATACCTCTATCTCATAATTTCAGGTATTTCAGTGAATCCATTCTACCAAAAATATCTTTCCAATAATTTCTTTTCATCATTCAAGGATTAATCCATACGCAATTGGGTAAATAGTAATAACAGCATGAAAATAGAAAGGAACATACGATTATGAATAAAACAGTCTATTTTCTTTCAAGTAGTCAACAGCGCAGCTTGATAGCTGAAGGGTGGGCCGAGAAGCTCAATGTGTCAGACTGGTCTTTCAAAAGTGCCGGATGGGTTGCTGAAAGTCGTACTGAATTCAGTATCTTAGCCATGAAAGAATTATGTATTGATATTAGTTCACTTCCTCTAACGCGCATTGAGATGAAAGAACTTGGTGACGCCTCGGTGATCGTTGCGATTCAGGATACAGAATATGACGATAAGATTGAACTGCCAACGGAATTACAGGAAAAGGTCATCTATTGGAATTTACCAAATCCAAGTAAACGGTCCGCAAATTTGATTGAAGAATGGGTTCATTATCAGGAAATTTGCGACGAAATCGCCATGAAAGTGAAAGATTTAGAAAATATTCTCCCACAATTACATTAAGAGGACTGATTACAAGGAACAGGTTTATGTAATCAGTCCATTTTTTTTAGGTGAAATACTCAAGCTTTGCTTTAGGAAAATGCTTCTCCATATATGCGTAAAGGTGATCTTTGATCTCCTGCTCTTCATCTTTTTGATAAATGTACTTCCCTATTCCATATTTACCCCATTTATAACGGCGCTCTTCTTCATTTAACTCAAGCTTCGTCATCGGATAATTTTTTTCAATCACTCTCTTCGCAGGCTTTGTAAAACGATGTTGAATGAATTCGAAGGTTAAATCCTTCTTGGCTTCCTCGGGTAGATGGGCTTCGAGGTGTTCGAACATTTGCTTATAGCCTTCCTGCCATCCTTCATGGATATATATGGGCGCCACGATGAAACCTAATGGATACCCTGCCCTGGCAACCTTACCTGCCGCCTCCAGCCTCTTATCCAATGGGGAGGTTCCTGGTTCAAAATTCTTTATGACATAATCCGCATTAATACTGAAACGGAATCTCGTCTTCCCATTATGCTTCGCATCCAACAGGTGATCGACGTGATGGAATTTCGTAACGAAACGTAATTTACCATACTCCGATTCACCAAAGTGTTCAATCGCCCGTTTAAGCGTATGAGTAAGGTGATCCACTCCCACGATATCGGAAGTACAAGCCGCTTCAAAACGTGTGAACTCAGGTGCTCTTTCCTCGATATATCGATCTGCAGCCTCAAATATTTCATCTACATTGACATATGTGCGAATATAGGGTTTGCTCCCCATTGTAGTTTGAAGATAACAGTAATGACAGTGCCCCATGCACCCTGTGGCAAACGGGATGGCATATTCTGCAGACGGCTTTGAAGTATCAAACTTCAAGGTTTTACGGACTCCTACCACCAGGGTGGATTTAGCAATTCTGTATTTCTGGAAATGGTTTTCCCCAGGGAGATTTCGGACCTGATTATGGGAGGTAGTATAACGGATCTCCACATCCATATTCTCGAACTTTTCCTTTAATTGTTTCCCCAATGGATAATCCAGAGCATTAGGCTCAAAATAGACCAATTGAGGCACGAACGGTTTCACCATATTATTCCCTCCTAAAGGTCTCCAAATGATTGAGTATATGCCTGTTCCGCCTCTGATTCTGTACGATAAACAGCTACTTCATGGGTTAACGGATAATAGGTCTCATATAGAAATAATGCTAACTCACCCGGATTTTCCGGATCGTGAACAACCGCTGCTTCCTGAACATTGGCCACACTTTGAGTATGCGGGTTTCTGTAAATCACATATACAACATCACCTGCTTGATAAGGGGTATATTGATTGTTTAATTCCATTTTTCTCACCTTTTTCTACAAGTCATTAGTATCATTTTCTGTTAAGAAGGGTGGAAATATAATGGTAAAAGATGTTTATAGGTATACGGGTTTAGAGAAAAAGAGGCTGCTTCTGCAATGCAGGAGCAGCCTCTTTTCTAAATCCCGTAAAATTCCTTTGTATTCCTGAATAGTTGCTTGTATACAGCTGATTCTCTCAACCCTTTTAATTCGGCAATCATTTCTACGGAACGGTGCATCAAACCGGGATGGGTCATTCTATTCTGAAAGACACCCTCAAATCTCCAGGGGCCGTCTGTTTCCACCATCAAGCCCTCGATTGGATATGTCTTTACAAGTTCTTGAATTTCTTCTTCATACAGAACATCAGGTGTGATGGATACGCTATACCCTTTTTCAATCATGCGTTCGATCGTTTTCTTATCTCCTTTAAACCAGTGAAAGTGCGCTTTATTCACTGAATGCTTCTCCAATAGATCACAGATGATCGGAGCATGTTCATAAATCCCATGAAGGATGATGGGTTTATCCAGTTGCTTTGACTGAATGATAAAGCGTTCAAGCATTTCAATATAAGGCGTGAGGGACAAAGAGGGATCTTCTTTCATTTTATAATAAGGAAGCCCCACTTCCCCGATTGCGACAAGTTCTCGATGATGTCTCTGAATGAATACCAGGAGTTCATTTAATTCCGTTTCAGAAGGAAGTTCTTGCTCGGGATGATGACCCGCTGCCGTCTTGACCCGCGCATCCCTCCTCGCAATATCTAAATTCTGCTTGGAAGATGCTAGATGAAATGACACAGATATGAGGGCTTCTACTGAATACAACCCGAGCTCCTGGAGTATTTTTTCACGTTCGAATGGCTCATAAAGGTCAAGGTGAACATGGGCATCTATGAGAGAAGATCTAGACATATTGAGATAACTCCTCAAAGATATTCGTTTTCCATTTAAGGAACTCCTCCGTTAATAGGATCCCTTTATCACGCGGGCGGGAAAAAGGAACTTTGAATTCCTTTTGCACCCGTGCAGGCCTGGTAGATAACACAATGATACGGTCAGACAAGAAAAGTGCCTCATCAATATTATGAGTAACAAACAGAACCGAACTCATATCCTCTTCCCATATCGAAAGGAGCCACTTCTGCATGTCCAACCGGGTAAATTCGTCCAAGGCAGAGAAAGGCTCATCCAGACATAAAAAGGATTGTGGACTTACAAGTGCACGAATAAAGGCGACGCGCTGCTTCATCCCACCAGAAAGATCTGCTGGGTATGCTTCCTCATATCCCTTTAAACCGGCACGTTCAATCATATTCATCGCTATTTGCCTATCCTTTTTTCCATGTAACTCCTGACCAAGCATCACATTCTCAATCACCGTACGCCACGGCAGAAGGGACGGACTTTGAGGCATATAGCTGATGGAGCCCCTCTGACCACTTATCGACTGACCATCGAGACGGATATCTCCTGAGTCCGGTGTGAATAATCCACCAATGACATGAAACAGTGTGCTTTTCCCGCTTCCAGATGGTCCAAGTATCGAAACAAATTCACCCTCTCCGACCGTAATGGAAAGATCATCAAGGACAAGTTCACCATCGAATGACTTGGACATGTTTTCAATAGATAAGGTCGTCATATTACTTGTCCTCCTTTCGATTCCACTTCACCATGATATTTTCTAACAAAAGGATGATACCGAAAAATACCAGGCTTAGGAGCATGATCATGAAAATCGCAACAAAGACCCTGTCGGTCCGGAATGAAGACGATGCGAGTGTCATGTAAACACCTATTCCTTTCTGGGCACCTAACCATTCAGATATCACCGCTCCCATTACACTATAGGTAGCTGAAATTTTCAATCCGGAGAAAATGGAAGGCAGGGCATGTGGCCACTCCACTTTCCTGAATATCTGCCCTTTTGATGCTCCCGACATCTTCATATATAGGATGTACTCTGCATTCGTCTGTCTGAATCCATCCATTGCTGAAACCGCCACCGGAAAGAAGCAGATCAACGTAATGACGATGATCTTTGGTAACAATCCAAATCCAAACCAAATGACAAGTAAAGGCGCCAAGACGATAATAGGTATATTCTGCGACAGAATCATCAGAGGATAGAAGGCTTCCCTTACCTTTGGCAGGAGATGGAGCCCAACCGCTGCCCCGATTCCGATCGAACAGCCAATCACAAACCCTACAATTGTAAGGAGCGTCGTTGAAGCAAGATGTCCCTTGAATGCAGACCACGAGGCAACACCTTCTGACCAAATGTCTGAAGGGGAAGGCATCAGCCAAGCTGGCACATCAAATACTCTTATGCTGACTTCCCAAATGATGAATAAAAGGATGAGGACCAAGAAGGGTCTCCATCCTTTCGATAGCCATGTTCTCATCCTTTATACTTCTCCGTTAATTGGTTCATTTCAATTCCATCGGGCTGATATAATACTTTGATTTGTGAGATGACGTTCTTGCTTCCTATTTCAATCATCCGTTCATTCATTTGTTCAATCACCTTAAATAAATCTGATAGATTTCCTTCCATCGTCGTTTCTAAGGGATGGACTTCATATCGGACACCTGATTGTTCTATGATGGCAATCGCCTCATCAACATATGGAATGACATCTTCGCCGTTCTTTGTCTTCGGAATGATTTGTATACTTACGAGTGCGTTCCCCATTTTATTCACCTCTTATTTCGGTAAGAATTCGTTCGTGAATGCTTTCTTGCTTTCAAGTTTCTTATCTAATAAATCATTATCATACATCCAAGATGCATAGTTCTCCCACACTTCAAGCTTTTGCTCTCCCCATCTTTCAGCGTCATCCTGATACTTAGGGGCTAACCATTCCTGGCTCTTCATGACTAATTCTTTATCAAGATCAGGAGCTGCTCCCAGAAGGATTTCACCTGCTTCTTTCGGGTTGTCGATGGCATACTCGTACCCTTTGGAAGTTGCGGCAAGGAATGCTTTAACCGTTTCTGGATCTGATTCGATCATTTTTTCATTTGTTGTCAGCACCGGAGTATAATAATCCAATTTCTCAGAATAATCCTTTACATACATCATGTTCAGCTCTTCACCGCGAAGCTCAGCCTCGATACCAGTCCAACCATAGTAAATCCAGGCAAAATCAACATCTCTCTTGACGGCAGTAAAGAAATCAGTGTCTCCCATATTAATGAAATTCACTTTTTCTACATCGGCATTTTCTTGTTTCATGATGGAATCCATCACGGCTTTCTCAACAGGGGACCCCCAGCCGCCATAGCTTTTCCCTTCAAAATCCTTTGGCTTTGTAATACCCTTACTCTTGGGGGATGCAAACCCCGAAGTATTATGCTGAATAACAGCAGCAATGGATACGAGAGGAACATCCTGGACTCTCGCCTGTGTGACACTTTCCTGGTAGCCTACACCGAATTCTGCTTTCCCTGAAGCAACAAGTTGATCGGCTCCGGATTCTCCAGGTAGGATGATATCGACATCAAGTCCCTGGTCCTTAAAGTAACCTTTTTCTTTCGCTACATATAATCCTGTGTGATTGGTATTTGGTGTCCAGTCGAGTACAACCGATACCTTTTTAAGACCTTCTTTCTTCTCATTGGCTGTATCTTTCCCGGCACTACAGGCCGTTAGTAAAAATACTGAACAGATGATGAACATCCATTTTTTCATCTTGTTTCCTCCTTAAATCTTTTGCAGTTTCAACGTTTATTCCATTATTCTTCGCTTATGAAGGTAAATGAATGTAAAACAAAAAAGCGTCCCGGGCTGAAAGCCTTGGACGCATCATTAAACTTGGTTATGTATCGTTTAAGAGAATGTTTCCTACGCTGGTATCAGCCAGTTCAGGTTCAAAGGGTCAGCATCTAAAGGATACAATCTCAACCGGCCATTCCGGTCCCCCTACACATAGAATATGAAATTAACGTTATCTTCTTTCCTACTGTGCCATAGAACGGTTTGTTATTCAAGTATTTCCTTTTAAATTTAGGATCTCTTTTCGCAAAGAGTGTATTGTTATTCTCGCACAGACTATAATTTTCAGATGCTCTGTCACCTGAGTCTGTGGAAGAGGGTGAAGGGAACTAGTGTTGACAGAGCAAAATGGTTCATAAATATTCAAGAATGTGAATTAGTACTGTCTTGGACAGTTGATTGGAGTGGGAATCAATCACAACCCTATATATCCAAAAGCAACAATCGTTTACGAAAACAGCCTTATTTTAATCCCTGAAAATAATCAGAATTGATCAGTTCCTCAATGAAAAGCATGCAGGATGAGCCCGCTTCTGAATACCCTTGGTGTGAATACAAAAATGCATACTGCAGAAGGAAAAGGATGATGATAGACGGCAATAGTCGATTCTCTGTGGTGGTCAATGAGGTATTGCTTTCATATCCGTCTAGAAACACTTGTATACATCTGATTGAATCGTATCTCTTCTTGTTCGCGCTATTCTTGAGAAGACCTGCGAGGAAGTAAGCGATGTCTGTAATACGGGGGGCAGTCCGAATCCGCGCGAAGTCAATGACACCGATGATTTCTTCCCCCTTCATCAAGATGTTTCCCGAGTGGAAGTCACTATGAACAATTTGGTGTGGCAACTGAGTGTAGTATGACTTCCACCCCTCTATTCTTGATAGTAATCCTGCACCACGTTTTCCGATCGATGTGTTTCCAAGTACGGACATCCACTCTTTTACATGACGTTCAATATCCCAATCCACCACTTCCTGTTGACTGCGATACCCTTCAAAAAGGAGATGAATGTCTGAAAGGTATGCCCCTGCATTTGCTAGTGCTGTCATAGAATATATCTTTAAAGACCTTCCTTCCAGGGCTTTATAAAGTGAATATATTTGTTCTCCTTCTTTCACAAACGGGTACCCTGAAGAAGTTAATAATGGTGATTCAACACAATGGCGGTTTTCCAATAGATAGGAGGTTAAATAGAACTCCTCCCACCTTTTCTCAATGGATAAATCCTCTCTCTTCTTTAAATAATATACTTTCATTCCTTCCTTCACTCTTGCAACATTCGGATGAGGGCCCAGTGGCTCTATGAAAGTGGGATCCACGTCCCAATGTCGTAATATACCCCGCAGAGGTTCAATCATTTCTATTTCCTTTCAAACCGTAGTATTATACTGATAGTATGACTTTGAAGTATTATCTACATACAAAGGAAGAGAGGTTACATTCATGCAAAGAATACAAATGACAGAAGACTTATCTTTCTCCAGGATCATTCATGGTTTATGGAGACTTGCGGATTGGAATCAATCGAAGGAAGAAACATTATCACTCATTCAACATAATATTGAAAACGGAATCACAACCTTTGACCACGCTGACATTTATGGATCATATACGTGTGAAGCTTTATTCGGAGAGGCACTTGCCCTTGACCCCACGTTACGGGGGAAGATGGAAATCGTGACGAAATGTGGAATCGTCCTGCCTTCGGATAATCGACCAGATCATCTAACACACCATTACAACACGAGTAAGAAACACATTCTCTCTTCAGTGGAGAACTCTCTCCAGAGCTTAAAAACGGACTACATCGACTTGTTATTGATACACCGACCAGATCCATTCATGAATGGTGAAGAAGTGGCCGAAGCCTTCACTCAATTAAAAGAAGAAGGAAAAGTACGACATTTTGGTGTTTCCAACTTTAAAGATCATCAGTGGAATATGCTTCAATCCTATTTGCCTTTTCCATTAATCACAAACCAAATTGAACTATCTGCTTACCACCTGGAGAACTTCGAAGACGGGACATTAAATCTGTGTCAAGAAAAACGTGTTGCACCAATGGCATGGTCACCACTTGCCGGAGGGGCAGTCTTTAAGGGCGAAGATGATAAAGCAATCAGACTTCAACATACATTAAAGAAAGTCCAGGAAGAAACAGGGGCAAAAGGAATCGACGAGATTCTGTATGCATGGCTTCTTAATCATCCGGCGAACATTATGCCTATCGTCGGGTCAGGTAAGAAAGAGCGGATTCAAAACGCGATTGATTCCCTCTCCATCACATTGAATCATGATCAATGGTTCGAGATCCTCCAAACATCCATGGGTCATGACGTACCATAATATGGTCCCGTATCAAATATAAAAAGACGATCCTTTTCCAAGGTCGTCTTTTTTAGCGAGCCATATCTCCACCAACATAATATTCAAGGTAGACATCCTGTAATTCATTCATCGACAGTTCGTAAAGCTGCTTTCCGAAAGATTTATAAACGCCAATCCTTAATAATTGCTGTATATAAAAATCCTTTTTAAATTCGGATGTTTTTTTCTGGTGTGTTTTCGTTTCTTGATGTAGCATGTTCATCCCTCCAATTGAGGATATACCCCAATGAAGGAAGGGAATAAACATTCTTTCAACCATTCGAGAAAATCTCCTGAAAGTCTGCCCTGTCCGTTCGGATTGTTCAAGTACAGCAGTGGTGATGACTGCCCAACGCTTTTTCCCCTTCGATTTGAATGGTTGCGTGGTGAATGTCAAACTCCCTTTCCAGAAATTCCGAAAGCTGAGATAATATCACATCCCGATCCACTTCATCTTCTACCACCACATGACAACTCATAGCCGTGTATTCAGAAGTGATACTCCACACATGAAGGTCATGAACTTCAATAACTCCTTTCAGGGCGGACATGCTTCTTTTCACTTGGTCCATATCCACATTTGCAGGAGATCCCTCCATTAAGATATGAATCGAATCCTTCGTTACTCTCCATCCGGAAATGATGATGAGGATCGCCACGATGACAGAAGCGATCGGGTCTGCCAGATTCCAATTAAAGAAGTAAATCAGGATACCCGCAATGATGGCCCCGACCGATCCGAGCATATCTCCCAGAACATGAAGAAATGCACTGCGGACATTCAAGTTATGCTCTGTATCTCCTCTCATTAGAATCCAGGCGACAATGATATTAACCACTAAACCGATGACGGCGATGATCATCATACTTGGTGATACATCGGGTGTAACGATAAAGCGACGGTATGCTTCCCAGAAGATATAGAGGGAAACAAGTATCAGGGTGATTCCGTTCAGAAATGCTGCTACGATTTCAAATCGTTTGTAACCGTAGGTCTTCCCATTATTGGAGGCCTTTTCCCCTATATAAAACGCGGCGAGACTAAGCCCCAATGCCGCTGCATCACTGAGCATATGCCCTGCATCCGAAAGGAGGGCGAGACTATTAGTCATTACGCCCCCGATCACCTCGACAATCATAAAGGTAAAAATGAAAAGAAAACTGATCAATAATGCTTTTTTATTTTGAGTGTGGCCATGACTGTGATCGTGACCCATATGAAATCCCTCACTTTCGATCTTTTATCCTGAGTAGCCGAAGGCCATTCAACGTGACAAGTAATGTCGCACCCATATCGGCAAATATCGCAATCCATAATGTAAGCATTCCTGGAATGACTAGTAATAAAGCAAGAAGTTTAATTCCGATTGCAAAGGCAATATTTTGTTTGATGATGGTAAGAGTACTACGGCTCAAACGAATGATATAAGGTAATTTTCTCAAGTCATCATTCATTAAGGCGATATCGGCCGTTTCCAATGCAGTGTCCGTTCCTGCTCCCCCCATGGCGATTCCAACGGTTGATGCCGCAAGAGCAGGGGCGTCATTGATTCCGTCTCCGATCATAGCAACCCTTCCGTAGGTATCCATATAATCCTTAACGAAACCTAGTTTTTCTTCTGGAAGAAGCCCGGCCTTGATTTCTCTGACCCCGATCCTGGTTCCGATTGATCTTGCCGTTTTTTCATGATCACCTGTCAACATGACCGTTTGCTCCATCCCCATCTGGTGCAGATCATTGATGACCTCCCCACTTGTATCCCTCACCTCATCCGCCACGGCTACAATTGCTAAAGGAGTATCAGCCGTTCCAAATACCATAACGGTTTTGCCTTCTCTTTGAAGATTTTCTATTTCAGTTGACGGCGTATGAGCAAAAAGACTTTGAGAGCCGATATAGTATCTCTTATCGCCGATCAGTCCACTGATTCCTTTACCCGTGTGGGATTGAAACTCAAACACTTCACAGCTTCTATAGTCCATTTCCATGTCTTCTGCTTTTTTCATAAATGCGTGCGCAAGAGGATGCTGTGAATGAAATTCAAGTGCGGCCATCATCTTCCATAAATCCATTTCTTCCACATCGCCTAAACGAATCATATCCGTTACTTCAGGGACTCCCTTCGTAAGAGTACCTGTTTTATCAAAGGCAACGGCCTTCAACCTTCCCAATTCCTCCAAATAAACGCCGCCTTTGATCAGAATGCCGTTTTTGGCTGCATTCCCGATGGCTGTAACGATCGCTACCGGAGTGGAAATAACCAATGCACAAGGACAGCCGACGACTAACACTGATAGGCCCTGATACACCCAATCAGACCATCCCGCACCAAATAAAAGCGGTGGAATGATTGCTACAAGGAAGGCAATCACCATGATGACCGGTGTATAATATTTTGCAAACACATCGACAAATGCCTGTGAAGGAGCTTTCTCACCCTGTGCTTCCTCAACTAAATGAATGATTTTGGCCAGTGTCGTATCTTCTATCCGTTTTGTGACCAATACTTTTAAATGGCCTTCCTCATTTAACGTACCGGCAAATACGGCATCACCACGGACTTTTTCCACCGGAACCGATTCACCTGTGATCGCAGCCTGATTGACGAAAGAAGAGCCCTCGAGGATATCCCCATCCATGGCAATTTTCTGACCAGGCTTCACCAACATGATGTCCCCGACTTCTATATCCTCTGCATCGACGATCATTTCAAAACCGTTGCGGATGATGAGTGCCTGCGGGGGAGCGATGTCCATGAGTGAGCGGATTGACTCCCTCGCTTTATCCATGGAATAAGCCTCCAACACTTCACTGATGGCAAATAAAAGGACAACAATTGCCCCTTCGCCCCATTCTCCTATGAATGCTGCACCGATAATCGCGATCGTCATCAGCGTCCTCATATCGAATTCGAGTTTAAGCAGGTTCTTGAAGCCTGCTTCAAATAACCGATACCCACCCGTTACAATCGCTGTAGCAAATGAAAGGGTTGAGAGAAAATGACTATTTTCTACACCCATTAAAGGTAATGAATATGCAATCAGGATAAAGAATACTGAAACAAGTAAATGCTTGTATCTTCTATAAAACGGCTCTTTTTCTTCCTGAACCTTTCTCATACCGTCTTCTGTTAAGCGAAGCCCTTCAAATGCGCCTGCTTTTTCTACCGACTCCTTTGTAGTGTCTCCGTATACAGTAATCTTGGCAGCACCAAAGTTGACCTTTGCATCTATCACTCCATCTAGATGCTGAACATTCTTTTCGAACTTGGCTGCACACCCTGCACAAGTAAAACCTTCGACCCGGTATGTTTGTTTAAGGGCAGCTTTACTAGTCACGTTCCTCCACCTCCAACTGATGTGTCACTGCAATCTCAATCAATTGTTTTACGTGATGATCATCCAAGGAATAATAAACGAGCTTTCCTTTTTTTCTGAATTTAGCCAATCCCTGCTTTTTTAATAAACGTAAATGGTGGGACGCAGTTGCAGTGGACGCCCCTACGATGTTCGCCACATCACACACGCATAATTCGTCTTCCACTGTTAGTGCGTACGCAATTTTCATTCTCGTTTGGTCGGATAATGCTTTAAAAATCTCCGCCACTTTAGACGTATTTTGTGTTAAAAGGTCCATTTTTAAGCGATTGACCTTTTCATTTTCCACACAAGACACTTCACACACATCTATATCTTTCATTTATACACCACTCCTCATTCAAACACCCTTTTGAATATAGTATATAAGAAGGCCGAAAAATGTTCAAACATTCTTTTGAATGTTAATTTTTTTTGGGGGTTTCCAACTATTGATATTCAGTACGGGTAACGACTGGTTGGGTTCTTCCCCAACAAAATAAAAAAAGCCCCGAAACCGGAGCTTTATAGAAGCCTAATTAATTTTGTTGAAGTTTTTTACGGTCGCGTTTCATGAAGAGATCGAGGGTGACCCAGAATACGACTGATGTAATGGCGAAGATGGCGATGGCGAAGTAGATGTCTTCTGTTTTCCAGTCTAATCGTGGGATAAAGAGGCCCAGTACGCCTGATAATATATAGTAGCCGCCAATTAATTTCAGGTATAATCTGCCGGTTTGGGACTGAACGTTTTCCAGATAGCCTTTTCCTGCTTTGCCGAAGAAAATGGCTATTCCTCTTACAATGACATAAACCGAAAAGGCAATGATAAGGGCTACAACAAACTCTTGATTAAACACGTCTGCCATAATCGTTCTCCTTTCCAACTATTCATTCTAAATGATTGTATTGTTCAAGAATATTCTCTATGATGAAATCATGCATCAATGTTTTGAATCGTTATATTTTAGAATAACGGAATAAGACATGCAATGCAATCGCAGAAAGACCTTCAATACAATAAATAAGATCGTACTATTTTAATAAGATTATATCCATTAAGGTAAGGAATACAAGGGCCATTCTGCCTTCAATTCTTACAATTGACCGAAATTTAATCAGGAGGTGATCGAAGTATAAGAAAAGGGATCCCTTTCTTATGACTTCTACCCATTGGACATTCTATTTAATTTATTTCTAGTTGCCCTACTTATCGGACTGACTGCGTTCTTTGTAGCATCTGAATTTGCCATCGTAAAGGTAAGGAGTACCCGCATTGATCAGTTGGTCTCAGAAGGAAATCAAACCGCCGTTGCCGCAAAGAGAGTCATTACCCATTTGGACGAATACCTTTCTGCCTGTCAGTTGGGAATCACCATCACGTCTCTTGGATTGGGGTGGCTTGGCGAACCGACCATTGAAACACTTCTTCATCCTGTATTTGATCGAATTGAACTTAACGCGTCCATCACCAGCATCATATCATTCGCATTGGCGTTTTCTGTCATCACCTTTTTACATGTCGTAATAGGAGAATTGGCTCCAAAGACCTTCGCCATCCAAAAAGCCGAAAGAATCACATTATTATTTGCACGCCCACTGATTTGGTTTTATCGAATTGCTTATCCATTCATCTGGACTTTGAACAGTTCAGCCCGTGTGTTCACGGGGATGTTCGGTTTAAAACCCGCTTCGGAGCATGAAATTGCCCACTCTGAAGAAGAGCTCAGAATCATCCTTTCTGACAGTTACAAGAGCGGTGAAATCAACTCATCCGAATTCAAATACGTGAATAAAATATTTGAATTCGACGAGCGAATCGCGAAGGAAATCATGGTTCCCCGGACAAACATTGTAACTTTATCTGCAGAGTCCACTATTGACGAAGTCTTATCGGTCATTAAAGAAGAGCGCTACACGAGATATCCTGTCGTGGATGGGGATAAAGACAATATTCTTGGGATCGTGAATGTGAAGGAACTCTTAACGACACTCGTAAATCATAAAAACGAACATGAAGACGTATCTTCTTTCATCAAACCAGTCATTCGTGTCATAGAAACGATTCCCATTCAGGCTCTACTCGTCAAGTTACAAAAAGAACGTTCTCCTATGGCCATTCTCCTTGATGAATATGGCGGAACGGCCGGCCTCGTTACAGTCGAAGACATCATTGAAGAAATTGTCGGCGAAATCAGGGATGAATTTGATATCGACGAAATCCCTGAAGTTCAAAAGGTAAAAGAAGATCACTATATTTTCGATGCCGTCATGCTCATTGAAGATGTGAATGACCTTCTTGGCATTTCAATCGAGGAAGAGGAAGTGGATACAATCGGGGGCTGGTTCCTCACTCAGAAATATGAAGTTAAGCCGGAGGATAAGATCGAGGAACAAGGCTATTGCTTCAAAGTGAAAGAAATCGATGGGCACCATATTCAATACTTAGAAGTAACAAAAATGAATAGCATCCAAAACCAAAAGAACGTGTCGGATTGACGGCACGTTCTTTTTTTGTTGATTTTGAATTAGAAAACGGTGATAGATTTCCAAGAGTACGTTTTTCATAATTAAAATATGTCAGGATCGCTTATAACCACATTATTTTCTAAATGCTGAAGTAATCAATTATAGCTAAAGATACTATGCTCTTTTTTGGCTGATTTATGAAGAACCATGTAGCTCTGTCACCAAATACTCATTTAGAGGGTGAGGGGAACTGCGTAGACTCCTACGGAAAACGGGCGTGCCGAGACCCCGGACGCGGTTTTTGCTGAGGAGGCTCGGCCGAATGTCCGTGGAAAGCGAAGCAGTTCCCCTCACCCTCCAGCACACAATCAATGACAGAGCATTCGCAGTTTAAAGTCTGTGTACGAAATATCCATAACCATTGCGAAAAGAGCCTAATTCTAAGAATGCATGATTGACTTTTATGTTCCATCAACATTTAAACAATCGGACATTTTCCGTTCATACTTTGGCCATATTTGATGGATAAGCTATTAAAAGAAGAAAGGAAGCAGTTCATACAGGGGTTAAATAACAAAAGAGATTCCCCATAATATTTTAAATGAATAGGAGTAGAGGAGAATGAACTTTATTAAACGTGCCTTCTGGAGTGTAAAAGCACGAACGGGGAAAAGCATCTTGTTACTGATTGTACTGACTGTTATTTCCGTATTGGTACTGTCAGGAATCACAATCCAGACAGCAGCAGACCAATCGAGTATCCTGGCCCGTGAGAAATTGGGCGGTGAAGTGACTTTGACCGTGGACAGGGAAAAACTGATGGCCCAGCAGCAAAGTCAAGCTCAAAATGGGGAAAGGCCACGATTCCAATCAGTCCCCCTCCCACTTGATTCGGCAGAGGGGCTTACCGGCTCAGACTATGTGAAAGGCTATAATTATTATTCAACCACTTCTGCCCTTGCCAAAGACTTTACTGCAGTAGGTAGCGACGATACAACCGAAACGGATGAGCAGGGCGGCTTTGGTGGCGGCGGTAGAATGATGGCCGGTGATGTATCTGTTGAAGGGATCGTATTCTCGGATTCGACAAGCTCCTTCTTAAATGGGGATGCATCCATCGTGGAAGGGCGGCACCTGACAGAGGACGACCTGAATAAAGAAGTAACACTCATTGAGAAGAACCTCGCTTCAGAAAATGACTTGAAAGTCGGAGACACTATCACCATTTCAAACACGGATGATACAAAATCCACCGTTGAAATTGTGGGTATTTATGAAACCACTGCAGAAATGGATGAAAGAGCTCAAAACTTCGCCTTTTTAAATCCATCCAATCAGCTATTTGTCCCATATACCGTTGCTAATACATTAAAAGGAACGACTGATACAATCGATCGGGCAGTGTATTATATGAAGGATCCGGCAGATATCCCAGCCTTTATTTCAGAAGCAGAAAAAAGCTCATCCATTGATTTTGATCAATTTAAATTGGATGCAAATGACCAATTGTATCAACAAATGATGGGGCCAATTGAAAATGTAGCCTCATTCTCAAATAATGTTGTATTCCTTGTCACAATCGCGGGAGCCATTATATTAGGTCTGATTGTCATGATGACAATCAGGGAAAGGAAATATGAAATGGGTGTACTGCTTGCCATTGGTGAAAAGAAAGGGAAACTCGTCGGCCAGTTTCTGGTTGAGATATTGATTGTGGCCGTTTTGGCGATGGGGATCTCCACATTATCAGGAAACCTGGTGGCCAATCAGATTGGTGAGCAATTGCTTCAGCAGGAAATCACTCAATCGGAACAAGCAGCGGACACCCCTGCATCATTTCGCCGTATGCCGTTTCAGCCTTCCAACGTCCAGGATGTGGGTACATTAGATGAATTGTCGATTCATACGACTGGTGAAGACCTGATGAAATTATTCGGCATAGGGATGATCGTTGTTATATTCTCGACACTGATTCCGTCCTTGACGGTATTAAGACTCAACCCTAAAGCAATCTTAACGAAGCAGGATTAAGGAGGCTCACGATGAGTACAATATTACGTTTCGAAAATGTCAGTTACAGTTATAAGCACGAATCTAAACAACAACATATCTTAAAGAACGTGACCGCTGAATTTAAACGTGGGACCTTCTATACATGTGTCGGTCCATCGGGATCTGGAAAGACAACATTCCTATCACTTGCGAGTGCTCTGGATTCCCCCACTGAGGGACAGGTCCTCTTCGAAGGAAAAAACATACGTAAAATCGGTTTATCCACATTTCGCAATAAGCATGTTTCGATCGTCTTTCAATCCTATAATCTCCTGCCTTATATGACGGCATTACAAAATGTCTTAACCGCGATGGAGATTACTGGAACACAAGTCAAAAATAAAAAAGAATTTGCCTTGGAAATGCTTCAAAAGGTAGGGATCTCCGAGGAACAATCCCGTCAAAAAGTATTGACGCTCAGTGGAGGACAACAGCAAAGGGTATCCATCGCCAGAGCTCTTTCCTGTCAGTCAGAGCTCATTCTGGCAGATGAACCAACCGGTAACTTAGATGAGGATACCGCTCGTGGCATTGTCGACCTGTTCAGAAATCTTGCTCACAATGAAAACAAATGTGTCATCGTCGTCACCCATGACCAGGGACTGGCTCAAGCCTCGGACACAGTCATTTCCCTTTCAAAGGGGGGGCTCTCCTTTAAAGATCTGAGGGTAAAGGAAAAAACCATTTAATTTTCATTAACGCAGCAATATCTTCCCTTAACGGATTCTCTTTTCGAGATCAAAAAATGTGGATAATCGCATTTTGATCAGCAATGTCAAAAGCACTGCAAATCGCAGTGCTTTTACTATTTTTCTATTGAATGGCATTAGGAAAAGCTTTATTCAGCCATGCCACCCTAACGTTCATTCAATGGAGAAATATTAATAATTACTTACTATCATCATTAAAGTATCCATCAAATGTTTTTGTTAGAGGTAAGCAATTCGTCTAATTTCCTATTCAATTCTTTTGTCGTCCCTGTAACGGGTAATCTTGTTTCGGGAGATTTTATCAAGCCTTTTTTATATAGAACGTACTTTAACGGTGCTGGATTTGTTTCTTTAAATAACATAGATGTAATCGGATATAATTTTCTCCACACTTTCAATGCATCACTATGATTATTTTCTTGTACTTTATTAAAAACATCCAAGAAGTCTCTTGTGGCTAAATGAGAAGAGGCTAAAATCCCACCTGCACCACCTAAAAGTAAGTGGTGGTAATAAGAAGCATCTTCTCCTGTTAGATTAGAAAACCCTTCGATGGGATTCATAAGTAATTCTAGAGATTGTTTCAAGTTTCCACCTGAATCTTTTATTCCTATTATATTCTTGCATTTCGCTAATTCTTTTACAGTTTCATTCTCAATGTTCCGTCCTGTCCTATAAGGTACATTATAGATCATTATTTTTAAATTCGTTGCTTCTGAGATTTGTAAAAAATGATTGTAAATGCCATCTTGGCTTGGCAGATTGTAATAGGGTGAAACAGACAATATGCCATCTACTTTATATGCTTCAACTACTTTTAATTGTTTAATGACCTTTTTTGTGTAATTTCCCCCAACACCGACGAAAACAGGAATCCGTCCGTTAACCACTTCTAATGTTTTATCAAGAATTATTTCAAATTCATCTTCCTCAATCGCAGGACTTTCACCTGTTGTTGCTAATGGAATTAACCCTGAAATCCCTTGGTTTACATAGTGTTCAACTAATTTTGAATATGATAAAATATCGATCCTTCCATTGTGGAAAGGGGTTATAATCGGTAGCCAGACACCTTCAATTTTCAATACAAGCTCTCCCTTATATTGTTTTAATTATGTGGATTTTTCAATTAAATATATTCGTTTTATGCTCAGAATATCCTATAAAAAAATAGTGAATTCTTCAAAATAAGAAGTGCTTTCCCCCTTATCCTAAAGAATAAAACCTTTCATTCTTGGAAAAATAACTGCAAACAGTTATGAGAGGTGAATTATGACTAGCATCATCATTGGATTAATACTATTAATGGTCTTAGCGTATCTAGGCTGGTCGATCATCTGGATAGCTCCGTTAGTAGCAGGTTTAGTAGCGCTGATGAGCGGGCTTGACCTGCTGCCTGCCTACACGGACACCTATATGACCGGATTTGTGAACTTCGCGAAGGAATGGTTCCCTGTCTTCCTTTTCGGAGCCATCTTCGGAAAGTTGATGGAAGATGTTGGAGCTGCTCAATCCGTCGCATATAAAATCACCAACATCATCGGCAAAGACAGAGCCATCCTTGGTGTGCTGATTGCAGCTGCTGTATTGACTTATGGCGGTGTAAGCTTGTTCGTTGTAGTATTCGCGATTTATCCATTGGCAATCGCCATGTTCAGGGAAGCGGACATCACTCGAAAGCTTCTGCCTCCTACCTTTGTATTAGGGGCATTTACCTTTACGATGACAGCCATCCCGGGGACACCTCAGATCCAGAATCTGATCCCAATCGAGTATTTCAAAACTTCTCCTACCGCTGCTCCCATTATCGGGACAGTAGGTGGATTAATCATGGCGGTCGGTGGGTACTTCTATTTAAGATGGCGTCAAAAGCAATTCACAAGTAAGGGAGATGCTTTCACTGAGCCAAAGGGCGGAAATGACGTGAAGGAAATTAAAGAATCGGAGCTTCCGAACTTCTATCTATCATTTCTTCCACTCGTCATCGTCGTCGTTACACTGAATGTGTTTAAATGGAACATCCTGACCTCCCTTCTTGTAGGGATCCTTTCCATCTTGATCATTAATTTCAAGCATTATAAAAAGTTCATACCTGCAGTCAATGGCGGAGCAAAAGGCTCGGTTATGGCCGTGATCAATACAAGTGCAGCCGTTGGTTTCGGAGCTGTCGTAACGGCTGCGCCAGGTTTCAAGACATTGACGAAACTGATACTCGGCATTAAAGGGAATCCGGTGATCTCAGAAGCGATTGCCGTTCAGACATTAGCCGCTATTACAGGATCTGCATCAGGGGGGATGGGAATCGCATTGGAAGCATTGGGTGATAAATATTACGAGTTGTCCCAAACAAGCGGAATCAGTGCCGAAGCATTTCACAGAATCGCTTCCATCTCATCCGGAGCGTCAATCCTGCCTCATAATGGGGCCCTTTTGACCTTATTTGCCGTAACAGGATTAACGCACAAAGATTCATACCTGGACGTAGCAGTTGTCGGACTGATCATTCCGACCATTGCCGAGGTTGTTTCAATCATTCTAGCCAATATGGGAATTTATTAATTAGAGGAGGAATTGAAAATGGTCAATGATAAAGTAGTATTCATCACAGGTGCTGCACGAGGGATCGGATTCGAAATCGGAGAGCATTTCGCTCAGAATGGGGCAAAGGTCGTTTTATCCGATATCAACCAGGAAGGTCTGGATGAAGCTGTTGATGAACTGAAAGGCAGAGGGTTCGATTGCCTGGGTATCAAATGTGATGTAACAAGTGAAGATGAAGTGAAGGCGGGAATTGATAAGACTGTAGAACATTATGGCAGAATCGATGTCCTGATCAATAACGCAGGGCTGCAACATGTCGCTCCCATTGAAGATTTCCCCATTGAAAAGTTCGAGCTCTTAATCAAAATCATGCTGACGGCTCCATTCATTGCGACTAAATTTGCTTTTCCGCATATGAAAAAGCAAAAATTCGGTAGAATCATTAATATGGCTTCCATCAACGGTTTAATCGGGTTTGCAGGAAAAGCTGCTTACAATAGTGCAAAGCACGGTGTAATCGGCTTGACAAAAGTATCGGCTCTTGAGGGTGCCGAACATGGTATTACGGTAAATGCCATGTGTCCTGGATACGTAGATACGCCACTTGTCCGCAACCAACTGAAGGATATTTCGACGACCCGCGGTGTAGAGTTGGAAAAAGTATTAGAGGACGTCATTTATCCCCTCGTTCCACAAAAGCGTTTATTATCTGTTGAGGAAATTGCTGATTACACCATTTTCCTTTCAAGCGACAAAGCGAAAGGTGTAACAGGTCAAGCAGTTGTTTTGGATGGCGGATATACTGCCCAATAAAAATAAAAAAAATCGGATCAGGATCCTGATCCGATTTTTTTATTTCATATGTTCAGGGAATACATTGAGGTCCACTCCCCACACAATCGGCATGAAAAAGTAGATCAAAAGAGTGATGAACACAATACTTATGAGATTTAACCAAAGCCCCGCTTTGACCATGTCCCCCATCTTGATATAACCTGAACCAAATACAACAGCGTTTGGAGGCGTGGCAACGGGCAGCATGAAGGCACAGGACGCTGCAAGACCCGCGGCTACCATCATACTGTAAGGGTGAACGTTTAAAGCGGCTGCCAAGGCTGCCATGATTGGAAACATCATGGTGGCTGTGGCCGTATTGGACGTGATTTCCGTCAAGAAAATAACAAATGCCGTCACCGCTACAAGAATAATGATAAAGGAAATTCCCTCGAGAACCGTCAATTGCTTTCCAATCCATTCAGCCAGTCCAGTTTCTTTGAATCCCTTGGCAATGGCAAGGCCACCACCGAATAGAAGCAGGATGCCCCACGGAAGCTTCTTTGCATCTTCCCAATGAATCAGGCGGGACTGCTTTCGTCCAGGCAGCAGAAATAAAGTGAGCGCCCCCGTTATGGCGATAATCGTGTCGTCAAGGGAAGGAATCCATTGATTCAAGAGAAACGACCTTGTAATCCAACATATAGCAGTGGTTACAAAGACGGTCAGAACAAGCTTTTCTTCAAACGAAACGCTGCCGAGGGAGCGGTTTTCCTTCTCAACAATCTCCCTTCCTCCCGGCAACTCTTTTATTTTCAATGGAAATGCCACTTTAATGAGATACCACCATGTTACCATGAGAAGAATGGCTGCAAGTGGCACTCCGAACAGCATCCATTTAGCAAAGGAAAAGTCGATACCATATAGCTGTTTTAATACCGCAGCAAATATCGTGTTGGGTGGTGTCCCGATTAATGTCCCCAGCCCTCCTATCGATGCACTATAGGCTATACCCAGCATGATGACTTTACTGAAATGCCCTGTCCTCTTTGCTCCTTCCTGCTTTAAACTTTCATTCACCTGATAAATCACAGCAGTTCCAATTGGGAGCATCATCATGGCCGTTGCCGTGTTGGAAATCCACATAGAAAGGAATCCAGTAGCCAGCATAAACCCAAGGACGATCCTTTCAGTGCTTGTCCCGATCAATAAAATGATGTTCATGGCGATCCGCTTATGTAAATTCCACTTTTCCATGGCAATCGCAATGATGAATCCACCCATAAACAAAAAGATCGTCCCATCCCCATACGCGGACGTCACTTCCCCTCCCTTGAGTGCACCCGTAACAGGGAACAGAATGATCGGTAATAGGGACGTGGCCGGTATCGGGATCGCCTCCGTAATCCACCAGACTGCAATCCACACAGTTCCAGCAAGAACGGCAACCGCTTCTTTGGAAAGTCCTTCAGGAGAAAAAAAGAAGAAGATGAACAAAAATAATAAAGGACCTAAAAGAAATCCGATTTTTTTCCTTGGATCTGCTCCAGGTTCCGGCGTCCGATCTGCTTTCACCCCTCCTGAGACGTGGGTTGGCGTACTTCCTGTAGTGAAGAATTGGAAGGTATCCATCACATCCCGATGCCATCCCCAAAGCGTACCCCAAGCATGTTTCACCATTTGCATCCACTCATTCCCCCTTTACTTTTATTATTGGTCCATACCCTTTCATGAAAGCGTAATAAACAAAAACTCACCAAATTTGTCTTGTATTCTTTTCTTCTCTCCCCATTTCAAAAGGCTGCCTGAAAAATGGACCATTTTTTCATAAAATGTTTTGTTGTAAAATAATGTTAGATAGATACGACGATTCTATAAAAGGAGAAACGATGAAAATCTATTATCAAATCAGCTATTTTGTAATCGGACTACTTATTTTCAGTTATGGAATCAGTTTGTCAATTAAAGTGCGATACTTGGGTATTCATCCATGGGATGTGTTAAACATTGCATTGTTTGAGAAGTTCGGCTTAACCATTGGCACGTGGAATATCATTGTGGGGGTCACACTCATTGCAGGCACGCTTTTACTAAAAGGGAGATATATTCATATCGGCACCATCCTGAACGGGGTGTTGGTCGGCATGCTTGTGGATTTTTTTCTTTATTATAATCTACTGCCCCCCAAAACGGGTTTGATGACGGATCTTCTCATTCTACTATCTGCCATATTGATGATGGGGGTTGGAGGCGGATTATATTCGGCCGCTCATCTGGGCACCGGGCCTAGGGACGGATTTATGCTCACCATTTCGGATTTAACCGGCCTTACCATCAGCAGGGTACGGATCATTTGTGAGTGCACGGTATTATTGATTGGTTTATTCCTTTCAGGACCAGTCTTCATTTTCACATTTATCTACACGTTCATCCAAAGTCCCATCTTTCAAAAATCCTTTCTCTTTTTCACTGAAAGACTGCACTCCCGCTTTCCTGCCCGGAGCGATATCAGTATGTAAAAAGGACAAATTGCCAGAGGCAGTTTGTCCTGATCCGTTTATGACATCTCGCATGCGACTAATCCATACTGCCTTTCCTGATCCAATTTCTTAATGAATGTAAATAAGTGCTGCACCTGTTCATTATGAAGATCTCTCTTATAATAATCCTCGAGAACCGATAACATTTCCCCAGGGTACATCAAACAGGTATGACTTCCCCAATCGGTCTGCCGTCCCTCAATTTTTTTATAGTAAATGCCATCCAATAGCGAGAAAAAGAGTTCATACCCCTTAGGGAAAAACGGGCTGATCCGCTTGGGGTAATTATGATTCCAGTCGCCCCCTTCATAATGAAACGTTTGATCCGTTAAATCACCGATAAACACTTCCACATCCCCCATCCTATCTCCTCCTCGGATTAAGCTTGCCTTCTTTATAATGTATAAACCTGTCCTCTTTTTTTAGAACCTATTTTTCTTAAATAGAAAAGAGCCTCCTCCCGGTATACCACCTGAAGGACGACTCTGACTGTTCTTATAGATACTTACGCTGTACGCTCCTGCCATCATAGGTGAAGAGCATGTCACGGTTCTCCACATGAGTTTCAATATGGACCGGTCTTCCCCAAAGCTGGTGTAAGTAGGGTAATACCTTTTCCAAGTATTTAATATCAAGCTCAACATCCTCATACCAATGTTTAAGGTAAAGTTCACCACTCTTCATGTAATCCCCGTCATTTACGGTGATATAAGGGAAACCTCCATTCACCCGCATACCCACGAGTTGATCCCGAACATGGGTCCATTCCTTGTCGACAATTTTATAATCTTTCCCCTGCTTCTGGAACAGATACATATCTTCCCGCATCACCAGGTCCTTTGTCAGGTAGTTCCGCAAGAAGGAAATATCCGATTCGATCTCACGGACTTCAAACATTTTTTCCCTGCCGGAATTCGGTTTCACTCCCCGTTTCTTCATTTCTTCCGTAGGGTTATCGAAACGCTCCTCTATGTCTTCAAAAACTTTCAGACCAAGATAATATGGATTGATTTGAGTTCGGGACGGCTGTACGACACCTGCATTCAGTTTCGCAAACTCAATCGACTCACCGCTTGTCAGGTCCATTTCACGGATGATTCTTTGATGCCAATACGAGGCCCAGCCTTCATTCATGATCTTCGTTTCAAGCTGAGGCCAGAAATAGAGCATCTCTTCCCGCATCATGGTCAATATATCCCTTTGCCAATCTGATAGTTCCCTGCTGTACTGCTCGATGAAGAGGAGGATATCCTTTTCTGGCTGCGGCGGAAACTTCTTCTTCACCTTCTTCTTTTCCCTGCTCTTTGGCTTTTCGTCCAATGACCACAGATCATCATACGGGGATGCATGACTCGTTTCTTCTTCCTCCCACTCCACATCATCCATTGTCCACGACAGCTTCGGCCTCATGAGAGAAGGATCGATATGTTCATCCACAGCAAGAACAGCATCGAGGAAATTCTCGACTTCCCGCTTCCCATGCTCAATCTCATATCTTCTTACCCGTTCTGCTGTTGCCGCCATGCTCTCTACCATATCACGTTTCGTATTCTGAAAACGCACGTTATTCTTAAAGAAATCACAATGAGCCAATACGTGAGCTACGATCAGCTTATTTTGAATCAGTGAATTCGAATCCAGCAAAAACGCATAACACGGATCCGAATTGATCACGAGCTCATAAATCTTACTCAATCCCAAGTCATATTGAAGCTTCATCTTATGGAACTGCTTCCCAAAACTCCAGTGAGAAAACCTGGTCGGCATCCCATAAGCACCAAATGTATAAATAATATCAGCAGGACAAATCTCATAACGCATAGGATAAAAATCAAGACCAAACCCGGCTGCAATCTCCGTAATTTCCCCTATCGCATTCTGTAACTGCTTCTGTTCCTCTAAATTCATTTTCATCCCCCTCTTTATACTCTTATCTAAATGTATGAAGAGAAAAAGGATTTGATGAAAAGAAAAGCGGAAGGGCTTTGGGAGAGGCGACAAGCATAAGGCGAGGTGGCATGAAGGTGTGCCTTTTCACCTTCTTGACAGCTTGTCTTATGACCTCGAGCCTCTAAGCCCTGGAGCTGGACAATAGAAAAGCGGAGGCGGGTTGGGCAGGCCCGACAAGCATAAGACGAGTAACCCGGAAAGGCGTCTTTTGCCTTTTTGGGTTACTTGGCTTATGACCTCGAGACCCAAGCCCCTGGAGCTGGACAATTAGAAAAGCGGAAGGGCTTTGGGAGAGGCGACAAGCATAAGGCGAGGTGGCATGAAGGTGTGCCTTTTCACCTTCTTGACAGCTTGACTTATGACCTCGAGCCTCTAAGCCCTGGAGCTGGACAATAGAAAAGCGGAGCCGGGTTGGGCAGGTCCGACAAGCATAAGCCATGTGTAAACCAAAAAAGCCTGTTCCCCATTTTAGAGGAACAGCCTTAATGAAATTTACGCCTTTATATTCTTTTGCATAACCCTCACAGGAATGAGCGTACTGAGCAGCAGGAGGGCAGATAGTGAGAAGATCACTGAAATGTGGAGCACTTCCAGAAGCAGTCCGACTCCCACCGACGACAAACCGAACAGAAGGGTCGTTAATGCTCCTTGAGCTGCATAGATCTTCCCCAGTTCCTGCGGTGGTGCTGTCTCCTGCAAATACGTTTGAAGCACCACATTTTTTATTTGATCAAACACCCCGAACAGAAAGGACAAGACGAGTGCCAAGAAGGCTATCTTGTTCCACGCAAAGATTATTGTGACAGCGGAAGTGATCAACATACAGACTGGCAGCCATTTATCTCGATGATTCGAAAAGATGGTATGAAGCTTAAAGATGGCGTAGGAGGCCAGGACCAATCCGATAAAGAAACTGGAATTAATGAACCCCCACCACTCTTCACCGCGTTCGAGCTTCAAATCCACATACAAATACAGTACAGCCGCAATCCAGACGGTTCCTGATATTGACTCCAGTCCATAAATCCAAAAAACCGGAACCAGACCCTTGCGTCGTTTCACTTCCGACCAACCTTCCCCAAGCTGTTGCCACCAAACCTTGCGAACTTCCAAAGTAGTCATCGGTATGACCGGTAGCTTCAACATAAAAAAAGTACTAGCCAGAAACAATACAATCACTGCAATGAAAAGATTCGTTTCATTCAAGAGCGCTAATAGGATTCCCCCCAGAGCCCAGCTTGAAAATTGAATGGTCTGATCGACAGTGGAAAGGAATCCATTGGCCCCCATCAACTCCTCCCGCTTCACTAGATACGGGACATAAGAATTTCTGGCAGGCAGTGCCCAACCATCCAAAAAAGAAATGATCCCGGCACACCCAAGATAGACCCACACGTTCCCCATATTGACAACCATCACTAAAAGGAATGTACACAGAAAAAAAGTTTTTCCCATTTGAGAGTAAGCGATCAAACTTCTCATCTGGAATCGATTCAACAAAAGCGGCGCTGCCATACTACTGATAAACCTGGAAAAAGTGATCACCAAAGGAACAGCCGTCATGTAAACAGCGGATCCTGTAAGATTATATACGAGAGAGATCAATCCTACGATATAGAATACATCTCCCATATTGGCCAACGCCTGACCAAACCACAGATTCCTGAATGCATTGGAATGCATGTCTCTCCCTCCCTTTATTCAATTTATAGATAGGTAAGAAAAGATCAGCATCACATCGGAACAAAGATCCCCTTTCAGAATCAAAACGTATTATGTATAGGTTTATTTTAGCAAATTGGTGCTTTTTTTGCAGATATCAATTTAAATTATTATTTAGGCAGTTTTAGGTACTGAATTATGATGAAAAGTAACGCTTACTATTATACACCATACAGTATTCACACGAGTTTTGTTACACTTTCGATGTTGATTGGGCCACTTTCTCCAATTATTGGGCCACTTTAATGAAAAATTGTGCCAAATTGTGAAAACTACCCAGTTTCCGTTTGAAAATACCTTTCCGAACAAAAAAAAGCCTTCTATCAAAGAAGACTTCATCTGCTCAAATTATTCCTTCACGGAAATATTCAGCACCTTTTCATTGTCGAGATTGTGGACCACTATGACAACGACTTTCTTATCGGCACCATTTTCCTGAACTGTAAATTCAAATGCGTCCGATACTTTGTTCTCTGTCATTTTTTTACGCCCCTGGTACTGATAATCCTTCACAGGCTGGCCTGGATAGTCCTCTTTGATGACGGCCGTTGCGATTCGCCCAAACTTCTGATAATCGACAGGCTCTGCGTTTGCATGATTTGTTAGCAGTAGAAAAAATACAGTTAAAAAGATCACCATTGATTTCTTCATTTTCATCACCTCTGTTTACGTTTCATTACATAGGATGAATTAAATATGTTTTTTTATTCACCCAATACAAGGAAATCAAGCATTTGCAACAGTACCAACTTTTTCAGAGAAATAAAAACGGTTTTCTCCACACAATAGGAGTACCCCTTCAGAAGGAGGGAAACCAAGTGAACAAAGTCGATTACGATCGGGCCTTGTACTACACTCATCGATCAGAATGGGATAACCTGTTGATCCTCATGGTGAGAACGAAGGATGACCTTCTTTCAAAAAGAATTGAACAATTCTTACATGCGTATCATTTTTCAAATGATTACACGGTTGTAGAGCGTAATCTCTATACGCTTTTACGATATATTGAACATGCAAACTTCACCTATAGTGTCGAGCAACCACTTGAGGAAACCTTTGCAGAGATGTAGTAAAAAGAGAATTCCACCTACGGCTGATCCAATTAGTATGCGCTATTGGATCAGCTTTTATTATTTTGAATAGCATCACATGATACAAAACTAAACCTAACAAAAAAAAAAACGGCAACGATGCCGTTTTTTTTTAAGACGAAATTTCACTTTTCACAAGTTCTGCTGCTTTCACATACACTTTAAGTTCCTTCATTAGGTCATCAACCAATTTAGCAGGTTCTTCTAATAGTCCGTCCCCTTCATAATCAAAGCAGTGTGGATCGAGGACCAACTGTTTTGGAATGACATTTGCATACACTCCGCGACCGACGATACGAAGGTTGTTCAAACAGTTGATTCCACCTTTTCCTCCACCGGCACAAGCAAGGAGAGCAACAGGTTTATGTGCGAATTGCTCACTGCTTAAGAAATCGAGTGCGTTCTTGAGTGCCCCACTCATACCACTGTGATATTCAGGGGAAGCTAAAATGACCGCGTCCGCATCCTTCACTTTTTGCTTAAATGATTTAACCACCTCAAGTTCGGATTGTTCCTGTTCCCCGGTGTACAAAGGGAGTGTACCTGCACTTAAATCAATGAGACCACAGGTATACGTTCGTGCAATGAATCTTGAAGCAATACCGGTACGTCCACGTTTTCTCGGGCTTCCGTTTATAATGACAATATTCATAATAAAAAATCCTTTCCCATTCAATTTGACGTCAGCTTGTGTTTCACAGCATACAGAGCCGCTTGTGTCCGATCAGCTACTTCCAGCTTGGAGAAAATGTTCGAGATATGGGTCTTGACCGTTTTTTCCGTAATATAGAGACTGGAAGCAATTTCTTTATTACTCTTCCCTTTCGTAAGCTCAATCAAAACATCCTTCTCCCGCCTGGTCAGTTCATGTATTTTATGTGGAGGCTCCTGTTTTGATATTCTCGTCAGTAAATGATTGGTCGCTTTCGGGTGAAGAGAGTTTTCACCTGATAAAAGTTTTCGGATACTGTTTACCAATTCATCAGGTTCAATATCCTTTAGTTGATATCCTGCCGCTCCAGCTTCTATAGCAGGAATCACATGATTCTGATCCGAGAAGCTCGTCAGCATCAAAATTTGAATACAGGGATGATTCTTTTTTATTTCCCTTGTCGCCTCAATCCCGTCCATCACCGGCATCATCAAATCCATCAATATGATGTCTGGTTTCAGGTCTGAAGCCATCCGGACAGCTTCTGATCCATTCTTCGCTTCTCCAACAATGTCCAGGTCTTTTTGGGTTTTCAGAAAGAAGACCAACCCCCTGCGGACGACATGATGATCATCTGCTATCAAGACTCTAATCATGGACCGACACCTCCTAATACGGTATTTGAACTGAAATGATTGTACCCTTTCCAAGCTGACTGTCGATACAAAATGTACCTCCGATGCTTTCCACTCGATCCCTCATGCTTTGAATCCCCACTGATGGAAGGGATTTTTGTCCATCATACTGAAATCCGTACCCTGAATCTTTGATTGACAGATGTATGGATTGTAATCCGCTTTTCAATGTGTAGAGGATTTTTTTCTCACCGGAATGTTTTTTACAATTATTTAGTGCTTCCTGACTGACGCGCCATAACACTTCTTCTATTTTAGAGCTTAAGGAAATGACTCCTTCTACTTTCGTATCCAAGGTCAATCCAAGCATTTCTGCATACCCTTTCGCTGCCTCGACAACGCCATTTTCCAATCCATGAGGTCTCAGTTGCCAGATGAGTGCCCTCATTTCAGATAGTGCTTCCTGCGCAAGTCCTTGAATCGTTTTAAAGGTAGCTTTTTCATCCTCTGCCTCAGCCATCTCAGCCCCTCCCCTTGCCGTTAATGTAAGGGAAAACAGCAATTGATTGACCGAGTCATGAAGGTCCCTTGCCAACCGGTTCCTCTCCCCAATCAACGCAACTTCCTGCTCCTTCTTTGTCAAGAGAATGCGTTTAATGGCAGACCCGATTTGGAAGGCGACCGATTCAAGAAGAGCCAGTTCGTCCTTAGAAAAATGAGTTTTCTCCGGTGCGGCCACATTCAGCAATCCGAAGGACTCGTTTCCGGATTGAAGGGGGACCGTCGCATGATAGGTGATATCTTCTGTTGCGCCTCTGTTCTCTTCAATGGCCTGCTCGATCCGTTGACATTCAATGATATTGGATGCTTTGGTGAGCTTCCCTTTTCGAAAGCGGTTCACACACCAGCAGCCTCCCGTTCTCATCAGCTCACATTTACGGTCTGAGAGAGATGCAGGAAGATTTTCATACGATACAAGCTCATGGCTTCCTTCCTTTTCAATGAAAAAGATCCATCCGGTGGTGAAGCTTGAGCCCCTGATCAGCTTCTTCAATGCACCTGAAAGCATGGAAGAAAGCTCTGTCTCATCATTCAACAATTCGGCTATCTCTTTCAAAAGCTCGATATTTGAAAGGGATTCCTGATTCATGTTCATCGTCCTTTCCAATCCTTCAGTATTATTATATTGCTTTCCGAGTGAAACCGGGATTATCAAAAAGAATGAAACTCTCTACGACCTTTGACGGAAAACATACGTTCCATTTCACTTTAAAAAAACAAGAGATGCTAGAAAACACATCTCTTGTTCTTAAAATGCAACTCTTTAGGCTGGTCAAACTGATAAGTATCGTTTATTTTCCTTCAGCCTTCGTACCCCGTATTATGCTTTTCCTGCAGATGAACTGATCATCGTTTCCACTTTCGACATGATCGCTTCCTGGAGCGACTGTAACTTCTGATCACTGTCACCCTGTGTTTCTCCAATCACGCTGAAATAAAACTTAATCTTCGGTTCTGTTCCGGATGGACGCAGGCAAATCCAAGATCCGTCTTCAAGGAAATATTTCAATACATTCGAAGAAGGAAGTTGAATGGAAGTCTCAACACCTGAGACTAAATCCACTTTCCTGCTTACTTTATAGTCCTCCGATGACACAACACGTAATCCGGCGACTTCTTGCATCGGTTCGTTTCTGAATTCCTTCAGGATTCCCTGAATTTGTTCAGCTCCTTCTTTGCCTTTCAGGGTCAGACTCTTAAGTCCTTCCTGATAATAACCGTGCTGTTCAAATAACTCATGCAATACATCGTAGAGCGTTTTTCCTTCTTTTTTATAATATGCGGCTGCTTCTGCTGCCATCAATACGGCTTGAATCGCATCCTTATCACGGGCAAAGTCGCCTATCAAGTAACCATAGCTTTCTTCATAGCCGAATAAGAATGAATATTCGCCTGTTTCTTCATACTTTTTGATTTTTTCACCGATGAATTTAAAGCCTGTCAGCACATCTTCCACTGATGCTCCGTAATGTTCAGCAACTTTGCGGCCTAATTCAGATGTAACGATGGTCTTAAATACACGTCCATTATCAGGTATCATGTTCTTTTCCTGTTTGCGTGCAAGGATATAGTCAAGCAGGATGGCACCCGTCTGGTTTCCGGTAAGAAGGATATACTCGCCTGTTTCACCTTTAACGGCTACGCCTAAACGGTCTGCATCGGGATCCGTCGCAATCAGAATATCTGCGTCGATTTCCTTCCCGTCACGGATGGCATATTCAAAGGCCGCTTTATCTTCAGGGTTCGGGGACTTTACTGTCGTAAATTCAGGATCCGGTACTGCCTGTTCCTTTACGATGTGAACCTGCTCATATCCTAATGCTTTCAGGCCTTTTTCCGCCATATTCAAAGCTGTTCCGTGCAGTGGTGAGAATACAATTCTAAGATCGGTTTCTTTGGCAATCTGCGGCTTTTCAGAGATCGAAATCAAATGCTCAAGGTAGGATTGATCGATTTCTTCCCCGATCATTTTAATGAGACCGGCTGACTTTAACTCTTCTTCCGTTTTCACATGGATTTCCAGTTCATTTTCGACGGCATTCACTTTCCCGATCACTTCATCCGCTACATGCGGTGGAAGTTGGGCACCATCTTCTCCGTATACCTTATATCCATTATATTCCGGCGGGTTATGGCTTGCCGTTACCACTATGCCTGAGTAAGCCTTTAACTGCCTAAGGGCAAAAGAAAGCTCTGGTGTCGGCTTCAATTCATCAAAGACATAGGTTTGAATTCCGTGTGTTGCCAAGGTTTTCGCTGATTCCATAGCGAATTCAGGTGATTTATAACGGGAATCGTAAGCGATTACAACACCGCGATTTTTTGCCTCCTGTCCTTGCTCTTCTATGTATCGTGCTAATCCTTCAGAGGCTTTTCTGACTGTATAAATGTTCATTCGATTGGTTCCGGGACCGATTTCTCCCCTCATTCCACCAGTACCGAATTCAAGATTTTTATAGAACGCGTCTTCTAAGGACTTATCGTCCCCTTTCATTGTCTCTAAAAGCTCTTTGATTTCTTCATCCAGATGCGGGTAGCTGCTCCACTTTTGCCAAGATGTTTTCCAACTCAAAACGATCCCCTCCTAATGCTGTATAATATTGAATTCTATCATATATTGTAGAATTCCTTCTAAAACAATCCGTCACATGTCGACAAGATTCTTTCAATCCTTATTTTAGCATAGTTTTTTTAATTAGAAATTGCCTTTTTATCTATAACAAAAAGACTACTCAGACACCGCTGTTGATTTCCGTGCAAGACTTCGCTTTCCTCGGGCGGAAGGCGAGCCTCCTCGTCGCTGTCGCTCCTGCGGGGTCTCACCTATTCCGCTTTTCCCGCAGGAGTCTTCGCCTTACACTCCAATCAACAGCTAGAACCTGCTAAAACTCGTTGTCTTAATAACCAAAATAACAATGAAAAAATCCGACCGTATTCGAAATTCAATTAAGAATTGCAAATGATCGCTCGGATTTTTAAATAATAATACTCTTATCTCAACATCTTTTACGTTCTTATGGTATGGGACTACTTCTTATAATGAACGCCATAAACATCATGACGGCGGTCTTTCAGCTGTCTGACCGTACCTGATTGACGCTGACGGCGAAGGACTTCTAGATCCACATCACCGATCATGACCATTTCAATGTTCGGATTGGTTTCCCCGACGATTCCATCACGAGCGAATTCAAAGTCGGAAGGAGCAAAGATACCTGATTGAGCATATTGAATGTCCATGTTTTCTGTTTGTGGAAGATTTCCGACTGTACCGGAAATGACCGTATAAATTTGATTTTCAACAGCACGAGCCTGTGCACAATACCGTACGCGAAGATAGCCTTGGCGGTCCTCCGTACAGAATGGGGTGAAGATGATCTTCGCCCCTTTGTCAGTTGCGATTCGGGCCAACTCTGGGAATTCAATGTCATAGCAGATCTGAATGGCAATTTTTCCACAATCTGTATCGAACACCCTAACTGAATCCCCTGGGCTGATCCCCCACCATTTCCGTTCATTCGGAGTGATATGAACTTTGTATTGCTTCTCGATCGTACCATCACGTCGGAAGAGATACGCAATATTGTAGATCTCATCGTTTTCTTCTTTGACGAAGTGTGACCCTCCGATTATATTGACATTGTATCGAACCGCAAGATCTGTGAATAATTCAATGTAGTCCTCAGTGAAATCTGTCAACCTTCTTACAGCGAGGCTCGGAGATTGAATATTCAAGAACGACATGAGCTGGGTGGTGAAGATTTCTGGGAACACCACAAAGTCCGATTTCGCATCGGATGCCACATCGGTAAAGTACTCAACCTGATTCGCAAACTCCTCAAAGGAGTTGATTTTACGCATCATATATTGAACGACACAGATCCGCACCGGATAGCTCGTCTTGAAATGACGTTTGCTGGAAGGCCGGTACTCGACGTTATTCCATTCCATAAGCGTCGCATATTTATGGGAACGCTTGTCATCAGGTAAGTAGTTTGGATTGATCCGCATCAGAGTGAATCCATTTAATAATTGAAAGGAAAGGACAGGATCATATATCTTATGACGTCCTACCGAATCCACGTACTCCCGTGGGGACATTTCTTCCGAATGCTTGTAATAATTCGGAATGCGTCCCCCTATAATGATACTCTTTAAATTCCATTGTCTTGCAAGATCCTTCCTTGCTTCATATAAACGGTGCCCAACCTTCATGCGTCGATATTCAGGATGCACCATAACCTCTATTCCATACAGGTTATATCCATCGGGATTGTGATTGGTTATGTAACCATTATCCGTTACATCATCCCATGTGTGACGGTCGTCGTACTCATCGAAGTTAATGATGAGACTCGAACATGAACCGATGATCTCTCCATCTAATTCTGCAACCAGCTGCCCATCCTGAAACACTTCCAGGTGGCTTTCCAGATGCTCGACCTTCCATGGGTCCATACCTGGAAAACAAACAGACTGCATATTGATAATATCTTGAATGTCCTTATGTTCCATAGGACGAATGATCATTTTCTTTTCAAACTGTGATAAGTCTAGCTTTTCTGCCATCTATGATCGACTCCTTCGTAAAATACCTGAATTATATACCCTTATAGTGCACTGTTGAAACGAAGTTCATGACAGGCCTTCACTTTTATTTTAACAAAGGGGAATGAAACATTTGAAGAAATTTGATTTACGTAACTAGCTGATCTCAACAGACTTTTAGGATTAAACCTAAAAATAGAAGCACCCAATTTGATGGGTGCTTCCTTCCATTACCCTCTAAAATAGTAAGCTGTGGCCTCCCATGGAAGTAGAGTAAATGCATCTTTTTCAAGGTGTTCTTCGTTTGTGATCAAAACATCAGCCTTTGTGACATCAAAGGAATCCACTTTTCCAATGACTTGCTGTTCACCTGATACGTTACATAGGACGAGGATTTTCTCGTTTCCATATGCTCGAGTATAGGCATATACGGAAGGATGATCAGCATAGTGAAGTTCAAACGTTCCGTACGGAATGATTTCATGTTCTTTTCTAAGGGAAATCAAATTCTGATAGTAATAAAAAATCGAGTCTGGATCATTTAAAGCATTCTCAGCGTTGATATCAATGTAATTCGGATTCGCAGCAATCCATGGCGTCCCTTCTGTGAATCCACCATGCTCCGTGCTGTTCCACTGCATAGGTGTTCTGGCATTATCTCTTCCTTTTACGTAAATGGAATGCATAATCTCATCAGGATTCATATCTTGGGCTATTTTTTCACGATACATATTCAAGGTTTCAATATCTTTGTACTCATCAATAGAAGAGAAGTGGACATTGGTCATGCCGAGCTCTTCCCCTTGGTAAATGTAAGGTGTCCCCTGCATCAGGTGAAGTAGGGTCGCAAGCATTTTGGCAGACTTCACCCGGTACTCTCCATCATTACCGAGCCTGGATACGATCCTTGGCTGATCATGGTTGTTCCAGTACAAACTGTTCCAGCCCTTCCCATGAAGTTCTGTCTGCCACTTCGTTAATATCGTTTTTAATTTAACCAAGTCAAATGGGATGACATCCCATTTCCCGCCTGGACCCGAGTCTACATCCATATGTTCAAACTGAAATACCATGTTCACTTCATTCCGGCCTTCCCCTGTATATAGGACCGCTTCATCGGGTGTCACACCTGGCATTTCGCCAACTGTCATCGCATCATAATGGGAAAGGACCTCTTGATTCATTTCATTCAGGAATTCATGAATTCGTGGACCATTCATAAAATACTCGTGACCTGAGGCATATGTGTTTCCATCAGGATTCGGTGCATCGGGCAATCCGGGCACCTTCGAAATGAAATTGATGACGTCCATTCTGAAGCCATCGATTCCTTTATCAAGCCAGAATTTCATCATGTCATAGATTTCCTGACGAAGCTTCGGATTCTCCCAGTTTAGATCAGGTTGTTTTTTAGAGAAAAGATGGAGAAAGTATTCTTCAGTTGTTTCATCGTACTCCCACGCAGAACCGCTAAAAACAGATTCCCAGTTATTCGGCTCTTTTCCGCCTTTTCCTTCTCGCCAAATATAATAATCCCTATACGGATTGTCCTTTGATTTCCTTGACTCTACAAACCAGCCGTGCTCATCGGAAGAGTGGTTCACGACTAAGTCCATGACAAGCTTCAGATCACGCTTATGCATTTCCTCAAGCATTTCTTCCCAATCTGCCATTGTGCCGAACTCGTCCATAATCTTTTTATAATGGCTAATATCATATCCATTATCATCATTGGGAGATTCATACACAGGTGATAGCCAGACCACATCAATTCCGAGCTTTTTCAGGTAATCCAGTTTAGAAATAATACCTCTGATATCCCCGACTCCATCGCCGTTGGAATCCATGAAGCTCCGTGGATAAATTTGATAGACAACTGATTCTTTCCACCACTGTTTTGACATATGTGCTTTCCTCCAGTAAGGTTCATTTTCGTAAGGAAGGAGTCATGCAAGGGCTTTCTGCAACCGCTTGCACAAATCGTTAAAAAAATATCATACTTCTTCATAAAGTTTTCTCATTTTACTTTTATAATAATAACATACTATAATTTGATAGAATATACATAGAAAGGATTTCTATATGAACAAAAAAGCAGACTCTCTGTTATTCCTTGCCTGGGCTTCCTCTTTGATCGCAACGATGGGAAGTTTATATTTCTCTGAAATCATGAAATACGAGCCCTGCGAATTATGCTGGTATCAGCGTATTTTGATGTATCCGATGGTCATTCTATTAGGTGTGGCTTATGCCCGCAAAGATTTTCAGGCGGCATTGTATTCTACCATACTATCCGCAATCGGCCTTCTCATTTCCATTTATCACTATTCCATTCAAAAAATTACGTTCTTAACTGAAAGCGCTCCTGCCTGCGGGCGTGTCCCTTGTACAGGTGAATATATCAACCTGTTCGGTTTTGTTACGATCCCGTTTCTGGCTATGACCGGTTTCATTATCATTTTCATCTCAAGCATCATGGTTTTAAAAGCTATAAAGGAGGACAAGTAGATTGAAGAAAATCATCATATTCCTGGTGGCGGTTGTCGGATTATTTGCAGCCATCGCGATTATCACAAACGTCCAGAACAGTCAGAAAGCAGAAGGAAATAAATTCAAGAAAGCCAAGCTTGATCCTGCGACCGTTGAGCTTCTGGATGACCCTAATTACCAGAATGTCATTCTTCCCGAAGAATTGGAAGAGAAGATAAAAAATAAAGAAGATGCGACCGTCTATTTCTACAGTTCAACTTGTATACATTGTAAAAGAACGACCCCTACTCTTGCACCTCTCGCCGAAGACATGGGAGTCGATATGGTTCAATACAATCTACTTGAATTCGAACAAGGATGGGATCAATACGCAATTGAAGCTACCCCCACTCTCGTTCATTACGAAGATGGGAAAGAAGTGGCAAGAATCGTTGGAGAGCATCCTGAAGAAGACTTCAAGGCATTTTTCGAAGAGAACGTGAAATCTGAATAAAAAAAGAGGGACTGACCTTTCCACAGGTCAGTCCCTTTCAAGTGAGGAGGAATTTCAAGATGAAGATACGTTGTATCTTCAGGATTAACTTATTACAAGCCATTTTCCCCTCATAAGTACCTTCTAAACATTTTTATTAAATTATTCGAAAGTATCTAACTTTTCAAACTAGACTAACAGCTGGTTATCCGCTCTCGAATATATGCTGAGGCTATGCTTACAATCTGATTCTCCATTGAATTGATCATACGATAAAGGAAAGAACATGCCAAAACTTTGAAGGATTCCCGCATTGTGATAAAACATTTCTTCGTATACTTCATCACTTGATCCACTTTCAATAATTGAAATCAACGTCTGTAGACATGATATCACCTGAAACGCTTCCTTAAGGGTGCCGAAATACTCAAAGTTTCTCGTCGTCGTATGTAATACCTGCATCTCATCAAATTGTTCAATTTCATCATCTGTGAAATAATCAGGGAAAATAGTACAATACATGTACTGTATGAGCTCTTGAATTTTATCTTCCTGTTCATGTGTTGATGCTAGTAATACTTTCACCATCATAACCCACCTTTGTAATGGTTGTAATCTCTCTGTAATAGATATATTAAGGATAACATAGAAGTAGAACCAACTGCGTGGTAATTATACCCATGAATTGGCTCGAATAGGGGCTATGATAGGAATGAATACCTATTTAAATATAAGAGTTTTGTCTTTTAAAGGAGTTTTTTGATGAAAACATGGAGAAAAGGCGAACAATTCGACCTAGTCATTCCAGATAATTGGAAAAATGTAACGATTGAAACAATTCTTAGAAAACACTGGCAAGCCCCAAAGAAACTTGTTCATTCCATGAGGATGGACGGAGATATCAAGGTGGATGGAAAATCGATTTCATGGACTGAACCCCTTTCACCAGGAAATGTGATTCAACTTCATTTATTTAAGGAAGCAGCCTACGATGTCCCCCCTACTTACGGGGAAATTGATGTGTTATATGAAGATGATCACCTGATTGTCGTCAATAAACCTGCTGGGATTGATACCCATCCCAATACCCCCGATGAAACGGATACCCTGGCCAATTTTGTCGCTTTTCATCATCAGTCAAAGGGGGAAAGCTGCAGGGTGATGCATATCCATCGTCTGGATCATGATACATCTGGAGCGATTATGTTTGCCAAACATCCATTAAGTAAAGCGATTCTTGACAGGCTTCTTACCGAGCGAAGAATCAAGCGCACCTATCTTGCCCTCGTGCATGGACGGTTGAAACAGAAAAAAGGTACGATTTCTGAACCGATAGGAAGAGATCGGCACCATAATACAAGAAGAAGAGTATCGCCTAAAGGTCAGGATGCATTCACTCATTATAGAGTGGTGGAAGATAGAGGGTCTACTACTTTGGTAGAAGTTGAATTAGATACTGGTCGTACTCATCAAATTCGTGTTCATATGAGTCACATCGGTCATCCTCTCGTGGGAGACCGCCTTTATGGGGGAAAACCGATAATAAAGCGACAGGCATTGCATGCAGCCCGTATTTCATTCCCACATCCGCTGACAGAAGAACGGATCGAATGCATAGCTGACTGCATCGATGATATCGGTCTGTAATCAAAAAAATGAGTCACGCTCATCCAAGCGTGACTCATTTTTAATAGATCGATTATTTCAATCCATTTTTCACTGCTTCAGCAATTTGAATCGTACGGCGCGTTTGATGCTTCACTGCAGGTTCGACCGATTCTACCATATTACCTTCCTGGTCCACCGTCACACTCGTTCCGTATGGATTGCCTCCAGTAGTAAAGCTTGATTGATCTGTGTACCCCGGAGCTGCGATGATGGCCCCCCAGTGCATCATGGTTGTATAAAGAGCCAGAACCGTCTGCTCCTGTCCGCCGTGTGAATTACTTGCAGATGAAGTCGCGCTCACTACTTTGTTTGCAAGCTTACCATTGAACCACAAACCTCCAGTGGTATCCAGAAAGGCTTTGACTTGTGAAGGAACGTTACCGAATCTGGTCGGGACGTTGAAAAGATACGCGTCAGCCCACTCAAGATCATCTAGGGTTACTACTGGTACACTATCTTTGGTTTCATTGTAATGCTTTTCCCATGCCGGGTTTGAAGCAATGGCTCCTTCAGGGGCTGTCTCCTCAAATCGAAGTACCTTTACTTCTGCGCCTGCTTCCTTTGCAGCCTCTTCTGCCCATTTCGCCATTTGATAGTTCGTACCTGTTGAACTGTAGTACATGATTGCCAATTTTACGTTAGACATAATTGAAATCTCTCCTTTAGAATTGTCATTTATATAATAAATGGGTGAAACACGATATCAGATTGCAGGCAGATCAATACATTATCCAAATAATACTGCGTCTATCGAATAGGCCCCTGCTCCAACAAGAGCTACCCCTAGTGCAACAACAATGAGCATCACATTATATTCTGTACCGTTTTGGGTCGCCCAATAACCGTTTGCTCCATGGACCTTTAGGATTGCTACGATCATCGTCGCAATAATTAGAAAGGCCGCTAAAGGAGTCAGGAACCCCACTGCGAATAGTATTCCTCCTGCCACTTCCGAAGTCCCTGCAAGAAGTGCCATTGTCTTTCCTGGCTTGATTCCGATGGACTCAAAGAAGCCTCCTGTACCCTTCAGCCCGTGACCTCCAAACCACCCAAATAATTTCTGTGTTCCATGTGCAGCGAACGTCAATCCCATTACTAAACGAATAACCAATAAACCGAACGCAGCTAATGCTGTCATCTGTTTTCCTCCTTATGTTTTCCCATCGAGATTTCCCTTCAAACATTTCAACTTCAATTATTTTTATATCTATTATCTTGAATTTGAGATATATAGTTAAAAAAAGAGACAAGTTATCTCGAATGTGATTATTTTTAATTCGAGATAATTGTATAATATTCTTCCATTCACTGTCAATCACTTTTTTGTTTTTAATTAATCGAGATGATGATTTAAATAAAAAAAGGCCCGTGTATGAACGGACCTCTTTGTATAAAGTGCTAATTAAAAATCAAAGTTGTCTGGATCTGGACCAAAACGTTCATCGAGATTTAACTGGTTGATTTGATTCATCTCTTCCAGTGACAGCTCGAAATTGAACAGATCTGCATTTTCTTTGATGCGGTTTTCATGTACAGACTTTGGAATGATAATGACATCATTCTGAAGATGCCAGCGAAGAATCACTTGTGCTGCAGACTTACCGTGCTGCTCTGCAATGTGGTTTAAAGTAGGCTCATCCAATACACGCCCTTGAGCGATTGGTGACCACGCCTCTACTGCGATATTTTGAGAGGCACAAAATTCTCTTATCTTCTCCTGATTAAGACGGGGATGTAACTCAATTTGATTTAAAACGGGCTTTTCATTGCCGTTTTTCATTAAATCGTCAAGATGGTGCTGATGAAAGTTACTTACACCGATTGATTTGATCAAACCTTCTCCATGGAGTCTCTCCATTGCCTTCCACGTATCATTGTACTTTCCTTCGACAGGCCAATGGATCAAATACATGTCGAGGTAATCCATCTCAAGCTTCTTAAGGCTGGTTTCAAACGCCTTCAAGGTCGTATCGTAGCCTTGATCGCTATTCCACACTTTCGATGTGATGAACAGTTCCTCTCTCGCTACTCCACCTTCTTTCACGCCCTGTCCTACGCTTTCCTCATTATCGTAGATGGCCGCGGTATCGATGGAACGGTATCCTGACTGAATCGCAGTTCGAACAGCCTGTACCGTTTCAGACGGATCTTTCATTTGGTAAACTCCTAAACCGACATAAGGAATTTCAATTCCGTTATGTAATGTCTTCGTGCTTTGTAAGTTTTTCAACATAATGCATCCCTCCTGATTTATTATTTTACAAATTACACAGACAGAAAGCGAATGTTATGATTGTGAAAGCTTGCTTGATAGAGAAAAGGTCCGTCCCTCGTTTAAGAGGGACGGACCTTTTCTAATAGATTTACAGGCCAATGAATTGGTCTTTACTCTTACCTATTAGTGCAAGCCTATGGAGAGGGCGGGTCATGGCCACATACTGCAACTTGATGTCGAGCTCGTTTTCCGGGTGGAATGTTTCATCCACTGCCACAATAAGGACAACATCAAATTCAAGACCTTTTGACAGATAAGAAGGCACGACGACAATTTGGTCTTTCGGAATCGATTCCTGTTCTTCTAACAATTTCACCTTCCCGGGCTGCCGTTCTTGAAGGATTTCACTGATTTTCACGCAGTCCTTCATGCTTTTCCCTATGACAGCGAAGGTTTGGAATCCTTCCTTTCTTCCTGCCTCCACCTTCTTCTCGATCAAGGAAGAGAGGTCATCTAATTCACGGTATTCATCAAAGCTTGGAAATTCTCCGTGCCTCACCACCGGGTTCACTTTCGGAAAATCATAGGGTAAGAGACTCAAAAGTTTATTCGCCTCCCCCATGATTTCGATCGTGGTACGGTAGCTTTTTTGAAGTTCGGTATACGTTGCCCTCGGAAATATATCCCGATAGACAAGCTCCCAGGACTGAAGCCCCCGATAAGAGTGAATGCCCTGGGCAAGGTCGCCGACCAGTGTGAACATATCGGTTTCCAGTGCCCTCTTCAAAGAGTAGAGCTGCATATAACTATAATCCTGTGCTTCATCGATGACGATGTTTTTTGCTTTATAATATTTATCAATGCCGAATAAATGGGATTGTAAATATAGAAGAATCGCCAGATCCTCGACTTCATACTTCTTTTTCTTTGTGTATTTCAACGTATAATGACAGAGCTGTTCAGCCTGATTCCTGCTGAGTTCTCCTTTCGAGTACGATGCAAGGCGTTCCGGATCTGAGAATAACTCGATGAAGTATTGATCCAGGCTCTTCTTTTCAAACTGTCTCATATATCCATTGACACTTGTCCGGATCGCTTTTTTGATCTCTATTACACGTTCGCTCTTCTTGTCTAAGGCTTTTGACACATATTCCTTCCGGTTACCCGCCTTTGAACGCTCAAATAAAGCCGTTTCGATCCGTTCATCGAAAAATTTCTCTACCTTCTCCACCATCTGCTTCTTGTTCGAACGAACATAGCTTTGAAGGAGAGATTTAAGCTTCTCCACCCTGCGATAAACCGGCATATACGTATATTCTTCTTTAAAAAGATGAGTGAACTTCTTGGCAGTGTATAGCTTATATTTGTCGACGTAGAAGTCTTTCGATGTATAAAAGCGCTGTTCGATTTCCTCGAGGTAATCATCAAGGATCCGCCTGAATGCTTTGGACCCTTTGAAGCCAGAAATCCATGATGCGGTCATTACCTCTTCATCGTGGGTTTCTATCAACTTTATGAGCTTGTCGTCCTGGACTAAAGTAAGACTCTTTTCTAAACAAGTCATAACATAATCAGTGAAGGTAGTCTGTCTTACCCGCTCGACTCCGAGTTCCGGCAGCGCTTCTGAAATGTAGTCGATGAACAGATTACTCGGAGCCAGGATCATCAGTTGATTCGGATCGAAATATTGTTTGTAGTTGTAAATAAAGTAAGAAATCCGGTGAAGGGCGATGGTTGTTTTTCCACTTCCGGCAGCCCCCTGCACAATAATCGGTTTGTTTAAATCGGCACGGATGATCCGGTTTTGCTCCTCCTGGATCGTGGAAATGATTTCGGTTAAACGATTACTAGAGCTTTTGGCTAAAGAATCCTGAAGCAATTCATCTGTAGTCGTCAAATCGATATCCCGTATTTCTTCTAAATGGCCATCCTCAATCATGAACTGACGCTTTAGTGACAAGTCCCCTTCATACGTCTCACCTTCAGCATCGTACGATACATCGCCGATCCTTCCTTCGTAGTACAGATTCGCGATGGGGGAACGCCAGTCCACGATGATTTGTTCCTGGTTTTCCCGCTGATACAGGGAGGTCTTCCCGATATAATGCTTCTCCAGCTTATCCGAACCTTCATGCTGAAAATCAATCCGGGCAAAATACGGTTTCGTCTTTGCTTTCGTTAGGGACTCCAATTCTTCTTTGGACATCTCAAAAAAGCTTGAGTTCGTCAAGATATCGATGTAGGCAGCACTGGACTCGCCCCAATCGATATCTCCAAAAGCTTTTTCCATGTTTTCCTTATACTTTTCCTTACTCGTTTCGGATGTGCTGATGACAACATCAATGTAGCGCTTCGTAAATTCTAAGCGTTCTGTTTCACTTGAAAAATCGGGATGAATGTTCGATTCCTTCGTCATACATTTCTCCTTCCAAATGTTTTAGCCGCAATGGAGAAAAAAACGTCCTGTCACTTCCATCGAGGTAACGACGCTCAATGGATAAACAAGATTAGATAGACATATCGAAATCTGTAAAAATTATGTAGGCGTTTGGGAGCAGAAATTTATATTATCAGATAATTTAAGAAAGTTCAATAGGAAAAGCGGAAGGGGCTTGCCCTGGGGCGACAAGCATAAGACGAGTCACCCGGAAAGGCGTTCTTTGCCTTTTTGGGTGACTTGGCTTATGACCTCGAGCCCCAAGCCCCTGGAGCTGGACAATGAAAAGCGGAAGGGCTTTGCCCAGAGGCGACAAGCATAAGGCGAACATGCCGGAAAGGCGCTCTTTGCCTTTTTGGCATGTTTGACTTATGACCTCGAGCCTCTAAGCCCTGGAGCTGGACAATGAAAAGCGGAGGCGGCTTGGGCAGGCCCGACAAGCATAAGACGAATCAACCGGAAAGGCGTTCTTTGCCTTTTTTGGTTGATTTGACTTATGACCTCGAGGGACTAGCCGCCGGAGCTGGACAATCAGAAAAGCGGAAGGGGCTTGCCCTGGGGCGACAAGCATAAGACGAGTAACCCGGAAAGGCGCTCTTTGCCTTTTTGGTTGTCATCTCACCCCCAACCAATCAAAAAACCCTCCACCTATATAGATGAAGGGTCTTTCACGTGATCTACCGGGAACACAATTTGAAAACTCGTTCCCTTCCCTATACGACTTTCGACGGTAATGATGCCTCTCATCGCTTCAATGATCCGGTAAGACACCATCAATCCCAAACCGGTCCCTTTTTCTTTCGTCGAGAAATAAGGTTCACCAAGTCTTGCTTGTTGCATAGGAGTCATCCCGACCCCTGTGTCACTGATGGTGATGCTGACATTCCCTTTTTGAACCTTGGAAAGGATCGTGAGAGTGCCTCCTTTAGGCATGGCTTCAATAGCATTTTTGATGATATTGAGAAATGCCTGTTGAAAATTCCGGGTGTTCCCGACGATGCCGGAATCCTGGATGTCTTTATGTACGACCACCGACTGTTGATTGCTCAAGGGTTCTACCATGTCGGCGAGCTTTTGCAGCTGTTCCGATATGAAGATCGTTTCCACTTGTTCAGGATCGGGCCTGGCAAATGTAAGATAATCATTGATGATGTCTTCTGCCCTGTTTAGTTCGGATGATGCAATGGTCAGATACTGCTCTTTTTTACCTACTGGAAGATTTTCCTGTTGGAGGAGCCTCAGGAAACCCTTGATTACGGTCAAGGGGTTTTTCACCTCATGTGAAATGCTGGCAGCCAACTGAGCGAGCACTTCCATCTTTTCTATCTTGACGAGTGCTTGCTTGATTTGAATCTGTTTTAGCAATGTCTCGCATATGTATGTCAGGATAAGCATTCCACATGAAGGGAGTAAGATGAAATTGATTAAATAGCTTTCATCAATTACAAATATGGTCATTGCCTTCGCAATAAGTGCCGCTACTATGGAATGAAATGTAAAGATGCCCACTGAAAATATGATTTTATTCCGGCTCGATAACCGTTGAAAATGGAACCACTTCATACCAATAACCGTGAATAGGTAAATCACTACATAGATAACGAACGCCACTATGCTCCAACTATAAATCATTGTACGGAATCCCAATAGGACCGCCAATAGGGCGAGACCTGTATAAGGGCCCCCATACATGATGCCAAGAACAAACGGAATCATCCGCAAGTCGTGGACACAATATGGGTTATTGTATATGGGTGAAAGCATACACAGAATAATAGCCATACTTAAAGAAACGAAGGTTGCCATCCTCGTATACCAACCATGAATCCACTTTTTTTCAACAAGAAAAAAAATCAGAAATATACTCAAAATGATATAAAAGAAATTATTAATAACATCCTGATTAAAGATAATCATACTTCCCCTTTGACCTTTCAAGAAATTGTATTCTTAAAAATTTTACCATACTACTTCTCAAACCGTTACAATAAAACGCAATTTTACATAAGAGAACTCTCCTGTGATCTACAGGAGAGTCTTTTATTTACACCGTTTTCAATTGTTCACCAAGGTATTGGGCCAACTCAAGCATCCCATATTGTCCAGCCTCTGCCTCTGCATCCTTATTGTAATTCGTATTGGTGTTCACATCATATGTGTAGAGGGTGCCATCTGCATCCTGGATAAATTCAATTCCGGCTACATCGATCCGGTTTTCTTTTAAAAATGCTTCATAGGTTGAAAGGATATCATGGGAAAAGCCTTCACGTATTTGAAATTTTGGCTTCTCTTCTTGCTCCCCCACCGGGCAGAACAAATCGTCTACCTGGCAGACATCTGCGGGACATAATTCGAAGCCTTTTGACGTATCCACCTTTACAGCGTACATGAATGTACCTCCTATGAATTCACAACGGGTGATCGAAGCGTCAGGTGCTTTAATGTATTCTTGGATAAGCGTCGTTCCATCTAAAGGTTCTTCAAACGCATCGCTGTAAACATAGTCATTCAATGCATGTATTGAATGAAACAGCTGAACGCCTAATCCCTTCCCTGCACGATTATGTTTGGTGATGAACGATGGCTTATTAAGCTTTTCAGCTGCTTCAATTATTTGCTTTTTCCCTACTGCTGCAATGGTTTTCGGAGTCTTGATACCAGAGGCATTCAAGGCCATATACTGATTCACTTTACTCACTTCCAGGCGCAGGGCACGGCTTCCGTTCAGAACCTTACGATCATTTCTCTCTAACCATGAAAGGACGCTTTCCGTCAATTCAGGAGCATAGCGATGGTTTCGTGTGTGGGACGATGCACTGATGCGATTATAAAAAACACCTTGTGGCGGCTCTGAAGATAAATCAACGAGTCCTTCATTCAGGAACCATTCCTCGTAAGGCAATTGAAGTTCGTCGAGACGAGCCGTTAAATGATTGGTCCAATCACTATTTTCATGAATAATATGAATTTTCTTCACGATCAATACCCCATTTGCTCGTAGAATTTTACTAAATGGTCTTACAACACAAAGTAATCCTACTATAAAAGTAGGATTTAGGTCAATGATCAAGAATTCACTTTGACTTACGGTCCGTCCTCATTTGAATTTTCATACCGCTTTTTGTTAAGAAGTCACGGGTTTTTGAGGATTTCTCCAACCGCACCTCTTGATCGTCTTTCAGGATGTCCCTGATTTCCTGAAGGACTTCGAGATTTGTCGTCTGTTTCACCTTATAAGGCTGGTCCCCGCCTTTTAACCGGTTGACCACTTTGACCATCAGGAACACACTCATGGCAATAAGAAGAAAATCAACGAATGATCCAACGAATTTCCCCAATTCAATCACCTCTGCCCCTATCCGAAGATGAAGTCCTTCGAAGTTGATGCCCCCAAACAAGATGCCGATTGCCGGCATCATCATGTCCTCAACGAGAGATTCTACAATTTGACCAAATGCGGAACCGATGATGACAGCAACCGCTAAATCAAATACATTCCCCCTCGAAATGAACTGCTTAAACTCTGACCACATGATTAAGCTCACCTACCGCTTCATTACTCTTACCATATGGGAAAATGATGCGAGATATGAAGACAAGTATAAATTTCCTTATAAAAGATATTTCCAAACGATGACAGCAAACAAAATAATTGAGACAACACCCATTAAAATGACCAGCTTTTTTTCTTCTTTGTCTCCAAACATTCTTATTTCCCTCCCCTCTTCGTTCGTGGTATTTAAACGGTTCCCCTTTTAAACAACCTGGTATCCAGTACCACCGGCTCCGGGTGTTCTTTTTCCAGAAATAATGTAAACGCTGCTTCCCCTAATTTCCGTATCGGCACTTCAAAGGATGTGATACCGAGGGCATCGGCAATGGGATGATTATCAAAGCTGAGTATAGCTAGATCCTCTGGTATTCTGATGGACTTTTTCCCTGCCTCCGCCAACATTCCCGCAGATACTTGGTCGCTCGTTACAATTAAGGCCGTGGGCTTTTCCTTTAATTGTTCCCAGGAGTTTATCACATTCCTCCCGTCCTGTAGATCATAGCAGTCATTAAAGATCCAGTCGTCACAGACCGTCATGCGGGCGGCTTCTGAGCTGTCATAAAAGCCCCTGATGCGCTCCTCGCTATTCGTTCCAAACGTCCGGTGCAAGCACATCCCGATTCGGGAATGTCCCTTTGAATGGAGAAATTCTACACCGCTCCTGATTCCCTGATAGTGATTGATAAACACTTTTTTATAGGTCGGGTCGTACACATTTTCACAAAAAACCACATTCGGGCCAATGAACGGGGCCAGTACATCCAACGAATTGGAGCGTGAAGTCAGGATCACCCCATCCACTTCCTTCATCTGCAGGCGATGAAAGGCATCAAGTTCAGCTCCCCTGTCATAGTTCGTCTGGAAAAGTTGAAGGTGATATCCGTATTTTAACGCTTCCCCAGCTATGCCCTGAAGAATCTCCCCGAAGTATGGAAGATTCAAATATGGCAAAATCACTCCTATACTGTAGGTCTTCCCCTTTGATAAATGGACGGCATTCGCATTTTTTATATAATTCAACTGGTCCACAGCATCAAGGACCTTTCGGCGCTTCTCTTCTTTTACATAGGGATGGTCGTTCAGCACCCTCGAAACCGTTGAAACTGAAACCCCTGCAAGCTTTGCGATACTTCTGATATTTGTCATACACATTCCCCTAACTACAACTATGTGAAAAAACCGTGAAAAAACGCTTGCCCTGAAACGCGTTTCACACATTAAAGTGAGTCATGTAAAGATCCTATCGATATTTTGTAAAACCTAAATCATGATAAGGAGGCTGTTATTATGCTTGGATTTCTATCCTTACCCCTTCTTTGTATCATTATCATCGGAGGAAGCTATGCCGCTTTAAGGCCAATAGGCTTCTATACTCCCCAAGATCAAGAAGATCCGTTCGAAAATATATACAACAATAAACTACATTGATTCATGTGCCTGCTTGCTAGTGAAGCAGGCTTTTATTTCACCCATTTCACAGCCCAGGTCTGGACCGCTTGCATGACTGGCTCCAACTCTTTCCCTTTATTCGTTAAGCTGTAAAGAACCTTCACTGGTTTCTCATCGAGGACTTCACGGGAAACGATCCCATGTTCCTCCAATTCCTTTAATCTTTCTGTAAGAACCTTTTGACTTATATTCGGAATATTTCCATGTAAATCTTTAAAACGGCACGTACCTTCAAATAATACCTTTATGATCATCCCAACCCAGCGCTTGCCCAATAATTCAAAGGCAGTGCTATATTTCGGGCAAAGTTTTGTTTCCATATCCCTAAACACATCCTAAATTCTTTTCCCTTGACGCAAAATAAAACGTCGGTTATATTGGTCATATTGTCCAAAACACTTACAAAAAGTAAGTAGCATACAAATATATACCATATTATAACACTTATTCGACCATCATCAAGGAGGCATTATCATGGAAAATTTCTTTCAAGTCGTTGACGAACGCCGCTCAACCAAAGTGTACGACCCTCAAGTGGAAATTCCCCGCGAGGAATTAGTTAGTCTGCTCGAAACAGCAGGGAAAGCTCCATCTGCCTGGAATCTTCAACAATGGAAATTTCTTGTATTTGACCAAAAAGAGGTTCAGGAACGCTTACTTCCGATTGCCTATCACCAGCAGCAAGTACAAGACGCTTCTGCAGTTGTAGCGATCCTTGGAGACCTTGAAGCCAATAAGAACATTGATCCCGTCTTTGATCCTGCCATTGAAAAAGGCGAAATGACAGCGGAAATCAAAGAAGTCCTGAAGAAACAAATCGACGGGGCATACAGCCGTGATGAATATCCACGGGATGCTGCTTTCAGTAACGCTTCCCTTGCAGCCATGCAATTCATGCTTGCAGCGAAAGCCAAGGGATGGGATACTTGCCCGATTGGCGGCTTTAACCCGGCGGCCCTCGTAAGTGAATTCAATGTGTCTGAACGTTACATCCCAATCATGTTGATTACGATTGGAAAACCTCTACAACAAGCACGTAAATCAGATCGATTGGATATCCGTAACTTAATCGACTGGGCAGAATAAGCCTATCCAAAAGCCACATCTGGTCAGGATGTGGCTTTTTCTATGTCGATGAATTCTGTTCAGATAATTTGTGAATTATTTCACAAATCAACATTTCCATTATAGTAGATTTGTTTCCTTTTTGCATCCATTTAGAATTGACCATTTCGTGTCATAAACCGATCCAGCCGAAATCATCAATAATCCAGTCGTTTTACAATAATTGAGAAACAACAACCCACATCCAACCAATAAAAATAGAGAGGCCAATCGCCCTGCGAATGACCTCTCTTCTTTATGTCACATTATATTTTCAATAATTCCCTTGTCACCCGCTGAATGATCTCAGGCAGTACTGAAAAAGTATAAGGTTTATATACTCTCTCGGTCCATTGATGACCATCCTTACCATACACCCCGATATTGATGGAAGGAATGTTCAGTTTTCTGATCATGTCGATGGGCACCGGATACAGTTGATCAATCAGGGGCAGATTCTTCTTAAACACTTCGATATCCTCATCTTCTTCATGAAGAGAGAGAAAACTGCCATCCGCCAGATAAGGAAAGAAGCGTTTAATGACGAATTCTTCACCGGTTTCACTTGAAATATCGTTCAAGCATGCTCCCAGTACCTCTCTCACCTTTTTACCGTATTCATTTTCTTCATTGACGAAGTTATGAGGTAAAAAAGGCGGAGCAAAGAAAAGGATGACTCTTGGAGTCCGGTCAGGATCTAAGTGCTGAAGGGCTTCCACCATGGCATAAGCGATCGTCCGCCTGTCTTCCCCGTTCATATCGTGAAAGATTTTTTTCAAGACGGGGTCTGGATCAATCCCTCTTTCTTTCAGCCAGAACATATACTCCCTCAAGGTCAGGACTTCAACTTCCCATGAAAATTCCCTTTCAGGGAAACCATGATACTTCCGATATTGTTCAAATTGCTTTTTGCTTCGATCTTCCATTTCACTTACTACTTTCAGCGCTACCTTTTTCATGTCATACAGCACTTCTCTCGCCGTTCTTTCGTATACGAAATAGTTGAAGTAAAGTGATGCGCTCAGAGGAGTCTGAACATTATACGTATGCTTATCGTCTTTAAAGTAAAGACAAGAAGGCGGAAGGGTGAACTCACCTGGGATATCCTCCAGATAATCCAGATTCTGATTAATTTCGAGATTGATCTTAGAAGCAATCACGGTCGGGTCTATCGATGTCAGCACATCCCCGACATGCGCTTCCCTTCCATATATATAGAAACTTGGCAGAAGCTTACCCGCAGCTCCCGTGTAAATATATCGCTTGCAATCACCGTCATAAATAGGCGAAATGAAATCCGTATTGATGGCAGCCAAGTAGTCGAATCCCTCTTTTTTCAATTGATAGAGGTCGCTTAAAGCCGAAATCATACCGGCATGTTCACTCTCTTCGTCTCCATTGAAAAGAAACACTAGATTTCCATCCTGTACTTTTTCACCAGTGTGAAATAAAAGGTTGGCTATATGGACGGCGATCCCGCTTTGCATATCCAATGCTCCTCTTCCAAAAAGCCAATTTCCGGAAAGGGCGTCCTCCTTTACCTTTTCCTCCCCTTCATAGTCCATGAAGAACTTCTGAAGAAAATCGGGATCATGGGCCATATCCTGCAGGGCACCATAATCATCGGTTCCCACCGTATCGTAGTGAGCATGAAATAACACGGTTTTAGAAGAGGTTCCTTTCACAAGAGCAAATACATTTTTTCTTCCAATTGGATCATTCGGAACATCCTGAAGCCAGATTTGATCGGGATGTTTCTGGAAATAAGGAAAAGATGAAATCAACTCATATATAAATCGGGCTTTTTCACTTTCTCCGGTTGTTCCGTTATAGCTTTTCAGAGCGACCAGGGATCGTGTAATGAGTTCAATCTGTTCAGAAATAGGCTTATTTTTCAGTTGTGAATACACGTTAGCACCGCCCCTTTCTTTATGAAATATCAGCATTGGGTAGTACATCTATCAGTGCAAGGGCATTATAGAAACGAAATACCTCTATAATTGATAACATCTTATCGAAAATATATGGGGTTTGGAAGGGGTTCCAAAATATTTTCTTAAAATTTTTTCGACCTTTTCTATTGAAATTCACTCTATTACCGAATATTATAGAAGTTGCGCGTTTTTAATGTTCGTTTTTATTGGAGGTTTTACGATGTTTAAATTAAAAGAACACGGCACGAATCCGAAAACGGAAATACTGGCTGGGCTCACAACATTCCTCACAATGGTGTATATTGTGATTGTCAATCCCATCATTTTATCCGATGCGGGCGTCCCGTTTGATCAAGTATTCTTAGCCACCATCATATCGGCTGTAGCAGGGACGTTATGGATGGCCTTGTTCGCAAATTATCCGATCGCCATTGCACCTGGTATGGGATTGAATGCTTACTTCACTTATTCAGTAGTGGGCGCACACGATGACATTTCATATATCGTTGCATTCTCTGCTGTATTTGTAGCAGGTGTAGTCTTCATCCTACTTTCTTTGACACCTTTACGAAAAAAATTGATTGAAGCCATTCCTCAGAATCTAAAGCACGGAATAACGGCGGGTATCGGTTTGTTCATTGCTTTTATCGGATTGCGTCTGACAGGATTGATTCAGGCACACCCGACGAATTTAGTACAGCTGGGTGATCTTCATTCCCATTCAGCTCTCCTTGCCCTGACAGGATTGGCTGTAACTCTGATCCTGATGGTCTTGAATGTCCATGGTGCTCTTTTCATCGGGATGATCGTCACTGGGTTGGTTGCATACTTTACAGGGGATTTATCGTTTAAAGAAGGATTTGTGGCCATCCCCCACCTTCCAGAAGGACTGATGGTAGCAAATCCCGTAACGGCATTTGCTGACGTCTTCCAATATGGATTATATGCCGTTGTTTTTTCATTCTTGCTTGTCACCATTTTCGATACAACTGGAACAATGATCGGAGTCGCACAGCAAGCAGGCCTGATGAAGGGGAATACACTCCCAAGAGCACGCCAGGCACTTCTGGCCGATTCAATCGCAACAACGATTGGTGCAATGTTCGGTACAAGCCCGACATCTGCATACATTGAATCTTCAGCTGGCGTATCTGCCGGTGGAAGAACGGGATTGACGACTTTGACGGTATCGATTCTATTTATCGCTTCAGCCTTCTTCGGACCACTCGTCAGTGCAGTGTCGGGAATATCAGCCATTACGGCTCCAGCCCTCATCATTGTCGGTAGTTTGATGATGGGAAGCATCGCCCAAATTAAATGGGATGAACTAGATGAAGCGTTCCCTGCTTTCCTGATCATCCTGAGTATGCCGTTAACATCAAGCATCGCAACAGGAATTGCTCTAGGGTTCATTTCCTATCCATTACTTAAAGTGGTAAAAGGAAAATGGAGACAGGTACACCCACTTGTGTATATCTTTGCCGTCCTTTTCTTCTACCAACTGGCATTCCTGCCTCATTAATATAAATGGATATACTTGAAAGACCGTTCACAGTGAACGGTCTTTTTTTACACGGGCTGTGTCCATATTCTCGATACATCCTTTAGGTTTGCATCCTCAAAGGTCAGACAATAAATATCGGGCATCTCAAGTTCTTTCCAGAAGTCAACATCGTAGGTTTCATCAAAGTGGTTCATGATCAGTACCATAATATTGCCATGTGTGCCAATCGCCACGTTTTTCCCATTATATTCTTCCACTATATCCATTATCCCTTGTACGCCTCTTTTTTGAGCGGTAAGATTCGACTCTCCCCCCTCTAGTGAAAACTCAGGATCAGCCCATACCAATGAAATGGCTTCTTCAAAATTATCAACGGGTGAGCCGGATAATGTCCGTTCCCTCATCTCTTCAATGATCCTGATCTCCTGCCCGATGTGAAGCGCTATTCCTTCAACGGTCTCTACAGCTCTTTTATAGGGACTGGCACAAACCACGTCGATTTTTTCATTCTTTAACCGTTCGGTAACATGGAGAGCATCCTTTTTCCCTATTTCAGAAAGGGGCCTTGTTAACTCTTCCGGCGAATACACCGAGTGGGCATGTCTGACCATATACAGATTGGTTACTGCCATATTTATCACTCCTTAATCATTGCTGCTCCTACTTCCACACCTTATCCAAACGATCGGAATAAAATAAAATCGCCTTCTTATAAGGTGCGATGTTGATATCTTCTGACGTTTCACCAATACACGTCAGGAGGAGTTCCATCGCTCGACTGTGTTCCTTCAAATTGTATAGAGTCATGGAATAAAACACCTTCAACGCTTGATTATCGGGGAATTGACCTATTCCTGTCTCCAATACCCTTTTACTAGCCTTATAGTTTCCCAATGTACGATATGTACTTCCTAACCCAAGAAAGGCCCCTTGCAAATCACTTTCATCAAGACCTAACCGGATGGCTTCCTCATAATAAGGGACGGCTCTATTTTCCATCCCCATAGCGTCATGGCTCCACGCACATTGATAATGGAGAAACCCATTTTCAGGTTCCTGCCGGATCAATGCCTTCCATAATTCAATGGAGGCTTCGTGTTTCCCTGTCTCTCTTAAGCGGATGGCTTCTTCTATTTGAGTATTCATCTTTTCCTCTCCTATTTACTCAGGTATGAACTCCATCAACCAGGCATCATGGTATTCCCCTTCATGAAGCTCATGCTCCCGAAGTATTCTTGCCTTACTGTATCCACATTTCTCATAGCAGCGGATAGCCCTTGTGTTCCACGTCATTGGATCCATCACAAGGCGATGGACCCCCTCCTTTTGAAGCAAATATTCCACAACAGTGCGAATGAGCTGGGTACCGACTCCTTTGTTCCAATACTCCGTTTCACCGATGAATTGATCTGTGCCGTAAATCACTTCATCCAGATTCGTATAGCCGTATCGAATCATCGTTTCCTCATCAAGTTGATAATATTGAAGATAACCGATTTCATTTCCTTCATACTCTACGAGACAGCTCATTACTCCCCTGTCTGAAAAGAATTTCTCCTCCACCATCTGAGGAGTGAAAGAACGATCCCTTCCTTCATAAAACTCCAAAACCGAGGGGTCCGATAACCACCTCGAAATCGTGTACTTATCCCTATCCTCTAACGGACGGACATTAAAAGCCCCACTCATAACATTCATCGTTCGCACACCTCCATCAACTCATCTTTACCTCTATACATTCATCACCCACAAGCCAAAACCCTTTTTTTGAGGGACGGACCTTGATTCCTAGGACCAGGTCCTAGGAATCAAGGTCCGTCCCTTTAAGTTTGACAAGTTTGTGAATTAATTCACAAATAGATATGATATGATACGTTTAGGAATAGAATATTGTTAGGAATCATGGTATGATTATATTGTGAAGTTTTTCACAATATGACAGCAGCTTCATTGTACTCTTCATATCCCCGACTGTTTTAACCGGAGGATGGAAAAAATTATTAACGAATAGGTGATGACAAATGACAATCAAATGCACAAACAAAGTAGCACTAATCGGTACAGGATTTGTTGGTTCCAGTTATGCCTTCGCTCTTCTCAATCAAGGAATCGCCCATGAGCTCGTAATGATTGATCTGAATAAAGAGAAGGCCGACGGAGATGCACGGGATTTGAATCACGGCCTCGCTTTTGCTTCTCCAATGAAGATTTCAGCCGGGGATTACAGTGATTGCAAAGACGCTGATTTAGTTGTCATCACTGCCGGGGCTAACCAGCAGCCAGGTGAAACACGTCTGGACCTTGTCGAGAAGAATATAAAAATATTCAAAAACATCGTAGAATCTGTCATGGCGAGCGGTTTCAACGGAATCTTCCTCGTGGCGACAAACCCAGTCGATATCTTGACGTATGCGACGTGGAAATTCTCCGGCCTGCCGAAAGAAAGGGTGATCGGTTCCGGAACGATTCTTGATACCGCAAGACTCCGCTACTTAGTGGGAGAGCATTTTGACATAGATACACGAAACATCCATGCCTACATCATGGGAGAACACGGCGACACGGAATTCCCGGTATGGAGTCATACAACCATAGGCGCAAGCCAGTTAAACGAATTGATTGACAGGAAGCAGGACAGTGTCCAAAAAGAACTCGATGACATCTTTGTGAATGTAAGGGACGCAGCCTATCACATCATCGAGCGCAAAGGGGCAACCTATTATGGCATCGCGATGGGGCTTGCCCGGATCACAAAGGCCATCTTTAATAATGAAAACAGCATCCTTACCGTTTCTGCACTCCTCGAAGGAGAATATGATCAGGATGATATCTACATTGGTGTCCCTGCCATCATCAATCGCGAGGGAATACGAAAAGTCGTCGAACTTCCCTTGAACGAGGAAGAAATGGCTCAGTTCACCCATTCAGCGGAAACATTGAAAAACGTCATGAAAAAAGCATTGGAATCGTAATTCACACACTACTAACATCATGAATCAGACACGCACGCCCATCCCGCCTCCTCATAAGATAAAGAGAATTCTTTATGAGGAGGTTCTTCTATGTACGATCACAGATCAATATTCCCCGGCTTACCCGGTTTTCCCGGAGGAGGACAGGGATCCGGTGGAGGCTTCCCTGGTTTCCCAGGAGGTGGCCAAGGTTCCGGCGGGGGCTTCCCTGGCATTCCCGGTTTCCCAGGCGGAGGACAAGGTGCACCAAGCTCACCACCACCATCTGGCGGACAAGGCGGACAAAACCAACCACCAGGCCCACCTCCGAACTTCCAACCACAAAAAACGGCAATGCAAGGAACGCAAGGTGGACCGAGTTTGTATGCAGTAGATCCAGGTGCCATCAGAAGATGTTTATTCCGCTACACGTATATATGGCTAAGAAGAGATTCATTCTGGTTCTACCCGGTATATGTGGGACGCCGCTCCATTGCCGGATGGAGATGGATCGGATTCACCTGGGTTTACTTCGGTATCGATTTGGATAAAATTGAATCCTTTACGTGTGTGTAGGGTTCGTCATGTACTCTTATCCATACTATCGTACCACTAACACGAATGGCACCATAACTGTCAGCGGGGAGCACACACTTTATGTCGATCCGGATCAAGCCGTCGTCTCGATCGGTATTGTCACGAATGATCAAAATCTTGAAACCGCACAGAGTCAGAATCAGCAACTTTCGAGTAAAGTCGTTCAGTCCCTGCTAAACAATGGTGTCGCAAAAGAAGACATCCAGACGTCCAATTATCAAGTGTTTCCTCAATACAATTACGAGGATGGTAAACAAACGTTCAAAGGATATGAAGTCCGACAGGTATTCAGGGTGACCATCAAAACCATCGAACACGTCGGAGAAATCATCGATGATGCAATAAAAAGCGGAGCCAATCGTGTAGAAAACATTCAATTCGTCCAGTCGGAACCGATAGAATCCTACCGACATGCTCTCGCTTTAGCCTACCAGGAGGCATACCAAAAAGCACTCACATTATCAAGCCAGTCAAATCAACAGCTCAATCCTAAGCCAAAGTCCATTACGGAACAATCCCGACCCGTGGCCGCGCCCTATATGAACACCGCCTATCTAAAGGCAGCTGACGAAAGTACAGCCGTCCAGCCCGGCCAGATTGCCGTCACCGCCATCATTACAGTGGAATTCAGGACTCATTAAAAAAACTGCCAAAGTAGATTCCTACTGAGGCAGTTTTTTTGAGGGACGGACCTTTTGATGAAGGGGTCCTCAATAGTGCTAGTTGAATGGTTTGATCATGGCTAGATCTAGATCCCTACCCTTCTTGTGGAGAAGCGGGATAGAACGATTTGCGTCGTTTATTACATAATTGCGTCATTTTAAAATTTTTTGCGTCATTTCACATGTTTTTGCGTCATTTTCTAAAGTAATTGCGTCAAATCCCATGAATAACCAAAATAACCCAACAGTCGCTCAAAAAGATCCGATCCTCTACCGGCCGCTCTTCAAATCCCCATCAACCACATAACGAGCCACTTGATCGGCAGAGATGGCGACTTCATCATCACTCAACATCCGAACTCCATGCTCGACATAAGAAGGCAGAAATCTCATTCCAGTAAGATTAGCCGTTGCCTGCAATGGCTTCAATAGTTCACTCATGGAATAATGATTGAAGCCTCCAGATCGGTATGCCCCACCTGGTCCTCCTGTTGAGGTGACAACCATGAATTCCTTGCCATGCAACTTCGTCCCTTCTGAACCGTACGCCCAGCCGTATGCCAGCACTTGATCCTGCCATTCTTTTAAGATGGCTGGGGTGCTGTACCAGAAGAACGGAAATTGGAATACGATGCGGTCATGTTCTAACAACAAACTTTGTTCTTTTTCAACGTCAATTCTCATATCAGGATATTCTTTATATAGATGATGGACAGTGACGTCCTCTTCCTTCTCAAGTCTCCCTGCCCAGGCTTTATTCATTCTGGATTCTTCAATATTTGGATGTCCAACCAACACTAATGTTTTCATATTGCCTACCTCCTTATTTGCATATACAAATAATAGCACAGTTTCATTTGCACATACAAATATTATCGTAAAAATTTTTATTTTTTTATTTTCCAATATGAAAACTTCTTGGTTAGCTACGAATTAATCATTTACCTCAAGCCCTATTCACCCAAAGACTTTGATTTTCTCCCGCAAGCTTCCATTGCAGATAATACAGCTCCTTTAAACTGATGTTTCTCCAGTGCCGCCACTGCTTCAATTGTTGCTCCGCCTGGTGAACAAACGGCATCCTTCAGTTCTCCGGGATGAGTGCCGGTTTCAAGTACCATTTTCGCGGCTCCAAGTACAGCCTGTGCTGCCAGCTGATAAGCCTGTTTTCTAGGAATTCCCTGGAGGACGGCTCCATCAGCAAGTGCCTCGATGAACATAAACACGTATGCAGGGGATGAACCACTTACGGCAGGTATGGCATCCATCAAGCTTTCGTCCACCCTTTCCGCCTTTCCAAAGCTATCAAGGATTGCCTGAACGTCTTCAAGATCCGCATCGGTTACTACCTCGTTCACACAATAGGCCGTCATTCCTTCTCCAACAAGAGATGGAGTATTCGGCATGGTCCGTACGATTTTGGCTTCAGGGGAAATCTGTTCTTCCATCCATTTAATCGTAATCCCTGCAGCAATCGTAATGATGATGGCATCCTCTTTCAGGGAACCTTTGATTTCTTCGATCAGTTCTCTGTATTGATCTGGTTTCACCGCCAGGAATACGATATCTGAAAAAGCAGCTACACTCTGGTTATCTTTTGTCGTTTTCACTCCGAATTGTTCTTCAACCTCTGCGACGGTGGCTTCTGTACGGGCACTCGCTCGGACGGATTGTCCATCCACTAGCCCGGACTTCAATATCCCTCCCATGATGGCACGTGCCATATTTCCACATCCAATAAATCCAATGGTTTTATCCATTTCTTTCACCTCACGTATGTATGTAAACAGTCTTTAGCATCATATCAAACTTTCAGCCTTAAAGAAATGTTTCCCCCTCCTAAAAAAAAGACTTAAAGGCCTGCACCTTTAAGTCTCTCATCATTCCACCAGCTTCCCACAGTGTGGACAGAGGGATTTGATATAATCCTTTGGAACTTTCTTATGACAATGATAGCAGGTTTTCACATACACCGGATTCTTAAACAAGTCGTCTGACATGCCGTAACCACTTTTGAAGGTCGACTTCATCAGTCTGACTAATAACCCGATGATGACTCCGCTAATCAGTAAAGCCCAGATCATCTTGCCCGGACTACATCAATGATTTTCCCATAATCCAGTTCGACGATCGGTTCATCCTTATGTAGTCTCTCACTTATCTGAGACAACAAAGACTCTTCTCCTTCTGACATATTCGTCAGATCCCATTTCTTATGGAAAACTGTGTACAGAGTCAGGTCCCTCAGAAGCAGAAAATGGGGAATGCGCTTGACCCATTCATCCTGGATTTCACATTCCGTCCTGTATCCTTGTAGAAACGCAATGAGGAATCTTTCTCCGAACTCACTTCGGTTTTCGAGCGTGTCATTTCGAAACTTCCACCATACCGAATAATACAGCGGGATGGCCACATCACTTATAAAAAAGAATTCTGTACTATCATCAAAGTCAAACACATGTAGATCACCTTCATGATAGAAGAAATTTCCCGGATGGATATCCGAATGAATGAGACCAAACGTGTCTTGCGTCTCAACGAATCCCCTGATTCTTTCTTTATTTCGATGACCTTTTTCAATAATATCCTTGTCTTCTTTTAACGATAAATATTTCTCGTAATCAAGCACATCATCCTGATCCCAGCGATTCCGTCTATTCTCATTCTGATTGTATCCTTTTGTAACCCTATGCATATGCCCTGTAAGTTTTCCCCATTTGTAAAAAAGTTGTTCATCAAATAATGGGTCATTGATCTTCACAGGACCTCCTGGAGCTTTATCAAATAAACAAACAATAAAGGATGTTTCACCTGTATTGAAGACTTCTACTAGATTTCCTTTGTCCGAATCATTCACTAGGGAGACATGCACACCATTTTTATGTAAATAATTGATCCATTTCAGCTCTGCCTCCACTTCTTCTTTGGAGCGATGGGAACTGTGGGTCAGACGGAGGATATAAGGAACCCCTCCCTTATGCACTTCAAATACATAATTTTCGAAATCACCAAGCTTCTTTGCACTTGTCGCGTCACAGCTGAAACGCGACGCGGCATCTCTTAACAAATCCTCTGTAAATAGCTCTTCAATCCATTTTTCCATCTTGGATTCTCCTACTCTGACATGTTATTGTTTTGATTCCTGAGAAGCGCCACCCGGTAAGGGAATAGTTCTGCCGTCATGATCCCTTCCTTCACAGCGGGATCGTCTTCCATCATGATCATTGCCTGCTTCTCATCATCTGCTTCGAATACCACGATTCCAAAGGCATTTTCTTCTTCATTCAACGTTCTTCCCGCAAGGATCACCTGACCGGATTCGGTCATCTCCTTCAGTCTAATAAAATGACGTTGAACGATCCCTTCATCCTCGACGGTCCAGCTTCCCTCCTGATGCAAGCGGGGAATCAGCTTTAACACATAAATGTATTCCATTTCCTACACTCCCTTCCCCCATACATATACGACTTTGGTAATAGAGAATCCTTTTTCCACAGACAGAAAAAGCCATTGAGAATACCTCAACAGCTTTCAGATCCTATATTAGTGTTCTTTCATCCACCTGTTCATCGTCTGAATGATTTCATCCTGTTGCTCCCAGACAGGAATACTTGCTTTCCGGTCTCCTTTCTGAGGACCGTAGACACCGAATCCAGCATGATTCCCCCCTTTAATTTGATGAAAGGTCGCAGTGGACGGCAATAATGCTTTACTTTCTTCAATATCTTCCCCGGTGGTAAGACCATCTTTTTCCGCATAGATACTGAGCATAGGCAGGTTACCCTCGGAAAAGTCCGACGATTTTACTGGATATGAAGCAAGGAAGATCACCCCGTTTACATCACTTTGATGTTCATAGGCATACGAAGCTGCTGCCACACCGCCTAAAGAGTGACCAGACACATACCAATCAAGCGATTCATCAAAGTCGTCCATGATTTGTTCAGATTCATTTATCCCCAAAAATGCAATATGAAAGGGCATCTTAGGAATGACGACGGTATATCCCTTTTCGGATAAAGACTTCCCGATGTATCCATATGCCTCTACTTCAACCTTTGCCCCTGGATAAAGGATCAGACCTTTTCCATTTGGATCTTCACTGTTAAATATCAGCCAGTCATTTTTTTCTTTAATCAAAGGATCCTCATCCATTTTGACTTTATTCAACAATTCTTCTGTTGCAGAATAAGTTTGTTCGGACCAAATATAAAAACCGAGAAAACCAACTAAGACAACTGCAAGAATCACAATCCCTATCCACTTCAGCACTTTTTTCAATGCTTTCACCCCTTTACACACTGCGTTATGATGTTTTCTGACATACACTCATACAAAAAGTGACCAATCAACACTTGACCACGAATCTTATCATACACTCTTGCCTTCTTTCATTCATGTTAATTCTAGTATAAAATGCTATTTAAACGATGAATACATACGGAAGGAGCATTTAATGTGGATAACGTGGCAAAAATAGCAGCCGGCGAAAAGGCAGCGGAATATATAAAAGACGGCATGACCATCGGATTAGGATCTGGATCGACCGTTTATTGGACAATTCAAAAAATAGGGGAGCTTGTATCCCAAGGGTTACAAATCAAGGCCATCCCCTCTTCGACTGGAACAGAGCGACTGGCAAATGAAGCCGGCATTCCATTGACCACCTTCTCCGAAGTAAAAGAGTTGGATCTCTCAATCGATGGTGCAGATGAAGTCGATCCAGCGTTCCAATTAATCAAAGGTGGGGGCGGTGCATTGGTAAGAGAGAAGTTCGTTGATGCATTTACTAAGAAATTCATAGTCGTAGTGGATGAGTCTAAAAAAGTTCCTATGCTCGGTGCCTTTCCCCTTCCTGTCGAAGTGATCCCCTTTGGATGGGAAATGACTTTCCGATCACTGGCTGATTTAGGATGCACGCCGGTTCTAAGGAAGAAAGATAACCATATTTTCCTTTCTGATAACGGGAACTATATCATAGATTGCCACTTCTCGAAAATTGAGCATCCATCCACCCTGCACCATCATTTGAAACAATTATTAGGTGTTGTGGAGACGGGCCTCTTCATTGATATGGCTGATGTAGTGATTGTAGGAAAAGAAAATGGAGTGGAGATCCTCGAAGCAAGGGAATAATCCAAATAAAAACCAGTCAACATGACTGGTTTTTATTGATTGGTTTTTTTAAATGTTAAGTCTTTCTCAACCATTAAATATTGTAAAGCTGTCCGAAACGTCAAAAAGGTTTTGATTCCATTAAGTTCTGTTATACCGGAATTGATCATCACTTGAGTAAGGGATGGTGTGAAACCTACAAAGAGGGTTTCGATTCCCATCAACCCGATCGCCTTGGCCATGTTATCGATATAGGAGCCAAAGACTTCGATTTCACCAATTTCCTTCTCTGAAATCGCTGAAAAATCGACAATGATAGTGTTAATATCTTCTCCATATGAAGCGTTCAAGATCTTTGAAATGATCATTTCAAAGCGTTCCGGGCTGAGCCTTCCCGTGATAGGAATCAAAATGGTCTCAGGTACGATGGACGGAATGATAGGTGCTGAAATGTCCATGATCAGCTGCTCAGATTGAGTGAGCTGTTCTTTCAAGTCCTGGATTTCCTGCTTTAGTTGCTGAATGATTTGACTTTCATCTGTCATAATGAACCTCGCCGTTAATTAAAATAGTTTTGTGTGTAACTACCTCTATTTTAGCACTTTGTATATCAAACTGACTAATAATTTCGTATGTAACCAAATAAATAGAAGACAGTGAAAAACCAGCCTCTTCGGCTGGTTTTTCTCACGCGAATGCCTTTTCCTGCTCCTTGTGAAAGAAACTCTTCATGGCATGGAATACATCGGCTTTTTGTTTAAGGATGTAGTAACGGAAATCGTCGTTTTTAATATTTTTATAGGCAGACATCAACGTGGAGTGACGATTATACTGATTCACTTCACCATAACCAAACATGCTGGATACTTTCATTAATTCTTCTACAAGCTTCACACAACGCACATTATCAGATGTCAGATTATCCCCATCCGAGAAATGGAATGGGTAAATGTTGTAGCGGCTTGGAGGATATTTACCATCAATCAGCTCCAGTGCTTTACGATAAGCTGATGAACAAATGGTTCCCCCGCTTTCCCCTTTCGAGAAGAAGTGCTCTTCTGATACCACTTTAGCTTCCGTATGATGAGCAATAAATTCAATTTCTACGGTTTCATATTTCGTACGCAAGAATCGGGTCATCCAGAAAAAAAAGCTTCTTGCCATATATTTCTCCCAAACACCCATACTGCCACTTGTATCCATCATCGCTAATACAACGGCTTTAGATTCTGGCTTCAACACTTCATTCCACGTTCTGAATTTCAAATCTTCCGTGAAGATCGGATGAAAGCTTGGCGCTCCTTTCATCGCATTTCTCTTAAAGGCAGACATCATCGTCTTCTTCTTATCTATATTCCCCATTAGACCTGTTTTACGGATATCGTTAAACTCAATGTGCTCGACAGTTTGGACATCCTGTTCTTTCTTCTTCAGGTTCGGAAGTTCCAATTGACTGAATAACGCTTCTTCAATCTCAAGCATCGATACTTCAGCTTCATAATAATCTTCACCGGCTTTATCTCCGGCCCCTTGACCTTTTCCAGGACCCTGCTGCTGTGGTGAACCATCCCTTGCAATGACATCCCCGACCTGACTTTCACCGTCTCCCTGCCCGACATGTTTATTCTTATCATAATTATACCGAATTTTATACTCATCTAACGAACGAATCGGGATTTTGACGACGTCGCGACCATTGGACATGACAATGTTTTCTTCCGTGATCAAGTCTGGTAAATTGTTGCGGATGGCATCCTGTACTTTCTCTTGATGTCTCTGTTGATCATCGTGACCTTTGCGGTGGAGGGCCCAATCTTCCTTGGAAACGACAAACTGATGATTATCCATTTGACTCAAATTATTCCCCTCCTTAAAATTTTTTCACATTTTTTCAATTTCCTGCATACACTATGTTGACTGTCTTATCTGCACGTATCCCATGAGGTGAAACGGGGATTACTCTATCCTATGCAGAAGTATTAATAAATTTACAAATAATTTCGACAATTAACGGTTCTTTTATGATTGGACAAGCCTATTTTTCAAAGGGGTTGTCCTTGGGTCCTTCTTTGTCTATATAAAGCATCCTTTAACCAAAAAAATAACCAGGCAATATCACCTGATTAAGCTTCTTCTTCATATTGAGCTGGATCTGACACTCGATTGTGCAACTTCAGTTCGCCACTGGAACGTAACTTCTCCATCTGCTTCCCTAACTTAATGACTTCCTCCATATTGGAGGCCATGCTTCCGTTAAGAGGTTCCGCATCTACCCGAGGTTTAGGTTCGAAAGACATCTTATCAACCCACCTTCATTTGTTAAAGGGCCCAGCTCTCTATCTATAGATTATTATATTCAGACTTTTCCGTCAACTATTCCTTATCCTGCTTTTTATATTGAACGGGATCGGGCTGCTTTCTGTCTTCTTTCAGTTCTTCATTTGTTCTGAGCTTGTCCATTTGCTTCCCCAACTGCTTCATCTCTTCCATGTCATGTGCCATGGAGCCATTCTCCGGTTCATAATCCTTATCCAATTCGTGTTTACTTTTACTCATATCTCTTCACCTCTTTGACTACTACTTTTCCCTTTCGCTGAAAAAATTAAACTATGATAAAAGCTCTTTTCACAAAGATTGTTGCTATTCATTCACAGAATAAGGTTTGCAATTGCTCTGTCATTTAGGGTGTGTCGGAGAGTGAAGGGACATCAGTTAAGAAAGAGAATTAGTACTATTAACTATAATTGGTTACTGCAACTGTAGGAAAAAGATATTGTGTAAGTAATCTTGTAATTCACGCTATTATAGTGAAACACTTTCGTTTCGAAAATTGATTTGAGCAGAAATCACCCGTTACTCGCTACATCCCAAAGTAACAATGTGTACAACAAAAGATCCATGACAAAAAAATCTGGAGGCATCCGCTGCCTCCAGATTTCATTTTGGTTTTATTAACGATTTAATAAGCTTCCCACATAGCGCAGCAATTCATTGGCAGATGTCGAGTTATAACCATGTTCATCAATGAGACGGGCGACCACCTCATTCACTTTCTTCAACTGCTGTTCATCCGGTGTCTTGGAAGAAGTCGTGATCTTTACAACGTCTTTCAAGTCAGCAAATAATTTCTTCTGGATTGCTTCACGCAGACGGTCATGTGAATTGTAATCGAATCGCTTCCCTTTACGGGCATAGGCAGAGATACGGATCAGGATTTCTTCACGGAATGCTTTCTTCGCATTTTCAGAAATGCCGATCTGTTCCTCGATTGAACGCATCAGCTTTTCATCCGGATTAATCTCTTCACCCGTTAATGGGTCATGAAGCTTTGCTTTATTACAGTACGCCTCAACATTATCAAGATAGTTATCCATAAGCGTTTTCGCAGACTCTTCATATGAATACACGAATGCTTTTTGCACTTCTTTCTTGGCAATATCATCATACTCTTTACGTGCTAGAGATATAAAGTTCAAATACTTATCGCGAAGTTCATTCGTAATCGAAGGATGCTGATCCAGTCCTTCTTTCAGCGCGCGGAGTACATCCAACGCATTGATGGTCGGCACCTCTTTGCGGATGATCGTAGATGAGATACGGTTGATCACATAACGCGGATCGATTCCACTCATGCCTTCATCCTGGTATTCCTTCTTCATTTCATCCACGTCTGCAGAGTTGAAGCCTTCCACGTTTTCCCCATCGTACAGGCGCATCTTCTTAATCAGATCAATATCACCGCGTTTCGGTTCCTTCAACCTGGTCAGGATCGTGAACATCGCTGCGACCCTTAACGTATGAGGAGCCACATGAACGTTTGAGACATCACTTTCATTGATCATCTTTTCATATATTTTCTCTTCCTGGGTCACCTTCAGGTTATAAGGAACCGGCATGACAATGATACGTGAATGCAGGGCCTCATTCTTTTTATTTGAAATGAAGGATCGGTACTCCGTTTCATTCGTATGAGCCACAATCAGCTCATCGGCTGAAATCAGGGCAAATCGGCCAGCCTTGAAGTTTCCTTCCTGAGTAAGAGATAATAAGTGCCATAAGAACTTTTCATCACATTTCAGCATTTCCTGGAATTCCATCAAACCGCGGTTTGCTTTATTTAATTCCCCGTCAAATCGGTACGCACGCGGATCTGATTCAGACCCGAATTCAGCAATCGTCGAGAAGTCAATGCTTCCCGTTAAATCGGCAATATCCTGTGACTTTGGATCGGAAGGACTAAACGTACCGATTCCAACACGTTTATCTTCTGAGAAGAAGACTCTTTCCACTTGGACATCTTCAATGCGTCCCTGATATTCTTTCTCCAACCGCATCGTATTCAGTGGAGAGAGATTTCCTTCAATGCGAATACCGTATTCTTCATAAAAATCTTCACGTAAATGCTGAGGGATCAAATGCAGCGGGTCTTCATGCATCGGGCAGCCTTTAATGGAGAAGACTCCTCCTCTTTCAGTCCGTGAATACTGCTCAAGTCCCCGTTTTAACATGGAAACGAGAGTCGACTTCCCTCCACTGACAGGACCCATCAAAAGCAAAATCCTCTTTCTCACGTCTAATCGTTTCGCAGCAGGATGGAAGTATTCTTCAACGAGTCTTTCCAGCGCCTCTTCTAAGCCAAATAATTGATTGCTGAAGAATTTATACTTCCGTTTCCCCTCGACCTCCTCGACCCCGGCATCCTTAATCATATTAAAGACTCTTGAATGAGCAGACTGCCCGATCCAAGGCTTCTCTTTCAGCAGGTCTAAATACTGAGCAAACGTCCCTTCCCATTTCAGTTTCTCTTCTTCTTCTCGGTAATGTTCGATTTTTTTTAAAATATCCATAAGGACCTCCCCCTGTCGCTTAATGAGAGACGATTAATATACTCTATGCGCTTGTTCACCCGAACATGTTAAGAAGATATATTAATTATAGACAAAGGGTCCATATCGGCTATAACAGGGGGAGCTAAAACATACTCTACCCTCAAACTTTCACAAAACAGCAAAAAAAATCCAACTTTCGTTCACATCAAATTAAAAATAGGCTATACTAAAGACAGACTGTGGAATAAGTAAACTGGGAGGTTTGTAAGACATGGGTACTGTAATCATCGTAGGTGTATCTCTAACGTTCTTAGTAGCGATTTTCACTGCTGGATATAATGATAAACCAGGTTCAAACTAAAGCGTAGGCGGCTCGTTCAGAGGCGACAAGCATAAGATAACCCAACCGGAAAGGCGCCCTTTGCCTTTTTGGTTGGGTTATCTTATGACCTCGAGCCTCTAGCCGCCGGAGCTGGATGATACTAAAGCGCAGGCGGCTCGTTCAGAGGCGACAACTAAAAGCGAAAAAGAACTGACCCCCAATGAGGTCAGTTCTTTTTTTGGTTCAAATAAGCTTATCTTTTATTAAACCCTTTCTTCTCCACAAACTCCTTCATATACATCCGTTTTTTACCCGACAGCATCTTCGCCATCTGCTCAGTCCACCGATCTGACCGTTTCCCTGCTGTACGTGCATGATAATAAGCAGAAATGGTTTCGTCATAGCGGTCGAGGCCCTCCTTCATGGATTTCTCATCGCTTTGGTAGGAATCTTCATGATAGATGGATTCCATCGGCAGCCTTGGCTTTACATCAGAATTTCCTTCAGGGAAACCGACTGCCAGCCCGAATAAAGGAATGACTCGATCAGGAAGACCCAGCAATTCACTTACTGTTTCCAGATCATTTCGGATTCCACCGATATAACAAATGCCCATTCCCATGGATTCAGCGGCAATGGACGCATTTTGAGCAGCCAGTGAAGCGTCTATCATGGCCACCATGAATTTTTCTGTGCTTTCTAATGAAGGAATGACATCTGCCTTTTCCCATTCACCTATCTTCTCGTGGCGGTACAAATCGGCGCAGAACACAAAGAAATGTCCATTTTCTTCTACATATGATTGTGGACCTGCGAGCTCTGCAAGCTTCTTCTTTTTAACAGGATCCTTCACCCCGATGATGGTATATGCCTGAATATAACTGGACGTACTCGCAGCCTGGGCACTCGAGACAATGGTCCGGATTTGTTCCTCGGTTAATGGCTCATTCTTAAATTGACGAATGGATCGATGCTTAAGAATCGTTTCGATGGTTTCGTTCATTATGTATTCTCTCCCTTCACATTCCTTCCCTTAGTATAAGCTAAATAAAAAAAGGAATGAAAATCATTTGATTTTCATTCCATCTTTTTATAATAGTCCCGGATAATTCCTTTGCCTCAATGCTTCGTATATGAGAATCGCCGCCGTGTTGGAAAGGTTCAATGAACGGACATTTTCATTCATCGGAATGCGGAGGGCACGGTCCAGATTGTTCTGGATGATCTCATCTGGAAGCCCGGATGTTTCCCGTCCAAAAATAAAGAAATAATCTTTGTCTTCTACACTGTAATCAAAATTCGTGTGAGGGATCTTTCCGTATTTGGTTAAATAAAAGAATTCCCCGCCATCGTTTTTCTCGAAGAACTCTTCTAATGAATCATAGTAAACAATGTTTACAAACTGCCAATAATCAAGTCCTGCACGCTTTAACATTTTATCATCCGTCGAGAATCCCAGTGGACGGATCAGGTGCAGAGTCGTATCCGTTGCTGCACACGTTCTTGCAATATTCCCTGTATTAGCAGGGATTTCCGGTTGATATAATACAACATGTACTCCCATGTAATGTCACCTCATTCATAAAACTCTAAGTGACATTATACCATTTCTTCCTCATAGAACAATACTTAGCCGTCATCTACTATCGTAAAAAACCGATATTTCATATTAGGCGTATAAGCTGTGGAGTCTTCATATTTCCAATATCTCATACGGCTATTGAAGGTATGGGCATTCACGAGGGGTTCCCCTGCTGCGTCCTTTCCAGTGACGATCGTTGTATGATCAAAACGTCCATCCCCTTCAAAGTCGTAGCAAATCACATCCCCGAGCTTCAAATCATTGGGATCATCTACTAGAATGCCTCGAAGGCCAACCGTCGAATTCGGAATATACCACCTTAAGGAATTTGCGACAGTCCAACTATAGCTCCAGCTTTGATTTCGCATCCACCACCCTTTCCCTTTAGTCGGATACCCTCGCATAGGTGCATCGCCTGCATGAAGGCATTGTGAAATATAATTCGTACAATCATTCTCAAACTTCTTGTATGCGGGATTGTAGCTGTTCCACCACCGTTCGGCATATTGAACGGCGCTGAGTCGATCATACCTGTACGACACTCTGTCCTCTTCTTGATGGGGGCCATCGTCTTCTCCCTCCACGCTCTCGTCCCTTTGGATCCGGATTTCTCCATCTTCATATATTTTATCTTTAAAAAAGACCGCACTCCGATTCTCTACTTCCTCTTCCAGATAGAGCAATGCTCCCTGCTTAATAAGATATTTATAATGAACATCATATAAAATGCTTTGAACCCCATCTCTTTGATGTGTGATACGCTGAACTCTTCCTGTTGCATCCACCTTCACAATGTCTGCGTGTCGCTGCCTGCACGATTCTTTCTTCCTTCTCACTTTGTCACTCTGGTAATCTGACTGGCTGCGAGACGTGTATTCATCAATGACATGATGGACTTTTTCCATTAACAGCTTTCTGATCATCGCCTTCCCTCCTCACTAATTGTTATGCTCCCGGTTCTATATTCAAAACAAAAAAGGATGAACTCCATTCATTAAGAGTTCATCCTTTCTAACTAGTGTGTGAGTAAATCAAGACCCTTTTGGATTTCAGCTATGACTTCTTCATCTGTTTCCACCGCTTCGCGTTTCAACAGAGCTTCTTCCGCTTTTTCCCCACCGATTTTACCGAGTGCCCAGGCGGATGTCCCCCTTATGACAGGACGCACATCCTTTTCCATAACCTGAATAAGGTCATTTACAGCAGTTTCATCTTTAAAATGGGCAAGGGCAATGATAGCGTTTCGCTGTATGGGCTTCTTCCCTCTCCAGGATCCTGATACATGGCCGTACGTTTCTTTAAACTCACGATTACTGATCGTTAATAGCGGTTTTAATAGCGGCTTCCCGATATCCGGATCCGGCTCCATTTCTTCATGCAGATGAAAGTCTATCCCCTTATTTTCAGGGCATACGGTTTGACAGGTGTCACAACCATACAAGCGATTTCCCAGCTTCACCCGGTACTCATCAGCAAGGAAACCCTTTGTTTGAGACAAGAAAGCGATACATTTCTGAGAATCCAGCTGTCCGCCCTCAATCAGTGCCCCGGTCGGGCAGACATCCACGCATTTATTACATGTCCCGCACTGGTCCTCCATCGGTGTGTCCGGGGCAAAAGGAAGATTGGTCACCATTTCCCCTAAATACACATACGACCCGAATTCAGGCGTGATGATGGAACAGTTCTTGCCGCTCCATCCTATGCCCGCACGCTCTGCTACGGCCCGATCCACAAGCTCACCCGTATCCACCATGGATTTAAAGCGGGCCTCCGGTACTCTCGAGGCGATATACTCCTCAAGCTTCGACAGTCGATCCCTCAATACATGGTGATAATCCGTCCCCCATGAAGCCCGGCAGAAAATCCCTCTTCTCTCTCCCCGTTTACTTAGAGGAGCGTTCTTCATCTTGGAAGGATAGGCGAGTGCAATGGCGATGATCGATTTCGGCTTATCAAAGATCAAGGAGGGGTCCACCCGCTTTTCAATATCCTTTTCCTCAAACCCTGATTGATACCCGAGCAATTCCTGGCGTAAAAGCCTATTCTTCATTTCCGAAAACGCCCCTGCTGCCGTAAATCCAATCTTATCAATTCCAATTTCCTTACTGTACGCAATGATATCCTGCTTTAATAAATCAATGTCCATTTCGCCTGCCTCCTTCCTGATTTTTCAAAGCTTCTAAATCCGTTCACATGAAATAGCAATGTGTATTATGATAAACTATTTTAAAACAAATGTGGAGGGCAAATAAGTGGAAATCACAATTGATTCATCCATAACTAGTAAAATACCCGAATTTAAAGTGGGATTCATCCAATATCATCACATAGAAGTTGGTCCATCCCCTCAAATGCTGAAAGGAAGACTGCAGCTATTCCAAGAGTCCATCTTCTTTGATCTTCATGATAAAAACGTAACAGAAATTGAAGGCATTTCCGCTTGGAGGGATATTTTCAGAAAAACAGGCAAAGATCCGAATCGCTACCGCCATTCAGCCGAGGCACTTTTCCGCCGGGTTAAAAAACAAAACTACCTGACTACCATCAACTCCGCCATTGATCTCAATAACTTCTTCTCCCTGCAATACGAAGTGCCCATCGGCATCTACGACAAAGAGCGACTATCGGGAGACCAGTTACGATTGAAAGTCGGTGAATCAGGCCAAACATACACGGGACTCAACGGACGGGAAAATTCATTGGAAAACCTCATCGTCGCCTGTGACGGGGACGGACCTTTCGGCAGTCCCTTCGTCGACTCTGAACGTGCACCTGTCGGAGAGGAAACAAAGAATGCTGTCCAAATCATTTTTCTAAATCCATCCCTTTCAATAGAAGAAAGTGAGAAACTCACCAAATCATTGATGGATATGTTTATCAGTATTCATGGTGGGGAAGGATCGTTTGAAGTTGTTGGTGGATAGTGTAGAGCAGAACCTCTGATGACAGGGGTTCTGCTTTTTGACTTCCCTTAACAAATTGCATAAGATTCTCCCTTTTCATACATAAAACCTACATTACCATCCGCAGACGGAGGTTCAATTGATCGACTTTTACCAGAGACGGAATGAATCCAGCCGAAAGGGTCCTTAATCCGGCGGTATTTGCAAATAATCCAGCGGAAAACGAAACTCCCTCAATTAAAAAAGAGAGCCCCCACAACGGGACCCTCATCTTCAAACCCTATACCCACCACATATCCGATGGCTGCTCCTCAATCAAAATGGACTTCAAATTCTTCACCGCACGTTCAAAGCCTTCTTCAATCGACATGATCGGATCCTCATGCTCGATGCTTACCACATAATCGTATCCGAATGTGCGAAGGGCACTCATCATATCCGACCATTCTTGTAAGCTGTGTCCACATCCGACTGAACGGAAGGACCACGCCCTTGTCTGGATGCTGCCGTATGGCTGCATATCAGTCAGACCATACATGTTGACGTTGTCCTGGTCGATATACGTATCCTTTGCGTGAAAATGATGGATTGCATTTTCTTTTCCAAGAATCTTAATTGCGGCAACCGGATCGATTCCCTGCCACCACAGGTGACTTGGATCAAGATTTGCACCGATTGCGTCACACGTTTCTTCACGAAGTTTCAATAACGTATATGGTGTGTGGACAAGGAAACCTCCGTGCAGTTCGAGTCCGATTTTCACGTTATTGGATTCTGCAATCTTTCCAATCTCTTTCCAATAAGGAATCAATTTTTCTTCCCATTGCCACTTAAGAATATCTCCATATTCATTCGGCCATGGGGATACCGGCCAGTTCGGGTGCTTAGCCCCTTCATGGTCCCCGGCTGTTCCTGAGAAACAGTTCACGACAGGTACATTCATCAACCCCGCCAGTTTGATCGTTTTCTGAAGCGCCGCATGTGATTCTTCTGCAAAGGCAGCATCAGGGGAGATCGGATTTCCGTGACAGCTGAAAGCACTGATTTCCAGACCTCTTGACGTCACTTTCTCTAAGTATTCATTTCTCTTTTCTTCGCTTTCCAAAAGGGCATCCAGGTCACAGTGAGCATTCCCCGGATATCCTCCTGTTCCGATTTCCACAGCGTGAAGCCCCGCTTCTTTTACGTAATCGAGCATTTCTTCCAAATTCTTTTGTGAGAATAATACGGTAAATACACCAAGTTTCATTTACTCTTCCTCCTATTTCAATGTGATGCTTTGTCCGGTTTCACTGCTTTTGTAAATGGCATCGATGATCTCGGATACCTGCATGGCTTCTTTTGGCTTTACAATCAGCTCCTCTAATCCAAGACAGCTGTTGATAAAGTTTTGGGCCTGAGGGAGACTTGGGTCATCCTCTCCCGGTACCCAATCTGCTTCACTATTCAGGAGCATGCCGTGTTTCATCTGGTTCATTTGAAACGGGAATAAATCGATTCCACCTGTTTCCCCTGAAATGCTCATGCTTTCTTCATCGCTCATCACGTTTGCAGACCAAGACGTTTCAAAGAGCATGGATGCGCCATTATCGAACTTAATATATGCGGTCACATGGTCATCCACTTCAAAACTCTCTTTATCAAAGTCTCCCCACTGATTCACTTGGTCTGGCATTCTACTAAGTTTGTTATACGTTGTACCCGTAACTTCGACAGGCTCAGGGTTTCCTAGAAGCCATAGGGAAAGATCGAGGAAGTGACAGCCATAGTCGATCAAGCTACCCCCACCTTGAAGTTCCTTGTTGGTGAATACTCCCCATCCGGGGACTTTACGACGGCGGATCGCCCTTGCCCTTGCGACGATGGGCTCACCGATTTCATTCTCCATGATGACACGCTTTGCAGCTCGTGAATCCTTCATAAAACGATAATGATACGCAATGGCAAGAACCTTGCCCGATTCCTCTGCCGCTTCAATCATCGTTTCGCATTCTTCAGGAGTCATCGCCATCGGCTTTTCACAAAATACATGAAGACCTGCACGGAGGGCCGCAATCGTGATCTCTGCATGAAATTTATTCGGTGTGCAGATCGTCACGGCATCCACCAGTCCGAACATGTCCCGATAATCGCTGAACACATTCGGGATATTAAATGTTTCTCCCACAGTTTGAGCTGTGAGAGGGTTGATGTCACTGATCGCTTCAATCGAAACAGAATCTGATAGTTTGATAAAAGTAGGGATGTGGCGCGTTTGGGCTATGCCTCCTACGCCGATCACTCCCATCCTGAGTTTGGTCATGGCTGTCTTCACCTCTATAGCTTTACAATTCGTTTTGTTTCACTTGATTCCAGTGCTGATAAAACCACTTCCAGCGATTTCTTCCCTTCTTCCCCTGTTACAGGAGGCTCTGCGTCATGAAGGATACTTTCAACAAATTGATCGATCACCCGTGAACTCGTCTGTCCACCCTCGTCATTTGTTTGAATGCCGCCAAGCTCATACTTTACGATTTCTCCAGTTGCATATTGAACAATAAGGGAGTTTACCGGATCATCTTCTAATCGGAGAATCGCTTTCTCTCCATAAATGATTGTCGAGTTATCTTCTTTTGACACATAGGACCAGCTTGCTGCGAGGGTTCCGATCGTTCCGTTTTCCGTTTTCAATACGCAGACAGCTGTATCATCTACATCAGCGTTTTCCTTTGCACTTGTCTCAACGAAGGCACCGACTTCTGCAAATTCTTCTCCTAAGATGTAACGAAGTAGATCGGTTTTGTGAACACCAAGGTCACCCATGGCCCCTATAAATGCCTCATCCTTTTTAAAGAACCAGCTATCCTTCCCATCAGCACTCCAGCCTTCGGGTCCACCGTGTCCGAAGGCAGAACGGAAGCTGTAGATTTTACCCACTTCCCCGCTTTCGATAAGCTGCTTTGCTTTTTGGTGAGAAGGAACAAAGCGCTGATTGTGAGCGATCATCAGTTTCTTGCCGTTTTTATCAGCGGCATCGATCATGCTTTGAGCTTCTTCCCTTGATGTGGCCATCGGCTTTTCACATAATACATGCTTCCCTGCATTCAACGCATCGATGGAAATCGGTGCATGGAGGTAGTTTGGTGTACAGACACTCACAGCGTCGACTTCAGCATTAGCCAGCAATTCTTTATAATTGGTATACGCCTTCGCACCTACAACATCCGCGATTTTCCATGCACGCTCCTCGACGATGTCACAAACGGCTACCACTTCTACGTTTTCATTGTTCGCATACTCAGGAAGATGACGGTGTTTTGCGATGCTTCCGCATCCGATTACTCCGATTTTTAATGTATTCATGATTTTTTCCTCCTCTATATAGACCCTTTGATTTCTTCAAGCGGCTGTGCATTTCCGTATACAGGTCTTGCATGATCGACAGGGGATGCCCATTTCACTGCATTGACGATGACCTTTTGAACATTTTCATTATAATAAGTCGGGTACGTTTCATGTCCAGGACGGAAGTAGAATACTTTTCCGTTTCCACGCTGATACGTACACCCGCTTCTGAACACCTCTCCCCCTTCAAACCAGCTCACCATTACAAGCTGATCAGGAGCAGGGATATCAAAATGCTCGCCATACATTTCTTCTTTTTCAAGCTCGAAATACTCCCCTAAACCAGCAGTGATCGGATGACTCGGATCCACGATCCAGATGCGCTCCTTCTCATCGGCTTCACGCCACTTCAAATCACAGGATGTGCCCATCAATGTTTTGAAGATTTTCGAGAAATGACCTGAATGAAGGACAATCAACCCCATTCCGTCAAGCACACGCTGCTTCACCCGTTCAACGACTTCATCCTTTACTTCATCATGGGCGATATGACCCCACCATACCAATACATCCGTGCTCTCCAGTACTTCTTCTGTCAGGCCATGATCTCCCTCATCCAGTGTAGCGGTCTTCACATTGTAAGACGCTTCTCCAAGGAAAGATGCAATGGCACCATGAATTCCTTCAGGATACACTTCCCTAACCTTCGGATTCTTCTGTTCATGTCGATTTTCATTCCATACCGTAACGTTAATCATGGTAAAACCTCCGAGTTTATATTTGGGCATGCCGGTATTCATTTGGCGTGACTCCAGCGTGTTTCTTAAATACTTTACTGAAATACTTCTCATTCCCATAACCTACACCGTAAGCCACTTCATATATTTTCAAATAAGGGTTTTCAAGGAGCTTCTTTGCCTTTTCCATCCGGATATTCGTGATGTAGTCGGTGATGGTTGCTCCATAATCCTGTTTAAACTTACGGGAAATGTATTCCCTGCTCAAGTAGAACCTGTCAGCGATGTCTTGAAGATTAATATCTTCCTGATAATGCTGCTGCAGATATTCAGCAATATGCTGCATATTATTTTTTTCCTTCTGATATTTTGCCTGTGTGAGCGTCTGAATCAGATCGATGAATTCTTTGGACTTTTCATCTTTATATTTCCTGTAAGAAAATGAACCGTCTTCATTCCAATAGTCACTGCCGAGGTAGAATGGTTCTTTGCGCCTGGTTTCGTATTCTTCCAGCCAATTATTCCGTAGTTGTTTAAATTGATCATCCCACACTTGAAGCTGTTCGATTGAGAGCGTGTGTTTCCTTTCAAGGAGAGAGAAGATCTCATTCAATTGCGATTGAACGTGTTCCTCGCTCCCAGATCGAATCGCCCATTTCAACTCATTGGAGTGATCCAATAAATGGAGAAGGGGACCTTGCTTCACATCTTTATGGGTTACAATCTTCTTTTGCTCTATCAAGGTGCTCTTCGAATACACTTCCAGTGCAGATTGGTAGGCTGCATTCACCTTCTTCGACTTTTCACCGAGGGCGATGACAGCCAGTACCTTACTATATTGATAGATTAACGAGTAGATTTCTTCCAGCAAATACGTCACATGTTTATCATTCCAGAAGAGAACGACAAGCTCCTCTTCTTTGTTGCTATTACGGAAGCACACCCCATCATTCTGCTTCCGCAGGAGCTCATTGCAAATATTGATGAGGGTGAAGAAGGCAAGGTCACGATCCCCTTGAAACGACTTCATCACAATCGGCTTGATAGGCAGCAGAGCCACTGTCTTCTGCAGATTTGGCAATGAAACGCCAAACTCTTTTTCTACCTTTTCCACCATCTCGTCCGTCATGCTTTCATTCGCACATAAACTGGAAAAAATCCGATCCCAGTAAATGGGCTTCACCTCATTCATGACACGATTCTCTTCGACTTGGGATTTTCTTGAACGCGCCTGCTCATTCCATTCCATCACTGCTTTATCAAGGGTTTCATTCAGTACATCCGGCTCGATCGGCTTCAGGATGTAATCAAAGCTCTTGTATTGAATCGCATTTCTCATATATTCAAAGTCATCATATCCGCTTACAACGATGGTTTTACTTGTAAGATCAGAAGCATGCAGCCATTTTAACAGGGTGATTCCATCCCGCTTCGGCATCCTCATGTCCGTAAAAATGATTTCCGGCCTGTGCTTTGTGATCAATTCGATGGCTTCGTCTCCGTCTTCTGCCTCCATGATGGTGGTGATGCCATGCTTATCCCACTCCGCTAATAAAAGTAATCCTTCGCGTACATGCTTTTCGTCGTCAATGATGATGGCTTTCATTTGCTTCACCTTCCATTCGTATTGGCAGCCTCATGGTGACCATAAAGCCCCCCTCTTCATGGTTATTAAAGAGCAGGGTTGCCTGATGGTCAAAGTACAGCTTTAACCTCACATACACATTCTTCAGGCCTATATTGGTTTCTTCGCCGGTATTATTCCAAGCATTCGCTTTGAAATGTTCCTCGATCTCCCGGAGCCTGTTTTCCGTCACGCCCACTCCATTGTCACGGACGACTACCACCAGTTCTTCCCCTTCCTGATAGCACGTTAGATCGATTCGACCGATTCCATCGCGGATATCAAACCCGTGCTTAAAGTAATTCTCGATAAGGGGTTGAAGGATCATCTTCGGCACCAGCACTTCCTTCACTTCCTCTTCGACGTCTACGCGGTATTCCAGGTTTTCGCCAAACCTCTCTTTCTGCAAAAGCAGATAGGCGTTTGTATAATTGATCTCCTTACTCAGAGGAACTACATCCTCCTCCATATTCATCCCATATCTCATGATCTTGGATAAGTGAGTAATCAAGGAATAAATTTGTGGAACCTTGTTCTTTAACGCAATCGTTCCGATCGACTGTAGGGCATTATAAAGAAAATGAGGGTTGATCTGCGATTGCAGGACCTTTAATTGATTGGTTTTGTTTTCGAGTTCGAGCTTATACTCGCGGTTGATCAGATGGTTGATCCGTTCGATCATCTGCTGAAACCGATTGCCCAAAATCCCGATTTCATCAAATCCGAAAGATTCAGCCTCTACCTTCATATTCCCTTTTTCCACCTCCTGAATATTCGCAAGGAGGATCCGGATCGGAGAGGTGATCTTAAATGAAACAAACAGAGTCGCAAGCACCACAAGGGTCAACCCAAGGACACCAAACAAAATATTGATCTTCGCGACACTAAACGCACTTTCATAAAGGTTTGCATAGGATACCCGTTTCACGAGTAACCAGCCGCCGGCTGAAGCAGGCAATTGATCGTACATCATCACCCCGCTGAACGAATCTTCCTCCCACTCAAGCGTTCCTGAAACATCTTTCGAATCAAGGATCTTCTTAATCCACTTCTGGTTGTTTCCATCATCCGATACGTCACGGTCAGAGCTGTAAATCATTTCCCCTTCTGAAGAAAGAAGATAAAATTCCTCTGATTCAGGATTGTACAGATTCCGGCTCAAATCGATGATTTTATCAGGTGCAATGTCCAGAGAAATATAAGCAAGCACTTCATCTCCCGGAACGTTTCGGAACGCGCGGTGAATCGTGATGATTTCCTTGGAACGGTTGATGTTTTCCTCTTCCTGGCTGTATGCTGGTTCAATGTACATATTATAGGGGCTGCGCTCTGCTCTTCTGAAGTATTCCCACTGTGAATCTTTTATTCTATTGGAAAATACAACGGTGGAACGCTTGGTTGCCGAAATGACCCGGTCACCGTCAGCAAAAGAAATACGCACCCCGTTGATCGTATCCCCTGTGTAGAGAATCGTTTGCACAATATTCTTCACGATTCCGATTGTTAAGTAATTATTCTCTTTACTTGGCGATCTCATGAAATTAATGAAATCTGGATTATTATAGAGGGACAGGGATAACCCATTGAGTTCGTTGATATAGCTCTCAAGATTCACCTTTCCCTGATAGAGCAGATTACTGCTCTCCTTCACTACCTGCTCCTCTATCGAATCCTTCGTATACAAATATGTAATAATGATCGAACTGCCAAACGGCACAATCGTCGTAATCATCAACAGCACAATCAGCTTATTCCGAATGCTTGTCTTTAACATGAGGGACGGACCTCCCAGGTCTCACTTATACACTAGTATAAAGTGTTATTCCCTGCTCTTGGAAGTGTTTTTCGAAATATTCCTACTAAACTTATAAAATAGAAAGCATGCCTTCGATAGACATGCTTTCTACTATTCTGTTTACTTCAAGTTATCCCATGTTTGTTGGAATCTCTCAAGTACAGTATCATAATCGATTTTTCCAGCTGCATATTCCTGGATCGTTGCAGCGAATTCTTTGTTTGCTCCATCCGGCCATTTGAACCAAGTCCAAGGAATTGTTTTCTCGTCCTTAGAGTAATCAAGAATGGATTGACCTAAGTCACCAAGACCATTTGGCTCGATATTATCAAATGCAGGGATGAACGCAAATTCTTCTGTGATATAACGCTTACCAGTTTCAGAAGATACCATCCACTCCAAGAATGTTTTCGCTTCTTCAAGGTGTTCTGAGTTCTTGTTCAGTACCCAGTTATTCGGTACACCGACAGGAAGGCGGTCGGCATTCTCGTCATTACTGATTGGGATAGGAAGGAAGCCCATATTGATATCAGGGTTAATTTCCGTGATCATGTTCTCCGTCCAGTTCCCTTGTTGAAGCATAGCAGTTTCACCAGAAGCAAATAGTGTTACCTGCGTATTGTAATCAGTTGTTAATGGATTATCGTTTGCATATTTAAGCTCTGTGTCCAGTACTTCTTTGAACTGTTTGAACTTTTCGTTTCCTACAATCTTCTCAGACCCATCATACAGTCCTGCAATGAACTTATCCGGATCTTCCTGCTGGGCAAATGGAATGTTCAGTAAATGCTGCCCGATTACCCACCACTCGCCGTAACCAGCTGAGAATGGAGTGATTTTCTTTGCTTCAAGCTTTTTCGCTGCGTCTTTCAATTCATCGATCGTCGCAGGAGGCTCAGTGATGCCTGCTTTTTCGAATAAGTCTTTGTTATACACAAAACCATATCCTTCTAAGTTAACCGGCATACCATACAGCTTGCCGTCTTCATCCGTCATCGGCACTTTACCGATTGGAAGAACATGCTCAACCCATGGCTCATCAGAAAGATCGGCAAGCTTCTCTTTCCAAAGCTCTAACTCTTTAAATCCACCATTGTTGAAAATATCCGGCTCTTCGCCAGATGCAAATTTCGCTTTAAGAGCTGCACCGTAATCGGCACCTCCCCCAACTGTTTCAAGCTTGATCTTGATGTTCGGATGCTCTGCTTCAAATTCCTTGATCATTTCTTGAAGTTGGTCGGCAATTTCAACCTTGAACTGGAAGAAGTTCAGTGTCACAACATCATCTCCAGAACCTGAATCTCCGCCTGAACTGCTTGTTTTGTCTTTAGAAGAACAACCTGCAATAATTCCAAATACTAAAACCAAAGACATACAAAGTAATAAAATACGCTTCATAAATGGATTGACCTCCCTGATATAAAATATTTTATATAAATTTCTGTATCAATGATAGACCATCTCGACAGAAACTTTATATCTACTTGATCGAACCTGACGCAATTCCTTTGATAATATGCTTCTGTAAAAACAGGAAGAAAATGATGATAGGCGTAATCCCGAGAACCAGTGCCGCAAGACCCATATCCCATTGCTTCGTATACTGAGCAAAGAACGAACTTGCTGCCAGAGGAATCGTACGCAGCTCCGCATCCTGTAACACAAGGAGTGGTAGCAGGTAGTCATTCCAAATCCACAATGTGTTCAGAATAATCACTGTAACCGTGATCGGCTTCAGTAAAGGGAACACAATTCTCCAAAACACGCCAAACTGACTACAGCCATCGATCATCGCTGACTCCTCGATTTCAATCGGTACCGTCTTTACAAATCCATGGTACAAGAATAAGGAAAGCGGAACACCGAATCCGAAGTACATAATGATGAGGCCTGGAATGCTATTTGTAAGTCCAAGTGTTCCCCCAACTTTCATTAAAGGAATCATCACCGTTTGGAACGGGATTACCATGGCGGACACAAAGACTACGAATAAGATTTTACTGAACTTCCCTGGGGTACGAACCATTTTCCACGCTGCCATTGAACTGATGATCACCAATCCAAGGTTACTGAAAACCGTGATGACAAGGGAGTTCCAGAATGCCCGTGGGAAATTGATGACTTCCCACACTTTTGCATAGTTAGAAAACACAAATTCCTTCGGCCACGCCGCCGCATCGATCAGGATCGCTGCAAACGGTTTTACCGAGTTGATCAATACGAAGTAAAAAGGGATAAGGAAAATGAGCCCGATCACAATCCCGATGATCTCTAATACAAACGTTCTCTTCGTATAGCGATTGCCCATTATGCCTCAACCTCCTTCTTCTTCGTCACCATCACTTGTATCGTCGTAAACACTGCCACTACCACAAAGAATAGAATTGATTTCGCCGTTCCAAGTCCGTAGCGGTTATTCTGGAATGCTTCCTGATAGATATTGATCGCTACCGATTGTGTAGAATTGAATGGCCCGCCTCCTGTCAGCGAGATGTTCAAATCGAATATCTTAAAGGCCATTGAGATCGTAAGGAAGAAACAAATCGTGAATGCCGGTAAGATCAATGGAATGATGATCTTAGTCAAGAGCGTCCAGTTCGATGCCCCATCCATCTTCGCTGCTTCCAGAAGTGAATTATCCACCCCTTGTAACGCTGCCACGTAGATGACCATCATGTACCCTGAGATCTGCCATGCAAATACGATGACGATCCCCCAAAACGCCGTCTTCTCATCACCAAGCCACGGCATTTTAAAGAATCCGATATCCGTCATATTGCCAAGTGATGCAAATCCTTTAACAAAGATGAACTGCCAGATGAACCCGAGTAGCAATCCGCCGATGACGTTCGGGATAAAAAATACTGTCCTGAGAATATTACGAGTCTTCAATGCTGCATTCAGTAGCAGAGCGAAACTGAATCCTATCAAGTTACTAATAATCACAGCCGCAAACATAAACTTTGTCGTGAACATGAACGAATTAAAAAACGTCTTATCATCCGTAAAAATCTTTTTGTAGTTATCGAATCCAACCCACTCGACTACCGAGCTGACACCATTCCATGAGGTGAATGAATAATACACCCCCATCAAAAACGGAAGAATTTGAATCACTAAGAAAAATAAAAGTGCCGGTCCAACAAAGGCAGCGTACGTCAGTAAGCTCTTATACTTAAACTTCTTCTTCGTCACTGCCTTCATTTGTACGTCTGGGCTTACTGGTCCAGTCTGAATCTTTGGTTCCACCCGTATCACCACCCTAACTGCGTAATCGCTTTCTTTCATTATAATGGTAGCGCTTTCTTATAAAGGGGAACTCAATTGACGAAGAAGGTGCAAAATTTTGACTAGATGGGTATTGGGTTGTTGGTGGTGTGGGGAAATGAGAAGGTGAGGTTTCTTTCGATTCGTCCGGTTCGGGTCGGAGCATGTTGTAAGTAATGCGGTTTTGAAAATAAAATGCTGGAATTGAAAATAAAAGTGGAGTTTTTGAAAATAAAATCTTGGAATTGAAAATAAATGATCTAGTTTTGAAAATATACTGGTCTGAATCGAATGTCAGCGTGGTGAAATCAACCTGCTTCAGATCAAAAAGATTGAATTTTGCTAAAATGAATCAATTTTTCATTATAAAACAATAAAAAAGACTTTCTCATAGTGAGAAAGTCTGTCATATGTAAGTTGGAGCGGGTGAAGGGAATCGAACCCTCATCATCAGCTTGGAAGGCTGAGGTTTTACCACTAAACTACACCCGCGATGTGGTACCGGTGGCCGGGATCGAACCGGCACTCCAGAGGAACACGATTTTGAGTCGTTTATTTCAACAACTTCGTTATTCCATCGCAGTCTCTGCGTTGAGTCAATCGTTGAGTAATACGTTCGTACGACTCAGTAACGAGGACATTTATTATATTAGCAGAATGTTTTTCCGAACGCAATAGTTTACAGGAAATTTTATCGAAATTAATTAAAGGATGTACCGGAGTAGCGTCGAATTATCTAACGAAGGAGGTGGAAAAATGAGGAAAATGGCGATGTTACTAGTGCCTGGCAACGGAGAAGATCCCGCCATTAGTGTAATGGTTAAACCCGACGGCCTAACCGAATATGAGGCGGAATCAAACTTCGACGTGATTATTCACGACAAGGATCCGGTGATTGCTGCGTTTACTGCGTATGTATATTCAAAAGAGAAAAAGCCCGCCGATGACTGATCGGTAGGCTTTTAGTCACTATATGCTTATTCTTTGTTGGGTGTATAAATTATAAAACTGTTGAGGGTTGTAGAAATTAATGTTACTGATTAGATTCTTTTCATTTTGATCAGTTATGTAGTTCTTGATTGTGAATATGGAACGGTCACTCGAGATTACATTTTTACAATTCGGAGTGTCAATTGCACATTCAAAAAACATATTATCATCTGGATCGTAACAAGAAGTGAATGTTGTTGTGGTAGAAATTCTGTGGGTGTGGTAAATAAATTGAGCAATATTTCTTACATAAGGGGCGGGATTGTGGTTATTGTTTACTGCGACTACTACGGTGGCTACTGCAAGCTCTTTTGCCATTTCTTCCGACATAGCAAGCTTAAAAGTTCCATCCGCAATTCTATCTACAATAAACTTCGGTTCAGGATAGTTGCTGAAGAATCCTTTAATAATGGTACTCGTATCAACAACTATCATAAGTCTTTAATTACAAACCTCGTTAATTTAATAATTTCTTCAATACTTTCTTCTGTAAACGCGTTAGGGTTATCTTTTTTAGCATCAAGCCCAAGATTCCTAAGTTCATTTACTGAAGAAGCTAAGCTATTATAGCTTTCATGTTTATATAGCTCTTTAATTTTTTCAGCTACTGCCATATCTCGCTCCTCCTTAAACTGATAAACTTTTCCCATATCCCTTACCTCCTATTATAATTGTTAATATTTACAATTCAAGTATTAACTTTAAAACATTTTATTATTCAATTCCCGAATGGTTACACGTAAAAACATATTGGGTTGCTACTAATACTATTATTAAGGCTCATACGTTATTAGAATAGTTAATTTGGCCCCACAGCATTTTATAGCTGAAGGGCACGTCATACTTATTTCGCACGCCTAAGTTTCATACGTTCGATTTCTGCCTTCATAGCGTCGATGTCGGTCGCTTGGTTATCGCCTGTCTTAGTGCGATCCTCCACTTCAAGCCTGTCGTTCAGCATGCTCACGGTCTTCAGCAGTAACTCAGCCGCCTTTGCGCTCGGCTGCTGCTCTTTTGTCGCCTGCGTCAGTAATGAGTCAATGACGTCAGGGATCCGGTGCATGGTGTTGCGGTTGATTTCTCGCTTGATTTCGTCATTAAACTCGATACCTCGTCGCCAGTTGTAGAGCGTTTGTCTACTGACGCCAACCTTCTCTGCAATTTGTTCGTGAGTGAGTCCGCCCTGCTTCGGCTGCGCCAGGTACTTCACGGCTTCTAATTGTTCAGGTTTAAGATTCTTCATTCCAATTCCTCCTCAATATAAAAAGCCACCCCATTATCGCAGTGACTTCGCTTCATCTATTAAGCCCGGCACCCTGTCGTACTCATGCGATGCCATTGCCGCCTTTGCTTCTTCGAGTTTCATAAAGTAGTCTAATTCATTCGGATAATAGTCCTTAACGCAGTATATGAAGGCGCCGATATGTTTCGCCCAGTTGTCCGCTAAATCTTCCTTATTATAAGGCGTTGTATCCGGGTTAGAGGCTAAATCGACCGTGTACTTCTCTACTTCTTCAGCGTCAGAGAATAAGTGAGCGACCTGGCCGTTATCCGTTGCTTGCGTTATCTGTTCCGGCGTCATGTAGTACCAGGGCATATCGCCGTTTGTTTCAACCGTTCTCTCTGTAGGTGCTTCGATTGCTGGTTCCTCCTTCTCGCTTGATGCTGAAGCGACTTCTGCCGGCTCAACCTCTTCTGTTTTGTCAGCCTGTTTGTTATCGTCAAAATAACTGTAACCTAGTACGCTGCCGACTCCGACGACTCCGACAAATACTACTCCTGCGATTAATGCTTTCATTCCATTTCCTCCCGTCCGTATTTTCTACTTACATTATAAACGTTTCAGAAGGAAAATAGTTTCATTTTTTCTAGTATGTTCCACCTATATGCGAACTGACGAAAAGACGCGAAACCGCTGACGCAGTAACACGCGCAAGCCCTGATGGCTTTATCTCAACCCTGTGCCAAGTTCCGCGGGTAACTTTCCCGCTGCCATCCTTCGCCAAGTACGGAATTAAATTTATTTCTTGCGCTTGGTTTGCCGTCACTGGCACCGTGTTACCGTCGACTTTAATCGTTACTGAATTCGGCAGGGATCCGAGCTCATAGATTCCGAATTTCAAGTCGTGAGTATGATCGGGTATCGTGATGTTATGGGAGTGATCTTCAATCGTGATGCTATGCGTGTGATTGCTGACAGTGTGTGTATGTGCAGGCGTATTAACCGTATGATTATGAGCTGGAATGCTGACAGTATGGTTGTGACCGAGGCGATCGTCTGTAATCTCAACAGCATGGTTATGCTCATTGAAAGAAGGAATTGTTCCTGTACCGACTCCAACTGGCGGAGACGAGTATACAAAGAAGCCCGGACTTACAAACGAGCTTGTTTGAGTACTATTTCCTCCTGAGCTCGATGTTAAAGTATTAGACCCACCGGCACTCGTTGTTTGGCCACCACCTGAGCTAGTCGACTTTACCGTACCGCCCCCAGCACTTGATGTTACGGTTGTCGAACCGCCGCCAAGTGTTGCCTGCGAGTATGCCCGAAACTTTTCAAGCTTGTACGTCAGGTTTAACTCGTTAATGTTCACGAGGTCGTTCGGAATCCATATATCGAGGGTAGCCGGATGGTTGGCGTCGGCATTGTCGTTATAATCGTAATTTAAAATATTCGTACTTCCTTGTGTATAGGCCTCATTTACACGAATTTTCTTTTCAGCATCAACAAGCGTTGTGTGAACACCTTCCACCATACTACCGATTTCCAGTTCTATTTCACCAGGCGCGCCAGTGATGTCGGGCTTCTTCACAACGTGAATACGCTGAGTGATGACGCCAAAGTCCGGATCGACGATTCGAACAAGTGCGCCTTCCGTAAATTTGTCGATGGATGAACCGGTCAGTACCGACAAGTCGGCCGCCTTAACCTTGTAAACCACTTTCGGTTGCTTCCATTTGTTCAATAAATCAGCCGCGTTGTCTTTGAGTGACTGAGCATCTTCAAACCGGCGATCTACCCACACGTAGGATTTCCGGCCATACTTCGCAACAGAAACAGCGTCCTCTAAATAAGGAACTCCGTTGTTCGCGTCTCTAATACTCAGCTGATTCACACCTTCGCCGGCCCCTAGAGCGTAGATGCGATTTACAACGCCATTCGTCTCTACCTGCCTCTCGATTTCTCTCATGTTCTTTGCGTAGCGAACTTCACAAGTGACTTTAGTGCTAAGCTCCTCAAGTCCAACAGTCCAAGGATAATATTGCGTGTTATATGTCCATTGATATTCCTTATCGAACGGTTGAGGAATTGCATACATAGGAGCGAGCAAGCCGTTTTCGTTCTCATACTTGTATGAAAAGTATCTCGTGAAAGCTACATTACCTCGGCGCCAATGCTTAGTCGTTTGCTGCGATAAAATATAGTCGATGTTCTGAGTCGTAGTCCAGTTCGTCGTCTGATGATAGCCGAATAGGACGTCATCAAGAAGAGTAGAGAATACGTGATACAATTCAAACTCTACAACACCGGCAGACTCGTTTCTGATTGTGCGTGAAGGCTCGATACGAAATAGGCCGATATTTTCACCAGTCATATCATCGGTGATTTCCACAAAGTTGAACGGCTCACATTTCGCCACGTTCGTATCATCAAGAGGCAGCGAGAAAGACGCAAACCAAAGCTCGTTAAGGCGTTTCTCATATCCGATTCTGAAGGCATTCTTTAAATGCGCGATGGTTTGACGATTCTGATTAAGTATTTTAATCATCGGCGACCCACCTCGTATCTGACTTCAAAGTTTCGCGGGATTTCTCCGAACTTTCTCGCCTTCACAAGTGAGTAATCATCAGTTAGAATCCGGGCTTTTCCTCGTCCGATGTGGTCGAAGGCTTGCTTGAGCGCTTGCCACTTACTGCGTCCTCTAAACTCCTGGGTTACGCCTAATTCGTCCGTCAAACTTGCAACGGTATACATAAACGCATGACTAACCGTTTTTATTGTGTAAGTTTTCATTCCGTCCCCTCCTCCGATAAAATAAAAAAGACGCCCCGAAGGACGCCCTTACCTAAATATTCGTGTGGCTTGTTGTTGCTCATCTCTATGAACGAAGTAGATTGTTCTGCGATTCTTATCAACGTGATTATCAAGGTCAGCAATACCTAACCCGACCGGACTGACGTTTTGTTCCAGGCGCTGAATCTCTTTTCGCACCTTGTCGTATTCCTCTTGCAATCCGTCGATGACATGCTGATCGCTGCGTTTTGCTCCTAAGTAAATACCTCCGTCGCCGGCATAGTTGTAAATTTCCCTACTAAGACGTTGCGCCTCGTCCCGTAAGCGTCTTACCTCGCTATTAATAGCAACAGATAAAGCGTTGATTGTTTCGTTTGTATCTGCTTCAAACTCTCGAGCCTGACGTACTACCTCGTAGTGATTCGCCTGAGCTTTCAAGAACGCCGCCTTTGCTTTAGCGATGTCATCCCTCGCCTTCGATTCCGCATCTTTGTGACTAGCGATAACTTCCTTCGCCTCAGCCTTTACGTTTGCGATATGGCCGGCAAGCTCATCGACATCAAAGTCGGCAGCCCTTACTTTATTCACGCTCAAGACGGCGATTTCTTTATTAATTGCGTCTATTTCCTCGTCAATCTTGTCGATTGCTTTCGTATCAAACGGCTTGCTCGGATCGTAACTGCTGATGATATTAGACTTTTTCGCGTCCAGGTCAGACAATTTTGCCCGCAGTTCAGTTTCCCGATCCTCAAATGCTTGCTTTTGCTTCGATTTCGTTTGTAAAAACGCCTTTGCTTTTTGAATAAGACCCATTATTCAGCCCCCTCATTTCCTTCAGACTCATCTTCGTCGACGAAATGTTCCGGATTGTTTACGTACTTCGCAATATCACGACCGAACAGTTCTTGCACCGTATCCATTGCCAAGCCTCTACCGAACAGGTCACGATTGAACGCTCCGTCCATTGACTCGTATATTTCCGCAGCTTCTTGTTGCTCCGGAGTTATTGCAACCTTTTTCACGTTATCAAGCGTCCTGCTAAGCTCGACTTTGTATTTTGCTGAGTCTGCCGGATCCGCAGCGCCAAGGACGGTTTGAACCAGCTGCGGGTACTCATCGATTATCTGCTGAGCAAAGAACGGGTCCTTCTGCTGGCGAATGAAATCATTAAGATAGTCCATAGCGTAGTTAGCGCGTGATTCAAGCATGAGTTTCATTTTCAAGTCGTTGAACTGTCGGGTAAAGGTATTTTCGTTGTTACCCATCTCCGGCTTTTTGGGCTTTTCATTCAGTAATAGTTCGGCGTTTACCTTTGCCTTGATAACGCTTTGCTGGTAATTGTCTTTCATTTCCTTTGCGATAGACAAGAACCCTTTGCCAGCTTCTTTCTTGATTAATTCAATTTTCTTTTGCTTTCCGGAAGGGGATAGATCGGGGTCAAGCTGAACATCTTTAATCATGTCTTTAAAAGCATCTTTTGTGGACGCTAATTTCGACATCACACTTCCTCTAATTTCTTGAACGTTATCTAATGCTTCTTTCATCTTTTGATATTGACTCATTTATAAATCTCTCCCTTTTAATTAAATTTTTCGGTGATGCTCGTTTTGCGGCGCATTGCATCAAAACTCAACTGCCGCACTTCCCACGTTTTCACTTTTTGCGAACTGACATGATAATCATGCCGCGGAAACCTCAGCCGATTCTTTGACCTCACTGTCATATCGTTTGTAATCACTTTGGCCTGTTCGCCTGTTTCAAGCAGACTCCCAATGTGATGCGAATATTTATCGAATGCCTCTCGTCTGCTTAGGCGCTTGTCGCAGTATAATGAGGCGATATAAACTGTTTCATTGTCGAACCGTTCCGTGATTCCGAAGCTAGTTTCAGCTTCATTTCGAATAGCAAATACGAAGAAAAGACGGAGACGCTGCTCACTCATCCGACTTCAACTCCTCAAGCTTGGCGAATAGTTTATTGGTCCAATCGGCAGAATCTCGTCGTTTACCGCCATACTTTTTCCTCTTATCCAGGCGACGTTGTTCCCGTTGAGGTAATGAGTCATAGCGTACTTTTCCGGAATTTCTTCTAGCCACGGCGCGCACCTCGCTTTCGATTTAGAGTCGCTTTTCTGTCAGCCACCATGCGGGGCAACATTGAATCGATCTGCCGGTCCGTCATGTAGCAGCCGAACAGGTAAATGCTCTTTTGACCGTCCTCATTGACGACCACCTCTACCGGCTTTCTTCCATTGCGTATGATTTCAAACGAATACATGGGCGTTCCAGACACTTTAACCTCCTCCTTGTCTTGCAAGACTTTTAATCGTGTTTTCTTCAAACTAATGTAAATACACCTGACTCGCATTTTCTTCGCTAAGAAGCCTGTTATATCAACGTTTCAAATCACTAAAGTCTTGCGTGTTTGTCTTGTTCCTGCTGCGCCTTTCCGTCTTGCTCTTTGCGATGGACCGACATACGTCTGAGCAGTACCACAACCGGCTATTTTGCGTTTTGAATATCTCATTGCAACCTCGGCACTTCTTAGAAGATAAGTTTATAAGAGGCTTGATCGAATGAACTATTAGCTTGTTCGTGGAGATATGGGTACCGTCTAGCCAACTACAAGAAAGGTCGGACTTATCAAAAGAATATCTATCATGTTTAACGAGTAATGGACAATGCGCGTCACGCAACAGGCACCAGTTGCCTTGATCGAGGTTTGCACACTCTTTAGGTTTCACGGCATTTCACCTCCTCGAACTCAAAAAGGGCAGCGATGAGCCGACCTTCTTTCCAAACTTCTGCGATCATGGAGCATTTTTCATTCCGATTATGCTTATAAATCTCGTACTGACGATCAGTGTAGACTTGATTCTTCATGGACCACCTTGAACCTCATGCAAAGCCTGCAAAATTACCTGACGAATATAACGTTTCTCTAGCCCGCATCCTGACTTTGGCGAATAGGCATAGCAGAACTCCGTGGCAAACCGTTCGACTAACTTGTAGACCTTCACCGAATCCATTTTCGCCAATGCCTTCCGATCAGCTTCTTCAAGCGTCTGCTCGTAGGCTAATGTAAGCATTGAAAATTGAACGGCGTCGAAGTCGGTGTGCGGCATGGTGTAACGGAACTTCCGTTTGGCTCCGGGCCAGGCGACCAAGTAATCTGTCTGCTTGTCGTCGAAGTAGGTAATGCTAATTTCAGACATTTTTATACTCTCCTCTTGACATTTCATTGATATTGACTTACAATTTATTATGAGTACAACTGTTTAAATTTCTCTAACGAATCAAAAAAAGACATTAAATCATCATCAATAGATACCTTTTGAGCTAGACGAGCCCGAACCGTATCAGAAACTCTTCTTCTACCATTTTCGATTGCCGCAACTGTAGATTCTGATACTCCCAAAAACTCAGCCCACTGTACTTGTGTTTTTGATGCCCTTAGACGTAATCCTTTAAAAGTGCTTGCTTCCACTTGTAACCCTCCTTTTTCGTACTCATAAAGCTAAAAAATACAGGTTAAACACCGCCGGCCAGTGCTTATCCCTTCCCACTATATAGCATTTTTCTCCTAGGTAAAAACCTAATTAACCCTTGATATTCCAGTGTTTTCGGCGGTTTTCATCCGCCTCAACAAACTTTTCTTTTTCGAGTTGTTCCATTCCTATATCAGCGATTTTTCTAACGGTAACCTCTCCCCATTGGACAGACGATTTAGTCTTCATACGCTCTTTCGGTCGATAGTTGAAAGGCTTTTCGCTGAACTCATCCCGACCAACATACATCGGCTTCCTTTTCCCGTTTAAACGGACGGCATCGAAATCCTCGTCTTGCTTGTAGGCGAACAAATCAATCTTATTGTCTTCGTAAACTCTTTCACTGCGGGTCGATATTTCGTTCAATTCATACGGCGAATAAAAGGGATTTTCATATTCTTGGCGCTGCCGATAACGTTTGAGACGTGTTTCTGACTCAAGGTGGTGAACCTTGGCGTTGTATTCGGCTCGCTTTCTTAAAGCCTCTTTTCTGGATCGGCAAGTGTCGCCGCATACCTTGGCGTTCTTTCTCTGGCTTCGGTCGATAAAATTCGATTCGCAGATTTCACACTTTTTAACCCTACGTCTTTCTGCCGGATTTATAGGTACTCCTATGAAACAACGCTCCAAGTATCCCTGAGCCCCTTCGCCGAGGGGCGGAAACTCCTCATTGGTTTGAGCATCACCGCTTGCCTCACGCTTCAGGGATAGACCTTTTACATGATCGTTAGCCAGCACGTAGTCTGTCAGCAATTCAATAGCGCGACCACTTTTGGAAGGAGGTAATTGGACATGTCTTGCGTTTACTGTTGCTGTATAGCCGGGCTTTTGCGCATCAACAAAATGTTCGTTTACCTCATGCGATAATCCTTCAGCTATATTCATCCGGGACCAAAATGACCCCGATGCGAGAAATTCCTTGTAGTGTCGCTGATAGTAGTTAGGAAAGTAGCGGAAAATCTCGGAAACTAGATGGTTGTAGTTCATGGCTCTCTCCTCCTCATTTCGGAATTAATTACACGAACGGTTAACTCTTTTTCTTATTTGTTTCTCTTTTCTGCGATAAGATATATAGAATAGATAACACCGACGAATTTATGAGTCGGAATTATTTTAAATCTAGTTCAATAAATCTAGTTCATAAATATAGTTCGCGTCCATTTAATTCCGAACATACGTTACTTTTTTACCGAACATTGCGGAATTAATTACACGAACGGTATCTTTTCATCCTCTCCTTTGCCTTTTTTCGCTCAGTATCCCGGTATCTCAGACGATTCTTATATTCCTCAAGCGCTTCCGGAAACTTCACATAGAAGTCCTTCTCATCAAGCGGCTCAAGCGGAATATAAACGTTCTTCCCATCCTCACGTACGACGACCTTCATCAGATCGAGCTTCTTCAGTTTCGCCATGTGAGCGTCCAACGTCTTCGGATTCTTCCCGTACCTCATCGCCAGGGTGTCGCGGTTAGGGTAAGCGTAGCCTTCGTCAGCGTTGTAATAGTCCACTATAATCGCATATAGATAACTGTGCTCCGCCTTGAAGTCCGGGTGATACGTGTAATGATGGACCAGTTCTGACGGAATTTTGACGAAATGCTTGCCGTCTTCTCTTCGTTTTGACTTATCGAATACATTCATTCCGATTCCTCCTTGAAAATTTATAAAAAGAAACCCGACCAGCGCCGGGCTCTTCTTGTTAACAAACGACGAACTGATAAAAACCGTTTCCAAGATCCACCACGCTGTCAACAGCCTGGTCAACTGTTGTAAAGTAGGCGATACCGTAGTAATCAAGAGCCATTTTAACAATCGTCTGTACGCCCACAGTGGCAGTGATTATCGAGATAATTCCGCTAATATCTTCTTTTTCGAGTAGCAAGTCAAAAACATCACTATTTACACCAGTAGCCGTGCTCAAGAAGTATGAGTCAACATCCATATTTTCTATCAGTTGTTGAGTTACAAATCTTAAAAACTCAGATTCATGTAAAACCTCACCATCAAAGCCGTGATGAGCCATGTTATTTTCTTCAAGCGCTTTTAACTTTAATTTTTTCATATACTCTTCTCTCGGAACTTTAACATCTTCTCTTTGACTGAAATTCATTTAAATCTCTCCCTTTTAATTAGTTTTTGTTTTACTCAAATGAAATTTCGATTTTCAAAATTCTTCCTTCGCTATCCCTTTTCGCATAGACGTCATACAATCCGTCACCATACCCGGTCTTTAAAGCCAAATCAAAACGCTTGGCTTCAGCAGCTCCACCTTTACTATTTACCTTCTCGTAAATATCCTCGATTTTGTCCTCTAGCCCCTCCTTTATATAGCAAGGATCACTAATCAGAAGCATTCCACTATCTACACCGACTGTTCCGATTCGTTCTCCTGCGAATGATCTTTCTCTATGAAACTCATACCACCATTGAACCTTATCAGTTAATTCTTCCTTCGGAATTCTACGAAGTTTGTAAGCTCCTTTGGGTTCCATAATCATTTCCAAGCGTTCCGGGTCTTGCCCTTTCCCCAAAATCAACATATCAACCGCCATATCCTCTTTTACATCGATTACTTCAAAATATCTAGCCAATTTACATTTCCCCTTTCAAATTTGTCTTCAAAGAATAATACACCTGAGATTTCAAAGTCGCGCAAAAATTTTATCTCCTACTGTATAATAGTCACCCACAGGACAACTCGCACAAAAATAGTTCTTTGTACCTAATTCGTTTCTTTCCATTTTCTTGTCCTATCCTATAATACGAAGGAAAACTACCTACTGTCGCACGCCTAAGAGAATTATTTCACACGAATCACTATTTAAAGGGATAATTCACAATTCTTCTAAATTGAAGGATCGTTAACTTAACGCAAGCCCTCCACTCCCATTTCCGCAGCTACCTCCTCCACGCTCATAGTCACGTTCAACTGTTGCCGCAACTCAAAACTCTTCAGCAGTGCTCCCTCATATCTTCGCTCAACGTCTTCCAACGTATTTCTCGCAATATAGACGAACGGTTTCATCCGGGCCATTTCATCCTTCACAACGCGGCGCCTTGTCAGCAGCCTCTTTAACTCCGACGTATAGGCAATAGCGTCAAGATCCTGGTGCGAAGTCTTTTCGATTGTATGGTATATATCGCTAATCTGCCGATCGAGTGCGGACTGCATCATGCGCAGCTTTTTATCCGTTTCCAGTAGCTCCTTGTATGTATTAACGATTCTGCGATGGTAATTATCAGATATAAATTCCATTTTCATAACCTCCGAATGTATTAGATTCATAGATTCGCCTCATACTTCTCCAACGGCAGATCGACCAACGTCTAAAGTTGCCGCCTCACACGCTCGTCCAACTGTCGCGATGAGTTAAACGGGTGACCGATGCGCCCTGCCCCCGCGCACCGACCGTCCGTAAACTTACCTTGCTACCATGCGAATATACTCCAAGAGCGTCAGCTTCTCGATTTGATCTACTGGAATCTTATCGGTGAGCTCTACTTCGTTATACGCGTCGAGATATACTTGATTGCCGTCAATGTATCCTCGTACTATAATTCGCAAACACAAAACGTTAGGAATATCAAATGCCAATAGATTGCCGTCTATCAGCGTCGCCTGTTCTGTCGGTGCCTGGGGATCATTGATGTAGTGAACCGTTACCCTCCGCGTCACTGTGACCACCCGAATCGCTCGATTAGCATGAGGAGACTGCCGAGTGACATTTCCGGATTATCGATGAGAGCGCGGGTTTCCTTGTTCGCCTTAATCGAGATAAGGTCGTTCAGCAGCTCGTAACTTCCGGGGTATTTGTTTGACGGTAAGAGAGTCCCGATGAATAGCACGCCATCGATTTCCGTGCAGTAGTACGATCCCATATCGCTTACTAAGAGACTGCGAAAATATTCCGGCTGATCCTTCTCAACTTCTAAAACTACTGATACGATTTTACGATTACCCATTTAATTTTCCTCCCTTTAATTCGCCTGATTTGTCTAGGCCTACGAATAGTCCAAGCGTGAATGCGCCTATTATTGAAAATCCAATCGCTGCTATCATCGTTTAAAGTCCTCCTCGGTTAGAACAGTAAGTTTAATCGGCTTGTACCGAGCAGTTAGCCCTCCATATGCTGGCCAACCTTCCATAGTGAATGTAAAGAGCGCTTGTTGATACGTGATTCCCTCGAGTTCTTTACCGTTGAAAACCTCGATTGTGTCATGCGGGTAAAGTTCCTTCTTGCCTTTTTCGCCTTCAATGAATACTCGATCAGATTCAACGAGTAATATCCCGACCGTGTATCCTTCGGCTATTGATTTCGCAACTTCTTCAGTCACTTGAATTCCTCCAATCGATTAAAATTACGTTTAGCGTAATCTCTATATCCTTACTATAATTCCGTTTAGCGTAATTGTCAACAACTAAATTACACTTTGCGTAATTTTTTATTTTCGTTTATAATTTGGATATAAATATTGCTTCGGAGGTACGTATGGGGAAACTAATTGAATTAAGACTTAGAGAGTTACTTAACGAGAGGGACATCGGGCAGAAGACACTTGCGGAGATGACTGGCCTTACTGAAAGAACTATTAGCGAGTTATGTAATAATAAAGTGAAACGGTACCCCAAAGAAGCAATCGAAAAAATCGCCGACGCATTAGAGATAAACGAAATCAGTCAAATAATAACCATAAAAGAAAGCGACTCCATATAGGGGCCGCCTTTTATTTTTTAACCGGTATTAATAGTTCTGCGATCAACTTTAACGCCTCGAATTCTTGCTGCAGTCTATTCCTTTCTATTTTCGCCAGGTCAGCCAGTAACTCCACTCGCTGAATTTCGTTCTGCTTATCCATTGTATATGGCGTCAACTGCATCGTCCTTATTTTGTCAGACGTTCCTTTTACTTTTCCGTTCTTATATAGATCCGCCTCAATCACCGCCAACTCCTCACGAAGCTCCTTTACCTTATATACTTCCGTCAAGAACGCTTTCTCCGCTTGAAATATCTTGGCTGGCATTTCGTCCAGTGCTCGCTTAATATCTCTACCCATTTATATCCCTCCCGACCTCTATAACTCGATATATGAAATCCATAAACGACATATTCCTAAATTCCCGCAAGTCAAAAACTCGCTCAGGATTCTCTTTTAATGACAAGCGAACAGAAGCGACAATCTCCGAATACTCATCGACCACAATTTCCGCACCTTCTCGTTTGTACCTGTAAACTAAGATGTCATAATCTGAAACAGTAAATAGAAGATTATCGTCAAGCAGCCACCCGGGGAAATAACACTTTCTAATTTCGTCGCCTTCCGTATACTCAAACCTAGACATAACGTATTCATCCGTCATAGTAGAAATCATCCGGACATACCTCCCTATTAAATTTTTCGTCCATCTTTCACAACGGACTTGCATTATTTCGATGTCCCACGCATACGTTGACAAGGAACTTGCTTCCCGGTCGACTCCTATGGGCCACTTCTAACCCCTCAGCCTCCTCCTCTCTTTTCAGCGAGTTAACTCCTAGTTAATAACTAGTTAATATAGTTATATGCAGCACCGATTGTCCGACTTTACTTGTCCGTAGTGAAAACTTTCACAGTCGGCTTGTATATTTTTCGCAAAACTTGTCCATAACGGTAGTAAACTAAGGATGAGGAGCGATTAATATGTTTGGATTATTCGGAGGTAAGCCAAGAACGAAGCTCGGCAAGTGGCTAGATGCGCGCGGAATCACGCAGGAGTGGCTCGTAAAAGAGTCGAAGGTCAGCCGTAATACAATCAGTCAGATTGCGAGTAATAAGGAATATGCGCCGACACTGGCGACAATAAAGAAGATAATGCAGGCGATAAAACGGGTTGATCCAGGAGCTCGACCGGATGACTTTTTCGACATGTAAAAATTCCTTTTGCAATTCCAATCGACTATTCCTTTCATAATTCCAGGCTAGAATTCCGTTTGGAATAGAGTGATTATTATAACGGTCAATTGTCCGCCTTGTACTCTCATATTCCTTTTCGCAGGGACTATATATAAATATATACCTGTTCATAAAGTGGAAGTTTACTGTATAATATTAGTAAATAAATACAATATTAGGAGTGGTAGAATTGGCGAAAATTGATAAGCTAGTAAACCTTGCGAAGGAACATTTAGACGCCGGTGAGGAGATCGCTTATTCCGTGCTTGGCGCTTATGAAACGAAAATGATGGGCAAAGACACGGTAAGAAATGGCGTTATGCTGGCAACCGACAAACGCATATTTTTCTACGGCAAGAAAACGTTCGGCTATGACATCGAGGTCTTCCCGTATGAGAACGTAAGCTCGATTGAAATGAGCAAAGGAATGATGGGCCACTCGATCGCGTTCTTCTCCTCCGGTAACAAGGTGAAAATGAAATGGATCAACGTTGGGGATATTCCGGGCTTTATCGATCACGTAAAAGGAAATATCGGCAAATCATCCGCGAAGACACAAGCTGCAGCTACGCAAGAATCGTCCAGTGCTGCCGATGAAATCAAGCGCTTTGCTGAGCTGAGGGATTCCGGAGTGATTACGGAAGAGGAATTCGATGCGAAGAAGAAACAACTGCTAGGGATTTAAGGAGGTGATACACAGTGAGTAACGGAGCTCAATGCGCAGATTGCGGCAACTTCTTTGAATACTTAGTAGACGATGGCGTTTGTGAAAAATGCCTTCAAGAACGATTAGACAACGAGTAAATAAGGGCGTCCAGTAGGGCGTTCTTTTTTTTCGCCTAACACCCCGAGTTTAAAATTTTTGCCGCGAAATTTTTTCGGCTGGTGACAGCGACTTACCCCTGAAGATTTTTTATATTTCGCGTATGTCAGACCCACCTAGGACAGTCGCTCAGATTCGAGGTACGCCCCCCGGTATAAAATTCACGTGGAATTTATGCAGCCGGATGAATTGTATATACATATCTAGTAGACATAACACAGATTATAGGGAATACAATCGAGGTATAAACCGCATCATATCAACGTTTCACATACTCGCAATCCAATCGAATATACACGTTCTTATACATCGCAGTAATGACGGGCGTTCCAGCGTCTGCTTAAGTTTGTGAAATACGTTTATTTCCCGGAATAATGCATACGATCAGACCCCCTGAGTTTTCGGAGGCCACGTCCGTCGGGACCCCTCGGCTGGTGTTTTGCGAAAGAATACGCAATCAGATTACGCCATCTAACCCCTGATATATGCGATAAATCGGAAGTAATCGGCAACGTAATCCTGCGAATATGTAAACACTTGTATATACACGTTACCCTATCCGAACACCTCCAACTCTTGCCCTTACGCCATTTACCTCGATAACGCTTTACCGTGATAAAGTTTTACATGCGCCATTTCATACGGTTACGATTATGTCCGATTACGAAAGGTAATGCTGCGTAAATTTTCAGCAAGGCTCACGCTAGGGGCTCACGGCTGGTTAAACCTAAAGTAAACTAAACGGATATATTATCGCCTGACCTATGGCGTACCTACGTTCCCCATGTTTCCCATGCGCTTTAGATTGCGTTTATAATAGACGTAAGGTGGTGACGTCAATGAACGATTTATTATCAGGACCATTTACGCTAAAATTCGCCCGTGAGCACCTACTGCCGGACGAAACGATTGTAACAAACGATGATGAGACGTATTATATTATTCGCCTGGGTGATTACGGTGAGCTTGAACGTGAGGGCTATCGGAAGGTTAAATAAAAGCCCTCTCGAAATGAGAAGGCGTAAATATTAATTAAAGTCTCTTCGCTGCTTAAGATTATTTAGTGGCGAAAACTTACGGTGTTTGTCTTTAACATCATCCGAGAACAAGTTAACGTATGTCTTTACCATATCCATCGTCGTATGACCTAGTATCGTTTGAAGCTCGAATATTCCCGCCCCATTTTTAACGCTCAATTTAGCAAACGTGTGTCTAAACGTGTGGGGGCTGCACCTAACGTTGGAAATTTTCGCATCCTTGCCATATTGGCTTATTCGGTTCTGTATCTGGCGCTTGGTAAGTGGCGTCTCGTCTACGGTAACAAATAACGAATCACAATCGACTATAACTCCTCGGATAGCAGAGTATCTTCGTAGTTGATCCTTCATCGTAACGGACAAAGGAACCATACGTTGCTTATACCCTTTTGTATTACGAATAAGAAGGTTTGACTCGTCCCAGTGTATGTCCGTAATCTTTAGACCGACTAATTCATTTGCGCGTATACCTGTCTCAACCAGTAAAAGCATAAGCGTGTAGTCTCGAACACCGGTGAACGTCTTTAGGTCCGGCTGATTTAACAAGTCGTTGAGCTGCTTTACACTAAACGTGGCGATAACTGATTTACGGTCCCTGACTTGCTTGACGTCTCTCATAGGATTGGTCGGAAGATAATTGCGCTCATACAGAAAGTTGAAGTAGGCACGAATCGCCCGCAGGCGAGTGTTGACGCTTGTAATCTTAAGCCCCTTCACATCGCGCAGATATAGAATGACATTTTCGCGGATGATCTCCGGTGTAATATTACCAGGCGTTGTGTCTACGTCCTGACCTTCAAGTAACCGTTTGAAGGCACGGAGTTCATTTTCGTAATACTTGATGGTGTGCTCCCGCAAATTCCGAATCTTGGCGTCCTTAATGAATAAGTCAACGCCGTCCTCAAAGTCGATATAATCCGACCTCAGCGATCCTCTCAGCTTCGTAAGGTCATTTACGGATAAATTATTACTGCGTCTTTTTCTGCTCATTATACGGCCTCCATTATCGTTGTATCGTCTATCGAGTTCGCACGACCGACTGCACACGATTTAGACCGCAAGAATAGTGCGCATACACAAAGAAAAAACGATGCCTCTTCGCTGAGTCATCGTCTGAGTAATGCGATATAATAACGCACCATGTTCTAAAAATTATACCGGTGGCCGGGATCGAACCGGCACTCCAGAGGAACACGATTTTGAGTCGTGCGCGTCTGCCAATTCCGCCACACCGGCATTACATATGGAGGCGGCAACCGGATTTGAACCGGTGATCAGGGTTTTGCAGACCCATGCCTTACCACTTGGCTATGCCGCCATATTATTGGAGCGGAAGACGGGATTCGAACCCGCGACCCCCACCTTGGCAAGGTGGTGTTCTACCACTGAACTACTTCCGCACTACTGGGCTAGCTGGATTCGAACCAACGCATGTCGCAGTCAAAGTGCGATGCCTTACCGCTTGGCTATAGCCCACTGATAGTATATGTCACGGAAATAAAAATGTGACTTTTATGGGGCGACTGATGGGAATCGAACCCACGAATGCCTGAACCACAATCAGGTGCGTTAACCACTTCGCCACAATCGCCATGATGAAAATAAAAATTGGCAGGGGTAGTAGGAATCGAACCCACACCAAAGGTTTTGGAGACCTTCGTTCTACCGTTAAACTATACCCCTAAGATAAATGGTGGAGGGGGGCAGATTCGAACTGCCGAACCCGAAGGAGCGGATTTACAGTCCGCCGCGTTTAGCCACTTCGCTACCCCTCCAGCTAAATCACTTGACTGGTGCCGGCAAGAGGACTTGAACCCCCAACCTACTGATTACAAGTCAGTTGCTCTACCAGTTGAGCTACACCGGCATCAAGTAAATAAATGGTGGCTCAGGACGGAATCGAACCGCCGACACATGGATTTTCAGTCCATTGCTCTACCAACTGAGCTACTGAGCCTTATTAAGTATGCATCCTACAATTAGAATGTTGTAGTCCATCGTCCAGCTCTCAGGAAGATGAATCAAGGAGCTGCTCGAGCTGTACGCTGATGTTAACTCGATGAAGATTATTCACCGTGCTCTACCAACTGAGCTACTGAGCCAAATAGTTTTCGTCTTCCGCTAAGCTTCGAATCTCTTCGTCAGCTCACTCAGTCACATCCTCACGTATGTAAAATACGCTCCGGTGTTCCTTCGATCGCTTCCTCGACCTTCTCGCTTATCGAAACCCTTTTCCATTTCAAAAAACACTATTTAAATAACAATGGCGGTCCGGACGGGACTCGAACCCGCGACCTCCTGCGTGACAGGCAGGCATTCTAACCAACTGAACTACCGGACCAAAGCTTTTTGCGCTAGCAAAATAGGTTTCATTAATTCGCGCTAGCGAAAATAACTATCCTTGCGTCACTCATAAAAGATCAAAGTTAATCTCTTACTAATAACAAGCAAAAATGGTATTGCGGGGACAGGATTTGAACCTGCGACCTTCGGGTTATGAGCCCGACGAGCTACCGAACTGCTCCACCCCGCGACGATTTAAATATTAAAATATCAATGGTGGAGGATGACGGGATCGAACCGCCGACCCTCTGCTTGTAAGGCAGATGCTCTCCCAGCTGAGCTAATCCTCCATTATTAAAATTAGTGATTTTAAAACTTTGGTGACCCATACGGGATTCGAACCCGTGTTACCGCCGTGAAAGGGCGGTGTCTTAACCGCTTGACCAATGGGCCATATTGAGAAAATATAATGGCGGAGAGCAAGGGATTTGAACCCTTGAGACAGCGTTAACCGTCTACACGATTTCCAATCGTGCTCCTTCGGCCACTCGGACAGCTCTCCATATATTGGCTCCGCAGGCAAGATTCGAACTTGCGACCGATCGGTTAACAGCCGATAGCTCTACCACTGAGCTACTGCGGAACGATATGCCTGGCGACGTCCTACTCTCACAGGGGGAGATCCCCCAACTACCATCGGCGCTGAAGAGCTTAACTTCCGTGTTCGGCATGGGAACGGGTGTGACCTCTTCGCCATTGTCACCAGACTATGTATTGTCTCTTTTTTAAGGACAAGTTCTATTATATCGTGTATAAATATTTTTTCAAGGCTTTTTTTATATTTATGTATAAAATTTATTCCCTGAAAACTAGATAAAGGATTGATGTCAAGAAAGCCGAAAATCGACCAATGTTGCATCTACTATTGAAGTAGATATCATTCCAGCTCCGGCGGCTAGAGACTCGAGGTCATTTCAGTTCAATCAGCTGAGGGTAAAAAGCACCCTCTTCTGATTGCTCAGAAATGCTTGTCGTCTCTGTTCAAGCCGCCTCCGCTTTATAGTGTGGTTAAGTCCTCGATCGATTAGTATCAGTCAACTCCACATGTCGCCATGCTTCCATCTCTGACCTATCTACCTAGTCATCTTCTAGGGATCTTACTCACTTACGTGATGGGAAATC
>NZ_JAIVAT010000007.1 GCF_020172085.1 Rossellomorea aquimaris
CACGTAAGTGAGTAAGATCCCTAGAAGATGACTAGGTAGATAGGTCAGAGATGGAAGCATGGCGACATGTGGAGTTGACTGATACTAATCGATCGAGGACTTAACCACAAAGAGTCATTATTAAATGAACAACATTGGTCGATTCTCGACTTTCTTGACATCAATCCTTTATCTAGTTTTGAAGGAACAATCCTTCAATTGAATATTCGTCTGGTGATAATGGCGAAGAGGTCACACCCGTTCCCATGCCGAACACGGAAGTTAAGCTCTTCAGCGCCGATGGTAGTTGGGGGATCTCCCCCTGTGAGAGTAGGACGTCGCCAGGCAGATAGGAAAAGAGTAGCTCATTGGAGTTACTCTTTTTTTGATTAATGCGAATGGGTAGGTGGTGTTTCGTGTTTAGGTAATAATTGGTAAAATACGCATAAAACAAAAAAATGACGCAAATATCACTGAAAACGACGCAAAAAATAAAATTATGACGCAATTCCCTCCGAAAATGACGCAATTCTTGCGGCCCACCCGTATAATTCTATCAATATAGATGTCCTTCCTACCAAATTCTTACCTACACTAAAGAGTTTTAACCAAAATGCCCTAATAAGTAGTAAATATAAACGAAAAATAGTCACATTTCATAAAAACCAGAATAGGAATCTACTATTTTATACAATATCACTCTCAAGTAAATATAATATGATCAATACTTCACAATCTGACCACCACCACAATCTAACCCCAACCCCACTCCCAATCAACCACCCCCTCAAGCACATCCCTTTCCTCTCCAACCAAACCCCTTTATACTAAACCCAAACCCTAAAAGGAGGACTATCTCATGACAACCACCAACATGCGCGAACAATACAACGAATACATCGCGAAATTCAAAGAGAAAACACCTCAAGAAACACAGGATAAAATGAAAAAAGCCATCACAGAGCTTGAAAACTCAGAAGACGGTAAAGGTCTCCGCATAGGAGACAAAGCACCGAACTTCTCATTACCCGATGCTACTGGCAAGCCGGTTCAATTGAAGGACCTACTAAGCAATGGCCCAGTCATTCTAACATTCTACCGCGGCGGATGGTGCCCATATTGCAATATGGAGCTGCGTACCTACCAACAGCTGATGGAAGACATTAAAGCCACTGGCGCCGAACTTGTAGCGGTCAGTCCGCAAACTCCGGATGCTTCTCTTTCTACTAAAGAGAAAAATGAGCTCGATTATTTTGTACTAAGTGATGAAGGAAATAAAGTGGCAGATGACTATAAGCTTGTGTATAAACTGCCTCCATACCTCGTAGATATCTACAAGGAAAAGGGACTTGATCTTGAGAAAGCGAACGACAGTGATTCCTGGACGCTTCCTGTTTCCGCGACGTACATCATTCAGCAGGACGGAACGATCGCATATGAGTATACAAAAGCCGATTATAAAGATCGTGTAGAACCTTCTGAAGTGGTGGAGAAGTTAAAAACTCTATAAGATTGTAATACAAGAAGGCTTTATGGCTGCTTATAACAAGCGGACATAAAGCCGTTTTTTGTTTTATCCCGGCCCAATTGGGAAAGACAAAGAGTAGGGCGTTTGATTTTCTAGAAATTGTCATCGAATATTCACTCATAATTCTTCCTGAAGTGGTTCATATTCTCGATTTTTTCTAGTAAAATAGGAACTTAATTTGAGCATACTACAGGTAGTAGTGAAGAGAGGAGCATCCAGGTGTTAGAGAACAGTGTGATGATGGTCATCATTATTTTATTGATTAATATTGTGTATGTATCATTTTTTACAATAAGAATGATCCTGACATTGAAGGGTTATCGATATTTTGCAGCGTTTGTGAGTACGTTTGAGGTTGTCATTTATGTGGTAGGTCTTGGGCTGGTACTGGACAATCTGAATGAGATCCAGAATTTGATTGCGTATGCGGTCGGGTATGGTCTTGGTGTGATTGTCGGGATGAAGATCGAGGAGAAGCTGGCTCTTGGGTATATCACGGTGAATGTGATTACGAAGGAGTATGATAAGGCCCTTCCGAATGAGCTTCGTTCCCGTGGATACGGGGTGACGAACTGGGAGGCGAATGGTCTGGAAGGAAACCGGATGGCGCTGCAGATCCTGACTCCCCGAAAGTATGAAATGAAGCTGTATGATACAATTAAAGAGCTTGATCCGAAGGCGTTCATCATTGCCTATGAACCGAAAGCGATTCACGGAGGGTTCTGGGTGAAGACGGTCCGAAATATACGTAAAGGAAAATTAAAAGAATGAGTAAAAAGAAGTTATTATTCGAAGTGCAGGAGAATGAGACGATTGCAGATTGCCTGGATCGTATGAAGGATATGGGTTATATGCCTGTCAGGCGCATGGAGAAGCCCGTATTTGAGGAACAGAAAGAAGGAAACAAAACGGAGTATGTCCCTATTAGACAGACAATTGTCTTTGAAGGAAAGAGGATCGAGGAGTAAAGCGCTTCAAATCCGAACATTAATTTTCAGACTTTTATTATCGTTCGATTATTCGTTGACAGGGTCTCGATATCACGTTATGATGGAGACAAATAAACCGAATACCCTCATATAATAATGGGAATATGGCCCATGAGTCTCTACCTGACTACCGTAAATGGTCGGACTATGAGGGAAAGTAGATGTCTGGATGCAGATCTCATGGTGTGGACCTTACCCTGATCAAGAGGACCATACTCTGTAAAATACCCAGATCAATTGCTTTCTCTCAAGAAGAGTAGAGAACAGTTGATCTGGGTATTTTTTGTTAGCGGGGTTCGGTAAACTACGGGAGGTGCCTGTCACCATTATGATATCAGTAATCATGGGAAGTACATCGGACTGGGAGACAATGAAGCATGCGTGTGAGGTATTGGAGGAGCTTGAGATTCCGTTTGAGAAACAGGTGGTATCGGCTCACAGGACACCTGATTATATGTTTAAGTTTGCAGAAGATGCAAGGAATCGTGGAGTAAAGGTGATCATTGCAGGTGCAGGAGGTGCTGCTCACTTGCCTGGAATGGTGGCTGCAAAGACAACACTGCCTGTGATCGGGGTTCCGGTACAGTCTAAGGCACTGAATGGATTGGATTCACTGCTTTCGATCGTGCAGATGCCTGGGGGAGTTCCGGTGGCGACGGTGGCGATTGGAAAAGCGGGGGCTACCAATGCAGGACTGCTTGCTGCTCAGATCCTTTCAATTGAAGATAAAGAGTTGGCCAATACACTGGAAACTAGACGGGAAGCGCTACGGGAAAAAGTGATGGAAAGCAGTGATGACCTTGAATAAGAAGACGATACTACCAGGACAGATGATCGGGATTATCGGCGGCGGACAGCTTGGCAGGATGATGGCGCTGGATGCAAAAGCAAGAGGCTTTCGGGTCGCTGTATTAGATCCTTCTCCTGACTCACCATGTGCACAGGTTGCCGATCTTGTGATCACGGCAGGCTTCGACCAGTATGACGCTTTGTACAGACTGGCGGAAGAGTGTGATGTGATTACATACGAATTTGAAAATATCGATTATGAAGCGCTGAAATGGTTGTCTGAGCGCGCTTATTTACCTCAAGGGGCAGAGTTGATCCGCATTACACAGGACCGCATCATGGAAAAGGAAGCCCTTACGTTGGCAGGGGTGGAAGTGGCTCCTTATGCTGTGATTAAACAACAGAAGGACATCTATGATAATATAGAAAAGCTTGGCTATCCAGTGGTATTAAAGACAGCAAGAGGCGGTTATGACGGGAAGGGACAATATGTGATCCGTGAAGCAGGCCAGATTGAGGAAGCTGCTGCATTATTGGAGAACGGTCCATGCGTGCTGGAAAAATGGATACCTTTTGAGAAAGAACTATCCGTGATCATGACGCGAAATCCCGATGGACAGCAGACGAACTTTCCGGTAGTGGAAAATATTCATGTGGATAATATCCTGCATGAAACAATCGCGCCGGCCAGGGTGAGTGAAGAAACAGCGGCTAAGGCGATCGAGATGGCGAAGAGAATCAGTGAGACACTTGACCTTGTCGGGACGCTTGCAATTGAAATGTTCCTGACAGCGGATGGAGACATCTACATCAATGAACTGGCTCCAAGGCCTCATAATTCAGGTCACTACTCGATCGAAGCGTGCGACTTTTCTCAATTCGCCCAGCACGTCAAAGCGGTATGCAACTGGCCGCTTGTCCAACCGACCTTATTAAAGGACGCTGTGATGGTTAATCTATTAGGAGAGCATATCGAGCCTATTATGAAGGCTGTTCCAAAACACCCTGACTGGTTTATCCATCTGTATGGCAAGGATGTACCGAAGCCGAAACGGAAGATGGGGCATGTCACTATGTTATCAAATGATATAGAAGAGACATTGTCAAACGTAAATGAAGCGGGGATTTGGAAGGTGCAAGAAAAGATCGGAGGACGACTGGTATGATAGAACGTTATACACGCCCTGAAATGGGAGCAATTTGGACAGAAGAAAATCGTTTTCAAGCATGGCTTGAAGTAGAAATACTGGCTTGTGAAGCATGGGCTGAGATCGGGGACATTCCGAAAGAGGATGTTGCGAAGATCCGTGAGAACGCGGGATTCAATGTGGACCGCATCAAGGAAATCGAAGAAGAAACGCGTCACGACGTTGTAGCCTTCACTCGAGCGGTTTCTGAAACGCTTGGGGAAGAAAGAAAATGGGTTCATTACGGACTGACTTCAACGGACGTTGTGGATACGGCCCTTTCATATCAACTGAAGCAGGCGAACGAGATCATTCTTAAAGACTTGGAACGCTTTGTAGAAATCTTAAAGAATAAGGCAATCGAGCATAAACATACGGTCATGATGGGACGTACGCACGGTGTTCACGCTGAGCCTACAACGTTCGGTTTGAAGCTTGCCCTTTGGTATGAAGAGATGAAGCGTAACGTTGATCGCTTTAAAGCGGCTGCTGATGGAGTGGAATTCGGTAAGATCTCAGGAGCGGTTGGAACGTATGCCAATATCGATCCATTCGTAGAAGCCTATGTGTGTGAAAAGCTTGGTATCAAGCCAGCACCGGTTTCCACACAAACACTTCAGCGTGATCGTCATGCTCACTACATGGGGACACTTGCACTGATTGCGACGTCTATCGAGAAGTTTTCTGTTGAGGTTCGCGGATTGCAGAAGAGTGAGACGCGTGAAGTAGAAGAATTCTTCGCAAAAGGTCAAAAAGGATCATCAGCGATGCCTCATAAGCGTAACCCGATCGGTTCTGAGAACATGACGGGAATGGCACGCGTGATCAGAGGGTACATGCTGACAGCGTATGAAAATGTGCCACTATGGCATGAGCGTGATATCTCTCACTCATCCGCAGAGCGTGTGATCCTGCCGGATGCGACGATTGCCCTTAATTACATGCTGAACCGATTCGGAAATATCATCAAGAACTTGACGGTTTTCCCTGAGAATATGCAGCGCAATATGGATCGCACACTTGGTTTGATCTACTCGCAACGTGTCCTTCTCGCTCTTATTGATAAAGGGATGACCCGTGAAGAGGCATACGATACGGTGCAGCCGAAAGCGATGGAAGCGTGGGAGAAGCAAGTGGCGTTCCGTTCTCTTATTGAAGAGGATGCAACGATCACGTCCAAGCTGACGCCGGCTGACATTGATGACTGCTTCGATTACAACTATCACTTAAAACATGTGGATACAATCTTTGAACGTTGCGGCTTGGTATAAGTCCTTCTGACAAATGAATAAGGCAGGGGTTTTTAACGGAATCCCTTCCTTTTTTTATGAAAATATAGACTGAAGATTGGCAATTTTCAAGGAACAAGGGGGATTTCACGTGGAAAAAGGTACGCTTTTATATGAAGGAAAAGCGAAACAAATTTTCAAAACGAACGATGAGGACGTCGTTTGGATTCAGTATAAGAATTCTGCCACTGCTTTTAACGGGGAGAAAAAAGCGGATATCGACGGCAAAGGGGTTTTAAATAATAAGATTTCGAGCTTGCTATTTTCAAAGCTTGCTGAAAATGGGATACAGAGTCACTTTATTAAACAGATTTCAGAGGATGAGCAGTTGGTCAAACGTGTAAGGATCATTCCACTTGAAGTCGTGGTCCGGAACGTGATTGCAGGAAGTTTATCAAAACGCCTTGGAAAAGAAGAGGGGACACCCCTTCAAAAGCCGATCATCGAATTTTACTATAAAGACGATGACCTTGGAGATCCACTTATCACGGATGATCATATTGATTTCCTGGAGATCGCCTCTCGGGAAGAACGTGCCGAGGTCAGAGAGATGGCACTCGGTGTGAATGAAGTCCTTCAAGGAATTTTCAAAGAAGCGGGAGTCACGCTTGTCGATTTCAAATTGGAGTTTGGAAAAGATCGTAATGGAACGATTCTATTAGGGGATGAAATCTCACCCGACACGTGCCGTCTGTGGGACGCCGAAACGAATCAAAAGCTTGATAAAGATGTTTTCAGAAGAGATATTGGCAGTTTAACAGAAGTATACTCAATCATTTTAGAACGCTTAGGAGGAAACAAACTATGTACAAAGTAAAGGTTTATATCACATTAAGAGAAAGTGTATTAGATCCTCAAGGAAGTGTTGTGAAACAGGCGCTGCATTCAATGGAATTCAAAAGTGTTGAAGATGTGCGCGTAGGGAAGTATATGGAGTTGACTCTTCCATCATCAGTTGAAAACGTGGAAGCGACGGTTGAAGAGATGTGTCATCGATTACTTGCCAACCCTGTCATCGAGGATTACCGATATGAAATCGAGGAGAGTGTCGCTCAATGAAGTTTGCAGTAATTGTATTCCCAGGCTCTAACTGTGACATCGATATGTACCATGCGATCAAGGATGAAATCGGTGAAGAAGTGGACTACGTTTGGCACGATGCTGATAATCTGGAAAACTATGATGCGATTCTATTACCAGGAGGATTCTCGTACGGGGATTACCTACGTTCAGGGGCAATTGCCCGTTTCTCGAACGTGATGAAAGAGGTCGTGAAGGCGGCAGAGCAAGGCAAGCCGGTTCTTGGTGTGTGCAACGGATTTCAGGTTCTACTCGAAACAGGACTACTGCCAGGGGCCATGCGCCGGAATGACAGCTTGAAATTCATTTGTAAAACCGTGCCGTTAACCGTTGAGAATAATGAAACGATGTTCACGAATGGTTATGAGAAAAATGATGTGATTCAAATTCCGATTGCACATGGTGAAGGAAATTACTTCTGTGATGAAGAGACGATGATCACACTGAAAGAAAACAATCAAATTGTCTTCACGTATACAGATGAAAACCCGAACGGAAGCGTTGAAAATATTGCCGGGATCACCAATAAAGCAGGAAATGTCCTTGGGATGATGCCTCATCCGGAACGCGCCATGGACACTTTACTAGGTAGTGAAGACGGGAAGAAACTATTTCAATCGATTGTGAAACACTGGAGGGAAAAACATGTCGTTAATGCTTGAACCAACTTCAACACAAGTGAAAGAAGAACAGCTTTATCGTGAGATGGGTTTAACAGACGAAGAATTTTCAATGGTGGAAAACATCCTCGGAAGAACACCGAACTACACAGAGACCGGTCTTTTCTCTGTTATGTGGTCAGAGCATTGCAGCTATAAAAATTCGAAGCCTGTATTGATGAAATTCCCGACCACAGGTGAACGGGTTCTTCAAGGACCTGGAGAAGGAGCTGGGATTGTTGATATTGGCGATGATCAAGCAGTGGTGTTCAAAATCGAGAGTCACAATCATCCGTCAGCCATCGAGCCTTATCAAGGAGCGGCAACGGGTGTCGGAGGTATTATACGAGACGTATTCTCGATGGGGGCAAGACCTATTGCACTCCTCAACTCTTTACGCTTTGGAGAGTTGGATTCTCCTCGTGTTCAGTATCTATTTAAAGAAGTCGTAGCCGGCATTGCAGGATACGGAAACTGTATAGGGATCCCAACGGTCGGCGGGGAAGTTCAATTTGATGCTTCTTACGAAGGAAATCCCCTTGTAAACGCCATGTGTGTCGGGTTGATCGACCATAAGGATATTAAAAAAGGTCAGGCACACGGTGTCGGCAATACCGTCATGTACGTTGGGGCGAAAACAGGTCGTGACGGCATTCACGGAGCCACTTTCGCATCCGAGGAATTAAATGAAGGATCGGAAGAGAAGCGCCCTGCTGTTCAAGTGGGAGATCCATTTATGGAAAAATTACTACTTGAAGCGTGTCTGGAGCTTGTTCAGAACGATGCTCTTGTCGGGATTCAAGATATGGGAGCGGCTGGTCTGACAAGCTCATCAGCGGAAATGGCGAGTAAAGCGGGATCCGGAATCGAAATGGATCTGGATCTTGTACCACAGCGTGAAAGAGGCATGACGGCGTATGAAATGATGTTGTCAGAGTCACAGGAACGCATGCTGATCGTCGTGGAAAAAGGCCGTGAACAAGAAATCGTGGATCTTTTTTCAAAATATGATTTAGAAGCAGTTTCAATTGGAAAGGTAACAGACGATAAACGCCTTCGTCTTCTTCACCAAGGTGAAGTCGTGGCAGATGTGCCGGTCGATGCCCTTGCTGAAGAGGCACCTGTTTATCACAAGCCTTCTCAAGAAGCGGCTTATTATAAAGAGTTTCAAGCAATGGAAACAGCGGCGCCAGCAGTAGCCGATCATAAAGAAACGCTCAAGGCGCTCTTGCAGCAGCCAACGATTGCGAGTAAAGAATGGGTATACGATCAATATGACCATCAAGTAAGAACGAGCACGGTTGTGAGCCCAGGTTCTGATGCCGCGGTTGTACGTGTACGTGGTACGAGAAAAGCTCTTGCCATGACAACGGATTGTAATTCACGTTACTTGTACCTGGATCCCGAAGTCGGAGGAAAGATTGCTGTAGCAGAGGCAGCTCGTAACATCGTATGTTCAGGAGCGATCCCACTAGCGATCACCGACTGCTTGAACTTCGGAAATCCGGAGAAACCGGAAATCTTCTGGCAAATCGAGAAGTCCGTTGAAGGAATGAGTGAAGCATGCCGTGAGCTTTCGACTCCGGTTATCGGTGGAAATGTTTCCTTATATAACGAATCAATGGGGACAGCTGTTTATCCAACACCTGTAGTCGGGATGGTCGGACTGATTGAGGACGTCGATCATATTACGACTCAAAGCTTCAAGGATGCTGGGGATTCGATTTATGTGATCGGTGAGACACATGAAGAGTTCGGAGGAAGTGAGCTTCAAAAGCTGACAGAAGGAAAAATCTTCGGTCAGGCACCGAAGATTGATTTAAAAACCGAGCTTCGCCGTCAAATGCAGCTGTTAGAAGCGATTCAAAAAGGTCTTGTGGCATCTGCCCACGATATCGCTGAAGGTGGTTTCGCCGTTGCTCTTGCGGAATCGACTTTTGGAACAAAAGGATTGGGAGCAAACGTTGAGATTTCAGGAGAAAACAATGTGGCAGACCTTTTCAGTGAAACACAATCGAGATTCATCGTATCGGTGAAACCGGAACACAAGAATGAATTTGAGAAACTGGTACCAGAAGCGAAAGTCATTGGTAACGTCACCGATCTTGGAGCAATTAAGGTGTCATCAGAAAATGGAGATGTCATTTTACAGGCATCTGTAGAAGAATTGGAGTCAGCTTGGAAAGGAGCGATCCCATGCCTGCTGAAATCAAAGGCTTAAACGAAGAATGTGGAGTATTCGGGATCTGGGGACATCCGAATGCCGCGCAAATTACGTATTACGGACTTCATAGTCTGCAGCATAGAGGACAAGAGGGAACAGGTATCGTCGTGTCTGACGGTGATACGTTACGTTGCTTAAAAGGGGAAGGCCTCGTAACGGAAGTGTTCCAGGAAGGCACGATCGAGAAGCTTGAAGGGGATTCGGCCATCGGTCACGTGCGCTATGCGACGGCTGGAGGTGGAGGCTACGAAAATGTTCAGCCTCTTCTCTTCAATTCCCAAAGCGGAAGTCTTGCGCTTGCCCATAACGGGAATCTGGTTAATGCGAACGCCTTGAAGCATCAGCTTGAAGGTCAGGGGAGTATTTTTCAAACAAGTTCAGATACAGAAGTATTGGCTCATTTGATTAAACGAAGCGGCTATTTCAACCTGAAGGACCGCGTGAAAAACGCGCTGACCATGTTGAAGGGTGCCTATGCATTTGTCGTCATGACGGAAACAGAGATGATGGTGGCGCTTGATCCACACGGTCTTCGTCCATTATCTCTTGGTAAGCTTGGGGATGCTTACTGCGTGGCGTCAGAAACATGTGCCTTCGATATCGTAGGGGCTGAATTTGTAAGGGATATCGAGCCAGGGGAGCTTGTGATCATCAATGATGAGGGGTTGACCTCAGAACGGTTTAGTTTTTCAGGCGGTAATGCGATGTGTACGATGGAATACGTATACTTCTCAAGACCGGACAGCAATATACAAGGCATCAACGTCCATTCTGCTAGAAAACGGATGGGGATGGAATTGGCGTATGAAGCACCGATCGAAGCGGATGTTGTCACAGGTGTGCCGGATTCGAGCATTTCGAGCGCCATCGGGTATGCGGAAGCATCAGGCATCCCATATGAAATGGGTCTGATCAAGAATCGTTATGTTGGCCGCACGTTCATTCAGCCTTCTCAATCTTTACGTGAGCAGGGTGTGAAGATGAAGCTTTCGCCTGTCAGAGGCGTTGTAGAAGGGAAACGCGTCGTCATGGTGGACGATTCCATTGTTCGTGGAACAACGTCGAAACGGATCGTGACCATGCTGAAGGAAGCGGGAGCCAAGGAAGTGCATGTGTGCATCAGTTCACCGCCGATCAAGAACCCTTGCTTCTACGGCATCGATACATCGACTCATGAAGAGCTGATCGCCTCTTCCAACTCAGTGGAAGAAATGCGCCAGATCATCGGAGCGGACTCATTGACATTCTTGAGCACAGACGGTGTGATTAAAGCCATCGGCCGGGATGATTCATCGGAAAACCGCGGCCAATGCATGGCTTGCTTTACAGGAAAGTATCCAACGGAAATCTACCCGGATACACTTCATCCACATGAAAAAGAGTTAGTGAAATAGGGGGAATCATGATGGCAAATGCGTATCGTCAGGCAGGAGTAGATATAGAAGCAGGATACGAATCCGTCGACCGGATCAAAAAGCACGTGAAACGAACGGCACGCGAAGGCGTTCTAGGTCAGCTGGGCAGCTTTGGTGGAATGTTCGACCTATCCTCCTTGAATTTAAAGGAACCCGTTCTCGTCTCTGGTACAGACGGAGTCGGAACGAAGCTGAAGCTTGCCTTCATGGCAGACAAACACGATACAATCGGGATCGATTGTGTGGCCATGTGCGTGAATGACATTGTCGTTCAAGGTGCGGAACCACTGTATTTCTTAGATTATATAGCGACCGGGAAAGCACTCCCGGAGAAGATAGAAGGTATTGTAAAAGGAATTGCGGACGGATGTGAAACAGCGGGCTGCGCGCTGATCGGTGGCGAAACCGCCGAGATGCCTGGTATGTATTCTGATGAAGAATATGACATTGCCGGGTTCGCTGTTGGCGCCTGTGAAAAAAAAGAGATCATCACAGGCGAAAAAATTTCTGAAGGAAATGTGTTAGTCGGACTGGGGTCCAGTGGTATACACAGTAATGGATACTCTTTAGTGAGAAAAGTATTCTTCGAAGATCAGTCGTTTTCTTTGGAAGAATCTTTACCTGAAGTCGGGACCACACTAAAGGAAGCCCTTCTTACACCGACAAAGATTTATGTGAAACCGGTGTTAGCGGCACTTAAACAATTCTCCATCAACGGAATGTCCCATATCACTGGCGGTGGCTTTATTGAAAATATCCCGCGGATGCTTCCAGAGGGATTGCAGGCAGAGATAACGGAAGGTAGCTGGGAGATTTCGGCCATTTTCACTGCCCTTGAGCAGCACGGAGACATTCCACGCAGCGAAATGTATAACATTTTCAATATGGGGATTGGATTTGTGCTAGCTGTAGAGGAAGCGGAAGCAGAAGACATTCTTCGATTCTTCAATGAACAGGGAGAAGACGCCTTTATGATTGGACGCGTTTCAAAAGGAACAGGAGTAAGCTTTGTTCGTTGAGAATGAAGGATGAGCATGTCAATAACGGGGGCGAGTCATGAGACAGGTTGCCATTTTTGCATCAGGAAGCGGAAGTAATTTTCAAGCATTAGTAGATGCCGTCCAAAGCGGAACACTGAAAGCGAATATCAAACTTCTTGTATGTGACCAGCCGGGCGCGTTTGTCATTCACCGTGCCCACACTGCAGGAATCTCTACTTTCGTCTTTCGGGCAAAGGACTATGAGAACAAGCAGGCATTTGAACAGGAAATCCTAAATGAGCTGGCTCATTTAGGTGTTGATTTTATTGTGTTAGCAGGGTATATGAGGCTGATCGGTCCAACCCTTCTCGAAAGCTTCGGTGGAAGGATCGTGAATATCCATCCGTCACTCCTTCCTTCTTTTCCAGGGAAGGACGCAATCGGACAAGCCATTGACGGAGGGGTGAAAATCACCGGTGTCACGGTTCACTTCGTAGACGCAGGCATGGACACAGGTGAGATCATCGCACAGGAAATCGTCCGTGTCACAACAGGTGAAACCAGACAGTCACTCCAGGACAAAATACAACACGTCGAACATCACCTATACCCAACCACCCTGAACCACCTCTTTCTCACCAGCGGTCACTAAACCCGGTGGGGAGAGGTTGGTTGATGGTTGCTTTATCTTGGTAGTGTGGTAAAGTGATGGGGGGACGGACCTTGGATTTTGAGCGGTGTATGAGTGGAGAAGCGGTATGGCTTGGAGTGTAGCAGGGTTGCGATTTGGTGTAGCGGCACAAGTTTTGGTGAAAGTGGCACGAGTTCCCCTCAAAGTGGCACAAGTCCGGTCGAAAGTGGCACAAGTTTTCCTCAAAGTGGCACAAGTCCACTCCCAAACGTCACACCAATCACCAAATCAACACATAAACCACCTACAAACTGATGAATTTTCAATAAAACGACCACCCACGCACCATTATAGTATACAATCCTCAAATCCATCTCCATTTAAACAACATAATAAAATAAAATCAGCACAACAGGCAGAGGAGGATCAGACATTGAAAAAGAGAGCATTGATCAGTGTTTCAGATAAAAGCGGAGTCATCGAATTTGCGAAAGAATTAAAGACACTAGGGTATGAAATCATTTCGACTGGTGGAACGAAAAAACTTCTTTTAGAAAATGACGTTGAAGTTATGGGAGTAGAAGAAGTGACGGGTTTTCCGGAAATCCTGGAAGGACGCGTTAAGACCCTTCACCCTAATATCCACGGTGGATTGCTTGCCAAGCGCGGCGAAGAAAGTCATCGCGTTCAGCTAGAGGAGCAGGGAATTGAAGGGATCGACCTTGTATGTGTCAATCTTTACCCGTTCCAACAAACGATCGCTAAGCCGAATGTCGGCGTTGAAGAAGCCATTGAGAACATCGATATCGGCGGTCCGACGATGCTGCGTGCAGCTGCAAAAAATCATCAATACGTGACAGTTGTAGTCGATGCATTGGATTATGATGGGGTTCTAGCCGAGTTGAAGCTTCACGGCGAACCAACATTGGAAAAACGTCGTAAATTAGCGGCCAAAGTGTTCCGCCATACGGCAGCTTACGATGCCTTCATTGCTGAATACATGACAGACATTTCTGGTGAAGAAAACCCTGAACGTTTTACAAGAACGTATGAATTAAAGCAAACACTCCGTTACGGGGAAAATCCTCATCAGCAGGCCTCTTTCTATCGCGCGCCCCTTGGCTCAGAATTCTCAGTGGCCATGGCAAGGCAGCTTCACGGGAAAGAGCTTTCATACAATAACATCAATGATGCCAATGCGGCTCTTCAAATCGTTAAAGAGTTCACGGAACCTGCAGCTGTTGCAGTGAAGCATATGAACCCATGTGGAGTCGGCGTTGGCTCGACCATTCATGAAGCGTTCTCGAAAGCGTATGAAGCGGATTCTACATCCATCTTCGGTGGAATCGTTGCGTTGAACCGTATTGTAGATGAAGACACAGCGAAGCAGCTTCATGAAATTTTCCTGGAGATCGTCATCGCACCAGCTTTCAGTGATGAAGCATTTGAGATCCTTTCAGCCAAGAAGAATATTCGTTTATTGACGGTTCCATTTGAATCTACAAATAAGATCGAGCGTAAGTTAACGACGGTTGAAGGTGGATTGCTTGTTCAAGCGGATGACACGTTCACCCTTGACGATGCAGACCTGAGAGTCGTGACGAAGCGTGAACCGACAGAAGCCGAATGGGACGCTATGAAACTCGGATGGAAAGTTGTGAAGCATGTGAAATCCAACGCAATCGTTGTGACAGATGCTCATATGACAATCGGAGTCGGTGCAGGACAGATGAACCGCGTCGGTGCGGCAAACATTGCTCTTGAGCAGGCAGGTTCGAAAGCTAATGGAGCGGCCATGGCATCCGATGCCTTCTTCCCGATGGACGACACCGTAGAAGCGGCTGCCAAAGCTGGCATCACCGCCATCATCCAACCGGGAGGCTCCATCCGTGATGAAGACTCCATCAAAAAAGCAGACCAATACGGCATCACCATGGTCATGACCGGGATCCGCCACTTCAAACATTAATTGGAGGGACGGACCTCAAGTTTTGACTGTTATCTGAACTTGAAAAACGGTAAAGACATTGAAGGTAAAGGATTTATTAAGGGCTAAGTTGATTCAAGGAAAGAGAAAGGAGGGACGGACCTCCACTTCTCTTTCCAGTACCAAGCCCATAAATACAGCTCAAGAAATTTTTCCACATACCAACCTCTCCTCATCTACAACATTAAAGGAGAGGTTTTCTTAAAAGGGGGCTATCTTAAGATGAAAGTATTAGTGATCGGCCGCGGTGGTCGCGAACATGCCATATGCAAGAAATTAGCGGAAAGTGAAAGTGTGAGAGAAGTGTTCTGCGCACCAGGGAATGCAGGTATCGCAGGCGTAGCGACAAATCTTCCATACACTGAAACTGGCGTGAGTGATCTCATTGATTTTGCCAAACAAGAGGATATTGCGTTTACGTTTGTAGGTCCCGAAAACCCATTATTGGATGGGATCGTCAACCGTTTCCAGGAGGAAGGCCTGCACATATTCGGACCGACGAAAGAAGCGGCCATCATCGAAGGAAGTAAATCATTTTCTAAAGAGTTAATGAAGAAATATAACATCCCCACGGCTTCCTATGAAGTGTTCACAAGCGTAGAGAAAGCAATCGAATATGTGAAGGAAGTCGGTGCGCCGATCGTAGTGAAGGCAGATGGTCTGGCAGCCGGAAAGGGTGTTGTGGTGGCTGAAACGGAGCAGGAAGCCATCAGCGCTTTGGAAGACATGCTTCTTGATGAGAAATTCGGGGATGCCTCCTCGAAAGTGGTTGTGGAAGAATGCTTGTTTGGAGAAGAGTTCTCACTCATGGCATTTGTGAATGGTGAGTCGGTCTATCCCATGGTGATCGCCCAGGATCATAAGCGTGCCTTTGATGGGGATCAAGGTCCGAACACAGGTGGGATGGGTGCTTATTCCCCGGTTCCGCATATTACGGATGAAGTCGTGCAAGAAGCGATTTCTACGGTTCTCTACCCGACAGCACAAGCAATGGTGAAAGAGAATCGTTCATTTACCGGCATTCTATATGCTGGGCTGATGCTGACAAGTGAGGGTCCAAAGGTCATCGAATTCAATGCCCGTTTCGGAGACCCGGAAACACAGGTAGTCCTGCCGCGATTGACTTCTGACTTTGGCCTCGTGGTGAAGGATATCATCGAGGGCAAGCCTGTTCAATTGGAATGGTCGGATGAAGCGGTTGTTGGGGTTGTGCTCGCAGCCGAGGGGTATCCTGGCACCTATGAAAAAGGGATCCAAATCCCTGACATTGAAGGTTCGCTTGATCATGGAACCTTGGTATACCATGCAGGAACGGAAATCAGTGAGGAAGATACCCTTGTTTCAAATGGGGGAAGAGTATTATTGGTCGCTTCCACTGCCTCCACGGTTGAAAAAGCGCAAACAGACGTTTACCGTCAATTAGGCAAAGTAGATTGGAAAGGCTTGTTCTACAGGAGAGATATCGGGCTCAAAGCTATCGAACACGTCTCTTCCTAGATTTTCGAACATACACATACGCAATGGCGACGATGCCGCCAATCAACGAAAACAGAACATACGACATATCCGTTAAATATTCCCAAAACAATACAAACAACTCCTTTTATCAATTTATCAATATAGATGCAAAGTTGCCGAGGAAAGTCCTTTTGAGGGACGGACCTCGGCAATCTGCCATTTTGCTCGATTTAATTCAAGGGAAAGCCCGCCGTTACTGCATTTCGAAGAAAGACATCATTTTCAAATAACTAAGAATGAAGGTCCGTCCCTTTATCGCCGATTCCCTTGCCGCCGTTCAACGCCTCTTGGACTTCTTGGTTGGTGAGTTCTTCAGGGTTGAAGTTGGATTCTTTTTTGGTGTTGTTGAGCGGTTCTTGTTGGTGTTCGCTTTTTGATTGATGGTTGTGATTGTCATGATCGGATTTACCGGACTTCAGCATGTCTTTGAAGTTCATCATATCCTTCGCTTTAAATCCACCGAAGCCGCCGTTTTCATTTCCGCCTTCTCCCCCTTTTTCAAACAGGGCAGTGACAGGACAGTAACGCAATATCCCTTCTCCCACTTTCATGGCACCGATGACCGCCATGACGAGATAGGAGTCTCTCCATGGACGTCTTGCAAGCTTGGAAGTACTCCAGGCAAGGATGGTAAATCCAATGGTGATGCGGATAAGGGCATTGATGATCCCGATGTTTGATGATACTTTCATTTGTACATTCCTCCCTAATCGATAATTCACATAATTGTTGTAAACCTTTAATGCGTTAAATAGTAAAATATGTTAACATAAAATGAAACTTACACTAATACCATTCCACTAGAGGAGTGTTCACTTTGGACCAGCGCTACAGATGGAAGAACAAACAACTGCGAGAACATGTACAAGTACTGAATGGAGAATTGTCTCCCAGTCTTCTTTTAAAGAATGCAACCTACCTTCACTCAACGTTAAAGAAATGGGTGCAGGGACATATTTGGGTTTACGGTGACCGGATTGTCTATACCGGTGATCAACTCCCTGAAAACCTTGAGAAGTGTGAAATCGTGGACTGTGACTCACAGTACCTCGTTCCAGGATATATTGAACCGCATGTACATCCGTTTCAGCTTTATAATCCCCAATCTTTTTCCAAGTATGCATCCCAAACCGGTACAACGACATTCGTAAATGATAACCTGATGATGTTTTTACAATTGGAAAAAAAGAAAGCGTTTACTTTATTAAGGGAATTTAACAATATGCCAGTGACGATGTACTGGTGGACTCGATTTGATTCACAGACTGAAATGATGAATGAAGAGGTCACTTTCTCAAATGGGGAAGTGAAATCTTGGCTCGAACATGACTCTGTCCTTCAAGGCGGTGAATTGACCGCATGGCCGCGACTGCTCGAAGGAGATGACCTGATCCTTCACTGGATGCAGGAAGCCAAAAGGATGGGGAAAATCGTGGAGGGGCATCTCCCGGGAGCCTCTGATAATACGATCGCTAAGCTTGGCTTATTAGGAATAGATGGAGATCATGAATCGATGACCGGAGAAGACGTGTACAAGCGTCTCATTCAAGGGCTGACCGTCACCCTGCGCCATTCATCCATCCGGCCGGATCTACCGGTTCTGTTAGACGGGTTAAAAGAACAAGGCATCGATTCCTACGATTCCTTGCTATTTACAACAGATGGATCCACGCCTGGTTTCTACGAAAAAGGCGTACTGGATTTCATGATCAAAATGGCGTTGGATAAAGGCATCCCGCCCATTGAAGCGTATCATATGGCAAGTTACAACGTTGCCAATTATTACAATATCACTCACCTCCATGGGATGATTGCTACAGGCAGGGTTGCCAATATCAACTTCCTTTCTGCAAAGGATGATCCGACTCCAGTTTCGGTCCTGTCAAAGGGAGTCTGGGTTCGTAAAAACGGCGAACAGATGGAGGATTACACAGAAATTAAATGGGGAGAAAGTGGATTTACCCCTCTACAACTCGACTGGGAGGTTGGGTATGACGACCTTCAATTCTCCATGCCGTTTGGTATTGAAATGGTGAATGATGTCATTACCAAGCCTTACTCCATTTCCATCAATCCATCAGAAGACTTTCTCGAGACTGACCATGATCAATCATTCCTCATGCTGCTCGACCGGAATGGTAAGTGGAGAATCAGCACCATGATCAAAGGCTTCTCGAAGGGGGTCATGGGGTTTGCGTCGTCTTACTCCAATACAGGGGACATTATCCTGATTGGAAAAAGAAAGTCTGATATGATTGCAGCCTTCGACAGGATGAAAGAAATCGGGGGAGGGATCGTCCTTGCAGAGAATGGTGAAATCCTGCACGAAATCCCCCTTCCACTAAGCGGACTGCTTTCTCAGAAAGAAATGCCGGAGCTGATTGAAGAAGAAAAAATACTAAAAGGATTATTAAAAGAAAGAGGCTATCGCTTCGCGGATCCGATCTATACATTACTGTTTCTTCAGTCCACTCATCTTCCATATATCCGGATGACACAAAAAGGAATCTATGATGTAATGAAGAAAACGGTACTCTTTCCAACAATAATGCGTTAAAATAGTAAAGTATATAGGGGTGTAAAAAAACATGCTGAAAAGAGCTTTGATTATTGCGTTAAGCTCGTTGACACTTGTCGCATGTAGTTCAGATAAAGAGATAAAGAAAGAATCTGATAAAGAAGCCGCAACTCCAGTGGTGAAAGAAGAGACAGGCGTAGAAACGGAAGATATGTATCAATCCCCTTTAACAGGGGTGGGAGAAGAGAATGAGTCGACGGCCCGCTCGGTGGCTGTGATGGTGAATAACCATCCGAAGGCCCGGCCCCAATCAGGCTTATCCAAAGCGGATATCGTTTATGAAGTATTGGCAGAGGGGGATATCACTCGTTTTCTCGCCATATTCCAAAGCCGGATGCCGAAAGAAGTCGGTCCTGTACGAAGTGCAAGAGATTACTATATAGAACTTGCAAAAGGATATGATAGTTTGTATGTGGCTCATGGATACAGCCCTGAGGCGAAAGAAATGCTGATGAATGGTTTTATCGATGATTTGAATGGGATCCAATATGACGGGACACTATTTAAGCGGGCAAGCTTCCGTAAAGCTCCTCATAATTCCTATATCACCTACGAGCATATCAAAGAGGGTGCGGATAAGAATGGTTTCGATATGAATCGCCCGCCTAAGGCACTGAATTTCAGTGATAAGGGAAAGATAAAAGGAGAAGCCGCAAATTCCGTGATGATTTCATACAATCAAAATCCCCTGTTTAATGTTGTGTATGACTACAACGAAAAAGAAGGCCGATACGAGCGCTATTCAAATGGAGAACAAACCATCGATTATGACTCGAAAGATCCTGTTCTGGTCGAAAACCTCCTCATCGTAGAAGCTTCACATCAGATTGTCGATGACGCTGGAAGGCGTGATATAGACATCGAATCAGGCGGGAATGCTTATTTGATACAAGATGGTAAGCTTCGTAAAGTTCACTGGGAGAACGTCGACGGCAGAATTCTTCCTTTTGAAAATGATAAACCTGTAAGCCTGCGAAAAGGATCGACATGGATCAACGTCATTCCAAGTTCTCCGGGGTTGACCGGTTCGGTATCTTATCAAGAATAGAAGGAAAAGGAGTCTTTTGAATGCAAATAAATAAACTAAGAGGCAAGGAGCTGGATCAGTTATTCAATGCTGTTCTTTCCCTGCAGAATCTTGAAGAATGCTATCGTTTCTTTGATGACCTTTGCACCATCAATGAAATTCAATCTCTTGCTCAACGTCTTGAAGTCGCACGTATGCTTCAGGATGGGAAGACCTATCATAAGATTGAAACGGAAACAGGTGCAAGTACCGCAACGATTTCCCGTGTGAAACGCTGCTTGAATTACGGAAATGATGCGTATCAGTTAGTGTTGGATCGTGTACATCAGGAAGAGAAATAATGGAAGGACCGCTGTCGATGACGAGCGGTCTTTGTTTTTTGTCCGGGTGTCATCCAGCTCCGGCGGCTAGCCCCTCGAGGTCATAAGTCAACCTGTCCAAAAAGACAAAAAGCGCCTTTCCGGCCAGTTCGCCTTATGCTTGTCGGGTCTGAGCAAGCCGCCTCTGCTTTTGGTGTCATCCAGCTCCGGCGGCTAGAGGCTCGAGGTCATAAGCAAAACCTGCCAAAAAGGCAAAGAACGCCTTCCCGGCAGGTTTATCTTATGCTTGTCGCCTCTGGGCGAGCCGCTTCCGCTTTTGGTGTCATCCAGCTCCAGCGGCTAGAGGCTCGAGGTCATAAGCAAAACCTACCAAAAAGGCAAAGAGCGCCTTCCCGGTAGGTTCATCTTATGCTTGTCGCCTCTGGGCAAGCCGCCTCCGCTTTTGTAGTTAATGCGACTCCCACCCACAAATGATATAATACGTTAGATGGATGTATGAATGGAGGAACAGCGCATGTATGATGTCCAAGAGTGGCGCCATGTATTTAAACTAGATCCGAATAAGACAATAGATGATGAAGATTTAGAAGCAGTATGTGAATCAGGAACAGACGCGATTATCGTAGGGGGAACGGACGGTGTAACCCTTGAAAAGGTTCTTGATTTGATGGCACGAGTGAGACGATATACGGTTCCTTGTATTCTGGAGGTGTCGAATCTGGAGTCGATTACTCCGGGCTTCGATTTATATTTCATTCCCATGGTGATGAACAGTCAGAATATGAACTGGGTGACGGGATTACATCACCAGGCGGTCAAGGAATATGGAGAAATCATGAATTGGGACGAAATCCTGGTAGAAGGATATTGTATATTGAACCGTGACTGCAAGGCAGCACAAGTAACGGAAGCAAACACAGACATTTCAAGTGAAGACGCGGCAGCTTATGCCATGATGGCAGAAAGGATGTTCAATCTGCCGATCTTTTACCTGGAATACAGTGGTACATATGGGGATGTAGAAACCGTGAAAGAAGTAAAAGATTCCCTTGAAAACACGACTTTATTCTATGGAGGCGGCATCAAATCCGTACAGCAGGCGAAGGAAATGGCCGCGGTTTCTGATGTTGTAGTGGTTGGGAATGTTGTATATGACAACGTAAAGGAAGCATTGAAAACGGTAAAAGCTGTGAAGGGATAAGGATCCTACTGGAGGTCCGTCCTAGAATGAGATATAATTGAAATACAAATATAGAACGTACGTTCGTTATGGTGGTGAGAGAGTATGCAATTTTTGACTGATCGATTGTTGAATGGAATGAATCCGCAGCAGGCTGAAGCGGTGAAGGCGACTGAGGGGCCGTTACTGATCATGGCAGGGGCAGGCTCAGGGAAGACAAGAGTGTTGACGCATCGGATTGCGTATTTGATGGTGGAAAAAGGGGTCAATCCTTATAATATTTTAGCGATTACCTTTACAAATAAAGCCGCAAGAGAAATGAAGGATCGTATCTATAACATCCTTGGAGGAGCGTCGGAGAACATTTGGATCTCCACTTTCCACAGCATGTGTGTACGGATCCTTCGCCGTGATATTGACCGGATCGGATTAAGCCGAAACTTCACGATCCTGGACTCGACAGATCAGCAGTCTGTCATTAAATCGATTTTAAAAGAAAAAAATATAGACCCAAAGAAATTTGATCCTCGTTCCCTTCTTGGATCAATTAGCTCTGCGAAAAATGAGCTGACTACACCCGAAGAATTATCCAAACAGGTAGGGGGATATTACGACCAGGTCGTTTCGGACGTGTACACGGAGTATCAGAAGCGATTACGAAAGAATCAGGCGCTTGATTTCGATGATCTGATCATGACGACGATTCAATTGTTTCAACGTGTACCGGAAGTATTGGAGTTTTATCAGCGCAAGTTTCAGTATATACACGTGGATGAGTATCAGGATACGAACAGAGCGCAATATATGCTCGTAAAACTGCTCGCATCCCGTTTCCAGAACCTCTGTGTAGTAGGGGATTCGGATCAGTCGATATATAAATGGCGCGGTGCGGACATTGCCAACATCCTGTCTTTTGAGAAGGATTATCCAAGAGCTACCGTAATTTTCCTTGAACAGAATTATCGTTCAACGAAAAGGATTCTTCAGGCGGCGAATGAAGTCATCCAGAAGAATTCAAACCGTAAACCGAAGAACCTGTGGACGGAAAATGATGACGGTGAGAAGATTTCCTATTTCAGGGCGGATACCGAGCAGACCGAAGCGCAATTCGTCACAGGAAAAATCAAAGAAATGATGGAAAACGGTAAGAGAAAGTATTCGGATTTTGCCATTTTGTATCGCACGAACGCCCAGTCCCGTGTGATGGAGGAAGTTCTTCTTAAATCGAATATCGAATATTCCATCGTGGGCGGCATCAAGTTCTATGACCGTAAAGAGATCAAGGATATTTTAGCGTATTTGAGACTCATTTCGAATCCTGATGATGACATCAGCTTGCAGCGTGTCATCAATGTACCGAAGAGGGGTGTCGGTGCCACGTCCATTGATAAAATCGCCCGTTACGCTCAAGACCATGATATTTCCATGTTCAGGGCGCTTGCAGAAGCGGACTTCATCGGACTCAGCCCTAAAATCACCAAGGCCGTGATTGAATTCATGGAGATGGTGAAAGGCTATACGAGTATGCAGGAGTATCTATCTGTAACGGAACTGGTAGAAGAAATTCTTGAGAAATCAGGCTATACAGACATGCTGAAAGCAGAAAAGTCCATCGAGTCCCAATCAAGACTCGAGAACTTGGACGAGTTCCTGTCAGTAACAAAAAGCTTTGAGGAATCAAACGACGATAAGAGCTTGGTGGCGTTTTTAACAGATCTTGCTTTGGTTGCCGATATAGATAAGCTTGATGAAGACGACCAACCGAAGGATTCTGTCATCTTAATGACCCTTCACGCAGCCAAAGGTTTAGAGTTTCCTGTTGTCTTCCTCATGGGAATGGAGGAAGGGGTATTCCCTCACAGCCGTTCCCTTATGGAAGAAGATGAAATGGAAGAAGAGCGCCGCTTGGCATATGTGGGAATCACCCGTTCAGAAGAGCAGCTCTTCTTGACGAATGCCCAGATGAGAACACTCTTCGGGCAAACGAAGATGAACCCGGTTTCCCGTTTCATCAGCGAAATTCCAGCAGACCTGCTGGACGATGTGATGGCAGAAAAGAAGAGTGCCTTCACGCCATTTGGGAAGTCAGCTTCGAAATCACCATCGCGCCCTACGCCGAGAAAGCCGGTTTCACGTCCAGTCCAAACCACTACGGGTGGAGAATCCGTTGCGTGGCAGGTTGGGGATAAGGCCCAGCATAAGAAGTGGGGAACGGGAACGGTTGTCAGTGTGAAAGGATCCGGAGACAGTGTCGAGCTCGATATTGCCTTCCCTAGTCCAATGGGAATCAAGCGTCTACTGGCCAAATTCGCTCCAATTGAAAAAGCGTGACGTGTCGGAACGGTAATCTCTTCCGACCGACTGAATATTAAGCAAGAAAGGGTTGTGGAAATGGATCGACAATCAGCCGAAAAACGTGTCAGTGAACTGCACGAATTGTTAAATCAATACAATTATGAATACCATGTACTCGACAAGCCTTCCGTTCCCGATTCCGAGTACGATCAGCTTCTCCGGGAACTGATCGGGCTCGAAGATCAATACCCGGAATTGAAATCTGCGGATTCTCCTTCTCAACGAGTCGGTGGGACCATTCTAGAATCTTTTGAAAAAGTGGAGCACAGAACGCCGATGCTGAGTCTTGGAAATGCCTTCAATGAAGACGATCTCCGTGACTTTGACCGCCGCGTTCGCCAGGCGGTAGGAGATGATTTCTCCTATGTATGCGAACTGAAGATCGATGGCTTGGCCGTGTCCCTCAGGTATGAAGAAGGAAAGTTTGTCCAGGGGGCCACAAGGGGAGATGGATCCATAGGAGAGGATATCACTTCGAACCTGAAGACGATTCGTTCGATTCCGTTAAAGATTTCTGAAAAGATGTCCTTCGAGGTCCGCGGTGAAGCCTTCATGCCGAAGGGATCTTTCGAAGCTTTAAATAAGCTGAAAGAGGAAAAAGGGGAAGAACCATTTGCCAACCCGCGAAATGCGGCGGCTGGTTCATTACGCCAACTTGATCCAAAAATCGCGGCATCACGGAATTTGGATGTTTTCTTATATGCCCTAGCCGATATCGGTGATACAGGGATTGACTCACATAGTGAGGGACTGGATAAGCTTGATGAGCTTGGATTTAAAACAAACCCTGAACGTAAACGCTGTGCGACCATTGAAGAGGTCATTGAATTTGTCGGAAAATGGACAGATGAACGCCCGAATCTTGCCTATGATATAGACGGCATCGTCATCAAAGTGGATTCCCTTGATCAGCAGCAGGAACTTGGAACGACAGCGAAAAGCCCAAGGTGGGCCATTGCGTACAAGTTCCCGGCTGAGGAAGTCGTCACCGTGTTGAAGGAGATTGAATTAAGTGTTGGTCGTACCGGAGTTGTCACGCCAACAGCTATTCTTGAACCGGTTCGTGTAGCGGGAACGACCGTGCAACGGGCCTCGCTGCACAATGAAGATCTGATCAGGGAGAAAGACATCAAGATCGGTGACCAAGTTGTCATTAAGAAAGCGGGGGACATCATCCCGGAAGTGGTCAACGTACTGGAAGACAAGAGAACAGGTGATGAACAGGAGTTCTTGATGCCGACCCATTGTCCTGAGTGTGAAAGTGAGCTTGTAAGGCTCGAAGGGGAAGTAGCTCTCCGCTGTATCAATCCGAAATGCCCGGCACAAATCCGTGAAGGCCTCATTCACTTTGTATCAAGGAATGCCATGAACATTGATGGACTCGGGGAAAAAGTGATCAGCCAATTATTCAGGGAGAAATTGATTGAAGATGTCGCCGATTTATACAGATTAGAACGTGAACAGCTCCTGCAGCTGGAACGAATGGGTGAGAAATCCGTCGATAATCTGTTAGACGCGATTCAAACGTCAAAGGGAAATTCCCTGGAGAAATTGTTATTCGGTCTTGGAATCCGTCACGTTGGAGCCAAAGCGGCCAAGACATTGGCACAGGAGTTCAGTTCGATGGACAGGCTGATGGAAGTAGGCAAAGAAGAGCTATTGAATGTCAATGAAATCGGGGATAAAATGGCCGATGCCATTGTCGCTTACTTTGAAAACGATGAAGTAAAGGAACTTATTCAGGAGCTGAAGGACGCCGGGGTAAACCTCGAATACAAAGGACCGAAACCTGTAGCAGCAAGTGACGTTGACTCTTATTTTGCAGGGAAAACGATTGTGCTGACAGGGAAAATCGAGCGGTTGAGCCGTAATGAAGCCAAAGAAAAAATTGAAATGCTCGGTGGGAAAGTTACCGGAAGCGTTAGTAAGAAGACCGATCTTGTCATCGCAGGGGAAGAAGCGGGATCAAAGCTGACGAAAGCGAACGAGTTAAACATAGAAGTTTGGGATGAGGACAAGCTGATGGAAGAACTTAACCGATAAGAGGTGTAACGAGGAATGAAAAAAGGGATTTCGGTCGCACTCTCCGCATTGTTGTTGTTGGGAGGCTGCGCTCCGACATTTGAGAAACAGGATCAGGTCGTTCAGGAAAATCAGGACAGCGAAGCGAAGAAGGCCATCATACCAAGCTTCCAAATTTCGAAAGAATACTACAAGACGATGCTTCCGTATGAAACGAGTAATACTCGGGGCGTCGTCGTGAATGATCTGGGATCCAGATACGATATCAATGAAATCGAAAAGGGTTTGCTGCGGGTGGCTCAGAATCGATTCTCAACGGAAGAATACTTCTTTAAAGAAGGCCAGTTCCTGACGAAGAAAACGGTGGATAGCTGGCTTCAAAGAAAGTATACAAGTGAACAACTGAAGGAAAAAGGACTTAAGGAGTCTGAAAATGTGGGTCTGAATCCCGTTCAATCAAGCGGAGAGAATGCCCCTATTTACCTTGCTCATGTGATTGAACATAATTATCTAATGAAAAAAGAAGACAACAAGGTGCGCCTCGGTGGAGTCGCCATCGCCCTATCCCTGAATTCTGTTCAATATGAGACCAATATGTCAAATGGGACCAGAACAGTCAAAAATATCAGCAATGAAGTGTTGAAACAACAGGGAGCGAAAATCGCAGACGAAGTCCTGAAGCGCCTTCGTCAGAAAAAAGAACTTCAAAATGTCCCGATTATGATTTCTCTTTACAAGCAGGCTCCTAAAGATCAGGTCGTCCCTGGTCACTTCTTTGCTTATACGACGGTGGAGCCGAAGGATAGCGGCATTCAAGATTGGAAAGGAATCAATGAAGATTATTATTTATTCCCTTCTCCTGAAGCCGAGGACAACCATCCGAACGATTACAAAGTCTTTAATGAGTTTAAAACAGACATTGAAAAGTATTTCCCGGTCTACACGGGACTGACGGGACAAGCGCTCTATCAAAATCAGAAACTATCCAAGATGGAATTCGAGGTGGCCCTTTCGTTCCAGGGAAAAGCTGAAACCATCGGATTCGCCCAGCATCTCAAGAATATGATCAGTAAACAGACCCCGGACAGCTGGGACGTAGAACTTCTCGTCTCCTCTTCCTACGGACCCGAAGCCCTCATCGTGAAAAAACAGGGCAGTAAAGAAACCTATTTGCACATCTATGAATAAACAGAAAAAGAACTAATCCGCATAAGGGTTAGTTCTTTTTTAGTGAGGGACGGACCTTCGAATTATAGAAGTAGGTATTTTCTCGAAGGCTTATTTATTTTAGTAAAGACTTTGATTTGCAAACACTCTGTCATCGAGAATGTTCTAAGGCTTAGGGGAGCTGCTTTACTCAGCTATAAAAACAAGATCTTAGTGACAGAGCTAAATGGTGCTGAAAAACAGGTGAGAAGTTGATTAGTTTACTTTAATTGAAGTAAAAAAACTTATGCTTTGAAGTTGATTGGAGCGGAAGGTGCTCGACTCCTGCGGGAAACGCTGGACAGGTGAGACCCCACAGGGCGAAGCCCGAGGAGGCTCACCGCCAGCCCCGCGGAAAGCGAGCACCTGGAGCGGAAATCAACCACCACTCGTTTCGTCAAGATAACGATAACAGCTTTACAAAAAATGAAACTACCAGGCCTTTTCTTACGTAGAACGGGTATAGAACAAAAGAGGTGAAACAGTATGAACGGATATTATTTATTTGGACTCATCGTTGCCCTTGTACTATTTGTTGTCACGCTAATCATGATCCCTATTCAGTATCGTTATATTAAAGCCATGGAAGAGGAAAAGAAAAAGAATCGATCACAGGGGAAGATGTTTGAGGATATGCCTGTCCAGGAGCAGGTTCTTCACCACAATGCTCAGTCCAATCCCCTTTTTATCCCTGCCAACATCATCGCTCATATCCTATACAAAATGAAAAATAGGGGAGGAGGAGAAGGACGATGAGTTTCATCGCTTTTATAATGGCCGGTACGGCCCTTACCTTTGCATTTCATGTACTTGAACAAAATAAAAAATTAGAAAAGAGAATCCACGAATTGGAGCACAAGCTGTAAACAAACTGTATGCCTGAAGGTCCGTCCCTCGCCGCTTTAACGCGATGAGGGACGGACCTTCTTTCCTTTCTTCAGAGGCGGTTTGAAACGGTTGCGAAAAATGTCGAATGAAATTTCTGAAAAAAGTGTTCCATATCTGTGTTAACTGTTATACAATACAAACATGTTAAATAATCTGTATTATAACAATAAGATTTGTTTAATACACGTAAGGAGTGAAAAGGTTCTATGTCTACTCAAATGGTTGGTATCAAGGTAACCGGGGAATTCAGGACGGGCTTTGCGGACATTTTATCTCCGGAAGCTTTACAGTTTCTCGAACAATTGGAGCGTCGGTTCGGAGACAGACGCAAGGAGCTGTTACAGAACAGGGATAAGAAGCAGGAACGGATCAATGGTGGAGAGCTTCCTCACTTTTTGCCGGAAACGGAATCGATTCGACAAAGCGAATGGAAGGTCGGACCGATCCCACAGGCTTTACAAGATCGAAGGGTGGAAATCACCGGACCCGTTGACCGGAAGATGGTCATCAATGCTCTGAACTCAGGAGCGAAATGTTTCATGGCATGTTTCGAAGATGCCACCTCACCTACATGGACGAACCTCATAGAAGGACAGATCAACCTCAGAGATGCTGTACACCACACAATAGACTTCGAGACAAATGGCAAGCGTTATGAATTAAATCAGGAGCACGCGGTATTAATCGTACGACCGAGGGGACTTCATCTGGAAGAGAAACATATTGAACTGGATGGGAATCCATTATCCGGCAGCCTTGTCGACTTTGGTTTATTCTTTTTCCATAACGCGACACATTTAACCTCTACGAAGGATGGCCCTTATTTTTACTTACCTAAATTAGAAAGTCATCAGGAAGCACGTTTTTGGAACGATGTATTTAACTTTGCACAAGAATATGTGGGAATCCCCCAAGGGACGATCAAAGCGACAGTCCTGATCGAAACCATTACGGCCGCATTTGAAATGGATGAAATCCTTTATGAGTTAAAGGAGCATTCAGCGGGATTGAACTGTGGAAGATGGGATTATATTTTCAGCTATATCAAAAAGCTTCGGGAACAGGAAAATGTCGTCCTCCCAGATCGCTCGTCGGTTACGATGACAGCGCCGTTCATGAGAGCGTATTCCCTGCTTACAATCAAGACCTGTCACAGAAGAGGAGCTCCTGCCATAGGTGGGATGGCAGCGCAGATTCCTGTCAAGAATGATCCGGTTAAGAACGAAGAAGCCTTCAATAAGGTGAAGACAGACAAGGAAAGGGAAGCGCGTGATGGCCATGATGGTACATGGGTTGCCCACCCTGGTTTAGTACCGGTCGCCATGGAGGTTTTCAACCATGAGATGAAAACGGCCAATCAGATTGATGAGAAGACATTGAAAGGTCTTGAAGTAACAGAACAGGATCTTCTCGAGGTACCTCAAGGTGTGATAACAGAAGAAGGCGTCCGTTTGAATATCAATGTGGGCATCCAATACATTTCATCGTGGCTGAGCGGACAGGGAGCGGCTCCGATCCATAATCTGATGGAGGATGTGGCGACAGCAGAAATTTCACGGGCTCAGCTATGGCAATGGATCCGTCATCCGAAAGGGGTCCTTGACGATGGAAGGAACATCACCATGGAACTCTATGAACACCTGAAGCAGGAAGAACTGACGAAACTCAAAAGCCAATTAGGAGACGATCGATACAAGGAACGCCGATTCTCTGAAGCCGTCGACCTATTCGACCAGCTCATCCAGAACGACCAATTTACAGACTTCCTAACCATCCCTGGCTATCAGATCCTTTAAAGGGATAGAGGGACGGACCTGAAAGTAAAATAGCCGTCCTGTAAACGTTGATATAGCAGGCACCATTGCTTTATTCAATTACCGCTTCATTGTGATGAGGGACGGACCTCAATCACGAACGAAAAATGACGATAGAAATATACATCGATATGTATAAATAAACAAAACCAAAAAAGGGAGAGATATAACATGGTAAAACCAACGAACGAACGTGTAACGGCACTACAGGAAAATTGGGAAATGGATCAACGCTGGAAGGGGATCACACGCTCTTACTCAGCTGAAGACGTTATTCGTTTAAGAGGATCCATCGACATCGAGCACACTCTTGCCCGTCGCGGATCTGAAAAACTGTGGAACCTTCTTCACGAAGAAGACTACATCAATGCCCTTGGCGCACTGACCGGAAACCAGGCGGTCCAACAGGTAAGAGCCGGGCTGAAAGCCATTTACTTGAGCGGATGGCAGGTTGCAGCGGATGCCAATTTATCCGGACATATGTACCCTGATCAAAGTCTGTACCCGGCAAACTCTGTACCATCTGTCGTGAAGCGAATCAATCAAGCCCTGCAGCGTGCCGACCAGGTTCATTATGTGGAGGGGGACGAATCAATCGATTGGTTCGTGCCGATCGTGGCCGATGCGGAGGCTGGATTCGGAGGTCAGCTGAATGTGTTCGAACTAATGAAAGGGATGATTGAAGCAGGAGCTTCTGCCGTCCACTTCGAAGACCAGCTTTCATCTGAGAAGAAGTGCGGTCATCTTGGAGGGAAAGTGCTGCTGCCTACTCAAACGGCAGTTAAGAATCTTATCTCAGCCCGTCTTGCAGCGGATGTCATGGGCGTTCCGACGTTAATCGTTGCACGTACGGATGCGAATGCCGCGGACTTGATCACGAGCGATGTGGATCCTTATGATGCCCAGTTCATTACAGGTGATCGTACGCCGGAAGGCTTCTTCCGCACAAACGCTGGCCTGGATCAGGCCATTGCGAGGGGTCTTGCGTATGCGCCTTATGCGGACCTTGTGTGGTGTGAAACGTCTGAACCAAATCTTGAAGAAGCACGCCGTTTTGCAGAGGCCATCCATGCGGAGCATCCAGGGAAATTACTGGCGTATAACTGTTCTCCGTCCTTTAACTGGAAAAAGAAATTGGATGATGAAACAATCGCCAAATTCCAAGTCGAGCTCGGGAAAATGGGATACAAATTCCAGTTCGTCACACTTGCAGGCTTCCACGCGCTGAACCACAGCATGTTCGAGCTTGCCAGAGGCTACAAGGATCGCGGTATGGCAGCCTATTCACAGCTACAGGAAGCAGAGTTTGCAAGCGAAAAGCATGGTTATTCTGCTACAAGACATCAGCGTGAAGTAGGAACCGGTTATTTTGATGAAGTATCAATGGTCATCTCAGGTGGAACCTCCTCTACAACGGCCTTGAAGGGTTCAACGGAGGCAGCACAATTCTAAGATATTATTAAAATACTCATAAAGGTCCGTCCCTCCATAGCGAGGGACGGACCTTTATTTGTTTTGTTCTAGTACTATCGGAGTGAATTTGTGAATAAAGTAACTTTAGTCAAAAATTTATAAATATACTATTGATTTTATTAATATACACTCATATAATTAGACCTAATTTAAATTTACAGTCTGGGGTGAATGGTTTTGGATGTTGGTATAGTTGGTAGTACTGGATATGGTGGTGTGGAGTTGTATCGCCTGTTGTCGAATCACCCGAATGTGAATGAATGCATTTTATATTCATCTTCTTTGGAAGGGACTTCCTATGCGGAACAGTATCCGCATTTAATCGGTCTTTCTCTTGAAAATGTGAAACCGATCATGATCGAGGAAATGCAAGAGCTTGATTTCGTATTCCTAGCCGTCCCTTCCGGTGTATCAAAGGAGCTCGCTCAGAAGCTTATCGGGAAAAAAGCAAAAATCATCGATCTTTCCGGAGATCTGCGTTTAAAGGAACCGGGCGAATATGAAGAGTGGTATAAAGGAGAATCGGCACCGGAACAACTACTCGACAAAGCGGTTTATGGACTAACTGAAATCAATCGAGAAACCATACGTGAGGCGGACTTGATCGCGAACCCGGGATGTTTCCCGACAGCGACCCTGCTGGGAGTGGCGCCACTTTTTCAACACCATTTGGTGAAGCCTCATTCCTTTATCGTCGATGCCAAAACGGGATTATCCGGGGCCGGGAGAAAAGCAACTCAATCCAGCCATTTCTCCGAGACGCAGGAAAATCTACGAATCTATAAAGTCCATCAGCACCAGCACACTCCTGAAATCGAGCAGCAGTTGAAGATATGGGACAGTGGAGCGGGACCGATCACGTTTTCCACCCATCTCATCCCTATGACGAGGGGGATCATGGTGACGATGTACGCGGAATTAACGGAGGCCCACACCACAGAACAATTACATAGCCTCTACCACAACTACTATGAAGGGAAGCCTTTCATAAGAGTACGTCCTACAGGTCAATTCCCGAGTACGAAAGAAGTATTCGGTACGAACTTCTGTGACCTTTCTATCCAATCTGATCCACGGACGGGCCGGGTAACGATTGTGTCGGTGATCGATAATCTGGTCAAGGGAGCGGCCGGTCAAGCGGTTCAGAATATGAATGTGATGACAGGGGCAGACGAAACGACCGGGCTTCATCACTATCCAATTTATCCTTAAAAGGGGGAGAATCAATGAAACTGGTAAAAGAAAAGGCGGTTCAACGTATCGAGGGAGGAACGATTCTGTCGCCCCTTGGATATAAGGCGGGAGGACTTCACACAGGCCTTCGTTATGCAAAGAAGGATTTCGGGGTCATTTACAGTGAGAAACCGGCATATTGTGGAGCGGTGTATACCCAAAGTCATTTTCAAGCGGCTCCCCTCAAAGTCACACAGGAAAGCATCTCTCAATCTCATAAACTTCAAGCGATCGTTGTCAACAGCGCGATAGCGAATGCGTGCACAGGAGAGCAAGGGCTTAAGGATGCGTATCAGACGAGGGAATGGATCGCCGGTCGATTTCAGATCCCTGAAGAGTTTGTAGCCGTCGCATCCACAGGGGTCATTGGCGAATGGCTTCCAATGGATAAGATGAAAAAGGGGTGCACCGAAATCGTGGTCGGAAAAAATCCAGAAGCTGCCCAGTCTTTCCAACAGGCGATCCTCACGACGGATACAATCGAGAAGTCGTCCTGCTGCCAGGTAGTGATTGACGGGAAGACCGTTACCATCGGTGGCTGTGCGAAAGGATCCGGTATGATCCATCCGAATATGGCGACGATGCTCGGCTTCATTACAACAGATGCCACGATTTCATCGGACGCTTTACAGAGCGCTCTCAAGACCGCCATCGATCAATCCTTTAATCAAATTACCGTTGATGGGGAAACGTCCACCAATGATATGGTCATCAGTATGGCAAACGGGATGATTGAGCATGAGGCATTGCATGAAGGTCATCCCGATTGGCATCACTTTCAAGAAGGATTGATCCTATTATGTGAAGACCTGGCCAAGCAAATCGCAAGGGACGGGGAAGGGGCAACCAAACTGGTGGAAGTGAGTGTCACGGGGGCCAACTCCCATCAAGAAGCCAATATCGTTGCAAAAAAAATCGTCGGTTCCAACTTGGTGAAGACAGCCCTATTCGGAGGTGATCCGAACTGGGGAAGAATCGTCGGAGCCATGGGACACAGCGGAGTGGACCTCGACCCTCATCAATGTGCTATCTCCATCGGGGACATTCTTGTATTTTCAAATGGCACGCCTCAACCATTCAATGAGGAAGAAGTCAGTCAGTATATGCAGGCTGAACAAGTGCTCATTAACGTCTTCCTGAAGAGCGGGGGAGGAATAGGAAAAGCCTGGGGGTGCGATCTTACGTATGATTACGTCAAAATCAATGCAAGTTACCGAACATAAACAAGTGATGGTGGTGAAGCTCGGCGGCAGTATCCTTTCTCGGCTATCCGTTCATTTCTATGAAAACATGAAGTATCTTCAGCAGCACTACCATGTGATCATCGTTCACGGAGGAGGGCCTGACATTACGGCTACACTCGAAAAGCTGGGGATTCAGTCGACGTTCCTTAACGGGCAGCGAAAGACCACCAATGACGTTTTCGATGTGGCAGAACAGATCTTAAAGGGCAAGGTGAATAGCGAATTAGTCCATCTCCTGAATCTCCAGGGAGTGAATGCCATCGGATTGAGCGGGTATGATGCCCATTTATTAAAGGCGAGTTTCGTAGATGAGGAGTCCCTTGGATTAGTGGGCAAAATCGAAGAGGTCAACCTAACGCTTTTGCACCATCTACTGTCCTTAAACTACTTGCCGGTCATCGCCCCCCTTGCTGTCACATTCGAAGGAGAACGGGTGAATGTGAATGCCGACCTGGCCGCTTCGGCCGTCGCCAAAGCCCTCAATGCAGATAAAATGGTGTTTGTCACGGATGTACAAGGAATCTTGAAAGATGGAGAACTTGTTTCACGTGTAACAAAGGAGGTCGTCGATCAGTACATCGAATCCGGTGTGATCTATGGAGGGATGATTCCAAAGGTTCAGGCAGCTTTATCCGTTCTAAGCGACCATATTCATGAAGTGATGATTGTAGGATGTCAGGATTCCATCATACAGGATGGGAAAATGATCGGTACACAAATAACAGGTGGAAAAGAGGTGCAAGCGATATGAGTCATGTATTTCCTACGTATAATCGGTTAGAGATAGAACTGGTGTCAGGCAAAGGCACGGAGGTGCAGGACCAGAATGGTACATCTTACTTGGATTTTATTTCGGGAATCGCCGTCTGTAATTTAGGGCATTCCCCATCTGTTGTAAAAGAAGCAGTGGAAGAACAAATGAATAAACTTTGGCATGTATCGAACTTGTTTTCGATCACGAAGCAGGAAGAGGCTGCCACACTTCTCGCTTCAGCAAGCGGCCTGGATGCCGTCTTCTTCTGTAATAGCGGAGCGGAGGCGAATGAAGCGGCGATTAAACTTGCGAAGAAGCATACAGGGAAAACGAAGATCCTTACCTTCAAGCAGTCCTTTCACGGCAGGACCTTTGCGACGATGAGTGCAACCGGTCAAGAAAAGATCCATAGCGGCTTCGGCCCTTTACTGCCGACCTTTGAATATCTTTCATATAACGATGAACCAGCTCTTTCGAACGTGAAGGGTGAGGATGTGGCCGCCATCATGCTGGAAGTCATCCAGGGAGAAGGAGGAGTCAATCCGGGTACCCATTCATTTTTACAGGCGGTAGAAGCCAAATGCCGGGAACTGGATGCTCTATTCATCATTGATGAAGTCCAGACAGGAGCGGGGCGGACGGGATTACCGTTTGCTTATCAGCACTATTCCCTGGATCCGGATATCGTCACAGTTGCAAAAGGAATTGGAAGCGGATTTCCCGTAGGAGCCATGTTAGGGAAGAAAGCACTCATCCCGTCCTTTTCCCCTGGGACACACGGATCGACTTTCGGAGGGAATCCATTAGCCATGGCGGCAGCGAAGTCGACCATGGAAACCATCTTTGATGAGGGATTCCTGCAAGATGTACAGCGTAAATCCAAATACTTTATAAACAAACTGAACGAGCAGCTTATAGAGAATCCCGTTGTAAAAGAAGTGAAAGGGATCGGTTTCATGATCGGCATTTCATTCCACAAGGAAGTAAAAGACATCATCACGGAACTTCGGGACAATGGATTATTGACGCTTCCTGCCGGTACTCATGTGGTTCGGCTCCTGCCACCATTGACGGTGACGGATGAGGAGCTTGATCAGGCTCTTCATATCTTGATCAGTACGATCAATCAACATCAATCAGCCGAAGTATATTGATATTTTTTTAACTACGAATGTATAAAAATACTTAAATATAACTATTTATTCATAAATAGGAGGGCATCTCATGACAGGTTATTTATGTTTGGAAAACGGAAGCTCCTTTAAAGGGGAAGTCATTATGGATGAAAGTGATCCCGTTCAGGGTGAGATTGTATTTTTCACTGGAATGACAGGGTATCAGGAAGTGCTGACGGATCCTTCTTATAAAGACCAGATCGTCGTTTTCACTTACCCGCTCATCGGTCAGTACGGAGTGAATGAGGATGATTTCGAAAGCGGCGAACCCCAGGTGAAGGGGGTCATCATGCTTAACTCGCCAGATGTATATTCCCATTATCACGCCGCATCTTCCTTGAAAGACTATCTTGAGAAATGGAAGATCCCGTTCATGACAGGGGTGGATACGAGAGAGGTTGTAAAAGCAATCCGTGAAGGGGGAAGTCAAAACGCCTGTATTTCATACGTAGAAATGCTTCCCAAGAAAGAAAAATTGACAGGTCAGATCGGAAAGGTCGCGCTTTCAAAGATTCGTCAAATGGGAAGCGGCAGCAAACAGATCGCTGTGATCGATTTCGGCGTCAAGAAATCGATTGTTACGAGTCTATTGGAAATGGACTGTTCCGTGACGGTCATCCCCTTTCACCGCCTTGAATTATTGGACCAGTTGAGCATCGATGGCCTGGTGTTATCCAACGGCCCGGGGGATCCGAAGGAAATGATGAAGTTCTTACCTCAACTGAAGGAGAAAATCATGGAGACACCGACCCTTGGTATCTGCTTGGGGCACCAATTGATCGCCCTCGCGTTTGGCGGGGACACGGAACGATTATTATTCGGACACAGAGGAGCCAATCATCCCGTCATGGATCATCAAACGGGTGAGGTTTTCATCACCTCGCAGAATCATAACTATGTGGTGAAGAAGGATAGCTTGAACGGTACCGGTCTCGAACCGCGGTTTATCAATGTCAATGATGGCTCACTTGAAGGACTTCAGCATAAGGATAAGCCTATCCTTTCCGCTCAATTCCATCCTGAAGCGCGTCCAGGACCTGAAGATGCTTCATGGATATTTACACAATTCTATCAATCGATTAAACAACCAGGGAGAGAGAAAATGTATGCCTAAAGATTCCAGTATTCAAAAAATCCTGATCATCGGCTCGGGGCCCATCATCATAGGGCAGGCTGCTGAATTTGATTACTCCGGTACCCAAGGGTGCCTCGCATTGAAGGAAGAGGGCTATGAGGTGGTCCTCGTGAACCATAATCCCGCCACCATCATGACGGATACCGCTTACGCGGACAAAGTGTATTGTGAGCCCCTCTCGATCAAGTCGGTGACGGCCATCATTGAAAAAGAACGCCCCCATGGGTTGGTCGCAAGTCTGGGAGGCCAGACCGCCTTGAATCTTGCCGTCAAACTTGATGAAAAAGGGGTCCTTAGAAAGTATGATGTGAAGCTGTTAGGGACTTCCGTAGATTCCATCCAAAAAGGGGAAGATAGAGAAAAGTTCCGTTCCTTAATGGAAGAGCTCGGGCATCCGACGGCTGAAAGCAGCATTGTCCACGATCTGGAAGGAGCCGTGACTTTCTCTGAAAGTATCCCCCTTCCGATTATTGTCCGACCTGCCTATACGTTAGGCGGGAGAGGCGGTGGGATCGCTTCTACGATGGAGGAATACAAAAAGCTGGTTTTATCCGGATTGAAGGCCAGTCCCATCCATCAAGTCCTTGTGGAAAAAAGCATCGCCGGCTTCAAAGAGATTGAGTATGAAGTGATGAGAGATTCGAAAGGAAATTGTATATCGGTCTGCAATATGGAAAACTTCGATCCGGTAGGGATCCATACGGGGGATTCCATCGTCGTTGCTCCCTCTCAGACCTTGACGGATCAAGAGTTTCATATGCTACGTACAGCGGCTTTCGATATTATCAATGCGCTTAAAGTAGTGGGAGGATGCAATATACAATTTGCTTTAGACCCTAACAGCAAACAGTACTATGTGATTGAAGTGAATCCTCGTGTAAGCAGGTCTTCTGCTCTTGCATCAAAGGCAACGGGCTATCCCATCGCCAAGATCGCGGTGAAGATTGCTGTCGGCTACACATTGGATGAGATCATCAACCCGTTGACAAGGACCACCTATGCAAGCTTTGAGCCTGCCCTGGACTATGTGGTGGTGAAGTTCCCGAGATGGCCGTTTGATAAGTTTCCGGAAGCGAACCGGGTGCTAGGGACGAAGATGAAAGCAACGGGTGAAGTGATGGCGATCGAGCGCTCATTAGAGGCCGCCTTTCAAAAGGCCATTCAATCATTGGATATCTCTGTTGAGAACATATACAAGGGACTGTCAGAATTATCGGCTCAAGACTTGGAACGAAAGGTTGGTACACCGACGGATTCCCGTTTCTTTGAGCTGATGGAGCTATTAAGAAGGGGGCATTCAATTGTGGATCTTCACGGGAAGACAGGAATCGATGAGCTGTTCCTTTCAGTGATGAGTCATCTCGTGTCCGTGGAAAAGAAGCTTCAAAGCACGCCTCTTACTCCTGAGCTTTTAAAAGAAGCGAAAGAATTTCGATTTGAGGATCAATCCATCGCTGGATTTACTGGGAAATCAGAAGCGGAGATCGTCACGATGAGAGTGAAAGAAGAAATGGTACCTGTATTCAAAATGGTGGATACATGCGCCGGCGAGTTTGAAGCCATCACGAATTATGCCTACTCGACCTATTATGGTACCAATGAAATCGGACCTCTCGCTGGAGAGAAGAAAGTCCTGATCATCGGGGCGGGGCCGATACGGATCGGTCAAGGAGTCGAATTCGACTACAGTGCCGTCAAGGCGATCCAATGCTTGAAAGAACACGGATACACGACGATCATGGTGAATAATAACCCCGAAACCGTCAGTACCGATTATGAAACGGCAGACCGATTATATTTCGAACCGATTACGGTTGAGTCGGTCCTCTCGATTATACACCACGAGAAAGTGGACTCGGTACTGGTGCAATTTGGCGGGCAGACGGCCTTGAATCTTGCCGGGAAGTTGGAAGAAGCAGGTGTACCGTTACTTGGGACTTCGGCAGATACCATTGATCGGGTGGAAGACAGGGAAAGATTTTATCAATTGCTTGACGATGGAGGAATTCCTCGTGTGAAAGGAGAGATTTGTCACAGCAGGGAAGAAGCACTGCAAGTGGCGCGTCATTTAGCCTTCCCCCTTCTTTGCCGTCCTTCCTACGTCATTGGTGGAAAAGGCATGGTTAAGGTGACGACACCGGAAGAGATGCAGCGTTTCATCCAAGGAGCAGACGAAGAGTATTTTCCCATTTTAGTAGATGAATTTAAAGAAGGCCGGGAAGTGGAAGTCGATCTTGTTGGCGACGGTGTAGACGCGTACGTTCCCGGTGTAATGGAGCATATTGAACGGGCGGGTGTCCACTCGGGTGACAGCATGTCTATCTTTCCTTCTGAATCCCTTTCAGCTGGAATCAAGCAGAGGATTGAAGAATATGCCGGTAACATTGTCTCTTCGCTTCATTATAAGGGGATCATGAATATTCAATTTCTGCTTCAGGATCAACAGCTATTTGTATTGGAAGTGAATCCGAGGGCCAGCCGTACTGTTCCGATCGTCAGCAAGATCCTTGGCTTTTCGCTGATGGATATGGCGACCGATCTGATATGCAGGGAAAACCTCACGATCCATGACTTTGAGACTCCTGCCGAGGTGGACGGAGTCGGTGTGAAGTATCCGGTCTTTTCATCACATGCCCTCCCGGAGATCGATCAAACACTCGGTGCGAATATGAAGTCGACGGGAGAAGGACTGTGTCTCGGTGAAACCGTCGAAGAAGCTTTGTATAAAGTGTTTGAAGACCTACATGAAGGAGTGGAGGCCGGGGGGACCCTTTACATCGACAGCAACCTGACTGAAATAAGTCAATATCAGACTGCGAAGGAAGAGACATTCAGTGACTGGATCAAAACCGACCATGCCTGTATCTACTTCAGTGATGAGGAATCGGAAGAATGGAAGAAGAAGAGAATCGCTGCACTAGAGGCAGGGGTCACGGTCATTACCGAAGCTGAAACCTTATACGCCTTCATTCGAAGTAAAAACACAGACAATGTTCAGCCGAAGCCTTTGGTCCATTCAAAAACCATGCAGGGAGTGATTTGAATATGATGAATTCGAACATCGCCACATCACCTTATACGATCTCTTTGAAAGGGAGAGATCTCGTCACGTGGCTCGATTATACAGTAGAAGAGGTACACGAGCTTTTATCGCTTGCCAGCTATTTGAAAAAAAATCCTCATTCCAAGATTCTTGAAGGGAAGACCCTCGGAATGATTTTTGAAAAATCATCCACGAGAACAAGGGTATCCTTTGAAGCGGGGATGCTTCAAATGGGAGGTCACGCCATCTATTTGAATTCCCGTGATATCCAGCTTGGAAGAGGCGAATCGATTGAGGATACGGCGCGCGTCCTGTCATCATACGTGGATGGGATCATGATTCGAACATTCGAGACCGAGAAGGTGACGCAGCTGGCCGAATATGCGAGCATCCCTGTCATCAACGGGCTCTGTGATACGTATCATCCCTGCCAGGCATTGGCGGATGTCCTCACGATCCTTGAACGTAAAGGGACGTTAAAAGGGGTGAAGGCAGTGTACATCGGGGACGGAAACAATGTAGCGCACTCCTTCATGATTCTCTGTGCCATGCTTGGGATGGAGGTCGTCGTTTCCTGTCCTGAAGGGTATGAGCCAGGTAAAGAAATCATTGAAAGTACGATGAATCTAGCCAAGAAGAGCGGCGGGAGCTTTGAACTGACGCATGACCCGAATGAAGCAGTAAAAGGCGCTGATGTCGTCTACACCGATGTTTGGGCCAGTATGGGGCAGGAAGAAGAAGCCATTCAACGTATTGAAGACTTTAAAGGATATCAAGTCAATGAAGGGTTGCTTGCCCAAGCGGCACCTGATGTGACGTTCCTCCACTGCCTTCCCGCCCATCGTGAAGAAGAAGTCACGGCAGCCGTCATCGACGGTCCCCATTCAGCCGTATTCCAACAGGCCGAAAATCGTTTACACGTTCAAAAAGCGATATTACAATCGGTGTTGGTTTAAAGGACAAAAGGGGCTGAGACAATATGTCTTAGTCATAGGAAAATCCGAACGATCATTCGAAGTTCTTTTATGAAATCGAAATCGTTCGGATTTTTTATGATTATTGCAAAGTATAAGTCATGTTTTAGCTGGTTCTAGCTGTTGGTTGGAGTGCAAGACGAAGACTCCTACGGGAAAAGCGGACTAGGTGAGACCCCGCAGGAGCGTCAGCGACGAGGAGGCTCACCGGCCGCCCGAGGAAAGCGGAGTCTTGCACGGAAATCAACAGCGGTGCTACACGAGATCCTAACAGGATCATTCATCTTTAAGTAAATTGATTCAGCCTCTATTAGTTGCCTAAAAGTACCCCCATAAGCGAAAATGGGACAGAACCAAATGGACACATGCAAACATATAGTGTAGGGGAAACTGTAATAAGACGTTTTGGAGGTGCAGTGTTTTTTGAGTAAACCAACTTTAGATGATTACCTGGAAAACGGAATGTATGGGCAAAAGCAAACAAAGCCTGATGAAAGAAGGAAATTCCTCGGAAGCCTGCGAGAACGGATCGTCATCGCCTTGACCCAAAGTCAGGTAAGGGAAAAGGGCGTGTACAAGGAAGTCCAGGATAATTTGAAAAAGCATCCGGATGCGACGCTTTTATTAAATGGAAACATGAGCTACACCTATTTATCTAAATACATCAAGCTTGCCGATGCGCACCATGTATCGTTTTCCATGGTCACCAATAAGGGGACCGAAACGGATATCGGGCTCGTTCTTGCTTATGATCATGCCATTGATCAAGAAGAGATTTATGTGCAGAAAAAAAGTGAGAAAGTGGTCGAAGCAAAATCAAAATCGAAAAAAAAGAAAAGCCTATTATCCTCTATTAAAAAGAAGCTCTTCTAACCGTGCCTGTCCTTTTGGAAAAAAGAGAGTTTGAACAACCCTTTCAACGTCGCTGGGATGATGAAAAGAATGAAGAGGATCCGGAACAAATGGTACCCGGTGATGATGGAAAGGTCTGCATGGACTGCTTGTCCCACCAATGCCATCTCGGCCATGCCTCCCGGAGCCAGGCTGATAAAGGCAGTGAGGAATGAAATGCCATGCCAGCGACTCAACAGTACGCTGAGACCTGCACAGCACAAAAGCAGGCAAAGGGAAGTAAATAATGACCATAGGATAAACTTGCCCATTGCTCCCGATGACGAGAAATTCATCATGAAACTAAAGTAAATGCCCAAAGATAATTGAGCCAGGATGATGAACAGACCGGGCATTTGTGGAACCGGCAATTCAGCGATCATGAAGCCGCCGATCACTAAGATCGGGCCAAGCAACGTCGGGGTGGGCAAGTGGATTTTTTTGGCCAGGACCCCTGATGCGACAGCGATCGCAAAAAACAGGACAAACCCCCATTGAAGGTCAGGCATTTCAAACGAATGTGCGGCAGTCCCGGAATCCGTTTTATCACCAGCCAGTAGGGGGCTGAAGACGAGGAACGGTACCACAAAGATGACAGAAAGCAGCCGGATGACCTGAAGGATCGTCACGACTGTTAAATCGATGTTCTTCATTTCCTCCCCGAGAGTCACCATTTGTGAAAGTCCACCGGGAATGCTCCCTGTAATGGTTGAGGTTAGGCCGATCCCTGTCATAGTAGACGTAATGTAAGCGAGAAACATGCTGAAGACGATAAGGGTAACCGTCGTCGTCAGCATGGACGGAAGCTGGGTAAAGATTTCGATCATCGTCTTTTGACTGAATGATTGCCCGATGGCATAGCCGACGATGATCAATCCAAGGTCTCGGAGATAAGACGGCCAGGCGAATTCGAGCTTTGTCCATTTGTTGAGGAGAAAGACTGAAACCATGGAACCGAGCAGCCAGGACAGGGGAAGGTGAAGGAGCGTGAACACGCCTCCACCTAGGACACCTGCTATAAAGGCTAATAAAATGGGATGCATGCTGAAAATCCTTTCTTGTTATAGAAGGCAATCAAGTGTTCAGATGGAGAAAGCGGTCGGGATCGAGCCGGCTTCCTTCTGCAACAATGGCAGTCATGCCTTTATCGGAACCGAATTCATGCATTTCTCCTGCCTGCCAGTAGACGGCCATTCCCGGTTCGACCATGATTTTCTCTTCTCCTTCGATCCTCACCCAGCCACTTCCCGATGTGATCATAAGAAGCTGATCGCACATGGCGGGATGCATTCCGAGCACACTTTCTGCTTCTAAATAAAAGTACCCAATCTGAAATGACTCATCCGGCTTCAGCAAAGGATGGATGGTCACGTTTTGACTATTGAATTTTTCTATGGATTTTCCGGTAGTTTGTTTGAAACTGTATATTTTCATAGGATCACCTCTATAGGTATAGGTTCTGCTTTGAAGTGGAGGAATCCTTTAATTGGGGAGGAGAGATTGTGTAGTATACAATATATGTAAAATAACGCAATTATAAAAATAAATACGCAATAAATTAAAAAATGACGCAATCCCCCACGTAAAATGACGCAATCACTACGCGCTCTGCCCCATATTGACTGTCTTGTCCGCGTGATCCCCAAACTGAAACGTCAAAAAATGAACGAACCTGCCTCCAAATGGTCCTGGATACACCATCCAGGACCACTTCCCAACTAAAACAGACAATCTATCCTTTCGACTCAACATTTTTACAAGAATGCTTCCCTCACAAAATCACACCCACCCCTAATTTCATGGTAGAATGAAACGAGGTATGGACAAGTATGGTAATCACGTATCATAGTTGCTTTAATGAAGCGAATTTTGGTATTATCAATAGTATTGTGAGTGTTCGAACATATACGGAGGTGAAGAAGATGTCTAGAATTTCTGAAGAGCAAGTGAAGCACGTAGCACACCTTGCACGACTAGCCATCACAGAGGACGAAGCGAAGAAGTTTACGACTCAGCTGGATGCGATTATCGGGTTTGCCGAACAGCTGAATGAATTAGATACATCAAGTGTGGAAGCGACCAGTCATGTACTGGATATGAAGAACGTTATGCGTGAAGATAAGCCTGTTGAAGGATTACCGCGGGAAGAAGTATTGAAGAACGCACCAGACAAACAAGATGGACAAGTTCGCGTTCCATCGATCTTGGACTAAGGAGGGGACCTCATGTCATTATTTGACCATAAATTATCAGAACTTCATGAGCTTTTACATAAGAAAGAAGTATCTGTCACAGATCTAGTAGACGAGTCATACAAACGCATTGATGCCGTTGAAGATAAAGTAAAGGCATTTTTAACATTGGATGAAGAGAATGCCCGTAATAAAGCGAAGGAAATGGATTCCAAGCTTGGTACGGATGAATCGAAAGGCCTTCTTTTTGGAATGCCGATCGGAATCAAGGACAATATCGTCACAAAAGGTCTTCGTACCACTTGTGCAAGTAAAATTCTTGAAAACTTCAATCCGATTTATAATGCGACGGTCATGAATAAATTACATAGTGCCGATACGATTACAATCGGTAAATTGAATATGGATGAGTTTGCAATGGGTTCTTCCACTGAGAACTCCGGTTTCCAGAAGACGAGCAACCCATGGAATCTTGAAACGGTTCCCGGTGGATCTTCAGGTGGATCAGCAGCATCCGTTGCTGCAGGGGAAGTTCCTTTCTCATTAGGTTCTGATACAGGTGGATCAATCCGCCAGCCGGCAGCATTCACGGGTACGGTCGGATTGAAACCGACTTATGGACGTGTATCCCGTTTTGGTCTAGTAGCATTTGCTTCATCTCTTGACCAAATCGGACCAATCACTCGTAACGTTGAGGATAACGCGTACTTACTACAAGCCATCGCTGGTCTTGATCCAAATGATTCCACGTCAGCCAATGTAGAGGTTCCGAATTATGCGGAGGCTCTAACAGGTGACGTCAAAGGAATGAAGATCGCAGTACCGAAAGAATACTTAGGTGAAGGTGTCGGGGAAGAAGCCCGTCAAGCCGTTCTTGCTTCACTGAAAGTATTGGAAGGCATGGGTGCAACATGGGAAGAAGTTTCTCTTCCGCACTCTAAATATGGTGTGTCAACGTATTACTTATTAGCTTCTTCTGAAGCATCAGCAAACCTTGCCCGTTTTGACGGTGTTCGTTACGGCTACCGTACTCCGAACGCAGAGAATCTTCTTGACCTTTACAAGAAGACACGTGCAGAAGGCTTCGGGGACGAAGTGAAGCGTCGTATCATGCTTGGAACGTTTGCCTTAAGCTCAGGTTACTATGAAGCTTATTATAAGAAAGCTCAACAGGCGCGTACACTGATCAAGAAAGATTTTGAAGATGTATTTGCGAAATACGATGTTATCATTGGACCGACAACACCGACACCAGCTTTCAAAATCGGTGAAAAAATCGATGATCCATTAACGATGTATGCGAACGATATTTTAACGATCCCAGTGAACCTTGCAGGGGTACCGGGAATTTCTGTTCCATGTGGATTCTCTTCAACAGGACTGCCGCTTGGACTGCAAATCATCGGTAAGCATTTTGACGAAAGCACGATTTATCGCGTCGCTCACGCATTTGAGCAGGCGACAGATTTCCATACAAAAAGACCACAACTGTAAGGGGTGAAATCAATGAACTTTGAACCAGTAATCGGACTAGAAGTCCACGTAGAATTAAAAACGGACAGTAAGATGTTCTCTCCGGCACCGAACCATTTCGGAGCGGAGCCGAACACAAATACAAACGTGATCGACCTTGGATATCCTGGTGTTCTACCGGTAGTAAACAAGCGTGCCATTGAGTTCGGAATGAAGGCGGCCATCGCATTGAATTGTGAAATTGCTACGGATACGAAGTTTGACCGTAAAAACTATTTCTATCCGGATAACCCGAAAGCGTACCAAATCTCTCAATTTGATAAGCCAATCGGTGAAAATGGCTGGATTGAAATCGAAGTGAATGGTGAGAAGAAACGGATCGGTATCACTCGTCTTCACCTTGAGGAAGATGCTGGGAAACTGACTCACTCAGGTGACGGCTATTCCCTTGTCGACTATAACCGCCAGGGAACGCCTTTGATCGAGATCGTATCCGAGCCGGACATCCGTACACCGGAAGAGGCATATGCGTATCTTGAGAAATTGAAGTCCATTATCCAATACACAGGTGTTTCTGACTGTAAGATGGAAGAAGGATCGCTTCGCTGTGACGCCAATATTTCTCTTCGTCCAATCGGTCAGGAGAAATTCGGAACGAAAGCCGAGCTTAAAAACCTGAACTCCTTTAACTTTGTGAAAAAAGGATTGGAGTATGAAATCGTACGTCAGGAGAAGGTACTTTTATCTGGAGGATTGATTCAACAGGAAACGCTTCGTTTCGATGAATCAACGGGTAAAACGATCCTCATGCGTGTGAAAGAAGGATCGGATGACTACCGTTATTTCCCTGAACCAGACCTATTGCATCTTCATATTGATCAAGAATGGATGGATCGCATCCGTGCTGAGATCCCTGAGCTTCCGGATGAGCGTAAAAAGCGCTACGTAGAAGAGATGGGACTGCCTGCATACGATGCTATGGTTTTGACATTGACGAAAGAAATGTCTGATTTCTTCCAAGAAACCGTGGAAGCGGGTGCTGATGCGAAGCTTGCGTCCAACTGGCTGATGGGTGAAGTGTCTGCATACCTAAATGCTCAGCAAAAAGAGCTGGACGATGTAAATCTTACGCCTAAAGGTTTAGCTGGCATGATCGAATTGATTGAAAAAGGGACGATTTCTTCCAAGATTGCGAAGAAAGTGTTCAAAGAACTAGTAGAAAACGGTGGAGATCCTGAACAAATCGTGAAAGATAAAGGCCTTGTTCAAATTTCGGACGAAGGTGCTTTACTCAAGATTGTGACGGAAACACTGGATGCGAATCCACAATCTATTGAAGACTTCAAGAACGGGAAAGACCGTGCTATCGGCTTCCTTGTCGGTCAAATCATGAAAGCGACAAAAGGACAGGCCAACCCGCCGCTTGTGAACAAATTATTACTTCAAGAAATTCAAAAACGATAATCATTTCATAAGGAAGCCCTGTGAAAACTCCCTGTTTTCACAGGGCTTTTTTCGTTTGAGGGACGGACCTTGAATTTTATTCAAGGTCCGTCCCTCTTTTTCGTTCAAGTTTTCCTGATTTGAGTGATTTTTGTCCATTTTGTATAGGTCATTTAACCCGAGGTTGAAAAACGAGAAATCCGGGTCTTTAGGCTCGTTCGTCATGAAAGAGGCTTGTATTATAGTATATTTAATGTTTTAAATAGTTAGAAAATTCTTATAAAGAGGTGTTGTAATTGAAGAAACAAGTCGTTGCATTGGGATTAACAGCAGGTTTGATGATGAGTCCGGTATTGGCTCCAGAAGCATTTGGAGCTTCGAATGTGAGTGAGAAAGTGAATTTTAATTCACAAATGGGGACTCCTCAATTTATTTCTGGTCAATTAACAAAAGCGTCATCAAAGGCTCCGGAAACAATTGTTTTCGATTATTTAACGGAGAAGCAAAAGACCTTCAAATTTAAAGGTGATGCAAAATTATCCTTCAAAGTAAAAGACAAACAGAAAGATGACTTAGGATTTACATACCTTCGCATCCAGCAAGTATACAAAGGGACGCCAGTTTATGGTGCCGAATTAACTGCCCATGTGAACAAGGATGGGGTTTTGACAGCATTATCCGGAGCTCCGATTGCGAACCTGGATGCCAAACAGGACTTGAAGAAAGCCAAAAAAGTATCCAAAAAAGAAGCTGTATCAATGGGTGAAAAAGATTTGGTGAAAGCAGTCGGAAGTCAGCCTGATTATGAATATGCACCTAAGTCTGATTCAGTGATCTATGTAAAAGATGGGGAAGCCCATTATGCATATCTAGTAAACTATAATTTCCTAGCACCAGAACCAGGGAACTGGAACTATTTCGTGGATGCTGTCACAGGGGATATCTTGGGCAAAGTAAATGAAATCCATGAAGCAGGTGGAAAACCTGGCGGTGGAGGCGCTGTTACAGGAGGAACAAATACTGTAGGTTCAGGTAAGGGCGTACTTGGAGATACAAAATCGTTGAATACGTACCTTGCTTCTTCAACCTATTATCTTCAGGATCTGACGAGGGGTTCAGGAGTGTTCACGTATGATGGAAAGAATCGTACCCGCTTGCCAGGTTCGCTGTGGGCAGATAGTGACAATGTCTTTAATGCAAGCTATGACGCGGCTGCTGTAGATGCTCATTACTACGCAGGGAAAACGTATGATTACTATAAGAATACACATAATCGCAACAGTTATGATGGAAATGGCGGCGCACTTAATTCGACTGTCCACTATGGCAGAAACTATAATAATGCATTCTGGAACGGCCAGCAGATGGTATACGGTGATGGAGACGGTTCGACATTCATTTCCCTTTCAGGTGGAGTGGACGTTGTGGCACATGAACTGACTCATGCTGTTACAGACACGACAGCCGACCTGATCTATCAAAATGAATCAGGTGCGATCAACGAATCCATGTCCGATATCTTTGGAACATTAGTAGAGTTTGATGCCAATATTAATCCGGACTGGGAGATCGGGGAAGACATCTATACACCTAATAAGAGCGGGGATGCCCTTCGTTCCATGTCTGACCCGGCAAAATACGGTGATCCGGATCACTATTCTGTAAGATACACAGGAACTCAAGATAACGGCGGGGTTCATATCAATAGTGGTATCGGAAACAAGGCCGCGTACCTGTTAAGTCAAGGTGGTACACACTATGGGGTGAGTGTATCGGGAATCGGAAACGCTAAGACCGGAAAGATTTATTACCGTGCCCTTACTCAATACTTAACACCATCTTCTAACTACAGCCAGCTTCGTTCAGCAGCAGTCCAAGCGGCTACAGATTTATATGGTGCAGGAAGTGCTGAGGTGGCAAGTGTAAAAGCAGCGTATAATGCTGTTGGCGTTAACTAAATAATGGATTGAGAAGAAGGGCTGTAATGGCTCTTCTTTTTTTATGGTAATGAATTGTTCGAATACGATTCAATGAAGGTGCATGCTTACATTTGCTTTCTTTTTGCCTTCTCCAGAATCTGTTTGGCAAGGCGGTAGTACGTATCCGCTTCCACTTTCGATTCCGCTCTTTTTAACTGCATCATGTAGTTTTGGAATCGAAGTTTGTCGACTGACGAGACTTTCATCACAATTTTTCTCATAATGGCGCTCCTTTAGTGGACAAAATTGCGTCCAATTATCTATTCTGAATTTTCTGTAAATAATATATAATATTAGTAAATGATTCCAGAGGGTGGATAGAATGTCCTTATTTGAAGTGATCTTGTTGCCAATGTTAATGGGTGGTATTGGAGGCTTAGGACATATTCTGGTTTTCAAAAATGGTCATTTCACTTTTCCAAGAAAATTTATCGATGACCGAGGTGAGAAACATTATCTTTTTGGCTCAACAAAGGATATTATCATAGGCGTTCTAGCAGGATATCTGTCTGTGTTACCGGTAGTCGAAACAGTCCCCATTTGGTATGTGATCTACATTAGTTTATTATCAGGTATCGGGGGAAGTTCCGTCATTACACGGAAAATCGAACAGAATTTAGCAAGCACCAAAGCATCCTATATTCAAGAGCTATCTCATTATCAGCTCGAACCGACCTCTAAGGGAGGATCTACAAACCATAATGAGGTGAAACCTGTTGGCGAAGTGGAAGAAAAAAAGAATCAAGGTTGAACTGCCACCAGAAGAATATGAAAAGGCGAACCACTATCTAAAGAGATTGAAGGAGGCAGATAGCCTAGTCGAGCTGAACTACTACTACAATAAAGTGGCAAAAATAATTGAGAAATCACAGGATGTCTAAGATGGTTCAATGGAAAGAATCGTCCTATATCCATTTAATGTAACCATAAAAAGCGAGGATGAAACTGACAATTGAGTCAGCTTTTTTTCTGTCAAAAAAAGATGTATGAAAGATACATCTCTTTTCCATACTTACCAATTTCCATCCCCCTCTGGAAAATGGTTGAGGAGTAGCTTCTTGGCTATTCCTTTTTTTATGGAAGAGCATCGCGGGGGAGCAGTTCATTGGAACCTGTTCACGGAGTTGCTTTTCTTATATTATATTCCTACAGGCATAATCGTACAATTGAAATTTTAGTAGGAGATTTCACTTGTAGAATAAAAGAATTATGAATATGCTAGAGAGAGAATTTCCGAGAATAGTGTGCAGTGATTCACGGTGGTGAAACGCTGGAGGAGGAAGAAAATGAACTTAAATCAATGGTTTGATAAAGGAATGACATCTGAAGATTATATAAAAGGCATGACTGTTCATAAAGAGAATACAGTAACCATTCGGACGGGCTTTAGCGTTCCGGAAGATGATATAGAAGTGCTCAAGCAACTTGGAGGCCATTCGTTACGTGTGATTGCGATCACGGAGGATTGGTGTGGAGACGCCATGTTGAATATCCCGATCCTTCTTAAAGTGGCAGAGGAGGCCAATATTGAAGTACGGATGATCCTGAGGGATGAAAACCTTGAATTGATGGATCAATATTTGACCAATGGAACGTCGAGAGCGATCCCGATCTTCATTTTCATCGATCGGGACGGAAATGAAAAGCTGGTATGGGGCCCGAGAGCGCCAATGGTCAAAAAAATCGTCGATGATGAGCGGGCAAAGCTTCCGCCGAAAGATCACGAACTCTTCCCTGAAAAACAGAAGGAAATGATCCAACGCTTGACCTCACAATATAACAAGGATGAACAGGTATGGCAGGAAGTGTACGAAAGCTTGAAAACGAGCCTCGTCCAAAGCGTATTAATGTAAGATGATAGTTGGAATGGAAGACTTCCGGACGCTGAACTCGGGGGTCTTCTTCCATGTCATTCACGGTGCCTCATCCATGCTCAAAATGAAATGGTAAAAAGTGCCCGATACGATGGTATTTATTGCCGGTTCACGAATAACCTTATTCACGTTAATATGGTATAGGATGAGGAGTTGAAGCATCATGATTCACCAAAAGACAAATACCATTGTAATAGAGGCGCTGAATAAATTTCCCCATAAAATTCACATTAAATTGGGAGAAATCCTGCGCGAAAGAGGATTGACTCAAGGCGATCTCCATCGCTTAACAGGTTTAAGAGTGGCGACGATCAATGAGCTAGTGAATTTCAAGAAGAAATCCTTGACGGTGGCTCATCTTGTATCCATCATGATCGCCCTTAGAATCACAGACATCCGTGATCTTATTGAAATAGAATTTGACCAGGAAGTACAGGACTACTTCAATGAAGAAAATCAACGGATGAAGAACGGATTCACTCCAGACCTGACCAAAACCGCCGAACAAAACGTAAAGCGGATCGCAGCTGGAGCAAACAACTAAAAGAACATCCATCACACACCAAACGGTCATGCCACATGACCGTTTTTTTTTGTTTTATGATGGAGGGACGGACCTCTATTTACGCCCTTTATATCTGGATTTAATGATAGAAATATAGTATCTCTCAAGGTTTAGTACCGACTAAAATAGGATATTTTCTAATAGTGAACGGTAGTTAAATAGAAATTAAATTATGACGATATAAAGACCATCGAGGTCCGTCCCTCAACAGGGCTCTGCAGGAATTTCTTTTTGGGATGCAGAATGTAGTAGATGTGTAAGGCAGCATGAATGGACGGCTGTTTGTTGGGCGGGTTTGTGATGGAGTTGACATGAAATCGTAACGTTCAGTAGAGTGAAAATCAATTATGATAGGGGAAGAGAGTAAATGGAAGTGAATTTTGGTAATGTGACCTCCCGTTATGCTGCGTCTTGTGATGATATTCCGCATCAATTTTTTGATACGTTAAAGGTAAGAGGAATTGTGTGGGAAGGAAAGAAAGTGGCCGAAATCGGATCGGGCACCGGAGCTCTGACAAGAAAACTTCATAAGCGTGGAGCCGAGGTGATTGGTGTGGAGCCTTCTATTGAAATGAGGAAAACGGCCAAGGCTTTGGAGAAGAAACAATACTTAGAGATTCCTTATCTGACAGGTACGGCGGAATCGACGAATTTGCCAGACCGCTATTATGATATCGCCATGATCCACAGAAGCTGGGATTTATTTGATCGACCGAAAGCGAACAATGAAATCAAGCGGATATTGAAAGATAAAGGAACGTTCATTGTGAGCGATTCCACCTTCCTGCTGACTCAGGAAGTAGTCCGGGATACGATGACATTTTTATATGAAAATATCGATCAATCATCCACAGAAGCAAAAGCGGATCCTAGCAATCAGGTGAATGGATTTCCTGTGGAATGGTTGTTAGAATGGCAGCAAGCTGATTTTATCGTGAAAGATTTTTACACCTTTAACTATGCCGTGAATTTCACTATTCAGTCCTGGTGTGAACGCGTGGGATCCCTGTCCTTCCTAACTCACTTGGAGGATACGGAAATAGAAGGATTGCTGCAATCCCTACATACCTTCTTGTCCAGGCGTTACGATTCTCACCATGAGTTTACTCTTCAGCACCAGTTTACAGTCTGCCTGATGAAAAAGTAGAAAGAGTGATCGGATTGGAAGCAGTAAAAAAATATGTGAACTATTTAAATATGGATATCGAGCCTCCTACGTTGAACTATTTACAACGGCTGATCCAGCAACATTTGATCCGCATTCCTTATGAGACGTTTAGTAAATTTTATTATTTCTCCGAAGGAGAATCCTTTGTGCCTTCGTTAGAGACATTCGCGGAGAATCTCCACTTGAAAGGGTGGGGGGGAACCTGCTTTACATTAAATATCAATTTCGGGAGGCTGTTGAAGGAATTAGGATTCCACTGTTCATTTGTCAGAGTGAACCCAGGTCACCTCGGATTGATGATCGAGATTGAACATCGAAAGCTATATGTTGATGTAGGATACGGTTCTCCGATCATGAAGCCGGTCGAGCTTGAGGCGAGACAGCGACATCTTCTTCACGGATTTGGGGAGGAAATCATTTTTACACAGAAGGACATAGGAGAATTTGAAGTCGATCGTCGTTCAAATGGAAAGACCTTTGTGAAAAAGACCATTGAATGGGTTCCTCTTGAAGAGGAAGAATTGGAGTCTGACATTCAAGCCTCCTACTTGGATTCAGATGACAACATCACGATGAGGAGGATCACGGCCGTCCGCTTTCAGGGCAACCAGTGCTACTTCCTCCGTAACCAGACGTTGAAGGTCATGACATACCGGAATATCCGTGAATATCAAATGAAGGATATGGATAGATGGAAAGACGTCATTGGGGAAGTCTATCATTTCGATATGAGGTCACTTGAAGAATCTATCCAGTTTTTACAAAAACGGAATATCAAACTATTTCCATAGCCGTTCAGAATATCGTGGTGATATTCTGGACGTTTTTTTTGTTTGGGGAGGTTTAAGGCAAATGAACTACTCTAATTTGAGCTTTTCGATCATAAATATATATAACGATCCTGTATGGAATGAGATTCCAACGGTGTCCAATTATGTATTCTTTCTGACAATCTTCCGTAAGATCGGTTAACGGGCTTCTGGAAATTCGATATTTCATTAGATTTTTCTACTGAAAAGAGTTATGATATTGACCGGTGGAGGAATAGAAGAAAATCTCCCTTTACAACACATTTTGCATGAATAATTCAATTTGGTATATGATGTTAAAAGATGGTATATAAATGGACGAGTTTTTGAATTAATACAGATTAGGATGATGGGTATGAAACGAGCACGAATAATATACAATCCTACTTCAGGACGGGAGCTTTTTAAGAAGCATTTGGCTGAAGTATTAATTAAGCTTGAGCAGGCAGGATATGAAACTTCGGTTCACGCAACCATTTGCGAAGGGGATGCGACCGAAGCGGCACGTCTGGCTGTTGAACGCCAATATGATATCGTTGTGGCTGCAGGCGGGGACGGTACGCTAAATGAAGTCGTCAACGGCTTGGCCGAACAGGAATACCGACCGAAGCTTGGAATTGTTCCCATGGGGACAACCAATGACTTTGCCCGGGCACTGCATATTCCAAAGGATATCAGCTCAGCCATTGACGTGATCACGAAGGGTGAGACGATCCCGGTCGATATCGGACGCATGAACGAACGCTACTTCATTAATATTGCCGGCGGGGGAAGAATTACGGAGTTGACCTATGAAGTGCCGAGTAAGCTTAAAACCATGATGGGACAGCTTGCTTATTACTTAAAAGGGATTGAAATGCTTCCTTCCATCAAGCCGACGGACGTATCGATTGAATATGACGGCAAGCTGTTTGAAGGGGAGGCCATGCTCTTTCTGATCGGACTGACCAACTCGGTCGGAGGCTTCGAGAAATTGGCTCCGGATGCCTCAATCAATGACGGCTTATTTTCACTCCTGATTCTGAAGAAAACGAATCTGGCAGAATTTATCCGAATCGCTTCCCTTGCTGTACGCGGGGAGCATGTGAATGATCCGAATGTCATCTACACTCAGGCCAATCGAATCAAGATCAAGGCGAAAGAAAAGGTACAGCTCAATGTAGACGGCGAGCTTGGCGGAGTCCTTCCTGCAGAATTCGAAAACTTGTATCGTCATCTGCAAGTATTCGTTCCACTCGATAAAATCCGCCCGGAAGACAAAGCTGAATAATATAAAAAGGAATGCCACAGGGGTTATGGCATTCCTTTTTTATTTTGGCTCTTTAGGAAAGGTTGTGGTTATTTAAATCACATGATCTACGAGTCGGCGGGCTGTATGGTAAAGGGAACTGCAGTCCATTTTCAGTAGGAGTCTACGTAGTTCCTCTCACCCACTAAACAATCATTTGGTGACAGAGCTAGATGGTCATTAGAAATTAAGTAAGAAACTAAAGATTTATATTAACTACAATCCCTCACTTAAGAGTAACAAACGGATACTTAGAATGTTGATTGGAGCGGAAGATGCTCGACTCCTGCGGGAAACGCTGGACAGGACGAAAAGCGGAGGCGGCTCGTTCAGCCCCGACAAGCATAAGATGAATGAGCCGGGAAGGCGGTTTTTGCCTTCTTGGCTCATTTAGCTTATGACCTCGAGGGGCTAGCCGCCGTAGCTGGATCTTGAGACCCCACAGGGCTTTAGCCCGAGGAGGCTCGCCGCCAGCCCCGCGGAAAGCGAGCATCTGGAGCGGAAATCAACATCTGCTCGCTTTTTCAAAAACAACAAAGTTTACGAAAACAGCATTTTATTTTTATCGAATCTTCAGAATGGAGAATACTCCCAATCTCTCTAATGAACAAGCAAAAAGATAGAAAAAGACAAAGGGAATCCGATCAAGAAGCCCCAGCCGATCTGCTGCTTATGACGGAATGGTACCTTCCTGACAATCCAGGATAAGAGATGGGCCGCGATCACAAAAGCAAAAACCCATATCAATTGCCCGACCACGAATACGAATAAATAGGCAAGGATGGATTCCTTATTCATCAAGAGCGTTATTCCAAATCCAAAGGTCAAAGTTAGAAAGGTGAGTCCGATTAATATATAGGGCAGCCACCACCTTCTTGACTTAAGGGCGAATAATACCCCAAGAAAAACGTTTCCTACAAGGATAAGGTTTACTAAGAAGTCTGGGTTCATATTTATCTACCTTCTCTTTCTAGAATTGTTGCACATACCATTGTACCCTTTGTAGATCGGATGAAACGCGGTAAGTTTTAACATCCTATCAAGTAAAATGAAGAATTACATGAAACTGTTTAATTTCTAAATCTATTGTCATCTTTACTGGAAAAGTGCAGCCCTCTGTTAAAATTTGTATTCCTCACCACTCGCTGACTATGGTACAGTGAATAAAAAGCATGTCGGACAATAAGTCACTGGAGGGTGAATTCAATGTATATCGTACATTCAACATTTGGTGTTCCTGATGAAAAAGCGGATGAAGTAATCTCAATCTACCATTCCCGTTCAGGTTTGGTAGACGAGGCCGAAGGGTTTCAACGATTCCTGCTCTTGCAAAATGAAAAGAAGCCGGGAGAAATCACCGTCCATATGGAATGGGATAAAAAGGAACACTTCATGACGTGGGTACAGAGTGAAGACTATAAACGGATTCATGAGCTGGAGAAGAAATATCCGGACCAAGAGCTGGCATCCATCATTCCATCCATTGACCGATATAAGGTGGTGGCGTACTGATGGAAAATAAGTATAAAAGCGTCATTGATGAAGCGGTTATAAAATTGTACGAACGGTACCCGGAATTGGATGATCGATACGGTGAAACCGGGCGAAAGAAATGCTATGAAGATAATATCCATCATTTCAACTATCTGGAGTCTGCCGCGGATGTAGGCGAATCAAAAGTGTTTTCCGACTATGCCCTCTGGTTGAACAGTGTACTCGTAAGCAGGGGAATGAAATCGGACCACCTCATCGATAATTTCAAATGTATCATGGAATCTCTGGAGGAGCACAAGGTGGAAAATGGGGAAGCCTTCAAGCTCTTTCTGAAACAGGCAATCGAGTCCATCCAGTTCGCAGATAAGGAAAACATCCCAACAACCTGAATCAAAAGCATCGATCCATAGTGTTCGATGCTTTTTTATATAGAGAGGGACGGACCTCCAACGATTTCATTCTCCGTCATCATTTATGGTACAATCAGTAGAGTCTTAAAAAGGAATTCGTAAAGGAAGATATACGTGAGTAAAAAAGCACCCGTTCAAAAAAATGATTATATAGATGAAGCCGTATTCGAAGACCTGACCCATGACGGGAATGGTGTCACCAAGGTCGACGGATATCCATTATTCGTTCCCAATGCCCTTCCTGGAGAAGAAGGTCAGGTCAAAGTCGTGAAAACGAGTAAAGGCTACGGTTTCGGCCGATTGACGGAACGCAGAAAGGAAAGCAGTTTCCGACAAGAGCCCCCATGTCCGATATACCGGGAATGCGGAGGATGCCAAATCCAGCATATGACCTATGAAGGACAGCTGAAAGCGAAGGAAAAGAATGTCCGTGATGTGATGCAGCGGATCGGAAAGCTTCATGACGTCATCGTACACCCTGTTCTTGGCATGGAAGAACCATGGCGCTACCGAAATAAAGCCCAGGTACCCGTTGGGGAAAAAGACGGCCGGTTTGTTGCCGGATTCTATCAGAAGCGCAGTCACGAAATCATCGACATGGACAAATGCATCATTCAATATGAAAAAAATGATGAAGTCATCCAGCATGTGAAGAATATATGCGAGAAACTAGAGGTCCGTCCCTATGACGAAAAGAATCATAAAGGGATTCTTCGTCATATTATGACCCGAACGGCGTATACGACAGGGGAAGTGATGGTGGTATTGGTCACACGGACGCCTGAGCTTCCGCATAAGAACGCCATCATCGAAGCACTTGTCGAAAATATTAAAGGATTAAAATCGATCGTTCATAATGTGAACCCTAAAAGAACAAACGTGATCATGGGCGACACCACCCGAGTATTATGGGGGGAAGAGGTGATCCATGATTATATCGGCGATGTGAAGTTCGCGATCTCAGCAAGATCCTTCTATCAGGTGAATCCGGAGCAGACAAAGGTGCTTTATGATAAAGCGTTGGAGTATGCGGATCTACAAGGTGAAGAAACGGTCATCGATGCGTACTGCGGAATCGGGACGATTTCTTTATTCCTTGCTCAAAAGGCGAAGAAAGTATACGGAGTCGAAATTGTACCTCAAGCGATAGAAGATGCGGAGAAAAATGCTGCTTTGAATGACATGACGAATGTGGAATTTAAAGCAGGGCCAGCAGAAGTGGTCATTCCCGATTGGTATGAAGAAGGAATCAGAGCAGATGTCCTCGTCGTGGATCCACCGCGGAAGGGCTGTGATGAAGCGCTTCTCAACACGATCCTGTCCATGAAACCGAAGCGTGTAGTCTATGTATCGTGTAATCCGGCGACACTTGCCCGTGACCTTAGAATACTGGAAGACGGCGGGTATAAAACAACAGAGGTTCAGCCTGTTGATATGTTCCCACAGACGATGCACTGTGAAGCCGTTGCGAAGATAGAGTTAGTCGATTAGCAAAGTGAGGGAAAAGACCGATGTATCTCACCATTAAAGAAACAGCCGAATACTTGTCCCTGCCTGAATCGTATATTGAAAGCCTCGTACAACATAAGAAAATACGTGCGGTACATGACGGGGAACAGTATTTATTATATCGGGATCAATTCAATCAGCATCTGGAGCAGATGGAAAAGATGAAGCGGCAGCTTGCTGAATATTTAAGTGAACCGATCCCTGAAGATATCGATGTGAAGGACGAAGACTAGTCTGGAAAATACTAAGAAGAAATGGAGAATACAATGAACGGACAACAGCGTTCCAATATCAAACCGGGTCTTGAAGTGGACATTGTCCTGAAAAAAGACCAACGTACAGATAAACTGACACGTGGGATTGTGAAAGATATACTAACCAATTCCCCTAATCATCCGCACGGCATCAAGGTCCGATTAGCGGATGGACAAGTCGGTCGGGTGAAAAAGATTATTGAAAAATAAGAGGCCGGTGCATTCTCTTACTTTTTGTATTCTATTTAAATGATCTGGTACAAAAAAACCTCGCTTCCTAACAGGGAAGCGAGGTTTTTTGTGCCCTTAACTAAATAGCTGAGGGATGCCTTGTATTAGTGAGTACACGCCCATATAAGACATGGCCACGACGATCAGCAGTCCGAAGATGGTCATCCAAATCGGATGCTTATAGTCACCGACGATTTTCGTTTTATGTGCGGCAATCAGCATGACGCCAAGGGCGATCGGCAGGATCAATCCATTAAGGGAACCAACCAGGATCAGGATGGCGACTGGTTTACCTACAATGACAAATACAAGGGTTGAGATCGTAATGAAACCGACGATCAGCCACTTATGATATTTTTCAAGTAGCGGGCTGAACGTCCGGATAAAGGATACGGACGTATAAGCGGCCCCTACAACCGAAGAAACAGCGGCAGACCACATGACGATTCCGAACATCTTGTATCCAATATCCCCAGCAGCCAATTGGAAGACGGATGCTGGTGGATTCTTGGGATCCAATGCAAATCCTTGAGCCACAATCCCCAGCGCCGCAAGGAATAGAAAGATTCGCATAATGGATGCGATACCGATGGCTGATACGGAACTCTTGGTGATCTCAGGAAGTGCTTGTTTCCCTGTAATCCCCGCTTCTAATAATCGATGCCCTCCGGCAAAGGTGATGTATCCTCCGACAGTTCCTCCGACAAGGGTGATGATCGCAAGAAAATCAATGGTGTCGGGAGCGAATGTTTTGGTTACTGCTTCCCCGACAGGTGGGTTTGCTGTAAACATGACATATACGGTCAAAATAATCATCAATAATCCCAGGATTTGAGCAAACTTGTCCATTAATCTGCCTGCTTCCTTTACAAGGAAGATTCCGACAGCGACAATCCCGCTGAACAATGCTCCCATCTCAGGTGAAATGCCGAACAGGACATTTGTTCCGAGTCCTGCTCCGGCGATGTTACCGATGTTGAAGGCCAGGCCACCTGCCACGATCAGGATGGCAAGGAAGTAACCCAGTCCCGGCAGGACATCGTTTGCGATATCCTGTGCCCGTTTCTCAGAAATGGCAATGATGCGCCAAATATTCAGCTGGGCACCGATATCGATTAGGATGGAAACTAAAATGACGAAACCGAAGCTTGCGGCGAGCTTCTCGGTAAATACCGTTGTTTGAGTCAGGAATCCTGGTCCAATGGCAGATGTCGCCATTAAGAACGCAGCTCCTAATAATAAACTGAAATTCGATTTTTTCTTCAAATGATTCGCTCCTTTGTTTTCTTGGATGATGTTAAGAATGAAACTTCAAGGCGATCCCCTGCTTTAGATGGTTTAGTTGTCGTTCACGATCGATATAAAGCTCCTGAGCCTCTTCATGGGAGACCAAGGTAAACGTGACTTCTTCCCCTGGCTTCGTTTGAGCGATGAGCGGCAGATCCACCGATGCAATATATCCCATTCTCGGATAACCGCCGGTCGTTTGCCGGTCAGCCAACAGGATGATCGGCTTCCCGTCCGACGGAACCTGAATCGTACCAAACACAACCGCCTCTGAAATCAAATCGAATTCCTCTTCGAGATGGAGGGACGGGCCTTCAAGACGGTATCCCATGCGATCTGATTGGGAAGAAACCTTAAAGGGTTTGTTAAAAAATTGTTCGCGGCTTTCTTCAGTGAACAAATCGAATTCCGTTCCCGGAATCACCCGAATGGCTTTCTTCTGATGATAGGATGAGATGAATTCAGATGAAATCGACCAATCAATTTCGGTGAAGTTGCTGTTTTCCACATACGGAAGTAGATATTCGACCATATTGGCAGATTCCTCACTGACTGTTCCTGGTTGTAAGGTATCTCCTGCCTTTAGGGGACGCCCTTTCACTCCCCCGATGCCAGCCCTCACGTATGTGGACCGGCTGTTCATGACCGTTTCCACGTTGAAGCCGCCTGCAACCGCCAGATAACTTCTGCATCCGTTTGTGCAGGACCCGAATTTCAGTATACTGCCTGCTTTGACCAATAGGGATCTCCTTAAAGGAACCGGTTTTCCGTCAATGGTCGGAGTAAGGTCACCCCCGCAAATCGAAATAAGGGTTGTTTCCTCGAATTCAAGGACTGGCCCCATCAGTGTGATTTCAAGGACAGCTTCGTCCACATCATTGCCGACAAGAAGATTCGAGATTTTGTGAGCGAGGGGATCCATACTCCCGCTTACGATGACGCCGTATCTTTGATATCCGTACCTTCCCAGGTCCTGAATGGTCGTTAGGAGGCCGGGTTTGATTACGTTAATCATTGTTCCTCCTCCAATGCTTTATATTCTTCAAATGAAATCGGCTTGAAACGGATGCGGTCTCCGGCTTGGAGTAAGCTTGGAGAGTCATCATTTTCCGGTTTGAACAGTTTTAAAGGAGTACGGCCGATCAGCTGCCATCCACCCGGTGTTTCAATGGGGTAAACCCCTGTTTGTTCCCCTGCGATTCCAACCGAGCCTGCAGGTATTTTCAGTCTGGGTGATTTTCTTCTCGGCGTCGCGATATCAGGGGACATCCCCCCGATATAAGGGAAGCCGGGAGCGAAGCCGATCATGTATACGAGATAGTCACCATTTGCGTGTTTGGAAATGATTTCCTCAGTGGTCAGTTGGTGATGATTTGCGACTTCTTCAAGGTCCGGACCGAACTCGCCCCCGTAGCAGACCGGTATGTCGATGATACGTGAACCTTCTTGTTCTCCGAGGGTCATGTTCGAAAGTGCGTGTTCGATTTCTGAACAGACGATCTTATAGGGTAATGTGTGTTGATAGGGCTGATGTGATTCGATGATTTTCATTGGATCGTAATAGAGTGTGACGGTAGTGAAGGCCGGAATATATTCCACAAGCCAGTGGGGTCTTTGGTTTTCAAATAGATTTGTTACCGCTTTCACCCGTTCGTGTGTTTCGTTCTGAATTGAGCTGCCTAATTGGATGACGACGGCATGGTCGCCTAGTGGGCGTAACGTATAATTCAAAGAACTACCTCCATTCTGGTTTTGTATGATTATTAATGAAACAAAATAATTATGTATGAATGGCCGCGCAAATAAGATTATTCAGAAATTTTGGCCATGTTGTTATTATAGTATAATTCTTTGTGTTTTCAATAAAAGGTTGGGAAATAGCTGATTGAAAGAGTGAGATTAAGACTTTGAACCTAAAAGTATTGCAGAAGTTTTTTGGCTCATTTGAGTGAAACGTACGTTTCACTCGTCTTTCAGCTTTATCTGAAAGGCCGGGTAGAGAAGGGAGGCGAAAGGAGCGAATGAATTTGCTCTTTCACCTGCCCTTCTCTACCCGGAATGAGCCCAAAAACATGTAAGAATAATTTTCCTCATAATAATGATTTTACTCTCCTTGATGCTAAAATGATCATTTCTCGATTTCTGTCAAATACTTACACATTTCCGTTGTGTTAAATCGTATCGCAAATGTGTTTTGTGTGCTATTATTTAGTAATTCGAAATAATATCCTCATGAAATAATGGAGTTTGATAGATGGGATTGGAGGTTTTTTTTATGAAGGTGAAGGAGCCTTTATGGACGAGGTCTTTTATTATGTTGATGGTGGGGAATTTGTTTGTGTTTATGTCGTTTCAGATGCTGATTCCGACACTTCCTCCTTATATTAAGTCGATCGGCGCTTCAGGGCTGGAAATCGGACTGGTGACGACGTTGTTTTCAATTGGTGCCGTGTTAAGCAGGCCCTTCATTGGATTCATGCTGGAGTACAGGGACAGAAAGCCCCTCGTTTTAATCGGGGTGATTTCATTACTCTTAATTACGGTGATTTATCCATTATCAAGTGTCGTATTCATTTTCCTTATATTCCGTTTAGTTCACGGGCTTGCCTGGGGATGGTCCACAACAGTCAACGGAACTGCAGCGGTCGATGTGGTGCCTAAATCCCGTTTAGGCGAAGGGATGGGTTACTATGGTTTATCGATTACGATCGGTATGATCATCGCTCCGAGTCTCGGAATCTATTTATTCCAGGTCACGACCTTTACGAATCTGATCATCACTTCCAGCGTGCTTGGTGTCATTGCGATCGTCCTTTTGGGGATCGTCCATTATCAGACGCCTCAAGTGGTCAAAGATACGAAGAAGGAAGACTTGAAGTTTTCGTATCTCGGCTCTTTAGTCGAGAAATCAAGCTGGTTCCCGGCTTTCATCACCATCATGGTGACATTCGGATACGGTTCTATCGTAACCTTTATCGTCATCTTTGGGGAAGAACGCGGAATTCAGCATATCTTCCTGTTTTATTTGTGTAATGCGATCATGGCATCATTATCAAGACCGATTGCCGGTAAGTGGTTTGATGAGCGGGGACCGAAGGGACTTGTTCTATTCTGTATCGTCGTGACTTTTATCGGGATGTGGGTCCTGTCTTTCGCCCATTCTGATTTCCTTATCGTCATATCCGGTATTCTTTTCGGTGTGGGATTCGGCTCTCTGATCCCAACCCTTCAATCATGGACATTGTCCATGACCCCGGATCATAGACGAGGAGTGGCGAACGGTATGTTTTTCTCTTCCATCGATCTTGGGATCGGGTTGAGCGGCTTGGTATTCGGAGTCCTGGCTCAATATGTCGAGACAGGAGTATTATTCCAGATTTCCAGCCTGTTCTTACTTATTGCTCTGGCTGTCACCATACTTGAAGGCCGCAAACATAAAAAGTTTGCACACCAGACATCCGCTTAGTTTGAGGGCCGTGTAATGGTGGTAAGTATAAAGGACTATCCTTTTCGAAAGTGCATCAAAGCCTTTCGTAACGGATGGTCCTTTCTTCTGTAATGGAACTGATTCCATTGAATCACGGCAGAAAGTATCAATCGGAATTTGAAAAGGAAATGAAATTTTATCCACGAGAATTTCTGTTAGAATGAGAGAAATAGACAAGTCTGTGAGGTTCCCGAAACAGGGGATCCACATATAACGGAGGCCATTATGACAGAAGAAAAATTACTGATGGAGAAGTCATTTTATCGAACTTTTCTAGTAGATCAGGACACAACCCGTCATCCGATAGAAGTGCTTGGAGAAGCATTTGTGGAAGAGCAGCAGAATGAACCATATGATTTAACGTTCATCCGCTATGCGCAGGGGGAGGTCTATTTTCACAGCAGGGACTATGAAGCGGCCATCTTCAAATGGGAAAGCATTCTGAACGAACTTGAGCCATGGGCAAAGAAGAACATTGCGGATTCTTACTATGAGCTTGGGATGCTGTCGTCAGCGGAGGATGTATACACTGCCATTCAAACAGACAGCATGATTTTGACCATGGAAGTATCGCTTCAACTATTCTCCCTTTATATTGAACGAAACAAAATCGAGTCGGCTTATCGTACCATTGAAAAAGCGTTGTCCATTGAACCGGACTATGCCAATGTGACTGAGCTGGCGAGAACGTTCTATGAAGAGCAGGAGGATTGGAGTAAAGCGGTGGAGCTGGCGGTAAAGGAATCAATCCGAACTCAGGAGCCTGCCTGGTTCATGATTCTGAGAGAGTATGGCGATCTGGGCTATACAAGATCATTTGCTCCGGATTACTTTTATGACCTGTTAATCACCGTTTATGAAAAAGACCGTAAACAATTTAAAGAGCTTGTATCAGCTCTCTGGTCAAGCTATCAAAGCCACTCGGCTGCCCATATTGAATGGATGCTGACGGTCAATACGATCTTTGAATATGTGGAAGTCCTTCCAAACGAATCGTGGGAAGAAATCCTTTCCCAGTTCCAATCTGCATACCTTGGATTCCTGGAAGGGGATTACCTTGTTAAAGACCTCGAAGGCTTCATGCCAACCATGCTGACAAATTGGTTGAAAGTGAGCAGAGATCAACAGCCGTTATTCCCGGCAGCGGCCGTTTTAGCCTGGAACGATGTGTTCTCCTACAGCATCGAACCAATGGTAAAGGAAGAAGCAGAGAAGATCTTATTGGAAGGAGACTCTTACCAGGCCCGTTTTGAAGACATCATCCTGTTCTTGAATAAAATCATCCAGTGGTCTGAACGGAATGAGGCGCCGGTTGGTTACAAGACCCAATGGATTGCAGAACAGCTGATGGATCTGAGCGAACATCATCTATTGATTGCAGGAAGTGCTTCAAGCGGGAAGTCTTCCTTCGTACAATCTGTCCTTGGGGAAAGCGTAGGAGAAGCGGACGATTCAACCGTCATCTACAGCTATCATGATCAGCAGGTAGAAGTGAAGGAGATTCACGATAAGGGTGTTCATCATGTGGAAAGCATCGCTGATTTCGAAGAATTGATGCAGCGGGAAGCGTTCGTTGAGTATAAGCTTCCATCCGAGTTCCTTAAGAAGAATGGAACGGCCATCATTGATGTTCAAACAGGAAAGAGGCATCTGGATGATCTGACCTCTTTTTATCCTGCAGCAGACGGTCTCTTGTACGTTCTGAATGCCGATGCGCCATTTAACGCAGAAGACCGCCAGACCTTACGGAAGTTAACGGAAATCGGACAACCGGTGAACGTTCATTTCTTATTGAATAAGATGGACAAAGTGTCTCATACAGACCGTACCGAAGAAATCATTGAATCGGCAAGGGAAAAAGCCCGTGAATGGTTCCCTGATGCAGAGGTACTGCCGTATTCATCCCTCGAAGCCGTTCATCTGCAGCGTCAAGATGTTGAGGCGTTCCTTTCAGATCAGTATAGGATGAAGAGTGCTGCCCTGAAAGAAGAAAGAGGAAGCAAGCTGTTTTATTTAGTGAGGAAAACGTTAAGGGATCTGTACTCAAGTCGGAAGAATCGTGAGAATGACTTGAAGGATACCATCGAGAAAAACGAAGATATCCTAACTCGTCTAAATGGATTTGAGAACTATTTAGGTGACATGCAAAGTGATAAGGTCTCCCTCATCAAAGACTCTTTCCACAAGAAGAAGGAAGCCATGAAAAAGGAAATCTCTGAAAAAATACCGGCAATCCTAAGCGGTTGTTCAGAATTGATCAGTGAAGAAAGTGACTTCAAACAGATTCACCTTGAATTGAATGAAGCGATGAATACGAGGATCCAGGATTATATCCAGGAAGACCTCATGCCGCGATATGTCACTTCCCTTGAGGATTGGCTTGCCACTTCACGTCAGGAACTTCAAGATAGTCAGGACTATTTGAACGAAATGAGTGAAACGTTTAACGGACTATTTGGAAAAGATAAAGTCGTTTTACAATGTGATTTTCAGGTGGTCGATGATTGGCGCAGGGATGTCAGCAGGATGGGGACGAGGGCTCAAATCGATAAAGAAAATATACTTCTCCGATTTAAGCCTGCTCAATTCCTTTTGAAAAGCGCAGGGAAGTTACTCGGTGTACTGCCGCAGAATAAGTCGATACTGTACAATCAATACAAGCGTTATCTCGAGAATGAAGACTATCAGGATATTACGGAATCGGTTGTCAATAAGTTCTTCCTTCAGTTCGATTTGTTTGAGAAATCACTGCAACAGGACATTCATTCGTTCTTTGCGGATCCTTTTAAGCAATTGGAGATCACGATTAAAGATACAGAAAAGGACATCGCGTCCGATCAAAATGCATTGAAGATCATGAAAGCAAACCCGGAACGATATTTCGATCCGATCACCTTATTCGAAGTGAAGCTGCTTCAGCATGAATACATGGTGAAAGCAAGCTATAACGCATCACATCATTTTTCATAAACAAAAAGGCTGATTCTTGGGAAGGAACTTCCCTTAAGAATCAGTCTTTTTTTGCTCTTTTGGCATTGTTGTTATGTTAAATATATGATCTGCGCAGCTCTGTCAGTGATAGTGTGCTGGATGGTGAGGAGAACTGCTGCGCTTTCCACGGACGTTCGGCCGAGCCTCCTCAGCGCAAGAATGCTTCCGGGGTCTCGGCACGCACGTTTTCCGTAGGAGTCTCCGCAGTTCCCCTCACCATCTAAAAAGTATTTTTGTGACAGAGCTAAAGTCAATATTGAAATGGGGATTAATAATCCATTGCTTCATTCTTTAGAGAATGATGTGAAGAATATAGCATTTACTTAAAATAGAGTAACAAATATACGTTCGACAGTTGATTGGAGCGGAAGATGTTCGACTCCTGCGGGAAATGCGGGAAAGTTGAGACCCCACAGGGCTTTAGCCCGAGGAGGCTCAACTCACGCCCCGCGGAAAGCGAACATCTGGAGCGCAAATCAACCAGCACTCGTTTTTTCAAAAGTAATAAAAATTATGAATTTACAACTCCTGCAATGATCCTGTGTTCTCCTGAATGACATGTGCAATGATGCGCTCCAGGGAATTTTCGGTCTGAATGCTGGAAAAATCAAGTCCCAGATGGACGGCTGTCTGGGCTACTTCAGGACGGATGCCGGTGATGATGGATTTTACGCCTAGTAGATTCAAGGCATCTATCAGTCGGAAGATTTGCTGTGCCACCATCGTATCCACCAATACGACCCCTGATAGATCGATGATCAGCATGGATAAATGGGAATGGGAGCTTTGTTGTAAGGTTGATTCCACAATCAATCGTGCCCTGTCCGTATCGATATCCCCGATAATCGGAAGCAGTCCCACTTCAGAAGTTAAAGAAATAACCGGAGTGCTTAATTCCTTGATCAAGGTGGACTGGGCTTGCAGTCTGTTCATTAGGATAGATAAAAAAGTAGAAGTGAAAGTCTCTAATACATAGTCCAAGGCGAAGTTAATCTTGCGCTCCCACTCGAATACTTCTTTTAATTGAATATTCAACTCAATATTTTCTTTTGTAAATTGCTCTACGTATGTCCAGTACACTCTTCTGAAGATACCCGAATTGCGTGCAACCTCATCCAAGGTCGTGCTTGATTTACTTCGATCCGCTGCTGTTTGCTTCGTCCATTCAGATATTAATTTCTTTGATTCTTCATTAGATAGTAATAGACACTGTGCAATGATTTTTACATAATTGGCGTTTTGCTCTTTGATTTTATTCAGAACCTCAGGTGGAGAATCAGGAGAATAATGTGAGCCCGTTTTAATATGCTGGTGACGAAGCCAGTCTTCTGTAAAGTCTAAGGCGTGGTCTACTAAGTATTCATATAAATGAGACGAATGAGTATCCATATACGCTCCCTCTGAAATTGGTTTATTCTTCTATTCTGAAACCTATAGGAAAGACTGTCAATCATTAAGGGTGAAAACAACAGGAATAAAAATTCATAATACTATCAATTTTCTAATTTGTGTTTGTTTTCTAGTATAATATATGTATAATTATAATTATTAGAAAAAACAAAAAACTTTAGGGGGCCAACAATGAAGAAGAAAGTCAGGGGATTATTTCTAGTACTAATGATCGGGATGGCAGGATTTATGACTGCCTGTGGAAGCGATGAAGCAAGCGGAGGAGAAGGCGGAAGCGATAAAAAAGAAAAGCTGGTTGTCGGAACCGATGCAGCATTTGCTCCATTTGAGTATATGGATAAAGGAGAGGTAGTCGGATTCGATATCGATTTCCTGGATGCGGTGATGAAAGAAGCCGGTTATGAATACGATGTGAAAAACATCGGATGGGATCCGTTGTTTGCAGCTGTTCAAGGCGGTAAGGAAGTGGATATGGGAATCTCCGGAATTACGATCAATGATGATCGTAAGGAAACATTCGATTTTTCCAATCCGTACTTTGAATCCACTCATATGATCATGTTTGGTGAAGGAACAGATATTAAGAGCGCCAATGATCTGAAAGGACTGAAGATCGGGGTTCAAAATGGGACGACCGGTCAGGAAGCAGCAGAGAAGATTGTCGGACAGAACAGTCCTGATATCTCTAAATATGAAAATAACGTAGTCGCCATCACAGCATTAAAACAGGGTCAAGTGGATGCTGTCGTGACGGATAATACGGTTGTGAACGAATATGTGAAAAACAATCCACAAGATAACTTCAAAACAGTGGAAGATCCGGAGAACTTCGAATCCGAGTTTTACGGGTTAATGTTCCCGAAGGACAGTAAGCTGAAAGCTGACTTCGATAAAGCTGTAAAAGAAGTAATCGAAAACGGGACATATGCAGACATTTACAAAGAATGGTTTGGTACAGAACCGAACACTGACGCTTTATTAGAGCAAGCGGAATAAAGGAAAGAGGGGCGTAGTGAAGGGAATATCAGATCTTCTCCTATCAGAGGGAGGTCATATTCCTTCTTCACACGCCCTTTTTATATGAGTCTATTTACTTACTACTTGAAAAGGAAAGCGGAATAACGCCGCCAACCAGACAAAAGGAGTTATTGTATGCTGGATTTCAGATGGGATATTATTGGAGAATACTTACCTTTCTTCTTAAAAGGTGCACTACTAACAATCGGATTATCGGTAGGGGCGATCTTTCTTGGTTTGATTTTTGGGCTTCTTATGGGAATCTTCCGGATCTCACCTTATCTGCTCGTTCGAACACCTTTCATTTGGTACATAAACTTTTTCAGGGGGACGCCATTATTTGTACAGATCCTCCTCATTCACTTTGGGGTCATGCCAGCATTGATGTCAGAAATCAACCCGGCCGTGTCTGCCCTGGTCGCATTGACGTTGAATGCGACAGCCTATATTGCTGAAATCTTCCGTGGGGGAATCCAGTCGATTGACAGGGGACAGATGGAAGCGGCCCGTTCCCTTGGGATGACCAATATACAGGCGATGAGATATATCATCATTCCTCAGGCTTTCAAGCGGATGATTCCTCCACTTGGAAATGAGTTCATCGTCTTATTGAAAGATTCTTCCCTGGCAGCGGTCATCGCGGCACCGGAGCTCATGTATTGGGGCCGGGCCATGCAGGGCCAGTACTACCGTGTATGGGAACCATATTTAGCCGTCGCAGTGATCTATTTAATCCTTACTCTATCACTTACGTATCTACTAAACTATATTGAGCGGAGGATGGCAACCGAATGATTAAAGCAGTGAATCTTAAGAAATCCTTTGGAGAATTAGAAGTATTGAAAGATATCAATGTGAAAATCGAACCACAGGAAGTGGTCGTGGTGATCGGACCATCGGGTTCAGGGAAATCAACATTTCTAAGATGCTTGAACCTCCTGGAGTCGATTACCGATGGACATGTGTATATTAAAGACCAGGATATCACGTCAAAAGAAACAAATATCAATAAAGTACGGACCGATGTGGGGATGGTCTTTCAACAATTCAATCTGTTCCCTCATAAAACCGTGATTCAAAACATCATGTTATCTCCGATGAAAGTTCGGAAGTGGTCGAAGGACAAAGCGGAACAGAAGGCCTTAGAGCTTTTGGATAAGGTGGGTCTGGCAGAGAAAGCCTATGTATATCCCGATTCTTTATCAGGAGGACAGAAACAGCGGGTGGCCATTGCCAGGGCACTAGCCATGGAGCCTGAAATCATGCTGTTTGATGAACCGACTTCAGCCCTTGATCCCGAAATGGTGGGAGAGGTACTAGAAGTCATGAAGCAGTTGGCGAAAGAAGGGATGACGATGGTGGTCGTCACTCATGAGATGGGATTCGCCAGGGAAGTGGGGGACCGCGTGATCTTCATGGACGGTGGGTTCATCGTCGAGGAAAACAGACCGGCAGAGCTTTTCGGAAGTCCGAAACATGAGCGTACGCAGGCATTTTTGAGTAAAGTGTTATAAAATTCGTCGAATGAGGGGCGAATCGCTTGTAGAGGATTGCCAGGTTGAGTCTTTTTATTTTCAAAACCCAATTTCCACAAGAAAGGGAGCCTTCTCACCGAGGCTCCCTTTCTTATGCTGATACTTTAGTATAAACGACTGAATACAACTGCTTCCTACCCCGGTGAAAGCGGGTTTTGACCGTGGAAGCTGAAAGATTCAGTTTGCTCGCAATTTCACTGTCACTCAGGTCTTCTGTCACTTTCAACGCCATCACTTCCTGCTGGGTCGGGGGCAGGGTTTTGATATGATCCTGTATGCAATTCTTAAGGAAGCGAACTTCAATCTCACTCTCCAATGACTGGTGATCCTGAATGGATTGAAACTCTTCATGATCTTCCATGAAGACCTCCTGACATTTAGATCGTTTCCGTATGACATCGATCGCCGTACACCTTGCGATCGAAGTGAGCCAGGACTTCGTTTTAGACCTATCCAGCAGAGTGTCTAATTTTAAATATGCTTTCAGGAAGGTTTCCTGAACGATATCCTGTGATAAATGTATGTCGTTCGTAATGTTGAAAGCAATGTGATAGATCAGCTTATGGAATTGTTCATACATCTCTTCACATGTGAGAGGAGATGGTGGTGCTAACGTGTCCATATGGTCACCCCGACTTTCTATTCATCGAATTTTTCTTTGATAAAGGATGGTGCATCCTTCTTTTGTAAACCGTATGCCTGGACGTTCCCTTCGTTTTTATGCCTGATGATGACGGCATAATCACTCTCTTCGTAATCGTATACAAGTCGGGTCATAAGGGATTCGATTTGTTCAGTATCCTTAATTTCAAATCCTATGTCTTCTTCCTTTAAGTCTGAGACAGTCTGTTCTGGGGACTGGGGTAATCGATCAATGAAATCAGCTTGTGCCGTTACATACATCGATTCAATACTCGACGTCTTTACGTTTGTATCATCTACATACCCTTTGTCTTTAAGCCACGATAGAAATTTCTTGTCCGTATGCTTGACGTCTGCATGTGCATACATCCCATCGGGCAAAAGGAGTTCAACGTTATAAAGCTTCACTTTACGACGGTCCTCAAAAGATTCTTGATAGGTTCCTTCTTTTAAGATGTCGATGGCTTCACGGATTTCAGCAGGATCGGAAATGGTAATGCCGGAATTGTTGCTTATTTCGTTATAGATCGTGATTTTATCGACCTTGTTCGAATCAACACCATAAATTTGTTCGGTTACCTCTTTATAGTTCTTCATTTTATAGAGAGTAGCATATTCAGATTCTATATCTTCTGTGTTAACCCAGTAATTCCGTACAAGCTTATGCCCATTTTTTAACTTGTAATAAAGAAAAATCTGGCTCTTCCTGTCTGACTGAGTGTCGTGATCTTGATTGTCCAGTATTTCCTTATGAAGATCCAAAACAGCCTGAATCGTTTTTTGATCCTTTATAAAGGGATCCTCAATGAGATTTTCAGGGTTATCTGTCAGGGAATAAAAGGTATCACTTACGTGGACAGTTTCTACGTCCGCCATATCAGGGACTTTCTTTTCATAGTTAAATAGATCGAATCGGATGCCGATGCCTACCAAAACCATGCAAATGGCGAATCCTGCATATCCCTTCCAGTGACGGAATACTCTCCAGTGCTTCTCTAATATCATTTGTCCAATATAGTAGCCAATGAGTGACCCGAAGAAATAACCGAACAAGGTCCAGGCCACTGATTGGTACACCCCATTGAAGTACATTCCCCCGAAGAGCATGAAGCAGAAGGAAATTCCGTATTTAAACAATGGTCTCAGGATCGGATGAACGATTGCCTGGGAAGCAACCTCCACTTTTCTTGATTGATAGAGAAAGTATGATAATCCATAGAATACGAGTGTGATCACAATGAACATCAAAACGTCTGTACCGGAAAGTAGGTTGTCTTCCAAGTACGCCGCTTTGATGAGAGGGGAGTATTCCTCCATTTGCACACTGAAGTAATAGTCCTCCGGGAATCCATATAGGAAATTTTTCAGACTGTAGCAGATGAGTACAAACATCCCTGCCGGTAATAATAGTAAGATATAGGTCAGGGCACCTTGAACAGCGGTCAGCCCAGTGATCATAGCCACAAATGTAGAGGCTGTGAACAAGAGAAGGTTCACGAGAATCGTGGTTCCGCACCAGATGAAAATGTCTCCGATCCCAATGAATTCATGAAGATCGGTGAGTGTATAGAGAGACAGCAAAATGATCGTATTCAAGAGAATAGGGATGATAAGTAGCCCCAATCCCGTTCCTGTAAAATGAAAAAATAGCTTTCTGCGATGAAGCGGGAGACTATGTATGAAATCCCCGGCTTGTTTCACATGCAGATAACGGAATAAGAACAGGGAGAGAATAACAGGGATAAACAGCATCAGTCCCACTTGTATCGGGTATTGAATCATAAAGAGATTATGTTCAATTGTAATGGGATAGGATGGATCTTCATTGGACAACCGGCCGAGGATAGCGACAGGTAAAGAAAAGAGAAGGGCAATGAAATAGACAATCCCTACCCAACCAGCATTCCTGAGGCTCAGTATGATGACTTCCTTATTGATCCATGATGTTTTGGATGGCATATCCGACGTCCTCCATTTCATAAACAAAAATTTCTTCGAGCGTCAGCGGCAGCATGTCGAAGATGACCGGCTGATAAGGTTGAATGATGCTTCTCACTTGATGTTCTTCACCGCGGACGATGCAGAGGGAAACACTTCCCCGTGCCTCTGAATGCAAAAGCTCGAGCTGACTGAAGAGGTTCTCCGGGATTTCACCTTTGAATGCCAGCTGCACTTTATGAATGCCGGACTTCAAATCATCAAGTTCCTTCTCCAATATGAATTCCCCTTGATGCAAGATTCCGACATGATCACAAATGTCCTCCACTTCACGGAGATTGTGAGAAGAAATGATGATGGTCATTTCCCTGTTGGCTACTTCCGATATCAGCACACTCTTGACTTTCTTTCTGACAACCGGATCAAGGCCATCCATCGGTTCATCCAGTATCAGTACCTCGGGTTCTGTCGCAAGAGCCAGGATAAAGGCAGCCTGACGCTGAACACCTTTGGAGAACTTATGAAGCTTTTTATGAGAGTCGATCCTGAATTCTTTAATTAAAGATTTGTATTGCTCCTCATTCCATCTTGTATATGTGTTTTGGTAGAAACGGGCCATTTGATTCAATGTGTAATGGGAAAAGAAAAACGGTTGATCGGGTATGAAAAACAGCTTTTCTTTCGTCGGGATATTTTCATAAACAGGCTGTGAATCAACCAATATCTCTCCGTTATCAGGCTTCAGCACTCCTGAGATGGTCTTCAGTAACGTGGTCTTTCCGGCACCATTGGATCCAAGCAGGCCATAAATCGACCCTTTTTGAACAGTGAAAGAAGTGTCATGAATGATTTTCGTGCCTTCAAAGGCTTTCCTTATGGATTTAATCTCTATCATCAGGACCATTCCCTCCTACTGATGCCTCGATTTCTGCAATCATCTGTTTTAAATCTTCAGATGTGATCCCTAAGTAAAGGGCCTCGGACAAAAGTCTGGACAACTCTTCTTTTACTTTCATGATTTTCTCCGCATTTTGAATGTGACTTGAAGGATTAACAAAGCTCCCCCGTCCTTTCACAGAATAAATATACCCTTGGGTTTCGAGTTCCCTGTAGGCTTTTTGGATTGTGTTTGGATTTATGGTCAGCTGCTGTGCCAGGGAGCGAACGGAAGGTAATTGTTCGTCAGGCTTCAGCACTTCATTGATAATGAATTCTTTCAGCTTCTCGACTAGTTGTTCATAAATTGGCTTACGGCTTCTTAAATCAAGCTCAAACATATCCACCCTCCCGACTGTATGTAGTGTACTATGTGTCTTAATACAGTTAAAGTATATAACAAGTTCTGCCAGTTTGGGAAGGGGGGAAATAAAATATTTTCAAAATGAAGAGAAAACCCTGGGAACGGTGAATTTCCCGCACACAACTGACCATAAAATGGAATTTATGTTAGCATATAGGGAGAATGAAAGAAAAAAAGGGGATTTCTATGGACGTACAAGAACCGATTTTATCGATTAAGAATTTGAAGAAGACATTTGGGAGCAAGGAAGTGTTGAAGGGCGTCCAGCTGGATGTGTATAAAGGACAGATCATCGGCTATATCGGCCCGAATGGTGCCGGGAAAAGTACCACAGTCAAGATCATCCTCGGTCTTGAAGAGGACTATACGGGGCAGGTGACTTTATTCGGTAAAGATATATCTGTCAGTTCAGTAGAATACAAGAAACGGATCGGCTATGTCCCTGAGATGGCGGATCTTTATGATAACCTGACGGCAGAAGAGTACCTCACATTTATTGCAGAGCTTTATGGGATGGAGGCTGAAAAGGCACAGGGGAAAGCGGAGAAGCTGATCCGGCTGTTTGGACTTTACGACGTGTATCAATCGAGGATCGCGTCTTATTCAAAGGGGATGAAGCAAAAGATTCTGATCATCTCCAGCATCTTACATAATCCCGATGTATTATTTCTCGATGAGCCTATCAACGGATTGGATGCCAATTCGGTCATGATCTTTAAAGAGCTGCTCGCCCAGCTTGCCTCACAGGGAAAAACGATCTTCTACTCTTCCCATATCATGGATGTCGTAGAAAAAATCAGTAACAGGATCGTCCTTTTGCATAACGGACAAATCGTTGCGGATGGTAGTTTTGAAGAATTGAAGAATCAGAATAGGGAAGGTTCTCTGGAGGAGATCTTCAACCAATTAACCGGATTTAATGAGCACAGGGAAACGGCAGCGGAGATCGTTTCTGTTGTGCAAGAGGTGTAATCATGAAGGAATTTCGTACACTTCTGTTTCTGGATTGGTTTCGCGGATTGATTACGAGGCTAGGATTCGATTACCGGTTATTGAGAAGAATACTACAAGTCAAGCTTACGATGGATCAAAGACGGGTACCGACGATCTTTCAGCAGCAGGGAAGGAAGCAAGGGAAGGACGAGAACCGCTTTATTAAATCCCTTTGGGTGTATGCTTTATTTGGATTATTCGTCATTCCCTTCATATTGATGGGAGATCAATACATCTTTCAAATGAGCATCACCTTTACCGTGCTCATTTTCATCGTCATGACCTCCATGATATCCGACTTTTCGGTTGTCATTCTCGATATCCGGGATCATACGATTCTCTTTACGAAGCCGGTCGAACGAAAAACGATCAGCTTGGCGAAAACGCTGCACGTATTTATTTATCTGTTCTTCCTGACAGGATCTTTGACGGCGATTCCCTTGATTGTAGGGTTGATCAATCAAGGTTTTGTGTTCTTTTTGCTGTTCCTTGCAGGGATCATCCTGATGAATATTTTCATTGTTGTGTTTACAGCCATGCTCTATTATTTCATCCTCCAATATTTTGACGGTGAGAAGCTGAAGGACATCATTAACTATGTCCAAATCGGATTATCCATCGGGCTCGCCGTGGGTTATCAGATTGTGGCACGTTCCTTCGAGTTTGTGGACTTGACGGTCTCGTTCACACCTGAATGGTGGAATGTCTTTCTGCCTCCGATGTGGTTCGGTGCTCCCTTTGAATGGCTATTGAACGGGAATCACCAGTCGTTGATCCTGATTCTTTCGGGTATTGGCATACTGTTTCCATTCCTTGCCCTGATGGTTTACGTGAAAGCATTGCCGACGTTTGAGAAGAACCTTCAGAAATTATCTTCACATGACGGGAAAAAGAAGAAAGCATTCCGCTTCGGGGATGGATTCATGAAAGTTTTATCCAAGTCGAACGAAGAAAGGGCATTTTACCGATTCGCCCAGTATATGATGAAAAACGAACGGGAATTCAAGTTGAAGGTGTACCCTGCCCTTGGGTTTGCCATCATCATGCCATTTATCTTCATTTTCAATGGATTGATGGATGGGTCGAGGGAAGACTTACTGACTTCAAGTATGTATCTTTCCATTTATTCTAGCTTCATCGTCATACCTACTGTCGTGATGATGCTCAGCTATTCAGGGAAATACAAGGGGTCCTGGGTGTACAAAGTCGCGCCTGTCAAAAGCAGGGCTTCCATCTACAAGGGGACATTGAAGGCGTTTCTTGTTAAATTGTTTCTGCCTTTGTACGCTTTATTGAGCATGGTGTTTATTTATCTATTCGGTATCCGGATCATCCCTGAGATCATCGTTGTCTTCATTAGCGCCTGTATCTTTACTGTGATTTGTCTAGGTTTAATGAGGGGTACCCTTCCATTTTCCGAAAGCTTTGAAGGTATCCAACAAAGCGATAGCTGGAAGGTGCTGCCGTTTTACCTGGTAGTAGGTGTGTTTTTTGGTCTCCATTATCTGGCCCTGAAGATTCCATTAGGGATTCCCGGCTATCTGGCCATATTATTTGTCGTTAACCTCATCTTATGGAAAACAGCCATTAAGGATGAATAATAGAGGCGTCCCTGTCTTTTTAGGCAGGGGCGTTTTTGGGTATACACTGTATGAAAATATGGAAGTATAAACGATAGATATGATTGTAATGATTTATACATAGAAAAACGGTGGTCTTTAGTAAAAAAGAAGTATTGCATTTATTTTGACATTGAAAGTTTCTTTGATGCAAGATGATATTATTCAACATGTTTGACTGAAGGAGAGTGAATTCTATGTTCATAGATTGGTTAAGCGGATTTAATCCTACGATGCAGGCACTGTTTGGAGGCCTCGTAACGTGGGGGCTGACGGCACTTGGAGCAGCAGCTGTTTTTTTCTTTGTGAAGATAGAAAAACATACATTGAACATGATGCTCGGGTTTGCAGCAGGTGTCATGATCGCTGCATCGTTCTGGTCCTTATTGGCCCCTTCAATAGAGTTCAGTGAGCAAAATGGTCAGATTCCATGGCTGGCCCCTGCCATTGGATTTTTATTGGGTGGACTTTTTATCAGACTATTAGATTTCGTTGTACCGCATCTGCATTTAGGCAGTGCTTCGGATAAAGCGGAAGGCCCACCGACGAAATTCAAGAAATCAACCTTACTCTTTCTGGCTATTACTCTCCATAATATCCCGGAGGGTCTGGCAATCGGTGTCGCCTTTGGAGCAGCATCACTGGGACTGGGAGATGCCACCCTGGTTGGGGCGATCGGCCTTACAATCGGGATCGGGATTCAAAATATGCCTGAAGGGGCAGCCCTCTCCATTCCACTCAGGGGTGATGGGATGTCACGTTTAAGGTCCTTTCATTATGGTCAGCTATCAGCCATCGTTGAACCGATTGCTGCTGTTATCGGAGCGGCTGCTGTCCTGTTGGTGCAGCCCATCTTACCTTATGCACTGGCTTTCGCAGCTGGGGCGATGATATACGTAGTAGTGGAAGAGTTGATCCCTGAATCACAATCCTCAGGAAGTACAGACCTGGCTACACTAGGATTAATGCTCGGCTTCGTCGTGATGATGATCCTGGACGTATCCCTGGGATAATGGATGACTGAAAGCATGCGATGAAGTAGCATGCTTTTTTATTTTCCATTAGCTCTTTTCTCAAAGATTGTAGCTATTCTTACACAGTCTATGATCCTACAAATGCTCTGTCACCTGAGTCTGTGCTGAAGGGTGAAAGGAACTGCTCCGCTTTCCACGGACGTTCGGCCGAGCCTCCTCAGCAAAGGACGCTTCCGGGGTCTCAGCACGCCCGTTTTCCGTAGGAGTCTGCGCCGTTCCCTTCACCCTCTACAGAAGCAATTATTGACAGAGCTAAATGGTTCATAAAAAAATGAGCATTACTAAATTAGATACAATTGATCATTGCAGCTAAGAAAATGATTTGGTTGTAAGTTATGCTTGGACAGTTGATTGGAGCGGAAGGTGCTCGACTCCTGCGGGAAACGCTGGACAGGCAGAAAAGCGGAGGCGGCTCGTTCAGCCCCAACAAGCGTATGATGAATGGGCCGGGAAGGCGGTTTTTGCCTTCTTGGATCATTTAGCTTATGACCTCGAGGGGCTAGCCGCCGTAGCTGGATCTTGAGACCCCGCAGGGCGAAGCCAGAGGAGGCTCACCGCCAGCCCCGCGGAAAGCGAGCACCTGGAGCGGAAATCAACTACTACTCGCTATATCCAAAAGCAACAATGTTAACGAAAGCAGCAATTCCCGAAAATAGTATAATGAAAGGGGAGGGGAACGGTATGAAGATTGGACTTGTAAGGCATTTTAAGGTGACGAGGGGATACCCATCGTCATCAGTAACAAGTGATGAGCTGATGAAGTGGGTGGAAGAATATGATGCGTCAGAAGTAGAAGAAAATCTGGTGGATCTTAAAGGAATCGACTGGAAGGGGTGCTATTCCAGTGATTTAGCTCGGGCGCAGACAACAGCTGAAACCGTTTACGAAGGCGAAATCACATTGATGGAGGAACTGAGGGAAATCAGGTTATCTCCACTATTCCGATCTAACAGGAAACTTCCCTTTTTTCTTCATATAACATTCATCAGGCTTGCCTGTTGGTTTAATCATCGCTCTCAGCCGGAAAGTAGACGGGAAATCGAGGAGCGAATCAGAAGTGTGGTCGATAGAATTATTCACGAAGGGGAAGATGTGCTGATTGTCGGTCATGGGGGAATTATGATGTTTATGAGGAAAGAATTGCGAAAGCGTGGATTTACCGGACCATCCTTTAAGAGACCGTCTAACGGTAAGTTGTATGTATATCAGGACCGGACTGGATGAATTTAAACGGTAGGTGTGAATAAAGAAGGGGGAACGCAAAATGGAAGAAGTCCATTCTCTGGAAGCCATCAAGTCAAAGCTCGAAGCAGAAAAGCTTGTATTGCTATACATATCCAGACCCAATTGCTCTGTTTGTCATGCACTCCTGCCACAGGTGGAAAAGGTGTTGGAGGAATTCAAATCTGTGTTCCCCATCCATGCCGATGCAGAAGAAATTCCTGAAGTAGCAGGAGAATTCTCCATCTTTACCGTTCCTGTCCTGATCATGTTTGTGGAGGGGAAAGAAATGTTCAGAAAAGCACGCTTCGTGCCAATAGATGAACTTCAGAGCCAAATTTCCCGTCTCATAGAGATGTTAGACAACTAAACAAACGTTTGATTAACTGTAAATATGATTGATTTAATGAGGCTGAACGATCTGCACAGTTGTTTAAGACGACAAAACATCTGATGAAAGAGCTGTTATAATAATGGCTCTTTTTCTATTGTATGGAAATTTATTTAAATGAATTGAAACCATATACATGTCAGCAACGACTAATAAATACAGTAAAGGGGGGAAGGCTTTGAGAGAGGATCACGACCGATTGGAAGGGCTATATGAAACGTATTTCCATGATGTTTATCAGTACTTATTCTATTTCACTAACAATTCATCCGAAGCAGAGGATTTAACCCAAGATACCTTTATGAGAGTGTTTAAAAGTTATCACAGCTTCCGTAATCAATCCTCACTGAAAACATGGATCATTTCCATTGCTAAACGGACGGCGATTGATCATTACCGAAAGAGAAAGCTCATCTCCCTTCTCCCGGATGTCCTTTTGAATTTACGAAAAAGTGAGGAAGGCATACCGGAAGAAGAGGTGGAGAAAAGCGAAGAGTGGCAGAGGGTTCAGGCGGCACTTTCCAAGTTGAAACCGGACTATCGGAATGTCGTCATCCTTAGGGGATTGAGAGAATACTCCGTCAAAGAAACGGCGGAAATCCTAGATTGCAAGCCTTCTAAAGTGAAAGTGGATTATCACAGGGCAATGAAGCAGTTAAAAAAAGAATTAGGACATTCCAATGAAGAGGCGGTGCTGGTAGATGAAAGAAAAATTCAATGATGACATATTACAATCTTTGAAAAACCGACCAGACCTTGCTCCGCGCAAAGAATTTAAGAGCGAGTTGAAAACTAAACTATTTGAGGAGATAGATGGGCAAAAAAAGAGTGGGAGAAAAATGGGAAGATTGGTCCCGAATGTATTGGCTGCAGCCTTTATATTGGCGGGGATATTCTTGACTTTCGAACTGATCGATGTTGAAAGGGACGGTCAAAATGCTTCAAAGGAGCAGGACGTCATCGTAGCTCCTACCCCAGAAGAGCCTACCGAGCTGGATGAGCCTACGGCAGATAAATTGATTGTAGAAGCGTTCAATCGATATGATACCGTCCTTAATGATGAAGGGATGGGTGAGACCTTTATCTATGAAGGTGAGTCCTATCGGTATATGAGTGAAGGATTTGATTCAGAAGAAAAAGTGATTCACTATCTATCAAAAAGCTTTACCCCGGATGCTGCCGAGAAGCTCATCGGGAACCATCCCTTCATTGTGTATAAAGGGAAATTGGCCCAGCCTGATGTAACTTTTGAACCTGGCAATGTATGGACCGACACCACGGCAGTCAAAGTGAGGACGACAGAAGCCATGAGTGATGTGACATACGAAATACCGGTTTCGGAGGGGCTTGGGAGAGTCAATGTTCAAAGCTTCAGACTGGTTTTTGATGGAGGATGGAAGTTCAGTGTGAAGTTGCCATTTTCATTTAGAGAAGTAGAGAAAGAGACCAAAGAGTGGAACCTCACGTTGACACCAGAAGAAGAGGCGGTCTACCAGGAATTTTCCCAGGATCCAAGAGAAGAACATTTACACGGGTTATCACCCATCAGCATTGCAAAAATTTATGTCCAGGCAACGTTGGATGAAAGAGACGACCTGGTTTATGAAATGTACACAGACAGGGCAGGGTATGTACAGTGGAACAAGGAAGAAGACAAGAAGTTTCCTAAAGCGGACAGGGGGACAAAGGACCAAATTCTACGTCTCTTCAAAGGAATCGAAAACGGTGAATTTATTCAAACAGGTGATACGGATGGATATATTAAGTATGACAATGGTAGCGAAGGGGGTATGGGCTTTCAAATGGTCAAGGATGAAGACGGCTATTGGAGCGTAGGATTCATGCCGACTCAATAGAGTGCATGAACCTGGGATTAAATAGAGTAAGTAAGTCAATATATTCTAAAACACGAACAGTAAAAGTAGTATGTTGTTTGGGACAGAAGGTGCTCAACTCACATATAGCGAAAAGTGGTACCTTGAGTGATTGGAAAGGGAGCAAAATAAAGGAAATTAAAATAGAGCTGCTTAAAATGGGTATTTTGTCACATTCCATTAGAGTAGCTCTTTTGTCATGGCTTATTGAATAGGTATATAATAGAGAGTATACGAGTATAGTAGTCAAGAAGAAATAAAAAGGGGGCTAGATGAATGATCAGATTGTCCAGGACAAAGAGAGTCATGTTACTCGGTTTCGCAATCATCCTCATAATAGTAGCCAACCGGATTTCCACTGTACAGCACCTGACGGCAAGAATCGCCACCAACCTCTATGTGAGCCTTAAATACAAGGATCTGGATCTGGAATACCAAAACGTCGAATTTTCACCCCAGTTTGGAGATTACTCTGTCGCATATAAGGACAAGGATGGAAAAGTATATGGATTCATGGTCACCCCTAAGTCAATGCCCGTCATCATTCTTCACGATCCTCTCAGTGAGACACCTTAAGGAAAAGAGCCTTTCGACCTTTTAATCTATCATTTTTGATGTATAATAAAGCATAATAACTTCATAAACGTTACCACAAGGGGAGCGAAAGCTGAGATTGAACAATGTGTTCTGACCCTCTGAACCTGTTAGTTAGGACTAGCGTAGGGATGTGGAAGATACGCCTCTTTGTGCGTGTTTTAATTCATGCATTCATCCTCCTTATGGTTTCGTTTTATTACATGAGGAGGATTTTTTATGAAACACACTCGACTTATTGTATTGCTTGAAGCGTCATTGATGGCAGCCTTCGCCGTCATCCTTGATATGCTGCCCTCTATTAAGCTATCACCAAGTATCTCCATTTCCATTGCCATGGTTCCAATCTTTCTATTGTCCTATCGAAGGGGCTGGAAAGCGGGACTGACAGGGGGCTTCTTATGGGGAATCCTGCAGATCGCCCTAGGGGATGCCTGGATAGCAACGCCGGTTCAAATGGTGATCGAATACTTCATTGCCTTTGCTTTTATCGGTTTCGCGGGGATGTTTGCCGGGAAGATACAGGATTCATTAGGAGACAGTCGTCGATCCAAAGCGATTCTATGGGTTGTGATCGCTACATTTGTAGGAAGTCTCGCCCGCTATTTCTGGCATTTCATCGCAGGTTTCGTGTTCTTTGCCGAATATGCACCGGATGATATGTCTCCATTGCTCTTCTCTTTCATTGCGAATGGTATCACAATGCTTGGGTCGGCTCTGTTGTGCTCCATTGTGTTGGCGATCATCACCAATATAGCACCAAGACTGATTAAAGTACGGACACATCAACATGATATCAGCCGAAAGGCTTCATAGAAACAACAAGACTGGTCCATTCCAAAAGGCCGGTCTTTTTTTGTCAATACACCCCAAGTCTTAGAGTAATTTACTTCTACGGCTTCTGTTGAATAAACGGGCCTTTTTCTATACTGAAGATACGATGATTGTCAGGAGTGAGTCGAATGTCAGATTGGATCTTGAATATAGCGGAAGAGTGGGGGATTTGGGGTGTATTGTTTTCTCTATTTATTGAAGGAAGTGCTTTTCCTTTTGTGGGCACATTTTTTATCGTGACGATGGGATTCATCCTGGACTTAACGTGGGTGGAAATCGGGATTATTTCGGTTGTGGGAAGCCTTCTATACACAGTGGGAAGTTATATTCCATTTTACATCAGTTTGAAACTGGGGGATAAATTGGAGGAGAAGCTACATCCCAAGAAGCTGGAAAAGCTTAGGGCAGCCCGTCAAAAATTCAATCGTTATGGAATATGGAGCGTAGCGATTGCGAGTCCACTTCATATAGGGAATGTCATCCCATTCCTTGCGGGCATGGCGAAAATGGATGTGAAGGCCTATTCCCTCCTCACGATGCTCGGTATTGCTCCATCCACTTTTCTGTTTTTGAGTATTGGACAGTTATATGAGGGAGAGAAAGAAGTGATCCTTAAAATGATGGAGGACTATCAAGTGGTGGCCTTTATCGTTTTTGTCATCATAACGGGTTTGTACGTCGTTTTAAAAAGGAAGAAGAAGAGAAGGGTGTACACGAAAAATCACTAATGGGATTGGAGATGTGTCGTCAAGAGGACCACAAATACTGAGAAACAATTCATAAGCCTTACATAAGGGGGGACAAGGTCCTGAATATTGGACTGTTTATACCCCAAATCACCCCCGTTCCCTCTCCCTAGATTAAATCTACGTAAAATCCTGCCGTTCCTCATTGCTTACACCACGTCTTTCCTATAAACTAGACCTATTCAAAAAAGCGCGTGTGGTGAAATCGTATGGAAGCAAAAATGATAAGAAGATATGACATTATGGAGGTCAGCCTGCTGGCAGGTAAAATCATGCTGCAAAGCGGTGCAGAGACCTATCGCGTCGAGGATACGATGATGCGGATTGCTGCTTCTTATGGGATAACAGAATCCCACAGCTATGTGACGCCTACTGGAATCATCTTCTCGATTGAAACCTCGGAACCGACAAAAACAAAGCTGATCCGAATCAACGAGAGGTCAACGGATCTTGAGAAAGTGACCCTCGTGAATAGTATCTCGCGGCAAATCAGCCAAGGGCATCTGACCCTTGAAGAAGCATACAATGCCCTTGAGAAGTTGGATCAGTCCGACTTATCATACACTTTCCTGATCCAGGTGGTGGCGGCAGCCATTGCAAGTGGATGTTTTCTCATCATGTTCCAGGGGGGATGGAAGGACTTCTTACCGGCACTGATCACAGGGGGGATCGGGTTTACAAGCGTGATTCATTTACATCGCCTCGTTCCGATCAAGTTCTTTGCCGAGTTCCTTGCCTCCTTCATCATCGGAATGGTGTCATTCGGGTTTGTCCATCTCGGAGTGGGGCAGGAGTTGGATAAGATCATCATTGGCTCCGTCATGCCGCTGGTTCCAGGTCTCCTGATTACCAATGCTGTCAGGGATTTAATGGCGGGGCATTTAGTATCGGGCCTGTCAAAGGGCGCGGAAGCCTTCTTAACCGCGTTTGCCATCGGAACGGGTATTGCCGTTGTGTTTACTTTAACGTAAGAGTGTATGTCATATAAGGAAAGGGTGAAAAGGGATGCTCATCATCGAACAATTAGTGACCAGCTTCATTTCCGCCGCCGCATTCGGGATTATCTTTAACGCTCCAAAGCAGTCCCTCTTCAAATGCGGAATTGTTGGAATGCTGGGGTGGATCATCTACATACTCATGAGTTTAAATGAAGCCGATACTGTACTTGCCACGTTATTGGCCTCCTTTGTCGTGGCGGTGGTCAGTCAGGTGTTTGCGAAAATGTACAAAACCCCGGTCATCATCTTCTCTGTCGCCGGGATCATCCCTCTCGTACCCGGCGGACTTGCGTATGATGCCATGAGAAACTTCGTACAAAACGACTACAATGCCGCCATCAACCTGGCAGCCAAAGCGTTCATGATCTCAGGCTCCATCGCCATCGGGCTCATCTTCTCCGAAGTCATCAACCAGGTCATCCGAAACGCACGCCTGAACGCCAGCGCAAGAAGAATGAGATAGAGGGACGGACCTTGCTTTTTGTGGGGTCTTTTTTTTATTCCGTCACTTCCGTGTAACCATTCATCCCTCTTGACGTCTAATCAACAAATAGGACATATAGGAGGGTCATGCTATGAGTAAGAAATCGTATCTGCTCATTGTTCTTGGTGTTGTTCTTCTGGTTGGTATCGGAGTGTTCATGTACAGTCAAAGACCTGTGGTGAAGGCGGAGGGGAAATGGGCGGGAAATCTCCTCATAATGGAGAATGACTCGTGGAATCTACAATTTTCTACTCCGCTTAAGAAAGACACCGTGACGCCGCAAAACATTTATGTGAAAGATTCCGATGGGCGGGATGTCAATGTCATACTAAAGCTCAGTGAAGACCGCCATTCATTGCAGGTGCTCGCACCGAATGAAGGGTATCCTCTTAAACCTCAAGCATTCACACTTCATATTTCTCCAAACGTGAAAACCAAATGGGGATTATCATACACCGGGGACACAGAGATCCCTTTTGCTGTCACCTCTCATATGCCAAGCATTCAATCAGGGGAAGCCCTGACGAAATACTTCAAGGACGTTTTAAAATTGAATAAGGAAAGTCCGAGGTTTTCTCTGTTTGGAAGGGAAGAGAAAATGGAGTCTGCGTCTTCAGAGGACAGCGCTTCAGGTGAATCCGATTTTTCAACAACGAATAATCAGGTTCAAGGCGTTGACGAGGGGGATTTGGTCAAGACTGATGGGAAGTACATCTATCAATTGATCGATCGGAAGCTGTTGATTACAAAGGTGAAGCCTGAGATGGAAAGGATATCGACGATTTCGTTCGAAGAACATGTGCAGCCGCAGCATCTTTTTTTGAATGGAGACCAAGTGCTTGTCATCGGAAACAGCTGGTCACCACCTCTTAAGGAGGGTGATCAAGGTAGCCAGTCTAAGATTCTGCCGGTAGAGGGTATGACGGTGGCGCTCTTGTATGATGTATCGAATAAAGATAAGCCGTCCCTTCAAAGAAAGGTAGAGCTTGAAGGTCAGTATAAAGCTTCTAGGAAAGTGGATTCTACTGTCTACCTGATTTCCAGTATGTATCCAAACTACTGGATGCTTGAACGGGATGCCGACCTTGATGTAAGACCGAGGGTAAGTGATAGTTTGACGGGGGATGATGCGGAGCCGATTCCTTTCGAGAGCATCAAGTATTTTCCGAAATCCACTTCTCCAAACTATACCTTATTGACAGCATTGGATATGGAAAATCCGAAAGCTCCCCTTGCCGTCAGTTCTTATCTTGGAGGGGGAGAGGCAGTGTATATGTCGAAAGAAAATCTGTATATCGCTGTAGAAAAATACGAGGGGCGGGATTCTCTTAATACGAACATATATAAATTTGCCGTTCATGATGGAGAAATCACATACGCCTCATCAGGAAAGGTAGAGGGAAGGACGTTAAACCAATTCTCTATGGATGAGCACAAGGGATATTTTCGAATTGCCACGACGGATGGAGAAGTGTGGAGCAATGACTCGCCATCGTCCAATGCTCTCTATATATTAGATGAAAACATGAAAAACGTAGGAGAAGTAAAGGATTTAGCACGGGGGGAGAAGATCTATTCTGTCCGGTTCATGGGAGACAAAGCATATATGGTCACCTTTAAACAAGTCGACCCGTTATTCGTCATCGATACGGAAGATCCAACACATCCAAAAGTGTTGGGGGAATTGAAGATCCCTGGTTTCAGTACCTACCTTCACCCGATAGACGATCGGCATCTGATCGGATTCGGATATGATACGAAAGTGATCAACGATGGCAAGGATACCAATATCGAACCGAGAATCACTCGGAAGGGGATGAAAATGTCGTTATTTGATATTACGGATTTTCATCATCCGAAAGAAACGGACACCGAAATCATCGGAGGGGCCGGGACCCATTCCAACTTGCTCGAGGACCACAAAGCCCTGCTTCACGAGCCTTCAAGAAATCTATATGGCTTTCCGGTCTCTGTTTACAATGAAAAGGAGGGAAGCCAGCACGAACTGGATTTCGACTATCAAGGTGCCCTTCTTTATGAAATCACCCCTGAAAAAGGGATTGTGTTGAAATCGAAGCTCACGGATGAAGGAAGCAAAGACAAAGAATACTACGAACAGTGGGAAGACCAGATCCAAAGACTGCTCTATATTGATGATCAGCTCTATACCGTTTCGAATCACTCTATTACTTCTTACTCGTTGGGTGATTACAAAAAGACAGACTCCATTGAGATAAACTAAAGAATGGACAGAAGAGGCCGCGAAATGTAGTGGTCTCTTTTTTGTATACATGACATAGAGCGTTTCTCAAAGGAATAACAGGTGCTTCCAACTACCCCCCTGCATAAAAAAACGATATGATGATACATATAAATAATGGCAGATATTTGTTTAGAGGGGTGTTCGTTTGAAGGTCATACGTTACTTAAAGCCTTACCGGACTGCCATGGCCGTTGCATGGAGTTTGATGCTGGTAGAGCTTGCTGTAGAATTGTTGAATCCGTTGTTCATGGCACGGATCATCGATGAAGGTATTCTGAATAAAGACTTGGACGTTGTGTTGAAATGGGGCTTCATCATGGTGGGGATGTCCCTCATTGCCTTTATTTCTGGAGTGACGAATTCATTTTTTGCCGCACATACGAGTCAGGGATTCGGCTATGATGTGCGGGATAGCCTGTATAAGAAGGTTCAATCATTTTCGTTTGCGAGTTTTCATAAACTTCCTGCCTCTTCCCTCATTACGAGGATGACCAATGACGTAAGACAACTCCAGAATACAATCTTCATGAGTCTCCGGATCATGCTCCGGGCTCCATTGCTTGTTGTGGGGTCAGCCATTATGGCGCTGATCGTCAATACAAGGCTTGCTCTTGTTTTAGTCATTGTGATTCCGGTACTGTGGCTGTTTCTATTATGGGTCCTTAAACGGGGGTGGAGCCTGTTTGAACGGGTGCAGTCGAGGCTTGATAAAGTCAATGAGGTCATGAAGGAAAACCTTTCAGGCATGAGATTGATTAAAGCGTATACGAGAAGTAAATATGAAGAGAGCCGTTTCCACAGTGCCAATGAAGATTTAAAAGATCGGACCGCCACAGCCCTTCGATTCATGGAAATCATCATGCCTCTGTTGATGCTTGTCATGAACCTGGTCCTGCTTTCTGTTTTATGGTTCGGCAGTATAGATGTTGCCTCAGGAGGAACTAAGGTTGGGGAAGTCGTGGCAATCGTTACATATGTTACGAGAATTTCATCTGTCTTTTCCATCTTTTCCTTTATCATCACCAGTTTTTCAAGAGCAAGGGCTTCTGCGGAGCGGGTGGAAGAGGTCCTGAATACGGAGATCGATTTAAAAGATGAAGACGAAGTAAATCAAAACAACAAAGTGATCAAAGGTGAGATCACATTTAAAGAGGTATCGTTTCAGTACCCATCCACGCGGGGGAAAGTGCTACAAGATCTATCATTTAACGTGAGAGCGGGCCAAACCGTTTCCGTATTAGGGGCCACAGGATCAGGCAAGACCTCTATGTTCCAGCTCATCCCCCGTCTATACGATACAACAGAGGGGACTATTGAATTGGACGGGCACACCATCCGGTCCATCCCTTTGAACGAGATAAGAAAAAATATTGGGTACGTCCCTCAGGAGGTCATCCTATTTTCCGGATCGGTATCCGAAAACCTTCTATGGGGAAAAGAGAATGCTACCAAGGAAGAAATGATACAAGCTGCAAAGGATGCCCAAATCCATGAAACCATCCTGAATCTATCTCATGGGTATGATACGGTACTGGGTCAAAAAGGAGTCAATCTTTCAGGAGGTCAGAAACAAAGGCTGTCCATTGCCAGGGCACTCATTCGAAAACCGAAGATCCTGTTATTGGATGACAGTACAAGTGCCCTTGATTTAAAAACAGAGTCAAAACTTCTTCAGGCCTTGAAGAAGTATGAGTGTACAACCGTAATCATCACTCAAAAAGTGAGTACAGCCATGGAATCAGACCGCATCCTTCTTTTAGAAGAAGGAGTACTGACAGGAGAGGGGACGCATCAGTCCCTATTAGAAAATTCCATCCTCTACAAGCGCATTTACCAGTCTCAATTCGGAGAGGGGGATATCCACCATGTCCAGACACGTGGGTAAGAAATTGGGGAAAAACGACAAGGCGAAAGATACTAAAGGGACGCTGAGACGCCTTTGGAGCTACCTTTCCAGAATGAAAATGTTTTTGTATCTTGTCATTTTAATGGTGTTCATCAGTTCAGCTGCTGCGCTTCTTGGACCTTTCCTTGTGGGGAAGGCGATCGATGAATACATCGTCACGAAAGAAGCGACTGGTTTGATTAGATTGGTCATCGGTTTAATCACGGTGTATATCCTGCACTCTTTGTCCATATGGTTCCAAAATTATTGGATGATCGGAGTAGCCCAGGATACAGTCTATCGCTTGCGCAAAGATCTCTTCCATCAGCTGCATCAACTTTCCATCCCTTTCTTCGATAAACGGAAGCATGGGGAGCTGATGAGCCGGGTGACCAATGACATCGATAATGTGAGTGCCACCTTGAATAGTTCGTTCATCCAAATCATCTCAAGTATCCTTACGTTGGTCGGTACCGTCTCGATCATGCTTTGGTTGAGCCCGCTGCTCACGCTCATCACCTTGACCATCGTCCCCCTCATGATCCTTGGCATGAAGTGGATCACCAAGCGGACAGGGCGATTATTTAAAGAATACCAGCAGAATATCGGTGAGTTGAACGGCTATATTGAAGAGACGATCTCAGGCCATAGCATCATCAAGACCTTTTCCCGTGAAGAAACGGCGATCAAGGATTTCAGTGAAAAAAATCAACGTCTACGAACATCTGCGTATTGGGCAGACACGTATTCCGGATTTATCCCTAAGCTTATGAATGTATTGAATAATCTCAGCTTTGCCGTCATTGCAGGTGTAGGAGGGATATTTGCCCTTAATGGCATGATCACGATCGGTGTCATCGTCATTTTCGCTGAGTATGCAAGGCAGTTCACTCGTCCCTTGAACGAGCTTGCGAATCAGTATAATACACTGCTGTCAGCGATTGCCGGTGCCGAGCGTGTCTTTCAAATCCTCGATGAAGAGGAAGAAGCGAAGGACGAGGGGGATGCCGTGGAAATCGATTCCGTTGAGGGAAAGGTCGATTTTCAACATGTATCATTCTCCTATGAAAAAGGGGAGAGGACGCTCGAGGATGTATCCTTTTCCATACGTCCGGGTGAGACGATTGCCCTTGTTGGACCGACGGGAGCGGGGAAAACGACAATCACAAACCTCCTTTCCCGCTTTTATGAGCTGAACGAAGGCAGTATTAAAATTGACGGCCGTGATATCCAAACGATTAAACGAAAAAGTTTACGGCAGCAGATGGGCTTTGTCCTCCAGGATAGCTTCCTGTTCCAGGGGACGATTGCAGACAACATCCGTTACGGCAGGCTGGATGCAAGTAATGAAGAGGTGAGGAGTGCAGCAAAGCTCGCCAATGCCCATACCTTTATAGAAAAAATGCCCCAAGGATATGAATCCTTGTTGCGGGCAGATGGAAGCGGGATCAGCCAGGGACAGAAACAGCTTTTATCCATTGCAAGGGCGATCCTTTCTGATCCTTCGATCCTCATCCTTGATGAAGCGACAAGCAGTATCGACACGATCACAGAGCTGAAAATCCAAGATGCCCTCAAACGCTTAATGGAGGGACGAACGAGCGTGGTGGTGGCTCACCGTCTTAACACAATCCGACAAGCTGATCAAATCCTGGTCCTTGATCAGGGGAGAATCATTGAGAGGGGATCTCATGAGGAGCTTCTTGAGGAGAAAGGGTTCTATCATGGGTTGTATCATAGTCAGTTGAGGGAAAGTGTTTAGGTGAGGGGCAAATGGAGTTTTTGAAAATAAATCCTGAGAATTGAAAATAAAATCGGTGGAATTGAAAATAAAATACGAAATTTGAAAATAAAATCGGTGGAATTGAAAATAAAATACGAAATTTGAAAATAAAAGTGTTGGTTTTGAAAATAAAATGGAGAATGGGAGTGGGAAAGGCTAAATGGACCGTGGCTAATCCTCCAAAATAGAAAAAAACACCTCAAAAGTCAGCGCTTTTGAGGTGTTTTTCTTTGTCGAGGGGCTAAACTTCCCGTTAGCGATCCCTCCGTTGTTGCCTTAATCGGATAAAGGCAACTCTGTAACTTGCAACATCACAAGTAATATATTTATATCTTGAACGTTGTTTGTAGATAATAAACAGCCGCGGGCAATTCCTTGAGTCGTTTGATATACCTAAACGACGTAAGCCCTACCTCTCTTACATCCTAACGGCTCCGAAGCCGATCCAGTGTGAATAAGTTGTTAAATCAAAACAGAATAGAATTACGAATTATCTTCTCTATCGTTTCAATGTATGTTACAAGATTACAATAAATAAATATATCATTCATGTAGTAACATGTCAAGAAAACATTTCAATTATAATTCAAGCGACTGCGGCGAATCTTCTTCATCGTTCATCAAACGGATGGCTGTAGGCTGAATCTTCAAGACGATATAATTCGGATCATCAGGGCCTTCAAACCATCTCTTCATATGATCGTTCCAAAGTTTTTCTTTGTAGTGGGAGGAGTCTTCAATGGAAGCGCGCCCTTCGATTTCAAGGAACGTATCTCCATAACCTTCCCCTTCATATCCCAGGAGTATGTGGACATTCGGGTTATCTCCGATTTCATCGGTTTTATGTGTTTCGCTGCTTGTTGGTGTATACAAAGTCAGGCCCTCATGTGAAAACGTCATATAGCGGGAATGGGGCTTATTATTTTTCACGGTGGCAAGTGTCCCCACTTTACTTTCGTCAAGAACCTTGAGGATGTGTTGTTTCAGTTCAGCTTGTGACAAGAAATCCATCTCCTTTTTGAATCTTTTAACCATACTATTCCTTTTGTCATGATGAAATAAACATGGGAATGTGTAGATGATTGGTTCATCGGGAATAACGAGAATAACAACGGATGAAGGATGATGCGCGTGATACCGGAAACACTGGTCGATCTTTGCAAGAAGAGGATGGAACCCTATGACTGCGAAGGATTTGTTTATGGAAGAGGACCGATGATCCCTGACATCATGATTGTGGGAGAAGCCCCCGGGGAAACGGAAATTCACAATGGAATGCCCTTTAGCGGAAGGGCGGGGAAAGTACTGAATGAGTTTTTCAGCTATATAGGTGTTTCCAGAGAAAATATTTATTTTACTTCTACGGTCAGAAGCAGACCTTACAAAAGGGTACAAAAGACGAAGGATAATGAGGTGCTTATTAAGAAATACAACAGGGCACCGACTATAAAAGAACAGCTGGCCCATGCACCCATTCTCGATTATGAGATGCAGCATATCAAACCGAAACAAATTGTCACGTTGGGGAATGTAGGGTTACAGAGATTAGTGGGAAAGCAATACACGATATCAGAAGTGCACGGGCGTTTGATTCATTCACAGGTTAGGCAACTAAAAGATCTTGAGACGAATGAGTGGACTCGAACGGAGGAGTATTATTCTATTTTTCCAACCTTTCACCCTGCATCCATTTTCTACAACCGTTCTCTGGAGAAAGAGATTTACAAAGACCTCGATAAGCTGAAAGAACAGCTCCATGAAAAATAAGGGACTGAGGATGTTTTAGGTGTCATTTGAATGGGAATCGTAAGAAAAATGAACATAAAGGTGATGACAGATGTTTTTTGGAACGTGGTATGGAATATACCGAATCATAATCGTTGGAATTCTTGCTTACCTATCCCTTGTCCTACTATTGAGGGTATCGGGGAAAAGGACTCTATCTAAGATGAATGCCTTTGATTTGATCGTAACCGTCGGAATTGGTTCGGTGCTTGGCATCATTTTGTTGAATAAGAAGGTACCACTCATGGAAGGCATCACCGCCTATCTGGTTCTGATCGGGATGCAATATGTGGTTGCCTGGTTTTCTGTTCGTTCCCATACGATTGATCAGTTGGTTAAATCCTCGCCCAGTCTTTTATATTACCGTGATCAATTCATCAAGGGAAAAATGAAAAAAGAAAGAATCGCGGAAATGGACGTTTTTCAGGCCGTCAGGGACAATGGTTACGCCTCGCTGAAGGATGTGAACATGGTTATTCTGGAAGCGGATGGAGGTTTTTCGGTAATAGGAAAGTCGAAAGATGTGGACGATGAGGTTATGAAGCACGTCAGGGAATATAGAGAATAAAGAAAGATGGCATTCAGATGAGTGCCATCTTTTTTTGCGATCATTTCTAATGCTCGAGTGACATTATTTTTTTGTCATATTCTCTTGAGCCATCCTTACAAGCTCTTTTACCATATTCCCGCCGATCGCCCCGCCTACTTTACCTGCTTGTTCAGATGTTAATTTTCCATTATATCCACGTTGCAGGGGAATACCTTGTTCCCTTGCGATTTCATATTTAGCTTCCTTCGGGTCCTGTGTCCCTGACACCTTTGCTTTCAACTGATCCATGGCGCCTCGTGATTCAGGTACAAGAAGTTTCCTTTTCGACATTTTATCACCTCTATTATAGGTTGCCCAAAAATTTTTTTGTAAGTATAAAGCATTGTCATATAAGGGTTTTTTAACGGTTATAAAAAATTCGTTACAAAAAAAGATTGTCTATAATGTGTCAAATAAAATATAATTCTTAATAGTTAGAAAATTTTATAAAGAAAAAGGGGGAAATGCCGTGGAAGAATTCGTTGGCAAATTGGTAGGGATCCTGTGGTCTCCTGTCATGATTTACTTTTGTTTAGGCGTTGGCTTACTATTTTCTATTTTAACGAAGTTTTTACAGGTACGGTTGATTAAAGATATGGTGGTTCAAATGTTTAAGGGGGGAAGCTCCAGTGCAGGGGTATCGTCCTTCCAAGCATTGGCACTCTCATTATCCGGACGTGTCGGAACAGGGAACATCGCCGGTACAGCTACGGCGATTGCCTTCGGTGGTCCTGGTGCCGTTTTCTGGATGTGGACAATTGCCTTCATCGGTGCGAGCAGTGCCTTTATTGAATCGACGCTGGCACAGATCTATAAAGTGAAGCAGGACGGGGAATATCGTGGAGGTCCTGCGTATTACATTGAAAAAGGAATCGGCTGGAAGTGGTACGCTGTACTTTTCTCATTTGCGACCTTACTGGCTATGAGTATCTTAATGCCGGGAATTCAGTCGAATTCCATTGCATTAGGACTTGAGAATGCATTTGGACTTAATACGACAGTAACGGGAATAGGACTTGTCGTGTTGATTGGGGGCATTATATTCGGTGGGGTAAAACGTATTGCCGGAGTGGCATCTTATGTCGTTCCATTCATGGCCATCGCGTATATCCTGCTTTCCCTGGTCATTGTCGGAATGAATATTGCCGAAATCCCGGCTGTATTTGCCCTTATTTTCAAAAGCGCATTCGGTACCGATTCTATATTCGGTGGAATCATCGGTATGGCTGTATCATGGGGAGTAAAACGCGGGATCTATTCCAACGAAGCAGGTCAAGGAACTGGACCGCATGCGGCAGCAGCTGCTGAGGTTTCCCATCCTGCCAAGCAAGGATTGGTTCAGGCATTCTCGGTGTATATCGATACCCTTCTTGTTTGTACGGCAACGGCATTTATGATTTTATTTACGGGATCTTTCAATACAGAAGCTCCTGACGGGTCGATGCTTGCAAATAATTTAGATGGGATCGAAGCGGGACCTGGTTATACACAGGCAGCCATTGAGTCCGTTATCCCTGGATTTGGGGCATCATTCGTTGCGATCGCTTTATTCTTCTTTGCTTTCACCACAATCATGGCGTACTATTACATGGCAGAAACAAATGTGGCATATTTATTGAGAGGTAAGAACTCTAAGACAGCGATGGTTATTCTGAAAGTCGTGCTTCTTGGTGCCACATTCTACGGTGCAGTAAGAGAAGCGGCACTTGCATGGGCGCTTGGTGATATCGGCCTTGGTCTGATGGTATGGCTGAACTTGATTGCGATTCTTATCCTGGCCAAACCTGCCCTTAAAGCATTAAAGGACTACGAGGCACAGAAGAAACAGGGTCTTGATCCGGTCTTTAACTCCAAGAAGCTCGGTATTAAAAATGCTGAGTTCTGGGAGCAGGAATATAAAGTGGAAGAAAAAGAAAATGTATCATAAGCTACAAGAAGGAACCTGTTGCCAACAAGGCAACAGGTTTTTTTAATGGGAGCTCCTGAATGTTGAATATAACCGATCTCCAATATATTTCTGAAAAGCATACATGAGCAAAGATTTAACAAAAAACAGAGCGGACAGCTGATATTGCTTTAAATTGGTCAACCTCCACACCCCGAACTTTTTAAACATGGAATAAAAGGGGTATGTAAAGAATGAATCAACCAGTAAATTGACGAATACATAAAGAAAGAAGTTCTTATAGGAAAATTTCAGGATCCATACTGATCCTGACAGGAAAACACCGACAACAAAGGGCATAATGCCATTTACATTCGGAAAGAGTTTTGTTGTGATGGTCCACCATTTGATCCTCTCAGCCACCACATTTTCTATATAAACAAGGAGTGACATGAATATGGAAGCGGGTAAATATCTTTTTAAAGACTCTTTTCCTGCCAAAAAGAGAAATACCCAAGAAATGAGCATCAAAATCAGGATATAATATTTATTTTTTTTCTGGCCCACGATGATTTCCCCCTAATGGATAATGAGTGATCTTATTTATAGAATGGTTTCAAGAAAAGACATTTATACGGTTAATGGAAATAATGTAATCCGATCAGTTTAGTAAACAATATCTTTGAGTCAGTGAAGAAAATTGATTATGATAAACGGAGGAGAGAACGTTATTAGTAGGAGGTGCAATTGCATTGGATTTATATAAATCGTTTATACAGAATGAACGACAGAGGAAGTTGGTTGATTTAGCAGGAGAGCTTGCTGATGCATTTGCCAAAAGAGGGGAAACGTATGACAGAGAAGATGAATTCCCTTATGAAAATTTTGACGATATCAAAAAGAGTGGATACGGAAAACTGACCTTACCGAAAGAATATGGGGGAGAAGAGATTAACCTGTATGAGCTAGTGATGATTCAAGAGAGGCTCGCAACCGGGGATGCAGCAACGACCTTATCCATTGGCTGGCACCTTGGAGGGTTGATGGAGCTTACGGAAACAAGGACATGGGATGAGAAGGTATTTAGAGATCTTTGTAAGGAAATTGCCGTAAGTAAAGCTCTGATTAACCGCGCCGCCACAGAGCCCGCAACAGGCAGTCCGACGCGAGGGGGACTGCCTCAGACCAAGGCGGTGAAAACCGAAACAGGCTGGATACTCAATGGAAGGAAGTCCTTTACGTCTATGGCAAGAGTATTGGACTATTCCTTGGTATCAGCAGCAATTGGAGACACTGAAGAGAAAGGCTTCTTCCTCGTCGATCATGAAGTGGAAGGGGTGAGCGTAGAGGAGACGTGGGATACGATATCCATGAAGGGGACTGGGAGTGATGATCTCGTCCTTACGGATGTACGCTTACCGGCTTCTTCCCTTGTTGAGCGTGACGGCATACCTGTGGATAAGGACCTTCCCAAAGCGTGGCTACTCCATATACCAGCATGCTATATAGGAGTCGCGATTGCGGCGCGCCATTATGCGATCCAGTTTGCGAAAGACTATTCCCCGAACAGTCTGCCGGGACCAATCAAGGATGTCCCTGAAGTACAGCGGAAAATCGGTGAAATGGAATTAGAGCTGTTTAAAGCCAGACAGATCCTTTATTCAGTCGCGGACAAGTGGGTGAAGGAGCCTGCCAAACGGGAAGACATGGCTTCAGAGCTTGCTTCCGTCAAACATGTGGTGACGAACAGCGCCTTTCAAATTGTGGATACAGCCATGAGGATTGTCGGGGCAAAGAGCCTTTTTCGCTCCAATCCCATGCAGCGGTATTATCGTGATGTGAGGGCGGGGCTTCATAATCCACCCATGGATGATATGGTCATCGGGATGTTAGCGAAGCAGGCATTAGAATAAAGAGAAAAGGCATAGACAGGAGTGTCTATGCCTTTTATTTTCGTGGTATTTACTCAGGGTGTAGCGTTTTATTCAGTACATTTTGATGCTGGGTTTCTAAAATGTGAATTTCACTCAGCTCTTCAATAAGATCGTGAATGGATAATAATTCATAAAGCATGACGGTTTCACACGAAAAGTGGTGCTTCATGGATTGAAATGGTTTCATATGAAGCCCTTCATGATCTTCCCAGAATTCTTCCAATAGATTTTTCATCAAGGTGAAATGGTGTTCTGGTATTTGAAAAGATGGATGATGCATAATTCCTTTTAAGCTCAGTGTAGCATCCATGATCCGTTCTTTTTCATCTTCACTGAAGGCAGATTGCACAGGAAGATAGATCAAGTTTCCGATATGGAACAGGATTTGCCTTAAAAGGTTCAGCTTTTTATATTCATAATTAAAACAGCGCATTTCCTGACGGTTGGAGCGGTGAAGCTTCCATTCTTCCTTCTGATACTCGCAAAGGGTGTCCGTTGATTCAATTTCTCTTAAAATATCATTAAAGATCAGCTTCGTCTCCCGGTGGAGGGATTGATTCTGAAGTACTTCAGAACCCCTTTTCTCCAACAAGTTCCCCGTTTTGTGATAAAGATTATGAATGTTGGTTGAAATCGTGTTGGCATATTTAGGAGGCAGGATCCACAGATTGACCAACGTTGAAACAATCAGGCCGATGGTGGTCGTGCCAAGACGTATGAAAAATGTTGCTACATAATGGTCGTGTATTGTCGGAATCATGGCAATTCCGGTTAATGTTGCAACCAAAATTCCTGCCCCGAGATGAAGCTTGTGGCAGGTGATGATCGTCAAGAGTGCAACCAGGGCATACGTAATGGCGTGGTCTCCTAATGTATGAGTGATAATCACGGCAAATAATGCTCCTATAGCTGACGCCGGAAAACGAATGAATGCTTTTTTGATCGAATTTGCTGCAGTCGGTTCGATGGTAACGATGGCAGTAATAACGGCAAAGGTGGCCGGCCAGTTCATTAGTTGACATACGAAGGCAGTAAGAAATACGGCAATTCCGGTCTTGGCAATCCTTCCCCCGACAAATTGAAATTTTTTCAGAAAATCCATAATTTAACCCTCTTTAATCAAATTCTCTATTCCTATTATAAAGTAAGAAAAAACCAAATTAAATAAATTGACAAAAAAAGAACTGTTCAGGGAACAGTTCTTTTATATATGATAACTCATCTTAGGGGTAAAGGCCGCAATCGAATTTGAATTGACTGAGGCATCTTTTGGTCATTTTGAGCCTCTTTTAAGTACATATACATTCTTTTGCCAGCAACAGAGTTTGCGGAGTGAATCGTGATTCTCTCTGCAAAGAGCTGTTTTTCCACCATATAGTGGACGAGCATTAAGCCATTGCGTGTTTTACTCTCTAAGTCGTGATCCAGTGAAAGATGAGCGATAGAAAAATTAAGAAGGAGATCAATACATTCATCGATGTCTTTCGCGAGAATGTACCCTTGTGGACAGTGTCGATAATCGTCTAAAAACACATTTACTGTCATATTTATTCTTCTTTCGTCATTTGACTTAATTTAAGCCTAACAGAGATTGACAAATAGAGATATAGGTAAATAGTATGAATAATACAAATATATTTGTAATTTTTTTGTTGGTTTTTGATGAGGAATCTTTATGGAAGAATCTTTTTTAGAGAAAAAAGTAATGACAGCTTCATTTATCCCGTTTCTTCAATATGTTCAATAATAAATCGGGTCTGTCGGTAATGATTCCGTCTGCACCAAGGTTTATGAGTCTTTCCATCGTTTCAGGATCGTTAATGGTCCAATAGTGGACATGGAGTCCGATGCGGTGGGCTCCGGAGATCAGTGTCGATTGTGTCAGGTCAAGGTTTCCTTCCTGAATGGGAAGCTGAAAGGCATCAACCTCTGTTTTATAAAGATTCCTTAGGAACAGCTTGTGGAGGATGACGAATTTTTTCGCTTCCTGCTTCCCTCCCTGAGTGGCAACCCGTCCGTTTGAGTAAGTTTCAAATAAGTCAATAATGTGTTGGTCGAACGAAGCGATGAGGACCTTATCTTCCATATCGTATTCTTCTATAAGTTTCATTAATTTCTGTACGATTTCCTCTGTACGGTCCCTAGGATTATCGTCTTTCACTTCAATGTTGATACGCATGTTTGGAAACCGCTGAAATACTTCCTCGAGGGTTGGGACATAGATATGCTTTCCCCGAAAGGAATAATCTCCATTGAGGTTTTGAAAATAGTATCCCGCATCAAGTCGCTGAAGCTCTTTTAATGTGAAGTCCACGACAAATCCACGCCCATTCGTTGTCGCATCGACAGTAGGGTCGTGAATGGTGACCAAATGGCCGTCTTTGGTGATATGTATATCCGTCTCGATCACATCGGCTCCGAGATCAACGGCCTGTTGGAACGCTTCAATGGTATTACCGGGTGCTAGTTGCTTCCCTCCCTGATGAGCGATGACAAGGGGACGCTCCTTGTCTTTATGCAAAAAGGGAGGAGGGAGTGCTTTTTTGACTGGCAGCCAGTAAACAATGAGGGAAAACGAGATACTGAAAGCGATCATCATGACCAAGACAATGAAACGCTGCTTCTTCTTAGAAGTTTCAGGTATTGTGAGTTTCGTAGTTTTCATTCACTTTCATCCTTTTAATAAAAGATTCTTATCTTTTATTATAGGTACGACCTTGTCTATTTAGGACAATAAAATAGGGTCACATTAGATTTATCTATAGGACTCTGCGTATGGAAAATGCACGTAATTACTTTTTGGAGTAAAAAAATTACTTTTTAATATAATTAAATGTTGCTTTTGAACGTAAAATAGATTACCTTATAAAGTAAGGAGGGGATATTTACCATGAAAGATCATTTACAGTTAAATGTTTCATTGCTGCGGAAGCGTGTGCCGAATCTGACGACAGCTGCAAAAACGGTGGGATTGAGACCGGCGACCGTTTCGAACTTATGTACAGGGAAGATATCGGTTGGTCGTGCAGAAGTGAAAACGATCGTTACACTTGCCAATTTGGCGAATTGCACGTTGGATGAATTGATTATTCAAGGAGGGAAACGAAGCATGATTGAAACAGGGATTAAACCGCTCGATGTATTTGCGCCCATTGTTCAGGGAGGAACCAACGGATTCGTTGCAAGATCTCAGGTCGGTCAATTCGTCGTCCTGGCTGAAATGACACAGGCATTGAAACAGAAAGGCTATCACACAATCCTGTTGACAACGGATAAAACCCATCCCGGTTTAAGTGATCTTGAAGGCTTTGTCGATGCGAAATGCCACAGTATCGAAGAGGCCTTTGCAGAAGTCTCCATGGTGGATGACAAGGAAAGCATTCTTCTATATGTGGACCGCTCGTATATTGTGTCGGGGGAGTTGTATGAATTAAGGGAGCGTTTCGAAGCCGAGAATTATGATGAACTCACAACTATATTATTTGATCCTAGTGGAGAAGCGGTCGATGAAGATGATCCGTACGGTCCTCTCGATACCCTCTGTTATTTTGATATTGATTTGGCTACCCGGGGGATGTACCCTGCCATTCATCCAGTCCAATCCACATCGGTTCTCTTAGAAGACGATGCGTTGGACACCAACCATTCGACGATGCATAAGAAGGCAAAAAAATTATTAAGGCGCTACAAAGAAATCCGTGTTCTCATGAACACGATCGGGAAGGAGAAAATACCTGAAGCGGACCTTGAGATTTTTCACATAGGTGAGAGACTCGAAGCATACTTGAGCCAGCCCTTCTTCGTTGCAGAAGAATTCACCAAAGTCAAAGGTCAAACTGTACAGGTCCAACAAGCCATCACAGATATTCAAAAAATACTCCAAGGCGACTTCAACCACCTCGATCCAAAAGACCTTACCTACAAAGGACAGCTGAACTGATTTTTTAGGGACGGACCTTCGGCAGGAATGCCGAAGGTCCGTCCCTCATCTATGACTTTTTTCGTGAATTTATGGCAAATGAAAGAGGAATTATCAGAATTTTGTCGTATGTGTAAAGTAATACTTTTTTATTCTGGGAGACATTTCGATGCTGATTGAGAAATTATTATTACATGTACTGATTATACTGGCTCCTGTTCTCATTCAAACTTCGCTCCTTGAAAACCACAGGCTGGGGAAGTCCCCTGTTTTCATTGGGGTATTACATGGGATTGCAGCATTTATGTGTTTGATTTTTGCCTATGAAAGCTTTGGGCTCTATTGGGATTTCAGGTATATTCCACTCGTTCTTTCCATGTTATATGGTGGAAGGAAGGCTGGGGTCATCGTTTTCTTATTTATAATGTTGGCGCGTATCATCAATGGAGGTGATGCGATGGTCTTCGGATTTGTTAGTGCGTTTTTAGCCGGAATTCTGCCCTTTTTGATATCCAATCGATTCTGGTCCTTTCCTCCAAGGAAGCGAGTGACATTTGCTGTTCTACTTGGTTTTTGGCCGGCACTTGTCATGCTCGGAATCCTCCTTTCCTTTGCCTTCATAACCGGTGTACCCGTATCTGGCAACAGAGAAATGGGGATTTATGTTCTCATATTCGGTGGAATTCAGGTCCTTGGGGTAGGTCTTGCAGCTCAACTAAATGAATGGCTGATCGAGAAGAAATTATTACGTGAAGAAATCATGAAATCGGAAAAGCTGAACACACTAGGTGAACTCGCTGCTTCCATCGCTCATGAAGTGCGTAATCCGCTAACTGTGGTAAAAGGTTTTCTTCAATTGATGAAGAAGCAGGTCACCGGAGATCACGATGAATACCTGAAGATTGTATTGAGTGAGTTGGGGAGGGCAGAGGAGATCATCAATGATTATTTGAACTTTGCCAAACCCGAGTTCGAAAAGGTCGAAAAGATCAATGTCAGAGAAGTTCTCTCGGATGTCACCGTGCTTCTCAATGCGTATGCCCTGAAGGAAGGCGTATTCCTTGAAGCTGATCTGCATGAAGATGCACATCTATTAACGGATCGAAATAAATTGAAACAAGCCTTTGTTAATATCATCAAGAATGCCATTGAGGCAACGCCGCCCCAAGGCAAGGTCGCCGTGAATCTGGAGGTCACCCATACGCAGGCTGTCATTACGGTCACGGATACAGGTAAGGGGATGACGAAAGAGCAGGTTGCCCGGCTAGGGACATTATTTTTCACAACAAAAGACCAGGGAACGGGTCTCGGGACATCCGTATCCATGCGCATCATAGGCGCGATGGGAGGGCATGTTCACTATTCGAGCATTGTGAATAAAGGGACGGTGGCTACGATAAGCCTGCCATTAAACAGTGAAAAGCACGGGAAGTTCGATACAACTACAACGAATACATATAGTAACAACTTAAACGCTTAGGACGGTACTAAGTGTTTTTTATTTTGATAAAATAACTCAACTCCATTTTTCGTACATACGTTCCATGATAGGATAGAAGATATGAATAATGAAGCCTAATGTGCAAGCGACTATGACGGTTCCGATTCCCACCGCTCCATGAAAAATCATGGCAAGCGTAATGGCAATAGCTTCATTTAATAAACGTGAATTTCGTAAGTTCAAACCGAATCTCTGGTGAATCGCCACCATAAATGTATCCATCGGACTTGAGGGGAGTTTGGCTTGAAGGTAAATAGAAATCCCGATCCCAAGAATCAGGATGCCTGTAAGGACCAGGGACAACTGCTGGCCAAATCCCGCCGGCTCCAGAAAGGTAAGACCCATCGTTATCCAGTAATCAACCATCATCCCGATAACGAATATTGAAAGGGCAGCTAACCATTGAATCCCTTCCTTTAATAAAATGGCATTTATGCAAATGAGAATACACCCATTCATAAAGATGCATGTCCCAATTGAAAGGTTGAGCAGGTTTGATTCCCCGACGGCAAGTGCATCCCAGGGAGCCGCACCCAGTTCCCCTTTAATAATGAGAGAAACACCCAATGAAAGTGCGAGTAAACCAATACAGTAAAAGCAGAATCTAGCCATCATTCCCCGAATCCTCCGTTCCAAAAGCTTGTCTAATATATATGTTCGTTGGAAATAGGTTAGAATCAACATTTTGATTTGAAAGCTTGAGGTGATGCGTTGGTGAAGAACCCCATTAAAATATCCATCAGAGAGTTAGTAGAGTTTGTCTTTAAGGAAGGGAGTATAGACCTGCGATTTCAGGCACGCTCCTCCATGACCATTGGTACAAGGCTTCATCAGAAGCTGCAGAAAGAATATAAAGAGGGCGATGAGAAGGAAGTGTTCCTGAAAGGGGAGGTGCTTTCAGGGGATGTGCTCTTTCAGTTGGAAGGGCGATGTGATGGAATTCATTACAATGAAGATGAGGTGACCGTGGAAGAAATCAAATCCACAGCCAAGAAGATAGACTTCATTGAAAAAGGCTCCCGTGTCCACTGGGCTCAGGGAGAATGCTATGCTTACTTGTTGGCTAAGGAAAAGGGACTTTCCCATATCGGTGTTCAACTGACCTACATTGAGGTGGAAACCGAAGAAACGAAGTCCTTCCAACAGACGTATACCATTGAAGAACTGGATAGGATCGTAACCGGTATCCTGGAGGCCTATACGCCATTTGCCACTTTACTACTGACGAATGAAGAAAACAAAATGAAAAGTATTGAGGGCCTGGCCTTTCCATACCCCGCCTATCGAAAGGGTCAGAAAAACCTTGCAGGAGCCGTTTACAAAACAGTCATTGAATCCAAGTCCCTCTATGCAAATGCTCCAACCGGAACGGGCAAGACCATTTCCACTTTGTTCCCGACAGTGAAAGCCATGGGGGAAGGACGCTCAAAATGGTTCTATGTGACAGCCAAAACGATCACCCGTACGGTGGCGGAAGAGGCGTTGCTTCTCCTGGAAGGCGAAGGATTGTCACACAGGTCCGTTACGATTACGGCGAGAGATAAGATATGCTTTAAGGAGGAAACCATCTGTCAAAAAGAGTATTGTGAATTTGCCAACGGCTATTATGACCGCATTAATGGAGCTTTGATTGACATATTGACCAACGAATCCATCATTACACGGACAATCATTGAATCGTACGCCAAAAAGCATACAGTGTGTCCTTTCGAGTATTCAATCGATCTTTCCTATTTGGTGGATGGGGTCATATGTGATTATAATTACATCTTCGATCCGAGGGTTTCCTTGAAAAGAATGAACGACGAGGGAAAGAATGATACGACTTTACTCATTGATGAAGCTCATAATCTTGTCGGCAGAGGAAGGGAAATGTACTCAGCTTCGCTGAAAAAATCGGATTTCTCTCTGGTCCAAAAGCTATATCCTGAGCATGGTGGATTGAATACATCCATAACAGCCATTTTGAAATCATTCAGTCGGATTAAAAAAGAAGACGGGAAGGATATACGAAGTGAAATAGATGAAGAATTGTTAGATTCGATTATGATCTTCATAGAGATAGCGGAAAAAAATCTCGGAGAAGGGGGACGGGAATGGCCGGAGGAATTCATGCAATTGTATTTCGATGTCATAAGTTTCGTGAGGATCTCCAACCTCTTTTCAGAGGAGCATCGTTTTGTGATCAGTCGAAGCTCGGATGACCTGGAAGTGAAAATCTTCTGCATTGATCCATCGAAACTCATCAAGCAGGTTGCAAAGCCATATCATTCATCCATCTTCTTTTCTGCTACCCTGCACCCGTTTTCGTATTATTTTCAACAACTGGGTGGAGGGGAAGAGGATTATCGATTCTTGATTCCTTCTCCCTTTCAACATGAGCAATGGCAGGTTGGGATCCATCCCATCTCCACTCGCTTCAAGGATAGAGAACGAACACTTCCCTACATTACGCATTCGATTGAAGAAACGTTCAATGGGTACAAAGGGAATTATCTGATTTTCTTTTCATCCTATGCTTATATGCAAGAAGCGTATGATAAGTTGAACAAAGCATCACTGGACGCGGATATCATCATCCAGGCACCCAATATGATTGAGGGAGAAAGAGAGGCATTTCTTGGTGAGTTTCAAAGTGATAGAGAGCGCCCGGTTATTGGCTTTGCGGTTCTCGGTGGGATATTTTCAGAAGGGATCGATCTGAAAGGAGACCGGTTAAAAGGTGTGATCGTGGTCGGCGTGGGACTCCCACAGCCTTCTCTGGAACAGGAAATCATTAAAGATCATTTCAATGCCTTGGGGATGAACGGATTCGATTTTGCCTATGTTTATCCGGGAATGAACAAAGTATTCCAATCAGGTGGAAGACTCATTCGTTCAGAAGAGGACAGGGGAATCCTGAAACTGATCGACGATCGGTACCTGACTCCTAAATATCGGTCCTTATTGCTTGAAGAATGGAAAGATTATCGTGTTATAACGTAGAAAAGACCGCTATAAGCGGTCTTTTGTTATTAGTTAAAAGAAGGGTCCTTTAACAGGCGATCGAATTCTTCAAGGTGATGGGTTTCGTCAGCAATCATATCATCCAGCTTGATGCTAAGCTCGACTAAACCTAATTCCTCAGCCTGTTCTTTACGTTTTTTGTAACGTTCAATTGTATCTGCCTCTGCTTTTCGTCCTTCTTCAAGCATTTCCTTCACATTATCCGTTTGCTTAACGGCTGCAGGCGTCGTTGTCGGATCTCCTCCCAATGTTTTGATCTTTTCAGCCAGGTATAAAGCGTGTCCCTGCTCATCTGGAATTTCCTCTTCGAAGAAAGGCTTTAATATTTGACGATATAAGCCGCTCACAACAGCAGCGTAGTTTGTGTAGAGGATAACGGCCGCATACTCATTTGCCAAGTCTTCATTTAATCCATCAATTAATTCGTTTAATTTTGCTTCATCCATGTGTAAATACCACCCTTTTATTTGTTGTTATACAGACTAATTACCCGGATTGATGAAGAGATAAACATACCCGGGGAAATGAAAGCCCTCCAAATATTTTGTCTTCAAATGGGGATTCTAATTCTATAAAAGTCAGAGGAGGGATGAGTATGTCTAAGCAAGGAAAGAAAAATATGGACCAAACTTCGGAACAATTGGCGAAACAAAAAGCCAAGAATGATGTGGAATTTGCATCTGATACCCAGACTGGCAATGGAAGTGGGCAAAGTCAGAAAAAAAGCGGCACACAAGTAAATAAAAAATAAATGACGAATATCTTTTTCAACTAAAGAAAATCCTATATGTAGAAACAGGAGGTGTAAAGGCATGAGAATTGGTGTTGAACAATCCTTAACTAACGTTGTAGAAGCCTTACGTGCACAGGGGCATGAAGTAGTGGAGCTGAAGCAGGAGTCAGATGCAAACGGGTGTGACTGCTGTGTCGTAACAGGAATGGATACAGATGTAATGGGCATCCAAAATGTAGCTACTCAAGGGCCGGTCATCGAAGCGAGCGGACTGAGTGCAGATCAAATCTGCCAGGAAGTACAAAGCAGACTTCAATAGTTTTCAACAAAAAAACAGCCTTGGATGGCTGTTTTTTTGTACCTTATTAATAAAAGTAAAGGTGCACGATTTTTGAAGCACCTGAATTCTATCAGCCTATCTGTGCAAGAGGCTGATTTCTTAAATGCTCGCGCAGAAGATCAGGAGCCGTTAAAAAGATCAGTCCATTCCCTTCCAGAGTTTTTGGAAAGCCGAGTGGAACCGTACGTTTAATCAGCTGTGCATAGACTTCACATTCAGATAGGGTGCGGTCGAAGGAAATCTGTTCGAATTCTTTAATCAGGGCCAGGGAACCGGAGACGTGAGGAGCAGACATGGATGTGCCGCTGAGTTTGGCGTATTTCTCACCTGGGATGGTCGATAAGATTTGTTCACCAGGAGCCACTAAGTCCACTTCATTGTTGGAGTTGGTAAAGTAGGATGACTTTCTTTGAAGATCGATGGCACCCACCGAAATGACTTCATTATAGCAGGCAGGGTAGGAGAACTCATCGGTACTGCTATTGGAATCTCCCTCATTCCCGGCCGCGCAGACAACCAGGATATTGGCATCCACCGCTTTTTGAATTGCTTCGTGCAGAGGTTCGTAATCAGTCGGGCCTCCCAAAGACATGGAAATGATGTCGACCTTTTGTTCAATCGCATACAGAATACCATTGACGATCCAGTCATACTTCCCGCTTCCACGGCTGCCTGCAAGGACCTTGATGACCAGTAAATCTGCCAGTGGAGCTACTCCAATGACCCCTTCACCATTTTCACTGGCGGCAATCGTACCTGCCACATGTGTACCGTGCCCGCTGTAATCCGTCACGTTATCTTCCGCACCGTCATCATCGTCGGTGAAATTTCGGAAGGCTTTCACCTTTCCGGCAAGATCAGGATGATTCATATCACATCCTGTATCGAGTATTGCAATGGTTACACCTTTTCCTTTATACCCATTCTTCCACATACTAGGAGCTTGGATTAAATCAACGCCTTTAGGAATTTCATTTGCATCAACAATCATTTCGTCCATGAAATATGGAATTAACCTAATTTCACCTTGCATACCAATCCCTCCTAAAATAGTGTTGCGTAGAATAGAAATCAGAAGTTTCTGAAAATATAACATTTTTGGGACAAAATGAAAAGGGATAATAGTAATAGGAAAATAAAACCAATCATATTTACTTCTTCGTCTGCATAGGGGGAGCAGGTGGATGATTTCAGAAATGATAGACCGTGTTTTGGAGGGGGGAATTTAAACAAACGTTTGATTAAGAGTACAAAACCTTGATATGAGTATGGTTTCCGCGGTTAAACAAACGTTTGGTTAAAAAATGATGTACTGCTTTTTCATCATGTCACCCTCACTTCCTTCATAAAATAAATGGAAGGAAGGTGATTCATGGATGAATTATTATCAATACGGTTATCCGACATATTCCTATTACCGAAATGCTCCCAATATGGCGTATGCTCAAATCCAGGGAGGTCCGCTCGCTCCAGGCCTGCAAGGGTATGTTTTTTTTCGTGAAGTCCAAAACGGAGTGGAAGTATTTGCGGAGGTCACAGGCTTGCCGGCTTATAAAGAAGGAAAAGGCGATCAAAAACCGATCGGCCCCCACGGATTTCACCTCCATGAAAAAGGGGTTTGTGAAATAGGAGATCCGAAAAATCCTTTCACATCCGCCGGGGGTCATTGGAATCCAACCAACCAGCCACATGGCAATCATGCAGGTGATTTTCCTGTTTTGTTTTCGAATGATGGCTATGCGAAAATGTCTTTTTTTACGAATAAGTTCAAAGTGAAAGACGTGATAGGAAAAGGCGTCATCATCCACCAGAACCCGGATGACTTCACGTCACAGCCTTCAGGAGATGCCGGTAAAAGACTGGCATGTGGGGTGATTATGGGATATGGAATATAACAAGAAAAAGGGTTGACCCCTAATCGGGGGTCAACCCTTTACTGTGTAACAAAATTAAAATACGCCCAAAACATCCAGCATGACGAACAGAATCAACACAGGTGCCACGAAACGGATCAGGAAGAACCATGTTTCGAACAATCCACGTTTCAACCCGCTCCCTTGCTTTAATTCTTCATACAGAGCGCTTTTCTTCATTTTCATCGGCACGAAAAGGGCAATGAGTAAGGACCCTATTGGAAGCAGTACATTGCTGACCGCAAAATCAGCCAAATCGAAAATGGTTTTGCCAAACAGCATGACATCCCCTAGGATTCCGAACGATAATGCCGATGGAATGCCGCAAACGAAAATGGCAAGACCGATGATCCAAGACCATTTCTTCCGCTTGATTGGCTCTCCCTTTGAAATGACAGAAACGATGATTTCTAGCATCGAGAAGGCAGATGTCAGTGCTGCAAATAAGAATAGCACCAGGAATGCGATGAAGAATAGCATCCCGAAAGGAAGCTGACTGAACACAGTAGGCAGTACATTAAATAGCAGTACAGGACCTGCCCCCGGTTCTAAATCAAAAGCAAAGACTGCAGGGAAGATTGCAAGTCCGGCTAATAATACAATGAAAATATTCATTGCCACGATAGAGATCGCTGATCGTGGCAGACTTTGCGATTTCGGAAGGTATGAACTATATGTCACCATTACAGATACCCCGACACTTAATGTGAAGAAGGATTGACCCATCGCTTCTAAAATCGTCTGAGACGTTACTTTAGAAAAATCCGGCTGAAGCAGGAATGTCACTCCTTCACCTGCCCCGTCAAGAGTGATGGCACGAACCACTAACAGAATGAAAAGGATGAATAATGCCGGCATCATGATTTTACTGGCAAGTTCAATACCCTTTTCAACCCCTTTAGCCACTACAATGATGGTCATCAAGATGAAAACAAATTGCACGAACACACTAGTCATTGGATTTGAAATCGTTGAACCGAACACTTCGGCATACTGTTCCGAAGAAAGGCCGTTTAATTGCCCAGTGACGGCTTTGAATAAGTAAACGACGATCCAACCCCCGATTACACTGTAGAAGGAAAGCAGGATGAAGGATGTAATCATCCCGAGGATCCCGACCCAGTGCCACTTTGTCCCGGGAGCGATCTTTCTATACGAATCCACGGCATTGCTCCCGGAGGTTCGTCCGATTGAGAATTCTGCCAATAGTAATGGGAGGCCGAGTAGTAATGTAAATAGAATAAAGATCAGGAAGAATGCTCCGCCTCCATTTTCACCGGCAATATAAGGGAATTTCCAAATGGCCCCCAATCCGATGGCAGAACCGGCTGCCGCCAGGATAAAGCCGATTTTCGATGACCATTGTTCACGCTGACTCATGTTCATTCTCCTTTCTGTTTATATTGATGTGTGCAGGCAAACAAATAAAAAAATCGCCCCTACATATCGTAGGGACGATTTGGATATCGCGGTACCACCCTAGTTATGAGAAAGAATCCCTTCTCATCACTCTTCACACATAACGGCATCAACCGTCTTTTGATCTCGTCAAAAGAAGCTCCGGAATCGAAATTCGCTTCATTTTTGTACCGGTTCACACCAACCACCGGCTCTCTTTAACAGGGAAATGTCCACTACTTGTTTCCTTCAAAGCTTTTCAATATTAGGTTATACAATTTTTATCACGAAACAAAACATCTTGTCAATCTATTTCGGGAAAAGTAGTGAGAATTGTCTGGAATTGATGGTGGTTTTTGGTTTAGGAGCGGGTGGTGATAAGTGTACCTGGTATAAAAGGGAGGAGATGTACCAGGTACAAAACCCTGAAAATGTACCAGGTACAAGTCGGTCCTTCTCATTGACACGTACAGACATTGAGTTCACCCTTTTTCTCAAGTAAAATAAAGAAAAATAGACTGAAAAGGTGTTTGAAATGAAATCATATATTATCGTAGGAGCAGGCATCCTTGGAGCTTCGACAGCCTATCATCTTGCGAAGGCAGGAGCCGCTGTCACAGTCGTGGACCGACAGGATGCCGGTCAGGCAACGGATGCAGCGGCGGGGATCGTCTGTCCGTGGCTGTCACAGCGGAGGAATAAAGTGTGGTATCGACTTGCCAAGGGCGGGGCGAGATACTATCCGGATATTATCAGGCAACTCGAAGCAGACGGTGAAACGGAAACGGGTTATAAACGCGTAGGGGCCATCAGCCTTCATACGGATGTAGATAAACTCCAAAAAATGTTGGAAAGAGCGGAGAAACGCAGGGAGGATGCTCCGGAAATAGGAGACCTTACCCTTCTGACTTCTGAAGATACGCGGGATCGTTTCCCGTTGCTCTCAGAAGAATTTCAGTCGGTACATGTAAGCGGAGCTGCGAGGGTAGATGGCAGGGCACTGCGGGATGCGCTTTTGAGTGGTGCCAAAAAGCACGGAGCATCATTTCGACAAGGGGATGCCCGACTGGAAAACGAAAACAATCGAATCATTGGGGTCAACATTTCCGGCGAAGTATTACAGGCGGACGGGGTCATCGTGACAGCCGGCGCTTGGGCAAAGGAGCTCTTTCGCCCTCTTGGAATCAACTTTCTCGTCACCTCCCAAAAAGCGCAGATTCTCCATTTGGGAGCAGGAGGGAAAGAAACGGATGATTGGCCCGTCGTCATGCCCCCTAATGACCAATACCTCCTAGCCTTTCCAGAAGGAAGGGTCGTGGCTGGTGCTACTCATGAAAATGATGTCGGCTTTGATCAAAGGGTAACGGCGGGGGGCCTGCACGAAATTCTCCACAAAGCAATGGGCGTTGCACCGGGAATCAGCGATGGAACGATCTTGGAGACGAGAGTCGGGTTCCGCCCGTTCACACCTGGTTTCCTTCCGGTTTTCGGTGCGATGCCGGGACTGGATAATATTTGGGTAGCCAATGGTCTTGGAGCATCAGGGTTGACAGTGGGTCCATATCTCGGATCACAGCTTGCCAATTTGGCTATGGGAGAACCTACGGAGCTTGATCCCGCCGACTACGATGTGGCTGGGGCGATCGAGTGAAATAGAAGAAAAAACCACCAACTCATTTCCCTCTATCTTCTATAGGGAATGACCCTTATAATAGAGGGAGCGAAATTTAGATTAGGAAGAAAAGGTGTTTATGATATGAGTTTATTAACAGTCAAAAATTTGACTCACGGTTTCGGTGACCGTGCGATCTTTAATGACGTTTCTTTCCGCCTGTTAAAGGGTGAGCATATCGGCTTGATCGGTGCCAACGGAGAAGGAAAGTCTACATTTATGAATATCATTACAGGGAAGCTTGAGCCTGATGAAGGAAAAGTGGAATGGGCGAAGCGGATCCGTATCGGCTATCTGGACCAGCATGCACAGTTGAAGCAGGGCATGACGATCCGGGATGTATTGAAGACAGCCTTCCAATACCTGTTTGATATGGAAACAGAAATGAATGAGCTTTTTGCCAAGATGGGAGAAGCCTCTCCTGAAGAGTTAGAAGAATTACTGGAGGAAACCGGTACCCTTCAGGATGCATTGACGAATAATGATTTCTATATCATTGATGCCAAGGTAGAAGAAATCGGTCGTGGCCTTGGGTTGGATGATATCGGATTAGATAAAGATGTCCACGACCTGAGTGGGGGGCAGCGTACGAAAGTATTGCTGGCAAAACTCTTACTAGAGAAGCCGGACTTCCTATTACTCGATGAGCCTACCAACTATCTTGATGAGCAGCATATCAATTGGTTGACACGTTATCTGCAGGAATATGAAAATGCATTTATCCTGATCTCTCATGATATCCCGTTCTTAAATAGTGTCATCAACCTGATTTACCATATGGAAAACCAAGAGTTGAATCGCTATGCCGGGGATTACCATGAATTCAAACGTGTCCATGAAATGAAAAAACAGCAGCTGGAATCCGCATTCAAGAGGCAGCAGCAGGAGATCTCAGAGCTGAAGGATTTTGTTGCCCGTAATAAGGCACGTGTATCGACACGGAACATGGCCATGTCCCGTCAGAAGAAGCTCGATAAAATGGATATGATCGAACTGGCTGCGGAAAAGCCGAAGCCGGAATTCAACTTTAAACAAGCGAGAACCGCCGGCAGGGTCATCTTTGAAACGAAGGATCTTGTGATCGGCTATGATGAACCGTTATCGAAGCCTCTCAATTTGAAGATGGAGCGTGGTCAGAAGATTGCTCTTTCAGGAGCCAATGGAATCGGAAAGACCACTCTATTACGCAGCATCCTCGGTGAAATCAAACCGATCTCCGGTTCAGTAGAGCTTGGCGATTATCTCCATATCGGTTATTTCGAGCAGGAAATCAAATCAAAGAACAACAACACTTGCATCGAAGAGGTGTGGAATGAGTTTCCTTCCATGAATCAGGCAGAAGTACGTGCAGCCCTTGCCAAATGCGGCCTGACGACGAAGCATATCGAAAGCAAGGTAGAAGTGCTGAGTGGTGGGGAAAAAGCCAAGGTGCGCCTATGCAAGTTAATGAACAAAGAATCGAACGTCCTTGTGTTCGATGAACCGACGAACCATTTGGACGTCGAGGCTAAGGAAGAGTTAAAACGTGCATTGAAGGAATACAAAGGCACCGTCCTCTTAATCAGCCACGAACCTGATTTCTATCAGGACGTAGCGACAGAAGTATGGAACTGTGAAGATTGGACAACGAAATTGTTCTAATAAAGAAAGCCGAATCCTTTACGAGTAACGGGGATTCGGCTTTTTTACGTATATTGAAAGTTACTCTTCTAACACAGACTCCAACGAAGAATAGCCATTGTCCTCTAATCGAAGATCATCGAAACTATGCTTCATGTGAAGGTCGATCAATTCCAAGAGCGTCTGTTGATCCTTGTTTTCAATGGCCTTCACCATTTCTTCATGTTCACGGAAGCGAACGTTTTCACCCGGCTCGACATGATAAAACACATCGAATAAAAATAAATACACATTGGATTGGGTAAGCATTTCATCCATGTAACGGATCAGGAATTTATTCCCGCTCACTTCGGCAAGGAACAAATGGAATTGCTTATTAAGCTCGACGTATTTTAACAAATCCTTTTGTCTATACGTTTCCTGTTCATCTTCCAGAAACGAATAAAGCTTAGACATATCGGATTTCCTCACTTTGGGGAGGCCGTATTTTACAGTAAGAAATTCAATTTCTTTCCTTAGTTCAAAAAATGAAATAATCTCTTCCCTGGTAGGATGGACGACGAATGCCCCGCGGTTCGGAATGATCTGAACAAGTCCTTCTGCCTCAAGACGTTTCAACGCATGCCGAATGGGGGTCCTGCTAACATTCATCTTCTGAGAGATGATTTGTTCAACGAGTTGGGTACCGGGTGCGATTTTTCTCGCCAATAAGGCATCCTTTAGCTGGCTGTATACTTTTAGTTCTGTGGTTTGTCTTATCTTCACGGTCATCATCCATTCAATCAAGTATTTCCTGCTTACTATCATATATGAAAAAGAGGCTGATCCAAAATCAGGTGCCTTCTATTCGAAGACACCTGACTTACGAACCAGCCTTTTATGCGAATGATTTAAAGTTATTGCCCCAAATTTCGTTCATGCTGTGAACCGTAATGAATGCTCTCTCATCAGTGGATTGAATATATGATTTCAATTTGGAGAAGTCTCTGCGGCCGACAATGGTCGTGATGACTTCCTTCTGATCATCTGAAAAGGCACCTTTCGCTGAATGTACGGTCGCTCCTCTTTCCAGATCTCCAACGATAAACTCCTTGATTTCATCGCTGTGTTCGCTGATGATGACCACTTCTTTGCTTTCATTGAAAAATTGAAGGGTGCGATCGATCATCATCCCTTTCAACAACAGACCAAAGAATGCATATAATCCAACCTGTAGTCCAAAGAACCATGCAGACGCCAGGACAATAAGGACATCTGAAGCAAGGACGGCCCGTCCCAGTTCCAGTCCCGTAAATTTGTGAATGATTTTCGCAAGGACACCCGTGCCGCCGGCGGACGCTTCCTGATTAAAGATCATGGCAACTCCGATGGCTCCGATAAGGGTCCCAATCACAATTTGTATCAGGATATCATGTCCGATTGGATTGTTGAGAGGGTGGAACACCTCTAATCCCCAAACCATTCCACTGATTGACAGGCTTGCGAACACGGACTTCAGTCCGAAACTTGGACCGATTAACAGAAGCCCGAGAATAAATAACATCATGTCGAGTGAAAACATGATGACCCCGACGGGCAGGTCCATGAATTGTGCAAGCACGATGCCTGCCCCGCTCGTTCCTCCCGTCCCGACCTTATTGGGCGACAGGAAAAAATGTATATTCAGTGCGATCAAAAAAGCACCCAGCATTATATTTAATAAGGATTGAATTTGTTTCATCATGGAGCACGCTCCTTTTGAGTAACGGTAGTTTGAAAAACAATCAACCCGATTATAAAGAGTGAAAAACGCCATGTAAATGATAAATTCTTATGTAAGCATTTACGTAAAAAAGTTTTTATAATGCATGTTTTCTGACATTTATTTTGCTGGAAATCGGTGTGAAAAATCTGTTGACTTTTTTACCTAAGGTGATTAATATTTAAACAAGTTAAATATTAAATGAATGAACAGAAATGGAGGATGAACTTGGACCGGAAACAAATCCAACAATCTTATATAGATCGTTTGTTTACAGCATTTCACGTAACGAATCGCCATATTCAGCAGGAAATGGGGATTGCATTGAAAGACATGAATCTAACGGGTCCTCAATTTTTCATCCTTTATCTCTTGTCGACTTCAGAAGATATGAAATCGACGGAACTGGCTGAGAAGTTAGATGTAAAACCAAGTGCGATCACTGTCATGATCGATCGACTGCTGAAGAATGACCTGGTCGCCAGAGAGAGAGATGAGAAGGACCGCAGGATTGTAAAACTGCAGCTCACTTCACTCGGTCGAGAAATTTTCGAGAAGGCGAAAGGGAAGAGAAGAGAGATTTTCTCCCGTTACCTTGCTTATCTCGGCGAAGAGGATGTAGATCAGCTTGTGACCATTTACGAAAAGCTTGCAGCAGCCGTAGAGAACAATACAGAAGAATAAGGAGAGAACATATATGTCAGAACAACCAGGGATCAATAGACGTTTAGTCCTGGCCGGCTTGATTATCGGGATGTTTTTTAGTGCCCTTGAACAAACGGTGGTCGGGACAGCGATGCCGACAATCATCGCCGAACTGAACGGCTTTTCCATTTTTGCATGGGTGACCACGGCTTATTTAATCACTTCCACAACGGTTACACCGATCGTGGGAAAACTATCGGATTTATATGGCAGACGATTATTGTATTTGATCGGCGTCATCATCTTTATCATCGGATCAGGCTTATGCGCCACGGCCACTTCCATGGAGCAGCTCGTTCTTTACCGCGGCCTTCAGGGAATTGGCGGAGGAATGATCATGCCATTATCCCAAACCATCATCGGGGATATCTTCACGGCTGAACAGCGCGCGAAGTGGCAGGGAGTATTCGGAGCATTATTCGGATTGAGCTCTGTCATCGGACCGTTCATCGGCGGTTTCATCGTCGATACGATCAGCTGGCACTGGATTTTCCTGATCAACGTACCATTTGGTATATTATCGGCCCTATTATTATTCATCGGTTTGAAATATGAAAATGTCGGACGCCCGACGGATAAAGTAAGCATTGATTATCTTGGAATCATTACCCTGATTCCGGCGTTGGTCCTTTTATTAATTGGATTGAACTTCGGAGGGGACAAATTTGAGTGGACTTCAGCAACAAGCTTCATGCTCTTTGGCGGATCCATCGTATTACTTCTAGTCTTTGGAGTTATTGAAAATAAAGCGAAGGAACCGATCCTTGATTTAAGCCTGTTTAAAAATCGGGTATTTGCCACAACGAATGCACTAGGATTCCTTCTTGGATTAGGGATGTTCGGAGCGATCATGTTCGTGCCGATGTTCATGCAGGGAATACTCGGGGTGACACCGACTCAGGCAGGATCTACCATGACGCCAATGATGATTTCGCTTATTGTGGCCAGTATCATCGGAGGTAGATTATTATTAAGACTAAGATACCGTACCGTTTTGACGGCAGGTATGCTGATCACCGTAGTAGGATTCTTCTTGATGAGTACGATGGGGCCATCGTCTAAAGAATACACGGCCTACATGTTCATGATCGTGATGGGATTCGGTATGGGTCTTGTCATGCCGACACTCATGATCGCGGTTCAGAATGAATTTCCTAAATCAAGACTCGGAGCCGTCACATCATCGGCCACCTTCTTCCGTTCCATCGGAGGGACGATCGGGATCACCGTTCTAAACGCTGTGATGAATCAATCCCTACAGGAAAATATGAAGGACGTCGCCGCACAGGCGAAAAATCCTGCTGCCGGTCAGATTCTTACAGGATTAAGTGAAAAGACCGATGCCCTTTTCGGTTTACTTGTCACACCTGGCCTATTGGAAGTGCCAAAAGAAATCGGCAGCATCGTGATCACTGCAATTGAAACCGCGTGGTCCGATGCATTTACAACTGTCTTCCTGACCGGTCTAATCTTCATCGCCATCGGTGTAGGAGTGGCCTTATCGGTTGGAAACGGCAAGATTAAACGTGATAAAGAGTTACAGGAAGAGGCGGAAAAACCAGTGCTTAAACCTGCTACTGAATAATACGGAAAAAAGCCTGCTTTGGATGAGTTCAAAGCAGGCTTTTTGTTATGTGTTTTTACGTGAGGGCGCTGTAGATTTGATAGGGGTTATAGTGGATCTCTGTTTTATGAGCGGAAATTTTATTTTAACGGCGGAATTTGGGATATATCGGCGAAATCGTTATTTTAACGGCGAAACAAAAAATATAACGGCGAAATCTTCATTTTATCGGCGATACACAAAATATATCGGCGAAATTTTCATTTTAACGGCGAAACAAAAAATATAACGGCGAAATCTTCATTTTAACGGCGAAACACAAAATATATCAGCGAAATCTTCATTTTATCAGCGAACACAAAATATATCAGCGAACTCCCCAAATGGCCCCCACCCCCCAAACATTTAACCCAACCCATCTCCCTCCGCAGTAAATATTAAATTTTCTGAAAATATATTGACAATTTTCAGCAGACACGTTATCTTTTGAGTAGTTAAATATAACACATATTTTTGTATACGAATAAATAACGTTATATAAATATATTTTTATATGAAGACAGGGAGGCCGATACATTGATTTTGCATGAGATTGAAACGGCAGGTCGATCGCAAATGGAACGCCTTCAACTAGAGAGACTTCAACAGGTTGCCCGGAATGTGTATGAACGTGTTCCTTTTTACAGGGAGCAGTTTGACAGGAGAGGTTTGAAGCCTGAGGATATAAAGTCTTTATCAGACTTAAAATTGTTACCGCTTACAATAAAGAAGGATCTTCGAGATCATTACCCGTTTGGACTGTTTGCAGTAAAGCGTGAGGAAATGGTGAGGGTGCATGCATCTTCAGGCACGAGCGGGAAGCCGACGGTTGTAGGCTATACGCAAAATGATGTCGATATGTGGGGCGGGATCGTCGCCAGGGCGATTGCCATGGCTGGCGGTAAACCTGGGGATGTCCTGCATAATGCATACGGATATGGACTTTTTACAGGTGGTCTCGGTCTTCATTATGGAAGTGAGAAGCTCGGGATGATCACGGTTCCAGTGTCGGGCGGGAATATGTCCAGACAGATAACGTTATTAGAAGATTTTCAGCCGACGGTTATCTGTGGAACACCGTCCTATGTTCTTAATTTAGCAGAATCCATGGAGGCAGAGGGAAAAGATCCCGCCTCTCTATCCTTACAATACGGAATATTCGGAGCGGAACCATGGTCTGATTCGATGAGAAAGACGCTGGAGAGAAAGCTGGATATTAAAGCATGCGACATCTATGGATTGAGTGAGGTCATTGGTCCGGGGGTAGCCATGGAATGTCATGAGGCACAGGATGGCCTTCACGTTGCGGAAGACCATTTCCTTGTGGAAGTCATCAATCCCGATACGTTAGAGCCCCTGCCGGAGGGGGAAGTCGGAGAGCTCGTGTTTACGAGTTTAACGAAGGAAGCCTTTCCGATCATTCGATACAGAACCGGGGATATCGCTTCGATCCAGCAAGGAACATGCTCATGTGGACGTACAACAGTGAAGATGTCCAGGGTGAAAGGAAGAGTGGATGACATGCTCATCATCAGGGGAGTAAATGTGTTTCCATCTGAAATGGAGCATTTTCTTCTTCAGGTTAATGAACTGGCACCGCACTATCAGGTTCATCTCAAGAAAAGGGGTGCCCTTGATTTAGTGGAACTACAGGTAGAGGTCACGGATGAATGCTTTGAGGGAATGTCCCGGGATTTGAATCATGTAGAGATGAATCAATTGGAAGCGAAAGTGAAAAGCCTGATGAAAGATCGATGTTACGTTTCCATGGATGTGAAGATCAGAGGACCGAGAGAGATCCCCCGATCAGAAGGAAAAGCCATCCGGATAGTGGATCTTAGAGGAGAGGCCATGCTTCAATAAATTTTTTTGAGAAAAATAACTATCACACAATTGGTTAACCCCGTATTAACAATGTGATAGAGGAGGGCTACGATGAGTGACGTACTATCAAATCAACGATTGACGGAAGAAGAGCGTATGGCTCATTTTATGAAAAAAATTGAAAACAACGAAAAGATCGAAGCCGATGATTGGATGCCGGATGAATACCGGAATGCGCTGATCAAGCTGATATCCATGCATGGAATCAGTGAAATCATGGGGGCGCTTCCTGAGAAGGAATGGGTCCCGAAAGCACCGACTCTTAGAAGAAAGCTCGGGATCATGGCAAAGGTTCAGGATGAAATGGGCCATGGGCAGCTTCTGCTTCGTGTGGCGGAAGATTTAATGAAGCCATATGGAAAAACGAGAGAGCATATCATGAGGGATTTGTTTTCAGGGGATTTAAAGTTTCATAACGTGTTCCACATGGAAGCACCGACCTGGGGAGATGCGGGTCTGATCGGCTGGCTCGTAGATGGGGCAGCGATCATCACTCAAACGAATATGCTCCATGCCTCTTATGGACCTTATGCCCGGGCGTTGAAGCGGATTTGTGCGGAAGAAGTGTTCCACGCACAGCATGGTGAAGCGATTATCATGGCTCTCACAGAAGGAACACCGGAACAGAAAGCACTGGTCCAGGACGCGGTGGACCGTTGGTGGGAGTCGCTGCTTATGTTCTTTGGACCGGGGGATGCGAAGACAACCGGTTCTTCCAAGCAGGATATCACCATTAAGTACAACATTCGAACGAAAACGAATGAGCAGCTGCGTCAGGACTTTTTCACGAAATATGTACCGAGAATCCTGTCGTTGGGTCTGACCCTGCCGGATGAAACGATGTACTTTGATGAAGAAAACGATGTATGGATCTATAAGCAGCCAGATTGGAGCCGATTTAAGGAAATCATCCGAAATAACGGGCCGAAATCGAAGGAACGCCTTCGCTTGAGGGAGTTATCCTACGACAACAATGCGTGGGTACGGGAAGCATTAAGCCCTAGTGACCAAGTAAGTTAGAAGGGAATGAGACAGGATGTCAGATAAGGGGCAGAACTTTTATCAGGAATTTGAAGTGTTCAGTAAAAGGTCCGACGGGGCACAGATGCAGCATCAATTCAGTTTGCTTGCCCCCAATCATGAGCTTGCCATGGTGATGGCTCAGGAGAATTTCATGAGAAGGGAGCCTGTTTCGGATATATGGGTCGTGAAGCGTTCGGATGTACGGATGATGACGCCCGAAGAAAGGGAGAGTGTCTCTCGCCTTGATAATAAAGACTACCGAAACGCTAAAGGCTACGGTTATTTGAAAAAGAAGTGGAGACAGTACGAACAGGAAATGCTTGATGAGAAGGAAATTATGTCATGGGGAGAGTTGGTGAAGAAGAAATGAATGTGAAGAGTCCGAATGACATCCCGAATGCAGATTACAAGGAAGCCCTTTTGAGCCTCCTTTATCAGCTGGCGGACGATGATTTCATCCTTGCTTACCGGGGATCTGAATGGCTCGGCCTCGCTCCCCATATCGAGGAGGATGTTGCGTTTTCGTCCATCAACCAAGACACGATGGGCCATGCGACAATGTTTTATCAGCTCCTTGAAGAATTGGGAGAAGGAGATCAAGACCATCTCGCTCATGGCCGGAAGGCAGATGAAAGAAGAAATGCGATCCTGCTTGAAGAAGTGAACGGTCCCGGCAACTATATGGAGGAACCACGTTACGATTGGGCTTTCGCCGTTGTGAGACATTATTTCTACAGCGTGGCGAAAAAGGTGCGGATTGACTCATTAAAGAATTCCTCCTATGAACCACTTGCCGAAATGGCCATCAAGATCAACACGGAATTATATTATCACCTGCTTCACTGGAAAACCTGGTTCATTCAATTATTGAATTCAGGCGGAGAAGCAAGGGAGCGCATGAATAAGGCAATTGAACGTGTACTGGATGAGTTCCAGGGAGTCCTGACCCTGGGGCCAAAGGGGAAAGAGATGTCCTTCATGGCTTTGATCGAAGGGGAAGAAAGCTTGGTGAAACGATGGGAGCTTGCCCTCGAGCCGGTTTTCATGTCCACACAGCTATCATTTCCGCCGAGAGTGGACATGAAAAAAGGGAATGGACGCGTAGGAGAACATACTCATGAATTAGATGCAGCCTTATCAACACTAAGCGAAGTCTATCAAACCAATCCCGCAGCAACCTGGTAAAGGATGAGGAGAAATGACGGCAACCGTATTAGATGTTCTTCAAACAGTGAAAGATCCTGAAATTGATTCTATCAGCATTGTGGACCTTGGTATGGTGAATCGGGTCCATCATCAGGAGGAAACCCTGGTAATTGAACTGCTTCCCACTTTTGTCGGCTGTCCTGCACTGGACATCATTAAAGGAAATGTGGAGAAAGCGTGCAGGGAGAACCTTGACGTACAATCCATACAGGTGGAGTTCGTCTATTCTCCGCCATGGACATCGGATCGACTGACGGTGAATGGACGGGAGCGGCTGAAGGAATTTGGCATCGCGCCCCCGCCTGAACATTTCACAGGGGAGGAAGATTGGGAGATTCATTGCCCTTACTGCGATTCCCCCTATACGTCAATGGAGAATCTGTTTGGGCCGACCGCCTGCAGAAGCATCCTCTACTGTAAACAATGCCGTAACCCGTTTGAAGCCATGAAGCCTATATCCACGATGATGTAAAAATCTATTAAACTATTGAAAATCAAAGGAGAGATTCCATTATGGTAAAACTGATTGCATTATATAAGCACCCTGAAAACAAAGAGCAATTCGATGAGCACTACTTCAATACCCATGGTCCGATCACGGCGAAAATCCCTGGTCTTAAGAAGATGGATGTTACTCGCATCGTCGGTTCTCCAATGGGTGGGGAAGGCAAGTATTACTTAATGTGTGAAATGTACTACGAGAGCCATGAAGCACTGAAGGCAGCGATGAAATCCGATGAAGGAAAAGCTTCAGGGAAGGACCTTATGGGCTTTGCAGCAGATCTTGTCACCCTTATGATCGGCGAAGAAGTGAATGAGTAAAGAGTACGAATATATCGTAGTAACCGAGAGGGACGGACTTGGTTTTATCGAATTGAACAGACCGAAAGTCTTGAACGCCATCAATCGTCCCATGGTATCGGAGCTGGTCCATGCTTTCGAGGCGTTTGATCGGAATGACAGTGTGAAAGTCATCGTGCTGTCCGGAAAAGGAAGGGCGTTCGCTGCAGGCGCAGACATCGATGAAATGGCAGAGGACGGCGCCATTGATCTTGAGCTACTGAATCAATTCACCGAATGGGACCGCCTTGCCTGGATCAAGAAACCGATCATCGGTGCGGTTCAAGGGTTTGCGTTAGGCGGAGGATTCGAACTTGCCCTTTGTTGTGACCTTCTATTTGCGTCTGAGGATGCAAGCTTCGGTTTTCCGGAAGTGAATCTGGGGGTCATGCCAGGAGCCGGTGGAACCCAGAGACTTACGAAGCTGATTGGGAAATCCCGTGCCATGGAGTGGCTGTTATCAGGAGACATGTTTACAGCCACTCAAGCTCTCGAATGGGGAGTCATCAACCGGTCAATCCCGAAAGAACTTTTAATAGAAGAAACAGAGAGATTTGCAAGGAAACTGGCGACAAAGCCACCGCTTTCCCTTCGGTTGATCAAGGAGTCTGTCCATAAAGCCGTGGATTCCTCTATTTATGAAGGAATGCAATATGAGCGTAAGAACTTCTATCTGCTTTTTGCCTCAGAAGATCAGAAAGAAGGCATGAACGCTTTCGTGGAAAAACGGAAACCGGATTTTAAAGGGAAATAGGGAGGCTGCCACATGTACGAAACGATTAAGTATGAAGTGAAAAATAACGTAGCATGGATCACCATGAATCGACCGGATAAGCTGAATGCCTTTATCCGGCAGCTCAACCTGGAGATCCAGAAAGCCGTGAAGGATTCTTCACGGAATGAAGACGTGAGAGCCATCGTCATCACGGGGGAAGGGAGAGCCTTCTGTTCAGGTCAGGATTTAAGTGAAGTCGATGAAAGCATGGATCACGGTGAAGTGCTCCGACATAACTACGGACCGATGGTGAAAGAGATCGAGCAGTGTGAAAAGCCGGTTATCGCTGCTGTCAACGGCGTAGCGGCCGGTGCGGGATTCAGTCTGGCCCTTGCGTGTGACTTCAGACTGGTATCAGAGAAAGCGAGCTTCGTACAGGCATTTGTGCATGTCGGACTCGTTCCGGATTCAGGGAACCTCTACTATTTATCAAAGATTGTCGGCTACGCAAAAGCGTTGGAGCTGGCGGTGTTTGGAGAGAAGATCAAGGCAATCGATGCAGAAAAACTTGGTCTCGTAACGAAAATCATTCCACTCGATGAGTGGCAGGAAGAAACGGCTGCCTTTGCCGAGAGGATTGCCTCTATGCCAACGAAGGCAATCGGTTTGATGAAGCGCTTATTAAAGGGCAGTGCAGATTTATCCTTCAACGAATACTTAGAAAAAGAAGCCTGTGCCCAGCGGATCGCAGGTATGACAGAAGATCATCGCGAAGGTGTGACAGCCTTTATAGAAAAAAGAAAGCCAGCCTTTCACGGAAAATAATTCAATCAAAGAGGAGATGGAGTTATGTCTACAGTAAAAGAGCAAAGCTTTGAAGTCCTTGAAATGAAAAGAGAACATTATTCATTGGTGATTAACGGTCAACGCATGGAAAGCACGTCTGGAGAAACGTTCACAACGTACAATCCGGCAACAGGTGAAGCGATCGCTACCGTATCACTTGCATCAGTGGAAGATGCTGAAAAAGCGGTTGAAGCAGCCAGAAACGCATTTGATCACGGAAAATGGAAGAAGTTCCCGATCAACAAGCGTTCCCGTGTACTTAACAAAATTGCAGGCATTATGAGATCTCGTTTCAATGAGCTTGTTTCACTGGAAATCATGGACAGCGGGAAATCATTATCCGCGGCACAAGGTCAAGTGATGCAAGCGATTGAAGACTTTGAATTCTATGCAGGTGCAATCGTGGGTCATCGCGGAACGGTCAATAACGTACCAGGTCAATTCACAAACGTTGCCGAGAAAGAACCGGTCGGAGTATGTGCCCAGATCATCCCTTGGAATTATCCATTGATGATGGCTGCATGGAAAATCGCGCCGGCCATCGCTGCAGGCTGCTCGGTTGTCGTGAAACCAGCGACCCTTACACCGCTGACGGCCATCGTCCTCGGGGAAATCTGTATTGAAGCGGGAGTTCCTGAAGGGGTTGTCAACATCATACCGGGTGCAGGTTCTTCTGTCGGTAATTACTTAGTGGAGCATGAAAAAGTGGATAAAGTGGCCTTCACCGGTTCCACTCCGATCGGTAAAAACATCATGGAAAAAGCATCCCAAACATTAAAAAGGGTCACGCTCGAATTAGGCGGAAAATCCCCAAATATCGTGTTTGAAGACGCTGATGTGGATGCAGCTGTGGATGGTTCCCTATTCGGAATCTTCTATAATACAGGTCAATCCTGTGAAGCGCGCTCCAGATTATATGTCCATGAAGATATCTATGATGAATTCATGGAGAAGTTCGTTGAAAAAACGAAGAAGCTGAAGCTTGCCGACCCACATGATAAAGGCACCCATATCGGAGCCATCATCAATCAGGGTCAGCTGGATACAATCGATGGGTATGTACAGTCTGCCAAAGAAGAAGGAGCGACGATCTTAGCCGGAGGAAGTCCTGCGAAGGTAGAAGGCTTTGAAAATGGCTACTGGTATGAGCCTACCATCATCACCGATGTAAACCACGATATGAAGGTAGTGAAAGAAGAAATCTTCGGACCGGTTGTGGTGGTAATGAAATTCAAAGATGAAAAAGAAGCGATCAGAATGGCCAACGACAGCGAATATGGACTCGGTTCCGCGGTATGGACTCAGAATCATGGCCGTGCCACAAGAGTATCCAAAGCGATCCAGGCCGGAATTGTCATGGTGAACTGCCCGTTCTCCGCATTCCCGGGCACACCATTTGGAGGCTATAAGCAGTCCGGATTCGGCCGTGAGCTTTGCGTGGAAACGCTCGACCTTTATACAGAAACAAAGAGCATCATTTCTTATTTCGGGAACCGTCCATTAAATCCATTTGGCGTATAAGAAATTATCATCAAGGAGGGGTTGTCCTACAAGGCAACCCCTTATTGCTAGAAAGGGGAATGTAACATGACACAGCATATCGTCGTTGTCGGCTCAGGTGTAATGGGAAGAGGAATTGCCTACGTCAGTGCAACAGGAGGCTTCCGGACAACACTTGTGGATATAAAACAAGAACAATTGGATCATGCGCGGGATGAGATTGGGCACATCTTCCAAAAAGGAATCGAGCGGAAAAAGCTGACGCAGCAGGAGTATGTAGAAGCGAAAGAACTTATGAGCTATTCAACGAATCTGTCCATTGCCGTGAGGGATGCCGATGTCGTCATCGAAGCCGTTCCTGAGAAAACAGATATCAAACGAGGCGTATTCGAAGTACTGGATGCCCATGCCCCGGAGCATTGCTATCTGGCAACCAATACTTCCACCATGAGCCCGACCGAAATCGGCTCCTTTACGAAACGTCCTGACAAAGTGATTGCCATGCACTTTTTCAATCCCGTACATAAGATGCCGCTGGTTGAAATCGTGAAGGGATTGGAAACAAGCGAGGAAACGGTGGAGGTCATCGGGCAGGTTGCCCGCCTGATGGGAAAAGAAACGGTGGTTATCAATGAGTTCCCCGGTTTCGTCACAAGCAGAATCTCGGCACTTGTCGGGAATGAAGCCTTTTATATGCTTCAGGAAGGACTCGGATCTCCTGAGGAAATCGATAAGGCGATCAAGCTCGGGCTTAATTATCCGATGGGTCCCTTTGAGCTCGGTGATTTAGTCGGGTTGGATACGCGTTTGAACAATCTCAAGTACCTCCACGAAAAGCTTGGGGAAAAGTATCGTCCTGCGCCTTTATTAGAGAAATACGTGAAGGCCGGCCGCCTTGGGCGAAAAACGGGCAAAGGGGTCTATGATTACTCAGAAACGAAGGAAAAGGAGCATCAATCATGAGAGAAGTGATCATAGTCGATGCCGTCCGTACTCCGATCGGAAGATACAAAGGCGCGTTGAAAGAGGTCCGCCCTGATGATTTAGGAGCTCATGTCATAAAAGCTCTTGTGGAACGGAATCCGCTCGTTCCGGTCAATACCATTGAAGAAGTGGTTCTTGGAAATGCAAACGGAGCCGGGGAGGATAACCGGAATGTCGCCAGGATGTCGACGCTCCTGGCGGGTCTCCCTGTTGAAGTCGGGGCGACGACCATCAACCGGCTATGCGGATCGGGACTGGATGCTGTGAACTATGCGGCAAGAGCCATTTTAGCAGGAGAAGGGGATGTCTTTATTGCAGGCGGCACCGAGAGTATGACCCGTGCCCCGTACGTAATGGCAAAGCCTTCAAAGGATTTCCCGAGAGGCAATATGGAAATGTTCGATACGACGATTGGCTGGCGCTTCGTCAATTCCCGCCTGAAAGCACAATACGGGACCGACTCCATGCCGGAAACGGCTGAGAACGTAGCGAAGCATTTTGGCATTTCCCGAGAAGAGCAGGATCACTTTGCCTATTGGAGCCAAATGAAAGCGAAACGTGCCATGGACGAAGAGCGCTTTAAAGAAGAGATCGTTCCAGTGGAATTAAAGGATCGAAAAGGAAACGTCTCTACTTTTATGATGGATGAACATCCAAGGCCCGAAACCAATAGTGAAAAGCTGCAGAAGCTTAAGCCACTGTTTGAGGGGGGGACCGTGACGGCGGGGAATGCTTCCGGCGTGAATGACGGAGCTTCGGCACTCTTACTTATGAGCAGGGAGAGAGCGGAGGAGTTAGGCGTCACCCCTCTTGCCCGCTATGTGACGTCCGCCACTGCTGGCCTTGAGCCATCCGTCATGGGTCTTGGTCCGATATATGCTACGCAGAAAGTGCTGAAGCGTTCCGGTCTCGCCCTTGATCAGATTGGCTTAGTCGAGCTGAACGAAGCCTTCGCGGCCCAGTCCCTCGCCTGTATCCGTGAACTCGGGTTGAATGAAGAAATCGTCAACGTCAACGGGGGAGCCATCGCTTTCGGTCATCCACTCGGAGCCAGCGGTGCCCGTATCCTCACCACCCTACTATATGAAATGAAGAAAAGGAAAGTACGCTACGGTCTCTCCACTATGTGTATCGGCGTCGGCCAGGGAATCGCGACCTTAGTGGAAAACATAGAATCGTAAGTGCCCTGTTTGACGCAGGGCTTTTTGTGATTAAGACGTATCTTTTTTAGAAAAGATAGACGTGAGGTGATACGAATGGAATTTGAAATCATGACAGTCGAAAGTGAGATCCCATGTCTTGTCGTCGCGGATGAGGATAACGGCCGCTATATGATCAGGAAGGCCGACACTAGCGGGGAAGTGTTCAACAGTCAGGAGGAGCTGGTGAATTGGATCGAGAATAACTGGTCCAAGGAAAAAGTCGTGAACACATATGATTTTGTGAAGATGCTGGAGATGTTGAGGGTGTATCATTGAGGGTCAGGCTCTTTGGGGAGCCTGACTTTTTTACATAACAACGAAATTCAAGAATATTCATTTATTTTCACAGAAAGTTTATGATATTATATTAACTAAACGTAAAATAAACGTCATGAAAGCATGCGGTCGTATAAAAGGAGAGGCAGCAATGAATACAAGATCAATGATCTTTACACTTTACGGGGACTATATCCGTCATTACGGGAATAAAATATGGATCGGGAGTTTGATTCGCCTCCTCAATGAATTTGGGCACAACGATCAAGCCGTCCGTGCCGCGATTTCCCGGATGAATAAGCAGGGATGGGTCCAGGCGGAGAAGCAGGGGAACAAAAGCTACTACTCGCTCACAGAGCGCGGTGTGATCCGGATGGAAGAGGCAGCAAACAGGATCTTCAAGCTGAAGCCCGAGCAATGGGACGGGAAATGGAGGATCCTGATGTACTCGATCCCTGAGGAAATCAGGAATATCCGGGATGAATTGAGAAAAGAACTCGTGTGGAGCGGATTCGGAACCCTATCGACGAGCACTTGGATTTCCCCTAACAACCTGGAGAAGCAGGTGCAGTCCCTGATCGGTAAATATGATATTAAAGAGTACGTCGATTTCTTCATCTCAGAGTATAAAGGTCCCAATGAGAATCAGCGGTTGATCGAAAAGAGCTGGGATCTCAAAGAGATTAATGACCGTTACCAGGAATTCATCTCACACTACAGTCAACAGTACATGATTGATAAGAGTAAGATCGGTAAAGGGCAAATGAGCGATGCCGAATGCTTTGTGGAAAGAACGAAGCTCGTCCACGAATATCGGAAATTCCTCTTCGTCGATCCGGGTCTGCCGGAAGAGCTTTTACCGGAAAAATGGCTCGGAGCCCACGCAGCCAATCTATTCGCTGATTACTACAAAGAGCTGGCCGAACCGGCATCCCGATTCTTCGAAAGTGTATTCGAAGACGGAAACGAACTGAAAAACAAAGACCGGAGCTATAATGTGATGACACATCCATTATTACTCGATTGATTAAACCCACCTTCCTGATATGGCAGGTGGGTTTTTTTTGAGGGACGGACCTTTATTTTTTTAGAAAATAAGAGAGTCCTAGAAGCAATGCTCCTGAAATAAGCGAAGCATACCAAGGAAACATGAATGAAGGCCCTATGTCAGGCAGGAAGTAGATACTGCAAATTATGATCCCCGTTGATATCATGCCCATTGTTCCGGCTTTGATGGAGTCTTTCATAGGGGTTTGTTTCTCCTTGAATAAGGAATTTTTAATAATTGAGAAGATAATCTTTACCCCCATTAAACTAGAGAAGAATATGAGCAATGCCAGGATGGAGTAAGTGACCGGATAAACTTCATTGCTTATTTCTTTAAACATTGGACCAATCAATAATAATAGTCCACGAATCAACAAGAAGTATCCGAATAAATTCAGAGCTAACGATGAGACGAATGTAACGATACTCCTCTTCTTTTCTAAAGGTAGCTGCTCAATAATATCGTCTGCGTAAGCCTTAGGATCATCTCCTAAAATCATTCTGGCTGTTTTCCCTTCACGCTGTCCATCAATGATATGATCCAGGATTTCCATCAATACCTCCTCTGTCTGCTGCTCTGATAATGTAAGTTGAAGGCGCATATAAATCAGAAAATCCGAATAGTACTTTTCATTTTCTTCCGACAAACCTGTTCGTTTCTGATTATTTAATTCGATCAATTGCTTTGCTTCAATCATTCTGATTCCCCCTTTTTAATAATGAAGTAACCGGTAATACGATTTGTTCCCATTCCCTTGATATATCAGACAGTGCCTGATGTCCTTCTTCTGTTAAATAATAGTACTTTCTGTTTGGTCCCGATTCTGAGGGCTGCATTTCCCCACGAATCAAATGGTTTTTCTGGAGCCGTAACAACACTGGATAAATTGTCCCTTCGCTTACATCCTGCAACCCTGAAGACTGCAGTTTTTTGGAAAGTTCATATCCGTAGACCGGCTCTTTTTCAATTACAGAAAGGACGCAACCATCTAAAATACCCTTTAATAGCTGACTGCGGATTGTCATATGTTTCCCCATTTCATGTATATTGCATTACAAGGTACTGACCAATTAAAAAGCTACCTTGTTTTACAAAGTAGCTGATTTGATTTAAGAATATATGTTTAGGAATAATTTGTCAACTATCGATTCAAATTAATGGAAAAAATCATTTATCCTTGTCGAACAATTCCAAAAAGTATAACATTAATTTAACGAAGGGGGATTTTTATGAATAACTTAACGAATCTATTACATATAAAATATCCTATCATTCAAGGTGGCATGGGTAATATCAGCAATGCTCAACTTACCGCGGCAATTTCGGAAGCGGGAGCCCTGGGTACGATCGGAGTCGGCACCATGGACGTGGAGGAAGTGGAAGGGATCATCCTTGAAACGAAAAAAAGAACGAGCAAGCCTTTCGCACTGAACATCCCGATTTCCATCACCCCACATTTGAAGAAGATGGTTCGACTAGTCGTGAAGCATGGGATCCCGGTCGTTTCCTTATCCGCAGGGAATCCATCCCCGCTCATTCCCTACTTTCACGAGCATAACGTAAAGGTGATATGCGTCGTCGCTTCGAAAAAACAGGGGAAGAAAGCGGAGGAGGCAGGGGCAGATATCATCGTAGCGGAAGGATACGAGGCGGCCGGGATCAATTCCAATCTTGAAACGACCACATTGGCTCTCATCCCTCAGCTCGTCGATACGGTGAAGATTCCCGTGGTGGCGGCAGGTGGGATCGGTGATGGAAGGGGACTTGCTTCCATGCTCTCCCTTGGCGCCAGTGGGGTTCAAATGGGAACACGGTTCATCGCGACACAGGAAGCACCTTTTCATGAAAACTATAAATCTACTCTTGTAGATGCAAAGGATGATAGTACAGTCATCGTAGGTCGCTCTGTCGGCAGGGTGAGACGGGTGATGAAGACGCCATACGCAGCAAACTTGATTCAAAAAGAGCAGGAGGGCGTCGCTCTTGATGAGTTCAGTTCCATGACTTCCGAGGATTTTCACCGAATAGGGGCACTTGAAGGGAAGCTCGACCAGGGCTTTATCAACGGCGGGCAGGTGTCTGGACTTGTATCCGATATTCCGACCGTAGCAGAGCTTTTAGAGAGAATGATGAGCGAGACACATGAGATTTTTAGAAACCTCTCCAGTAATGGAGTGCAATTTTAATAAAAAATGGTTCCTAAGCGCTGCTCCTTGTAGGGAGAGCGCTTTTTTTTTGGGGAAGTTTCCCATTTGGCACAAGTTTAGAAGGAAGTGGCACGAGTTTGGTCAAAAGTGGCACGAGTTTAGCCAAAAGTGGCACAAGTTCAACCAATCCCATCATAATTTTCTACGATTAAGCCAGAAAATTATAGTACAAAACTATTAAATAAGCTGGAACTGTAAATTCTCGCGGTTGCTGGGCTCATAAACAGGGCGACAATCCAGGCGAAATGATTACTAATCAAAGAAAGCCGAAGTCCACAAAGACCAACTAACCTCCATCCCACATCAAAAAAAATTCCTCAACTTCCTCTAGATATTCATCTCAAGACCGACTATACTAGTATTAATTTTTAAATTTTCGGAATATTATTGACTATTTTGTGACAGGAGTGATACTATAACGTTGTATTTACGTTAAGTGGTATTTTTATCATATTTGGATTTGCTAGTCTTGCAGACTACTGATCATATATCAGGAAGAGAAAAAGGGGGATTTCTGTGAAGAAGAAGAGTGTATTACTTGTTGTTATCTCTATGTTATTTGGAATGCTGATTCTATCAGGCTGTGGTAGTGATAAGAGCTCCGGTGATGGAGATGGTGAGAAGCAATATGTGATCGGGGTAACCCAGATCGTGGAACACCCATCATTGGATGCAGCGTTTGAAGGTTTTAAGAAGGCTTTGGATGAAAACGGTTTCAAAGAGGGCGAAAATGTTAAATATGATGTTCAAATTGCCCAAGGAGATCAAAGTAACTCACAAAGTATTGCGAAGAACTTTGTCGGAGATGGTGTAGACCTTATCTTCGCTAACTCGACCCCAAGTGCACAGACCGCTCTTAACGCAACGAAGGAAATTCCGATCGTTTTCACTTCTGTTACCGATCCTGTCGGGGCTGAACTGGTCAAGTCATTTGACGAGCCAGGTGAGAATATTACGGGAACGACGGATACTCATCCAGAAGCCATTTCAAAAACACTTCACTTTATTACAGATGAAATGAAAGCGAAGAAAATCGGGATTGTGTATAATTCCGGCGAACAAAATGCTGTCGTTCAAGTTGCTGAAGTGAATAAAATTGCAAAAGAAAAAGGTGTGGAAGTAGTAGAGGCTACGGTTTCAACGTCTGCTGATGTTAAACAAGCGACGGAATCCCTGGTGGGAAGAGTCGATGCCATTTACATTCCGAAAGATAATACAGTCGTTTCAGCTCTTGAGTCCGTCATCACTGTAGCGAATGAGAAGGATATTCCTCTATTTGTTGGGGAACTCGATTCATTGAAGAAAGGTGCAATTGCAGCGAGTGGATTCAACTATGAAGATCTTGGTTACCAAACGGGGTTAATGGCAGTGAAGATTTTGAAGGGTGAGAAAAAAACTTCTGAACTCCCTGTACAGGCTCCGGAAGAGTTTGAACTGATGTTCAATAAAGCAGCTGCTGAGGAACAAGGTGTGGAAGTACAAGAAGCATGGTCTGATCTAGGGAAGTTTATAGAAGAAAAATAGGAAGGGATGATGATTCGTGCCAACAGCAATATTTGCATCCTTTGAATCTGGAATCATTTACGCTATTATGGCCCTCGGAGTCTACCTGTCCTTTCGGATATTGGATTTTCCTGATTTAACAGTCGATGGCAGCTTCGTAACCGGAGCCGCTGTCGCTGCAACCATGATTGTCAGTGGCGTAAATCCCGTGATTGCAACGATTACAGCGATAGTGATTGGATTTGTAGCAGGATGTATAACAGGATTACTTCATACGTTTGGTAAAATCAATGCCTTATTATCAGGGATCTTGATGATGATCGCCCTGTACTCCATCAATCTCAGGATCATGGGTAGATCCAACGTCCCCTTGCTCAGTCAAGACACGGCGTTTACTGGAGTAGAAGGGTTTTGGTCCCCTCTCGGAATCGATGCCGCCCTTAATAAACTGTGGGTAGCAGTCGGCCTTGGAGAACCTGTTCCAGGAACGTGGAGCATTCTATTCATCATGACAATCATCACGCTTGTGATCAAATTTTTGACAGATGCATTCTTGAAAACGGAAATCGGATTGGCGTTGAGAGCTACCGGAGATAATCAACGGATGATCCGCAGCTTCTCTGCCAATACCAATCTCATGATCATCCTTGGGTTAGGGATATCGAATGGGATGGTCGCATTATCCGGAGCTTTAATTGCCCAGTACAGCCGATTTGCCGATGTCGGGATGGGGATCGGGATGATCATCATCGGTCTTGCTTCTGTTATCATCGGTGAGGCATTATTCGGAACGAAGACCATCGCCCGTACCACTTTAGCCGTCATCGGAGGGGCGATCATCTACCGGTTGGTCGTGTCCATGGCTCTACGGGTCGATTTCCTTGAAACAGGAGATATGAAGATGATCACGGCGACGATCGTGATTCTTGCCCTTGTCATGCCTAAAGTGATGGAGCGTTATAAGGATAAGAAACGCAAAGCACAGCGAATGGCAGAACGGATAAACAAAGCGGCGATAACAGAGAGAAAGGGTGAGAGCGGTGTTACAATTAAATCGAATTCATAAAGTATTTAATGAAGGCACACCCGATGAGAAAATCGCCCTTGATGATATTCAGCTCTCTTTAAAGCCAGGAGATTTCGTCACAGTCATCGGAAGTAACGGTGCCGGGAAATCGACACTTATGAATATTGTTTCAGGGGTCTTGTTGCCTGATGTCGGTAATGTGATGATTGATGACCATGATGTATCAAAAGTTTCTGAGTATAAACGGTCAAAGCTGATCGGGCGTGTATTCCAGGATCCCATGGCAGGCACGGCGCCATCCATGACCATCGAAGAAAACCTGGCTATGGCCTATTCACGGAATCGGACCCGAACCTTTAAAATGGGGGTCACCAAGAAGCGGAAGGTGTTCTTTAAGGAAGTACTAGAAAGCCTTCACCTTGGACTTGAGAACCGTTTGAACGCCAAGGTGGGATTGCTCTCAGGTGGTGAACGACAGGCCCTTTCCCTTTTAATGGCGACCTTCACCGAGCCGTCGATCCTCCTGCTGGATGAGCATACGGCTGCATTGGATCCTGCGCGGGCAGACCTGATTACAAATCTGACTAAAGAGATCGTCGAGAAGTATAATCTCACAACTCTGATGGTCACCCATAATATGCAGCAGGCACTGGATCTCGGGAACCGCTTGATCATGATGGATAAGGGACAGATCATATTGGAAGTCAATGAAGAAGAGAAGAAGCACCTTACCGTCGAAGGGCTGCTCCATGAATTCCAGCGGATCCGCGGCAGTAAGCTGGCAAGTGACCGTGCACTGCTTTCATAGAATTGGTAAAAAGAATAAACAACCTTCTGCAAAAGGCAACGGGATATTGTTCCCGTTGCCTTTTTTGCGTTAAAGGAGTGAGGGACGGACCTCCGGGGAAACCGGAAGTTCGTCTAGCTCCGGCGGCTAGCCCCTCGAGGTCATAAGTCATACAGGCCAAAAAGGCTAAGAACGCCTTTCCGGCCTGTTCGCCTTATACTTGTCGCCTCTGGGCGAGCCGCCTCCGCTTTTAGTATCATCTAGCTCCGGCGGCTAGCCCCTCGAGGTCATAAGCTAAATGAGCCAAGAAGGCAAAGGCCGCCTTCATGGCTCATTCATCTTATGCTTGTCGGGGCTGACCAAGCCGCCTCCGCTTTTGGGGTAGGTCCGTCCCTCTGCATAACTTATATTAATATAATATTTTAAATATTTTAACAATTCATTGACTATTTATAAAACAAAATGTTATTATATCGTTGAATTAACGTTATATAAAAATGTATTATTTGTTGGTTTAAAGGGGGAAAGCAATGAAGTCTGGATTAGCAGTAGGACATACCGCCGTCATATCGACCGAGGTCACCCCCGGCATGTATGCCCAGTTTGAAGGAGATGTGGTTCACCCCGTTTATTCAACAGTTTCGATGGTGTATCACATGGAATGGGCGTCCAGGAAGATCATTCTACCCTATTTGGAAGATCATGAAGAAGGGATGGGGGCAAAGGTGAATGTGGAGCATATGGCTCCGGCAAAATCAGGTTCCTTCCTTGAAATTAAAGCGAACGTCATTAAATATGAACGCAACGTCATCCTCACCGAAGTGACTGTCATAGATAAAGAGAGTGGCAGAATCGTTGGAAAAGGTGAAGTGAAACAAGTGGTACTCCCTAAAGAGAAGATTAAAGAAAGAATAGAAGGTAACTAGTATTGATCCACTTTTTGATTAAGTAGTAGAAGGAGGAAGATCAGTGACAAATGTATCGACAAAAGTGAAAGCGGTTACAAATAGAGAGCTTACAGGGGGAAATGACATGGATATGTTCCAAAAGATACAAAACCATGAGCAGGTCGTATTCTGCAACGATGAAGAGACCGGCCTCAAAGCCATCATCGCCATACATAATACCACTCTTGGACCAGCACTTGGCGGGTGTCGGATGAGACCGTATGCATCAGTGGATGAAGCACTTGAGGATGTCCTCCGTCTATCAAAGGGAATGACCTATAAATGTGCCGCAGCCGATGTGGACTTCGGCGGGGGGAAGGCAGTCATTATCGGGGATCCGGAAAAAGATAGACATCCTGAACTGTTCCGCGCCTTCGGTCAATTTGTTGAATCCCTTAACGGACGATTTTATACAGGGACAGACATGGGAACCACTCCTGAGGATTTTGTCTTCGCCTTGAAAGAAACCAATTGTATCGTAGGCGTCAATGAAGAGTACGGAGGTAGCGGGGATTCCTCCATTCCGACGGCTATGGGAGTGATCTACGGATTGCAGGCGACCAACCAAAATGTATGGGGTTCAAAGGACCTTCATGGAAAAAGCTACGCTATTCAAGGTCTCGGGAAAGTTGGATTCAAAGTGGCCGAGCGTCTGTTGGAAGAGGGAGCAGACCTGTATGTAACAGATATCAGTCAGAGATCCATCGACCAGTTGGTGGCGAAAGCGAAAAGCATGGGAGCTGCTCTCAAGGTCGTATCGGGTGAAGAGATCTACTCTGTCGATGCCGATGTTTTCGTTCCTTGTGCCATTGGTGGGATCATCAATGATCACACAGTCGATCAGTTGAAAGTGAAAGCGGTCGTCGGGTCTGCCAACAATCAATTATTAGATCTTTCCCATGGAATGAGGCTTCATGAAAAAGGGATCCTGTACGCACCGGATTACATCGTCAATGCGGGCGGGTTGATCCAGGTAGCCGACGAATTATACGAACCGAACAAAGAACGTGTCCTGCAGAAGACAAGTGCGATCTATAACAGCCTTCAAAATATCTATCTGCAATCAGAAAATGATCACATGACCACGGTGGAAGCGGCCAACCGATTCTGCGAAGACCGGATTCATGCACGCACGAGAAGAAACAGCTTCTTTTCCCATGCGAAGCGTCCGAAGTGGTCGGTTAGGACATAGAACTGTAGCAGGAAACAAACATTGTTCACAATTTGGCACAATAAATGGCGGAAGTGGCCCGATTATCTTTAAATGTGGCCCGATTAAGGACCGAAGTGGCCCAATTATCATCAAAAGTGGCCCAATAAACACAAGAAGCGGCCCAATAAGCACCCCAAAAAGGCATAATGGCCAATAATAGATTACGAGAAACAACCGCCATACTCAAAAATCAAATGTTCCACTATAAATGCACCAAAAGAGGTGATGAAATGATCGAGGAATTTCAACTGGTCCAGGTCATGGACCAAAAAGGCCAACTGATTCAAAGCGAGTATGAAAAGGACATTTCAGAAGATTTAGCCCGTACGTTTTACCGTCATCTCATCAGGATCCGTACCTTCGATCGCAAAGCGGTGAGCCTGCAGCGTCAGGGACGAATCGGAACGTATGCACCGTATGAAGGACAGGAGGCATCCCAGGTGGGCAGTGCACTTGCCCTTCAGGAAAAAGACTGGTTATTCCCGTCCTACCGGGATCATGGGGCTACCATGACATTCGGTCATTCTCTGCTTCATATCCTGCTCTTTTGGAAAGGGAGGAATGAAGGATGCGTGCCTCCGGAAGGGAAAAATATCTTCACTCCCGGAATCCCGATCGCCACCCAGCTACCCCATGCGGTAGGGGCGGCTTATGCCGAAAAGAGGAAGGGAACTAAGAATGCAGCCATTGTGTATTTTGGTGACGGTGCCACATCTGAAGGGGATTTTCATGAAGGATTGAACTTGGCAAGCGTTTGGGAGGCCCCAGTCGTCTTTTTTAATCAAAATAATCAATATGCCATTTCCGTTCCCATACACAAACAGATGAAAACGAAAACCATTGCCCAGAAAGCACTTGCTTACGACATTCCAAGCGTACGTATCGATGGCAATGATATTTTTGCTGTTTATTTTGAAACGCTGAAGGCACTGGAGAGAGCGCGAAACGGGGACGGACCTACGTTGATCGAGTCTGTGACGTGGAGGTATGGAGCTCATACGACAGCCGATGATCCGTCGAAATATCGTGATCAGCAGGAAAGCGAGAGCCGGCGCAAGGAGAATGATCCACTGGATCGGTTAACGAACTTTATGAAGCAAAGAGGCTGGCTTGATGCGGATTGGATGAATGCTGTTCAACAAGAGTATACGAAGGAAGTGGACCTGGCTGTCGAGGAGCTGGAAGCTTATCCGGCCGCAGATCCAAGTCTGATCTTCGATTATGTATTTGAGACACCAACGTGGACGATTCAGGAACAAAAAGAAAAGCTCCTTGAGCAATGGAGAGGTGAGTAGAGTGAGCACCTTAACGAAAATGAAGACATTGACGATGGTCCAGGCCATTACGGATGCAATGAGAGTGATGCTCCGGGAAAGTGAGGATGTCCTATTAATGGGGGAGGATATCGGGACGAACGGCGGAGTATTCCGGGCGACGGACGGCCTTCAACAGGAATTTGGTGAAGACCGGGTCCTGGATACGCCATTGAGTGAAGCAGGTTTTATCGGCGCAGCCATCGGAATGGGACTAAACGGATTCCGTCCTGTGGCGGAAGTTCAATTTTTAGGGTTCATCTATCCGGCGTACGAGCAGATCATGACCCATGCCTCCCGTCTCCGCTCCCGAACCCTTGGACATTTCACCTGTCCATTGGTCATCAGGGCTCCTTATGGGGCTGGAGTCCGGGCACCTGAAATTCATTCTGATAGTACTGAAGCCCTTTTCACCCATATGCCTGGGATCAAGGTAGTCTGCCCGTCGTCACCGTACGATGCGAAGGGGCTTTTGATTGCGGCCATTGAAGATCCAGACCCGGTTCTCTTCCTGGAGCCGATGAGGTGTTACCGTTCTTCCAAAGAAGAAGTGCCTGAGGAGAAGTATACGGTTGAAATCGGGAAAGGGAAGGTGGTTAAAGAGGGTGATGATGTCACGATCATTTCATGGGGAGCGATGGTGAAAGTCGCAGAGGATGCCGCTAAGGAAGCAGCCGATAAAGGCATCGACTGCGAGGTTCTCGATCTCAGAACACTCTATCCTCTTGATAAGGATCTCATTTCAAGCTCTGTTCAAAAGACGGGAAGAACGGTCATTGTCCATGAAGCCCATGCTACGGGCGGAGTCGGAAATGATGTACTGGCAATCATCAATGATACGTCCTTTTTATATCAAAAAGCGCCGACAGAACGGGTAACGGGATTCGATACCCCTGTTCCGTATTTCGGATTTGAAGATTTTTATTTGCCTGACAGTAAACGTGTCCTCACTGCAGTGGAAAAAGTGGCACGTTATTAGAAAGGAGGGAGTCCATGGAAGTCAAGCTTCATGATATTGGGGAAGGCATGACCGAAGCCAATATCAATCACTTTCTTGTGAAAGTGGGGGATGTCGTGAGAGCGGATCAACCACTTGTGGAAGTTCAGACAGATAAAATGACGGCGGAAATCCCGGCACCTTTTTCAGGTGTGATCAAGGAATTTACCGTAAGTGAAGGAGAAACAATCCCCGTCGGGTCGACGGTCCTGTTGATGGAAAAGGAATATAGTGGTGATAGCCGCCGTATCGTTCCCAAAACCTCGCAGGTCATGAAGAAAAAAAGGATCCTTGCTTCACCGTATACAAGAAAGATTGCGAGGGAAAATGGAGTCAACATTGAAGAAGTTGTTGGCTCCGGAGCGGGTGGACGAATCGTCGATGAGGATGTCATCCTTTACATGAAAGGAGAACGTGCGACAGCTCCCAAGCGGGTGGAAGAACGTAAACCGGTTGCCCCTGAAGCATCTGTGGAAACTGACGTGAAGACGATTCCTTTCCGGGGGAGACGCAAGCAGATTGCTTCCAAAATGTCACAGTCACTCAGGACGATCCCGCACTGTACCCATTTTGAAGAGATCGATGTGACGAATCTACTAATCTGGAAAGATACGATGAAATCGTATGGACAGTCCATTTCCATGGGGGCATATTTTATCAAAGCCCTTTCTGTATGTTTGAAAGAGTATCCGATTTTCAATGCACGCCTTCATGAAGAGGAAGAGTGTGTGGAGCTTCAGCCTCACCACAATATCGGAATCGCAGTCGATACCGACGAAGGCTTGATCGTACCTGTCATCAAGCAGGTGGAAGGAAAAACGATGAAAGAGATACAGGCAGAAATGAAGGATCTCACCGTCAAAGCACAAGAAGGCAGGCTCACCATGAACGAAATCAAGGGTGGTACGTTCACGGTCAGTAATGTAGGGCCGTTGAACGGTTCCATCGGCGCCACTCCGATCATTAACGAGCCGGAAGTTGCCTTAGTCGCTTTTCATAAAACGAAGAAGCGTCCGATGGTGAATGAGAAGGATGAAATCGTGGTCCGCTCCATGATGAATGTATCCATGTCCTTTGATCACAGAGTAGCGGATGGCGGAACGGCCGTGAAGTTTACGAATCGATTAAGAGATTTGATTGAAGAACCCCAATCCATGCTGTTGGAGTTGATGTAAATGGTTGTGGGAGAAATTACAGAAGAGAAGGACGTTGTTATCATCGGCGGTGGTCCCGGGGGTTATCACGCAGCTATCAGAGCGGCTGCCCTCGGTAGGCATGTAACGCTGATCGAACGGGAGGATCTGGGGGGAACCTGTTTAAATAAAGGGTGCATCCCATCCAAAGTATTTACCCATTTTGCCCAGGAATTCAAAAAGACGAAGCACCTGAAGGAAATGGGAATGGAGTTTGGAGAAGTGGAGGCGAACCTCTCTTCCCTTCAACACTATAAAAATAAAAAAATCACCCAGTTAAGAATGGGTGTAGAATCCCTATGCAAAGCGAATAAAGTGGAGGTCGTGAAAGGATCGGCTTCCTTTCTGTCAGAATCCCGTATCGGGGTAGAAAATGGTCATGAGTTTTCCCTCTTCAATTTTAAAGAGGCGATCGTGGCAACAGGCGGTGATTTTCACTATCCAGATGGAGTCCTGTTCAATTCGGGGTGTGTCCTGAAAGAAAGGGAGATTTTCAATCTGGAGGAAATTCCCGAGGAACTGATTGTGTATGGCGCAGATTATATTTCACTTGAAATCTCGTCGGTCTTTTCTCTATTGGGAAGCCGTGTCACTCTCGTCTTAAACGATGAACTTCCCTTTGACTCAGCCATCACAAAAGAACTGTTCAGACAGTTGAAAAAGCAGAAAATCAATGTCATCAAGAAATCCCAACTCCGAACGGCCAAAGAGAGGGACGGACACGTCATCGTTGAACTTGAAAAAGACAATGGAGAAACAGTCTCAATCGAAGGCTCTCACTTTGTTATCAGCGGCCAAGTCAAACCGAACCTGACTGATCTTGGACTCGACCGTCTCCGCATAGAGGTAACGGAGAATGGGTATATCCGGGCAGATCGGGAGGGACGGACCTCAATTCCACATATTTGGGCAATCGGGGACGTCACGGAAGGTCCGTCCCTCGCAGTGAAGGCGATCAAGCAGGGGAAGGTAGCGGCGGAGGCGATGGCTGGGCTGAAGGTGGAAGTGGATATGCAGTTTGTGCCGACGGTGGTGCAGATGAGTTCACCGATTGCATGTGTCGGTCTTACCGAAGAGGAAGCACGGGAAGAAGGTTATTCTGTCACAGTGAGTGAGAACCCTGTCAGGGGAAATGGGTACGCCCAGCTGACGGATGAAAAGGATGGATTCGTGAAAGTCGTGTCAGACAGTGAAACGGATGTGATCCTTGGTGTTCATATCATGGGTACGGGAGCGGTCGAGCTTATCACATCAGGTGTGCTTGGCCTTGAAATGGCAGCGAGGGATGAGGACTTTCGCTTTCCACTCTATCCCCATCCAAGTATGAATGAAAGTGTACTTGAAGCGATGGAAGGTTTAAAAGGGGACGCTGTACATATGCCTCCCAGAAAAAAGGAGCTTGCTAGGTAAATGAGGGACGGACTTCATCACAGAGAAGCGTTTAAGCTTTACCGGCCGCTCTTGAGAAGTTCGATTAAACCATTTACTATATATTCAGAATATGCAGATTAATGGAGGGGTTAGGATGCAAGAGAATGTAGCGAAAAAACAGGAAAAGGTAGAAGATATTTTTCCGGTAAGAGATGTTGACTACTTAGAATACTATACTGGAAATGCGAAACAGGCTGCTCATTTCTTCTGTACAGCATTCGGTTTTAAGACTGTTGCCTATTCAGGACTCGAAACAGGAAATCGTGACACAGTATCCTATGTACTGCAACAAAATAAAGTGCGATTGCTCATTACAGGAAGCCTGCACGAAGGCAGCCGAGTGTCCCAATTCGTGAAGCAGCACGGGGACGGTATCAAAGACATCGCTCTTGTTGTGGATGATGTTGAAAAGGCTTACAATGGAGCGGTTTCCCGAGGAGCCATCGAAATCATGCCTCCTTCCACACTGGAAGACGATCACGGACAAGTGAAGAAAGCCGTCATCGGTACATATGGGGACACGATCCATACACTTGTAGAGCGTAAAGATTACAAGGGGATCTTCATGCCAGGTTTTGAAAAGTATGATACTGCCCTGAAAAATGAAGATGCAGGTATCATCGCGGTCGATCATGTCGTCGGAAACGTGGAACGCATGGAAGAGTGGGTAGAATATTACGAAAAAGTAATGGGCTTCAAGGAAATGCGTCACTTCACGAATGAAGACATAACAACCGAATACTCAGCCCTGATGTCCAAGGTCATGCATAACGGCGGACGCATCAAGTTCCCGATCAATGAGCCTGCTGAAGGGAAACGTAAATCACAAATCCAGGAATATCTTGAGTTTTACGGCGGCCCGGGCGTGCAGCATATTGCCATCCTGACAGAAGATATCGTGAAGACTGTCGGCATTCTGAAAGAGAATGGCGTAGAGTTCCTAAACACGCCGGATTCTTATTACGAGATGCTTTCAGAGCGTGTGGGTGAAATCGATGAAGAGATTTCAAAAATCAAAGAGTTGAATATTTTAGTAGACCGTGATGACGAAGGCTACCTGCTTCAAATTTTCACGAAGCCGATCGTGGATCGTCCTACATTATTCATCGAAGTGATCCAGCGTAAAGGGGCAAGAGGATTCGGGGAAGGAAACTTCAAAGCACTTTTTGAATCCATCGAGCGCGAGCAGGAACGAAGAGGAAACTTATAAAAAATAGATAGATAGAGCATATATAACGGGGGTCAAAGGACCGGTCAGGGGGTTAACTCATGAAGAGATCAGCTACTTCAACCCTTCATCTCATACACATGACAGGTGAAGGGTTGAAGATAAGCTGACACATGAGTCAACCCCCTTCATCCATGAGGAAAGCGGGGATGCATGTATGTCATTGAAGTTCAAGACAAGGGAAGCCGTCACACATATTGCTCCATATGTGCTGGGGAAGACGCTTTTAGACTTACAAAAGGAGCATGGTCTGAATTCAATCAGGAAGCTGTCAGAAAATGAAAATATATACGGCTGCTCCCCGAAGGTGAAGCAGTGGTTTAAAGAGGATGGCAGCGATTTGTTTCTGTACCCGGACGGGGCAGCGGTCGATTTAAGTCAAAAGGTTTCGACATTTTTGGGAGTCCGGAAAGAGCAACTTGTATTCGGTAATGGCTCGGATGAAGTGATCCGGTTGTTGACAAGGGCCTATTTAAGCAGTGGGGACGAAGCCATCATGGCTGATGTGACGTTTCCAAGGTATCGAACCAATGTGCTTTTAGAAGGGGGTACTCCGGTTACGGTGCCACTCATTGACGGGACCCATGATTTAAAAGGGATGCATGATGCCATCACCTCAAACACGAAGCTGATCTTTGTATGTAATCCCAATAACCCGACCGGAACAATCGTCGGGAAGAAAGAACTCCTGGAATTTATCGGAAGCATCCCTTCGCACATTCTTGTCGTAGTGGATGAAGCCTATATGGAGTATGTGACAACAGATGATTATTTAGAAACCCTGCCGCTTTTATCGGCATTTGATAACCTGATCGTCCTCAGGACCTTTTCAAAGATATATGGTCTGGCGGGGTTAAGGGTCGGATTCGGGGTCATGAATGAAGAGATTGCAGAACAGCTCCGTAAAGTGAAGGACGTCTTCAATGTAAATACGGTTGCCCAGAAATCTGCAATCATTGCCCTGGAAGATCAGGCGTTCATTAGAGAGTGCACCCATAAGAATGAAAAGGGACGACTCTATATGGAAAGAGAATTCGACAGACTTGGAATCTCGTATTTTCCGTCTCAGTCGAACTTTATCATGGTCGATACGGGAATGAATGGAGACATCGTTTCTTATGAATTGGTGAAAAGAGGAATCGTCGTCCGTTCAGGAACACTTCTCGGCTATCCGACAACGGTTCGGGTCACGATCGGAACAGAAGAGGATAATAAGCGATTCATCCGTGCGATGGAAGACATTTTACAAAATGGAGGGGTGAAGTGAGTGGATATTAAACCCCAGACGCTCGAATGGCAGGCAGCTTATAAATTGATGATCGGTTCGATTCTGCCAAGGCCGATTGCCTTTGTTTCATCCCTTGATGAAAAAGGAAATGCGAACCTGGCACCATATAGCTTCTTTACGGCGATTTGTGCTGAACCCATGCTCGTATGCTTCTCCCCGATGAGAAGAGGGAAGGATGGCAGCAAAAAGGATACCCTTCAGAATATCGAGAACACGAAGGAATTCGTCATCAATATCGTCAGTGAAGAGTTTGTAGAGGAAATGAATAACTGTGCCATTGAATTTGAATCAGAAGTGGATGAATTCGAACAGGTCGGTCTGACGAAGAAGGAATCCGTCACGGTAAAGCCTCCGGGAGTCTTCGAGAGTAAGGTTCAATTGGAATGCGTTCTTCATGAAGTTCTTCACTTCGGTGACCACCCTGGAGCAGGGAGCCTGGTCATAGGGAAGGTAGAATGTGTGAGGGTCGATGATGAGCTCTATTATGATGGAAAAATAGATTCAGAGAAACTGAAACCTGTCGGCAGGCTTGCCGGTCAGATGTACACCAAACCATTATCCGATTCATTTGAATTGATACGAAAAAGGTGATGACACGTGAAGCTGGTCAGTTTTTTAATAGAAAGAGAAGTTAGGGCAGGGATCCTTCAGGATGATCTGGTCGTGGATATCCATGCTGTAAGTGAAGGTTCGCTCCCAAAAGACATGATATCAATCATTGAACTGGGGAATGAAGGCTTAAAACGGCTGAAAGAGCTTGGCACCTTTTCAGAGGGGGAAAAGGGAGTGCACCTACTAGGTGAGGTCACCCTGAAGTCGCCGATTCCAAGACCTGTCAGCATTCGCGATTTCTATGCTTTTGAAGAGCATGTGAAAACCGCCCGTAAAAGGAGAGGGCTTGATGTGGTGCCGGAATGGTATGACATCCCCGTCTTCTATTTCACGAATCATTTAGCGGCTAAAGGCCCTCTTGATCATATAGAAAAGCCGGCTGACTGTGAGTGGCTCGATTATGAACTGGAAATCGCCTGCGTCATCGGTAAGGAAGGCAGGAATATTCCCCGAGAGAGTGCGGAAGACCATATTTATGGGTACCTGATCATGAATGACTGGAGTGCAAGGGACATACAGAAGCGTGAAATGAAGGTCGGACTTGGTCCCGCGAAAGGAAAGGATTTCGCTACTTCCTTCGGTCCGTATTTGGTGACGAAGGATGAACTGGAGTCCTATCGAACGGGAGACCGGTTTGATCTTTCCATGACGGCAAAGGTAAATGGAACCCTCTTATCTGAGGGGAATTACCAGGATATTCATTACACATTTAGTGACATGATCGAGCGCGCATCGAAAGACGTCACTCTGTATCCTGGTGAGGTCATCGGGTCGGGTACGGTAGGAACAGGCTGCATCCTGGAACTTGGAACAGAAACACATCCGTGGTTGAAGGCCGGAGACGTGGTAGAGTTGGAGATTACGGGATTGGGAGTTTTACGGAACACGATTGCAGAGAGAAGAGAGGAGGATGAACATGTACTATCGTCAACTGGGGAACATACCTCATAAGCGTCATACGATGTTTAAAAAGGACGATGGCTCGCTTTACAGGGAGCAGGTCATGGGGACAAAGGGGTTCTCAGGGACACAGTCCATTTTGTATCATCATCATTTGCCTACGGCTGTGGCGAAAACAGAGTATTTAGGGAGCTATATGCCGGAGTTTGAGGAAGAGGGTGCCCTTCGCCATCGACATTTCTTTACCGACAAAGTCGAGAAGGAAGGCTGTGCTTTAAAGAGCCGTGAGTACTTACTCGGGAATTCGGATCTGCTGATCGGTACCGCTTATGTTACGGAGGAAATGACGAATTTCTACCGGAATGGTGACGGGGATGAAATACTGTATATCCATTTTGGTAAAGGGCAAGTGGAGACGATGTTCGGAACCATCACGTACGGGAAAGGTGACTATGTGGTGATCCCGATCGGAACCATCTACCGTGTCGTGCCTGAAGAAGACACGAAAATGCTGATCGTCGAGTCCTTCAGTCAGATCACGACTCCCCGGCGCTACCGTAATGAGTACGGCCAGCTATTGGAGCACAGTCCGTTTTGTGAACGGGATTTAAGAGGACCTGAGAAGCTCGAAACGAAGGATGAAGAGGGCGAATTCGAAGTGATCACGAAATCAAGAGGTGCCCTTCATTCACATGTATTAAATCATCATCCTTTGGATGTAGTAGGCTGGGATGGATATTTGTATCCATGGGTATTCAATATTGAGGATTTCGAGCCGATCACCGGTCGTGTCCATCAGCCGCCGCCTGTTCATCAAACGTTTGAAGGTCATAACTTTGTTGTGTGCTCATTTGTACCGAGATTATATGATTATCATCCGGAATCGATCCCGGCTCCTTATAATCACAGCAATGTGAACAGTGATGAGCTCCTGTACTATGTAGAAGGAAACTTCATGAGCAGAAAGGGGATCAAGGAAGGTTCTATCACCCTGCACCCGAGCGGGATTCCCCATGGACCACATCCTGGAACGACAGAGGCCAGTATTGGGAAAAAAGAAACACTCGAGCTTGCCGTCATGATCGATACGTTCAAGCCATTGAAGATTGTAAAAAAAGCACATGATGTCGAAGATCCCAATTATATGTTTACCTGGGTGTGAAAGTAGAATCAATCCAAAGGCCTGGCTGCCTGGATTGATTCTTTTTTATTTGTATAGAGTTTAAAGAAGGATTGGTCCCTTATTGGGAAAATATATTTTTTTTCGAGATATTATGCATCATCGTCGCCATGATGAACCCGGCATTTGAGTCGTGTATCCATTACAGAAAAGGGGAACAGGCTAGGTCGATTTCTTCTTGGTGACCAGACCTTTAGGTTGATAAAAATTCAAACAAGTATCTAAATCGAAAATAAGGTTCTCAATTATAAAAAATAAGTGAGAATAAATCAGTCATTTACACACAGGTCTAATTTCCCCTGAAGCCGCGCCACTACAGGATTTTGTCGAAAGATTTTCTGAAGGGCACCTCCCCCCATTCTGAACCACTATTCACCCCGAAAAATAAAAAAATCAAAAAAATATTTTCACTCCATAAAACTCCACTAGGACAAAGATGTAAGCGTTTACTTATAATCAGATTAATCTAAATAGTCAAATAATTTACAAAAAGCCTGTTGACCTTACCGGAAAACGGGAGTAATATTGTCCTCAATAAAAAAATCTTGAGCCACCGGGAAGCGGCAGTAACAACCAAAAACAAGCCGATTGCATCAGGCTCCGGGTCAGCGAACTATCGTTGTATAAATAAATTTCTGAATAATCAAATAAATCACAGACTGGAAAGGAATGATTAACATGAACGAACAGTGGATCTACTTAGACGGACAATACGTAAAAAAGGAAGAAGCCGTTGTATCAGTGTACGACCATGGTTTTCTATATGGAGATGGAGTGTTCGAAGGGATTCGAATGTACGACGGGAACGTATTCCGTTTAGAAGAACATGTTGATCGCCTTTATGATTCTGCCAAATCGATCATGCTGAATATCGAAATCTCGAAACAAGAGATGAGTGATATCATCGTCGATACATTGAAAAAAAATCAGCTGGAAAATGCCTACATACGTGTGGTCATTTCTAGAGGTGTTGGAAACTTGGGACTGGATCCATTTACTTGTAGAAAGCCACAAATCATTGTCATTGCGGAGCAACTGGCTTTGTTCCCTAAAAGCTTATATGAAACGGGCATCGATATCGTAACAGTGGCGAGCCGCCGAAATCGTGCGGATGTCCTTTCTCCAAAGGTTAAATCCTTAAACTATTTAAATAACATTCTCGTTAAAATCGAAGCAAATCTCGCTGGTGTAAGTGAAGCATTGATGTTGAATGATCAAGGGTATGTTGCGGAAGGATCAGCGGACAATATCTTCATTGTCAAAAAAGGAAAGATCCTGACACCGCCTGGATACGTTGGGGCACTTGAGGGCATCACCCGAAATGCCATCATCGAAATTGCCGAAAAATTAGGATTTGAAATGAAAGAAGAAGTCTTCACCCGTCATGATGTATACACAGCGGATGAGGTGTTCTTAACAGGAACCGCCGCCGAGGTCATTGCCGTTGTCAAAGTGGACGGACGAGTGATCGGGGATGGGAAACCTGGGGAATATACAAACCAATTATTGCAGGAGTTCAGAAATACTGTCACGCAGGATGGAAGAAAAGTTTACAAACAAAATGCACAAGTTGGTTAAGTGGGAGGTGATGACGTGCGAAGTGACATGATCAAGAAAGGAATCGACCGGGCTCCTCACCGCAGTTTACTATATGCGACAGGTGTGAAGCTCGAAGACCTGGAAAAACCATTCATCGGAGTATGTAACTCTTACATTGATATCATTCCAGGTCATATGCATTTAAACGGATTCGCTCAGGTTGTGAAAGAAGCGATCCGGGAAGCAGGCGGGATTCCATTCGAATTCAACACGATCGGTGTTGACGACGGAATTGCCATGGGGCATATCGGTATGAGGTACTCGTTGCCGAGCCGCGAATTGATCGCCGACTCAGCAGAAACCGTCATCAATGCTCACTGGTTCGACGGAGTATTCTACATCCCGAACTGTGACAAGATTACACCGGGAATGCTGATGGCATCAGTCAGAACCAATGTCCCTTCCGTTTTCGTATCGGGAGGCCCGATGGAAGCAGGAGTATCAAGTGAAGGGAAGCCATTATCACTTGTATCTGTTTTCGAAGGGGTCGGTGCCCATCAGTCAGGAAGGATGACGGCAGAGCAGCTTCTCGATATCGAAGCCAATGCCTGTCCGACATGCGGATCTTGCTCAGGGATGTTCACGGCGAATTCAATGAATTCCCTAATGGAGATGCTCGGAATGGCTCCACCGGGAAATGGAACGATTGTCGCTACTTCTGAAGAGCGGCATCAACTAATCAAGGACGCAGCGAAATACCTGGTTGAAATGGTGAAGAAAGACATCAAGCCGAGAGATATCATAACAGAAGACACCATCGATGATGCATTCGCTTTAGACATGGCGATGGGAGGCTCAACGAATACCGTCCTTCACACACTTGCGATTGCCAATGAGGCGGAGATCGATTATGACATCAACCGGATCAATAAAGTGGCTGAACGGGTCCCTTATCTGTCCAAGATAAGCCCGGCCTCCGATTACTCTATGCAGGATGTACACAATGCCGGAGGGGTCAGCGCCATCATTAAAGAGCTGTGCGAGATGGAAGCCGTACACAGGGATCGAATCACCGTTACCGGAAAATCACTTTATGAAAATGTAAAGGATGCTCACATTCAAAATGATGATGTTATCCGCCGGAGGGAAAGTGCACACAGTCCTGTCGGAGGGCTATCCGTCCTATTCGGGAATATCGCTCCGGATGGAGGCGTCATCAAGGTAGGAGCAGTCGATCCATCCATCAAAACATTCATGGGGGAAGCGATTGTTTACGAGTCCCAGGATGACGCGCTGGCCGGAATTGAAAGCGGGGAAGTGAAAGAAGGTCATGTCGTGGTCATCAGGTATGAAGGACCAAAGGGAGGTCCTGGAATGCCGGAAATGCTGGCCCCGACAGCAGCCATCGCAGGACGCGGCCTTGAGAAGAAGGTTGCACTGATGACCGACGGAAGGTTTTCTGGAGCATCCCGGGGCATATCGATCGGCCATGTCTCACCGGAAGCGGCTGAAGGCGGACCGATCGGGATCGTGGAAAATGGAGATCCCATCTTCATTGATCTGACGAATCGGACAATTTCCTTGATGGTATCAGTAGAAGAGTTGAAGTTCAGACAACAGGAGTGGGTACAGCCTCCTCCGAAAATCAAAAAAGGTTATCTGGCAAGATACGCAAAGCTTGTGACATCAGCAAGTACCGGTGGCATCTTGAAAACAGAATAGATAAGAAAGCGTTGAAGAGGTAAAAGGATTGGAAATCGTATTTTCAGAGAGCTGGTGGAGCTGCGAACCAGTAATACAACCAATACCGACATCCCCTCTGAGTATCGTTCTGAACCATGTAAGTAGGAACGATCGAGTAGATGATACTCGTTACAAAAACAAAGGCTGGTGAAACCGATCAGCCTGCAAAGGGAGATGCTTTTCGGCGTCTCTGAACTAGGGTGGTACCGTGGAAAGGATAAAGACCTTTTCGCCCCTGCGAAAGATGAACTCTGTCGTAGTGGGTGGGAAGGTCTTTTTTGTTTGAATTAAATGGATGAACAATGCTCAGGGCAAATATCAAACATAGCTTTTAAAAAAGGAGAGGAGAGATAGGCAATGAGGGCAAAAGTTGAGGCAGAACCGGCTTCACAGACACTGACAGAAAACGTCAATGGTGCTGATATGCTCATGAAGGCTTTGAAGGAGGAGAAAGTTGAGATTCTGTTTGGATACCCTGGGGGAGCGGTCTTGCCGATTTACGATGCTCTTTACAAAGCCCCGATCAAGCACGTACTCGCCCGTCATGAACAAGGGGCCATCCACGCAGCGGAAGGATATGCCAGGGTATCGGGTAAGCCAGGTGTCGTCATTGCCACGTCGGGACCGGGAGCGACCAACCTCGTGACAGGGATTGCAGATGCCATGATGGACTCACTGCCACTGGTGGTCTTTACTGGTCAGGTGGCTTCGGGGGTAATCGGCACAGATGCATTCCAGGAAGCAGACGTTGTCGGCATTACGATGCCAATCACAAAGCATAATTATCAGGTTCGGGATATTAAAGACTTACCGCGAATTGTGAAGGAAGCCTTTCATATCGCATCAACTGGAAGACCAGGGCCTGTACTCGTGGACATTCCGAAGGACTTGACCCTTCAACAGGCGTATCAGGTGCGAGAAGTAGAAATGGATTTACCAGGATATCAGCCTAACTTCTATCCCAACCCTCTTCAAATCAAGAAGCTGGTTGATGCAATCAAGGTGTCGAAGCAGCCCGTCATTTTAGCAGGAGCGGGAGTGCTTCACGGGAAGGCATCCGAGGAGCTGAAGGCGTTCGCTGAACAGTATGACATCCCTGTGATACACACCCTGCTCGGACTGGGGGGATTTCCGGCTGATCACTCGTTGTTTCTTGGAATGGCGGGCATGCACGGGTGTTATGCCAGTAATATGGCCATCCACGAATGTGATTTGCTCATCAATATCGGTGCCCGGTTTGATGACAGGCTGACAGGAAATCTTTCCACATTTGCACCACGGGCGAAGGTGGTTCACATCGACATCGATCCTGCTGAAATCGGGAAGAACGTTGAAACCCAGATCCCGATTGTAGCAGATGCGAAACAGGCTCTCGAAAAACTTCTGCAGCATGAAACTGAAAAACCTGATTTTGATGCCTGGCATCACCATCTGCGCTCTTACAAACGGGAATATCCTTTCTGGTATAACCAGGCTCACGATGTGCTTTCCCCTCAGCGCCTGATTGAGCAGGTATATGAAATGACGAACGGGGAAGCGGTCGTCACAACGGATGTCGGACAGCATCAAATGTGGGCGGCGCAATACTACTCTTTTAAAAAGCCGAATAACTGGGTCACATCCGGTGGACTCGGCACGATGGGATTCGGTTTCCCGGCCGCAATCGGTGCGCAATTAGCGAATCCTGACAGTACGGTGGTTGCTTTTGTAGGGGACGGGGGATTCCAGATGACTCTCCAGGAGCTTGTTCTCCTGAAAGAGCTGAACCTGCCCGTGAAAGTGGTCCTGCTCAATAACGGGACGCTAGGGATGGTAAGGCAGTGGCAGGAAACTTTCTTCGAAGAGAGATACTCACAATCAGTATTCTCCACTCAGCCTGATTTTGTAAAACTGGCTGAATCTTATGGAATCAAAGGGTATAAAGTGAAAACCCAGGAGGAAGTCGATTCCGTTCTGAAAGAGGCCTTGACGAGTGATGAACCGGTGCTCATCGACTGCTGGGTGAATCCGAAGGAAAACGTCTACCCGATGGTGGCTCCAGGAAAAGGATTACACGAAATGTTAGGAGTGAAACCATGAGGAAACGGATTGTAACGGCCCTTGTTCATAACCGGAGCGGCGTGTTGAACCGGGTGACCGGATTGTTTACGAAACGTCAGTTCAACATTGAAAGCATCTCGGTCGGGTACACGGAGACCGAGGGTATTTCAAGGATGACGTTCGTTGTCAACGTAGAAGACGACAGGAAAATCGAGCAGCTGTTAAAGCAGCTCCATAAACAAATCGATGTCCTCAAGGTTTCAGACATCACGGATCAAGGAGTGGTCGCCAGGGAACTGGCCCTCATCAAAGTGTTGAGTACAGGGCAGACCCGATCCGAAATCAATGGCATTGTCGAACCATTCAGAGCCGCCATCATTGATGTTGCCAGGGACAGCGTAACGGTTCAGGTGACGGGGGAGACATCCAAGATCGAAGCCATCATCGATCTGTTGAGACCCTACGGAATCAAGGAAATCGCCCGGACCGGCATCACGGCATTCGCAAGAGGTAACGGAAAATCCGTCACGGATCTGAAACAGTATTCAATTGTGAATTAATAGGAATCCAAAAAACGTATTATTCAAAAAAATGGAGAGGATGAGGGAAATGGTAAAGGTATATTATAACGGAGATGTAAATGAAGAGGTTTTAAAAGGGAAGAAAGTAGCGGTAGTCGGTTATGGTTCACAAGGTCACGCACACGCTCAGAACCTGAAGGAAAGCGGATTTGATGTTGTAGTGGGATTGAGAAAAGGAAAGTCGTGGGACCAGGCAGAAAAGGATGGTTTCGATGTCTACTCTGTCCGGGAAGCAAGTGAACAGGCAGATGTCATCATGGTTCTCTTGCCGGATGAGCATCAGCCGAAAGTGTATGAAGCGGAAATTAAGCCGGCACTCACCTCAGGAAAAGCATTGGCATTTGCACACGGATTCAATATCCATTTCCATCAAGTCGTTCCTCCGGAAGATGTGGACGTATTCCTTGTCGCACCGAAAGGGCCGGGACATCTTGTAAGACGTACATTTGAAGAAGGAGCAGGAGTACCCGCACTCTTCGGCGTTTATCAAGACGCATCAGGTCAAGCAAGTGAGCTTGCCCTAGCTTATGCAAAAGGTGTAGGGGCAGGGCGCGCGGGAATCCTTGAAACGTCCTTCCAGGAAGAAACGGAAACCGATCTATTCGGGGAGCAGGCAGTCCTATGTGGAGGTGTGACATCCCTTGTGAAAGCAGGATTCGAGACATTGGTCGAAGCCGGATATCAAAAAGAGGTCGCCTATTTCGAGTGTTTACATGAATTGAAGCTGATCGTTGATCTGATGTATGAGCAAGGACTGGAAGGAATGCGCTATTCGATTTCCGATACCGCTCAATGGGGGGATTTCGTTTCAGGACCACGGGTAGTGAACGAGGAAACCAAAGCCCGCATGAAGGAAGTACTGACGGATATCCAAACAGGAAAATTTGCGAAGGGATGGATCCTGGAGAATCAGGCAAATCGTCCGGAATTCAACGCCATCAATCAGCGTGAAAGCCAGCATCCGATTGAAGTGGTCGGGAGAGAGCTTCGCAAAATGATGCCTTTTGTACAGAAACCTTCGACTAAAGAAAAGGAAGTGGTAGCGAGTGCGAACCATTGAGATCTTTGACACAACTCTTCGGGATGGGGAACAGTCAGCCGGTGTGAATCTGAATACGATTGAGAAAATCGAGGTGGCGAAGCAGCTTGAAAGACTTGGTGTGGACGTCATTGAAGCTGGGTTTCCTGCAGCTTCAAAAGGAGACTTTGATGCCGTGCAGAGGATCGGCTCTACCATTAAGAACAGCTCCGTAACGGGGCTTGCGCGGGCCCAACAGCGTGACATCGATGCGGTATGGGAATCTCTTAAAGGAACAGCGGAACCAAGGCTGCATGTCTTCCTTGCAACTTCTCCCATCCACATGACTCATAAACTGAAGATGACACCGGATCAGGTCATCGATACAGCCGTCCAGGCCGTACAGTACGCGAAGAAATTTTTCCCGGTCGTTCAGTGGTCGGCAGAGGATGCTTGCAGGTCGGATCTCAACTTTTTAGTCAAGATTATGGAGAGGGTCATTGATGCAGGAGCTTCTGTTATCAATCTTCCTGATACGGTGGGGTACATCACCCCTCATAAATACGGCGAACTGTTTCGATACGTAAGGGAAAACGTCCCGAATATCGACGGGGTGAAGCTTTCGGCACATTGCCATGATGATCTTGGTATGGCGACTGCCAACTCCCTTACAGCCATTGAAAACGGAGCCGACCAAATTGAAGGGACCATTAACGGTATCGGTGAACGTGCCGGTAATGCAGCTCTGGAGGAAGTGGCGGTCGCTCTTCGTATCCGTGAAGATTTTTACGGAGCGACAACACGACTTAAATTGGATGAAATCAAGAAAACCAGTTCTCTTGTCAGCAAGCTGACTGGAATGAGGGTACCCGCCAATAAAGCGGTCGTCGGTGACAATGCCTTTGCCCATGAATCAGGAATCCATCAGGATGGCGTGTTGAAAGAAAAAACAACCTACGAAATCATCACACCTGAACTGATTGGAGTGAATTCCAACCGTCTCGTCCTTGGTAAACATTCCGGACGGCACGCGTTCAAAAACAAAGCGGTGGAACTCGGCTTTGAATTATCGGATGAAAAACTGAATGAAGCATTTCATACATTTAAAGATCTGGCAGACAAGAAGAAAGAAATCGTCGATGAAGATCTCTTCAGCATCCTGACGAATAAGCAGACGGAAATGACCGATGCCGTCGGGTTTACATTAGAACGAATGCAGGTTCAATACGGAATGGATAACATTCCAACGGCGACAATCGAATTGAAGTGCGAGGACGGAAACATGACCCGACTTGCTTCAACAGGATCAGGAAGCGTGGAAGCCATCTACAATACCATTGAAAAGATGCTGCCGGGTCCATCTAAGTTGCTGGATTATAAGATCAACTCAGTCGGGGGCGGTCGAGATGCACTTGCCGAGGTTTACGTAAGACTGGAGTATGACGGAGAAATGACAAGCGGACGGGGAACCGCACAGGATGTGTTGGAAGCGTCAGCTCGTGCTTACTTAAACGCTGTGAATCGTTCAGCTCAGCGATCAACATCCAGGGAAAAAGAAGCGGTGGAAGCAAGCTTATAAACGATAGGAGCCTTGTCATCCAAGGCTCCCCATACCACAAAAACAGGAGGTAATTCTAATGAAGAAGAAAATCGCTGTACTACCAGGAGACGGTATCGGTCAAGAGATCATGGACGGGGCATTAGAAGTGCTTAAGGCAGTGGGTGATTGGTTCGGCCATGAATTCGAAGTGGAGAAAGGATACATTGGCGGGGCAGCGGTCGATCGCTTCGGTACGCCATTACCTCCTGAAACGATCAAGCTTTGCAAAGAGAGCGATGCTGTTCTTTTAGGTGCAGTGGGAGGACCAAAATGGGAGCATCTGCCGAAGGAGCTCCGTCCTGAAAAAGGGCTCCTGGCCATCCGCAAAGAGTTCGACTTATTCGCGAACCTGCGCCCGGTGAAGGCATTTGAAAGTTTACTGGGGGCATCCCCGCTCAAACGGGAGATTGTCGAAGAAGTAGATTTGGTGATTGTCAGGGAACTGACAGGAGGATTGTACTTCGGTCAGCCGTCAGGTCGCCAGGGGAAGCGGGATGAAGTAGCGGTGGACACTCTGGTTTATGAAAAAAGTGAAATCGAACGAATCGTCCACAAAGCATTTAAGCTTGCTCAGAAGCGTAAGAAGAAATTAACCTCTGTCGACAAGGCAAATGTTCTGGAAACAAGCCGAATGTGGCGGGAAGTCGTGAATGAGGTGGCAGTCGAATATCCGGATGTGGAAGTGGAGCACATGCTGGTCGATGTTGCGGCCATGAAACTGATGTATCAGCCAAAACAATTCGATGTTCTGGTGACGGAGAATATGTTTGGGGATATCCTGAGCGATGAAGCTTCCATGATCACAGGATCACTGGGCATGCTGCCTTCCGCAAGTCTAAGGGGAGATTCCTTCGGCCTGTATGAACCGGTACATGGATCAGCTCCTGATATCGCCGGAAAAGGGAAAGCCAATCCCCTGGCCATGATCCTGTCGGTTGCGATGATGCTCCGCCATTCCTTTGGATTAAAAGAAGAAGCAGAAATGGTCGAAATGGCTGTACAGGAAGTTCTGAATGCAGGCTACCGGACAGGGGATCTTTGGACGATGGGCAGAGGAACCGTTGTAGGGACGGGTGCCATGAGCCAGATGGTGGTGGAGAGGCTGGAAGCCGATCACGCACTGTCTTCAATCCTCGCAGCATACTTGTAAAGACCTTATCGAAATAAAAATCATACCAGACCAGGAGGGAGTTCATGGCAAGGAAAAATATCATCGAAAAGATTTGGGATAAACATATAGTGCACAAAGAAGAGGGAAAACCGGATTTGCTTTACATTGATCTTCACCTTGTGCATGAAGTCACATCTCCCCAAGCATTTGAAGGGCTGCGCGTAAAGGACAGGAAAGTACGAAGGCCGGACTTAACATTCGCTACAATGGATCACAACGTACCGACCAGGGAACGACACGTCATCCGGGATGAAATCGCCCGTCTTCAAATGGATACATTGAAGAAAAACTGTACTGAATTCGGTGTCACCCTTGCCGATATCCATCACCCTGATCAAGGGATCGTCCATGTCATCGGCCCTGAACTGGGTCTGACCCAGCCGGGGAAAACGATTGTATGCGGGGACAGCCACACTTCCACCCACGGAGCATTCGGGGCACTTGCATTCGGAATCGGAACGAGTGAAGTGGAGCATGTGCTTGCGACCCAGACCCTTTGGCAATCGAAGCCTAAAACCCTCCAAGTGAAGGTGACGGGGGAGCTCGGTTTCGGTGTCACGGCCAAAGACGTGATACTGAATATCATCTCCACATATGGAGTCGGGTTCGGAACAGGATTCATCATAGAATTCACCGGTGATGTCATCCGGCATTTATCGATGGAAGAAAGGATGACCGTCTGCAATATGAGTATTGAAGCCGGCGCCAAGGCAGGGTTGATCAGTCCCGACGAAACGACCTTTGACTATTTAGAAGGAAGAAGGTATCTGCCTCAAGATCGATCGTACCAACAGTGCAAGGAAGAGTGGAAATCACTCTCAAGTGACAGTGACGCATCCTATGATCACACCATCGTGGTGAAAGGTGAAGAAATCGAGCCGCATGTGACCTGGGGAACGAATCCCGGGATGGGAGCGGGGATTTCGAGGTCCGTCCCTCATCCAGAGGAATATCTGGATCCTTCTGATAGAGAAGGGGTTGAGAGGGCTCTTCAATATATGGGGCTTGAGGCAGGTATGAGGATGGAAGATATCGAGGTTGATTATGTGTTTATCGGTTCGTGTACGAATTCGCGCTTGAGCGATCTGAGAGCTGCTGCGGAGGTGGTGAAGGGCCATACAGTGAAAGAAGGTGTCACCGCACTTGTCGTTCCTGGCTCTTATAAAGTGAAGCAAGAAGCAGAGGAAGAAGGATTGCATACCGTTTTTAAAGAAGCGGGATTTGAATGGCGGGAAGCGGGCTGCAGCATGTGCCTGGCCATGAATGATGATATCGTTCCGCCGGGCAAGCGCTGTGCATCGACATCCAACCGGAACTTTGAGGGGCGACAGGGAAATGGATCAAGAACTCATCTGCTGAGCCCATCCATGGCCGCTGCCGCCGCCGTGACAGGGAAATTGACTGATGTGCGAAAACTTGAGAAACTGCCGATTTCATAGGAGGTGAATCCATGGCAATCAACCATGTGGAAGGAAAGGTCTTTCCTCTCAGGAGAGACAACGTAGATACGGACCAAATCATCCCGAAGCAATTCCTAAAAAGGATCGAACGGAAAGGATTCGGTCAGTATTTGTTTTATCATTGGCGGTTTGAAGACGATGGGGAATCCCTAAGGAAAGACTTTTTATTAGATACACCCAAATATCAGGATGCCGAGATTCTCCTTGGAGCAAAGAACTTCGGCTGCGGCTCATCAAGGGAGCATGCACCATGGGCCCTTCAGGACTATGGGTTTAAAGTGATCATCGCAAAGAGCTTTGCTGATATCTTTTATAATAATTGTTTAAAAAATGGGATTCTGCCCATTCAACTGGATGAAGCAACAGTGGATGCCCTTTTGAAGAATGAGAGTCAGGTAGATTTGTATAAAATGGAAGTGTCCCTTGAACACCAGACCATTTGTGATTCAGAGGGACTTCGGGTCACGTTTGATATCGATCCTTACTGGAAGACGATGTTATTAAAGGGATTGGATGAAATCGATCTGACATTGCATTACGGAAAAAATATCGAAGACTACGAAAAAAAATATGAGGTGAGTGACTTGGGAATTTAATGGATAACACTGAAGTTGTAGAAGCGATGGAACGAATCAGTCACCAGGTGCATCGAACACCGTTAAAGCAATCTTCGACACTGAATGCCTACACAGGTGGAGAGGTCTATTTGAAAATGGAGAACCTGCAGCGCACAGGGTCATTCAAAGTAAGGGGTGCCATGAATAAAATCATGTCATTGTCTGAAGCGGAAGCGAGGAAGGGCATCATTGCCGCATCGGCAGGGAATCATGCCCAGGGAGTGGCACTCGCTGCGTCTAAGCGAGGGGTCCCGTCGAAAATCTTCATGCCGAAGCGGACGCCTTCTACTAAAGTTGCGGCAACGAAACATTACGGAGCTGAAATCGTCCTAACAGGGGACACCTATCAGGAGGCCTACGGGGCAGCACTTGAAGAGAAAGTGAAGAAAGGCTCAACGTATGTTCATGCATTTGATGATCATAAAGTGATGGCTGGACAAGGGACAGTCGCACTGGAAATGCTTCAGCAGCTCAGTGATCTGGACATGATCCTCGTCCCCGTCGGCGGAGGTGGTTTGCTGGCAGGGATGGCACTCGCCGTAAAGGCCTTTAACCCCCGGGTACAAATCGTGGGAGTGCAGGCACTAGGAGCACCGGCTACGTATAACTTTTTTACGGGAAGAAATAAAGGGACATTGGAGCATGTTCACACCATTGCAGACGGAATCCTCGTCAAGAAACCAGGAGAACTCACATTTCCGATCATCCAGAAATATGTAGATGATATGGTCACGGTGACAGATGAAGAAATCTCCTACAGCATCATGTTCATGCTGCAGCGGGAAAAGACCCTGGTCGAAGGAGCGGGGGCCGCTTCCCTGGCAGCAGCCATGTGCCAGAAGGTCAAGGTGAAGGGCAGGAAAGTGGGCTGCGTCATCAGTGGTGGGAATGCCGATCCGAGTAAGATCCCTGTGTACAGGGATTTATCCAAGATGGCCAGGCAGCTTCATCATATTGTGTAAAGGGGGGACGGCTCTTAACTATGGATGTAGTTGGGGGCGGTCCTCTGTTTTTAGCAACTTGGCACGAGTTTAGTAGAAAGTGGCACAAGTTGGGATTGGGAGTGCCGCAATAAAAGGGTGAAGTGCCGCAACAACCGGTGAAAGTACCGCAACAGCCATAGAATCTATCACAACAATTCTGAAAAAAATTCCAAAAAAGCACTGTACCCTATGAAAAGTACAAATCCAACAAAGTTTTCGTTGGATATAAGAAGAATCACCATAAAAAAACTCAATCTCACAATCAATTAATATTGAAAGCTCTTACATTCTAGAAATACACAAATACCTATTGTAATAGGTAATTTTTTCAACTATAATGTCCACTATACAAGAACAAATGTACACTAGAAATAAACAAACGGAGGTTTTCGGCTTATGGAATCAATTTCAATCGGACTTTTAGGACTCGGCACGGTGGGAGCTGGAGTGGTGAAAATTGTAGAGAATCATCAGGATAAACTGTCCCATCAAATCGGCTGCCCGGTGACGGTGAAGAAAGCCCTCGTACAGGATTTAGAGAAAGACAGGGGACTGGATATTGAAAACAGCATACTAACCTTAAATCCTGAGGAAGTCCTGTTTGATCCTGAAATTGATATTGTGGTCGAGGTCATGGGTGGAATCGAAGCAACAAAGGAGCATCTCCTTCATGCTTTAAACCAGAAGAAGCATGTCGTGACGGCAAATAAGGATCTCATGGCACTCCACGGACCGGAGTTATTAGCGGCTGCTTCGGAAAATGGCTGTGATTTATTCTACGAAGCAAGCGTCGCGGGAGGCATCCCGATTTTAAGAAGTTTAGTAGATGGCCTGGCCTCCGATCGCATCACCAAAATGATGGGGATCGTCAACGGTACGACCAACTTCATTTTGACTAAGATGACGAAAGAGGGACGGACCTTTGATGATGTCCTGAAAGAAGCCCAGGATCTCGGCTATGCGGAAGCAGATCCGACGGCGGATGTCGGTGGGCTTGATGCAGCAAGGAAAATGGCGATTCTGTCCACATTAGGATTCTCCATGAACGTGGACCTTGCCGACGTGAAAGTGAAGGGAATCACGGAAGTAACGGGTGATGACATTCAATATGCCGAGCAATTCGGTTATACGATGAAGCTTATAGGGTATGCCCACCGGGAAGGGGAGAAGGTTGAGGTAAGCGTGGAGCCGACTCTGCTGCAAAATGAACATCCCCTCGCTTCTGTCCACGATGAATATAATGCCGTGTATGTGTACGGGGAAGCGGTGGGAGAAACGATGTTTTACGGTCCAGGGGCCGGAAGCCTTCCAACGGCTACAGCTGTCGTATCCGACATGGTGGGAATTATGAAGAATATGAGATTGGGAGTCAACGGTAAGAGTGCGGTGAATCCTCAATTTCCTAAAAAGTTAAAAGAGAGGAATGAAATTCACTCAAAATACTTCCTTCGCCTGCACGTTCAGGACGAAGTAGGTGTACTGGCCAAACTGACGTCCATCTTCTCGAATCATGGAGTCAGCTTCGAGAAGATCCTGCAAAATCCGCTGGAAAGCGATGAGTTTGCTGAAATCGTCCTGGTGACCCATAAAGCCTCCCTCGATCATTACGAGGATATCTTGATGGAGTTGAAGGATTATGAAGCCGTTCATTCCATCGAAAGCTCATACCGCGTTGAAGGAGGAGAAAAAGGATGAGATGGAAAGGGTTGCTGGAACAGTATAAAGAACATCTTCCATTAAATGCAGATACTCCTCTTTTAAGCTTGAACGAAGGAAACACTCCGTTGATCGAGCTGAAGTCGCTGTCCAAGGAATGGGGCATTGAGCTTTATGTAAAAGTGGAGGGAGCAAATCCGACAGGCTCATTTAAGGACCGGGGAATGGTCCTCGCGGTTGCGAAAGCGGTGGAAACAGGAAGCACGACGGTCATTTGTGCTTCAACAGGTAATACAAGTGCTTCTGCAGCGGCATACGCTGCAAGGGCGGGAATCAACTGCATCGTCGTCATCCCTGAGGGGAAGATCGCTCAAGGGAAATTGGCACAGGCCGTCATGTATGGAGCTGAGATCATTTCCATCGAAGGGAATTTCGATGAAGCGCTGGAGATTGTTCGGGAGTTAAGCAAAACCGAATCGGTCACTCTCGTGAATTCAGTGAACCCGTATCGATTGGAAGGGCAGAAAACAGCGGCCTTCGAAGTAATAGAAGGATTAGGGGAAGCCCCAGATGTGCTGGCGATCCCCGTCGGCAATGCGGGCAATATTTCAGCATACTGGAAAGGATTTAAGGAATATTCTCACCAACACGCTTCCACACTGCCCCGGATGTTCGGTTTTGAAGCTTCTGGTGCTGCGGCCCTCGTCCATGACCGTGTATTTCCACAGCCCGAAACGGTTGCGACTGCGATCCGGATCGGAAACCCGGCAAGCTGGACATTGGCGGTCGATGCGTTGAAGGAATCAAACGGTCATATCGATGAAGTGACAGATGATGAAATCCTGGATGCCTATCAGCTGCTTGCAAGGAAAGAAGGGATATTTGCAGAGCCTGCTTCCTGTGCATCCATTGCAGGAATCAAGAAATCCTTGGAAAAAGGTCTCATTGAAAAAGGATCGAAGGTAGTCGCGGTGCTGACGGGTAACGGCCTGAAGGATCCGGTGACGGCCATGGAGTGTAGCCCGGTGACACCGGTGAAGCTACCGAATGACCGTGAAATGGTAAAAGATTACATTAAGGGAACGATCGGAGTATGAAGGGGGGGCGTTCTTGGAAAATCGTCGTCCCTGGAAGTACGGCAAATTTAGGTGCCGGATTTGATTCACTCGGTCTGGCTTTAGATGTGTACTTAACCGTTGAAGCACATGAGGCTGACGAATGGCAGGTGATTCCTCTGTCATCGGCCCTCGAGGTGTTTCCGGCTGATGAATCTCATTTCATTGTAGAAGTGGTCAAGGAAGTATGTCATGAATACGGAAAGAAGGTAACGCCGTGTCATCTGTACGTATCGAGTGATATTCCTTTGACGAGGGGTCTCGGCTCCAGCGCCGCTGCCGTCGTTGCCGGTATCGAGCTGGCAAATGCCCTGGGCGGCCTAAACCTGACCCTGGAAAGAAAACTTTTCCTAGCCAACCGATTTGAAGGTCATCCCGATAATGTCGGGGCTTCACTCTACGGAGGGTTTATCGTCAGCTGTCAGCATGAAAGGGGCGTAAACCTGATCACGGTAGCAGACCTTCCAATCGATGTGGTATGCGTCATCCCGAAGGTGGAACTGAAAACATCCGACTCAAGGAATGTCCTTCCGTCCACTCATTCATTTGCGGAATCAGTAGGGGCTGGAGCAATTTCCAATGTGCTTGTGGCGGCATTTTTGACAGGTGATTGGGAAATGGTTGGTAGGATGATGAAACGGGATCGATATCATCAGCCCCATCGACGCAAGCTTCTTCCACACTACGATGCAGTAGAAGAAGTGGCGGGCCGGTTCGGAGCTTTCGGTGTCGCCCTGAGCGGTGCAGGACCAACGATAGCCTGCTTCGTTGAGCGGGAAGCAAGTGATTGGCTCCACCGCCAACTCGAACAATCCTTCCCATCCATGGATGTCCGCAAACTATCCATCGCTCAAGAAGGAAGCAGCATCATCCTCCAACAACCAAAGGTCCGTCCCTCATCGCTTTAAACGAGTGAGGGACGGACCTTGTTTATTGATTAAAGCTTATGTGCTCAATCTATCCTGAAATTGAAAAAGCCTATTGAGAAAGGTTGTGGATTTACTGGATTCCTTTAGCTATCTTTCGTTCTCCCTGGTAATCATAAAGCAATTCTCTTTTTCCATGACATGCAGACAATAGGATGATTGTTCGTTCATCCCCATTTCCTCACGAAGTTCTTTAGGGATATGAACGGTCCCTTTTTCTGAGATGTAACGTTTATTATGAGTGGAATCTTTCACGGCTTTCTTAATATAAAGGCGTTTGTTTTGATAGAAGAGCTCCGCGAGCCGTCCCGGCAATAACCCAAACTGCTGTCTCCATTTGTGGGGAAGAGTAATTGTGCCGCTTTTACTGAATGGTTTGCTTCCATACATCAAGCCCACCATGATGGATCACCTGCTTTCACTATCTTTGATTCTCTTTTTACCTTTTTTATAAAAAATAAACACAATTTTGAAAAAATAGGAAGAAGGTTGGAGGGGGAATTTAGTAAAATGAAGTGAGAGGAATCGTAACGTTTATTTGGAGGTGTGAATCATCGAACCCATACAGATTTTGTTCTTACTTATGATTGGATACAGCGTATATACCTTTGATAAAAAGAAAAAAAACATACCCGTTCCTGTTGTATTACTCCTTATTGGGATGGGGCTTTCCTTTGTTCCTGCATTTTCTGACGTCACTCTTACAAAGGAAATCATCTTTCAGTGGTTCCTGCCAGTGCTCTTATTTATTTCTGCGTATCAATTTCCAACAAAGGCTTTAAAGAAGCATGCCGGGATCATTACGATCCTTAGTACGGTCGGTATCGTCGTCACAACAGTATTGATGAGCCTTCTCTTCTACTACGGCTTACATCCATGGGTTGCGATTACATATGGAGAAGCATTATTGATTGCGACGATTTTGACGCCAACGGATCCAATTTCAGTCGTTTCGGTTTTGAAGGAGTCTTCTAATCGACAGGACATAGCGGATATAGTGGAAGGAGAATCGATGATCAATGACGGCACAAGCATCGTACTCTTTACCGTTGTCGCTGGGATCTATTTCGGCGGGGAAACCTTTTCAGTTCCCTCTTTTCTAGGGGAATTCGTCCTGGTTTCTCTAGGGGGTGTCGTAATGGGTATTACACTTGGGTGGTTAGCGAGTAAGGCAATCCATTTCACGATAGATTCACGATATCAAATCATGCTCAGCATCATTCTTGCGTACGGAACGTTTTATATAGGGGAGGAATTGGGTGTTTCAGGCGTCCTTGCCACTGTATCTTCAGGGATCATGCTTTCCTATGAATACGGAAAAACGATAAAAGAAGATCACTTCAGGAAGGATCTGGATGGGTTTTGGACGGTTGTTGAACCAACGATTCTAACCTTTCTATTCTTATTGATCGGTATCCAAATGACACGATATTTATCATTCTCATTGACTGGATGGATCTTCTTCCTTTTTGTTCTCTCCTTATTCGTTCGCTATGTTATTATTATTGGTGTTGTAAAGATGAAAGAATCATGGAGAACGATATATGGATGGAAGGAAGTATTCATCTTGACCTGGTCTGGGATTAAGGGGACAATGTCGGTTGCCTTATTATTAGGTTTAGATGATCAAGGTCCCTTTCTTCTGCACTCTTTAACATTCGGAGTCATCCTGCTTTCACTTGTGATTCAAAGCGTAGGGATCTATCCTTTCTCCACCTTGTTCCTGAAGGGGGAAAATAAGGAGAAAGATTATTGATAAATTGGTAAGAACTGTGAAACCATAGGATAAAGACTATCTGAATGTAGGTGAACATTCCAGAATGAAACAAGCAAAAGAAATCGCCATTAAAATTACCATCACCTATGTATTGTTAGGGATCCTCTGGATAATGTTATCAGACTATTTTTTTATGACGCTTGCCCATGAAAACCTTGATATGTATATCTACTTTCAACGGTATAAGGGCTGGTTCTTCATGGTTGTGACGGGTACGATCCTCTTTTTAATGGTTTACCGGAGGACGCATGAACTCATCGTATCGAATGAAAAATTAACACATAAAGAGAGACAGCTACAAATAAAGAATCAACACTATCACTCTTTGTTCGAACAAAATCCGGATGCCGTCCTGGAGTTGAGTCTGGACGGTAATGTGGTATCTATCAATGGAGAGGCTGAAGGGTTACTGGAATCGACTTTTGAAGAGTTGAAAGAAGTGAATTTTAGAAAATTTTTGCATGACGAAGAAATGAAACGCGTGACAGACTTTTTCTTTGAATCCTTCAATGGTCTTGGTTCTTCGTTTGAAACCATCATTCATTTGCCCAATAACAAAAGGAAAATATTGCGATGCTCCCTCGTTCCGATCATCGTGAACAGGAAGGTAACGGGAATATTCGCCATTGCAAGGGATATTACTCACATTAAAGAAAATGAAGAAATGATTGTCGCATCTGAAAAACTCTCTGTCATAGGGCAATTAGCGGCCGCTGTTGCACATGAAATTCGCAACCCGCTTACATCGCTCAAGGGATTCATCCAGCTCATGCAGACCACCAACACGATCAACCACGACCATTTGGATATCATGCTCTCCGAAGTGGATCGTATTGATTTAATTTCAGGTGAGATGCTGATCCTGGGAAAACAACAAGATTTCCATTTTCACCATGAAAGACTGGATGATATCCTAAGACAAGTACTGGTGTTGATGCAAGCACAGGCTCATCTTGATAATGTGTCCATTTCATATGAAAACCTGGCTGTAAAACCATTGTACGTATTGGCAGAAGCAAATCAGCTGAAACAGGTTTTCATCAATATCATTAAAAATGCAGTGGAATCGATCCCTAAAGGTGAAAATGGAAGGGTCGCGATTACATTGAATCAGCATGGTCAGGACGTTCATGTCATCGTGAAGGATAATGGGGTGGGAATGGACCCGGAAAGAATCGAGCACCTGGGAGAACCATTTTACTCGACGAAAGAAAAAGGTACGGGTCTAGGTCTCGCTGTTTGCCAAAAAATTATTGAACGACATCAAGGACATATACACTTTAAAAGTGAAAAAGAAAAAGGAACGGCAGTGGAAATCAGTTTACCAATCAAGGAAGATGTCGACTCCCCTGCCGCAGAGTAAGAAAGGAAGAATCGAATGAACTCTATATCAACGATTATCAGTTCACAGGAAATACAGAAAAATTGGGAAGAATCAGGGTTTACTGCATTCACCCCTGTACAGGAAAAAGTTATGCCTATCATTATGGAGGGAAAGGACGTAGTTTGCGAATCGCCGACAGGAACTGGAAAGACCCTTGCGTATTTACTTCCAATCATCCAGGCCATCGATCCGTCTAGAAAACAGGCTCAGGCCGTCATCCTTGCTCCTTCAAGAGAGCTGGTCATGCAGATACAGCAGGAAATCCAGAAATGGGCGAAGGGAACCGATGTAACCAGTGCTGCCTTTATCGGAGGGGCGAACGTTAAAAAGCAAGTTGAGAAGCTAAAGAAAAAGCCGCATATCGTCGTCGGGACAACCGGCCGTCTGCTTGAACTGATGAAAATGAAAAAACTGAAGATGCATGAAGTGAAAACCATCGTGGTTGATGAGTTTGACTTAATGATTTCCCCAGAGCACATCCGTGAAGTGAAGGATATCATCAAATCAACTTTGAAAGAACGCCAGGTTCTGTTTTTCTCTGCTACGTTGTCAGATGAAACGGAACAGGTTGCCGAAACACTCCTGCAGGATCATCAAACCGTCAAAATGGAAGCCAATCTTGATAATCCCAAAGTAGACCACGTCTTTGTATATAGCGAGTTAAGGGATAAGATGGAAGCCCTAAGAAGCATCTCATACTTCAAAGAAATCAAGGCGCTTGTATTTTTTAATCAATTAGAGAAGCTTTCCGAAATGGAAGAAAAGCTAAAATATAAGGGCGTCGAGCTCGAAGTATTGGCAGGGGAATCGAATAAAATGGAGCGTAAACAGTCCCTTGACCGCTTCCGCTCAGGTAAAGTGTCCATGCTCCTCACAACAGATGTTGCGGCACGTGGCCTTGATATCACGGACGTTACACATGTGATCCATTTCGACTTCCCGAGTGATACGAAACAATATATTCACCGGTCAGGAAGAACAGGCCGCATGGGTGCGGAAGGAACCGTCATCTGCCTTGTATCGAAGCGTGAACTAAGCTTCCTTGAAAAACTAAGCAAAGAACTCAACCTCCCATTCCAGGAAAAAACCATCCGCGGCGGAGGACTACAAGACCCGCAAACCAAATAGTATTGCAATGTCAAAGGTCCGTCCCTCAAGTGTGAGGGACGGACCTTTATTCTATGCCGCCACTACTTTCCGAACACAATTTCACCATCCATCATGGTCATCCATACATCCGTCTCAAGGATTTCTTCTGCTCTGACTTCAAAGAGATTTCGGTCTAAAACCACTATATCAGCCTTCTTTCCCGCTTCAATCGTTCCCAATTCATGCTCTCTGAAATTCCCGTAAGCAGGTGATTTCGTGTAATGGATCAAAGCATGTGCCAATGATATTTTCTCTTCCGGATTCCATCCACCGTGAGGAGTACCGTCTTCGTGTTTTCGGGTGACAGCCCTGTATAGACCGAGCATTGGATTCAGGTCCACGATCGGAAAGTCCGTTCCAAATGCAATGCTAGCGTCATGCTGCTGCAAGGAACCAATCGGCCATGTGTACCTGGAACGTTCTGTGCCGAGTCGGTCCAAGTACGCATGGGTGTCCATTGATCCCGACGTCAGATGCTCAGGTTGGATGGATGCAATGACCCCGAGCTCCCGAAATCGATCGAAGTCTTGTGGACTGCATACTTCAATATGCTCGATGGTATGCCTGGAATCCCGGGGGCCATTCACATTCCGAGCATGCTCATACAGATCGAGTCCTACCCGCACTGCTGCATCCCCGCATGCATGAAGACGGATCCGGAATCCTTCACGGTCAGCATCCTCGATCCATTTTCGGTACACATGGGGCTCATAAATGATTCCACCCGTTTCGTTGGGGCGGTCAGCATATGGCTGCAATAAATACCCGGTATACGTGAGGGGAACCCCGTCCAGAAACTGCTTCAACCCAGAAAACTGAAGCTTGTCCGAGTGAAAATGATTTCGATGACGCTTGCTTCTCTCAAGGTCTCCGTCCAACACATCCAGGAAGTGGATACGTGTCGTGAGCTTTCCTTTCTCTTCAAATTCCCGATAAAAAGTGGGGTCGCCCAATGTATAACCCGGAAGAGGCAGCATGTCGGAAACGGAAGTGATCCCGAAGGAAGAGGCCTTCTTGAGCATCCCGTTCATCAATCTGTTTTTCACCTTCTCATCAAATGTGAAAGCTTTCACCACATATTGAACGGCAGTCTCATATAGAAAACCTGTTGGTTCTCCATTTTCATCTTTTTCAATTTTTCCGAAAGGGGGTTCAGGTGTGTTCCGGTGGATCCCCAACCTCTCAAGTGCAGCCGTATTCAACCATGCGCTATGAGCTTCTTCATTCAGGAGGACGACGGGGCGGTTAGGAATATATTGATCCAGTGAATGACGGGTGGGAAGAGTTTGACCTGGCCAGCGTACATGATGCCACCCGAACCCAAGTACCCATTCCTCGTCTGGATGTTTCCCGGCATATTCGGCTACCATCTTCGCCGTAGCTTCTTCTGTAGACCCGAAAGTCAATTGACAAAACCCTTCAAACATCGCTCCTAAAAACCAATGAAGATGAAAGTCATGAAACCCCGGCATCACCAGACGGCTTCCGACATCCCATACTTCAGTGCCCGGTCCCCTGAAACCTTCCATTTCCGAACGGGGGCCAACCCCGATGACCTCTGTATCTTTTACAGCTGCGAACCCGTCCATCGGAGAAGAGCTATTCCCCGTAAAAAGGGCAGTACTTACAATGATTTTATCGGCTTTCATCGCCATTCCCATCCTTTATCATCTGATATATCGATTGTAACCAGAATAAGGAAAGAACACAATTTATGAAAACTTTCCCTTTCAAGAAGGCATTGTAAAATCCCATGTTGAATACATAAGGAGAACAAGAAGAAAAGGAGAATGAGTATGCTGACAAGAACCTTCCCGGTAATGGAAACAGAAAGATTCCGTTTACGTCAGATGCAAGAAGGGGATGCCCCTTGTGTATTTCATTATTTCTCAAAAGATGAAGTCACCCGATATTATGATCTGGAATCATTTCAAGAGGAAAAGCAGGCCGTTGACATCATCAACAAATGGAACGAGAGGTTTCACGTAAATGAAGGAATCAGATGGGGGATTGCTTTAAAAGAATCCAATGAAATCATCGGAAGCTGCGGTTTTCATCAATGGGAAAAAGAGCACTTTAAAGCAGAAGTGGGGTTTGAAGTTCATCCTGCTTATTGGAGACAAGGGGTTATCACAGAAGTGTTGAAACCTATCCTCCGATACGGATTTGAAGAAATGGACCTTAATCGAATAGAAGCGTTTTATGATCCGGAAAATATCGCTTCAAAAAGAAGTCTTGAGAAGGCTGGTTTTACGTTTGAAGGTGTATTGAGAAAAGCGGCATTTGAAAAAGGTGTCTTCTGCGATGCGGCTGTCTGCTCTCTTTTAAAAGAAGAATTCTAACCACAAATTTAAGACGCTGCTTATGCCTATACCACATAAACAGCGCCTTAACTTAAGTAAACCTTATTCAATTAACTTTCCTATCCTTTCTTACTAATACACATACGTAGCATTCATTTAATTCATTTTAAATTAATGGTCTTGCATGTATTATTTAGTTTATTTTATCTTGCCGCTGATTTTCCCACACGCCCACATGTTACGAAGATAGTTTTCACGGGCTATCCTCTTGCGTATCATGATGTTAGCATGCTTCGCTTACACTCTTCATTGGAATCATCTCCTGAAATAAGATTGCGCATTCCCACATATCCACACATCATGAAATCAGTTTTCACGGGCCGATTTCAAAATCCAGATGTGATGCTGACATGTTTTGCTAACTCACTTCATTGGAATCACGCCTTCCTTTAAAGATGTTGTTTGTAAATCATTTATTAATTATATATTAACAAATTATAAAATTAATGCAAATGTTCAGAATAATCAATATAATGCGATTTGGGCTGATTTTTGAATTGAAATTGGTGGTTATCTTACTTTATCTCATTTTTTCTTGTTTTTTGAAAATCATTTTTATTAGCTATAAAACATTACGTGGTCCGTTCCTTTCCGCTGCAGGTGCTCGCTTTCCGCGGGGCGTGAGTTGAGCCTCCTCGGGCTAAAGCCCTGTGGGGTCTCAACTTTCACGCATTTCCCGCAGGAGTCGAGCACCTTCCGCTCCAATCCACTCTGTGCTTGTTCATTATTTGTCACTATAAAAAAATGAATAGATCAAGCCCAAAAACATTCTATTTAAGAAGAGCATATAACTCTTCTCCTGGTCAATTAAATCCATGAATTGTGAAAAAACAGTTGTTAATCTAATCTTCTATTAAGGTAATTCATTTCTAAATCCATTTCCCTGTTCACAAGTAGTTCCATTTCTTCAAGATGCCGTGTTTCTACGACGGGGTCGAGGTGGGACCAGTGGATTTTGTTGACGAAGTAGTAGTTTCTGATTTTCCTGAGGATGACCAAGGAATGGGGGAAGTGGTCAAATTCTGCTTTTATGCTGTTGAAGCGGGTAAAGCCCCATTTTGTCAGTTTCATCATTCATCACCTAATGTTCTATTACCATTTCTATTCGTTCCTAATCATCAGAGAGCATACTGAATTTAAACAAACGTTTGTTTAGTGATTCAAAATGTGTATTTTACTAGGGTTCAAGGCATTAAACAACTGTTTAACAGAATTTACATATCCCATGACGTCCTAAGATTGTCATTGCCATTCCCGAAGGGGTCTTGTTATGATGAGAAGGTTATGAATCGTAAAGAAAAGCTAGGAGAATGAGCTTTGAATAAAGTATTGACCAACTATTCTATTTACCCATATGAGTCAGAAAAGAAGGAAATCCCGATCGCGTCACTCCATAAGGGAGAGACTTCGAAGCAACTGATATCCTTCCATGATGAGGATGTTTTTTTCTTTCGGACGATGGAAGAGGCGGGCATCCACCTGAATGCTTCGCAGATTGAAGCGGTCCGTCATGTCGATGGTCCGTGCCTGACCCTTGCCGGTGCGGGTACGGGGAAGACGACGGTCCTTGTCTGCCGTGCAGGTTACTTGATGACGGTGAAGAATATTCAACCAAGGAATATTCTGCTTGTGACATTCACGAAGAAAGCGTCGGAAGAAATGAAGCAGCGGATCGCGAGGCTACCGGGTACTGAACATGGTGGACAGGTACATGCCAGCACGTTTCATGCCTTGTTCCTTTATTTATTGAGATCCCGCCATTATACACAGGAAGTCATTGGGAATGAGCGCTATAAACAGATTATTTTAAAGCAGATCCAGAGGGAAATGAATATTTATGACCCCTATGACGCAGAGACGCTCCTCGCCAAACTCTCTCATTATAAGTTAAATCAGAAAGATATCAGAGAGCTCCCTGAAAAATCTAAGTCAGAAAAAGAAGTGCGCAGCATTCTTTTAAAATATGAAGAGTGGAAACGTATGAATCACAAAATGGACTTCGATGATATTTTGACCGAGGCGTATCAACTATTATTGGGAAATCCGAATCTGTTGACGTCTCTTCAGCACCGTTTCCAATACGTAATGGTGGATGAGTTTCAGGATACGAATCTAGTTCAATACGAGCTTATCAAATTAATTGCCGCTCATCGCAATCTGTTCGTGGTAGGGGATGATGATCAAACGATCTATACCTTTAATGGAGCACGAAATGAATTTATTTTGGACTTTGATGAAGAATTTCCGGATGCAAAAGTCGTGACCCTGAAAGAAAACTATCGATCCGATGCCTATATCATCGGGCTCGGGAATGAAGTGATCGGGAAGAATGATCATCGGCGGAAAAAAGAGCTGATCGCCACTAAAGTGGAGGGACATAAGCCTCTTTATTCAAGACCCGCAACGGCAGATGAAGAAGCGGTCTGGATTACCGAGGAGATTCAAAGATTAATAGGGGAAGGCTATGGTTATGGGGACATAACGATTCTCCACCGTACCATGAGCAGCGGGCGTGCTGTGTTCGAGCAGCTTCTCTTAAAGGAAATTCCCTTCACGCCCTATAATCAGAAAGATTCCCTTTTCTATGAAAACTGGACGGTGAAACCGGTGGTTGATTACTTACGGTTATCGATTGTTCCAAGAAATTTCTCAGCCATGGAATCGGTCCTGCCCACCCTTTTCATCCGGAGAGACCGGGGGATGGCGCATATTCTGGAAGAGGAACAGAAAGAGAGAAAGAAGTATCCGCTCATTCACTTAACGACTTTACCAGGACTCAAGCCGTTTCAGGTGAAAAATATAAAAGAACGGATGAAATTTCTGAAGGGAATTGGAGATCAGTCACCGGAAACCGCGATTAAGCGTATCCGAAAGGAATTCTACCATCAATACATTGATGCCCAGGAATCACATGTGGTGACAGAGCAGAAAGAACTGATCAAAGAGATGCTGGATGAGCTGGAAGGCTCTGCGAAACGGTTTGATACCATCTCAAGTTTCATTACCTTCATAGATGATATGAAAGCAAAGTATGAGGAGATTTATTCGAATCAAAGAGGGAGCAAGGACACGAACAGCGTTTCCCTTATGACCATTCACCGATCAAAGGGTCTGGAGTTTCCCGTTGTGTTTCTGATCGGGGCCATCGAAGGGAATCTTCCTCACAGTTCTGCCCTCAATGCCAATAAGCTAGAAGATAAGGTGTACAAAGATCCGAATCAAAAGGAGAAGGCAACGGGAGCTGTGGAGGAAGAAAGGCGGTTGGCCTATGTGGCCATCACCAGGGCAAAAGAGAAATTATTTATTTCTTCTCCGGCCTATTACCAAGGGGAACAGCGGAAGTGTTCCCGGTTTATTGCAGATTTGTTCAGGCAGACTCCGCATGCTGAACAGCCGAATACGGATCAAAAGGCAAGAAGGGGAAAGGTGAGTAAGATTCTGGCATGGGTTTGTACGAGCCCCAAATGCATTGCATGGCAGAGGCCCGAAACCCATGAGGATACCGATTCCAAGGTTTGTCCCCTTTGTTCGGGTCCGATGAAGCTCGGTGAAAAGGAAATTACGGAATAAAAACAGCCCCGGTGTCCTGGAAAGACAGGATACCGGGGCTGTTTGCGGTTTATCGGCCGTTATACGGATATATCGACCTTTAGAGAAAAATATCAACCTTTAAACGGATTTATCAACCGTTCTTTCATTTTATCAACCGAAGTTTCAGGATATCGACCGTTCTACAAAATCAACATTTTCTGCACACATGTTCATCAAAAAGCTATAACATCATTGTGAAAAATGATCATCATGTGAATCAATCTTCTTTGCATCATTTGAATCCAAAGCCTGTCTTAAGAAATAAATCAGGATACTCATGATCATGCCCAGCATCACGATCAAGCCAATCGTTATCGTAATTCCCATCAGATGATGCCCTCCTTTTTTATCTAGCTATCGTCAAAATGTCATCATTTTAAACGTCTAGTATTAGTCTATGAAAAAGGAGGGGAGATATATTCGGCCTGAAGGACAAAATAATTCAATGAAAATTCTTGTTAAGTGCGTCGATCAATCAAAACGGCGCGAACCGGTGAGCCGTCCCCTTCTTGTAGGGGAAGGGGGAGAGCCACCAGTTCGTAAACCCCTGGATCTACATGGGAAAGATCGATCCCTTCCAAAATCCCGATATCATGTTCCCGGAGAGAATGGTGGGCGACTAATTCCTTGCTATCCAAAGGATCGACAGAAGGAAGGTCCACACCGATCAAATTAATGCCCTTTTCTTTCAAAAAAGCGGGCAGCTCTTTATGAACAGGAGGAATATTCTCAGGGAATTTGCCTGAAAGCTTCCATGCGTTGGTCTTGAATAGAACCTTATCTACACCAGTAAAATCAATCCCCATTACATGTTCAGGACTGATTTCCAGAGTTCCCTCTACCGATACCACGATTGCCCGTCCCATGAATCGCTCAAGGGGTATGTCGAGTATCCGTTTCCCGTCACTGTCAAAGTGGAAAGGAGCATCAACATGGGTGCCGGTGTGTGAGCTCATCGTCAGCTGCCCGACATTGACGGATCCTGTTTCCTCCTTCGTCCAGTTCAATGAGAAGGTAAAGGGAGTGTCTCCCGGCCAGATCGGTGTATCATTCTTAAGGGGTCTGGAAATATCAATGATCTTCAAGTGGTTTCATCCTTTCTATCAGATATTAGGCAACAACATTCCGCGTGTTTTCAAACTGCTTATATTCTTCATTTTCCATGATGTTCTTCAGGATTTGAATGGTCTCCCAGACATCTTCGTAGGAAGAATAAAGAGCCACTGGAGCCAATCGGATCACATTTGGTGAACGAAAGTCAGGTGTTACCTTGTTTGCTTTCAAGGCTTTGCAGATTCTTGCGGCTTCTTCATGCTTTAAGCTGATATGCCCGCCTCGGCGGTCGTCATCAAGTGGATTGCAGACGGTGAAACCATGACCAGAAAGTTCCTGGTTGATGAGGTCCATCATGAATCTTGTAAGGGAAAGGGACTTTCTTCTCAGATTCTCGATCCCTGCTTCCTCGAATAGCTCAAGGGAGCCGAGTAACGGTGCGCTGCTTAATATATGCGGAGTGCCAATTTGATAAGCTCCGGCAGAGTCAGCGTGAAGGAGCGTATGATCCATATCGAACTGCTTATCCTTACGGGAACTGAACCAGCCTGATAGACCAGGCTTTTTCCCTCTATGCCTGTTGTGAACGAATAGTCCACCTACACCACCCGGGCCGCTATTTAAGTATTTGTAATTGCACCAAACCGCAAAGTCTACCCCATCCTCGTGTAATTGGTGGGGAAGGGCGCCGATGGAATGGGCCAGGTCGAATCCAATCACAATACCACGTTTATGTGCTTCGTCCGTCAATTGTTTGATATTCAATAGCTGACCGCTTCGATAAAGAACAGAAGGTAATAGGATAAGGGCGATATCGTCTGTCATGTTCGCGATGATATCTTCTTCTCGTAATGTGTATCCGTCCGTGCTCTTTACTTGTATCAAATGTTCGTCTGGGGAGTAGCCTTTCAGCTCAAGCTGACTTTGAATCGCGTATATATCGGACGGGAATGTCAATTCATCCGCCAGGATCTTTGTACGTTTTTCACCAGGCTGATAGAAAGTGGCCAGTAATTGATGAAGATTCGTCGTAATGGAACCTGTGACGATGACTTCCTCTTTTTCTGCTCCGATTAAAGGGGCAGTCATCTCTCCAAGTTTCTCAGAATAATAGAACCATGGCTCCTGTCCGTCCATCCATCCATCGATTCCGTGTTCCTTCCAATCTTGCAGGGACGTCAGCAGTGAATTCTCCGCCCGTTTCGATAATAAGCCTAAAGAATTCCCATCCATATAATAGTGATCTTCTTTTATGTAAAATTCATTGCGGAAATGAGCCAGTGAGTCTTGTTTATCCCATTCCTTAGCATGTGCCAGTGTTAATTCTTCTGTATGTTTCATCCCAATCCCCCTTGTACAGTCTTACCAAAATCATAATCGAAATGATTTGAATAGTAAAATAATTATTTCGATTCACAAAAGAAAGTTATTTATTATTGAATAAATTATTCATAAATGTATAAATAATCAAAAAAGTCTGGTATAAATGGATTAATATAATAATTTTCACGAATATTATTCATTTTTGAATAATCTCGTGAGGATTGAAGGGGAGACTGTCGGTGACTGAATCGAAAAAAATCTGGAATGAAAATGAAGCTATTCTTCATTCGTTGCAGGATGATATTTTAGTAACAAATACAGATGGAATCATTTTGAAAGTCAGTGAGGCAACCGGTGAGATCTATAATGTGAAATCGGAGGATATGGTGGGGAAATCCGTCTATGATCTTGAGAAGGAAGGAATCTTCACTCCCTTATTAACACCCATCGTGTTAAAGGAAAAGAAAAAAATCACCCTTGTGCAAACGAGTAAGGAAGGTAAGAAACTACTGGTTACAGGAATCCCTGTCTTTCATGAAGATGGGGAACTTGTGCGGGTCGTAAGCTATTCACACGACGTCACGGAATTATTGAATATGAAAAAATACTTAGAGGATATGGAAGACGAGATGGAAAGGGTAAAGAGTGAACTTGAAATTCTCAGGAGCCGCCATCATTATTCAGAAGGAATCATCGCGACCAGTGATGAGATGAAAAGAGTATTGCAGGTTGCCCTCCAGGTATCGGAAGTGGATGTGAACGTTTTGTTGTTAGGGGAATCCGGTGTCGGTAAGTCCCATATCGCCAAATTCATTCATAACAAAAGTCAAAGAAACGGCGGGCCGTTCATCGAAGTCAATTGCGGGGCTATTCCAGAATCCTTATTTGAAGCAGAATTTTTCGGGTATGAGCCCGGATCGTTTACTGGAGCAGATCGTAAGGGGAAGGTAGGATTAGCTGAATTGGCAGAAGGTGGGACGCTTTTTCTTGATGAAATCGGGGAACTTTCACCATCAAATCAAGTGAAAATTCTAAAGTTCATTCAAGAGAAACAGTTTTATCGGGTGGGTGGAACGAAGCAAAGGAAAGTGGATTTTCGTGTCTTGGCTGCGACGAACAGGGACTTGGAGATGGCGGTAGAGAAGAGGGAGTTCAGGCAGGATTTGTTCTTTCGGTTAAATGTAGTGCCCATTACGATCCCGCCTCTAAGGGAGCGGACATCGGATATCATTACGATGATCGATTACTTTGTGAGTTATTTTTGTGACAAATATCAGCGTCAGAGAACCATGGATGAAGGAGTGATCCATCAGCTGCTGATTCAAGAATGGAAAGGGAATGTCAGGGAATTAATGAACTTGATCGAGAGATTGATTGTGACTTCTTCCAATCAGTTAATCGAAATGGAAAACCTTCCGGGACGATATATAAAACATATTGGTGACCTGTCGGAGCTTGGTCATGACGGGCAATCGTTGAAAGATATTCTTGAAGCGGTTGAGGAACAGGTGCTGAAGAAAGCGAGGGACAAGCATAAGACCACAACTCAGATGTCCCATAGTCTTGGTATCAGTCAACCTTCTGTAGTCAGAAAACTCAAAAAGTACAAAATAAAATAAAAATTGGCATGATACTTGCAAGTAAGTAGGTGAATAGAATCAAAATCGGAAGAAGGAGGAGCGGGGTCTGAATTTGAACGTCCAAGATCGAGAATTACATTTCAAAGGGGTGTTTAGCAATGGAAGTTGGAAAACAAAATGTCAGTGAGTTACAAAATCAGTCCGGTCGATCGGTAAAGGAAGCGATGAAGTTTATCCTTCCTTCCTTACTAGGGGTATTGTTGTTTTTGATTCCTATCACCTATGAAGGAAACATGACCATTGGGGTCGGGATATTTGCCTCTTATTTTCAAGGGATGCTCGAAGATATATTGCCATTATTCATGACCATCATCTTTGGCCTATCAGCTCTGATGGCCATTTATACGAAAGTGTTCAATCCCCAGTGGGTTATTAAACAATCATTCTTGAAAGGACTTTTTGATGTAGGATATTTTTGGATCGCCATCCGCGTCATCGGGACTGTTTTTGCAGTGATGACCGTTAATGGAATCGGTCCGGAATGGATCATATCCGACTTTACAGGTGGGACGGTTTTGTATTCGTTAGTTCCTGTCTTGACCACGTGGTTCTTGTTTGCAGGTTTATTAATGCCCCTCCTCCTGGATTTTGGACTGATGGATTTCTTCGGAACGCTACTTCAGAAAATCATGAAGCCCTTATTCCAGCTGCCGGGAAGATCGTCCATCGATGCCCTTGCTTCCTGGATGGGGAGTGGGACGGTAGGCGTTCTGATTACCACAAAACAATTTGAAGAAGGATATTACACCAAGCGTGAAGCCGCTGTGATTGCAACGAACTTCTCGGTTGCTTCCATCGCATTCAGTCTCGTGATTGTCAGTTTTATCGGTTTGGAATCAATGTTTGTCCAATTATACGGGACGGTCGTGATTGCAGGAATTGCTGCCGCAGTGATCTGCCCACGGATCCCGCCGCTTTCCCGAAAGAAAGACACCTATTATGAACCGGTCGGCATGCAAATTTCTGAAACGGTCCCTGAAAACGTATCTCGTCTTCAATGGGGATTCGAAAAAGCCGTAGAAAAGGCATCTGAAGTGAAAAGTGTAGGGGAAGTGACGAAAAAAGGACTGCAAAATGTATTGGATATCTGGTTCGGTCTCATTCCACTCGTCATGGCACTGGGGACACTGGCTTTAGTCGTCGCAGAATATACACCGGTGTTCGATGTATTGGCCTATCCGGTCGTACCATTCCTTGAGCTCCTTCAAATACCACAGGCAACAGATGCAGCACCTGCGATGATCGTCGGATTTGCTGATATGTTCCTGCCGGCGGTGGTTGGAAGTGGGATTGAGAGTGAGTTAACGAGATTTGTGATTGCTGCTATGTCTCTGACTCAATTAATCTACATGTCTGAGATCGGGATCCTTTTGATTAAATCCAAGATTCCCATTAGCTTTTTAGATCTGTTCATCATCTTTATCCAACGTACGATCATTACATTGCCGATCGTAGCGTTATTGGCGCACTTTTTCTTTATGTAGGACCTCGAAGATTTATACAAAAAGGATATGGGGGTTACAGAAATGGAACGAACGTTTGAACAGCTTATTGAGCGCATGCCGGATCGCCTAGCACCGAGTATGGCTAAAGACCATCCAAATTTACCGGTCGTGAAAGAAGAAGGATGTTATTACTATGGACTGGACGGAAAGAAGTACCTTGATTTCACTTCGGGGATTGCCGTGACGAATGTGGGGCATCGTCATCCGAAAATCGTGCAGGCCATCAAAGATGCAGCAGACGGGCTGATGCACGGTCCGTCAGGTGTCATCATGTATGAATCGATTCTTCGCCTGGCAGATGAACTGGCAGAGATACTTCCGGGTGACCTGGATAGTTTCTTCTTTGCCAACAGCGGAACGGAAGCGATCGAGGGGGCGATCAAGCTGGCTAAATATGTGAAGAAGCGCCCATATGTAGTTTCCTTTACTGGATGTTTTCATGGACGCTCCCTTGGTGCCTTAAGTGTCACAACTTCCAAGAGTAAGTATCGAAAGTTTATGCAGCCACCAGGATTAACGTATCAAATTCCTTATGCGAACGAACGGGAGTGCCCAGAGGGAGAGGATCCAGGCTCATATGTTGTCAGCAAGCTCGAAAAGGATTTTGAAACGCTTTTTAATCATCAGGTAACTCCTGAAGAAGTGGCATGTGTCATTTTGGAACCCGTACTTGGGGAAGGGGGGTATATCGTCCCTCCGAAGGCCTGGCTTAAAAAAGTGAGAGAAATTTGTGATCGCCACGATATTTTATTGATTTTTGATGAAGTGCAAACGGGGTTCGGGCGTACAGGAAATTGGTTTGCCGCGCAAACCTTTGATGTGACACCTGATATTATGGCGATTGCCAAAGGAATTGCTTCTGGACTTCCTCTGAGCGCGACGGTAGCATCCAATAAATTGATGAGGCAGTGGCCCCTTGGAAGTCATGGGACGACGTTCGGTGGAAACCCGATCGCTTGCTCTGTTGGTCTTGCTACCTTAGAAGTCATGAAAGAGGAACACCTTTTGGATAATACGAAGACGATGGGGGCCTATGCCGTTTCAAAGCTTGAAAAATTGCAGGAGAAACATTCTGTGATCGGAAGTATCAGGGCGGTAGGACTGATGATCGGGATTGAAATCGTTCATCCCCAATCGGGTAAACCGAATCAGGAAGGATTAATGGACATCCTCGATCGGGCATTGGAAAAAGGGGTCTTATTTTACCTATGTGGAAACCACTCTGAAGTGATCCGCATGATTCCTCCCCTTAGCGTGACAAAAGAACAAATCGATGAGGGACTGCGCATGTTAGATGAGGCACTTAGTGAATATGAGGCTACGTTGATGAGTCATTTCGATTAAAAGCAAAGGCTATCTTTGTAAACTATGTTGCTTTTGAAAAAGAGAGTAGTTGCGGATTTCCGCACAAGATGATCGCTTTCAGCGTGTCGTGAGCCATAGTCTTTTTGAGAGCTATGTGGGGTCTCTAACTTTCCAAGATGATGATAAACTCTTTTATTACCATGTCATTATGGATGGCTCTGTCACAAAAAACTTTTTAGATGGTGAGGGGAACTGCGTAGACTCCTACGGAAAACGGACGTGCCGAGACCCCGGAAGCGAAGTATGCTGAGGAGGCTCGGCCGAACGTCCGTGGAAAGCGAAGCGGTTCCCCTCACCATTCAGCACACACTCTTTGACAGAGCTTTCGAAACAGCCAAAGCAAAAGGCCGGACTCAAGTACAAAAACGTACCTGATTCCGGCCTTTTTATGATGATATTATGCCGTTTGCTGTAATTGAGCATCATTTTTGTTAGAAGTCATGAGAGTCACGACAATCAACACAATGATGGCTAACGGAACCGCAATGACGACACTGTTTAATTCAAACGGCTTCTGAAGGACAATCTCCCACACCAATGTGGAAATCACCCCGGCTACCATTGAAGAAACTCCTCCGGCAGCATTCACGCGTTTCCAGAAGAAAACGGCCAATACGGCAGGAGTAATGCCGGCGCCATATACAGTGTAGGCGTACATTTGGACATCCAACACACTTGGGAAGTAATTTATGATGATGAATGCTAAAGCACCGAGTACAACAATGAACATTTTGGTAATCTTCAATTGTTTATCATCAGAAGCATTTGGATTGATATACTTTCCGTAAATATCATAGGTCAGATTCGTAGCAGCAGACAGTAAATAAGAATTTCCTGTCGTAATGATAAAGGAAGCTGCTGCTGCCAGAAGGATTCCTCCGATTCCGATCGGCATTGCGATCGTTGTTGCCATTAACGCCATTCCTGGATCGATATCCGGGAATAAAGAACGGGATGCAAAGGCAATTAGAGAAATGGCAGGAGAAATGATGATCATGGCAATAAGCCAACCAATTTGTCCTTTTCTTGATGAAGAATCTCCTTTAGATGAAGCGAGCCTTTGATACATGTTCTGATCGCCCAATAACAAGAAAAGAGAAGGCAGTAAATAACCGATCAATTGGATGATGGATAAGTTTCCTGTTGCTGACATATGGGATGCAGGTACATTTTTAACAATTTCATCCCATCCTCCGGCAATGAAGAAAATGGTTGGAACGGTAATGATCAATCCACCGACCATTAGAAAACCACTTAGTGCATCTGTTTGAGATACAGAACGTAAGCCACCGATCATCGCTAGGAAAATGATCAGGACAGCACCAATGGTTGTACCAAGTCCAACAGACATGCCTGTTGTTAGATTAAGGATGAAACCGAAACCTTTCATCTGATAAGAAACGATTCCAACATAAGCTAAGATAATGATGATACTTGATAGATTTCGTGCAGTTGAACCATACTTCTCTTCGAGGATGGCTGAAACCGTATATTTACTGAATGCACGAATTTTAGGCGCTACAAGGTAAAGGATTCCGATCCCTACAAGGGTTGGGATCATGAGCATTAACGAAGGGATAATCCCGAAGCTGTAGGCTACAGACGTTTCTCCTCCTGATATACTTCCACTTCCAGTCCACGTTGCCAGTAATGTCCCCATTAAAACAAAGGGACCTAAACTTTTTCCAGCGAGAATAAAGTCATTGCTGCTGGATACTTTCTTGGACATATACGTACCAATCCCAATCATGAGTACGGCATAAATCCCTATAAACCATAATAAATGCGGGTTTTGTTGTAATTCCATAAAACGATCATCTCCTGAACAGTATTTGTTCACGCGAGAGAACGTTGATTCATTTCTTAATCACAATATAATCACCGGTGAAAAGATAAACACATTTTAGCCTGGATGAGGTAGAAAGGGTCTACCTGCCCATAAAACCATTGAAAAAAATTTAGAGGTAGTTAGAGGCTTTGAAAATGTCTTTCGTTGTGATGTTTTTCATGAATGCTTGTCTCACGTAAAAACATTTCTCCTTAACCTTAGCACATATTCTTTTCGATAAAAAATGCATAAAAAGCCTGATTTAATCAGATTTTTGGCTGGAAATGACACGAAGGGAAAAATTGGGATGAAGGCTAAGGCTATACAGGACAATTGGTAGGGAAATAGAAAAAATTATTCGAAATTTACAACAAATAGAGGTCTTTTGAAAAGGTAAAATGAAACTTTATTCCTATTTAATTTTGCTGAATATAAGTAAAAAGAATCATGTGTTTTGGAGGGGATATGATAAAAGGTCGATCAGTTGTTCACTGATCGACCCTTTAGAGTCTTTTAACCGAAATGGCTTTACGCATTTTTCTGAGGGCATCCTGTCCCTCCATTTCCCGCCTCATCATGAGATTCACATATAGAGCATCAATTAATGTCAATTGAGCAATACGGGAAGATAGTGCTTCTGAACGGTAGTCGGTTTCCTCCGATACAGTGAAAAGGGACGTATCGACTCTCTGACTCAAGGGTGATTTGGCAAAGTTGGTGATGCAGATGGTCTTTGCGCCGGTTTCTTTCACGATATCAAGGACCTGTAAGATGTCCTTCGTCGAACCGGAATGTGAAATGAACACAGCACAATCTTCATCCGTCATCTGAGAAGCGGTCATAAGCTGAATATGACTGTCGCTCGCTGCGTGCACCCGTAAGCCGGTCCGGATGAACTTATGATAGGCGTCAAGTGCGATGACCCCGGACCCGCCACTTCCGAAAAACTCGATGGAGCGGGAGTTGCTCATGATGTCCACGGCTTTCAACAGTTTTTTCTCATCTACCACCATCAATGTGTCTTCAATGGTTTTGATATTGGATCGGAATACTTTTGTGGCAATGGTTTGTGCCGAATCGCCTTCATCGATCCGCTCATGAATGTCCTTAAGACCTGTCACAATTTCAGAGGCAAGGGCAATTTTCATCGCCTGATATCCTTTAAAGCCGATTCGTTTACAGAAACGGAAGACAGTAGAGTCGGCAACTCCTAAATCTTCGGCCAGTCCATTGATGGTTGAATGAATGATTTCGGTCGGGTTTTCAAGAATATAGTCGGCAATTTTTTTCTCCGTCACACTGAACTGGGGATAGTGGGAACGGATGCTAGCTAAACAATGTTGATGTTGACTCATTAGACACCACTCCTGTAAGGGTTTTCATAATTACATTATACAAGATTTAAATAAAAATAAAAATAATTTCTGTAAACGGTTGCAAAAAGAAAAATATTTTTTATAATAGAGATAGTTAGAAAATAATTTTCCTGGTAGTTTTGTTCATTCGAAAAAAGCTCTCTTACTAAATTGAGAGAGTGGTAGTTACATAAAGTGTTTTGGAAACGCTTTACGATTCTGTCAGGATCATATGTTATAAAAAAATTGGCAGCGGGGCTGTCGTGACGAAAGAAAGGTAGGGATACACAATGTCAGATCAAATGCTTATTTTAGTGGCACTGGCCGGAATTTTTCTTCTATTATTTTTAGTAATTAAAACAAAGCTTCACGCTTTTGTTGCCCTATTATTAGTGAGTTTAATTGTAGGGATCGCCGCTGGAATGCCTTTGCAGGAAGTCGTTGCTTCGATACAAAGCGGAATGGGCGGGACCCTCGGGTTTGTCGCTGTCGTTGTTGGTTTAGGTGCGATGTTCGGTCGTATGCTTGAAGTATCAGGGGGGGCGGAACGCCTCGCTCAAACACTGATTAACAAATTCGGGGAAGATAAGGCCCAATGGTCACTTGGGATCACAGGTTTCCTGGTAGCCATTCCCGTATTCTTTGATGTAGGGTTTATCATTCTTGTACCAATCGTATATGGATTGGCACGTAAAACTGGAAAGTCACTGCTATACTATGGAATTCCATTACTTGCAGGTCTTGCCGTTACACACAGTTTCATCCCGCCGACTCCAGGACCGATTGCGGTTGCGGACTTAATCGGTGCAGACCTTGGATGGGTGATCCTGTTTGGTGCGATTGCAGGGGTTCCATCCATGATCATTGCAGGCCCACTCTTTGCGAAATGGATTTCAAAACGAATTCATGCAGTTGTGCCTGATTATATGCAGGCTGAAGAAATGGAATACGATAAAGAGCTGCCGAGTTTCGCTCTGATTGCTTCACTTATCTCGATTCCATTAGTATTGATCTTATTGAATACGCTTTCGGGTGTTATGTTAGATGAAGGAAACATCGTTCGCTCAATCTTGACGTTCTTGGGACATCCTTTCGTAGCGTTAACGATTGCAACGTTACTGACATTCATCTTCTTGGGAACAAAGCGTGGCTATTCGCGCCAGGATGTTCAGGATATTGCAACGAAGGCACTTGAGCCAGCTGGAATCATCATTCTTGTAACCGGTGCCGGCGGAGTATTCAAACAAGTCTTGATCGACTCTGGTGTAGGGGAAGTACTTGGTGAGATGATGGCCGGTTCAAGTCTGCCTCCGATCGCCCTTGCATTCTTGATTGCCATGGTCGTTCGTGTGGCTCAAGGTTCCGCGACCGTATCAATGGTTACAGCAGCAGGATTGATGAGCCCACTGATTGAAACGCTTGGTATGCAAGGTCCTGTCCTTGGTTTAATGGTTATCGCCATCGCATCAGGAGCAACGGTCTTCTCCCATGTGAATGACAGTGGATTCTGGTTAGTGAACCGTTACTTTGGATTAGACGTCAAAGATACGTTAAAATCTTGGACAGTGATGGAAACACTCATTGGATTTGTAGGATTCGGAGTAGCGTTCATTTTAGGGATATTCATTGGCTAAAATAGGATAGAATAATAGTAGAAGAGGGAAGAGCCATGTCGCTTCTTCCTTTTCTCTATTTATTTAGGAGGAAAGAAGATGTCAGAATTCATGATTGGTGTCGATATCGGGACCACAAGTACAAAAGCGGTACTATTCAATAAAGAAGGAAAAGCGATCGAGCGTCACGGGATCGAATATCCATTACATACACCAACGCCGGCGACGGCTGAACAGGATCCTGAAGAAATTTTTCAGGCTGTCATTAAGTGCATCAAGGAAGTGGCTTCAAGTACAAAAGAAACGATTGCGTTTGTGTCGTTCAGCTCTGCCATGCACAGTTTGATCCTTGTGGATGAGAAGGATCAGCCTTTGACCCCTTCCATTACATGGGCGGATAACCGAAGTGCTGCTTGGGCTGAGAAAATAAAGAAAGAAATGAACGGGATGGAGATTTATCGTAGAACCGGCACACCGATTCACCCGATGTCTCCCCTTGTGAAGCTTGCCTGGCTGAAGGATGAAAAACCGGAATTGTTCGGGAAAGCCGCAAAATTCATCTCGATCAAAGAATTTGTTTTCAAGCGTCTATTCGGAAAATATGTAGTGGATTATTCAATTGCCTCGGCAACCGGGATGTTCCATCTGGAAAATCTGGCATGGGATGAAGAAGCCATGAGAGTGGCGGGTGTATCAAAGGATCAGCTTTCGATTCCGGTTTCCACAACGGAAAGCCTGGTCGGATTAAAATCTGAATACACGGAAATGCTGGGCTTGCCAGCCGAAACGCCATTTGTTGTAGGTGCAAGTGACGGGGTTCTATCGAATCTTGGCGTAAATGCCATCGAACCTGGTGTAGTGGCTGTGACGATCGGAACGAGTGGGGCGATCCGTGCCGTCACCGACCGGCCTGTGACAGATCCGAAAGGCCGTATATTCTGCTATGCCTTGACGGAAAAGCATTGGGTGATCGGAGGACCTGTTAACAATGGAGGAATGATCTTCAGATGGGTCCGTGACGAACTCGCTTCAGGAGAAGTCGAAGTGGCAAAGCGATTAGGGAAGGATCCTTATGAAGTGCTCACGGATATTGCAGCTAAAGTGGAGGCCGGATCAGAGGGACTCCTGTTCCATCCGTATATGGCTGGGGAACGAGCTCCTTTATGGAACGCTAAAGCACGCGGCTCTTTCTTCGGACTGGGGATGCATCATAAAAAAGAGCATATGATCCGTGCGGTCTTAGAAGGAATTGTCATGAATCTTTACAGTGTTCTCCTTGCCCTCGAGGAACTGATCGGGACACCGAAACGGGTACAGGCTACCGGTGGATTCGCCCGTTCTGAACTGTGGCGACAAATGCTCTCCGACGTGTTCGATCAAGAAGTGGAAGTACCCGAGAGCTTCGAAAGTTCATGCCTTGGAGCCATCGTGCTCGGTATGTACGGCAGCGGAATGATCGACTCATTAGAGGCAGTTAGTGAAATGGTGGGCTCTGTTCATTCCCATCAGCCTGATCCGAAAGCGACAGAAGCTTACACCAGGCTGATGCCGATCTTCATCCGGGTTCCACGCTTGTTAGAGGAAGAATACGAAGCCATCAGTGCTTACCAGGAAGGAAGCTGACTCGATTGAGTCGGCTTTTTTTCTGGAAGTACGCCCGAAAGGAATCACTTAGCCAAAACATGTCCTTTTCATGTATAATAGAAACGAATATACCTTTTATTATCAGAGATTATCTATAGATAAATGTGAAAGAGAGTGAAACGAAAATGGGACGTAAATGGAATAATATTAAAGAAAAGAAAGCGTCTAAGGATGCAAATACAAGTCGTATATATGCAAAGTTCGGTCGCGAGATTTATGTGGCTGCGAAGCAGGGAGAGCCGGATCCTGAACTGAATCAGACGTTGAAGTTCGTTCTTGAGCGTGCGAAAACATACAGTGTACCGAAGCATATCGTGGACCGTGCCATTGAGAAGGCAAAGGGCGGTTCAGAAGAGAACTATGACGAATTACGCTATGAAGGCTTCGGACCGAATGGCTCCATGGTCATTGTGGATGCCCTGACAAATAACGTCAATCGTACAGCTTCAGAAGTACGTGCAGCATTCGGTAAGAATGGCGGAAACATGGGTGTGAGTGGATCGGTTGCCTACATGTTCGATGCGACAGCCGTGATCGGAATCGAAGGGAAATCCGAAGAAGAAGTCATGGAAATCCTGATGGAAGCAGACGTGGACGCGCGTGATATCATCGAAGAAGAGGATTCCGTGATCGTATATGCAGAGCCGGATCAATTCCACGCAGTTCAGGAAGCATTCAAAGGTGCCGGTATCACTGACTTTACAGTTGCTGAGCTAACGATGCTTGCTCAGAATGATGTTGAACTTTCTAGTGACGATCAAGCTCAATTCGAGAAAATGATTGATGCGATTGAAGACCTGGAGGATGTTCAACAGGTTTATCATAATGTCGATTTAGGTGAATAAACGTTGATGAAGCCCCTTGCGCTTAGTGCGCCAAGGGGCTTTCTTTATGAATGACGTAAGAAACTTCAGATAATCTCAATTAAAGTGGTAAAACTACTGATATCCATTTTAATAGAGGTGATCCAATGAAGAAAATGACGTTAAGATTTATGGTGGTAATGGTCTTCCTATACACGGGGTTCTACTCAATCGGATATGCCCATCCTGATCAGGATGGTGCCAAAGTCGACGTAAGCGATGTGACGTATATTCAGTCGGAAACGGTACCTGATCCAAAGTTAGAGGAAGCATTTAGTAAAGCTTTAAACTTGAAACGCGGTGAAGATCATGTCCAATATTATTATAATCATGTCGATTTGAATGATGATCAACAACCGGAAACATTTGTATATGTAGTTGGCTTCCCGGTGTGTGGAAGCGGGGGATGCAGCGGGGCGCTATTCACAAAGGAGAACAATGAGTATAAACTCATGACGGTATTCTCATTGGTCAGGAGTCCTATTATCATTCAAAACGAAAAAACAAACGGATGGAAAAATATCATCATGTATGTTTCCGGTGGAGGGATAAAAGGAGGCTATAAACAATTACTTTTCAATGGCAAAACCTATCCGTCCAATCCGTCGGTTCAACCGGATGTCCAACCAGGGAAGATCAGCGGACTGGGCATCATTAACGATGATATCTCAAAGAAAGAAGGCATTTCTTTTTAGTATTAATAAAAGGTTCTTTTTGCAAAGACTGTTGCTTTTGACTAAGCTAGTGGTGGTTGATTTCCGCTCCAGGTGCTCGCTTACCGCGGGGCTTGAGTTGAGCCTCCTCCGCATTTCATACCTTCCGCTACAATCAGCGGACAAAATTGAATTCTTTACCAGTGTTAAAAATAGTACTTTCTAATATAAAATTGTTTCTTGTTTCTGTTGATAAAGTAATCATTTCTCAACTGTCTTTATTTAGCTCTGTCACTTGAAGCTGGTTAAAAGGGTGAGGGGAACTGCGTAGACTCCTGCGGAAAACGGGCGTGCCGAGACCCCGGAAGCGAATTGTGCTGAGGAGGCTCGGCAGTACGTCCGCGGAAAGCGAAGTAGTTCCCCTCACCCTGTAGCACCTGCTTGTTGACAGAGCATGGAGATCAAAGTTTATAAAAATAGCATCAATTTTTACGAAAAGAGCCATATGAAAAAACAGGGCATATTCCTAAAAATGGGAGTATGCCTTTTACAATTACATGATGAATAAAAAATGTCGGGGAAGGTCGTATAAACACTTTATTTGTCGAATAGACTGAAAATTCAGCATAATACTTCATTCTCTCAGGGGGCTTTGTTATGCTAAAGATGAAATCTGAATAAATACGTGAAAGAGGGAGAGGAAAATATGGGACTAGATCAACTTGAATTGCAGCAAGCAAAACAAAATGTGAAGGATAAAACCAAACCCTATTTAACGGCACTGATTGGTTGGAGTCTGCCGGCCATCGAAGCGTGTGCAAAGTTAGAAAGGCCATTTGTCGTTGTTGGCCCGCCTGATTTTGAGGCTTATGCAGAAAAGCATGATATTGCTTTTGTCGGCTGGGATTTCGATCGGTTGAACGAAGGTTCAGATCATCTTTACAAACAGCTGAAGGCACTTGGTGCTGAAGTCGCCATTCCACTATATGAAGAATGTGTGGAATGGGCAGGGGCATTGAACTCCCGTTTTCGCAATGAGCCGCGCATCTTTAACCGTTCGCTCCTTTTAAGGGATAAAGGGATGATGAAGCGTAAAGCTCAAATTGCGGGAATCAAAGTAGGTGTATTTGAAGAAGCAAGGGATAAAGAGGATGTAAGGAGATTTTTGAAGCGTGTGAATGAAGCCCTCTTGAAAGTGGAAGGGGATAAGAACGACCCCATTCACGTCAAGCCTCTTGATAAAGCCGGTTCCGTCGGTCACCGGGCCATTGAAAATCCAGAAGATATCGATGCTCTCACTGAATCTGAATTCCCTCTCCTGATGGAAAGTCATCTTGATGGTCAGGAATTCTCGTGCGAAGCATTCATTCATAAAGGAAAGATCCAATTTTTAAATATAACGGAGTACGTACGATTGGGCTATTCCAATTTCGTACCGGCTTCTCCGACCCTTGAAGAAAAGCGTCCGATCATCCGTGAGGCTATTCAGCAGCTCATCGATGCATTCGAAATTGAATACGGTGTGATTCACCCTGAATATTTCATCACCTCTGATGGGACGCTTCATTTTGGTGAGGTCGCAGCCAGAGTACCGGGCGGACATATTTTTGATCTGATTGAGCGAGCCTACGGATTCAGTGCGTATCAAGCCCAGATCCTTTGCGGTGATCCAAATACGACAGAAGAAGAACTTAGAGAGTTCTTCCCATCGACAGGTGAGAAAGCAAAGGCTCATGCAGGCTGCCTGATGGTCCATCCTCATGTGAATTATGTGGAGAAGCTGGAGGTACCGGATGAACTGGAGAATCATCCATATTTCGAAAAGCATGATATGTTCAGTCCGGCTCAGGGGAAAGTCGCTCAGCGGATCGGTTTTGGGAATCATTACGGGACGATTTTCTTTTATGGGGAAGACAGTGAAGTTATGAGGGGTTTGTTAAAAGAATACGAACAATTTAATTTTTATATTTAAAGAACGATGATGATATCAGTCATCCTTTCAGAAACAGCCTATCCGATATTCTGATCGATAAAGGAGTTTTGAAATGGCATTTGAATTAACGTCTAAGTTGGAAGATCGATTTTTGCAAGCGCTGAATGAATTGGAGAGTGCAGCTTCCTTTGCGAAATCAATGTATCAGACAGACGTCTATCAGGAAGCTCAGAGATTACTGGATACAGATGAAGGGCTAGGGATCTTATATCAGAGCGCAGACCGTTTTGAACAGGCAGGGGTATTCCAGGACGGGCCATGGGAGAAAGCATCCAAGCTCCAACCACCTCTTGTTTCCGGATCACTGCAGGCGAAAGGGCTGCCTTCGATCATAGAAATCCTGAGCGAACTCAGGATGCTTTCAATCGCGGAAGATCAATATGATCATCCTGATGTTTCGGCCGAAATGGCGCAGGATTTCCTGAATGAGGTCATGGTCCTGAATCTAAACCTTCTTTTCCCGGAAGCGACAGAAGCGGCGCGCATTGAAGCTGGAGAACAAAGGGAAAGAGCAACGGACTTATTCAGGTTCCTATCGGATAAGCTTTCCTATCAAGCGCTGACCACGACACTCATCAAAGAAGTCGAACGATTGACTGCGCAGCGTCCGATCATGGTGAAGCGGACCGTTTCCATGATTGAAACGGCCAAAAAAATGCTTCATTCTGATCTTAGTGTAGCGGAGCGTCTGGTATTGGAGAAGTATGTCTCTGCCATCGAAGGTCCGTCCCCGTTGAGCAAGTCGATAACTCAGCCGGGTGAATATCGTAAAAAGCTGATGGATCTGTCTCACGAAGAGCTGGAGAAAGAAGCAGTCGCATGTGCCCAGTCCATGCGGGAAACCGGGTTGGTTGCCCCTCAGCATGCGATTCTTCTGAGGTACCTGTCCAGAAAGGTGCAGGAGCTTGTTCCGGCTGCACTTCAGTTAAATGATAAAGGGAAAGCAAACCTTGATGAACATGCTGAGCTTGTGTTTCAACTGATCAAGGTAGCAATCTATCCTGCCACTAAACAATCGGTATATGGGCTTGCCCTCATGCTTGAACGAGGGGTCCTTTCATCTTCCCCTGTGTCACCGGGATTGAAGAGGCTGATCGAGCTTGATATTAGACCGGAAGTAAGAAAAACCCTCCTTAATTCCTGCAAATCGGGAGACGGTATTACGGCAAACTCGGTTCTCCTTGCAGGTGTCATTAATGTCCTTGGGCAGCCAATCGGGATCGGACAAGGGTTGAATCCAACCTGTCAAACAGCACGTGGGATCAGCCTTTGGGCCCAACATGCTCCCGGGTATTTACTTGAACTGATTCCAAGGGCTGCAAGAGACGGGGATATTGATATCAAGTTTGAGGGCACACCGATTCATTCCAAGGATTTAAGCGGTGGGCTTGCACCTGAGCTTCATCAGGAGCTGGATCCCGTGTCCCTTGTCCTTGTCCCTCATCTTGACCGGATTTATAGTGAGATGATGAGGAGGGTATCCCTTAGAGGGGAAGATGGACATCGCTGGGTGAATCCTGAGTTCTATGGCGATTGGGTTCAAAAGGGATTCAGCACGGTGATCGATCCATTATCTGGGCTCATTTCCGACTATCCGGGCTTTGTAAGACTGTTCTATGCCACTCATCATCCAGAATATAATGATGATTACGGTTTGATTTATCCAAATCCAGTTGGGATTTTCATTACGAACGTGCATGGGAAACTTCTTGGATTTCACGCCGTGTCGATTTTGCGGATCACTCAAGATCCTAAAGGTGAGTATCGGATTTATTTCTACAACCCGAACAATGACGGCTCACAAAATTGGGGGCAGGGAATCGAACCTTCCGTTATGGATAATGGGGAAAGGGAAGGAGAATGCTCCCTCCCGTTTCATGAATTTGTCTCACGCTTGTATGCTTTCCATTATAATCCCTATGAACAGGGTGATGCCTTCGCGGTGGAAAATGACATTGTGGATGACATTAAAGACCTTGCCAGGGATAGTTGGGGAAAGGATTATACCTGGGTTTAAAGCTGACGTTGAGTAACTTTGGTTGCTCAACGTTTTTTTGTTGAATGAGAGTTTGGATGATTCTATTTATCTCTAGCCATACTAATGAGTGGAGGTGGATTCAATGAGGGATAAAAAAGAAACGGAAGAACTACGAATGGACACACCACTCAATCCGGAGTTTAAGCTAAATGAACGAATTCGTAATACCAGCCAGGTGTATGTACCGGGAGAATCGTTGGAGGAGCATCATGCGATAGAGGATGCGAACGAGTTCATCGCAGAAAAGATCATCGACCAAACGATTGAAAATGGATAGGAGATGAAGGAATGACTAAAAAAAATTTTCCATTTGCAAACTTGTCTGAAGATACTTTGGTGAAAGTAAGGAATATGGAAAACGAACTTCGTCAGGAAACGAATGTCGATATTGTGTTAATTGCCTATAAAAATACGAAACAACACCTTGAAGGAGGAAGATAAGATGGATAAAGGAAACAAAGATATGCCCGACTTCAAGCAATTAAATGATCGTGTCATAGCAGAAGAACCGAAGGGCCCTTTTTTCGCAATCAAAACAAATATGGATACGCAAGGAGTAAAAGATAACCCCTACGCGACAGAAAAAGCGAGTCCTGAACAAGAGGAAAAATTACAGCAATTCTTTGAAGATGAAGAGTTATAGAGGTAAGAATCAACTACATAAAGAAACGCCCATCTAAAAGATGATGGGCGTTTCTTTTGAATTTATTTCATTGAACGGAACTGTTCACCAAGTAATTCTTTAGACACTTTTGGCGCAAGCCACAGCATTGGGAGCAGAAGGATAGAGACGGGAACAGCCGTGACCACGATAAAGTTTTGGAGTGCACTGACACTACCATCACCTATATAAAGCAGGATCGCCGCGATGGATCCCATCAGGATTGCCCAGAATACACGCAAGGATACTTTGGGATCTCCTTCACCCGAAACCGCCATGGCAATCGTATAAGACATGGAATCCCCTGTCGTGACAACGAAAAGAATCGTCAATAATAAAAATAACGGTGAAATAATCCATGAGAGTGGAAGCTGATTGGTGATCGCAATCATGGCGGCAGGCATTCCGCCACTCGTTAATTCCTGTGAAACACTTCCTGGATTCTGCAGTTCATAAAATATCCCTGACCCCCCCACAACGGTAAACCAGAATGTGGTGACAATGGGAGCGATAATCGCAATAGCCAGTATGATTTGACGGATTGTCCTGCCACGGGATATGCGGCTGACGAGAATGGCCATCATCGGTCCATACCCTATGAACCATCCCCAGAAAAACACGGTCCAACTTCCCAGCCAGCTCTTATCTGAACGGAATGTGCTGAGCTGAACAAAGTGATCTGCATAAAATCCAAAAGAAGACACAAAGGAATCAATGATGAATCCTCCAGGACCGAAGAATAAAACAAATAGAATCAATCCAAAGGCCAATCGTACATTCACATTACTCAGGATTTGAATCCCCTTATGAAGGCCGGTGGCAGCAGATACGGTCGATACGATCACTAAACAAATGATAATCGCAAGCTGAGTCGAGAACCGGTCTGGTATACCGAATAAAGCGGATAGTCCGTAACTTGCCTGTAAACCAAGGAAGCCAATCGGTCCGATTGTACCTGCAGCCACGGCAATGATGGCAAATGCATCGATAAGGGTTCCGAGGACACTCTTTTTAAGTTTTTCCCCGAAGATCGGATACAGAAGGGTCCGGGGTTTCATCGGCATCCCTCTGTGGTAGTGCCCGTACATCATAACGACGGCACTCAAAGTCCCTAAGATGGCCCATGCGAGAAAGCCCCAGTGCATATAGCTTTGCGCCAGGGCCGGCATGATGGCTCCCGGGGTCAAGGCATTGATTCCTTCATGCATGGGTGGGACGGTCATAAAGTGATACATAGGCTCAGCTGCCGCCCAGAACACCCCTCCGCCGGCAAGTAAAGTGGCCATGATGATCGATAACCACTTAAACGTTCCTATTTCCGGTTTTTCCATATAACCTAATCGGACACCTCCGTATTTTGAGAATGCCAGATAAAGTGCTACAAGGAAATGTACCAGCATTAGTACTTGCCAGAAAGCTCCAAAGTACTTTGAAGACCAGGTGAAACCTTTATTAACAAATGCAGTGACGCTGTCCAAACTGATGAAAGCGGCGATGACGAAAAGAATGAGCAATCCGCCACTGATAGCAAAGACAGGCCAATCAATTTTTGATGTGTGATGCGTTTTAGACATATATTAAATACTCCTTTATTTTTTCATTGAAAAACACAAGTTCCAACTATCTCACAGGTGAAAAAGAGTTGTAAAGGATATGGAAAGAATTCAAAAAAGGCAATTTCTGTCACATGATAATTTTGAAAATTACATCTTTTCACCGGTGAAAAAAGGACTATACTAAAGAGGAAGGATAAAAAAATAACTGAAAAAGGCAAACTTGTTGAAAAGCAAGGACGCAAAGCTATGGGCCTAATCGATTTGAATGGTCGCCAAGCTGCCAGGCTCCTCAAAAGAGCCAAGGCTCAGGAAGAGGAGAATGAAAGATGAGTAGATGTTTGAAATGGGTTTGTATTTGTTTAATCATGATGAGTATGATTTCTTACCCATCTACTGAAAAGGCAGCTGGTGTAGACATGAGAGGGAAAAGTACGTGGCTTTGGAATACTGTGGAGATCGTCACACAGAGGGAAGAAATCATTGACTTTTTTAGATCTCATCATGTAGATGAAGTATACTTGCAAGTGAATCCGGCAGTGGAAAAGGAATACTATCAGCAATTTATCGAAATGGCGAGTGTTGAAAATATACACGTATATGCATTGGACGGAGCACCGAAATGGGCAACCATAAAAGGACAAACATCCCTTAATGCCTTTTTTGATTGGCTCTATGCGTACCAGCTTGAAGCAAGTGAGGCTCAACGATTTACAGGGGTTCATTTGGATGTGGAGCCATATCTTTTACCCGGGTGGACAACCGCCTACGGGAAGACGGTGTTGAATTATCAAAAGATGGTAAAGGTAGCGGTAAATCGTTCGAATTCTCTTCAACTGCCATTAGGGATGGACATTCCATTTTGGTTTGATGGGAAAACATACAATAATGAATTTGGAATAGGGAATCTTGCTCAGTGGGTCATTGGGCAGACAGAAGAAGTTGGTATCATGGCATATCGGGATCTGGCCATTGGAGAGAACGGGATCATAGAACTTGTCAGAAATGAAATGGATTTCGCCCAGTCTGCAGGAAAAAAAGTGAAGGTTGGAGTGGAGACAGCTCCATCTGCTGAGGGGAATTTCCTGACCTTTCACGAAGAAGGGGCGGCTACCATGCTTGATGAGCTTGCGCTGGTTGATGCGGAGTATGAAACCCATTCTTCCTACAAAGGAATCGCCGTCCATCATTACGGGAGCTGGAAGGATTTATCGGAATAAGAGAGGAGGATTGAATGATGTCGAAAGTAGCATTGGTTGCAGGGGGAACCGGCCTGGTCGGTTCCCATCTGACGGATATCCTGCTAAAGAGTCCGGAGTATACAAAAGTGATTTCCTTTGTTCGAAGGGCTAGCGGTTTGAAGCATGAAAAGCTGGATGAACGAATCATTTCGTTTGATGGGATGAAGCTTTTGCCTCATGAAGAAGTGGATGATGTATTCTGTTGCCTCGGTACTACGATTAAAAAAGCGAAGACGAAAGAAGCATTTAAGAAAGTGGACTATGAATATCCCATTCAACTCGGTAAGCTTGGAAAAGAACATGGAGCAAAACAATACCTCGTCATATCTTCCATTGGTGCAAGCACGGGTTCTTCATTCTTTTATAGTCAGGTGAAAGGGAAATTGGAAGAAGGCTTAAGGGAACTTCATTATCCCTCCCTTCACATTTTCAGACCCTCCCTTTTATTGGGGGAGAGACAGGAATTCCGTCTTGGAGAAAAAGCGGGTGAACTTTTCTCCAGGGCCGTCCGTCCGGTCATGGTTGGCAGGTTGAAGCGGTACAGAAGTATTTCAGGCAAGCAGGTTGCGTATGGGATGTACCGCGCAGCCATAAGCTCAACCAGTGAGAAAGTAACCATCCATGAATCAGATCAAATTCAACAGCTTTAAAAAAGGGGGATACCATGAAGAGAATACTGAGAGGACATCATCTTCTGTGTACTCACGGATTTAAAGGCATGGGGTACAGTCCTGAATTTGTTCAGAAGATGGCTGAGATAGTGGAAGACATACGCAACGACAACATGGACTTTCCCATCCAGGTCGTTCAAGCTTTCGATGATGCCTGTGGCGCCTGCCCTCATAAAGGGGAATCAGCATGTGAAAAAAGTGTCGCCTCCAATGACCATGTCCTTGCATTAGACAGCAGGGTGCTGAACCACTTAGGAGTGAAGCACGGTGAAGTTTATTTGAAATCCGAATTGATCAACGCAACGGCCCAAAAGGTCAAACCTGAAGATCTTGACCATCTATGTAAAGGCTGCTCCTGGCTGGAGTATGGAGTATGCAAGGAAGGGATCGGGGCATTGCGGGAGAAAATGTTGGCGTGAGTTCTTATAAGAATGTAGTTTTAACAGAGATAGGCTGGGACAGAAATACCTTAGTCATAGAAAAATCCGAACGATCATTCGAAATCGTTCGGATTTTATATTGTTGTTGAAAAAGCATAAGTCATTAATAAAGCAGGTTCTAGCTGTTGATTGGAGTGCAAGACGAAGACTCCTTCCGCCCGAGGAAAGCGAAGTCTTGCACGGAAATCGGGCGGCGGTGTTACAAGAGACCCAACACGGTCATTAGATTTTATAAAAATGTCTTAAAGCATTCATCAGATGCTTCAGCGCAGGATCCTCATCCAGATTCACCAGCATCCCTCTGATGACGACAGGACGGGTTTCGTCCTTTTGTATTTCTTCTTTTATGACTTCCAGTGAAATCCGGATATTTTCATCCTCAGCCACTTCAAGCGCATCTTCGACCATATGAATGAGGGTCGACTCGTTCATTCGGGCAGAAGACGTGAAGTCATTGACGAGATCGTCCAGCTTTTCGAATGAAAGAACAGGTTCATCCCCACTCTTCAATAATCCTTCCACCAAGTCATCCGTACGTTTCAATATGAAATGGGATAAGTAGGAAAAGTCCAAATCGATTTTATCAAGCATGACCAATTCTAAATAAGAATGGAAAAATCCTTGAATCATCATCGTGATATCCCAGAAATACGGCTCAATCTTTTTTCCGTAGATCCCAAATAACCTTCTTTTATAATACCGATGGGTGTTCATTTTCATCTCGCTGAGAAGATCGTGGATTTCATCGTTGAACGGCATGGCGTTCTCACGAATCTGCATAATGATGAATTCTTTATGTTTGCATATTTCAATGAGCTGACATTCTAATTGTTTTTGGAATTTCTCGTAAGGAGGTATATCCTCGTTTTCGATTTCATTCACTTTGTCCGTGATCATTTTAAAATAGTAATTCATGATGGCCAGCAGCAGTGCTTCTTTTGATTTGAAATAAAGATAGAAGGCACCTTTTGATATATCACATTCGCTCACGATTTCTTGAACGGAGGTAGCGTTGAATCCCTTCGTGGCAAAGAGCTTTATGGATGTCTCGATAATCAATTTTTCTTTTTCTTTCATACTTTCCTCTCCTTGATAAACTCCTTACGTATATTATGACCGATTGGTCACAAAAAATAAACCTTTTCTTTTGTAAGTATATTGACTTATGACTGAGTGGTCAGTTATATTAAAATATGTTATGACTAGTCGGTCAGGAATGAAGAGAAGGGATGAATACACGTGAACAGTATTATTAATTTTGTGCTTAAGAATAAGTTTGCTGTTTGGCTAATGACGATCATTGTCATTGTGGCAGGCTTATATTCAGGATTTAATATGAAGCTGGAAACTTTACCTAACATCAACACACCGATTGTCAGTGTGACAACCGTGTATCCTGGCGCTACGCCGGAAGATGTTGCGGACAAGGTTTCTGAGCCGATTGAAAAACGTTTGAAGAATTTAGATGGAGTGAATGTAGTCAGTTCCACCTCTTACCAGAATGCTTCAGCCGTCCAAATAGAATACAAGTTTTCAAAGGATATGGATGAAGCCAAGACCGAAGTGGAAGAGGCTCTTTCCGATCTACCATTTCCAGATGGAGTTAATGAGCCGGAAGTTTCAAGACTTAACTTCAACGCCTTTCCGGTCATCGCCCTTAGTGTAGCAAATGAAGAACAGTCATTGGCGCAATTAACGTCTACAGTAGAAGACACAATTGTTCCGGAACTTGAAGGAGTGGACGGGGTAGCTTCTGTACAGGCATCAGGTCAGCAGGTACAAGAGGCTCAGCTTGTATTTGATGAAGAAAAACTTGCGAAGTACGGTCTGACAGAAGAGACGGTCCAAAATATGATTAAAGGCTCGGACGTTACGGCTCCATTAGGGCTTTATACGTTCAAAGACAGTCAGAAATCCGTTGTGGTCGACGGAAATATTACGACGATTGAAGATTTGAAAGAAATGAAGATCCCTGTAACTCCAAATACCGGTGGAGCTACGGCGCAAGGACAGCAGCCGTCCGCGCAGGGACAAACACCGCAAGCACCTGCGGGCATGAAGATCCCTACCATTCAACTTTCAGATATTGCTGATATTGAATTGATTGGGAAAGCAGAATCCATTTCAAGAACAAACGGAAAAGAATCCATCGGCCTTCAAGTGGTGAAAACAGCAGATGCCAATACGGTGGATGTTGTCAATGCGGTCAAAGAAAAAATCAAAACATTTGAAGAAGACATTGATGGTGTAGAAATCATTTCTACTTTTGACCAGGGGGAACCGATCGAAGAATCTGTCAGCACCATGCTGAATAAAGCCTTATTCGGTGCTGTATTCGCGGTCATCATCATCCTTCTGTTCTTACGGGATATCAAATCGACGCTCATTTCAGTCGTATCGATTCCACTGTCTCTATTAATCGCAATTTTACTTCTGAAACAGATGGACATTACGTTAAATATCATGACCCTTGGGGCAATGACGGTCGCCATCGGGCGGGTAATCGATGATTCCATTGTCGTGGTAGAAAATATCTATCGAAGAATGTCACTGAAAGGTGAGATTCTGAAAGGAAAAGACCTGATCCGTGAAGCAACGAAAGAAATGTTCGTTCCGATCGCGTCTTCCACAATTGTCACGATTGCTGTGTTCCTTCCGCTAGGACTTGTTCAAGGAATGATCGGGGAACTATTCCTTCCATTCGCCTTAACGATCGTGTTTGCACTACTGGCTTCCCTTCTTGTAGCCGTTACGATCGTACCGATGCTTGCCCACTCCATGTTTAAAAAGGGTGTAGGCAAGAAGCACGTAGAGAAGAAAAGCCGTTTAGCGACTTGGTATAAGGGCGTATTGAACTGGACTCTGAATCATAAAATCATCACGTCGATCCTTGCAATCGCTATGTTGGTGGGGAGCTTATTCCTAGTACCATTGATTGGCGTCAGCTTCCTTCCATCCGATGAAGAAAAGATGATCATGGCAACGTATAAACCAGAACCTGGTCAAACAGAAGATGATGTCCAAAAAATCGCACAGGATGCAGAGGAGTATTTCCAGGACCGTAAAGGGGCTGAAACCATTCAGTACTCTGTCGGCGGTGAAAATCCGATGAGTCCGGGAAGCAATAATAATGCCATCTTCTACGTTCAATATAACGACGACACAGAGAATTTCTCAGAAGAAAAAGAAAAGGTCATCAAAGATCTGCAGAAAGCAACAGACAAAGGGGAATGGGCTTCACAGGACTTCTCTGCAAGTGCCGGCAGCAATGAAATTGTCGTGTATGTGTACGGGGAAACCCTGAAAGACATCGAACCGGTTGTCAACGATATTCAAGACATGATGAAAGACAAGAAAGATTTCAAAAAAGTCGGATCAAGCATTTCTGAATCCTATGATGAGTATTCGTTCGTCGCAGACCAGGAAAAGCTGAGCGAATTTGGTCTGACAGCAGGTCAAATTGCCATGGAGCTTGGTCAGACACGTCAGCGTCCGGTCCTTACGACGATTGAAAAAGACGGCGAAGAAGTGAATGTCTACCTGGATGTTGAGAAAGAAAAGTATGAAAGCATCAACGACTTGACGGATAAAACCATCCAGTCACCACTGGGTGTGGAAGTTCCAATTAAAGACGTTGTCGAAGTTCAAGAAGGGAAGACGTCTGATACCGTTTCGCGACGGGACGGAAAAGTCTTTGCTCAAGTGAGTGGAGAACTGAAAACCGACGATGTGTCGAAAGCATCTCAAGATATCCAGAAAGAAATCAAGGATATGGATATTCCATCCGGCATCGATGTGAACATGGGCGGGGTAACAGAAGATATCAAGGAATCCTTCACACAATTAGGTTTAGCGATGCTTGCAGCGATCGCGATTGTCTACTTGATTCTTGTCATCACATTCGGCGGCGGTCTAGCACCATTTGCCATCCTGTTCTCACTACCATTCACGATTATCGGAGCATTGGTAGCATTATTGATTGCAGGAGAAACGATCAGTATTTCGTCTATGATCGGAGCACTTATGCTGATCGGTATCGTGGTCACCAATGCAATCGTGTTAGTCGATCGTGTGATTCACAAAGAAAACGAAGGACTATCCACAAGGGAAGCCTTGCTGGAAGCCGGATCCACCCGACTTCGTCCAATTCTCATGACAGCCATTGCCACAATCGGAGCCCTGTTCCCATTGGCACTCGGTCTTGAAGGAAGCGGATTGATCTCGAAAGGGCTCGGTGTAACCGTTATTGGCGGATTGACCAGCTCGACGCTCTTAACGCTTGTCGTTGTGCCGATCGTGTATGAAACTTTGATGAAAATCAAAGGGAAGATTGGTGGTAGAAAGCGTAAAGTAGTGAAAGAATAGTTTTAGAGAAAAGCAGTCCTGTAGTGGGGCTGCTTTTTTTATTAGGGGGGCGAGGGTTCTTTATGGGAATTTTCTTTCAGTTGGACAAGTTTTGTTTGGGCTGGCACGAGGAGGACTGGGTTGATGTACCAATATATGGGTAAGGTTTCGGCTGGATTCCGTCTACTATGGGGTCTGCCAAAAAAGAAGATGGCCCAATAAGCGCATATGTACCTGAAAAATTCCAGTGTTGCTCTCGTACAAGTGAGGAATTCTCTAAGGAATGGCAAAAAAGAAACCGTCAAAAAATAAAAGTTTTCTAAAAATTATATTGATTCCCTCAAAAGTCTGGACTATAATAACAATTAACGAAAGCGCTTTCGATGAAGAGGAGACAGTAATGGTTACAATCTATGACTTAGCAAAACGAACTGGTTTTTCCAGTACGACAGTATCTAAGGCTCTTAATAATTATTCCGACGTGAGCCAGAAAACAAAGCAAAAAATTCTTGATGCGGCGGCAGAAATGGGCTATTTACCTAACGCTCATGCTCAGTCCTTGTCGACGAAGAAGTCCTGGACGATCGGAGTCATGTTCGCAGAGGACAATGAGGTCGGCTTGAAGCATCCGTTCTTCAGCGCCCTTATTGAAAGTTTCCGCAAATTTGTGGAGCGGGAAGGGTATGATTTAATCTTTGCTTCTCGTAATCTTAGAAATCGGGATACGAGTTATCTGGAGCATTTCTTATATCGTGCTGTGGATGGGATCGTCGTGATTTGCTCGGATCCAAGCGATCCTCAGGTTCAGGACATGATCAATAGTCATGTGCCGATCGTTGTGATCGATATGAGCAACCAGAACTGCAGTGTAGTCTACTCGGATAATATTGAGGGTGGAAGGTTGGCTGTTGAGTACCTTCATTCACTGGGGCATACAAGAATCGCCCATATTTCGGGCGATCCTTCAATCGATGCCGGTGCACAGCGAATCAAAGGGTTCACGAAAGGGATGGAAGAGTCGGGATTGCCTATACAAGAAGGTTATCTTGTGAACGGTGGCATGTTCTCCATCGAGGAAGGAAAAACGGCGATGGAAAAGCTTCTCTCGCTTGAAACAGTACCTACCGCAGTCTTTGTAGCTGGTGACCATATGGCGATCGGTGCCATGGAAGCCATCAAACAGAATGGCTTAAGCATTCCTGAGGATATTTCCATCATCGGATATGATGACATCGAAATGGCTGCCTACCTCACGCCAAAGCTGACTACGGTCAAACAGGACACGGACCGAATCGGTATCCGTGCCGGACAATTACTGATGAACCAGATCATCCAGAAGAAAAAGCTGCTTACGACCGAGGTCATTCCGGTTGAACTTATCATCAGAGAATCTTGTGCACGACTAAAAGAAGAAAAAAAGATATAATCTTATATTTTTTTAAGATAGTTCGAAACCGGTTTCGGACTTTTCGAGTGAAAGTGAACGAAACCGATTTCGTATCAATATTTTCAAATGAAAAAAGGGGGATTATGATGAAGAAAGTTCTAGCATTATTCATGACGTTTGTACTAGTGGCTGGAGTGCTTTCCGCTTGTTCGGGAGATTCCAAGTCATCCGGCAGTTCCAAGTCGGATAAAGATGTAGATTTGAAGGTATGGTCATTCACGGATGAACTGAAGAAACCCATCACGAAGTTTGAAGAGAAAAACGGTGTAAAAGTAGAATTGACGATCGTTCCGATTGCCGACTACCCGACGAAATTAAAGCCGGTTCTTGAAAGTGGCGTAGGAGCACCGGACGTATTCACGGGAGAAATCGCGTTCCTTAAACAATGGGTGGACGCAGGTTACTGGGAAAACTTATCAGAAAAACCATACAACGTAGATGAAATCAAAGATAAATATGTACCTTATGTATTTGACTTAGGTAAAGATAAAGACGGAAATGTAAGGGCTTTATCATGGCAGACAACACCGGGCGGAATCTATTACAAGAGAAGTATCGCGAAAGAAGTGCTTGGTACTGACGATCCAACCGAAGTAGGTAACATGATGAATTCAATGGACAACGTTTTTAAAGTAGCGGAAAAGATGAAAGAGAAAGGCTACAGCATGTTCCCTGATGAAGGATCCATCCGTTGGTTCGCTCAGGGAGATAACCCGCAACCATGGGTGAACGATAAGAATGAATTGCAGTTAACAGATCAAAAGATCGAATATATGGACTCTGCTAAGAAATTACGTGAAAACAGCTACACAGCGCTTGCAGCTGAGTGGTCTCCATCATGGTTCGAGGCGATGGATAAACCGATCAAAATGAAAGAAAACGGCAAGGAAAAAGAAACACAAGTATTCTCTTATGTTCTTCCGACTTGGGGACTTCACAGTGTTCTTAAAACGAACGTCAAGGAATCTGCAGGTGATTGGGCAGTGACGAGTGGACCAAGCCCATACTTCTGGGGTGGCACATGGTTAGGAGTTTACAATAAATCTGAAAACAAAGAACTTGCGTATGACTTTGTGAAAATGATGACACAGGATGATGAATTCCTGACAGATTGGGCGAAGGAAACTGGGGATGTACTTTCTTACCTGCCTGTAACGAACAAAATCAAAGATGATTTCAGTGACGAATTCCTTGGTGGTCAAAACAACTATCAATTCTTCCTGGAGCAGGCGAAAGATATCGAACCTGGTATCGTAACGAAATACGACCAGCAGCTTGACACGTTCTATGGAAACGCTGTTCAGCAATACGTGGACGGTAAAAAATCCAAAGAAGATGCAATTAAAGAGTTCTATAAAAAAGCACAAAACGCATATCCAGACTTGAAAGTACCAAAAAACTAAGTAGTAAAATTTAAGGGCAGGCGGCATGGATTCACGCTGCCTGCCAAATCTAACAACTAGGGGGGCTGGGGAATGAAAAAAGTAGATCGCTATGGTTATCTATTTATTGCCCCATTTTGGATCATCTTTTTAATATTCAGTATTTATCCCGTTGCACTCACATTTTATTACAGCTTTACAAACTATTCCGGGAGCGGGACCGCAGAAGTGGTCGGTCTTGCGAACTATACCCGATTACTCACAGACAGCTACTTTGTAGAAGCGTTTTTTAACACCTGGAAAATCTGGGGTGTCAATTTTGCCCTGCAAATCGGTCTTGCCCTTATACTCGCATTAATCTTCTCTGATATGAGAATGAAGTTAAAAGGTTTGGCATTTTTCAGATCGATTTTTTATTTACCTAATTTAATCACCATTAGTTCTGTTGCCCTTCTGTTTGGGATTCTACTGGACTGGCAGCACGGATCATTAAATATGATTCTATTAAATATAGGTCTTATATCAGAACCGATTAATTGGCTGAACGAGCCCGCGACTGCACAGCTTTCCGTTTCCCTGATCCTCACCTGGATGTGGTTCGGCCATTCGTTCATCGTCGTCATGGCGGGTGTTTCCGGAATCTCTAAGGACTACTATGAAGCTGCATTGATTGATGGGGCAAACAGGTGGCAAACCTTTACGAAAATCACGATTCCTTTATTAAAACCGATTTTACTTTATATCATGATCACATCCTTGATCGGAGGCCTTCAGCTGTTTGATCTGCCGATGCTCCTGACAGATGGAATCGGTTCTCCAGATGGATCATTGAATACCATGGTTCTGTATCTATACAATCAGGCATTCAAGTTTAACAATTACGGATATGCATCAGCTGTCGCATATGGATTGTTTGTCATTACCTTGATCTTCTCGGCGATTGTCTTCAAAGGGATGTATGGAAATGAACGCAAACAAGCAAGGAAGGTGTAAAGCATGTTGGGAAAAACAGCCGTTGAAAAAGATGTACCGACCCAGAAGGTAGAGAAGTCAAAGCCCGAACTTCTTCCACATGAGTCGAAACTAAAGACCAGAAATACCATTGTGAAGAGCATCATCTATATCCTGCTTGTCTTGATGGCGATTGTCTGCTTCATTCCATTCCTTATGATGCTTGTGAACGCCACAAGGTCAAATGAAGCGATCCTGTCAGGTTTCACCCTGATCCCAGGCAGTGCCTTAATGGAAAACTATTCGACGATGATGGAATACGTCAACATTTGGTCGGGGTTCAAGAATAGTCTGATCATCTCTGTCCTCACGACTGTTTTATCAGGATATTTTTCCGCTTTGACTGCTTATGGATTTGCGTTTTACACATTCCGGGGGAAGAATTTCTTATTCGTTTTCATGCTTGTGATGATGATGGTCCCAGGACAGTTGGGACTGATCGGCTTTTACGAACTGAGTAAGAATCTGGGGATCCTGGATTCCTTCATTCCACTGATCGTTCCGGCGATTGCCAGTCCGTTTGTCGTCTTTTTTCTCAGACAATATATCCAGACTACCCTTCATCCAAGTTTAATAGAAGCAGCACGTATTGATGGGGCGAGTGAGTTCAAGATTTTCCATACAGTGGCGATTCCGATTATGATGCCGGCAGTCGCGACGATGTCGATTTTCACATTCATCGGATCATGGAATAACTACATCATGCCGCTCGTCATCCTATTCTCGCCTGAGAAATATACGCTGCCGGTCTTAATGGGATTCTTAAAAGGGTCTCAAGTAGCACAAAATTTAGGATCAATGTATTTAGGGATTGCGATTTCCGTTGTGCCAATCATGATTGCCTTCCTATTCCTATCAAAATATATCGTAAACAGTATTTCAGCAGGATCAATCAAAGAATAGAGGAGAGAATGACCTATGCAATTTGATAAAACATTTACGTTTGGAACCGCAACATCGTCGTATCAAATAGAGGGAGCACATAATGAAGGGGGAAGAACACCGTCCATCTGGGATATGTTCTGTGACATTCCGGGGAAGGTCTATAAGCAGCATAATGGGGACGTTGCCTGTGATCACTACCACCGATTTGAAGAAGACATCCAGCATATCAAGCGCCTTGGCGTGGATACGTATCGTTTCTCCATTGCCTGGCCGCGCATCTTTCCTGAAAAGGGTAAGTATAATCAGGAAGGAATGGACTTTTATAAAAAATTGGCGACAAGACTTCAAGAAGAAGGAATCAAGCCTGCTGTAACGTTGTATCACTGGGATCTTCCGTTGTGGGCACATGAGGAAGGCGGATGGGTTAATCGTGAATCCGTACAATGGTTCCTGGATTATGCAGAAGCCTGCTTCAAGGAGCTTGATTCCATCGTTGATTCATGGATCACTCACAATGAGCCCTGGTGTGCAGGGTTCCTCGGTTACCATCAGGGTGTTCATGCACCGGGTCATACCAATATGGATGAAGCAGTAAGAGCCGTTCATCACATGCTGTTGTCACACGGAAAAGCAGTGGAAATGCTTAAGAAGGAATTCCAGTCCGAGACGGAGATCGGCATCACGTTGAACCTCTCACCCGTTTATCCAAACACGGATTCAGTGAACGACGCACTTGCTGCCAACAACGCGGACGGATATTCCAATCGCTGGTTCCTTGATCCCGTATTCAAAGGGGAATACCCGAAAGATATGATGAACTTATTCTCAAAATACGTTCATACGTATGACTTCATTAAAGAAGGGGATATGGAACTGATCTCAACGGAATGTGATTTCTTCGGTATCAACTATTACAGCCGCGGGATCGTCGAGTTCAGTGCAGCCAATGATTTCCTTCATAAAGGAGCTTACTCGGATTATGAGAAAACAGGCATGGGCTGGGATATCGCCCCTAATGAGTTCAAGGACCTCATCCGCCGTCTAAGGCAGGAATATACGGATCTGCCGATCTACATCACTGAAAACGGGGCGGCATATGACGATGTGCTGGAAAACGGACGCGTACATGACCATGATCGTGTGAACTACTTGAATCTGCATCTTCAGGCCGTTTCCGACCTGAATGAAGAAGGCATGAACATTCAAGGATACTATTTATGGTCACTGATGGATAATTTTGAGTGGAGCTTCGGATATGACAAGCGCTTCGGTATCCTGTATGTCGATTTCGATACACAGGAGCGGATCTGGAAAGACAGCGCCTTCCGCTACGCTGAAATCATCCGGGATCATAAAGTGAAGCATAACCTTCATACTGAGGAAATCGCGCAATGAATATGAAGATGATTCTGACAGCCAAAGAAACAGGAGATCGGTTCTCTGAAAAAGAACCGGTTTCTTTTTCAGAAGGTCGTGCCAATACCCACATTCAGCTTGATCCAGAGCGTAAATATCAGGAAATGCTTGGGTTCGGCGGTGCGTTCACTGAATCGGCGGCTCACAGCCTCTCCCTCATCAGCCCGGAGAAGCGGGAAGAAATCATTCGCAGGTATTTTGATCCGGTAGAGGGACTTGGGTATCGGTTTGGTCGGACCCATATCAACAGCTGTGATTTTTCGTTAGAAAACTATACATATGTGGAGGATGGGGATGATTCGTTAGAAAGCTTCTCTATCGAGCGGGAGAAGAAACTGGTGATTCCTCTAATCCGGGAAGCGATGACAGTGGCCGGACGGGAACTTTCCATCGTTGCTTCCCCTTGGAGTCCACCTGCTTGGATGAAAACGAACGGAGAAATGAACAATGGCGGGAAACTGTTACCTCAATATGAATCCGTCTGGGCGGACTATTATTCAAAGTATATAGATGCGATGGAAAAAGAGAGGATTCCGATCTGGGGATTGACGATCCAGAATGAACCGGAAGCGAAGCAGGTTTGGGATTCATGCCTGTATACGGGGGAAGAAGAACGGGACTTTATTAAAAATCATTTAGGTCCGTCCCTCGAGAAACATGGCCATGAGGATGTGAAGGTCATTATTTGGGATCATAATCGTGATGTGATTTATGAGCGTGCAAAAGCTGTGTTGTCCGATCCCGAAGCGGCTAAGTATGTTTGGGGAACAGGGGTCCACTGGTATGTTTCCGAGGAGTTTGAAAACCTCTCAAAGGTACATGATGATTTTCCCGACAAGCATTTAATTTTCACAGAAGGGTGCATTGAGGGCGGGGTCAAGCCCGGTGCCTGGGATACAGGTGAACGCTATGGACGGAACATCATCGGTGACTTGAACAATTACCTTGAAGCGTGGATCGATTGGAACATGGTGCTGAATGAAGTGGGCGGTCCGAATCACGTCGGGAACTATTGCGATGCGCCGGTGATCGTCGATACTGTGAACGATGATGTCCGCTACAACAGCTCTTATTATTATATCGGGCATTTCAGTAAATACATTAAAAAAGGTGCAAGACGCATCGGGTGTGAGGTTTCCGGTGACGCTGTACTGGCCACTTCTTTTGAAAATGCAGACGGGGAGATTGTCGTGGTTGTGATGAATGCGGGTGACCGTGAGGAAGAGATTTCGTTAGAGTGCGGGGTTAATAACTTCAGCACGAGTCTTCCGTTGCATTCGATTGCTACTTTTATTATTCGGTAGTTGGAGAGCAGTCCTATTGGGGGCTGCTTTTTTTGTGTGTTTAAGTACCTAAATGGGTATTGGAGGGCAGTTTGGCACAAGTTTCGCCCAAGGTGGCACAAGTTTTTCTGAAAGTGGCACAAGCTTGCCGAACAATAGCCCATACTTTCTTAATATCTCCATAGTGCAATGCGATACGGCAACAAAAACATCCAATCTCACCCCATCACATATTCCCCGGACAACCATCATAGAATAGACCATATAAAACAAAGGCAGGGTACAAACATATGAGTTTGTTTCTAAGAGGTACATTGGTGTTGGTGGTGACGGCTTTCATAGGCGAATGTTTAGAATTTGTGATCAATATGATCCTGGCCCGGGAGCTTGGTGAAGCGGGGCTTGGTACATACATGTCGATTCTCCCTACAGTGTTTCTGATTGTGATTTTATCGAGCATGGAGCTGCCGATCAGTCTTTCCAAATTCTTTGCAGAGCGGGAAGAACGATATCATCGGGGGATGCTCCATTATGCTTTCAGATTTGCGGTGATCACGACATGCATCCTTCTGTTAGTCATGATGATGGTCTATGCCTGGACGCCGTTGTTTCAAGGTTATCATCCCGGCATCCGCTGGCTGATCTTGATTGTGATTCCCGTTGTGGCCTTCAGTTCCATCACAAGGGGATATTTCATGGGAATCCAGCAGATGGGGAAAATAGCGGCAGCGAATTTCCTTCGTAGAGGCATCCAATTAGGTTTATTGGTGTCGATCTATCAATTTTTGTCCTTCAGCATGGATACATCCATCTTTATTGCCCTCGGGACATTGATTGCGAGTGAAGCGGTCGTATTTGTTTATTTAATCCATGCTTACATTCTTGAAATTAAGGGTAAAAGAAAGAACAGCCATTCCGTATTACCAAAAGGTGATATGAGGAAATCAGTTTTATCGGTTTCGATTCCAACAACCGCCCTGCGCATCTTTCATGCCCTTACCCATGCGATTCAGCCCTTTTTGATAAAATGGGCTCTCGTTCTGTCAGGATTGGGGGCAGTAGAAGCGAATGAGCATTTTGGGATGCTTGCAGGTATTGCCCTTACCATCGGATTCTTTCCGTCATTCATTGCGTTTTCGATGCTGATCGTCCTGATCCCGACCGTATCGGAAAAAGTATCATCCAATGATTTTGAGGGTATCCTGTCACACCTTAAACAAGTGTTGTGGATCACATTGGGTTACGGTGTACCAGCAGTGTTTATTTATTATTCCCTTGGTGACTACATTACAGGAACGTTTTTTCACTCGGTTTCTTCAGCGTATTATTTGAAGCTCTTGTGGCCGTATTTCCTGTTTCATTTTCTGGTATTTCCCCTTCAGGCTTTTTTAATTGGATTGGGATTGGTGAAGGACGCCCTCCTGCATACCGTCTGGTCGAGCATCTTTTCATTTTCGCTCATATACTTGCTCGGATCCCGTTTCGGAATGGAAGGGGTCATCCTCGGCATGAATGCTGGAGCCGTTCTCATCACCATGCTCCATTACGTGACCATCTGTCGGGAACTGGAAACGACTCTTTGGTTAAAATCAGCCATAAAAATGTAAACTATATAAAACGGATGTGCAGATCGGAAGGCATTTGTTTTGCATAATGAGGGACGGACCTTTTATTCTAGTTGTATTCAACAACATGTACATACCATTCACTATTACAATGGATGATCAAACCCTCAAAGGAGAAGTCTATGATCGATTCTATTTTATTTAACATTATGTTAGTAGGAGTACTGGGGATTGCTTCCCAGTGGGTTGCATGGAGATTCAGGCTGCCTGCCATCGTCATCATGTCGATTGTCGGGTTGCTCGTAGGTCCCATCTTCGGCCTCATCAATCCAAAGGACGATTTCGGGGATGTATTTAAACCCATCATTTCGATGGCTGTTGCCATCATCCTATTTGAAGGAAGCCTGAACCTGGATTTCCGTGAAGTGAGGGGACTGGGGAAACCAGTCTTCAGGATCGTCACGATCGGTGCCCTTTTGGCGTGGCTTCTCGGTTCATTAGGGGCTCACTATGTAGCCGGCTTATCCTGGGCCGTGGCCTTTGTGATCGGTGGTTTATTCATCGTTACGGGGCCAACGGTCATCCTGCCGCTGCTCAGACAGGCGAAGCTTAAGCCGAGACCTGCTGCGATTCTGAAATGGGAAGGGATCGTCGTCGATCCATTCGGTGCATTGATTGCCGTATTTGCTTTTGAAATTATCAACTTTTTAATCAGTGATGATGTAACAGGATTATCTCTACTGCTGTTCTTTGCAGCTTCCCTGTTTGCTGTCGTGTTTGGATGGGCACTGGGGAAATTCACCGGATTCATATTTGAAAAAGGACATGTACCGGAGTTCCTGAAGTCACCGGTTGTATTTGCCCTTGTCCTGGCTTGTTTCACAATTTCAGATCATATCACACATGAAACGGGACTCCTTGCTGTTACAGCCATGGGGATGACGCTCGCGAATATGCATATATCATCGATTGATGATATGCGTCACTTTAAAGAGAACATTTCGGTTCTGCTAATATCGACCATATTCGTTATGCTGACAGCATCTTTAACCGTCGATACCCTATTCCAGATTTTCAACTGGAACATCGTGTCATTCGTCCTGCTCATGCTCTTCATCGTAAGGCCGATATCCATCTGGCTGTCTACGATAGGGACGGACCTCTCCGTCAGGGAAAAAATCCTAGTCGGATGGATCGCACCGAGAGGGATCGTTGCGTTGACCGTTTCGAGTTACTTTGCCTCTGTACTATTGGACAAGGGGTTTGAGGATGCAAGGATATTGACGTCCCTTACCTTTGCCCTGGTGTTCTCGACGGTGTGCGCACACGGATTTTCAATTAAATGGCTGGCGAAGAAACTTGATCTGGCCATCAGTGACCAGCCTGGGGTCGTCATCGTAGGGGGAAGTAAGTTCAGTACCGAATTTGCCAAGACCCTTCAGACCATGAAAATTCCCGTCCTGATCACGGATTCATCCTGGCAGCGGTTATTTTCGGTAAGGAAAGCAGGGATTCCATTTTACAGAGGGGAGATCCTGTCTGAACAAACCGAATATTATTTAGACATGACTCCGTATGAGTATATGATTGCGGCGACGGAGCTCGACTCCTATAACGCCCTTGTTTGTACGACCTTCGTGCCTGAGATCGGCAGGAATAACCTGTTTCAGCTGAGCCTGAGAAGCAAGAATGATGATGATCTCGAGGACATGGTCCATACGATCGGTGGCCGTATCCTATTTCAAAATCATGTGACGTGGGAAGAGCTGAATAAACGTGTCGAGCGGGGAGATGTATTCAGAAAGACGAATATCACGGAAAAATACACGTTTGAAGATTATCTGAAGGAACGGAATGAACATACCCTGTTGTTATTTGCTCATAAACCAACGGGAAGGATTGAATTCTTCACTGAAGGTTCATCTCCGAAGATCGAGGTGGGGGACGTCGTTGTCAGCCTGACTCAACCGTGTAAAGAGCTTAACAAGATCCAGGAAAAGCTGACTGTTCAGCGGGAAACAAAGGCAAAAGAAGACAAAAAGAAAGAAAGCGCCGACTGAGTCGACGCTTTCTTTTACTTTTTACCGGTGTATTGTTCTCCCAGCAGCTGCTTCACCTGGTTGTACGTCAGACCGGACTGTGCGTTCTGACGTTTGACCTCATCAATATCCGTCCCGGATTTCGTTACATTCCTCTTTGGCTGATTCATTCCAACACCCCCTATCACTTAATGTCAGTCATAGGGGTGAATTCTATACAGTGATAAAGGTCCGTCCCTCATCTACCGTGTCCGCTTGTATACGAGGTCAAAGGCAAGAATGATAATAGCAAGAGCATAGGCCGTGTACGAATAGGTGGAGTGCTCTGCCATGTTCTTCACCCCGATCCCGATGAAGGCCCAAACGAAGACCAGTGGATAGAGGAGATCATGCTGTGTGATACGGAACCAGTAGGCGAGTACGGTAGCGACAATCAATCCAAGGTACGCCCAAACGAGTTCGGAAATCCCAAATCCGTTCCAGCCGATATCCGTTAAATAATAAGTGATATTTACAATCGTCGCAATCGAAATCCAACCCAAATATATCGAGAACGGTGCTAAATCTAAGAGGGACGGACCTGTGCTTTTGATCCGTTTATATAGGGCGATCAGGGTAAGTAGAAGTCCGAGCATAATAAAGACTGATACAAGGAAATAGTTATAGTGCCACACAAGGATCCAAGTGGAGTTGAGCAGGCAGCTTAAGACGAATAATCCGCTTGTTTCCTGATAAAGAGGAAGATCCCGCCTGTCTTTAGGAAACTGCCTGATGATCCAAATCGCCAGTAAAAGATAAATCAGGCTCCAAATCGAAAAGACATACCCTGCCGGGGTGATCATGATATCGAGCCTGTCACTGATCTCCCTTGTTGATTGATTATTCAAAGGCAAGGTCACAGCGAGCGTATTCATGACAATCACCAAAACAAAAGCTACAAGATTCCATAATAATTTCATCGTCATTCCTCCTCTTAAAGTGTGGGGGATTCATGAGGTGCTGTGCTATATACTATTCCACTTTTCTCCATTTAAAAACCAAAGGAAGAGAGTTTAGGTAAAAGGAATCGTGAAAGATCAGGAAGGAATTAGAGGATTTATCGAGAATTTAAAAAGGATAGGGACAATTGACACAATACATATAGGGGGACATTATGGACCATACAACACATACATATTCAAATGTTTGGGATTTAGATGTTTTTTTCAAAGGTGGAAGTGAATCATCGGAGTTCAGGCAGCATCTGAACACGTTAGAGAAGAAGAAAAATGATTTCGCTGAAAACGCCCTTGCTTTCCATCCGCCTCAATCGGCGAATGATGCAGAACTCGTTTGGAAGCTGATTGAAGAAGCGAAGGAAGTCATTCTGTATCTTCGGCAGGCCGGTGCATTCGTCAGCTGTCTGGAAGCCCAGAACATGCATGACCGGAAGGCAGATTCCCTGCGCAGTGAAGTCACAACGCAGAGTGCCGACTTTTCATCGACCTTTACAAAGTTTCAGCAGCAGCTTTCTGATTGTACAGGAGAAGTATGGGAAGAGCTACTGAAGCATGAACGGCTAAATGAAATCAGTTTTGTGTTGAATGAGTGGAGACGGAAATCGAAAGACAAGCTATCAAGCACAGAAGAATCCTTGATCCAAGCGTTGGCCGTCGATGGTTATCACGGCTGGGGTCAGATGTACGACACAATTGTCGGAGCGATGGAAATCACTCACGACGGTAAAACTCTGTCAGTGGGGCAGGCAAATAATTTACTCTCGAGTCCTGATGCGAAGATCCGTAAAGAGGTATTCGATCAATTGGAGAAAGCATGGGAAACGAATGAAGAGCTATTTGCCCGTACACTCAATCACCTTGGCGGCTTCCGTTTGAATGTTTACAAGAAGCGGGGCTGGGATGAATTGATGAAAGAGCCCCTTGAATACAATCGAATGAAGCAGGAAACCCTTGATGCCATGTGGGGTGCCATCTCAAAACATAAAAAACCTTTCGTGAAGTACCTGGACAGGAAAGCGAAACTACTCGGTAAGGAGAAACTAGACTGGTTTGACCTGGACGCTCCGGTTGCAGAATCGACGGGCACCATGTCCTATGACGAAGGCGCGAAGTTTATTCTCAAGCAGTTCTCCCGTTTTGGCAGTGAAATGGCCGAGTTTGCAGAGAAAGCATTTGAGGATGAGTGGATTGAAGCGGAGGATCGTGCCGGAAAACGCCCAGGCGGCTTCTGTACATCTTTCCCTTTAAGTGATCAATCACGTATTTTTATGACGTACTCGGGATCGATGTCGAATGTATCGACGCTTGCCCATGAGTTGGGCCACGCCTTCCACTCGTATGCCCTTAAGCCGATGCACACACTGAATCGGAATTACGCCATGAATGTGGCGGAAACCGCTTCGACGTTTGCCGAAATGATCGTGGCAGATGCAGCTGTCAAGGAAGCCCAAACAAAAGAAGATAAGATCGCCCTCGTCGAAGATAAACTGCAGCGGAGTGTCGCTTTCTTCATGAATATCCATGCGCGTTTCTTATTCGAGACGCGTTTCTATGAATCGCGTAAAAAAGGGATTGTATCCGTCGATACCCTCAATGATTTGATGGTGGAAGCCCAGAAGGAAGCCTTCGCTGATTCCCTTGGCGAAGTCCACCCGCGTTTCTGGGCATCGAAGCTGCACTTCTATATTACAGGGGTGCCGTTCTATAACTTCCCATATACATTCGGCTACCTGTTCTCATTGAGCATTTACGCCAAGGCACTGAAGTCCGGAGAAAGCTATGAAGAGAAATATATGGCTCTGCTTCGCGACACCGCCGTCATGACCGTTGAAGACCTTGCCATGAAACACCTCGGCGAGGACATCACCAAAGAGGCATTCTGGGAAAAAGGAATCCACCTCTGCATCGCCGATGTGGAAGAATTCCTTGAACTGACAAACTAAATAAGCAGGAGGTCCGTCCCTGGAGTTGAGGGACGGACCTTTGTTTGGGTTATCGACCTTTCTCTCCGGTTATCGGCCCTTTACGGGAATTTATCAACCTTCATCCAGATTTATCAACCGTTTTTTCATTTTATCAACCTAATTTTCACTATATCGACCGTTCTCCCAAATACGACAAAATTCGCACTTGTCCCTCTCATCCCTCCCCAAAGAACCAAATCCCCTTCCAAACCGCATAGTCCTACCCCTTCTAAGCCTCAAGTCCGATACGAAAATAAAGCTCCGGCTCGTTATGGGAAATCCGCAAAATAGGTAGGATAGAGACATGAAGAAGAAAGGAGGCAACAAACATATGAAAAAATTCGGATTGATTTTAGCAGGAGGGGTTGCAGCCATTGTCCTGCTTGCCAATTTAGGACCGATCGTAGGGCTTGCGATCTCGTTATTGATCATGTATTACAGCTTCAAAGGTTTTATCAAAACAGATTCGACAGGCAAAAAGATTCTATGGGCATTGATCGGTCTTGCAGCATTCAGTGCAACCGTATCGAACTTCCCGGCCATCATCGGGCTTGTTGCTCTGTATGTCCTGTATGTCATCTATAAAAACTGGAAAAAAGAAGAAGTCATCATGGAAGAATCATCATCTGATCCTTTCACGAATTTCGAAAGAGAATGGTCACAATTAAAAAACTAAAGGAGCGATTTTACAATGGCAAACCTATTTCAACGATTAAAAAATACCGTCATGTCCGACCTTCACGAAGCAATAGATAAGAAAGAAAAGAAAAACCCGATCGCGGTCCTGAATCATTACTTAAGACAGTGTGAGCAGGAAGTGGAAAAAGTAAGAAAGCTGGTTGAAAGACAGTACCTTTTAAAAGAGGAATTCCAAAAAGAATATCAGCAGGCATCCGTTTTAGCTGATAAGAGAAAGCATCAGGCTGAGGTAGCATCCAAAGCGGGCGAAGAAGGCTTGTATGAATTTGCCCTGCAGGAACAGAAATACTACGAAGAGCGCGCTGAACGCATCAAGGAATCCAAGCTGCAAGCAACGAGAGAACTTGAAGAGCTTGAGCGGAAATATGAAGAGATGAAGCACAAGCTGAAGGATATGTACATCAAGCGCATGGAGCTGATGGGCAGGGAAAATATCGCACGTGCCCATAATAAAATGAATTCTGTCCTTGAATCTTCTTCCGGTTATAATAACCATGCGTTTTCTAAGTTTACTGAAATTGAAACCTACTTAGACCAGCTGGAGCATGGAGTGAATTCCTCTTACTACCGGAACACAATCGACGCAAAGATCGCCAAATTAGAAAAAGACATGAAAAATGAGGAAACAGAAGCCATTCCATCGTGAAACATGGTATTCTAAGTTAAGAAAAACATGATAATCAAAAAAAGGGGGAGCTCATCATGGGTTCACCCCGTTTTATCATAGGATATAAGCTTCTAATTAAGTCATATACATAACCAGAAAGGAGGAACCCCTCATGTTCAATCGCTTACGCTCAGACGGAATCAGTTGGATCATTTTAATCGGAACATTACTTATACTGCTGGAAGTCTCCTTTTATGATGGGGGGGTTCTGGTCTTTCTATCGATAGCGGCTTTTTGCATCTATATAGGACGCAAAAAGCTGCCCCGGACATCCGGGAAGATCCTGCTGTGGTTCGGGATCATCAGTCTGGCCATCAATATCTTCAATACGGTGGCATTTAAATTTTTGTTATTCGGCATTCTGCTCTTTGTGATAGTTAGATTTGCTGATTCCAAGAAACATCCTAAGTATATTTCTCCGACCATCAAGGAGACGTTCACTCAATCCCACGAACCACTCGTTATGAAGAGATCCGCTCTTCAGAATGAATGGTTCGGTCCAAAGCGGACGCCGGAGAACGTATATGAATGGAATGATATTAATATTCAGGGCGTGATCGGGGACTCGGTCATCGACGTCGGGAATACGGTGCTTCCTAAAGGTACTTCCGTTGTATCGATCCGGAATATATTGGGGAATATCGAGATTCTCATCCCGTATGACGTGGAAGTGAGTGTCCATCACTCTGTCCTGGCGGGATCCATTGAAATTTTTGATGAAGTCGAGCCGAAAGCGATCAATCAGTCCCTTTATTATCAAACACCGGGTTACGATGAGGCCGTGCAGCGGGTGAAGATCATCACTTCGATGTGGATCGGGGATTTAGAGGTGAAGAGGATATGAGTACGGTCAGTAAACAGGTCGTTGCGGGTATTCTCTTTTCCCTCATCATGGTGTTGTTTTTATCTCTATCCTATTTTTACTTATATCCGATAGAGGAATGGTCCTTATTATGGGAAGAAGAGATCATGGATATACCTGGTGCAGGGTTCATTCTGGTGGTCAGTATCCTGATCGGTATCGTTTTCGGTATCCGGACGGGATTAAAGGATAAGCGTCAGCTTCGGGAAATGGAGGATGCCCTCCACCATGCGGAACAGGGACGTGCCATCTCGATCCCTGATACGGCAACCTCTGAAGCGCAGCAGGTGTGGAAGAAGGTAGAGGCTTTAGGAAAGCACCTCACGGATCAAGCACGGTACTCTCAGAAGCTCGCCAATGAAAAAGCCGAGGAGCAGGAAAAGCGGATCCAGGAAATCGTCTCACAGGAGCGGAACCGATTGGCAAGGGAGTTGCATGACTCGGTCAGTCAGCAGTTGTTCGCCGCATCAATGCTCATGTCAGCGATCAAAGAAACTCCTTCCCCACAACGAACACCCCAAGAAGAGAAGCAGCTTGGAATGGTCGAGCAGATGATCCATCAGTCGCAGCTTGAAATGAGGGCGCTTCTACTCCATCTTCGCCCAGTGGCGTTAAAAGGAAAGAATCTTCAAGAAGGAATGAAGGAGCTCTTGGTCGAATTAGCACAGAAGGTACCCCTCGATATCGAGTGGAAAATCGAAGACATGAATCTTGATAAGGGGATTGAAGATCATCTGTTCAGAATACTGCAGGAGTCCGTATCGAATACGCTCCGGCATGCCAAAGCGACTTCCCTGGACATCCGCCTCATTAAAAGGGAATCCATCATCATATTGAGGGTGGTGGATGATGGCAAGGGATTTGATGTAAATGAATCGAAGGTAACCAGCTCGTATGGGCTTCAAAATATGAAAGAACGGGCCATCGAAATCGGTGGAACGTTTAAAATCATCAGTGTGCCAAATAAGGGGACCCGTCTGGAAGTGAAGGTTCCCGTTGTGGAGAATGAAGGTGAAAAGAATGATTAAAGTGGTATTTGTGGATGATCATGAAATGGTGAGAATCGGAGTCTCTTCTTATTTATCAGCCCAGGCGGATATTGATGTTGTCGGGGAAGCATCTGATGGCAAAGAAGGTGTTCAAATGGCTCTTGAACTGCGGCCTGACATCATCCTGATGGATCTTGTGATGAAAGAGATGGATGGCATTCAGGCGACAAAGGAAATCATCCAGGAATGGCCGGATGCAAAGATTATCATCGTCACCAGCTTCCTGGATGATGACAAGGTGTATCCCGCCCTCGAAGCAGGGGCTGTCAGTTATATGCTGAAAACATCTAAAGCAAGTGAGATTGCAGAGGCAGTGCGTAAAACTCATAATGGTCAATCCATCCTGGAACCCGAAGTGACGGGTAAGATGATGACGAGGATGAGGCAGAAGAGTGTCTCCCATCCCCATGAAGAGTTGACGAACCGAGAGCTTGAGATCCTCCTTCTCATGACTCAGGGTAAGACGAATCAGGAAATTGCCGATGAGTTGTTCATTGCATTGAAAACAGTGAAAACCCATGTGAGCAATATCCTCTCTAAGCTTGGTGTACAGGACAGAACGCAGGCCGTAATCTATGCCTTTAAACATGATCTAGCTAAATAATGTAAGAAAATGACCCGAAATGAAAACTTTTCGGGTCATTTTTTCGTATAGAAAGAAGAAGGCAATAAGACTTGCCACAAGCATCAAAAAACAATGGAGCAATATACATCTAAAGAGTCCTGATGCTGCAAGTGTTGAAAATGACAAATATTTCATCATCTGAGGGAGGAATAATGTTAAAATAAGCGATATATTGTAAAAATTTGAAAAAATATCGGTAGGGGGATCAAAACATGAACGTTCAATTCAGCAAACCAAAAAGATTCGGTGAAATTCTGGATCATACATTTCGATTAAGTAAGAACCATTTTAAAGATTTTTTCCTTATTTTTCTTATATTATTGGGTCCTGTTTATGTGCTGCAGGCACTCATTGAACTGGCGGCAGGTGTCGATTTCTTCCGGACGGTCGGATCTGGTGAAACCTGGTTTGACGGGATCGTCAACAGCTTTTCAGGAGAATTTTCAGCTGAAACCGGACAGGATGTGAATTTGGCGGAGGAAATGGGAGCAGGTCTTATAGGACTGATCACGATGATTCTAACCCCCATTGCCCAAGCTGCCATATTATTCACCCTGAATCATATGAGGAAAAATGAAGAGTACTCTGTGAAGCTTGTCCTTAAAGAAGCATTTTCCCGCTTTTGGCCAATCATCGGAAGCAGCATCCTATTCGTGCTGATTATTTTCGGATTGATATTCATTCCAATTGTCTCGGGTATTTTTGCAGGAGTATTTAGTGCTGCATTTCTTGACCCAGGTGTTGGAATTATCGTCACAGCGATTATCCTGTTTCTTGTCCTCGCCCTCGTTATCGCTTACCTATGTACACGCTGGAGCTTCTACCTGGGTGCTGCGGCCATCGAGCAGGACGCACCCGGTCTCGGCAGAAGCTGGAGATTGACGAAGAAGCGCGTCTTTACGATCATCGGATTATATATTGTGTTCGCCTTGATCATCGGAATCGTCAGTACGGCATTTGAGTTTACGTTTGGGTTGGTATTGGGGAACAGTGTTCTCTACAGAATGATTATCAATGTGGTAACCCTGTTTACGAGCATGCTTGGCGCTGTCGGATTCGGAGTCATCTTCTTTGACCTGAAAACAAGACATGACGCTGATGATCTAAATGAAATGATCGATGATTATCATCGGGTTTAAAATACGGAAGTATCCAGTCTGGCCCGGGGTTCCGGGCTTTGATCTGAAAGCTAGGTGAAGAAATTGTTGAATGAAAATAACGCAAGGGATGGAATCAAGGACATTCTGGAAGGGGAAGAATACCAGGCTTATCTCCAGAGTAATCAAGGATTGCTTGCTGGTTGGTGGGAAAAGGCAAAGGATTGGATCCGGGATCTTCTCGGGAACATTGATCCCGCTCTTGAACCGACAGGCGGGGCTGCATCGGGTATCCTGATTACCCTGCTGGTGATCGGTGTGGCCATTCTCCTATACTTCGCATTTATGGCGGTCCGCAATGGAGTGAGAAAGAGAAAATTCCGCTCAAATAAGCCCCTTCAATCCATGAACGAAATGGAATGGTCCTATTCGAGTCATTTGGAGGAAGCCCATGAGCAGGAGGCTTTGGGAAATTATTCGAAAGCGACCCGTCACATGTTCCTGGCACTGCTGCTTTATTTTCATGAAAAGGAATACCTTGAGGCCAGGGTATGGAAAACGAATTGGGAATACTACGACGAACTGCGTAAAGTAAATCAAAAGTGGGCGGATCGATTTTACATGCTTGCCCTCCTGTTCGACGAGGTGGCATATGGTGAACGTGAAGTGAGCGAAGACGAGTACATCCACTATAAACAGGAAGCTCATGGATGGCTAGAGAATGGATCTTCATAGATACATAGTTTCAGAGAAAGGAGGTAGGAATGAGCATTGAAGTCAACTATCAAAGCGTGGATCTGGCTCCTGGTGTTTCTTGGTTTATTCATCGGGGTCGGAATCTTTCTTTCACCGGAAAAGCTGAAGGAGTATCCGGCATACGTATCGGAGTCCCCTTCCCCTACGGGAATCAAGGCCCTGTACACGTACTTGGAGAAAGAAGGAGAAACGGTCCGACGCTGGACCCTGTCGCCCGATCGGTTAACCAAAAAAGAATCTGGTCAGCTTCTGATCATGGCAGGACCGTTTACGATACCGGCACAGGAAGAAATGGAAGAGTACGAGGATTTCATGAGGCGGGGCAACACGATTCTTCTTATGATGGACAATCCAAAAGGGATGTTCGGTACGAAAACAATCTCCGCAGGCGATGATACTGAGGTTCATCATTTAAGGGATGGCAAGGGAAATACATATCAGTCTACTGTATTATCAAATGTCCGCTTGGAAGTGGAGGAAGAGGATAAGGTCTTATTGGAGGATGTGGCAGGTACGATTGCCTATAGCTCGGAAGTGGGGAAAGGGAAACTGATCGTCTCCACCACCCCGGCATGGATGACAAATGGGAATATTCTCAAGAAAGACCATCTTTCTATGATTCTTCTCCTGTTACAAAACGGGGGAGCGGGTGACGGACCCATCCTGATTGATGAGTATCTCCATGGTGGAGAGAGTCAGGCTTCCCTGACGACCCTTTATCCTCAATGGCTATTGCTGCTGCTCCTTCAGCTGTCGATCTTGACCCTTCTGTGGCTCTGGATGAAGGGGAAACGGTTTGGAAGCATTCTTGTCCCCCGGGAGGAGATGGTCCGCTTCAGCGATGAGCGAATCAAGGCTCTCTCAGCCTGGTATTTGAAAGGAAAACAGTATAAGACCTCCCTTCATATCCAGTCCGATTATCTAAGGCTTCTCCTTCAGGAACGGTGGGGGATCCCGACAAGCAGGGAATGGACGGAACTGAAAGGACCGTTGGAACGAAGATTGGTCACTTTCTCAGTAGGGGAAATCAATTCCTTTGTAACCGGTTTGAATGCTGTGTTAAAGAAAGAACGAATCAATAAGCAAGAATATGTAGTGTGGTCGAAGAAAATCGAATTATTCAGGAAAGAGGTGGAGGATCATTGAAACCAGAAATCACATCCTTAATGGAGAAATTTGAAGAACGCATCGTAGGCCAGGGAACGAATCTGAAGCTCTTGTTGTCATCCGTTCTGGCAGGAGGACATGTATTGATCGAGGGAGTGCCAGGAACCGGGAAGACTCAAATGGTTAAAACGCTGTCCCGCTTACTTGGGGGAAGCTTTAACCGGATTCAATTCACACCTGACCTGCTGCCGAGCGACATAACGGGAAGTACAATCTATAACATGAAGGACAGCAGCTTCCAAACAATCAAGGGACCGATCTTCACCAATGTCCTGTTGGCGGATGAAATCAACCGGACACCGGCCAAGACCCAGGCTGCCCTGTTAGAAGCCATGGAAGAAAAGCAGGTCACCATCCAGGGGGAGACGTATCCCCTTGAAGATGTATTCTTTGTGGTGGCGACCCAGAACCCAATCGAGTTTGAAGGAACTTATCCGCTACCGGAAGCACAGCAGGACCGGTTCTTGTTCAAGCTTGATATTGACTTTCCTTCATTTGAAGAAGAGAAATCCGTTTTAAGGCAAGTGATCGAGAATCATGCTGACCGTAGTGATGTGGAGTCGGTCCTCGATATGGAAACGTTCTTAACGATCAGAAGGGAAATCGAAGAGGTCACACTGAGTGATTCGGTCTTGGATTATATTATGCAGATTGTCAGGAAGACCCGGGAAACGGAATCGATTCGCTTCGGAGCGAGTACAAGGGCGGCCATATCGATTGGGAAGGCAGGAAGGGCATGGGCGTATCTGTCCGGACGGGACTACGTCACACCGGATGATATTAAGATGGTGGCAAGACCCGCCCTCAGACATCGCGTCCAGTTATCCCCGCACGTAGAATTGGAGGGACTGACCATTGACCAAGTCATCCAGGAGCTTATTGGGTCGATTACTGTTCCAAGATAAGGGGATCTTGCCGACGGGTAGGCTACTGATTGGGTACCTGTGTTATTCCGGCCTCCTGTTGGTTGGTTCATTGTTCGGTTTATCATGGATGTGGATTATGATCCTGAATGGTCTGTTTATCGGATTGAGTCTCATTGATTTAACATTTTCCCCTTCGAATAAAGAAGTCGGGGTGAAGCGGAGTATTCCTGATCAAATGGAAAGGGGTCTTGAATACAAGGTGGACCTGACTATCAACAACACGTCTCATCGTGAGCTTACCTATCGCCTCCTGGACGGGACGCCGCAAAGCTTTCAGGCGTCCTTACCCCTTAACGGGACCCTAGCAGGTCATTCGTCCAGGAACCATTCCTACGGAGTGGTGACACCGGTTAGAGGAGACTATGTATTGACCAGATTGTACTTTCGCTATCGAAGCTCCCTCGGATTATGGGAGAAACAAGAGACGGTGAAGAGTCAGGATCATGTGAAAGTCATCCCAGACTTGACAGAGACGAGAAGGGTACTGGAAGACGCCCAGCGTTTTTTATTATATGAAGGGGTGAAAATCCGGAAACAGCAGAGTGGAGCAGGGGAGTTTTCGAAGATCAGGAATTACGTGGTCGGCGATGACCCGAGAAAGATCAATTGGCGTCAGACGGCAAAGCTCAGGGAAGTGATGACGAACGAATATGAACCTGAGCATGGAAAATATATTACGATCCTCATTGATTGCGGAAGAATGATGGGGGCAGAGCTAAAAAAAGGGAACCGCTTGGAAAAATCCCTTGAAGCAGCCATGACGGTTGCCGCCGCTGCTCTCCAAAACGGAGACTATGTGTCGGTCCTCGCCTTTAGTAAAAACGTGAAGGCCTACATTCCCCCGGCAAAAGGGATGGCCCATTTGCAGACCATTCTCCACCGTATCTACAATCTTGAGGTGGATGCGGCGGAATCCAATTATGCAGCGGTCCTCCATTATGTCCAGACGGTTCAGAAGAAACGGAGCCTGTTGCTATTATTCAGCGACATCCACACATTCCTTCATGAGGACAATGCTCTATACTATCTGCAGCGTTTGAGAAGACAGCATCTTTTTTTAATGATAGGAATAGAGGATGAGCTGTTGATGAAGCAAATCAAGGATGAGCCGGTTGATGACATCAAGGCCATGATGAAAAGCATGGCCCAGAAGCAGATGCTCGTCAAGAAGAGGGAGAAAGCCAAGTGGGAAAAACAAGGCCTCCTGATGGTGGAGGCCCGAGAAGAGAAACTGGCCACGACGGCCGTTTCGCATTATATCGATATGATGAACCGAGGTTTAGTGTAGGATCGCTTTGTTCAGGCGAAGCTTCCCGACAATCATATAGAGAATCAGACCGATGACCGTCAATAATGCGACCATATACTTCGCAGTAAGGGGGATCGCGGCAGGTGTGATGAAGCCTTCAATGGTCCCGGCGATGACAAACAGCGGAATCGTACCGAGGAGCAGCTGAACGGAACGCTTCGCCTGCTCCTTCAATTGATACCCCCTTGTGAAGCGACCGGGTACAAAGAGCTTATAGCCCATCAACAATCCGGCACCGCCTGCAATGAAGATGGCCGTCAGCTCGATCATCCCATGGGGGACGATATAAGCCCAGAATTCGTAGCTCATGCCCTGGTGCCAGAAAACGGCTGCAAGGGCCCCGACGATGATTCCGTTGTATATGAGCATATAGACTGTTAATAAACCAAATGTGACACCGCCTGCAAATGCCAGAAAGGCCACTTTGATATTATTGGTCATGATGCCAGCGGACATGATGGAGGATTCCACCTGTCCGTCGCTTTTACCCAGATTACCCGGATCCACTCCCTGGGACATTTCAGGCGGCAGGATCGAATAAAGATGAAGGGGATCATTCACCACCGAAAGAAAGGCACCAAGCGCACCGATCGTAAATAATGCCATCGCCAGGATGACGAATTTCCACTGCTCTAGAAGCAGTCCGATAAACGTAGTGGAGAAGAAATGACGGACCTGTTTTCCGCTGGAGACTTGATCTTTGTATAATAGATTATGAGACTTCGACACAAGGCCGTTTAAATAATCCGTCACTTCTTCATTGGGAAAATACGTCTGGCTGTACGATAGATTCTGGGCAGCCTTTTGATAGAGACGATTGAATTGATCTATGGAGCTCCCCGTTATGTTTTTCTTTTTGCGAAGGGTTCCAAGGAGATCTTCAAGCGCCTTCCAATCGCCCCGGTGCTGCTTGACAAACTGCTTTACGTTCATTGTGCCACCTACTCGTTCTTGTGATTTCTTATTTCCTATTATAGTAAGTTTAGAAAAAAATAGAAACTATTAAAGGTAAAATCAACCAAAAGGAGGGGAAGGACATGCTTGAAGAACAAGTCGATATCAGGACCCCTGAATATGTTTCCCTGCAATTTCAACCCGCCGGCCTAGGAAGCCGGGCCGCAGCCCTGATGATCGATCAGATCATTTTGGGCATCCTCAATATTCTGATCGTGGTCCTGTTGGTCTTCGCTACCACTGGTGGAAACAGTCCATTTGCTTGGTATCTGTTTGATGTTAATTCAACCCTTTGGGGAATCGCCATCATCGGCCTCTTTGTATTGAACTGGGGATATTTCTTTGCCCTTGAATACTTCTGGGGTGGAAAGACTGTGGGCAAGCGATTATTGGGGATACGAGTGATGCAAGAAAACGGTCATAGTGTGACCCTTCTATCCTGCTTCATCCGAAATCTATTAAGAATCATCGATTCGCTGCCGGCCGCTTATTTCCTCGGAATGATTATGATCTTCCTTCATTCCAAGCATAAACGGTTAGGCGATATTGTCTCAGGAACCATCGTCGTTCATGAACGTCGGGTGAAAGGGAAGCGAAAAGAAAAAACCATTGAAAAAGAAATACGTCAACGGGGGCTTCAAAAGGAAGACCTGTCAGTAGAGGAATGGACGTTAAAGCAGCTCGGTTCTAAAGAATGGAGCCTGATTAAAACGTACGCCAACAGATTCTCGCAGCTGCCACTGGCAAAACGGAATCACCTGAGCAAAAAATTGGCGGATATCTTATTTCCGAAACTGGGAATCGATATGGAAGGCAAGACGTATGAAGAATTGGAAAACACGCTTCTTCTTCTATATGTGGCATTAAGGGAAGAATGGGAAATCGAATTGTGAAAAAAGCAAAGTCTGAGGAAGACTTTGCTTTTTTGTGTGAGTCTTTATGCTTATAAAAGATTCATTCCTATTATCTAAAGGATTCTTTCCGAATAGTCTAAATAGATTAGTAAATATAGGGAAAATAGTAGGAGGATAGTGGCGTCGATTTACACTTTCTCTACAAAATTTACAAAATTATTAGAAAAATCATGTCCATTCTCCCCTTACATTACAAAATGCGACAAAATATACTTGAACTTGTAATCATTTTTATACATTTGTATTCGAAAGGGGAAAGGTATGAGGACAAAAAAAGTTTCATTATCGATTATCAGTATGCTGTTCTTACTGACTGGAGTGTTGGCTCAACCTCTAGGTATAAACAAAAGTGTGGAAGCAGCGACTCAGACAGCTGTCATCAATGAAGTGGCCTGGATGGGGACGACGGGTTCATATAATGATGAATGGATTGAACTGTACAATACTACATCAACAGATCTATCTTTGGATGGGTGGACCCTTGAAGCTCAGGACGGATCTCCGAGTATTGCTTTAAGTGGAACGGTCCCTGCACAGGATTATTTTTTACTGGAAAGAACAAGCGACAACACGATTTCAACGGTAGCAGCCGATCAGATTTATACAGGAAGCCTTGGGAATTCTAATGAAATCCTGTATTTAAAAGATGCAACAGGCGCTGTTATCGATGAAGTAGACAGCTGGTATGCAGGGGACAATACGACAAAAGCCACTATGGCACGAATTGATTCTTCTGTCAGCGGAACGGTTTCAACCAATTGGAGTACAGCAACGACTTCTTATGAAGGTGGTTTTGGAACACCTAAAGCTGCCAATTCTTCTGCTCCTTCTGGTGGCGGCACTGAATCCCTTACGAATGTGAGTGAGGAGCTTGGTGCGATCAACGTATATTTCAACAAAAGTGCATCGACGCAATATGCGATGCCTGGTAACGAAGCGAATTACAATGTCAATCTGGAGGATCGCTTGCTGAAACGTTTAAATGCTGCAACGACATCCATTGATTTAGCTACATATGAAATCAATTTGCCACGAGTGATTGATGCACTGATGAATAAAGCAGCCCAAGGGGTGGATGTGAGAATTCTTGCGGATGCAAAGGACGCAACGGACCCACATTATACTGAACGTTATGAAACGATGCGCTTATATTTAGAAAAGCTCGTCCGCGGTCAGGATGGCGTAGTCGGAACAGGGGATGATGCCCATATCTTATCGGATTCTCCTATGTTTGTCGTAGAAGATGCAACGAAACGGGCGGCATACAATCTGCCGGCAAGCTTCTCAGACTTTCCACAACGAAATGTAACAGTCGGAAGCACAGCGACAACCGGCTATATGTTTGTGGAAGGAGAATATAAAGATACGGACAGCTACTATTCACCAGGCAATCAAATGCATAACAAATTTGCCGTGATCGATGGTGAATGGGTCTTCACAGGCAGCTGGAACTATACGGTGACAGGACTTTATGGCTCAGAAGAAAACATGAATCAAGGAATCCTGGATGGAAATCAACAGCATGTCGTAGAAGTTCACTCACCTGAACTTGCCTCAATTTATAAAACGGAATTTGAAGAAATGTGGGGAAGTGGGACAACGACGCCTGATAATACGGTGTCTAATTTCAGCACCCGCAAAATTGATAATACGCCTCATACCCTTACAATAGGAGGAGATACGGTCGAAATCTACTTCTCTTCAGGGGATGATGCCGTTGGACGCATGACAGAACTTGTCAAAACAGAAGCAGACGAGAATGCATACTTCACCATCTTTGCTTGGAGTGACCAGGCACTGGTGGACGAATTAAAGAACAAATGGGAAGGAAGCTATGTGGATAACCAGGGAACGCCGACTGGCTTTGACGTGAAAGGTGTTTTCGATCCAAGTTTCTGGAACCAATGGTGGTCGGCGAGTATCGAAATGACGGGAAGGACGGCTTCTCAGACGAGTACGAATAATCCTAACACTCGTTGGGCCAATCCGGCGCCTGTATACTCAGCCAATGAAAGCCGTAAGCTCCATGCCAAGACGATGCTGATCGACGCAGATACAAACAGTGATCCAACCGTGATCGTCGGATCGACCAACTGGAGTGAGAACGGAAATAATGTGAATGATGAGAACATGCTCATCATTCATGACGATGCTATCACGAACCAATTCCTGCAAGAATTCAACGCAAGATACGTGAATGCTGGCGGAGTGGTGCAATAAAAGAAAAAAGGGTGATCCTCAAAGTGAGGATCACCCTTTTTACCTTTTACTCCATCCCGGGGGCCTTCTGTATCTCGAAAATAAGTACAATTGCAGTGATCGCATGGGCAATCAATCGGATAATCGGGAAGAAGTTCAAGAAGGAAGCAAGAATCCCAAGAATGCTACCGAGAATCGGCTGATCTTCCGACCTGGAAATATACAATACACTGGCATGCCACAGAGCTATTAAACAGAGGAGAAAAGGAATTGCTTCTCCGGCGACATTACCGAAGATGGGAACAGCCAAAAATAATTCAATTGAAAACGACAACCATTTTATACGTGAAAGCACGGACACACACCTCCTTATCTCAGTGTATGAAGGGAAGGGGTGTGTGTGCCTGTATTGAGGAAATTGTTTTAGTGGGCTTTGAGAGAGGATGGGGGATGTGTCGATTTTTGTAGAATGGCAGGTATATTGGGGATTTGGCAGATAAAAGTAGAAACCGGCAGATAAAATGAACATAAGGCAGATAAATCCGAAAAATGGCACGTAAATCCCCAATACGGCAGATATTCTCCAAACAAAAAAACACCGCCTAGACGAAAGGCGGTGGACACGATGATTATGCCAGCAGTTTCTCTATCACTTTATGCTCATTCTCATTCAACAAGTTTTTCCCGATGATTTCATGAACGTTTTTATTCATGCTTTCTTCCAATACAGCGGCTTCTTCTTTATCACCGACGAGGACGATTCGCTCCCAGTTCTCATCCGCTGCCTTTTTATCAAGGATGCTGCCGAGACTTTTCCACCAACGCTGTTGATTGGCCTTCAAGCGGCTTTCGAATTCCTCCTGCTGATTGGCCTTTCCGCCTCCGCTCCCCATGCTGACATCTGCATGATGAGGTCCTTCATGTTTTCGCCAGTCATCGGTTTCCAGGTCGAATTCCATGAATTCACTGGACTGAATTTCACCAAATACCGAAGTGAGGATTTTGATTTGATTTTGCTGAAGAAGCACGAGGCCCGTATAAGGAAATTCTTCATGCAGGGACTTCAATTGATCGAGATGGGGGTTTTCCTCCCAATAAAAATTCGTTTTCACGGGAACCTGCAGTTCGAACGTCTCCCAGATGCCGCTGTCTGCTGAAGCGAAGATGATGAAGCTCCGTGGCAGTTCGCGTTCCAGGCTGTGCAAATAGTTTTCCACTTTAGGACGGATCGTTTGAAGCCGTTTTTTTTCCTCAGGTGCGCTTTCCAGATATTCTTCGAGTCGATTGAACCCGTTCTTAAGAGCGATCTTCCATTCGCCTCCCTGCTGATCAGGGTCGCTCCGGTCCGTATTCAAATAGACGGTCAGCAGTTTATCGGGTTTCTGCAAGTACAAATGTTCAAGAACATGTAAGGTTTTGTTTAAAGACATGTAACTCCTCCTTATCGAATCCTTACTTTTCATATAAACGGTTGAGGAGGGGTTTAAACATGATTTTGTAAAAAAGGGAATTGACTGGTAATCTTCTTTGAGGAAGAATAGAGTGATAGAGGAGGAATGAGGATGGAGATCAAGAAACAGTGGGTTCAGGAAGATAGTGATTACATACGTCAAAAGTTGATCGAGTACAATGTGTCTCAGATCGATGAAGAGACGAAAACGCAGCTTGAGAAGATCAGTTTCATCATGAGGAATGACGAAGGTGAAATCGTCGGCGGTGTGACTGGTCAGATGTTCTGGCATCATCTGCACGTGGATTTTCTTTGGGTGGCAGAGGAATACCGGAGTGGTGGCTACGGGGCAAAATTAATTCACCAGGCAGAAGAGTATGCAAGGGAGAAAGGCTGTCATCTTGTGATGCTGGACACGTTCAGCTTTCAGGCGCCGGCATTTTATAAAAAATTGGGGTATAAAGAGTTTGGGGTCCTTAAGGATTTTCCGAAGGGACAGAGTCAGCATTTTATGGAGAAGAGATTGTAACAACCAGCCGTGGCTGGTTGTTTTTAATTCCCTGAATCAAGGGACATTTCTTCTGGAGTCGATTTGGTTACATACGTTCCGGCCATAAAGTCATGAATCGCACGTTTATCATCCCGGAATATAACGAAAAAGACACTCATGAGGGCACCAAAGCCAAAGGTGATCAAATAGAATATTCCCGCAACCACATTCCTCATCAACATATTCCCTATATGTACATTGCTTCCATCTTTCTTTACAATTCGTATGCCCATCGTCTTTTTCCCGACGTCGTATCCCTTCCAGAAAACGGGCGTTAATAGTAAGTAGAGAAACATGATGAACGAAACACCTGGGTCGTCGGGATTGAATTCATCCGTCACAATCGCAAAAAGAACAATCAATGGGAGGTTTATAAAAATCCCATTGGCAATGCCTGCACCGAATCGAATCCAAAAACCTGCTGGTTGATTGATCATGTCGCAGCCTCCTGTCAATATGGTCCTGGGATCATTGTAGCATAGAGGAGGCTTGCAGTATCATTTTCTCCAAGAAATCAGATAAATCATGTTTTATGTTCTTTACACCGGGTAAATATGTACTAAATAACATTCGACGGGAGAGAATAGGATGAGATATATTAACCAGGGAAGAGAGCGAATTCAATTTGATCGCAAGGGAAAGAAAAAGGATCTACATATACTGGAATGTACGCGCTGTGAGAAAGAATTTAGGTCGACGATGAATGTCAGTCAAATCGAATGCTCCAACTGCTCCACTTCAACAGATCCTAAATTGGACCTATCACTCTTTAAAGTGATTGGATTTATTGAAAATCTTCAAGGAAGTGAAGTACGTTGCTAAACAGGGATAAACTGGCTGATATGAAGATGGATTTTCAGGATATTCTTTGGATGAGTTCAGGTGTTGCCATCATACTATTCTTAATTGCTTTAGCAAATTTCTTTATTATTTCATAATGTGTTGAAAAGCCCTATCCGTTGTGGAGGGCTTTTTTTTATTGGGCTAAAGTAAATTAGAGAAGAGCCTGACCGTTATGCGGCCAGGCTCTTCGTACTGTTATCCTTTGTAATTTTCATCATATTCGAGATAAACGACATGGGTTTCAAGGTACTCATTCAGACCATGTTTCCCGTCGGCTCCGCCGATTCCCGATTGCCCGCGGCCGGCATGGAACCCATTGATGGCTTCGAAGTTCTCCCGGTTGACGAACGTTTCCCCGTAACGAAGTTCGTTGGCCGCTCTCATGATTTCATGGAGGTTCTCACTGAAGATCGATGAAGACAGTCCGTACTCCGTATCATTGGCAAGCTCGATGACTTCATCGAAATCCTTGTATGTCATGATGGGCAGGACCGGTCCAAAGATTTCTTCCTGAATGATATCCATCTCCTGCTTCACATCTACTAGGACGGTCGGTTCGAAATAGAACCCCTTATCTACTTGAACCGGCTTTCCTCCGGTCAGGATCCTTGCCCCTTTTTCGACAGCGGTGTTGACCATTTCCGTCACAGTTTCAAGGCGGTCTTTATTTACAAGGGGACCGATGTCGTTGTCGCGGTTTGTTGGATCACCAACCTTTGTGTTTTTCATCGCTTCGGTCATCTTGCTGATGAATTCTTCAGCCACATCCTCGTGGACATATACCCGTTCCGCGTTCGTACACGCCTGTCCGGAGTTTGTGATCCTGGACGTTTTGATTTTCTCAACGGCTAGATCGATATTCGCATGCTTGGTGACGATGGCAGGGGCTTTTCCGCCCAATTCCAGGTTCACTTTCGTGATCGATTTGGAGGCAGCCTCCATCACTTTCGAGCCTGCCGGGTAGCTTCCCGTCATAGACACCATTCGTACTTTAGGATGGCTTGACATTGGGTTCCCGATATCAGAACCTTTTCCGGTCACAAGGTTGAATACGCCTTTGGGAAGTCCTATTTCATCTATGATCTTGGCGAATTCGCATGCCGTATTGGGAGTGTACTGGCTTGGTTTCAGGACGATGGTACACCCTGTCACGAGTGCGGGCGCCACTTTTCTGGCGAGGATGAACATAGGGAAGTTCCACGGTACGATTCCAGTCACGACACCGATCGGCTTCTTATAGACAAGAATATTCTCGTTCGAGCGTTCACTCTCCAGGATTTCACCCTCGTAGCGGAGTGCCCATCCCGCCATATAGCGGAAGTACTCGATGGCAAGGTCTACTTCACCTTCAGAGGCAGCGAGTGTCTTCCCGTTCTCCTCTGTTAGCATCTCAACAAATGAATCACGGCGTTCCTCCAGCTTATCAGCGATACGATATAAGTACGAAGCCCGTTCTTTGGAAGGAACCTTACTCCATGAAAGGAAAGCCGTATGGGCAATATCTACGGCGTGATTAACATCGTCTTCCGTCCCCAACTGAATGGATGAAATCTTCTCCTCATTCGCCGGATTTATGACATCCCACGTCTCCTTCGACATACTATCAACAAACTCACCATTCACATACATCTGATATTTCTTCACAACTACTCCTCCTCGTTGAACTGATTCATCACATACACACCCTTTTCCCGGTCAGCTTGGAAGAGTAAACCTAGGGATGTGCAAAAGGTGAGGGACGGACACCCATCACACACCCGAGATCCTTGATATATCAGGGTTTAGGGTGTGAATATGGAGGTCCGTCCCTCAGGAGTGGTTATTTACTTGGTTCGGCAATTTTGACGAGTTGTTTACCGATGTTTTTTCCTTGGAAGAGTCCTAGGAAGGCGTCGGTTACGTTGTCGAGACCTTCTGTGATGGTTTCTTCGTATTGAAGTTTTCCTTGTGACAGCCATTGGCCGAGTTCGGTTGCGCCTTCTTTGAAACGGTCACTGTAGTCGTTGACCACGAAGCCTTTCATGAGGGCGCTTGATTTGATCAGTCTCGTTTGGACACGCGGTCCAAGGTCCCGATCTGTTTTGTTATAAGAAGAAATCGCCCCGCACACTGGTATACGTGCATGTTTATTTAGTAAACTAAGGGCAGCGTCACCGATTTCACCACCGACGTTTTCGAAATACACGTCGATACCGCCCGGGCATGCTTCTTTTAACGCTTTATAGATATTGTCAGTTGTTTTATAGTTGATTCCTTCGTCAAATCCGAGTGTATCTGTCAGGTAGCTGACTTTTTCATCAGATCCTGCAATCCCAACGACACGGGCTCCTTTGATCTTGGCGATTTGTCCAACGACAGACCCGACTGCGCCTGCAGCTCCGGAAACCACAACGGTTTCGCCTTCTTTCGGTTGACCGATGTCCAATAGTCCGAAATAGGCAGTCAATCCAGTCAATCCAAGGATACTTAAGTGAGTTGAAACAGGTGCAACGTTCGGATCGATGGCGCGGACCTCTTTCTCATTGGCAATGGAATACTCCTGCCAAGGCAGCATGCCCACTACAAAGTCCCCTTTTTGGAAATGCTCAGACTGTGACTCCACGATTTCACCTACCACACCGCCAGCCAAAGCTTCGTTGAGTTTGAAAGGCTCGACATATGACTTGGCATCGGACATTCTTCCCCGCATATAAGGGTCCACGGAAAGGTAAAGTGTCTTGACGAGCACTTCTCCTTTGGAAGGCTGTGGCACATCGATTTCTTTATAAAGGAAATCTTCTTTCACAGGCATTCCTTCAGGACGGGAGACTAATTGTATTTGGTGCTGTTTTTCAGGTAGCATAACGATTCCTCCTTAGAAATTGACTATATTCATTTTTTCCGATTACTTGAAATCTATCACAAGAAGTTCTGATTCTACAAAGAATAACACTTGAGAAAGGTGTGATAATGATGGCTAATGTATGGGATGCAGAGGCTGAGGTCACCACTCGTCTGGCTCGACAGCTGATTGAGTCTCAGTTTCCGGATTTGATCCCGACTGACCTTGAGATCATCGACTATGGTTTTGACAATACGGTGATAAAAGTGAGTGACAAATGGGTATTCCGATTTCCCCGCCGGGAGATAGCGGTCAAGCTTTTGGAAACGGAAGGACGGTTATTACCGCTGCTTGCATCCAATGAGCTGGGACTTCAGATTCCGGTTCCGTTCTATTATGGTAAGCCTTCGTTTCCATACGAATGGCCGTTTCTCGGATATCGATTCGTGAAGGGAACGATTCCTTCCATGGCAGAAATAGCATTACGCGAAGGGGCGTCAGCCATCAGGCTCGCGCGGTTCCTGAAAAAGCTTCACTGTACAAGTGTCAGTGAAGCAGAAGAACAGGGAGTCCCTTATGATGAGCTCGATCGGCTTGATGTTGAGAAACGTCGTCCTGTTTTGGAAAAGAACACGGAAGAAATCAGGAAGCACAACCTCTTTCATGGAGTGGAATTGTTAGAGGAATATCTACATCATCTACCTCATAGAGTCCTGCCTGAAAAATCCACCTTGGTCCATGGCGACCTCCATTTTAAAAACATAGTCGTGGATGGGGAAGGAGTTTTATCGGGGATCATTGATTGGGGAGATGTTCATCTCGGTCAAAGAGCTGTTGATTTAAATCTTGTTTATAGCTTTCTTGGTTCAAATGGTCGTGATTTGTTTTTCAAGGAATACGGGCAGGTTGAAGAAATCGAATTGGAATATGCACGCTTCAAAGCCGTCTATACAAATGTCGTGTTGCTTCTATTTGGTTATCATGAAAAACAGCCCCATACAGTCAGGGAAGCACAGAAAAGCCTGGAACTTGCGCTGACATGAAGAAAGCCTGGTTGAGATTACAGCAACCAGGCTTTTTCTTATTTCACGTTTTTTTGGATGTATTTCACGATTTTACGAAGTTCATTGGCATGGGGGCGGCCGAACGGACTTGTTTGTCTTTGCTGATACATGGCCTTACCTTTTTCATTTATAAGGAAGTAGGCCGGTTCACCATGCTGACCGTGATCCTCATAAGGTGCATCTTCCCCATGATAGAAAACATCATAGGCTTTGATGGCTTCCAGTTTTTCATCTGCCAATACTGGGAATGTCAAATCTTCCTTATTCGCAAACTCCTGCAGATCTGCCATCTTATCACTGGAGATCGTCAACAGGTGGACATTATGTTTTTCGAAGTATTCCTTGTTTGCCTGCAGCTCTCTTAATTCTTCCTGACAGACCGGGCACCAAGATCCTCTGAAGAAGACAATGAGATGCCAGCTTTGATGTTCTTTCTGGTGCTCCTCAAACGAGAATGTCTCTCCTGAAACTGCCGGGAGCGTGAAATTTGGTACCGTATCATTTAATTGAAAAGTTGCCATTATTCATTCCTCCTAGTTTTTCTTTCGATTCATATAGGCATTAGGACAAACCTGACCAGATGGAAATTCATACAGTATAGTATCTGTATTTTCTTACATAGAGTGTATTTCCCTTTATGTTCGAAATAAAACGTATGAATGTTCAGAAAGGAAGATTTCGATGAGAAGAAACAATGCGGGACCTAAATTATGTATCTTCCCTGAATATAAATGGTGTGGACCGGGTTGCAGCGGCCCAGGTGCACCCATCAATTCAGTGGATGCAGCGTGTAAAGCCCATGATCTTTGCTATGAGCGGTACGGCCCGACCTGTGAGTGTGACCGGATGTTCATGAGGAAACTGGAGAGTGAAATCGATCATGGTTCACGGGAAGGAAGACATGCTTTTCTTTTTTATCAATACATGAAGTTTCAGACGAAGATTAAGTGCAGGGAAGAGCGATGTGGAAGGGCCCGGTGCAGAGGGTCTTGGATATAAAATAATAGAAGGTCCGTCCCTCGACGGACCTTCTATTTGAGTTTCAGGGTGTAATGATAAACGGAGTCATCCTTTTTATAGCCGTTTCTTTCATACAGTGCCTGTGCCTGCATATTGTCCGAGTCCGTTTCCAGAATGAGCGATTTCGCATTCGTTTGTTCAGCATGTTTTTTGGCTGCTTCCAAGAGCATCTGACCGGCCCCCCGGTTCCGTGCCCCGGAAGTTACATAAAGATCGTTCAGCTTCCATATCCGCTCCATGTATACGGAGGAGAAAGAAGGATACAGCTGGGTGAAGCCTACATATTCGTCATCCTGAGTCGCGACAAAGATGACGGATTCATCATGTGATAGACGGTCTTCGAGAAACTGCCTTGCCCCGAGTTTATCCGTCATCTGATGATAAAACATACGATAGCTATTAAACAGTTCCACAAGTCCTTCCAAGTCTGAAAGGCGGGCGCGGGATATCTTCATTCGAATCACTCCTTACATTCACTATTTTATGAGCATGAGGTGAGAACATGCCGGTGATGTTCGATATTAAATGGAAAAGGGTGAGGGAAAAGCGGGTTAGAGTTGAAAAAGAGGCTGCTTGGAATGAAAAAACAGTTCAGGAGAAGAGGTTCGAAGGGGAAATAGGCTATGAGTCAAGTGAAATGAGGATAATTGCGTCATTTTAGCTTGTGATTGCGTCATTTTTTAAGGAATTGCGTCATTCTGAAATTATTTGCGTCATTTTTAAGTGTTTATGCGTAAAAATACATAAAATGGTAAAAGTGGATATCCAAATGCATGATTCTTCCTAAAACCCCATAATAAAACCAGCCTGCGATACAAGCAGGCTGGCGACTCAGATTAAAATGGTTTGATAGACATTAAGATGATAAGTATAATAGCAGCACTATGTATAATGATATTGAATGGTTTTAACTCTGAGTTGATTTTTCCATAAGATTCAGGAACGTCGTCACCTTCATGGTTATGGATGATTTCAGCCATCCGCTTTACTTTCTTAGGCATGATCCCGGCAACGATGAACTGTACACCGATGTAAATGATGATGGATGCAATATACCAACCGGCTTTGAATAAATAAGGGTTCATGATCCCCATGATGAGCCCGGTGATAAGCAATACAATGCTGCCGACCTTTGCAAAGGTTTCGATTTTTTTGCTAAGCTCTAAAGAGAATTTTGCCTGATGAGCTGTCTCCGGTGTTTTCATCACGACGGGCATGGAAAAGCTTGCACCAAGTCCAGCGACTGCAGCAATAACGTGGACAAGAATCAATAGTCCGTAGATAGACATGTTATTCACCTCCATTTAAGGGAATTTTAAACAGACTTCATTGTATAGTAAAATAGTACCTGTTTCCAGGTTTTTTGAAAAAAGGGGAGAAAAAAGTATGAGTGTGAAGGATGAAATTAGGCACAAAGTATGGAACCGCCTGACCGAAGAGAAGCTTGGCAGGTTTCCATTTCCGTTAGTGGGAAGGATCCCAAATGTTAAAGGGGCAGAAAAAGCGGCCTCACATGTACAAAGTATGGATATCTATAAATCGGCAGGTGTAGTAAAAGTGAATCCGGATGCCCCGCAGCTTCCTCTCAGGGCAGCTATCCTAAAGGACGGAAAAACCCTGCTCATTCCGACGCCACGCTTAAAGGACGGGTTTGTCATGATCAAGCCTGAATGGGTCCCTGGCGGGGAAGAGAGAAAAGCTGCGAGCATCAAGCATATGAATACATATGGAAAAGTCGTACCCTTGACGGACATACCTAACATCGACCTGATTGTGGTGGGTTCCGTTGCCATCCACCCCGACGGTAGGAGGCTTGGGAAGGGAGAGGGCTATGCCGACCGTGAATATGCCATACTCCGGGAAATCGGGAATAAGCCGGTACCGGTCATCACAACCATTAATAGCAGGCAGCTCGTAGAAGACAACATCCCAAGAGATTCCTACGATCTCGCAGTCGACTGGATCATAACCGAAGAAGGCATCAAAGAAACCAACACCCCATACCCAAAACCACAAGGAATCGAGTGGGACCACGTAACCGCAGACGAAATGGAAAAAATGCCGATCTTGAAAGAATTGAAGGGTTTTGCCAGAGGGACGGACCTCTGATTTAACAACAGAAACATTGATATGATAAGGATCCTCTAGTGAATAGTGGTGATTTTGGAGGTCCGTCCCTCCAAGGTGATACAAAAAAATCCCCAAAGGCAAAGAACGCCTTCAGGGATTTTCCAGTTATGCTTGTCGGGGCTGCCCTAGCAGCCTCCGCTTTTGGATTTGTCCAGCTCCAGGGGCTTGGGGCTCGAGGTCATAAGCCAAGTCACCCAAAAAGGCAAAAAACGCCTTTCCGGGTGACTCGTCTTATGCTTGTCGCCCCAGGGCAAGCCCCTTCCGCTTTTCTTCTTTAATACCCTTCTACAACAAGATCCAACTTCCCTGTTTCTGGGCTGATGACAAGTCCGTGGACAGGGATCTTTTTATCCATCAGCGGATGGTTTTTGATCATGTCGACACTGTGGGCAACGCTTTCCTGTACGGAGTTGAAGCCTTTGAGCCAGTCGTGTAGGTCGATCCCTGAGTAGTTGACGGTGTCGAGTGTATCTTGCGTGATGCCGCGTTCCGTCATTTTGTTCAGGATTTGGTCGCTGTTGATGGCGCTCATGCCGCAGTCATGGTGACCGATCACTAGTACTTCATCTGCCTGAAGTTCATAGACTGCAACGAGCAGGCTGCGCATGATGCTTCCGAATGGGTGGCTTACGACGGCGCCAGCGTTTTTGACAACCTTAACGTCACCGTTTTTCATGTTCATGGATTTAGGTAAGAGCTCTACTAAACGAGTATCCATACAAGTGAGAATGACCAGGCGCTTGTCCGGAAACTTTGTTGTCCGGTACTCTTCATATGATTGTTCTTCTACAAATTGCTGATTGTAATCTAGTATGTCCGTTAATAAAGTCATATCGTCTTCTCCTATAAATGAAATTATTTCACATTTTGTTGAATGTGATGTTCAATCTCTTTTATTTTATCCATAATCTCTTGCCGATTCCAATCAGATGTATTGGAAAGCTTTAAATATAAGGATGAAACCTTTGCCAGCACTTCTGTCAGGTTTGGTTGTTTCCTTGGATAAGTGGACTTTCCCATCAGATCGAACAGGCCGTTCATTTGCTCCGATACCTTTTTATACTGATCATCCTTTGCAATGATGGCTACATGGAAATATTGCTGTACTTCTGAAAATTGAAAGAAGAGGTCGAAAAGCTCAAAAGAATGGTTCTTCTTCAAGTTCAGTTCCATTTCACCTTGAGAATCTTTATGGATGATCCGGGCAAACTTCGGTGAACTTTCCTCTTCTATAATGGACATGAAATTTTCACCGGGCATTAAGAAATCATAGCCTGAATTTGAGGCATCTATTAAATTGAATTGCCTATCCAGTATCAGATAAGGAATTGGGCATAAATGCAAATTTTCCACATGATCACTCCTGAGTGAACCTTATATTGTTAGGCTGCATGTGATTAAGGAGTTAACCCTTCATGGAAACAAGTCCACTTGACATATCCGTTAGATACTCATTGAGTTCTACCAGATCGTGAAAGCTTGTTACCTTTGATTTATCCAAGAAATCAAGGGAATAGTTTGAAATCAGCCGTCCTCCGACAAGGATTTCAATTTCTTCATGTTGAGACCTGATTCCTTCGATGCACTCTTTTAATCTAGTCAGTTCCGTTGTCATACCAATCGAGATCCCCACGACATGTGGTTCCCATGCACCGATGAAGGACAGGGCATCCTTGATTGGTACGTTGGAACCCAGGTAGCGGGTATTCCACTTTTTTTCTTTGAATACTTCATTTGCAAGCTCTAGACCAAGGCTGTGCTGCTCGCCTTCTATACAAAATAAAAGAGCTTTCGGATGGTTTTCAAAAGCTTCGTGGTGGGTAAAAACATGAGCAAGTAAATACTTTAAAGTTGCAGTGGCCAGGTGCTCATCTGCAACGGTAATTTGATTTTTCTCCCAAAGGTCACCGATCCTGTACATGGATGGCTTAATAATTTTCTCGTAAAAAGTGAAATTATCTACTTTTGAGTGAATGGAAGAGGAATGCAATTCCATCAGTGCATGCACATCTCCAGCAAGGATGGACTTGGTGAAAGCCTGGACCAGTTGATTCATGTTTGATCACTCCTAGTGAAAATACCAATTACTATATTCAATAGATCGAATTGAAATTCCTGCCACTAGCTCAATCTATAATTGGATTGACTTTCCCATCATTCTTATTTAATATTACCACTGTAACACTATATATCGCTTAACTGCCTGAGAGAGGTTCATAGCATTAACCCTCTATAAAAAACTATGGTTCTACGAATCTGACCTTGGCTTATTTTCCGCCAAGTATCCTTTAAGCGTAACAGGAACAAACATTTTTTGCAATTTGCCCGCCTGTTATGTCGATTCTTAGGCTAATGCTATGTCCTCCTTCATTCGAAGCACTCTGAAAGGGAGGATTTTTATATGTCAGGACGAAAAGACGAAGATTTAACAGATTTATCATTATTAGGGAATCAAGGAACCAATTACTTATTTGAATATGCTCCACACATTCTGGAAGCATTCGACAATAAGCATCCGAACCGGGATTATTTCGTTAAATTCAATTGCCCGGAATTCACAAGCCTTTGTCCGAAGACAGGACAGCCGGACTTTGCAACCATCTATATCAGCTATATTCCAGGTGAGAAGATGGTAGAAAGTAAATCATTAAAGCTTTATCTGTTCAGCTTCCGTAACCATGGGGATTTCCATGAAGATTGCATGAACATCATCATGAACGATCTCATCGAATTAATGGATCCGCGCTATATCGAAGTATGGGGGAAATTCACTCCACGCGGCGGTATCAGCATCGACCCTTACTGCAACTACGGAAAGCCTGGTACGAAATACGAAACAATGGCCGACCATCGCTTGATGAACCATGATTTGTACCCTGAGAAAATAGATAATCGATAAAATGTAAGAACGATTCTTTAAAAGAATCGTTCTTTTTTTAGGCGGATATTTCTATTGCCGAAATAAATAACGGGGATTATACTTGCTTGAGAGATAGAAAAGGAGGGGGCAGGATGAGACCATTAAACGCTTCTCTTTGTGTATTAATCGGAGCGGGCTCCTACGGGATTCATGCTTCTGTCGTAAAACTGGGATTCGCCGAGGGGTACTCGGTGTCAGAGGTGACGGGTGTTCAATATTTATTTGGAGTGGCCATGCTGTTCCTGGCGTTTCTTTTTACGAAAAAAATAAGGTTGAGTAAAAAGCATTGGATCTCGCTCCTTGGAGTCGGACTATTACTCAGCATGACGGGGATCTTTTATGGGCTCAGTCTTCAAGCAGTTCCTGCATCCATTGCGGTTGTCATGCTTTTTCAATTTACGTGGATCGGCGTGTTGATTGAATCCATCTACTTAAGAAAACTTCCTTCTAATAAAAAGTTACTGTCAGTATTGTTTCTTTGGATGGGGACCCTGTTGGCGGGCGGGATCGGCTCTTCATCAGACTTCAGATGGGCTGAAAACAGTATAGGTATCCTATTTGGATTTTTTGCAGCCATCACTTTCGCCCTGTTTCTTTTCTTCAGTGGAAAAGTGGCAAAAGAAGTTCCGACGATTCAAAAGAGCATGATGATCACCCTTGGTGGTCTGCTTGTCGTCCTCATCGCGTTTCGCCCCGACTTTTTACATGAGCCGGTACAGCTTGTAGAGATGGCTGACTTCGGTATGCTCGTTGGGATATTCGGGAGCATCCTTCCCGTTGTGTTTTTCGCCATCGGCACACCGCATATCGATTCGAGTTTATCGACGATCATGGGGGCGGCGGAACTTCCGGCGGCCATCCTTGCAGCCATGTGGATCCTGGAGGAACAGGTTCTTCCACTTCAGTTCCTGGGAATACTGCTCATATTAATTGGAATCGCAATCCCTCAATTTGATATAAGACCTACCCGATCACGAAAACAATTTGGGTAAATGGAAGCTCCCTTCTTGGATGAAGGGGGCTTCTTTTGTGGTTGGCGAGATTTATCGCCCCTTTATGGAGAAATTTGAACCGTTATCAGGATATATCGACCGAATTTTCAAGATATCAACCGTTCTTTCATTTTATCAACCGAAGACCACAACTTATCGACCGTTCTACAAAATACGACAATTTTCCTCCGCTTCCCAATTTCCACAGAGACTATCCCCAAAAAACAAAATCCCAACCTCTACACATCTGCAAACCCTTCCAATTGTCACAATTATTAAACCTTATTTTTTTAGCCGGATTCCCTTTACAAAGGGTCTTCATGGGCTTTATAATCCCGTTGTTCAACCATTTACGGAAAACCAAAAAAATCTAAAAGAAAAAGGAGGTTGCGGTGATGCGACAAAGAATATTATCCTTCTTATTGATGAATCTCGGTGCATTTCTTGTTTCGGTGAATGTCCATTTTTTCTTATCGCCTAATAATTTAGCGACAGGGGGAGTCAGTGGATTGTCGATCATCATGAACGATTTGTTCCCGGGAATGTCTCTTGGACTGTTCATGATTATCATCAATGTCATCCTGTTTATCGTCGGTGTGATCTTTCTCGGCTTCAATTTCGGTGCAAAAACGATTTATGCGAGTTTTGCTCTTTCATTCTATGTCTGGTTATTGGAGAAATTCGCTCCGATGAGTGCGCCGCTAAGCAATGATATTTTGATTCAATTGATCATTGGTCAGTGCATTGCCGCAACCGGTATGGCCATCGTGTTCAACCAGCAGGCATCAACGGGTGGAACAGATATCATTGCCTTGATCTTTAATAAATATTTCAATATAGATGTGGGCCGTGGCGTCCTCTTAGCGGACTTGTCCATTGCCCTTTCATCTGCTGTACTATTTGGACCGCAAGTCGGCATGTATGCGTTCTTCGGTGTCATCCTGAACGGACTCGTCATCGATTATGCGCTGCAGCAATTCAATTCCAATAAAGAGATTGTCATCATCAGCAGCTACAGTGATGAAATCAAGTCCTATATCGTCCATGAACTTGGTAAAGGGGCGACGATCCACACAGCAACGGGAGCGTTCACGTCCGACGAGAAAGAAGTCATCACGACGATCCTTGGGCGTAAGGACTTCTCCAAGCTGAAAGGCTTCATCACCCAGGTTGATAACCGTGCATTCATCACTGTTCACACGATGAATGAAATCTTGGGTCAAAACTTTAAGAGATTAGCATAGAAGAAACTCCACCTTTTTATGAGGTGGAGTTTTTTTTGAATATTTTAGTTGTACAAAAAACTGATACTCAGAAAGTTGATTGGAGTGGAAGGTGCTCGACTCCTGCGGGAAACGCTGGACAGGTGAGACCCCACAGGGCTTTAGCCCGAGGAGGCTCACCGCCAGCCCCGCGGAAAGCGAGCACCTGGAGCGGAAATCAACAACTGCTCGCCTGTTTATAGCAACAATCTATGCAAAAAGAGCGGAAAAAATAAAGGAAAATATTTCAATCTTCTTGTATAAATAGAAGTAAGGGGGTGGAAATATTGGAAAAAGAAGAACTTGAGAGGCTCGAGAGAAAAATCAGCTTTCTGGAAAAAGAACTGTATCTTGTCAAAAGGCAGTTGATTCAGGCAAAGAGCGAGAAAGAATCACCCGTTATACAAAAAGCGGAGGTGTACAAGGAGCCTGAAACGCAGATCACAGCTGATGAAACAACAGAGCCTTTTATAGAGAAAGAGCCATTTGACTTCTCAGTCGAACGCTGGCTTCCAAAAGTATTTCTGTTCGTTCTCTTAATAGGGAGTATCTGGGGGTTCATGGCGGCTTCCCAAAACGGCTGGGTGACACCAGGGTTGAGGGTGTTGACCGGAGCCCTGATCAGTATCGTCATGTACGCACTTGGTGAGAGGTACAGCCGGGATCAGCGTAAACTATCCATCACGCTTATATCGGGAAGCATTGTCCTTGCGATCATCACGTTATTTTCAGCCAATATCCTTTACGGATATATAGGTGGACTCATCACGAATCTTTTATTAATCCTGATCATTTCTGTGGGACTGTGGGCATCCCATAAGCACCGTTCTCAATTGATCCTTTGCTTGATCGGGACAGGTGCCTATCTGTTCCCATTCATTTTTGCAGGGGATGAACGGAATGAGTGGCTGTTTTACGGCTACGAGCTTGTGCTGTTCTTTGTGCTGATGACGTTCAGTACGTTAAAGAGATACCGGATTGCCTGGAATATTCATTATTATTTACTCTATTTTTCACTATTCTTCTTTGCGGCCTTTGGAGTTGGGGAGGTCACGCTGACCGTGCTGATCCCATTTGCGATCCAGCACGCTTACATCCTGCTGCTGATTGTCCTTAATCGGGATGAACGGGTGAGTGCCGAGATGATTCCGGCTCTCGTGACAGGCAGCTTCATCCTTCTTGGATTGTTGAATGATATTTATGCAGAGATTCCACTTCTCTACTATGTCGCGTTTGCTGCTGTGTATATCGGGGTCTCCTTCATTGAGCCAAAGGAAAAGAAGCGGACGAAGGATGTCCTGCTTGTCCTTGGATTCCTGCATGTGCTGCTCTTCCTGTTCGAATGGTTTGAGTACGATTGGCGCTTCGTGCTGGTGGCCATCGAGGCGAATGCCCTGTTGTGGCTTGCAGGGAGAAGAGAAAGCTATGTCAGCTTTGCCGGTTCATTTCTCTTGATGATGTTTTCGTTCTTGGGGATGATGACCAGTGCGTCGGAAGATTTCTTCAGTGTGGAGCTACCGATTTTCATTTTTGCATTTACTTATGTGTATGTGTTCTCCCGTTTTAACAAAGAGGAATCTTCTTTCTTGGATGTTTCAACGACCACGGTGAAAGTCTTTCTGACAGGTCTGGTGATGTTCTTTATCCTGCGTTTGACCGATTTTATCGTCATCGACTGGGAGTATACACCGAGGACGACGGCCTTCACTGTAGCGATCGCAACATTGTCCATCGGCTATCTCATTTATGGGGAAAGCAGAAAGGATGTGTTTTACCGCTGGGTGGGGATCAGCTTCCTGGCCCTGGCGCTGGTGAAATTCTTCCTTGCCGACCTTGTGTTCCTGGACTTCACGATCCGAGCCATGATCCTGATTCCAATCGGTGTGATCGGTCTCGTATTATCAAGGATTCTCTATAAAAAGAAATAACACGTTGCAAAAGCTTTCAGAATAATTATATAATAAAACCAATAACGATCGTGATTAAGAAAAGGAGGTGGAATTGAGATGAATCGTTCTGTAGGATTGCGTGGGAAGTATTTAGATTTTATTTACCTTTGCCGTGCAATTTTTCATGCATTTGCGTTCAAGGGGACACGTATGCCCTTTTTCAGCAAGTGAATATGAATACTGAACGGTAAGAGGTCTCAATTCCAATCACTTTTTGATGAAAGAATCGGAAAAAGGGGGCATTTTCGCTCTCTTTTTTATATCTTCTTTTATAAAAAGAGGGGGTGCGGTGTATTCCATTCCGCATGTCCATCAGCCATGGGGGAGCCTTCTGCTTCTCCATGGCTTTTTTGTTGAATCTCTTACCTTTATATAAAGATACCCGAAAGGAAGAGGAAAATGATTATTTGCAGCGCACAGGAATTAAGTAAGATGTTTGGTGGAAATCTCATATTTGAAGATTTATCTTTTGAAATACCGGAAGGATCCCGGATCGGACTCGTCGGTCGGAATGGGACAGGAAAGACGACGATCTTTAAGCTTCTATCAGGAGTGGAAACACCGGATAAAGGACTCGTTCATTTAAAAAAGGGGGCGAAGGTAGGCTACCTTGCACAAATTCCTCAGTACGGGCAAGGAACGAAGGGGATCGACGTCCTGAGATCAGCGTTTTCTGAACTCATCGAAATAGGAGAGCGTTTAAAAGAGCTGGAAAGCAAGATGGGAGCCGAGCAGGATCCTGAGAAGCTCAATCGATTACTAGAGGAATACGGAAAACGTCAAGATGAATTCACTCTTTTAGGAGGGTATGAGATCGAGTCCAGTATCGCGAAAATCGTGAACGGTCTTGATATTGAAGAGCTTGTGGAAAAAGATTTCACCAGCTGTAGCGGAGGAGAGCAGACAAAGCTTTGTCTGGGGCTGATCTTATTGCAAAAGCCGGATTTACTGCTTCTGGACGAACCGACGAACCATCTTGATATCGGTGCAGTCGAATGGCTGGAGGACTTTTTGAAAGAGTATGAAGGAACCGTGATGTGCATTTCCCATGACCGATATTTCCTCGATCACGTCATTAACAAAGTGTACGACTTAGAGGACGGCGAGCTGACGGTGTATCATACGAATTACTCCGGATTTGTGAAAGAAAAGGAAGAACGTCTGATGATCGAGTTTCAGGCCTATCAGGAGCAACAGAAGAAAATCAAGAAAATGAAGGAAGCCATTAAAAGGCTGAGAGAATGGGCGAATCAGGCTAATCCCCCGAATGAAGCCCTACACAAGCGCGCACGTAATATGGAAAGAGCCTTGGAGAGAATGGAGAAAATCAAGCGACCGATTCTTGACCGGAAAAAGATGGGGTTGGAATTTGAGGAAAGTGATCGAAGCGGGAAAATCGTCTTTTCCATGGAGGATGTCTCGAAAGCCTATGGGGAAAAAACTTTATTTGAAAAAGCAGGTCTCAACGTCCATTTCAAGGACCGTACAGCGATCGTCGGCCAGAATGGAACAGGGAAGTCGACGATCATCAAGATGCTCCTTGGTGAGGAAACCGCGGATAACGGCGTGGTGAAACTCGGAAGCAATGTGAAGATCGGATATCTGTCTCAGCACTTTACAGTGGCCGATCCTTCAGTGAGGTTGATTGATGCCTTCAGGGAAGAAGTACCTGTCACAGAAGGGGATGCCCGTCATATCCTCGCGAAGTTCCTGTTTTATGGACCGAATGTGTTCAGGAAGGTCGGTCAATTAAGTGGAGGGGAAAAGATGAGGCTCAGACTTGCCCAGCTCATGCATCAGGACATTAATTTCCTTGTCCTTGATGAGCCGACGAATCATTTGGATATCGATTCGAGAGAGGTGCTTGAGGATGCACTGGACGATTTCAAGGGCACGATCCTTGCCGTATCCCATGACCGCTACTTTTTAAATAAACTGTTTCATAAAACATACTGGATTCACCGGGGCGAGCTTTATTTCTTCGAAGGACCCTATAGCTGGGCGAAGGAAAAGCTTCCCGAAATCGCACCGGAAGAGCCTGTTGTAAAGGTGGTGAAGGATACACCGCCTAAACCGGCTCCAGAAAAACCTGCACGAAACATGGACGAAATAGAAGCTGACCTCGAACGGATGGAAGAGGAGATCTTTATCATTGAACAAAAGCTTCTCTCTGAACAAGATCTTGATGTCCTTCAAGAACTTTACAAGGACAAAGAACAGAAAGAGCAGGAACGGAACAGAATGTATCAGGACTTAGAAGACATATTGGCATAGGAAAAGGGAGATGACGACAACAGTCATCTCCCTTTCAATTTCTAAGAAGGAATCCGTATAATGAAACCAAAGAAAGGATGAGGAACATGGAGAAGAAAGAAGTGATCATCATCGGAGGGGGCCTGTCAGGGATCATGGCGGCCAGAACCCTTTTGAACAAGGGGATAAAAGATATCCTTATAGTAGAAAAGAGCAGGAGCGTCGGCGGAAGGCTCGCCACAAGGAGGATCGATAAAGGAAAAGCTGACCACGGTGCCCAATTTTTTACTGTGCGATCTTCGGAGCTTCAAAAGGATGTGGAGAGGTGGCTAGAAGCAGGATGGGTAAAGCGGTGGTTCGGGAACCCCTATCCCCGATACACATCCGTCAACGGGATGAATGCCCTTGCAAAACAATTGGCAGAAACCATCCCTGTCAAACAGAACACGAAAGTAAGTGCCATTCGTGACAGGAGGGACGAACCTCTTGAAGTGGAACTTGAGAATGGTGAAATCATTTCAGCGGATCATTGCGTTGTGACGGCACCAGCACCCCAGGCTTTAGCGTTGCTTAAGGGAATGGAACAAGACGAGCTATCGACGATTTCGTTTGCTCCTTGTTTCGTGGGCATGTTCACCCTTGAAGGTCCAAGCAGTATCCCCGCACCAGGGCATTTGGACGAGGATTTGCCTTACGGGGTAGAGAGGGTGGTAGATCACCGTAAGAAAGGTATTTCCCAGTCCGTAACGGTCAGTGTGTATATGACTGGTAAGTGGTCAAAGAAGAATGAACGGTTCGAAGACCATGGGATACTGAAAGAAATCCAAAAGGTGGCAGAACGTTACCTTGCAGAGGGAAGTGAGATTGCAGGAGCGGAGTTGAAACGTTGGAGATATGCAGAAGCAGAGACTGTGATCCGAAGGCCATTCATAGAAACGGGCTGCGATAACCGGATCATCATCTGCGGAGATGCGTTTCTTCGTGAACAAGATGAAGCGGGAAGAACACGCTTTGAGAGTGCCTATTTATCCGGCATTTCTGCAGGGGAAAGGGTAGCGGAGAAGCGGAAGGGAATATGATATGCCCGCATAACGACCACATTCAGGACAAACACTACAAAGAGCTACATAATTCAATCGATAAGCGGGAGACATACGATGACGATACAATTGATCAAGGCAAGTAGAGAGCAGCTCGACACGATTATGGATGTGTATAGAAGATGCAAAAAAGATCTGGATGAAAAAGGAATGCTTCAATGGAATGACCAGTACCCGAGCAGGGAGTATTTTGAAGAAGTGATGGATAACGGGAATCTTTATGTGCTGATGGTGGACGGCGAAGTGGCGGGATCAGCTACTTTAAATGAGTGGCAGTCACCTGAATGGTCGGAAATTCCATGGGAACTTAAAGACGAATGGGTAATCCACGCTTTGTTTCTCGATCCGCTTCAGCAGGGGAATGGCCTCGGTAAGATTTTCATGGAACAATGTGAGGAGCTGGCAGGTGAGAAAGGATACAGGAGTATCCGGTTGGATGCCTACTCAAGGAACACAGGAGCGAAGGCTCTTTATGAGAAAATGGGATATGAATACCGTGGCTCCGTCCATTTCACCACAAAGCCTGAGGGACACCAGGAATACCGATGCTATGAGAAAGCCGTGACTCTCTAGAATTCAACGGTTGTTCAAATGTACCAAGGAAAAAGGTATGGGAAAAATGGTATACTTGAAGGTACAGTATGCGCTGAATAAGATAGTAGGGAAGCGATTATATTGACACCGATTATGGATGAGGCGAAAGTCTTCATTGAACAAATGTATAAAGAACTGGATAAAAGCGAAGCAGACATCACGTTTCGTTTACAACAAATAGAAAATGAACTAGCGACAGAAGGAACCTATACCCATACAAAAGAAGAGCTTGCCTTTGGCGCAAAGCTTGCCTGGAGAAACAGCAACCGCTGCATCGGCCGCCTGTTCTGGAATTCCTTGAATGTGTTGGACGAGCGGGAAGCGGATACGGAAGAGGAAGTGTTCCAGGCACTTGAGCGGCATTTGGAATTTGCGTCGAACGGCGGCAGGATCCGTCCAACAATCACGGTATTCAGACCGTCACACCCGAATAAGCCTGACATTCGGTTATGGAATCATCAACTGATCCGGTATGCAGGTTATAAGGAAAATGGACAGTACATCGGTGACCCCCATTCCACTGAATTCACACGGAAATGCCAGGAGCTTGGATGGAAAGGGGAAGGGACGGACTTTGACGTTCTTCCGTTCGTCGTGCAGATTGGGGAAGAGGCTCCGAAACTACGGGAAATCGAGCCATCTCTTACACTGCAGGTATCTCTCCGTCACCCCGAATTTGATTGGTTCCGGGATCTCGGGCTGAAGTGGTATGGAGTCCCGATCATTTCTGACATGGAAATGAAAATTGGCGGAATCTCCTATAAGGCGGCCCCGTTCAACGGCTGGTATATGGAAACGGAAATCGGAGCGCGAAATCTTGCGGATGAAAACCGCTACAACCTCATTCCGAAAGTGGCCAGCTGCATGGGACTGGATACATCGAGAGCCGCCACATTGTGGAAGGACAAGGCCCTGATCGAATTGAACATTGCTGTGCTTCACAGCTTTAAAGAAGATGGAGTAAGCATTGTGGACCACCATACGGCTGCTCAGCAATTCCGTCTGTTTGAAGAAAACGAGGAGAGAGCTGATCGTGAGGTAACCGGGGACTGGACATGGTTGATCCCGCCTGTTTCACCGGCGACGACTCATATTTTTCATAAAGAATATGAGAATGCGTGGAACGCGACCAATTATTTCTATCAGGATAAACCATACTGAAAAAAGCTGTTTTCTGTGAATGTGCAGAGAACAGCTTTTTTTATGAGTCAAAGAGTAAAAGGCGGTCGCTTTGATACTTCATAATATTGAAACCAGAATCTGAACTCATCAAACAATACCCGGCCATCGAATGTAAAGTTCTCAAAGAAATCCTCGAGTAATTCGGTGTCGGCATCATCCATGATTCCAGTGACATAAAGGGGTGTCTTGAATCGTTTATATAAATCCTCATATCCATAGAAGCTGAACAGATCTTCCAGTTGTTCTTCATTCATGGTATCACCTTCCTTACTGTTAGGATTTCAATTCTTTCTAAAAATATCCATAAAAAAACAGCATCGGAGGGAGTCCGTGCTGTTTCCGTCAGGATTTCAATTCGGTGTATACGACCAGACGCTTGCTGTAATTTCGTGCAGAGTGATCAAAGTCTCCTGTACAGGTGATGAGATTGAGAGAGCTTGCAGCTGAATATCCAAAGATTGATTTCAAGGGAGCGTCGTCCCAAGGATATTCTTTCTTGTCTATAACAACAAATGTCCTCTTTTCTCCAGCTTTATTTTTTACCGTGATTTCGTCCCCTTTTGAAAGCTTGTTCAGCTTATAAAATACCGCTGGACCATTCCGGCTGTCCACATGCCCGCCGATGACGGCATTACCGGGTTCACCAGGCTTGTATCCGCCCTGATACCAGGCGGTCGTCTTAAAGCTTTCAGTAACGGCCATCTCACCATTTTCCTTTAATCCTACCGATTCAATGGATGTGGAAACACCAATGGCAGGGATTTCAATGGTAGCGGGTACGATTCCACTTCTTTCATCTTTAATGATGGTATCTGCAAATGGAGAAGGGGAGGTTGTGGTACTGGCCATCTGAGTTGTCGGCATTTCCTGCTTCTCTGCTGTTTGCGTAGCTGCTTGATGATCTCCTGTAGAAGTTGAACTAATTCCAGCAGAACAGGCAGAAATGGGCAATAGTACAAGCACAAGAAGTACAACCCTCATAGTATACATTATGTGAAGCCACTCCTTTCATCTTCACACTGGGGGACGGACCTTTAATAGGTCCGTCCCTCTCATGTTAAAGATTATTGTTTGTGTGAAGCGTATTTTTTCATTCCAAGTGTTGTTCCACCCGCGATGATGAGAAGGGCTGCAAGAAGGAATTCGAATGGGAATTCGTTTTCGTCAGCGGTTCCACCCATACCCGTATTAGGCATTTCTGAAGGCATGTTGGCTTTGAATTTATCAGGGAATTGATCAGCGAAAGCTCCTGATAAACCTTTTGCCGGGTTTAACATATGCTCATACGCCATGCGGATGCCATCCCATGCTTTTTCATAGTCACCTGCTGCGTAGCTGTCGAATGCGCCAGTCAGTTGCTCTACGTGCATTTGAAGACCGTCTGCAAGGGCATCGGATTTCAAACGTCCGTCTGTGGCTGTTTCTAGGAATTTAGAGAATTCAGCACGGTATCCATCAAGATTTTTAATCGCTTCTTTTTTGGCAGCTTCATCTTCAGCACCCGTTGCTTTTACATAGTCCACGAAGAATCCGATATGCTTCGTCCACATTTCTTTGAATTGGTTACCGGCCTCTTCACCATATACTGATGCGATGGCTGCTGAAAGATCTTCCGTGTTGGCATTCAGCGCATTAACCGAAGCGTCAAAGTCTTTTGAACCATCAATTCCATTTTGCATGGCCATCGTCGCAAGAGCAGCATGCTCGGTTAACAGATGGTTAAGAGTAGAGCGTAAGTCCGTTGCCGGAGTCACCGCCATCGTGTTTTCGAATTTGTCCGGATATTGGTCTGTGATGGCACTGGATAATCCTTTTGATACCATGGCCATATGGTTGATCGCTTCACGCTCATATTCGTAAGCCTTTTCATAGTCTCCTGCAACATAACTATCAAATGCACCAATCAGCTGGTTGATATGCATTTGAAGACCTTCTGCCAGACTATCCGATTTCAAACGTTCACCCGTTGCCGTTTCTAGGAAATTAGAGAACTCTTCTTTATATCCCGCGAGATTCGCAAGGGCTTCGTCTTTCGCTGCTTGATCATTAGCTCCGGTAGCTTTTACATAATCAACGAAGAATCCGATGTGATTCGTCCAGATTGTGTTGAACTGGTTTCCGGCTTCTTCACCGTATACTGAAGCGATGGCTGCCTTTAAGTCTGCCGCGTTATCATTTAAAGCACCGGCTGCTGCGTCGAAATCTTCTGCTCCTTCAGCTCCGCGTCTCATTGCTTCGACTGCTAAGTATGCGTGCTCGGTAAGTAAGCGATCCAATGTTGTTCTTAATTCTCCTGCCGGTGTATCCACTTTGGCATCATGAGAATGATCTTCACCGTTATGTGCTGATACTGCACCTGCAGTCGGAATCAATAATGTCATACTTAATGGGACGGCTAAATAACTTTTTTTCATTTTCATAATGGAATCTCTCCTTTTGTTTTTTTATATTTTCATAGAGCTAACGACAGAAGTTGAAACATGGATCACTTTTTTTAAAACTTTTTCTATTCTTTTTAATTAGGTTAAAAGTAGGGTGATAGATGTAGAATGGATCTAGCTTCTTTTACTATGTAATCCTTTTTAAAAAAAGTAGAATGGAAATAAGTAAAACATTTGTTTATTATTTGTATAACTTCTGTTACATAGGACTTAATTCCCTAGTTCGAATATCTCAAACATTTCGATAGGCGAAAATATTTAAGCCCGTGATAGATAAGCCATAAAAAAAGCCCAGCAGTATAGGACTGCTGGACGAAAAAACATTTATGAAACTTTTTTATATTTCCGAGGCTAACACGATGTCTCCCTGGGGAAGCTGGCTATTGGCATCCGGTTCCAGGGTGATGGCCACCGTATCCCAATCCTTCTTCGTGAATTCTTCATTGAATTTAAATACAACAGAGCCTTTGCCATCCTTACTAGTGACAAATGTGCCGGCACGCTCCGGCTTATCATCCTTTATGAGCCATACCTGATACACTTCTTCATCTGAAAGGTCCTGAAGCTCCGAAGCCTGGACGACCATGCTCGTTTGTGTACCTTGCTTGATGATGCTGGCGGTTCCCTTAGCGTTGCCGTTGACGGCGGCGAGGTCGACGTATTGGACGACCTGATCGATTGTAGCTTGTTCTACGACTTCTTCCTGATCCTCGAGCTGTGTAAATAGATAAGCATTCCCGATGAGGGAAAGAGCTAATGCTGCCGCGACAGAAGGAAGGAACCACGAGTTTTTCTTCTTCGCTTTCTTGATTGGTTCAACGCCTGCCGATTTCTCATCAGCCAGAATATGAGCGAAAACACGGTCTTCCAAGTCTTTTGGAGGTTCCACAACATCAGAGGCGAAAGGCATGAATTCTATTAGCTGTTCCAATTCATGGAGCTCTTCCTGACACTGGGCGCAGCTCTTTAAATGTTTCTCAAATTGAGCTTTCTCAAGTTCAGATAAATGTCCGTTGTAGTAATCCAGTAATTGATCGCATGGTTGTGTTGTCATTCAAATGTACCTCCTTTCCCTTTTAAACACGTGTGTAAATGTTTCAGGGCTAAGCGGATTCTTCCTTTGACTGTTCCGAGTGGAGTATCTGTGGACTCAGCAATGGATTGTTGAGTCAATCCTTTAAAGTAGAATAATTGCACGATTCTTTGCTGGTCGTCCTTCAATGTTTGGATACAATCCCTGATGGCTGTTCCTTTTTCTTTCCACTCCAGTTGATCGGCGGGAGTTTCATAGGAAACCTGAAGGGAGTCTTTCTCTATATATTCAACCGATTCATGTTTTTTTCGTCTGCGTAGCGCATCAAGGCACGTGTTCCTCGTCATCGTCAACAGCCATGACGAAAACTTTCCTTTGGTGTGGTCATATGGAGAGTGCTTTTTCCACAGCTTCATGAAGACCTCCTGGATCACTTCCTCAGCGATTTCGCGGTCTCCAGTCATTTTGTATGAGAATGAATAGATCAGTTTTTCATATTGCTGATAGAGATGTCGTAATGCAGTCGAGTCTTTTGCCAAAACTTGTTGATATAGTTTTATATCCTGACGATCATCGGGCATAATACGCTCCTTATCTTTGACATATAAAATAAGGATACTAGACAACGGAGTAGAACTCAATTTTAATAAGCTAACGAGAGGAATAAGAATTTGGATCACAAATGTTTGAAGAAAATGTTAGTGGGGTAAATAGGGGGTTTTGTGTGAGAGGATAAAAAAATCCCCCAATCAAATGGGGGATGGTTTCTGCTTATTTTACTTTTTGCAATTTGTGGATCACGGATAGAGAACGTCCTGTTCCGATTGCCACAGATTCAAGCGGGTTCGGAGCTAGATGAACCGGTACAACGATCTCCTGGCTCAACCAATCCTGAAGTCCATTCAGAAGGGAGCCACCACCTGTTAAGATGACCCCGCGGTCAACAATGTCCCCACTTAATTCTGGAGGACAATTTTCCAATGTTGCACGGATGGTCTCTAAAATGTGTAGAAGAGACTCTTTCAAGGCATTCTGGATTTCATTTGATGAAAGTTCAATCGTTTTTGGAAGACCTGTGACAAGATCACGTCCACGAATATCCATCGTTCTTTCTTCATGCTCGATAAGTGCTTGACCTACCTCGATTTTCACTAATTCTGCCGTTCTTTCACCGATCAGCAGATTGTAGCGTTTACGCACGTATTGAACGATATCTTCATCCATTTGGTCTCCGCCGATACGGATCGTATTACAAGATACAACGCCTCCGTAAGAGATGATCGCCACTTCCGTCGTACCTCCGCCGATATCAACGATGACGTTGGCAACAGGCTCGCCTACTGGCAAATCTGCACCGATCGCGGCAGCGACAGGCTCTTCAATAAGGGTCACGGATTTCGCTCCGCTTCCTCTCACCGCATCCTGAATCGCTCTTCTCTCAACACTTGTTGCACCTGATGGCGTACATACAACAACCGTAGGCTTACGGATAGAGAATCCAAGTTTTTTACTCGCTTTTTTCATGACTTGCTTCAGCATTTCAGTTGTCACATCAAAGTCGGCAATCACACCGTCTTTAAGAGGGCGCACAGCCACAATTTTGCCTGGTGTTTTCCCGATCATGCTTTTGGCTTCGGTTCCAACAGCTAATACCGTTTTGTTTTCAGTGTCGATGGCCACAACAGAGGGCTCGTTAAGTATAATTCCTTTATTTTTACTATAAACAAGTATATTGGCAGTTCCTAAATCGATCCCAATTTCAGAGTTTGATAACATCAGTATTCCTCCAACTATAAGAATTCTAGACAGTATAACCTTCTATACAGTATAGGAGATTTTCGGGGGTTGTGTAGGTGGAGATATTTACCACCGACATATTGTTACAAAGTATGACAGAAGTGAAAGCGCAACTCAAAAAATAAAAAGTCTTCATACAGGGGTTTGTTATACCCTGGTATGTATAAGAGGGCGGACCTTCCTTTATTGTTCGTTAAAAAAATTTAAACGTTCTGTAATAATAATATGGGGTTATATTAACTAGTCATAAAGAGTGGGGAAGGGAGTCGTAGGGGAATGGTGTGAGGTAATTACCGGAATATAGGAGATTGATTGGTGGTTTCGTGGGCATTTCTATACCTGGGTAGCGGAGGAAACCTCATTTATCAGCGGAATGTAGGTTATATCAGCGAAAACCCTCATTTATCAGCGAGCCATCCATTTACCCTTCAATTTTTAAAAAAGAGAATGCCCCATCACGAGGCATTCTCCCAATCTATTAAAGTGTAAATCGCTCCAGTTGTTTCTTCATTTCCGTCGTCATCTTGTTCAGCTCGCCCACTTGCTCATTCATTCGTTCAAAGTAACGAAGCTGTTCTTCTGTAGAAGATGAGATTTCTTCCGTACCGGCGGCGGTTTCTTCCGTGATGGCCGAAATGTTTTCGACGGCGGCAATCACCTGATTGGTCCGCTCGGAAGAGGCATGCATCCCGGTTTCAAGCTTGGACAGATTATCAAAGATCGTAGAAACATTACCGGAGATCTCTTCAAAAGCACGCTCCGTCACGCTCATGGAATCCACCTGCTGGTTAGAAAGGGTCTTCCCTTTTTGGGAGGCATCCATAATCGACTGGATGCCCTGTTTGATGTTCCCAACCATGCTGCCGATGCGCTCGGTGGCAACGGAAGAGTCTTCAGCAAGCTTACGCACTTCCTGGGCCACGACGGCGAAACCTTTCCCTGCGTCGCCGGCACGGGCGGCTTCAATGGCTGCATTCAAGGCAAGGAGGTTCGTTTGATCGGCAATTTCCTTTACCGCCTGGGCGGCATCCTCAATTTCCCCTGTATATTGGGCGAAGGATTCAACGGACTCCATGATGGAGGACGAAGATTCGGCGATCATTTCGGCAAACTCCTGTTGCTGATTTAAAGACGTACGACCGTTCCCGACAGATGAAAGAGCGACTTTACTGCTCTCGGATGATTCGACGCTCTGTTCGACAGTCTGAGCGAAATCATCGCCCATCACCGCCATAAGGGCAGCGGTGGATTGGATATCCTCAGAAATCGATTGACTCCCTTTCGCAAGTTCCTCAGTGGAAAGTGCCACCTGATTGCTGCTTTCCGTCAGACTTGTCATCTGTGTGCGCACATCCTGGGTGAACCGTTCGACATTGGTTCCGATGTCATGGACGGATTGAACCGTACTTCGCAGATTTTCGACCATATGCTGAAAGGCAGTTTGGAGCTTATCAACTTCGAATCGGCTGTTTTTCTCCTTGACCGAATCGATCGTGATCGTTAAATCTCCATTTGCCATCTTTTCAGCATTATCCACCATCCGGTTCAGTGGTTTGACAATTCTTCGGCTGAGCAGGTTCGATGCTGCCAGAGAGAGAAGGACCGTCACGATAAAACCGATGATGGAGGCCCAGACGATAAATTGGATCTGACTCTTATTTTTTTCTAGTAAATCTTCATACCACTCGTTTGTTTGCTTATGCAATAGATACATGTCGTTCAAAACACCGGAAATCCGGATCGACTGCCGTTTGATTTCCGCTTTGTCCATTTCGCTGAGAGCATTGTCCGATGCCGATTTCAGATCGGTGAATTTAGACTCTATGGAAGAAAGGGTCTGTTTTTGGTTTTTTACTGAAATGAGTTTCTTCAGGTCGGTGATTTGAGCAGAGGTTTGTTTTAGCAAACTTTCGACCATTTGCTTATTTTCCTCTGTTGAGTTCACCGAATAATTCGATAGGGCCTGCTTCGTCACGATGAGATCCCCGCGCAAGGTTTCAGTCTCGAGCAGCACCTCTACATCGTCTTTGGCGGAATTTTGCAGGGAAACCAATTGTGAAACGATATACCCAATGATGATGGTTGATAGGACAAGGGGGATCAACCCCAAGATCAATAAACGTTTTTTTAATGCCATGACATTACTCCTTAAGTAGATTTATTGCATGTTGACGGTAATATCACCAGAGATGATTTTGTTTTTAGCGTCTTCCAGTTTTTTTGTTTCTTCCGGTGAAAGACTCACGACACGGATCGGGGCAAGTCCGACACCGTCTTCTTTAAGGCCCAGTTCATAGGCATGCTGAGAAATTTTTTGTTCATTCATAAGTTCCTCTGTTATGTTGAAAACGGCGTTGTCGATTTTCTTGACCATGGATGTGACGACAGATTTTTCAGCGATGAAATACTGATCCGAATCGACCCCTCCCGATAAAATGCCTGCTTTCTGAGCAGCTTGGATCGCACCGACACCAGTAAAACCGGCGGCAGGATAAAGAAAGTCGGCGCCCTGTTTCATTTGCTTCTCAGCGAGGGTCTTCCCTAAACCGGCGTCACCAAAGTTGTTGGCCGTATCTTTTATAATATTAATAGAAGGATTGATATACTTCGCTCCCTGTATATAGCCTTGTTCAAAGCGCTGTATGACGGGAACATCGGCTCCACTGATGAATCCGATCGTACCTGTCTTTGATTTCATTGCGGCCACCATACCGAGAAGGAAGCTTCCTTCATGTTCTTTAAACGTAATGGATGTAATATTGTCGAGTTCTGAAATACCGTCGATCAAAAGGAATTTTTGATCGGGATTTTCTTCTGCAACCTTTTCAAGGGCATCCTGGATGGAGAATCCAAGCCCGATGACAAGTTCATGATCCTGATCGACAAGCTCCTGTAGGGCTCCTTCGAAATCCCCGTCCGGCGCTTCCCGATAATCAAATATAATCCCCAACTCATCACGGGCACGTTCAAGGCCCCTGAAGGCGGAATCATTAAAAGAACCATCCCCAAGACCCGTGTCCGAGAGAAGAATCCCGATACTATGCTGCTTTTCTTTGCTGGTTTCTTTCGTCATAGGCGAAGAACACCCTGCCATCACAAGCATGACAAGAAGAAACATACTCACTATTTTTTTCAAACCGTAACCTCCAAAAATAAAAATGATAAGACACTTCACATGTCCGTACCTCTGTATTATCGGAGGGACGGACCTATTTTGAAGGGGGGAGGTGAAAAAAGGGAAGAAGGTTGTGATTTTGGTTGATGGGTGTGGATGATAAGGGGGGATCATAGCTCTTGGAGGGGGATAACGGCGGAATCTGAATTTTAACGGCGGAATTCTGGATATATCGGCGGAAATGGTAATTTAACAGCGGAATTCTGGATATATCGGCGAAATGTCAATTTTAACGGCGAAATCCCGAATATAACGGCGAACGCCGACTTCACCGTACAAAAAAAGAGATGCAGAACAAGCATCTCTTTCAAAACTAATACGCTTTCCGGAAGAACTCCGCCAGCTCTTCACTATGTTTCTTTCGTGCTTTACGGTGTTCGGCACGATTTTTGGCTGTTTCGTTCAGCCATTTTTCTTCTTCCGTTTCCGGTACGACTTCAGGGATGACGGCGGGTTTATTTCCTTCCAGTGCGACAAACGTCAAGAAGGAAATGGCAGCCACATTGGTTTCGCCTGTCAGAAGTACCTCCGATGTCACCTTCACACAAATCTCCATCGAACTCCGCCCGGTATAAGTGACGATAGCTTCCAATGTAACGGCGTCACCGACCTTAATGGGCTGAAGGAAGTCGACGGAATCAGTGGAAGCCGTTACGACGGGCTTACGGGCATGACGGGTGGCTGCAATCGAGGCCACATCGTCTATATAGGCCATCAGTTTTCCACCAAACAGCGTGCCGTGATGGTTCGTGTCCGGGGGAAGAACGTGGGTCGTTTTACTCGTTTTCGTTTCTTTCATGGTCTTTTTTTCTCTCAATGGTTTCACCTTCCGTATTCAATGTGCAAAAAGGTTGCTACCTTATACTATTCACTAAATGGCACCGGAAGAAACCTAAATGAGAGAAAAAGTTATAGAAATATACTAATGATGATGGCTGTAATAAAGCTCGCAAGCGTTCCTGCAATGATGGCTTTCAAGCTTAGTTTGGATACCATCGGACGTTGGGTAGGCTCTAATGAACCCAATCCGACGATCAGCTGACCGATGGAAGACAGGTTCGCAAAGTTGCATAACGCCACTGAAAGGATCGCAACCGTTTTGGGTGACAAGTCGTTCATGATTCCTGATAGCTCTTTGTATGCCACAAACTCATTGACAGACAGCTTGGTTCCGATGATGGAAGCGGCACGGAATGCTTCGTCCATCGGGATGCCGACTAGGAGTGCCAGTGGATAGAATACATAACCGAATACCGTTGAAAGACTTGTATCGACTAATCCGAGTAAACCATTTACAGCGGCAAGAATCCCGATGAATGCAATCAGTAGTCCACCGATGTTGATGGCCAGTTGCGTTCCACTCAGTGCGCCTTCTGAGATCGCTTCAAATACGTTCGTATGAGTAGTTTTCCCCAATGAAATATCTCCATTGGTTTGGGATTCTTCTGTTTCAGGCTCGATGATCTTTGAAATGACAAGAGAAACGATGGGAACACTGAACACTGAGAGAAGCAGGAATTTCATGTCGATTCCCATCAATGAGTATCCAATCAGGATGGCCCCGCTTGCTGAAGCCGTTCCCCCTACCATGACGGCAAATAGTTCGGAACGGGTCAGCTTCGCTAAGTAAGGCTTGATCAATAATGGGGCCTCAGCCAATCCGAGAAACGAATTCCCGATCGCATTAAATGATTCAACCTTCGTCGTGCCAAGGATTTTCCCCAGTCCAATTCCGATATATTTAACGAAAAACGGGATGATCCGTAAGTAATAAAGAGCTGAGATCAAAGCTGAAATGAAAATGATCGCGCCTAATACATTGATGGCGAAAACAAATGAAATATTCGTCCCTTTTTCAAAAAAACCACCAAAAACAAACATGATTCCCTCATTACTGTAATCGATGACTTTCTGGACTCCAAGGGATGCTTTCTTCAATACGGTTTGCCCAAAGGGAACCTTTAACACAAAAAGCACAAGCAGAAATTCAAGGCAGATGCCGATGACGATCGTGCGCCATTGAATGGCAGAGCGATTGCTGCTCAAAAGCCATGCCAGGAATATAACGCCAAGTAACGATAAGATGCCAAACACTAAACTCACAATACCAATCCTCCAAAAGTGGTTTCTTCACCGAATCCTCAGGTGTATGTCGTATGATGTCAGACTTCTTGAAAAATCAAAATAAAAAAGTGCATGAAGACTTTCTCTACTACACATAGGGAAAGTCTCCATACACTTCTAGATCGCATATAGAAAAGACTTTCCTTATAGTCCAGCAATTTACGGCTGCCAGGTAGAGACTTATGGTCCATATCACCATAGATATATAAGGAATTCGTATGAAGTTATTTTCAAAATATGTTCTTTACTTTATCACAGGATGAAAGCCCCCCACAACCGTTTTTTCAAAAAGATAAGGATGGAAAAACGTGGTGCTTCATAAGAACCATTTTTAACAAAATTCCGAAAATAATAGAGTGCTAGGGAATGGCTGAAATAAAAAAGGGACGGACCTTCATTCCTATGACCAGGTCATAGGAATCGAGGTCCGTCCCTCTCATTTTATTTAGTGCGTTCTAGTAGATTTGCAAGAACGTGTTTTTTGTAGGATTCGACATAGCGTTCTTCGTAACGGCGTACGCCTGCTTTTTTTAGCTCTTGTACGTACCAGCCTTTGCTTCCGATATGCATTGAAATAAACATCCTTTCTTTGCGTAGTATTGATTGGAATCTCCGACTAACTCTTTACGAGCTACGATAAGATTGCTTACGGTTGTACATTGTAACATCTCACTTTTTATGGGGAAAGGGGGTAAACGGAATTTTTCGGATTCATCCTTTTCTGAAAATTTCTTAGAAGAAAAATAAAATTTTTTTATAAAAAAAGTGATCCAAATATGAACCACCTTCGTTAGCTTGGTGAAAATCGGATGCATGGTGGGTTTTTAGAGTGATTATCGAAAAGTGTACCAGGTACAATCAATTCTTTTTGTGCCAGGTACAACAGATACGGCACCACCCCCAAAAAAACATTTCAGCATCCGCTATTTGAATCGGAAGGAGGTGACAAGACGCAGTGCAAAAACGCCTAATTCAGGCTTTGCTTTTTCTTGGAGTCATCAGTATTCCAACCTTTGCTTCAGCAGAGGGAGGGCTTCTCTCTAATGTGACGGATGAAGTCAATACTGTCACTGACACCGCAACAACGACTGTGAATAATGCCGTGTCCGCTCCTGACGAGGAGAAGGACAAGCCTTCTGAGGATGGTCATCAGTCGAATGGAAATGTCCTTTCCAATACGATTGATTCGGTGGCAAATACGGTCGATGAGACGACAGAATCGGTTACAGGCACAGTGAACAACGCAATGGAAACCGTAGGAAACACAGCGAACAAGACCGTTGAGAACACGACAAAGCCAGTTACAGATATCGTAGGGGACTCAGCGGCTCCTGTAACGGAAACGGTGAACAACACTACCAAGGCCGTTACCAAAACCGTTGAACAAACAACGAAATCTGTAACCGGTACAGTGGATTCAACGACGAAGACGGTCACCAATACGGTGGAAAAGACAACGAAACCCGTGACCGACGCATTGTCAGATGATGAACCTTTATTGGAAGTAGACCTGTCAGATGACCCTGAAGTGAAAGTGAATACAGGGGTCGTCGATGTGGAAGTTTCCAAAGATCCACAGGTCAAAGTGGATACCGGTGTAGTCGACGGCGATGTTTCAAAGGAACCAGCTGTTAAAGTGGGCGCTGAAACAGAAGTGCCCGAGGGGCCTTTGAACGACACAGAGGATGTCGAAATGGAGAGAGAAGAAGTTCAGGAGGAACCGATCAGAGAAGTTACGGTCGAACCTGATAAGATTTCCAATAAGATAAGCAAAGCAAAAAGACTAAGTAAAACCATACTTACAAAACCGGTTAAAGTTGAGGAAAAGGAAGCCGTTAAGATGGCAGAACCTAAAAATCTGAACGAACATCCTTTTCCACCCCGTAAAAAGATGGAACCGGTCCTGATGACAACTTCAATGAACTCACCAAGTCAGTCTTCCAGTACTGGTGGAATGAGCAGTCAGGTAACAGGATCAACTTCTTTATGGGTTGTGTCGGAGCAGTATGCAACGGCCGTCTACTTCCAAAAAGCCAATATGTATGAGAAAAAGAATCTCTACTATGATCAGTGGTTAAACGCACCACCGTCCCAACCACCTCAAGATTCTCTTCTTTTCAAAAGTATATAAACTTAAAAACTTTTAAAAGGAGAGAAAAATAAAATGAGAAAAAGCGTATTTAGAACATTGGTTATGACAGGTGGATTAGCAGCAAGTCTTGCTATCGGAGGTCACACAAGCTTAGCGGCAGGGAATGATTCACTGCTAAACAGCAATGATGGATTATTGGAAAACGTCAACATCCTTGATTCCGAAGATGGTTTATTGAATGGACTTAACATCGGTGGATCAGACAAAGAATCGAGTACGGATGCCAATGCTGATGCAAACGTCGTAAATGAAACGGTTGTAGATGAAGAGAATGATTCTGTTACGACTAACAATGGTGCAGAAGCAACTTCAGATGTGAATGCAAACGTTGAAGGAGAAGACGAGTCGGCAAAAGTGAATGCAGACACAGACGCTGGAGTCATGAATGATACAATGGTGGAAGAAGATTCAGCGACTTCTAAGACTGAAGCTGGAGCATCACAAGATGTCAACGCAGCAGTTGAAGGAGAAGACGAATCGGCAGAAGTGAATGCAGAAACTGGCGCTGGAGTCATGAACGAAACAATGGTGGAAGAAGATTCAGCTACTTCCAAGACAGAAGCGGGAGCATCTCAGGATGTCAACGCAGTTGTTGAAGGAGAAGATCAATCGGCAGAAGTGAATGCAGAAACTGACGCTGGGGTCATGAACGAAACAATGGTAGAAGAAGATTCAGCTACTTCTAAAACAGAAGCGGGAGCATCTCAAGATGTAAATGCAGCAGTTGAAGGAGAAGACGAATCAGCAGAAGTGAATGCTGATACGGACGCTGGAATCATGAACGAAACGATGTACAGTGAAGAAGATGATTCTTTCACATCCATGACTGAAGCAGGAGCATCCCAAGATGTCAACGCAGCGGTTGAAGGAGAAGACGGATCAGCAGCAGTAAACGCTATGACCGACGCCGGAATCATGAACGAAACAATGTACAATGAAGAAGATGATTCTTATACTTCTAAGACTTCAGGGAACCTTACTTCTGGTCTGAATGCTTCTGCATCTGATGAAGAGAATGAAGTAATGGCTGATGCTATGACTGATTCCAATGTATGGGTGATGACAGAAAGCAGTGAAGAAAACGATTCTTCTAAAACGTCCATCGGTACTGAATCTGCAAATGGTCTAGTACTTGGAACAATGGACAAAGAAGATGGAGATTCTTCTCAGGTAGAAGCAATGAACGATACTTCTGCCATGACGACGGTTGAAAACAGTGACGACTATTCCAAGTTCGAAGCGAATGCAGCGAACAACCTGATGCTTGGTGCAATGACGAACGATGAAGATAACGAATCTGCTGCTACTGTCATGAACGCAGTGGAAGCAGGACTATGGGCTGAATCAATGGATTCTGAAGAAGAAGAGTATACAAGTGCCGGATTAAATGCGGGTACAGATACTGCTCTTGGATTCTTATCTTCTGACGAGGACAATGAATCTTCTCTTCTATCAAACCTTGGTGTAAATGCAGATGCAAGCTACACTCAATGGGAAAATGAAGAGTCTTCAGATTCAGAATTCAACCTTGGACTTTCGACAGATCTTGGTCTAAATACAATGCTGCAGTCTGACGATGAAGGAATTGATCTAGGACTGTAATAGAAAAGAAAAGGAATGATCCATCGCGGATCATTCCTTTTTTTAATGAGCAGCTTTCTTCAGTTCCAAATTTTCTTTCTCAAAACGCTCAAACATGATAAAGAAAAGTCCGGCACTCACAAGAGCTAGAATCGACAAGATGATAAACGTCCAATCATACCCTACATAAAGAGACAGGGTGATGGAAAGAGGTGCAATCGTTCTTGCAATCGTAAAACGCAGGCTCGCTGCGGCAAAATACTGACCGCGCATATGCTCTGGTGCAAGCTTTGATACAAAACTCTGTTGGATACCGGCAGTCATCAACTCTGCAAATGTGAACACCGCCATACTGATCACAAACATCCATACGGAACTCGTTTGACCAAACATAAAGATCGAAACCGCATAAATGACAGAAGACAGAATGAACACATTACGCTCACGGAATTTTGTGATCCATCGTGTAATGACCACTGTAAGAAGAGCCACCAGAAATCCATTTTCCGACAGGATCAAACCGAATACCTGCTCACTCACGAGTGTCAAGGACCAATCCCCAAAGCTGAACAGAGTGGCTTTATCCATCACATCTTTTATATATACAGGAATCAAGAGGTCCAATTGCATAAACGTTTGACCTACCAAAACCCCGGCTAAAATAAACAATAAAAACGTTTTATCTTTAAAAATAACGCTGTAATCCTTAAACTGGTCCGTCATCACACTATGCCAAGCTTTCTTTTTTCCTTCTGTGACAAGAAGTTTATTCTTATCATCCGGCGCCGTTTCCCTCGTCATTTTAAATAAAAGAAGGGCTAATAGCATGCATATAAGTGCGGCTGCGATCAATAATTGAAAGCGGTAATGAACGTAGAAAATGCCCCCTAATATCGGTCCGACGACAACAGCGATATTAATGGACGTGTAAAAGACGGCAAACACATGGCTTCGGTCCTTCTCATCCACCACATCGGCCACCATGGCTTGACTGGCCGGCCAATAAAATGAGCCAAACACACCAACCAAACTAAAGCAGATAAAGCCGATCATGGCAGAATCGAGCCAAGGTGAACTGGCAAGTCCAAAGATTAAAAAAGCAAAGCCTTGTCCGAACGCCGAAATGACCATCATCCGCTTACGTCCGAAGCGGTCCGCACAATAGCCTCCCATCAGATTCGCAACCACGGCGAATACTTGTGAAAGAACTAATAATAAACCTGCCGTCTGCTTTCCAAACGATTCAGTAAAATAAATCGTCAAAAACGGAAAGAACATCCAGAAGGTAATGTTAATCGCTGCTTCCCCAAACAGCCGGACCTTTAAATTACGGTCCCAATCCCTAATTCTCATCCCATTCCCTCCCCTTATGAAACTCTAGATGAACTAGATTATCATAGCCTGATGGGACAAATTTAACAAGACTCATTTACTGGTATTTGTAAAATATCCACTCAAGAAGGACATGAGTCCAAAGATACCAATTTCGATCCTTTGAATACATTGAATGTATGAATGATGAAAGGATTGGTGGACGGAGGTGATCGATAGACTAATTCTCATTACGGGAGTGTGGACCCAGGTTGTTGGAACTGTGATCGCTGCCATCGGTGAAACCATGATCATACGGGAAGAACGTTTGGAACTGGAGCCTATCGGATATCGCTTAGTGTCAATCGGGAATGGATTCGAAGCGACAGGGAATTCCCTGCAGGCGGTAGGGGCGGAAAAGCTGTCAGATGGCTCCATTGGGGAGACCTATCGGGTGATTGGTGACTGGATTCAAGCAGCTGGGAACGTGACAAATGTCGCTGCCGCTGAAATTCAATTTTCCGGGAAAGAGCTGGAAGGGTTGAATCTGGATATCTTCGGAGATGTCGTTCAATCTGCCGGTGCGGGGCTTGAAGCATACGGAGCAATTCTGAGTCCGCGTGCCTATTCAAAGCTCCTCTCGTATGGAAATACACTTCAATCCCTGGGGGCAGCCCTTGAAGCGGTAGGGGAAGTATATATTTTGAAGGAAATGAAGGATATTGGGTTGCAGGTGACGACATTCGGGAGCTATGCCCAGGCAGCAGGAGCGACAATCGCTGCGATAGCGTTGACGAAGCAGTATGGGCAGTAGTGATTGTGGGTGTTTTTCTCAGTGTTTAGTGGTTGGATGGGTGATTCGATTGGGTATGAGCCCGGAATTGCGTCATTTATCGGAGTAATTGCGTCAAATTTAAATTATTTGCGTCGTTTTTTTGATATTTGCGTCATTTTCTTAGGGGATTGCGTCAAAATAAGGTTTATTGCGTCATTTTACAAATGAACCCATTTGATTGAGCGCTCAGTCAAAAAAATTCAATCCAACTCACCCATCAAAAAACAAAACCCCCAAAAAGCAGCCAAGCCGCCTCCCGGGGATTCATCCTACATATTAAAACGCCCAACCGCCATCGCGGAATACTGCTTCAGTCGAGCCGTCTTCTTTTACTCCATCAATGTTCATCTTATCTGAACCGATCATGAAGTCAACGTGAGTGATACTATTGTTCAAGCCGTTTTTCTCAAGCTCTTCCTCACTCATTTTCTTCCCGCCTTCGATACAGAATGCATAGGCATTACCGATCGCAAGGTGGTTTGATGCGTTCTCATCGAATAAGGTGTTGTAGAATAACACATTCGATTGAGAGATTGGTGATTGATGAGGCACAAGGGCGATTTCTCCAAGGTAATGAGATCCTTCATCCGTATCGACAAGACGCTTAAGGATTTCTTCGCCTTCTTCAGCCTTTACGTCCACGATACGTCCGTTTTCGAATGTGATCGTGAAGTTGTCGATCACGTTACCGCCGTAGCTAAGTGGTTTTGTGCTCGATACAGTACCGTTAACACCAGTTTTAAGAGGAACCGTAAATACTTCTTCCGTTGGCATGTTCGCCATGAAAGTTGTTCCTTCTTCGTTCACGCTTCCAGCTCCAACCCAAAGGTGACCTTTAGGAAGCTCGATGGTAAGGTCCGTCCCTGGTGCTGTGTAATGAAGCTTTTGGTAGTTCTTTTCGTTCAGGTATTCCACTTTTTCATGAAGGTTTGCATCGTGATCTTTCCAAGCTTGTACAGGGTCAGCCTGGTCGGCACGCACTGCTTTGAAGATTGCGTCCCATAATAGATCTACTTGTTCTTCTTCAGAGGCATCTGGGAATACTTTGGCAGCCCAGTCTTTAGAAGGAGCAGCCAGTACACACCAGCTGACTTTGTCCGATTGAATGAACTGACGGTATTTGGACATCGCTTTACCGGCAACCTTCTGGAAGTTAGAGATGCGTTCAGGATTTACCCCTTTTAAGAGGTCAGGGCTAGAAGAGACGATGCTCATGAATGCCGCTCCGCCTTCAGCAAGCGTTTCTACTTCACGTGCTTTCCACTCAGGGAACTCCTGAAATGCTTCATCCGGGGCAAGGTCATATTTTGTGCGGTTGACGAAATCGTCGCTCCAATTCACATAAACATGCTTTGCTCCGACTTCATAGGCTTTTTTTACTACTAAGCGTACGAATTCTGCGGAATCAAGGGATGTGTTGATCACAAGGGTTTGACCCTTCTGGACGTTCACTCCGACTTCTACGGCAAGACTTGCGTATTTCTCAAGATTTTGTTGGAAATTAGTCATATGTATTCTCCTTTTTTTCAGAATGTTCTATTACATTCTTATTGTATCAGTGCCGGCACCGTTTGCAAGTGTTTACACCTATGTTTGTATTCTGTGTAAAAGTGGAGGAAATAATTTGGCATCGAGGAAAGATTGTGAACGTTCTATGGCATTGAATCAAGAATCATAGCCTGATTTCGGACAACTATTCTATAATGATGGGAGCGATATATTATTCAAAAAAGGAGGTAATGTATAATGCGGTGGAATGTCCTATTATTACGAATGGCTGCCATTTATGGGTTTATCGGAGCATTTCTCGGGTCTCATATGGCAGGAGCAGGATCATATGCGTTCAAGCCGATTCACGCTCATATTTTAGTTGTGGGATGGTTGAGTTTATTTGCGTATTCTTCCTATTACCGCTCCTATGATGTACCGAAATCTTCTAAACTCGCATTTGCCCATGTGTGGACGGCGATCATCGGCTCGATCGGGTTGACCGTCGGGATGTGGATGTATAATTTAAATCCATTCAACCTGCCATCAAGCTTCATAACGGTTTTTTACATTGTCGGAGGAAGTACTCTATTACTTAGCTTTTTCTTATTTGTGCTTATGACATTTACATATAGCGAGAGCAAGAAGTGATGGTCAGCTGCTGATTATTCGGTTTTTATCAGCAGCTGAATAAACCACCAATAAAAAAACTCCTCACCGCCATTGGTGAGAAGTTTTTTTAGATGGACGATTCATCCTGTCCCTGCTCCTGGAAGAGGAACCGGTAATCCATTGGGTTCTGGATCAAATCGGCCAGGGTATATTCGTCCAGGACGGAGAGGTAGGCATTCAATGCTTTGCCGAGAACATGCTTCAATCCGCACACAGGCGTGATGATGCAGGAATTGTTCTTACTGTCGAAGCACTCAACAAGATGAAAGTCCTCTTCGGTCAGCCGGACGAGTTTTCCTATATTTATGTCTTCTGGGGACTTGGCAAGTTTGATTCCGCCGTTTCTACCTCGGATCGTTTCGATCATCCCCATTTTTCCGAGCTCATACGTCACTTTCATTAAGTGATTCTTTGAAATGCTGTACGCATCTGCTATTTCTTTTATATTAGAGAGTTCTTCTTTCGGTTTGGAAGCCAGGAAAATAAGGACCCTCAGTGAGTAGTCGGTGTATAAAGTTAGTCTCATGTATCTCACCTTTCCGTTCCGTTACCCCCATTATACAGAAGGAAGTAAGTTTGTGTCTAAATGTGACTGTTTTGTTAAAGATGTATTTTATATATTGCTTTAATGGCAGAAGAGGAGTAACTTAAAGATGTATTAAAAATATATCTTTAGAGGTGACCAAAATGCTATCTCAAAAAACCATTGAAATTGTGAAATCAACTGCACCTGTCCTAGAAGTCAAAGGAACGGAAATTACGTCGACTTTTTATAAAAATTTATTTACCAATCATCCAGAGCTTTTAAATATCTTTAATCATGCCAATCAAAAAAAGGGAAGACAGCAGACGGCATTGGCCAATGCGGTTTACGCTGCGGCTCAGAATATCGATAAGCTCGAGAGCATTCTTCCTGTTGTGAAGCAGATTGCCCATAAGCATAGAAGTTTAGGTGTGAAGCCAGAGCATTATCCGATCGTAGGGGAGCATCTTCTTCAAGCGATCAAGCAGGTTCTTGGAGAGGCAGCGACAGATGAAATCATCGAGGCATGGGGAGAAGCATACGGTGTCATCGCCGGAGTATTCATCGATGTGGAAGAAAATATGTACCAGGAGGCTGGATACAGGGACTTTAAACCATTTATCGTGGCAAAGAAAGTAATGGAAAGCGAGTGTGTCACTTCTTTCTATCTTCAACCAAAAGAAGGCGGAAACGTCCCAACTTATATGCCGGGTCAATATATATCAGTGCGTGTGAGAATCCCTGGTGAAGAGTTCACTCATATTCGTCAGTACAGTTTATCAAGTGCTCCGATGGATGAATACTTCAGGATTTCGGTTAAAAGAGAAGCAGAACAGAATCCTATAGGGAAAGTATCTAATTTCTTACATGACCAAATAGCAGAAGGAAGCGAGATCGAGGTCAGTGCACCGGCAGGAGATTTTTATCTGGAAAATGGGGAATCACCTGTAGCGTTTATTAGCGGTGGTGTTGGGATCACCCCGATGATGAGCATGCTTGAAGAGGTGGCGAGAACCACGCCGAAACGCAGAACGGCTTTTATCCATGCAAGCAGAAATGAAGGAGTGCATGCTTTTAAAGAAGAGGTCGACACGCACATGACCGGAATTGAGAACGGGGAAGTGGGCTATATCTATGAAAATCCCCTTGATGAATCTCTGTCCCATTTTACAGGGTACTTGAACAAGGAAATCCTGAAACAATACGTAGATGTAGGGACGGAATGCTACGTGTGTGGTCCGGCTCCGTTCATGAAGGCGGTCATCGGGATGTTGCAGGAAATGGGAGTGTCAAAGATCCGATACGAATTCTTCGGTCCGGCAATGGATTTTACGAAGAAAGAAAGTGTGCCGGTTTGACGATTTGAAAATAAGTTTGGGGTTTTTGAAAATAAAAGCATCGTTTTTGAAAATAAAATCAAATAATTGAAAATAAATCGTCCATTTTTGAAAATAAAAGGCCGGTGAAGCCTGCTCCTCATCCAGATTCTCGGTCATTTCAAGGAGAAAACGCTAGGGATCCCTAGCGTTTTTCGCTTTTAATAACGATGTTCATCATCATCTTCACGGTTTTTGAACGCTTCTTGTGTTACGATCAATTCTTCATCGCCCACTGCATCTTCAGAATGTTTTTGAGCGGTACTATTTTGAGGGAAGTTCCCTGGATGTCCCTTTTTCTTTGATTCGTATGATTTACCACGTGCCATTGTCAGCCACTCCTTTTCGTTCGTGATACAGGTAGTTTTTCCAGGTGGGCCGAAAATATGTGAATGTGAATTGTCAGAAAATAGACGCATCTCCACCGATCAGAAAATGTGCGGATTGGATATAATGATACTAACGAGTTACTTGCTGCTAAGAATCAACCGATTCCACTGAATGGAGGGGTATAGTTGGATTTTTCAATGATTGTTTCGGAGCAACGGATCAAGAAAGCTTATGAGGACGGAGAGTTTAGCCACTTGCCCGGATTTGGCAAACCGCTGAATCTGGACGATGATTTAGGTGTGCCCGAGGAATTGAAAATGGCCCACAGGATGATGAAGAACGCAGGCTACACGATGGATGAAATGAATGTAAAAAAAGAAATGATGCGGATCGAGGACATGATCAGGGCGTGTGATGATGACGAAGAAAAGCAGGAACTTCAGCAAAATCTGAATGAGAAAATGCTGAAATACAACAGCATGCTTTCAAAAAAACGGGTCAACACGAATAGTTCGCTATTCAAAAATTATGAACATAAATTAGAAAATAAGCTATTGAAATAAAGAAAACACCACTTTCTCCAAGAAAGTGGTGTTTTTTCGTTATTGTGGTCCCTCGTCTTCTTTAAATAAGAAAAAGGAAATCACACCCGAAAGAAGGGTGCCCCCGATGGTGAGCATGATTTTCGAACCGAACTCAATCTCGGAGTAATATTTGCCGAGCATCCAATAAGAAGCGACGGCTACGAGTATCATGATAGGAATGATCATGGTGAATCGTTTTTTCAAAAGTGCCACATCCTTTAAAGCTACTCTTCTTAGTTTACCACAGGTTAGGCATTTACACTGTTTTGAATCCGCTCGGCACTTGTGGCAGTATCTTGAACATATTGGGCGATTGTCCGGTTGTCACCATGAAGGGTTTCGATGGTGGCGCTGATTTCCTCAAGGCCCGCAGATGTCTGTTGAATGACGGCTGCCAGTTCTTTCGTTGACAACTCGGCTTCTTCCGTTTGTCCCCTTACTTCAGAAGCAGTGGACGTTAAGCGCTGGAATTCATTTGACAGGGCATCAAGCTTCTCACGAAGTGTCTGGAAGTATGACGTTACTTCTCCTGTAGCCCCTACGTTTTCATTGAGTTTTTCAGAGCTCAGATTCATGATTTCAACAGCAGAAGAGTTAACCGCGTTAACAGAAGCCAGGTTGTCGTTGATGCGGGTAGCCGTGTTCCGGGTGATCTCCGCCAATTTCCGGATTTCATCGGCCACGATACTGAAGCCGCGCCCAGCTTCACCTGCACGTGCCGCCTCGATGGACGCATTCAAAGCCAGCAAATTCGTTTGGTCCGTAATGTCCTGAATGCTTCCGATAAAGGTGTTGGTTTCTTCGATTTTGCTTGTGAGCTCTTTAAAGGTTTGATGAAGACCTTCAATGATATTTTTAAGCTCAATCATGTTTTCCTGGAGATCCATGACCCGTTCACTTCCTGTAACGGCGATGGCATTTGCATCGGTCGAGTGGGCGGTAAGATCATCCGAAAGCCTTGCTACTTCTTCCATTTTACTCATGGTCGTTTCGGTCACGAGAGCGATGTTATTGATCTGATCACTTTGGGTGACACTTCCCGCTGAAATTTCAGTCACTGCCGTTTTCATTTCATCATGTGAGACGAGGTGGGTTTGCACCTGTTCGTTGATTTGTTGAATGCTTGCTGAGATGGTAGCCAATTCCTTTTGTAAGAAATTACGTTGGTCCTCTTTTTTCTTACTTTCGTTTTCTGTCGTGTGGATAAATTCCTGAAGCTGCTTGAATTGTGTACGATTCAGCTGGATGACGACACCCAGGACGATGCCAAGCAGCACATAGCTCAATAGAGCAGGGACAAATAATTCAGCGAAAACCGGATCTCCATCTGGAGCCAATACACCATTCAGTACGAGCAGTACGAGACCGGACGTAAAGCCGATTCCGAAAATGACAGTATTAAAGTGAATGGCGCTGATCACAGCTAAAAATAATAGGATGACTAAATCGGGCGGATTGGATCCTTCAAGAAAAAGCCAGATACCCATGATGATATACACTGAAGGGATGCTGAAGTATACATAGAGATTCGGTTTTTTCAGGATTAATTGAAGTACAACAAAATATCCGGCCAGAAGCAGGATCTGAGCTGCAAACACTGCTACGGTGATGGTGCCCGATTCATGTAGTATCGAATACGTGAGGGCGGCTGCCAGACTGATTCCGTAGGTGATCAGCAGCAGAAGGTTCTTTCTTTTACTATCGACTTCTTTCAATTGCTTAGGGGTCATGACTTTTCTCTCCTTTTAATAAAAACCCGTATATTCCATATATCGACAAAAATAGTTGGCGCTTTCACAACGATTTAAGGGAATTTCAAAAAAAAATTTGAATAGAACTATCTCTCAATATTCAGCAGGTTTATCCGATATTAGTAATAGACTACGATGAGTAAGGTGGAGCGATCAGATGGATAAGACGTCTTTGATAGGAGTCATTTTAGGATTGATAGCAGTTGGGGTGGGGATGGTATTCAAAGGGGTAAGCCCTATTGCATTATTGAACCCTGCTGCCATACTGATTATTGTACTTGGGACAGTGGCCGCTGTGACCATTGCCTTCCCGACACATGAAATTAAAAAAGTACCGAAGCTTTTCGGCATACTGTTTAAAGAGCAAAAAATACAGGACCCGAAACAAACGATCCAATTCTTCTCACAAGTGGCCGATCTCGCACGGAAAGAAGGATTACTGGCACTTGAAGCGAAGACACAGGAAGTGGAAGATCCCTTCCTTAGGGACGGACTTTCATTAGCGGTGGATGGACAGAGTGCAGATTACATAAGGGATGTCCTGCATGAAGAAATCGACGCCATGGAAGAACGGCACAGTGCGGGAGCGCTCATCTTTACACAGGCGGGTACATACGCACCGACTCTGGGTGTGCTCGGAGCGGTCATTGGGTTGATCGCAGCTCTCAGTCATATGGACAATACAGAAGAACTTGGACATGCCATTTCAGCGGCATTCGTTGCGACACTCCTCGGGATCTTCACGGGATACGTCCTGTGGCACCCTTTTGCCAATAAGTTGAAGAGAAAATCAAAGGTGGAGGTTCAGTTGAAGATGATGATGGTGGAAGGAATCCTCTCCATCATCGAGGGAGAATCTCCCCGGGTCATCGAACAGAAGCTTGCCTCCTACTTACCTGTAAGTGAGAGGATCATGCTATTAAAGGGGGATGAGGATGAGGCGGCGTAAGAAGAAACATGACGACGACCACATGGATGAGTCCTGGCTGATTCCGTATGCTGACTTGCTCACTCTGTTACTGGCACTGTTTATCGTCCTCTATGCATCAAGTTCCGTGGACGCTCAAAAATTCAAGGAACTGTCCCAGGTATTCAGTGAAATCTTCACAGGGGGTACGGGAATGATGGAGTACCCTAGTCCCGTGGCTCCTCAGCAGTCGAGCGATCAGGAAGAGAAGCAGGCTTCTTCATCTGCTAATGAAGAAGAGAAACAAATAAGTAAAGAAGAGATCGATAAACAGGCGTTCCTGAAGGATCAAGAAGAGCTGAAGGAGATTCAGAAGAAGATTAACGAATATATCAAAACGAATCATCTGGAGGTGCAGTTTATTACAAAATTGACCGATGAGGGGCTGCTCCTGACCATTCGTGATAACGTTCTATTTGATTCGGGATCTGCTACGGTCCAGGGAAGTGACCTAAGCGTGGCCGGAGAATTATCCGAACTCCTTGTCATGAATCCACCACGGAACATCATCATAAGCGGTCATACAGATAATGTGCCCATCAGAAATGCGGAATTTGACTCAAACTGGGAGCTCAGCGTCATGCGGGCGGTCAACTTTATGAAAATCATCCTGGATAATCCCGAGCTTGACCCTAAATGGTTCAGTGCCAAAGGTTTCGGGGAATTCGAGCCGATCGCCGATAACGGGACGGCAGAGGGTCGCGGGCAGAACCGCCGGGTGGAAGTGTTGATTCTACCTAGAGTAACAGAATAACAAGATGGTGACTGCAGCTGGTTAACGGCTGCAGTTTTTTGCGTTTTGTCATATTTCCGGGGAAATGGCTGGATGCTGTCGAAGTTCGTAGAGGTAATACACTTTCAACTGCGAATTTCCCTTAAAATGTTTTATAGTTCCCATTTCAGGGAAAAGTCTGGAAAAGCATGTAGGTGCAGTGGCTAATATTTATGAATCAGGGGTCCTTTACTAAGAAGCTGATCGACTTTATACATACGTAGACACTTTCCCCTAGGTGCATTCCAAGCATTAGCCACTGTCTCTATCGAAGGAGGAGCATAATTGGATACGTTTTTTGACATCATCGGTAAGGTTTCGGCATGGTTATGGGGTCCCCCGTTGATCATCGTCCTGGGAGCAACAGGTTTGTATCTGACATTTCTATTGAAATTCATACAGTTTCGGTATCCTCTCTATATTTTTAAGCAAACCGTGGGAAGCGTGTTTAAAAAGCCCAAAGGAGAAGGGACCGTCACCCCATTGCAGGCGTTGACTTCGGCATTATCGTCCACAATCGGGGCGGCAAACATCGTCGGTGTCCCTGCTGCAATCATGTTCGGTGGTCCGGGAGCCGTCTTTTGGATGTGGATGATAGCCCTGATCGGGATGGCTCTTAAGTTTTCAGAAAGTGTTCTTGCCGTCCGCTATCGTGAGAAGAATGAAAAAGGGGAGTATGTGGGTGGTCCCATGTACTATATGACGAAAGGTCTGAACATGAGGTGGTTAGGCGTCTGGTTTGCCTTTGCCCTTATGATCGAGCTGATCCCCAGCGTGATGGTGCAAGGGAATGCGGTTGCATCGACAGTAGAAGAAACTTTTAATGTAAGCAGCCTGATCACTGGTATTGCCGTTGCCCTTATCGTCGTATTGATCGTATTTGGGGGGATTAAACGGATTGGAAAAGTAACAGAGATCTTTGTTCCGTTCATGGCACTGATCTATGTCGGCGGTGCATTAGTGATTCTATTCATGAATGTTGGGGCAGTACCTGAATTCTTCCGTCTCATACTTTCAAATGCCTTTCAGCCGATGTCGGCAATGGGTGGCTTTGCCGGAGTGGCCGTGGCTGAGACGATCCGCTGGGGATTTGCCCGAGGATTATACTCGAATGAAGCTGGACTTGGAACCGCGCCTATCGCTCACGCGGCCGCACAAACGGATCATCCTGTCAGGCAAGGTCTCTGGGCCATTGTCGGAATCGTGATTGATACCATCATTGTCTGTACGGCTACAGCGTTTGTTGTATTATCATCGGGTGTGTGGACAGCAGAGAATGCCCTTGACGATCCATCTGCCCTTACAACAGAGGCATTCACGAACTATTTTGGGGAGTTCGGAGGGATTCTCGTTACGATTTCACTGATCTTCTTCGTATTGTCAACGATCATCGTCATTGTCTTTTATGGAGCCAAACAGGCAGAATTTTTATTCGGCTGGAAAGCATCCCAAGGAATTAAAGTGGTGTATACCCTGGCCATCGTCCTCGGTTCCGTTGGAGCGGCAAAGGTCATCTGGCAATTCCTTGATTTAGCCTTAGCTGCCATATTGATTCCAAACATCATTGCAGTCCTTCTGCTAAGCAAAGAAGTGAAAAAACTTACGGATGAATTCTTTACTTCAGATGACTATTATTTGAAGGACACAGGGAAAGTGAAAGAGAAGAAAGTATCTTGAATAGCGAGGCTTGTTTTCCTTAGACGGGAAAACAAGCCTTTTTTTATGCTTTCGTAAACATTGTTGCTTTTAAACAAACGAGAGGTACTCGCTTTCACCGGGTCTGGAGGTGAGCCTCCTCTGGCACAGCCTCTATGACAGAGCGTTTGCAAATCATAGTCTGTGATTAGATGAACAACAATCTTTTTTATGACATTTCCCACTTCCAACTTGTGTAAAATTAGACAAAAGTTTAGAATATTAACAAAAGTTACTTTTCTTTATAGGGGTGGGAGAAAGTGAACGACAAAGAAAAACTTTTATTGTCATATATTGAAGAGAATCCGTTCATGACGCAGCAGGAGTTATCAGAGCGAAGTGGGATTTCGCGTTCGGCAGTGGCCGGTTATATTTCAAATCTGGTCAGGCAGGGGAAGATCCTGGGACGTGCGTATGTGATGCCAAAGAAGAATGGAATCACCTGCATTGGCGGGGCGAATATCGATCGGAAAATGCAGCTTGAGGACAAGCTGATTCCCGAAACTTCCAATCCGGCCAAGACCGAGCAAACAAGTGGCGGAGTGGCACGGAATATTGCCGAGAATCTGGGAAGGCTGGGGAGAACGGCAAACTTGATCACGGTTGTGGGAGAAGACACAGAAGGCAGCTGGCTATTGCAGCAAACGAAATCCTTTGCCGATGTATCCGGTTCACAGAGGGTATTGAATCAACGTACAGGAACGTATTCTGCCATATTGGATGAACGGGGGGAAATGCTGTTTGCCCTCGCTGATATGAACATTTATGAAAGCGTTGACATTGGATTCATCGAGAAAAGATGGGGGTTGATTTCATCTTCTGAAATGGTTCTGCTTGATACGAATTTTCCCGAGGATGTGCTGAAGTATATCATTCGGAGGTGTCAATCAGAAGGGGTCCCACTGACGGTGATACCGGTTTCCGCTCCGAAGGTAAAGAAACTTCCTTCTTCATTAGAAGGTGTTTCCTGGTTCATCTGTAACAAAGGAGAAGCAGAAATGTATCTTGATATGAAGATTGAAACGGAGGGTGATTATTTTAAAGCTGCCAAGGAGCTTACCTTAAGGGGCGCTGAACGGGTAGTCATCACCCGTGGAGATCAAGGGCTGATTTACTACACCACCTATAAAGAAGCGACGGCGATCCTACCACCGAAAGTAGACGTGCAGGACGTGACAGGAGCAGGGGATGCTCTCGTCGCTGGGATATTATTTGGCTATTTGAAAGGATCCGATACAGACGGTGCATGTCGGATCGGCGTGATATGTTCGTCGATCACACTTCAATCGAGGTATACGGTGGCACCCACTTTGAATACAAGCAAGCTGAAACAGGAATTCAGTCTTTATTATTAAGGGGGAAATGTGTGTGAACATAGAATCGTACGTAGAATTTTCAGAAGAGGTCAGAGAAGCCAGGAAAAAGGGTCAGGCCATCGTGGCATTGGAATCCACCATCATCTCACATGGAATGCCGTACCCGCAAAATGTGAGGACGGCAAGAGAAGTAGAGGATATCATCCGATCAAAAGGTGCCGTTCCTGCGACAATCGCCATCCTGAATGGGAAAATAAAAATCGGTTTATCCCAAGAGGAGCTTGAGTATCTGGGGCAGGCGACAGGGGTGATCAAGGCAAGCCGCAGGGACATCCCATATATCCTGGCATCCCGAAAAGACGGAGCTACAACGGTGGCAGCCACGATGATATGTGCAGAAATTGCAGACATCCCTGTTTTTGTGACGGGAGGAATCGGAGGGGTGCACCGGAATGCAGAAGTGACCATGGATATATCGGCTGATTTAGAGGAACTTGCTGTATCGAATGTGGCCGTCGTTTGCGCGGGAGCAAAATCGATCCTCGATATCGGTTTGACACTGGAGTACCTGGAAACAAAGGGCGTACCCGTACTGGGGTACCAAACAGACTCATTACCGGCTTTCTATACTAGGACAAGCCCTTATTCCGTGAACAATAAAGTCGAATCAGCAGAAGAAACAGCCGCTCTTTTAAAAGCAAAATGGGATATCGGGCTCAAGGGTGGGGTGGTTGTGGCCAATCCGATTCCTGAAGAGGACGCCATGAATGAAAGTGAAATGACTTCCATCATTGAACGAGCTCTGAAAGAAGCTGATGAACAAGGGATCAAAGGCAAGGAAGCGACGCCTTTCCTGCTTGGGAAAGTGAAAGAATTGACCCATGGAAGAAGCCTGAAAGCGAATATCGCCCTTGTGAAGAATAATGCCCATGTAGGGGCGGATATCGCAGTTCGGTTCGCCAGGCTTGGTAAAGTAGAGGCAAACTAATATCAGAGAGAGAGAGGCGAAACCCGGGGGAAAGTGCGCCCGGGTTTTTTAGATGAATTGACATTCACCATTTATATGTTGGAAAAGGTAGGGTAAAATGATGGTAAATAACGTTACGAAAAAGGAAGGTACTATGGCTGAAATGCACCCCTATCATGCATTGAATGTTGATTCAATTCCCGTCCCGGCAGCAATCATCGATGTGAACAACCCATCGTATATAGAAGAAAATGAAGAGTGGAGAGGCATCATCCTGAAAGAAGAAAATCTTCTATTGAAGATAATAGAGGATGAGGACTATTCGATCCGCTTGAATCATCAACCCTATGGGTTCAAACGCAAACGACTGGATGAATCCAAAGTATTAGTCATGATGATCCCTAAAGGAACGAAACGTGATGATTCAACCGATTCTCAATCGGCTGTGTATGAATCCCTCATCCACAATACTCCGACTTGTGTGTGTATCATCGATAAAAACGGAAAGGTCATGGAAATGAATGATTCCTTTCAGGAGCTGTTCCACATTTCCGATGACGTTCTCGGGCAGACTTTGTGCAGGCAGTCCCCGCTTCAGAACCAGCCCTTCACTACCATCGTCAGGAATGGATTGAAAGGTTTGAATACAACAGGGGAAGAAGTGACATTCGATATAGGAAATCTCCGTAAAATCACATGCAATATCACCATTTCCCCTGCTAATTATAAGAGTGATGGAACGGTTGACAGTGTAGGGATCATCCTTCACGATATCACGGAAAAGAAAGAGTATGAAAATGAATTGATGTCACTGAAGGTGGAACTTGAGAATACTCTCCGCCTTCAGAAGACCATCACTTACAAGATTAAGAAAAAAGATCAGGATTTTGTCATTGAGATGGCAGCGGGAGAACTCTTGAAAAAGCTGAATCTCAACCCGTCCAAGGTTATAGGGAAAACCATCCAGGAAGTGTTCGATTCCCATCACTTAGGGAAGATTCAGCCAAAGCTGAAACGGATCTGGGAGACAGGGGAAGAACTGACGTACGAAGATGAATACAAAGAATTAGAGTATCTGGCTTCCATTGTCCCGGTATTCAGGCAGGGTACTGTGGTGGAGATCATCGTATCTATATCGGATATTTCCCTGATCAAGGATATTCAGAGAAAGCTGATTGAGAGTGAGCAAAAATATAAATCAATCGTTAAATACAGTCCGGATAATATCTATATGGTCGACACAAACGGAATCATCCAAGAGGTGAACCCTGCAGTGAAAACGCAGTGGGATCATATATCCCCTCATATGATCGGCAGTCATTTCAGTGAATTCATCGCACAGGGCAGCAAAGAGACAGCCATCAAACAGTTTGAAGTCGCTCTTAAAGGAGAAGCGTCAAGGTTTGTAACCACCTTCGAAAATGGGGAAGGTGGCAAAAGCCATGTAGCGGTAACCAATATTCCCATCCGTGTCAAAAATGAGGTCATCGGTATCTACGGCTTTGGCCAGGACATCACGGAAAAACTGCAGATGGAGGAAGAGCTGAAAGAAGCGAAGGAATTACTTGAGGCATATTTTGAACATGCCGGAGATGGTATCGCCCTCCTTGATCCCGAAGGAAATGTACTAAAGGTGAATCAACAATTTGAGTCAATGTTCGGATGGTCGAAGGATGAGATAACGGGTGAGGTCATCACGTTCCTGCATCAGGAAGATCAGGTCGGACAATTCAAACAGAATCTTGCCACGGTGAAAGCTGGGAAACGGATCAAAGATTATGAAACTGTCCGCTACCGGAAGGACGGCTCACCGGTAGAGATCGCCTTTAATATGAATCCGATCTTAAATGATGATGGACGCTTGATCGGAATTTCCGCCATCATCCGTGATCTATCTGAGAAGAAGCGGAATGAAGACTTACTTAAGAAATCAGAGCAGCTTGCGATGATCGGCCAGCTTGCAGCGGGTGTCGCCCATGAAATCAGGAATCCTTTGACCACATTGAAGGGCTTCCTTCAGCTAATGAAGGAAAATGCAGAAGATGATTTCTACCTTGGGGTCATCCAGGGAGAGCTTGACCGGATCGAAATCATCACGAATGAGTTCCTTGCGCTCGCGAAACCAAGAGCCGTTAAGTTCTCACTTACATCGTTGACGACCCTTCTCACTAGCTCGGTCGAGTTCATCAAGATGGAGTGCCTGAAGCAGGGAGTGGATGTGAGGTTCTCCGTGGAAGAAGCCGAAATCTACTGTGATTCCCATCAAATGAAACAAGTGATTTTGAATGTGATGAAAAATGCCCTTGAAGCCATGCCTGCAGGTGGACTCCTCAGTGTGCAACTTCAGAAGGAAGACGGCTACGGCAAAATTACGATTCAGGATAATGGGAACGGTATTCCACCTGAAAGAATGAAGCATCTGGGCGAACCGTTCTACAGTACGAAAGAAAAAGGGACGGGCCTCGGACTGATGATTTGTCAAAAGATCATCAAAGAGCATCATGGCTCATTATCCATCCAAAGCAACGTGAACGAAGGGACCACCGTCACGATTCTGCTGCCAATTGCAAATGATCAATAATACTACTCTACGATGAGGGATGAATCTTGTCGTAGAGTTTTTTTGTTTACTTGGATTCTGTCGATATTTTAAAGGGAGATCATCCGACAAATCCTGAAAATCGCCTGATGGAATCGCTGATATTTTCCGGGAAATAGTGAGTTCTACAAATTTTTTTATTGCACCACCACTGAAAGGAAATTGTCACCTCATGGCGAGAGCACATCGGCAAGTTTCAACATTTTGGAAACAGGATAAAGGATGAGAAGAGGTGAGAAGAAATGAAGACGAATGTTTTTATAAGCGGCGGAGGGATCGGAGGGTTGACCCTCGGGCTGAAACTGGCCAGGTGCAACATTGATGTAACCGTCGTCGAACGGTTGCCTGGGCCGGGTTCTGTCTACAAAGGAGAACTCCTTCAGCCGAAAAGCCTGGAAATATTCGATTCTCTGGGAGTCATCGGCGAGGTCTTTCAAAACGGCCACAGCATTTCCGATTTAGAATTGATTGAATTGAAAAAGGCGAAATCGAAGGCGGACCATTCCTTGATGAGCTATTCGATCCTCCCGACGCAATATCCGTTTTCCCTCATGATCCACCATGAAACGCTAAAAGACATCCTGAGGAAGAAAGGGAAAGAATATCCAACCTTTCATTATCGGCCGAACACCGTCTGCAAGAAAATCAATGACCATACCGTTACCATCGAGGACCGGGAGACGAAAATGGTACAGGAGATTCATAGTGACTTCATTATTGGTGCCGAGGGGAGAAGCTCTGTCACACGGGACTATATGGGGATCGATGTAAAGGAGAAAAAGTACAATCATCATTTCCTGACCGTCACATTCCCCAGGCCAAGAGACATGGTGAAGGGGCGGATCATTTCTACATATCAATCTTTCTTAGGTCTGTTTCCCCTCCCTGACAATGAAGTGAGATCCGTTTATCTTATTCCGGCAGGTGAGTATAAAACACTCCGGAAAAAGCCGGTTTCAGAGTTTCATAAACTGTATATCGAAATGTGCCCTGACCTTGAAGGGTATGTGAACCAAATAGAAGATTGGAAGAAAATCCAGCTGATGGTCCCATTGAAATATCATGCGGAAACATATGTAAAGGATCATCTTGCCCTCATCGGGGACGCCGTCCACACGGTCCATCCCATGGCAGGGGAAGGGATGAATATGGCGATCCAGGATGGAAGTATCCTTGGGGAATTATTATGTGATATGTATGCAGAAGGAAAATTGGACCCTTCTAATCTTACGTGGTACCCGAAGGTCAGAAGAAATAGGGTCTCCCATCAGATGCACCTCAGTCACTTATCAGCCCTCGTTTATTCATATCCTTATCGTCCGGTGGGATGGCTTCGTAATAAGAGCCTGCAGAGGATGGAAAGGGATTCGATTTCTCATTACAAACAGATGCTCAATATATCGGGTCTCGGCATGTGGCGGGAAACTCTTTATGACCGGATGATCCAGGGGGGAATGCTCCCGATCAGACATGACTCGTTGACGAAAGAAGAGAAAACAGCACCAACCTTTACAGAAGAACAGGATTACCCATGGAAAGGAAAGGAGGCATTACAATGATTAGAGAAATGGTGAAAGTATGGAGGGCAAGGACCTGGATGAAGAAGAATGTCCCGTTTCTATACAGCTGGCATGCCTACGTCGGTTACGAAATGGACCTGTTCGATCGTTTCTCAGAGCCTGCGTCCATTCAGGAAGTGGCACTCTCACAAAACATTGAAATGGATCTTCTTGAACAATGGGTGGAGGTAGGCATCACCATCAAGCATCTTAAGCGGGTGGAGGCTGAAAAAATCACAACGAGAAACAGATGGAAGCTTCCAACTTCCAAAAAAGATCCCCACTCATCAGGCATCCTCCTGAAAGAAATGATGGAGCTTCATATACCGGCACTGTTATCTTATCCCCAACTACTTCGGAACCAGACAAAGCAGCATTTCAATTCGGATGTTCACGGATCCACCGTTGCGAAGACGTCCATTCTATTGGAGCGCTTTGCCTTTCCAAAAGTACAGAAAGCGATCAAAAAATACAATGTAGATTCCATCCTGGACTTAGGATGCGGGGAAGGTGGATATGTGAAAAGGATAGGGGACCGTTTTCCTGACAAACGGATGGTAGGGGTCGAGATCCATGAAGCCGTCGCCAAGGCAGCAGAAGAATCCCTTCAACATTTTCAAAATGTGGAAATCCTTTGCAAGGACTTACATGAATATGAACCCGGGCAGCGCTTTGATATGATCATGGCCAATAATCTATTTCACTATATCGATCCTTCCGAGCGCCTGCAATTCTTTGATAAAGCATCATCATGGCTCGAGCCGGACGGTGTGTTCTTCGTCCTGACCCCGATGCAGAAGTCCAAGCATGGGAAGCAATTCTCGAGTGCCTTCAACAGCTTCTTCATGACATTCCAGAACCTCTACCCGATCCCTTCCCAGAAGGAGATGGAAACACTCGCGGGGAAAACGGAATTCAAAGTCGAGTCCGTGGAACCGATCGTGAAAGAGGGAGGATGGTATGCGATGACCTTTAGGAGAAACTGATCCTTGTTATTTTGTTTGGGGTCGGCTCAGCTGCTGAATAATGGATGGAAATCAGCAGCTGAAATGCTAGGAGAATTCACTTGTCAAAATCCACAAGAAATTCAGCAGCTGAAAATCAAGCCAACATCAGCAGCTGAATTTCTCAAACACATCCACTCAAATTAATTTGCCAAAACAGGATATCCCTCCATCATTTTAGGGTAAAAATAAAAAAGTAGATTCTGAATGTGGAGGAGAGCCAATTGAGTAGACATGACATATATGACTGTATCGGAATTGGAGTCGGGCCATACAATTTAAGTTTGGCGGCCCTGATGGAGGAGAAGACGGATCTGAAGGTGAGGTTCTTCGATCAGACACCTGAGTTCCAGTGGCACCCGGGGATGCTGATCAATCTGACGGATCTGCAGGTGCCGTTCATCGCCGACCTGGTGACGTTCGCAAATCCCCAGAGCCGGTACAGCTATTTGAATTATTTACATACCCACAATCGTTTATATAAATTTTTCTTTTTTCATAAGTTTGAAATGCCCCGCCAGGAGTACAATGACTATGCCCGGTGGGTGGTGGGGCAGCTCACTACTTGTCAATTTCACAGCGAAGTAATCGGGGTTACGGATGTTGGGGACTGCTATAAGGTGGAAGTCGATAACAGGTTAAGGGACGTTCGTGAAGTGTATTATGCCAAGCATGTGGTGATGGGGACCGGAAGCAAGCCTCTTATCCTGGATGGCATGGAAGGGCTGCCCGATGGTGATGTCCATCATACAAGCAAGTACCTGTTTCATAAAGACACCACGATGAAAGGCTCCTCGATCACAATTGTCGGATCCGGTCAAAGTGCCGCCGAGGTGTTCTTCGATTTATTGAAGGAGCAGGGGAACCATTCCTATCAGCTGACGTGGCTGACCCGTTCAGAAGGGATCCTCCAGCTTGAGTCGTCTAAGCTCGGTCAGGAATTCTTTGCCCCTGATTATGTGGACTATTTCCATGGTTTGACGTTCAAAAAGCGTATGGAAGCCTTGAAAACACTGGATCAGCTCAGGAATGGGATCGACCCCGATACGCTTAATAACATTTACAACATTTTATATAACCATTCTGTGAGCGATCAATCGCCGAGCATTACGATTCAACCCCTGACGGAAGTGAATGCGATCCATAAGGAGGGGGAGGTTTACGTCCTGGATTGCCGTCAATGGCAGGAAGATCGTGATTTTTCCTTTCAGAGTAACAAGGTAATTTTAGCGACGGGTTACAAGCCGAATATTCCCGGGTGGTTCTTTGATGAATTCGAGGATAAAATCGTCTGGGAAGATGAGAAGAAATTCAAAGTTTCAAGAAACTATAAGCTTCAGTTTATAGAGAACCCGGACCGTGAACATCATTTTTACACGGTGACGAATCTGGAACATTCCCATGGTGCCGGGGCGACGAATCTTGGTCTTGCCGTTGACCGGAACATCCAGATCATCAATGATATCGTCGGGGAAGAAGTATATGTAGCACAGCGAAAGACGATCTTTTCTCAATTTACCATGGATAAATAAGGGTTTTATTTTAAACGTGCAGGGTAAAGTACAAGTGTGTTCAAAACAAACAAAAATAGGAGTGTTTCATTTTATGGCTAAGATCGCAACGTTACTTACAGACATGTTTGAAGACGTGGAATTTACAGATCCTGAAAAAGCGTTTAAAGAAGCGGGTCATGAAGTGGTGACGATTGAAAAGGAAAAAGGAAAATCAGTCAAGGGCAAGCAGGGGGATGCCACTGTGAAGATCGATGAGAGCATCGACAGCGTGAACCCTTCAGACTTTGATGCCCTCTTGCTGCCAGGTGGATTTTCTCCGGATCAGCTCCGTGCAGATGACCGCTTTGTGAAGTTCACGAAGCATTTCATGGATGAGAAGAAACCGGTATTCGCGATTTGCCACGGTCCTCAATTATTGATTACGGCAAAAGCACTGGAAGGACGAAAAGCGACGGGCTTTAAGTCCATTAAAGTCGATATGGAATATGCAGGTGTCACATACGAGGACAAAGAAGTCGTCGTTTGCGGCAATCAGCTCGTAACGAGCAGAACACCGGACGATCTTCCGGCATTCAATCGTGAAGCATTGGCGCTTCTTTCTAAATAAGACAGATGAATGAAAGGGGACATTCCCCAAGGTATGTTATACCTTTATGGGAATGTCCCCTTTTTTATTGACACTAAGTGTCTTCTTTTATGCTTTTCGTCTAAGGTTCCCCATTTCTTCGATGATCGCATTCATTTCACTCGGGCTGAAATGATCTTTGCGATTCACCATAACATACAGGTCATGGAGGTCTTCGTACATCTCTTCATTAAAATCCTCAGGCTTAACAGCACCCGCATTGACCATTCGTAATTTTTCTTTGATGGCCGTGACCATGAATTCGATGTTTTCGGTCGTGTTTTGTGTTAAATCCATTTCCCAATCGTCCTTTCTGACGTGCCTTTAATACCATTAATCTTTCCATGATTCCTTCATCCTGTCAACAAGCCCACTGAACATGAGTGACTCTTGGAGGATTTTTTTCGGAGAATGTTTTACACTATTAAGGAATGGGAAATGAGTAGGTAAGCTAATACGATGGAAAAGGGTGAGTTCATGGTATCTGTGCTGTTTGTGTGTTTGGGGAATATTTGCAGATCCCCGATGGCAGAGGCGATCTTCAGGGCTAAGGTAGAGGAAGAGAACCTGAGTGATGTAATCGAGGTGGATTCGGCAGGGACAGGAGACTGGCATGTAGGAAAGAAACCTCATGAAGGAACTTTAGCCATTCTTAGAGAAAATAATATAAGGACGGGTGGACTCATCGCACGACAATTTCATGGCGAAGACAAGAAGTATGACTACATCGTGGCCATGGATGCCTCAAATGAACAGGATATGAAGAAGATCCTTGAACCGGACCATCATGGAAAAGTGTTCAAGCTTCTAGACCTGGTGGACGAAAGCCCGGAGAAGGACGTTCCCGACCCATACTATACGGGGAATTTTCAGGAAGTGTATGATCTGGTGGAATCCGGCTGCAGCCGATTACTGAATACAATAAAAGAGGACAATCATTTGAAGGAGGGTAATACATATGGGAAGTAACAAATTTTTTAAAGGGGTCATGCTGGGTGCCGTTGCAGGAGGACTTCTATCACTCTTGGACCGGACAACGCGACAGGAAGTGGGTTCCACATTAAAGAACAGCGGGAATTACATTTCCGCATATTCGAAAAACCCTCAGAGGCTTGTGGACACATCCAGGGAAGTGTATGAAAAATTACGTACAACGGCCGATCAGGTCAGCAGGGACATTCATTTCATCAGTGAGAAGGTAGATGAAATCAAGGGGATGACCCCTCAAGTCAAAGAGATCATCGAGGAGACGAAAGAAACCTTTGAAGATTCATCAGAAGCATACAAAGAAACGTTTTCTGAACGGGAAACATCCAATGAACTAACTGCTCAGGATGAAGACAGCCAGCCGATTGCTTCTTCCTTTAAGGGGTATTAAAGAAATGAGGTGAAAGCATGACGAATGAAACGGTCAAAGGAGAGTGGAAAGGATTCTCGAAAAGTCTTTTCTCCAATATCAGTGCAAATGATGTGACGGGACTTGCCGCTCAAATTGCTTATTACTTTCTATTATCGCTCTTTCCACTGTTGATATTTATCGTCACACTCCTCCCGTATCTGCCGGTTGAACAGGGAGATATTCTTGGGGTGGTCAGGGATTTTGCTCCCGGTGAAACGATGTCGATGATCGAGGAGACGCTTCAGGATGTCATGTCGAACCGTAATTCCGGTTTACTATCGATCAGTATCATTGCTACGATCTGGTCGGCATCCAACGGGATGAATGCGATTGTGAAGAGTTTGAATCGTGCATATGAGGTAGAGGAAACGAGATCATTCATTGCTACGCGCCTGATGTCGATCCTCTTAACATTCGCCATGATCCTTGTTTTCGTCATTGCGCTCTTGCTACCGGTATTCGGAAAGCAAATCGGACTTTTTCTTTTTTCTCAATTTGGATTTTCAGATCAATTTCTCGCCATTTGGAATGGAATCCGGTGGGCGATCAGTCCCATCATTCTCTTCATCATTTTTGTCGGTTTGTACTATTTTGCGCCTAGTAAACGAATCAAATGTTTAAGTGCATTTCCTGGAGCGATTTTCGCAACACTCGGCTGGGTGCTTGTATCCCTTGCGTTCTCCTACTATGTAGGAAGCTTCGGAAACTACTCGGCCACATACGGGAGCATCGGGGGAATCATCGTCCTCATGATCTGGTTTTATCTGACCGGGATCATCATCATGATCGGCGGGGAAATCAATGCCCTCGTGACAATCAAGGACAACGATTCATGTTAAAATAGGGGAAAAAGTGCTCCCCTGACATATCAGAAGATAAAAAAGGGGAAGATTCAATTAAACGGAACGTTTAGTGAATCTTCTTTTTTTGTATGAAAACCGAAAGGAGGAGGCATATGCTGATTGCAGCCATGGTCGAGAGGCTTGGCATCATCGTGACGATAGCCTTTGTGATGACGAGGATCAGCTTCTTCCGTCATTTGATTGAAAAGCGGACGCATGTGAAGAAATCCCAGACACTTCTCCTCATCCTGCTGTTTGGTTTCTTCGGGATCGTTGGTACATATACAGGATTGATCGTGAATCCGTTTCAGGAAGAATATACGAAGTGGCAGTGGCATCTGCAGCAGAATGAAGCGATAGCGAACTCACGGGTCATCGGAGTCGTGGTAGCGGGGCTCCTCGGTGGTCCGTGGATCGGTCTAGGTGCCGGATTGGTCGCGGGAGTCCACCGTTATTTCCTCGGTGGCTTTACGGCTTTCTCCTGCGGAATCTCCACGGTTTTAGCCGGATTACTGGCAGGCTGGATCGGGAAACGGGAAAAAAAGAACCGACTCGTCTCCCCGCAAAAAGCATTTCTCGTAGGCTTCCTGGCAGAAGGAATGCAGATGCTCCTCATCCTTCTTCTGTCAAAACCATTTGCTGACGCTTCTTTACTGGTGTCTGATATCGGTTTGCCGATGATTCTAGCAAATGGGATCGGAACCGGGATATTCCTACTCATCATCAAAAGTGTTTTTTATGAAGAAGAACGTATGGGAGCGGCTCAATCACAAAAAGCGCTCCGTTTAGCCGATAGCACGGTGAAATATATGCGCAGAGGGCTGAATGCCTCGTCAGCCCAGGCCACATGCGAAATCCTCATGAGGGATGTGAATGCGTTGGCCGTTTCCATAACCAATACATCCCATATCCTCGCTCATGTGGGACTGGCTTCAGACCATCATCATGAAGGACGGCCAATTCAAACCGAAGCGACGAAAAGGGTCATTGAAACCGGGGAGATGATGAAAGTGGGACGGGAGGATATCCAGTGTGACAGGACCGGTTGTCCACTCGGAGCAGCCATCATGGCCCCTCTTCTAAAAGGAGATGAGATCGTCGGAACCCTTAAATTCTATTTTCACTCGGAAAAAGAAATTTCACCGATCCTGATGGAATTAACGAAGGGGATTGCGACCCTCCTTAGCCATCAATTGGAGCTGGCGGAAATCGATACTCATAAAGAACTCGCGAAAGAATCGGAAGTAAAGGCACTGCAGGCCCAGATCAATCCTCACTTTCTGTTCAATACGATCAATGTGATTGTGTCGTTGACGCGGATCAATCCGGATAAGGCTAGGACTCTGCTGATTTCTCTATCCCAATTTGTCCGGCAGAATTTGACGGGGAGCACTAAGTCCACTTCCACCCTTAAAGAAGAAGTACAGCACGTGAAATCGTATCTCGCCATCGAAGAAGCGCGGTTCTTTGACCGTCTCGAAGTGGTGTATCACATTGAAGAGGAAGCCTTGCAGACAAAAGTCCCATCCATCACCCTGCAGCCCCTTGTGGAAAATGCCATCAAGCATGGCATGAGGAATGTAGAAGAGGGGTTTGTGTTGAAAATTTCGATTGCTGAGAACGGGGAAGAAGTGACCGTACGCGTTGAAGATAACGGAGCAGGGATCGATGAAAGCAGAGTGCAAACCCTTTTGACACAACCTGTGGAATCGGAGTCGGGTACGGGCATCGGTCTCTACAATGTGAGCAAACGCCTGCAAATGATGATGGGGAAAGAAGCCGGACTGTTGATCTCATCTTCAAAAGGAAACGGGACCACCGTTGAATTCTCTATAAGGAGGGAAAGGGAATGAAAGTCGCAATCATCGATGATGAACCCTATAGCCGTGAGGAGATGAAACATCTCCTGGGTAGTTATCCATGGGTGGAAGTGGTCGGAGAAGCAAGTTCAGCAGAAAAAGGGCTGGAAATCATTTTGACAAAAGAACCGGACGTCCTATTTCTTGATATTGAAATGCCCGGTATGAGCGGAGTGGATCTCGCGGAAACACTGCAAAAGATGAAGAAAAAGCCTGAAATCGTCTTTGCCACGGCCTATCCGGATTATGCCTTGAAAGCGTTCCGGGTAGAAGCTATTGATTACTTACTTAAGCCATTTGAAGAGGACCAGCTTGCCCAGACGATGGAAAGACTCAAGCACTTATTGAAAGTGGAAGAAAAAGAGCCCCGAGAAAGTGCATCCATGGGCAAACTGGCAGTCCAGGATGAAGATAAGATCGTGTTCATCCATCCTCAAGACATTCTCTATATATTCCGTGAGGAGAGGGAAACGTTCATCTGTACGGAAAAAAAGAAGTATACGTGCAGGCTCCCAATCAAGGATCTTGAAGCAAAGCTCACTACCTATCCATTTTTCCGGGTCCACAAAAGCTACCTCGTTCAGCTGCCATTTGTGGAAGAATTGATCCCATGGGGGAGTGGCGTGTATCAGCTGAAGGTACACGGCGCGGATGAAGCGATCCCTGTGAGTCGGAACTATGTGAAGGAGCTGCGGGAGCGGTTGGAGTTGTAGAGTTTGCCGTGTGTACCAGGTACAATGAGTCGTTTTTGTACCTGGTACACTTTTTTTGTTGCGATTTGGTGTTTTATACGATGCACGTCAACACCCTCTCACCACACTTCAACCTTAATTACCGACATCTTAAACAGAATGTGACGAATCTGTGAAAACGCTTGCTATAATGAAAGCGTATTCACAAATGAACGAAAGGGGATCATAAGCATGGTCACATTTCTGGTCTCGATTGTTGTCTTAATCATAGGTTACTTCACATATGGAAAATTAATTGAAAAGATTTTTGGTATTAATGAAACACGTTCAACTCCTGCATACGCGAAGGCGGACGGAGTTGATTACGTCCCAATGGACACGAAGCGGAACTCCATGATACAGCTATTGAACATCGCCGGTGTCGGCCCGATTTTCGGTCCAATCATGGGAGCATTATACGGACCGGTTGCTTTCCTTTGGATCGTACTCGGGGCGATTTTTGCCGGAGCGGTTCATGATTATTTAACGGGAATGATTTCGATCCGTAACGGGGGAGCTCATTTACCGGATCTTGCAGGAAGATTCCTTGGTAAAACAATGAAGCATGTCGTGAACGCATTTTCGATTCTTTTACTAGTATTGGTTGGTACAGTGTTCGTTACCGCGCCTGCCGCATTGATTGCGAACCTGACACCAGCATGGATTTCACTGGGTGTCATTATTGCAGCAATCTTTATTTATTACATCGTCGCAACATTACTGCCAATCGATAAAATCATCGGTAAAGTATACCCGCTATTTGGAGCACTTCTTCTCATCAGTGCGGTGGGTATCGGAGCAGGGTTAGTCATCACGGGAGCAGATATTCCTGAGGTTTCCCTAACGAATATGCACCCTGATTCTGTCGCGATCTTTCCTTTATTATTCTTGACGATTTCTTGTGGGGCCCTTTCAGGTTTCCATGCCACACAGTCACCGATCATCTCAAGAACGACTCAAAACGAAAAGAACGGACGCAAAATTTTCTACGGTATGATGATTCTAGAAGCGATCATCGCCATGATCTGGGCAGCGGCAGCCATGAGCCTGTTCGAGCCTGGTGAACTGAATACCATCCTGAAAGAAGGCGGACCGGCAGCAGTCGTAAGTGAAGTGTCTGTTCTGATGCTTGGTTCCATCGGTGGAACACTTGCCATCCTTGGTGTCATCATCCTGCCGATCACATCCGGTGATACGTCATTCAGGAGTGCACGTATGATCATTGCCGACTACATCAAAGTCGGACAAGTGAAAATGTCCAACCGTCTTTGGATTGCGGTTCCATTATTCGTGATTTCAGTTGTCCTGACTCGCATGGACTTCAACCTGTTATGGAGATATTTCTCATGGGCAAACCAATCGACAGCGATGATTGCTCTATGGGTAGGCGCCATGTACCTCGGTCTTCAAAAGAAACCGCACTGGGTCGCAACGATCCCGGCGATCTTCATGACAATGGTGACGTTCACGTACATCCTGAGCGCTCCGATCGGATTCGGGCTTTCAATGGGAATAGCTTACATGGGTGCATCAGTTGTAACCATTGTGGCGATCCTGGCCTTTATCTACACATTGAGAAAGCGCTTAAACGATGGTACGGTCATCCAGGTCGACGAAGAAGTTCCACAGCCAGCAGCGTAATTGGAGAGTTTTCCGGTTATTACCGGGAAACTCTTTTCTTTTTTTACACAAAATAATCATGATTCACAAACTATATCGTAGGAGTGATTCAGCATGACAAAGAAAACGAAAAAAGACGGCGGTACAAAGCAAAACGGTAAGCACACACCGAAACAAAAAACATCCGGTTCTGCAAACGGTCAGAACGGATATCACTAGACAATCATCGCCAATCCTTCACGGGTTGGCTTTTTTTATTTATAGAGCAGATGTCTTTATTCTGGAGGATGGTTTATAATGGAGATAGTTTCAAAAATTTAGTCGTCTCAAAAGGAGATCCCATTATGTCGAATAATGAACAACCAATACAGCCAGAAAAGAAAAAAATCAGCCTGCAGGAAGCCATGAAACAGCAGCTTGCCAAGAAGAAAGAAGCCCAGTCAGGCGGCAAACAAAACACAGGAGGACTTGCATCCAATCAACGCATGCAAAGTCAGCAGACGAAGAAGCCCAGCAATACCCGCCGTAAAATGGGAAGCTAATGGGAGAGGAGCGCTCGGAATTGGGAGTGCTCTTTTTTTGTTTGTGGGGATCAATTTGAAGGGAGAGATTGTCGGATTTTGTAGAATTGCAGATATATCGCGAATATGGCAGATAAAATGATATATCGGCAGATAAAAGTAAAATATGGCAGGTAAATCTTCAATATGGAAGATAAATCCTGGATATGGCAGATAACCATACAAGCAACGGGTACCAGGTCTGAATTTATCTCTCTATAATTAATAATCTCCGCACTGAAGCACATCCACAATCTAATCTTTCAAAAAAATCAAACCTTTTCCCCTACATAATCGTCAAAGTATTAGAAAAAAGAAGAAAAGCATCTTTCGGACGGAGAAAGATGTGCGATCCAACCGAGTCGAAACTACATGATGAAAATAAGGATGAATCGTGACCGGTATGAATTCCGATATTCAGACTGCAATACGAATGCTGATGCCAGGGAGCTCGATGAACTCCGTGAGCTTATCATTGACATTATCAAGAAAAAACCAGGATATGATGAATTGTTGGAACAAAAGTTTATTATGTGATCTTTTCATTTACACCACCGCCCCATTCATGCTACCATTATAAAAATTTCAAAAAAATGCCATGAAGAGAAGAGTAGATATCCAGAATTCTTCAACAGAGAGCCCCGGCAGCTGAAAAAGGGCAGGAAGGACGATATTGAACCAAGACTCTGAGCAGCGCATCGGAACCGATGGGGGGATGGTGTGACGGGAGCTCCCGTTGTAGAGCTAGGGTATACGTCAAAGAACCGTACCCGAAAAGGCCGGTATGGTGACATATTCGGCGAACTGGGGTGGCACCGCGATTTGAAATCTCGCCCCCAAGATGAACGTCTTGGGGGTGGGATTTTTTTGTTTCACAAACACAATCGCGGGGAGGAATAGTGTATGAAAAAATGGAAGAATCCTTTATTGCTTTTGCTCGGGATCGGGATTTCAAATATCGGCGGGTGGATTTATTTAATTGCCCTTAATTTAATGGTATTGGATGAATGGGGATCGGCCATGGCGGTTATTTTGTTATATGTGTTGAAGCCGGCGGGAGCTCTTTTAACGAATGGATGGGCAGGAAGTTTGATTGACCGGGTAAATAAGCGGAACCTGATGGCGACCCTGGACTTTTTCAGGGCTGTGCTGATTGCTGCGTTACCGTTCCTTTCGACAGGGTGGTGGATGTATGTGGTCGTGCTTTTTATCAATATGGGGAGTGCGATCTTTTATCCAGCGGCTATGACGTATATCACGACATTGATCCCGGGGAACGATAGACAGCGGTTCAATGCTCTTCGGGGACTGATCGGGTCCGGTGCGTTTTTGATAGGCCCGGGGATTGCCGGATTGATGTTCATGATGGGGACTCCGACGTTTGCCCTGTATCTGAATGCCATGGCTCTTCTGTTATCGGGAGGGATCACCCTCTTGTTACCGAAGCTTGACGATCGTTCTGCGGTTCATACAACCGGTACCAAATGGGAGATGATCAAGGCAGATTGGAAGGTGGTATTGAACTTTAGCCGCCGAACAGCCTTTGTGATGGTCCTCTACATTTTGTTTACCGGGATGCTGGTGATGACAGCTGCGATCGATTCCCTTGAAGCCGCTTTTTCAAAGGAAGTCCTGCACCTTTCAGACAGCACGTACGGATATCTCGTGAGTATTGCAGGTGGAGGATTCGTCCTGGGGTCACTCCTGAATACGGCGCTTTCTCATAAGTTTCATCATATGCACCTGATGGGAGCAGGTTCTTTGGTCGTTTCTCTTGGGTATATCATCTATGCTTGCTCATCTGACTTCCTAACAATTGCGATTGGATTTGCTCTTTTATCTTTCGCTCTTGCCTTTGCGACTACAGGATTTGAAACCTTTTATCAAGAACATATTCCTGTGGACATCATGGGCCGGGTGGGCAGCCTTTATGGATTGCTTGAAGGAGTTCTCGTCATTCTGTTGACGGTTCTGATCGGAGTCGGAGCAGAAGCTCTTTCAATTCGGGGTGCCGTGGCAGGAGGTTCCCTTTTCATGCTATTGATTACACTGATATTGAATATGTGCTTGCAAAATAATTCTTGGAAAAAACAGTTAAAACAACATTCTGAATGTTATAATAAATAAAAAACACACTCATACAAGGGGGTTCGCGGATGAAGATGACAGTAGATCAGTATTGGGACAGATGGGAAGAACTGATGAACCGGGTAGAAGCGAGCTTTGAGAAGTGGGATGACTTGGAGGATCTGTTGTTCATTGCCCAAAAAGAAGGGGATCTATATAAGGAGTTCTGCTGCCGGTTCGGGATCATGGGGACTGTCAACTACCTTGGGGAGTACGAGGAATTATTTGATCATTTCGAGTGGTGCAGCGACTTCTTTTATGATAATGAAGAGAATCTAAAGGAGTGGGTGGAAGACCTTCTGTGGATGTATAAGTGGGTGGCAGAGCATCTGGTGAAGATGCCTGGTATCGAGATGGAGATCTTGGATGACTTTTTCACTGACTTTAAAGACGCATATGACCGTTATGGATATAGTCTTCGCCCTTATTATCAGCATTTGCATAAACGGGCTTTAAAAACCGGCGAAATGGAAGAAGCCCATGCCCACTATCTCAAATGGACCGCTGCTGAACGTGATTCCCTTGCAGATTGTGAAGCGTGTGAATATCAGACGGAGCTTGAGTATTATTATATTACTGGAGAAATCGAAAAAGCGGCTCCCATAGAAAAGCTTTTATTATCCAAGGAAGTGACCTGCGGTGAAATTCCCCATCTGACGTATAGCAAGCTGCTGCTTCCTTATTATAAGCATGGGAAGGTGGAGGAAGCCCGACGTTATCAGACCGAGGGATATTTCTTTATTTATGATAAACCCCACTTCCTGGTGGAAGCATCCGAACATATCCGCTTCCTTGCATTAACAGAGCCTCTTAAGGGAATAAAGGTACTTGATCGTCACATCGAGTATGCCGATAGCGGGAAGGACCCGTATGGGATGTTTTATTTTTATATGAGTGCGATCGTCCTTCATCGCAAGCTTTTGGAAGCCGGGCATCGTCCGGGTTTTGCGGTGGATGTGATGAGTGAGGTGGCAGAGGAGATCGCGGCGGATTTTGATGCGCGGAATGGGAATGATTTTTATGAACGGGAAATGGAGCGATTTTATGCTTTGTAAAAAAAGCTCATTTTCATGAAGAGATATGCCATTTTCGTTCTCAGTATTCTTACTTTATGGGCATGCAGCAATCAGGATTCAAGGGAATGGTTTGAGACGAAGGAAGAGGCTGTTGAATACGGACTCCAAACGGCTGATCAAGCTGTTCCATTAAAAGTTTTGCTTTCTCAAGAAGAGTTTAATGGGGAAACGATAGTCTTCTATGAGTTAGCTGGTGATCTGGGTGTAGGAAGTATAACCGAGAGTAAAAAGGGATATAGCTGGTATGAACCTGGTCCTTATTATGGATTTGAAGTGGAAGGTGATATACCTTATTCCACATCAGGGTTTGAATATGAAACAGAATCTGGATTAAAGGTTCCGATTCTATATGGAAAAGTCTTTGATAACGGTATAGAAAAAATGGTCCTCTCAGGAAACGGACAACAAAGAGAGCTTACCTTCAGGAAGGATTCAAAATGGTTCTTTGCAATCGAACAGGCTGACTTTGCTGAGCTTGAGGTAACGCCTGTACGACCCGGTGAATAAAATGCAATTGACACCCCCATCAAATCTCTATATAATCATCTAAAATAACTGAAACATTGAAGAGGATCAGTAAAGGGATCTTGTCTTTTCAGAGAGGGAGCTAACGTGGTGAAAAGCTCTCATTGATGAACCTTTGAACCTGCCTCTAAGTTCTGTATCGAATGAAGATATCAGCGGTCCGAAACCGTTATCATGGAATGAGTGTAAAGCTTTGCTTTGAATCAGGGTGGTACCGCCAGAAATGGTCCCTGATGAGAAGCAGGGCTTTTTTTGCTTTTCCGTCTGGTGGTTCGCTGATATATTTGAGATTTCGCTGATCAAATGAAAATTTCGCTGATATATCCGGAAAATCGCCGATAAATTGAAAGTTTCGCTGATATATCAACATTTTCGCCGTTATATTCGTGATTTCGCTCGATAAAATCACGATTTCGCCGTTAAATCCAAATTTTCGCCGATAAAATCAATTTATCGCCGTTAAATACAATCCAACGAAAAATGAGGTGCTCAAATTGGCTAAAGAATTTGTTAAAGATGTAACGGGCATGGAGGAAGACTTCGCCCAGTGGTACACTGATGTCGTCAAAAAGGCGGAGCTCATCGATTACTCCAGCGTCCGGGGTTCGATGATCATCAGACCTTACGGGTATGCGATTTGGGAGAATATCAAGGATGCCCTTGATGCCAGAATCAAAGAAACCGGGCATGAAAATGTGTATATGCCTTTGTTCATCCCAGAAAGTTTATTGCAAAAGGAGAAAGATCATATCGAAGGATTCGCTCCGGAAGTCGCGTGGGTGACCCATGGAGGGGATGAGGAGTTAGCGGAAAGACTTTGTGTGCGCCCTACGTCCGAGGTGTTATTCGGTGAGCATTACAAAAACATCATCCATTCGTATCGCGATTTGCCTAAGCTTTACAATCAATGGGCCAATGTTGTCCGTTGGGAGAAGACGACCCGTCCATTCCTGCGGACATTGGAGTTCCTGTGGCAGGAGGGGCATACGTGCCACGAGACGGATCAGGACGCCCACGACGAAACAGTGAAGATGCTTGAAGTGTACGCAGAGCTTTGTGAAGAAATGCTGGCGATTCCGGTCATCAAAGGCCAGAAAACAGAGAAAGAGAAATTTGCCGGTGCGAAATATACGTATACGATCGAGAGTCTGATGCATGACGGAAAAGCCCTGCAGTCAGGGACATCCCACCATCTGGGTGACGGTTTTGCAAAGTCATTCGGAATTCAATTTACAGACCGAGATGGGAAGCTGCAGCATGTTCAGCAAACATCCTGGGGACTCACCACCCGAATCATTGGGGCGATGATCATGGTTCACGGGGATGACCGGGGTCTTGTGGTGCCTCCAAGGATTGCACCTACGCAGCTTATGATCGTACCGATCGCCCAGCATAAGGAAGGCGTCCTTGATTTTGCCTATGATCTGAAAAGTAAGCTGGCAGCCGTTGCCCGTGTCGGCATAGATGCGAGCGACAAAAAGCCTGGCTGGAAGTTCAATGAATATGAAATGAAAGGCATCCCACTTCGCCTGGAAGTCGGGCCACGTGATATCGAGAACGGACAGGTGGTGCTGGCAAGACGCGATACCGGTGGCAAAATCACGGTTGGTATGGAAGAACTGGAAGGGAAAGTTGCTGAACTTCTGGAAGACATCCAACAGAATCTCCTGGAAAAAGCGAGAGTTCACCGTGAAGAAAAGACGACGGTAGCCAAGGACTTTGAAGAGTTCAAATCGATAGTAAGTGAGAAAGGCGGCTTCATCAAAGCGATGTGGTGCGGGGATCTGGCCTGTGAAGACAAGATCAAGGAAGAAACGAGTGCCACTTCACGCTGTATGCCGTTTGAGCAGGAGCAGGTGTCCGATACGTGCGTATGCTGTGAAAAGGATGCGAATCATCTGGTGTATTGGGCAAAGGCATATTGAGAAAAGGTAATATCTTTCTTGTATTGTCGATGGTCAGTAGTGCCATGATGGTGGCACTGGCGTTTTTTCAGTGGGATCTCGTTCACATTCTGACACCGTTTTTGATGCCGTTTCTTTGGTTGGCGGTGGCAGGTTTTTTCCTTGTCACAGCCATCTTCTCCATCATTGCTCTATTCAAGAAGCAGGGATGGAAGCCGGTGATCATTCAAGCTATGACCGTGATCTTCATCATCTTTTTCCCAATCAACAAAGTGGTACTGAATTTGGATTTTGAAAAACATCGTGAGGACCGGGATGCGGTGGTGAAGAAAGTGATGGAAGGTACGCTCACTTCCAACGTCTCCTACAATGATTCCGTCATTCATCTCCCGGAGGAATATGGTGCGTTGTCTAAAGGCGGGGGAGACATTGTGATTGATAAGAAGAATGATGAAATGCTGATTCTCTTCTTTACCTTTCGTGGATTACTGGATAGCTTCTCAGGATTTGTCTACTCATCTTCAGGGGAGAAACCCCGTTCAGGAGACTTTGGAGGAGATTTCATCGAGATAGAACCACTGGCTGAACACTGGTATTTTGTGCGTTCCGGATAAAAAAGGACTTTCGAACCTTTCCGTACTTTTTCTTGCTAAAGCCTTCTTTTTCCTAGGTTTCTTTAATAAATATAGGTAAAGGAGGCGTCGATTATATGGATGTAGGACTTATCATCATTTTTTTCATGGTATTCGTGGTAATCAGCCTATGGATCGTGCATTCCAAGCTTAACCGGATCACCGAGCATGTGAAGCAGATGGATGAGGAGTATTTATCCGATGAACAGATCGAAAAAGAATTAGAGGAAGAGTGGTATAAAGATAAATGACAATGAAGGCGTTTCTCATAAAGAGGGGCGCCTTCTGTTTTGAAAAAAAGAGCTACCAATCTAATTGGGTGGTTGGTACTATTAAATGTATAAGGTGGTGAGGGGAATGGAGACTTTCGTCATTGTTGTGGTCATTGTACTTTCCCTTTGGTCGATTACCATCACGATTGAAAAGCAAACGGAGAAAATGCTGGAAAGTCATCGCGAGCAAATAGACCTATTAAAAAAAATACAATCAAAACTGGATGAGAAATAGGCGTACATAAGGGATGGTGCAGGAGATGAAGCATAAGGACTTAACCATAGAAACACCGCGACTGGTGATCAGGCCTTTCGTAAACAGCGATTATGAAAACTGGTTAAGGGAACATCTAAACAGGCTCCCGTCACAGCATAAATATGATGTGGGATATCAGGATATGAGCGAGTGCACGGAGTTCTGGTTTCGGGAGATGCTTGAGAAGCATGACGAAATGATCGATGGGGATCAAGTGTATATCCTCGGAATTTTCCGGAAGGAGGATGGGGCAAATATCGGGACCATCGATTTCTCGACGCTCATGAGGTACAACTTCAATTGGGGAAGGGTCGGATATACCCTTCATAATCGTCACTGGAATCGTGGGTACGGTAAGGAAGCAGTGAAAGCTGCCCTTCAGCTTGCGTTTGTGAAATTGAATTTTCACCGGATTGAAGCCCATATCAATTTGGATAATACACCGTCGATCCGCCTGGCAGAAGGTGTTGGGATGCAGTATGAGTGTACGAGGAAAGGGTTCATTTATGAATTTGGGGAATGGACGGATAATCTGGTGTACTATGTGAATGCAGGGGAATAAATAAAAGGCCGGAATCGCTATGATTCCGGCCTTTTCCTTATTGTTGCAAACCTTCAATCGTCATGTCTTTAACAGGCAGGAAGGCTTCACCTGTATCCATATACGTGACGTTCACTTTGTCATTTTCCTTCAGGTAGATGGCAAGTAAACTGTTTTCGGAAGAAACGATATAGTTCTTTCCGTTGTCGAGGAGGAAGGACACGACGGTGTAGTCACCGGATTTTTCTTTGTAGACCCGGACGACCGTACCGTTGGCTTTTTTCTCCTCTGCTTTGGAACTGCCGTCGACACTTCCACCGCCTCTTTGCAGGGCAGTTTTATAGGCTTTCAATGCCTGGTTCGGGGTGCCTGCGTAAGCAGAGATTTCAGGATTGGCTGCCGACACGATGAAGTAGTTCTGCAAGAAACCATTCGCATCGAGTACCGGAGTCAGCCAGCTTGCTTCACCGTAGAAATTATAGAGAACCGGCATCTCGCCGTCCCATTTCTTCTCGATGAATTTCTTCTGGATGATCTGCAGGGCCCCTTGTGAATCCATATACGATTCTTCCAGGTTTCCTGTGTAGAATGTCGCTTCTCCCGTTCGTGAATTGGTCAGGGAGTAACCGAGCATGGAATCGACGCCTTCTTTTGGCGATGTGAAATCGGTGAAGTAGTACATATCACCATTTTCGTCGAAGATCGGGCTCACGTTCGCTTCCGTTCCTTCATCTGAAGGAAGTTTCACGTCCGATTTACCGAAGCGGCTGTTCCAGAAACCTTTTACGTAGTTACCGAAGTAGCTGTTTTGAAGGCTGACCGTTTCTGGGGAAACTGCGCCGTCGATGAATCCCGGTACGTCTTTAATGGCATAGGATTTCGTTTTCCCTGTCTGAGGGTCAACCATGACGATTCCTTCCACTTCGAATCCGTTACGTGCCGAGATGAAATCCCCGTAAGTCTGGATATAAAACGGTTTTCCATCATCGTCGATTTCAAGCTGAACATCCCCGTTGAAAATCTCCTTCGGATAATTCAAACGGATATGCCGCTCGATTTTTTTATTGAAAAATGCAGAAGGTGTATACACCATTTCTTCTTTGATGAACTTAGGGTTCGCGTTTGAATCCGTCGCACTCAGCTTAAAGTATCCAGGAGTTTCATCCCCCTTAAGCCATTTAAAGAAACCGGAGAACTCAACAGGAGCGATGTATACATACTCACCGTCGACCTTCTGGATCTGCAGATTGCCGAGCTCATAATAACTCGTATTCGGGACCTGACCGAACGCTTTCTTCATTTTATTCCGGGCGAATTGTGGAGGGACGCTTGCCGGCGTTTCCTTTTCATCAAAAGCTTGGATCTCTGTTTTGACCTCCATTTTGGCCGATTCGAATTTCTTATCGGCATTGAAGACGAAGGCTGTCATGAAATAAGCGCCTACGCAGAGGGTAGCCAGGAATAGAAGGCTTTTCACCAATCGTTCTTTTCCTGTTGAGAGTGCGGCCCCGAATCCTGACGCAATAATCAGGAGGATCCACATGCTCGTAAAGTTCTGATCGAGATTCGTCAGGTAGTAGAAGACGAATACCACAAGAGATGTGATAATGAGGGTCGCTCCGAACAGGGCCGGAAAGGATGGATACCCTTCTTTTTTATGTTGTTTTTTCATGATGGTCATTGGTACGAGCAGCAGCGCCATGGCCAATCCGACAATCAGTGAAAATAATAAGATGTTTCCCATAATGTTCCCCTTTCAAGGTTGTGATTCTGTTTATAGTGTATATACGGATGAGGGAGTGGGGAGGTTTCACTTGTTTTTTTGGGAGAGTGGTTGGTTTTGACTGAGCGCTCGGTCAAAGGATGAAGAGGAGTAGTTTGTGTCGAGAAATGTAGAATGGCAGATAAAATCGGAATTTGGCAGATATCCCTCTAGAACGGCAGATAAAAAGAGAATCTGGCAGATAACTCACCAGGATGGCAGATAAAATGAAAATTTGGCAGATATCTCTTTCTGGAGGCTTCGTTCATTAGGGAGGTCGGCTGCAAATATGATCAGAAGCGCTGAACGATGGCAACCCGATTACCACTACCATATACCCAACCCAATCTTCATCCGCTATAATAGGAAGAAGCAACCATTCAGGAGGAAGTTATGGACATTTTTGATATTGCGAGGCTTGCAGGGGTGTCGCGAAAGACGGTGCAGCGGGTGTTAAACGACTCCGATCAGGTGCGGCCAGAGACCCGGGAGCGGATCATGAAGATCATGGAAGAACATCAGTATCAGCCGAATGTGTCAGCGAGACGGCTGGTGAAGAAGAAGACCCATACGATCGGACTGTTTATTATTCAGGATCCACGGAAAGACAGGATCTATTCGGATGATCTTTTTTATAGCGCCGTGATCGGGGCAGTGATCAATGCCTCCTCTCTCCGTGGCTACAAGGTGCTCGTGACGATTACCGAATTGGATGATCCGTCTCCGGTGATGAAGCTGTACCGGGAGAAAAGTATCGATGCAGGCATCATTATCAGCTGGAGCAACGTGCAGCCCATTGTGGACAATATCCTGTCGGCCGGCTTTTTGGTCGGGGTCTTCGATCAGAACAATCTCACCGAGCGTACACCTTCCATTCCGATGCCGATACTGCAAAATGAAAAGGGGGCGATGGAGGCGGCGAATCACTTCATCCAGCTTGGACATGAAGATATCGCCATCATCACGGGGGATGAAGACAATCATGCTGCAAGGGAGCGGCTCAGTGGATTTCAGAAAGCATTGAAGTCAGCAGGAATTCCCCTGAAGCCTGAGTACATATTTAAGGGAAGATTTATGGAAGAATCGGGACGGGAAGCGGTCCACCATTGGATGGACAAGGGGATGCTGCCGTCTGCCATCGTCTGTTCCAATGATCATATTGCCTTTGGTGCCCTCAAAGCATTGAAGGAGGCAGGACGGAATGTTCCACAGGACGTTTCCCTCATCGGCTTTGACAATATCCTGCTGACGGAATACACGTCTCCTGCCCTTTCGACCATGAATGTGCCAAGAGTGGAGATGGCGGTTTCTTTGGTAGAACAGTTGATACACAGGGTCGAAGGAGTACCGGATGAAAAGATGAAGCCGTTTCAAGCGACTCTCGTAAGCAGGGAGTCCTGCCGTAAAAAGTAAGCCTGATTCCCCTTGGGAACGGGCTCTTTTTTTGTAGAAAGTGAGATTGTTATTGTAAAAAAATGTTGTCAATCCATCGTGAAGGTTTTATAGTTATATACAAATGTCCCACGTGAGACATAAACAAATACAGGAGGCGTTCACATGTTAAAAAAAGCAGTCACTTCTTTTACCGCTGCATGTCTCATCATGACTCTGCCACCAGGAACCATAGGAAAAGCCGTACAAAAAGACAAGCCCTATCATCTAAAGGATTCAACCCTGAGGGATAAAACGATTGAGGGGGACCTGGTGATCACACCGGATGCCGGAGAGAATATTACTCTTGAAAACGTGACGGTGCTAGGGGAAACCCTGATCAAAGGGGAAGCACCGGATACCCTGCAATTGACAGATTCCGAGTTGCATAGCCTCTCGATTCAAGGACCCGGTCACTTGGCAAAAATCACTGTTTCCGGAGAATCGGTCGTTGAAGAGACTGAGTTGGAAGGCAATGTTATATTAGAAGAAAACGAGATTACATTTGACGGATTTCAGAACGTAACTGTATCGGCATCACATGTCAAAACGAAAAAAGCCGATTTGAAAGGTGAGTTCGATACGGTTTCGACGACAGGGAAAAAGGGGGAAGCGCAAGTAGAACTTGACGGTATTGCAGAGCGGTTAGAATTGAACGCGCTTTCATCTGTCGCTCTTTCGTCTGACGGAGTGGTAAAAGAACTTCTGGTGTCGCAAACAGGTAAAGGATCGACCATCGACGGAGAAGGATCCATTGAAAAAGCAACATTGAACAGTGAAATCGAATTCAATGGGAAAGAAACAAGTGACGCTGCTTCTTTTGTTACACCATGGTCCCTCGTCTGGAATGATGAATTCAATGAGGAAGAGATCGACCGTAATAAGTGGACGTTTGATATCGGCAACGGTTATACCGATGCCAACGGAACCTTCATTCCGGGATGGGGGAACAATGAACGGCAATATTATACGGATCGCCCGGAAAATGCAAGGACGGAAGACGGGAAGCTGTTGATCACAGCCAAGAAGGAAGACTATAAAGGGTATGCCTATACGTCATCCCGTTTGAAGACGAAGGGGCTTTTTTCAAAGACTTACGGGAAATTTGAAATGAAGGCATCCCTGCCAGTCGGAAAGGGATATTGGCCGGCGTTCTGGATGTTGCCTGAAGATGACCGGTACGGCGGATGGGCTGCTTCCGGTGAGATTGATATTTTAGAAGCACAGGGAAGCAATCCGGGTGAAGCCATCGGAACACTTCATTACGGTGAATCGTGGCCGAATAATAAATATACCGGCACTCACTATGCCTTTGAAGGTGGATCGACCATTGCCGACGAGCATGTGTACTCGGTTGAATGGGAGCCGGGGGAAATCCGCTGGTATGTGGACGGGAAACTCCGTCAGACCCAAAACAACTGGTACAGTAAAGGCACAGGAAATGCCGCTAATTTCACGTATCCCGCTCCATTCGACCAGCCGTTCCATATGCTGTTGAATCTGGCGATCGGCGGAAATTTCGATGGCGATCCGACAGAGGAGACGATGTTCCCTCAATCCATGGATGTGGACTATGTGCGTGTGTATGATTTGACAGGAAGACCGTATCAATCGCCGGAACTGCCTGTATTTGAACAGGCACCATTACCGGATGACGCGAAGCAGCCACTGGAAGATGGTAACTTGATTTACAACAATGGTTTTAATCAAGATTGGGAAGACGTTGACGGGATTCCTGGGGTGGAGAATACGGATTACTGGTACTTCCTGACCGTACCTGATTTTGGAGGGAAGGCGAATGTGTCCCTTGACCAGGTTGATGGAAGTCATTTTGCCAAAGTGGATGTGGAAGAGCCGGGAAGCCAGCCTTACTCCGTGCAGCTCATCCAGGACGTTTCCCTCGGAAAGGGTCGATATTATCGTGTATCTTTTGATGCGAAGTCGACCGGTTCACGACCGATCAATGTAAAAGTAGGCGGTGGAGCGGACAGGGGGTACAGCGCTTATTCAAACAGCGAAGCCTTTTCATTAACGGACGAGCTGGAATCCTATGAAATGGTATTCCAGATGACCGAGGAAAATGATCTTGCAGCACGCGTGGAGTTTAATCTCGGATTGTCCAAGCTCCCAGTGTGGCTCGGGAATGTCCGGGTGGAAGAGATCCCTCCTGTACAAGTAGATCCGGATGCTTCCAAGCCAGCCCTTTCAAACGGGAACCTTCTCTATAATGGAACGTTCGATCAGGGATTCCCTGACCGTCTGCTGTTTTGGAATCTGATAGGTTCCGAGAGTGCCGAATCCATGGGAGTGGATCCTGAGGAGCGGGTATTCGCGGTCAAGCCATCAAGTGAAACAGACGAGGTTGGAATGGTACAAAAAGGGGTACAGCTTAAGGCGTTGAATGAGTATGAATTGACGTTTGACGGGGTGGCTGAGAGTGATCGTGACCTTGTGATCGAGCTGAGAAGCAAAGACGGGGAAGAGGTCTATGCAACGGAAACAATTTCTCTGACTACAGATTGGGATAATCATGCCATGAAGTTTACGATGCCGGATGTAACAGATCTTGAATCCCAGCTGTTCATCCATCTCGGAGGAAGCACTGATGAGGTAAAGCTGGATAACTTCAAGTTAAAGAAAATAGCGGGAGCGCCGGGTGCGAATATGATTCAAAATGGCTCTTTCGATACCGATTTGGAATTCTGGGAAAATTACATCCACGTTGATGCTTCTGCTGCTATTATGGAAGAAGATGGGCAGGCGAAGATCTCGATTGAAAATGAAGGAAATGAAACCTGGAGTGTTCAGCTTTATCAGGGTGGATTGAAGCTTGAGCCGGGAGTGGAATACACGCTTTCCTTTGATGCGAGTTCGACGGTTGACCGGACGATGGAAGTGACAGTGGAAAATGCCGGTTATCATCGCTACTTATCAGAAGTCGTTCAGCTTGGTGGGGATAAAGCGCATTATGAGTATACATTTACGATGCCTGCTAGTGATTCAACGAGTCTTAAGTTCCTGCTGGGTAAAAGCGGATCGTCGATCGGAGCTCATGATGTGGAGATTGATAATGTGGTGTTGAAGTAGATATTAAGGGAGTGCAGCGTCTTGGGCGCTGTGCTTTTGGTTTGGGTGTAGGCTGATTGAGCGCTCGGTCAAAGGTCAGGAGGACGGAGGAAATTTTCGAAATAGGTAGAACGGTCGATATCCGGGTGATTTCGGTCGATAAAATCAAATGAAGGGTCGATAAACTGAAAAAACGGTTGATATCCTGAAAATAAGGTCGATAAATCTCCATAACGGTCGATATCCAATCCAACAGCAGTCCCATACCTCAAAAAGAGAAGCAGCCGATACCCAATCGGCTGCTTCTTTCCCTTATGTCAGTACTTTTTCCGGCTTGATTGGATGAAGTCGTCCGTCCTCATCCCGAAATACGATATGTTCACGGCCAAACTTCGTCGGAGTATCGATTCCAGTGGCAGCGGCCAGGTTATACAGGCCTTCGCGCAGGGAGATGATGTAGTTACACACACGAAATGATTTTTCTTCGACGATAAGTGCCTTTTGCAGTTTCTTATCCGTGGTGGCAACGCCGACAGGGCAGTTGTTCGTGTGACACACCTGAGCCTGGATGCAGCCAACAGAGAACATCAGCCCGCGGGCAATGTTGACAAAGTCGGCTCCCAGGGCAAGGGCGAAGGCGATTTTATCGGGTGTTAATAGTTTTCCAGATGCGAAGATTTTCACCTTGTTCCGTACCCCGTATTTCACCAGGGTATCGTGGAGGAAAGGAAGTGCCGATTTGATTGGGATCCCAGCAGATGCAGCGAGTTCCTGATAGGATGCGCCTGTTCCGCCTTCTCCTCCGTCCACGGTGATGAAGTCGGGATATTTTCCGGAGGTGGCCATATAGGAGGCAAGGTCTTCAATATCATTTGTGTTTCCTACGACCAATTTGATTCCGACGGGTTTGCCCCCTACTTCCCTCAGTTGTTCGATGAAGTCCATCATCTGTTCGTTGCTGTTGAATTCCTTGAATCGGTTTGGGCTGTCGATGGATTTCCAAGGCTCCACGTTACGGATGTTGGCGATCTCCTCTGTTACTTTTTTTCCGTCAACGTGGCCACCACGGGTCTTGGCGCCTTGAGCCAGTTTTAATTCAAAGGCCTTCACTTCTTTCAGCTCACTTTTCTTTTTGAATTCCTCCCAGGAAAATTCTCCGTCCTTCGTTCTGACTCCAAATAAACCCGGGCCGATCTGGCAGATGATATCGACGCCGCCTTTGAGGTGATGCTTTGATAATCCGCCTTCCCCGGTGTTCATCCACGATCCGGAAGCGAGCTTTAAGCCGGTTGATAAGGCCGTGATGGCCGCTTCACCGAGGGAGCCGTAGCTCATGGCGGATTGACCGACGAGTCCTTTCACTTTAAACGGATGCCTGCACGTATGCTCGCCGATGACCGGTGCGTCTTCGTCTTTCAGGAGAAACGGATCCACTTCGGTTTCTTCCCTGTGTTCCCTGCGGCTGAGCAGGTTATCTTTATCGATTTTGTAGATTTTGGTTTTGACTTTTTGAGAGTGATCGATGCGGAGTTCGTCCCGCTGGACAGGGAAAAGGGTGTTCCGTATGTAGTAGCCTTCCTTTTCGAAGTCCCGCTCAGAGCCGAATCCGAGCATCCTTGATTTATATTTCCCAGCCATGACGGTATGGGTATACTCCAGTCTTGAGAAGGGTTTTCCTTCGTTGTCGTGATGGAAGAGATACTGTCTGAGTTCTGGTCCGATTTTCTCGAGGATGTATCTCATTTTTCCGAGGACAGGGAAATTCCGCAACACCGCATGCTCTTTTTGTTTTTCATCGGTCAGCCATACATAAAGGATCAGTCCGATGGGAATCACGAGTGCGAGCACGATGACGATAAGGAGAATCCACTGAATGACAGAAATGCTGTTCACTTTCATACCTCCTATAGGGAGAAAGAGCCTTTTACAGGCTCAATCCCTTTTTAAAATAGTCGTTTCAACGCTTTTCGCAGTGGTGGCATTTCGACTTCATGCTTCTTGAAAAATTTCTTCATGACGTGCTTGGAGTAGCCTGACGCCTGTTCGAAATTGATTTTGCCGGGAAGGGGAGGCTGGTCTTCGATGACACAGTCGATGATGACCGGTTTATTGGACTTTGCAGCCATTTCGAAGGCAGGCTGCAGGTCTTCATGCTTAACGACTCGGTAACCTTCACCGCCGCACGCTTTGGCAAATTGGGCGAAATCAATGTCCTGGAGGTCTGTTTCATATTCCAGGTGGCCGATGGATTCCTGTTCATACTTGATCATGCCGATCTTCCGGTTGTTCATGATGACGACGATGATCGGGAGCTTGTATTTCACAGCGGTGACGAAATCATGCATCACCATCGTAAAACCTCCGTCTCCGCAAACGGCAATCGCCTGGCGTTCGGGCTCTGCGATGCCACTTGCGATGGCTCCTGGAAGTCCACAGCCCATTGTTGCCATCCAGCTCGAGATGATCATTTTCTGATTGGTCATTTTGAAATGACGGGCGGTCCAGACCGTCACGTTGCCCACGTCCACGGATAGGGTTGCATCATCATCGGCAATCTTCTGAAGGGCAGCGATGACTTGTGGTGGCTTCATGGGTGTCGTCACTTCGACTTCATCTTTTTCAATATGCTTCCACCAGTTTTTCATATTGTTCTGGCATTCTTCCAAGAAAGAGCGGTCTTCTTTGACAGGTAACTGCTCGTTCCATTGCTTCAGGACCAGGTTGGAATCACCGACGATCCCGACGGAAACCGGATATCTCTTTCCGATTTGAGTTGCGTCAGCATCGATCTGGACGGCCGGGGTATCGTCAGGAAGGTAATCACGATAAGGGAAAGACGTACCGATCATAATGAGGAGGTCGGATTCCTCCATGGCTTCGTAGGCGGGCTTCGTTCCAATCTGGCCGAGCTGGCCGAGATTATGGGGATGCCTGTCCGGGAAAATGCCTTTTGCAGGGAGTGTAAAGATGACAGGAGCCCCTATTTTTTCGGCAAATGCCTCTAGTTCACGGGCCGCATGCCTTGATCCCGTTCCTGCAAGGATGACCGGACGCTTCGCTTTATGTACGTATTCCATTCCGGTCTTCATGTCTTTGTCCAGGGGAGCGGGGATGGTTACAGCCGGGATGCTTGATGTAGCCTTCACGCTGTCCTTGATTTTCTGTCCGGGGATGTCGTCCGGGATGATCAGCACGGACACACCTTTTTTCGCGTAAGCGGTCCGGATCGCCTGATTCATCAAATCGGGAAGTGACTCAGGTGATGTCACCCGCTCGCAGTAAACGGAGACGTCCGCAAATACGCGATCGAGATGGACTTCCTGGAACGAATCCATGCCGAGTTCTTCCGTTGCCATCTGTCCTGCCAAAACCAATACGGGCGCACCGTCTGCCTTTGCATCATACAAACCATTCAATAAGTGTATGGCTCCGGGTCCGCCGATGGATAAGCATACCCCGATGTTTCCGGTGAGCTTGGCATAAGATGAGGCGGCGAGTGCTCCGACTTCTTCATGTCTGACCTGGATGAACTCAATATTTTCTTTTTCACTCCGGAGCACGTCGACAAAATGATTGATGGAATCACCGGGAAGACCGAATACATGCTTGATGTTCCATTGCTCCATGATGTCTGCTGCTGCCTGTCCTGAGAGTTTATGTGCCATAGTGGAACCTCCTTTGATTGAATAGTGATTTTTTACCACCGTTGGAGATTTGTTAAACGTTGAGCGAAGGAGTGGTGCAACTTTTGTAGATGGATGTAGAACGATCGATATCCCGAGGGTTCCGGTTGATAAATGAAATGAACGGTCGATAAAATGAAAATAAGGTTGATAAATCCTGATAAAGGTTGATAACCTTTCTGAACACACAAAAAAAGCAACCGATCTAAGATCAGTTGCTTATCCCAATACCACTTCCACACCGAAATGGTCCGAAACGACAGGTTTATTCACTTCATTAAAGATAACCCTGGATGATTTTACCGGAATTTTTTCACTGGAGAGAATAAGATCGATACGAAGGTCGAGTTTGTTCTCATCCCAGCCTGCGATTTTTCCTTGAACGGTGATGCCTCTGTCTCTTTCTGCTGCGGTATCGAATGTGTCATGCAGCCCTTTGGAAAGAAGATAATCGTATCCTTCCCCACGGATCAGGGCGTTGTTGTTAAAATCGCCCATTAAGAAGAACGGGGATTCAGCCGTGACCTGCTCCATCAAGTTATCGACTTGAAACTGAAATGGCTCTTCATTGTCCGTCCACCAGCCGAGGTGGCAGGAGTAGAAGGTGAGGGGCTTTCCTTCATATGAAATCGTGGCCCCTACGATTTTACGGGTTTTCCAATAGGATTGGTCGTGACTTTTTGAGATGAAGAAGTGGTGGTCTTCCACAATCGGGTGCTTTGTTAATATGGCGACGCCTTCTTCATAAATGTCGTATCCGATATGAGCGAAGTCCCAGACGAGGGAGTAATCTGTCACACCCTGTTTCTCTAGTTCTCCAAGGAGGACTAGGGCAAAATTGTCTTTTTTGATCAGCCCCTGGACGGTTTCACTTTCGATCAGCTGACTGACTTCCTGAAGGGCGATGACATCATAGGATTTCTCCGCGATGTCATCGGCTAAGATCGAGATTTTTTCGTGTTGGTTGTCTTCCTGCCATGAGTGACAATTCAACGTGAGTAATTTCATAAATTAAGCTCCCAATAAATCTTGAATATCCGACTTGATGACGTCTGCCTTTGGACCATAGATCGCCTGAACGCCTTTGTCCTTAAGGATGAGTCCAAGTGCTCCATTACTCTTCCATTCTTGTTCTGTTCCGACGAGTGAGGTGTCTTTTACCGTCACGCGAAGGCGTGTCATGCAGGCATCTACGTCTACGATGTTTTCTTTTCCGCCAAGCATGGCAACGACTTTCGGAGCGATGGAATCGGCACTTACCGTACCGCCACCGGTTGACGCTTCATCCTCGATGTAGTTCCCGTTACGACCTGGTGTCGGGAAGTTGAACTTCTTGATCAGGAAGTTGGCAACCGCGAAGTTCAGGCCAAAGAATACGATACAGGCAATGACGAAGTTGACAAGGTCGACCCACAGACCTGCTTTGATGATCATCGGAACACGAGTCAGAAGCTCTATGGATCCGAATGAGTGAACGCGGATGTGTATGATATCCACAATCGCGAAGGCAAGTCCTGTCATGATGGCATACACCACATATAGAAGTGGGGCAGCGAACATGAACATGAATTCGATCGGCTCGGTTACACCTGTCAGGAATACGGCTAGACCGGCTGAGAAGAACATGGATTTATATTTTTTCTTCTTATCTTTATCCACATTTCTGTACATTGCGTACGCAATCCCGATCAGGGCAGCTGTGGATAAAATCATTTGACCGACTTTGAAACGGGCAGGTGTAACATCATTCAACAGCTGTTTATAACTTGCTGTGTCTCCTGCAGCCAGGAAGTTGTTTAAATCGGCGATCCAGGCAAGCCATAATGGGTCTTGACCGGCTACCGTCGATCCTGCGCTGGAACCTGTCAGAATCGTGTATGTTCCGCCAAGTTCTGTGTAGTTGATTGGAACCGTTAACATATGATGCAAACCGAATGGCAATAACAGTCGCTCTAATGCACCGAATACAAATGGTGCGACGATCGGTGCCGTGTTGCGGGACGTAGCGATCCATTGACCGAAGTCATTCAGTAATCCTTGGACAAATGGCCAAACAATCGACATGATGACGGCGATGATGATCGAGCCAACAATTACGACGAATGGTACGAAGCGTTTTCCATTAAAGAAGGAAAGGGCATCAGGTAATTTACTGTAGTTATAATATTTGTTAAAAAGATTGGCTCCGAGGAAACCGGAGATGATCCCGACGAATACACCCATGTTAAGGGCAGGTGCTCCCAGGACCGATGTGAAATACTCTGAAACGACGAGTGTTTGTCCGAAAAGGGAAGAGACCGTTGCTTCAGGATCCCCGAGCATATCTCCGCTTACTCCAAAAATAGCACCCGTGATCCGGTTGATCAAGATGAATGCGATCAGGGCGGCGAAGGCACCGCCTGCACGTTCTTTCGCCCATGAGCCACCGATGGCGACGGCGAATAGGATGTGAAGATTGGTGATGACTCCCCAACCAATGTCTTCCATTACTCTTGCAATCGTTTGCACTAATGTGATGTCTCCACCCATCATGGCAATCAACTTACCGAGGGAAATCATGATTCCTGCAGCTGGCATGACCGCCACGACCACAAGCAATGCTTTCCCGAACTTCTGCCAAAAATCAAATGACAATACATTCTTCATAAACCTGTTTCCTCCTTTAATATCAATCTATTGGACTATATTTCTTACATGCATGACATGTGTGCGTTTACATTTCAGTTTAAAATGAAATGTGTGTCGCTGTGTCTTCATTTAATGTGGCTATGTACATGAAGAGGATGCAATAAAAATGCAACCGTTTGCACTAACTAAACACATTTTATGATATCCCTTTCAAGAAAGCAACAAGAAATTATTATTTTAGTAAAATATTAGTACGAAGAGGGACGGACCTTGGTAGGAGAGGGTAGAGACTTGGGGGAGTGGAAAAGGAGTCTAGTTGTTTAGCAGTAGGTAGATAGGAATCTGTGCAGACAAGTTATTCACATGTGGATAAAACGGTAGGGAATTGAGGTGTGGATAGGTATCCGCTTCTTATTTGGGGATAAAAAAAGCACCCAATCTTCAAGATTGGATGCCCTACATATTATTTCAACAATCTCAGGCCGTTTAGAATAACCAGAATCGTACTACCCTCATGTCCGATGACTCCAAATGGGAGGTCGAGGATCTGAAGGAAGTTAGAGGCGATCAACAGCATGATGACCGTGATGGAAAACACGACGTTCTGCTGGACGATGCGCTTCATTTTTTTCGAAAGCTTGATGGCTTCGGCAATCCGGGTCAGGTCGTTTTTCATTAACACCACATCGGCTGTTTCCAAGGCGACATCCGTTCCTTCGCCCATGGCAATCCCAACGTTGGCCGTTGCTAGGGCAGGGGCGTCGTTGATGCCGTCTCCGACCATTCCGACCGTACCAAATTGGTGTTTCAGTTTCTTCAGTTCGTCTACTTTCGTTTCAGGGAGGCACTCCGCAATAAAGCTTGAGACCTTGGCTTCTTCTGCAATGGCACGGGCTGTCTTTTCATTGTCACCGGTCAGCATGATCGTCTCGACGCCTTCTTTTTCCAGGAGCTTCAAGGCTTCTATGGTTTCATTGCGGACCACGTCTTTTAACGCGATGAGAGCAACGATTTCATTCTCTTTTGCAACAAATACGGTCGTTTTTCCTTCTGCGGCAATTCGTCCGTATGCACCGTTCATAAACTGTTCTGCCAACAGTTTATCCACAAAATCTGCTTTCCCGATTTTCCATTCCGATCCGTCCATAAGGGCTTTGACTCCCCATCCGGATACATCTTCAAGAGAATCAGGCTGAGTCAGTTCCACGTTCAGCTCACGGGTGGCGTGACCGACGATGGCTTGCGCAAGTGGGTGATTCGATTGGTTTTCAATCGATGCCACGATGCTCAACACTTCTTCTTCACTCATATTGTTGGCGACCAGGATATCCGTCACAACGGGCTTACCTTTCGTTAATGTTCCTGTCTTATCAAAGGCAATCGCTTTGATGTTACTCAAGTTTTCGAGGTGGGCGCCACCCTTGAAAAGGATTCCGTGACGGGCACCGTTTGAGATGGCCGAAAGACTCGCCGGCATGATGGCTGCGACCAGGGCACATGGTGAAGCGACAACAAGGAGGACCATGGCCCGATAGAATGTTTCCGTCCAGCTCCATCCGAGAAGGAAGTGAGGGAGGAACATCATTAGGAATACAACGGCGAGCACGATTTTGACATAGGTTCCTTCAAAGCGTTCAATGAACTGCTGGGAAGGGGATTTTTCGCTTTGAGCCGATTGGACAAGGTCGATGATTTTTTGAAAAAGGGTTTCGCTGCTCGGTTTGGTCATTTCTACTGTGATGGCGCCGTTGATGTTGACCGTTCCCGCGAAGACTTCATCCCGTTGTCCTTTTGAAACAGGTACGGCTTCACCGGAAATTGCTGCTTCATCGATGGAAGTCGTTCCTCTTACGACGACTCCGTCGGTTGGTACCCGTTCACCTGGTTTGATGAGGATATGATCCCCGATTTCAAGGCTTGAAACATTGACTTTCTTTTCCCCTGAGCTTGTAACGAGCCATGCTTCTTCCGGCTGCAGCTGCATGAGTGCGGAGATTTCCTTCTGGCTTTTGTTCATCGTATACGTTTCAAGGGCACCGCTGACGGCGAAGATGAAGATGAGGATCGCCCCTTCCGTCCAGTACCCGATGATGGCGGATCCAACAGCGGCAAAGATCATCAGCATTTCCACATTCAGTTCTTTATTTTCGATGGTTTCCTCGATGCCTTCTTTTGCTTTGGCAAAACCGCCGATGGCAAAGGCAAGGAGGTAGAAGATGATGCTCATGCTCGAGTCATCATTTGATGTCAACCATCCGAGTAGTATAAACACACCGCTGATGAGGGCGGCGATCAATTCCGCATGAGGTTTTATTTTTTCAAGGAAGTGGATTTTATCATTCGTTGTCCCCATGGATAGTGCTTTGGATTGTGAGCTCATAGTGTGTTCCTCCTTTAATTAATTGAAAATGGGCGTTTCTCATTGAGAATAATAATCAACGTCATTACCCCTATAAAACGACGAAAGCTGCCACCAGTGAAAGGTGACAGCAAAACGGCACGTGCTCTTAGTTGATAATATATGAAATTTGTAATTTGTAATTATTATAATCTAATCCTACCACATGTATATGTGGATGGGAAGCTTTTTGTGCTAGTTATTCTGGGTTATTTCTCTACGCCTGCTTTGCAGCGAAAAGGCGAGTAAGCTCATAAAAATCACAAGCATCATGCTGGCGATCAAGTAGAAGAAGCTTGAGCCCTTGAGCCAGTCGATGGTGACTCCGCCGATGAACGGGCCGATCATGCTGCCGAAGCTGAAGAAGATTCCGCACATGATGTTTCCGGCAGGCAGTAATTCTTTCGGAAGAAGGTCGGTCATATAACTGATGCCGAGGGAAAACGTCGACCCGACGGCCATGCCGGCCAATGTGAAACAGATAAAAAGTCCGATGGTGGACCCGGCTACAATTCCGGCAGCCGAGAAGCAGAGAAATCCAATCATCATGACGATGAGGAGGATATTTTGTCTGCCATATTTATCGCTCAGAATGCCAAGGGGCACCTGTGAGATGATACTTCCCACGGCGAATGCAGGGAGAAGGATCGCTACGGCTTCAATGGAAAGACCGTTTCGTAGGGCAAAAACAGGGAAGTTTCCGTTTAAGGAAGCTTCCAGGAATCCATATCCGAGGGGAGGCAACAGGGCCACCCATGCATATTTGAGAACCTTCCCGAATCGTTGAAATGATCCCAGGAACGAAGCACTGCCGATGTTTTGCTCCTCAGGGTACTCATTTTGTAACTTAAAGACAAACATCCATACCGTGATACTTAATAATGAAGAAATGATGAACGGCAATGCCTGATGGATCGTGATGAGCTGAGTCATCATCGGTCCGACGGCGAATCCGATTCCAAAGGAAACTCCGTAAATGGATATGTTTCGTCCGCGATGCTCTTTCGGTGAAAACGACGTGATCCACGTCTGGGTAGAGAAATGGAGCATGTGATCACCGATTCCGATCAGAAGGCGGAGGATGAACCAGAACCAGAAGGATTTCCATACCGGGAACAATAAGAGTGATGCAGCGACGACAATGCCGCCTATGATGATCATCGGTTTGTATCCGATTTTCTGCAGGGGTCGTTCCATTAAAGGAGAAGCCAGCAGAATTCCGATGTAAAGGGCTGTTGCGTTTAATCCGTTCAGGGAGGAGGACAAGCCGTCCTGCTCGAATATGATGGCGATGAGGGGAAGGAGCATTCCTTGTGAAAAACCGGAAATGGCAACGATCCCAACAAGGACCTTGAAACGGAAGGATAATGTTTGATTCATTTGTCAGAACTCCCAATCGTAGTAAATATCTTCTTTGATGGTACCCTCAATTGCAATGTTTGGCAATACGGGATGAATAGAGTAAAATCAAAACATCTACTAACATATAAAGGAAGGAATGAAGAAAAAATGGAATATAAAATGCAAGAAGGCGGATTTTACACAGATTTAGGGTTTGGAAAACTGGAGGTATCGGGTAACGAAGAATATGGATTCCGTCCGTTCCAGCTGCTCGTATCATCCGTGGCCGTCTGCAGTGGAGGTGTACTTCGTAAAGTTCTGGAAAAGATGCGCATCCAATTCGACGACATCCACATCAAAGCCGACGTCACCCGCAACGAAGACGAAGCCAACCGCGTAGAAGCCATCTCCCTCCACTTCACGATCAAAGGGACGGACCTTGACGAAGCGAAAATCGAAAAAGCCATGAAGCTCACACGCAAAAACTGCTCCATGGTGCAATCTGTTCAAGACAGCATCAAGATTGAAGAAACGTTTGAATTGGTGGGGTAATGGAGTGTGAGGGACGGACCTATTCTTGAGAGTTGTAACAAGAGTGTTTCGGATTTGTAGAGGTCCGTCCCTCATAGATGGTGCACATCAAGTGAAATGTGTGGTGGATAAGGGACGGACCTCTAAATGGTGAGAAAAGAATAGTGGTTTCTACCGATTCAAAGGTCCGTCCCTCTCCAGAACGATCTCCTCTACAGCTCTTGGGGTTCGCTGCCAGGTTTTTCGTAGTAGAGGATGGTTTTGGGGATGAGTTTGAGAAGCAGATATTCCGGGTCGTCCGGGCTTGCGATCCAGTGCTTAAGCTTTTCGTTCCAGAATTTCGCTTTCAGTTCCGAAGAGTCTTCTACCGACGCTTCTGCCTCAATTTCTACATAATGTTCATGATCAGAGTCACGGTCATACCCGAGAAGGATATGCACATTAGGATTCTGTGCGATGTCTTCCGCCTTATGGGCATGTTCGTTGGTTGCCGTGTAGAGAGTAAGATCGTCATGATCGAACATCATAAAACGTGAGTACGGTTTGTTGTCACGGATGGTGGCAAGGGTGCCGATCTTATGATGGGAAAACAGTTCTACTATTTTATCTTTCAATGAATGTGCCATGAATGTCCCTCCAAATTGGGTTCTATCTATAATGTGTCTAATCAGGACGGTTTTAACCAAATTTCTGATAAAGGATGGATCGTTAACGTGAATAAAGTATTTACACTGCTTGTATTCGCAGGTGTCCCGGTTTCTGTGATCGGTTCCCTGCTTCATTGGCCAAGTGTCATCATGTTCGTCGTCTATTGTGTCACGATCATCGCACTGGCAGCCTTCATGGGAAGGGCGACGGAAAGCTTGGCCGTTGTATCGGGTCCCCGCATCGGCGGACTCTTAAATGCCACATTCGGTAATGCCGTTGAATTGATTATTTCCATCTTTGCGCTGAAAGCCGGTTTGATCGGGGTTGTATTGGCTTCCCTGACAGGGTCCGTCCTCGGGAATCTGCTTTTGGTCGCCGGACTTTCCTTCTTCGTCGGAGGGGTCAAGTTCAAGCGCCAGAAATTCAACGTGTTCGACGCCCGTCATAATTCTGGTCTTCTTATGTTTGCGATCATCGTCGCATTCGTCATTCCCGAAGTGTTCTCCATGGATATGAATGAAGGGAGAACGATGAGTCTTTCCATCGGGATCTCAATCATTTTGATTCTCCTTTATTTATTCGCCCTATTCTTCAAACTCGTCACTCATCGCGGTGTGTATCAGAATCAGAGTGAAGGTGGAGATGGTGCCCACGGTCATGACGAGGAACCTGAATGGAGCAAGGTGAAAGCGTTACTTATCCTCGCTGCATCGACCCTCGCCGTTGCGTATGTATCTGAACGACTCGTCCATACCTTTGAAGAAGTAGGGGAAGCGTTCGGTTGGAGCGAACTCTTCATTGGGGTCATCATCGTCGCCATCGTCGGAAATGCGGCTGAGCATGCTTCAGCGGTCATTATGGCGTATAAAAATAAGATGGATGTCGCAGTGGAAATTGCTGTCGGCTCCACCTTACAGGTCGCGATGTTTGTGGCACCTGTGCTGGTCCTGGCTTCGTTATGTTTCGAAAAAAGCATGTCACTCGTGTTTACGTTACCTGAACTCGTGGCCATGGTATCCGCCGTCTTACTCACGGTGATCATTTCAAATGATGGGGAAACCAACTGGTTTGAAGGTTTGACCTTGCTTGCCGCTTACTTCATCATGGGAATCGGTTTTTATTTACTGTAATCCAAAAAAGCCCCGGCAGTTTCCCTGCCGGGGCTTTTTCTATTGCAAGGAAATTATTTTGTGAGAACCGCCTACCCATTTCTGAATAAGATACCAAGAGAGTTTCTGTGCAAAGGAATGAGTAGCGTGAAAAAAAAGAAAAAACCGACGAACGGTAAAGTCATCGATTGCAAAATTGATTTACCTCCTAGAGGATGTCAAGGGATTTTTCCCTTTAAAGGGTGTAAAAATCCAACCATACAATTAGACGATATCGGTATCATCAGCTGTAAAGGCATCATCAGTGGAAGAGTGTTGTGTGATTTTCAGCCCCTTCAAGGTGTGACGGTCACTTTGACATCTTCGCCTATGGGTCTTTTGGTCTTTGATGATCTGACACCGGTCACCGACAGCACGGGTCGTTTTTCAACGAAGGTGACCGTTGCACCCGGGACTCCGATTACACCAAATGTCGAAGTTACAGCTACGGCTGTCGTCATTGGAAAGACCATCAGTGATTCCATTTATGTAAGAGTGGACTGTATCAAATGTAAAAATCCTGACCTCTCGTTAGATCCCATTCCTTGTCCTGTTGGCTGTAAAGGAACAAAGATCAGGGGTAGGTTATTGTGCGATGGGCTTGCAATCGGAAATGCAGCCATCACCTTCATCATTGACTCCGATTCCAACCGAGTCGTCATCACTCCTAATCCTGCCATAACACAGAGTGATGGAAGATACACGGCAACTCTGGTTCCGTTTCCTGATGTGAATGAAACCATTCGCATTACAGCTGTGACAAAAATCGGAGGAAAAAAGGTGTGCTCGGAAACGAGGGAAGTGGTGGTGCGCTGTGTGAAATGTAAGAATCCAGCCATCAAGCTAAAGAAGCTGAAAAAAATTGACTGCCACGCCACCGTATCAGGCAAAGTCACCTGTGATGGTGTTCCCCTGGCACATATACCGGTCACACTGACGGGTTCACCCATCCTGACGTTCCAAACACCGCATCCAATAACGGATGAGGACGGAAGATTTTCCTCTGTTGTCACTGTGAAAAAAGGAACTCCGTTTCAAACGGCTTCCTATACAGCAACAGCGGAAATTGAAGGCAAAACAATCAGTGACAGTGATACCGTAATAGCAGGGTGTAAAAAGTGTCGAAAGCCGAAGTTAACGCTTGAAGTTCCGTGTGAGACCGTAACCTGTGAAGGAGCAAAACTGTTCGGAAGGCTGACATGCGATGGCAAACCCATTCAGCGTGCCAGGATATCGTTTACCGTCATCTCCTCGACACCTGATGGAGTGGAGGTGGATCCAAATCCGGCATTCACCGATGAAGATGGAAGGTATGTCACCATGATCAGACCGCAACTCGGGGTCCAGGAAACCATCTTAATCAAAGCGAAGGCAACGGTTGAAGGGGAACAGGTTGTAGCGTCTGGAGAGGTCGCGATTGATTGTCGTTGTAAACATCCGAAGATTGATATCCAGAAAATAAAAAAACTTAATTGTAAAGGGATCATTGCAGGTTATCTCTCCTGTGAAGGAGTTCCACTGGCGAATCAGGAAGTCACTCTTTCAAGTCCAGTGATCACGTTCAAGCCTGATATCGTGGTTACAGATGAGAATGGCGAATTCTCGACCCTCGCCTTTGTACCTCCAAATACACCATTTAAGGAGGTACCATTTACAGCAACAGCCATGGTAGATGGAATAGCGGTTTCTGAAATGGTATTCATTCTGGCCGGTTGTCGCATATGTGAGAAGCCGGAGCTGACCCTCTGCATACCAGATTGCATCGAATGCTGTGGTGCACCCATTACGGGGAAATTCACCTGTAATGGAAAGGCGGTTGCCGGTGTAGACATCAAGCTGAAGATTACACCTGATGTTGGTACCATAACCCCCGATGGGATGAAAACAAATAACAATGGAGAGTATGAAGCAAAGCTGATCCCTCATTCTCATGTATCGGAAGAAGCTGAAATCCGGGCGACGGCAGAAATCAAAGGAATGGAAATGGCAACAGAAATGAAAAAGGTTAAGATTCGTTGCACATGTCTGCACCCGACGGTCAAACTCGATAAAATAGACAGAATTGATTGCTGTGGAAAAGTGAAGGGGGAAGTGTCGTGTGACGGTATGCCCCTTGCCGATGTTGAGGTTGTCTTGAACAGTCCCATTCTTCAGTTTTCGAAAAGGGTTGTAAAAACAGATGGAAACGGCAGGTTTTTGAGTGAAGCTTCAGTACCTCCGAATACAATCTTTCAAGACGTCCCTTATTTCGCGAGTGCTTTAGTGGAAGGCACGATGATTTCAGATAAGGCATTTGTCTGGGCCGGATGCGAAATTTGCAGGAAACCTGAATTGACCCTATGTGCGCCTGATATGGTGGAATGCGATGGAGCATGTATAACCGGTAAAGTAATATGCGATGAATCTCCCCTTGAGAATGTAGAAGTGTTTTTTGAAGTACTAGAAGAACAGTTAAAACAAATTATCAAGCCCAACCCTGCTATGACAGGAAAAGACGGGGAATATTCAACAGAGATAAACCCTAAGCAAGGGATGAATGAAAGTATTACCGTCAGAGCATTCATCTTATGGGAAGGAAAGAAGATTGTTTCAAAGCCATATTGCATCAATCTAAATTGTTTATGTGATGAATAAAAAAGCAGTGGAATCCATTTATGGATTCCACTGCTTTTTTAGGGAATGTAGGAATGATTGAAAACGTCAGTATGCTTTGTAGGAGAAGCCTAACGTTTTCTCTTCATTCATTAGTATAAAGTAAAATTAGAATTTTGTAAATATTCTTTCAAATAAAGTTTTTTGGATAAGGTGATGGTTCTAGGAAAAACTAACGGCAAACCCTTAAGCTAAGATTGAAAGGAGTCAAATTGATGAAAATAATGCGCACTGTTCTTATGGTCATTCTCGCATTTTTTGTTGCAACAACAGGCATACATGCTGAAAGCAGCTCTAAAAAGTCCAATGAAAAACCAAAAGCAGCGGAGAAAGCTCCGCAAGTTAGAGAAGATACCAGCATAAAGATCCCTAATTCAGTTCTAAATATCGCTAAGGAGAATACGTATCCCAATTCCACACAGGATCAGCCGTATCTTCAACCGAGCGAATGGTCTCAGGAACTGATCGAAACCTCCAATGTGAGAATCGAAAATCCAAACCTGATCCGCATGTTAAACGAGTCCACAGTTAATAAAGCACCGACGATCGGACTTCGCGCCACAATCTATCTCGGGGAATGGCCGTTGAATTATGCTTCAACGGAAACATCTCCGAACTGGGAGTATCAAAAAGTGAATACAAATTATTTTGATAACCGTGGAGGAAAAAACAATTATCAGATTCACTACGTCCAGGAAGCACAAAAGGTCGTTAAGGGTGGACTCACGGCGAAGGTTCCCCATGCCGATGATGTGGAAAAAATGATGCTCATCAGGGCCATGGATAAATCCAAGCTGCCCCTCGCATTCCAGACCATTGTAGGAGCAGGGACAAAGAAGGACCAAGTGTATAACATCTCACCTAAACGACTTGGTTACCTGTATGCATATGCTCCTGCTATCAACGAAAAAGGGAAAGTAACCTACGGGGAAGTATACCTCGTCATGAAAGGAACCAAACGCTCCATCGTCGTAAAAAACGTTACGTCTCAAGGAGTCGGAGCCTGGATTCCGGTTCAGGATCACGTTCACTTCGGATTCATGGCAAGCGAAACACCAAGATAATGTTTAAAGAAGAGTGAAATCGGGTAAACCCTTATTTCACTCTTTTATTATTTTCTTTAATATGTTATAATAATTAGAATATTCAGAATTGAAGGAGGGGAGTAATATCATGGAGTATCTTCTAATCTTTGGAGGTCTGCTAGTGGCATTCATCACTCTGCGCGTATGGTTCGGAGCCAGAAGAGCCAAAATCTATGCCGAAATCAAAAAACAAAAATACACCGTCATGGATCCGGCACTCGATAAACTCGTTCAAACCAACGACCGCAAACCCATCGGATAAAAAGCACATCGGATAAATATCCGTTGTGTTTTTTTTTTTGAAATAGATGAGGGTTCTATGAGGGACGGACCTTGGTTTTGGAGGTAGGAATTGCGCTGTATAAGGGTTTATTGGGTGATTTAGAGGGACGGACCTATAGAGGGGAATCTGAGGTAGCAGCTGGGTGTTCACAATTTGGCACAATACATCAGTGAAGTGGACCGTATTTTGTTAAAAGTGGCCCATTAAATAAGGAAAGTGGCCCAATTTTGATAGAAACCTTTACGACCCCTTAATTCCTTTGGACACATTTGTACTTAAAACAGTACACTAGAACCATAAATACAGAGGGATTTTGGAGGGCTGTTCCATGTCGAAAAAGATTGAAGCCTTAGAAGAAGTAAAAAGAAATTATGTCCGGATGGCTTTAGAGAGTGGGAATTACTCATCTATTTCTCGAAATGCTGGAATTTCAAGGTCCACTTTGACAAGGTGGATCAAGGAATATGAGGATGAAGTACGTATTCAAATGGAAGATCCATCTTCGGCTGTCCTATCCACTGAGCCTTCTAAAGAAGAACTAAAAGCAAAATATGAACAAGCTATGAAACTGCTTGGCGAAAAAGAACTTGAAGTTGCGATGCTTAGAAACTTATTAAAAAAAACCCAATACCGGCCATAAGCGTTTTAGAAGAGATTCGAGTATGGGCAAGGGAGGGGTTTCATATTACTAAGCTGACAGAGGTCACAGGGACAAACAGATCCCTGTATTATTACCATAATGCGATTGAGGAACCAGTTGAAATGGTAGAGAAAAGGGGCCGCCCAATTCCAGGGTATTCAATGACCAATTCAGGAGATTTCATCCCAGATGAGCAAATTGAAGAATTCTTGATGGAGGCCATTGAGGGAGACGGTGCCACGTATGGTATAAAGAATCTCACCCAATTATTAAAAGATGAACATGACCTTCAAATTAATCATAAAAAGGTAGCTAGGTTGTGCAAAGAACTAGGAATTCTACTTCCACAACGACAGGGAAATCCTAAATACCCTAAACGGCTTGTCCGGAACCGTATTATAACTGCCCCTAATCAACTTTGGCAGCTTGATATTAAGTATGGAAACATCGTTGGAAGCAGAAGATTTTTCTTTGTCGCATGTGCAATTGATGTCTTCGATCGCTCCATCGTTGGATATTACAGAGGACCAAGGTGTACAGCCAAAGACATAACTGGAATGCTTAATGAAGCCATTATTAGACGACAGTTACAGGTTATTGATGACTCTAATGGACGACATTGCATTGTGGTAAGAACAGATAATGGTCCGCAATTTATCAGTAATCTATTCGGGGAGTTTTGTGAGAAAAACAACGTTTTTCATGAACGGATTCCTCCGAGATCACCAAACTACAATGCCTATATCGAATCCTTTTTTTAGTATTTTGGAACGAGATTTATTCAGGCGATACGAATTTACCTATTTTGAAGAAGCATATTACGAAATTGATGAGTTTATGGAATTCTATAACCACCGTAGATATCACGGGAGCCTTGGAAGAATGTCACCCGTGAAGTTTTATGAGAAATACAAAGATAGTGGTTTTCCTGAAGAAATGGCTTTAAGCCTTTAAAATGAAGGTTTTTCCTTCTTCACTAAAGCGAGGAAGGAAAAACAAAATGAAAAACTAAGAACAATTAAGACCCATGGAGTAAACGTTAGGAATTAGGGGGTCAAACCGAAACCGGCCCAAAAAGCCCCAAAAGCGGCCCAATTCATTCATAAAGAAGTACCCAACCCCCCCATACCAGAACCCAATATCATAAAAAAGCCCAAATCCATAACAGATTTGAGCTCTCGACGTCATTATTAACGGGAAATCTTTGCTTCACGCTTCGAAAAGTCTACATCCTGATAATACATCGACTTCACAAGTACGTTCGGACCCAGGCAGCGGGCCATTGGACAGTGACAGTTCAGTTCTTTCGCGAGTGGCTGCCCTTTCCACTTATCAAAAATTTCAGGCAGCGTATCTGTCGTAATATTACCGAGTGGCGGCGTGTCACCGAAGTCGGTCACGATGACATCTCCTGTAAAGATGTTCACGTTCAGACGGGAACGGCCATCGGGATCATTCCGGACGCTCACATTTCTAGCACTGTAAAGTTCCTTCAGGAAATCCAGGTCTTCCTGTGAAGAGCTGCATGGATAGAAGGGCAGTGTACCGAATAACATCCACACATTTTCATCACGGAACGCAAGAATATTCCGGATTGCTTCACGAGTTTCTTCTAATGAAAGAGTCTCAAGGCTTGAAGCAAAATCAGACGGATACATTGGATGGATTTCATGGCGTCCGCACTTCATTTCATCGACAACCTGGCGATGGATCTTCTCGAGGTACGGCAGAGTGTTTTTATTTAACATGGTTTCCGCTGAAACGAGCACCCCGCGTTCAGATAGGGCTCGGCTGTTTTCAATCATGCGGTCAAACAGCTTCTGACGTTGCTCCCTCGTCGGTTTTCGTTCCATATTGGCGAATCCGACATCGATAAATTCGTCGATGGTTCCCCAGTTATGGGAGATGTGGAGGACGTCCAAATATGGTGCAATCATTAAATAGCGATCCAGATCCAGGGTCAGATTCGAATTAATCTGAGTATGTACGCCCCTGGAATGAGCATACTTCAGTAAAGGTAAGACATAATTTTCAACGGATTTCTTTGACATCATCGGCTCTCCGCCGGTAATACTAAGAGAACGAAGTGTTTTGATGTCATCCAATTTTCCGAGGATCAGTTCAATGGGAAGGGCACTCGGGTCCTTCGGTGACAAAGTGTATCCGACGGCGCAGTGCTCACATCTCATATTGCAGAGCGTGGTAGTGGTGAATTCGATATTGGAAAGCGTAATATCTCCGTGCTCATCCACATCTAAGTAAGCCTCCCAAGGATCATGATCAATCGACATTTTCTTGGAGAGAGTGTCAGTTTTCATTCGTAAAAGCTCCTTTATGATTCAGTCATCTATCCATTATTGAGAAAGGGTCAGCCCTTGTCAATCGGAAAGTTATTGGTTACCATAGTAAACGTATTGAAAGGAGAGAGAACTCTTGGGTAAAGCTATCAACGATAAAGACTCACAAGTGAGCTATCTGAAACAACGCCTGAACCTTTTCGTCGACGTTCTGGATTCAATCGACCCTGAACAAGCGGACATTGAGGATATCGATCGCCTGATCGCCATGATCGATGACATAGAAGTAAAATGCGAACAATTTAAGAAGAATGAATAGGAGTCCTTTGTAGGGCTCTTTTTTTTGAGGGACGGACCTTGGTGGAAAGGTGTTGCGGATTTTGTTGTTTTTTGCAGAACGGTCGGTATCTGAGTGATTTCGGTTGATAAATTGAAATGAAAGGTTGATAAATTGAAAATAAGGTCGATAAAATGAAAATACGGTTGATATCCAAAAACAACGGCCGATAAATCCCCCAACCTCCGATAACCCCGACTCTCCATTCTATGCACTCCCCAAGACAAGCATGCACAAGCAGGATTTCCACAACAACATGTCTAACTTTAATACAAAACCAACTATTAAAGGAGCGACACCCCATGATCATCACACCCATCGAAAAACACCAAAGCGAGCAGGCAAAAAACGTGATCCTCTCAGGTTTCCTCGAGCGGTTCGGATTCATCGATCATACCCTGAACCCCGATATCCATGACATAACACTTGAGTATGACGGCATGCAGCATCATTTTTTTGTAGGAAAAGAGATGGACGAAATCATCTGTACCGGTGCAATCCGTAAAGAATCAGATCACACCTATCAAATTGTCCGGATGTCTGTGCTTTCCTCCTATAGAAAACGAGGTATCGGCCGTATCATGCTTCAGCATTTGGAGAAAAAAGCCCACTCCCTTGGCGCAAGAAGGCTCATCCTTGAAACGAATAAGCAATGGGCGGACGCCATTCAATTTTATAAAAATAACGGGTTTACATATATAGAAGAGGACGAGGTTTCGTGTTATTTCGAGAAGGAAATTCCCGTGTGAAATCCCTTTCAATCTCAATCTTATAGGAGTATAATGATGTATGAAAATTAAGACGGTTGAGGGGGAGAACGATGAATAAAGAGACATTACAGCAAAGCATGTACGACTTGATTGTGGAAACGTCCACGAACCTGCCGAAGGATGTCAGACGCGCGATTCGCTCGGCGAAAGCCCGTGAGAATGCAGGAACGCGTGCGGCGATGAGCCTTGATACCATTTCGAATAACGTGAAAATGGCGGATGACAATGTATCTCCGATTTGTCAGGATACAGGTCTTCCTACTTTTAAAATAAAAACACCGGTCGGCGTCAATCAGCTTGAAATCAAAGAAGCGATTTATGCGGCCATGGTACAGGCGACAAAGGACGGAAAGCTTCGTCCAAACTCTGTTGATTCTTTAACTGGGGCAAACTCAGGGGACAATCTTGGTCTTGGGACTCCTGTTATCAAATTTGAGCAGTGGGAAAAGGATTATATCGATGCCCGCCTGATCTTAAAGGGCGGCGGTTGTGAAAATAAAAACATTCAGTACAGCCTTCCGTGTGAGCTTGAAGGACTTGGTCGTGCAGGGCGTGACCTCGACGGGATCCGCAAATGCGTGATGCATTCGGTTTATCAGGCTCAGGGGCAAGGCTGCAGCGCTGGTTTCATCGGAGTTGGAATCGGTGGAGATCGTTCTTCCGGTTACGACTTAGCAAAAGAACAACTATTCCGTTCTGTTGAAGATGTGAATCCAAACGAAGATCTTCGTAAACTGGAAGAGTACGTGATGGACAATGCGAACGAGCTTGGCATCGGTACAATGGGATTCGGCGGGGAAACAACGCTTCTTGGGTGTAAAGTTGGCGTAATGAACCGCATACCTGCAAGCTTCTTCGTATCTGTTGCGTATAACTGCTGGGCCTTCCGACGTCTAGGCGTGAAGCTGGATGTGGAGTCAGGCGGCATCGACGAGTGGTTCTATCAGGAAGGTGACAAAATCGACCTGACTCAAGGAGCAGTGGCCGAGCTTGAAACGGCAGCGGCAAGTTCAGGGGAACAGCCAAATGTGGTCGTTCTTGAAGCACCGATAACGGAAGAGAAAATCCGTGAGCTGAAAGTGGGAGACGTAGTTAAAATCAACGGGCGCATGTACACAGGCCGTGACGCGATCCATAAGCATCTAAGCGAAAACGACGCACCAGTAGACTTGGCTGGTCAAATCATCTATCACTGTGGCCCGGTTATGCTGAAAGACGATGAAGGCAACTGGCATGTGAAGGCAGCAGGCCCGACAACATCCATTCGTGAGGAACCTTATCAAGGGGACATCATGAAGCGCTTCGGTATTCGTGCTGTGATCGGGAAAGGCGGAATGGGTCCTAAAACCCTTGCTGCTTTGAAAGATCACGGTGGAGTGTACTTAAATGCCATCGGTGGCGCAGCTCAATATTATGCAGACTGCATCAAAGGTGTAGACGGAGTGGATCTGATGCAATTTGGTATTCCAGAAGCAATGTGGCATCTGAATGTAGAAGGATTTACGGCCGTTGTGACGATGGATTCTCACGGAAACAGCCTTCATGAAGAAGTTGATAAATCTTCCTTGGAAAAACTGGCACAGTTTAAGGAAAAGGTATTCAAATAAGAAATTGGTACCACCTCGTACAGGCTGCGAGGTGGTTTTTCTTATGGGTAATTATGTTAATATAAGTGAAGAAATGAAACTTGAAAGGACGTTCATCCGTATATGATACAATCAAAAGCTGGAGGAATTAGTATGATCTTGAACAAACTATTTGGCATGTTGATTCTGACTTTGATGATTTTGTTGACCGGGTGTGCCACCAATCCTGAAAAAGAAGCGGATATTACTTCCATCGAGGATGTGAACCTGGATACTTTAAAGGAGAATAGCGGAACCTATGTAGGAGATAACTCGAAAGTTCAGGCGATCCTACAAAAACTGCCTGGTGGTGAAACAATTAAGGAAATCGACCTTTCCGGTGAAATGGTCAAGGTGACCTACGGCTTTGAGAAAGAAGGGAAGCTGTCAGAAAGCGATGTGAATGAGTACTGGTTCGACGGGACTAATGTCAACCGGAAAAACTTCTACTACAACGCCATTTACCTGACGCTCCTCGTCCCCAACGCGAAAGAATATCACTTCACCGTCGATGAATCCATGGTATCGGTCTCCAGGGACAAAATGGTAGCAGGCCTTTCCAAGCAATTCAGCGACTTTCCAAAAGGAGAAGACATCTGGGACAAAAAAGCCGTCTCCACCTTCATCAAAGATCACGAAGGCAAACTGACCGAAATGGCGACGAAGTATCAAACGTTTTTTGAATAGAGGGACGGACCTCTGGGTTGGGCGGAGTTGGAGCTGTAACAACCGTTAGGAGTTTCGCAATAAGTTGGAATGTGCCGCGACAACCGTTAAAAGTACAGCAATAAATTGGGAAAGTGCCGCAACAATCGTCAAAAGTGCCGCAACAAAACCTGAAACTGCCGCAACAAAGCCCAAAAACACACCATTCAACATATGCCTCGGTCCCGAATCAAAGCATAATCACCGCATGAACCCATTTATGGATACTATTAGTACACATGAATCCTTCCGCTTCTCAAAAACTAAAGGAAACGGAAGCGAAAGAAGGGTTCAACTTTGCGAAAATCACTAAAAGTGTTGATTATAGCGGCAATCTTAGTATTGCTCATACCGGCCGAGGCTTATGCAGTATCGAATAATCCGATCGGCTGGGGATTCAAGAAAAGTCAAAATGAAGAACAGCCAGAAGCGGGAGCAGCGTATGACCAGCTCCTTGAGAAGTACGATGCTTTCTATAAAGGATCACCGGATAAAAAAGTACTCTACGTCACATTCGACAACGGATATGAAAATGGCTATACCGAAAAAATCCTCGATGTCTTGAAGCAGGAAAAAGTACCGGCTACATTCTTTGTAACGGGCCACTATTTGCTCAGTGCAGAAGATCTCGTCAAACGGATGGTGAAAGAAGGACATATTGTCGGAAACCATTCCTGGCATCACCCTGACTTTACGGCAAGCTCCGATCAGAAGATCCGGGAAGAGCTTGAAAAAGTGAAAGTAAAAACGAAAGAATTGACCGGGCAGAAAGAAATGAAGTACCTGCGTCCGCCAAGGGGCGTTTTTTCTGAACGCACGCTTCAAATTGCAAAAGAGGAAGGCTATACCCACGTATTTTGGTCACTGGCTTTCATTGACTGGAAGACCGATCAGCAAAGAGGATGGAAATATTCCTATGACAACATCATGGCCCAGGCTCATCCAGGTGCCATCATCCTGCTGCACTCCGTCTCCAAAGACAACGCAGACGCCCTAGAAAAAGCCATTCAGGACCTCAAAAAACGGGGCTACACCTTCAAAAGCCTCGACGAGCATCCGATGATGAAATAAGAGGGACGGACCTTCATTCCTAGGACCTGGTCCTAGGAAATGAGGTCCGTCCCTAAAATGAATACCTTTTCGATTAAGGGATGGACCTTTTAAAGGTCCGTCCCTCTTCTGTTCCTTCGGCTATGTGCTATAATACACATACAAGTTTTGTACGGAAGGGTGAGGGTTATGGCAGTGAGGAATGTGAAGATTGAGGGTCCGTATGATTTTGATCGGGTGCTGGAGAGGCTGGCTCTGGATCCGTTGAATGCGGTGGAACAGGAGGACCGAAGTGTGAAGGTCCCTTATTATCTCCCTGATGGGAAGGGTGAGGTCATTGAGGTTAAGGCAAAAGGCACAACGGACGAGCCTGAGTTCAGCATCACCTTTGAAAACGACGAGAATCTCGAACAGAAGCATCAACGCATTTCCGATCTCTTTCAATGGCAAACCGGTCTCCACGACATGCATGCACATTTTCTGAAGACCGATCTGAAGCCGATTTTCGAAGAACATGTGGGAACTCCGATCATCCTAGAGTTCGATCCGTTCGCTACCATCATCAAAAGCATCATCCACCAGCAGCTGAACCTGAAATTCGCCTTCACCCTCACCCATCGTTTTGTCACCAAATACGGTTGGGAAAAGGACGGAGTATGGTTTTATCCCTCTCCTGAAAAAGTAGCGAAACTAACGGTGGAAGAACTACGGGAACTTCAATTCAGCCAGCGTAAAGCGGAGTATGTGATCGGAATCGGGCAGAAGGTGTCTAGCGGTGAACTGGACTTAAGTCAACTGGCCGTTCAACCTGACGAAGAAGTCATCAAAGAACTGACCAAAATCCGCGGGATCGGCCCATGGACGGCCCAAAGCTTCCTGCTATTTGGACTCGGCCGACCGAATTTATTCCCAAAAGCGGATATCGGCATCCAAAACGCCATCAAGAAACTATTTCAGATGGAGCAGAAACCAACGATGGACGAGCTGGATGAACTGAGCGCATCCTGGCATCCTTATTTAAGCTATGCATCACTGTATTTATGGAGAAGTATCGAATAGAACGGACGTGAACCAATGAAAAAACAATACGCAAAAAAGCCACAAAATAAAGAAGTGAAAATCGAGCTGAAACAACAGTTTCCTCTGACTATAAAAAAAATCGGCATCAACGGGGAGGGAGTCGGTTTCTTCAAGCGCAAGATCGTCTTCGTTCCGGGAGCTCTCACAGGTGAAGAAGTGGTCGTCGAAGTGACCAAGGTCCATCCGAAATTCACCGAAGCCCGTATCAAAAAAAACCGGAAGAAGTCACCACAGCGCACGAAAGCCCCATGCCCGGTCTATGAGCAATGTGGAGGCTGCCAGCTTCAGCATCTGTCCTATGAAGGCCAGCTAGACGCGAAACGTGATATCCTCCTTCAATCCCTTGAGCGTCACACAAAGCTCAAGCTTGAAGACATGGACATCCGTCCGACGATCGGCATGGACACCCCGTGGCACTACCGAAACAAAAGTCAGTTCCAAGTGGGGACTCAAAATGGCAAGGCCATCGCAGGCTTGTACAGTATGAACTCCAACAAGCTCATCGACATCGACGAGTGTATCGTCCAACACCCGCTCACGAATAAAGTGACCACGGAAATCAAGCGGATCATCAACGATTTCAACATCCCAGTTTTTGATGATAACAAGAAAAAGCCGATCCTGAAAACGATCGTCACACGTGTCGGTTTTGAAACTGGGGAAGTTCAGGTTGTGCTCGTCACATCAGAAAAGAAAATTCCACGCAAGGAACTGCTGATCAATGAAATCCAGAAGCGTCTTCCTGAAGTCGTTTCCATCGCACAAAACATTAATCCGAAGAAAACGGCTCTTGTATTCGGAGATGAAACAATCCACTTGTCAGGAAAGGAAAGCATTGAAGAGCGTCTGGAAGAGTTCACGTACGAACTCTCAGCCCGCGCATTCTTCCAGTTGAACCCGATTCAGACAAGCAAGCTGTATAACGAAGCAAAAAAAGCAGCGGCACTCACAGGTGAAGAAAAAGTCGTCGATGCCTACTGTGGTGTCGGTACCATCGGCCTGTGGCTCGCGGACGGGGCGAAAGAAATCCGCGGCATGGACGTCATCAAGGAAGGAATCGATAACGCAAAGAAGAATGCAGAGAAATTCGGAGTCGGACATGCCGAATACTTCGTCGGCGGCGCTGAAACCCTTATGCCAAAATGGAAAAACGAAGGCTGGCGTCCCGATGTCATCGTGGTGGACCCGCCGAGGACCGGTTGTGACAATAAGCTTCTTGATACGTTGAAAGAAGTGAAACCGAAGACGTTTGTTTATGTATCGTGCAATCCATCGACTCTTGCGAAAGACATTGATTATTTGAAGAAGCAGTACCGGGTGGAATACTTACAGCCGGTAGATATGTTCCCGCAGACTGCGCATGTGGAGGTTGTAGCAAAGCTGGTTCTTAAATAAAAAACTTTACATTCTTTTTTTAATGGGTATCCCTCAATCATCGAGGGATACCCATTTTAGCTCTTGCCAACACACCCTCCAAGCAGATGTCTGTTCAAAAACGGATTCTTCTATTAACATTTCCCTTGAACAACCACAAGGAGGCAAAAACATGAACAGCAAATACAAAGAGTTATTATCTCCCTATACATTTAAAAACGGTGTGGAATTAAAGAACCGCATCATCATGGCACCGATGACGAACTTTTCATCGGATGAGAAGGGCAATGTCACGGATGCGGAGGTTGCCTACTATGAGCGACGTTCAAAAGATGTCAGCATGGTGATCACGGCCTGTACTTATGTAACAGCTGATGGAAAAGGGTTCCCTGGTGAGTTTGGAGGGGATACGGATGAAATGATCCCAAGCCTTGAACGATTGGCCAAAGGTATAAAAGCTCAGGGGGCAAAAGCGGTTCTCCAGATTTTCCATGGGGGTGTACAATGCCCACCAGATCTGGTTCCTGACGGAGATGTGGTGAGTGCGAGTGATGTCGTGGGTGAAAACGGAGAGCAAAAAGCAAGAGCATTATCAGAAGCAGAAATCGAAAATATCATCGAAGCGTTCGGTGAGACGACCCGCCGCGCGATTGAAGCAGGCTATGATGGCGTGGAGATTCACGGAGCGAATGGGTATTTGATTCATCAGTTCTTCTCACCGATGACGAACCAACGTACAGATCGTTTCGGAGGCAGCCTGGAAAATCGCATGACTTTCCCGCTTGCCGTCGTGGATAAAGTGAAAAGCGTGGTCGCTGAGCATGCCGACCCATCTTTCTTAGTAGGTTACCGTTTCTCACCGGAGGAGCCTGAAGACAACGGGTTCACAATGGGTGATACTCTAACTCTCGTGGATGCCCTTGCAAATAAGGACCTGGATTACCTTCATGTATCCCTGTTCGACTTCTTCTCGAAGCCAAGAAAAGATGTGGAGGATCTTGAGAAAGCAAGAATCGACTATCTGTTGGAAACAATCGGCGACCGCACACCACTAATCGGGGTAGGTTCGATTTATTCTGCGGATGATGCCGTAAAAGCATTCGGTTCAGGTGTTCCTTTACTCGCTCTCGGACGTGAACTGATCATCGATCCTGATTGGCTGAAGAAGATCAAAGAAGGAAAAGAAGATGAAATTGTGACGGAGATTGATAAAGGAAAACAGGAGGAACTGGTCGTTCCTGATCCGTTATGGAATGCGATTATGAGCGCTCCGGGCTGGTTCCCTGGAGTATAAGATTTAACCTTTGAAAGAAAATGGCGTGCCATCCGACACGTCATTTTCTTTTTTTTTATTGAATCGACGGTAACTTTATGAAATCCGCACAAAACAGATTACAAAATGTCAATTATAATTGACATTTTGTAATCTGAATAATAGTATATATATGGAAGGAGATGAATTTCCTTGAAGAATAAACGGATGAAGATAGCCCGCGTTGAATCTGATGTATCTCAAGAACAATTGGCAAGGATTGTTGGAGTGACTAGGCAAACCATTAATTTAATCGAAGCCGGCAAATACAACCCTAGTCTGAAGCTATGTGTTGATATTAGTAAAGCACTGAATAAGACGTTAAATGATTTATTCTGGGAGGAATGAAGAATGAGTGTTGAAAAAATTGTGAAAGAAATAAAATGGACCATTTTTGTATCGTTGCTTGTCAGCATGGCCCTTTTAGTCACGTGGTTCATTTTCGAAATATCGGATATTCCATTCGCCAACAAATCCCTCTTAGCCCTTTCCCTCATTCCTTTTAGCGCAGCCCTGGCTTCTTTCCTCAAACTATTGAAAATAAAAAAGGATCTCAATGTTCTTGTGTCCGAGACCGATGAACGAGTGGTAGCAGAGAAAAATGAAGCCGATGCCAAAGCCCTTAAGTTACTTCAAGGGGTTTTGTTTCTATCGTATTTGGGATACTCATTTATCATTCCGGAGGATATCTTCGAATCAATCGGGTGGTGGATTACGCTGGGTATTCTGCTTTTATCCTTGTTCGCTCCATTGATGTTTCGACATATCACGAAAGAAACGTAAGAGGATCAGATGTTATTCCTTATGGTCGTGGAAGTAAATACATGAAGAGAGGTGGAGGTAAAAATGGCCAATGGAATGTTTTTACTCATTATTGTATTAACCACAGTCATTATTTTAAGAAGAAGAAAGAAATAGATTTTCAAAAAAAGGCTGGGACATAACAAAATTACTTCACTCTAAAGACGAACATTCAATATGAGTTTTTTAGGATCATTTGATACACCGCTGTTGATTTCCGTACAAGACTTCGCTTTCCTCGGGCGTTCGGATGAGCCTCCTCGTCGCTGTCGCTCCTGCGGGGTCTCATCTCTCCGCTTTTCCCGCAGGAGTCTTCGTCTTGCACTCCAATCAACAGCTAGAAAGTGCTAAATACATGAATTATCCATGAACGCAAAATTAAAAAAACGAACGATAGATTTATATTAAATCTATCGTTCGTTTTTTTCTTTAGTAGAAACCCTTTTGTCCCATCCTCTTTTCTCTTTCATTGCTTTTTACACCACATTCTGCTCAGAACCCTTTTTGCCGGGAGTAAACCAACCCAACAAGGCGATGCCTACAAGTACTCCGTAGAAAATGAATGTCCACAGGGTACTATGTGGAAAATCATGATTAAGCACCCCGATATCTTCATGTGCAAGGGTGATGACCGCAAGTTTCACCCCGACCCAGGCGACGATGGCATAAGCCGTCGTTTCCAGTGCCGGTCGTTTTTCCAACAGCTGAACAAACCAGGTTGCCGCGTACTTAATCAGGATCAATCCGGCAATCCCGCCAAGAACCACCACGATGAATTGTCCACCGTCCATGCCTCCGAAGTCCCCGAGTGGAGAATCGGGAAGACCGAGGGCAAGGGCGACAGCTGCGAGGATCGAATCGATGGCAAATGCCAGGTCCGCCAAGGCAATTTTCCCGACTGTCGGCCAAAATCCTTTACCGGCTGCATTCTCTTCCGTTTCTTCCTGATTCTTCTCATTATCCTTCCCGAACTTTGCTGTGATGACATGTTTGAGACCCAAATAAAGCAGGTACGCTGCGCCGATCGCCTGGATCTGCCAAACATTTGCGATGAAGGAAATCGCGAACAGGGCGACAAACCGGAAAGCAAATGCCAGGAAGATCCCGTATTTAATGGCTCTTTTCTTTTCATCATCAGGCAAATGCTTCGCAATGACCGCGAGAACAAGGGCATTATCTGCTGATAATAATCCTTCGAGACCGATAAGGATTAATAATGTCCATCCGTATTCCAACCAAATTGATTCCAAGCGTATCGCTCCCATCTACAATGTAAGCCAAGGATTTCATGAAAAAGTTCTTATTATTTTATCTTACCACTTATTTTCCATCTAATACGATTCAAAAAGGGCTTTTAACAACTGCGACTTTCATGGTATAGTAAATTTACTAAATATGACAGGGGTGATGGGTGGACGATGAAGAACTAATCTTATTTTCGAGACGTTTGAAATTCCATATTTCAAATCAACCTAAATAGGATTAGTCTGCCCATTTTTATATGCGTTTTTTGCTATTGATACTTGATAGCTTTCTTTGTGTACGTTGCCGGCTAATCCTTCCAGAATCATTGGGAGGATTTTTTTGTTCTCCCTTTTTCAAAGAGAGGGGAAGATGTTATGAGAGAGATCATGAAATTATTGAATATAAGCTATGAAGGGATGGACGGGAAGATATTGGATGAGGTGAATGGAAGCGTCCAGGAAAGGGACGTCATCGGAATCATCGGCGTGAACGGAGCAGGAAAGTCGACGCTTCTCCAATTGATTGCAGGTGATAGAATTCCTACAGAGGGCCAGATCCAGTGGTTACATCATGATGTGAGTATGACCATGGTGGAGCAGGAAACCGAAACCTATTCCATAGAAGGAATGATTCCTTCACAAGTCAAGCTGCTGGAGAAATGGCAGGTACCGAAGCAGGAATTCCAACAGTTAAGCGGGGGAGAAAAACTGAAGGCGAGACTCGCTAAAGGGTTTTCTGAGAAAGCAGACCTGCTCCTACTGGATGAGCCGACCAATCATCTTGATCAAGAAAGTATGGAGCTTCTGACGAGACAGATCAAAGAGTATAAAGGTACGATCCTGCTCGTGTCGCATGACCGTTATTTTCTGGATGAAGCCGTGACGAAGATCTGGTCCATCGAAGGAAAGAAAATTATTGAGCATAAAGGCCATTATTCCAGCTACATGGAGGCCCGCAAGCAGAAAAGGCTGACTCAACAACGGGAGTATGAAAAACAACAGAAAATGGTGGAGCGGATTGAGAACCAGATGAAAGAGCTCACCTCCTGGTCTGAAAAAGCCCACGCCCAGTCAACGAAACAGGAAGGATATAAAGAACATTACCGCGTCAAAGCTAAACGCATGGACACCCAGGTCAAATCCAAGCAAAAACGCTTGGAAAAGGAACTTGATAGAGCCAACGTGACAGCGGTTGAAGAGGAGCATACCGTACGATTCTCCATCCGATCCCCCCACAAAACCGGGAAACGCTTCCTCGAAGTAAAGAACCTGAAAAAATCGTTCGAGGGACGGACCTTATTCGAAAACGCCCATTTTACCATCCAACATGGAGAAAAGGTTGCGATCACCGGACCGAATGGAAGCGGAAAGACGACGCTCTTGAAGATACTCATGGGAATGGAAGTCGCCGGGGGGGAGGTATGGATGTCGCCTTCAGCCAATATCGGATATCTGACACAGGAAGTATTCGATCTACCCCTTGATCAGACACCGGGGGAGATGTTCCATAAAGAAACCTTTACTGAAAGAGGAAAAGTACAGACACTAATGAAGCATCTTGGATTCCAGAACTCCCATTGGCATTCGCCGATCCGGAATTTGAGCATGGGGGAGAGGGTGAAGATGAAGCTAATGAAATATATCCTCGAGGAAAAAGACGTGTTGATCCTGGATGAACCGACGAACCACCTTGATCTTGCTTCCCGGGAACAGCTGGAGGAAACTCTGTCCGAGTACAATGGGACCTTGATCGTTGTGTCCCATGACCGTTATTTTCTTGAAAAAACGACGGAAATCAAGCTTGTCATTGAGAACGGAGCCATAGCGAAACAGCTGGATGAACTCCCAGCTGAACGGGATGACAAGGAAGAAAGGCGCATGAAACTTGAGACCGACAGACAGGAAGTGCTGGGTCGCTTGAGTTTCATGCTTCCGGGGGATGATGAGTATGCAGATCTCGACAAGAAGTTTATCGATTTAACAAAACAGATCAATGAATTGAAGTAACAAAAGGGACGTTCCGATTCGAAATCGGAACGTCCCTCTTTTTATGACCTACACCAAAAAAGTCCAGACAATACCAAAAGAGTACTAGTGAAAGCGATTACAAACATTCTGAATTCTCCATATAATTAACCTTGAGCTTGATAACAAAGGGGGAGTATGAAGTGAAGAAGTTTTCATTGTTAATGGTTCTCATTCTATTTGTGGGTATGCTTGCGGCCTGTGGCAGCAGCAGTACAGGTGGTAAGAAAGGTGTCAGTGTGGGGATCGTCTTACCTACTAAGGACGAGCCTAGATGGGTTCAGGATGAAAAGCGCTTTAAAGATGCGTTGAAGGATTCCGAGTATACAACGGAAATCCTGTTCAGCCAAGGTTCTTCTGCCAAGGAAAAAGAAAATGTAGAAACATTGATCAACAAAGGGATCGACGTGCTGATCATCACTCCACAGGATGGGGATGCAGCAGCTGCTGCTGTGGAGTCAGCGAAGAAGGAAGGTATTACGGTCATTTCGTATGATCGTCTGATTACGAATACAGATGCAGTTGATTATTATGTAACATTTGATAGCGTGGCCGTTGGGGAAGCACAGGGGCAATACTTGATCGATCACGCTGAAGGGAAGGATGTACCACTTTATCTGTATGCCGGTGCAGCTTCTGATAATAATGCGTTCTTGTTCTTTGAAGGAGCTTGGAATGTGCTTCAACCGAAAATCGCGGATGGCACTTTCAAGATCGCCAATTCAAGTGAAGCGGAATCACTTAAAGACAAAGCTGAGTTAAGCCGTGACGAGATGAGTAAAATCCTAGGACAGGTGACAACGAACTGGGATCCAAACGAAGCAAAGAACAAATCACAAACACATCTGACAGCTGCAGGTGCAGATATGAAGGGTGATGTGGCCGTTCTTGCTCCGAATGATGGTACAGCTCGTTCCATCGCCGATGTATTTGCTTCAGACAAGGCCGTAACAAGCTTCGTTGTGACAGGTCAAGATGCGGAGAAAGCGTCTGTTCAATATGTGATCGATGGCAAGCAGTCCATGACGGTCTTCAAGGATGTTCGTACGCTCGTAACGGATGCAATGGGTATTGCCGTTGATGTACTGGATGGAAAAACACCTGAAACAACAGGTTCTTATGACAATGGTAAGAAAGATGTAGAAGCGAAGCAAACAGAAGTCATCGTGGTTGATGGAGACAACGTGAAAGCGGAGCTGATCGACTCAGGATATTACGAAGCGAAAGAATTCACAGGATTAAAAGAATAACAGTAAGCGGAATGGTGGCCGGGATGTCCGCCGCCATTCCGTATTGTCATTGCTTTTGTTAAAGGGGGTTAACTGTAATGAACAAGTATTTGTTAGAAATGAATGATATCTCCAAGGAATTTACCGGTGTGAAAGCACTGAGTGATGTGAATTTCAAGGTGGAAGATGGAGAGATTCATTGTTTGATAGGTGAGAACGGGGCTGGGAAGTCCACGTTAATGAAGGTGCTGAGCGGTGTTTATCCTTATGGGACGTACACTGGTGACATCGTGTTCGATGGTACCGTTCAGCAATTTAACAAAATCAGTGACAGTGTCAACGCAGGGATTGCCATCATCTATCAGGAGCTGGCTCTCTTTCCGGATCTAACAGTATATGAAAATATTTTTGCAGGAAACGAAGTGAAGGTAGGCGGATTCATCGATTGGAATCGTACCATTGTGGAAGCACAGAAGCTCCTGAAGAAAGTGAAGCTCGATGTGAATCCGGACACGCTCGTGAGGGACCTCAGCGTAGGAAAACGGCAGCTGGTCGAGATTGCGAAAGCGTTGAGTAAAGACGTGAAATTATTGATTCTGGATGAACCGACTGCGGCACTGAATGAAGACGACAGTGAAAATCTCCTGGAGCTGTTAAAAGATCTGAAAAAACAGGGCATCACCTGTATCATGATTTCCCACAAGCTGAAGGAAGTCATTCACATCGCTGACAAAGCGACCGTACTCCGGGATGGAAAGACCATTTGCACCCTGGATGCATCAAAAGGGGAAGTATCAGAAGGAATCATTATCAAAAACATGGTGGGCCGGGCCATTGAAGATATCTATCCGAAACGACCAAATAAATCCCACGGCGAAACCATTTTGGAACTTCAAAACTGGTCTGCTTATGATCCTCAGCTTGGCAGAGAGGTGGTCAAGGACGTAAATCTTCAAGTGAAGAGAGGAGAAATTGTCGGAATTGCCGGGCTTATGGGTTCAGGAAGAACAGAGCTTGCACTGAGTATTTTCGGTAATGCGAAATCCTATAAGCTTGAAGGCAATCTTGTTTGGGATAACAGCCTTACCACGCTGAAGCATACGAAGGATGCCATCAAAGCGGGAATCGCGTATGTCACGGAGGACCGAAAAGATGACGGGCTATTCCTACTTCAAGATATTAAAAGCAATATTTCAGCTGCCAACTTAGGCGGGATCTCTACCAAAGGAATCATCAATGACAATGAGGAGATCAAAGTGGCGGAACGCTATCATTCGTCTCTTCATATTAAGGCATCTTCCCTTGAACAGCTCGTCGGGAATTTGAGCGGGGGAAATCAGCAGAAGGTATCCATCGGGAAATGGCTCTTTGTCGGACCGAAGCTTCTCATCCTTGACGAGCCGACACGTGGAATCGATGTCGGGGCGAAGTTTGAAATCTATACGGTGATGAACGAGCTGATCGAACAGGGATTGAGCATCATCATGATCTCCTCCGAGCTCGGGGAGGTACTCGGGATGAGTGACCGTGTGTACGTCATGGCCCAGGGGGAGATCAAAGGGGAACTGCCGGTGGAAGACGCCAACCAGGAAAAAATAATGGAGCTTGCAACGCAATAAGGGGGTAAAGACATATGAATATCTTTCAAGAAGCTAGAATGCTGATTCGCGACAACATCCGTGACTACGGCATGTATATTGCACTATTCGTTATCATACTGACATTTACGTTTATGACAGACGGTTTATTCATCACGTCAAGAAACATTAGTAATCTATTGGATTCTGCAGGCTATATCGCCGTGCTTGCTGTCGGGATGACCCTTGTCATCGTCATCAGGCATATTGATCTGTCTGTTGGATATGCGGCGGGATTCCTCGGTGCCATTGCAGCGATCCTGCTGACACAGGCCGGTCTTTCAACATGGCTGACGATTCCGATCATTCTCGTCATCGGAGCGATTGTCGGGTTGTTCAACGGTCTGCTCGTGGCTCAGATCGGGATTCCATCTTTCGTGGCGACCTTAGCCGGAATGCTGATTTTCCGCGGGGCGCTTTTGCAGGTGACGGAAAAGACGGGGACCATCATCATTCAGGACGATCATTTCAATGCCATCGGAAATGGGTTCATCCCTTCCATTATGGAAGTGAACGGACTTCATCTTCTATCCCTGCTCGTAGGGTTAGTTGGAATCATCCTTTATATTTACAGTGAATTCTCAACGAGACGAAACAAAATCAAATACGATTTCGAAGTCATCTCTGCACCGATTTTTGCATTGAAGCTCGTCTTCGTTTCAGCCATCATCGGCTATGTGACATGGATCCTTGCGGGATACCACGGCTTCTCATGGACGGTCATCATCATCCTGATCGTCGTTATCGTGTACCACTTCCTGACATCCAGGACGGTTCTCGGCCGCCATATATATGCGGTGGGAAGCAACCCGGAAGCGGCTCATCTGAGCGGGATCAACGTTAAGAAAATCACGTATATCGTCTTTGGTTCGATGGGGATGCTTGCTGCCCTATCCGGGATTTTATTCACTTCCCGTCTTCAATCGGCTACGACCACTGCCGGGACGTTATTCGAATTGGATGCCATCGCTGCTGCCTACGTAGGGGGAGTATCCTCTGCCGGTGGTGTCGGGAAAGTAACTGGTGCCATTATAGGAGCTATCGTCATGGCTTCATTGACAAGTGGAATGAATCTTCTTGGTGTAGGTATCTCCTATCAATACATGATTCGCGGAGGAGTGCTTGCAGGGGCCGTCATCTTTGATGTGATGACCCGTAAGAAAAGGTAATGAATCGGCTGGATCCCTTTGGGGGTCCGGCCTCGTTATTTTTTGAAAAAGTACGGATGTACAGGTGAATATCCAAAAAGTACTCGAACCTTACCTAGGATTCCTGTGCTATGATAAAAGTAATAGTTCTAACTGTTGGGAGGGGACGTGTCAGGTGCGGAAAATTCGGTTTGTCGGACTGTTAGTAGTCGTACTTTTGTTGTGTCATTTAACATTTTTATCAGCGAAAAAAGTGTTCGAAGCCGAGGCGCATCTCCCGCAGGGAATCGGTATGACAGGTGAGGATCGGCACAGGCTTGTGCTCATCACTCAGGACACTCAGACCCCGTTTTGGGACAAGGTAGCAAAGGGTGCAAAACGCCAGGCGGAAGAAGAGGGTGTGAGCCTTGAAGTTTGGGGAAGCTTCGGGAAAAATCAGGAAGAGTTCCTGAAAAACATCGAAATCGCCATTCAATCGAAGGTCGACGGCATCCTGATTCAGGGGACGGATACACCAGAGTTCAAGGAGCTCACCAAGGTGAAGGCCTCCTTCAATGGAATTCCGGTGATTACTGTCGCCAACGATGTGCCGATGGAGGATAGCCTCAGGCGGACATATGTGGGATCTGATCAGTATGAAGCAGGAAAGCTGGTTGCCGAGGAGCTTGTCCGCAAGATGGGGAATTCAGGCAGGATTGTCCTCATGGTGGACCGTGATCAGGAATATTATCAGAAAGAACGGGTAAGAGGCATCAGGGATGTCATGAAAGGATACTCCGGCATAGAGCTCGTGGAAGGGGAAACGGGAAGGGCCAGGGATCAAATCATAACGGCCACCCGGGACGTCATGAACCTCCATCCCGATATCGATGCATTCATCTCTGTCAATGCGAGCAATCTTGGGGCTATGATTGATGAAATAAGTAAGCGCTCTCAAGAAGAATCGTATTTCATTTATTCCTTTGATGATGGACCGGAATCATTGACGTTATTATCACAGGGACTGATCGATGGGGTGGTCGAGCAGGAACCGGAGAAAATGGGCAAATGGAGCGTACGCCTTATGGAAGAGTGGCTGAACGGGGAAACCGTCCCCCTGGATGAGAACGGGTATCTGACGGGACTCAAGATCTTGAAAGTGGAGAAGGACCAATGACAAACATCCAGAAAAAAATCCTGACACTCACGACGGTGGTGATGGTCATCATGTCCGCCATCTGGCTTGCGCTAACGTATTATAACTACCGCACACATGAGCAGTACAATGAGATTCTCAAGCGCTATCTGGATATGAACGAAGTATCAAGGGCAAGTCAGCAGGTCGTCACCGACTTAAATAACTATTTGGTCGATGCCAATGCCGAAACCCTGCAGCAGTTAGAGGAAAGCAAGGAAGGTGTCCAAAGAGCCAAGACCGGGATCTATTCCCTCAGAAACCGGGATAACGACTTTACACTGACCAACTACCTTAACTTGATTGACAGCCTGGTCGAAACGACGGACCGCTTCATCCTGTTCCAGAAAGAAAGGGATGCAGAAGCTTCTGCACAGGAGTTTGCCGAAGCCAACCGGATATCAAGTTATATCTCTGAGATGACACTCACGCTGATCGACAAAGAATTGACGACGTATAACGTGATGTACAGGGGCATTATGGAACAGTCGGCAGAAGTCATCAAGCTCGGAATCTGGGGGCTCCTGCTCATAACATGCCTTCTCCTGATTGCTTCATATTGGTTCTCACTCGGAATCACACGACCGGTCTTCCAGTTGACGAGAGCCGCCAATGAATTGTCCAAGGGGAATTTCAGCCGACAGGTAAAGGTAGAGGGAAGCGATGAGATCGCCTTTTTGGCTAAAACGTTCGACCGGATGCGGATCAATATCAATAATCTTATCTCAGAAATCAAGCAAAAAGCAGCATTGGAACGGGAACTACAGGAAAGTAAACTTCTTTTGCATGAAAGCCAGTTCAGAAGCCTTCAGAGTCAAATCAACCCGCACTTTTTATTTAATACATTAAATACTCTTTCAAAGAAAGCGTACCTGGAAGGGTCGGAGGAAACGAGCGACCTACTCGTCAGCGTGGCGGGTATCCTACGATATAATCTGAAGCGGCAAAATCGTTCCGTTACGTTAAGGGAAGAAATCCAGGTTCTTGAGCAATATATGCACATTCAGAAAGCACGTTTTACAGACCGCCTGCAGCTGTATATGGAGGTCGATGAAACCTGTCTGGACGCGAGGATCCCTGCACTGACCCTGCAGCCGATCGTTGAAAATGCCGTGATACATGCGGTGGAACCGAAAGAGGACGGGGGGACGATCTGGTTCCGTGTCCGTGAAGAGAATGATTTTATCTTGATTGAGATAGAGGATGATGGCGTGGGGATGTCACCGGATAAAATCCGCCAGGTGCTCCATGAAGAAATGCTTCCCGAAGGACATTCAACCGGGATCGGATTTAGTAACGTTGTAAAGCGCCTTCAATTATATTATGGATTTGAGGATGTCCTCCGGATTGAAAGTGTCGAAGGAGAAGGGACCACTATTATGCTGAGAATTACAAGGGAAGGAGCAGGTACCTATGATCAAGCTTCTTATAGTCGATGATGAACAGTTGGAAAGGGAAGGGATGCAGGCGATCTTAGAGAAGCATTTCCCTCATGTCGGCATCCAGCAGGCGAAGAATGGGAATATGGCCGTAGAATTGGCGAAAGAGTATTCCCCTGATCTGATTTTAATGGATATTAAAATGCCGGGGATGAATGGACTCGAAGCCATGGAAACTATCAAAGCAGAACGGCCGGAGATCAAATTTATCATGGTGACAGCCTATGATACCTTCACCTACATGAAAACAGCCATCAAGCTCGGTGCTAAAGACTATGTGTTAAAGCCGAGCAAAGCGTCTGAGATCGTCCACACGATTGGAAAAGTGCTCGAGGAAATTGAACAAGAACGTGAGCAGTTAGTGGAAAGCCGGCAGGATAAGGAAAAATGGCAAAAGGCACAGATGCTGGTCGAAACGGATGTGGTGACCCAGTTATTATTTGATCACGTCCACGATGTTCATGTCGATATGCTCATGGAAATGATGGAAGTACCTTCTTCGGAGGAAATGTTCGTGATGGTCCTCTTCCTTCCTGAAGGGGTGGAAAACCAGTATTCCGACATCAGGAAAAAGGTTCTGAAGTGTGGATGGACCGGGGCTTTGTATGGCAGACAGCTCCCCATGATCGTATTCAGGAAGCCCGGCATCACATACAGGTCCCAGGCAACCACCTTGGCGAGGGAGCTGCTCTCGCTCTCTAAGGGCAGCGAATGGTTCATCGGAATCGGGAAAACGTACCATTCCCTGGACCAGGTCCGTCACTCTTATCAGGAAGCCATGCTTGCGACTGTCGATACAGGGGTGTGGCAGAAATACCGGTTCTTTGAAGACATACCATTGGAGCCGGAGAAGCGGAAGCGGGCCATGATGGACCAGAAGGAGTTAATGGAGAAGATCAGGCTCGGCAAGTGGGATCAGGTGCTCTCACAGTTCCATACTGCCTTTTCTTTATTGGAGAAAGAACGAACACCTCTCGTCTACACCCAGCAGCGTACCCTTGAGGTACTGTGGATGATTTCAATGACCTTGAGTGAATGCGGCGTCGAAACGGACACGCCGCTTTTCCCGATACAGCCGATGGATTACCGTCAGCTGCGGGAAGAAACCGAACGACTCATTAACGGGATGAAGGATTCCTATGTAGAGCGCTTCAACCGCATGGAGAGCGATACGTTCCAGCAGATCAAACAATTCATTCAAGATCATTCCCATGAAGACATTTCATTGGATACCCTCGCACAAAAAGTGAACTTGAGTCCCATTTACATCAGTAAGATGTTCAAGGAGAAACAGGGGATGAACTACATCGATTTCCTGACAGAGTGCCGGATGGAGAAGGCGAAGGCACTGATGGGCGACATAGAGAAAAGCATTAAGGAAATCACATTCGAAGTGGGATATCATGACCCGAATTATTTCAGCAAGGTCTTTAAAAAGGTCACCCGATATTCTCCGAAAGAATACCGAAAGAGTTTGCTCGGCCAACATGCATAAAGGGGAAGAGACGCCATGGTCCATTGGAAGAAAAGGTTAAATATAGGATGGATATTGATTATTGTCCTGATTCTTGCTGCGGCCTGCGAGGAGAAGAATCCCGTCGAACAGGTACATCAGGAAAAGGAGGAAGCCCCTCCTGAGGTCGTGAAAATCGGATTCTCAATGGATACACTTGAAGAGGAAAGATGGGTGCGGGATCGTGACCTGTTTAAAAAGGCCGTGGAAGACCTTGGTGCGGAAGTGGACATCATGGAAGCGAGGGGAAACGATGCCCTTCAGGTGCTTCAGGCAGAAACCTTGATCAACCAGGGGATCGATGTACTGGTGATCGTTCCGTATAACGCAGAAGCCGCAGCGGCCATCGTACAAAAAGCCCATCGCGCAGGCATCAAAGTGGTTTCATATGACAGGCTCGTAAAGAATGCCGACATTGACCTGTACGTTTCCTTCGATAACGAAAGGGTAGGAGAACTTCAGGCCAAGGCTATCAAAGAACGTGTACCGGAGGGCAAGTATGTATATATCGGTGGGGCTGATACCGACTACAATGCCCACCTTATGAAGAAAGGCGTCTTCAGCGTCCTGAACTCTTCAATAGATAACGGTGAAATTCAGGTTGTATATGATCAGTGGACGGATAATTGGCTCCCAGAGAACGCTTATATCAATATGAAAGAAGCCCTGAAAGCCAATCACAATCATATCGACGCCGTCATTGCAGCCAATGACGCAACCGCAGGCATGGCATTAAAAGCATTGGAAGAAGTCGGTCTCGAAGGGAAGATCCCGATTGCGGGCCAGGACGCAGAGCTTGCCGCTGCTCAAAGGATCGTTCAAGGCACCCAAACCATGACCGTCTACAAACCGATCAACACCCTTGCACGGGAAGCGGCATCACTCGCCATCGCACTCGCCAAAAACGAGTACATCGATACAGATAAAAAAATCAATAACGGTAAAATCGAAGTTCCTTCCGTCCTGCTGGAACCGATCGCAGTGAATCGGGACAACCTGGATCGTACGATTATCGCGGATGGTTTTCATACGCGGGAGGATGTGTATAAGTAAGTCTAGTAAAATTCGTTTTGATGAGAAAGCCGGAGAAGGGGCTTTCTTTTTTTATTACTATTTTCATATTTTAAGGTGAGGTATCGAACCTCAATCAAGAGTCAAGGAAAGGAGCGGAGGCAATTTCCTTGCAGGGATGTGATGGAAAAGACGGTTGCATCGGTCTCATTTAAGTCTCGAAATATAAGATAAATGCGATGAAAAATTGAAAAGAGGTATCCTGAAATGAATAATTTTCCAATGAATTGGAAGGGTTTTTCCATAAGGGGACCGAAAGAAGTAGGATAGGATGATAAAATTCAAAGGAGGAATTTCCTTGAGTGCAAAAAAAGAAATACAGACGATTAATTGGACGATGTTGGGGGTGCTGGCATTGGCCGGTCTTGTTTCTGCCGGCAGGGCACTTGGCGGCTTAAAGAATATGACTCTAGAAGAAGAAACTCAGGGACAAACAAGTTATGAGATTCAATGGGAACAGCCCGAGATCATGTTTGCAGTGGTATTGGGGGGGATCACCCTTTTGCTTCTTTTCTTTTGGAAAAGACTTTTTCCTTATAATGTTCCCTGTGCCATGGTGGTAGGAGGTGCCTGGTATGCCTTCCTATTTCAAGTGACGACCGTCGGATGGGCACGGTTGATAGGTTTTATGGGATTTTTTATTGCGGTTGCGGTGGGATTAGTCATGATGATGATCTATGCGTTTGGTGCAAGGAAGTGGGGATTGAGAAATCGTGGATAAGGAGGGTTACTCTTTGCGGGAGAAACCTTATAGTGGAATATAATGTTAAAATAGTAGCTATTGAGGTGCTCTGACCTTTTTAAGTGTCGTTTCAAGCGATAAGCGCGTGGCGTACATAGAGGCAGGAATAGGGGCGGATCGAAAAAGAAAAGCAGTCGAAGAGGGGCAGCGCGTATCGTTTCTGTTCCCATACAGTCAGCAGGTCGATCAGCTTGATGCGAAGGCCTTTGATGAAAGTGGGCAGGAGCTTTATTATTATGGGTATCCGAAAGAGGCTGTGAATATTTTTGATGATAAAGATTTGAAGTGGCATGAGTAGTTTTTAAAGGCATTTTGATTGAATATTTTGTGGGTGAGTTATTCTTAGTGTTTGTTATGGGGTGCCAGGATGAAAAGAGAGCTAGAGATAGTATATTAGGGGAGTATTAGGGTTAGAGAATGACATCTGTTGAAGGGGATTGCGTCATTTTTAACATTGATTGCGTCATTTTCGCTGTAATTGCGTCATTTCTAAATTTATTGCGTCGTTTTGGAACATATTGCGTCATTTTTTTCGTTTATTGCGTATTTTAACAAAAAATACCAATTTCATCACTTTTCAACAGGAGAATTCACATCATGAGAAAAAGTCGATTGATAATAATTATATTCATATTTTTAGCACTATCATTAGGAATTGCAGAGGGTGCTCCTGTTCAAGTGCTTACATCCATCATCAAATTGGAACATAGAGATGCAAGTACAGTAATTGTAAGAGAAAAGCAGGACCTTCTGACATACGTTTCAAAGTCAGGAAAAACAGATCCGTACAAAATCATTAAAGAAAAAATGCAGGGAAATGGCTGGGTGTACCAAGGGGAATCACACGCTTCCCTTTTATTTGAGAAAGAGGGTGAAGTCTTTGGTACGGATGTAAGGGAGTATTGGAAGAAGTATGTGGTTTGGTCGGCACCGGAAGAACGTGCAAGTACTGATGAAAGAGAACTAGAAATTCATTGACCTCATATGATCCACCTGCATATCCTGATACACTTCAGAATATGCATATTAAGTATGCTCTTTTTTACACCATTGTCCTATCCACCCGCCATCTGGTATATAATGAATCTATAACCCTCAGGAGGTACATATGAAACAACAAAACTATGAAAATCACAGCAAGGTCGATCCGGTGTTCCATGTAGGGATTGCTCTGTCAGCCCTTGTCACTCTCATTTTGACGATCACGTTTTTTGTAATGAATGTGGGCACGGAGACATTGCTAAGCTTTATCGTGCTATTCGTTGTGATCACGTTGATCCTGGTAGGAGTGAGACTCCGTACCTATGCCCTTCAGGTTCAGGACCGCGTGATCCGTGCAGAAGAGAATTTCCGATATTATCGTTTGACGGGGAATGAGCTGGATAGCAATCTATCTCTGAAGCAGATCATCGCTCTCCGGTTCGCACCGAATGAAGAGTTCCCGGCGTTGGTCGACCGGACACGAACGGAAAATTTATCACCGAATGACATTAAGAAAGCTGTACAAAATTGGCGTGCAGATCATCATCGCGTATAAACAACAAAGATTGGACCGCTCATGACTGGGCGGTTACGTTTTTTTAAAGGAGGCTCGTTATGCCGGAGATCATGGTAGATGTAAAAGATTTAGTGAAAAGATATGGCTCCTTCACGGCGGTGAAGGGAGTCCGCTTCCAAGTGGAGAAGGGTGAAATCTTCGGATTGCTTGGGCCGAACGGGGCGGGGAAGACGACGACGATCGAGATGCTAGTGGGACTCCGTAAGCCCGATGAAGGAACAGCTAGCTTAGATGGTTTCGACGTGCGGAAAGATGTGAACAAGGTGAAGGAAGTGATCGGGGTTCAGCTTCAGTCGACCTCGCTGTTTGAACTGCTCAAGGTGGAGGAGATCCTCCATTTGTATGCGAGCTTTTACCCGAAAAATGTGGATATTGATCAATTGATTGAAGATATGCTGCTGACGGAAAAAAGGAAGGACCGGATCAAGGGGTTATCCGGTGGACAGAAGCAGCGGTTGGCGATTGCCCTGGCCTTGATCCATGACCCGAATATCGTGTTTCTCGATGAACCGACAACGGGACTGGATCCACAGGCGAGGAGGACGTTATGGGACATTGTGCTTCGCTTGAAGGAGCGGGGGAAGACGGTCATCCTGTCCACTCACTATATGGATGAAGCCCATGTGCTCTGCGACCGGATCGGCATCATGGATCAAGGGGAACTCATTGCCCTCGATACGCCTGGTAATCTCGTGAAAACATTGCAATCGACAAGCACGATCGAGTTTCATTTGGACAATCCTCCTGAAGAGGAATGGTTCATGAAGATGGAAGGAGTCGAGGAAGTGGCCATAAAGGATACATTCGTCCAGCTTTATACGGATGAACTGCAACAGGCGTTGACCTCTTTGATCGCCCTTGCGACAGAGCATGACTTGAAGATTGAGGACCTCCAAACACGGCAGGCGACATTAGAGGATGTCTTCATTCATATGACAGGAAGGAGGCTGCGGGAATCATGAGAGCGTATTGGCAGCTGACACTGGCACAGTTAAGGATTTTTGCACGAAACAAGCAAGTAATATTCTTTACCCTGCTTTTCCCCGTGATCCTGATGGTAGCACTGGGGTCGTTCGCAGGCGGTGGTAATTCCGTTTCACTCGATGTCGGGGTGGTCGACAGCGATCAAACGGATGCCTCTAAGGAATTAAAGAACTTATTTCATAAAAATGAGGGAATCGAAACAACGGCATTCGAGAACGACAAAGCCGGAAGAAAAGCCGTGAAAAATGGGGATGTCCAGCTTCTGATCGAAATTCCGGAAGGGTACGGGGAAAACGTGAAGGACAGGGAAGAGGCGTTCTCGATCCCCGTCTATTATAACGAAAAGAACCTGGCGACAGCGGAACTGGGGCTCACGGTCGTGAATGGAATCATCGATCAATACAGTAAGGACCTTGTCGATTACAAGCCCGTCGTAACGGTTGAAAAGGTTGGGATTGAGGCATTGAATATTCGCTATGTCGATTTCCTTGTACCCGGGATCGTCGCGATGATGATCATGAGCAATAATATGAACGGGGTGGCAGGTCAGATCTCCGCGTGGCGTGAACGGGGGATCCTCCGCCGGATGCAGGGAACGAGACTGAAAGCCTCCACCTTCATCGCAGCCCAGATCACGGCGCGCTTGATGCTGAACGGAACACAGGCACTGCTTGTCGTACTGATTGCCGATCTGATTTTTGACATAAACGTAGCAGGCTCGTGGCTTGCGATGATTTTCTTCATCATTCTTGGGACCCTGGCGTTTATGTCACTCGGCTTCATCATTGCCGGTATGGCGAAGAACCCCGAAAGTGCGGGGCCGATTGCGGGCTTCGTAACGTTCCCGATGCTGTTTCTCGGCGGGGTATTCTTCCCGATCAATGATATGCCTGACATCATCCAGCCCATCGTGAAGGTGCTGCCGATTGCCCATCTGAGTTCCGCATTGCGGGAGACGATGAATCTCGGGACGCCGTTTTGGGAATTAGGAACAGAGACGTTGATTCTAGGAGCATGGCTCGTAGGCGGGTTTGCCCTGGCTAGCTATGTGTTTAAGTGGGAATAGAAGAAAAGTCCGATCGTCTCAACCCGATCGGACTTTTTTTATGCTCTTTTCTCCAGATCCTTCGCCGTCTCACTCATCTCCACGTCGTTCCCTTCTTTATAGGTCCCGAACAACACATCAACAAAGGGGGTGGAAACGCCGTACCAATAGTTCTCATTTTTATAATGATGGAGGACATGCGTTTTCTTAAGCCAGCGGCCGAACCGGGTCTTCGGCTTCATAGGCCGGTGTGCGACATAGTGCTTCCATTCGTACACAAAGAACATGAAGAGAATCCCGGTGGTAAAAGCAAGGGTGAGAGACATTGACCCGGTCAGGAAATAAAACACCAGACACAGGACAAAGAGATTGGGAGCGCTGTACCAGATCGGAAGAAACAGAAGCTTCAAGTCATTTGGCATTTTATGATGATCATAATGTAAGCGCTGGATTAATTTTAGTAAAAAAGGGTTCTTCGGTGCCTTGATGTGGAAGAGAAATCGGTGGGTGAGGTATTCGCTGAACATGTAGGTGACAATCCCTACCGCGAAACATAATAAGCTGAATAATGATAGCTCCATCGTGACCAGAAATCCGAGTACCACAAGAAAAATACCCACCATAACCAAAATATCAAAATGCAAAAAGAAATCCCGATACAATCGATTCTTCTTCATTTTTTTCTGCCCCCATTCATTTTTTGTTTCCAAAGCTCTATACTCGTTTCCATCATGTCCCGGACTGCCTGTTCGGCTTGCTGGATATCCCCATCTAACACTCTCTTAAGTAGGTGATCGTAATAATCTCGTGAAGCGGCACGATGGGTGGAATCGTTGAAATATTTCTCCGCCATCCTGATATAAACATCCTTAAAGCTGTTCAGGATTAATAGGTAAATAGGGTTCGGAGACAGCATGGCCACCCCATGCTGGATATGCCAGTCGAATTCTGCATACAACTCTGCTGTATCTGCCACGTCTTCGAATGGAGCGAAGAGAGAAATGACCTTCAGTCTGTTATTCTCCAGAGCGTCCCTGAAATAAGCGGGAGTAATCGCTACGCGCAGTTCCAGCATGTGAATGATGAATGCATCCGGGATCTCCTCCTCATGCTGAAGAATGGTGACAATCGTCATCAAGTTCCCTTGCTTCCAGTAATCATTCACGATAGCGGGCATCCCCTTCCGGCTCGTGATCCAGCCGTCTCGTTCCAACCGTTGCAGGGCTTCCCGGATGGTGGGGCGTCCCACTTTGTAATGGGCAGCGAGATCCCTTTCCGATTGAAGGGATTCCTGGATAGCCAGTTCCCCTCTCAATATGGAGCGGGAAATGTCCCTGGAGATGATATCCGAAGAACGTTCTTTCATTATTGGACCTCCTGATTGGTAATACCAATTTTATATGTGGTAATACCATTATATGACCTTACTAGATGTATTTGTCAATAAATTCTGAAAATAATTGTCTTCTTCCTGATCATTCGAGATAATGAGGAAAAAGGGTGAGGGATGCCGATGAGGAAGGTCATTGTGGTTGTATTATTCATGAGTGTTTTCATGAGCGGGTGTATCCTCGAGGATGATCAAGAAGTAAATCCAATGATCAAAACCGCCTATGATTCCCTGTCATCTTCAGAAAAGAACGAAATAAAAGGAGATTGGAAAAACGCTACCCTGAAAGAGGGGACTGTGAATAGTAAGATGGGTGTCTTAACGGATCATAATTATGAAGGAGAAGAGGCGTACATCATCGTTTTCTATACAGGAAACAATCATTCATTAGGAGATATTGACGTGTACATTTCGAAAGACAAACAGGAAGTCATCGGTAAGGGTTACCGGGATTAAAAGAACCTTGAGCGGCGAATGTTCAGCTCAAGGTTTTTTATTTGTAATCATTTACAACATATTTCTTGACTATAACTAGTTGACCCCCTAAACTATAATCAAGTGATATTTAGTTTAGGGGGTCAACTAGTTGGATAAGCGGTTAATTGAAGCAGTCGAGCTGTTCGAGGATGTGATGGTGTTCGGGACAGATCGTGTGCTGAAGAATGTAAAGGCTGAGGTGTGGCAGGAATATTCCCCTGAGCAGATTCAAGTGTTGAAGTTAGTGAATAAGAACGGACCGATTGCAGCCGGGGTGATTGCAGAGCTTCAGGGGGTCCATAAGAGTGCGATTTCCAACCGCCTGAAGAAGCTGGAGGATAAGAAGCTGATTGAAATCGTGAAGGCGGAAGAAGATCAGCGCACCAAGCTCGTATGCCTCACGGATGAAGGACACAGGGTCGTTTCAGAGTCTGATCAAGCGGTCTATACCTATATTGAAGACTTATTTGCCGACCACGTGAAGGATGAGGAACTGGATCAATTCCTGAGCATGTTCCGCAAGATTAAATCGATCTTGAAACTTGAGGGGGAAAAAGGATGAAATCAATCATCAAATTCAAGTGGCCAATTACGATTGGTTTACTCATTGTAACGGTTTTGTTGTTTATCGTATCGCCGAACCTGACGAAGCAGGCAGAAGAAGCAGGCACGTTCCAGCTCCCGGATGATGCGGCATCGAAGAAGGCGATGGAAATGCTGAATGATGCCGGTGCCGGGGATGAAACGATCTCCCTGGTGTACTCACTGGATGAAAAATTATCGGATTCTCTGAAGAAAGACATAGCATCGAATGTAAAAGAATTGAAAGAACTGGGGGATCCGGTCAGCTCGGTCCTCGATCCGTTTGAAAGCCAAGAACTAGAGAACCAGCTCGTCTCTGAAGACCGGAAGACCGTCCTCGTACCGATCACAGTGGACGGAACACAGGAGGAAGTGGTGGAACTTGCTGACTCTATAAAATCAGACATCCTGAAAGGCGAGTCATCCGTTTACCTCACGGGGGAAGCCATCATCAATAACGATGTAAACTTGAGTGCACAGGAAGGGTTGAAACGGACGGAAATCATTACGGTCGTGCTGATTTTTGCCTTATTATTAGCCGTATTCCGTTCCATCGTGACACCATTGATCCCGCTTGTGGCCGTAGGGATCACCTATTTACTCAGTCAATCGATCGTCGCCTTTTTCATCGATTGGTTCGGCTTTCCCGTTTCGAACTATACGCAAATCTTCCTTGTGGCCATCCTGTTCGGAATCGGGACGGATTACTGCATCCTGCTGTTGAGCCGGTTCAAGGAAGAATTGGGAGCAGGTCAGCCCATCAATGAAGCGATCATCCGTACGTATAAGACTGCGGGACGCACGCTTTACATAAGCGGACTCGCCGTGTTCATCGGATTCTTCGCCATCGGCTTTGCCGATTTTCCAATCTTTAAATCAGCTGTGGCCGTGGCAGTCGGAATTGCGGTGTTGCTTCTGGTGTTAAGCACGGTTATGCCGTTCTTTATGGCCACATTGAAGGAAAAATTGTTCTGGCCATCGAAGAAATCCGTTTCTCACAATGACAGCAAGTTATGGGCGTGGATGGGCAAGCTTTCCGTTAATCGTCCGTTGCTTTCAATGGCAGTAGTGGCGATCATCACGGTGCCGCTATTGTTCACCTATGACGATGCCCTTTCCTTTAATACTGTGGATGAAATCGGGGACAGTTATGATTCTGTCAAAGGTTTGCAAGCGATTGAAGACGGATTTGGTCAAGGGGATTCCCTGCCGGTGCAGGTGCTCCTTTCAAGCGATGAGAAGCTTGTGACCGAGGGTACCGTCCCTTATGTTGAAAAACTGAGCCGTGAGCTTGCGAAAGTCGACGGGGTGAAGAGCGTACGTTCCATCACACGTCCTGCAGGGGATGCAATGGAAGAGTTCAATGCGGACTACCAGCTAGGAAAGATCGCGGAAGGTGTGAACGGAGCCGCTGATGGTCTCGATCAGGCGGTAAAAGGCCTTAGCCAGCAGGCAGCCATGGGCGGTCAGGGGCAGACTCCGCCAGCAGGTGCACCGAATCCGTTGGAGGGGTTGAACCAGATCACTGGTGGACTGAATCAAGCAGGTGATCAGCTTCAAGGAATGAGTGACAGCCAGACGATCCGTGATACAGGATTGTATCTTCCTCCAGGCACATTGGAAAATAAAGAATTTGCCCAAGTGATCGATCGCTATTCCTTCGGAGATGAAAAAGGGATGAAGCTCGAGGTCATCCTGTCCGATAATCCGTATTCACCGGAAGCCATCGATACCGTGGATCGCATCAATGAAACGACGGAGCGCGTCATCAAGGATACGCCACTTGAAGATAGCGAAGTCGCCATCGGAGGGGTCTCGAGCATTAATCGTGACTTAAGTGATATCTCAACGAGTGACTTCACCCAGACGGTTACGATCATGCTCATCAGTTTGTTCGTCGTCCTGGCAATTCTGTTCCGTTCCTTCATCATGCCTCTTTACATGATCGGATCTCTGCTTCTGACGTACTTCACATCTGTCGCCGTAGCCGAGTGGATCTTCGTGGAGGGAATGGGATATGACGGCATCAGCTGGGCCGTTCCGTTCTTCGGATTCGTCATGCTGGTAGCCCTTGGGGTAGATTACTCAATCTTCCTCATGGACCGTTTCCGCGAAGAAACATCAGGCGGCATGTCGGTCACAGACGCCATCAAAGCTTCCATGGCCAAGATGGGAACCGTCATCATCACCGCTGCCATCATCCTGGCCGGAACGTTCGGGGCGATGATTCCATCCGGAGTCCTCAGTCTCGTACAGATCGCCACCATCGTCATTACGGGTCTGCTTCTGTACGGACTGATCGTCCTGCCGTTATTGATACCGGCCATGACCGTCTCATTCGGTAACGGGGTTTGGTGGCCGTTCAGACCGAAAAAAGAGTAGTAGATTGATAGGGGGCCCGCTCTGATGGATGGAGCGGGCACTCTTGATTGGACATTTTTCGACAAACGGCTCATAAAAGGGGAGAAGCAGCTTATAAATTTAGATTGGGGATCATAAATGCTCGAAAGCGGCTCATATATTTGAAATCTGGCTCATAAGTAGGGAAAAGCGGCTCATAACTGAAGGATAGATAATTGGAAAGCCGATAAACTGCCGTAAATTGTGATCTATTAGCTGGAAGTAGGATGTGCTATGAAATCTAGTTCTGAAAATGCCCCGATATAGACTAAAACTTCTAATTTTTCAATGAAAGTGCGATTTGAAAAATATTTTTCTGAAAAACTATTTTTTATCTCTACCAGTATAGTCGGATTACTATGACAACACTGAGGTTGAAGGGTGATATGAGTTCTTCCAGACCTTTATCTTCAAGCGTTTCTGACACTATTTGCACTTTTGTTTTTTCTTAAAATAGTTTATAATAATCAGATAATACTAGATATTTTACCCTATGAATCATTATAATAGACGATGGTATGGTTTTTTTTGGACACATGAGGGTGCTGGATTGAAAGCGCCTGCAAATATAGTGGATGAGGAAGGTTAAAATGAGCAGCTTACAGAAGAAAACAGATGTTATCTTAATTGGTGCTGGTGTCATGAGTGCGACTTTAGGGGTAATCCTGAAAGAGTTGGCGCCGGAATGGGAAATCACAGTGTTTGAAAAGCTCGCGAAGCCGGGAGAAGAAAGCTCGAACGAATGGAATAATGCCGGAACCGGACATGCTGCACTATGCGAGCTCAACTATACATCCGAAAAGCCTGATGGATCTATAGATATTACGAAAGCAATCAAAGTCAATGAACAGTTTCAACTTTCAAGACAATTCTGGTCTTATCTTGTCAACCGCAACCTGATTGGAAAGCCACAGGACTTCATCATGCCGATCCCTCATATGAGCATGGTTCAAGGTGAAGAAAATGTGGAGTTTTTGAAAAAGCGATTGGAAGCGCTGTCAGATAGTCCTTTGTTTGAGGGCATGGAATTTTCCGATGATCCGGTGAAATTGATGGAATGGATTCCCTTGATCATGGATGGCCGTGAATCGGATGAGCCGATCGCAGCAACGAAGATCGATTCAGGAACGGACGTCAATTTCGGGGCACTGACCCGCAAATTGTTTGATCATCTGAAGGATCAAGGCGTCGAAATCAACTATAACCACAGTGTGGAAGATATCAAACGTAAATCCGACGGGTCATGGGAAGTAAAGGTTCATGATATCGACGGCATTAAGATGGAATATCATACGGCGAAATTCGTCTTCATCGGAGGCGGGGGCGGAAGTCTTCCGTTACTTCAAAAGACCGGTATCCCTGAGTCCAAGCAAATCGGCGGATTCCCAGTATCGGGACTCTTCATGGTGTGCAACAACCCTGAAGTCATTGAAAAACATCACGGAAAAGTATACGGAAAAGCGAAGGTCGGAGCTCCTCCGATGTCGGTTCCGCATCTTGACACCCGTTACATCGATAATAAAAAATCACTTCTGTTCGGACCATTTGCCGGATTCTCACCAAAGTTCCTGAAAACGGGTTCGAATATGGATTTGATCACATCCGTGAAACCGAATAATCTTTTCACAATGCTTGCAGCTGGTGTGAAGGAAATGGGATTAACCAAGTATCTGATCCAGCAGGTTCTTCTGTCCAATGAAAAACGCATGGAAGAATTACGCGAATTCATCCCGAACGCCAAGAGCGAAGACTGGGATATCGTCGTAGCCGGCCAGCGTGTTCAGGTCATCAAAGACACAGATGCAGGCAAAGGAACCCTTCAGTTCGGTACAGAAGTGGTAAGTGCTGCTGATGGATCCGTCGCTGCCCTATTAGGAGCATCTCCGGGTGCCTCCACAGCCGTTCACGTCATGCTTGAAGTATTGGATAAATGCTTCCCGCAGCATATGAAAGAGTGGGAGCCGAAGATCAAAGAAATGATTCCTTCTTATGGAGTGGCATTAGGAGAAAATCCTGAACTCTTCAGAGAAATCCATACGTCTACTGCGAAGGCGCTGGGTTTGAGAGATAAAGAGGTAGCGTATAGCTAAGTGAATAAGGAGAAATGCCCTGTGGATGCAGGGCGTTTTTTAATTAGGGATCGTTTATTGTAATGAGATTTTTATCATGATTTTAATTGAAGTAGCACTAGTCATCACCATCTTATCTATTGAAGTATAGCTGAGAAAAATGAATAAGACGAACGAGCGGATCGTGGAGCTGCTAGTGGAGATAAAGGAAAAGAAGGAACAAGGATAATAGCTCTGAAATGGAAGGATAAGGGGTGCGGATTTTGAACACAAATCTAATTATCGTCGAGGGGGTCCCTGGCTCAGGGAAGTCGACAACAGCTCATTTCATTAAAGATCACTTAGAGGAAAAAGGGGTCAACGTTAAACTCTTTCAAGAAGGAGATACAAGTCATCCTGCTGATTATGAATCGACAGCATGTTTAAATGAAGATCAGTTCAACGACATGATAGAAAGATTTCCTGAAGATCGGAAAGTCATCGAGGATGTTGCCGAAAAGAAAGGCGAACTGTATTTCATTCGATATCGTAATCTAGTGAATGTTGATTCTGCGCTTGTGGATGCATTGGCTTCCAAGGATGTCTACGAATTGGACCTCGATCGGTTTGAAGAAGTCTCCTTCGATTATTGGGAAGAGTTCGTTGATACCGACTTTGGTGATGAAGTGTACATATTTGAATGCTGTTTCCTGCAAAATCCGTTTACCAAGTTCATCGCCATGCATAATGCAGAGCCAAAGAGGCTGGAAGACCATTTAAAGAAAATCAGTTCATTGATCTTTCCATTGAACCCTCTATTGATCTATTTTTATCAGGAGGATATTGGTCAATCGTTCCAACATGTCTATGAAGAACGCAGTCAGGAGTGGCGTGATTTCTTCACGGATTATCATGTGAATCAAGGGTATGGAAAAGAGATTGGCTTGAAGGGGTATCAAGGGCTCGTGGAGTTTCTTGAGATGCGGAGGGATCTGGAGATGAGGATTCTTGAGGGTTTGCCGATTAGGACCGTGTTGATTGAGAACGGTGATAAAGACTGGGATGGATATTACAATAAAATCACGGAAGAAATAAAGTAGTCGGAGGTCAAATTTTTGTTTTTACTATTTCTCATCATTACAGCCTCCATCATCGGGTTCTTATTAATCCCATTGCACGTTTTCGGCCTGGTCATCGGTTTTGGGATCATCATGGGTTGTCTGGTGAGAGGGTTGTATCTGTTGCATGAAATCAATCAGAAGTTAGATAAACAGAATAGCGAAGGAAAGTAGACGGCTCGAGTAGGGGCCGTCTTTATTTGTGTTGATACCAATAATTTGAAATAATGACATTAAAAGGGATAGGAGGAGGAGGGAAACATGTGAGTCATGTAGTCCGCAGGTTCAAGGAATTGAACTTGAAGCTTCTGAGCAAGAAAGAAATTGTCGGTGCCCATGCAGGAAAGATCTATAAAGTGGAAGCCCTGTGTGAAAGTGAGAATGCAAGACTCCGATACATCTATAAAGAGTTTGCTCACGGTCGGAACAAAGAAGTAGAGATACATATGGATCTAGCAGATCGGGTGAAGCCATTTAGTAGAGTCGTGAACGTATGGGATGGTCCTCCACAAGCAATGTTGATGTGGGATTTGGGGTCTCCAGTAAAAGAGGGATTTTATGCACTGTCTGCAGAGGAAAAGAAGGTCATGATCGGTGATGTTTTAACAAGATTAGCTTTACTTCATAATATGAGTCCCTCTCAAGATAAATTGCCTGTTCATAGAATCAGCTCGGAATGGCGGGATTGGTGCCTGGATCAATTAAGGAGATTGAGCTCTAGAAAATCGTGGGCACTTCCAGGATGGGAGAAAACCATCCGGGAAGCATATGAGCAATTGAATATCCCTTATTATCAAACAAAGTGTCCAGCTGTCATCACTCACGGGGACCCTCATCTGGAAAATGTCTTCTATAAGGATGACGAGATTTGGTTCATCGATTGGGAATGGGCAGCCATGGGATCTCCTTTAAGAGATGTCACGATCCTGATGCAGGATTTATACGACAATGATCTGGTGTCATTCGTTCCTGCATTCTACAGGGAATGTTTACGAGAACGTGGGATAGACCTGACTGACGACGATTTTTGGAGTGATTGGAACTATCTATACATAGACCATTTGACGATGATGCTTGCTTGGGAAGTGGAGAAGTATTTTCAAGGATATGCGTCGGATGAGAGGATTCAAAAAATCATAGATTGGAAGATTGGGGAGGTTGAAAGGGTGAAAGAAAATATAGCGGTGAGGGAATCCTGATCATTCTATACACTAATTGAAGAAAAAAGAGGTGAAACAGATGAACGATGAATTAAATAGTAAACACTTTATGCTAGAAAAGATCAAGGATGGCATCTATGCAGCCATATCAAAGCTTGGTGGCGGGGCAGTAGGAAATGCCGGGTTTGTGGATTTGGGCGATGTGCTAATTGTGTTTGATACGTTTAACACGCAGCAAGCTTCGAAAGACCTGAGGGATATCGCTGAAAGAATCACGAATAAGAAGGTCACATTTGTTATCAATAGTCATTGGCACGGAGATCATATTCGTGGTAATCAAACGTTTAAGGATCTTCCTATCATCTCAAGCGAGACCACTTTGGCAAAAATGAAAGAAATCCATCCTCCCAGAATAGAGAAGCAGAAAGCGGACCTCGATGGACTCAATCAATATATAGAATCTCTTGAAAAGCAGCTTGATGATGAAGACGGTGATTTGAAGCTTCAAGATCAGATTAGCTTTTTACATGAATTGAAACGTTCGTTGCCGGACCTGGAGCTGGTCTTACCTAATGAAACATTTCTGAAAGAGGGAACTTTGACGGGAACAAAGCGAAGCGCAAAATGGTTTACTCTGGGGGGAGGACACTCTTTCTGTGATAGCATGCTTTATATTCCTGAAGAGAAGGTAATCTTCATGGGAGATTTGGTATTTGTTCAGTGTCATCCGACATTCTTTGATGAAACTGATCCAAAGAAGTGGAGGGGGATTTTAAAAGAAGTGAGGGAAATGGATATCGAAAGGGTCATTCCAGGACACGGGCCGATCGGGATGAAAGAAGATATTGATAAAATGATTGACTATATTACGCACCTATTGTCCATTCAAGATATAGAAAATGCTGAAATCCCTCCGTTGTTTAGCGATTGGTCTTCTTCAGAAGTCTACTTCGAGAATATAAAGAGGATTCATACCTATTAAAAACAAAATCGTATGATTTTCTTTTTACATGGAAGTGGAGAGTTGCATAAACAACATGAAACCAACACGTACTCTCATTCGTATAATATGAAAACCCACGGAGGTGCAACCATGTACGAATATACATTTGTTCAAACCAGTTTAGGAGGATTCTTCACCGAGCCGAGGCACAGGGAGATCATCGAGGAGTATGCTGCTGACGGATGGCGATTGGTCCAGGTGCTGCCGCTCAAGTACAACGGGAACGGAAAACCGACGGATTATGAAATCATTTTTGAAAGATCGATATCGTGAATGGCATAAAGAAGAAAGTTGATTGAAAGATAGAGGAATCCATAGAAACCATGGGTTCCTCTATCATTTTTTCTATCACAATGGTTATTCATCTAAGCAATGAAGCTACTACGATCATATACTACATCATCCTCTTACAAAGGAGGTGAATAGTATGCCTTATGCTGTAAAGTTAGTAGGAGCACCGTCTTTCACGACTGTTGGGCAGCAGCAGCCTCTTCAGGTTTGTGCTTTGTCAACGGAAGAAGTCGAAGTGCCAACATATGTTCAAGTGACTTTAGGTGACAAGGATCAAAGGCACGATATTGAATTTTCATTCAGTAATGGATTTCCGATTGAGTTTAATAGTGTCGGAGTTCATATATTTGATCCTGCTACGCTAAACTCTTGTGCAAATATTGTCACCACGTTTAATCGACGAGGATTATATTATTTTTATGTTGAACTAAAAAATAGTAATAATAATGAAACGCTGGATAGAGAAGTAGTAGTTGTGAGAGTGAGTAGAAATAAAGAGTGTGCAAAAAAATAGAACATGTAAGGGGCATTTAGAAAGTTATCGGCGATTCTTTCTAGTAGGGTAGGTAGATTAGGGCTGGCCAAAACATCGATTGATATCGATGTTTTGGGTCAGCCCTTTTTGAATTATTCAAGGATTTTTGAGTTGACTGAGTCGATTGATTGGTTTAGATCCGTCAGGTCGACTTCGCCAGTCTGGGTATCTTCCAGACTGTATGATCGTTTTAATTGAATGATTCTTTTTACACTTTCATCAATCCGTTCCTCTGAGATCTCACCCTTTTCCACCGCTGATTTCAGTGCTTCCAAAGCCGTCACGGCCTTTTGGGCATCATGGGCGATGAGGATCAGGTCGCTGCCGGCTTTGACGGCTTGAACTGCGGCGTCTCCCATTCCGTAGTTATCCGCAATGGCTTTCATGGTCATATCATCGGTGATGACGACGCCTTTGTAGTCAAGCTTTTCCCGTAAAAGCTCTGTCACGACGCTCTTGGATAATGATGACGGATAGGTGTCATCAATCTTGGGAAGCAGGATGTGTGCGACCATGACGAGGTCTGCTCCGTCATCGATGGCACGCTTGAATGGGATCAGCTCAAGGGACTGGAGTTCTTGCAGGCTCTTGTTGACAACGGGGAGCGCAAGATGGGAGTCGACGGAAGTGTCTCCGTGGCCGGGGAAGTGCTTGATCGACGAAATGACTCCTTGGGACTCTATTCCTTTCATCGTCTGGATCCCTAATTCGCTGACGATATCCGGATCAGCACTGAAGGAGCGGTCTCCGATGATGGGATTATCCGGATTGCTGTTTACGTCCAGTACGGGTGCGAAGTTCAGGTTGAATCCGAACTCTTTCAGCTCTTGACCAAGAAGGGTACCCACTTCATAGGAGATGTCGGGATCGTTCGCGTTTCCGATCTTTTGATTGGTAGGGAAGTTGACAAGCCCTCCAGGGAGTCTCGTCACATTCCCCCCTTCCTGGTCGACGCTCAATAGAAGGGGAAGAGGGTTATCGGTGTTGGCGTCCTTCAGTTGGTTCAGGAATCGGACGGTTTGTTCCGGTCCCTTCAAGTGATCCGAGAAGAAGATGAATCCTCCGACTTTGTGTGTCTGGATCAGTTTTTTCGTCGGTTCATCCATCTGGGTCCCATTGACGCCGGCTACGAGCATCTGGCCGATTTTTTCATCGAGGGTCATGTCGGAGATCAAGGAATGGTGGTGATCTTCCCGGTTTTTACCCCCAATCGGATTGATGGCGAAATAGGACAGAATGAATACTAAGATCATGACGGTTAAAAGAGAATAGCCAATCTTTTTTTTTGACATATTGATGTTCCTTTCGATATTGGATACTTGGTATCATTCTGTTCGTATCTGCTGTGCTGTAAACGGAAAAATAGAAAAAGACCCGGTATGAACGGGTCTTTTAGTCATTTTCACTCTTTTTCTTCCAGCATAACACTCCTGATGTACGCTGGAATCCGTTAAATAAACCAATTTTTCTTAGATTTAATCCTTATCTCGGATTTATAATCCTGATATCCGATAATTAATCCTCGATTCGAATAATTGATCCAGACTTTCAATTATTCAACCGTTTTGTCGAAAAATCTTTGCGGACACTCAGAACGCATCATCTAAATCTGAAACATCCACACCACAATCGGACCAAACACTGATCCAAAGAGGGCACTGAGCGTCATGGACACGGAACTCATGGAAACAGTCAGCTCCCCGTATTCCATTGCTTTCGAGGTACCCAGGGCGTGGGATGCGCTGCCGAGGGCGATGCCGCGTCCAAGGGAACTGTGGATGCGCACCATCTTTAGGATCATCGGTCCGAGTATGACGCCCGAGAAGCCGGCGATCATGACGAAGACGACGGTCATGGATGGAACGCCGCCGATACCTGATGCGATCTGGATGGCGACGGGTGTCGTGATCGATTTCGGAACGATGGACAGGATTAAGTCATGGTCGATGCCGAGAATCCGGGCGAACAGAAGTCCACTCACCATTCCGGTCAGAAGTCCGGCGAAGACGCCACCGATGATCGGGAACCGGTACTTCATCAGGATTTTCCGCTGTTTATACAGGGGATAGGCGAGGGCGACGACGGCCGGACCAAGGAGGGAATGAATCCACTTCCCGCCGATCATATACTCCTCATAGGGTATATGCATAGAGATCAACAGTCCGACGATTACGATCGTGGTCGTCAGTACCGGGATCAGTACGGGATACGAAAACCGCTGATACACCTTTACCATGGCAAAATAAAGGACAGCGGTGAGGGTGATGATCAGGATTGCGATAAATGCTTGCTGCATAGATGTTCCCTTCTTTCAGATCGTTTCTCTAAGTGCTGGCTGGCAAATCCGGATGCGGCCATGGTCACGACGGTACTCACCACAACGATGAAAAAGAGCATGGCACCGGTCCCGGAAAGTAGAGACGGATAGTTTATGACCCCGGTCATAGCCGGAATGAATAATAACGGAAGGATGGCGAGTAAAAAGCTTGCTCCATCTTCCACGATCATCACGGGGACTATTTTGAACGACAAGCATGCAAGAAGCAGGATCAACCCGATGATGCTCCCGGGTACAGGTAGATCAAGGACTTGTTCGACGGCTCCCCCTATAAAGGAAAAGGCATAAAGAATGCCGATTTGGATGAGTATCCGAATGATTTTCATAACACAGGGCTTCTACTGGAAAGCCCTTTTTCCCCACCTTTCAATGAAAACGCTTTACTTTTCCTGGGATTACTTGTACGATACAACTATATATATTTGTATTATACAAGTACTTGAATTGATGTCAATGAATCTGTTAGATTGACTGACAAAAAAAGGAGGATATCTGTGTCCGAAGAGAACTCTATTGAGCGGATTGAATATGAATTGACGACCCTGATCAGAAAAGCAGTATTCCGGGATCAGTCCGAACGGAAAATCGGGATATTGGAGCGGTCCGCCTACCTGCTGATGAGGCAGCTGGATGAACACGGGCCATCACGATTGAAGGAGCTTGCCGAAGCGTTCCAACTCGATATTTCGACGTTGTCCAGACAGGCGGCCACACTTGAATCGAAGGGGCTCATTCAAAGATTCTCAGATCCAAGTGACGGAAGGGTAAGCGTATTTGATCTGACGGAGGTAGGAAAGGAAAAGCTTGTTATCGACAGTCGGAAGAGGCTCGAGTGGTATGAAGACCTGCTTGAAGGCTGGTCCAATGAGGAGAAGAAAGTATTCGGGGAACTTTTGGTCCGGATGAACGGGGCATTTGATGAATGAAATAGGTTTGCTTTCTGGTATGTGCAGATATCAGGAGGCAGCCTTTTTTTTGTCGAAAAATAACCGTTGACTATGGAAATATCTAACAGTAAAATAAAAATTGATTAATCAATCATTTTTGAGAAAAGAGGGGGGAGCATTATGTCACGAGAGGAAAAAATGATGAAAAAGAGAGCGGCGATTCTAGGGGCGGCCGTTAAAACATATAGCGAAAACGGATTTGCCGAAACGACCATCTCGGCTATTGCCAAGGAAGCAGGGGTCAGCTTCGGATCCGTGTTTACGTATTTTGCCACAAAGGAAGTGCTCTTTGAAGCGGCGATCCTGGAGCCCCTGGAGGAAATCAAGCCGTACTTTAGTGAGATAGAGGAACGGTACAGCGGGAGCCCGATGGAGATGGTCAGAAGCATGATCGATTGCCAGCTGGATGTGTTTGCAAGAAATAAGGATTTCCTCCGCCTCTCCCAGCAGGTATTGGCGAGGCCTGACCGCTATCCTGTGCTGTTTGCAGACTTGAGTGCCTTTGTCGATGTCTTTGCAGAGCGTATTTATCCCGTCATCGAGAAGGGACAGAAGCAAGGGGTTTTCTATGAAGGATCGCCGGTATTGATCGCTCAATCCTACATATCCCTTTTGAATGGATTGCGGCTAACCTTTGTCGATGACCACACGAATCTGATCTGGAACAATATGAAAATACAGGCCCTGCGGCTATTTGGTCCTGTAACGGAAGGGTGGGAATCGTAATGAGAATACGGGATATTCATCCGAATCTGAAGTTGCGGCTTGCCATGCAGTTCATCGGTGGACTTGTATCCATGGCCGTCATTCCATTCATGGCCATCTATTTCGCCCAGAAAATCGGTGCCACCCAAACAGGGGTCATTCTTGTCCTGATCGTCATCAGCGGAATCATCGGCGGATTTATCGGCGGGCATATTTCCGATAAGGTAGGGCGCAGGAAGATTATGATTTATGCCGAACTCGGAATCATGGCGACGTACTTATTCATTGCCCTGTGCAATTCACCGTGGTTCGACCTTCCGTACGTCACGGCGACGTTCTTCGTATTCAATATGTTTGCCGGCGGGATGTTCCAGCCTGCTGCACAGGCGATGATCATCGATGTGACCGATTCGGTTTCAAGAAAGCTCGTGTTCACGGTCAGCTACTGGCTTGGGAATCTTGCCACGGCCATCGGGGGCATCGTTGGAGCTTTTCTATTTAAAGCGTACCTGTTTGAATTATTCCTCGGGATTACTGGGATCACACTCCTGTCCGTCCTGATCACCATTTTCTTCATCTCAGAAACCTACACACCGGAACCTTCTACTACTCAAAGCAGTTCTTCTTCCAATAAGATGGTTCAGAGCTATTCAATCGTATTGAAAGATAAATTATTCATGATGTACATCATCGGTGCCGTCTTTATTTTGACGCTGGAGCAATCATTGACGAATTACGTCGGGATCCGTCTGGAGAGGGATATCCCTGAAGAGCAGTCTTCTCTCTTAGGCTTTGACTTCACCCTTGACGGTACGCGGATGCTCGGATTCCTGCGGACGGAAAATACGATTATCGTCGTGCTGCTATCCGCCGTCGTCTTATTTCTCTTTAAAAAGTGGAAGGACCGCTGGACGCTTGTGACTGGGATGTTCATCTTTTCTGTGTGTTTCAGCGCCTTTGCCTTCACAAACAATATTTTATTCCTCTTTATCCTGGGGTTTGTCGGAACGTTCGGGGAGCTCATGTATGTGCCGATCAAACAGGCGATGATCGGGGATCTGGCTCCGTCCAACGCCCGCAGTACGTACATGGCCTTTTACAGTCTGACCTTTTATGGTGCCATGATCATTGCATCCCTTCTCATCATTGTAGGCGAATGGGTCAGCCCGCTGATGATGGGAGGTATCCTGTTGATCCTCGGTATGGCCGGGACCGTCATGTATCATATGATTACGAAAACGCTGGAAGCAAAGGGTGAAGTGGTGCAGGAAGTGAAAGCATCGGTTTCTTCGTAGCAACAACTCGAGTTTGAGGAATGATTCAAAAATGAATCGAATATAAGCAGAAATAAAGGAATCAGAGGGATGGCGGGATGAAAAAGTATCTCAAAAGATGGGGAATCTTATTCCTATTGATCATGAGTTGTCTCGGAGCATTCAATCTATTAAGTCATAAAGGAAGGTTCGAAAAAGTAAGTCACGTGTCAGTTGATAAAGGAATTTTTAACGAAAACCAGGTCGTTTATCTTGGCTACTTAATCAAATGGGAGGGGATCGGGACCCCTATCCTGGAGAAAGTAGAGCTGATTCTGAGTGATGGGACAATATTTAGAACAGAAGATGATCCCGATTTCGTTCAGTCTTTTATAAGTAAAAGGGATTTTGGATCAATGGAAGAGAATGAAGCAATAAAAGAAGGGCTGGTTCAATCCTTGCTTCCTGTGAAGGGGTACAAACCAGATAACGACTTCTCCTTAGTATTAAGGGTAAAACCAAAACATATTGAACCTGATCACGATATCAGTTCTGTACGGATATTCTATAAAAAATTTGGTCAGTCTCAAACCCAAACCATTTTGTTTGATGAAGGAATTGTAACAGAGTAACGCTTAATGAGGTCAGCCCCTTTATAAACATGCTGACCTCGTTTTCTTATTGCTTCAATATAATCATCCTTTCCTCCATCTCACTTCTTTCATAGGCCTCCGCAATCCCCACCTTCTCAGTGGCACTCTTAGAGACTTTTTTGTAAGGTAAGTTCACTCGGAAATCCCTTTCAAAAGGATAAGCATCAAACGTCACCTCATGCTCATTCACCCACCTTGCCTGTAGCTTTTGATTATCAGGGTGAAAGCTCTCTGTATTCTTGAATCCGTCCCTGAACCAGGGATGCTCGGTTTCTTTCACAACTCCCGGTTCGTTCAGGCAAAAGTATAGGGAGAGATTATCGGACAGTTGAAGCAACTGAAAATGTTGGGTGAGCAGTTCTTCGTCGAGATTCTGCAGGTGCTGACGGATGTTCTTCTGCCTAATCGCTTCATCCTGTAAAAAATGCAGGCAGTTTGGATCCTTGGATTTGGCAAAGAAGGAGCAGAAATGGAGACTGCACAGGAGTGCCGCATAGAGGTTAACCTCCTCAACCTCATCCACACCAATCTTATAGAATGCAAGTTTAGGGAGGAGGGGATAGTCTGAAAAAGTAAAGGGAATCTGCTTCACGTCATTCCAGATCGGCGTGTCGTCAAGTCCGATCCAGCTCCGGTCGTGCTGATGGGCTGCATATACGAAGTCATCGAAGAGATCTTCGGATTTTAGTAGATTCCGATTGAAATGTTTGATTGTTTCGCCGGATACATAAGCGTGGTCGTGTTGTTTGACCATAAGGAAGGATTCTTCGGTTTCTCGGATAATCATCGAATCAACACCCTTTTTATGACCATTATAGCAAACTAGACATCTTCTATTCAGTCAAAAAAAGATCGAAAGTAGCATGTACTTTCGATCTTTTATCGTTAATGGTGTTGACTGTGATCTCCACTCTCAGCCGGAGCTTGATCATTCAAGGCTTCAACGTCTGCTTTGGATAGTTCACCGACGGCAAAGGGCAGTGTCGGCATGATGGTGGAGCCGTTGTTTCCTGCGTGGACTTTGATGTAATACAGTCCGTCTTCCGTCAGTTTCTTCTTGTATGTGTACTCACCATCTCCGGCATTCTCCGCTTCTTCCATTCCATCATGGAAAGTTCCGTCATTCTTCCATATTTCCACATGGACGAAGTCGGCATCAGCCACTTTTTTCTCGTTTTGTGTAAGTTCGACCTTAATCGGCTCGTTACCGGAAAAATTCTTTGGCAAGCTGATATCAGCCTGTAACGGCGATTCCTGATGATACAATTCCGCTGCATCTTCTTTCGGGGCGCAGGCTCCGAGAAGGGTGCATAGGAAGAGGATACTAATGGTTTTAACAGTTGTTTTCATGACGCATCGTCCTTTCTTATGCCGCACCGAAGAATTTTTTCGTAGCAGGGATTTGTTTGATCAGTAGCCGGTCAAGTAGCAAGACGACAATCAAGGAAGCCCCGACAAGTGGGAACAGGATACCGAGTGCGATCATGACAAGCAGGAAGTACTTCATTTTCAGGATGCCGGGTGATTTCGGTGCACCCATTTCTTTTTTCGGTTTGCGTTTCAGCCACATATAGAATCCGCTAATTGATACGAGCATGATGCCGAGGCAGATGAACAAGCTGAACAGTTGATTGATGAATCCGAATTGTGTGCCCGTATGGAGGGTGATCCCCATGGCGACAATTTTTCCGCCGATTCCGTAGTTGTCGAAACGGTAATCAGCGAGGACCGCACCAGTATATTGATCAAGGTGCATCGTGACCTCGTTCTGTGCTTTGGCAGGGAAAGCGGATAACGTATAAACGCCCGTTTCATCCTGAGGGATGTATACTTTATAGCTCGGGTCGATTCCCTCTCGATCTGCAATCTTCACAACATCATTCAGTGATAATGGTGTATAGCCTTCAAGTGCGGAGACTGGTACTTTCAGGTTTTCCGCTGCCCATGGGACGTCGGCGATTTCCTTTGTTTTGACGACGGACTGTGGAGCTTCACCTGACCAGATGGATGGAGGATAGCCGGCCCCTGCATTCGTCATGAGATTCTGGAAGTTGGTTCCCCAGAAACCTGACCATGGCAGTCCCGTCATAACCAGGAACAGCATGCCCGCTGTGACCCAGAAAGCCGGTACAGCGTGAAGGTCCCTTCTGAAGATTTTCTTACCTTTATTGAATCGGGGAAGAAGCACACCCGAAAGCTTGTCTTTCTTTCGTGGAAACCATAAGAATAACCCAGTGACAATCAAGACGACAACCCAGCAGGCTACAAGTTCGACAATCCGGTCGCCAAGGGTACCAGCCATCAATTCTCCGTGGATTTCTACGACTTTATTCATAAACCGGTCCTCAGGCTTCATCTCACCGAGGGATTTTCCTGTATAGGGGTCCATAAAGACCGTAGTGGATCCTTCTTCGGTGCTGATGCCGATTTCACTGGAACGGTCGGCACTTTCCCCGGGACGGAAGCTTGTGATCTGTGCATCGGGGTGAAACGTTTTCACTTCATTGACTAGTTCAGTGGCAGGAAGCTTTTCTCCCTGTGGGTTGACTTCATAATACTTTTGATAGAGATTCTGTTCGATCTGGGGCTTGAAGAGATAAATCGATCCCGTCACAGCAAGGATAATGAGAAACGGGGCAATGATGATGCCTGCGTAGAGATGCCATCTCCAAATCGTTTGATATGATTTTTTTTCCATACACTTTTCCTCTTTTCTTAGTCGTGGCAGCAGCCCGATCCTTGCATGTCTGTTGAGATGGCCGTTATGGCTTCTTGAAGGTTATGGAGTTTACCCCCGAACCCGGTTTGAAATTGTCCTGCCTGTTTCCTTGATTCAAAGGCGATGACCTGTGGCTGACAGCAATTCAGGTTCAGGTCTGCACCGATCAAGTAAGTGGCTGTTTTCCCGCTGATGGTCACATCCGTCAGGAAGTCCCGGCAGAGGATCTGCACCACATCCTCCTTGATGTCTTCATAGCGAAGTAAGCCGCAGTGAGGGCAACAGGTCTGCTCGATCGTATGATCCTTTTTTACAAGTTGAACCGATCTTCTTGAAGTTGTCGGTTTCAAGCAATACATACACGTATCAGCTGGGAGGCTGTGTGATTCCATTGTTGAAATACCATTCGAGGTCTTTCTGATCTTATTGGCTTCCATTAGGGGCTTAAGGTCCCGGTAGACTGTCATTTCCGATACATCGAGGCGGGAACTGATGTCAGACACTCGAAGCGTTCCCTCTTCTTTGAGCCATGTCAAAATTTGTTCCTGTCGATCAATTGGCAGCATGAGGATCATCCTTTCAGTGTTGGTTGCTAGGTATATCTTAGATAAGCATCATAAATCGTTCAATAGATTTACTGTGAAAAAAAGTGAAAAAATGTTGATGTGTAACATAATGTACAAAGAAACTTTTTATTTTCCACACAATTAGCGTGAGGAAAGATGAGAGAGTCAAACAGTAAACGTGAATGTTGAGGAATTGGATCATTCGAGATGCCACTTTTGGGTGCTATACATCATTGTTCATTAAGTGTCCTTTTTCTGGACAGTTCCAGCCTCTCTAAAACCATGAACACTGCGATATCAAGCTTGGCACAGTTCTTGCAAAGTAGTAGGTGAATAGAGACAAAGGGAGGACACTTCAATGAAGATCAGTGAATCAATCGCCATTGTGACGGGTGGAGCATCAGGTTTAGGGGAAGCGACAGTAAGGCAGATCATCAAAGGTGGCGGGAGAGCAGCCATTTTGGATGTAGCCGATGAAAGAGGCCGAGCGCTTGTGGATGAACTCGGAGGAAGAAGTCTATTTGTCCGAACGGATGTAATGAGTGAGGAGGATGTTTCCGGTGCCATTCAAAAAGCCGTGGAGTCTTTCGGAGCGGTGAATACGGTAGTCAACTGTGCAGGAATCGGAATAGCATCCAAGCTGCTATCGAAAAAAGGAATTCATTCGCTTGATATGTTTTCAAAAGTGATCTCGATTAATTTAATCGGTACATTCAATGTGATCCGACTGGCTTCTGAACACATGGCTAAGAATGAGCCGGGGGAATCGGAAGAGAGGGGAGTCATCATCAATACCGCTTCAGTAGCGGCCTTTGAAGGGCAGATCGGACAGGCTGCCTACAGTGCCTCGAAAGGTGGAGTCGTCGGTATGACACTTCCGATCGCAAGGGAGCTTGCTTCGTACGGCATCCGGGTGATGACGATCGCGCCAGGCTTGTTCCACACCCCAATGTTTGAATCATTACCGGAGGAGGCCATTGAGTCTCTCGGAAAAATGGTGCCTTTCCCTAAGCGGCTGGGGATGCCGGATGAATACGCCCAGCTGGTAGGAAGTATCCTGACGAACCCGATGTTGAACGGGGAGACGATTCGTCTTGACGGAGCTATTCGTATGCAGCCAAGATAAGTAGGTAGAGAATCAGAGGTTGATTAAGCCTCTGATTTTTTTGTAGTGCTTTTTGTGAATTTCATTTGAAACAATCGATTTCCATCAAACGCTACACCCCCCAGAATATTTCCACCAGGAAGTGACCTTTGGATCCCGAAACCTTATAATGAACATAACAGATTGAATTTTCAGATTTCATCAAAGGGGGATGGACATGATTCAATTCCGTGACATGGTCACGTCCGTCGATTGTGTAGTGACGGCTGAAACACCATTGAAAGAAGCAATTGAAATCATAAAAGCAAAGAAATGGAACCTCCTGCCGGTTACAGACAGTGAGCGGAATCTTCAGGGGGTGTTTACACGAAGCGGATTATACCAAATGATCCTGGACCAGATGCCACTCGATACACCCATTAAATCCTACATAAAAAAAGAAGCCCGAACGATCCGGATCGATACGCCGTATCACCAAATTGAGGAACAGGTAAAAACGAGCAAAGCGGGGACGGGGATCGTCCTGGATGAGGAAGACAAAGTGATGGGGCTACTGACCAAAACGGAAATGGTGATGGCCTTATTGAAATCAGCCAATACATTAAAGGATCAGCTGGAGACGATCTTGATGCACTCCAGTGTGGGAGTATTAATGACGGATGAACAGTTACAGGTCGTCTATGCCAATGATTCCTTTTCAAAGATCACCGGTCACTCCATCGAAAGCATTCACGATCATCCTCTTCACGAAGTAATGCCAAACCTGTCCCTTGAAGACAATGGCCATCATCATGACGAAACGTATCAGTGCCTCCTGCATGTTTCATCCTACGAAACCGTGAACCACAAGCAGGGGAAAATCGTTCTCTTTCAGGATATTTCTGAAATTGAAAAGATGGCGGAAGAGTTGCAGACGGTCAAAAAGCTGAAGCTGACCATCGAGACTTCATTAGAGCATGCGTACGATGGCATCCTGATGACGAATGAGCGGAATGTCGTCACGATGGTAAGCCCTCCGCTCCTTGAACTTTTCAACCTGGAAAAGGCGGAGGTGCTTAACAAAGATGCAGACAATGTGCTGCCACAGTTGAAGCTTCGCAAAGTCTTTAAGACGGAAGCCGCTGAAATCAGTGATTTTCACGAAAGAAAAGGCATTAAATATATTGTGCACAGAATCCCCATCAAGAAGGATGGCCGGGTCATCGGAGCCATTGGGAAGGTGATGTTCCGTCAATTAAACGAGGTGAGCGAGCTCTTTAAGAGGCTGCAAAAGGCTGAGAACAAGGCGAGCTACTACCAGGGGCAGCTGCAAAAATCCGAATCCGCGCGGTTCACCTGGGATCATATTCTCAGTGAGTACCCTTATATGGAAAAACTAAAGAAAAGTGCCGCCAAAGCAGCGAGAGGCAGGTCGACTGTGCTGGTCAGGGGGGAAAGCGGGACCGGAAAGGAATTGTTTGCCCACGCTATCCATAACAGCAGCGCACGGAGCGACGGGAAATTTGTCATCGTCAACTGTGCAGCGATTCCTGAGGATTTACTGGAATCCGAGTTTTTCGGATATGAAGAAGGGGCTTTTACGGGAGCGAAGCAGCGGGGAAAAGTCGGGAAGTTTGACCTGGCCAATGGGGGAACGCTGTTTCTCGATGAAATTGGTGATATGTCGATTTCGCTTCAGGCAAAGCTATTACGCGTTCTCCAGGAGCGTGAATTCTACCGTGTTGGGGGAAATGAACGCATCAAAGTCGATGTGCGGATTATCGCCGCCACCAATCGGAATCTGGAGAAAATGGTGAAGGAAGGGGATTTTCGGGAGGATCTTTATTACAGGCTGAACGTCATTTCCTTGAATATCCCCCCACTGCGTGAACGTGTCCATGATGTGGAGCATCTCACCCATAATCTGATGATCGAACTCAATTCCATGCTTGGTACGAGTGTCACCGGCATTACGGGTAAAGTGAAAACGGCCCTTCTTCAATATGAGTGGCCGGGAAATGTCCGGGAGCTTCGAAATGTGCTTGAGCGTGCGATGACATTTGCGGAGCATGGACATATCCAGGTCGAGGACCTTCCGGATTATCTTGTATCAAAGGTGTCAGAACGGGCTAATCCGTCCATCAGTCTGGCGGAGGATGCTGAACTTGGCGCCATTAAACAGGCCCTGAATCAATCAAAAGGCAACAAAGCCCAAGCAGCCAGGCTCCTCGGCATAAGCCGTTCCGGATTATATGAAAAGCTGAAGAAATATCAGCTGACGGTATAGTGCGTGTCAATTATCGTAGAGGTGTCCATATCAAGGTGTCCAAATCCTGGACACCTTGATTGCTGCAGAATCTGTCCATTCCTTATGGTGATTGTTTTCTGAAAGTTGGCATAATTATTGCATGCAAAAAATTGAATGCGTTTTCAAACTATTTGCCAATAGGGGGAAATGAAGAATGGATATCGGGTCTTATTTAGCACAAAATGCGAGGAAAAAGCCGGGGAAGCTGGCGGTTGTATGTGAAGGAAGAACCTATACGTATAAACAGTTGAACGAAGAAGTGAATAAACTGGCTCATGGACTTCTCCATCTTGGAATCAAAAAAGGTGACAAACTGGCTCTGATGATGAAGAATTCCGATCAGTTTGTGCTTGCTTTCCTGGCCGGTGCCAAGATCGGGGCAGTGAACGTTCCTGTCAATTTCCGCCTGACGTCATCCGAGGTTCATTATATTCTCGATCAGTCCGGGGCGGCTGCCGTCTTCTGTGACGGGGAGTTCGAGGAGACAATCACGGCTGCCAGGGAAGAAACCCAAGTCCTGCATGTCATCACGACAGGGACCCCGAGCACAGTGGGACACCATTCATTCCACCGGGTACTTGCAGAGAATACAGAGGAACCGCAAGTTCACGTCAGTGACGATGATGATTTGGAAATTCTCTATACTTCCGGTACGACGGGAAGACCAAAAGGGGCGCTATTCGATCACAAACGGGTATTCAATGTCGGTCTCACGATGATGATCAGCATGGGCATCAATGAGAAAGAGAACTTCCTTCATATTGCTCCTTTGTTCCATTCAGCACAGCTGAACTTGTTCCTTCTCTCAGGGATCGTACTCGGTGCGACCCATGTCATCCACCGGGAGTTCCATCCGGTGAAAACCCTTGAAGCGATACAGGAGCATGGGGTCACCCACTTCTTCGGGGTACCTGCTATGTATACCTTCATGCTTCAGGTGCCGAATGCTGCCGAGTATGATCTGTCTTCCATTAAACGATGTGGATATGGTGCGGCTCCGATGGCTCCTGAGGTCGTAAGAAAGAGCATCGAATTGTTCAAGACAGACCAGTTTTATAATCTTTGCGGTCTGACGGAAGCTGGTCCCGGTGGAATCCTGCTGGATCCAGAGGGACACAAAGCTCACCTTGGAAAGGGTGGGAAAGCCGCCTTCCTTACCGAAGCGAGAGTGGTCAATGAGGAAGGAAAGGACATTTCACCAGGTGTCGTCGGCGAGTTCATCATCAAGGGTGAATCGATCATGAAGGAATATTATAAAAAGCCTGAGGAGACGGCAAAAACGCTGAAGGACGGCTGGCTGTATACGGGGGATCTCGCGACCATTGATGAAGAAGGCTACATCACTCTTGTGGACCGGAAAAAGGACATGATCATTTCAGGCGGTGAAAATGTGTATTCCATCGAAGTCGAAGAAGTCCTTTATGAGCATCCTTCCGTGCTCGAGGCCGCCATCATTGGACTCCCTGATGAAACATGGGGGGAAGCCGTCTGTGCCGTCATCGTTCCGAAGCAAGGTGCAAGCATCGATGAACAGGAACTGAAAGATTTCTGCCGTCAAAAGCTTGCAGGCTATAAGATTCCCAGAAGAATCTTCGTAGAAGAGGCCCTGCCGAGAAATGCATCAGGGAAAATATTAAAATACCAGCTCCGACAGTCCCTTGCCGGAGTCAAACAATAAACGGCGATTTTCATAGAGGAGAGAGGGAAATGAAACATCTTTATTTAACAGATGATCATGACATGTTCCGCAAGTCATTACGGAAGTTTTTAGAAAAAGAAGCGTATCCCCACTATGAAAAGTGGGAGGAGGAGCGGATGATTCCCCGTTCCTTCTGGACGAAGATGGGGGAGCAGGGCTATCTCTGCCCGGATATCGAGGAGCAATATGGAGGAAGCGGCGTGGACTGGGGATTTTCTGTCGTCATCAACGAAGAGATTGAGAGAGTGGGCTCAGGGCTTGTCGGCATCGGTCTTCATAATGATATCGTGGTTCCTTATATCACGGCATATGGCACGGAAGAGCAGAAAAAACGCTGGCTCCCTAAATGTGCAACGGGGGAAATCATCACGGCGATTGCCATGACGGAACCGGGAACCGGATCCGATCTTGCCAACATCAAGACGACGGCGATCCTTGACGGTGACCACTATGTCGTCAATGGTGCCAAAACGTTCATCACGAATGGCATTCATTCAGACCTCGTTGTGGTGGCCTGCAAAACGGACCCGAAAGCGAACCCGAAGCATAAAGGTGTCAGCCTGATTGTGATCGAACGGGACGCACCCGGTTTTTCACGGGGAAGGAAGCTGAATAAGGTGGGGCTGCACTCCCAGGATACGGCGGAGCTCATCTTCGAAGACTGTCGCGTCCCGAAAGAAAACCTGCTTGGAGAAGAGGGAAAAGGCTTCGTATATTTGATGGAAAAGCTGCAGCAGGAACGCCTGCTTGTTGCTATTGCCGCCCAGACCGCATCGGAAGTGATGCTAAACCAGACCATTGATTATGTGAAAAGCCGGGAAGCGTTCGGAAAGCCGGTGAGCAAATTTCAGAATACCCAGTTTAAAATCGCAGAGATGGCAACAGAAATCGAAATGGGCAGGTCGTTCCTTGATCAGCTGATAGCAGAACATATCGCAGGCGAGGATATTGTGACCAAGGTATCCATGGCCAAGTGGAAACTGACCGATATCGCCAAGAAGATTGCAGCGGAATGCATGCAGCTCCATGGGGGATACGGATATATGGAAGAATACGAGATTGCGAGAAGATTCCGCGATATTCCCGTGGCGGGCATTTACGCAGGAACCAATGAAATCATGAAGACGATCATTGCGAAAAACTTAGGATTATAGATTGTGGAATAACAGAAAGGAAGATGGATATGCGTGAAGTTGTCATTGTTGAAGGTGTGAGGACACCAGTCGGAAGAAGGAAGGGACTACTAAAGGATATCCGTCCCGATGATCTTGCGGCACTGGTCCTTGAAGAGGTGGTCAAACGGGCGGGGATCGATCCCGGGCTTGTGGAGGATGTCATTCTTGGCTGCGTGTCTCAGTCCGGTGAACAGGCGGGGGATATTGCCCGTGTTGCTGCCCTGATTGCAGGTTTCCCGATTGAGGTACCGGGAACGACGATTGACCGCCAGTGTGGTTCAAGCCAGCAGGCCGTTCATTTCGCCGCCCAGGCGATTTTGGCAGGAGATATGGATGTCGTTATCGCTGGAGGTGTGGAGAATATGTCCAGGGTCCCGATGGGGTCCAACTATGGGGATGCCGTCCCGTTCAGTCCGAAACTGAAGAGTCGTTACGAAGTCATCCACCAGGGATTATCGGCGGAACGGATTGCCGAGAAATATGGATTCACCCGCAGGGAGCTGGATGAATTCTCTGCCGAAAGCCATCGTCGTGCGTTGAAGGCGCAGGCTGAAGGTCATTTTAAAAATGAGATCATGCCTCTCCAGGTCACGGATGAAAATGGTGAAACCATTATGGTTACCGATGATTCAGGTCCGAGAGAAGGAACGACTCCGGATGTTCTGGCCGGATTGAAGACAGTCTTCAAGGAAGACGGTGTCATTCATGCAGGAAACGCGAGCCAGATCAGTGACGGGGCAGCGGTCCTTCTATTGATGAGCCGTGAAAAAGCGGAGGAGCTCGGATTAAAACCGCGCTTTAAGGTCCATACGCGGGTCGTGGTAGGATCCGATCCCACACTGATGCTCACAGGACCGATCCCGGCAACGGAAAAAGCATTGAAGAAGTCAGGATTGACCCTTGAGGATATTGATGTGTTTGAAGTCAACGAAGCCTTTGCGTCCGTCCCGATGGCCTGGCTCAAGGAGACAGGAGCGAATCCGGAGAAGCTGAATCCAAACGGTGGAGCCATTGCCCTTGGTCACCCCCTCGGTGCTAGCGGTGCACGCTTGATGCTCACTATGATGAGTGAGCTTGAACGAACGGGTGGCCGATACGGCTTACAGACGATGTGCGAAGGTCATGGAATGGCGAATGCCACCATCATCGAGCGGATCTAATGAACAGAGATCCGATAGAGGAGGTGTGAGTTGTCCGACATGCTAAAGGGAATTAGAGTAATTGACTTTACAAACTATATACCCGGACCCTTCACGACCTTAAGACTCGCGGAGCTTGGTGCGGAAGTAATCAAGGTAGAATCCCCTGAAGGAGATCCCGCAAGACATAATGGAAACGGTGTGGTGTTCAGGGCTCATAACCGGGGCAAAAAAAGCATCGTCCTGGATCTGAAGCAGGAGGAAGGAAAAAGGATCGCCTTTGACCTGATCCGGAAGGCCGATGTACTTGTGGAAAGCTTCCGGCCAGGCGTCATGGAAAAGTTCGGCCTCGGGTACGAAGCGGTCAGAGACATCCATCCTACTCTCATCTATTGCTCCATTACAGGCTACGGGAAAAAGGGAAAGATGTCGCAACTCGGTAGTCATGATCTGAATTATATGAGTGTAAGCGGCGCCCTTACCCAGCTGAAGGATAAGAGAGGAATGCCGGTTCATCCGAGTCATACCTTTGCCGACTATATCGGGGGAATGGCGGCAAGCGAACGGATCCTTGCCGGGCTAGTGTCGAGAGGGTTATCAGGTGAGGGGAGCTATCACTGCATATCCCTTGCGGAAACGATGGCTTCCCTGATGACGAACCACGTCCTGTTGGAAAAGGAAACAGGATATCCCAATGGAATTCAGGTGTTAAACGGTACCGTCATTTCATACGGACTGTACGAAACGAAAGATCATGGATACGTTACACTCGCTGCTCTGGAACCGAAATTTTGGCGTAATTTCTGTGTGGCCATCGGCAGGGCAGACTGGGTGTCTGCCCACTATTCGAAGCCGGAAACGGAAAATCCCGTTTACTGTGAATTGGTCGATTTGTTCAAGAGTAAAACACGTGAGGAGTGGTCAGAATTTGGGCAGGCGGTGGACTGCTGTCTTACCCCGGTTCTCGAGGCGGGAGAGCTTGCGGAGTATCCTGTTTTTAAAGAAAAGGATTTTATCACAGATGAAGGGCTAGTGAATATGTACGGGGATCATCGAGGGGCCGTCACACAAGCTCCGGGAAAAGGGGAGCATACGAAAGCGGTGTTGAAGGACTGGCTTCACCTCGTGGATGAATATTAGATTAAGAGTAGCGGAAGGGGAAATGTTTGTATGATGAATGTTCCATTAACAGTAGGTTCACTTTTGGAGAGAGCCGAAAAGTTTTTTCCAAAAAAGCAGGTCGTTTCAAGGACACTTTCCGGAATCCATCGCTTCACGTATAAGGAAATCGGTGAGCGTACCCGGAGGCTGTCGAGTGCACTTGAGAAGCTCGGTGTCGTGAAAGGGGACAAGGTCGGGACGTTTGCATGGAATCATCATCGCCATCTGGAGGCCTACTTTGCCGCACCGGGAATGGGAGCGGTGATCCACACCATCAATATCCGCCTGTCGGCTGAACACATTTCTTACATTGTGAATCATGCGGAAGACAAGGTGTTGTTGGTAGATGAGGATTTACTGCCCCTTATTGAGAAAATCAAGGACCAGTTCAAAACAGTCGAAGCGTATATCATCATGACCGACAAAGATGAACTTCCGGAAACGACACTGGAACCCGTTTATTCTTATGAAGAGCTGCTGCGTGAAGCCAGTCCGAATTTCGAGTTCGTGAAGGATATCGACGAAAATGAACCAGCCGGAATGTGCTACACCTCCGCCACCACGGGTCAACCAAAGGGTGTCGTTTATTCCCACAGAGGGATCGTCCTGCACAGCTATGCTTTCGGTTTGGCGGATACGGCGGCCTTGTCAGAAAGGGATGTCGTCTTACCGGTCGTGCCTATGTTTCACGCGAATGCATGGGGACTGCCTTTCGCTGCCACCTGGTTCGGCTCGACACAAGTGTTGCCTGGTCCGCTGTTTACCCCTAAACTACTGGCTGAACTGATTGAAAAGGAAAAGGTCACCTTTACTGCCGGAGTTCCAACGATTTGGCTTGGCCTTCTGAATGAACTGGAAAAGGGAGAATATGATACTTCTTCCCTGCGATCCATCGTCTGCGGAGGGTCAGCAGCGCCGAGGGGCATGATCAAAGCGTTTGAAACGAAGTATAACATTCCATTCCTACATGCCTACGGGATGACAGAGACGGCTCCCCTGGCGGTTGTTTCACGGCTCAAGAGTTACCAGACCGATCTTGATCAGGAGGAAATCCTCGATATCCGTTCCAAGCAAGGGCTCATCGTTCCAGGACTTGAGATGAAAGTGGTGGGCATCAACGGAGAAGTAAAATGGGATGGCGAGGAAATGGGAGAGCTTCTGCTCCGCGGCCCGTGGATTGCAGATGAATATTATAAGGACGAGCGTTCCCAAGATGCGTTCAGGGATGGATGGCTCTACACAGGTGACGTTGCGACCGTCGATGAAGAGGGCATCATCAAGCTTGTCGACCGGACGAAGGACCTGATCAAGAGCGGCGGGGAATGGATCTCGTCTGTTGATCTTGAGAATGCGTTAATGGCGCATGATGCCGTATTCGAAGCGAGTATTGTGGCCGTGCCTCACGCAGAGTGGCAGGAGCGCCCGGTTGCCTGCGTAGTGTTGAAGGAACCGTATAAAGGGAAAGTCGACAAACAAGAACTCCTCGATTTCATTGCCCCGCAATTCGCCAAGTGGTGGCTGCCTGATGAGATTGTCTTTATGGAGGAAATCCCGAAAACATCGGTGGGTAAATTCCTGAAGAGGGCACTGCGAGAGCAACTGAAGGATTTGTTGGTGGAGAAATCCTAAATAGCTCTGAATATTAATTGGAAAAAAGAAGGGATTCTCTCAGAGATACCGAAATGATAGTGTGAAAGACAATATTCTGGGAGGTACGAATAATGGGGAGAATGGTACATTTTGAAGTACATGTAGATGACATGGACCGTGCAAAGACGTTCTACGGAGAAGTATTCGACTGGAAGTTCGAGGACTGGAGCGAATACGCCGGAATGCCTTACTTCGGGGCTGTGACCGGAGATGAGAATGAGATGGGGATCAATGGTGCATTGATGCAGCGTCAAAGTCCTCCACCTCAAGCGAATCAGCCGATGAACGGGTATTCATGTACGATGGGTGTAGAGAATTATGATGAAACCGAGAAGCTCATCCTTGAAAACGGAGGCAAGGTGGCGATGCCGAAGTATGCTCTTCCAGGAATGGCGTGGCAGGGATACTACATAGACACAGAAGGAAATGTGTTTGGGATTCATCAGCCGGATAAGGATGCGAAGTAGATAGGTGGGGTGTCTGGCCTGAATGGGTCAGGCACTTTTTTTATCATATAGGGGGATATCCCTGAATATATGATTCTTGTGGTTAAACGAAGTCATAAAGTATATACGTATTTTAATGAATGTTGTGCGACGGAAAAGGATCATAACGATTCATCGTGGTTTGCATGGAAGGGAGGTGGAAGCTTGAATGGGAAATGGGTGGTATTCTGCACTATTATAATGGTTGCTACACTCTTCCTTACAGGGTGTCTAAGTAAAGACATTGAAAAAGTGAATGATGAAAAAGTAGTTACTGCAGATGTTGATATCGTTTTTAAAAAAAAGGGATTCAAGTCCTTTCCGAACATTAGTGCAAATGAAATTCAGCATATCATCAAGCTATACAATGAATCTACGTATATTTCAGATATAGAAGATCCAGAGGTCTTAAAACCTACTGAAGATCCATTATCTGCTTCTGCCATCCGGATTGAACTCGATACGAATAAGAGGCTTTCTATTACCTATGTTGAAGAAGGAAGGTTTAAAGTGAACTATGAGTATAAATCTGGAAATCGTTCTTATCTGATCGAACAAGACCTGCTGAGAGATTATCTACAGAGAAAACAAAAAGAGGCTGAATGATGAAGTAGATAGATGGGGTATCTGGCCTGAATGGGGTCAAACACTTTTTCTATGTCTTTGGGGAAGTCCGTTTGAATTTGTGGTAAAATAAGGATGTTAAACGAAGAAGGAAAATCCCATAAGGATGTCTACATCCTCACGCTTTTTTCAATCATCTATAGAACCGTGCAATCCTTGATTAAACTTTTCTCGGTCGCCTACAAACGGCAAGAGCTGTTGAAACGAAATAATCGATGGGCGGTGACCGCATCCATTTTTATTGGTATTTCTACATCTGGCATCTTACCCTTTATTTTAAGAGCATTGTTTACTTGAGAAGAAATGGGGAATCTACCATGCTGAAAATATTGAGACAAACGATAGCCTCCATCGTCCTGGCAGTATCAATCTATGGACTGTTTTCGGACAATAACGATTTGCTTCCTTTTACCATGGCGGGGTTGGCAATCATGATGGTGATCATGGGACTCGAAGACCGCCAGAAGGATCCGAAGTCATACAGGAGTTATTTGTATTATGGTGTATCAGCTTTTCTCCTCTTTGTGTCTGTTGAAGGGTTAATTTATTAAAGATAGAAAAAGGGATGAGGCATCCACTGCCTCATCCCTTTTTCCCTGTCATCACCCCGATAAAATCCTTCAGGAACATTTCATAATCAATCTCTAGATAAATGTTGATATTTCTTTCAGCAGGCTTGGAACTGACCCTGAAGTCGGCGATGGATGTGCCCTGACCGATTCCTGAGGTCAGTACCTCGACGTCCCTTCGGATGGTTTTTCCCATGTCCGGATTCACCATGAGGGAAAGGGTGACAACATCGTGGAGCGGTGCCCCGTTTATACCGGGAACCAGCTTCTTATAAGCATTGATATAGTAGGTCATGACGTCATCCGCAATCTGGACAAGGGGGTTATCAGTCATCTCTTGAATGGTCTTGATGTGATCAAGGGTGACGATGGCCTTATTCGTGACGTTTAAAGGGGCTATATATAGATTGTCGAGTTTTTTGACTACAAGTTCTGATGCTATGGGATCTCCGTAGAAGTTGGCTTCTGCTGAAGGAGTGACATTTCCTGGTACGAGAAAGGCCCCTCCCATGATATAAAACTCCTTTACTTCCTTGGCGATATTTTCTCCTAACACGTAAAGGGTGGCGAGTGATGTGTTTCTACCCACATCAACGATCGTAACGTCCTTATTTTCCTCGATGATTTTATAAATTGTTGAAAAGTTGGTTAGCTCTCCCGAGAAGTTTTCGGGGGGACGAATCGGTCCCAATCCTTCCTGTCCGTGGATTTCAGGATAGTAGGTGGGGATTTTGCCTGATGAAGGGGTGTTGGATCCACCGATGATCGGGATATCCGTCCTTTCGGCAAGCTTGAGCAGATAGGCAATGTTATCAGTGGCCTGCTCCTTTTCGACATTACCGTAACTGGATACGATGCCGAGGACGTTAATGTCCGGATTTAAGAGGGCATACATGATCGCCACAGAATCATCGATGCCGGGATCTGCAAATAGAATGATGTTCTTCATGGGAATTCTCCTCACGATAGTCGTATTTCTATAACGTATCGGAGAATCGCGAGAATTATTCCTGTCTCCGGTAGAATGAAAGAGTGGCCTCAGCCATTTCCAGGATGTAATGCTTGAGGTCGGCAGGTTCTATCACTTTTACCCGATCGGCAAACCCCAGGAGATACGCCTTCGCTTCTTCTTCGGTATCGAAAGAGAGAGTCACAGGTATCCACGCATCACCTCTTCGATCGCCTACTTCAAGTACCCTGGCAAACCGTCCTGTGAATGTGAGCCTCGATAAGGCATCCGGTGATACCTTGACTCTCACTTCATAAGAAGGCAGCTTCTTAATGAAAGATGTGGTGGAGGACGACCAGTACTGAGACAAATTGAAGCCTTGAGGTCTTTTGAACTGCTCGTCCAACGTTTCGACATGGTGAATCCGGGAGACCCGGTAATTACGAATATCCCCATTCTCTTTGGCGGCGACGAGATACCAGAGATCCCCCTTCGCCACGAGCCCGAGTGGTTCAACCGAGCGGTCATTCGTTTCTCCGTCAGCGCGTTCGTAGGAAATTTTCAACATGTTTTCCTGGAATATTGCCTCTTTAATGATTTCCAGAGAAGTAGTTTTGTCTTTCTGCTTTCTCCATGAACTTATGTCGATGTGGATCCGGTTCCATACGTCCTGCGCATTTTCCCGGTAAGTGGATGGGAGGGAGGCGATCAGTTTGTTCCGTGCTTCCTCGGTCGTGCGGGTCAGACCGAGGTCGTCAAGAAGTTGAACGGATGGAGACAGGAACAGAGCACGGATTTCTGCTTCCTTCAAGCCTGTCAGATCCGTCCGGTAGTCCTTAAGGAGCGACCAACCCCCGTTTTGGCCTCGTTCCGCCACCACGGGAATCCCTGTGCCGCTAAGGGCCTCCATGTCCCGGTGAATGGTCCGCTCGGATACCTCCAATTTTTCAGCCAGTTCTTTCGCAGTCATCCGTCCATGTGTTTGCAGTAGTAATAGAATCGATACTAATCGGTCGCCTCTCATTTGCCTCACCCTTTTCAATCATTTAGTTTTATTAAATGAAATATGACAACAGATGTCAAGAATGGAATCGTATAATGGGTGTATCTCACATGTTGAAAGGAATGGTTGGATGAAATCACTGACAGGAAAAGTAGCACTTGTAACAGGGGCGAGCCGGGGAGCTGGACGTGCAATAGCCGTTGAATTGGGAAGAGCCGGGGCCACTGTATATGTAACGGGACGCAGTACGAAAGGGAGATCGACGCAAAACTTTCCGGGGACGATTGATGACACGGCTGCTCAAATTGATGAAGCAGGTGGAAAAGGGATTGCGATTCAATGTGATCATACGATCGACTCTGAGACAGAGGCAGTCATCGAGCAGATTCGAAAGGAGCAGGGGAAGCTTGATATTCTCATCAATAATGTATGGGGCGGTCATGATCTCATCGTTAAACACGGTGCTTTCTGGGAACTGCCACTAGAGATTTGGGATACGATGTTCACTGCAGGCGTCAGGGCACAGCTTGCTACCAATCATTTTGCCATTCCGTTACTTAGGGAAAATAAAGAAGCATTGATCATTCATACGACGTTCTGGGATGACGGCAAATACACAGGACAATTCTATTATGACCTCGCCAAAAACGCCCTCGTCCGCATGGCGTATGGACTATCAGAAGAGTTGAAACAAGACGGGATCGCGGTCATGTCGATATCTCCCGGGTTCATGAGAACAGAGCTAGTGCTTGAGCATATGGGAGTGGACGAAGAAAATTGGCAGGAATCAGAAGACTTAAGGAAATCCGAAACTCCTTATTATGTGGGACGTGCCATCACAGAACTTGCGATGGATCCCGGGGTGATGAAGAAGACGGGTCAAGTGTTGAAAGCAGGAGACCTTGCGAAAGAGTATGACTTTACGGATGTGGATGGGAGGTATATTCCACCGTTTACACTAGGATAGTCCCTTTTGGGGGGCTTTTTCTATTTGAAGAATGCAGTCTTAGTCAACCTCTATGCCGAATAAACTATCCATGATAACCACTTTTCAAAAGGAATAGGGGTGGCATGATGTTTTCCGTGACAGAAATGCAGACGTTTGAGTTGTTTTCTGTTCCCCATGTCTCGGTGCTTTTGATGTTTGTGGCGATATCGTTTTGGCTGGTGATATTCAGGCATTTCCTAAAGAGATATCAGTCAGTCTTGAAGTGGACGCTGTTTTGGATGCTGGTCCTGAGTGAAGTGTCGGGGCATGTCTGGCTTGTGGCAACAGGTACGTGGGAAGTGGGAGACCTACCTCTCCAGCTTTGTTCCATCAGTACATTCATCGCCCTTTTTCTCTTCCTGAAACCGAAACCGAAGCCGTTTTATCTGCTCTTCTTTATTGGATTTCTCCCTCCGATCTTGAGCATGGTGACACCTGAAATTGCGTACCAATTTCCTCATTTCCGCTTTCTTAAATATTTTCTTCATCACGCAGCCATTGCATGGTCCGTCCTTTATTTCATTGTATATGAGGGATACCGGGTACCAAGGAAAGCGGTCTGGACCGGCTTTTTGATGGTCAACCTTCTCGCCCTTCCGATTTTCTTCCTAAACATTCTTCTTGATACAAATTTCTTCTACCTGGCGAATCCGACTGAATCGAAGACGATCTTGTCCTTTTTCGGAACGGGGATCATCTATTATATTAATCTGGAAATAGCGGCACTTGTCGTGTTTTTCGTGACGTATGTCCCGATGGGGATGCTTTTAAAGCGGGAGAGGGTCAAAGGGTAATTTTTTTTGATTCGGCAACCCGTTCAAACATTTGAAAACCAGCTCATATATGAACAGAACCGGTTCATATAATAGAGGACAGGGGGAATCGCCATAACCGGGCTGGAATGGACGCATATTTACCCGTTGTATTGGTTTTTGAACAAAAAGGGGGAACTCTATGAGAAAGATGCTCGTTATCGGTAATGTTCTTGGTATTATTGTCATTCTTCTATTTATTATCCAACCATTCAGCACAGCGCCGCCGACACCGAAAGTGACATCAGGAGAGACTGTCATTCCGGTAACAGAGGGTTCCTATTGCTGGGATGGACCTTTTTCAGGTAAGTGCGTGGATAAGAAGTATTCCAGTATCGTAGCGATGGCAGGGGAAGAGCAGTCCGCCTCCGTAGCTCCAGGTGAAAATGTCACAGTAACATTTAAAAAACAGCCTAAGAAAATGGTAGCAGAGCAGTGGGTAGGGGATTCCCATGTAGAAACCGTGGAAGTGAAGGACCATTCGATCGTGGTTCCAGAAAAGGAAGGAATCTATGTGTATCATCTAGTGGCACACTGGAAGCAAGGGGACGGAAGTTATGTGTTTTCCGTGAAAGTGAAGTGAATGGAGGATTTCCCAAAACGCTTGGAGCTCCAAGCGTTTTGTCATGTCTTACAATTTGAGCTTCAGCCCTTCATGCGTGGCTTGAAAGCCCAATCTCTCATAAAATCTCAGTGCATCCGGCCTTTGCTTATCCGTAGTCAGTTGAATGAGGTGACAGCCACGTGCTTCTGCCCGACGGATGGCCCACTGGATCAGTTTCGTTCCAACCCCTTCACCCCTCACGGAAGCAGAGGTTCTCACGCCTTCAATCGTCGCTCGCCATCCACCTTTGTGAGTGAGGTATGGTGTGAACGTGATTTGCTGAACCCCGACTACTTCTTTCCCATCACAAGCGACCACCAACTCATTATTTGGATCAGAATTGATTGCTTTGAACGCTTGTAAGTAACTTTGGGGAAGGGGATGTTCATAACGCTCACGTTTCGTGCCCAGCACGTCATCGGCGAGCATGGCAACTATGCAATCGACATCTTTTTCGGTAGCTTCTCTGAATCGCAATTCTCTTTCCAAATGAATTCTCCTTTTCGTGAAAACGTCTTTATATCTCCTATGCTAACTGAATTTACCTTATTAGTTAATGAGTATTATTTTATGAAAATCTATAAGTTTACCTTATCGTAAAATGTTAAAAAGGCTCTCACACCAAATGGGTATGAGAGCCTTTTCCGTTTACACCTGCGTCTCAAACTGCCTTGAATACAGTCGGGAATATGGTCCATCTCGCTTCAGCAATGCTTCATGAGTCCCTTCCTCCACGATCTTTCCTTCTGACAAAACAACAATTCTACCAGCGTTCCGAATCGTCGATAATCGATGGGCAATGACGAGGGTCGTTCGTCCCCTGGCCAGCATCTCCAATGATTCCTTGACGATGCATTCACTTTCATTATCCAGAGCGCTCGTCGCTTCATCGAGAATCAGAATGGGCGGATTCTTCAAGAAAACACGGGCGATACTGAGACGTTGCTTCTGGCCGCCGGATAACCGGACGCCACGCTGGCCGATGTCGGAATGATACCCTTTTGGCAAACCTGTAATGAATTCGTCGGCATTTGCCTGCCGGGCAGCCATCATCACCTCGTCGTCTGTCGCTTCGGGATGACCGTAACGGATATTCTCCATGACGGTACCGGAAAAAAGATATACATCCTGCTGCACAATTCCGATGTTGCTTCTGAGAAAATGTAAGTCCAAATCTTTCACATTTATACCATCTACATAAATCCCGCCACCCCTTACGTCGTAAAAGCGGGGGATCAGAGAACCAAGGGTCGTTTTTCCGGCTCCTGATGGTCCGACGATGGCAACGTATTCCCCTGGAAGGACCTCAAGGGATAAACCTTCGAAGACAGGTTCTAAGGATAGATCGTATTGAAAGGATATGTTTTTCAGTGAAACATGCCCGTCAACGGTTGTGAGGGTCTTTGCCTCTGAAACAGACTCAATATCAGGTTTGGTATTCATGATTTCCAAGAATCGTTGAAAACCAGTGGCACCTTCCTGTAATTGAGTGCTCATGTGAGTGAGTCTCTGAATGGGCTCAATCATAAAGGCGATATACAGCAGAAACGTAATCAAGTCAGGCAGGTCAAGAGAAGCATTCACAATCTGGATGGATCCGAAGATGACGATGGTGATTGTGATCAGTTGAATGAAGGCTTCCGTCCCGTTATAGAAGTAAGCCTCCGCTCGATACGTTCCCTTCCGGCTTTCCAGGAAACGGTGATTCTCTACATTGAATTTCTTGATTTCAAGCGCTTCATTGGCAAACGACTGAACGACGCGAATGCCGGATAAGGAATCTTCCACCTGGGCATTGATATCGCTGATCCGCTCTTTATTATTCGTCAACGCACGGTTCAATTTCTTATTGAAATACAGGGAGAAGAAACCGAGGACCGGAAAGAAACAAAAGACGGTAAGGGTAAGCGGAGCATTGATCCAAAATAGAATCACAAATGCCCCAAGAAAGCGAACAAGGTATTTCACATAATCTTCAGGACCGTGATGATAAAGCTCAGATACCATCAAGAGATCATTCGTCACCCGGCTCATCAGCCGGCCGGTCTTCTCTCTATCGTAGAAGCTGAAAGACAGCTTCTGCAGATGGGCGAATAATTCGCCTCGCATATCGCTCTCCATTCGTGCCCCGATCTCGTGGCCCTTGTAATCCACAATATAATTTCCGACGTTCTGCACAATCACAAGAAGAATCATCACACCGCCGATCCAAAGAACATCGGCCAAAGCAGTGGAAAGACTTCCTGCCAAAACATCCTTTGTCACATAGCGGACAAGCAACGGAAAAACGAGCGTCAGGGAAGACGTCATCAACGCACAGAACAATACGAAAAGAAAAATCGAGCGATACGGTTTGTAATACGAAAAAAATTTCTTCACTGGAAAAGACATAAGATACCCCTTTATGTGTTAGTTCACAGAACACATATAAGGGGGAAGACCGTCATCGTTAAAAAGGTATCCCACCCTTATATGAATGTACGGTTACCATAGCCTTGTTTCTCATGAAAACAGCCTCCTTTAGTTTCGATACATTCATTGTATGCTGGGGTAAAAGAAAAATAAAGTTAATTTTCTGAAAATGACATCAGGTTAATTGGGGAAACCTTTTATTTTTAAGGGATCCAGTTTTAAGCAAGGTTGAGGGTGAATGGGGTGAGGGGAGAAGAGAAGGGAGTAAGGATAAACTTAAATTCTGTAAGGGTCATGGCGACCTTCCATTCCACGTGGCCAAAACAAACAGTAGATCTTTAAAGAAAGAAGAGTTAGTAAACAACAACGCGCCTGTAGTGGGCGCGTTGTTGCTGTTGTTTCAAGGGCATGGAAACAAGCAAGATTCATAAATCTATTCAACCAACCAAAAAATCTATGATCCTATCCCTTGTTTTTTGAGCTGATTCCTTATGGTAGTTTGGCGAATAAGGGTCACTGAATCCATGTTTACCGCTATATTTCTGAATGTCGATGTGCTTTTGTTCTAATGCCGCAATGACTTCGTCCACCTGAAAGGAGGGTTCTTCTTCTGGGAAGAACAACATGGTCGGACACAGAGGTGTGACCTCCAAATAGTTTCGGATACGTGAACCATAGTGACCTATAACTCCATCAACCCTTTCATCTTCACTAGATAACCAGGCAATCGTTGCACCTACACTGAATCCTATTATCACGATTCGTTTGTATTTCGGGCGATAGGTTGAGAGAAGGTCCTTTATTTCTTCTGAAGAATTTTCAAAGCCTATGTGCTCTATGAAATGATGGTAAGCGATCTCTTCTTGAGAGTAATCAAAAGGACCTCTTTTCTCTAGTAGATCGGGACAAATGACGTCAGCACCCTGATTTGAAATGAATGTGCAGAAGTCTTGGATATGTTGGTTGATTCCGTATATTTCGTGGATCACGATTACGAGCGTTTTAGAATGTTGTTGAAAGTGAAGCATGTTGTTTCCCCCTTAATATTTCTTTTGTTTTACTGGTTTTCCTGGTTGCATTGAAATGTAAAATTGAACTTAGTTTTGCGATACGGGTTGAGTATAAAACGGACACGTAATTTCCATTTTATATCCAAAATGCAGTAAAATATTACCTGGGTAGATATTATATTAAATAATACTTTTTCGTTATGTGAATACATAAATATAAATATGATACTCATTCAATAAAAGGAGGAGAGGAAATTGGCACCTCGGTACATGTATCAGAGAGAAATCAAACATGATGGACTAAATAAATATAGGGTAATTAAAGGAGACAGTTACTATGTAGTTGAACAAAAGGCTCTAGCACAGGTGAATCAATGGGACGAAATGTGGAGAAAGAAAAAAGAAACTGAAATGAAAAAGGTAGAACGTGACAATATAATTAGAGAAAAAGAAGCAAAAAAAGAACTGGCGATTGAACTTACAACTGAAGCTGGAGGGATCCTACAGGAAGTTGAAAATACATTATTGTTCACTTTAGAAATTGATGATGAGATCAATTGGGAAAGTTTAAAAGATACAAGTACTTTTAGCAAGGCTAAACCTAAGGAGCCAAAGTTGGTAAGTCTCCCAGAAGAACCTACCCAAAAAATGGAGAGGTTCCAACCTAAATTGGGATTTTTGGATAAGATATTTTCTTCAATGAAACAAAAGAAAATTGATTTGGCTAATGAACAATTAAATAGAGCTCATATAAATTGGGAGAAAGAAAAAGATAGAATTAATAAAAAGAATCAAGAAGATTCAGCACTTTTTGGAAAGAAACTACTTTCATGGGAAGAGGAGAAAAAGAAATTCTTAACTAAACAAGAGGAAAAAAATAAAGCAATCCAAAACCAAAAAGAAAATTATCTCAACTCATGTCCTACAGCAATAGTAGATTATTGTGACATGGTACTCACCAATTCAATCTATCCAAATGAATTTCCACAAGAATTTGATATAGACTACAATCCAATTAATAAAATTCTTGTTATTGATTACTCTCTACCTTCACTACATCATATACCAACCTTGAAGGAAGTAAAATATATACAATCAAAAGATGAATACAAGGAAGTACGATTGTCAGCAACAGCAGAGAAAAAGATGTATGATAATCTCCTTTACCAAATTACATTAAGGTCTCTACATGAATTATTCGAAGCTGATGCAATTAACGCATTGGAATCAATAGTATTTAATGGTTGGGTTAAATCAGTGGATAAGTCAACCGGGCAAGAAGTAAATGCATGCATACTATCTGTTCAAGCATCTAAAGAAGAGTTTATGAAAATCAACCTTTCACTCGTAGATCCGAAATTATGTTTTAAGAATTTAAAAGGTATAGGAAGCAGTAAGTTACATAGCATATCTCCTATTGCACCTATTATTAAAATAGACAGGAATGACCCTCGATTTGTCTCATCATATGATATTGCAGACTCCATTAATGAAAGCGATAATTTAGCTGCTATGGACTGGCAAGATTTTGAACATTTAATTAGAGAATTATTTGAAAAGGAATTTAAACATTCTGGTGGAGAAGTGAAAGTCACACAGGCAAGTAAGGACGGAGGAGTAGATGCAGTGGCATTTGATCCAGACCCTATACGAGGAGGAAAAGTAGTAATTCAGGCAAAACGATACACAAATGTGGTTGGTGTATCTGCCGTGCGTGATTTATATGGTACCTTGCTAAATGAAGGTGCTAACAAAGGAGTATTAGTTTCAACAGCGGATTATGGACCGGATGCATACGAATTTGCAAAAGGAAAGCCTATAACTTTGTTGAGTGGGAATAATCTTTTACATTTGTTGGAGAAGCATGGTCATAGGGCTAGGATTGATTTGAAAGAAGCTAAGAAGTTGTTGATGGAGAAGGGGTTGGAAGCTAAGTAATATTTAGAAGATATGTTCTTCTTTTTAAAAATCCCTTTGCATCCTTATAAAAGGAATACATAAAAAAAGACATGGGTCTCAGTCTCATGTCTTTTTTTATGTGAAGTGATAGATAGATCATCCATGTTAGAATTTTATTTGCGATTATAAAGGGAATTTATTTAGGATTTCCAAATCAGTATCCTTGTTAATTTGAGAAAGAATTGGAGAGGTATTACTAATATATTTAGAAACAGAATTCGATATATACGCTTGTGGTACAGCTTCACTTGAGAATAATACTAATTGGACCAGACGCATACCACAAGTTAGATTTATTGCGTTTACTCCGTTATTTTCTAATTGTAAAGTTAGTGTTCCTGCATAACCTGGGTGTACAATTGATGTCACATTTAAACCCAGACGGTTTAAAGAAGACCTTGTACTAATCATTCCTACGATGTTATTGGGTATTCTTATATACTCAAAAGTATTTACTAATACTAATTGATTAGGATGCAGAATAAAAGCCTCTCCAAACTTACGATAAGTAGTCTGAAAAAACTGTTCTATTGGCTCTTCAACAGTACCCAGCAATGGGGACTTGGTGGGAATAGAAACTTTGAACTCTGTTCCTAGTCGTAAATCAATACTAGCACCATTTAATTGGGATTTTTCTAATAATGGTGTGATAATTAATTTATCTTCTAGATTTTCGTCATTTAAAGAGAGCCTCTCTTCAATTAGCTGGCTAGTTAGTACTGACATCGTTCCACCTCCTATGTATGTGAGCAGACATTAATGCTTTCTTTATTAGGTTATTGATCATTTCCCTAATATTATAATCTTGTTCATGTTCAACAAGGTTATCGCTTAATGTGTCTTTGTATACGATATAAGCATGCCATCCTGCATTTAGAATACTAATGCTATCCACAGGACCATCAAATAATTCGTTTGGCGGTATAAAATTAGAAACTTTTTTTGAAAGTTTTGGAACTAGCGAATTATACTGTTGGGCTGTGTAATGTAGATCACCTGGAATAGTAGATACAATAAAATCAATAATGTAATCTAGATTTTCCATTAAAATATTTTCTATTAATGGATATGATTCTTCGTTGAGTGTTAGTCGATAGAGTAGTGTGTCATTAATTTCCCCATCTAAAAAGCTTCTTGCACTATTAGTATTAGCATGTTCCCACTTTTGTTTGCTAATTTCTATAGAATTTTTAATATCTTGATCGAAAATCTGATCATAACCCAGTTGTGCAAATGTTCTAAGTCTAATTAGGCTTCTAATTGAAGATCTAGGATGGGTAGGGGAATATGAGTCTGATAAACTACCATTTTCAGATAATGAGCTGAATGTGAATATACTATCACCGGAAAAATGAGAGGCAGGACCATATAATAAAATGCCAACAATATCAGCTACAAATTCTTTTAACCAATTGACTAAATAGTCTTCACCTAAAACCTTTACTACTAAGTCTTTTTTTATTCTATCTTCTTGCTCGGAATTTAATTTTATATTTGGAGGTATTATTTTTAATTGAACATAATCCTTCAAATTATTGATGTTTTTATGTTGTAATAACTTTGGCAGTAACGATGCTGAAATGTTTAAGTTAGTATGTAAATCAAAATAATGCCCTAGCTCATGTCCCATTACACAGCCTAATAAAACATCATCTTTATGAATAATAGGAAACTGAATTAATATTTTTTTCTTTAAATCTAAATCTAATTCTGGTAATAACCTGGAGAGGTTGTTAGAAAATTTACTCCAAACGTCACCAATTGCATAGTTTAGTATCCAAACTGGTTGAGTAAAGAATAAGGTCTCATCTCCAAATTTCAAGATAAGTTCTTTTGCTGGTACCATAACTTCCATTGGATGATGAGTAATATTTGCTTGAGAAATGAAACTTACGATTTTTTGTAAATAATTTAATGCTTGACGATATAAGATAATTTCTGAGTAACTTGAATTTGGAATCAGTTCGAATTTTTTTAATAGTAGGTTACAAATGGCGGATAGTTCTTCAACAAAATTGGATGCTTCAATTGAAGGATAGGAAGTTAATTTTAGTTTTTCAATTTGATTAAACAATGCAAAAGCTTGATCATGGTGTATTTGAAGTGAATGATCAAAAAAGTAGTCAGTAGAATTTACCAATCGAAGTAGTTCCTTTGATTACTAATTTTTTTTGTGGTCAAATTACTAATTAAACTTGAAAGGAAATTAACTAAAATTTTTCTATCCGCCTCGCTTAATGAAGAAACATTACTTAAGCTGTTTAATAAATGTTCTACATTATCTTTGAAAGAAGATTGTAAAATTTGTTCAGGTGTTAAACTTTTACTTATTAAAGAGTAAATTTCTGAGGTCTCTAATTGATGAAAGTCTAAAAAAATACCTTCGTAATGAGCTTTACCGCTACTTAAAAAATCGGAAATTGTGCTTAAATTTTCTTCAGAGATATTTTTGTTCTCCAGTATTGAGTTTCTAAGCGCATAAAATTGTTGAGTTAAATATAATCTCTCTAATTTGCTATCTTGAATTACTAAATCGTCACGTTTATCTACAGTAACAATCATTATTGTACACTCCCTCCATATAATTTATTATAATAATTCGCTATTTTAAATTATATATCCTTCTTTTGGAAAATAAAACTAAATATAATTCAACAGTCGTTCTGTATCGAGGAATTTACCTCTCCATCACATGCAAACAAAACTCTAAATCTGCCTGAATATGTTCCTTCATCAACCTCTCAGCTACCTCTCCATTATGAGAAATAATAGCGTCATAAATCTCCTGATGCTCATCAATCAAAAACGGCCGATTATGATAAACGACTGTCTTCCTAAAGAGATAGATGATGGATTGCATGCGTTCGATTGTATCAATCATGACGGGGTTATTTGTGGCATTGACGATGACGTCATGGAATTGTTTGTTGGCTTCCATGATTTCTTCGGGTGTCCCAGTTCTGCCAACCTGAATACATTCTTTCAGTTGGTTCAGGTCGTGTTCGTTCATGAAGGTGGCGGCTGATTTGGCAGCAAATCCTTCTAGAAGGATTCGGACCTGGAAGTAGTGTCGAAGGTCCATGTCGGTTGGGTTGACGACGCGTTTTTGCTTGACGAGACCTTCCTGTTCTAGTTTGCGGATCGATTCCCGGATCGGTGTCCTGCTCACTCCAAGTTCTTCTGCCATTTTTTCCTCTATAAGTTTGGTTCCCCGTTCGAGTTCACCGTTTAAGATTTTATCTCTTAGGTATTCATATGATTGTAAATAAGCGTGCTGCTGAGTTTTCTTCTTCAAGTTGATCGACTCCAATGAAAGACTCTGTTTAAGTCTTCTTCCCGTATTCGGCTTCCTTAATTAAAGCCCTTTCTAAAAGTATAGAACGAGTGGGGATGATTTAAAAGTTATAACTAAAAATAATTTTGTATACATTTTATATAATTTTGTATACAAAATATAATTTATTGTGTACAATTGGTGACAATAACAAAATGAAAACGCTTAATCAACAGGAGGGAATGGACATGAGACTTGGATTTATTGGTCTTGGGATTATGGGTAAACCGATGTCACTTAATCTAGTACGGAATGGCTACGATGTAACTGTGTTTGATATTAATGAGTCTGCAGTAGAAGAGTTGGTGGGCTTAGGAGCGAGGGGTGCAGGTTCTCCGAAAGAAGTGGGTGAAAATAGCGATATTATTTTCACGATGCTTCCAAAAGGCGAGCATGTGATGAGTGTGGTCCTTGGTGAAAGCGGTGTCATCTATGGAGCGAATGATGGAACAATTATAGTGGATATGAGCTCGATCTCACCAGTTCAGTCGAAAGAAATCGCCGTGGCTCTTAAAGACAGGGGAATGGAGATGCTCGATGCTCCTGTTAGCGGTGGTGAACCGAAGGCAGTCGACGGAACTCTGGCCATCATGGTTGGAGGAAAAGAAAAAATCTATGAAACAGTGAAACCTGTACTGGAAGTGATGGGGCAGAGTATTACTCTCGTTGGAGATCATGGTTGCGGTACGACAGCGAAGCTTGCCAATCAAATTCTGGTGAACGTCCATATCGCAGCGATGTCAGAGGCACTTACGTTAGCATCGAAAGCGGGAATTGATATCAAGAAGATGTACGAAGCGATCCGTGGAGGGTTGGCTGGAAGTGCAGTGCTGGAAGCAAAGGTACCGTTGATCCTTGAACGGAATTTCGTCGCTGGTGGCCGGATTGATATCAATGCGAAAGACCTGACGAATGTAATGGATACCGCTTACTCCATTGGTGTTCCGTTACCACTTTCAAGTCAGGTACTAGAGATGTACCAATCATTAATGGCAAATGGGAAAGCAGCTGATGATCATGGGGGGCTCATTCAATATTATGAGAAGCTTGCGAATCATGAAGTAAATGGTGTCAGTCTGTGATGAAAACAAACCATGTAGAGAAGATCCTCTCAAATTATCAATCTATCAACGTAGAGGAAGTAAACAAATGGTGGAGGAAAATCAGACCTGGTTTTACACACAAAATTGTCGTCCTTGATGACGATCCGACAGGTGTTCAAACCGTTCATGGGGTTTCGGTTTTTACAGACTGGGAGGAAGAAACCATTGAACAAGGGTTTGCCGAAGATAATCAAATTTTCTTCATCCTGACGAATTCGAGAGCCTTTACGGCAAAAGAAACTGAGCAGGTCCACCGGGATATTGCAGTACGAACCGAGGCGATCTCCAAGAAAGTTGGGCTCCCATACCTCATCATCAGCCGTGGTGATTCAACTTTGAGAGGTCATTATCCTCTGGAAACAGAGGTTCTCAGACAAACGATAGAAGCTGAAAGCCACATGAACGTTGATGGGGAGGTTATCCTTCCGTTTTTTAAAGAAGGCGGTCGATTGACAATAGAGAATACTCACTTTGTTCAACAGGAAGATATACTGATTCCTGCCGGAGAAACTGAATTTGCTAAAGACCGGACATTCGGCTTCAAGTCTAGTCATTTAGGTGAATGGGTCGAAGAGAAGACGAATGGAGCTTTTTCTGAAGCTGGTGTCACGTATATTTCACTAGAATCCATTCGAGGCATGGATATAGAAGGAATCATTGATCAATTGCTTGAGGTGAAGAATTTTGGGAAAGTAGTGGTCAATGCACTTGAGGAAGAAGATGTGAGAGTCTTCACGACTGCCCTGATCATTGCGATCGAGAGAGGGAAACGATTCATCTTCCGAACGGCAGCAACTTTTACAAAGGTAATCGGGGATATTTCTTCACGACCATTGTTAACAAAGGAAGAATTGATCAGCGAGGAACGGGAAAATGGCGGATTGGTAATTGTCGGATCTCACGTTAAGAAAACGACCGACCAGTTAGAGAAACTTAGGGATCTGTCATCCCTGCATTTCATTGAATTTGATGCTCATTTGGTGCTAGATAAAGAGGCGTTTCAAATAGAAATCGAACGTGTGCAGCGTGAAGCGGAGGCCAAAATCACTGAAGGGGTAAGCACGGTCATCTATACGAAAAGAAAGCGCTTAGATCTTGGAGACGGGATGAAAGAACAGGAGTTGCAATTATCTGTCGAGATTTCGAATGCCGTCACAAGTATTGTGCGACATTTCTCCGTAAGACCCAATTACTTGATTGCTAAAGGTGGCATCACTTCAAGTGACATTGGCACAAGAGGGTTATGTGTCAGACGGGCCACCGTTGCAGGTCAAATCGCACCGGGAATCCCGGTATGGAAAACTAGTGAAGAGAGTACGTTCCCGTTCATTCCATACGTTATTTTTCCAGGAAATGTTGGAGCGGTCACGACGTTAAGAGATGTGGTCTCGACACTGGAAGGTTAATGGAACAATGCAGAATTGCCAATGTTTTAAGGGGAATGCTAGGTGGTTCTGCTTGTGATAAAAGTGTTTCACAAAACAAAGGGGGTAATCAGATATGGTTACAGGAAATATGTTGATTGTGATTTTCTTTCTGGCATTAGCAGCACTTTTTTTCTTGATTTTAAAGTTGAAGGTTGAACCATTCCTTTCCTTGATCGGGGTTGCATTCGCAACGGCAGTGGTCATTGGGATGCCGTTAAATGAAGTGGCGGCGACTGTAACACAAGGATTCGGGAACACCTTGACAGGTGTCGGAATCCTGATTGGACTAGGTGTCATCTTCGGACAGTTCCTTGGTGCATCAGGAGCGATTGAAAAAATTGCAGCAGCGGTACTAAAAGCTTTCGGAATCAAAAAGTCACCGGCCGGTCTTGCATTGACGGGGACGGCGGTTTCTATTCCCGTGTTCTTTGATGCAGCATTCGTCATTCTGAGTGGATTGATCAAAAGCTTATCAAAGAAAACAGGTATCTCGGTCATCTCATTTGTTACGGCACTTGGAGTTGGTTTAATCGTTTCTCATAACATGATCGCCCCTACACCAGGGCCACTTGTAGTGGCGGAAAATACAGGGTCAGATCTTGGTTTATTCATTCTTTACGGAATTATTGTGGCCATCCCAGCTACACTAGTCGGTGGATATATCTACGGGCTATTCATAGGAAAGCGTATTAATCACTCAGGTGCCATCGAAGAAGTAGCAGTAAGCTTAGAGGATGCTCCCAAAAAGGAAATCAGCACAGGCTTAAGTTTCTTCATGTTGGCACTTCCTATCGGACTTATCCTGATCAACACTATTTCTCAGTTGCTCATTCCGGATACGGGTCTTGCGAGTATATTAGGATTTATCGGCGACAAGAACATTGCACTGTTCATAAGTGTGGTGGTAGCAATCATTCTGCTTGCCCCATACATCTCTGTTCCCAACAACAGATTGTACTCAGAAGCAATCAACTCAGCCGGGATCATCATACTGGTGACAGGTGCCGGTGGGGCATTTGGAGCAGTGATTAATAAGAGTGGTATCGGCGATTATTTAATCACAACGATGCAAAGCTGGAGTATCCCGGTACTATTACTGGCATTTATCTTCTCCCAAATCCTGCGTGCGTCACTCGGTTCAGCGACCGTTGCCTTGGTGACAACATCCAGTATTCTCGGGCCAATGGCAGTGGAACTTGGAGTTTCCCCAATATTACTGGGGCTAGCCATTTGTGCCGGTGGAATCGGGCTTTCTCTCCCGAATGACTCGGGGTTCTGGGTTGTAAATAGATTCGGAAAATTGACTGTCGTTCAGACATTGAAAGCGTGGACGCTTGGTGGTTTCATTGCCGGCTTGACAGCGATAACGACGGTTTTGATTTTGAGCTTGTTCTCAGGGATACTTCCGGGATTGTAAGAGCTGTAGATATAAGGTCCGTCTCTCAGAATTCTGAGAGACGGCTTTTTACTGCCTCGGCCCAAGTAGCATCACACCAACCCCAACCAGACAAATCCCGGCCCCGACCCAGTCATACACATCCGGTGTTTTCTTATCGATTCCCCATCCCCATAGAACGGACAGGACAATGAACACCCCGCCGTAAGCGGCGTAGACACGTCCAAAGGAAGGGAAGGACTGGAATGTAGCAATGACGCCGTAGAGAGCCAGGGCGATTCCGCCGGCCAGTCCCCAATAGGAAGGCTTGCCTTCCCGAAGCCATAGCCAGATGAGATAGCCCCCTCCGATTTCGGCAATTCCGGCTAAGATGAACAATATGATGGCATTGAGCATGCTGATCACTCCTTACATAGGTTTATGTAGTTGAATTATAACGTAAATCCGCATGTGCAAACATTTGTCTATTTCCACCAAACCTTCTACAATGAAAGGAACAAGAGCTGTTCACTGATAACGGAGGTGGAAATGAAATGGACAACACGGAAAAGCATTTTTCAGAGGAAAAGTTTTGGGATAAGCTGAAGAGGTATGGTGTGAAGGCAGGTCATTCCGTCGTGTATACGGCACTGCTCCTTTATTTTGTCCTGCAGAAGCCAGATGTTCCAAAGAAGTCGAAGATGGTCATCATCGGGGCACTCGGATATTTCATCCTTCCGACAGATTTCATTCCGGATATGGCAGTCGGGATAGGCTTTACAGATGACCTTGGAGCCCTCGGTCTCGCTTTAATACAGGTTTCCATGTATATCGATGATGAAGTGAAAGCGAAAGCCAAGGCGAAGCTGAGTGACTGGTTCGGTGATGATGTGGATACGTCAGAGGTGGATGGGAAGTTGTAGATCCTCATGTATAAATGATAAGCGCATGGATTTGTTGAGTTTTCATTCTTCAAACCCTGCGCCTTTTTATTGAGCATTCATCATGTTCTCAATCCGCTGCCGGTCATAATCCAATATCCAATCATTACGATCGTTGTATAGGGAACGTATGTCTTCTTTATCCGAGGCAATGATATCACACCCACGATCATCGTATAGATGGTAAATGATCTTTCTTGTAACATTCACAAAGTATATTTCTAATCCCGCGTGTTGAAAACCTTTTAACAGTTGAGTTGGATGTGTGAAGTCCTCGTAAGAAATCGCCATGAGGAGCTGTTGATAGCGGATATCCCTTTTTTGACATGGCAGGATGAACCGATGCGTGACCATGTTGTCATCCTCTTCATCATCGACATGTTGGAAGACCCATGGGAGAAGCTTGTATTGAAGCTTGTAGAGAGTATCCTTATGCCTGATGTATTTCTGATACACCTTTGTGGGTCTCTTCTCAAGGAAGCGGTCTTCCTCCACGGTGTTGACGTCCGTTATCAGAAGGATATCATCGGAATCATGGAATACGTGGTCGAATAGACTAGTCGTTCGCTCCTTTATTTGCTTCAGGTTTTCTTTGTTTATATGTTCCTCTCCAGGCATGGAGATTTCAAAGCGCAGACCAAATTCAGACGAGTAGAAAAGGGGTGGACGAAGGATTAGACCGTTAAAGTAGCTCTGCATAAAGTTGGTTAAGTTTTGCATACAAGACTCCTATTTAACTAATCTTTACTAAAAGTAATGGAATGGATCGTTCGTATTTAAAGATGTTCTTCACCACCCAAAAAAGAAATAAGCCAGCATAAAATACACAACAAACCCCGTTTCAAGAAGTAACACTAAGAGATCCCACTTGCTCTTCCGGAACGTCTCCTCATCTTGAATCCCGATGATCAGTCTTAAGACCAACAGGAGGAACCCGAAGATTTTGGCATAGAGGTTGTGAAGGACAAAAGCGGCGATGATATAAATAAGTCCTTTGAAAATAAAGGTGCCAATCAGGATTCCAACTGTTAATCGTAACTGACTGATGGGCATGAGGGCACCTGAATCCTGGAGTTCTATATATTTATTTTTATTCGATCGATATCTGAAAATCAACTCGACATTATTGATTAATAGAATGGCACACCAGACTAAAATCAGTGTTTCTTCTACTGTCATCCCGAACAACTATCATTCCCCCTTGAACGTATCGTCGTTTAGATTCTCATCCCCTTGTGGATCTTTGATTCCATGTTTTTCTTCAAGATAGCGCCCGATGACCGAGTTGTTGATTCCGTCCCGTACGGCTCGTTCTACTATAATATAGAAGATAAAGAGAAACACGATAAGGACAATTACACTTACAAAGATAATAAAGAGTTCCATGTCACTCACCTCCCTTGGTACATTTGTTTTTATTCAATCCACTCATTGAAAACAGTAGTAAACCTAAAAGGGCATAAGAAATAAGGAGACGACGGACTGGTTGAATTTGATAAATATATATAGGATGAGGAAACCCAATTGCGGTAGTGTTCTTGAAAAAAGAATGATTCCTGCGAAAGACAGGATGGCGGAGCTTATAAGAAAAACCGTTTGCTGTGGGTGGATCATGGATATCCTCCTTGGTTGTTCTTTACAGTATTTTAGCATAAATTTCCTATTTTGTATGAATTCTCTTGCATGATGGACGAAGATAACAGTCCTTGTGGTAAAATAAGGATAGTTTACATAAGAAGGGGGAATGGACATGTACAAACATATCATATGGGATTTCGACGGGACGCTTTTTGATACATATCCCGTCATGGCGGGAAGCTTCAAGGAAACCCTTGAAAAGGATGGAATTGATGAACCGTTAGAGGAAATCATGAAACATATGAAGGTATCAATGACAGATGCTTTCAATCACTACGGAGAGAAGTACGGAATCGGTAACGATTTTATCGAAGCCTATGATTCTCGCAGAAAAGAAGTCGAATTTGATTTGTCCAAGCCCTTTGAAGGAATGATGGAGCTTTGTAAGTATATTCATGAAACGGGCAGACGGAATTATCTGTACACCCACAGGGGAGAGTCTTCTATGAAAATGTTGGAGGATTTCGGGATGACTGGCTACTTCTCTGACTTCATCACCTCAGAGCATGGATTTGAGAGAAAGCCCAGTCCAGATGCCATTCAGCATTTGATCCGAACACATGGTATCAACCAGTCGGAAGCGATCATGATTGGAGACAGGGATTTGGACCTGGAATCAGGGAAGAATGCGGGGATCAGTTCCTGCTACTTTACGGATAGAATGGTAGAGAATCCTCATGCTGATTATGTGGTGACGAGTGTGGAGGAGTTGTATAGGATTATTTAAAGATTGGACTATTGAGGGACGGACCTTAATAGTCTTTTTTTGTGGGTATTTTTGGTAATAGACGCATAAAACAAAAAAATGACGCAAATATGGTGGAAAACGACTCAATAAATTAAAAAACGACGCAAATACTCAGAAAATGACGCAATAAATAAAAAAACGACGCAAATCCCGTGCGACGCTCCTTTCTAAACATATATCCGCTACTCAAAAGTCTATGATTCTTTCTTTTTTGTAGAAATCTTCCCACTCGCACTAAGATAAGCACTCACTCCGTTTTAAATCTCTCCATTTCGGATACATTATATGAGCACACACCAAACAGATGATTTGTCATCAACCGGCCAAACATGTGATGATGAATTCATACTAAAATTATCGGAATAAGGAGATGAGAGGATGAACGTAGCAGTTGTTGGAGCAAATGGACAAATCGGGAAGCAAGTGATCGGACTCTTGAAGCGCAGCGAGCATACGCCGAGAGCAATTGTGAGGAAGGAAGAGCAGGTGCCGTCTTTTGAACAGGAAGGCGTGGAGGCTGAACTGGTTGATTTGGAGGGAACGGTTGACCAGATCGCAAATGGATTGAAAGGCGCAGATGCTGTTGTCTTCACTGCAGGATCTGGTGGTAGCACAGGTTCAGACAAGACGCTTCTCATCGATCTTGACGGAGCGGTGAAAACGATGGAGGCCGCAAAGCAGGCCGGAATCGAACGTTTTGTGATGGTAAGTGCCCTGCAGGCTCATCACCGTGAGAATTGGAACGATTCCCTGAAGCCGTATTATGTAGCGAAGCATTTTGCCGATCGTGCACTGGTGGACAGCGGGCTCACCTACACCATTATCCGTCCAGGCGGACTGCTGAATGAAGAAGGAACGGGGAAAGTATCAGCCGCTGAAAATCTGGAACGAGGTTCGATCCCCCGTGAAGATGTGGCGAGTACGATCGTGGCATCGTTAACGGAAGCGAGCACATTCAATAAGGGATTCGATCTTATTTCAGGAAGTACAGGAATAGAAGAGGCTGTTCAAAACGTATAAATAAAATGAAGGAATGATCATCATTCGATGGTCATTCTTTTTTTGTCCGCGATATGGATATAGATGGTAAAATAGGAAGACATATAGAAAAAGGGGGAGATCCTATCGTCAACATCGATGTTTCGTTTAATATCGTAGCCTTTATCATATCCATCATTGAATGGACTTTGATCGGCTATCTCGCCTATAGAGTATATAGAAGGCTCAGAACAAAGCCGAAGGTGTGGAAAGTGTTATTCGCCATTTTGATTGGTTTGTTTTCGTTTACCATCAACATGGAATGGTTTCATACATTTGTGAAAATCCCGATTTTACCACTCGGTGTATGGATTCTCTATGGTGTGCTGAGAAGTAAGGAAGGGCGATGGGACACGTATCGCCGGTTTTCCTGGATCGGATTCCTGGCCAATTTCATTTTCCTGGCAGGAACCTTACTTACCATCCCAGTTCATTCATTTATCTATCCTGAAAATGAACTATCCACCTACATAACAAGGGCCAAAGACGCTTCCATTAACGTCATTCATCCATCTGGAGAGGGACGGACCTTGGACCAGGAGAAACTGATGAAGCAACTTACTGAGATGAAACAGGTCGAATTCGATAGTCAGGTGTGGTACGGAGAGATGAACGGCCGTAATAACAAGTCTGAACGTTTTCCATATCAGTTGATCGGTACTAATCCTAAATGGGGAAGCGGACTGGAATCTGACATTTATTTGGAAGACGACGGGAAAGGCATTCTGATTTCCACCTGGAAGACTCAGTACTATTTCCGCATGCCTCACACAGTGCTAGAGGAGGTGGGCCGATGAAGAAGAAAAGGATCCCTTTTCTAGTTGTTGGAGTGCTGGTAGTAGGATTACTGGCAGTTTACTGGTTGTATATGGAAACAGATTCGCTTCCGCAAGACGAAGATCTTCTTTCCGGTATTAATTCAACCGTGCAGAATGTTCAGGCAATCGAGATCCAGGATTTTATAAAGGTTGATAGCCGGCACGGGGTAGCTCCATTTCGCTCGGACTCAGGTGGTTACGGCATAAGCTATTGGAAGAGGAATATAACAGGATGGAAGGTTAAGCGTATCCGGACCAATGGGGAGCCTAAAGTGTGGATGGTAGATAAAGATGATCCTTCGAGCTTTCGTATTGTCTGGAATATGGCACCTGGAAATCATATTCAAACCCTTCAATTTTACTTCATGAGAGATAGGGGATTCTCGATCAGCGGTGGTCAGCAGCATTATGTCCCCAGTATTCTGATGAATTCGGAGGTCTCCATGAAAGGAACATCATATGGGATGATGAAGCTTCCGAAAGAATGGGTATATGCCATGAAATTATCAAACGGAAGTGAAGGCCAGGCCGATTCTTTTTGGGATGAGTTCGATTTAGGGATGTTTTCGACATTCGGCTGGATTCCCCTCGCGGCTAATGGCAAGGAAGCCGACTTGATGGAACATATGAACAGCTACGGTTACACAAATGGAAATTTTCATGAAGAGCATATGCAAAGGCTTAGTAAGGAACAGCTGGAACAGGGAATATATTAGTCTATTAAAAAAGGATGATCCACTACCGGGTCATTCTTTTTTAGTTGAGAATATGGTTTGGATTTGAAATAATTGGTAGTAGAAGATAGGTGAACTTAAATGAACCATTTTATAAAAATAAATGTGCTCAGCATAATCTATGCCCTTATGATCCTCATCCCTGTAGAGCTCATGGTGAATGTATACAGATTAACGAGGCTGACGGGCTTTGAAATGGATACAGTCCAGAATGTAAGTGGGTTCATGACTGGAGTGGTCGTCATCCTAGGGACAGTCATCATACATTTTCTCACCAAGAAGTGGATGGTGGGACGAAAGGCTGCCTATTGGACGTCGGTACTTTGGTTTCCGTACTTTCTCCTCTCTGCTTTTATCATCGCCTTTTTATTTCCGGTGACAAACGGAGGCGATGCCCCGAATCCGGCAACAGGTTTAGTGATGATCGGAGCACTGGTGTCGTATCCTTTTTATGTGCTGGTTATGAACTTTTTGAGCTTGGAAGAGGACAGAATACAAGTTGAATAGGGATATAATCAGTATGTGATGAAACCGTGTATGAGAAAGTAGAGAATGAAGGTGAATCAATGAAAATGGTCTTCGGAGAAATGATTCCAGGTTTGAACTATCGAAAAAGAAAAGGTGTCTATGCCATTGCCTTTCATCATGAAAAGGATCAAGTGCTGGTGGTGAGAAACGATACGGGGCACTATTTTTTGCCGGGTGGCGGCATGGAAGGTGATGAAAGTCAGGTGGAGTGCCTGGAAAGGGAGCTGATGGAGGAAACGGGTTACCGTGGAACGATTGGCTCTTACGTAGGAAATGCGATGCGCTATTTTCTTACAAGGAAAGAAGAGCCCCTCCTGAGTGACGCCTTCTTTTATCAGGTTGAGCTGAACGAAAAGGTGCAGGAGCAAAGTGAACATGTCACAGAGTGGATTGATTTGGAGGAGGCGAGTCAGCTTCTTTTCCACGAACACCATGATTGGGCGGTAAAAAAAGCGATAGACATGTAGGGGGGCGTAAAGAGCTACGTTATGGATTTGAGAAAGATAGTCGGATCCACTCCATTGATTCTGCCCTGGAGCCGTTATCCTTATCATAAATGAAGAAAAGGACTCCTTCAGCACAGACGGGACGGTGCATGGGGATTGCAGGGCGGCCTGATGGAGTTGGGAGAAAGCCTGGAGGAGACGGAGAGGAGAAAACGGGACTTGAAATCGGGGTATGGAGCTTGTGGGGATGTGCTCAGGTCCTGAATACTATCTGCAACTGCCAAATGGGGATGAGATTTATTCCGTAACGGCGGTTTACGTGACATCCCATGCGATTGGATCGATGAATATGGATGAAACGGAATCGATTGATCTTCGGTATTTTAAGCTGAATGATCTGCCTGAAGGATTGAATGAAGCGAATCGACATTATATTGAAGCGTATATTGGACGGTTAGAAAAATCAAAATCTACTTAAGTAAACATTTGATGGAGCTGCTCATAGGAATGGGCAGTTTTTTTATTGTTCCCCTAAATCGGATGTGTCTTGGTAAAAAAATCTCCTAGCATGGTCTGTTTGTCCATACAATCAAATTCTTATTTTCATATGCTATTACAGAAAGGCGGTGACATTTATGAGCTATTCCGATAATGATAGCTATGGATATTGTAAGGGGTGCTTTAAACAACATCAATTTTGTACGTGTCAGGGTAAGGAAGAGGAAGTGGAGCACACCGACCAAACATTTTCTGAGAATAATCCTCAATGCCAATCCATTGGGGAACAGGAGCAGGAGCAAAAGCAGGAACAAGGCGGTTTAGAGCAGGAACAAGGACCTCAAATACAGGGGCAAAACCAAGATGGGCAAAAACAGGGCCCTCAAACGCAAGAGCAGGGGAATCAATCACAGGGTCCTCAAGCACAGAACCAAAATGAAATTCAGGTACAAAACCAGGATCAAGATCAAACAGAAGACCAGGACCAAAACCAGGGCCCTCAATTACAAGCTCAACGACATGGTGACCAAACCATGACCAATGACCAGAGCATTTCAACCCCAGTGGATGTGGATGGAGTCACTATGGATGTAAAATGTGGTGATTGTAAGCCTATAATTATCATCGATGATGACTTCTTTGAGAAACAGAAAAATAATAAGCGTGGCAAACGAGGGGGTGAAGGCATGGAAAACTGCAATGGCAATGGTTGTGCAAAGGATTGCGATTGTTGTGTACAGAACCTTGCAGGCTTATTAAAAGAAGTCCAGGCATTTCAATCTACGATAACAACCGCGGACGAAAAAGCCATTGATATCTATTTTAGTACGATGAATGGTTTAACGAACCCAACAACCGGACAAGTAATCAATCAGGTTGTAGATTGTTCGGTTCTTAGGTTCAGACCTGCTACACAGGATACGATTGCGCCTAATACAGCTGTGCAATTATGTGATGTTGCAGGTATTTGCGCAACAGATACTGTAGAAACCCCTGATGTGTTTGAATTTCTGCTTGATAAGGCAAATGAAGTGGAAAGCACCGATGACGACTGTAAAAAGAAGAAATCGTGTACCTGTCCTTGCTGTGCTACGGGTATTGGAGAAGAGTTAAGGTGTACAGCTAATTACGGACTCTTGCTGGATGTTTATGTTAAGGGATATACTCCCGTAACCCCCTTATCACTCTATGTGCTGACAGTCAAAGACTGCCTGGTGTATTTTGTCGACAGCCTAACAGATCCAAATGAAATATGCGTGTTTTCTTCATGCGCAATCAGCGGGTTTACAGTCGTTAGTCAAACGATAGGAGGATAACAAGAAGAAGATTGACTGTCTTCAATTGTAGTCAAATTGGATGTTTGTATTAGTGAAATTGCCTGTACACGAAAGACCATGAAACATATATTGATAGGGAAGCCAAAAACCAAGACTCAAGGAGGAAATAATGTGATGATCTATCAATCCGAAGGAAACCACTGTGGTTGTAAGGAAAAATGTACATGTAACATGAAAAAGGAAAATGCTCCAGTGCACCATTGTGTGTATGAGAAATGTGATATGCCCAAAAAGAAATGGTACGAGGAAAAGGAAGCATGTCCTGATCGCGTGAAAGGGTACAATTTATGTAAAAAGAGAAATGAATTAAGATGCTTTAAGCAGTGTCAGCCGATTTCGCAGCCGTGTAGTGATGCAACGGCTCCAGAGTACTTTAACTACTTTACTAGCAGAACGAACTTTGAATTTAGTGGATTAGTAGTCGTTAGCAATACAGGGAACCCTACCAGCGGTTGTTCAATGCTGGTCCGTGTGACAGATAGAGTCGGTACGAATACTGTTGCAGAAGTCAACCCAGGAGCATCGATTCCAATTTTTGTCGAAGGATTAATTGCTCTTGAAATTGCATGTGTTGAAGGTGATGTAGTTCTTCCTGTACCGGCAACTTGTAGTGGAGAAATCATCTTTGACCTAGAATACTGTGCTACAAGAACTTGTCTATAAGAAAAACGTAATGAGAATAACATTCCTCAAATCACGATAATCCCCTCGCCTAAAAAGCAATGTAAACAGCAATGAAAGCCGTTCATTATCCCTTTCCAATAAATTCATATTTATGAGATAAAAGAATCCTTGTCTGATTTTTTAGATGGGGATTCTTTGTTTAGATACAGAGAGCAACAGAATATAATCCAGTCTCCATAATAGGGGATTTAGGTATTAAAACCAATATAAATACCTAAATTGGGCGTTTACCCTGATTCATTCGCCTTTTCCAACCATGCCCTTCTACATATCATAGTAGTAGCTTGAATGAGGGGATAGGGAGGAGGCTTTTGTATGGTTTCTAAAAAAGAATCCTGTGGATGTAACGGTTCAAAGCGATGCAGTCACTGCCGAAGAAGCAAAGAACAACCCAAAGTGTATATTAATCGAGTAGAATCTCATGGAAAATCAGAACGTGTGTTTAAACTTCATGAAAAGAAATGTTGCAAACATCACGAAAAGCACACATGCTGTCATGAGGATTGTGTAAAAGAATGCAAATGCGAACATCATATAACAAAGACGTGCACATGTTGTGTTTGTATGAAGCACAAAAGCCCATGTTCGACATGTGAAAAAGAAATATGTATATGCGAGCATGTGGTGAAGCATGAATGTAAATCGGAAGAATGCATGGGTGAGTGCGATTCTTGTAAAAGACATACCATCATATGTGATTGTGAAGAGCTGGAAGAGAAATGTGAACCAAGTCCAAAGCAATGCCCACCGGAAATTAAAGGATTTGATTTTTGTAGAAAAAAAGAGGAAATAAAGTGTTTCAAGCATTGTGCACCGATTTCACAGCCGTGTGATTGTCATAGCTATAATCATTTTACCAGCAAAGCAAATCTTGAATTTAGCGGCTTGGTTGTGGTAAAAAATACAGGAAATCCAACAAGTGGATGCTCCATGAAGGTTTGTGTGACAGATAGATGCGGTCCTGAGTTCGTTGCTACAGTGAATCCGGGATCATCGGTCCCTATCTTTGTTGAGGGATTGATCTCACTTGATATCTCGTGTTTTAAAAACGTAACGGATCTCGCTGGAGCAGGAATATGCAACGGCGAAGTCATCTTTGATCTAGAATATTGCACCACAACGTATATTGCAATGCCTCATAAAGACGATTGCTGTTAGGGTAAAATGACAAAAGTACTGATTAAGAAACGAATACCCCTCCGAAAATCCTGGGCAGGATCTCCGTAGGGGTATTTCATCAGTAAGGAGAAATAATCTCAGGTGATAAAACCACATATTTCCAGAGGTGTGATATAATAATTCTGAAAAATCACACATTTAATATACTTATTTTTGGATTCATTGTCACTTGGTTGTTAGGTACTAAACAAGTTAATAGGAGGTATTGAGGATGGGATTGTTTATCGGGATCGTAGTATTCTTAGGCCTTGCCGGGGCGCTCGGCAGAAGGACTTTACGGGGAAGCAAAGAAGAACAGCTGCAGGAATTGGAAAGGGTGAAGTCGAGTAGTAATGGGTTTGGGGGAGGCTCGTAAGAAGAATGGTTTTTTAAATCTTAGGTTTTGGACAGGGTGATTGTCATTTTAGCTGATGGTGTAATCTAAACTGGTAAAAGTAGGGTAGAGAGCCAGGGGTTCCTGAAAAAATTTGCAGTGGGGACTTTTGCATGGGGAGGCAAAAAGTATGATGTTCACCTTCATAAAGACAAATCTGTGGAGATCTTTCGAAACAGGGATGGTTCCACTGAGAGAACGGTCTTTCTTACTGAAGAGGCAGGGAAGTTTTTAGAGATGATGACAGGCGGGAAGATGGAGAGGTAAGTTCATGAAAAAAGGAGTCATTCTTTTAACCTTCTTCTTGGGGTTAGGTTTCTTTTATTATATGACTATAGGTTTTAAAGTGGATGATGAAGACATTTCTCTTGAGGAAGCACCTGAGACAATCCGGAAAGAGATTCATGAAAATACAGAACTGAAAGGCTTTCGAGTTTTTCAAGAAGGGTCACATACCTACGTTTATTACAAAAGCAATGACATGAGAAATGACTATATAACTACGAGCCTTGATATGAGGTGGAAAGCCGGAAGCATGGTGGTAACGGCAAGGGTGAATTATGCGGTGGATGATAGTGCGATTAGTTATGAACGGCTGATAAAGATGGATCATAGGTCAGAAAAAGCGATCATATTTAAAGAAAAAATCATGTCACAGTAAGTACCGAATGCTTATCCCAATTCTCTTTATCGAATAATTCCTGACATGAAACCCGGCATTTTTCATAAAATATCCTGAGGTGAGTAAAATGCCAAGAGTCAAATACACCGATGCTGATGTGGCCTTGATGGCGAGGATGATGAGAGCGGAAGCAGAAGGCGAAGGGAAGCAAGGGATGTTGTACGTTGGCAATGTTATCGTGAACCGTGCGAAAGCGGACTGTCTGGATTTCAAGGATGTAAGAAGCATTCGTCAAGTCATCTTCCAGGTCCAGGGCGGGAATTACTCCTTTGAAGCGGTTCAAAAAGGGAATTTATTCTATAACAGAGCAAGATCTGTCGAGAAAAAGTTAGCTAAGCAGAATCTGGATTACTGGGCCCAGCACCCGGCAAAGTATTCCCTGTGGTATTTCAATCCTTATGCTCCATGTCCCTCGACATGGTACGGACAGCCGTTTGCGGGGCAATTCAAGAATCATTGTTACTATGAACCAGCGGCAGGGACTTGTGCAAGTGTGTATACGGGCGGGTGAGGATGATGAGAACTTCCTGGTTGTAATCGGGTGGTTCTTTTTTATTTATTTTCCACTGACCAATGATGAAGAAGGAATTTTATCTCCACCTGTTGAAACTGTATGATGTACCAAAAAATAGTATTTATTTTAAATTATAAACAAATCGTGTTAAAGAGGTGTTTCCATGAGAGAACCATTTACTTCCTGATAGCAAGGGTTGCTATTAGTCGATAACATTAAATCATTTAGGTAGCAGTCTTTGCTAATTTCTTATTTCAATATAAGGAGGAGCAAAGATATGGGATACAAAAAAGCGGATCAAGTCCTTCCCGATGAACTGATCAATAAGATTCAGGATTATATAGACGGTGAATGCCTTTATATTCCCGTTAAAAAGGGAAAGAGACGTTCATGGGGGGCAAGAAACGGTACTAAGAAAAAATTGAACGAAAGAAATCGGAAAATCGTTCATCAATATACACTTGGGGAGTCTATCTCCGACCTAGCAGTAAGGTATTGTCTCTCAAAGAAAAGCATAGAACACATTGTGTATAATGCGTAAGAAGACTTTCAAATAGCAAATCATACACTGCGTAGCTCTAACCAGAGTTACGCAGTTTTTATGTCCTAAAGATTTCTTCGAATGGTTTATTAGGTGGATTGAATTGTTGTACTAGAATAAGATTTTAATAAGAAGAAGCTTTCTAGAATCAAAAAGGAGACAAATATGAATCAAATAAAAGACAAACTGGACCACATAACAGATTTTATCAATCAGATTATGAATGATCAAAACGGAACCGGATTAAGCGTTGCAATCGTAAAAGGCTCTGACATCATCTACTCCAGAGGGTTTGGCTACTCACAGGTTCAACCTATGAACCAACCGATGGATGGAGATACTAAGATGAGTATCCAAAGTATTTCAAAGAATTTCATGGCCCTTTCCATCATGCAGCTTGTAGAAGAGAACCTGGTTTCATTGGATGATCCCGTTGTTCAATATCTGCCATACTTCAGAACGAAAGATAAGCAACAAAGTGATAGGATCACGATACGGCATCTTTTATCCCATACGGCGGGCTTTCCTTCAGAATTGGGGATTGCCAATATGACAGCTCCGAATGTGAGAGACATATTTTCCGACACTCCTACTGAATTTCAAGAAGCATTAGACCACTATGATCTTACAGAAGAAGAGATTGATAGTGTGAAAACGAGAGAGGATGTAACGAGGTGGTTCCAAAAGGTGGAGTTGGAGTATCCGGTAGGGCAGGGGTGGAATTATTGCACCGATGCGTATGTGATTCTGGCAGATTTATTCCAAAAGGTTACAGGGGAAGAGTGGGAATCACATCTTGAAGATAAAATTCTTTCTCCCTTACATATGTATCGGACAACGAGTGACTCAAAGAATGTTGAAGAAGATGCAAACAGTGCCAGGTATTACTTAGGTGAGGAGAAGGTCGAAACGCCATTTCCAAAAAATGCTCTATCTGCTCCGATAGGTTATTTATACTCTACAGCCAATGATTTAGGGAGGTATGTAGCGTTTCATCTTTCGAAAGAGTCGGATGTATTACGGACAGATTTAATTGAAGAAATGCAACAACCTGTTCATCTTGTCAGTGAAGAATGGCGGTTTGGGAGTGAAGTGAGAAGTTATGGGCTTGCATGGTTTACGGACACGTATAGAGGTCTTCGGGTTGTCGAACATGGAGGCGGTCAAATGGCTGTCAGATCCCTCATGACGATGGTACCCGAACTCGACTTGGGAATAGTGGTTTTGCTCAACTTTGACGGGACTACCCATCATGATGTGTGTGATAAGATCATCGATACTTTCTTGGATAGCTAATATGTAAATGGTGAACCTTTCTTTTTTTTAGATTGGCTTTAGGGGTGATCATTTTATCCAAACCCGTACGATAAAGTAAATAAAATCTCATGGAAATTCACCAACTCTTTATACTACTGTAACGTTCTATTTTCAATTTGCTACTACTATGAAGGTGCATTAAAAATTTGTTTGGAGGTTTTACATTATGCACCGCTCTTTCTTAAAAACGGCCATTGTATCTGCGTTATCCCTTTCTACTATTCTGACAGTGGGTTGGCAGGGACAAGATGCCGGGGCTGCGAATTCTCAGGAGCTTTCAATCGGTAAGAATCATTTACCTGAAACGCGAAACACACAGCAATTAGCCAAAGGAGTGACATATACAGATATTACTAGAGGGTACGTTTCAGACAAATCGTATTTTACGGTAGATGTCGCGTTCTTTGATACAAAGGAAGAAGCCGATTCTCTTATCCAAGACCTGAAGAAAAAAGGATACAAAGCAAAGCTTCATAAAGTAGAGAATAAATACTCCCAACATACAGATGTCGAGGACAAAACCATTGGATATGTGGTTCGTACCGGGGAATTCAAAGAAGAAAATTCAGCGAATGATGTGGCTGATCAGCTGAAAACTCAAGGCTTTGAGAAGGCTAGAGCCACTTATTCGGAATATGATGGAACAACGAAAACAACGGGCCCATGGAAAATCGATGTTCTTGAAATTGATCCTCATGAATTTCAGGGTGAGCTGACCAATACATTAGCTAATGATTCAATTACAGGTCGCGAAACCGTGTCATCCATGTCGGGTCGGAGTGAAGCGTTAGCCGGCTTGAATGGAGGCTACTTCGTCGTAGGATCCGAGGATGGAATTCCTGGTGATCCGGCGGGGGTTTCGGTCGTGAATGGCCAATTGGTAAGCGAGGCAGTTGGAGATCGTACAAGTCTTCTTCTAACTAGTAACGAAGCAGAGATTGCCAATACCTCCACTTCATTGAAAGTCGAAACCGAAAGTGGCGAGAGCTCAGTGATTGATGGGATTAACCGGAAGCTGGGATTGATCCGCAGCTGCGGTGGGATCGATGACAAGGAAACCAATGAACCAAAGCATGATGTGACATGTACGGATCCAGATGAAATCATCGAGTACAACGCCTACTTTGGTGATGCAACACCTAAAGGAGGCGGCTTTGAAGTCGTGCTGGATGATGAGGGGAAAGTGGTGGACTCATACACTGAGCGTGGACATGCTATCCCTGAGAATGGAAGCGTGCTTTCAGCAACAGGTGCTCAGGCAGATTGGTTGAAGCAGAATGTCTCAGAAGGAGAGACGTTGTCAATCGCTAGAAACGTATTAGCCGATGGGAAGCAGGTTAAGGCTTCAACTGATTTAGATATCATCGGCGGGGCACCTCAACTACTTGAAGATGGAAAGATCGACATCCAGGCAAAAGAAGAAGGATTTGCATGGAGTCATGACTTCTATTATCATTTTGCACAATATCGTCATCCGAGATCTTTTGCAGGTGTAAAAGATAACGGGAATATTCTGTTGGTCACTGTAGAGGGCCGTAACCCTGAACAGAGCGTTGGTGTCAGCTTCTATGAAAGTGCTCAAATCCTACAATCTCTGGGGGCGGTTAAAGGAATGAATTTTGATGGCGGAGGTTCTTCCGCGATGGTGGTTCATGACCGACTGGTGAACCAACCATCAGACGCCACGGGTGAACGCCCTGTGTCAGACGGCATACTCGTATTACCATAACGGAAAGAACAACAATCAAAGCCCATTCACTTTAGTTCATCAGTGGATGGGCTTTTTATTTTTAAAGGGCTAACGCCAACAGTGTTCCTTGAAATAATCATTGTGATCACACTCTTTATTTGAAATAATTGGTATGGGATATACATAACATTTTTCTGGAGGAAACATATGAACAAGTATGGATCGGAATTATTTAAGGGAGCGGCAACCTATTATTCAAAATATAGACCCATCTATCCTTCTGCGTTAATCAGATTCCTGGTTGAAACATTCTCTTTAAATGGAGAGCAGCACCTCCTGGATCTCGGTTGCGGGACAGGACATCTGACCATACGTTTTTCAGATTGGTGTAAGGAGATCGTCGGGATCGATCTTGAACCGGAAATGATAGAAGAAGCGAAACGTCTCCATGATGAAATAAGGATCGGTCAGATTCAATGGTTCAATGGAAGGTTAGAAGAATATAAACACACGGATCAATATCATCTCGTGATGATTGCCAAAGCGTTTCACTGGATGGACAGGCGGGAGGTGTTGGATGAATTATATGAAATCGTTTCTCCAGGTGGAGGGGTAGCGATCATTGACAATTATGAACCTGATAAGTTACTAACTCCTTGGCAAGAAAGATTTAATGATGTGGTTGAAAAATGGTACGGAAATGAACGGAAAGCCGGGAACTCTACCTATACACACCCTGTCGCCAGTCACGAAGACATCATTTCACAATCTAAATTCCACCTGGAATCCCACACACTGCCTACATATGAAATCACCTGGACAATAGAGTCGCTACTGGGGAACCTTTACTCAACTTCATATGGTTCGAAACGTTTCCTTGGTACGAATGTACCGTTATTTGAGCGCGAAGTGAGAGAGGCGATGCTCGAACTGAGTGAATCGGGAGTATTTAAAGAAGAGGCGACATTGTCGGTGAAGATAGGGAGAAAAAAGTGATTCATACTGAACAGATGGAAAGGGTTAACATTCTATGAAATTAGAAGAACTTTTTACAATTGATTGCGGAGACATCTACCTCCAGGAATTCACCATTAAAGATGCAAATGACATATACAGAATCTCCACCCAACCTAAAATAGCCCACTACCTGCCTGACTGGAAATCAACACTAGAACAAAGACTCGACTGGGTAACCCATTACGAAATGCCAGCGAATAAAGCATTCCTTCAGGCTGCTGCCAAAACAGGGGACATAGAGAATCATTTTTTAAAGATGGGGGTATTTCTCAAGGATACAGATGAGTTCATCGGCTGGTGCTGTACAGGAATAAAAGAAGAACTGCCTGAACCGAATCGGGAAATCATGTATGCCATTTCGGATGAACATCAAGGGAAGGGCTATGCAACGAAAGCCTCTTTGGGATTGATCCATTATTTGTTCACTCAAACAACTGTTGAAATCCTGAACGCGGTAGCTCTCATCGACAATTCTTCGTCTATGAAAGTCATTGAAAAATGTGGATTCACCTATCAGGGGCAAGTGACGATTGATCAAGAAAAGTACCATCATTACCGATTGTGCAAATCGGAATATGAAGGGAGTGCAGAGCGATGAGTGATAAATGGCTGGAATGGGCGAAGCGGATTCAGGCTCTGTCTCAATCGGGGTTGGCCTTTTCAAAGAGCGTTTACGATATTGAGAGATATGAAGAATTAAGGGCGATCAGTACAGAGATCATGCAGGAATATACGGGTCTCGAGATGAAGAAGATCCAGGATTTATTCACGAACGAAAAGGGCTATCAGACACCGAAAGTCGATGTGAGGGGTGTCGTGTTCAAGGATGATAAAATTCTGATGGTTAAAGAGAAAATCGATGACAAATGGGCTCTGCCAGGAGGCTTCTGTGACATTGGTCTGTCTCCGGGTGAAAACATCGTCAAGGAAATAAGAGAAGAGTCGGGATATGATGTGACCCCGGTCAAATTACTCGCACTGCTTGATCTGAATAAGCATCCACATCCCCCTCAGGCATACCACTACTACAAAATATTCATTCAATGCAGAATAACGGGTGGGGAAGCCAAAAGTGGTGTTGAAACGAAGGGAATCGGATTCTTTGAGGAAGAGCATTTGCCGGAGCTGTCGGTTGGACGAAATACAGAATCGCAGATTAAGATGATGTTTGAATTTTTGAGGGATCCTCAGAAGGAAACCGTGTTTGATTAAAAAAATAAAGATAAGTCGGTGAGATTCCAATGTATTTAGGTGATGTGATTTTTCAGATGTTAGTTATACTACTATTGCTGGTGGGAGCACTATCCTTCACTCTCTTCATTAGAAGAATTGTGGTAAACAGTAAAAGTAGTCATTATGCTTCTAATGAGATGAACAAGAAATTAGATAGAATCATAGACCTTTTGGAAAAACAGAATCAAAAAGAAGAGTGAGGGGGAATAACAGGTGGCGCGGTGTGTATATTGTAATGCAAAGATGTCATGGTTTTTAATTTTTAAGAAACTGTTTATCATCAAAGGACCTGACATTCAGTGCCCAGCCTGCCATAAAAGGCTTTATTTCACAAACCGTTCCAAAAAGTGGCTGGTGGGCATGACCATACTGATACCCCTTCTCTTTATTCTTTCATTCATGCTTGGATACATGCCTTTGTTTATGGTGATGATGTTGGGATATATGATCATACTGCCATGGTTTGTGACCGTAACGGATAAGGACGGGCCATTATTGTAATAAAACGATATCCTGAGCCTTTAGAAGGAAGTGGTGAGGAAGGTTGAAATCGTCCCGGTTCATATTGATATATACTTTCTTTGTTCTTATGAGCGGATGCTACCGACAGTTATCAATTGAGATGGTTGCCTTTAACCATTTAAGTCAGGAGGAGAAGACCAAAATCCCGGTCAGCCCCAAGGATTCTGATGTGGAGGAAGTTACGGTTGGTAAAGGTCTTGGCAAACATATAGGTGAGAAATGGATTGGGCGGTCTATTTATAAAGTTGCCTTTAATGGTACCGAAGATGAGTCTTTAGGTAGACTAGTTGTGTATATTGATAAGGATCAAAAGACGGTCATTGGAAAAGAATATGAACGGAAAGAATAGAGTGATAGATGATCGAAGTGAAAGAGATGGAATGTATAAGAAAGAAGGAGAGGTACAATGGATAGTGGAGTTGAATACCTATGAAAATAATTCCGAATACATGGGAGACAGAAAGGCTTTCAATACAGGACATTCGGCAAGAAGAAATAGATGATGCCCAATCTATCTATGAAAAGGGAAGCTACATCCATCAATGGGACGGGAGCAACCTGGATGAGGAATACATCAAACGCTGTTTTCTGGAAGGTGATCTGCCGCCTGGAGGAACGAAAGAACATTTTAAGATTCAAGTGGTCAGGATAAAGGAATCCGATGAATTAGTCGGGCTGCTAATCACCTATCACGGTTACCCTGCTCCGGAATCCTTTTACATCAATTATTTTACCATCGACCCTGACTATCACAAAAAAGGGTTGGGGCGGGAAATGGTGAAGGAATTGTTGGATATCGTGAAGCAGCACAATTTTAAGGAAGTGAGGGCAAATGTCGCGTTGAAGAACTGGGGAGCACTAAGGTTCTGGACAAAGCTTGGGATTGATAAGATTAATGGAATTTATGGTGATCCTGTGTATGAAGAAGATAGCTTTGCGGATATTGAGTTAATGAAGAGACTGTAAAATAGGCTGGGTATGATAGACGGCTCCGCTTATTTTTTTCTGCATATCATTCATTTTTAGGCTTATGGGTTTAGGTTGTAGTTTTAAGTTTTTGTTCTATTGCAGAGCAAAAGGAGGATTATTAGTGAGTACTATAGGTCAAGAATACCTTACAACAATTCAACAGCAATTCCATCATTTTAAAATACGCGCAGAACAAGCAATAGCCCAATTGTCTGAGGAAGATTTACATTGGACACCAGGTCGGGAATCAAATAGCGTAGCCATCATCATGCAACACCTAAGTGGGAATATGCATTCGCGTTGGATCGATTTTTTACATAGTGATGGTGAAAAGGACTTTCGTGATCGAGATTTGGAATTTATCCATCAGTTCAAAACGAAAGACGTCCTCTTGCAGGAATGGAATGATGGCTGGGAGTTGCTGTTCAAAACGATTAACTTTCTTGGAGAAGAAGATTTGCAAAGGACCGTAACATTAAGAGGTAAGCCGCTAAGTGTGATGAGCGCGATCCAAATAGAAGTGGCCCATGTGAGTTATCATGTTGGCCAGATACTGTATATTGGGAAGCAAATAAAGGACGAGGAGTGGATTGTATTGAGCATTCCAAAGAATCGTTCAAAGGGTGGGTGTCATTTGTGAGTGAAGGTAAAGGTATTCGACAGCACGCTTTAATCGAATTAAGCCACATCACTCAACTCGGCGATTGGATTACTGATCCGAAAAAAGTGTCGGGTGGCCTCTTACATACCATGTACGCTGTGGAAACGACGAAAGGAAAATATGCTGTAAAAGCATTGAATCCTTCGATCTTGAAGCGACCGGATGCCCTAGGTAACTACATCCGTTCAGAGCAAATCGCCCGCATGGCATCTGAAAATATACCGGCACTTCCCGCAGTAACGTACAACGGCGATGCCATTCAGAAAGTGGATGATGTGTGGTTTCTTGTGTTTGATTGGGTAGAAGGCAGAAGTATAAAGGCTGGTGAAATCGGCATGGATCATTGTGAAGTGATGGGGGCAATTCTGGCAGATATTCATCGTGCAGATTTCCAAGGGCTCGACTTAGAAAAAGAAGAGGAGGAGGTCCGTCCCTCGATTGATTGGCATTATTATCTTCAAAAAGGCCAGGATGTGAAAGAAGAGTGGTTGGAGGTTTTCAAGGGCAGTATCGAGAATCTGGAAGAGTGGGATGCTAGGGCCCGGAAAGCTGAGGCAAGGCTTGGATCCGACTCGGTGATCAGCCATCGGGATTTAGATCCGAAGAATGTGATGTGGGTAAAGGGGAAACCGATCCTGATTGATTGGGAGTCGGCGGGATACATCCATCCGATGCACGATCTGGTGGAGACAGCCCTATACTGGTCCGGAACGTCTGATCAAGACAAATTTTCAGCGTTTATCACTGGGTACCAAAGGAAACTCGGAGGTCTAAAGGCGAACTGGGAGGTTGTGTTGGCGAAAGGCTTCTCTGGAAAATTGCTGTGGCTGGAGTACAACCTAAAGCGATCATTGAGGATGGAATGTACGGATGAAGAAGAGCGGCGGTTGGGGACCATGCAAGTCATTGAAACGATCCAGGAGCTTGGGGAGTATGAAAACAGAATTCCGGTATTATGGAGATGGTTGAAGGAAGTTGAATAGAAGAATGGGGGTGAAGGAGTGAAACAGAAATCGTATGGCTATGCCTCACTGGGAATGGGACTGTTGATGTTACTTATGGTAGTGGTGAACTTCACCTCATTTGATGTGAATCAAGGCTCCTTTATCCAATCACATTGGGGTATATCAGAGCCGATCGGTACGTTGGTTGGTCTCTTTTGGGTTGTTTTCTTCTTAGGGGCAGCTTTACGCTTCATTTGGGATATTCCGCTAAAAAGAATCATGTTTATTTGTCTGCTTTCAGTAGTAGGGATATCGCTTCTGCCATTCATTCTCATTCTCTTACATGCAGGAGAACTATAACGGGAGATGACCCGATTAGATTTTCAAAGTCCAGATCAATTTCGCTTCATTCTCTACCAAAGAATCACCATATCCATGCTGATCAATCGTTTCTAGTACAAATCCCTTATCAGAGTAAAATTTACATGCAGGTGTATTTACGTTTTGGGTTTCAACCATCAGTGTGGTGTATTCCCGTTCCTTGGACCAAAGGATCACCGTTTCAAGCAGTTTCCCGCCAATTCCCTTCCCCCTCGTTTCGGGCTGAACACGTAAGTCCCATAAGGTTGCGGCACCTTTCTTGAACCCCTCCGTTTCTGGAGCCACTGCAGCCCCGCCAACATACATACCGTTTTCTAATGCTACGAACAATCCCCATTCGTCTAAATCAAACTGTTCTGTCCAAGTCAGTGGATGACAGTCTGGTAAGAGATCATAGTCCTTTACATAGGATGTACACGGTTTTTCGACCAACTGAAGTCCCCCAAGCCCGTCGTTAACGGGGCTTACTTGAAGTATGGTGGTCACTTCGTATGCAATAGAGATGGTCGCATAGTGCGGAATCTTTGAACTGTCAATCTGTTGAATATGCATATGATCCTCCCATTCTGGTACCCTCTAGAACAACAATGGAACTTAGCTCGTTCTATTGTGAGCTAAGATCCATCCGATTCTTATCTTAATCCGAACATCCCTTTGCCATCCTGCATATTGATCGGCAATGAAGAATGCTCGTGGACGATCAGCCATGTATCCTCCACCTTTTTCATGCAAAAGGTAAAACGGTTGGTGATCTGGCGAAGTTTTTCCCCATCCGATTCTTTATGTGCAGCGAATGTCACGGCACAGTGGGCAAAGGCGAGATCAGAAGTTTCCTCGATCATGACATCTTGAAAATCGACTTCCAGGATTTCTTCATCAGCCTTTAATCCGATGAACCATTCGGTCACATTCTCTTGCCATGCAGCAATTCCTTTACTCTCCCATTGTCCCCAGCAGTCATAGATTTGGACTTCTGAATCATAGATTGAGAGGAATCTCTCGATGTCCCTTTCTTGGATGCTGCTACTGTATAGGTCAAGCACATGTTGGACGTTCATTGTCTCATCTCCTTAGATTGTATCTTTAACTATTTCAAGTCATAGTAGAAGAATTCCTTCTTGATCATACAAAGGATATTTTCGGTTACGATCTGGTAACGATGGGGTTGTCTTATCGGTGAGCTTTATATTACCATGAAAGTATAAATTGGATTTGTTTTCCATCGTTGTTTGGAGTGGTTGAAAGGGCGTGAGTTTGCCTGTCTTTAATTGTACTAATAGTGACTCATTAACCATGATGTCAAACGGTGTTCTGACTCTTTTGGATGGAGATTATGTACGGAGAAGAACTTCTATTCTCTGGGTGTTCGAGGAGTTCAAAGTCATTCGTCTAAGAGCATTTCATATTGATGATGAAAGGAGAGCGGAATCAATGAAAAGTCCAATCTTGAATCAAATCAATACTGTATTTGTCCATGTCAGTAACTTGAAGGAATCCGTCCGGTGGTTTTCGGAATTATTGGGGCAGCCCTACGACCTGGAAGAGGTGCAGGATCCTGTATACAACCTGGCGATCAATCATTTTACGGGATTGACCTTGGATGCAGGACCTGAGGGAGTAAAAAAAGAGACTGGTCATAACCATCCACTCTTCAATTTTCACACTGAAAACATTGAGGAAGCCTATTCATATGTAGAACAGCTGAATTATGAGATCGTCTCTGAGATTACAAGGTTTGATGATTTTTCCTTCTTCGTCATTGGGGATCCCGATGGAAACCGGGTGATGATCTGCACAGGATAATGAAACAGGAATGCCCAGATAACGGGCATTCCTGTTTTTTTATATCTTCAGATGAAGAATATGCTGAGGTCCTTTAGGCCCTTCGTAGATTTCATCTTCATCTGTGAAACCTGTCTTGAGGTAGAGGCTGATGGCAGCTTGATTTCGTTTGTTCACGCCAAGGACCACTTCGTCCGTGTCGGGCAGGTGTTCCTTGATGAAGCTTGGTAATTGGTTAAGTCCGCTCTTGGCAATGCCTTGTCCCTGATGTCTTGCATCGATAGAGAACGAGGTTAGTAGTCTGGCTTTTGGATTAGAAGAGTATTTATGAAGCTTTTCTCCTTTTTCCAATGCGAAGTAACCGACGGGCTCTTCATTATGCAGGATGACAATATGGCTAGTGTCTTTCGAGATGGAAGGGTTATGGATTTTATCGAGTGGCATACTCGTGAACTGCAGCTGATCCGCCGGCAGGTGAAAGTCGCTAAGTTTGCGTTCAAATGATGGGTGATATTCTGCTAAAGTGATGTGTGACATATGTGTGATCCTCCGATTCAGTAGTATGAACAAATTATAGTTTATTTGGAATTTTAGGACAAATAAAAAGTTGGAAAAAAGTTCAAGGTGAGATAAAATAAGAACATACGTTTTGTTCGGAAGAGAATAGGGGGAGCTTACGATGATAAAAGAATATAATCCGGTATGGAATCTTGATAGCATTTTTGAAGGGGGAAGTGCATCACCTGAACTACAGGAACATATGAAATGGACAGAAGACAACATCTCTGAATTGAAAGAGCTTATGCAAAAGGTGACGCCGGGGCCGGAGCAACTAGCTGATGCTCTTGAAAGACTAAGGGTCATAAAGGTGTCGATTTCACAGGCAAGGTCCTTTTCAATCTGCCTTCTTTCGGTGAACCCAACAGACCAGGGGGCACAGTTTTATAGAGGAGAAACCACAACCTTTCAATCTACATATGAATCGATAATCAGTGAATTGAAAAGGAAATTAGCACGCATTGGAGAAGAAGAGTGGAAGAGCATGCTTGATTCCAAGAACTTAAAGGAGTATCGCTTTGTGCTCGAAGAATGGAGGACAGAGGCCGAGCGGGAGCCATCAAGGGAAGTATTGGACCTCATGACAGACGGCTACCATGCGTGGGGACAATTCTATCAATCTTTCATGAGCAGCATTAGAGTCAGGGTAAAAGGAGAGGAACTTTCCGTCGGCCAGGCCATCAACCTTCGATCCCATGCGGATGAGTCAGTCAGAAAGGAATCTCATGAGGCACTTGTAGAAAAGTGGACTGAGCTTGAGGGGCAGTTCGCACAGATCCTCAATCATCTGACAGGATTCAGGTTGAATATGTATAAGAGCATGGGCGTCGAGGATGTCCTGCAAATCCCACTCACTCAAAATCGGCTGAAGCCGAAAACGCTGAATGCGATGCTTTCGGTCATGGAGAAGTATAAAGAGCCATTTGCCGAGTATCTGAACGTGAAAGCCCGCATGAATGGCGATACGAAAATGAAGTCGTATCATTTCTGGTCCCCGATGAATCATGATCATCAAGGAATGGAATACGGAGAAGCCGCTTCGCTCATCGAGGAGCGATTTCGTGCCTTCGGTCCTGAAATGGGTCAATTTGCGGAGACGGCATTCCGGGAAGGCTGGGTCGAAGCGGAAAATCGTCCTGGAAAGTCTGCCGTGGCCATTTGTGCTGGATTCCCTTTGACGGGGGAATCGAGGGTGTTCATGACGTTCCCCGGCACATTTAAAGGCGTGTTGACCCTGGTGCATGAACTAGGTCATGCCTTTCATAACCATGCAATGAAATCGGTAAACGGCATGAACAAGTCCTATCCCATGAGCATGGCAGAAACAGCGTCGACCTTCGCGGAGATGGTCATCCTGGAAGCCGCCATGGACAAAGCGGAGACCGACGAAGAAAAGCTGTTCCTCCTGGATGAGAAATTAAAGAGAAGCGTCATGAACTTCATGAATCTGCACGCCAGATTCACCTTTGAGAAGAATGTGCACGAAGAACGGAGAAAAGGGTTCATCCCTGCTGCTCGTCTGAACGAACTGATGGAGTCTGCCTTAGAAGAGGGATATGCTGGTGCCCTTGATGAAGTTCCTGTTCATTCATGGATATGGACGCCCCATTTTTATAGAACAGATTCTCCTTTCTATAACTTTCCGTACACCTTTGGATATTTGCTGGCTCTCCACCTCTTCGCCCGGGCGAAGGAAACGGGGAAAGGCTTCGAGGAGCGGTACATGGATCTCCTGCGTGATTCGGGACGTATGTCGGCAGAAGATCTCGTCATGAAGCATTTAGGGGAAGACATTACGAACGAAGCTTTTTGGGAAAAAGGAATGGAGTTGTGTGTGAAGGATAGTGAGGAATTTGTGAGACTGGCGGGTTTCAAGTGAAAAATCAGCAAGACAATGAATAGTTGAAAGAAGGAGTAAATCCATGGAGAACATCTTACATACCATAGCCGATCGATTGACGAAACAAGAAGGAAGAATGGTGATCGGCATTTCAGGTCACGGTGCTTCAGGTAAAACAACGTTTGCCAAGAAATTGTTGACGCTGCTTGGAGAAGCCAACTATATCAATACCGATCCTTATATCGTGAGTTCTACAGTCAGAAAGCATTCCATCATTGAATATGATTATATGAATGAAGAACATCAATCCAAAATGACCGCATGTCATCCTGACGCCCACCATCTATTCGCCCTCGACCGGGACGTCAAGATGGTGAGGGACGGAATGGATTTCTACACCCTGGACGTCCCCTATGAACCGAGCAGACTTATCTCTTCTGAAAACAACCTGACGATTGTAGAAGGGATGTCGGTTGCGTTCAGCAAACCGGAGTTATATGATCTGAAGATTTACTTCTACACCGATGGGGAGACGGAGCTCATGAGAAGGGGCATCCGAGACGTGAACGAAAGAGGAATGAATGTAGACTATTTACGGAAAACCCATGACGAGCGGAGAATTCAATATGAAGAGTTTATGCATCCGAAGAGTGAGCTTTTTGATGTGGTGGTGAGGAATTCGGATGAGGGGTTTTGGGTGGAAAAGGGATTGTAGTCTATATCAAAGAGAAGTTTATCTTAGAAGGGTGAGCTTCTTTTAATGGAATTAGTGATTGAGTATAATGGGTTATTTTGACATAATTGGTAGTAGTGCGTTGTACTATAAAACAGTGAGGTGAAAGAAGGCATGAAAAGGCCGCTTGGTGTATCAATCATAGGATATTTTTATATTTTCGGTAGCATCGTTTTATTATTTACAGCTATTTTTTATCAAGGTGATGCAGACGCCATCAGCATTTCAGAACGGTTTGGAGTATCCATCCTGCCTGAACGGATGATGAGAATCATCCTGGCATTCTTTTCTTTGTTGATGGTTTATGGGTACATGAGATTGAAAAAATGGGGTTTCTGGTTATTGATCTCGTACTCTGCCCTTTTTGGTCTGATCAGTTCCATTTTAGCAACGAATCAACCCCAACAGCCATTTATAGGGAATGTTGTTTTTTCAGTGGTTGTCTTGATCTATACGATCTATGTGAAAAAGGCATTTTTCACGACTGCTGACAAAGCTCAGCCTATTTAAAAAAAGGGGGATTCTATGGAAGAAAAAAAGAGCAACAACATTCTGATCTTCGCTGGTTGGATTTCCATCCTGCTTGCTGTCATCTCTCCATCCATCCTGGTCGGTGTCATCGTCTTTTGCGTTGGACTTGTCCTGAAAAGGGACTACGGGGAGAAAAGGTACGGAATGTTTTTTATGGTTTTAAGTGTTGTGAGTGTAATACTAGGTTTTGGATTAGGGCCATTACTCATTTGGTACATGAATCACGGATAAAAACAGTGGGGGTTTATCTAGAAAGGTAAGCTCCTTTTTATATGAAGGGGGAAGTATTATGACACACCAAACATACACACCACCAAAACATATCGTTTCAGCTGCGACGATTGTCATAAATGATCAAGAGGAAATTCTATTAATCAAAGGACCAAGACGAGGATGGGAAATGCCTGGAGGTCAGGTTGAAGAAGGAGAGTCGTTGAAGGACGCGGCGATCAGGGAGACGAAAGAGGAATCAGGTATTGATGTTGAGATCGTAGCATTTTGCGGGGTATTTCAGAATGTGAAACGGTCGATTTGCAATACGCTGTTTCTTGCAAAGTCTGTTGGAGGGGAGCCGACGACTTCTTCGGAGAGCCTGGAGGTAGGCTTCTTTCCGATTGACGAGGCGCTTGAAATGGTGACCCATTTGAATTTCAGAGAACGGATTGAGCACTGTTTGAATGCGCAGCAGCCGTTTTATGTTGAATTTTAGGGGAGGGATAAGGTATTTGACAGAAAATTGAAACTTTTAAACGCCCCCATTCGTAAATATGAGAAATACGAGGGGGAATATATATGAAAAAATTCATCTCAAGAACATCATTAGTGACGGCTGTGACACTTGCAATTGCGATTTGGATAGGAAGCCTCCTGTTCGCCTTTTCGTACGGTGAGTGGAGCTTTTTTATAGGTCTTGGTATAACAGTGGTACTCTTCTTTTTTAACAGTAGCGGCGGGGCGTTATCTAAAAATGCCACTCTAAATGCGAGTCAAGCAGGGTGGAAGGTTCAGAAGGATAATGATCTGAAGGCGAATGTAGGGGCAGTGTTTTATGGGGTTCTTTTATTTACGAGTGTTAGTTTTGTTGTAATGATGGTGAGTTATTTTTAAGGGGAGTCTGTTTCAGATAGGAGGGACATCATGCTGGATTTTTGTGGAACCCCCACATTAGAAACCGATCGACTCATTCTTAGGAGGATGCGCCAAGACGATACGCAGATCGTATTTGATCGCTGGCTTTCAGACGAACGAATATCAGATCATCGTATCAGCCCTGCACACAAGAATGTTTTAGAAACAAAGATACGGGTTGAGAAGATTGTGAGTGGGTACGATTCTAAAAAGTTCTGTTACTGGGGTATAGAACTCAAAGATAGTCATGACCTCATTGGAGAGATTGATTTATATGACTTTGACCATGCTACTGGGAACTGTGAGGTCAGTTATTCCATTGGATACGATTGGTGGAATAAGGGGTATGGGACCGAAACGTTGAAAGCGGTCGTTGAGTTTGCTTTTATTCATATGAACCTTCACAAGTTGTCAGCCTCCCATAATACAGATAATCCGGCTTCGGGCAGAATCATGGAAAAGGTCGGGATGAAGCAGGAAGGAATCATACGGCATATGATTCGAAATGCGAAAGGTCAGTATAAAGACTGTGCAGTTTATGGGATGCTGCGGGAGGAGTATGTTGGTCGGAAAGGAGTGAGGTAGCACATGTTTAAGAAACTACTTATTGTCATTATTCTGCTCCTTTCCTATGGTCAAACAGCTTATGCTAAATCAAACAGTATCGATGAAGTCCAAATCCGGGCATGGATTCAGCCCAACGGAAATCTAATGATCAACGAAATGTTCACGTACACCTTTAATGGGAAGTTTAAGAGTGTCAGGAGGTCCATTCCTGAAGATCACCACGAGGGAGTTCAGTGGTTTAAAGCCTATGAACTGATCAATGATGAGGCGGAGCTTGGCTTCACCAAAGATGCGGATCTGCGTCCGCTTGATGTGAAACGGGAGGATGGTACGTATCGTTCACCATTTCCGGTGGAGGACACCAAGAAGACCATTTTTTACGCGTATGAGCTGAAAAATGTCGTGAAATCGTATAATACATACAGCGATCTGACGGTTCCTTTCTTCGGAACAGACAGCAATCATGACATCGATTTACATAACGTGACGATTGACTTTGTTTTCCCACAAAAAGTTGATCCTGCCGAGTATGAAGCTTTCTTACACGATCAAAAGGGGAATGTGGAAGAGGAGGGGCCAGAGGTCGTTCGCTTTACGACCCCTGTTTCTGACATGTATTCCTTAACGGAAACGCGGCTTTTCTTTCCCTCTTCCATCATGACCGAGCAGACAAAGACCGCTGCTTCGAAATCATTGGAAGAGGCCATTCAAGAAGAAGAAGACCGGATGGCACTCGTGGAGAAAAGAAAAACTCAAATGAATACTGTTAAAAAAGTACTTGGTGGGCTCGCACTCACTTTAGGCGGTACCTTATTCATCATGATACTGGGATTCCTGATAGGCAGAATAAGAGGAAGTGGCAGAACGAGGGATGTGTTGGAAGCGGATCCCCTTCTCTTGTACATGGTCCATAGGCGTGGGAAGTTCAGACACGGAGCGTTGATGGCCGGGTTGTACTCGTTGGTGGAAAGAGGGAAAGTGAAGGTTCATAAACAGAAAACGACCACCCGTTTTCTGAGTGATAGCTGGGCTCCGGATGAGACCTTGTTCTTCACACTGATCTCTGAAGACAAATCACTATCATCAATTGAAGCAAAGCTGGTGTCATGGATCTTTAAGAGAAAAGGAAAGAACGGATCGGCCGCATTTGCCATGACGGACCTTGCCGGGGCTACGAAGAGTGAGAAAGATCTCAGCCGCCATGTAAAGAAATATCATACAAAGGTCAAGGCTCACAAAGAGCAAGAGAAGGAATGGTTTGCTGAAGTATTAAAAGAAGCAAAGGAAGCCGGACTCCTGCATGACCGCTGGTTCCATTTTGTCACGAAGCTTGTGCCTCTTTCCGTTGTAATCGGGACCTTATGTGCTTATTATTTTGACATGCAATCGGCATTTGCTCTATGGATGTATGGAATCATAGGTAGTGGATCCCTTGCATTCCTATGGTGGAAGAAAGAAAAGAAGTGGCCGATTTTTATTTTTGGTGTCATAACCTTTTTTGCCATGGCTCAACTTCATAATGAAACAGCAGGCTCTTTCCTGCTTTTATGCCTATTTCTCACTACCATTCTTATGTTCACGGTCCCTCGCCATACGTTGTCGGGAGCGGCACTTGATGTAAAAGCGGGTATCCGCCGGTTCCGAAAACAGGTGAAACGAGAAGGGTTCCCCGCTGGGAATGAGGAGGAGATGGACATATGGATGATCCGGATCCTTCTTTTTGAACGGAAGAGGAAATTAAGACATATGACAGGTGAGTGGGTGGAGAACCATACCGTGTTACCAGCTGCACCACTTTCTGCTCTTATGATCTCAGATCAGAATCCCCATGAGTTCCTCACCAATTCATGGAAATGGAGCGGTCCACCTCCTGGTGAGTCCGGTTCGTTTATTGGAGGATATTCTGATGGAGGAGGCGGATTTGACGGAGGCGGCGGTGGAGGTGCCGGCGCGGATTGATCAAAGAGTGAAGTGAAGATGATCACGAAAGGGGAAAATCCAATGTCAAAAGATAACTTGAACCTTATTATCATCTTAGGTGTTTTATCAGCGATAGCGGGTTTTATTATGCTTTTCTTTTGTGTGTATTTTGGAACTGCTAAGGCTGATGCTTGGTTGTTCAATCGTGGTGGTGCGGACCCTGAATATTACAACGTTATAGTAAAGGGATATATCAATACCTTTTTAGTTGGTGGCAGCATTTTATCCGTGATAGGTGTGCTAGCTATCGTCTTGGGGTATCATCAGCTTCAGTATAAAAAAAGCAGTGACTCACATTTGGATGAAAGTTCTTAGAAGGATCGGGAGGAAGTAACGTTGATAGAAGTACATGAGAAAACGATGAAAGAAATCATTTTCGTCACAACGAATAAAGGAAAAGTTGCTTCTGCACAGAAGGAGTTAACCAACATAAAGGTTTTGCCGATTGAAGCTGAACTAAGTGAACCGAGAAGCGATGATATTAAAGAAATCGCGAAGCAAAAGGTGTTACAGGCATATTCAATTGTGAATCGACCCTGCATCGCTTTGGATTCCGGATTTTTTATAGAGTCGCTAAACGGTTTTCCAAGAGCATACGTCAACCACATGCTGGATACAATCGGCATCGAGGGGATATTAAAGCTGATGCATGGTGTGGAGAACAGAGTTTGTGAATTCAGATCTTGCCTAGCTTATTATGACGGTGAGGAATTGAGATTCTTTGAGAGTAAATCCCCCGGAGTCGTCGCAGAGAAAATAAGAGGTTCAGAGAATGAGAATAGCTGGTCAGATCTTTGGTATATCTTTATCCCGAGGCACTTTTGTAAGACGATGGCTGAATTTGATGAAGGAGACTTTTTGGAGTATAACCGGGTGAAGGAGACGTCGGGGATGAGGAAGTTTGGGGAGTGGTATTCAAATTTAAGATAGGGGGATAGGGATGATTATTGCTTTGTTGATAGTGGCTACTCTTCTTTTGATAGCCGGTTTACTAACACCTATCAGTTCAGTTATGACTTTATTGATGTCTTCAATTCTGTTTGTGGTCGCATTGGTACTCTCTCTTAAGAAAAAGGGATAGATTCAATGTTGGATTGTAGCGATAATTTTTGTAAGGGGGTGCCTTGAATTTAGGGGCACCCTATTTTGTTTGTATTATGATTGTTTTTACATGTAGGAAAAAGATTCTCAATATATGAATGGAAATGAAAACTTCCTGAGTAGACTAAGATCCTTTAGTATAGAACACTCCCTTTTTGGTTCCTATCTTAGTGAGATTGAGTGATTGAAGAATATTTGACGCCGTTTTACGAGAAGGAAGGAGGAGGAAGTCTCTTAATTCCTGATTGGTGATCGATTGCTTGATTAAGAGAAAATAATCTTCAATGGCCTGCACATGAGCCGTTTTAGAGAAGTGGTTACAGTGTTCGCAATGCCACACGCCGGTCATTCTGGTCATGACATGGGTACATTGTTCGCAGAGAACTCCACGTTTAATGTTTGATGGTTGTAATTGATAGGTAGCTAGTATTGAGGAGTTTGGTTCTTGGTGTTGATTCAATAAAAGTCTTTTAGTCTTCTTCAGATCAATGACTTGGTTGTCATCCCGGATATATTTCGTATTTAGTTTGCTTATTTCACTGACAAGGCTTTGGGAATGGATGATTTTATCATGAGGGGGAAGGAGCTTGTGGCCAGACGCCATTTTCAGAATAGTAGAGGGATTGCTGAATACGACTAGGTATTCAATAGGGGGACAGGGTAGTTTGTTGTTGTAAAACCATCTTTGAAGAAATAGTTTCTTGCGGTTTGCCTGTGTAATGGGATCGGGAAATCCCGTTTCAATTCCTTTGTAAGACTTAGTGAATTGATTGAATTCCGGGTCTATGGTCAGGGTGCCGGAGATGTTTTTTACTTCGATAGGAAGTGAGTAGAATGAAGTAATAAGAAGGGAGTCTATTTGAAAGAAATCCGGTTTCATGGGGAGTCGTAAATCACTGAAGATCATATATTTCTTGTCGGTCAGAAACCTAAGATGGTAATCCACAGCTTTTTCACCATTATAACCTGCTTTTCGTTTCTTGAGGTCTTGTTCAATGTCTGGCCGTTTTGAATGGTTTATGGGAACCAGCCTTTTTAATAGAGCCTCGGTTTGGAGAAGTCTTTGAGGGGGTTGTCTTTCTTTTATAATCAAAAAATCACTCCTTTGATGAGGTATTCATAGGTATAGTTCGCCATAAGGAGAGCATCTCCTGCTTTTTTTGAGAATGTATGTCGGTTTTTAGACCAAAACGTAAAGAGCTTACCAAGGCTGTACATAGATATGAGCCGGTTTTGCCCACTTATGAGCTGGATTTAAAATTTATGAGCCGGATTTTCAAAATATGAGCCAGAATCCAGATTAATAATCCGTTATTTACTTTTATGAGCTCTTTGTCGAAAATTCTTTAATAATGAATACAGTAAACTCATCTAAAGGTCTATGCTGCTTCTCTATTCTACAAACGTAACAATTTTATTACTGAGAAACGATTGAAGAGGATAGAAAATTTTGGAATAATAAAGATGAGGAGGAGTACTATGAAAATCAATGCCTATCTCATCCGTTTATCATTCTCCATCATGCTGATCTTCGGCGGGGCGCTTGCGATTTTTTACATAAAAACAGGAGATATTCTTGTGTACAATCTGATCGCGACTTGTGTTGGGATGGTTCTCCTTTTGGCTTCATGGATGTGGAGGACCAAGAAGAAATTAAAAGAGGGGGAAATGATATGATTGGTTGGCTCAATGTAGGAAGCTTGTTGCTTGGAATTCTTGCCTGGACCCTTCCGGTAGTGACGCTTGTGACGTATAGAAAAAATCACCTCACCCTTGCCGTCATGAGCATGTGCGCATGTGCACTGTCTTTGTCTTTCCAGATTTTCTATCACTATCATTTGGTCAAAGTTGGGGACTGGTCGGCAATAATGGATGTATCTGGATCCGTGGCGTTCGCTTCAGCGATCCTGATCATCGTAACGATTCTGTTAAATACCATGACAATGATCCGTCATAAGAAAGAAGTGATATCATGACTTCGAAAGAAAACGTAAGGATTTGCGATAAAGGGCATACCTATGTAAAAAAGAGCGACTGCCCGACCTGCCCTGTCTGTGAAAAAGAACGGAAACCTGAGACCGGGTTTCTATCGGTCCTCTCAAGTCCAGCGAGAAGGGCATTGGAGAATAACGGGATCACGACGTTGGAAGAGTTGGCTGCCTACAGTAAGAAAGAGATTCTTGCTTTTCACGGGATGGGGCCTTCTTCTATTCCTAAGCTTCGGAAGGCACTTGGCGAGAAGGGCTTGGCGTTTAAAGAAGAATAATATGAACTTATATAAAACTTTACGAAAACCGATTTTCATCCCTGAAAATCGGTTTTTTTCGTGAGAGAAGGTGGTACTACCGACAAAAATAAACAGAAAATGTCGAATAGTGTCTATGAAAGGGGGTGAAATCATGCACATCAGATCAATCCTCTTCATGAGTATTTTGATAGGAGCAGCGGCAATCCAGCCGATTCATACATATGCACAAGATCACAGGGAAAACGACCATAGATCAGAGAAAGCCGCTATACATACGGATGCAGAGGATAAGGGGAAGAAAAACGTTCCTGAGAAACAAGACAAAGAAGAAAGCCATGTGAAGACACCCGGTCCACCTCAGGTTTTGCCAGAAAAGGCTCAGGTACCTCAAAAAGGTAAGCAGACGGAAAAGGCTGTGCCTCCTGTTGTCCACCAAAAGGCTAATGCTCAGGAAAAACGGTCTGTGAAGGCTGCTGCAATAGTCAAAGAGTCAATAGATGCAAAGGAAGTAAGAGGAGAGGCGGACACCATCAGGCAAACTGTGCCTAAAGAAATTTCCAAACCTCTCAATGCGGAAAAACGAGAGGTAAAACAATCGGATGAGAAGCTTTCATATGCCGTTTCAAAGGCGGTCGTGAAAGAAGTAGAATCTCCTCCAGTAAAAAAGAAAACCTCAATTCGAACCTCTGTTCAGAAGCCGATTCCAGAACCGGATAACCACTCCCCATCCAAGAAGCAGCTAGTCGATATAGAAGTGATTCACACCTCTACACACCGGAACCAGCCTTCTGGAGGGAAGACTCAAGACCTTCCCGGTACGGGAACAAGTGCGACAAGCTTCATTGCAGTCGGATTCCTTTGGGAAACAGGGTTGTATCTTGGCAACATTTATCATGCTTCTGACGTTCAATACTGGTATCAGTGGATGAATGCCCCGCCTTCGCCACCGCCGGAAAAAGCTCCTTTTCTTACCGTTTAATACGAATTTAAATAACGATATAGAAGAGGAGAAAAACGAACATGAAAACAACAAACAAATGGATGAAATCAATGGTTGTTACGACTGCATTATCATTTGGACTTATGTCTGGAGGCACGTTCGCTCAGGCAGCTGGAATGGATAAAGAAAAAGGGGAAAACGTGAAGGCTGAACAAGCCGTCCATTCAAAGCTTGAACATGAAAGAGAAAAAGAAACTCATGTAAAACCTGAGGCTCCTGAACAGTCGAAAGCAGAAGAAAATCAACATCAGGCAGAGAAGCAACAGGAAGAGCCTAAAAGACAAGCTGAAGAAAAGGCCAACTCTGCTAAACCTGACGTGAAGCCTAACACAGAAAAAAAAGCTGAAAAACCACAAAAAGCTAAAAACAAAAGAGTGAACTCACAGGCAAGCGAGCATGCAAGTGAAACAGCTGTCCAGCATGCAAACGAGAACTCAGCGGTTTTATCTTCAGCTCCGACAGAAGAAACACCTGAACAGCCGGAAGTGCCGGGAGAAGAATCCGAAGTAGTGACAGAATCCAATGAAGCTGAGGCAGCTGCGGACTATGCATACGGAGCGGACTCTGCTTCAACCGCAAACCCTGAAGGGCAGGATTTTTATATCGGGAAGTTAGGGTATGGAAGCAAGGTGCAGTTTGACATGACGACTGGCGGCGGCATTTTCTTCAACAGTGATAGAGCAGAGGAAGCTACGTACCTTTACGGATACTGGTTCCTTTCAGGTATGCAAATCGCACCTGACGGCATCTCTCCGATTGAATGGGGAGAAAATCAGGCGGCACTTGCTCTCGAAACCTATGAAGCAATGAAAAGTGTCTATGGCACGAAAGTCAGACCTGTCATCTTCATTGATGTTGAACCGGCTTATACGGGCATGAATAGCTATGATTATGCGAACAATCAATTGATTTACAGTGCATTCATTGATTATCTTGAAAAGTATGGGGGAGGCGTTAAACCTGGTACATACTCTTCTCCATGGAGCTGGGAAGTGTCGATGGGAGAATACACTCCCAACACGCCTGGTGCTTACTGGGTTGCATACTACCCGATGGAAGTGCCGACAGACCTGACAATGGACAACTCGGAATGGCTTGAATTCCCGGGAACGGACGAGCGGGCGGAAATTTGGCAGTACTTCGGGGGAGAAAACGACTATAATGTCGCTTGGATGCTTCCTTAATATCGTAGGATAACAAAGTCCCATAAAGAAATCCCGGAGCGTGTGTGTTCCGGGATTTTTTTACTTTCTTCCACTTATGATCATTCCATGACCTAGAACTTTTTTATTTAATAGAATACTTGGCATAGGAATAGACTCTGCCAGAGTATAGGATTCGATGTCAGAAACACCATCTTTCATCAAGGAAGCGATAAGCTCGTTTACATCCCCGAAGGCTTTCTCATCTTGAAATAAATCCATGAAGACGAATTCGCCACCGGGCTTTAAGCACCTAAGCGCCTCTTTGATGACCGCGGTCTTATCAGTGGAATCCTTTACTTCATGAAAAGTCAGGCAGCTGACCACAACATCAAATGCACCGTCTTGAAAAGGAAGTTTAGAAGCACTAGCTTTCAAGAAATGGATGCGATACGATACTCCTTCAATCTCAGCGTTTTGCTCGCATTGAGCTTTCGAATATTCCCAGTTCTCTCCCCAGTAGTCGATTCCAGTTAATGTGGAGATCGGAAACGCCTTGGCAAGTTTAATGATCAGTGAACCGCTCCCTGTACCGATATCAAGGATTTTTCCTTCCCCACCATCCACTTTGGACACAATCAAATCATGAATCCTCGATTGATAGTTTCCTCCGAATGCCGCAAATTGATAGATAGAATAAGAGAGAATAAAGGCGATATAAAGAAACGGCAGCGAAAGCACTCCGGATGAGATGCGTAGATATACCGGTATGGGAAATAAAGTGCCCAGGAGAAGTAGGAGTGAAAGTCCTAAGAAAATAAGTAGTTTGTTCATTCGAATCCACGTTTGATAGTTTGGTTTCGTATTCATTTGATTCCCTTCCTTAAGAGCTATAGTAAGTTTGTTTTTATTATAAAGGAATAAGTGGTTATCAGGTACTTGAAATAGTTTAGGAAAGTAATGAAGTTCAGAGGCTCAGAGCATGAATCATATGCTCTGAGCTGTTTTTATTTTGAAAGGAAATGAATTTTTATGAAATAGGGGCTATAAGTACAAACATTTTGCAAAATTGCGATCTGAATTTGAGTAATAAATAAAAATCAGGACAAGAGACGTGTCAACAAGGACAAATACCAAATATAATATTCTATCTTGAATTAAAGGAGGAGAAGATATGCCACCAAGAAAGCCGAAAAAACACTCGAAAAGTTCTACGGGATCATCTAGTTCTACTGGTTCTAGAAGATCTACTGGATCAAGCAGTTCACGCAGTTCAAGCAGTTCACGCAGTTCAAGTAGTTCAAGCAGTTCAAGTAGTTCAAGCAGTTCACGCGGAAGAAGAAACTGCTAACAGAGGAACCAAGGGGGCAAAAAAGTAGAAGATACGTTCTTGTTTCTTCTACTTTTTGTTTCGAGATTTCATTAGAGGACTGATATTACGATGAAAGGAGCATCATGGACATGACTATGTCCCTCCCGTTATATGAATTACTATTTGAGAAAAATGATTTAAGGGAGCTTCAAAGCGATGTGTGGAATGATCTGCCGGTACCTGCTCATATCAAAATTGATCAAGAAACCTATGATATCGATATTTGTTACAGAGGGTCCTACACAAGGGAATTAGAAAAGAAATCTTATTATGTAGAGTTTGTGAATCCGAGGACATATGATGGCAAACTAGATATCCACTTGAATGCGGAATTGTATGATCCTTCGCACTTCCGGAACAAGCTCTCCCTGGATTTCATGAGGGATATTGGCATCCACACTCCAGAAAGCCAGCATATTTTCCTTATTCAGAACGGTAAGCCACTGGGCCTCTACCTCCAACTTGAATCCGTTGACCAAATTTACTTAGGAAGTCGTAATCTCCCATTGGGTCCAATTTATTACGCGACCAATAATAATGCGAATTTCTCCTTGAAAAGAAAAGGAAAAAAGAAAAAATCTTTAGTCTCTGGTTATCAAAGAAAATATGGAAATGAGCAAGAGGATGAATACCTCATCGACCTTGTAAAGACAATCAATACCACACCTAGCTCTTCCCTCTCAGATGTCCTTCCCAACCTTCTAGACGTTGAAAATTACTTAAAATGGCTCGCAGGAGCTGTTTGTACGATGAATAACGATGGCTTCACTCATAACTACGCGTTGTATCGCAATCCAGAAAACGGACTGTTTAGCATCATCCCCTGGGATTATGATGCTACATTCGGGAGAAAAGTCAGCGGCGGAGTCATGAATTACGATTACGTACCCTTAACGGGAAAAGAAAAAAATAAACTAACCACTCGGCTTATGAAGGTTCCTGAATTCAGAAAGCAATATAAAGAGTTATTAGAAGAAATCCTTGAAACGAAATTTACCGTGAAGTACTTAAAAGAGAACATTATGGCGTTACATGCCAACCTGCGGCCATATGTACTGGATGATCCTCATATTAAGCAAGATATCCGGCAGTTTGACCGGGAGCCTTCGTTTATTTTTGAGTTCATTAAAGCCAGGCGTGCTTTTCTTAAAAAGGAATTAAAGATGTTGGATTAGTTATCGTTTCAAATGAATGCAAACAATAGGAGAGCTTGCTAGGCTTTCCTTTTTTATTTGGAGGGTATGATAAGATGATGTCATATGATTCAACATAAGAAGGTGAGCAAATGGACATCAGACACTTAAAATACTTCATAGAGGTGACTCGTTTTAAGAGTTTCACCCGCGCGGCGGATCACTTGTTTGTGACGCAGCCGACGATTAGTAAGATGATCCGGAATCTGGAGGATGAGCTTGGCGTTGAGCTGTTTGACCGTTCCAGGAAGCAGCTCGTGCTGACGGATGCAGGCCGGGCTATTTTGAAGCAAGCCCAGACGATCGATAAAGCATTCGAGAATGTCCAGCATGAGCTGGATGACCTGATCGGCCTTCAGCGGGGGCATATCCGAATTGGACTCCCGCCTATCATGGACGCAGGTCAGTTCATCAAGGTGCTCGGGGAATTCCATGCGCTCTATCCCGGCATCACGTTCCAGCTGATTGAGAACGGGACGAAACGGATTGAAGAGGATATCCTCGCTGATCAACTGGATGTCGGTGTCGGTGTGCTGCCTGCTGCTGAGGAAGATTTCCATTACTTTTCGTTCATGAAAGAGGAACTGCGGCTCGTGGTGCCGAGAACCCACCGATTGGCGGGAAGAAAGCAAGTCAAATTGATGGAGCTTGAGGACGAACAGCTCATTCTATTTAACAAAGATTTTGCCTTGAATGACCGGATCCGGGAGGCATGCAAGAAAGCCGGCTTTATCCCGAAAGTAGTATCCGAAAGCTCGCAGTGGGACTTCATCGGGAAGATGATCGAGGCGGAACTTGGGATTTCGATCCTGCCTTTCAGCGTGTACGAGCAGTTGAAAGAAGATCTGATCGCGATTCGCGTCGTGAAACCCGTCATCGAGTGGGACCTCGCCATCATTTGGAGGAAAAATCAATACTTATCCTATGCCACGAAAGAGTGGCTGACTTTTACCCAGGAACGATTAATGGGGAGCATTTCCGACTGAGGAATGCTCTTTTTTTTGCCTCGATTTAGGGGAAATGGGGATTGATACCATTCAGTTGTAAGCCGTTGCATAGACAGCATCTATGGTGATGATGAGGAACATTCATTTCACTTATCGGAATCAGGGGCGTACACTTTGGGTATCAAACGTTTGAAATACCATTTACACACAGAAAGGACTTGTTTTCATGCCTCAAACCAAGCATCCGAAAGAAAGTCTGGTCGTCAGTACCGATCAGGTTATGATCAATGATTTAAACAACTATAACACCCTATTCGGGGGCGTTTTGATGAAGAAGCTTGATAACAACGCGACGTTATCCGCCAGACGCCATGCACGGGTTAAGGAGTGCGTGACGGCATCAACCGATTCCATTGACTTCCTGTATCCGATTCACCAATCCGATTCCGTATGCGTCGAATCTTTCGTCTCTTACGTCGGAAATAAATCAATGGAAATCTTTTGCAAGGTGATCGCAGAAGACATGATCACAGGGGAAAGACGAATGGCGGCAACGGCCTTCCTTACTTTCGTGGCTCTGGATGAAAATAAAATACCTGTTAAAGTTCCGGAAATCGTACCGGAAACGGAAGAAGAGAAATTCTTGTTCGAATCAGGAAAAGAACGGGCGGAAAGAAGAAGAATCCGCCGCAAACAAAGTAAAATCCTGAATGGCATCATCGGACTAGAAAAACCTTGGAATATGGGAGGGGAAGCATCATGACCACAATGGTAGCGGGAATGAACGAACTCCACGAAGCGAAAAAAGACGTGGAAGCACTGAAACAGGATTACCCGGAGCTGAATGAACAGCTTGTTCACGTCACTAGCCTGACACGTCAACTGCAGCTGAAGTACGGATATATGGGGTCATTACTCCGTGACAAAGAGCTGCCGGATTACGAACCACAGTTTGTACGGGACTCGATTCTCTCACTCTATCAGGAAGAAGTGCAGAAATTAAAAGAACACCCGAATATTGTACAATTGAAAGCGATTATGAAAAAACACAGACAAATCAGCGACTCGAAATTATTCTTATTGATCCTTGGTGCGAAGCCGGAATTGTTGCAGGGGTCGACGATCATAAAGTAATGGAGAGTAAAGCCGGAAGAGGGGAGTCTTCCGGCTTTTGATTATGGCCGTTGTTAGTAAGTGGCACAAGTTTCATGAAAGTGGCACGAGTTTGCCGTAAACTGGCACAAGTTAGGTTGAAAGTGGCACGAGTTTACCCGATAGTGGCACAAGTTCGGGGCTGACTTGGCTAAGGTTAGATATATATGACGCCGTTCAAGTCCCACCACAGTCTAAATATGACCGATTACCTCCAAACCACCCCTTTTTTTCGCTCAATCATCATTTCTTGGATAGTCTCTGCCATAAGCGCAACCCCTTCTCCAATCATGCCATCCTCGACATGGGATACACTGAGCCGAAGCTCGTCTCGTCTCATGAAATTCTCAAGATACATGGATTCGGTACTCTGCACCAATACATGTTTCTCCTTTAAGCGTTGGATCAGCCCGTCGGTTCTCAACGGAGGTGGCAGTCTGACGGTTGAGTAGAATCCGGATGCAGGACAGGTATACATCGTCCCCTCGGGCATGAAAGTTTGATACGCCTCACGAAGCACCTCCCCCTTTTTTCTGTACAGCGTCCGGATCTTTTCAATATGGGCAGCAAACATCCCGTTTTTTAGATAGATTTCCAAAGCTCCCTGTGTGATGACCGGCGTGTGGACGTCAGCGGCAAACTTCGCCCTTGTGAATTCTTCAATTAATTCGTGGGGCAGGACAGCAAGCCCGAGACGCAGACCGGGGAGAAGGGTTTTGGAAAAGCTCTTCGTATAAATGACCCTTCCATTCGGTTGTAAGGCAAACATGGGATCCTGCTTTAAATCAGGATCCAGGTCTCCCATATAATCATCCTCCACGATGTAAACATCATAGCGTTCAGCGAGCTCGACGATTTTCCTTTTTTCTTCATTGGTATAGCTATGCCCAGTGGGATTATGAAACCGTGAGACTACGTAGAAGAATTTGATGTCCCCTTTTTTAAAAATGGTCTCGAGCTCCTGGAGGAAAGGTCCGTCCCTCCCGATATCGATTCCTGTGCTGGGCTGGTGCTTTAATGATTCTATGAAACTTGGATGAGCAGGCTGCTCGGTCAAGATGGTCCGTTTCCCATTCGGGAATGCGAGGCGGATCAACAGGTGGAGGGCCTGCTGTGATCCTGTTGTCACCGCGATTCGTTCCGGTGTCGTGAACACCTGGAGGTCACGCAGGTGCCGGGCGAGTTCTTCACGGAGGGAGAATAGCCCGAGAAGTTCGGAGTAGGTGAACATATCCTCTTTGTACCGGTCTATGGCCTGATTCATGCAGTGCTTATAATCCAGGTAGGGCATGGCATGCTTATCGGGACCGGCAGATAAGAAGTCATAGACGGGTCCTTCACAACCGCGTTGTTTTTTATATGGAAAATCTTCTACCAGATAATAGCCGCTTTTTCTAACCGCATAGATCTTATGGCTGAACTCCAATTCTTTATATGCTTTGATTACGGTATTCAAGCTGCAGGAGAACGTATCGGCAAGGGATCTGATCGACGGCAGGCGGCTTCCGGGCTTGAGTTCTCCAGACTCGGCCAGCTCCTCGATGTGATGGATGATTTCTTCAAATTTGGCACGGGACATCTTGTTTTCCTCCCATCTGTATGGGTACAGTCTGTGAAAAACGGCATTGGGACGTTCCTTTTCTGTCAGTATACTAGAAATCGAGAACGGGGGGCATGGACGATTGGCCTGTCATTCTAGTAAACCAAAAGGAGTGGAACCCAATGAAACGAATCGCTGCACTAGTTATGAGTTTGGTCCTGATTGTGATGGGAGGAACGTATGCAGACGCCAAGACCTCTATCCAGACGGACATCACCGACATGCTGAACGGGAAAGACGCGACAATCATCATCCGGAACCTGAAAACGGACAAGGAATTCATATACAACAAGGAGAGGAGCGAACGGAGATATACCCCGGAATCCACGTATAAAGTGCCACATGCCCTGATTGGATTATCCACGGGAGCCGTAAGAGATGAATATGAGGTAAAGAGATGGGACGGAACAGTGAGGGAGTTTCCGGACTGGAATCGGGATCACACCCTTGCATCGGGCATGAGATACTCGGTAATTTGGTACTATCAGTCTATGGCCCGTGATATCGGAGAAGAGCGGATGCAGGAAAATCTGAAGTTGTTGAATTACGGGAATGAAGACCTTTCAGGAGGAATCGACTCCTTCTGGCTCGACAGCAGTTTGAAAATATCGGCGCGTGAACAGACCGACTTTTTCGAAGGGCTGGTTGAAGAAACTCTCCCCTATGACAAGCAGAAGATGAGAACGGTGAAGCGCATCATGATTAATGGGGGGGAGGATGGCTACACGTTGCATGGCAAGACCGGGACACGTTTATCTGACTTCGGCCTCGGCTGGTATACGGGGTATGTGGAAACCGATAAAGGAGACTGGGTATTTGCCGTTAACCTGGACGGAAGCGGGACAGAAGCGAAGAATGTGACGGTGGCTGTGTTGGAGAAATTAAAAATCATTCCAAAAGAGTAAAAGGGAAAGAGCTTACCTGTGTGGGTGAGCTCTTTATTGTGTGAACTGGAAAGAATTCTTGAATAAATATATCTTAAGCGTTAAAGGGGTAATCAGTCCCCAGCAGTCCTATATGTTCCACTCTGGTTAACATATTATCCTGTATCAAGGCCAAAAAATCACTTTTTAAGCTTCAATCATTATCGTAAAAAAAGATTGAGAAAGATTTCAATATTTGAAATAATTAGGAAAAACAGAAGAAGGGGATGAGAAAGACATGGTCTATCTTGTAAACGGCATCTTCGACATCCTGAGTGGGGTCGGCATCGTCTTTTTAATTTTGATCTCCTTTTTGATTTTTACGGTTTTAAGAAAGGGAAAATAGGGTTCTGGAGGAGCATTATATGAAATTGAAAAAGAATTGGCTTATGATTTTTCAAATGATTGGTGTGGCAGGTTGTGTATTAGGGATTTTCCAATTTAAACTCGGATTCTTCATTGCTTTTCTCTGTACGGGTCTTTTTTTTATGCTGGATCATGCAAAGAACGTGAAAAGTCTTGGCATGGTAACCGGGATTATCGCTTTTTGCTATTCTTTTTACTCCCTGACGCTTTAGGCCATGATGAAACGATTGGTGGAAAGGCTCATATATCTTGTCTTCACGCTGTTTATCTTCATCGTGTTATGGAAGGGAATGGCATTTTTATGGGAGGAGTTCGTGCCGTGGAACTTTAAAACCGATATGACGATGTTGTTTATTGTGACGCCTATTCTTATGGGGTTGTCCTTTATCTTATCAAGTCTTGCTTTTCAATACACAAAAGACTCATGAGGAGAGATGCATGGATGAACGCAGACATTATTCCCTTTAGCCGGCAGTATGCTGAAGAAACCGTAGCCATGTGGCGGGAAAGTAAAGAACGGGCCATTGGCCAAAAGGAAATACATAGCGTGGACAGTCACATTTATTTTTTAACTCATATCCTGCCGGAGGAATGTGAAATCCATTTGGCTCTGCTCGATGGAAAAGTAGTCGGGATCGTCGCATATAATGATACGGAAATCAATCAGCTTTACATTCACTGTCATTATCAAGGATTGGGGATCGGGCAGATGTTACTGGATCAAGCGAAAGCGAAGTCCAGCGGGCGTTTGACTCTTTACACTTTTGAAGTAAACCTAAACGCACAGAGGTTTTATGAAAAGAACGGATTTGCGGTGGTCGGCAGGGGGCATGAGAATGAAGAAAATCTGCCGGATATTCAATATGAATGGAGGGCGAAATGAGAAAATATTTAGGTCTCCTATCCATATTCATTTTATTGGTCACGTTCTTGATCTTACAATCCCTCGTAGGAAAACAGATCGGACATCTATGGGTGTGGATCATCGCAATAGGGTTTGCCGGTGCAGCCTTTGCATCTTGGTATAGTGCACCTGGTTTTTGGAGGAAGGCATCGGCCGTGATTCTGGTGGTGCTTCCAGTTGGGTTCATCCTTTTTATTGTGTTGTTTATGGTTGCGTTGATGGGGAGCGGATTCTAAAGTGACCATCATGAAGGAGGGACACATGATGAGGCATACAAATGAAAAGCGTAAGCGGATTCAAAGGTTATATCGAAAACGAAAACAGGAGGGTTCTTCCAACAAAACCTGGAACCTGATCCTGATTCTGTGTCTCATCCCGGTCTTGATCCTCCTTGTAACGAGCGCTCTGTTCGATCTGGGGGTTCATTTGCCGGAGTTTTTTGGAAGATAGGGTGTGTCGAGATGAAACAATTATGGGTTGGGTTAACATGCTTAGTGGTCAGTGCGATTTTATATGGTGGAATACGGATGCCGGAGTGAAAGGGTGAATGAGAGAAGAGGACTTCTTGGGAAGTCCTCTTTTATATTGTTCCCGGGAGCTTTCTTCTCCCGAGCCTCATGGATATCCCAATGGAAATTAGGGAGAGGAGCACGATCATCCACACGACACCCGGCCAGTTCCATTGATGATAGAAGCTTCCGCTGACGGTACCGCCGATACTTGAGCCTGCGTAGTAGGCGGATAAATAAAGTGCCGAAGCCTGTGCTTTGTCGTGGACGGCGAGGCGTCCGACCCAGCTGCTTGCAATCGAGTGGCCGGCGAAAAAACCGTACGTGAAGACGGAAATCCCGATAATTTTTATCAAAAGGTTTGGATGCAAGGTTGTCACGACGCCTGCTAGCATGATAACCAGGGATAAAGGCAGGATTCTCTTTTTTCCATACTGATCCGCCAGCATCCCCATCCAGGTCGAGCTGAACGTGCCGACGATATAGACGATGAAGATGAAACCGACGACGGTTTGGCTGAGAGAGTAGGGCGGTGCAATCAGCTCGAATCCGATGTAATTGTAGAGGGAGACGAATCCGCCCATCAACAGAAATCCGATTGTGAAGAGAAACGCGAGCCCAGGTACCTTGAACTGACTGAACAGGGAACCTGCCAATGATTTCAGTTTGAAGGTCTGGGGTTTGAAATGCTTTGATGTGGGAAGCAGGGCCATGAAAATAATGCTCGAAAGCAGGCTGATGATCCCCACTCCCATCAGTGCGACGTGCCAGCTGAAATAATCGGTGAGGACACCGCTGATGATTCGTCCCGACATTCCGCCGATGGAGTTTCCGCTGATGTATAGTCCCATCGCCATCCCGAGACTCTTCGCTTCAATTTCCTCTCCTAAATATGCCATAGCAACAGCTGGTAGTCCTGCAAGCGTGATCCCCTGTAGAATGCGTCCGGCTACAAGCGTGTGAAACCCCGTGGCGAATCCCGTACAGATGGCAAGGATCGAAGACGCTAGTAAAGAGAAGGTCATCACGGATTTCCGTCCGTACACATCCGATAGCGATCCCGCAATTAATAAACTGATGGCGAGGGCGATGGTGGTGGAAGACTGGCTAAGACTAGAAGTTGCAGGTGAAACATCGAACTCACGAGCAATTTCCGGAAGCAGAGGCTGCGTCCCCCACAGGATGGCAAAAGTGCTGAACCCGCCAGCAAACAACGCGAGATTGGCATTCTTAAAGGTTGATGTTCCCCGCTTGATGTATTCCATATAGCAAGTCCCCTTTAATCGATTCTTGTACCCCCATCATACACCTCCCCGGAAAGCACTTCTATTCAGTTGCTTGTTGAGTGTAAATTAAATTACAAAAATGTTAAAAGAACCCAAATCTGTTTATTTTTAAAATCACGAGGTATATAACCAATGTACAATCGTACAACACCATTTTACTAAACTTAAGGAGGATTTTATTTATGTCTAACAGTAACAATAACGGAAACAAAATGAGTTACGAAGAAGCTGGCCGCAAAGGCGGAGAACAAACAGCGAAAAATCACGACAAAGAATTCTACCAAGAGATCGGTGAAAAAGGTGGAGAAGCAACTTCAGAGAATCATAACAAGAAATTCTATCAGGAAATCGGGGCAAAAGGCGGACAATCCAGTAATTCAGGCGGATCGAATAACTCAAACAATTAAATCTAGCAGCCGGATCGTTTCGGGAATAAATGTAGACCTGTCAGGGATTGATGACAGGTCTTTTGTTTGTTTTTATATATCATTTCAAAAAAAAACGCTTGGAAATAATCTCTATTAAGTGTAAAATTACACTAATGAACTGTGCGTCAAACGTACAAATGGATTGGAATGGGGGAGTCCAATGAAGAAGATTCTATTTTCCTTTATGTGTGTACTGCTTATGAATCTATGTATATTTGTTTTCACTGACATCCTTAGCAATACTTTGTCGTGGAAAACGATCCTTATTGCTGCTGTTGGATCAGTGCTGCTGAATGGGCTTTTCGTTTCGATCTGGTATCATCAAGGAAATTTTTATAAAAGGGGACTGTACCCGATGGTATTTTATCAGGTCTTCTTTCTGCTCGTGATCGGAATCGTGGTCATCGCATCCTCCGATAAACAGTATATAGTGGATGCCTGGGATGGACTGTCTCCTTATGCGATGTTAGTGCTTGTTTCAATGATTCATGGATTAGTGCTGTTGGTGATGGTGAAGTGGAATAGGAAATTCGTGTAATTTTAATTGAGGATAATCACAATATATGGTAAAGTTATAATGTGAAAATGTTCACAATCTCATTGGGAGGTTGCTTCCATGAATAAAATCAAACCGGCACTTTACACGAGTCTGATTCTCTCTACATTCATGATGATCATAAGTATTACGGACGGCGGGCTCTGGATTTTTCCAATTGTCCTGATCTATTCCCTGGCAGGAAACATGGCATATGGTATTCCCGTATCTCTTCTTTCTGATTGCTTGACGAAAAGGATGTCGAAGGGGCGGATGTTGGCTGCTGGCTTTATCCACGCGTTCTTTGGGGGCGTTACATATTTTGTCATCGACGGGTTTGCCTGGTTTGGGGTCATCTGTGCGGTGATCTTTTTCTTCATTGATGAATGGTTGAAAAGGAAGGATTCGTCGGGGGTTGATCGTGACAACAAGCGATTTTATCTGCAATTATTGAGTGTTATTTTCTTATTGGCAGTCGTGATTGTGGCTGTGAATTGGATACCTGGTATGGATAGGGAAGAGGGAATCAAGTCTCAGTATCTGATCCCCGAAGGTTTTGAGGGGACGGTTGTCATCCTCTATGGGATAGAGAATCGTCCTGCCCTTGAAGAGGTGGGAGATTTCTCCGTGGTCCCTGTAGAAATCGAGAGTTTACCCACGCTCATGCGTACGGATATTGAACGGTACGGGCTTTATCAAACATCTACTCAGAACCAAATTCTTCAAATCAGTCAAAATCAATATTACTATGTGGATGAAGAAGGAAATCGAACGCTTCTTGAAGATGACTGCATATACCATAGCGGGGGTGGAGCAGTGACTAGTTCCGATGGAGAAGAGAGAGTATTTGATGAATTCCAGGTGACGAATTCTGCATGTGGTGAAGAATTTTCCTCACACGGGTATGAAAGATACTCTGCACAGGGACGAGAAATCGGTAAATACTTAGATGAGAATGGAAGCTTGACTGAATAAGTCAGGCTTCTTTTTTATGGGGATTGAGATTGAGAGTGTGATTTGAAATAATTGGTAGTAACGAAGTTTAGGAGGTTATCATGGACAATCAATCGTTTAGAGACGTTCTAGATGCATTTTTACAAGCTTGGGAGAAATCATCACTCACAGAATTGGAGAGATTTATTTCTACTGAGTATGAAGCGCGGGAAGTCAGGGATGGAGAGATGGAGGCATTCGGATACGCGGAATCAATCGAAGGCTGGAGGCAAGGATTTGAGTTTGTGAAAGGGAAGGGTGCAGCATGGGAGATCCGGGAAGTGGCGGTCATACCCATGAAAGAAGATGAGGTCATGGCTGTCTTGTTTGCCACCATCTTACTCGATAGTAAACCGATGGAAACCGGCAACCTATTCTTCGATACCTTCAAGAATGTAGATTACAATTGGAAGCTAGTTAGAAGTTACATCGAGACGGGAGTTGAGAGAGGACTTGTTAGAGGATCTGCTAGAGGATCTGCTAGAGGGACGGACCTCAAATTGGACTTGTGAGAGTTCGTTCGCTTGGAGTTTGGAGGTCCGTCCCTCTTAATAGGGTAATTCGCCGATAAATTTGAAATATCGCCGATAAAATGAAAATTTCGCCGTTATATTGTGGATTTCGCCGATAAAATCCGAATTTCGCTGATAAATGGATGTGCAGGTGGCTAATACACTGTCAAAGGCTGGAAGAATCCAGTATTTACGTTATTAAGTTATCGAATTTTTACTTAAAGATGCATTTTAACTGAGGGAAACGGTGAAAAAGTCGTGAGTGATGTCCTAAGTACAGGGAGATCTATTACGATTTATAGAAAAAATCATCAACTGAAGGCTGAAGCACACTCCGGCTTTTTTTATTTGAGTTATAAGACAGGGTTTGGAATAATGAATAGTGAGAAAACTCGAAAAAACGGAGGTCCCATATGAAAACAGTCATCGCCTACAGTGGTGGAAAAGATTCCACCCTGGCATTATATAAAATTCAGCAAAATCCCGATTATGAGGTGGATTCACTTCTTGTCACACTCACGGAAGGCTTCGACCGTGTATCGATTCACGGTGTCCGCTATGAAATGTTAAAGCAGCAGTCGAAGGCCCTTGGCATTCCGCTCAGGGAAGTATGGATTCCGCAAGATTGCCCGAATGAGGTGTACCAGGAACGGATGGGAAAGGCGGTCTCCGGCATGCTTGATGACGGAATCACTCATATGATCTTCGGGGATATTCATCTCGAGGATGTGAAGGCGTATCGGCAAGAGATGCTTGAAGGAACGGGGATTACACCGGTCTTTCCTATTTGGGGTCGACCTGTCCAAGAACTGGGACGTGAATTTATCGAACTTGGGTTCAAAACCGTTCTTACCTGCGTCGATCTGGAGCAGCTGGATCGATCCTTCGCGGGAAGAGTATATGATGAGGATTTTCTAACAGATTATCCTGAAAGCTGCGATGTTTGCGGAGAAAATGGCGAATTTCACACGTTTGTGTTTGACGGACCGAATTTTGAATGTCCGATTCCGTACGAGCTGGGAGAGGAGCGGGTGACACCGGATTATCTGACAAATAAAGATCGGTTTTTATATAGGGATGTTGTGCCGATTAAGTGATCAAACTCTATACGAATGATTGAATGTAAAAACGGCCAAAGGAAATTTGGCCGCTTTCCATCTACTGGAGATTTTGAGTCTCAATAATATCAACGCGGACCTTTGGTTTAAAGACCACTTGTTGGTAATCTTGTTTCCACGTATCAGGATTCCAGGATTCATGATCGTTTGTAGAGAAATATTTTGCGACGCCTAAAGCATCACTATTGGCTTTAAGTAATAAGTCAGTAAGCTCTTTCGTTTTTTTGGTCAGTTCTTTTGAAGCAATCGTATTGAGTGTTTTGATCGTTTTATTGGTTTTGTTTTCATAGTAACTTATGATCCTCACTTTAAAGTCAGCAGCAATCGTGCATATCACTTTTTCATCTTCTTTTGTTACTTCTATATTGGTCCTTGCTTTTTCAATGCCAATGACTAAAGGCTGGCTTAACCTATCTGATTCGATGCTTAGCTTCGTCCCCCTCTTAATATCATTTCGTAATAGTAAGAGCAGTGAGGTTTGACCGGTGGAGAGGGTGTGCCCGCTGAACCGATCTCCATTGAATAAAGCAGAACCCGCAAGCTTCAGGTTGTCCCCCTTATCTTTTTTAATATAAGGAATGATGACATCCTTTGTGTCGTCTGATATTTCATTCCAAGCTGTAAACACCGTATGTTCAGGAATATAGCCATCCTTGACACAACCGGTCAACAGGTTATCAATCTGAAATACGATAGGGCTATCTTGAATATCCAAAGAGAGAATATCGCTCCCCAATCCCTCACTTATCAGAATTCGAGAGGAAATATACGCATGGGTGGAGCGAATAATCGGTTCAACTATGGGAGTCAGTCCTTTTGTCTTGGCCAGATCTTCCCCCATAATCAGAATAAACGCTTTCCCCACGTCCAAATTGCCGGATACTTTATTTTGAAAATCCGTTTCGATTTCCGATACGGTTTTACTTTCAGATATGTAAAATTCATCCTTCACGTCGAGGTTCCCTGCACCAGAACTGCGAACATTAATCGCCCTTACTGTTCCGAGGATGTCATCGGACTCTTCTGCTACGTCAAAGCTAGCGCCGTTCACAAGACGATTGTCTTTTAACTGATTTTGGTCCCAGCACCCTGACAGTAAGAACATCGCAATGAACAAAATGGGAATCTTTTTCAAGAGGATACCTCCTTTCCGTGCTTTTTAAATAGGAATGAAAGTAATAGCAACAGGCCTGGAATGGTGAATACGACACCATAGCTTAAGTATTCTAAGGTAAGTGAATACAGCTTTTGGGAAGCTGGATCTTTTTTTGCAATGGTAAATAGAACGAAAACCAATGCGCTATTCATAATGACCAGGTGTTGAGGTTTCCCTTTATAGAATGTGAGACTTTTACCGCCTAAATGTATAAAGATGACGATCGATACTGCCAGGGGCACAATCCAGATGGATACAAAGAGCATGTCAAGACGGTCAATCATTTGAAAATGGAGTGGACGCAAAAAATAGATAACCGGGTATTTGATTTTATCCAAGGCCGATTCGCTGAAAATCAATATGCAGAGCATCACAAAATAGGAGGTCAACCCTGTTACGAAGACATTGGCCCATGTGACCACTTTTAAAAACGTGGTTCCCTTCTTGGAGGCAAGTGGATATAAAAACAGGATGATTTCAAATCCTAATACGGATAGCAGACAATCTTTACCTCCGAGAATAATGTTCTTCATGCCACTGCTCCCCAGAGGAAGAATATGATGGAGGTCCATAGGCAAAGAAAACGAAAAAAAGGAGAACCCGAATTTAGCCACAATGAGAAGGGATATGAGCACAAAGAACCTGGCGATGATCCGGATGTCACTAATGGCTAAATAGGTACAAGTCAGCATCATGACTAGCCCCAGGACCCAATAAGGAGTGTCTAATAACAGATGTTCTTTGATGATGGTTGAAAACTGTAATAAGACAAATGCCGCGGCCAGGATAAAATAAACAAAGATAATGATATTGATAAAAGTCCCCGTCATTTTTCCAAGTAAAAATGTGGAGATTTCGGAGTAGGTCAATTGGGGAAATCGCCTTAATAACAGCCAAATGATGACTAAAAATAACTGGATCACCAATCCTGCCAAAAGGACTGACATCCACCCGTCTCCTTTACTGGTCGCTTGCAACACATTTGGCAATGTCAGAATGCCGAATCCGACTTGGGTTTGAACCATAAGAAAGAAAATTTGCACGTTCGTTAGGGATTCTGTCTTTGACATGGGCAATTCCACACTTTCCTTATCTAAATTTCCTACGTTTGTTTTAAGGAGTGATTTTTCTTCTTGGTTTTGATGATGGAATCTTTCAGTCCCCTTAAATGTAATGGTGCAACTGGCTGCAGGTAAGGCTTTCCGAACGACTCCAATCGGCATAAATGGATCAATACGACGGTAAGGGCGAGAACAATTCCTAAGAAACCAAACGTATTGGCGGCTAGCATGATCGGAAAAGCCATAATTCTGGCACCTGTTCCCATTTCATTGACAGGTGCTACGAAAGAGGCAATGGCCGTAAGTGCGATGACGACAATCATCGTGTTGGAAACAAAACCGGCTTCTACGATGGCCGTTCCGATGACTAACCCGCCGACGATCCCAATTGTTTGGGCGATTGGCGAAGGAAGACGAATGGCGGCTTCCTTCAACAGCTCGAGGACAAGCTGCATCGCCATGGCTTCAAATAATGGAGGAAGCGGCACGTAGGCAATTTGAATCCTGATCGCATACAGAATCCAAAGAGGCAGAACTTCTGAATGAAAGGATACGACCGCAATATAGATGGCAGGTAAACAAAGTGCCACTAAAAAGCTGAAAATCCGGATTAGTCTGAAGAAAGATCCAATCAGCCACCTGCTATTATAATCATCAGGTGATTGATAAAAACTAAAAAAGTCGATCGGGGAGATGAGGACGTTAGGATTTCCATCGACTATGATAACGGATTTCCCTTCCAATAAATAGGCGGATGCCCGATCAGGCCTTTCTGTTGTCAGTAGTTGTGGGAAAAGGGAATAACGATTATCCTCGATTAATTCTTCTAGCTCCCCGGTTGATTGGATTTCTCCTACATCTATGCTGTCCATTCTTTGAAATAAGACGTTTAAAGGATCATGCTCCACCAATTCCTCAATATACACAATCGATGCTTTTGTATTGGTTTTAGATCCGAGAGTGTAACTTTTTATTTGGAAGCTGGGATCTTTCACTCTTTTTCTGAGCAAGAAGATATTCTTGTTCATATTTTCTGTAAATCCATCATGGGCCCCTGTGATGGTATGCTCGTTTTGAGGCTCTTGGATGGCTCTTTCATTATCTGCACCAACAGGTATCAAAAGAGCGGTAGGGTCATCTTCTGCAACGAGAGCACAGCTTCCTTGGAGTAGACTTTTCACTGTGGATTCTAAATCGCTTGTCCTGCTATATTCTGCGCTATTAATGACCGTTTCCGGGATTGTTTCTGCCTGGGAGTTCAGGAGCGGCTCGATAATATTTCGTTCTATTAAGTTTTTATCCACTAAAGAATCAATATAAATGAGTTGGCAAGGGGTATTCAGAAAGGTTAAATCCCTGATCTTAAAATCTTCAGCCTCATAGACGGCGGCTTTTATTGCTTCGATATTTTCTTTCATGATCGTTGATAGTTTGTCTGAAGAACTCATTCATGGCTCACCCGCCGTTCAGTTAGTGTTTCTTTTATGGTTGCCTGAAATGGTGTTTTTATGTTCGATAGTTGGAAAAGGCAGAGGGGTAAATGCGATCGTAATAGGACAATTTTTTATCAGAATATAATGGAAACGTGTAATATGGGAGGTGTAGGTTTCAATAAGACAATTGATTTACATATCCGGAAATGAATGATAGAAGTTGATTACACAACCTACTAGGAGGGAATCACATGAAATTACATCACATCACGATTAAAGGGGACGGACCTTTAAACGAAGACGCGTTGATTATGAATGAGAAGCTATCATTATTCGGAGTCGCAGACGGTGTATCTTCTTTAGTGCCGTTCATTTTAGAAGAGAACCTGACGGGTGGGTATATGGCTTCCCACATGGTAAAAGAACATATGGAGTCCAGTGATTTGGATAATCAGTCATTGCTTCAAATTTTAACGAAGAGTAATGAATGTTTACATAACAAAATGAGGGAATATGGAATCGAGCTCAAGAATAAAGATGATCTTTGGGGGACCGCCGTTGCTGTGGTTCGGTTAGTGGAGAACGGGATCGAGTTCATCCAAACAGGGGACTGCATGATCCTCGCCGTGTATGAGAGCGGAGAGGTCCGTCCCTTAACAAGACTTCAGGTCGAGCACTTGGAAGAGTATGCAATTGAAATATGGAGGGAGTGCATCCGAAGGGGATTCAGGACCAGGGATGACATCATACCTCACGTGAAAGAACAGTTAATCGCCAACCGAAAGAAGAGTAATACGGTAGAAGGGTATGGTGTTTTGAATGGGGAAGAGGAAGCTGTGGACTATTTCGAATACGGAAAGATCAATAAGGTGGGCGTTACCCATCTAATCCTGATGACGGACGGACTGTTCCTGCCGGCGGAATCAATTCCAGAAGGAGAATCCTACTGGGAACACACAGCCGAAAGCGTCCTCCAAAAAGGAATCAAGCAATATGCCCAAGACCTCATCAACCTAGAAGAAACAGACCCCCAATGCATCACCTACCCACGATTCAAAAAAAGCGACGACAAAGCCGGCATCGTGCTGGAGTTTGATAGAGGGACGGACCTATGAAGTAAGGTTTGGAACAATGGATAGGGTGTATAGAGAGGGACGGACCTCCACACAGGCTTGAGTGTATGAGTATTTGATGCGAATGGAGGTCCGTCCCTCAATGTGTCACAAAATATACACGCAGGGGTATATTGATTTCCAGAAAAAGAGTCATATAATAAAAGTGTAAGGAATACTTATTGGATGATTTGTGAAACACTTAACAAACTTTATTCGGAAAGAGGGAAAGGGTCATGAAGAAGAAAATCGTGATTGTGGGTGGAGTTGCCGGGGGAGCCACTGCAGCAGCAAGGCTTCGCCGTTTAAGTGAGGAAAATGAGATCATCATGGTGGAAAAAGGAGAATACATTTCTTTCGCTAATTGCGGGCTACCGTATTATATCGGGGAGGTCATTACGAACAGAGAGGCACTATTGGTTCAAACTGTGGAGGGGATGTCCAAGAAGTTCAATTTGGATATTCGAAACCTTAGTGAGGTAGTGGAGATCCACCGTGACCGTAAGACCGTTTCAATTAAGAAAGTGGAAACGGGAGAGATGTATGAAGAAAGCTACGATAAACTAATCCTCTCTCCCGGTGCGCGTCCAATTGTTCCACCACTAGAAGGTCTAGAGGAAGCAAAAAATGTCTTCACTCTACGCAACGTCCCTGATACAGACCGAATCAAAGCATGGGTCGATGAAACGAAACCGGAAGAAGCGGTGATCATCGGCGGAGGATTCATCGGCCTTGAAATGGCTGAAAACCTGCATCATCGGGGAGTCAACGTGACGGTGGTGGAGCTAGGGAACCAGGTGATGGCACCGATTGATTATGAAATGGCAGCGATTGTCCACCGTGAACTGAAGAATGCCGATGTGGATTTGTACTTAAATGATGGAGTGAAAGCCTTTAAAGATAACGGACGTACCATCGTCCTTCAAAGCGGAAAGGAATTACACAGTGACCTGACCATTCTGTCCATCGGGGTCAGACCTGAAAATGAACTTGCCGGGAAAGCGGGACTTACACTTGGTGAACGCGGAGGGATTGTGGTTAATTCCCATCTTCAAACCGATGACCCTGACATCTACGCTATCGGGGATGCGATTGAAGTGAAGGATTATATACAGGGAGTTCCTGCGATGATTCCACTTGCCTGGCCCGCGAATCGTCAAGGACGCCTAGCTGCAGATCATATCAATGGAAAAGATGCAGAGTATAAAGGCAGTCTCGGAACATCCGTTGCTAAAGTCTTCGATTTGACCGTGGCGGCAACAGGTAATAATGAAAAAGTATTGAATCGCCTTGGAGTAGAATATGAAGCGGTGCACATTCATCCAAACTCCAATGCAACGTACTATCCAGGAGGAAGTCAGCTTTCTCTAAAATTACTATTCCATCCTGAAACAGGTGAGATATTCGGTGCCCAGGCTGTCGGATACAAGGGAGTCGAGAAACGGATCGACGTCATTGCAACGGCCATCAAAGGGAAGTTGAAGGTATGGGACTTGGCCGATCTTGAGCTTGCCTATGCCCCTCCTTATTCATCTGCCAAAGACCCAGTCAACATGGCAGGGTATGTAGCAGGAAATGTTGTCGATGGTGAACTGAGCGTTGTGCATCATCACGAGATTGATGACATCGTTAAAAAAGGCGGGTATCTCCTGGACGTGAGGGAGCCGGAAGAAAGAGAGTGTGGCTTCATCATGGGATCTGTTAATATTCCACTCGGACAGCTGCGGGACAGGTTGGATGAACTCCCTGAACAGCAGCACATCTACATCAACTGCCAAGTAGGATTAAGAGGATACCTTGCAACCAAAATCCTCACCAACAACGGATTCCAAGCCAGCAACCTGAGTGGCGGCTACAAAACATATGTATTGGGAAAATAAAATCGGAGGGACGGACCTTCTGTTTCGGTGAAACAGAGGTCCGTCCCTCTCTCTTTAATAGTAAATAATATAATAGATATGTTAAAATTTAGGTGGTTAATAGTGTAATACAGGAATAAGAATCCCGAAAACAGAAAGAGGTCCGTCCCTCAAAACGAGGGACGGACCTCCATAATCCATTCATCTTAGTTCCGAATCAGATAGTCAAACGCGCCAAGTGCAGCGGTTGCTCCTGATCCCATGGAGATGATGATTTGGTTGTAGGCACTGTCTGTACAGTCTCCTGCGGCGAATACGCCAGGGACGTTGGTGGCACCGTGTTTGTCGACGATGATTTCACCGAATTTCGTGCGTTCTACAAGATCGCCGAGCCAGTCTGTGTTAGGAACAAGACCGATTTGGACGAATACCCCTTGCAGTTCGACGTGTTTCTCTTCACGAGTATCACGCTCGGTGTAGGTAATGCCGTTCACCTTATCCGTACCCGTGATCTCCTGCGTTTGAGCGTTCGTGATCACTGTCACGTTCGGCAAGCTGTAAAGACGTTTCTGCAGCACGTCGTCGGCTTTCAGTTCGGAATTGAACTCAAGGACCGTTACGTGCTTGACAATTCCTGCAAGATCGATGGCTGCTTCGACACCGGAGTTTCCTCCGCCGATGACAGCGACATCTTTCCCTTCGAACAGAGGTCCGTCACAGTGAGGGCAGTATGCCACTCCTTTGTTCTTGAACTTCTCTTCACCAGGAACGCCGATGTTGCGCCAGCGTGCACCTGTTGAGATGATCAAACTTTTACTCTTCAGGACAGCACCGTTTTCAAGCTCAAGCTCCACAAGGTCTTTTTTCTCGAGGCGGCTTGCACGCTGAAGGTTCATGACATCGATGCCATAGTCCTTCACATGCTCTTCAAGACTCGCCACAAGTTTCGGACCTTCCGTCTGCTTCACGCTGATGAAGTTCTCGATGCTCATCGTGTCAAGGACCTGACCACCGAAGCGTTCTGCGACGATTCCTGTACGGATTCCTTTACGTGCAGCATAAATAGCCGCGCTGGCTCCAGCAGGACCGCCACCTACGACAAGGACGTCATATGGGTCTTTATCCGATAGCTCATCGGCACTTGGACCTTGTACAATTTTAGATAGAATTTCTTCTAAGCTCGTTCGCCCACCGTTAAAGAATTCCGCATTCAGGTAGACTGTAGGGACTGCCATAACGTTCTTGCGTTCCACTTCTTCCTTGAAGGCAGCTCCATCAATCATCGTGTGCGTGATGTTCGGGTTCAGGACACTCATGATGTTCAGTGCCTGCACGACATCAGGGCAGTTATGACAGCTTAGGCTGACATACGTCTCGAAGTGGTGTTCGCCTTTGACACTCTTGATCTGGTCAATGACGCTTTGATCCACTTTCGGTGCTCTGCCGCTCACTTGAAGAAGGGCTAGAACCAAGGATGTGAATTCATGCCCAAGAGGGATCCCGGCAAAAATGATGCCGGTTTCCTCACCAGGACGATTCACGCTGAAGCTAGGTGTTCTTGTCAGTTCAGTGTGTTCAACACTGATGCGTGATGACATGGAAGATAGCTCATCAACAAGAGCCACCATATCCTTTGAAATGTCATCTTCCCCTGCACTGACTTTCAGGACGATGTCGCCTTCCATCATCTGCAGGTACTGTTCTAATTGTGCTTTAATATCTGCTTCGAGCATGCGTAGCACTCCTTATAATTTACCAACTAGATCAAGGCTTGGCTTAAGTGTTTCAGAACCTTCCTGCCATTTAGCCGGGCAAACTTCGCCTGGGTTGTTACGTACATATTGTGCAGCCTTGATTTTGCTTACTAAGATGTCTGCGTCACGGCCGATTCCGCCAGCGTTGATTTCAACTGCTTGGATGACACCATCTGGATCGATGATGAATGTTCCGCGGTCAGCAAGACCATCTTCTTCATTAAGTACATCGAAACCGCGAGTGATGCGTTGAGACGGATCACCGATCATTGCGTATTTGATTTTACCGATTTTTTCAGAGCTGTCGTGCCAGCCTTTATGTGTAAAGTGCGTGTCCGTAGAAACAGAATATACCTCTACGCCAAGCTCTTTAAGTGTTTCGTAGTTATTTTGAAGGTCTTCAAGTTCTGTCGGGCATACAAATGTGAAGTCTGCAGGGTAGAAGCAGAAAATGCTCCATTGACCTTTTAGGCTTTCGTCTGTAACAGTGATGAACTCACCATCTTTGAATGCTTCTGCTTTAAATGGTACGACTTGTGAACCGATTAATGACATAGTGTAAATTCCTCCTAAGTAGTGGTGTTTGATTGAGAATCATTAACAGATTGTAATAATTCTAATTCGATATTCATTATTATATATTTACGTTTTTTTGTCAAGGGAAAAGCTTCTATATTTAGAAAAGGGGGATTTTCATGTTCAAAAACGCAATGATAATAGTATTCCTGCTCGCTTTGTTTCCTATGCAGGTCAATGCTGCTACATCAAAGGTTATAGTAGAGGGAAGTGCGGGTGGTTTCCATTATAAAATGATCAAGGAAGACCGTACGATATTTTGGGAAATTGGTTCTAAGAAACATGAGAAGACGTTCAAGCAAAACAGTGAGAATAAAGGATATGTGGAGAGTTTTCGGGAAGCTGTGAGTGAAGCAGAAGTTCACCGTTTTACTCTGGTGGCATCGGCTGGGTATTTTGTTTTTGTCGGGATTATAGCATGGATACTTTATAAAAAAAGAAGTAATATATTTTGGCAATTGAGATTGTTCATTGCCTTTCTGGCTTGTGGTGCGGTTTATTTTGCGGTTACGAATTATATCGAAATGCAGGCAGCGCTTCAGGATGCAGGATATTATTATGGAGTGCTGGTGGTGGAGTAAAGTCAGACATACTGATTGAGGAATAAGAAGACCTCCTTTTCACTATGATGAAGAGTGGGTCTAATGATTATTTTTAGAAAATTTTAAAAAGTAGGTTGCAAAATGACACTGGTGTCGATATAATGAGATTAATAAAACGACACTAATGTCATTTTAAAAAGGGGAGATTCAAATGGAGAACTCTTTACGAAAAAACAAATCGTTCATCACACTGATGACGGCACAGGCCATTTCGGGGCTTGGGGATTGGTTAAGTATTGTGGCGATCATTACACTTGTCGGGTTAAAATGGGAAGCAACACCGATGCAAATGTCATTGATCATATTGAGTCTGGCATTGCCGATGGCTCTCCTTGGACCGGTCACGGGTACGATAGCTGACAGGATGGAACGGAAGACGCTGATGGTGTTTTCCGATGTGGTGAGGGGTGTATTGATTCTGCTCCTGACCCTGGCGACGAATGTGTGGATGGTATATGGATGCTTGTTTCTGACGGGGATGTTCTCCTCGGTATTCATTCCTGCGAAGAACGGGAAGTTGAAGGAACTGGTGGCCAACGAGAACATCAAAGGGGCCATGTCGCTTTCATCTACAATCGATTCAGGCACGAAAGTCATCGGTCCACTTGTGAGCGGGATACTCGTATCACTGATCGGCACATACAACGTCTTTTATCTAGACTCCGCCACCTTCTTCCTATCGGCAATCCTCATCTTCCTGTTGCCGAAAGCCGTCAAGGAAGTGGAAGTAGAAGTGGAGAAGAGGGACGGACCTTCCTTTAAAGAGGAAATCAAAGTCGGTTTTTCGTTCATTAAGAAAAGCAGCTTCTTATTATATGGATTGTTTTTGCTGGGGGTCAGTTTATTGATACTACAGTTATCGGATTCCCAATTCATTGTCCTGTTGCGTCAATTGACGGACGTTTCACCTAATCTCCTCGGGTATTTGGTGTCGAGTGCAGGTGTCGGGATGCTGCTAACAGGAATTTATCTTTCAAGGAAAACCGAGTACAATGCATTTGTCTTGATGTGTATCGGAGTGCTTGGGATCGGCCTTGGATTTGGATTGATGGGGGTTCTGACGTATTTTGACCTGAGTCTGTCGATGCTCTGGGTGCCCGCTCTTGGTCTAATGGCAGGAGCATCTGCCGGCTTCGTCTTCATCCCTTTCCAGGCAGCGACCCAGGAGAAAACACCCGTTCACATGACAGGCAGGGTCTTCGGCGTCGTCAACAGCACGACGACAACGGCAACGATCATCGGTCCGCTGGCAGGGGGAGCCCTTGCCACGTTGATTGGAATCATCCCGTCTTTTATCGTGACAGGTTCATTATTGATCGTATTATTCATCGTTTCAATCACAGTTAAGAATAAAGTAGAGGAGGAGACGGATGTCACCGAAAGTCAGTCAGGAACACAAGGAGCAGCGCCGCTCTAACTTATTGCAGGCCGCCCGTGAGGTCTTTATAGAGCATGGATATGAAAACACCACGATGAAGCACGTCATGGAGAAGGCAGGTGTCAGCAGGGGCGGATTGTATCAATACTTTGAAAATAAAGAGGATCTCTTTGAAGCCTTGATTGAGGCAGAGCAAGTGGAGGTCATCGAGGGAAGCGTCCAGGCGATGCTGAAACAGCAGGGGAGTTATTGGGACGTTCTGCTTATGAGCTTTCTCGGGGAAAGTAAGGAGGCAACGAATGAGATGGATGCCCTCGCCCCTTCCAAGCTTGAATACTTTATCACGGGACGGAATGATGAAAGGAAGAAGGAACACGCCAGGAAACGATTCACTCAGGCGTATCAAATGACCGTCAATATTATAGAGGCAGGTGTCAAAGCAGGGGAATTCACTCCTAGGTTTGATGCAGAGGTGATGGCAAAGGCTATCATCTCCCATATCGACGGGATGGCAATGGATCATGCGATTCTTGATTCTGAAACGATTCTGTTGAAGGAGCAGACGGAGTTGTTAATAGGATATTTGAAGTGGGGATTGGGTGTAGCGGAGTAGGATGGGAACGATGATATAATTGAGATTTCGCTGATGAAATCGGAAATCGCCGATAAAATTGAAATTTCGCCGTTAAAATCCGGAAATCGCCGTTAAAATTGAGATATCGCTGATGAAACCCGGAAATCGCCGTTAAAATTGAAATTTCGCCGTTAAAATCCGGAAATCGCCGTTATAATTGAGATATCGCCGATAAAATCCAGATATCGCCGTTAAATTTAAAATTTCGCCGATAAACCCTTCATCTCGAAGTCCCACCAACATACAAGGGGACAGGTACCACAGACCGATCCGGTCCACGGTGCCTGTCCCCTCGGCTTTTTTTATCCTGAACGCTGTTCTCCCTTCCCCTTTCTCGTTTTCCAAAATACGACCACCCCCAATAGAAACGGCAGGACGAATTGAATCGGAATATGAAGATAATATGGGACAAGCTTCAAACCAACATATAAATGCTCGGCAATGTCTCGGCTTCGATGGAGGGACAGGAGATACACGGCCGCCATTAAGAGGAAGACGTGCCAATTCTTCTGTTTCTTCTTGAATAGCTGGGTGAGGACGACTCGTGCAGCATACATGAAGACGGAGACTTTTATGAAACCTCCTCCGATTAACAGGAGGTAGGTGAAGATTTCCATATGCTCGATGATCCCTAAATATGTGACCAATTCCATCGCTTTTACAAAAGGGAAGTAATAGGTGCTTGCAAAGGGGGCATGTAGGATCCCGATGACCAGCTCCATGGTGATCATGATGATCACGCCGGCAATGACGATTGGAATCCAAACGAACTTCTGCAGCTTTTCTTTTTGGGCAGTGAGTGGAAGCAACACGAGAAATACGACTAGTTCCCCATAAGGGAAAGTCAGTCCTGTCGGGAAAATCATGCTCCTGATTGGTTTCCATCCATGGGAGAAAAGAGGGAGCAGGTACCGTGCCTGAAATTCTTCCGAGAAGAAACCGAGCAGCCACAATACGACCAGGATCAAAAAGGAAAAGAAGGTCATGATCACTGCGCTTCTCGCAATCGCCTCGATCCCAAGCATCACACTATAGCCGACAATGAGCAAAAAAGGAACAGAAGCAATCCAGTTTGGGGCATCGGGATAAAGAATCTGAGTAGTGAAAAAGGCAAAGTCATTCATGACCCTGGCTGCTATGTAAAGAAAGTAAAAACTAAAAATGAAAGCAATGATTTTGGCCAAAAAGGAACCGAACCCCATTTGCAATAGGGGCACAAATTCCTTCCATGAGCTTTTCTTTACGATAAGAAGATAGAAGTAGAATAAGAGGATGCCGAATCCTATTTCCATTGCAATCGCCCAAATGCTGTCTTCCATGGCGGTAAAGTTCAGACCGACCACAATGGTACTTCCTGTCAGAAAGAGAAGCATCATGGAACATACTTCAAGCGTGGACATAGATACCTTATTCATGTTTTCCCTCCTCCTTTTGTATTATTGTTTAATATGGCCGAATCGAATGAATTCGACATTGACACTGGTGTCTACATTTACATTCGATAGAAAATCTTTCTCGTTCCTCTTTTTTGCCCAAATATTCGGCTCCTGGCGATAAAGGGCATCTTTCAGCCCAAGTACGTCTGTACCGTCTTCTTGAGCCTTCTTGATGACCGCCTCTATATCAGCCTTGATTTTTTTCTCCAATTGAGACTTCAGTGTATTTTTAAGAGAGAGCTTTGTAAGATCCTTTCCGCATCCGATTTGCTCGAGATTTCCTTTGACCTTCACCTTTACACGGAACGAGACTGGTTGGGTTTCTGCTTTCAGGGAGGAGGAAGTGGAAATTGTATTCATCGTGAATTCATCATCTGAATCCGGACATGGTGCCGAGATGTTTACAACCTGATCGATTCCTTTCATAAGAGCCAACGAATTGCTTTCTTCATTGGTTAAGTAGGAAGAAAACTTCTCTCCTTTAAAAGTCGCAAACCCTTCAAGAGAAATATGGGCGGCTGGGGAAAACTCTTCTATATTCCCCTTGGTCATGCCTTTGTCGATATCCCCGTGAATCTCCACATAAGGGATGATGATATCCGACGTATGGTCTGTTAAATAACTTAGGATCCGTTCCGATGAAGAGTTCACTAGATTTCCCCAGACTTCTTTCGAATTTTTCAGCATCGTATTCGTATATAAGGCAGTCAGTTTCTCCTGGGGGGTGAACAATGTTAAAAATAATTCGGGACGATCATTTTTGACAATGATAGTGTTAATGCTCGCCGGAACCCTGGGATTGCGGACGAGAAAATCCAATGTTTCATTCAAACCCTCCTCTTTTACAAGTCTTTCGCTCAAGGTAACCACTTGTAGAGTATCGAGAATCGGTTCTTTCAACGTTTCTTTCTTGATTTTTTCGATGGCTTCCGGTATGGTTTTGCCTTTTTGGGTGTAGGTGAATCCGCCTGTCGGATCCACTGAATTCTTCTGGTTGGCCGAAGGGTTGAAAACCTGCAGGGTAACGACATACTGGTCATCCAATTGATCAATCCCGAGGCCAGACACCAGTTCGACTTCATTTAATTGGCTATTCTTTATATATCCCACAATAATCGATCCCAACAGGATGAACAAAATGGTGATGAGACGCAATTTGGATAAATTCACGAGTCATTCTCCTTTTTCGGCTGATCTTCCATCTGTTCCTCTTTATGAAATGCGGGAATGGACTGGTTAATTTCAGGTATCGGCTTCCGGATGAAGACATCCTTTTGCAAATCCCGTCGTGTAAAGGGTGAGATCGGTGCAAGGTACGGGACCGAGAATGATCTCAGGTAGCAGAGATGAACCAATAACATTAATGTGAATAAGGCAATTCCGTATAATCCAAGTAAAGCTCCAATCAAGATCAAACTGATTTTAAGAATCCTAACGGAATAATTCATGGATGCAATCGGAATGATGCTAGAATAGATAAACGAAATACTGATGATCACCAGAGTGATGGGCTGTACGAGCTGTGCTTCCACAGATGCCTGGCCGAAAACGATGGCGCCAAACAGAGAGATGGTGATGACAAGGTTCTGTGGTAGACGGCTCGAGCCTTCATAGATGGCATCGGTCAGACTTAATACAAGAAGTGTTTCAAAAACGGTGGGAAACGGGACGGACTGCTGCTGTGCCGTGAAACCCACCAATAAATTTACCGGCAGAAGACCTTTATGAAAGGTCGTGAATGCCACATACAAGGCAGGGATATAGAGCGATAACCAGAAGAAAATAAATCGTAATGGCCGTACGTATTTGGTGGCTTCGCTGTTTAAGTAATAATCATCTGGCGATTGGAAGAATTGAATAAGCACAGCCGGCGCAATTAGAACGAACGGGGTTCCATCTACGACGATGCACACCCGACCCTCAAGGATTTCCGCTGATGCCACATCCGGCCGGTCAGAATTCAAAACCAATGGAAAAAGCGATTTTGACTCTTTTGTCAAATACTCGGTAATATAATTCGAACCGATGACAGAATCATAGGTCATTTCGTTTAGCTTCTTTTTAATGCTGGATAAAATCTCGGTATCGACCATGTTCTCTAGGTAAACAAGCGTGACGGACGTATTGGTGATCTTCCCGTAAGTTTGGGTGTCAACCTTTAGCGTCGGATTTTTGATGTATTTGCGAATAAGGGCTACATTCCCGCTTCGGCTCTCGGTAAAGCCGACATCCGGCCCCTGGACAGTGCGTTGTCCCTTTGGATTGGAGAGGGACCGTTCCATCCATTTTGATGTATCTGCAGAGAGAACGTCCGCTTCGCCTTCAAAAAGGATGACAGTGGCACCATTCACCAGCTTTTCAATGACCTTGCTAGTGTCTTGAACGATCTCTATATCTCTGACCTGAAGGACCTCTTGGATTAGAAAAGGGAAGGAAAACTCCTCTTTCTCAGGCACTGATTTTTGCAGCAAAGGTTCGATAATATGTTCCTGAATGGACATCGTATCCACAATGTTTTCTATGTAAAGCAGGCAGGCTGGAAGGTGACCGCCGGGTAGCTTTAAATACCGGGATTTAACATCCGAGCTTTCCCCGAAGGATGCAAGAAGGCCTGAGACTCTTTCTGCTAAGTTCTGATTCATTACGCTCACCCTTTTGGTAGTGTCAATAGGATAGTATGCGCTGAAGGGGTGTAAGTCATTCTTACGATAGTTGAAATGATAAAAGGTATCCAACGTTCTTGTCACGCTGGCGTTTATTGAAAAAGAGCCAGGGTCTCCTGGCTCTTTCTTCTATTCCTGGACGGACCCGATTTTAAAGAGTTCATACCATCCTTGAATGTCTTTCTCGTCACAGACATTCAATTCCAGTAAAATGTTTCTTGAAAATTCGAGTGCTGCGGTTCCATTCGCCGTGATCAGCCCATTGTCGCGTACCGATGGTTTGGCAATGTAGTGTTCCTCGCCGCGATATTGAGGCGCTCCCTCTTTTAAATAAGGAAGAGAATTTCCCGTATGCTTATGGTGATCGAGGAATCCGTGTATGCCAAGGAATGTCGTGGCATCACAAATGGCCGCGACTGGGATGTTTTTTTCGAAGCAATCCTGTACAATCTTCTTTACCTGTTGATTCTTTTCTTCGCGCCATGTGGTTCCGCCTGGCATGATCAACATGCTGAAGTCCGATGGTACATCCTCCAAGCTGTAATCGGGAAGAACCTTCAATCCTCCCATGGAAACCTTAGGCTCCTTATCAATGGCAATCGTTTGAACCTGATAGCCCGTCCACGATTTGTTCAACTCCGCCGTGACGTAACTTGCTTCCCAATCGGCGAAGCCGTCTGTGATAAACACCAACACTCTTTTCAAATGCATCCCCTCCTTGTTATATTTTACCATAGGGGTTGGCTGCGAGAGAGGGATGACTTAGTAAATTTGAAATCGCTGATAAAATGGGGATTTCGCTGATATATTTAAAATGTCGCTGATAAAATCCGTATTTCGCTGATATATGGAAAATTTCGCTGATAAATGAGTAAGAGGCAAGAAATATTATATGTAAACGCATACCCAATCCCCCATACGCACATCCTTAGGACATATGTCCTTTCACAAAACCCCAACCTCCTATTAAATAGAACAAAGAATAGGAGGATGAACGATGAAAGGTGCTTTATTTGCTCTGTTAGGAGGACTTTGCATCACGATGCAGGGGATCTTCAATGCACGGATGAGTGACGCGATCGGCGGGTGGCATACGACTTCGATGGTCCACCTGGTGGCGTTTATTATATCGATGACCATATATATGAAAGTTAGGGATGGAAAAGGAAAGAGTTTCAGGCAGGTGCCGTTCCTGTATTTGATCGGCGGCACGTTCGGAGTGATCGTGGTGTTCTCGGAACTGACGGCGATCCACAGTATCGGGCCGGCAGCGGCGATCGCAATCTTGCTCGTCGCACAGATCGGAACGGCCTTCCTCATAGAATCACGGGGATGGTTCGGGGAAAAGAAAATCCCGGTCACGCCTCGGCAGGTTGTCGGACTCACGATGATGCTTGCAGGAGTGATTCTGTTTCAATTGTAGAAAAGGAGTCGGATGATGAAAGAAATCCAAGGTGCTCAACCAGACCGTTATATTACACAGTTTGAGCTGGACGATTTATTTCCAGCTGATTTCAGAAATAAGATCAACATGTACTCTTTTGAAAAAGAAGACGTTTTATTTTCCACAGGAGAAGAGCTCGACGAACTGTATTTTCTCATGGAAGGGAAAATCAAGATCTTCACGCATTCACCGGAAGGAAAGCTGTTAATCAACCGATTCAAACGGCCCCTTGCCTTGATCGGGGATGTGGAATATTCGAAAGGGACAGCGGTCCTTAATTCAGTGGAAGCCGTCACGGATGGGGTGTTCCTGTCGGTAGGTTTTACCGATTTGGCAAGGCTAGAGAAAGAGAACCCCGCGATCATGCGCTTTCTGTTTGATACCGTGGCCCACAAGTTTTATACCGAAATGAGTATCACAAGCATGCACATGCTGTATCCCGTCGAAGTAAGGCTCGCAAGCTACTTGCTATCCATTTCCGAAGCAGGCGAAGGGACCATGTTCCATCAGGAAATGCACACGTCCAATCTCATGGAGCTTGCCGAATGGATCGGCACGAGCTACCGCCACCTGAACCGGGTGCTGAAGAAGATGGCAACGGACGGTCTCATCGAAAGGGTCAACGGCTCCATCACCATCAAAGACCTGGAACAACTCAGTATCCTTGGAAAAGGAAACATCTACGAATAAGGAGGAACTCACATGTTCGGAATCGGATTAGCCATCATAGCAGGCATCCTGATCAGTCTGCAAAACGTATTCAACGCCCGTGTCAGTGAAAAAACAGGCCCATGGGCGACCACGAGTCTTGTCCTCGGACTCGGCCTCGTTTGTTCACTGCCGGTTTTCTATACAATGGAAGATAAAAGTCTCTTGGATTTCAGCGGTGTGAATCCCGTGTTTCTTTTTAGCGGAGTGTTCGGCGTCGGAATCGTGTTCTTCTTGATGAGGGGAGTCACGCTGATCGGCCCGGCGTATGCGATTTCCATTGCGCTTATTTCACAAATCATCATCGCGTTCATGGTCAACACAGGAGGCTGGTTCGGGTTTGAACCGTCTTCATTGTCCTGGGAGAAACTTCTCGGGATTGGCCTGTTGATTGGCGGGGTGTTGGTGTATAAGCTGGAGAAGCAGAATGAGGAGCAGATTGAAGAAGAAAGAGAAAGTATAGGGGCGTGATGCCCAATAACATAGAGAAGGCGCATGCTCCTTAATGGGGGCATGCGCCTTTTCGTCTATGAATGCCACTTTCCAATTTCCTCACCCATCCTCACTGGGCCTTTTTCCCGGGTGAAGCTGAACTTCCCTTTAGGAACACAGATGACGACCGTCGAGCCAAATGAGAAGTACCCATACGAATCACCGCGATGAACGGTGTCTGCTTCATTCGTCCGAACGATCGAGTTCACATTCAGTGCCCCGACCATGACATGAGCAAGAGGAGATCCTGCCACATCGAATCGGGAGACGAGTCGATAATTCCGGGTTAGTGGACGGAGACCGTGCTTCAGTCCGAGCTCGTTCACGGGATCTGCGTGTTTCCCGAGCGTGTAGACTTCCTCCACTTTCGCATCGATCGGCACATGAACGCGGTGGTAATCAGTCGGGCTCAAGTAGAAGATGAGAACTTGTCCGCCCGCGTAGGGTGCTGCTTTCTCTTTAGATCCCAATAGTTCTTCCACCGTATAATCCTGACCTTTGACCATAAACGTGCTCTCCGGGGTCAAATCGTCGACGACGGAAAGATATCCGTCGCACGGACTGACGAAAGCATCGGGGGAATCGGCGACCGGTCGCGCACCAGGCTTTAATTCCCGTGTGAAAATATCATGAAGGGTGCCATAGTCACGGAGTCCCCGTGTGGCTTCGTCCATATTCAGCTTATAGAGTTTGGCAAAAGAGGCGATGAACGGTTTGCTCACTTTTGATTGAGCGAATCGTCGTAGTCCATTTGCGATGACGGGATGTCCGTTCAATTCGAATACTTTTCGATAAAATGTGGTCCTAATCATGTATGGTCACGTCCTTTAAGGGATGGTATGAGTGTTCCTTCATTCGTCTGTTCGATTTGTTGATAATAATGGAGGAAGGGGGATTTGTCAATGGATTTGTGGGGAGAGAGGGGCGGGATGAAAAGGGATCCGGCTGGCGTTATTTTGTCTGCTTTTGGAGGGGAAGGTCTTTGGATGGTCTGTTTTAGCTGGAGTGGTATCTTGAAAGGGTCTCAGATGGCTGGATTTGAAGTGTCATTCTTGATGAGTACGGTCTTCGCAGAGGAATTAAACGGGTTTTGACTTTTTTTAAACCGGTTTCCTGATTATTAATCCTCAAATGAATGTATTCATCCTGAATTCTCATTTATTAATCCAAAAATACAATAATTAATCCTCCGTGTCGAATTTTCTTTAATCTAACTAAAAAGCCCCTCTCATCAACGGATAGGGGGGACTTTGATTGAAAAAAATTGCTCTTTTACAAATTGATATTCCTCTTTTGAACTCCTCAGCAGTCCATACCTTACTTTATCATAAATGGGAATGATCTCGGTTGGTCCTTCGATTCTCTTAAACCATTCAGATAGTGTTTCGTGATGCCGTTTCTTTTGAGAAGCGGTTAAACACTGCTCCCATTTTATGAGTAAGACCCTGACCCCATCCATATTTTGAAGCGATAGTGGTTCTCGAACATCCTTCTCATACACATCCGTTTTAGGTAAAGGGGTGCGTTGATCCATGAAAACTTCCTGTAACTCATCCCGCTGCTTATTGCGTCTTTTGGCTAAGAAATAAAACAATAGGAGCACCAGTACTATGGCTCCAATGGCAGCTTTCATACGTGATCCACCTTTGTTTCGGATGTCTGCTACTAGATCGGGGCCACCTATGATTCTATACAAAACTCTCCATTTAGGTGGTTCTCCATTCCATTCCTCCCACTTCGAATTTGAACTTACAACGATAGGGGGAGCGTCTGATTCCATGACTTTCTCTTCGACTGAAAAATGAGATTTGATTTTATTGGTCATCGACATGGACGATAGGGTAAACAAATATCCTATACAGGAGCTGAGCAATAAAAAGAGAAGGGTGAAGAATAATTTCTTTTTCATGGATTTCCCCTTTACTACGTGTTTGTAAGATAATGGTAACAAAATCCAGACTAAAGAAAAATCACGCCTCATCCCAAAGGACAAGGCGTGACACTCACTATCTCAAATCAAACCGATCCGCATCCATCACCTTCACCCACGCGGCAACAAAGTCACGGACGAATTTCTCTTGGTTATCATCCTGTGCATAGACTTCCGCAAGGGCACGTAAAACAGAATTCGAACCGAATACAAGGTCAAAACGTGTAGCCGTTCTCACGACTTCTCCTGTTTTGCGGTCGCGGCCTTCGTACTCATTGAACCCGACTGGTTTCCACTCAATGCCCATATCTAACAGGTTCACGAAGAAGTCGTTGTTTAATGTACCGACTCTGTCAGTGAAGACACCGTGCTTCGAGTCGCCGTGGTTGGCTCCAAGAGAACGCATGCCTCCGATGAGGACGGTCATTTCCGGTGCAGTCAAACCAAGAAGCTGTGATTTATCCACCAGCATTTCTTCCGGGCTGACGGCGAATTCCTGTTTCTGATAGTTACGGAATCCGTCTGATACCGGCTCGAGCACTCCGAAGTTCTCGACGTCGGTCTGTTCGGCAGTAGCGTCTCCGCGTCCAGGTGAGAACGGTACGGTTACGTCGAAGCCAGCATCACGAGCGGCTTTTTCAATTCCCGCGTTACCGCCTAATACGATCAAGTCCGCTAGGCTTACTTTTTTATCTAGCTTGCTTTGAAGGTCTTCGAACACACCCAGGACTTTTTCAAGCTGAGCCGGTTCGTTCGCTTCCCAATCTTTCTGAGGAGCTAAGCGGATGCGTGCCCCGTTTGCGCCTCCGCGCATATCGGAACCGCGATAGGTAACAGCGGATGCCCAGGCCGTTTTCACGAGCTCACTAACCGTTAAGCCAGTATCTAAGATCTTTTCTTTTAATGAAGCTACTTCACTATCTGATAGATCGTAGTCCACGGCTGGAACCGGATCCTGCCAGATTAACTCTTCATCCGGAACCTCTGGTCCCCAGTATCTTGCTTTCGGCCCCATGTCACGGTGAAGAAGCTTGAACCAGGCGCGTGAGAAGGCGTCGGCGAATTCGTCCGGATTCTCGTGGAAGTGACGGGAGATTTTTTCATAATCCGGGTCCATCCGAAGCGCCATATCCGCCGTTGTCATCATTGTTTTCACTTTGATGGAAGGATCTTCGGCGTCCGGTGCCATATGTTCTTCCGTCATGCCGACCGGAGTCCATTGGGATGCACCAGCTGCGCTCTTCGTTTTCTCCCACTCGTAGCCGAATAGAAGGTCGAAGTAGCCGTTGTCCCATTTTGTCGGGTTCGTTGTCCAGGCACCATCGACACCACTTGAAATCGTGTCACGACCTTTTCCGCTTCCGTATGAGCTGATCCAGCCAAATCCTTGATTTTCGATATCTGCCGCTTCCGGATCTTCGCCGACAAGGGCAGCGTCTCCGGCTCCATGTGATTTACCGAATGTGTGACCGCCTGCGACAAGGGCGACAGTTTCATAGTCGTTCATCCCCATGCGTCCGAACGTGTCGCGGATATCACGAGCACTTCCAAGTGGATCCGGTTCACCGTTCGGGCCTTCCGGATTGACGTAGATAAGCCCCATCTGGACGGCTGCTAATGGATTTTCAAGCTCGCGGTCACCTGAGTAACGGTTGTCGGCGAGCCACTCTTTTTCATTTCCCCAATACACATCTTCTTCAGGATGCCAGATGTCTTCGCGTCCAGCTCCGAATCCGAAGGTCTTCAAGCCCATAGATTCAAGGGCGACGTTACCTGTAAAGACGAGAAGGTCCGCCCAGGAGATTTTGTTTCCGTACTTTTGCTTGATCGGCCATAACAGACGGCGGGCTTTGTCCAGGTTGACGTTATCCGGCCAGCTGTTTAATGGCGCAAAGCGCTGTGCACCTGACGAACCGCCTCCGCGTCCGTCCGTTTCACGGTATGTACCTGCCGCGTGCCATGACATGCGGATGAAGAATGGACCGTAGTGACCGTAATCGGCCGGCCACCAATCCTGGCTGTCTGTCATCAGATTGTGAAGATCCTGCTTCAGGGCATCGTAGTCAAGCTTTGCGAATTCTTCCTTGTAATCGAAGTCTTCCCCCATCGGGTTGGATTTCCGGTCGTGCTGGCGAAGGATGCTGAGGTTGAGCATGTTCGGCCACCAGTGTTTGTTCGTCGTACCTCCAGGAGCTGTCGTCGTCGTGATGGCACTGTCCTTGTGATGAGTGAAAGGACATTCTCCAGATGCTGCTGTGTGATCCTTTTGATCAGGGCGATTTTGGTTTTCCATTACGATTCACCTTCCTGTTTTAAAATGGTGGGAGTAGCAACTACCACATAAATAGTGTGATAATTATAATAATTCTTAATTATCATTATAAAAGATTAGAATGTTTATTGAAAGCGTGAAGCTTCCAAGGATGGTGAATTTTAACATGGTGTTAACAAATCGAGATTTTTAGACACGTTGAGCCTGGCCGGAAGAGCATGATTGTATATGGAATGGAATACTAGTTAAGTAGTACTCCTTATAAAATGTCCTGTATAAGTTTGTTTTATAACATAAAAAGGGGGCGGAATGATGAAGAAATGGGTTTTGATTTTAGCTGTAGCTGTTAGCCTGGCTGCTTGTAATCTACAACCACCTGGTAAGGGAAAACCAGTGGGGACCAAAGATGTTATAGAAGAAAATCCAGTCTCTTATGAAAATGATTCCTTTAAAGAGGTAGTCGTCACTCAATCTGAAGATGAAATCATTGTGACGGGGAAGGCCCAAGTATTTGAGGGGGTTTTTCAATACGCTCTTTATAATGGAGAAATCGTGTTGGCAGAGGATCACTACCAAACAGAAGGGGCTCCTGCCTGGGGTGAATTTACCCTTACGTTTAAAAATGACTTGGTCACCAAAAATGAAATGAAACTTGAGTTGTTTTTCTACTCGGCAAAGGATGGGGCGAAAACGAATATCTTGGAAATCCCATTTTAGATGAGCTGTGTGCAGCTCATCTTTTTGTGTCTGCTTTCTTCTTTTTATAAAAATCATACCCAATCCCCGTGAAAAAAAGGAAAAGTAGTAAATAGAGCACGAACAACTCGGCTAATTCCATCACTCGAAAGGGACTGAAGGCATTATGCCATGCTTTCGAAACATCATATCCCTGTAGAAGGTCGAGACCCATGGAAAACGCCGTTAAACATCCCATCATTAAAAAGGTAATGCCCATGATTTTCATGAAGATCACACTCCTGCTATTAGGTTCTTCTCTTAGTGGGTGGTTCATACTGTTCTTCCTTTTGTTAAAAATTACATAGAAACCCCGGATATGGTTAAAGTAATAAAAAAGTAGAAGAAGGGTGCTATCACTTATGCCTTCGTTCTTTAAAGGTAGGAAACCAAAGAAGAACCAACAGCCGGATTCTGAGCCAGCATCCGGGCACTCTGAAGACCATATACAGGAGTCCTTATCCGATAATCTTGAGTTCATCAAACAGAAAACAGGAAATAGTTCAGATGTTGTCATTCGTCATGTGAAAATGGGGGAGAAGTCCACCATTCAAGCGGCGATCGTTTATATTGAAGGAATTGTGGACGATCAATTCATTCAAGAGTTCTTGCTGCAATCGATGATGAAAGATGAGCATAAAGAAACACTGAACGAGCACGATGCATTGGAAGTGATTTCAGATAACATGATGACCGTTGGACACGTGTCATCTTTTGATACATGGGTGGATCTGTTTCATTACTTAATGGAAGGGGACACCGTTGTTCTGATCGATGGAATTTCAAAGGCTTTACGTGCATGCACGAAAGGCGGGGAAACGAGGTCCATTTCAGAATCGACCACTCAAATGGTGGTCCGCGGTCCGAAAGGGGCCTTTACCGAGACGATCTCCACCAATACCGCCATGGTGCGCCGCATCATCAAGACCCCTGATTTATGGATGGAGTCCTTCAAGGTAGGGCGCGTCACGAAGACAGATGTGAACCTGATGTACATACATGGCATTGCGAATGATCAAGTGGTCAAAGAGGTTCGTGAGCGGTTAAACAAGATTGATATCGACAGCATATTGGAATCAGGCTATATCGAACAGTTGATAGAAGATCAAACAATGACCCCGTTTCCGACTATTTTTAATACGGAACGGCCTGATGTTGTGGCAGGGAATCTGTTTGAGGGACGTGTCGCCATATTTGTGGATGGAAGTCCATTTGTGCTGATTGCCCCTGCTGTGTTTATTCAGTTCTTTCAGTCGGCGGAGGATTATTACGCCCGCTTCGATATTGCAACGTCGATCCGTCTGCTACGGATACTGATGTTTACCATTTCACTGATTGCCCCTGCGACCTTTGTGGCCGTCACCACCTTTCATCAGGAAATGGTGCCGACGACGCTCATTGTCGCCATCGCCGCTCAAAGGGAGTCCGTCCCTTTCCCGGCTTTCGTGGAAGCCCTCCTGATGGAAATCACGTTTGAAATCCTGCGGGAAGCCGGGATTCGATTGCCGAAAGCGATTGGATCCGCCGTATCGATTGTAGGGGCACTTGTCATTGGGCAGGCGGCGGTTCAAGCGAGCATCGTGTCACCGGCGATGGTCATCATCGTATCGATGACGGCGATTGCAAGCTTTGCGACCCCTTCGTTTGACATGGCGATTTCTGCCCGTTTGATCAGGTTTTTGTTCATGATTGGGGCTGCCACATTTGGTTTCTACGGAATCATTTTGATCTTCCTGATGATGGTCGTTCATTTATCCAGTCTGCGTTCCTTTGGGGTGCCCTATATGGCCCCGCTTGCTCCATTCATCCCGGTCAATAATAAAGATACCTTTGTACGATTACCGTGGTGGACGTTAAGACAACGACCACGGTTAATGAGTGCGAATACAACAAGGCAAGGGACGCAGCAAGGTCCGAAGACGCCTGCGTCCCGTAAAATGGTCAACCGGGGTCGGAAGGAGGGTGGCAGCAATGGGTCGTAGTAAAGGGATGATTTTCTTCATCATGATGACCGTGACTGTTTTGCTTTCGGGCTGTTGGAGTAAGAAAGAACTGACCGACCTTGCCATCGTATCCGCGATGGGGGTGGATAAAACAGAAGATGGAAAATATGCCATGACCCTGCAAATCATCAATCCCGGGAACGTCGCCGGGGGGATGCATGGTTCACAAAGTCCGCCCGTTTCCATCTATTCGGCAACCGGGGATAATCTAGTGGAAGCAAGCAGGCGTGCCTCGGGCAAAATTTCCCGCAGGTTATATTATGCCCACGCGAATCTCGTGGTGGTGGGAGAGAAGCTTGCCAGAGAAGAAGGTGTAGCGAAAATCATCGATGCCATCGACCGAGATCATGAATTTCGGATCACGACCACCATGGTGATTGCGAATTCTTCTACCGCAGAAGATCTGCTTAGAACGTTAACCCCGATTGATAAAATTCCAGCCAATAAAATTCTAAAAGCATTGGAATTCTCCCAAAAGAAATGGGGTCATAGCTTGAAGACGTCGATTCAGGACGTGATGAAGGGATTGCAATCATCCGATGGGGCTACGGTGGTATCGGGGTTTCGTCTTGTTGGAGATCCGAAGCGAGCCAGCCAGTTGGACAATATTCAGGAAAGTGAGCCGGAATCCACACTCGAAGCCAGTGGCATTGGCATTTTGAAAAAAGGAAAACTAGTGGACTGGGCGTACGGCCAAACGGCGAGAGGAACGGTATGGATTAAGGATGAAATCCAGGGTACAGACATCAACATTGATTGGAAAGAGCATAAAGAGGCTATCGCCTATCAAACGATCCGCCAGAAAACAACCGTGTCCGGGCAAATGAAAAATGGTCAGCCTCATATTTCCGTTCATACGAGGGTGGAAGGAAGCATAGGGGAAATGAATGTGCCTCTTGATATCACGGATGTAAAGATCATTTCGAAGATGGAAAAAAAGTTGGAGAAAAAGATCAAAGGGGAAATCAAACAAGCCATTGAACAAGCTCAGGCAAACAAAGCCGATGTCTTTGGTTTTGACGAAGTCATCCGGCGTGCTGCACGGGATGATTGGCAGAAGCTGAAGCCGATGTGGAACGATGTGTATTTTCCCGAATTAAAAGTGGATATAACAGTGGAAACGTACATTCGTCGTGCCGGCCTTAGAAATAAATCGTTTCTTTCGAGCTTGGACGAAGAGTAAGAGAAAGGAGGGACCAGTAAAGTGGAAAAGGCAAAAATCAGCAGTATTCAGCTCTTTGTCTTGATGGTTTTATTTGAAATGGGGAGTGCTTTACTCGTCCCTCTTGCCATAGATGCCAAAAAAGACGCGTGGCTGGCGATCCTGATCGGAATGGTCGTCAGTTTAGTTCTATTGCTCGTCTATCATAAACTGTATTGGTATTACCCAGACCTATTGCCGACAGAGTACGTGCAGAAGATCCTGGGGAAAGTAGCTGGAACGATCCTTGCGCTCCTGTATATTTTTTACTTCATGTATGATGCTTCAAGGGTTCTGCGCGACTTTGGTGAAATGCTATTATCCTCTGCCTATCCGGAAACGCCTTTATTCATTGCCAATGCCCTGTTAATGCTTGTCATCATCTATATGGTTCGAAAAGGGATCGAGGTTATCGGACGATCGGGAGAGCTGCTGTTTATGTTCATGTTTAGTCTTTCGGTCGTTGGATTTATTTTGATCGTCGTTTCCGGTCTGATCGATTTCAGCAACTTGCAACCGGTACTGGAAGAAGGGCTTATGCCTGTCCTGAAAGTCGCCCTTACTCAAACCTTGTATTTCCCGTTTACAGAAGTCATTGTTTTCACGATGATTTTGCCGTACTTAAATAATCCAAAGAAGGCGAAGTTGACGATGATGTGTGCAACAGGATTAAGTGGAATCAATTTGATTCTGACGATGCTCATTAATATCAGTGTCCTTGGTGTGGATTTGACGGCACGTTCCCAATTTCCCCTGCTTAGTACGGTTCAGACGATCCAGGTAGCCGATTTTCTGGAGCGGCTGGATGTCTTTTTCATGCTTGGTTTAGTCATCGGTATTTTCTTTAAAATCAGTATATTGTTTTACGCGGCCGTCATCGGGACCTCCAGCTTATTCAAGGTTCAATCGCCTTCTAGATTGGCTTATCCCCTAGGGCTGATCGTTCTATTTATCTCGATGTCGATTGCGAGTAATTTTCAGGAGCATATCCATGAAGGAATGAAGGTAGCCATGTATGTCGTACATTTGCCTCTTCTTGTCATCTTTCCGTTCCTCCTTCTTCTGATTGCGTTCGTGAAAAATAGGAAAAAAACAAGCGGGTAAACTTTCTATAAAATAGAAGGGACAGTAGAATGGAGAGAGAATACATAGCTAAGAAGGATTAAATAAAGGAAGTGGATAGGATGGATCTCGAAACGGTGATGGGGGAGCTCGAAGCCCTCGGGAAGGAACGATCGAAGAAGATGTACATATCAAACGGTGCCCATGAGCCGGTGTTTGGCGTAGCGACGGGTGCCATGAAGCCTATGGCTAAGAAAATCAAGAAAGATCAGGCGCTCGCTGAAGAACTGTATGCTACAGGGAATTACGATGCCATGTACTTTGCCGGCATCATCGCCGATCCGAAAGCGATGACTGAAGCAGACTTTGAACGGTGGATCGAAGGAGCCTACTTCTACATGCTGTCGGACTACGTGGTGGCGGTGACGCTTTCTGAATCCGATATCGCTCAAGAGGTGGCCGATAAATGGATCGCAAGCGGGGAAGAACTGAAGATGTCAGCAGGATGGAGCTGCTACTGCTGGCTCCTCGGGAACCGGAAGGACGAAGCGTTTTCCGAAACAAAGCTTGCCGGAATGCTCCAGAAAGTGAAAGAAACCATCCATGATGCACCGGAACGGACGAAATCCGCGATGAATAACTTTGTCACGACCGTAGGGGTTTCCTATGTCCCACTTCATGAAAGAGCCCTCCAGACAGCAAAGGAAATCGGGCCGGTTGAAATGGTACGGGAAGGGAAGAAGAACAGCGTCCTAAAGGCTGCCGATGATATTGAGAAGCAGGTGGAGAAGGGACGGATCGGGTTTAAGAGGAAATATGTGAGGTGTTAAAAGAGACGGATCTGCTTGTTTGGCCAATGCAGATCCGTTTCTTTTTTTAGAGGGGCAAAGGTACATGGTGTCGAATGGTATGGGGAGAAGAATAGAAAAGGAGAGAATTCTATGAAATTCCTATGTATCGGCTACTATAATGCGGAGAAGATGGATGCAAAACCAAAGGGAGTGATCGAGACAGTCATGTCAGAATGTGGACCACATCTTGATACATTTTACAAGACGGGTCAAGTGTTGCTGGACGTGGGCGTGGAACAAGGTGAGAAACAGGTAAGGAGAAACAGTGGGCAGGTGAAGGTGACAGCTTCACAAGAGGACGGAGAAAAGATCGGCAGTGTGTTCATCCTTGAAGCGGGGAACATGGAAGAAGCGATTCAGGTAGCGTCCCTTCATCCATCGGTCCAAGTGGAAGCGGGAGAGGAGTTCGACTGGAGACTTGAAGTCCACCGTGTCCATACTTATAAAGGAGATCGGAACTTAAAAACCACATGAGATTCAACAAGACATTTGAAAAAATAAGCTTTATTCTGAAAAATCTAGAGGGACAGGTTCCATGGCCTAAAAGAGCCAAGGGACCTGTCCCTCTGGTATTTTGGTATTTAAACTTTTTAGAAAACCTCTTTTGCCTTTGTTTCGTCTAATTAAGTGGGAGGGAAGACTGTGGAGGAACTATTGGAAATGAGGATACAATCAATGGAAAGTAAAACGATTGAGGAAGTCGTGGAGCAGTATGGGGAGGACGTGTGGAAGCTTGTCTTCTCATATGTACGCCATGAACAGGCTGCGGACGATCTTACTCAGGAGATATTTATAAAAGTGTATAAGAAGATGGATACCTTTTCAGGTCGAGCATCGCTGCGTACGTGGATATGGAGGGTAGCGATCAATCACTGTAAAGATTACTTGAATAGCTGGTATAAGCGGAAGGTGTTTACGGAAGAAGACCAACAATTTCAAATGATGAGTTCCGGGAGTTCGGTTGAAGGGGATGTCATACAGAGAAGTGAGGACCGGGAGCTTGAAGAAGCCGTGCTGGGACTTCCAGTAAAGTACAGAGAAATCATTTATCTACATTATTATGCAGAGCGCACGATAAAAGAAATATCCGTCCTTTTGGATGTAAAGGAAAATACGGTGAAAACACGGTTAAGGAAAGCGAAGCAATTATTGAAGGAAGGCTTGGTGAATGGATGATGGAGGAACGTTTAGAAGGACTTCGAAAAGCGATGGACCTCGGTTCATTTAAGCAAATGCCTTTTACAGAAGAGAAAAAGCAGATGATCAAAAGAGGAATCAAAAACTCCAAGGGAAATGACCAGGATATCCTATTGCATATATTGCAATTACTAATGGACAAGAAGACCGGACATGAACTCCTCAAGAATCTTCGCAGCAGGGGAATCACTCAATATGAGGATAGACATGGCTTCCTGTACACCGCCCTTCACAAAATGGAACAGGACAAGCTGTTGGACTCCTCTTGGGAACTAGAAGGGAAGTACTATAAACTATCAAGTCGGGGAAGGAAAGCCCTTCAACGGCTGGAAGAAGGAAAAAGCGTGAAAAATCTTTCCTTCCAAGCATTACTTGAGGGGGAGTGAGGATGAGGGAAACGAGAGTGGATTATCTAAACCGCGTGATCCGGCAAGTGAGGTCCAAAGAAGCGAAGCAGTTCGTCGCCGATGAGCTTCAGCATCACCTGGAAGAGGAAATGAGGAGCTTAACAAAAGCCGGTATGGATGAACGGGCTGCGGAAGATAAAGCGATTAAGCAAATGGGAAGTGCAGAACGCCTTGGGATGGAAATGAATAAGCTTCATCGTCCTCGTGTGGATTGGATCATGATTGGGTTGGTTCTGTTGATCTCGTCCATTGGGGTTCTTCCTAGCATGCATGTGAGTCCAGAATTGTATAATGATAACGGCTTTCTATTCAGGGAAATCACCTTCCTTCTAATCGGCATCTTCCTTTCTGCATTACTGATGTTGTTTGATTACCGGAAACTCCGTGTATTCAGATGGTGGATTTATGGTGGGACGGCCTTCATTCTGATTGTTTTAATGTTCTTTCCCAATACGTATATCAATGGGGAAGCCCATTTCAGAATTGCAAGCTTCACACTTGACAGCACAACTGCAGTCACTGCATTGGTGTTGAGTTGGATTACATACTTTGGCAACCCCAAAACGTCTTTTTGGTGGATTCTCCCTTTCATTGCTGTAAGCCTTTATTCATTAGTGATGCTTCCAAGTGCACCTGCTATATTTGTTTTTACATTGACTTTAACAGCACTGTTGTGGGGGCGTTTTAAATACAAAAGAAAGGTTATAATTTGGGGTTATTCGTTCATAGCAGCTTTCGTCGGAGTCATGATATTAAATGCCGAACCATACCAACTGTATAGGTTGTATGCCTTCGTTCAACCAGAGGAGTACGGAAGTAATTTTGGTTACATGTACTTGCGTAATCATGCACTAATGGCTGAAGGAGGGTGGTTCGGAGTACAAGGGGGCACGGAGACGATCAATGAAGGTCATACAAGCTTTGCCCTGACAACGATTACCTATTATTACGGGTGGATAACAGGCGGTGCACTCATCCTGATTGGATTATTCATCATGTACCGGATGCTGCGTCATATCCGATCGATCAAGGAACCCTTGGGACAAGCGATCATCCTTGGTGGGGTCTCATTATTCTCAACACAATTCCTCTATAATGTGGGGATGACCTTGGGATTTCTGCCTCACACGGGGATGTCCCTTCCATTCGTAAGTTATGGGTTGAACCCGACATTACAGACGTTTATCGTAGTGGGGTTATTTTTGAGTGTTTATAGAAGAAAATCAATCATTTCCTCTGGAAAGAAGCGAGAGGAGATGAAGGGTGATGTTTGATTCAAAGTGTAATGTAAATTAACAATGAAATATGCCGTTTATATACATTCAATGGTGAGCGGGATTAAACAATGGATATGTTGGATGCAATGAAACGGATTTCGATCTGCCAGTCATGTACTCCATAATTTCAATGGATCAATTGATCGAGTCAAATAAAGAAACCGCAGCAAAAACCAAAGAGGAATGATATAAATGGTATACAGATCAGAACGACATTTCACCTGCTGGTGATACAACGATTTTCACCAATTCCTCTCTCTACCAAGCGTGGGGGATGAGTTTTCAAACTGGTTCACGAGCAACTGGTGATCGCAGAAGGAAGTGATCATGAGATACATAAGAATCAGCCGGGGAGTGTGGTGGCATCTTTGTATAGATTAAAGAAGCCGAAAACCAAGGGATTCAAAGAGACAGGTCCCCCTACCTGAATGAGCCAAGGTACCTGTCCCTCTGGCTTCAAAAAATAGGCTTTATTTGAAAAATACCATGGAATTTTTCCTGTACTAATGGAATGGTCCATGCCTCTATCCCTCTGCTGAATAGAATAGGATAGAGGTGAAAACGATGAAAAAATTTAATGATTACAATTTATTGCCGAAGCTAAGAAAAGGAGGAAGTTTAAACAAAAGTGCAGGCTTACTTCCTCCTGACAGCTGTGACTTTTTTCCTTATCAAAGTGAGGGTCCACAAGGGCCGCAGGGACCAGCGGGGCCTCAAGGACCACAGGGGGAAACAGGACCACAAGGACCCGAAGGATCAGGTGTATTTGAATGGGGGGAACTGGTGATATGGGCAGATTCCAATGCGCCGGGCCCGGGAGATGGGACTCCATCGGATCCGTACACGTCCCTCCAGGCAGCCGTTGATGCCGGAACGAATAGTGCGGAGGCTGTTGCAACCGGGATGAGGGCGAGGGTTATTGTTCTTATCGCCGCAAACTCTGCCTTTAACGAAGATGTGGTCATTCCTCCTGCACGACATGTTCAAATGCTCGGCGTGGGACCGTGGCAACTAGGTGATTCGACTCTGGCCGATTTTGCTTCAGCGGTTCCGAGAAGCATTACCATTGAGACCAGTATTGCAGCTGAACAGGCGTACACGTCCCAGGGACCGGAATTTGTGGCCAGTCCTGTGACAGTGGTGGGTACGATCAACAATGGAACCTCTGTCAGCACGAATTCCAATTACACAGATGGAGCCATCATCAGTGGGGATATCACCTTTCAAAATGTGAACGAGGTAGATCCGGCTACCGCTGTTGAATTTCAACTATTAAATGCCAGGGTAGTCGGAGACATCCAGCAGGCCGGCAACATGAGGGATGTGAACGCGTACCTCTACAGTACCCGGATCAACCGGATGATTCATGACGGGTTAAGGATTCAGCGGATGGTCGAATCCCGGGCAGACGGAGTCATCGCTGTTGCCGCCTATAATCATATTAACGCCACATTGTTCCTGGGCGACGTCACGATTCCCGAGGTGGGAAGTGATCTCCCTCCGGTAGGTATATTCAATAGTGATTTCCAAGACATGGAATGGGACGGACCATTGACCCTTGATGGAGCCTCCAACTACCGTTTCGTGACCAACGAAAATGGATTTACAGGAACGAAGACGGTGATGTTTGAACCCTAAAAATGATGGAACAAGCATGAATGTGAAAAGCGATCTTCAGCATGGTGGAAGATCGCTTTTTTTTGATAAATAAAAACCCCCTCATAAACTCTGTGAGGAGGTTCAATCATTCGTTTCCGAACCACGTTTTATGCGCTTCGATTTCGTTGTCGTGCTCTTGATCCCAATAGTCTACTTGATACGAATAATCATAGTTCATAATACACTGTATTCCACTGCCCTGAGCGTCATGACCCGCACCGTAGTTGTGGGAGAATTCGTGCTGTGCCGCATGCCATGTGTTCTCGGCTCCTTGATCAAGGTTGACACTGATGGCACTTCCGTTTGGTGCAGAAGGGTACACGTACGCGATACCTCCTGAGTTGAAGTTCACATCACGTGTGAAACCTGCCACGAAATCATAGCCGTTTCCGTTAAAGTCACGGTCAAGATCCTGCAGGATTTCAGATGCGCTGTTTCCGTTCGAGTCCCATTGTGCAAATGCTTTAATTTCAAAATCGATGCCGTGATCACGCGTGAAGCCGTCATCCGCTTTTTCAATAATATTCGTCGTCAGCGTTTGCCAATCAGGATGCGCCGCGCGGTATTCTTCATCCACGGCTACGAGTACCGTGACAGTCCGGTCTGTTGTTGCTGGTGGCTCCTCGGTTCCAGTTCCGGTACCGCCTCCTCCAAGCCAGTCGAACAAGCCGAATAATTCTTCAGAGGATGGATCTTGTTCCTTCGACTTTTTAATGGATTTCTCCTTGATTTTCTTCCCTTTTTCATTCAATACATCCGCAGTCGTATTGCTCTCGACGCGTGATGGGACGTCAAATGTCTGCTTCCCTTTTGTTTTTGCTTTTGGCAGCACATGTCCGATTTCCACCGTGTTCCCTTGGGAATCGATGATCGCTGTCTCAGCCGATGCACTTGTCGCATTCGGTAAGAATGTCATGGATAAAGCTAAAGATAATGTAAGTAGTCCGGTTTTCTTCATGTGATGATCCTCCTAATATGTACTAGCCTGGCCGGGCAACTATTAATCTATCATAAAAAACTCCCAGTATCCTGAGGGTTATTGTAAAGATTTCCTCTTCAGAAGGGGAGGTTAGACTCATTTTTTGTTAAAAAGGTGTAAATGGAAGGATTGAAAATGTGGGTGTGGCAGGGGGATAGGTCCTGTGGTCTAGGTTGGGTATAAGGGTAAGATTTTTCGACAAAGAGATCATTTCTATGAAAATGGTGCTCATAAATGTAAAGAGAAGGTGATGGACAGGTAGTTAATCCAATGAAATAGCTTCAACATCATTACTTTAGAACAACTCGAGTGAAAATCCATCATAAAAAAGGGGATATCCCGCGGTACGCCAACCCGACCACGGGACATCCCCTGCTTCTTACGTCTTCGGAAACGTAAATCCTTCCCCAAATACATCCCGCACATCGTGAACGACGACGAATGCTTTCTCATCGATCTGCTGGATCATTTTTTTCAGAAGGAAAAGTTCCTGTTTATTGATAACCACATACAGAATATCCTTCGATTCCTTCGAGTAGTGGCCTCTTGCGTTGATGACGGTCACCCCGCGGTCCATTTCGGCACTCACTTTTTCCGCGATGGCATCGGTATCCAGTGAAATGATCGTGACCGCCTTTCGTGTATCGAAACCATCGATCAAATAATCGAGGATTTTCGTGCTAATATAAATAGAGATCCCGGTGTACATCGTATTCTCGATTCCAATGACGAACGAAGAACCAAGCACCACAAGGATATCAAATACAAACATCGTCGTGCTGACGGCCCAGCCAAAATGCTGGTTGAGCATGCGGGCAATGATGGTCGAACCGCCTGTCGTACCACCTGAACGAAGCACAAGGCCGAGTCCGAGCCCGATGAACACACCTGCAAACACGGTGCCTAACATGATGTCGACGGAATGCCCCATTCCTTCTGTCAAATGAATGAAGAGGGAAGTAAAGAAGATGGCAAGCATCGTGTACCATGTCACCCGTTTATTTAATACCTTATATCCGATCGCGAGCAGGATGCCGTTCATGACGAAGTTGGTAATACCCGGCGACCAACCCCATACATAATAAAGGGTCATGGAGATCCCCGTCACGCCGCCTTCCCCAAGCTCATTCGGGATCGCAAACAAATTGACCCCGAGAGCGAAGAATAAGGAGCCAATAATAATCAATGTCATTTCTTTCGCAGTCGTATTCATATCATCACTCCATTCTCGTTGAATACTAGGATACTATAGCACATGGGAAGCCGGGGGGACAGGTCCGTTGGTGCTTTTTTTGAGGTGGTGGGACAAGGGACCTGTCCCCATGGCACGAATTGCTGGAAGCGAGTGAGGAAATAGAGGAGAGCCACAAGGACAGGTCCAGTGGCTCTTTTTTTGTAAAAGAAAATATATTTATTTGTCAACCATTAAACCAATTATTAACAATTCTGTCACAGTCGATTATTTAACTAGAAAATAAAGTAAATAGTCCTGTGCATCGTGTATGGGATCCCTTACATTTAAGGTAATACATAATAGGATAAAAATGGTTAATGTAGATAGTTCCATATGAAGTCACTCACGTAAAGGAGGAAGGTCGTGGACACTCAACTGATCATCTCACTCGTTATTCTAATCATTCTGGCTGACATCGGTTCCATCATCCTCTTTGTGAAATTTAGAAGAGGAGACATGGAGGTAAATCCATTCATCACCATCCTGAAGAAAGAAGCTCAGATTTTCTACTATGCTCTGTTCAAGTGGAAGGTAAAGGTAAAGCCCACCGAAGGAACGTATGCCTACCATAAAGGCTCCAACTATTTCTGGCTCTTCATCGCACTTCTCCATGAACAGGTTATCGAAGCGTTCGCTTTTCATTACTATTTAAAAGATGTGGATCCACTCCGAGCGGATATCCTCGTCGTAATGCATGTCTACAGTATCCTTTATATGCTCGGGGACTATAACCTTGTCCGCAACTTACCGATTCAATTCAAAGATAATCAAGTCCTCATGAACGTCGGCGTGAGGAGGTCACTCCGGTTTCACATAGAAGATGTCGCAGCCATACAGCCGGCAAGGACCCAATATGCCAAAAGTGGCGGCATCATCCATGAGAAACATGTGTTTCATGTGGCCATGCTGCCGAGAGTATTCACACGCGTATTCGGGATGATTGATGAATTGAGGTATGAGATCGTCTTCAAGGAACCGATTGAGGGGAAAGGATATTTCGGACAGAAAAAAGTGGTGAAGAAGGCGTTGGTTTATATGGAGGATCCGGAACCGTTTATCTCTCATCTTCGCGAAAAAGTGGAGGTGGAGAATAAACGATTATCATAAGATTATAAGCGAATGGAGCTACATGTTTCGACAAACAGCTCATATAATGGAAAACCGGCTCATATATCAAAATTCCGGCCCATATATTTTCAAACGGGCTCATATATTTTTATTCCGGCTCATAAATGGTCAAAACTGGCTCATATCCTGTGGTGAGGGACACATTCTATCTCTTTGCACCCCTCAAATACCTTTCATTAGCCCCGTACATAGTTAATAAAAAGAGTTTGATAGGTTCCATTTACACAAATAGGGTCTAGAACATGTTAAATGATCAATATAAGTACTTGGAAAATAAAAAAACAGCCGGCCCCAGCCGGCTGTTCCTCACTCATTTAACTCTTCTGCGCATTCATCGCTTCCCATTCTTCCTTACTCGGGCCATACACGCCAGGAACTCTCAAACCAGCTTGACGCATTAATACCGTCAATTGTCCACGGTGATGAGCCTGATGTTGAATTAACAGGCGGAATACGGCTTGAACCGGCATGTCCATTCCAAAGAGATTCACCATTTCGTTCATTTTCTCATCAGACACTTGCTCAGAAACGGCTTCTGCAAGGCGGTCGCTGACAAGCTTATACGTTTCGCTGATTTCTGCAGCTGTTACTGGTGCGTCTTTGCGAAGATCCGGCACCTCAAATGTGATGCCAAGCTGAGCAGGGAAGTAGTATGTAGCTCCCGTGATGTGCCAGGCAACGCTTCCGATGCTGTACAAATCAGGTGTCACTTCTTGCTTCAATGACTCGTCCGTCAGTGCGTCTAATACCTTTTGAGTGACGGCAGCTTCTTGTTTCCATTCTTGTAAGAAATCATTTTTTGATGTGAACATGGCAATTCCTCCCTTAATGTGATCACCATTATTGTAGCATGCTCTGTGTTCATTACGCTTCTTTTAAGGCTGCTGATTTTTTATCTGGCGTTATATTTCATATTAATGGATCCTGCTTTCGATTCCCGCTCAATCAGCGTTCTCTCTTTGTTTCTTACGATGACCTTCAGTTTTTTTGTAGAGTGTTTGGCGGCTTTGGCTTTGATGCTCCAATCGTCTCCGTTCCGACTTAGCTGGAGAATCCCTGCTTGATTCATGCTGAAGAGTAAACCATCAGATGTTTTAAACGTATCGGCATTCCAATAGACCGCTTCCGTCAACTGTAGCTTCTTGTTCTTCACGACTTGCACATCCCGGTCATTGCGAAGGATCTCTATAGGAGAATCGCTTTTGATCTCATCGAATTCCTCTTTCGTGGCACCGGGTACGACGATATATTGATAGCGATTTGATTTCGGTTTGTAACCGTGATTGATCCAAAGGCTCAGTACTTTTTCTTTAACCTGTGGTTCGCCGTCATACCGTTGATTGATTTTATTCCAGCTCGCTTCCCGTTTGTTCAGCATCAGGTGGATGCGGTCGTTGTTTCCGGGAAACAGGTATCCGATGCCGTCGTGGTAGACCCAGCTCGGTTTATCAATCGTCTTGTGAGTGGAATCATCGAGTGTGGGTGTTTCGGACGTTTCAACCGGTTGATTCCAGATGCGCTGGTCGATGGTCGTGACGATAGGGTGCTTGCTCTCCGAATGGATATCGGCACCGAGAGCAACAATACTGTCTCCGAAAAAGAACCAGGATTTTTTCGCTGATAATTCCTGATACTTCATGTTCATGGCAGAAACCCCATTCTTCCCATCACTGAACATGAAGGTGTCATTGTTTTTGCCGGAAAGGGGTTCTTTCTTATCATCACTGTGGACGACGGTGGTCCCGGGGATCTTGCGCCAGTCCCAGACCGGGAAGATGCCTGCATAACCGTTCCCTTTTAAATAGAAGAGATTCGCACCGTCGGCCATATGACGATTGTTGATGCCTTCTCCGTTATAGTACGGCTCGCTTGATGTCATTTCCTCCGGCAGTACCCGGACGGAGCTGTAGTACTCCTTCTGATGATGAACCATCAATCCGGATTTCTCATACGCCCGATTGCCGGTGAATGGGGGACGCTTGCCCTCCAGGCGTTCGATCAGACGATTGAAGTCATCACTTCGGTTGGTCGGTAATGTTTCCATCATTTTGGCGGTGGATATCACATCCTGGAGTTCATTATCCTTCCGGGTAATCCCTCTTCCCAATGACGTGTAATCGAAGGTGTCACCGGTGATGAACCATTGAATGCCGTCCAGGATAAAGTGAGAGAGCAAATGATAGTCTTTACTGGAAAAAGAATAGGGTGTTCCGTGCACGAAGGTGAACATCCTCGACACTTCTAATGCGTACCGTATTCCATATGTACCGGTCTGGACGGATTGTTCATGCTGGTGAAACGTCATATCGGGCTGAATGCCGATACTGCTCACCTTTAATGATTCTTCTATGGAAGAGACCGCGTGCTTGATGGCCACAGGATCTTCCCGCACTAAACCGGTGACATACTTCACTTTTTCACCTTGAATCAAGTTCAGACCGTGCTGTGGGGGAGATTCGAATTCGGTATATTTTTGCAGTAGGTTTAACGAATCTTCCTCGGTGTTCGTCGAGAGTTCCCCGTCCATCAACAGAAGGATATTACTCATGAGCATCGGGATTCTCAGCTTATTCCACCACCAGTTTCCGGCTGTTACGGGATGAGAATTCCAGTATTCCAGTCCTGCCTGGATGTCGTTTTTCAATTCTTGATCCTGGTGTGTTCGATAGGCTTTTGCCATGGTTTCCAAACGCTCTAAGTGCTGCACCGTTTCCCGCGGATTCTCAGCACTCTCTCTGTACGTGATATCCGAGAATTTCCCTTCACTGTTCAGTTTCTTCTCGAGGGAACCTATGTCCTGATCGCTGAGCGAGTCAGTCAAATAGGCAGTGTACCGCTGTTTCAGTTGGGGCAAGGTGTCTTCTTTAGGCTTTTCCTGTTCATCGTCAGGAATGAAAAGCATCATGATGGCCGCCAGTAGTATGATGGCCAGTGAAATGAGTGTTATTTTCTTCGTTATGGTCAATCGTCTCACCTTTCATCCTGATAGTCTGTTTGGTAAAAGGTAACATACTTTGAGGGAAGGGGATGGGGTCCATACTAAAATGATAGAAGGATGTAATATAACGGTGTGGCTGTGACATTTTTAAGAGAATTGTTACAAGAGTGGCAAGGCAGGGGATCATAACGATCAGTAAGAGGATTATATATTAAAATACCGGACCATAAATCCCTCATCCGTTTTATATCTCTCGAAAGTAGCAGTCCATAAAATTTGAATACCTAGGAACAATCATTACACCGCTGTTGATTTCCGTGCAAGACTTCGCTTTCCTCGGGCGGAAGGCGAGCCTCCTCGTCGCTGACGCTCCTGCGGGGTCTCACCTATTCCGCTTTTCCCGTAGGAGTCTTCGTCTTGCACTCCAATCAACAGCTAGAACCTGCTATTTACACCATTTGTGCTTTATCCATAACAAAAAAATCCGAACGATTTCGAAATATCGTTCGGATTTTACTTTGACTAAAACACTTTTGACCAGCCTTATCTATTATCTCGCCTCAATCCCACTACTGGCCAAGCGTTCTACCCCAGCATACGTATTCCCCGATAGAGTCAGCTGTTCGACACCAGCGACGACATTGATCCCGTAACGGCCATTTCTCAAAGAATTATCCCGAATGCATATGTTGGAGAATGAACTTGTCCCATCAAAGCCTTTGTTAATGCGGATCACATCCGATGCCGGGGAAGCTTCCCGATTGGCAATCGTATTTCCGCTGACACGGACATTGTTCCCCCCGGCGATATCAATGGCAGCCGAAAACCTTCCAATGCCGTCGATCGTATTTTCTATGATCTCTACATTGTCGTTGTATATCGATATGCCAGACCACATATCATACTCATTGGTTTCTTTATACGTGTCATAGACATTATCCTGGTAAAAGCTGTTGTGGATCTGGTTATGAGCGACAATCGCACCCGGGGACTGGATCTTGATCGCCCGTTTATGATTTCGTTCAAATGTATTGTGCTGGATGGTCACGTGAACATCATCCTTGAATCCCTGGACGACGATCCCGTCTCCGTCATCTTTAGGCCCAATATCTGAAATCAACGAATGCTGGATCGTGATGTTCCGGCTCACAGGTTGGGTAGATAAAGCAGGGCTGATGAGAATCCCACGGGCGACTTTATGGTTCCAGCCGACATTGGATGAAATGTTTTTGGCAAAGACATCTCGAATCGTCAAACCTTCGAACAACACATCCTGAACGCCACCTTCAACGCGGATGGCAATCGGCGTGGACGTTGACAGAGGGGAATTATCGGGCTGGCTGAAGCGGGTCAGCTCAACATCCTTCACTGTCAGGTTGCTTGTGCCGTTCATGACGGTCATCCCGCGCAGGAATGTACGACCTCCATCGATCGTTAAGTCGTGTATGTGTATGTTCTCCCCGTAGATTCGAAACATCGTGTCTCCCGGTGCAGCTGCTTTGATGAAAGCATTCTCTCCATAGACTTCTGTATTCATTTTGACGGTTACGGTATCGGTGATGAGGTAGGTTCCCTCTGGAAAATAAACGGTTCGGTTCTTTCCATAGTACAGCGCCTTTTTGATGGCGGTCGTGTCGTCGGTTTTTCCATCCCCGACGGCTCCATAGGCTTTGACATTGATCATACCGTTGTCCGCAGCGGTATCGTTCGACGCTCCGGCAACACACAGGATCAGCATGGCGATAACAATCAATCCTTTTTTCATGACGTATTTCCTTTCCTTTTGAATAAAATAGGAATTATATCCTCCAATAGTATCGGATGGGTATGAACCTTTTTACACAAAAAGAAAGGATTTATCAATATTTACCAATAAAAGAAAGCAGCCAAGGGGCTGCTTTCTGGTTCTTTATGCGGATGCTTTGTGTTCTGGTTGTACGGCTGGCTTTCGTTTACTGTTCTTGATCTTCGGAACCGGAATGATGAATCCGCTCAGAGGGATGAACTGAAGGATCCGGATGAAGACAGCGGCGATCACCATGACGGCTAAGAACATCAGTGGAACATATTGTGCCTGCCAATAGGTTTCCGGAAGATGGCGGGCGAATAGATATAGAATCATCGGATGGATCAGGTAGATTCCCATAGAATATTGGCCGATGACGGTTAACGTCTTTTTGACGATGTTTAGTTTTGACAGGAATGGGTATATCCCTACCACCGCGATACAGAGGACAGGGATGTTCACCAGGTTCGTCAATCGACGGTTGGATACGTATCCTTTTGTTTGATATTCAAAGACGGCACCGGCAGAAATCAGCAGGATGACCCCAAGCATTTTCCACGGGCGTTTCGTGGCGAACGCGACAATTTCTTCCCAGAAGTACGCCATAAAGCCACCAAAGGCGAAATAGAAAATCCAGATTGGCATAAATGATTTGCTGGCAAGGAATTCGCCAAGCTTACCATCGATATCAGGATGAAAGCCATATAGCTGATAGCTGATAATCAATGAGACGAACGTGAAGATTAAGAGTAACGTCTGCGTCCGGAAGATCTTCTGCAAGAATGGAAAAATGATATAAAATTGCACAACGATGGCGACGAAATAGAGATGATAGAATGAATCTCCCGTCAGGATTTTCATGATTTCAGCTCCAGGGTCTCCGAGTGTCTGCTTATCATAATGGAAGAGCAGATAGCGGTAAGCGACGCTCCAGATGAGAAACGGAATGACAATCTTTGAAAATCTTGATTGCAGGAATCGTCCAAGCTCGAATCCACGTCTTTTGACTTGATAAAAGAGCAGGAAGCCGCTGATGACAGCAAAGATGGTGGTACCGAATCGGCCATATTGATTCAGGAAATAGGTGAACCAGTTCCACGTTTCATCGTTCATTCCGTAATGGGTGGCAGAGACGTGAACGCCTACCACCAGTAAACAGGCAAAGGCACGTAAGAAATGGATTTCGAAAATATACTTTTTGTTGCTTGGCTTCGTTTCTGTTTGAGCGGCCATTTTCTATTCCTCCTCGGGTATTGGTGATGTATTCCAGTATGATTTTGATAGACAGATGTTATAATCAAAATGAATAGAAGGAATCTTCTTAATTATCAAAAATTGGATGTGTGTAACTTTGATGGAATAGGCTATAAACAATAGTACCTTTATACCGATATAAGACTAGAAACGGAAATAGGGTCTTTTACCCCAGGATGAAATATCCCGTTCGGTGGAAGACATGGAAATAAAATAGTAAAAAGCGAGTGATCCATATGTCTGCCTTTTTTGAGATCTTTCGATTCGGCTACCAGCTTGTTTATACCATCATCATGTTAGTCGGTTGTAGTTTCATCTATTATCAATTGTTTAAAAAACGAAATAACTAAAGAGTTTGATATAACTTCGAAAATACATCATCGATGAAGCGAATATGTTCATCCGGATGTTCCTGTAAGTAGGTCTCGGTCAACAGGCCAGCCAGTTCGCCGCAGGACGATACATCGATGCTCTTTACAAATTGGTGTCGTGATTTCTTCATTAAGAATTGAGCACTCTCATCTTTCAGGACGGCGATTACCTGCCGGTCGATTGGAGTGTTCGGGTTCAGTCTGTGCACCAATCCTTCCTCTTCTAAGTACTTCATATTCTTTTCTTCCTGACCTGGCAGCACCGAATGCACAAAGACCGGAAGCATTTTCTTGATGGCCTCTCCCATGGTGATTCCACCTGGTTTCGTAATGAGAACATCGGCCCAGTTGTACAGGTGATTCATTTGTTCTGCTTCTGCTATATACGACATTCCCTTTATATTCGGAGAGTTCAATGCCTGGACATGATCCAGGAGTTCCTTATTATGACCGCAAAGGATCGTATAATCGATCTTGCTTGACCCCTTTTTAGTGACAAGGGATTGAAGGGAATCCCCCAATCCAAGACTTCCGCCGCCGACGAGTACATGGAGCTTAGTATCCTTTTTCGTTGGCTTCCGTTTTTTAAACGTGTCATTGGTCAAAATTCCTGAGATCTTGATCGAATCGGAATCGACTCCACCTTCGATCAGCGTTTGCTTCATATCGGAGGTGGGGACAATATGCATATCCACATGCTCTTTTCCCCAGACCCCATTCATAAAGAAATCGGTATACACATTCACGACGGGAGCCGTTTCGATCCCATAGCTTCTCAGTTTATCGATTAAGAGAGAAGAGAAGCTGTGGGTACAGAGGATGAGGTCTGGCTGCTCCTCCTCCAAGAGCTGCTCCATCTTTTCCACGAACAGCGTTTCATACAAGGAGTGCATGAAAGATTTGTCTTTCTGGAAGAAAGATGTGTACATCCAGCTGTAGGCAGACGGCCATTTCGTGATCCAGTTCAAATAGAGCTGTGAGATGACCTTCTCCAGGGTTTGGTTCGTGTAACTGAGAAAGTCCACTTTCGTACATTGGATGTCAGGATCTTGTTTGTGAAAGGCTTCGATTAACGCATCAGCCGTTCGATGATGTCCTGATTCCATTTGAAAAAGGGGTAGAAATAGTACGCGTTTCATGAATCATTCCTCCAGGGACAATACGATTTATAGTAAGGTTGTAAGCTTTTGTTTCAGCGTTTTCTTTAACGGTACGACACTGGATGTGAATCCGATCAGTAAACTGATGCACAGCCAAATCATGCTGCCTTTCAGTGAAATGTGCGGATCAATCGTGAAATGGAGGAGCGAATCCCCAAGCTTCCATCCGAGCAGCCAATTAAGCGGATAGGACATCGCACACGAAAGTCCCCAGCCTAATACTGCGACGATGGTGCTTTCCCCGATAAATAATCCATAAACCTTCGCATTGGATCCCCCGAGGCTCTTCATGATCCCGATTTCTTGTGTTCGCTCATATATATTCATGCTGACTGCAATCATCAGATTGACGATTCCAACGATGGAAAACACCCAGCCAATGCAGGCGATCGTCAACAGAACGAGCTTGATGATCTCCTTCGGTCGTGCATTCATGCTCTCGACCGTTTCGGATCCTTCAATCCGAATCCCATTGGATGATAATACGTCTTCTCCATCATTCAGGAGAGAGTGGACGTCTGTACCGTCTTTCTTTTCCACCATTAAACGGTTGATGGTCTCCTGTCCGAGCCAACTCTGATAGGAGGGCTGAACCATGTAAACCGATGGACCGGTCAGGGAGCTTTTGATGATACCGGCAACCCGCCATTCCTTTTTCTCTTTTCCAATCTGCAACGAAACGGTGTCGCCAGTGGATACCGGTCCCAATTTCTCTGCAAGCTCCGAGTTCACCACGATGTCATCAGGGTGTTCCGGATTCAGCCAGCGTCCTTTTACAAGCTCCGGCTTGATGAATTCAGATGTTGCCGGAAGGGAGTACAGTAACGCATTTATATAATCAGAGGAAGAAGCATCCTTCACCTCTGTATTTCGTTTCGTCCAGCCTTCGACGGTTTTCACGCCATCGATGCTTTCTGCCAGGGAAGTGATCTCCTTCTTGGGAAGGGGACTGCTGACAGACCATTCCACATCATGGTGCCAGAAGTCATCCATCTCATCCATCGTGTGCCCCAGTGATTCCTGCATGGAGAAGCAGGCTATGATAACCGCTCCACCGAAGGAAAGCATGAGGATGTTCAGGATCGACTGGCCCTTCTTTGATAAAATGTTCCGAATCGACAGAAGGGACAGGTGAAAGAATCGTCGCCGGCTTCTGCCCGATGCCTTCATCTGTAATCGTCCCGATCCCTTCAGTCCTTCCACCATAGGGGAGGAAAGCAAGCTCCTGACAGGTACGATGGCACCGAATAACGGGATGATGAACGACAGAAGAAGTAACCCAAGGGCAAGGGGCGGTGATATCCATTGCGTCAGTTCACGTCCGAAATTCAATTCTGCCCCGAGATATGAAACGAAATAGCGTGATGCCACGCTGCTGATCGGAATTGACAGCGTACTGATCACTGTTCCAATCAGGAATATCAATAGAAGGTATTGTTTCCAGAGATGAGCGTATGTGGCCCCGGTTACCTTCTGAATACTAAGGGAATAGATATCCTCCGAGATAATGCGATGGAAGATATGGACGATTAAGATGAAGCCAAGAACAAACGCAAACAATCCAAGGAGAATAAAGATGTTCAACAATGAATCGACCATCGTCTCCCTGATGAAAAACGTCTCGGACGAGGTTTCACTCCGGTAAACCGTGATTCCGTTGTCTTCCAGGCTTTTTTGCAGTTTCTTGACCATTTCCTTCTGTTTCGATCCGTCCTCGAGCTTCACGTGAATCATGTTCTTCGATAGTGGGATATTCCATTTCTCTGCCGTCGCTTCAGAAATAAAGCCGTACCCAATCCCGCTGTACTTCGCCGGAATCCGGGAATGATCCTGGACGACACCGGCCACGGTAAGAGCCGACCCTTTGGTCTGGGATGGCAGAATGATATCCATTTTTTCCTGCTGCTTCAATCCCGTGTCTTCGGCGGTGGCTTTCTCGATCCAGATCGTTTGATTCCGTAAAGGATCCCCGTCGATGAGTTTCGTTTGATTGATGGAGTAGCGGGAATCATTCGGTACGATCAGTAACTGAAGATTCATATACTCCCCATGGAGCTTCGCACGGCTTCTCACTTCGGTCTTCGCTTCCGCGTGTTTGACTCCTTCTATAGAAGAAACAAAATCGATGTCTTGATCAAATCGCCCGGTATAAAAGGTGATATCGGCTAGGTTTGAGGTTTGCCGGCTGTTCTCCAGCAGCTCTTGAAACAAGTATTTCGAGTTGAGCAGCGTACCGATGGAAATCAGGCAAAACAGTAATGAGCCCAACATCAATAATGCTTTTGTTCTTTGGTGAAAGAAGCTTCTTAAGGCAAGTCTTACGTATATCGGCATGTTATTCACACCCTTTGTGAATGGGGTTCATAAACAGATCCATCTTCAACATGAAGTCTTCTTGAGACTTTCTCATAAAAGTCGAGGTCATGTGTGACAAACAGGACCGTTTTCCCCGATTCGGCCAATTCCTGGAACAGTTTGAAGATCTCTTTGGATGTTTGTGAATCCAGATTACCCGTCGGTTCGTCTGCTGCGATCACCGGAGGGTCATTGGCGAGTGCTCTGGCGAATGCCGTTCGCTGTCTTTCCCCGCCTGAGACCGATGCCGGGAACTTGTCTGCTTTCATGCCAAGTCCCATTTGTTCCAACAGCTCAAGTGCCCGCTGTCTCTTCCGCTTTCTGTTGTTCACAAATTCCATTGGAAGCATCACATTCTCTACCAGGGTCAGGGTCGGAATAAGATGAAAGGACTGAAATACGATTCCGACATGTTTTCCTCTCCATTTCGTGAGGGCCCTGTTAGAGAGACTGGCAATATTCGATCCATCTATCTGTACGGTGCCGGAAGTCGGAGTGTCAATTCCTGAAAGAATGTGTAATAAGGTTGACTTACCACTTCCGGATTTGCCGAAGATCCCGACCAATTCTCCCCGTTTTATTTCAAATTGAACGTCTTTTAAGACGTATTCCTGATGTTCTCCGTTAGGAAATTTCTTTGATACATTTTTCACTTCTATCATTCATTGGCCCCTTTCAGCTTGAACTCTCCCCATATATAGCACCCAGGCGGGGAACCTGCAACAGGGGGTTGATGGGCAGAAGAGGGCCTATGATTCTTTCTTCACGAAGATTTGGTCCTTTTTCTTACAAATATTTACTTATTGAGAGAGCGAGGATGATAAAGGAATGATATGAAATACACGTTATATGGGGGAAATTGGAATATGAAGCGCATACATCGAGAAAGGGGCATGCCACACGTCTCATTTTTTGACTGAATTTTTTCACAACTGGGGGAAATAGGGATCTACACAAAAAAATAGAAAAGAAGCCACTTTTATTTTTTCAGCGTTATTACAGGAATATGTTGTTTGTAAAGGAACGGACGAACGTCTGACCTCTTCCTGTTTTTCGTTGACATGAATCGGCAAGATCAGACCTTTTTCGTGACAATGTTACAAACGCGTTACAGTATAAAGTAATGATGAACGCGGGAAAAGTAATCGTTTCCAACGTTGATATGAAAGCTTTCCGGTGAGCGGTTTGAAAGAAGAGTGAGAATAGTCTCGGTGTAAATAGATAGATTGTAAGTGCCGGTTGGGTTTTATAAGATCGGTGTGTGAAACCTCCCCGTTACGGAAATCGGAAACGGGAAGATTAGCGAAGGAAAGAAATACATTTTATATACGAGAGGAGAATGGGAATGGCTAAACTGGAACAAGATCTGCCAGGAGGAATGGATAATACCAATCTACAAACACAGAAGAAACTTTCCTCCAAAGAGAAGACATTTGTTATCACGTTGTTTCTACTTACCGTCTTGGCCCTGTTCTACGTGAACTGGACAGCTTCAGATAAGCTGAACTTAACAATCGGACTTTACGGTGCCGTCATGATCAGTTACCTATTAGGAAAAATGCTTTTATCATTTAAATACCAGGAAATCATGGGTGATCCACCTGATTTGAAGGTTTCGGTTGTTATTCCTTCTTATAATGAAGAGCCGCAGGCAGTTCTCGGAACGATCGAAAGTATATTGAAGCAGGACTATCCAGTTCATGAAATCTTCGTCATCGATGATGGAAGTAAGGATGTATCTGCCTATCACGCCGTACAGAAATTACATGAAAATCTACAAGCCGGTGTAGGAGCGACATTCTCGGAATTGAAGAAGGATAACCCATCCTTCCATATGCCGAATCTCATCGTCCACCGTCTTCCGCAAAATAAAGGAAAGCGTCATGCGCAAATCTGGGCATTTGAAAGAGCGACGGGAGATGTATTCATCACAGTCGATTCCGATTGCACCGTATTCTCAAATGCAGTCAGAGAGTTATTGAAACCTCTTAATGATAAAGAAGTCGTAGCAACGACGGGACATGTAAACATCCGAAATCGTACGGATAATGTGTTGACCCGCTTGATCGATATGAGATATGACAATGCGTTCCGTGTTGAACGTGCAGCGCATTCTGTTACGAATAACGTATTAGTATGCAGTGGACCACTTAGTGCGTACCGCCGCGAAGTGGTGATGAAGAACCTAGATCATTATGGAAATCAGAAATTCCTCGGACAACAAGTACAGCTAGGAGACGACCGCTGTCTTACGAACTATGCGATCCGGGAAGGAAAGACGTTATACCAATCAACGGCCCGTTGTATCACCGATGCACCGACCAGCCTGAAAACCTTGATCAAGCAGCAAAACCGCTGGAACAAATCGTTCTTCCGCGAAAGCTTGATCGCTCTGAAAATCGGCCTTACGAAACCGAATGTGTTCGTATGGGTCATGCTTGAAATGTTCTTGTGGCTCGCCTTTGGTGTGTCCCTGATCTTTGCGGTGTATTATACATCGACAACCATGGGATTAATCATGCTCGTCTATTACTTGGCGTACGTGGTGATCAGTGCCTATGCACGTAATGTGTTCTACGCCTATAAGAGGCCATTGACCTTCTTGCTGGCACCTATATACGGGATACTGTTCCTAGTCATCCTTTGCCCGATGCGTTTCTGGGCTCTATTAACTCTTCGTTCCACTTCTTGGGGAACTCGAGGCTAAGAAGCCCCTTACCAATATAAAAAACAATGATTCTACTAAAGGAGATGTTGTAAATGAGAGTACGTAAAGCCATCATTCCTGCGGCCGGTTTAGGGACAAGATTCCTACCGGCCACCAAAGCTCAGCCGAAAGAAATGCTTCCGATCGTCGACAAACCGACCATTCAATACATAGTAGAGGAAGCGGTCAAATCAGGCATCGAAGATATTCTGATTGTCAGTGGCAGAGGAAAACGTGCGATTGAAGATCATTTTGACAAATCCTATGAATTAGAAGAAACACTCTTGAAAAAAGAGAAATATACCCGATTAGATGAAATTCAGGACATCTCGTCCTTGGCGAACATCCACTATGTCCGTCAAAAGGAACCAAGGGGACTTGGACATGCTATCGGATGCGCGAGTCATTTCATCGGCAACGAACCGTTTGCCGTCCTACTCGGGGATGACATCGTTAAGTCTGAAACACCTTGCCTAAAGCAACTGATCGACGTATTTGATAAATATCAGTCATCGGTACTGGGCGTGCAGGAGGTTCCGCAAGAGGATGTATCCAAATATGGAGTCATCTCACCACTTGATAACCGGACGCTTGATGAAAATCTTGTTGCGATCTCATCCGTGGTGGAAAAGCCGAAGACCGAAGAAGCACCATCCAACTATGCGATCATGGGGCGTTACGTGCTGACTCCGGATATCCTGCCGATCCTTGAGACATTACCACCTGGTTCCGGCAACGAAATCCAGCTGACGGATGCCATCAAAATCCTGAATGAAACACAAAATGTACTGGCGTATAATTTCTCAGGTAAACGATATGATGTAGGAGATAAATTCGGCTTTATCAAAGCAACAATCGATTTCTCCCTGCGTCGCCCTGACTTGAGCGATGACGTGAGGGGATATCTGAAAGAAATCATGACCGATCAAGAGTATATGGGCATTCACTAATGCTTGCGGCAACAACCAGAATGAACAATCTTTATTTGAGGAGGAATTACGATGAAAATTGCCATTATTGGAACGGGATATGTGGGACTTGTGACAGGTGTATGTCTATCCGAAATCGGTCACGAGGTCACATGTATCGATATCAATCCAGAAAAGGTCGATCAACTGAAAAAAGGGATTTCCCCTATCTATGAACCTGGATTGGAAGAATTGATGGAGAAGAATCGTGAAGCCGGTCGCCTAGACTTCACCACCAATTACATCATTGGTCTGAAAGACAAGGAAGCGGTCTATATTGCAGTCGGCACCCCTCAAAGCGAAGACGGTGCAGCCGATCTGACGTATGTGTTTAACGCTGCACGCAGCATCGGACAGAACATCACGAGAGATGTGGTCGTCGTGACGAAGAGTACGGTTCCAATCGGCACGAATGCGAAGGTACGTCAACTCGTCATGGCCAATCTACAAGACAACGTCTGTGCAGAAGTCGTATCGAACCCTGAATTCCTGCGTGAAGGATCTGCCATTGAAGATTCCTTTAACGGAGACCGCATCGTGATCGGATCAGACCACGAAGGAGCAGGTGATATCGTCGCGGAAATCAACGAGCCATTCGGCATCCCGATTCTACGGACGAGCCTGCACAGTGCCGAAATGATCAAGTACGCAGCCAATGCGTTCCTGGCTACCAAGATTTCATTCATCAACGAAATTGCCAATCTATCAGAACGGACGAACGCCAACATCGAAGAAGTGGCCAGGGGAATCGGAATGGACACACGAATCGGGAACAAATTCCTGAACGCCGGTATCGGATACGGAGGCTCCTGCTTCCCGAAAGATACCCAAGCCCTTGTGAAAATCTCCGAAGAACGTGACTATGATTTCCACCTATTAAAGTCGGTCATCAATGTCAATGAAAAGCAGAAGACCTCTCTTGTCAGAAAAGCAAAAGAGCGCTTCGGCACCCTGCACGGAAAGAAAATCGCGTTATTAGGACTTGCCTTCAAGCCTGAAACCGACGACATGCGCGAAGCTGCCAGTATCTCAGTAGCCCGCGAACTCATCGAAGAAGGAGCAGAAGTCATCGGATACGATCCAATCGCAACCGAAAATGCGAAAAAAGTACTTCCAGAAGAAGTACAGTACGTCGACCAAATCGAAGAAGCCATCAAACAGGCAGAAGTGGTATTTATCCTGACAGAGTGGAAAGAGATTGTGGAGAAAACACTTATCTTCTCTAACCTGTTCATGGAAACACCGATCGTATTTGACGGGCGTAATTGTTACTCCAACGAAGACCTTGCGAACCTTGAGATCGAATACATCTCAATGGGAAGAGACCAAGTCACAAACGTTCAAGAACGAAGAGTGGCAGCAGCTATATAATAGAAGTAAGAGAGAGCCGGGGGGACAGGTCCCTTGGCTCTTTTTTTGTGGGAATCTATAGGATGCATTAAAGCCGGTTCCGCCTCCCCTGGGTTGTTGTCCTCACCTATACCCACTTTTCTCATATAATGTTATGAATCATTTTGATGTCGAGATCATTTGTAGAATGACTCTTAAAATCCAAACGAGAAAGTGGGTGAGGCTCATGGCTGACAAAGAAATAGGAAAGTCGAATTGTAAGAAACATAAAAAGAAACATCGAGACGAAGAAGATTGTTCCGAAATGTCGAAATGCTGTAAGCGTGGACCTAGAGGAAGATCAGGGCCGCCTGGTCCAAAGGGTTCGAAGGGTCCACAAGGGCCAGAAGGTCCTCAAGGAGAGCAAGGTCCACAAGGTGAACAAGGTCCCCAAGGAGAGCAAGGTCCTCAAGGTGAACAAGGTCCTCAAGGGGAGCAAGGTCCCCAAGGAGAGCAAGGTCCTCAAGGAGAGCAAGGTCCACAAGGTGAACAAGGTTCTCAAGGTGAACAAGGTCCTCAAGGAGAGCAAGGCCCTCAAGGTGAACAAGGTCCTCAAGGGGAGCAAGGTCCTCAGGGTGAACAAGGTCCTCAAGGTCCTACGGCAGACTCAGACTGTGATTGTTGTACCGAGACCATGAAAGACTTAATCAGTTTACTCATCATGGATGAAGAGAATGCAGTGGACATACTGACGCAAAATGACAATATTTCTAACGTGAATTTGGATATGATCGTAAAGGATTACATTGTAAGGTATGACGAAACGAAATTTGTGCCAATCTGCCAAATTGTGGCCATTCAAGTCAGATCCACTTTACCGAATTTGGATAGTCTGCCAGAGCCAGAAGATAGTACTGGCAGCTGTGCATGTTGTGAAGATCCTGTAACGTCCTTCTTTGTAGATTTCGAGGGTAGCACTACTCGATTTACCGTCAGTACAGTATCTAGTCAATTGCAAAATGTAACAAATGCTACTGTAGAGGATGTATTTGAAGGATTAATCTTGTTTGAGCGGCCTGGGGTAGGCACACCACCAACATTTATTTCTTCTTGTTTCATTGACGGGTTTTCTATGTAAGAAAATCGGGGTCATACATGCATGGAACCACGGGAACTAGGTACCGTGGTTCTTTTTTCTGAGGGCAGACCTTTCGTTTATGATGACCTCTTTATTATTGCACCTGATTTGAAAAATCCTATTAACCCGGACAATGATTGAAGTATGATGGACTGTAAGAGAAGAATTCAGATTACGAGGGGGAAAGAGGATGAACTTTACACTACATGAAGCAATCGAAATATTGGAAAGAACCCCGGTCACCTTGGAAACATTCTTGAGTGGTCTATCGAAAGAATGGCTTGATTGCCATGAAGGAGACGGAACCTGGAATGCGGTCCAAGTAGTGGATCATCTCATAGAAGGGGAAAAACAGAATTGGATCCCGAGATTAAAGATGATTCTTCAAGAGGGGGAAAGTATGGTGTTTCCTGTATTTGATCGTCATTCGCACTTAAAAGGTAGAGATGTAGAAAATCTGGAAGAAAAATTCAAGGAATTTGCTGCCCTTCGCTTTGAAAATATCAAAGAATTAAAAGAGTTGTTGGCTCACTACGAAAATGCCTTTGATCGAACAGGCTTGCATCCTGCTTTCGGAAAAGTCACGGCCCGGCAACTCATCTCGACTTGGGTGGTTCATGATTTGACGCATCTTTCACAAGTAGTGAGGGTGTTTTCGAAACGATATGGGGAAGATGTAGGGCCTTGGAAGGAGTATTTAGGGGTATTGAATCAGCGGTAGTGAAGCAAGGGGACGGTTCCCTTGCTTCTTTTTAAATGAAATGGAAGCAGAAGAACCGTCCCTGTGCACCCTTACGGATGAATAATCTCTATCTTTTTATCCTTATGAACATCTTCTGTACCAGCTTCCACTGCGGTTTTATAATAGCTGCACTTATGATTAATGACTTCCATGGTTTGCTGTAGCTCCTTGATTTTGGCTTCCACAGTTGCTTTTCTTTCCAGGAACATATTGTATCGATTCTCAAGGGTGGCATCGCCTTCTGAGCACCAATCGATGAAGTGCTTGATCTCCTTGATCGGCATTCCGGTGGATTTCAGGCACTCGATGATGTGTAGTGCGGAGATATCCGATTCTTTAAATCGTCTGGTGCCACTTTCAGTCCGTTCGACAAAAGGCATGAGGCCTTCCTTGTCGTAGTATCTCAGGGTGTAGATTGATAGGTCCAACTGCTTTGCCACTTCTCCAATGGAATAGGTCTTCATATTCGCGCTCCCTTTCTAGTCATCTAGACGTCGAGTTAACTCTATATTTGTGGAGAATCGTAGCATGGTCAACACCTGCTGTCAAAGCAAAACGACTCAGCAGATTGAGTAAGGGTTATCTCTTGACCTAGAGTTCACTATAGGGTTTAACATGGATGTAACAAGAGTTCATTTTCTCTTGAAAGCTACTATTACAGGAGGTTTTTATACATGGTAATTGCTAAAGCACGAGCTGTTGACGGTCCTGACAAATCTTTCAGAGAGGCTGAAATCGAGAGGCGCGATCTTGATCTGCATGATGTTCTGATTGAGATCAAGTATGCAGGGATCTGCCATTCTGATATCCATACGGCACACGGTGAGTGGGGAGAAGTGAAGTATCCACTCGTACCCGGACACGAGATTGCGGGTATCGTCACAGAAGTTGGTTCTGAGGTTACGAAATACAAAGCTGGAGACAGGGTAGGAGTCGGATGTATGGTTGGTTCCTGCGGCGAATGTAAGAATTGCCGTGAAGGGGAAGAGCAGTACTGCCTGGAAGGAAACATTCCTACCTACGCAGGCGTGGACAAATATGGTGAGCTTACTCAAGGCGGCTACTCAACCCATATCGTCGTAGAGGAAGATTTCGTCCTTCGCATCCCTGACAACATCGAACTGGATGCTGCGGCACCTCTTCTATGTGCAGGGATTACGACGTATTCTCCATTGAATCATTGGAATGCGGGTCCAGGGAAGAAAGTAGCCGTTGTCGGCATGGGTGGACTTGGTCATATGGCAGTCAAGATTGCACATGCCATGGGTGCCGAAGTATCCGTTCTTTCCCGTACATTAAATAAGAAGGAAGACGGACTGGAATTCGGGGCAGAAGCTTATTATGCTACCACTGAGCCGGAGACGTTCGAGAAACTGGCAGGTACATTTGATCTGATCATTAACACGGTAAGTGCGAAAATTGACATCAATGCGTACCTCTCCCTGCTGACGCTGGATGGAGCGATGGTCAATGTAGGAGCACCTGCTGAGCCACTGGAAGTCAATGTATTCTCATTGATCGGCCATCGTCGTTCATTTGCAGGATCCCTGATCGGAGGCATCCGTGAGACTCAGGAAATGCTCGATTTCTGTGGGGAACATGGAATCGTGCCTTCAATCGAAGTGATTTCCGCTGATTACATTGATGAAGCGTACGAACGGGTATTGGGTTCTGATGTGAAGTATCGATTTGTGATTGATACGAGTACGATTTAATAGAAAAGAAGCAGGGGGTTCCCTTGCTTCTTTTTTTATTGGTTGGAAGCAGGAGAACCGTCCCTTTGCTTCCAGGTTTTCAACCACCCCCTAAACGGATATATAAAATAGAGAAAGCAATCGTGAACAAGGTGAGGTGCTTTCGTTATGAAGAAGTCGGTGAATAAACTGGAGGAGGAAATCGTAATGAAGAAAGTCATGAACAAACCTGAAGATCTGATCGTGGAAATGTGTAATGGGATGGCCATGGCTCATCCGGAGCTCGAATTTATGAAAAAGTATAAGGTTATGAAGAAGAAGGACCTCGATGAAAACAAGGTCACGTTGATCAGCGGCGGGGGAAGCGGACATGAACCTGCCCATGCCGGACTGGTGGGAAAAGGGATGCTCGATGCTGCGGTGTGTGGGGATGTGTTTGCCTCGCCTTCGCAGATCCAGGTTTATCAGGCGATCAAAGCGACGGCCGGTAAAAAGGGTGCTCTGCTCGTCATTAAGAATTACAGCGGGGATATCATGAATTTTAAAAATGCGGCTCACATGGCTTCAGAGGATGGAATCCCTGTGGAATATGTCAAAGTGGATGACGATATTGCCGTGGAAGATAGCCTTTATACCGTGGGACGACGAGGTGTCGCGGGGACCGTGTTGGTACATAAAATAGCCGGTGCGGCGGCTGAGGAAGGCAGAAGCTTGAAGGAAGTCAAAGCCGTGGCGGAAAAGGCCGCTGAAAATGTCCGCAGCATCGGCTTCGCGCTCACATCCTGTACGGTACCGGCAAGCGGATCTCCGACGTTCGAATTGGGTGACGATGAAATCGAATATGGTGTCGGCATTCACGGAGAGCCGGGGACAAGACGGGAAAAAATGGCGTCAGCTGATGAATTGGCAGATCGTATGGTCAACGATCTTCTTAAGGATCTCAAAATGGAAGATGATGATTCTTCTGAGATTGCTATTTTGGTAAATGGGTTTGGCGGCACGCCACTGCAAGAGCTCTACCTTTTCAACCATGCCGTTACCAGAATTTTAGCAGAAAAAAAGATTTCCATTAACCGTGCCTTTGTCGGCAATTATATGACCAGCATCGATATGGCAGGCGCATCCTTGACCGTGATGAAGCTGGACGAAGAGTTGAAAACCTTGCTGTCAAGGGAGAGTACTGCGCCAGCGTTAAGAGTAGACGGACCAGTGCCGGGTGTGGAGTACATCGACCTTGAGGAGGAAGATGACACGAAACCAGTATCCTTCGAGGTGGAAACACCGGAAGAACATGCTGAGATTAAACATAATAGAGCGACACTCGAAAACATCATCTACCTAGTGGATAAAATGAGTGATGTCATCATCCAAAACGAAGTACCTTTCTGTGAATTGGATTCCCATGCCGGGGACGGGGATTTCGGAATGAGCGTCTCGAAAGGATTCAAGCAATTGAAGCGGGAGTGGAAAGACATCCTGAGTCAAGAGAACCTCACCATCGGCAGCTTCTTAGATGCAAGTTCCATGGTCATTATGGAATACTGCGGCGGTGCTTCCGGTCCAATTTGGGGTTCCGCGTTCCGTGCGGCAGGAAAATCAGCGCAGGATCGAAAGGAATTGACCGTGGAAGAATTTGCAGACATGCTGCAGGCAGCCGTGAAGGAAATCCAGGATACAGGTGAACGATCCTTCGGCAGAGGAGCAGAGGTCGGCGACAAGACCCTCGTCGATGCACTCGTTCCATGTGCGGACTCCTGGTCACAAAGTGCCGCAGACGGAGATGACTTCAAGACCGCTTTTGAAAAAGGTGCTGCGGCTGCTGTAGAAGGAGCCGAGAAAACGAAGGAGATTGTTGCCCGGATGGGACGTGCCGGTACCGTAGGGGAAAGAAGCCTCGGACATCCGGATGCCGGTGCTTATGCGTTGGGGGTTATTTTTACGGAGCTTTCGAAGAGTTTAAAATAATGATAGGGGAAGGAAGGGGACCGTCCCCTTCCTTCCCTAAAAAAATAAATCTACGAGAGAGGATATAATCTCAACAAGTACGAATGTCAGGATCCCTTGAACACAAAAGAAAACGAGGAAGAGCGCCTTTCCTGTGAGCCAATTGAACCTTTTTAGCTTTTTATATACACGGGGTCCGATGCCGAACATTCCCTTTTGCATGGCGTTAAACACTCTATCCAATACAGTAACGGGTGGGTCTGAAATACCATTCTCGTAGCGCTCCAGCAAAATTGTACCTATGATGAAAAAACCAAAGGAGTGGGCGAGGTGGCTACCAAGGATGCCATAAATGATTATAGAAAATATATATACAGCCATTTCAATATCTAACGTGAAGTACATATGTATTCCTTTCTTTACCAAGCGTTGAATTCTCTTTTTCTATCATACTAAATGAATCCAACTGACAAAAGATTTCCATTAACGAAACTTTGCAATTCAGTTAGTCGTATACATATATAAGGAATGAACGTAGCGTTGGATTTGAGGAGGCATACGAGATGGAATTGTATATATTTCTAGCTGTTTTTGGTTTATACGTTCTGGTGTCACTATTGATTTTACCGATTCAATATCGTTTTTTAATCGCTTTAAAAGCTGAAGAACAAAAGAATCGATTAAAAGGAAAGAAGCAGGGGGAAATGTATGACGCCATGAATGCGGGAGAACTGAGTCTTCATGGGAATATGCAGGGAAATCCGTTGTTCTTCTTGGCCAATTTCTTTGCTTCCATCCTTTATAGAGTGAAGCATCGTGGGAAACGAAAGTAGATCCACAAAAAACAGTTATCCTTTTACCGGATGACTGTTTTTTTATGACTTGCTCTAAAGAATTGACCCTATAATCAATATGAAAAAATTGGTATAATGGCGTAATATCCATTTTTAACATAGGGGGATGTATACATGCGTCAAGAAACGGCTGTAGAGAAAGTGTTGGAGAGTTTAAAACAAGATCCAAGCGTCCGGAGTGTATTCCTAAAAGGATCCATGGGACGGAATGAACACGATGAACATTCAGATATCGACCTGTACTGTTTAGTAAAGGAAGGGGAGGAGAAGGAATTTCTGACACGACGCCTCGATCATTTGAAGGCGTACAAAGACCTTATCTTTCACGATGATATCTTCATCATCGCACCGCAGATCATCGCCATCTATGAAGATTGGCTGCACATCGATCTGTTCACGGTAACGGAGAAGACGTTTCAGGAGAAGGATTTCTTTACGGTGTTATATGATCCTGAGCATCTTATGGAAAAATACGAATCTAGCCAAAACCTAACGATTTCAAAAGAAGAGTTCACGGGTAATGTCCTAGACGCAGCCTGGTTTCTATTTCAACATGGGAAAGCAGCGGCGAGAGGGAATCATACATGGGCTGTGGAAATGCTGCGGCATTCTATGAGGAACGTGACGACCATTCTGCTGGCGAGATATGTAAAGGAGCGGGCGGTTCTTGGATTGAAGACCATTCACAGAGATCTGCCGCAAGAGGTGCAGGATCGAGTGGTGGAGATTTATGAGGAGATGACCCCGTCCCGACATGGGGAGGCTGCGAAGAAGATTGCGAGTCTGTTAGAGAGTGAGTTTGAATGGATTCGGGAAGAGCTCGGAGATCAGGACCCTGAGGTGAATTCATTTGTACAAATCATGATTGACAAGGTACTACTGAGGGTAGAGGAACATAAATGACCCTAGTCCATCACGCCTAGAATAAACTGTCAAAATTTTTTATTCTCATAGGTACAATGACACGCGTATTCTCTGTTTTCTCACATTAAAATAACAAAGAAATGGTGAATTTCTTTTGAAGAAGGGGAAAATATGAACGAGATTAAATTGAGAAGTAAGTTGAAGCAGCTACATAGTTCCGATTCCGCGAAGCGGTTTGAGGCGCTCGGGATGTTGTATGAGTTGAAGCAGGAGAATGATCTGAAGATCCGGGTGGAAGTGTTGAAGGATATGGTGAAGGACGCGGCCACTTCTTTTCCTGAGCGTGTGGACACCTGGGATAATCCTTCCTATGGATTGATGGATTTTGTTTGTGATTATCCGATGCCTGAAATCATCGATGAGATCATCAAGCGCTTTGATGGACTGGATCCAGATGCGAAGGTCCGTGCCCTGGAGTGTCTGTTGCTCACGAAGGATGAGGGGATTTTTCAGGAAGTTCAGGATAAAACGGTGCAGTTGATTTCAGAAGAGGACGTGAATCTGCCGGTCGAGGAACTGTGCAGGTTTCCGATGCTCGTAAATGGGATTGTCGATCAGACGTTTGAGAAACTGGAATCCTCTCATTATAAATTTGTGTATTATGAATTTATTACCGCGATCAATGAGTCGGGTGTGGATCCTGGCTATAAAAGGACGAGAATCCTGCCGGTGCTCCTTGCTGATTATAAAAAGCTGAGGGAAGAGTACCGTGTATACGACGGTGAATACAAACCGTCATTTGTGTATCAATCGTGGAAGGAATCTTATTTCCTGTTGAGATATCGACTCAACGTGCTGATCGGGTTAATGAACTATTATTTTACCGATGAGACGGTTGATCTTCTGAAAGAGGCTGTGAAGTTCAAGGATCCAAGGATCAGTACCAATGCCTCTATCGTCTGTTTGAACAAAAATATCGATGTCCCAACCCATATCCTTGAATCGCTTTCTACGAATCTTGAAAGCGCGGAAATGTTGTACTGGGGGCTCTCGGAACACAATAAAGAACATGTTTTCCCGGTCAGTCCGAAGCAGCCAGTGCTGGCCAAGTCGCATCTTTTCGACCATCTCGTCTACATGCGTGACGAAGAAGGAGAGCTTCTGAATATCTATCCTGAGAATATCCAAGTGGTGGATACAGTGGACACCGCCAACTCATACGGTCAGCCTCTGCGTTATTATCTGATGAGCTTCTCCCATGGGGACGACGTGCTCGCTGCCTGGGTGGGAGGCTACAACCTGGAGGATGAGGACGACAGCGCGGAAATGTGGGAAGGAACACACACCGACCTCGAACCTTTACAGGACAGAACCGTCGAGGAGCATAAACAGCTTTTCTTGAACATGCGAGAAGAGACCGCTCGTGAAAATGAGCACACCGTGTATTATGAAAGTTCACCGAAACTATCCAAGGGCTTATGGTTCTTCTATGCCATACTGATTTCACACTGGATCAGGATTTTCATTAACGGCGTAACGGAAGAAGAGATTTACGTATCCCTCGCCTTCACGTTCCTTGGAGCAATCCTCTCCATCTATGAAATGTGGAAAAATAAGCGGAGTGCCGTCGTCATTTTGGGTAAAGAATTGATCAAGGCAAAAGGGGAGAAGAAGGAAAGCATTCCTCTGCAGGAGATTAAGAAAGTGACGTATGATAAGAAGCAGATCAGTGTATACAACAAAGAAAATGTTCTCACCATGAAGGTTCCATTGCGCTGGGTGGAGTATCACCAGTTTTATTATGCGATGGTGGAGCAGACAAGTCATTTGAGGGAGCAGCCGTATATAGAGGAGTAGGGGACAAGGGGGCTTGTCCCTTTTGTTTTGTTCCAGTTATAAAAATGGGCATGATGGTGGAACTAAATCCCATCTCAAACGTAGATAATGGTAAGACTTAAAAAGGGATGGGAGGCAACAGTATGAAACAGCTATATATCAAGCAAAAAGTATTCAGTCTCAACGAGAAATTTACCGTAAAGAACCAAGACGAGAAGGACGTTTATTATGTAGAGGGAAGCTTTATGAAGGTCCCGAAAACGTTCTCCATCATGAATCAAGATCGAAATGAAGTCGCGCTAATTACGAAAAAGGTATTAAGCTTTTTGCCCAAGTTTTTCGTTGAGGTAAACGGTCGAGAGGTCTTGACGATCAAGAAGGAACTATCCTTTTTAAAAGCACGCTATTCGATTGATGCGGCAGACATAGACGTGCAGGGAAACTGGTTGGATATGGACTTTCAAGTATTACAGAATGGCAGAGTCGTAGGGAGTGTAGGTAAAGAGTGGTTCAGTTGGGGTGACAGCTACAGGGTGGAAATTTTAGATGAAGAGATGGAAACGATTATTCTTGCCCTTGTGATTGCGATTGATTGTGTGAAGGCGGATGAATCGGCAGCTACGGCGTCGTTTTAAGAAGCATAGGGACGGTTCTTGTGCTTCTTTTAGATGGTCTTTGTTAAACTTTACATTTTGTTAAAAAGGTTTCGAATGTGCTGGTGTGTGGGAACAACTTTATATTAAGGAGCGAGCCAAGGAGATATCCTTGGCTTTTTTGATGTGACTGGCCAAGATACCTGTTCCCCCTGATATCAATCTTCATCCCCTTCTATTTCTTTCATCCCATGCTTCTCCTCAAGATACTTACCAATCAAAGACTGATTAATGCCATGTCGAACGGCTCTCCAAATAATAGAATATAAGACTGCTCCGAAAACAATAAACCGCAGAAAAGCTAGAAAGATCACTTCCAACGTATTCACCTCCATAATTGCTGACTCTATCTATTCCCTCGAATATTGATCTTTCTCCAAGGCGGGTTACTTCCAAATGAATGTCTATCTTATCACAATACAGATGGTAGTTTTTTCAGTGTTTGTCTTTTAGCTCCTAAAGGGGTGAAATGAATATCCAAACTGAAAAAAATTTAAATTATTTCTATATACTTTAATCGTCCATGGATTTGAACGGATACACCATAATAAGAGAAAGTTAGTTTCATTAAATTATATTCAAAAAATAATTAAGGAAATGAACTGGAATTTATTATGTAAATATTCAAAAAACTAAGAAAATTACTCTTGACGCCTATTTTGAAATCCCTTACCATTCTAGTTAGCGAAACGTTTAGCTAAACGTTTTTTTGGAGGATGAAATGATGGTTACAATCAAAGAAGTTGCTAAGAAAGCGAATGTTTCTATTGCTACTGTCTCAGCGGTCATTAACAAAAATAAGTTTGTTAGTGATGATTTAATCACGAGAGTGGAAGTGGCGATCAACGAGTTAGGATATCGCCCCAACAAAGTAGCAAGAAGTTTAAAGAAAAAGGAGACCAATCTCATCGGGGTGGTGGTCACAGAGATAACGAATCCCTTTTATCCGTTAATGTTTAAAGGAGTTGAAGATGTTGCAATTGACAGCGGTTACAGTGTGATGCTGTGTACGACAGGAGATGACCCGAAGAAGGAACATTTCCTGCTGCAATCCATGATCGATCAAGGTGTGGATGGGGTCATTCTCGCAACAGTCGATGATGAAAAGTCTGAATCAATTACCTTACTGAATTCATTGAATATCCCGTACGTCCTGATCAACCGGTCACCGAGGAACTATGAGGGTACGATGGTAAGAATCAATAGTTGCAAGGTAGGGGAGATGGCTGCAGAGTACCTGTTGGAATCGGGTCATCAGGATATATGTTTTATCGGCGGTGATCGATTGAACAGTTGGGAAAGGGAGAAAGGCTTTACCAATGTGCTGAGCGCCAACGGGATTCAGGTGGATGAGAGTCGCCTGATACGAAGCGGATACAGCATTGAGGAAGCATACAAGGATGTTCGGTCATTCATTCAAAAGGGAAATCTCCCAACCGCGATGTTTGCGGCTAGCGATGTGATGGCATTTGGTGCGATTAAAGCCATTTTGGATTCGGGATTGAACGTGCCGGAAGATATTTCAGTCATCGGATCAGATAATATTTCGTTTTCAGAGGACTTTCTAATCCCGCTAACGACGATCGATGCGCAAACCTATGATGTTGGAAAATTGGGAAGCGAAATGATGGTAGAGAAGTTAAAGAATAAAGACAAGGCAAGCAACAATCGATTGCTTCTGGAACCTAAAATGGTGGAACGTAAAAGTTGTAGAAAAATAGAAAGGAAGAGTGATCAATGATGAAGGAAGTTGTAATCGTAAGTTATGCAAGAACGGCTGTTGGAACGATGGGAGGAGCCATAAAGGATATCCATGCGGCAGATTTAGGGGCGACGGCGATTAAAGAAGCAGTCAAGCGTTCTGGTATTAGCAAGGATAGCGTTGATGAGGTCATCATGGGCTGTGTTGGGCAGGTTGCTGAAAGCGCCTTCATTGCAAGGATGTGTGCCATCCGTGCAGGACTACCGGTAACGAGTAACGCCTTAACCGTCAATCGACTATGCGGATCCGGTCTTCAGGCAATAAACAATGCCGTTCAACAACTCCAGACGGGGAATTCGGACGTAATCGTTGCAGGCGGTACGGAGAATATGGATCAACTTCCTTACTACGTTCGCAAAGGGCGATACGGAAACCGTTTCGGTCACACTCAGTTAGAGGATGGATTGGCAACGGCGCTGACAGATCCATTCGGAAATTATCCGATGGGAGTGACGGCAGAGAAAGTTGCGGAGAAATTTAATGTCTCTCGGGAAGAGCAAGATCAATTTGCGTATGAAAGCCAATTGAAAGCGATAGAAGCAATCGAGAAAGGATACTTCAAAGATCAAATAGTCCCGATTGAGCTGAAAGGTAGAAAGGGAGACGTCACGATCTTTGATACGGACGAACATCCGAGAAAAGGCACCACGGTCGAGAAACTTTCCAAACTGAAACCAGCATTTAAAGAGAACGGTACTGTCACACCAGGGAATTCTTCAGGAATCAATAATGGGGCTGCTGCACTCGTCCTGATGACATTGGATAAGGCAAATGAGCTCGGTCTTGAGCCAATTGCATTTGTGAGGGAACAGGCTCTGGCAGGAGTGGATCCTGAAATCATGGGATATGCACCAGCACCAGCCGTTGAGAAATTATTGAAAAAATCAGGTCTGTCACTGGATGATATTGATTTGATGGAATTGAATGAAGCATTCGCTGCTCAAGCGATAGCGGTTATTAACGAGTTAGGGATTGAGAAGGAGAAAGTGAATGTGAATGGTGGGGCGATTGCACTCGGACATCCAATCGGTGCTTCTGGAAGCATCATCACGGTGAAATTATTAGAAGAGTTAAAGAGAAGGAAGGCAAAGCGAGGGATCTCGACGATGTGTATCGGTGGAGGCCAGGGAATTGCCACGTTATTCGAGTTAGTTTAATACATGACGATGGGAGGATCATAGAATGATTGATTTGACGGGAAAGGTATCGATTGTGACGGGTAGTGCAAGAGGATTAGGTCGAGGGATTGCGATGAAGTTAGCTTCACTTGGAGCATTGGTGATCGTAAGTGATCTGAATAAAGAAGGAACGGAAAGTACGGTCAATGAAATCATCGAGCTTGGTGGAAAAGCAGAGAGCTTCCTCTGCAACGTGGCCGATAAGGAACAAGCCAGGAAATTAGTTGAGGAAACCGTCGAGAAGCACGGGAAGCTGGATATTTTGGTGAACAATGCCGGTATTAATCGGGACGGGATGCTACACAAAATGGATCATGAGCAATGGGATGCGGTCCTTAACGTGAATCTTACCGGCGTGTTTAATACGATGCAGCCTGCGAGTGCGATCATGCGCGAACAGCAAAATGGACGCATCATCAATATCTCTTCTGCCAGCTGGCTAGGTAATGTTGGGCAGGCGAACTATGCAGCGGCCAAAGCAGGAGTTGTCGGTTTGACGAAGACAGCTGCCAGGGAGCTTGCGAAAAAAGGGATCACGGCGAATGCGATCTGCCCAGGATTCATTGACACCGACATGACGAGAGGGGTGCCTGAGAAAGTATGGGATCTGATGGTGTCGAAAATCCCGGCCGGAAGAGCAGGGACTCCTGAAGATGTAGCGAACTGCATTGCCTTCTTAGCATCTGAACAAGCTTCCTATATTAATGGGGAAGTCATCAATGTTGGAGGCGGAATGGTTTTATAAAAAGAGGAGGGAGCATATTGAAGAGTCTCGAAAACGTATCGGTGATCGGAGGAGGATTGATGGGTTCCGGAATCGCACAAGTGCTGGCGGAATCGGGAAAAGAAGTAACCCTTGTCGATCTCAGCAAAGAAGTACTTGATCAAGGGATGGAACGCATTCAATCAAGTTTAGAGAGAAAAGCGGTAAAAGGGATTATCCCCCTTGAAGAGCTTCCCTCTATCATGAATAGAATCACGACATCGGATAATGTGGATGACATCAAGAATTCTCACCTTGTCATTGAAGCCGTTCCGGAGGACATCGAACTCAAGAAAAAGGTGTTCAAGCAGCTGGATCACATCGTGAATGAAGAAGCGATCCTTGCTTCCAATACGTCTGGCCTATCCATCGCAGCCATTGGAGCATCTACTTCAAGACCTGAGAAAGTCATAGGCATGCACTTCTTCTATCCTGCACCGTTAATGAATCTGGTTGAAGTGATCCCTTCGATTGTGACCTCCGACGAAACATATGAAACAGCTAAACGACTAGTTTCTGAATTAAACAAGAATGCAGTGACTTGTAAGGACTATCCTGGATTCCTGGTGAATCGAATGCTGGTCCCTATGATCAATGAAGCCATCTTCTGCGTGATGGAAGGAGCCACTCCAGAGGATGTGGATGCTTCCATGAAATATGGAGCGAATCACCGGATGGGACCGATTACGCTGGCAGATTATGTCGGGTTGGATGTCTTGCTTGCCACGATGGAAGGTTTATATGAAGGATTCGGAGACTCTAAATATCGCCCGGCACCATTATTAAAAAAATTAGTTGAATCAGGGAACCTGGGACGAAAGACAGGGAAGGGTTTTTATGATTACAACGAAGACCATCAATCTGTTCGAAAAAAGGGGGCAAGTGTATCATGACAAAAAAATCCGAGCTACATAACCTGGTTTCTTCTATTAATAATGGAAGCACTCTTGCCCTATGCGGGTTCACACTAAAAGGAGCCTGCGAATCGGTTTTGAAGGAGATCGAAAATCGATTCCTGAGTGAAGGAGTGCCGAATAACCTAACACTTCTGCATGCTGCAGGACATAGTGATCGGGTGAATGGGCTGGAGCATTTAGCTCATAAAGGGCTTGTTACGAGAATCATAGGATCCCATTGGGGGCTTGCACCTAAATGGGGAGAGTTGATTCAAACAAATCAAGTTGAAGCCCATTGTCTCCCCCAGGGGCAGCTGACCCATCTCTTTCGGGCAATGGCAGGTGGGAAGCCCGGAAATTTCTCCAAAGTTGGAATGGGGACTTTTGTTGATCCGAGGGTTGAAGGCGGCAAGATGAATGACAAAGCCAAGGCAAATGAAGGCATTGTGGAAGTAGTGAACATTCTTGGAGAAGAGTACCTCTTCTATAAAGAGGTTCCGATCGATGTCTGTATCATTCGTGGAACGACAGCGGATGAGGCCGGGAACATCACAATGGAAGAGGAAGCGCTGAAATTGGAAGCGATTTCTGTCGCCCAGGCGACAAAGAGATTCGGCGGGAAAGTGATCGTTCAAGTAAAGAATTATGTTGAAAAAGGAACGCTCCCTCCAAAAGACGTGGTGATTCCCGGCATTTATGTCGACCACATCATCCAATCAGGAGATCCATTAAGGGAGCATCGTCAAACGGCTTCCGCTTACTATAATCCTGTTTATTGCGGCAGGTTGAGAGAACCCCTTCAGGACGCTCCGCCACTGCCGCTGGATGTCAGAAAGGTTATCGGGAGACGTGCCGTGAAAGAGCTTTATCCGGATGCCATCGTCAATCTGGGTACCGGCATCCCTGGTGATACGATCGGACCGGTGTCTTCGGAGGAAGGGATCCTCGGTCAATTGAATTTGACAATTGAATCAGGCGTGATCGGTGGTCAGCCGTTAGGGGGCACCGACTTCGGAATTGCCCGAAACGCAGAAGCCATCATCGAGCACCCTTATCAGTTTGATTATTATACGGGCAGAGGCGTGGATATCACCTTCATGGGCATAGCAGAAGCGGACAGCTCAGGGAATGTGAATGTCAGTAAGTTTGGTTCGAAGACCGTTGGCTGCGGAGGCTTCATTGATATCACGCAGAATGCTAAGAAAGTGGTCTTCTGTTCAACCTTCACTGCCGGCGGCTTTGACATCAAGGTGGAAGAAGGAAAACTTTTCATCTCAAAAGACGGAAAATTCAAAAAGTTTAAAGAAAATATCAATCAAATTACGTTTAGTGGAGACTTTTCGAAAGGCAACAACCAGGAAGCATTGTTCGTCACAGAGAGAGCGGTATTTCAATTAACGGAGCAGGGTCTGATGCTGACAGAAATCGCACCAGGCATTGATTTGGAAAGAGATATCCTATCTCAAATGGAATTCGAACCGATACTTTCACCGGATTTAAAGGAGATGGATAGAGACATCTTTCTGAATGACAGAATGGGATTTGAGAAAGAGTTCTTCGACACAGGCTATAACTCAGGGTTACTGATTCATGCGTAAATTAAAAAACGGGGAGGATTCATTCATGAAAAATTGGAAAATGATTTCTTTGCTGATGGTTCTTGTCTTATCGTTGATTTTATCGGGATGCAGCGGCACGAAAACAGGCAGTGCAAGCGGGGAAAAACATGTCTTTGATGTCAGCCTGCCGCTAGGTGAGGGATCTCATCACGATATCGGGCTGAAAAAGTTTAAAGAAGAACTGGAAAAATCAACAGATGGCCGCTTATCCGTCAAACTTCACTACAACAATGAATTAGGCGGAGAGAGAGAAGTCGTAGAAGGAATGGGAATCAATACGATTGACATGGGCGTCTCTTCTACCGGTCCCCTTGGAAGCTTTGTGAATGATATTTATATGTTTGATCTTCCTTACCTCTTTAAAGATACGAAACATGCGTATGCCGTTCTTGATAGCGAGATTGGAGATGAACTGGCATCAAAGATCGAAGAAAAAGCGAATGTAAAAGTATTAGCATGGTGGGAAAATGGGATCCGTCATGAAACCAATGACGTACGTCCGATCAATAAGCCTGAAGACCTGAAGGGCATCAAGCACAGAACACAGGAAAGTGAAGTACAAGTGGATACGTGGAGAACGATGGGTGCAGATGCGACACCGATGGCATGGCCGGAAGTGTATACCGCATTGCAGCAAGGCGTCATGGATAGTCAGGAAAACCCGTTAGCTACCATCTTGGATGTGCGTTTTTATGAAGTTCAGAAGTACTTGAATCTGACGGGGCATGTGTATTCTCCACTACCGTTCATGATGAGTAAGCAATTATTCGATTCTCTTCCTAAGGAAGATCAAGAAGCGATCATGAAAGCGGCAGAACTTGCGACACCTGTTCAGCGTGATGCGAGTAAGACCTTAGAAGAAGAATCTTTGAAGAAGCTTGAAGAAGAAGGAATGACGGTGACAAAACCTGATCTGGAGCCGTTTAGAGAAGCAGTCAAGCCTGTGTATGAAAAATGGGCACCAAAGATCAATAAAGAGCTGATCGATAAAGTCCGCAATTTTGATTACTAAGAATGAGAGGGGGGATGATTTCCCCCTCTTTTACTAAAGGAGGGTTACGATGGGCAGTGTGACCAAGGGGTTTATGCAACTCACACATTATATCAATAAAGTGGTAGGCTGGTTGTTGTTTATCATGCTTGCCGTCATGAGCATACTGATTTTCTGGCAAGTGTTTGCACGGTTTGTGGTCGGGAATTCACTGACGTTTTCAGAAGAAGCTTCCCGATTTCTGATGATCTGGCTCACGTTATTGGGAGCCGGGTACGCGATTAAAGAAGGAGCCCTTATTTCGATTGATTTATTACAGAGTAAACTATCAGGAATCCCGGGTAAGATTCTACAAACAGTGATGTCAGTCATTGCGTGTTCCTTTTATATCATCCTGATCGTATACGGATTTTCGATGGCTCAGGCGATTTCCTTTCAAGTGGCACCCACAACGGGAATCTCGATGTTTTGGCCGATGCTCGCGTTACCGGCCGGAGGAGCTTTGATGTTACTAAATACGATTGCTGCACTGATTGAAAATGTAGGGAAGGGGGAAGAACCAGCATGATCGCATTACTCTTTATCTCACTTGCTATTCTCTTTGCCATTGGAGTTCCGATAGCCATCGCATTAGGGTTGTCTTCCGCACTTGTAGCGGTCTTTGGAGGGCTTGCACCACTTCAGCTTGTGCCACAGCAAATGTTCAATGCCATCAATTCCTTTCCGTTAATGGCGATTCCATTCTTTATCCTGGCGGGATATCTCATGCAAACGGGTGGTATTTCACACAGGCTCGTGAACTTTGCAAGCAGTCTGGTCGGACATATCACAGGTGGTCTTGCCATGGTCGTCATTATCACGTCGATGTTCTTTGCTGCCATATCCGGATCCGGCGCAGCGACTACAGCGGCCATCGGTTCGATCTTAATCCCGGCGATGATCGCCAAAGGCTATCACGTCAATTTCGCCAGCGCCAATCAGGCCGTCTCAGGGGCACTGGGAGTCGTCATTCCTCCAAGTATTCCATTAATCCTCTATGGAATTTCAGCTAAACAATCGGTGGGGGATATGTTTATGGCCGGCGTCATTCCAGGTGTAATCATCACAGCGTCCCTTCTGATTTCTGCGTATTTTGTTTCGAAGCGAAAAGGATACATCGGTGTGGAAAAGTCGAGTGTGAAGGATACGGCTAAAGCATTCTATCAGGCGATCCTCTCGTTATTAATGCCCATCATTGTCCTTGGTGGGATTTATGGCGGGATTTTCACACCAACTGAAGCAGCGGTTATCGCGGTTGCGTATTCCTTTATCATTGGTGTCTTTGTCTATAGAGAAATTAAGCTCAAGGATTTACCACAAATCTTTAAAGAATCATCCGTTACGACTGCTATTGTTATGATTATTATTTCTTCTGCAGGGTTGTTCAGTTTTGTCCTAAACGGATTAAAAATCCCAGACCTCGTGTCTCAAACCTTCTTGGGAATGACGACGAACATTTATGTGTTTATCATCCTCGTCAATGTCTTCCTGTTAATTGTGGGAATGTTCATGGAGGCAGCGGCGGCCATCTTGATTTTCGTTCCGATTCTGCTTCCGATTGCCACGGCATTAGGAATGGATCCCATCCATTTCGGTATCATTGTCGTCGTGAATCTGGCCATCGGATTGATTACTCCTCCAGTGGGAATCAACCTGTTTGTGGCAACACAGATTTCTAAGATCCGGATCGAGCAAATTTCGAAGGCCATCATCCCATTCGTAATCATCTTGTTCGTGGATGTATTGATTATAAGCCTAATCCCATTCTTCTCAACCTGGCTTCCATCGATTATATAAAGTCCGGTAAATAGCAGGAATTGATTAAAGGAGTGATCACTCATGAGTCTTATGATGAAAGCAGAGGAGCTTGCAGCAAGCATCCCTAACGGAAGTACCATTGCTCTCGTGGGATTTGGCGGAATGGGGCAATGCGACAAGATCCTGAAAGCAATCGGCAGACGGTTTAAAGAAACCGGCACCCCGAATAACCTGACCGTGTTCCATACAGCCGGCCAGTCAGACCGACAGAATGGAATCGAATATATCGCGGAAGAAGGACTGGTCTCCCGTGTCATCGGAGGTCACTGGGGGCTCGCGCCTAAATTAAGAAGATTAATAGAAGAGAACAAGGTGGAATGCTATTGCTGGCCACAAGGACAACTGACCCATTTATTGAGAGCGATGGCGAATAAACTGCCTGGACAGATTTCCCCTGTCGGAATCGGTACGTTCGTCGATCCGAGAATCGATGGCGGGAAGTTTAATGAAAGAACACAATCCCAGAAAGACTTGGTGACTCTTCTGGAGATTGAGGGTCAGGAATTACTCCTGTATGCTTCCATCCCGTTCGACTATGTCTTTATCAGAGGAACGAGTATTGATGAAGATGGAAATATCACGACGGAAGAGGAACCGTTGAAACTGGAGATTCTGTCTGCTGCCCAGGCGGCTAAAGCGTACGGTGGAAAAGTCATCAGCCAGGTGAAATATGTAGCGAAAAAGGATTCCATGCATCCAAAAGATGTCGTGGTTCCGGGTTATCTGGTAGACGGGTTTGTGGTAGCAGATCATCCGGAAACGGAGCATCGCCAAGTTCCAAGCACGGTGTTTTCTCCCGTGTTCTCTGGTGACTTGAAGACACCAACAGGAAGTCTTCCTCCTATCCCACTTGATGCCCGAAAGGTGATAGGCAGAAGGGCGACATTGGAATTAGGAAAGAAATCCGTGGTGAACTTAGGGATAGGGATCCCCGGTGATGTGATTGGACCGATTACGAATGAAGAAGGAATCGGACAGGACCTGATCCTAACACTCGAATCAGGAATCATTGGGGGAGTCCCGATCGGAGCGAACGAATTCGGAGTGGCGCGAAATGCATCGGCTATTTTGGATCACGAATATCTATTTGACTATTACCATGGAGCGGGCGTAGATGTTACCTTCATGGGTGCAGCCGAAGTCGATGAACGCGGGAATGTGAATGTTTCGAAATTCGGAAATCGTGCAGTTGGCTGCGGAGGATTCATTGATATTACCCAATCCGCCAAGAAAGTGGTCTTCTGCACAACCTTTACAGGAGGAGCCAAATCATTCATCCAGCATGGGGAAGTGAAAATCCTTCAACAAGGCACGATCAAAAAATTCACCAAACGGGTGAACCAAATCACATTCAGCGGGGAATACGCAGCGAAACACAATCAAGAAGTGATGTATGTGACAGAGCGTGCAGTGTTTGTTCTAACGAAAGAAGGATTACTGCTTACCGAGATTGCCCCGGGATTCGACCTGCAAAAGGATGTCCTTGATCTAATGGAATTCAAACCGATCATCGCCGACACGTTAAAAGAAATGGACAACAGAATCTTTAAAGAAGGAATCATGAACATCAACCATTCACGATTCATACGGGAAGAAGAAAAGAATGTACACCCTGATACCAGAACACTCGTATCAGGGCTTGATTAAAGAAGGAGGTGGAACGGAATGGAGATGAAAGTCGTCATTGCCCCAGATTCCTTTAAAGGGAGTATGACCGCAATAGAAGCCGCCTCGGCCATAGAGGAGGGAGTGAAAAGAGCCCATCCGGGAATCAAGACGGTATCGATGCCAATGGCCGACGGCGGAGAAGGCACCATGACATGCCTCGTGCAAACAACCGGTGGACATTATGAAGAGGTGAGTGTAAATGGACCATTGGGTAACACAGTGAACGCAACCTTTGGCTGTCTCGGGCATTCCAGCACATGCGTCATCGAAATGGCGGAAGCATCCGGCATAGCCCTGGTGGATAAGAGCAATCTGAATCCTATGGAAGCTTCCACATACGGAACCGGTCAGTTGATTAAAGAAGCTTTAGATCAGGGATACAGACACTTCATTCTCGCCATTGGAGGAAGTGCTACAAACGATGGCGGTACCGGCATGCTCCATGCATTAGGGATGACATTCTATGATTCTACTGGAAGTGAAATTACTCCAGCCGGAAAAAAGCTGATTGATATCAAAGAGATTGATGTTTCTGATTTCGATCCTAGAATACAAGAATCGACCTTCCTGATTGCGTCAGATGTTCAAAATCCATTACTGGGACCAACCGGGGCAACACATGTATTCGGCCCACAAAAAGGAGCCACTCCGGTTATGGTGAAAGAATTGGAAAAGGGAATGGAAAACTGGGCTGACCGGGTTTATGAACAGACCGGAATTCACCTTCATGATCACCCAGGAGCAGGAGCAGGAGCAGCTGGTGGCATTGGTGGAGCATTCCTCGCCTTCTTCCCGGCAAAAATGGAAAGAGGGATCGATGTCGTCATTGAAGCAACTCAATTCAAGGCTTCCCTCGAATCTGCCATTCTCGTCCTAACAGGAGAAGGGCAAGTTGATTATCAAACGGCTTCAGGGAAAACGCCTATGGGTGTTGCGCAGGCAGCGAAGGAAAAAAGAGTTCCAACGATTGTTTTTGCTGGTAGTGTGGGAGAAGGAATTGAGTCTTTATACGAGTTTGGGGTTAAGAGTGTCCATAGTATTGTAGATGGACCTATGACTTTGGATGAGGCGATTGGAAGGGCTTCGGAGTTGTTGACTAAGAGGGCTGAGCAGGTGATGAGGACTTTTTTGGTTTCTGTGGTGGATGGGATTGAGAAGGTGTATTAAGAGTGGGAAGAAATTCTTTGTGGGAATGTTTGTGTTGGTACCTGCCTACGATGCGTAAAGATATCGCATTGTAGGCAGCTATTTTTTTATACCATCATTGTTGTTTACTAATTATTAGGCGAACTAACTTTCTAAATGAGGGTTTTAGATTTAATTAATGAGCTGAACTATTTATTGATAGTTTTCTGATGCTCATAACAATAAATTTCCCCCTTAAAAGTATGTTTCGCTAAACAATACGCCCTAACCTTATCAGAAACAGGCTTATTGCAAACTGCACAAGTAGAACGTGAACTGGTCTTCTGTTCAGTTTCATTCAATACTCGCTTATGTTCTTCTCTAACTTTTAGGTCATTAATATTTGCATTTAAGAAATCTTGATAAATAGACGACATATCACTCTCATTTAAATAAGGTTCTGTATGCTGGATTTTCAAGACTGATTCCTTCCGATGGATAAACTCCGACAACTCTATGTCATACACAATCAATTCGTTAGAAGCGATTTTACGGTAATCCAAATCCACTTTAAATGTAGAGCGCTTTGTAAAAGAAACTATGGAAATAAATAAATCATGGTACCTCTCATCAATAAATGAAGAGAGTGCTTTAATGTGTCCATAGTTCTGTATAAAAGGATTCATCATTTTGAATTTACCATTGACCAGCCATGTACTTCGATCTTTCCCGCCATAAATGGTACCCTGATAGTTTTTCGTTTCAATAGTAAAGATCGCGTATGGAGTGATCACCACATGGTCAATTTGTGAATAGCCGGACTTCGCTTTTGGATTGGGTATAAGGAGATCGCTTAGGTGGCGGTAAGACTTGGGCAGTTGATCTAGTTGGATATCAATTTTGTATTCTCCTAGTTCTCCTTTTCTTGTGGCGATTTGTTCATTCGTTCTTTTAAGTTTTGGTGGTGAAATACTAGTAGCTTGTTTTGGTTTTGGCTCACTCTTCTTCTTTAAAAAATTTAGGAACAATAGCATGAATTTCTCCTTGGTGGTTTGATATTGTTATTATCGTATTTATTTGTGAAAACTTGAGCCGTGTCAGGTAGGATAAAGCAGACCATTAACTTCACAAAAGCTATGATCTTCGCAAATAACATTCTAATTTGAAAAACAAAGGTCCGTCCCTAAACCTATTCAAAGGTTCTCAGGGACGGACCTTTTCTTATTAAGCCTACTCCAAACTCCTCGAATAATGATCCTTTACCCAATAAGTCAACGTCCCATCCTGCTCAATACGATAACGCAGATCAGCTTTCTGCAATCCTTCAATCATCAATGGACGTAAATCACTCATTTTTCGATTACTTTCTTCTATATAAGTAGAGATTATTTCAGAATGATAGGTTTTGGCATTTGCCGATGACAGCAAATAGTCGACGGCCGCCTGTTTGATGACGTACAGTTCGATGGTTTTGTCGTGCAGTTCCTGGAATTCCCCAGGAGGATTGAGATCAATGAGCTTCTGATAATTTTGAGTGAGCATCATGTCGGTCTCATTGATGTCGAGAGTCAGGGATGAAAGATTTCCGTTGGAAGCATTGATCTTTGTCATCAGCTGTTTGAAGCTTTGATCGCTGGAGCTGAAATATTGCTCTCTCTCCTGTAGATAGTTTCGTATTTTTTGTTCCTGCTGTACCGTGATTTCGTTGTAAATCTTCATTGGTAAGCCGCTGGCGAACAACGCAAGGAGGATAAATCCGATTACTCCCCATGACCATTTGGGAGCTTTCTTGTTTTTGGGTCTATACCGATCGTCATTCCAGTAGTCTCTTTCTGCTATGGGCATTAATGGTTCCTCGTTTCGTTCAATACTAGTAAAATACTCCTTTTATGTTACCATAATATTACACATGAAAATGGTTTATAGATATTTTTTTACCTAAAAGGAGGAGGTAATCATGGGTAAATATTTTGTTCCTACAAAAGGGATAAATTCTTGGAAGGAGTTCTTAGCGGATCCGGAAAAACAATGGAAGCCATCATATTCCGCATATGAATTAGCAAAGTCTTGGGAAAGTGCTGACAATCTTCCATCCAGTGTAGAAATAGCATTTGCAAATAGTAATATTTCACTTCTTGAAAATGTGAAAGTCTTGTATGGATTTCCTGAATACAAAGTTTCACTTCCAGGAGGTGGAGCTTCATCTCAAAATGATCTTTACCTTCTGGCAAACGCGGATGGTGTATTGCTCCCAATAATGGTTGAAGGAAAAGTGTCAGAACCGTTTGGAGAAGAAGTGAGGGTTTGGAAAGGTGATAATCCAAGTATAGGGAAGATAAATAGATTACGTTCCATTTTGGAATTGTTGGGTCTTAATGAAGAAGAGGTATTAAATACAAGGTATCAGTTATTCCATCGGACAGCTTCAGCAGTAATTGAAGCCAAAAACGTTCATGCTCAACATGCGTTAATGCTGGTTCATTCCTTTAATCAACAAGCGAAGTGGTTTGAGGATTACAGGGAGTTTGTGAATCTATTTGGCGTAAAGGCAAAGAAGGATGCTGTTGTAGGGCCAGTTAATGTAAATGGAGTTCAATTGTATTTTGGATGGGTGACTGAACAGGTCCCATTGAAGTCAAAAGAATATTATTATAGCTTGTTTAAGACAGAGAAAGCAATTGCTTTGGCAGAGGAAGTAGATCATTACTTATACGAAAAGAGTCCTTACAAAGAAGAAGTAGCAGATTATCACGAACGTACTAATAATGGTATTCGTACAGATTGTATAGGATATGTAAGCAAAAGATCTCCATATAAATTCGCCACTATTACGTCTGCAAGGAAGGCGTGTTTTGTACTCCACCTTGGTAAAAGACGTCATACAGAAACGGCAATGAACATGCAGAAAGAAATTGATAAGATGCTCGGTCATGTATATGAAGAATCGGATAAAGGAAAGCTCACGCCGGGTGAAGTGTATATAAGGTTGGAGTGGGTAGATACCTTAGAGCAGATAACTAGATTTATTGATAAGGCGTATAACTTAAGATTGCAAAAGTAAAATAACCTACAATTAGTCATTCAAACAAAGCCGCAGCTTACTCCCGACGTAAGCTGCGGCTTTCTCTCTTAGCTAACTTTATTACTTCTTTCACATCCGAACCCCTATATATAGAAGTCCTTCTATTATCATCTGTAAAATATATCTCCCCATAACTATGTTCACGGGTAAAGCCGACAATCATAAAATTGTATGTTTTCTTCCCTTTTAATAGGATGAATTCTTGTTTCTCGATGGTAATCCCCCCATTTAAACTACCAAGTCAATCCTCTTTAAGTTTCTTCTCTTTTTCTATTCTATCAATTTCCTGAAAGATACGGTCAATACTAATTCCGGTATTATTATGTATGCTGTTCAGTGTAAGTGCACTTGGGATTCTTTTTCCGCGCTCAATCATCCCGTAGCCTTCCTCTGACATGTGAATAGTCCAGGCAAACTCCGCCTGTGTCATTCCACGTTCATATCTTCCCCGTTTCAATAGTTGTCCCAGTGTCTTCGCAAAAGGCTTATTTTCTTCTTTTACCAAAGAATTCTCCCCTTTTTAAACCCATTATCAAATCGGGGGAAAGCACACACCACGAACAGGTGATTGGATTATTGAAAAATATGTAAAAAAATAAAGAATTATTTTTGCCGCCGTTCATTTCCGAATGAAACACTTATGAAGATGACTAAAAGGAAAATGAAAAAAGTAAGAAATGGACTGGAGGTACGATCTTTGCGTAATGAACCACTTAATAAAATGTTAAAATATAGGTAATATAATCCATAGGAGGTCACCAACATGCCGTCCTACAACAAGTTAGTACGGGATAAAATCCCACAGATTATTGAAAGTAAAGGTAAGGAGTTTTCAACAAAGATCCTCAACGATGAAGACTACATACAGTACTTAAAAGAAAAAGCTTATGAGGAACTTGATGAATACTGTGCGGCTGAAACGGATGGAGAAGCTGTGGAAGAGCTTGCTGATCTCTTGGAGGTTGTCAGGGCTTTGTCTAAGCAGCATGGATTTACCATTGAAGAAGTAGAAGCAGTACGGAAAGATAAGGCTGAGAAACGTGGGGGATTTCAGGGGAAGGTGTTCCTGATTGAGGTAAAGGATTGATTCATTGGAAGTTCCAACTTACCTATATTATAGGAAGAAATAAATCTCTATGAGTGGTGGAAAATGATGAACAGCTTTGAGCTAAAGGAAAGAATTAATAATCTGTCTATATGGAAGAAAGGGGACCAGAGAGCTCCCCATAAACCATTGTTGATCTTGTTTGCGTTGGGGAAGCTTCAAGCAGAAGCAACCAGATTTATAAGTTATGAGGTTACAAGGGAGAAGTTGACAGAACTGTTGAGGGAATTTGGACCTCTCAGGAAATCCTATTATCCTGAAGAACCATTTGTACGATTGAGGAGAGACGGGATATGGATTCTGGATAAAGAAGCAAATGCAAAGAGTCCGAGTAATCGTCAATTGCTGTCTGATGAAGTTGCCGGGGGATTCACCCCGGAAGTTTATTATCTTTTGAAAAATGATCCCAAGCTGGTCCAGGAGATTGCCCATATTATATTAGATAGTCACTTTCCCGAAACAATCCACCAAGATATTCTAGATGCGGTTGGACTGGATTTCACAGTTTATACGAAAAAGAAGAGGGATCCGAAATTCAGGGAGAGGATTTTAAGGGCTTACGGGTACAGTTGTGCTGTTTGTGGTTATAATGTAAGACTAGCGCATACACTGGTAGGGGTCGAAGCAGCCCATATTAAATGGCATCAAGCTGGTGGTCCGGATACTGAAGAAAATGGAATAGCTTTGTGTTCTTTGCACCATAAGCTATTTGATAGGGGAGTCTTTACTTTTACTCCTGAGAGAAGGATGGTAGTTTCTCAGGATGCACATGGGAGTAATGGGTTTGAAGAGTGGTTGATGAGGTTTAATGGTCAGGCGGTACGTGAGCCAATTCAGTCTTATTATCAGCCTGATCGTTCGTTTATAGATTGGCATATCAGTGAAGTGTTTAAAGGCCCACAATATGGTTGTTAATTCTTCAATACTGAAAATATGATAAAGAAGAGGCTGTGAATCTTTGTAAAGAAGGCTTCTCTTGTCATTAATTAAATGGAATGTTATGGAGAAAGAATTGTTCCCATCGGTAAGTGGTTTTCAGCGTAAGATGTATTATTCTCAAGGAGTTTTCAAGTCTTCTACTCTTGATAAATTCCAAAAATAACTAAATGATAGGAATATACTGTTAGACGAAAGGTTGACGGATATTATATTGAGTTTACTCTGTTAATCGATGAAATGAAGTATGAATGGGTTATTCCCATAGAATATATTAATAGAGTATATGTTCCTTGTTAATATTTCCGATAAAGCATAAAAACAATCATATTTAATCTAAAAAAATATTATATTTTTCATATGTAATCTATATTATCAAAATGTATTGGTTGATTTTGATAATAAAATAAACTATTATGTGAATATAAGATATATATTGATATAGAGGTGATACATTTTGAGTGATTTAAATAGAGAAAAACATGAAAGATTTAAAAAGATTGCTGAGCAAAGGACAAATAAAATTTTAAAGACACTTAAGTTGCTGGGAAACTGTGCGAACAAAGGAAATTACAACTACACAGATGAAGAAGTAAGGAAGATTTTCGCAGCAATAGAAAGAGAACTTAAAAATACCAAGAGTAAATTTCAGGAGGAACAGGAAGAAATCGAATTTAAATTATAAGGGGGAGACTTTATGATAGAAGATTCCGCGATTCAAGTACCAACAAACTGGAGGTCAAATATTGATCAAGTTGTTGCAGGATATGAAACTGAACCGGCAAAAGGGTTAGTTCATGGTCTTCAAAAAGACGGTCTTCAAAATATGTGGGGAGCAAAAAACAATAGAAAGGGTACGAATTGGGGTGCTAAATTTCAACTTATAGAAAATGATATGGGCACTTTCCTTGCGATGGAAGATTGGGGAACTACAGGTATGACAGGCCCAAATATTCCTATGGATCAAATTAATAGAATGTCAGGTGACTTGCATCCAGATTATAAGTTGGCCCGTTTTTCGGCCATGAATTACTCGGGTGGTAATGAAGGGGCGGGTCTGTTTGGCCGTGGAAAGTTGCTTTTTTCAGCTGCCTCTAAGGATTATAACTTTTTCTTTGAAACTCTTACAGAAGAAGAAGGCTACAGAGCGAACTATAAAATGCTGGAAGGAAACATATTGAATGTTGGAAAAGTAGCTTATGAAGGGGAGAGAGCCCACTCCTTTATTAGAGATAACACTGGAATTGATCCTATTAATAGAGTCGGAAGTAGAATTATCATTGCTAATCCAAAAGATGAAATTGTTACCGCCATAAAAAATGGTGATTTTAAAAAAGATATTGAAGAGACCTGGTGGAGGATTATATTAAAATATAATGCCACTATTTTAATTGAATATAATGGAATGACAGAGAAAGCAGAAGTTCCTTCTGAATATAAAGATGCTCTTGAGGAAAAAAATGGATGGAAAGCTTGGAAGAAGTCTTCATTTATGGTCCCTGGTTATTATGAGGTAAAAAGAATTCAGCTGTTTGTTTCTGAATCTGAAATAAGTGAAGAATTACGTGGTGTATCTTTTTACCGAAGAGATATGAAAATTGGTAAGATCGATTTGGATATACCTGCAAAAATTCAAAAAAAATACTTTGGTTTCATTGAGGTTGATCGTGATTGGGAAAAAGAATTAGCCGAAAATGAAAATCTCGAACATTATGGCGTTAAAAATAAATCTAAAAAGTGTTTCCAGAAAATCAAATTCGAAGTAAGCAACGAGCACAAAGCATTTATGGAAGAACTAGGGTTGTTTAAAAAGCAACGAAGTGAAGACGAACGATTAAGACAGGAATTAACAGAAATATCACAAGGTTTAGATTCATTTTTAAACACAATGAACATTGATGCTGTTGGCAACAGAGGAACCAAAAAAAACAAAATCGAACTTAGCTGGGCAGGAATGGATTTCCCTTCGAACCGTGATAATAAGCAACTGTTCACAGGAGATCAAATTAAGAACATTAAATTCAAGATAAAGAATAATTTGGGCTCAACTAAAAAGGTGCAATACAAACTAAATGTATTATGCCAAAATCGTGAAGTGAAGAATATAGCTACTAGTATAAAGGATATTCAAGGATCGACTGAGGAAACTTTTGGTCCATTTGATTTATTGATTGATGCACCTTTAGTCAAATTTGAAAAGAATATACTTAACCTAGAAGTGGTCTGTGCTGGTAAGCAAATAAATAAACAGATACCTTTGTATTATGATTTAACACCTGTGACTGTATCTGGGCATCCTTTCTTGGTGCAAAACTCTAGTATTAGTTTTCCTCATCAAGAATCCAAGAGGGTTAATACCAATGAAAGCTTGAAGGATATAAAATATACCATTGAAAACAATACAACTGATAAAGCATTCATTGCGTTCCATTTAACTACACACAATGCAGAACAAAGTAATGAGTTAATTGAATCGGTCTATTTGAACAGAGATATCGTGCTAAATGCTTTTGAAAAAATTGAAATTAAATGCCCGGATATCCTTTTTTTACAGGACATTTATGAATCAAAATTAGACAAAGGCAAGGTTGAATTAAGAGCAAGAATAAGTGCAGCACAAGATTTTTCCGCTTATGAAACAGCTCAAGAACTTTCGAAAGGATCTAAAATCTCTTTTTACTTTAACCAAGATCCTGAGGGAAGTGGTAGCACGTTCAGTGATTTTAGATCTTTCGCTGATGAAAACGGGAAAAGATCTGATGTAAACAATTTAGATGGAAATTGGGTTTTCGACCTTTATATAAAGCATCCGGCCTATGAGCGGGTAATGGAGGATGAAGAGAATCGAAAAGAATACTTAGCAGAAGAGATGTTGAAGCAGATGGTTCGAGCCCATATTCAGGAAGGGAATTATTCTATTTTAAATGTTGATGGAAATGAACAGGAGGATAAAGATTTTGAAGAATTGCCTCCGGCTGAGTTGATGCAAAAAATCTACTTCGCTTTAGATAATTTGCAATTTAAAAGATTAAAACTTTAAAGGGTGAAAATAGTGGCCAAACTGATTAAAAAAATTGATGGAAAAAAGGCGTACTTAGGCCTGCTCACTCCCCAGGAATTAGAAGAATCAAATAAAATGCAGGAGTATTTGGAAACATTTATTCCTGCATTAGAGGAAAGGTTAAATAACAAGTATAAACAGCGAGTTGTAGCTTATGCCTACGAGTTTGGGACTGAATTAAGAAAGCTTGTTGAACAATTTAACATCAAGGGTATCCAAGAAAAAATTTTTTGGGACCAAATAAGAGATTTTGCATCTAATGATGAAGGCCGTCCAAAAGACAGAGGTAATAGGAAAATTTATGACTATTACTATAAATTGTCTTTTTATCATCTAGAAGATATTCAAAATGTAAACTGGGGCGAGTGGTCACAATTATTTGATACTAAAGAAGTAGTCAAGGAAGAGCGGATAATAAAATGGATGGCTATAAAAGCCAAAAATAATAAAATACCAAGGGAACCGTTCAGACTATTTGTAACGGGGGTAAGGTTGTTTGTCAAAGATAAAGATACCTTAGTGTTTAGTGATAAACAGCTATTTGAGAAATATGACATGATATTTGGGCTTACATCTTTATATTTAGAACTGTACGAGAAATTCTTCACTAAGCAAAACAGGCAGCCAACTGAAGCAAGGTTGAAGCAAAAGAAAAAGTACCAAGAAAAGTACTTTAAAGAAGCTTTCTTGCATAGAAGAAAAGAGAAAGGGGCAAGCCTAAAGAGTATAAGTGAAAATGTTTTCAAGAAAGTTTATTTACTAAATGAAGAGTAAATTCATAAAGTATCTTCACTAAAATATGTTTTCTTAAATAACTAAAGGCCTATACCCTTAAGGGGCATAGGCCTTTAGTACGCGCTATAGAAGTGAAGCTACCGGTAAAGAAAAAATGCAATATCAAAAAATCAATTGGAGGCGAATTTCATCAACATCAACGCCTTTTTCAGCATTACAATTTCTTCTAATAAGGAATCAAAAAACTTTTCTTTAATTTTTTCATCGTGTTCTTTTAGAAATTTCCTAAATGGATCCCTCATTTAAATGCCACCTTTCGTATAAAACTCTTCGCTCTAACGGGACAAATTGCAAAAAACGTATAGAATTCTTCATACTAACAGGACAGATGGTCATTTATTAGAAGTATCATAAATCTACAGAAGTTGATAACCGTAGGAAATACTGGCTTTAAAGTTATTTTACTTCATCAAAAAGTTGTATCAAGTTGAAAAAATTTCAGCTAACATAAAAAACCTGAAAACCTCTTTTATATGGTCAATTTATCTTATACTATGAAAGTACCCCTTAAATTTATAAAAAAGGAGCATTAAAGAAGCTGTTCTAGGCACCAGGTAGTCGAGGTACCGTTCACTGGTTACCGGTGAAACTACCAACGTTAAAGGGGAAATTTCAAATGAAAACCAAAGTAAAAATCGAGTTCAAAGAAAAGACATTCTTCATCAAATCTTCTAGCGCATACATCTATGTCTCTATTGAAAAGTCACGAAATAACACCAATGAAACACCATTTGAATTCAATGTTTCCAAATCCAGACTAACGAAGATTATAACAGGCACCTTGTCCCTCTTGGGGGCTGGTGGAGTAATTGCAAAGTTCATTTAAAGAAGAGAAGCTCTTTTTAGAGCGTCCCCTTTTTTTTGTCTTGTCACTTGACACCTTTTCAATTACTGCTGTAAGTTACACTTCATCATTCTCATCATTTGTATGCACCTCTAAAATAAACTCATCCTCATTCACTTCGTAAAAAGGAGCAGTGTTTAGCAAATCATTAAACTTTTCGCGAAGGTCTTCACGGTTTGGCCTATATGTATGACCGACGGAAAAAAGGTGTGGATTTATCATAAATCCATTTTCACATTTAGCAATAAACTGAACACTATATAGTCTCTTGATGCATTTGGATACATTCCCTCTATCCATATGAAGGCGGCTAGCGATTTCCTTTTGTTTAAGGTATGCGATATTGTCTTCTTGTTTCATGTTTTCGCATAAAAAAAATAAAACTCGAAAATCAGGACCACCTAAGTCACTATTTCTTAATTCGCGAAACCACTCCAATGTAAACGATCCCCAGTAGTACTGGTAATGTCTTATTCTCCGTCTAGGCAATCCGAACCCTCCAATTTGTTGTATATATTACAATTATTATCTCATTTATTGTTTTATTTACAATATTAAGTTGTGTTTTTAACAACTTTTTGCAATAAGTGATTAGTTATAAATCCTTGTAATTATTGAATTTGTGGAAGTTTATCCGGATTTTTTATCGCTTTCCCATATAAAAAGGAACAATTAAAATTGAAGGTAACATCGAGAGTCACTTACACCATTAATCGAGAAAGGAGGATATCCCCATGAAAAGAAGAATTGGAAAAAGAGTATGTATCACTAAAGGGAAGTCTGCTAAATGGGGGCGAATAATCAAAGTTGCTGATCCTACCCATTACATTGTACGTTTTGAAGATGATCGAAAAGAGTGGGTAAGAAAATCTGATGTGGAGTTCTTTGAAATAATGACAGGGGAGTGACTTTAAGTCACTCCTATTTTAGTGAATAAATGCTATAATCCAATGTCATTACAGTTCGATCTTTTTCATCCTGCGTATTTCTAATATATCGAAGCGTAATGGCTGGCGAAGAGTGATTTAACATATCCTGCAGCAACAAAATGTCAGTGCCGGCTTTATACTGGTGATAGACAAGGTCTTGCGAAGTGAATGAACCACGATATCCGTTACTCCGATCGTTAGCCGTTTCACCAATAATTCTCCAGGCGATTTTCGGTTTTTTTGTGTTTATAAAAATAAAATAGTATAGTGCACCTATATCATCCTAAAAGGTGATATAGGAATCTCACTGACAATTTATACTTTAAATAGATGTAAAAAAATAGAAAGGAGGGGCTGATAATTAAAGTTGATATTGTTCAGAGGCTGGTCAAGAAAGCTTTACTATATAGGTTGATGGACAGTGTGCAAAGTCTGGTGGTAGAAACCAACTTTTCGCATCAGAAAATAAGTGAGCTCACTGGTAGAAGAGGAAATTGGTTTAATGATGCTTTTAATAATAATGAAGACATTCAAATTTCTTCACTTTCAAAGGTTCTTTCTGTTCTCGATGAGCAAATTACCATTGAGCAATACAGCCTTTCAGCTTTGTTCAGTGAAAAATCCTTGAAAATCTCAAGAGTTTTATGTTCTTTACCTGATGAGTCTGAAGAATCACTTTCCTATTTCATATCAACGGAGTTGGACATATTTTCAGATCTCCTAGCTGATTTAGGATCCTTAAATTATAGGGGGAAGCTTTCTATTGAGGAAAGTGTTTGTTTTCGGGAATTGGAAGGTTTGATAAGACAGTTGAAATTACCTGATAAGGAGGACTAGCTCATTGAGAAAAGTATGGTTTATTACACGTCCAGAACGAGACCCAAAATTTCATGTTGATGCATTGCGAGCTCTCCAATCAGCTACGGATGACTTTCAAACAGTTTGGTCAAGAAACAGAGATGCCCACAAGCTTTATGAAAAAGTGCTAGCGTCTGAAGAGCTCAAGCGAGATAATATCAGTCATGATGGTTCAGGTGGAAGAACCTGGGCTGCCATGTTAAGGACTTTCGGTTATGTATATACTACACCTTTAGGTACGTTAGCTCTCACTAAAGTGGGAGAAGCATTATTGAATGGAAATAAAATACGAGAAAATATTTCAAAGCAAATATTAACCTTGCAGATTCCGAATGCTTATTTTTTAGAAAGTGGATTTCGCCCTAAATTTGAGGACGATTTTCAGATTCGACCTGCTCGTTTCCTAGTCAGGCTGGTTAACCAACCGGAGCTTGGTTATTTTATTACTAAAGAGGAGATAACTTTTTTTGCATTAACGGCAAAGAAAGATGTTGAGTTGTCTTTAGTGACAGAAAAAATCCTAGAGTATCGAAAAGCAAGCGAAAAGGAAAAGGATGAAATCAAGAAAGAAGTGGCTAGTGTGTATGATCATAGAGAGCGTTCAGATAACGAAGCACGAGATTTTGCGTCGGCACACGGGGATGTTGCACATACTTTTATGATGCTTTGTGATTACACCGGACTCGCTGATTATGTCAGAGGTGATGCTTTACGTGTCCCTTCAGAGAAACATAAATCAACATCTGCTCAACTTAATGAAGTAGAAGGAAGATATCCTTTTAATAAACGGTATTTAATCTCTTTAGAACGATATTCGCAAAATGCCGGATTAGACGTTGACAGCTATAAAGCAAGTGCTTTTGGTGCAATAGGGCCAGCGACAAATCGAAGTAAGAGCATTAAAAAGGTTCATCGACTTCTGTCTTCGTATCCTGTTCCTCAGTCTCTCTCTGTTGAAGAGATTATGAAGGTCCTTGAGCAAGAGTTTTCAAGTAGCGAAGCTAAGAAATATGTTTCTTTATTGAAGGATTATAAGTTCACTTCGCTAAATGAAGATTTCGTTGAATCTTATGTATATGAGACGGATGATTTAGTTTTTGAAGATAAAACAGCTGAAGTTTTAAAAGCTATTGGATTCGAAGTGGAACTTCGACCAAAACCTGTAACAGACGACCGCACAGAAATTGAAATATTATTCCATGTGGATGATGATACGATTGGGATAATGGATGCGAAAAATTACAAAAAGAAATTTCATCTTTCAGCAAACCTTGCTTCTCACATGGCTTCTGAGTATATACCTAATTACAACGGATACAAAGGAAAAAAGGTATCTTTCTTTGGGTATGTCACAGCTAGCGATTGGAGTGGAGAACGAAATATCGGGAAAATCACCGATAAAGCTCAAGCGATTGACCAAAATTTAGTTGTTCAGGGAGCGATTTTCCCAGTTAAAGCATTATTAGGATTCCTGGATTATTGTTTAGATAACGATATTGCTAAAGATGAAAGAAAGAAAATTTTTCTCTCGCTTTTCATTAATCAAGGATATAAAACTGTTTCTGATATGGTTTGAAAAATGCAACCCTTTTTTGGGGGCTGCATTTTTTGTTTGAAAGGTGTAAAATAGGGAATAGCATATACATATGCAAGAACATATTTTCGGTTTTTAATTTTACTGCTAAGGAGCGATTTAAAATATGATTTTTACAAAAGGAGAGCTTTTTAATGGGCCTGGCGGATTAAGTTTAGGCGCAAAAAATGCACGCGTTGTAGATTCTTCTGGTCAAGAATGGGGCATTGAACATCTTTGGGCCAATGATTATGATGCTACAGCTTGTGATACCTTTAGGCTTAATATTTGTGAAGATATCAAGGATACATCTGTTCACTGGGGTCCTGTAGAGGAGTTGCCTATCGGTAATAAAGATATACTGGGGGATATTGGTTGCTTTGCATTTGGTTTTCCTTGTAATGATTATAGCCAAGTTGGCGAGAAGCATGGATTGAATGGAACATTCGGTCCTCTATATTCATACGGAGTTAAAGTTTTAAGAGACTACCAACCTAAGTTCTTTGTAGCTGAAAATGTTGGGGGCTTACAGAGTGCCAATGAGGGACAAGCCTTTATTAGAATACTTACAGAACTAGAAGAATGCGGATATAAATTAACACCACACTTATACAAATTTGAAGAATACGGGATCCCGCAAGCACGTCATCGTATTATTATTGTTGGGATTCGTAATGACCTTGCTGAACAAGGGATTGAATTCAAGGTTCCAGCGCCTACAACCCCTTCTTCAACGGAATATAGAACATCTTCTGATGCACTTACTAACCCGCCTATTCCAGAAGGGGCACCTAATCATGAAATGCCAAGACATACTCAAAAAGTAAAAGATATGCTCGATTGTATTCCTGAAGGTCAAAATGCTTGGTATCCAGGCATACCTGAGGAATTGCAACTAAAAGTGAAAGGAGCCAGGTTAAGTTCAATATATAAACGCTTAGATTCACAGCGACCAGCTTATACGGTTACGGGTAGTGGGGGAGGCGGGACCCATATGTATCATTGGTCTGAACCACGCGCTTTAACTAATAGAGAAAGAGCGAGACTGCAAACATTTCCAGATGATTTTGTTTTTTGCGGGAACAAAGAACAGGTTCGAAAACAGATTGGTATGGCTGTACCGCCTGAGGGAGCACAGATAGTATTTGAAGCCATACTGAAATCATTTGCAGGCATTGATTATGAACATGTTCCTCCTGCAGCTAAGCTGCAACTTGAAAATTTAAGAGGGAAAAGAAAAGTTACTGTAACCACTTAATCACTTTAGGAAGCCTTTAATTAAGGGCTTCCTTTTCTGTTTTTGACTTCTTTATAAAGTTTAATAATTCATCCACTGTAAATCACTAATTATCTTATGTTCCCAGACACGCTTGATATTCCAGCCTTTTTCTTTATAATACTGGGTAATTTCTTCTTCTCTTTCTTTATTACGATGAAGTTTCTTACTCCAATATATTGTGGTTTTCGGGTTTATTGTGATTCTTTTTATATATAGTTATTACCCTGATCTTAGATCTGTTCAGGAGTGGATGGACTTATTATCATATATTGTCTATAGCATTTTCTTAATTTCTTCTTCAGAAAGAATCGGATTATCTTCCTCCAATGCTTTCAATAACTGCTTTTCCTCATCAGGATCAGTTACTTGATAAGCATCATCGTGTCTGACTTCTTCTACTTTCATTAATAAGTACTTTCGTTTGCCGACTTGGATGTATGAATGCCCCGATTGAATTGCTTTTTTTACATCATCTTGATCAATTCTTATAGGTTCCATTTACATGACCAACTTTTAGTTATTTAATTTTTAAAAAGTCATCTAATTTAAAGAATAAAGCTTAAGAAGATGCCGTTTTGCTATATAATCCTTTTTCAATTTAAGGTGAAATCGAATTCGAAACAAATGGGGCATATTTAAGTAGAGTATGATTGAGCTATAACGTTTGGGATAACTTGGAATAAACTAAAACAGCAGTCTGTTGTTTTTTGGTATAATTTTAGTATGAAGAGTACTAACGTTATGAAGATATTCACTAAAGAAGCAAGGTTGTTACCACATCAAGGAGCATATCTATTTTGATTATTTAATATGGGGGGAAATCTAATTGAAAAATGAAAATGAGAAAAATTTAGAGAAGACTAAAAAGGTCTTGGATAAACTTGGTGTGGAAGATGCTAAAGAAATAGTTAATATAGCAAAGTTCGAAGGATTAATAGAGAATATATCTAAGCTACCTGTGGAAGCTTTAGAAAGTTTGGTTAGTAAAATTCCAAACTTTACAGAGCTATCTAAGATGTATATCGATAATTTAAATTATTCATATGATAAATTAATGGATGATTTAATAGATGAAAAAAAGAATCTTTATTTGATGTTACAAAAAAAAGATTTGTCAGATAGTGATAAGGCGTGGGTGATGGGTGAAATTAAGGACATAAAAAAGACTATGCTTATAAAGGATACATTGTATAATATCCAAAATAATAAAGTGTTTAAAGTAGGTGCAGCAGCTCTTACTATTGCCGCTGTAACAGTTGCAGGTAATAAGATGAAGAAATAAATATCCAAAAACACTCATATAGAGTGTTTTTTATTTTAGACAAGACAGTATTTTCATGCCATTAAATTCTGATTTAATGGCTTATTAATAAGTTCATAAACCCTCCTTTTCACATTCGGACCCCACCCGAATGTTTTTTTATAGAAAAATTATTTATAGGGTGTCCCTTTCACTCCCATCTCCCTATATAAAGGGTGAAACCAAAACGAAATAGGAGTGATTGTAATGAATGGATGGAGAAAGCTTGAGACAGGTATGTTGGATAAGGAGACGTTTCATCACCCGGAGGATCTTCGGTTGTATGTGTTGATTCTGTTGAATGCGACGTATCAAGGTGGGGTTCAGGTTGGCGGTGTGGTGCTTGGGGAGAGGCAGTATGTGCGTTCGCTCCGGAAGCTGCGGGAGGATCTGTGGTTCTATAATGGGAAGAAGATTGATGAGTATTCGCATTCGCGGATTCAGCGTTCTATTAAGCGGTTGGAGAAGTGTGGGTGGTTGAAGGCGGAGAAGTATGAGCATGGGTATGTGTTTACGCTAAGGCCGACGAAGGATTTCGCCTGTGGGGAGTATTTGAGTTGGATGGGGATGTCTAAGAAGGAAGAGGGACATGAGGAATCCGGTGGTGACCAGCCTGATGATGGGGTTGGTTCCGGGATGTCTTCGTGCGGCGAAAAGGATGTGAAACAGGTGCGGAGAGAACCTGCAAACAGACTTAAGAACTTAGAGAAAGAAGAGATCTTAGAGAACAACAACATCAAAACCACTGCCACTAGAGACGCTAAGGATGTAAATAGGCTGGAGGCGCTGATTGGGCATTTCGTTGGCAGAAGGGGACAAGGCTTTCTGTTGACGCCGATGGATCACGTGGCGATGGAGCGGATTAGCTTGAGCGAGTTGTCGACGGATGAGTTGATTGGGTTTATGGATGAGCAGTTTGACAAGCAGCAGAGCATCAATCCGAAGCTGACGATCAACAGTCCGAAGTATTTGGAAAAGGCCCTTGAGGCGTATATCACTCCTCGGGAATCGATGGAGGACATGGATGACTTCTTGGACGGGCTTGAGGAGATTGTGACGGAGGCATGACTTCGGGAGAGTTCAGGGAGCTGGTGAAGATGATCAAGGGAGCGTATCCTCACCGGCTGCTCAGTCGGGATACGGCGATCATCTGGTATCGGCACCTGAAGGATTGTGAGTATGACGGGGTGAAGAGGCGGATTGAAGCTCATATCAAAGTGAGTCCGTACATGCCGACGATTTCTGAGCTGTATGAACCGCCGGTGGAAGAAACGATGATACTACAAACCATGGAAGCGTGGGAAAAAGAATGAGCGGAGCGAATTGAGAATGAACGACGAGACGAGTGGACACGACCTGCACCACCATGGGGCTGAGGAGCAGCTGCTTCGGGAGTTACATGAAGCGGAGAGTATGATAATTGGAGCAGTTCTTCTGAATGCGGATGTTTTGGATACACTGACCTTGGAGGAGAAGCATTTTAGCCTGCTGAGGAACCGCCTGATTTTTAAAGCGATGAAGGGGCTTCAGAAGAAGAGGTTGGAGATTAATCTAGTGATGCTGTTGGAGGAGCTTGGGGATGACATTGAGAATGTCGGAGGGGTCCAGTTTCTCCTGGCGCTTGCCAACTACTGTCCGACGACGGTGAATATTGAGCAGTATGAACAGATTGTCCTGAAGTATTACGAACTGAGCCTCATCAAGAATTCGGCCCATCACTTCCTGAACGCCTACACCCCGGAATCCGCACAGGTCCTCTACAAAGCACTCATCGACATGCACACGAATGCGACGATTGACGAAGATACGAAGGATGACATCATCATGGATCTCTATGAATCTCTTTACATGGAGAGGGACGGACTTCCCGGTGTCTCGACGGGATTCGAGAGCCTGAATGCGTTGACGGGAGGGTGGAAGGAAGGGGAGCTCATCATCCTGGCGGCGAGACCTTCCATGGGGAAGACGGCTTTTGCCATTCAGCTTGCGTGGGAGTGCACGAGGGAGAAAGGGGTGAGCATGCTGTTTTCCTTGGAGATGAGTTCGAGGCAAATCATGCAGCGACTTCTTTCGAGTTTGACGGAAATTAACATGATGAAATGGCAGAATCCCTATAAGTATTTGACGAAGGACGAGATGCCGAGGATGCATGGGGCGATGAACGCCGTGTATAAAGCGAAGCTCGAACTGTCGCAGAATGGGATGATTACGTTGCCGGAGATCAGACAGCGGATCATGAATCTGAAGCGGGAGTATCCGACGGAGCCGTTTCTCGTGGTGATTGATTACCTGCAGCTGATCACGGTGAAGGAGCGCTTTGACCGGCATGATTTGGCGATTGGGCATATTACGAAGCAGTTGAAGGGGATGGCGAAGGAGTTTGGGATTCCGATCATTCTGTTGTCGCAGCTATCGAGGGGAGTGGAGTCCAGGGATGATAAGCGGCCGAGGCTGTCGGATCTCCGTGACTCTGGGAATATCGAGCAGGATGCGGATGTGGTGTTGTTTCTGTACCGGGATGATTATTACTATCCGGATTCGAAGAACGGTCAGGAAGTGGAAGTGAAGATTGCGAAGAACCGGAATGGGCCGGTGGGGACGGTGAAGTTGGAGTTTGTGAAGGAGTTTGGGCGGTTTCGTGGGGGATAGGTCCGTTGGCTCATGAATAGGCGATAATAAATGGGGAGGGATTGGGATATTGGTGACGGAGTATGCGAAGGGGAATGAGATGAATTTTCGCGTTGAGAGTTTGAAGGTGTATGGGGTGTTGGGTGAGGATGGGTAAGTGTTGGTGAGTTATCGGGAGCTGTGGGAAGGGTGTAAGGAGGATGGGGAATTGGGTGAGGTGTTAGAGTGGACCAAAAGTAAGCAGGAGATCCGTCCCGTGCTTCATCTTGTCTTCAGTGGTTTTGACAGCAGTATATACAAAATCCCTCCCCTTTGACAGAGAGGGAGGGATTTTTTTATGTTGTTTTTATAAATGTATTTGCTATGTTGTCTGAAAGTATTGCATATAAATACTTCTCCTCATTAGAGAAGTATTTTTGATCATTCAATAAATTTAACCATTAAAACATCAAACGATATTTTGATCATTTAAGAATTTTTCAAATAGCTCAGAACCTTGTTCTACAGATAAATCTTCACTTTCAATTAAATAAATGCCTATCATTAAGCCGAAATTCTTTATAGTAGGATATGCTTCCTTTGAAAGATTAAGTTTATAATAATCATTTTCAAAGAACATACACCAGATGTTTTGATCTTTAACTTTTAAAAAAATAGCTTCTAGGTCTTTTTGATTTTTATAATATCCTACATGTAAATGATAACGATCATCGAAAATCAATTGAAATTCAACTCCTAAAAATTAAAATACTTTATGATGAGTTTTTAAATTTGGAGGAACATGATAATGGAGAACGTTTGAACCACCAGTTTTAATCGGGAAGTAATCCAGTCTGAAAACTACTGATCCAGTTTTCTTAAGTCTGACCTGAATAATTCTCCCACCTCCACCTGCACCTTCTAAAATATATGTACTTGGTGCTTTTATAGCCTTTTCTACATAAGGTCTGGCTATAGCCCATCCCTTTTTCATGCCTTCTCTACCTACTTTAGATGTTAACAGTCTAATTGCAGCAGCAGCAATAGGAACCCATTGCCCTTGAACAGAACTTTCTTCCAGAACAGTATCTTGGTCTGTGAGAATCATATGTTCTTCAAATTGAAGAAAAACTTCATCATTAACTAAAAAATCAAAATCTTCTTCATACTTATTTAAATCAACATTAGAAACATCAACACCTGTTGTTTCATATAGGCTTTCAATTACTTCTTCATCAACAAAAGTTTCTTCTGTATCACTAGCTAGTACAGAAGGACTCAAAGTAGAAAGAAATAGAACCAAAGATAAAAGTACAACAATACACTTCTTCATAACTACACTCCTATTAAATTATTCTAATATCTTAAAGGGATTCATAACCTCATAGCCATCTATTTTTCTATATTTATTATCTTTTGACAAAATAGAACGATTGAAATTTATATTTACATTTCTATGTTTTTCAACATAAAGAGCTAAGATTCCGGCCATATAAGCTGATGCCATAGAAGTACCACTGCTAATTAAACTATCCCCTGTTGTTGAATAACTATTTATATACTGACCTGGTAATAAATAATCTAACTCCTCACCCAAAGTTGTTCCTTTCCATACTTTATTTTTCTTATCTAAAGCCCCGACAGCAATGACATTGTCATATTTAGCAGGATACATAATATCAATATTTTCTTTCAATCCATAATTACCTACAGAAGAAACAACTAATATATCTTCATCTAATACAGCTTTGTCTATGAGCATCTTAAGTTCTTTCGAATCTTCAAATGTTCCAAAGGGCATTAAAATAATATCTACATTTTTATTAATAGCCCATTCTACAGCTTTTACGATATCAGTCATTTCACCTCTTAATGTATTGTTTAATGCTTTTGCAACATACAATTCTATGTCAGGAGCAACACCTATTTTTTTTGAAGCTAACAAACCTGTTATATGGGTACCGTGTCCATGATCGTCTGTGAAATCATCAGAATTATCAATAACATTAATACCTTCCACAACGTCTATATTTAATGCTTTGTCAGATATACCAGTATCAATTAAAGCAACTTTAACATTTTTTCCTGTTAGTCCATATTCAGTATGTAAAGTATCAATATTTAAAAAGTGATAACCCCAATTTTTTTTATAAAATGATTCTTTTGATTTCTTTTCATAAAAAATAAGCCCACTCATAAATAACAATAAAAAAACAAATAAAATGATTATTCTTTTTCTCATTTACAATCCCCTAATAAAGTTACATCTTAATAGTTTGAAATAACCACAAGAACCTCCATATACCAATTTAAATTCCTCCAATTGTGCACTTAGTTATTATAGCAGTTCCTCATTTATGCCTATCTTAAATAAACCTTAAGTTTCAAGGAGAGCCACGGGGACAGGTACCGTGGCTCAGGATTAAACTATGTAAAGGGGAGGAATTGGGATGTTGGTGACGGAGTTGATGGACTGCGATCGTTCTAGACGAGAGGATAGTAGATGAGAAAAAGGAAGTAAGAGAAACGTCCCTGTGCTTCCGGTTCACCCATGAAGAAGGGGTTATGCCAGCTCTCGTGGAATACTAGGTAGTAGAAAGCCTAACGATCCCTCCCTATGCATATCACACTCTCTACGTGCTGCCATACTGAATGAAAAGGAATCCCCTCTACAGCGAACCATGCCCCAAGCCTATTCAACGTTTTTTATTACCGTCAGTTAGGGTATAAGATTAATAAGAAGTATACAGACTTGATGTATCGGCAAAAGCACTGGCACAAGGCCAACAGGATATTGAACGTATATTAGAAAACCATACATATTCCAAACAAGATTTCCGAACAGGAGGAACAATAACCATTGAAAACAAAAACAGTACTGATCATTGGAGGCGGACTCGGCGGGGTTTCAGCTGCCATTACACTCGCACAAGCGGGATACGATGTCTCCTTATATGAAAAAAACGATCATATTGGAGGGAAGTTAAACCGGCTTGAGCAAGACGGCTTTGGGTTTGATCTTGGCCCGTCCATTTTGACGATGCCGCAGATCTTTGAGAAATTGTTTGCGGCGAGCGGTAAATCAATGAAGGATTATGTCCAGATTGAGAGGCTGGATCATCAATGGCGTTCCTTTTTCCCTGATGGAAATGTCATAGACTTGTATGAAGATGTGAGCGATATGCTAGAGAAGAATGCCTCTCTAAGTGAAAAGGACATTCGTGAATATCAACGTCTGCTGGAGCATTCGAAGACACATTACGATATGACGGATAAAACGTTATTTAAAGGTGCGGATACGGCAAAAGGAATCGTCAAGCAGGCGGGACTGTTCAGTGTCTTGAAGAACATTGACCTGATGTCCACGGTGCATAAATCCCTCGATAAGCGGATCAGTCATGAGCAGTTTCGAGATATGCTCTCTTATTTTATTAAGTATGTCGGTTCGTCCCCTTACGATGCGCCGGCTGTGATGAATATGATGATCTACATGCAGCATGATCAGGGGGCATGGTACGTTCCCGGCGGTTTGCACAAGCTCTCGGACGCTCTTGTGAAGCTGGCGGAAGAAGTGGGGGTGACCTTCCACCTTGGACGGCAGATCGTCAAGCTGGACAAGAAGGCTGGCGATATTACCGGAGCGCTATTGGATGACGGAACACGGGTGACGGCCGATCACTATGTGTCCAATATGGAAGTCATACCGGTGTACGAGCGATTACTGAAGGAAGACAGCGATTATATTAAAAAATTAAAAACGAAGTTCGAACCAGCGAGTTCCGGCCTCGTCATGCATCTTGGTGTGAAGAAGAGTTATCCGCAGCTACGCCATCATAATTTCTTTTTCGCCGAAAATATGAAGGCGCAAATGGAATCGATCTTCCATCGTCACGAACTGCCGGACGACCCGGTCATTTATCTTGTCAATGTGAATAAAACCGATTCGACTCAGGCGCCTCCAGGCCATGAAAATATCAAGGTGCTGCCGCATATTCCGTTTATCCGGGATGAGAATCCATATTCGCATGAGGACTATGAACAATTCGCTGAGCGAGTCCTGATCAAGTTGGAGAAGATGGGTCTTGATGGCTTGCGTGAGAACATTGTCACGAAGGATATGTGGACACCGGAAGATATCAGGCGTACGTATGGTTCCGACCGTGGGGCGATTTATGGGACGGTGTCAGACAGTAAGAAGAATAAAGGCTTGAAGTATCCGAAACAGAGTGAACGCTACGACAATCTTTACTTTGTCGGGGGAACGGTGAATCCCGGAGGCGGAATGCCGATGGTTACTCTAAGCGGCCAGCTTGTCGGCGAGAAGATTATGGAGAGGGATTCTGGATGAAAAAGGAGTGATGTCATGATCGTCTCACTGCCTGACCATTGGATCATACTCATTGATGTGCTTGCCTGGACGTTCTTTCATCTCGCCATTTCGGCCGTATGCTTGAAACTGCCGTTGACATGGTTTCTGAAAGACCATTTCTGGTTTCGGACGTTCCCTTTTGAACAGTCCGGAGCATTGTGGCAACGTTTATTCCAGGTGAAAGCGTGGAAGGGATTGATTCTGGACGGCACGATTTTTCTTAAAAAGGGATACAGCAAAAAGGGGCTGCATGGGACGAAGGAGAGGGACTTGAAGATGTTTGCCGCGGAAACGAAACGCGCGGAATTAACCCACTGGCTCTCCATCCTCCCTGCTCCCTTGTTCTTCATTTGGAATCCCGTATGGGCAGGGTGGGCGATGGTTCTGTATGCCCTTGTCTTCAACCTTCCGATTATTGTGGTTCAGCGGTACAATCGTGGGCGTATATCGGCTATTACGTCAGGAGTCGGAAAGAAATCAAGCAGGCTACTGTGAGGAAGTGCAGCTACATAAAGGTTGAACGGGAATTGGCACTTTTGTGCGTTCTAGAGGAAGGAGGTAGATGGCATGACAGCTTCAGAAGTGATCAATCTCATCTTGGGTGTCCTGGGGGTGATCATTGGCATGATCGTGTTTTGGTCCTTGCCGGTTCCAAGATTCACCTCCAAACATACAGCGGGATTGCCGTTTGTGTCCATCATTATCCCTGCCCGAAATGAAGAAGGCAGGATCTCGCCGTTATTGCAGTCGTTGCAGGAGCAGCGATACAAGGGATTTGAGATTCTGTTGGTGGATGATGATTCATCGGATCGTACCGTTGAGGTTGCAGAACGTTACTTTGTCACTGTCCTGCACAATAACGGGGCAGGGAAATCGTCTGCGTGCTGGCGCGGTGCCAAGGAGGCGAAAGGAGAGTGGCTGCTGTTCCTGGATGCCGATACCCGATTCACCAGTGTGGATGGATTGCGGAATCTTCTCCATTACTACCAAGGAAAAGGAGCCAGGGGGATCCTCGCCTTGCAGCCCTATCACACAGTGGAGCGCGTGTATGAGCATCTCTCCATTATCTTTAACATCATCGTCGTGGTGGGGATGAATCTATTTACCGTCTGGGGATCACGGTTCAAAGCCGCAGGCTCGTTCGGTCCATGCATTCTATGCAATCGAGACGATTACTTTTTATCCGGCGGGCATGAAAAGATAGAGGGGGCCATCATGGATGATCTGGCGCTGGGAGAAGCATTTCTGGATCAGAATCTTCCCGTTCGCTGCCTGGGCGGGAGGGGGATCATTTCGTTCCGGATGTATCCTGAAGGGGTGGGAAGCCTGATCGAAGGCTGGTGCAAAAGCTTTGCCGTTGGTTCCAAGTCCACTCATCCCATCGTCATGTTGATGGTCATCCTCTGGATTACCGGAAGTTTAACCAGCGCGTTTTCATTGATCTCTTCGATGATAGAGGGAAGTACTGCCGCTATGATCGTCTATGGAGTATTGTATATCCTCTATAGCGTTCAAACAGCATGGTTTGCCCGCAGGGTCGGGGATTTCAGATGGGGGTATTTCCCTTTTTATCCTTTATTCTTTTTATTCTTTGCGGTGATTTTCTTTTATTCTTTTGTCCGGGTGAATGTGTTTCATTCTGTGAAGTGGAAGGGGCGGAAGATAAAGGTGTGAAGAGGGAAACAGGGGGACAACCAAGGGTTCAGACGCCCGTCATGCTAAAGCTTTAGCATGACGGGCGTCTGAACCCTTTTTTCTGAGGGAGCAGGGGAGAAAGGTCCGTTGGCTGTGGAGGGTTCTAATTTTGAAAACTATAACAAAAAAGTCAATTAGCACCCTCCGTTATTTTTTTATCTTTATAATACTCTTTCATAGATTTTTTAATTGTTTTCTTGGTAAGGAGTTTTTTCTAATGCTTTATCAAATAATGAGATAATGGATGATTTGTTATCTTGATAGTTTTCGTTAACCATATAGATTCTCTCTTCTTCAAAGATTTCTTTAACCATTTCACTTTTTCTTTCTTGATCTAATTTACTCCAGTGTTTTACTAATAAATAGTTATTAGAGATGTCTTCAACGGGTTCTCCACCCAGAAAGCCAAATAGAAGAAATGGGAATGTACAACATAGTAAAATAGCCATTAATTTTTTCAAGTTATCCCTCCATGTATGTATTAAGGTTAACTGTGTTTTTTGGAATGTGTAAAGAGAAGGTAGCGATCGGGTGAGGAGTGCTTAATAAGTAAACATATTTTCCATTTTAATGAAATATCTAGTAAAATAGTATTGTTAATTGTAGAAAATAAATCCTGTAATGTCATTCGCCAATTGATGTTTGTAATTGAATCAATGGAATGAATTGCAGTGGATTTAATATAATCTAGGGGATCAAAATGAAAAAATTCTTTGAAGATAAGACGAAAGAAATGGCTCCAAAAGTAATAGACACTTTTAAAAAGGGTCAGAAAATGCTGGTAAGTTTATTTAATAAAATTGATTTCGACATAACTAGAACCATAAGAATTTTAAGGGAGAAACAAGAAAGACTTAAACAGTTCATAATAAATAGAGAGAATATGGTTAAAGAAATAGAAATAAAAGAAAATGAAGTTAATCGCTTAAGGGAACAAATATATAACTTGAAAAATAGTAGTAATTCTGGGCAACTGGACGTTCTAAGAATGGAATTAAGTAAGAAGTTAGATGATTTAATAGCCAGTCAACAAAAGTATTATGAACTGGAAAGCAAAATTGAGGAAGAACAAAAGAAAGTAAGTCTTCTACTTCAAGATAAGCAAAAGTTAGAACAAGACCGAAATTCTTTGAAATTAAGATATGACAAAGTTAAAACCAAGTTAAATGCAAATAATAAGAAAACAAAAAAACTTGAAGAAGAACTCAAAGGGTTGAAAGTCAAAGAAATTCGTTATGAAGAATTATTAAATCAGAGTACATCAAAGGAAGAACTACAACACTATGAAAAACAGTTAGAAGAACTAAAAAAACACCTTAACATAAAAAATACAGAGTATGAATCAATTATCACTGAAAATAATCAATATAGGCTGGACCAAAAAGAATTAGAACAAAAATTACTAGAAAAAATGTCATCATTAAGTAAGCTAAGTAATGATCTAAACTCTACTAATATGGCTCTTAAGCACATAAAAGAAGAAAAGAATAAGATCAAATCAATACTTCAAACAAAAGAGAAGGACTTGAAATCAGCAAATTTGAAAATCACCAAATTAGAAGTAGAGGTTAAACAATTTAGACAACTTGAAAAGGAATTTGAAAACAAGTATGACATTGCTTTAAAAGAAATGAAAAAAGCAGAAAAGTTACTTGGAGAATTCCAAGAAGATTTTTCAAATGATATGATTTCATACGAAGAAAGACTACAGGAATTACAAAATGAATTAGTGGATAAACAAAATGAACTTTCCATAGTTAAAGCTGAAAAGGGGGAGGCTGAAAACTTATCTCATGAAGAGAAAAAGGTTTTAGAAAGAGAGTTTGAACCGAGATTCAATGCTCTATATAAAAATTGCTGTTTTCACCCTGAGTTTTTGAGTGATTTCTTTCATATTACTCCTTCAGACCGCTTGAAAGTAGAAGCGGCAGTTGTTCAATTGAATTACAACTATGGACAAGCAGTAACAAATATAAGACCAAGTTGTATAAGAGCAAGAAAAAGCAAAATACTGGAGTACCCTTTTGGGACAGACTCTGTAGGAAGGATCTATTTTCATAAAGAAAATAACATTGTACATTTGCATCGTTTAAGTAGGACTAAGAACGGTAGGGGGAAATTGACTCAGGATAATGTGATTGAATGGTTGATGTTGAATAAGTAGTAGATTCTATAAAGAAGACTGTATGATTGTTAGTCATTATTAAATAAATTTGTTTGATAAAAGGTTTTATAAAGAAACTAGGGTAGTTATGGGGATTGGTACAAGTGAAAATATCCATTCTTTCCTTATTTGGAGACTTACAATCCTATTAAATGAATACCTTATATTGGATCTCGGTAGTATGTGCTAGTTTTTATGTCTATTTTACTAATGTAATAAATTAACTATAATGGTAAAATAGTTGAGGGGATCGTTGCATTTTACTAGTCAAATTAATCTTATTACTAATGCAATCGGAGGAGTTTATCTTGATAGAAATAGCTATCTTAATAATAGTATTTGCTTCTACTGGCATAATAGAGCGAACACTAAAATCAATGAAAGATCAAAATGAACAAATTATTAAGTTACTTGAAGAAATAAAAGATAAACAGAAATAATAGTAAAAACCCCGTCATTGGACGGGGTTTTATTATTAGAACCACTTTGCGTAGTAAGTATTCTTCCCTACGTATAAACGTAAAGACTTAGTGTAAGTTGGGCCAAACGGAAGTTTCGAATCGAAATAATTTTTGTACGTAGCATGTGCTACTCCACCGCTAGTTTCAGTTGCCTTGGTGATTTCAAATTGATCAGTAGAAATTGTATATCCGATTCCATCTTTTTTTTCATCATAAATTTTAGTGATTCTGTCATAACCATTATTGTTAATAACGAAATTTGCATAATAAGAGATATCCAATATACCATCATAATATCTAACTTGAGACTTACAGGTACTCGTATAGCTCGTATTTGTGCAATTCACAAGTCTCATGGCTGCGCCAGAAGCAGTACTAGCAGCACTTACTAATGTATTTTGCTTCTCAAGAGTAAGAGCCTCTGTAATATTTTCTGGAGTATCTTCCTTAATAATTTCTAGACTTAATTCTACAACAGAACCATCTTCAAACTCATGTCTTTGAACCGGTTCTTCAGGTGTCACAACCATTGAATCTAATACTTTATCAACTTTTTCAGGGTTTCTGGAGTCAATAGTTTGTCCATCTTCTAACTTACTTACTAATTTATCTGCAGTTTCAGAAGTAATACCTATTTTAACAAAATCCTCTTTTAATTCTTTTTTCTCTTGAACTGTCATTTGTTTTAAATGTGGATTTTCCTTAGCAAAAGTTGCCGATGATCCTAACGAGATAAATAAAACAGCTGCAAAAAATAATGATAATAATTTTTTCAATGTTCTCTCTCCTTTTCTTTAATATGGTAATAATAGCATTATTTTCAAATGGAAAAGTTGTGATATTCCTAGAATTATAAACTTAAAATTTGAAATTATGAGTTTTTAATTCTGTGTAAGTATGAGTATTTCTGATAAAAGCAATGAGTAGTAAAGGATTTTTTAGGCTAATACCTCATCTATTTGTTGAGTATTCTCTCTATAAGGCACACGGTTGAGGGCATTTCTATTTATTTATGCTATTCCATTAAACATCTCTTCTTCATTATCAAAAACACTATTTAACATATTTTCCTCCTAATCTCTAAAGGACAACTAGAATAAGAGTGTCTACCAGCTATATAAAGGTGAAAGAACATATTTATGGTTCATTTAAGGATTATTTAAGGTTGGTTTAACTTACGGCCATTATAATAATAAAGTTCTGTATAACAATTGATCGAAGGTTAAGTGGGTGAGGACAATAGGGTTCCTATTTTACTGTGTGATTGCATGGTTAGTATCTGCATGTGATTCTTTTTGAAGGGAAAGGTTCTAGCATCAAGCTGGGGATGACTTCATTAAGTAATGCAGAAAGGGGTAAGATAAATGAATACGGAAATTAATGTAGAATTTTGCCTATATGGTGATGAATTAAATCCAGATGATATTACAGAGTCTCTTGAGTTGGTACCTTCTTTACGTTATAAAAAAGGTGATCTCATTAAAGAAAAGGGAACGCTGACAAGAGTAGAGGGATGCTGGGAGATTGAAACAGGATATGCCCCATCACTCGACATCAATGATGCTTTGGTTAAAATGAAGGACATCCTTCATGATAAGAAAGAAAAAATCATTGAGATTAAAAGAGCTGGTAAGCTTGGATGTAGATGGACCATTGTCATTAAGGTTTATGAAGACGATGTTCCTGGCATGCATTTTTCTTCGTCTATGCTATCATTTATCGTGAACGATTTAGAGGCGGAAATGGATATTTGTCAATATGTCATAAGAGAAGAAAGTCATTAAATAAGTAGCTTAACGCTAAACTCAGTCTTGGGGATGCCCCTAGGCTTTTTTTATTATCTTAAGGTGGTAGAGTGAGCCATAGGGACAGGTCCCTTGGCTCAGGTATGGATGGTGAAAAAGGTTTCTTCGTTTCGGCAAAGGGAATTGAGAAGTAAAAGGAAGATCAAGGTCCGTCCCTATACTTCTGAAAACGTATATAACAACCCTAGTAGTGGTGAAGATAAAAGAATAGTTAAGAAGGAGGATATTATCTATGAAAGCAGCGTGGTTTACTCAATTTGGTCCAGCATCAGAGGTTCTTCAAGTAGGGGTGGTAGAAACTCCTGTCCCATCACATGGAGAAGTTCTGATTCGTATACACACATCAGGTGTTAACCCTTCTGATACGAAGAAGCGCCTTGCATCATTCCCGGATTTACTTGATCATGGTGCTGTCATCCCCAATAGTGATGGCGCAGGAATTATAGAAGCGGTAGGGGCGGGTGTCCCTCATTCCCGTATAGGTGAACGGGTTTGGGTGTACCAGGCTCAATATGGACGACTTCATGGCACTGCCGCAGAGTATGTAGCTATTGAAAGTAATCGTGCCGTTCCTCTTCCGGAAAACACAAGCTTTGCGGAAGGGGCTTGTTTAGGGATTCCAGTCATGACTGCGCATCGCAGTGTCTTCTCTGATGGGCCGGTTGAAGGGCAATGGTTGTTGATCACAGGAGGTGCCGGTCGGGTTGGTCACTATGCGATTCAATGGGCTAAAGAGGCAGGTGCAAAGGTGATTGCGACAGCGAGTAACGAGATAGCTCGTGAGCATTGTTTGGATGCAGGAGCGGATTATGTAGTCAATCATCGAAGTGACGGAATGGTCGATGAGGTGCTCAAGATTACCGGCGGAGTCAAGGTGGATCGAGTGATCGATGTTGAATTTGGAGCTAATTTACCGAGAGTATTGCAGTTGATCCGGATTGGGGGAGTGATTGCGACGTACTCCTCTACGGTTATACCCGAACCAACATTGCCTTTTAAAGAAATGATGTTTATGGATTTAACACTTCGCTTAATTATTGTGTATGCTATGCCGGAAAGTGCAAAACAGGCGGCTATCAAGGATATTACAACTGCTCTCGAGAAAAATCGTCTGCAGCATCGTATTGCCGAAACGTATACGCTGGATCGGATTGCGGAGGCCAATCAGAAGATAGAGGATGGAGATTCTTATGGGTGTGTGGTTGTTGAAGTGGAGTGATAGGGAAGAACAGAAAACACCGTTCCTGGCTAGAGGAGCGGTGTTTGTCAGATAAGTATGAGTTCAAGAATGTTAAGATAATGCTTTGATCAAATCAATAACTAGTGGAAGTGCTTTAGCAGCAAAATTCAGAACAGCTAAGAAAATATCCATTATTTTACCCCCTTTCCATTATTTAATAATGTCATAATAGCACGAATTGTGTCGAAAATAACTAAATATTTTTAATTATTAAATAATTGATGAGAAAGTCCTGTTTCTTTTATAGGTAACATGTCCTCTTTAACATGAGAAAAGGAGGAGGAGGATTATTTGGAATGAAGATCTTAAATATTTTTTGGAGCGTTTACGTACTTTTTAAAAAACTTCATGATTTCCTTCGATGGTCCACATAGTTATTATAGCAGTGCAGGACTTATACCTACCTTAAAAGAACCATAAATTTTAAAGGGAAAGGTGCCTGATCAATTAATGATCAGGCACCGTTTTATTGTTTCGTTCCAGGATGTAAATCGTTCTCGGTTAACCCCCGCAAACTGCTATAATAAGCCCAGTGACTTTCGAAACTATACAGAAGAGGTGTCCTATGTCATGAGCTGGAAGGTGAAAAGCTTTAATGAACTATCAACCCACGAGCTATACGAAATGTTACAAGTAAGGACCGGGGTCTTTGTAGTGGAACAGGAATGTCCCTACTTGGAAGTCGACGGGAAAGATCTGCACGCCCATCATCTTTATAAAAAAGAAAATGGTGAGGTGGTTGCCTATGCCAGACTCTTGCCTGCAGGCGTTTCATACAAAGAACCGTCCATTGGAAGAGTCCTCGTGAAGGAAGCCTATCGTGGGAGAGGGTTCGCAAGCGAGTTAGTGAAAAGAGGATTGGCTTTCATTCATGATGAGTGGGGGGAACAAACAGTGAAGATCCAGGCTCAGGAGTATTTAAGGGAGTTCTATGGGTCGTTTGGATTCAGGGCAGTAACGGAAACCTATTTGGATGATGGAATTCCTCATATTGATATGATTTTGCATAATCCATAAAGCCACGGGGACAGGTACCGTGGCTTTTTTCTTGATTCTGAATAAAAAGCCGAGGTATCTGTCCCCTCGGCTCTTCATAAATTCCGATCCAACAAACTCCCCATCTGCCTCGCCACAACCACTGCAGGTTCAGAGAGTCCCCCGGTAATCCACGCCTCGACAATTTCAACGATAGCGGCTCCAAAAAATTTGAGCACAAGTTCTTGGCTCAAACCTTGATTGATTCCTTCGGTGGTATCGACGTCCACCTCCAGTTCCTCAATGACAAAAGCGAGGAAGCTCGTACGGAATGTGGGTGCGCCTTTGCTCGATAGGATGGTCGTGAAAAAGGCCTCGTTCTGCTGGAAATAATCGAACCAGATCAAGTTGCCTTCCTCGAAGCTCAGATCGGCCGCTTCCCGGCATAGTTTCCGGAGCTCGTGGATGTGCTCTTCGATGAGGCGATCCAGAATATCGAATTTGTCGAGGTAGTGGTCGTAGATGGTTCTGCGGCCGACGTTGGCCCGGTCGGAGATGTCCTGGATGGTGATATGGTCAAAGCCTTTCTCCGACATCAATTGTATGAATGCCTGCTTGATGGCTTCTTGTGTTTTTTGTACCCTGCGGTCAATCTTGGTCATGGATCGATGACTCCTTTAATGATTTCGTACAATATGGTCTCCTTTGTGCGGAAACGCACAGATCAAGGTGTTTTGATCATTGAAGATCTCTTTATGTCGTTTTATATTATACACAGATGTGCGGTATCGTATCAATATACGATTTCGTATTTTAAAGAAGGGAGACGATTACATGTTTAACGAAAAAAGCAGATTATCAAACGGAGTCGAAATCCCCATGCTTGGTCTTGGGACTTGGCTCTTGAATGACGAACAAACATCCAAGGCGGTTCAGGAGGCAATCTCCATCGGGTATCGCCACATCGATACGGCCCAGGCGTATGAAAACGAAGCAGGCGTCGGAGAAGGAATCCGCTTGAGTGGCGTGGCGAGAGAAGAGATCTTCGTCACATCAAAGGTAGCCGGAGAGGCGAAGACGTATGAAGCAGTCGCAGAATCCATCGATGCATCATTAGAAAAGCTCGGGATGGACTATATCGATCTGATGATCGTTCATAGCCCGCAGCCGTGGGTGGAGTTCCGTGAAGAGAATCGATATTTTGAAGAAAACAAGAACGTTTGGAGAGCGCTGGAGGATGCGTATGAAGCCGGGAAGGTGAAGGCGATTGGTTTGTCCAACTTCCTTCAGGATGATGTTGAGAACATCATTGAGCATTCGAAGGTTAAGCCGATGGTCAATCAGATCCTGGCCCACGTAAGCCATACACCGACGGAGCTCATCGAATTCTGTCAGCAGAATGACATCCTCGTGGAAGCTTATTCTCCGATTGGCCATGGAGCAGTCCTCGATCACGAAGAAGTAAAGGCAATCGCAGATCAATACGGGGTGAGTGTGGCCCAGCTTTGCCTGCGCTATGACATCCAGCTTGGACTTGTGGTCATTCCGAAGACGGCAAATCCGGATCACATGAAGAATAACGCCGAGCTTGATTTCGTCATCAGCGATCGCGACATGGAAGCATTGAAGCAGGTGGAAAGTCTTGAAAGTTACGGGGAGCATGATTTCTTCCCGGTCTTTAGCAAAAAATAATAGGAGGGGGATTTCCTTATGGCAAAACATGAAGAGTTGCAAGAAGGGGGCTTGTTCCCTGTTGGAGAGAAGAATGAAGCCTTTGCGCAGTATTTTATTGGGCAGAGTTATTTGAATGGCTTGGTGTTTGATCCCAATGTGAGTGTCGGGATCGGCAACGTCACGTTCGAACCTGGGTGCCGAAACAATTGGCACGTTCATCGCGATGGCTATCAGGTGCTGCTGGTCACTGGGGGAGAAGGCTGGTACCAGGAAGAAGGGAAAGAAGCTCAGTTCTTGAAAGCCGGCGATGTCATTGTCACCCATGACGGGGTCAAGCACTGGCATGGGGCGACGAAGGACAGCTGGTTCTCGCATGTGGCCATCACGGCCGGAACGCCTGAGTGGCTGGAGTCGGTTTCTGATGACTGGTATGAGGCTCTTTAAATGATGAAGCGAGCTTGTCTTGATGAGGGATGAGCTCGTTTTAATTGTTTGTGGGAGCATGGGGACGGTTCTGCTGCTTCCCTTCTAGAATAGAATTCGTCCCTTGTTTCGCAATAAATGAATCGCTGGAACAAAAGAAAAAGGATGATTGGCTAAGATTTGAATCACTCTTTTCTTTTATGAATGTAGTTCGCAATTTGTTCTGTACAATAAAATATGATTAATCCTGCAGATAAAATAAGAGAACTGCTTATTAACGGTTTATGATGAACCATTTCAAAGAGAGAATTAATAAAAAGGGAAACTCCCCAAAATATAAATGTACTCTGAAATGCAGTATTAACACTATTCATATTCATATTTTCGTCTTTTTTAAAAAACAACACGTCTTCCTCCAAGTTCATATATTTCCATGACCATTTACTTAATAATTGTACAGCACATTCCTCATTCCACCCTTAAAGCAACCTTAAAATTACTGCTGTTCTGTCTTGACGGAAAATAAGCACGAGAACCGTCCCTGTGCTTTTTGAAACTTAAATAAAATTAATGTTCTAATATTCAGCGGAATCCTCTGGTTTTGTATGGTAATTTATTATTTGAACTGAATCACCTGATCTACAGAAAAGAGGAAAGAGATGCCGATACTTTTAATCGTCCTATTTCTATTCATCGTTTGTTTCACCATTAGTTCATCCTTAAATATCCTTTTGAAGCTGACAGATAAAGAACATTGGGCACTTTCGTTTTTCATTAGTCTCTTTTTTTCGTTGAGTATTACGTCTTTTATTTTTGCTATTTAATAGATTTTTAGTTCTTGCAGTGGACCCTGAGAGTGGGAAGGAAAATGAAGGAGAAATTAATATTATGAATAAACAACTGATTGGTTCTATGTTTTTCCTTATGACTACGATTCTTTATAGTACCAAATACATTGCGGCTGCTATAGCCGGCGCAGATAGTGGTACATGGAGTGAAGAAGATTTTTCCTTTTATGTATCTTTCACGCCAGATATTTTTAATGTATTGATGTACCTTACAATGGGAGTTGGTGTTATATATATTGTTTGGGGTTTTTTGATTATGAAAAAGAAACACATTGACCCATCCGGTGAAAACGGAGATGAAGGTTGAATTTCGCTTATATGGTGATGAGGTGAGTCTGGAGGATAGTAGGATTCCCTATTCAGCAATCCCTATTATCATGGAATAAGTTATTACAATGACCGGGGGCTGTCTCGCATTGTATTGGCAAGAATGATGTATATAAGTACATTAGCAGGTAAAATGAGAAATATTAACCTTACGCCAAAAGAAGAAATATCGAAAAATTCCGCTATACCTCCGCAAACCCCACTTATTGGTTTTTCAATTCGTTTCGCCTTCCTTCACACATATATTTAGACGGCATTCCATTGTTTCGATTAATCTACTAACCTGCTCAAAATGAACGGATTGTTGATTAAATTATTTCAGATTTACCATTATTAAACAATGTGTTTTGCTGTTATTTTTGCAATTTGACAGACTGGAAGTGTAAGAAATCCATTACGAACAGAAGGGTGATTATGATGGAAAAACAAAAAGAAAACCTAACCTTCCTCGGATACTTTCTCATATTCCCACTCCTTCTAATCACGAGCCTTTTATTATGGAGATTTGTCATACAAGGAAATGGCCTATGGTCCGTGTTAACAGACGCCTTGTCGATTATAGGAATCTATTATATCCTCACAAGTGTGATTTTTCGTTTTCTTATAAGGAAACGAGTGAGGATTGAAAGATAATAGGAAATGAGAAAGGACCTCCTAACATTGGGAGGTCCTTTCTCATTTCCAATCTCACCTACGAAGCACGAGAACCGTCCCTGTGCTTCCAAAATAAATATGCATCCACAAATCCAATGATTGCAACAAAAGAGTAACCAAGTGTATTCTCCCAATCATTGCTTTTCGTTGCAATATAAGCAAAAAGTAAGCCAACCGTTACTAGAATGGAACAAATAATTTTAATCCTCATACTGACACTCCCATAATAAATCTCACCGCATCTATCGTCTATCAAAAAAGTCTTTCGCTAGCTTATCATTAGGATCTAACATCAGGATCTCTTTTGCCGTCTCATACGCTTCCTCTTCGTCTACCACTTGATCTGGTATCATATGCAGAAATAAGAGATTGGAAAGGTAGCCAACCTCCAGTCGATTGGTCAATTCCACACAACGCCTAGCATGATAGAGGGCGGCATAATAGGCACCATCCAGGTAGCTTAGTGGATTTACCATCAATCGAAAAGCCATTTCATGTAACTGTACGGTCTCATTTTCAACTAGTAAACTCATGATGAAGGAATAGTTCGCTATGCTTGAATCCTGGAAGGCAATATCCATTAGTTCTTCATCAAGCTCTGAATAAGAAAGTTCTTTTGTCTTTATTTTGGCTTGTTCAAAATGTCCTTTTAATATGTAGTCATTCAGTTCTTTGGTCATGATTCTTTACCCACCCGTTATAACGATTTTATTGGAATTGGTCAGTCTGACCTTTAACTCATTCATTGTACACAATTTATGTAACGCCAACCTTAAGGCAACCTTAAATTAACGATAAATCTCAAAAATCGTCGCACCTTTCATGGTAAAATAGGATTAGAATTTAGAAGACTGGGAGTAAGCGTATGTCAGAGTTAATATATATTGCAGAAGATGATGTGGAAATTAACGAATTGATCACCCTCCATTTGCGGAATGAGGGGTATCGGGTAGAGCAGGCTTATGATGGAGAAGACGTGCTGATGAAATGCAGGGAAGAGCGCCCGAGTCTTCTTATCCTGGACTTGATGATGCCGAAGATGGACGGGTTTCAGGTGATTAAAGAAGTACGAAAAAGGTGGAAGGTACCGATCATGCTGCTGACAGCGAGGGCAGATGATGCGGATAAGGTCCTTGGGTTTGGACTGGGGGCCGATGATTATGTGGTGAAACCTTTCAGTATGGTGGAACTGGTATCTAGAGTGAATGCCCAGATCCGGCGCTATACGGATTACAGTGTGTCGGAACAAGAAGGAATCATTCGAAACGGAGCCCTCGAATATGATCCCACCAATCAAACGGTGACGAAGGACGGGGAGCGGCTCTTACTCACACCGAAGGAGACCAAGCTGCTATCGATTTTTATGAAAAATGTCAACCGGTTGTATACCAAGGCGCAGCTTTATGAGCTCGTGTGGAACACCGACTATATCGGTGACAGCAATACGATCATGGTCCATATCAGCCGGATCAGGGAGCAGGTCGAATCCGATCCTAAATCACCTGTATATATCACGACGGTAAAAGGTCTAGGGTACCGGATGGAGGACCATGAAGACTAATCCGATTCTCCTTAAGAAGTCCGTATCCATTAGCAGACAGTTCTTTATCAACTATGCCTTATTGTTCATCATCCTGCTCGGAGTAGGGACGATCACCCTCTTGGCGAACTACGTGTACGTGGAGACCGTCTATGAGGACCTGGATCAGGATTTCCTGGAAGGGATGTACAAAGACGCGAAAAAATCTGGGTTAAAAGCAGCCTTCAAGGAAAATGAGCTGCCGGATTATGCGTATCTTGAAATCGTCAGTACCGATTATAAAGTAATCGACCAATTCAACAGTCCCCACAAGGTAGGGTTTAGCTATGGGTTGAATGCATTTCTTAAGCATACTGACACGTACGATACCGATTTATTTATACCTGAAAAAGGGGAAGAGTATCTATTGCTCTATTTTCCCGCAGATGATTTTATCCAATTAGACGATGTGTTCTTCTTCACGATCCTCTTCTTCATGGTGTGCCTGATGGCCATCCTGTATTGGTATGTGAAGAGAACCTCTGTCCAGCTCATTCAGCCGATTCAAAAGCTCCTAAAGGGGATCGACTCGATTTCATCAGGGAATTATGGAGAGAAAATCGTGTTCGAGGCGAATCAGGAATTGAATGAGCTCAGAAGCAAGGTGAACCAAATGGCACAGACGATTGGCACGGAAATCGCCTTGAAGGAAAGGTCCGAACAGTTGAGGAAGCAGCTCATTCTGGACATTTCCCATGATCTGAAAACGCCACTGACCAATATACAAGGCTACGCTGAAACGTTAAATAGCTTCAAGCATCTAAGTCAAGCAAATCAGCAGAAATATACAGACATTATTGTATCAAACAGCAAGAGAGCCAACCGGCTCATTCATGACCTGTTCGACCTGTCTCATCTGGATATGGAGCATGACGCCGTTTCTCCTGAAGTGCAAGATATGGCCGAATGGCTCCGAACTCTGCTGTCTTCGTTTGTGGAAGAGTTCGAGGAAAAAGGGTTGGAGTATGAATTGGATATCACCGAATCTCCTTTGATGGTGAGGTTTGATCCTTTAAAGCTTGAGAGGGCGATTACGAACATTCTTCAAAACGGGATGGCGTACAGTGATGGCTACCTGTTCATTTCACTACAGCCGAAACAGGATCAGGCCGTGATGATCATTGAAGATCGGGGAAGTGGAATCCCCGTTGACTACCAGGAAAAGATATTCGAACCATTCGTGCGGATGGATGAATCCCGAAATGGTGAGACCGGAGGAACGGGACTCGGGCTCGCGATTGCCAAGAAAATCATCGAGCAAAATGGTGGATCGATTGAGTTGGATGAGTGGTATGATGCCGGTTGCCGGTTTGTGGTGACGTTTGGGAAGCATGGGGACGGTTCTCCTGCTTCGCGTTGAGAATAAAGGAAGCACAGGAAACGTTCCTGTGCTTCTTTTTATATGGAGCCGAGGGACCTGTCCCCTTGGCTTAGAAATTTCTCCAGGGCGATATGGAGACTGGAGGTGACGGGAATTCTTGAACTATTGATTCCGAGATGGGTCATAGTCTGGGCGATTTCGGGTCTGATTCCGGATAGGATGGTTTTGATTCCGATCAGGGATAAGGCATCCACAACCTTGAAGATGCGGTCGGCTACCATCGTATCAATAATCGGAACACCGGATAGGTCAATCACCATGTACTCTACTGATAATGCGCTCCCTTTAGAGAGGGCTTTATCCATCAGTTCTTGAGCTCTTTCGGTGTCAATGTCCCCGATCAACGGGAGGATACCGACTACATCGGTTATTTTAATCACCGGGATCGATAGTTCTAATGCTGTCGCTTCGGCAGCATTGATCCGTGTATAAAATCTTCTTGTATACGACATGCTCAGCCAGTGGACGGCCCTGTCCACCACGGCATCAAAATCTGAAATCATGTCATAAAATTGATCAATGGACAAATGGAGATTAGACGCTTCTTCTTTAATAATATTCCCGATTAAATTTCGGTAATCTCTCACCTCGTCCAGAGCAATCTCCAATGGAAGATTGAAATTAACAAGTGTATCGACGGCTTCCGATCCCCACTCTTGTAAATGTTCGAAGGCCGGGTCTAAGCCACTTTCAATCGATTTCGCATAAATCTCAATAATATCCTCACGCCAACTATGAAGCCTCGATTCTATGTTATTAAGTTGGCTAACTCTCAAGTTGTCTTTTTGAACGATAAGTTCTTGCTTTTGACTCATTACTTTATCACAGATGGCTTTTTTGTATTTTAATTTCACTTGATCGATCATGTACTCAAGATCTCTCCTTTTACTGTGGTTTCCAATTATATTTTAACATAAAGAAGAGTGAGGGATAGAGAGGGAAAGGTTGGGCTGAGTCAGGGGTGAGCCAAGGGGACAGGTACAGGGGCTTTTATGTCGATATGGAAAAGGTACCCAGGTGCTGATCGAGCTCGAGGGGACTCTAGTAAAATAGGGGGAACAATGGGCAATGGCAGTCAAAAACCATTGCCCATCGTTTCATCAAGATGACACGATGTTCTTTTTTCTCATCCATATCCATCTACTATTAAAAGACGATCGTAGACTGGGTTCTTCCACAAATCCCACTCCCTTATAGCATTGAATCGCCTGTTTATTTAGGGGTTCTATTCTCATATACACCCATTCATATGGATAGTCCTTACACTTTTCAAGAAGTGCTTTTATTAATTGTTTGCCTAAGCCTTTATTTCGTAAAGAAGGTTCAACCACCAAGTGGGCAAGCTCAAGATCTTCTTCTTCCTCATCCACCCATATCTCGCCATAAGCAACGCTTTTTGAGTCTTCCTCTAACATATATCCGAATTGATCAGGTTCTTCATACCAGCTATGGAACATATCGGATGAATAGGGTTGCCTTCCGGTGACAAGCAGGCAGTCCTCCGGATTGTTTAACCATTCTTTAAGGACAGGTTCATCTTCTGGTGTTGCCTTTCGAATGTTCATGATATCTACTCCTACTATTTAAATAGTAAAATGATTTCTTCCAAACTAATTATATAACGACATAGGGTCGACGAGACTACCCATATTTTTGGGGGAATGGCGATTCTATTCTATGCCATGAGGTAAAAGGAAGCAAACGTTTCCTGCAATAATATACTATAAGCCATCGAACGGATTGTTGTACTATGACATCAGAATACATTTCTGAAAGGGGTTATCCTCATGAATATAGCATCTTTCCTACTCTATTGTATGATTGTGACATTTACACCCGGGCCCACCAATATCGTCATATTGTCCACCGTACATCGATTTGGAGCTAAAAAGGCCATGCACTATACGTATGGAGCTACCATCGCCTTCGGTCTATTGCTCGTCATTTCTGCTGTGTTAAACTCTTTACTAATAGAGGTCATACCCAAACTATTAATCGTTATGCAGATGATCGGAAGTATCTATATGTTCTATCTTGCGTATCAACTATACAAAGCCGACAGTTCAAAAACGGTAGCGCAAACGGGAACTTTTATATCAGGATTCCTCATGCAATTTTTAAACCCTAAGGTCGTATTATTCACCATGACGGTCATTCCCAGCTTTATTTTGCCTCACTACACGGCTATGCCTGCAGTGAGCATGGGGGTATTTGCCATCACGTGTATTGGGTTTGCCGCATTTATCACATGGGTCTTATTCGGTACCATCTTTAAGACGTTTTTACAGCATCATAGTAAGGTCGTGAATGTCCTGATGGCATTGTTTTTAGCTTATTCTGGCGTCATGATCTGGTTGTAAAGTGAACGGAGGGGCGGATGGAATGGAGTCATTCATTTATAAAAAATCGGCCGGTGTGACGGCATTATCAGCCAGCTTTACGGATTTCTCATATAAAAACCATGCTCATCAAGAGTATGCGATTGGGGTTACGCTGCGGGGGATACAGCAGTATAAACTGAATGGAAGTGTACAATTGTCCCATCAAAGCGGGGTGATGCTCTTCAATCCGGAACAGACACATGATGGAAGGGCGCATGATGCGAGGGGACTTGATTACATCATGCTCTACATCGATCCTGAGCTACTTCTGGAAGTCAGTGAGAAGAAAGAACCTGTCCTTTTTACAACTCCGATTGTGTATGACCACAGGCTTGAACAGAGAGTCGTAAACCTCGCTCAAGCCATATTAAGAGAAAAGGACGAAGCATACTGTAGTGAATTACTGCTATCCCTCACAGACAGTCTCGTTCCAACCAGTCTTACTACAGAGTATAAGAAAGATAACGCATTTATTCGAAAAGCGAAAGGGATGCTTCACACTAACGTAGAAGGGGTCCTCTCACTTAACGAAGTATGCAAAGAGCTGGGGCTATCAAACTATCAGTTTATCCGAGCCTTTAAAGCCCACACCGGAATCTCACCCTATCAATACTATCTGACCTGCAAGGTAGAACGTGCGAAGCAGATCATAGAAAAGAATCGTGACATTTATACAGCCGTCGCTGAATGTGGTTTTGTTGATCTTACTCACTTAAACAAACATTTTAAAAGCATCTATGGAATCACTGCATTTGACTATATGTCGCAGATTAATTGAGGAAGCAAGGGGACGGTTCTGCTGCTTCGTGGTTCCTAAATAAAATAATATAGACAGTTTTTTATGCACTTGATAAAATGAAAATATTCTAACAAATGGAAAAGTAAATTCGATTTAAGGGATCGCAATCCCTCTTTTAACTTAGCTGCTAAAGGATGTCTTTAGCAGCATATTTATTCTATCTGAACATTTCAGGTGGTATTGAGTTACACGCTACTATGCAAAAAAGGAAACGTAACAAGAGCGGCTATTGAAAAGCTAGCCTAAACCAAAACATGCGAACGTTGAAAGGACGAGAGAGATGGTAGAAATCAAGAGATTGAAAGAATGTACGTTAGATGAAGCAGTACATGCTTGGAACACAGGGTTTGAGGGCTATTATTTCAATATGACCATGAATACAGACGCGTTTGCCGCACGATTAGTTAACGAAGGCTTATCAACGGAGCACTCGATTGTAGCTTTTATGGACAATGTGCCCGTGGGACTGGTTTTGAGCGGAATGCGAGAAGTGAATGGGAAGAAAATCGCTTGGAACGGTGGAACCGGCGTTGCGACTTCATTCAGAAGACATGGTATCGGAAAAGCATTAATCGAAAAATCACTAGAGATCTATAAGGAAGAGGCAGTGGACATCGCAACACTGGAGGCCGTTCTGGAAAATGGGAATGCCATTGCTCTTTATGAACAATACGGCTATAGAACCATCGATCAACTTGAATATTTAGAGCTTAAAGGAAGTCTTTCTACCTCTCCTATTCCTCCATCACCGAATGTATATACCTTGAAAGATCCTGTTTATCTTCATGAGTTAGACCAATTATCGTTTTATAAAGGGATGAACCCATGGCAGACTCATTGGAAAAATCTAAAAGGAAGTCAGGCATTGATTGCTCTTGATGAGGAAGGAAAAGCGATTGGATATGCCAACTTCCGAAAGGCATTTTCTTCAGAGGGTGCACATAGTCATACCATCGTGTATCAATGTGAAGCGGCCCCAGAACAAAAGGATGCAGAGGCCATAATCACGTTCATGCTGGCTGACATTTTCGGTGATTTTTCAGAGGATATTACGAGACTTGTCCCAAATTCACCGGTCAGTGCAGATTCGTATGCAGTATGTAAGAGCTTAGGGTTTCAAGCTACCATAAAGCAGGTATTTATGATGAAGGATATTTCCTAGAGTTTATGAAGGGGGACTGTATATTTACAACTGAGGTCGAGATGTACAGTGACAAATCCGAACCGTCCCTCTTCCCTTGACATTCAAACAAAAGTTTATTATCGTAATAAAAAACATCATACGTTTCTCACATTCGTATAACTCCAACAATATGGGTTGGGGGTCTCTACCAGGAACCAAAAAATCCTGATTACGAAGAAGGTACTGTTATTTGTATTTTCTTCGTAATCAGGATTTTTTTTATAGAGAAATTGAGGAGGTCCAACGATGAATTATACTACAATGCCTAAAATTGAACTGCACTGCCATCTGGATGGGAGTGTCAGACCCGAGACGATCATTGAACTAGCAAAGAAGGACGGTATCCACATTCCTTCGTTTGATAAAGAAGAGATCAAAGAAGAACTGATTGCCCCATTAGACTGTGAATCATTGGATGAATACTTGGAGAAATTCTCGATCCCGAATGCTGTAATGCAGTCAAAGGAAAATTTAAAAAGAATCACTTATGAGCTTTATGAAGATGCAGCAGGGGAACAGGTGAAATATATGGAGGTCCGGTTCGCCCCGTTGCTTCATACACAAAAAGGATTATCGGTAGAAGAAATCATTGGAAGTGTCATTGAAGGGATGAAAGAAGCGGAAGAGCAGTTTGATATTAAAGGAAATATCATTTTGTGTTGTATGAGAACGATGTCACCGGAAAGTGCCTTTGAAGTAGTTGAAAAGGGGAAGGGCTTCCTTGGAAAAGGAGTCGTCGCCATTGATTTATGTGCATCCGAAGAAGCAGGATTCTGTGGTAAATTCATTGAACCCATTGCCCTTGCGAGAGAGTATGGCTACAGAGTCACCATCCACGCCGGCGAAACGGGAATCGGAAAAAATGTGCTAGAGGCCGTTGAATGGCTGGGTGCAGAACGAATCGGGCACGGTGTCTATATTACGGACTGTCCGGAAGCGTATCAGGTCGTAAAGGAAAAAGGGATCGTGCTTGAGATCTGCCCAACGAGTAATGTTCAAACGAAAGCGGTCGAAGAGTTCCGCGATCACCCTTTGTATGATTTTCACAGAGACGGAATTAAAATCACCATCAATACAGACAACAGAACGGTGTCGGATACGACGATGACGAAGGAATGTGAATTGGTCTGGGGTGAGTTTGCGATGAGTGAGGAGGATTATCGGGAGATTTATTTAAATAGTGTGGAGGCTGCTTTTGCGAGTGATGAGGTAAAGGCAGGGCTGAGGAAGTATTTGTAGGGGAAGCATGGGGGACGGTTCTGCTGCTTCATTTTGACGTAAAAGAAAGCGCGAGAAGAGCCCCCGCGCTTTCTGGCTGTTACCAACTCTTTTTTAAGGATTCCTTCACATCTCCAGCCTTTTCTTGAATCTTCCCTTTATCCTTGTCGCGTTCTCCTTCTGCAATCATAGAATCGTCGTTTGTCAGTTTGCCTAGCCCTTTCTTCAAATCTCCCTTTGTCTGCTTTTGTTTTCCTTTTATTTGATCATGATTTTCCCGCATGTTTTCACTACCTCATTTCTATGGTTTGATTTCTTATTATTCAATATCCACTTGGAATGAGAATTAAACAAAAGACAGTCGGGAAATGATGGAAGTTTTGGAAGATCAGGGATGGTTTCGATTTCATAAAACAAAGCGGGGGGAGTAGTTCTACCTCGCTTATCATAAGCATGGGGACGGTTCTGCTGCTTCCCAAAACTCAGTAAAGGTTGTCGAAAATGAAAGATATTCTTGAAAGAAAGATTAAGTATAATTTAGACGTTGTGGATTACAGATGTAAGGTATTAGAATCACAGGATCGAAGTGCGAAGCTTTTTCATATCATCGAAACTCCTTTTACCATGGTTAGTGAAAAGGATGAAATAACGATTCCTAAAGGAAGTTATACCTTAGCTTATTATTGGGAAGCTCGACCATACAATGTGTATTTTTGGAGAAGCCGCAGTGGGGAATTCCTGGGTGCGTACTTTAACCTCGTGAAAAATACAAAAATTACGTCTGAGATGGTTTCGTTTGAAGATTTAATTTTGGACGTATTGGTGTATCCGGATGGCAGGTATGCCATTTTAGATGAAGATGAGCTGCCCACTTCCATTGAGCTTTTTGAAAATGGGACAGTGAAAGAATCCTTACATGCATTGATCACTGAAATGGATGACATCATGGAAGAAGTGAAACAAGAAGCGGCTGGTCAATATAGTCATGAAGCACTTTCCCCTTATTTGGCATAGATGGAACAGAAAAAACCAGAACCATGTGGATCTGGTTTTTTCTCTATATATGATCGGTACTCATCCTCGGCGCCTCTGGTTCAAGCTCAGCTGCTGCTCGCGCATTTTCATTATGTCGATCGTTTTGATTTTCGTTCTCTAATGTACGGTGCTTCTCTATGTCTTTGGCCTTTTTCTTATTGTCCATGGAATCACCTCCTATGAATAATATGCTCCATTTTCATTTGGAACATGAACTGGGACGCGGGGACAGGTACCTTGTCCCATGAGCCACCGTACCTGTCCCCATGGTTCTTTTGCCCTTTTTTAAAAATTTTCTAAATATTCCTTGACGGGAATATTCCTTTAGGAGTATATTGTAAATATGAAAACTATATTAACTGCTCTCGCCGAGCCAAATCGCCTGCAAATAGTCGAACTTCTGCGTGATGGCCCTCTTACAGTGGGGGAAATCACCGACAAACTACGAATGAACCAGCCGCAAGTTTCGAAGCATCTCAGAGTATTGAATCAGTCAGGGCTAGTCGAAGTCCAACCAATCGCCAATCGACGATACTACAAGCTAAGACCCGAGCCGTTTAAAGAGTTGGATACGTGGGTGGAATCGTATAGACACCTTTGGAATGAACGATTTGACCGTTTGGAGGACTACCTGCACAAAGTACAGCGAAAGGAAGTGGAGGAAGAATAACCGGAAGTTGTTCATGAAGCAGCCGTGTGTATGAAAATGAAACATAGTTAGAAAGAAAGAAGGAGTTACGGATTCTCTGAAGAATACTACAATCGGTTGCTTTTTTTTACAGGGCTATTGAAGGTAAAGCCATCACGTTTTCACATATGTACATTTCAATCTGAGGAGGAAACGACATGTCCGTCAACAATCAAGTATCGAGAGTAGAGGATAGCCGGGTACTAGTGCTGGAGAGGGTTTTCGACGCACCGCGTGACCTGGTGTTCTCGATGTTCAAAGAACCGGAGCATCTCAAGAACTGGTGGGGACCAAGAGGCTGGGAGCTGCCGGTATGCCGTGTGGATTTCCGTCCTGGCGGTGTCTGGCACTACTGCATGAAGTGCGTGGATCAAAGCCAGGGTCAATTCTACGGGATGGAATCTTGGGGAAAAGGTGTTTATCAAGAAATCATCGAACCGGAAAAGATCGTCTACATCGATGCTTTCTCGGATGCAGAAGGCCATACGAATGAAGACATGCCATCAACAGAAGTGATGCTTGAATTCATTGATATGGGCAGCAAGACGAAGCTGGTCAGCCGTTCTGTGTACTCATCGGCAGACGCTCTTAAGACCGTTATGGACATGGGAATGATACAGGGAATCACTGAAACGTGGGATCGTTTGGAAGAAGCTCTTCAAATCGTGAAATAAATAAGTGAACTTATTTTAAAGGGGTCGAAAATCTATGATTAATAAAGTCGGTCAAATTATGTTATACGTCAATAACCAGGATGAGGCAGTAACCTTTTGGACTGAAAAAGTAGGATTTGTTGTAAAGGCAGAGGAAGATAACGGTCAAGGAATGAGATGGATTGAAGTGGCCCCGAAGGACGCCGAAACAAGCATCATTTTGCACAACAAGGAATTCGTGGCAAAGATGTCAGCTGGGGTCAATCTTGGTACGCCTTCCTTAATGTTTTTCACCGATCGATTCGATGATCTCTATACCGATCTTTCCAATAAGAAAATCAAAGTAGGGGAAATTGTCAATATGCCTGCTGGCAGAGTATTTAACTTTGCTGATGATGAAGAAAATTATTTTGCGGTGATGGAGAAGAAATAAATAAAGGCCAAGGGGACAGGTACCTTGGCACAGTTTTAACAAAGAGCCGCGGGTCCCCGTGGCTCTTTGTTATGGACGCTCCAACACAGCTGCTAGCATCTTGTGCACAACCTCATGATCCCGCACATCGTGCAACTTATATTCCTCACCGGGCAACGAATACCATTCTTCTGCGCCTACATAGGTGATTGCGAGCGAAAGCACACCATCCTCATCACAGGTCGTCACCAGTTCAAGCTCCCCGCTGATCACACCGACCTCAGACGTCATGACCCCGTGAGTTGCCGTAAAAACAGTTGATTTCTTTTCCATGCGTATACCTCCATTCTGGATATGAACAATGCCCGTACGAGCCTGTCGTACGGGCATTTCCGTTATTCACATTAGTAGATGCAGCTGTTCAGCATGCCTTGAAGGGCCGTTTTTTCTGAAGACTGCAGGCTTAAGCCCCATTTGTATTTCGTGCTGATCCACCATTTTGAGTAACCGCAGGCTGCGCCAGAACGCGGTGGCTGCCATGTGGATGGATCCTGGTCGCCTTTGGAACGGTTGGAGCTGGCACTAACGGCGATCAGCTGCGGGCCGCTTAGGTCATTGGCGAAGTCTTCGCGCTTTTGCGTCGTCCAGCTGCTGGCACCGGAACGCCATGCTTCGGCAAGTGGAACGACGTGGTCGATATCAAGATCGGACGGATCGGTAAACGTCACCCCGTCATAATAACTGTACCATGAACCTGATGTGACAGGGCAGCTGCCGCTGTAACTGTCGGCGTCGCGCTGCAGGACTAGCTGGCGGGTGTCACAACCGTTACCCTGGCCGATCCAGTGAGGGAATTTGTCCCTGGAATAGCCGGTCATGGAACCTTCTGATTTTACAGTAAGAGCATTTAATTGAGACTGGGCTGTGGACTTCGATGGTGTGCCAGGCGGGAATGCCAGCGCCGATGGCAGGGATAAAGCGAACGAGAGAAGTAGGGCAACAACAATCAACATCGATTTCTTTAGCATGGGAAAGCCTCCTGTATGTATTTTTTTATATGAACCTTTCATTCCTTTAGAGAATGGAAGGTTCATAGTAAAACCATGTAGTCAGGCAATGAGAAATGATTTTTTTGAGGAATGGCATAAGGTGTGTTCGCTTCTACTTGAATGATAGGGGATGGAATAACCTTCTAACAAGTTAATATTTTGTAAACGATGGTATTTTTAGAAAGATGAATCTTTATGCCTGTACCTTCAGAATCATTTTGTGTGACGTTATCGCTAGATGAAGTTGTGAAAAAATAAGTAGATATGACAGATGTAATTTGAAATAATTGGATAAAAGGAGTATGACTGGGGGAGATCGATGAAAAGGACAAAACTAACTTTCATTTTTATCATTCTTTTTGGTTTTATCAGCTATTCCATGTTATATAACGGTTTTTCTGGAGTGAAAAGCATGACTATACAAGAGTACGATGAAACATTTGAGGATGATGAAAAGATTACCGATCAAGAAATCATCGCAACTGTCACGGGCATTCTGAATCGGTCGAATAAAATCACCAATACACATTATAAACTGGCCGTGCAGCCAACCTACAAACTTCAACTGGAATATAAGGAGACTAAGGAAGTTTTATATCTTCACGAAGGATTCGATACAAATGAAACGTTGATTTCCGGTGATAGTAGGGATCATTATTACAAGATCAATCAGAAACAAACGGATAAAATTGTTCAGCTTTTATTGAAGTAGAAATGGAGGATGGATCATGATACATATCCATAAAGCAAACCCTAGCCACATACAAGGCATAAAAAAAGTCTGCTCCGATGGTTATTGGGCAACGTACCGCAATATCTACACGAAAGAATATATTGAAAGAGTGATAGAAGATTTTTATAACGATAAACGAATACTGAAGGAAGTGACAACATCTGACCGATATTGGGGAGGATATTTTGTCGCGGTTGAAAACGATGAAGTCATCGGCGCTGGTGGAGGCGGGATGATTGGGGAGACCGAAGGAGAACTTTTTGTCCTATACCTGGATCCAACCAGGCGGAATGAAGGGATTGGGACACTCTTGTTAGAGGCCATCACTCAACAGCAGAAAGAAGAATTTCATGCCAACAAGCAATGGGTGTCCGTGCAAAAAGGGAACGAGAAAGGGATTCCTTTTTACGAAGCGAGAGGGTTTGTATATGAGAAGGAGCAGCCTGTTTATGGGAATGAGGAGGGGGAGTATCGATCGTTGCGGTATTCGCGTGATGTGTAAGGCTGTGGTCATCATACTTTCCTATTGGCTCATGTTCTGTGTGTAGGTTTAAAGAAAATTCGACACGAGGGATTAATTATTTAAAAAAGGGATTAATAAATCGGAAAGAGGATTAAAAAATTCTGAATTGGATTAATAATCTTCAATCCGGATCAAATCTCGACGATATTGGATCAAATCGAAAATCCTTGTAGGGTATTGCACACTCAAACCATTACCACATCCCCTTCCAGGAGCCGACTCCAGCTAGAAATAGACAATCTACCATCTTTCCCCCTCAAAAAGCAGTTAAAAAAGGACAGGTAGATCCCAATTCGAACATATCATCGCTTTGTTTCCGGTCCCGAAGTCCATCTAACCTGAAAAAGAGCCACGGGACCTGTCCCCATGGCTCTCTTTGTTGCGGTCTTCGCGTTTCATTTGACGAAGCATGTAGAGGGTTCTGCTGCTTCATGTTCATCAAAAAGAGAAGCACAGGAACCGCCCCCCGTGCTTCCTGGCTTCACCCCTTAAACGTAAACAATTCCTCCGAACGCACCACTTTTTCGTTGGCTTTCTTTTCTCCACTCACTTCTTTTTGAAAAGGAAGATCACTATCAATCAACACCTTCTTTAACGTGGCGCTGATAGAATTGATGCTCAGGATCAGGATGGAGAATAGAATCAACGGGACGACCACGAGCAAGGGAGTGGTGAACACTTGCTGGATGTTCATGCTGATGGTGGCAGCCCATTCATTCGTTTCTGAAAAATAAACCGGGTTGCTTGGTTCAAAAGGACCGATAGCAAATTCCGCCACTTTCATTCCACCAAGAGCCATTAAGATAATACCGAGTTGAATGAGCAGGGAAAGGGCCTGTGATACCTGTTCGGAAAATAACACGATGGAGTGACGCAGAAATTGTGGCAGGAGATGTTTCCGGATAAGGTGAAACCTGCCCGCGCCCATGGTCTTCGAGACATCAACAAATTCCTGCTTCATAAAGAGCTTCATTTCCTCTCCCAGATAGATCCCTAGAGAGGGAATCGTGATGGCCGCCATCCCAGCTAGCTGGATAAAAAAGTAGCGGCTGGATGGGAGGGCGTCTCCCTGGAAAGCCCCCTCTAACGGTGCTAAAAGCCCAAACACGACAATGGCAAGAGGGAGGTATTGAAACGCTTCTCCCAGTCCTTTCAATGTGCGGGTGAATGAACCGGGTAAAAACGTATAAAGAAGGGCGAATCCAAATCCAAAAATCATCCTGAGAGCTGCTATGAAAAGGGCAGCGAAAATCGTGAATTTTGCACCGGCAATCAGGAGGAGCAGGAAATTCCGGCCCAGACGGTCACTTCCGAGTAGCGGCATTTCTTCAGGCGTAAAGGGCGGTGCAGCCGTCACCTTATTGTTGTCATCCATTAAATATTGGGTGATTTTATCATAGTCAGGGTTCAGGAATGGAATCAAAAAGCTTGCCACAAGGAGACCGAAGATGATCAACACAGGAAAAGCCAACCGTTTGACGAGTGTCCTAGACATGGTATTCTCCTCCTTTCAGCCATTTCTTCAACAGCAGAGACCCGATTGTAAATACGATGTAAAACGGGACGAATATCAGAAGCATCCCGATGAAAAACGCAGGCGATGATGACGTTGCTGTTCTGAGTAGAACCGTCATGAAGCCTTTAATATTAAATAAAACTTCAATGACAAGCAGGTTCGAAAGCATGAGCAGAAAGATCGGCTTCAAATGCAGGAAGAAGTGGATCCACACATTCCGGAACACATGGAACCAAATCGTATAACTCTTTTTGAATCCTTTTGAATAGGAGAATTCTACATAGGGTTTGGCTTCTTCTTCCTTCAGCTGGAATAAGAATTGTTTCACTAAAAACACGACGGGCAGAAACGAGAGGCAGATGACCGGAAGCGTATAAATCTGTTCTTCACCGGTCGTATAGATATCGAATAAAAGGAAGTCTGTTTTTTTGAACAGCCAAATAATGAACAGCTGGAACAACACGACGAGGAATACATCCGGTATTCCGTCGAGGATGTTGACCACTTTTTCTGAAACCCTGTAAAGCCTTCTCGGCATAAGCATCATTAGGTAACTCACGACAACCGAAATTAGGATGGCGACAGCAAATGAGATGAACAATAGGCTAAATGAATACGGATAGGTCTTGAGAAAAATGTCGAACATCCCGTATTGTTTATCCTCTGCGCCCCACAGGACGACGATGGAAAAGGGGGAAGCGAGTTCAAGTATCGTCTGCCATAAACGAAGGCCATAGGCTCCCACGTTGATGACAAGCTCTGTATCATAATCTAATAAAGCGCTGATTCCGCTGAGTAAAAACAAACCGATGAACACAATTGCAAAATGAATAGGCGCACGTAATGCTTTAATCATGGAAGTCCACCTTCCTAACCCTGGTAAAATTACATTTTTTACTAGTTTCATGCTACAATAAAGAGATTCAATAGTAAACACGATTCAGAAAATATTGTCGAAGGTGATAAAGGAATGTGTCGAAATAGATTGGTTTTTGTTTTACTCGTTTCATCCTGTTTCCTGTTATCAGCCTGTAGGGTTGTCTTTGATCCATTCGCCCAAAACGCGGAGCAAAAGGAAATTCAAAAAGAACATCGGCAAAAAGCGGACGTGCAGGAGCAGGAGGAAGTCGTTCAGGAAGAGCCAGAAGAACCAGCTTTTAACATTGATGCGTCTCTTACATTGGATGGGAAGAATATGGTGATATCAGGCAAGACGGACCTTCCCGCTGATACGTTTCTAGAAATTAGACTTATTCCTTATAAAGGAAATGCTACGGTTGAAGACATTAATGAAGATACCGCTGGGACTCTGAATGAGGTACCTGCTAATTCTGTAGGAATCGGGACATCTGTGGAGGAAGGCGGAGCTATTGGAACCAGGACGTTTACCCGACCGGATTTGTCGACCCGCTATCGTTTTGAATTGACCTTTGAACCTGCCGGGCAGGAGGAAGAGATCAAGCAGCGATTAATCGAACAAGCCGGCAATCTGGATGAACTGGCCGGACTTCAAGTATTAAAGGAAGCAGATTCAGAGAATTCGATGACCCATGGGGATGAAGCAGTGAAAGGATATATCCAAACCGTCAACATCATGAAAGCCGATGAAAAGAATGGGGACGGCGTGACGTTGGAGTTTGAGTAAGCGCATAGTTAACGGAGGAACGAAGATGATAGACCTGTACGATAGACTGACCGCTCGTCATATGAAGGTCACTGAAATGCCCGAATGGAGCAACTACCTATTGAAGAAGTGGGAAGAGACGTTTGTGTCCCACCTGAACGACGAAGAAAAGGAATCGATCTTTCTTCATAGTGACCGATACTCCTGCGGATTTCTTTGGCATGTGTTTAGTTATGAGAGAACCGATCGTTTTGTTGGCGAGAAGGCCAAACAGTATTTTCAAAAACAGTCAAAAAAAGAATGCTTTGTGTTTTATCAACTAAAAGACGATGTCCTTCTCCTGAAAAACGCGTCGGGGATTCGAATGGAAGACTTACGGGATGAAGAGGATGTGTATATTGTCGATAAAGAGTTCACCTGGACGTACGTACAAACGCATGATAGTGGGGAGTTCGGTCCTTACTTCACCCATAAGTAATCAGCTTTTGTCAAAAAAGGAATGCCATTCACTCCCTGGTATTCCTTTACTGCTTCTCAGGTTACTGAATCATGGCATACTCGACAAACCCAATCAATCTAATGCCAAAAGAGAAAGGAGCAGGGGGAGGAGCAGGGGGACGGTTCTAGTGCTTCCTGAAGATACAGCATGATGGAAAGACAGAACAATTGAGCAGAGGTTTGTGGTATACATAATGTATAAGAGTAAATTGTCAATAAAGCGGTGAATCTATGAAAATTTTAGAAAAGTTTCCGGATGTACCTAAAATCGAGACGGAACGCCTCATCCTTAGAAAAATCACAGAGGATGATGCAGAAGATATGTATGTATATGCTTCGAATGGAGAAGTAACGAGACTTGTCACGTGGGATACTCATTCTTCACTATCAGATACCGTTCGATTTATCCAAACGTTTTTACCTCGATATGATGCATTATGGGGAATTGAGCTTAAAGAAAATGGAACGTTTATTGGAACCGTTCACTTTGTTTGGTGGCAGTCAGAACACAATAGTGCTGAGATGGGATATGTTCTATCTCATGAATACTGGGGCAAAGGGTTAATGACCGAAGCAGCAGAGGCCATCATCTCTTTCGGTTTCCAACATATGAACTTGGTTCGTATACAGGCGAGGTGCTTTTTAGAAAACAAAGGTTCCGAGGGCGTGATGAAAAAGGTAGGTATGTCTTTCGAAGGGATAAGCAGAAAGGCAATGTATGTGAAAGGAGAACATAAGGACTTAAAGGTATACTCGATTTTGAAGTTTTGAGCGCGGGGAAAGTTTTTGTGCTATGCTTCCGAATTGGTTTGAGAATTGGAGGAACAACATGAAAGATCTGTACGATAGATTGAAAGACCGAAACATGAAGATCATTGAAGCTCCCAAATGGGTCCCTACTTACGTAAGAAATGGGAAGAAGCGTTTGTGTCTCATCTTAGCGACGAAGAAAAGGAAACGATCTTTCTTCACAGTGACCGATACTTCTGCGGATTTCTTTGGCATGTGTTTAGTAATAAGAGGAAAAGTTGTGTTGTAAGCGAGAAGGCTAAAGAGTCGTTTCAAAAGCAGCCAAAAAAAGAATGCTTTGTGTTTTATCAATTAACAGACGATGTTCTTCTCCTGAAAAATGCATCGGAGCTTAGAGTGGATGACTTACGGGATGAAGAGGATGTATATATTGTCGATAAAGAGTTCACCTGGACGTATGTACAAACACATGATAGTGAAGAGTTCGGTCCTTATTTCACCCATAAGTCTAGCTAAAACCAGTTTGAGTCAAAAAAGGAATGGCATTCACTCCCTGGCATTCCTTTTTCGCTTCTCCGGTTTCTGAATCATGGCATACGCGACATACCCAATCAAACCAATGAATGCTCCATTCCCGCAAAAGATATAGAGGATAGTGAACACTTTCCCAAAGGTGGTTTGAGGTTCAAAGCTGGGATGCCCGATGGTGCTAAGGGTCACCACACAAAAATAAAGAGCGTCGATGATGGATAGTCCTTCCTGCTTCACATAGAAGGAGGTACCTGAAAATAAAAGAATGAGAACCAATGTAAAAAGAACTTGAAAGTTTTTTAGTTTAAAAGCTTGCCATAACGCTTTGACTAGTCGTTTCACAGTAAGAAAAAATGAAATCATGGTTGTAAGGGACTCCTTCTTAGGTGGTGATTTCTCTATATCTGATAGCATAACAGATGGAATGATTCGTTGAGAAGAGATGCTTTTGACTCATGGTGTGCGTGAAGATTTAAAGAAAATTCGACACGGAGGATTAATTATTTTAAAAAGGGGATGAATAATTCGGAAAGAGGATTGAAAAAATCTGAACGGGATTAATAATCATCAATAGGGATTAAATCTCGCCGAAATTGGATCAAATCGAGAATCCCCATGAGACATTGGGCCTTAGATCCACTTCAACATATTCTTCCGGGAACTGATTCCAGCTAAAAATAGACAATCTAACACTTTTGCCCTTCAAAAAGCAGATAAATGAAGACAGATGAGTCCCAATTCTAAGAGAGGCAAAAGGGACAGGTCCATTGTCCCTGTCCCATAACTGTTATTCTAATGCCTGAAGGATATCTTCATATAATGTCATGGTCCCGACATTGTCTCTCGCGTTGGAAAGAGGCGTCTCCTTTCCTTCGCAGCACGCGAGGAAGTGCGTCATTTCTCCTGTAAATCCTCTAAGATACAAGTCCCTCATGGTACCTGACATGGGTGAGGTAGATGGTGTGAAGACTGTATCCTGTTCCTTTAATCCTTTCCATGGAAGGTCTTCAAAGGTTTGGGAGGCGTGAATGCGAAGGGTTTCGATTTCCACTGCTTCCGCAAAACCGTGATCGAATGTGACCTGGAGCCTTTCGCTTTCTCTGGACCAGGCGGTCATTCCGCTTAGGAAAACCGTTCCGACAATTCCATTTTGAAACTTAAGGGTTAAACATTGTGAAATATGTGGTCCCACACTGTTCTTGAATCCTTTCACGTTCCTTACTTCCCCAAACAAGTACCGGAGAAGATCGACTATGTGGATCGCGGCGAATTTCAAATACTGCTCGTCGTTTTCACAAAACGGAGTGCTGTCAACAGCGAAGCGGGCTTCGAACGATCGAACCGATCCCAGCTCTTCTTGTTGGATAAGAGTATGAAGGGATTTGTAGACCGGTGCGTACCGTTTCATAAAGCCGACCATGACTTGAACTCCTGCATCCTCAGCAGCATCGGCTATGGCCTGAGCTTCATCCTTTGTCATTCCAAGTGGCTTTTCAACAAATACATGCTTTCCTGATTTGATACAATCCATTACAAGTCGTGCTTGATCTTGAGGCTGGGCAACAACAATCACTCCATCGCACTCTTCCTCTTCAAGCATCGTGATGTGATGGTCATAAGCATTCCCTGTACTGCCGAAACGAAGCAAGGTCTTCTTGGAATTCTCGATGTTTCTGGTTGCCACAGCCTTGATCGTCGCGCCTGCCTCGATCAAAGATGGATAAATATTGGTTGTGGCATGGAATCCTGCTCCAATCATACAAATAGATGGTGGTGTCATTGTTATCTCCTCTTCCATTCAGCGATCTTTTCTTCTTCCTTAAGATACCCGTTTTCAGGTAAAAAATAAAAGGACATATGTCCGGCTTCTCGTTCAATCTATACCTCCGGTCGCACCCACAACCTCGAAAAGTCCACATACCCAAAGTGCTTGATCTCAATATTCATAATATCAGTCGAAAAAGGAATGTAGCGTTTCTCATAATATAGTGGGATCATGATCGATTCTGTCATAAGCCTGTGCTCGAGATTCATATTCAACGAAGTCCATTCTGCAAATGGAGTATGACGATACTCCTCCAAGTAAGCCTCCCATTTAGAGTCTTTTTCAAAAAGTCCAGCCAAAGGGGAATAGCCGTTTTTCAAAAAATAATAAAACGAAAAATCCTGGTTCGATTCAAAGATTTCACCATGCACGAAGAGGTCCACATGGAAAGTTTCAGGCTGCCTCGTCAAGGTGTCAGCAAAGGAGAACCATTGAACGTCGACCGGGATGCCTTCTTTTTCAAAAATCTCCACAAGCCACTCGGTGGTTTTCGCTGTGTGATTGGCAGAGCGGATCACGATCGGCTCTGTAAACAATGGACGGTCCGCCTCCGAAATAGTCATGGATTGATCCTGCCCGATCAGAATACTCTTTCCGTTCGGTGTCAGACGGGGGTCCAGCTCAGAGAGGGTGTGGCGGTTCTTCGCAATCACCCAGTGCAGATAATCCCGGACTTCTTTTCTTTGAATCTGGGAATCCCGTCCCGGTAAGGCATTCATGACGACAATCCCGAAACCAGAGTCACTTTCGACTTCAACGGAGGAGACTTGATTCTCCTCGATGTGAGAATGATAGATTCCCTTAAAGTCTTTCGGCACTTGGACGAATTCAACGGCATCAAGCAACGGTCGTTCCTGGAAGTGCTCTTTAAAAGCAGCGAGGGTCGTCTTGGAATCAGTATTTTCTTCAAGGGAAAAGCATCCTGTCCCGAAGGTCCGTCCCTTGTTTTCTTTATAGATGCTCGCACAAATCATGCTGAGCATGGGGAGGATGTAGCTACAGCCTTTGGGGTGATGGATGTCAATGATGAGGGGAGCCTTCACTTCTATCCGAACAACCGGTTCCCATAGCTCCTGATAGTGAGTGCACGTCCGGAGCCGCTCGAGACAATGGACAACATCCTTTGCTGTCAGGATGGATCCGTCGTGAAACCGGACATCCTTTTTAATATATAGTCGCAGTTTGGTAGGGGATACGTCCCAGCTGTGGGCAAGTTCCGGGAGGATGTCTCCTTTTTCCGTGAAGGAGACCAAGCGGTTGAAGATGTTCGCCACGAGGTGCGCACTCAGGACATCTGCCGCCTCCAAAGGATGGATGGAGAAAAAAGGATAGCGCTTCGGCACGATCAGCTTATCCTTGGATTCCTTCACAAAGCCGAGTTTACTGTGGAAATGCGTCATCAGCCTCATCTTGCTGTCCGTCGACCAGTTGTACATCAAATATTTGCTGCTCTCGTCAATTGGTTCCTCATTCATCAGCTTCACGACTTCCTCTTCAAATTCTTCTTCCACATCCTTCTTCCATAAAAGGGTTGATACATTTCCCCGTCCTCGACCGGGGGTAAAGGCAATCCAGCCTTCTTCATTCCATTTTTTCAAATAGCGGGTGGTTTGTTTGTGGCTCAGTTGAAGGGTTTCAGAGATTTCTTCCACACGGATGCTGCCTGAAGGGTAGTACCTCCAAAGGGTGAGTAATTTGTTCTCCATGTTGCTTCTCCTCCTAAAAGGGGACATCAATTTGAAAAGTGTCTATTTTTATAATCTTCCGTCTAGTTTACTATACAGTAAATAGAGGAGGGGGAACAACATGAAGTGGAAGGAATTACCTCAAAATATTAAAGTAAGGATGATTACGTCATTCTTTAACCGTGCCGTTTCATCCGCCGTCATGCCGTTCATGGCGCTGTTCTTTGCACAGGAACTGAATAAGATCTGGGCAGGGATCTTCCTGATTTCCACCGTGATGATCGGATTCTTCGTTAATCTGGTCGGGGGATACATATCAGACCGCTTTCCGCGGAAAAAAGTCCTGCTGACGACGTCCTGGCTGAACGCCTTGTTTTTCTTCATGATGACGGCAAGCTTATTTCCAAAAGATAATCTGATCCTGCTATTTGCAGGTGCGTATATCGGGTTCATCATCACGAGCAGTCTGGGACGACCGGCGATGCATGCAATCATCATCGACTCGACGACACCGGAGAACCGGAAAGCTGTCTACGCTCTGGATTACTGGTTAATAAACCTGTCCATGGCCATCGGTGCCGCCCTCGGGGGACTGCTGTACTTGAACCATCAGACAGAGCTCTTTATGATGCTGACCTTCACATCGACGACGATTCCCATTGCCTATGGGATTTGGCTTCAGGACAACTTCAAGGACCAGCTGCAGAAAAAGCATGAAAATGTGTTCATCGATCTCGTGAACAATTACCGGATTGCCTTCAAGGATTCAGCGTTTGTCAAAGTGGTGGCAGGGTCCACCTTCATTTTCGCAGCGGAATTCTCTTTGAACAGTTATATCGGGATCCGCCTTGCAGAAACATTCAAGGCCGTGAGTATCGGAAATTTCGAAATCGTTGGGGTCAGGATGCTCAGTATCCTGAACATTGAGAACATGCTGCTCGTCGTATGCCTCACATTCATCATCAATCGCTACACCGATCGCCTGAATAAAAAGAACGCCCTCTTGATCGGGCTTATCCTGTATGGCATCGGCTATGCGACGGTTACATCGGCCAACACATGGTACATCCTGATCGCGTTTAATCTGGTTGCAACGATGGGGGAACTGATTTACTCCCCAATCCGAAACGCAGAGCAAGCGAATATGATCCCAAGCGACAAGCGGGGCTCCTACTCTGCCTTCTCTAATCTGTCGTTCAGCGGAGCGGACCTGGTCGCACGATCCACCATCATTATCGGTGCTTTTCTGATGCCGACGATGATGAGCGTGTATATCGGTTTCATCGTGATGGTTGGAACGGTTCTCGTTTATACGGGGTTGTTTGGCCGGAGCTGGGTGAGGGCGAAGGTGTTGGAAGAGAGTGTTGGGAAGTGAGGGAGAAAGTCCCTTTGAAAGACGATCACGTTGGGAGAAATCTAAAATAGCCATACAAAAGCTTGGGATGCTTCCCAAGCTTTTTGATTTGTATTGAAGTGGTCTAGTCGTTGGGAAGGTCTAATTTTCAATAACCATTTCTCCTTCCCCACTTGGTACCTCAAATCCATTAAGGTAAGATGCTAAACGTTCCTCTGAAATAGGGAAGGAATTTGCATCAAAACGTTGGTTACGCAGCTTTAGTCGTTCACGTAAATCCTTTGGATGTACTTTTAAATAAATCAGTTTCCAGTTACCGCCTGAATCCTCAATCAGTTTCTTGTACTGGTTCCTTCTGACGCGGTCCCAAAAGCTAAAGTCAATCACCACCTGTTGCTTGTCGTGGATTAACTCTACTAAACGGTTACGTAATCGGTTTTCTGCAGATTTTCTATATTCATCAAACTTTTCCATGGGAAAATCAATCCCCCAGCGGCCATTTGTAGCCCATATTTCTTCATCAACTGAAAGACGTACAAACCCTTCCTGTTCCAATATTTTTGAAAATGTGGTTTTCCCAGATCCGGCAATTCCACACATCATGACCACTAGAGGGGTTACATGATTTCTTTCACGATAAATGGTGTCAAAATTAAATGTATCAAACATTAGTAAATCCCCCTTAAATGTTAACTCTTCGGTAAAAATTAAAAAGGTATGTCTTTGGTTAATCCATATATCATGTTGAATTCCCAATACTGCCCTGTTATCCCGAGTAATACAGGCGATTTGTAATATCCCAATTGATGTATAGTTTCACCATCGTTGTTAATAAATAATATTTTATATGGTGGCATTTCAAAATCTAAGGTATTGGTAGAAAGCGTATCAGCATCATCCAGATCGTCAATAAGTTCATTGATAAACTTCTTGTCATTCATTGTGACTACGTACTCCTCTTTTTCCCACGTAACAATCTTTAATTCTTTCACTTCTTCATTAAGATCAATATTTTTGTTTTGTTGACAACCAGCCATCACGAGTAAAAATAATGACGTAAAAAGGACAAGGCAAAACCTGTTTTTCCTCATCTTATACCTCCATACCCTTTTTGTTGCATCTGATACAAATTAACTTATTCCATTCATTTGAATTATTTTTACCGGGCAGGGTGTTACACTTCTGAAGGGGCACTACCTTTGTGTATCCTATTTCTATTTTAACATGGAGCTTCTTATATTTTCCTTTTTTTACAATTAAATCTATGGTATCTTCCAGTAGAGTGCCTCGTGAGATGGAAAAAAGGGGGAGAGGATGAATGAACATCGTATCGCTGAATGAGATACCGAAAGAAGACCTTATTGAATTTTTTAATCAGACGTGGGGTAGCTCGAAGATGGTGATTTCAAGCGGAGTCTATGATTGTACTCGTTTAGACGGCTTTGCCGTTTTGAATGAAGAGAGTGTCATCACGGGCTTGATTACATATGTGTTTAGGGATGGAGAATGTGAGATTATTTCACTTGATAGTTTGGAAGAACGAAAGGGAATCGGCACTGCCCTGATGAAAGAAGTGGAAAGAGTCGCTGCTGAGAACCGATGCACACGCATGACACTGATTACGACCAATGACAATCTGCTGGCATTGAAATTTTATCAAAAGAGGGGCTTTGTCCTATCGAAAATCCACCGGAATGCCGTGGAGAAAGCGAGAGAGATTAAGCCTGAGATCCCTTTGATTGGGAATGAAGGGATTCCGATCAGAGATGAGATTGAACTCGAGAAGGGGGTGGGGTGACGGATGGAACATCACAATTGGCCAAAATGGGCTGTGGAAACAATTGAGATAAAGCGTCCAAACCCGGAATGGATTGAAGCCGGGAGAACGGAAGTGAAGGAGCTTTTGCACCATTTGAGTCCCTTTGGTGTAAAGGACGTGGAGCATGTCGGAAGCACTTCGATACGCGACCTGCCGGCGAAACCGGTTCTTGACGTGATGGCCATGATTCCATCCTTTGCTGATCTTGAGGAGATATCCGAGAAGCTTGCGAAGGATCAATGGCATTATGTACCGACGGAGCTCGATAACCGGCCATGGAGAAGATTCTTTATCAAGGTGGAGAATGAGAAGCGCGTCGCCCATCTGCACCTCATGCTGGAAGGGGAACCGAGATGGGAGGAACAGCGGTTATTTCGAGACCGATTAAATGAAAACCCTTCCTTAAAAGAAGAGTACGCCGAGCTTAAAAAGCATCTGGCGGAGCAATTTCCCGACGATCGGGAGGCGTATTCAGAAGGGAAAGCATCATTTATACAAAGAGTGTTGGGGGAGGAAAAATGAACAAACGATTATTGCTTATCATGATACTCGCCATGGGGTTCCTCCTGATGGCATGCATTGGGGCAGCGGAGCAAAGTGGAAGTACGGAACAAGCGGAGCCCGAAAAGGAAGAAAGCCAACGTGCAGAAGAGACTGAAGCAGATGAAACGGTTGATTCTGTGGATATGCAAGAGGCCACATCACAAAACCAATCAGACAGCGAAGAAGATCCTCTTGCTACATACCCTTCAGACAAAATCGAATACGCCCGCGTCTGGCTGCAGGTGATCGGGAATCAAGATGTAGAAGAGTTGAATGTCCGACATATTTCAGCCGGGGAGAATTTGAACCCTTATGATGAAGAGAGTGTTTCTTATCCTGAAGACGTCATCGTATTAAGCGGCAAAGCCATGGCCGATGGCGTTGTCACATACAGCGGCAATGGGGACGGCACGATAAATGTGTATGATGTTCCATCGCACTGGCCAACAAGTGAACAGCTAAAGGAGTCGATGGAGGAGTATACGCAAGGAATCGTGGAAGGTGCGGAGAAGGTTTCCGTTGATGCGGGGGAGGATGAAGAGGTTATTGGGTTGATTGAGAAGATGGAAGGGTAGGAAGCCATGGGGACAGGCACCATGGCTCATTTTTGAGAAAGTGCCACGGTACCTGTCCCTGTGGTTCAAGAACAGGAGGATAAAATTGAAAAGTGAAGCAACATCAAAGAAGTGGACGTTCTTTAGAACGGTTCCTCTTGCGATCATCCTTTTGATTTCTTTGCTTTATTTATTTGATGAAGATCCTTTTAATAACGACATAGGTTGGTTTATGATGATCCTTTTTTGGTTGTATAAGGGTTTGTTTGATCTGATAGAAGATAAGAGGAATGGGAATAAGAAGTCGATGATTGGGAATGCCATTTTTGTCTTTGCTGCGACCGGAGTTCTGGTTTGGCAGATTGGCACATACTTGGCTGGGTAGTGCCCAATAAAAGAGTTTGTTCAAAAAATAAGAAAAACAATGTATAACGCTATTAAGAAAGTAAGGTGACATCGATGCTTCCATTAAAAAAAGGCGATAAGATAGGGATTTTCACTCCATCAGCACCTGCGACGGTAACAGCAAGGAAACGATACGAACGGGCAAAGGCATTCCTTGAAAGCAAAGGGTTCAGCATAGTAGAAGGAAATTTAACGGGGAAATCTGAAGTCTATCGCTCAGGTTCACCTAAAGCGCGTGCAAATGAATTGAATGAGTTATTGAGAGACCCTGAAATCAAGATGGTCATGTCAACGATCGGAGGCACTAACTCTAACAGCTTATTACCGTATATCGATTATGAGGAGTTCAAACGAAATCCGAAAATCGTCGTAGGTTATTCAGATGTAACAGCCATTTTACTTGCACTTTATCATAAAACAAATGTAACGACCTATTATGGCCCTGCTCTTATTCCTTCGTTTGGTGAATTTGAACCGTTAGTGAACGATACGTATCAGTATTTTGAAAATTACTTTATGAGTGAATGTCACCTTCCTTATGAAATCCCGATGCCGAAGTTTTGGTCTGATGAACCTGTTAATTGGTTAGAAAAGACCAGGGATAAAGCTCTCTATCCAAATGAGTGGATAACAAGAAACACCGGTGCGGCAGAAGGGAGATTAGTAGGTGGAAATGTAAATGCCATGTATGGATTTATTGGAACAGAGTATTTCCCACCCATTCAAAATGGGGACATCTTACTGATAGAGGATTGCGCGAAGGACGCGTCTATCGTGGAAAAAAACTTTGCGATGCTCAAAATGCATGGAATCTTTGAGAAGGTATCAGGAATCATTTTAGGAAAGCACGAGGGATATGATGATTTAGGGATGGGAAAGAAACCTATAGAGATCCTTATGGAGCAATTAGATGATAAAGAGATTCCTATTTTAGGAGAATTTGATACCTGTCATACTCATCCCATGCATCCTTTAGCCATAGGAAAAAAAGTAAGGTTCGATACCAAAACCAAATTAGTACATTGCGTTGAAGAGTGGCTCTAGATGATGGAAAATATCGATCATAAGAAAGGAATCCAAATGAATCTATTAAAAAAAGGATTACTCAGAGGCACTATCCCATTTATTCTCCTGACACTCGTATCCCTTTGGCTTACCTATCAAGGATTATCGGTAGCTTCAAATCACGCCTTTTTCATGGGTCTCATCGCTTTTTTCCTTGGAGTGACAAGTGTCATTTATGAAATTCAAGGTTGGCGTTTCATAAAACAAATTTTCGTTCATTATGTGCTTATGCTGGTAACTGTTTTTCCGACGTTGCTTCTGAGCGGTATGTATCCACTGGATTCCATAAGAGATGTCGTAAATGTATATTTTCTGTTTAATATAGTGGGGGTCATTCTGTTTTTGATTACTCATCTTATTTTTCAATGGCGTTATAGAGCGTATATGAAAGCTCAGAAACAATAGAGTCTTAGAGGATTTACCTCTAAGACTCTATTGTTTGCGCCGAAAGATTGACCCAAATGACCGCCCCCATCGGATGCTTGTACGAAAGGGGCTCTGGATAGATCTTGGGGTTTTCAAGGACCCAGGCATAGGTTTTTTGATAAGGTAAGTCTTGAGCATTCTCACTTTGAACGCAGTGAAACTCATGGCTTTCCTGATAGTCCTTTAAGGTTAACTCTTTACTATCAATGAGATTGACTTCCCCATACACCATACCTGATCCACTCTTGATGAGAGCAATCGTTCCACGTATCTTTGTGTTGGAGCCCCTGATTTCCCACTTCTTTTTTCCGTCCAATATGTGTTCAATCCAAGGGGATTTTATGATGAGCCCTTTCATGGCACTTCTCCTTTTTCTTCCCGTTCGTCACTCTGCATACATATCCGTGATTGATTTACTTCGAATGAATCCAAGGTTTTCGTAGAGCTTAATAGCTGGATTATTTTTAAGTACAGACAGGCGGGTAGCCGGGTATTCTTTACTTGAACTGTTGATGGAATGGGTTAATAGAAATCGTCCGAGACCTTTATGCTGGTGATCGGGGTCTACGGCTAAGCTCATGATGAGAGGATACTCTTCGAATTCCATGTGGAGGCAGACACCTACGATGGTGTTCGTTCCCGTATCGACAATCACTCGTGAACTTTCATCCATGATGGGATTGTTTCGGTGTAAGTCCAGAAACTCCTTCACATGCAGAATATAATCCTCTTTGGCTGCGATGTGTTTATATACAGAATTCGCTCTATAGGCTTTCATAATCAAAGTGGCTATCTCATCCGTATCTTCACAGACAATCGCTCTTGATGCATATCCTTCAGGAAGTATGGCCGACATGGATTGTGTTGGACGGGTCATCCAATAATTCACTTCATGAATCTGGCATCCTTGTTGTTCATACGTTGGCACATGTTCTTCTACCACTTCTCTAATGAGGATCTTATCGTCGGTCTTCGATATCGTTTTTAAATAGGGTAATAGCTTATTGACTAAGCCATCATAATCTTCATAAGGTGGAACAACAAATAAATCTGACATGAAATTTGGTTTCAGGAATACACCGCCAATGATGGTTTCATCCTTCATGATGAAATATCCGCAGTCAAAAATCGAAGCTTGTTCGATTAATGTCGCAGCTGATCTTCTAAAATAGTAGTCTGCATATTTTTGTCCATAATAGATGGAATAATATCGTATGTAATCCTTTGGTTCTTGATAAACTAGTTTGAATCCGCCTTCTAAATGGATAGGTTCTTTCAACGTTTGAACGTGGTCACTCATTCTTCTCGCCCCCTCGCATTAAGTTTAACATATTTTTCCTATGTGGAAGTCAGAGAGATATTTAAGTCATACAACGGCTCATCCATTGATATGATAGAATCAACATAACAATTAGGCGGTTTAGTAAAAATAATTGCCGATAAAGGAGCGAATACGTCATTGGCTATTATCACGTTTCTACTCATTGGATGGGTGCTCACTTGGTTTAAGTTTCAACATTTATTTATTCAGGCATTCAAAGAACTCTTCAAGCTGGATATCAGTAATGCGAGCTATTATTTTGTTTTCTTTTGTATAGGTGTATTTGGTGATCTGATCTTATTCATTCAAGGTTCTTATGAAGTGATTTTGATTCATTCGTAGTGTGGGGAATAAAACCACGACATTAGCGGATTCTTTTTATTAGTCAGGCTGAACCTGAGGTAGGCTTTCTTATTGATAGAAGGTCTATTTTTTTGCCTTGGGTTCGGGGAAGACTCTACTTTGCCTGATTGACGAGCAACTATTTGGTTGCTTATAATGGACGTATGGATAAAGACGTTATATTCAAAGCCCTTAGCGACTCGACGCGGCGATTGATCCTGGATGAGCTTTCCGATCGGAACGAGTTGACGTTATATGAACTTACTGCTCGTCTCGTGATGAAGCATGATCTTTCCATCACCAGGCAGGGCATTACGAAACATCTTAACCTATTGGAAGAAGCCGGGCTCGTCTTGTCACAGCGCAAAGGGAAATATCGAGTGCTTACGTTTAACAAAGAACCGCTTACGAACTTATTAAAAGGATGGGTAGAATAAGGAATCACTCCATCACCCTTCCAGAGGAGGCCATTACAGATGAAGATTTTCATTACCAGTATATTCGTTCAGGATCAGGACAAAGCATTGGCGTTTTATACAGAAACGCTGGACTTTGTTAAGAAGCATGACGTTCCAACCGGGGCTCACAGGTGGATCACGCTTGTTTCTCCGGATCAACAGGAAGGGACTGAGCTGTTACTTGAACCGAATGAACACCCGGCTGCGAAAGAATTTCAGGAGAAACTATTCGCAGATGGCATCCCAGTCACGATGTTTGGGGTTTCGGATATTCATGAAGAGCATAAGCGATTAGTGGACAAAGGGGTAAGCTTTACAATGGAGCCGACAACTATGGGGAACGTCACAATAGCTGTGTTTGATGATACATGCGGAAACCTGATTCAGATGATGGAGCAGAAGTAACCTACATCCTCGACCGTCCCTCTATGTGCTGTATACGGCGCGCAGAGGGGACGGTCCTTTTTTTGATGTAGGACCACACCATAAAAAAATCTGCCTCCATTCGAGACAGATAGGTAGATTACTTTAGAAAAGGGTGCTGATTTTTTCTCTGCAGAAGGGACAGGATATTTCTTTAATTTCTTTAAAAAAGATCGCCTTTTTCGCCGATCGGATATTTTCAAAAAAATCGGGATAAGGAATTCCGCACTCCGTCACCTTGGTATTCTTTATAGCATGTTTTTGAGAGGAAAAAGGTCCTTTTATCACCGGGAATAGCAATAGAAAACCTCCATTATAAATTGAGATGAAAGTATTAATGTAGCATTTGGATATTAATCTAGTGTTGGGGAAATGTTAACGGTTGGTAAAGGTTGCGTTCGTTTTTCTTTATGAGATGGTGTAGAAAGTCTTTACTTGAGGGAGAAGACACGTATTTGAATAAAGGTGAGCATTGCTGATGGCAGTGCTTTTTTTGTATGTAATTCACCTTGAACATAAGGAAGACCTCAATAACAACAGGCGGAGTTTCTTGACCGTGACAAGGGCCTGCCCCTTGTCACGGCCAATCCCTATTAATGTGAGAGATACTTATTCAAAAGCTTATACCTACCTGTTCGTTTTCCAATTTGAATGAAAAACCGAAACAAGAATCGTTGAATCCAAATGGGGATACCGGCTACTAAGGTGTTTTGAAGGTAAAGAATATACACTGTGTTAAACAGATTATTCGGTATGCCTTTATCATTGGTTAAGCCGTCTTCCATTAAACCATAATGAATGCGTACTGATTCTTCAAAACCTTCACCAGGCGCCAATGATACGGTGAATCGAACAGGTTTAGTAGATTGATTATGAAATGTGTGAGCTTCTTTTAACGGAACAAAGATTTTTTTACCAGGTGTTAGGACGTGTTGTTCTTTCTTGTGAGTGACCGTGAGTTCTCCTTCTATGACGGTGAATTGTTCTGTAAAATGGTCATGGAAATGGAGAGGCGGCCCCTCTGTATTGGGAGGAAGACTTACTTCGATTAATAATGCTTCTTTGGTTTTCTTTAAAAAAGAGATGGTTTCTCCTGTGAATGTGTGGGTAACTGTGTTGGAGTCTTGGATCATATAAAACTCCTTTCTATTTTAGATAAAGAATACCATATTATACGGAGAAGAAGTTCCCTTCATATCATGTTGAAACCCATACGGAATTATGACCATAAATTGAGATGAGCTTCTCATTCCCCTCATCTATTATAGAGATGGAGAAAGGGAACGTCCCATACGAAAATTTTCTTTTTAACGCTAAAAAGAGATCCCACTCGAAAACGTCATATACGCCATAACCACCCAACAGATCGAAAACAAAATGCCAATCCCACTAAAAATAACCCCTGCAATGGCAAGCCCCCTCCCCTCCTGGCCACTCCGCTTCACTTCATGTCGGGCAATCATACCCAATATGACACCCACCACCCCAAATATCGCTCCTATCATAGGAATAATCACAATCACAATGGATACGATACCCAATATAAAAGACGCCACCGCTTTTCCATTCAATCCTTTTCTTACTGGCTCATTACCAGGATTCATTCGCTTCTCCCCCTTCTAAAGAAAAGTATATGACTCCACCATGGTGAAACATGAGGGACGGACCTTCATCATTTTTCATGTCGAAATCATTCCTTTGACTAACGAACTTGAAAGGCATAAACTAAAATAGTTCCATTATGAACAATTAAATACATTAACTATTAGAAGTGAGGGTAAATGGATGAAAAATGGAAATAAGGGGATCACTCCTGCACTTCAATTATTGCGTTCCTTTTCGAGAGTGAATAAAACCATGATGCGATTCGTCCAGAAAACAGCTTCACAAAATGGACTATCCGTTCCACAATATACGATTTTAGTCACCATTGCCCCTGAGAAAGAGATGACTCAAAAGGCAGTGGGTGAAAAGACGTTCCTGCCCAAAAGCACGCTAAGTCAAGCCGTAGATGGGCTTGTTCAGGCAGGCTACCTCCAAAGGAAGCAAGTGGAGGACAACCGAAGGGAAATGCTTCTCTCTCTGAGTCATGAAGGGGAGACGATGTTAAAAGGCATTCACAAACAGGAAGGAAGCATCCATCAGCTGACAGCAGGCGCAGTTGACAATCTGTCGGAAGAAGAGTTTGCCGGACTTTTGCTGGCTCATGAGAGGATTGCTGACTTTTTTGATGAGAAAGCGAAAGAGGAGGATGCCACATGATTAAGCTCTTAAAACACTTATCGGCGTATAAATGGATGGTCGTCGGAATCTTTGTGCTGATCTTCATTCAATCCATGTCGACCCTGTATTTACCTACGCTTATGTCTGACATCATCGACAAGGGTGTCGTCGTCGGGGATATCCCTTATATATGGAAGATTGGTGGATTCATGCTTGTCGTGTCCGCTTTCGGTGCGGTGGCTTCCATCATTGCAAGCTTCTATTCTTCTAAAGCTGCTATCGGTTTAGGACGCGATGTCCGCCGAAAGCTCTTTTATCATATTGAGAAATTCTCATTGCAGGAATTTGATGAAGTGGGAACGGCTTCTCTGATTACGAGAACGACAAATGATATTACACAGGTGCAGCAGGTGGTCATCATGATGCTCAGGATGATCATCAGCGCTCCTATCATGTTAGTTGGCGGAATCATCATGGCAGTGTTGATGGATGCGAAGCTATCCCTGGTCATTATCCTGACGATGCCGGTATTGGTCGGATCGATCCTTCTGATCCTTTATAAAGGGATCCCATTGTTCCAAACCGTTCAGAAAAAGTTGGATCAACTGAATCTTGTGCTTCGTGAGAATCTGACCGGTATTCGGGTCATCCGCGCCTTCAACCGTGAACCGGAAGAGAAGGAACGATTGAAGCATACGAACAAGGAACTGACCGACGTGTCGATCAAGGTGAATAAAATCATGGCATTCATGATGCCAGTCATGATGCTTGTGATGAATATGACCGTCGTCGCCGTGATCTGGTTCGGTGGCATTAGGATCGATAACGGCGGCATGCAGATCGGGGACTTGATGGCCTTCATTCAATATGTCATGCAGATCATGTTTGCCCTAGTGATGGCGTCGATGATGTTCGTCATGGTGCCCCGTGCAGATGTATCGGCGAAACGGATTAACAAGGTACTCGAAATGAAGCCTTCTTTTGAAGATAAAGGGACGAAAAAAGCAGACGTTCTGAAGGGGACACTGGAATTCGATTCGGTCACCTTTCATTATCCGGGTGCTGAAGAGCCTGCTCTGTCGGATATTAGTTTTAACGCAAATCCGGGAGAAACGACGGCCATTATTGGGGGAACCGGCTCTGGGAAAACGACGCTTATTAACTTGATTCCGCGATTTTATGAGGTGGCGAGTGGAACCATCCGTGTCAACGGGGTGGATATTCGAGAAGCTTCCCAAGAGGAAATTAGGTCGAAGCTTGGTCTCGTGCCTCAGAAAGCCACCCTCTTTACGGGAACCATTTCGGAGAATATCCGTTTTGGAAAAGAAGAGGCGAGTGATGATGAGGTAGCAGAGGCTGCCCGTATCGCCCAGGCGGAAGAATTCGTCAGCCGGATGGAAGGCGGATTCCAGGCAGAAATCGAGCAAGGCGGTTCCAATCTCTCCGGGGGTCAAAAACAGCGGTTGTCGATCTCAAGGGCCCTGGTTAGGAAGCCGGATATTTACTTATTTGATGACAGCTTCTCTGCTCTCGATTACAAAACGGATGCCAGACTTCGTGCTACTTTGAAAAAAGAAACCGGAGACGCAACGGTACTCATCGTCGCTCAACGGGTCAGCACGGTCGTTGATGCCGACCGGATCATCGTGCTCGAGAAGGGAAAAGTAGCCGGTATCGGTACCCACCAGGAGTTGCTTGACACCAATGAGGTGTATCAGGAAATTGTCGCATCACAGCTTTCAGAGGAGGAAACGGCATGAGTAATCAACGAAAACCTCAAAGAGGCGGCGGTCAGATGGGATTTGGCCCGGGTGGCGGCAACATGATGATGATGGGGCAGAAGCCGAAGAATTTCAAGGCGACCTTGAAACGGCTCCTCGGGTATTTAAAACCGCGCCGTGGACAGTTAACGGCGGTTCTCTTCGCCGCCATCTTAAGTACCGTCTTTGCTATCGTAGGTCCTAAGATTATGGGGAACGCCATTACGGAATTATTTGAGGGTGCCTATGCAAAGTTCAAAGGGGTGCCCGGTGCCGGAATCGATTTTGGCAAAATCGGTGAGATCTTGTTGATGCTTGCCGGACTATATGTGTTCAGCAGTGTGTTCAATTTTATCCAGCAATACATCATGTCGAGCGTTGCCCAGCTGACAGCGTATGACTTAAGGGAAGATGTGAATCAAAAGATTGAAAAGCTTCCTTTAAAATATTACGATGGTCGTCCGAACGGGGAGACCCTGAGCAGGATGACGAATGACATCGATACAATCAGCAGTACGCTTCAGCAAAGTCTGACGCAGTTCATCACGTCGATTGTGACGATTGTCGGAATCATCATTATGATGCTCTCAATCAGTCCTCTGCTGACATTGATTTCCGTCGTCAGCTTACCGGTTTCCATGTTTGCGATCCGACCAATCTTGAAACGGTCCCAGAAGCATTTCGCCGATCAGCAGCGGACGCTTGGTCAGCTGAATGGTCATATTGAAGAAATGTTCACCGGGCATCAAGTGGTAAAGGCTTATGGTCATGAAAAGAAGGCCGGTGTAGAATTCGATTCGGTGAATGACGAACTGTATGAAGCGGGTAGCAAAGCGCAGTTCATCTCCGGTATCATCATGCCAATCATGATGTTCATCGGAAACATCAGCTATGTGCTGATCAGTGTCGTCGGTGGGATCCTCGTCACGAATCGTGCGATTTCCATCGGGGATATTCAAGCCTTTATCACGTACACACGACAGTTCACCCAGCCGATCACCCAGACGGCAAATATCGCGAATATCATCCAATCAACGGTGGCGGCGGCTGAACGGGTATTTGAACTGTTGGATGAGGAAGAAGAAGTGAAGGAAGAAACAGTGGCGCACTTATCCCGTCCGAAAGGCGCGGTTGCGTTTGAACATGTGGACTTCGGTTACGGTGAGAATCTGTTGATCAACGACATGAACATCGACGTGAAGCCTGGTCAGACCGTCGCCATCGTCGGACCGACCGGAGCGGGAAAAACGACTCTGATCAATCTGTTGATGCGGTTCTACGAACTGAACGGCGGGGAAATCAAGATTGATGGCATCGATACGAGGCTTGTCCCTCGAAGTGAACTGAGAAGAAGCTTTGGGATGGTGCTGCAGGATACGTGGCTCTTTAAGGGGACGATCAGGGAAAATATCGCTTATGGTAAGACGGGGGCTACGGAAGATGAGATTATGCGGGCGTCCAAGATGGCCCGTGCCGATCATTTCATCCGTACTTTGCCTGAAGGGTACGATACAGTCCTGAATGAGGAAGCATCCAATATTTCGCAAGGTCAGAAGCAGCTTATCACGATCGCAAGGGCAATCTTAGCTGACCCTCCGATCATGATTCTGGATGAAGCGACTTCGAGCGTTGACACCCGGACCGAGCTTTTGATTCAGCAGGCGATGAACCGGTTGATGGAAGGGCGTACTAGCTTTGTCATCGCTCACCGCTTGTCGACAATCAAGGATGCCGATCTGATTCTCGTCATGGATCAGGGTTCTGTCATTGAACAGGGATCTCATGCAGAACTACTAAGGAAGAACGGTTTTTATGCAGATCTGTATAATAGTCAATTTGGTGAAGTGGCTGGATGAGGGAAGCTTGGGGACGGTTCTGCTGCTTCCAAGATTCAATAATAATAAATATAGGTGCCTGGCTCCCGAGATTATCAGGGGTCAGGCACCTTTTTTCGTTCTAATATAAAGAAAATTCGACAAGACGGATCAATTATCAAAAAATAGGATTAATAAATTTAGTTTAAAGGGTAATAAATTTTGAACTGGATTAATTATTGGAATTAAGGATTAAAAATACTCCAAACAGGATCAATACCTAAGAAGTAGAGGGACGGACCTTTAAACCCCTAAATAATCTATCCCAAATTATGAAAATAGAGGTCCGTCCCTCACACTCTGATCACCAGGTAGTCCCCATTTGTCATTTGGACGACATCGGCTTTCATTCCTTTGGCGATGTCGACGGTCATTTGTTTTAATTCTTCAACGTTGTCGCTGTATAAAAGCAAGGGCCCTCCGCTGATCACTCTGTCACGGTCAGAAGTTAGATACGCCAATATTTGATACGCTGGTTTCATGGAACCTTCCCTGCCCATATCGCCTCACCCTTTCAAATTGGTTTTCATCACGGCATGAGATTTCTTCGTGCTTTCGAGCAGAGGACATTTATTGACAGCTTCAATGAAGGCATCGATGTCCCGCTTGACTGGGACAAGGGTGATCATGACCTTGCCGTCCACATAGTCCTTACGTGTGAATTGATATCGTTTGACCCCGAGTGCCCGGCAGGCTTCAAAGAGTGCCGCCTGCCTCTGACCGAAATTATCCAGGTTGATTCTGAAATGATTTTCTTTCGGGTAGATGACGACGGCCATCCCTTCTTCTGAAAAAAGCTTCTCAGCGTTGTCCGTTCCGAGCAGATTGCTGACATACATATCATCCACATAGAGGGATGATTCTTTGACTTCTACTTTTCCTTCCTTTACCTCTGCAATGTCCCCAATCGTCTTGCCTTTCGTGAATCGCTGCAGGTAATAAAGGAGAGCGAATCCTGTAACGGCGCCACCTGCTATGCAGATCACCAGGTTATTAAAGTTCAGTGCATTGTGCAGAATGGAAATCGTGAGGGATGTGACGAGTGCGACGATAAAGGCAATATAGTTTCTTGCTTCAAACGTTTTCGCGATGCCATCTATGTATGCCTTCCCCCGATAGGTGAATTCCGTTTCCTCCAAGTCACTCAGACTTTCCTTTTCCATTTTGCGGACATCCCTGAATTGCTGGAGAGCCAATGTCAGGAATGTCACGGCCACGAAGTTTTTGCTAAGTAATGCGGGAATTGCGACTGCGCCAAGTGATGCTGCAACAAATCCTGTAATGATCTGAATCAGATAGCCATTCGGATAGCTTGGATACTGCCTGAAATCTTCTTTCATGATCGTGATCCTTGCCAATGTACCAATCACGATGGCGCTGGTGATTGTAATCAGTTCATTCGATGTTAGACTGGTTGCTTCCATGCAGTGGTGTCACCTCATTTAGAATGGAAATATTTTGGATTAGTATAAGGAAAAAGCATACGAATTATGCGATGGTGTCAAAAAGTATAGGGACGGACCTTTCACCCAATAAGCAACTGTCCATCCATTTTTGTCGAATAATCACAAAAAACAGGAGGTATTTCCCGGGAAAATGTCGAAGGGTTAGGAATAAATGCTATTTTCCCTAAAGGAGATACCCCTATGTTAGAGACGATCCATCATTTAATTTTGCATGTGGTATTTATTCTATTTGCGATTCTTGTCTTTCAAATGTTCATGAGCGAATCGGACAGGGGCACAAGAGGGTTCGTCCTTACGTTTATCTTGATGAATAGTGTTGTATTAGTGTTTACCATGACGTTTCCAGTGGTCTACTCCAGCGGATACGTATACGATTTTAAAGTGATACCCATCATCCTCGCTTTTCTCTATGGAGGAAAAAGAGTAGGGTTTAGTACGTTTATCGCCATGCTTGTGATCGGGGTGTTTACTGAACATGTATGGATGTTTTTGCTAATGAATTATGCGATCTATACCGTGTTGCTGATCCCTATATCTAAGTGGTATAGAGGGTTTACCTGGATGAAAAAAATCATTTTGCTTTCTGGTTTTTATTTGTTCATCCCGGTGACAAGATCCGTTTATTTACTTCAGACCCATGAAAAGGAGCAACTCCTATTTATGGTAAGCTCCACCATAATCATATGGATTACGCTGCTCCTCTCCATCTACCTGATTGAAAATCGACTGGAGCAACTCAGAATCAAAAAAGAACTTATCAAGGCGGAGAAATTTAACGTCGTCAGCGAGCTCGCGGCCTCCGTCGCACACGAAATTCGAAATCCCATGACGACGGTCAGAGGATTCATGCAGCTTCTGCAGAAAGGATCGTTAACGGCAGAACAAAAGAGCTTCATTGACATCTCCATACAGGAACTAGATCACGCCCAGGAGGTCATTAATCAGTATCTTTCCCTGGCCAAGCCTCAGACAGAGGAATACCAGGTGTTCAGTTTGACGGATACCATGAATGAATCGGTCGACGTCATGTCTACGTATGCGGTGATGAACAGCATCAAGATCACTAAACAGATAGAGAATGATCTGATGATCCAGGGGATGAAGCTAGAGGTGAAGCAAGTCCTCCTTAATCTTCTGAAAAATGCCATCGAGGCGGTAAAGGAGAACGGGGAAATTAAGGCAACGGCGAGTCGTCATCGTGACGGACGGATGCTGATCATGATTCAGGATAACGGAGTCGGCATGTCTCCTGAACAGCTGAAGGTACTGGGCAGACCCTATTATTCCACCAAGGAAAAAGGGACAGGACTTGGACTCACAGTCAGTTATCAAATAGTCAAACGGATGAAGGGAGAAGTAAAGGTCGAAAGTGAACCTGGTGTGGGGACGACGTTTAAGGTGTTTTTGCCGAGTAGTATATAGATGAGGGACGGACCTCTGAGCCGGGGGAACAGGTACCTTGGCATCATCATGATAAAGAGCCACGGTACCTGTCCCCATGGTTGAAAAGAAAAAAACAGAATGCCACACCCGGCATTCTGTTTTTAATTGGATTCGGAGTAGTAAATCACCATGCTCAGTTTTGTCATTTCGCTGCCTGGATTGGAATAGGTATGAGGGGTGTCTGCCTTGAATTTAATGGAGTCCCCCGTTTGCAGCACATAGTCCTTTTCATTGACGGTCAGAGAAAGAGTACCGCTGAACACCGTGATGCATTCAATCGCTCCTGAGTGATGGGGACCTGCATTCAGGCTGGCCGTTGGTTCCAATTCGACAGAGTACATTTCAAATGGCATGTCATCCTCAAAGCGGAAGGATGGAAATAACCGATATAGCCCATTCCCCTCGATAAGAGGATCGATCTCTGACTTCCGGACGATTTCTGTTTCTGGAATTTCTCGCTCCATCAAGGAAGTGAACGGTATTTTCAATCCGTCGGCGATTTTCCATATCGTCGAGATCGTCGGATTGGATTCTTTTTTTTCAATTTGACGTAAAAGGCTTTTGCTGACACCTGTCATCGAGGATAAATCATCCAGGCTTAATTTTCTCTTGTTTCGTATATTCTTTAAATTATTTGAAATGATCCCATGAATTTTTTCCAAAAAGGCATTCCTCCTATATACATTATAATAACCATATTGTACAATATAATAAATTCAGTATAGTGTCCATTTTGTTCAATATAATAATTATATCATTTTTTGAAGGGCGTGGGAGGAAGTATGAGTCGGAGTCGAGTTCATTATAGTTGGATCATCTTGATGATCGTCTTTTTTTCGATCATTGCAGCCGGAATTGTCAGGTCTTCTTCAGGCGTGTTTATCGAGCCTTTTGAACACGAATTTCATTGGGACCGTTCCGTCATTTCGTTGGCCTTTGCCGTCGGATTGTTTTTATACGGAATATCCGGTCCTTTCATGGCGGCCCTTATTGAGGTGCTTGGACTGAAGAAAATCATGATCTTATCCATGGCCACCCTGCTGGCGGGCACACTGCTTACGTTCCTAATGCAGCAGTCGTGGCAGCTTATCCTCATTTGGGGAATCATTATCGGGTTAGGTTCCGGTCTATTTTTAACCGTCCTCAGTCCGTATGTAGCCAACACGTGGTTTGAAAAAAGAAGGGGGCTAGCGTTAGGGATCCTGACGGCCAGTACCGCAACCGGTCAGCTCATCCTGCTGCCCATCCTCGCTATGCTGATTGATCACTATTCCTGGAGATGGGCGATCGCCTTGATTATGCTCCTAAGCGCCATCATGCTGGTCATCATTCTTTTGTTCATGAAAAACTCCCCAAAGGAAGTCGGAATCCTTCCTTATGGTCTTGAAAAAGAAACAGAATCTGCTGAGGAAGATACCAAGCAAAATCCGATTGTGATTGCATTCAAAGGTTTATTTGAAGTGGTAAAAGTAAAAGAATTCTGGTTACTGGCAGGCAGCTTCTTTGTGTGCGGCCTTTCTACGAGCGGCTTGATCGGCACGCACTTTGTGTCCTACTGCATCAGTTACGGTATCCCTATTGTCACTGCTGCATCGCTACTTTCGTTCATGGGGATCTTTGATCTTGTCGGGACCACCCTTTCCGGATGGTTATCAGACCGGTTTGATAACAGATGGCTATTATTCTGGTATTACGCTTTAAGAGGCGCGTCGCTCCTGTTACTACCGATCGCCTTATCGCAAGGATCCTATCCATTGCTCATCATCTTCGCCGTATTTTACGGACTGGACTGGATCGCCACTGTCCCGCCGACCATTGGGATATCCCGGCAAATATTCGGAGTGAAGAAGAGTGGGGTCGTATACGGATGGATCTTTGCCTCCCACCAAGCCGGCGCAGCTGTGGCAGCCTTTGGCGGCGGAGTGATCTTTCAAGCCTTTGATTCTTACACGTGGGCATTTTTCTTAGCGGGCCTTTTTTGTGTCGTAGCGAGTTTGTTTGTGATTGTGATCAAGAAGGAGAGGTCTGTTGATCACGGTGCTGGTTCTCGTGCATCTGTTTCATAGAGAAAATTCGACACGAATGTAGAATAATTGGGAAAACGGATTAATCTTTTCTGATTTGGATTAATAATTGGTACAAGGGATGAATTATTTTGATTCCGGATTAAAGAGGGGAGAATCCGGATCAATTCCCGGATTGCCGTTTACGGATAAGGATTCTTTTAAAAAAACGAATTATCTCAGAATCCTAAGGTGCCTCTCGATCCTCTCGACTCTTTGAGTTAAAGAATAAATCTTTCGATCCAGCATGGCATATTGTTTCCTGAGAATATCTATCTCCGATTCATAGCCTCCTGGATACTGACGTACATGGTGATAGTATCCTGGGGCATTGGCATACACTGGTTGATTGTTTCCTCTGTGAACCAACATTTTAGTCAACTCCTATTTAAAAGACTCGCGTGCAGTGAATTCGATCATTTAAAGTGTATGTGCAACAGCCTATTCAGGTGAAACAAAAAGAGGGAAGTCCTGAAACTCCCCTCTATAACACCCGTGCTTTAGTTTGTCATATACTCCTCCACCAACTCATAACATCGATCCTTCGTCGACTCATACAACGAAATATACCACGCTACATATTCAAACGTTCCACCTTCATACTTCAGTCTTTCTTTTTCCGCTTTTTCTTCTTTCTCCTCGATCCATTTCAATTGTTCCGTTTTTAACTCTGCCATGACTTCAGGAGACAGCTCTTTCTTCAGCAGGGCATAGATCTCATTCAGGGCATCGTCATATTTTTCGTAGGAAACTCCATAATAGCTTTTCATCGCGATTGTAACACCTTTATCTGAATCTTTCTTTTCAGGCATGGCATCGAGTTCCATTTGGATATCATCCAGTTTTTCTATATATGTTTGTTTTCCTTCTACTTTAGTGACGGGCTCATCCTGCTCCGGGGTACTACTTTCAACGGATGTCTCCTTCTCGTTAGCGTCAGATGCGGTTATGCTGTCCGCAGATGAGTCATTCGAATTCGTTACGGAAACGGCATCCGATTCAGAAGATTGACTACAGGCGGACATTCCCACCAATAACATTACGGATAAGGTCATCACGACGAAAAGGTTCCTTCTCTTCATTGTTACAGCTCCAATCTCTAGTTAAAAATGCATTACTTGGGTTATTTTAACATATATCTATCTTCTGAAAATACAAGCTGGTAAAATTAGGAGTGTGAAAAAACCGGAAAATCAGAGAATGCTATTTTATAAGAGTTTGCCCAATGGAGGTGCCACATGCTCAATATCAAAACCGAATACCATTTTAAAAAAATCGACCCCATCACCAAAGGCTGGTCGAGTGACAAGAAATATTATGTAGAAGCAGATACAGGAGAAAGACTGCTGCTCCGGACGGCGGATGCTTCAGAGTATGAGAGTAAGAAGAGCGAGTTCGAGGCGATGAAGCGTCTGGCCGAGACGGGGATCCCGATGTCAAAGCCCCTCGAGTTCGGTGTGTGTGAAGATGATCAAGTGTATACACTTTTTACTTGGTGTGAAGGAGACGACGCGGCTGAGGTGCTGCCTAAGCTGACGGATACGGAGCAGTACGAGCTCGGTCTGAAGGCGGGTCGCTATCTCCGGAAAATTCACTCCACGCAGGCACCACCCAATCATGAAAAGTGGGAAACGAAATTCAATCGAAAGGTGGACAAAAAGATTCAGCAATATCATGATTGTCCGGTGAAAATCGAAGCCGGTGATCTCATTCTTGAATACATAGAGGCAAACCGGCATCTTCTCGTCGGCCGTCCGCAAACCTTTCATCACGGCGATTATCATGTAGGAAATATGGTCATTTCAAATGAAGCGGAGCTCTCCGTCATCGACTTCAATCGCCATGACTTCGGTGATCCGTGGGAGGAGTTCAATCGCATCGCTTTCAGTGCGTCGGCAAGTCCCCATTTTGCAACAGGACAGCTCAACGGCTATTTTAACGGAAGACCGCCGGAGGAGTTCTTCAAGCTCATGACCTTTTACATCAGCAGCAATATGCTGTCTTCCATACCCTGGGCGATGATGTTCGGGGAAGAGGAAGTGGATACGATGAAGAAGCAGGCGAAGGAAGTGCTGGAGTGGTTCGACAGGATGAAGAATCCGGTACCGACGTGGTATGTGGAGGATTTTTATATTCAATATATCGATCAAATTCCGTATAAATTAAAGTCCCCGTACGACCTCTCTTTTATCGAGGAGTATGGAGAGGTCTTTAAGGTGTATGATGATCAGGATTCCGGCAATATCTGTTTCGGGGTACAAAATGGTGAACACAAAATGTTTATCAAATTCGCCGGTGCCCCGACAGCGCGTTATGCCGGTCAACCGGAAGAGGCAGTCGCCGAGTTGAAGGCTGCCGTCAAGGTGTATGAAGATCTGCGACATCCTCATTTGATCTCATTGATTCGTGGGGAAGAAGTCGGCGGGGGATATGCCGCGATCTTTGAATGGACGGACGGGGAGTGCATGGGGAAAATGTATCCCCGCTCTCGGGAAAAATTTATGGAAATGCCGGACAGCACAAAAATGGATGTCTTCCGTGATATCCTCGACTTTCACATCCATGTAGCGGAGCAGGGCTATGTGGCCATCGATTTCTATGACGGCAGCATCCTGTATGATTTTGCAAAAAAAGAAACGTTGATCTGCGATATCGACCTCTATTCGAAACGCCCTTATATCAATCCAATGGGCAGAATGTGGGGATCCTCCCGATTCATGTCGCCGGAGGAATACGAACAGGGTGCCGTCATCGATAACATCACGAATGTGTACCTGATGGGAGCCACCGCCTTCGCGTTGTTTGGCGGAGAGCGGGACCGGTCGATTGAAAAATGGAGATTGAGCAGTGACTTATATGAAGTGGCGATGAAAGCAGTGAGTGATGATCGGGAGAAGCGTCAGCAGTCGCTGGAAGAGTTGAAGGAAGAGTGGGACAGGGGGACAGGTTCGTTGTCCCAGTCTTGATGAGCCAGGGGGTCTGACCCCCTGGCTTTCATTATCCATTTAAATAATAGACATACACGTTTCGGTCTTCATCATACTCGAGAGATAAACGATTATATGTACGGTCCTCAATCGTGACGCTGTCTAAAGATAACGCCAGCATGATATCCTCTTTGTTCGTTTCAGTAGATTCCTTGATGATCTCTCTGCCTGAATGAAACAAACGGTATTCAATCGTGTTGGGTGCTTTTTCACTAGCGTCCGCATATGGCTCTTCGCCCTTGCATTCATGCAGTTCCATCACATAGTGACCATCTCTGAAATGATTACCCTTATTTTCATAAACAATTCCATCATGGACCCAATAGTTTACAAAGAATCGGATACTTGTTTCCAAACTGGATAGGTCCTCAAAGGTTTTGATTGATTGATTTTCCAATCGATACTCCAACGTGTTCAATGAAAGTCCTCCCTTATTCGTCTATCTTTCTATATTTAAATGTTAACATAAATTAACAAATCAGGGAGGTGCGTTGTCCCCTTCTTCAATTGGTCATGAGTCAAGGTACCTGTCCCCATGGTTTTCCGTAAAGATTATTCGACAAGTTGGTTGAATAAATGGAAAAACGGATTAATAAATCGGATTAAGGGGAGAATTCGCTGGATTAGGGATTAATCGTTTTGGAAAAAGGGTGAATCATTTTAAAACCGGATTAATTCCTCCATGAAAGTCGTTTGATGGTTCAAATTTCTTTAATTATCAGAGGTGAGTGGCCATCATCGCTATGATATACAGAGACTTACTCTATTACGGAAGCGATGAAGTCCATGTTCTCGATATGTTGCGGCATAGATCAGGGGACAGGTACACTGTCTGCTAAACAATCATGAGCCAAGGTACCTGTCCCCCCGGCACAGCAACCTCACCACTCCACAAAAAAGACAGACCCAACCGGATCTGCCTCTCTCAAAACGATTAACCCCGCCCACTATTCAAAAGCGGCAACGAGAATCCAACCGTTGTTCCTGCATGCTTTTTACTTCTGATGAATAGCTCACCGTCATGATGTTCAATAATTTGTTTGCAAATCGCCAGCCCAAGTCCGACGCCATCTGTATTTTCGTTGGCTTTATAGAACAGGGTGGAGACATGTCGTAAGTGTTCTTCTTCGATTCCTTCGCCCTGGTCTTCCACTTCAAATTTAAGGTCATGTTCTCCTTTTGAGTATCGAACCGTGATGGTGCTGTTTTTACCTGAATATTTGATGGCATTCTCGATCAGGTTGAGGAGCACTTGCCGGATCCTGTTCTGATCAGCCATTAGTTTAAGAGGTCCGTCCTCAATCAGGATGATTTCCTGTTCTTTTTGCTGGCGCTTCTTATCGAGCTGTAATATGACTTCCTTCACCAGCTGATCAAAATAAAACGGTGACGGGTTGATTTCAAATGTCCCGTTCTGATAGCGGGAGAAGTCCAGGAGTTCTTCCACCATGTCAATCAGTCTGTCGGTTTCTTTCGTGATGATGGAAAGACCCGTTTTGGTTTCTTCCACATTCTCGGGATCCCCTGTTTGCAATGTTTCGCTCCAGCCCTTGATGGAGGTGAGGGGGGTCCTGAGTTCATGGGATACGGACGAAATGAATTCGTTTTTCATTTTTTCCGTCCTGAGAAGCTCTTTTCCCATATTGTTAAATGTTTGGCTCAGGGTGTGGAATTCATCTTTGTACTGTCCGTTCACCCTTGCTTCCAGATCGCCTTCCGCCATGCGGTTCGAGACGTTCGTCAATTCGATGACGGGCTCCGTGATGATCCGGGAAAAAAAGGTACTGACGATAAAGACAATCCCGAGAATCCCAATCCCGATTGCGGACAGGGTGATCAAGATTCTTTGAAAATTTTCATCCAGTCCTTCGACGGATGTGATAAAACGGAGGATGCCGATCGTCTTATCACTGGATTCCAGTGGGACCGAGACGGCAAGGATTCTCTCTCCTGTTGCCGGATTGGTGCCGAACCAGGTGCCTTTTCCTTTTGAAAAGGCATCCTTTACGTCGGGATAGTCCTGTTTTTCATCGGGGATGAAGCCGCTCGAGGACGATAAGACGATTCCAGTTCCGCTCAATATTTGAGTCTCGGCCTGGTCGATGGAGAAGTTGCTCTGAAGGTCCTGCAGATTCTCCCTTAGATTGTACGGTGATAAATGACCATAGCGCTTGGCGAATGTTGCTGAATTCTCTGCATGGTTTTGCAGGATTTCAGCCGTGCCGTTGTAATAATAATGATAAATGCCGGAAGCGACGATGCCTAGGAACAGTAAGATCGTCATCGTGATCAGCGTTAGATTTTGTATGAGTAAACGACGTCTAATTCCCATTATGCTTACCTTCTCCGGATTCATCCCAGCGATATCCGTAGCCCCATACCGTCAATAAATAGTTCGGATTGGAGGGGTCTTCTTCAATTTTTCGCCGGATCCGCCTGATGTTGACATCGACGATTTTTGGGTCCCCCATATAATTGATCCCCCATACCTTGTCGAGCAGGTCGTGACGGCTGATGGCTTTTCCATTTGCTTTCAGGATGGTGCTGATCAGATCATATTCCACCGGGGACAAATCGACGTCCTTCCCCTTTAACTTTAGGAGCCGCTTGCTTTCATCGAGATAAATGGACGTAGCCGGCTTTTCCGGTTCAACAGGGCGGATCCTTCTTAAAAGCGCTTCGATCCGGGCGATCAACTCATTCGGACTGAAGGGCTTTGAAATATAATCATCGGCCCCGTTCATTAACCCATGAACTTTATCCATTTCCTGGACTTTCGCGGTCAACATGATGATGCCGATTGACCGGTTCCACTCCCTGATCTCTTTGCATGCTTCAAATCCGTTCATCCCGGGCAGCATGACATCAAGAAGGACGATATCCACCGGATTCACCTGTTGTTTCAACAGCTCAATGCCAGCCTCTGCATTGTCTGCCTGCAGCACGTCGTATCCATATCGTTTCAAGTTGATTTCAATGAAGCCCCTGATGCTTTCTTCATCTTCAATGATCATGATTCGCTTCAATCTTACCACCTGCATTTCATTTGAAAGTGACTGCTTCTGTTATTCAGAAGATAATACATGTACATATTCCTTGAATTCTGATGCGGACGATTTCGTCACGTAAACGAATTGGTTGCTTTCCATCAGGACATTCCAGCCTTCAAGGGAATCTTTCTTATCTTTGTCCACGACATATAGATCAAATAGGAGGGAGCCGTCTTCCTTCGAGAGGAATTTGACATATCTCCTTCCATCGGATGCTTCAATTTTGATTTCCGGCCATTCTTCCGGGATCGTCAGTTCATACTGATACGGATAGTTCTGATAGGAACGGGAGACGAATTCCGGCTTGCCGCCATCAGACAATTGATAGTATTCGTGTATGAAAGGCATATCCACATACGGTTTGTCGGGATTCGCCTCGATCAGGATCGGAAATTCCAGAATGCCGTCCCCGTTTTTGTCTTCACTGTTTGCGGAAGTGGCACGGAATAATTTATCTTTCATTTCCTTTGGAACGAGTTCCACTAGCTTCTTGTTTTTTACACCGACGATGAACGAAGTCGAGGAATGGGCCCCGACAGTGGAATCGAATATCGCCCCTTTAACGGACGGAGTGACGTAGCCGGATGCCGAGTTATAGTATGGATAGACATAAGGATCGAGCTTCAGTTCATCCACCTTCTCCGGTTTCTCTTTTGAAAAGGTATAAAGGGAGACGGTATGCTCCTGATTCGGGATCAACGATGAAAGCAGGAGCTCCTCACGCCCGTCTTCATCATAGTCATCCGAAAAGAATGCACTATATTGGGACTCGAACAGCTTGGCTGGCTTTTTGCCTTCTATATTATAGATGACGAGGGCCGAGTCAGACGCTTCTGCCGCATAGGAAAAGCCAATCAGCAGTTCCTTCGTGCCGTCCCCGTTCAAATCAGCTGCTTCGACCTTCATCAATTCCCTTCCAATATCTTTAACGCCGGACATCTTCGTCCATTTGCCTTCTTTATTTTCAAGGATGATCCCCTCCATTTGAGAGGTTTCGTCGGGAAGGCGGTAGAAGACAATCAACTCTTCTTGCCCGTCCCCATCCAGATCGGTTTTCATGATCGTGTCTGCCGTTTTATCTTCGTTTGGAGAGAGCCACTCCGCCTGTGCTGGAACGAATGCCTGAATGGCCTGCTTCAATTCCTGCTGTTCGACAGGAAGCTCCGGAGGCTTCATCAAGGAGGAGTTGGATTGAAATAAGGAACAGCCGCTTGTGATAAGCAGGATCCCGGTCAAGAGAAAGATCATTTTTTTCATCTGTTTTTCACATCCTACCAATTGCTTTCAATAGTATAGTGTAAATTTATTCGACAAAAGTAACAAGAAAGTAACAAATTTTGCAGAGTGATTGTAACCGCCTAGTAACCCTTTCCCTCCGGTTTTCTCTTACGATGAATATAGAACAAAACAGCCGGAGGAAAGGTGAATCACATGCGAAGAAAAAGAAGATTAAAGAAAAGTGTACGAATGACATTCGGGTTACTATCGGCCCTTCTCATCCTAGTATCGACCATTTGGGTGATGGATATAGGCGAAGCCAAAACAAATGAGAATATGGAAAAAGTAATGGCAAAAGAATCAGCAGATCAGAAACCTGCCAAGGATCAGAATGATGATGTGAAAAAGAAGGTGGAAGAGGGGAGCAAGGATACCCCTGAACAAGAAGGGAAGGCAGAAGAGTCAGTTCCGGTTGATGGGCAGTCACAATCCACCGTCGATCAGCCTGAAGTGGAGGAAACAACGGAGGGTGATCAAGCACAGGAAGAACAAACTCCACAAGACGAACAGCCGACGGTTTATCTTACATTTGATGACGGTCCAAATGAAAACACAGAAGCCATCCTAAACGTCCTGGAACAATACGATGCGAAAGCGACATTCTTTATGCTTGAGCCGAATATGAGGAGATTCCAAGATTCGGTGAAAGAGATGGCTGAAGAAGGCCATTCAGTCGGCATGCACGGTGTGACCCATGATGCGGCGAAATTCTATCAATCTAGTCAATCGGTAGTCGGCGAAATGAAAAAAGGGCAAGCGACCTTGGAATCGATCACCGGCATCCACAGCAACCTGATCAGGGTCCCTTACGGATCGGTGCCGAATATGACGCCTGCTTACCGGGCAGCCGTTGATCAAGCAGGATTTCACATGTGGGACTGGAACATCGACAGCGAAGATTGGAGGCTGTTAAGCAAAGAATTTGTTCCGAATGTGATGGAGCAAATCAACGCGTTCCCTTATGGAGATTCACCGAAAATCATCCTGCTTCATGAAAAAGATGTGACCCTTGAGTATTTGGAGGAGCTTCTCATCGACTTGACAGAAAAGGGATACGACATGAAGGCAATCACACAGCAAATGGATCCCGTGACATTTTAACGAAAGAGGAGTTGTAACACATGAATAAGAAATGGAAAATAGGCATCACAATCCTGATTGGATTGACCGTCATATCGGGAGGACTTCTGTTATTTGTTTTTGCAAAGGTGGGGGCATTCTTCGATGAAACATATGAACCGATTGACGTTCCCAAAGCGAAAGAAGAAAAAAGTGAAACGGCACCCGAAGATAAAATCCATATCCTATTGATGGGAGTCGATGAACGACCACATGATAAAGGAAGGCCGGACGTCATGATGGTAGTCGAAATCGATCCCGTATCCGACAAAACCAAGGTAGTCAGCCTCCCGAGGGATACCAAAGTATCCATCCCGGGACGAGACGAAAGCACCAAACTGAATCATACGTACACATATGGAGGGACCACCCTCACCGTCCAGACGGTTCAACAACTATTGGACATCAACATCGACTACTACGCAAAAGTAAATATGAACGGATTTGAAGAAGTCATCAAAGAAGTCGGTGAACTGACCTTTGAGAATGATTTGGACTTCACCTTTGATGGATACCACTTCCCAGAAGGAGAATTGACGCTGTCCCCGGATGAAGCACTCGCCTATGTCCGAATGAGAAAGCAGGATCCGATGGGTGACGAAGGCCGGAACGAACGGCAGCGGAAAGTCATCAAGGCATCCGTCGATAAGCTTCTGGAACAGAACGATTACGGAAAAATCCTTGAACTGCTCGATACCGTCTCTCCATACCTTCAATGGAATATCCAGGAGAAAGACCTGAAGGAATTATACACAGACTATTCACACGCGATGAAACAGATGGAATCGTCGGAACTTCCGGGTGAAGGGAAGCTCGAGGATGATGGGTTATGGTATTTCATTGCTGACAATCCGGAGCAGGTATTCTCAGAGTAATATAGATAAGAAGTAACCAGAACCTTGTACGTGAGGCCAAACGTACAAGGTTCTTTTTTCTTTCCCACAATCTTCCCAGCATGTACACACATTGTTAATAGTTTCGTAATATTTACCTTCTAAGATGGATTTAACAGCAAAGAACAACCGAGCAAATCCACAATAGGAGGTAGCGACATGCTAGACCATCACAATCAAAACGAAGAAATGACGCATATAGAATCAGAAGAACCTGTGAAGAAAGAAGACATGCAGAGAAGCCCGAAGCCGAAGAAGACGTTTAAAGGACGTGGCTTCCTGAATACGGTTGGTGCCGGGATCATCGGATCTGTCCTGACACTGACGGTACTCCCTCAAACGAATTATTTCGACAATCTGACTCAGTCTGGTGTTGAACAATCTGCAGACAACGGACAGGCGGATACGGCAGCGGATTCAGGAATCACGCCGACAACGGTATCCACTGGAAACAGCGGTGATATCGCCAATATCGTAGAGGATGCCTCTGAATCCATCGTCGGAATCGTCAATTATCAACAGCAGAACAGCATGGGAGGTTCGCAGGAGGCTGCGGCCGGGACAGGCTCAGGTGTTCTCTTTAAAAAAGACGGGGATAACGCGTATATCATCACAAATAACCATGTGATCGAAGGGGCCTCTAAAATTGAAGTGTCTCTCTATGATGGAGAAAAGACGGATGGTGAGCTGATTGGAGCCGACCCACTGACGGATCTTGCCGTCGTGAAGATCGATGGGAAATATGCCGACAACCTGTTGGAAGTCGGTGATTCCAGTGCATTGCGAGCCGGTGAACAGGTCATCGCGATCGGGAACCCCCTCGGACTGGATCTTTCACGGACGGTGACGCAAGGCATTGTCAGTGCCGTCGATCGCACGATTCCTGTACAAACTTCTGAAGGTGAATCGGAACTTAACGTCATCCAAACCGACGCTGCCATCAACCCTGGTAACAGCGGAGGCGCGCTCTTGAATTCCAAGGGTGAACTGATCGGGATCAACAGTGCGAAGATCTCGAACTCCGGTGTTGAAGGACTTGGGTTTGCGATTCCAAGCAAGGATTTCATGCCGATCGTCAGCGAAATCATCAAAACAGGTAAGGTGGAACGTCCGTATATCGGAATCGGTATGACAAACCTTTCAGATGTGCCGCGTCACTATCTGCCGAACCTGCCACAGTCAGTAGAAGCCGGTGTGATTGTCGCGAATATCGACCCAACATCCGCAGCAGCCGACGCCGGAATCAAAGAGGGCGATGTCATTACAGAGCTGAACGGAGAATCTGTTGGAAGTGTCGCCGATTTGAGAAGACAGCTGTATGGAGACTTGAAGGTTGGGGATAAGATCACCCTGAAGATTTTCCGGGATGGAAAAGAGATGAGTGTGGGATTGACGCTTACTAGTAATGAAATGATGAATTAAAAATGGGATGATTTGTGCCTGGTACAGATCGGTTGGAATGTACCAGGTACAGAGTGAATGGAATGTACCTGGTACAAATCAAATGAAATGTACCAGGCACCGAACCAAAAAACCAATCATACCAAAACACCAAAAATCAACAATAAAACGACGAAATGATCACAAAGGAGTACGGGTAAGTGACGAAAAAGAAACGATCGATCACAATTTGGAGCATTATTGGAGGAGTTGTCCTCATCGGATCACTGCTGGCGGTGTTCGGCTTTTCCAAGGAGGAGGTGGTGGCGAAGGTCGGAAGCGAGTCGATCAGTAAAGAGGACTTGTATGCGACGCTGGTGGATCAATACGGGGAAGGCGCTTTGGATACGTTGATTGCCGAGAAGATTGTGAAGCTTGAGAGTGAGAAGAAAGACCTCACGGTGAAGGATAGTGAAATTGATAAGGAACTGGAGAACATCAAAGGTCAATATGACAGCGAAGAGGCATTCAATGAGGCTCTTACATCAAGCGGAGCGGATCTGGATAGCGTCAAAGAGAATATCAAGACGTACCTGCTGACAGAGAAGCTACTGAAAGACAGAGTCTCGATTACGGATGATCAGATTAAGGAATACTTCGAAGCGAATAAAGACTCGTTTGCTCAGGCGGAACAGGTTGAGGCCAGTCATATTCTAGTGGATGATGAAGAGACCGCCAAGGAAGTGAAGGCGAAGCTCGATGACGGTGGGGATTTCGCGGAACTAGCGAAAGAGTACTCCACGGATACATCGAATGCCGAGTCAGGCGGGGAGCTAGGTTATTTTGGCAAAGGTGAAATGGTGACGGAGTTCGATGATAAGGCATTTTCCATGAAAAAAGGGGAAATCAGTGAGCCGGTCAAGACGGAATTCGGCTACCATATCATCAAAGTGACGGATAAGAAGGAAGCGAAAGAGGCCGTTCTTGCCGATCATAAAGACGAAATCAAAGACACCCTATTTGATCAGGCTCTACAGACAGAGTATGGAACATGGCTTCAGGAAAAGAAAGAGGATTATAAAATCGAGAATCTATTGAAAGATTCATAAACCGGTCATGGTTTGTTCATGATTTGGTCATAATTGTTGGAAATACTGTACATGCAGCTGCAACATAATAAAGGAGGAAAAATACATGAATAAGAAAAGAAAACTAACGTATGTTTTAACTGGTGCTTTGGCGGTCGGAATTCTGGGGTCCCTTCCAGCATTCGCCGCTGATGAGGATACTGCAGGGAAGACGAATGACTCGGCGGTTGTAGGCAACCATGAGTTTGGAAGACATGGCGGTGGACCAGGAAAGTTTCATCTGAATGAAGAGCAGTTAAAGACGAAAGCGGAAGAGCTTGGGATCGACAGCGCTGATATGGATAGACGGGAACTGGCCAAAGCGATCATGGATGCTGAACTTGAGAAAAAAGCAAAAGAATTAGGGATCGACACCGAAGGAAAAGATCATCGTACCGTGATGGATGAGATCCGTCAGGCGGAACTGAACAATAAGGCGAAGGAACTGGGGATTTCCACTGACGGAAAAGACCAGGAAGAGCTGGCTCAAGAAGTAAGGGAAACCGTACTGAAGCAAAAGGCGAAAGAGCTTGGGGTTGAAACCGACGGCAAGGATCTTGAAGCCCTTGCGGATGAGGTGAGGGAAGCAGCTCTTATGAAACAGGCAAAGGATCTTGGAATTGAAACGGAAGGCAAAGATGAACACGATTTGCGCCATGAAGTGATGGATGCGTCCATCCTGAAAGCAGCGAAAGAACTGGGCGTCGAAACCGATGGCAAGACGTCTAGAGAACTGATGGAAGAAATTATGACCGAACATGCTGATGAAGCGAAGAGTCTAGACTTCTTCCCATTTAATAAGGATAAGGAAGAGGGCTTCTTTTTCCACAAGGGTGGTAAAGGCCATCATGGTCCGGGACACGGAAAAGGACCACATGAAGACGAAGCGGAACAAAGTGACCAGACTTCAGAAGAATCTGCAAACACAACGTTATAAGTCAGGGAATCCCCGCCGGGTGAGCGGGGGTTTTTCCATTGTGTGTAAATACATAGAACGTAAGGGGAAAAACGTCTATACTTTAAAGTGAGAGGGAGCCATGGGGACAGGTACCATGGCGCAGGAGCCAAGGTACCTGTCCCCATGGTTTGCCACGGAAGGGAGCGATGTTCATGAATGTATTGGTAGTGGAAGATAATCAAAGTGTCACCAGCATGCTGGAGATGTTTTTTACGAAAGAAGATATAAAGGGTGAGTTTGTCCACGACGGGGCAGAAGGGTACCGTCGTTATCAGGAAGGGGATTGGGATCTTGTCATCCTGGACTGGATGCTCCCGGGGATGGACGGCGTAACGATTTGCAGAAAGATCAGGGAAGAGGGCTCACAAGTTCCTGTGATCATGCTGACGGCGAAGGACAGTGAGTCCGATCAGGTGCTTGGACTTGAGCTTGGTGCTGACGATTATGTAACCAAGCCTTTCTCGCCCCTTGCCCTGATGGCAAGGATCCGGGCCGTCACCCGCCGTTATCAAGGGGAGAAAACGAATTCGGGAACTCCAGAACAAGGTTCTTCTGATTTCCGCATCAGCAAGGAAACCCGTGAAGTCTTCCTGAAAGGCGCACCACTTACTAATTTGACGCCGAAAGAGTTTGAACTGCTCTATTTTCTTTCCCAGCATCCGCGTCAAGTGTTCTCAAGGGAGCAGCTTCTCGAGAGGGTATGGGGATATGATTTCTACGGGGACGAACGGACGGTGGATGTCCATATCAAGCGGCTTCGGAATAAGATCGGCAGCAAGGACCAGCCGTATCTTCATACGGTGTGGGGCGTAGGCTATAAATTCGATGAGACGGCGGCCGGAGATGAAGTTTAGATATCTGTATCAGCTGCTTCTCAGTCATACGAGCGTCCTGATCATCGCCTTCATGATCCTCGGTCTCCTGTTTTCGCAATATGTTGAAAACCTTGTGTATGAAAATAAGGTGACGGAACTGAGGACGTATGGAGAGAAGATTTTATCAGACCTTGAACGGCCAAGCCCGAGAAGGCCCCTGTACCTGGAAGAGTACAGTAACCTTCTGCACGCCCGGAATATCGATGTGATCACCTTCAATCGTCAGGGGGAAGTATCCTTCTCAAGAGGAGGAGTATATCCGCGGATTCAGCTCTCCAAGGAAGAATGGGAGAAGATCGAAAGCGGGGAAACCGTCCCGTTGAAAAAAGATTTCGGGCGCTTTAACCAGGCTGTATCGCTTGTGATCATGCCCCGGATCGTCAATGATCAGCTGACAGGCGGACTGATCCTGATTTCCCCGATTAGTGGGACGCGGGAGATGCTGAGTGAGATCAATCACTATCTGCTGTATATCGTTCTGCTGGCTTTGGCGATTTCCGTTCTTCTCAGTCTTTTCTTATCGAAACTTCACGTAAAACGGATTCAGCGGATCAGAGAGGCGACGTCACGGGTATCATCTGGGGATTATGATGTTCACGTCCCAAGCTCCAACTTCGATGAAATCGGTGACCTCGCAGAAGACTTTAATGAAATGGTGACAAAGCTGCAGGCATCCAAAGAGGAAATCGACAATCTTGAAAGCAGGAGACGACAGTTCATGGCGGATGTGTCCCACGAACTGAGAACACCGCTGACTACGATCCGCGGTGTCATCGAGGGCATTCGGAACGACATGATCCCCGAAGAACAGAAAGAGAAAAGCTTCGGTCTCGTCAGCGAGGAAACGAAGCGTCTCATCCGTCTCGTGAACGAAAACCTGGATTATGAAAAAATCCGTTCCAATCAGGTGGTCCTCTCGAAAGTGACCCTGCCGCTCCTCGATGTCTTCGAAGTCATCAAGGAACAACTTGATTTCCAGGCTGAAGAAAAAGGAAATGAAATCAGAATCCTCGCAGATCCGGATGCGATGATCCACGCCGACTACGACCGTCTTATCCAAATCCTGATCAACATCACGAAGAACAGCATCCAGTTCACCACCGGAGGAATGATCACTCTCAGCGGTTCCTCTGATGGAAACGAAACAGTAATTGAAATCGAAGACACCGGAATCGGCATGGACCCGGATGAAATCAAGTCGATCTGGCGCAGATTCTATAAAGCCGACCTGTCACGGACAAACAACCCGTACGGTGAATTCGGCATCGGCCTCTCCATCGTGAAGCAATTGGTGCTCATGCATGAAGGAACGATTGACGTGTTTAGTCAGAAGGGAGAAGGCACGAAGTTTGTGATTCGGCTGCCGATGTGAGGCCAGGGGGACAGGTCCCTTGGCCCAACTTGTTGAGGAGAAATCGGGCCAGGGGACCTGTCCCCCTGGTTTTTTTTATCTTTTTTTTCCGTTTGGTCACATTTTGTATCCCTGAATCGTTCTATTAGTAGATACGGAGGGATGTAAGATGAAACATATTGTGATTGTAGGCGGAGGATATGCGGGTATTAATACGCTGGAGCATTTAAAGAAGCGGTTTGGGAATAGACTGGGTCAGGACATACGGATGACGCTCATTGATAAGCAGCCATACCATTTAAGGAAGGTCCTTTTATTCAGACGCATTTCAGATAAGGATTTCAATCTGCATATACCCCTTACTTCTTATATAGGAGAAGGTATTTCGTTTGTGCAGGGAGAAGTAGAAGAAATCAAAGAGAGGGAACAGGCGATTGTCGTAACACGCGATGGAATGAAAAGGGAAAATATCTCATATGATCAACTTGTATTAGCGATGGGGAGTTCATCTCGCCATCAGGAGGATCAAGGCGGGATTGCCCTTGAAACGAGTAAGGCTGCCGATTTGATCAGGCTCAGAATTGAAGAGGGGATCAAGTCCGGAAAATCGATTCACATAGCCATTGTGGGGGCCGGTATTTCTGGGATTGAAACAGCTGCGGAAATCGGAGGCTGGCTTAAGGATGCTAAGGTTACGTTGGTGAACGCAGATCGTCGATTGTTGAGCTCAGCTCCTAAGAAGGTATCGGCGCACATGGAAGAAGAACTCACAAAGGTGGGTGTGAATGTGATCCATGGAGTCAAGGTTAATCAGTATGATGATCAGGCAAAAACGCTCTATTATTCAGATGGAACAACAGAAACGGTTGATGTGTGTATCTGGACGACCGGTTTGAAATCCAATGTATTATCTGCGAGCCGAGAAAAGGGCAGGATCATGGTGGATGAGTCTTACCATGTGAAGGGAATGAAAAATGTTTACTCGATTGGGGACTGTGCACTCGTTACAGATGTGAAGACAGGCAGAATAGACCAAATGACGTGCAAAGAAGCTGTTTATCAATCGGGTAAATTAAGCAGGATCATGGTGAAGGATATGACTGGAAGTGGGAAGAGACTCACCCACAAGAGTATTCCGGTTGAATTTTACTGTGTAAGCCTCGGGCAAAACAAAGCGTTAGTGTGGATGAAAAAAGGGAAGTACAGCATGGTGCTCCGAAACAGGCTGGCTCTCTTTATTCGAAAATCCACGTGGGATTCAGCCAGTTTGGTAAAAAAATAGATAAGGAGATTAACATGAGTGAGATAGAAGCCATCTATGAAGAGAACAAGCATCTGCTAACCCATATTGCCTATCACATGCTCGGTGACATCAACGATGCGCGTGATGCGGTTCACGATGTATTTACCCGAAATCTAGGTCTGGACACTTTTAACAGGGTGGAAAACATCCAGGCTTTTCTTTGCAAAAGCGTGACCAATCGATGCCTTGATGTCTTAAAGTCAGGCACCAGAAAACGGGAAGTATGTGTAGGGACATGGCTGCCGGAACCTCTTTCTGTAAACGATGATCCTTTGGACGTGTTGATCACGAAACGTACGTTGTCCTATTCGTTCATGTTCCTCTTGGAACGCCTTTCACCAGTGGAAAGGGCGGTATACATCTTACGTTCGGCATTCGAATATCCCTATGAACAGATTGCGGAAATCCTTCATAAATCCAATCCGGCTGTAAGGAAGATCTATAGCAGGGCGAGGCAGAAAGTACAGGAAGGATCAATGCGGGAAGAAGAAACAGAAGTGGAAAATGACCTGAGCGAAGCTTTTATCAAAGCATTGGAAACAGGTGAGACGTCTCTCTTCTTAAAGTTACTGTCAGAAGACGTCACGTACTATGCTGAAGGCGGAGGGGAACTACCCATCGCACGCAAACCACTTCCTTATAAAGCTTTTGCCCAATTATTCTCCTATCTTTCTAAACAAGTTCAACATAGTAGTTACAAGGACCTCAAAATGGTAAGCGTAAAAATCAATACCGGTTATGGGGTGTTACTAAAACGCAACGAAGAGCCACTGGCCATCGTGTGTTTCAGAAGCGAAAACGGAAAGATCGTAGATATCTATAACCAGACTAACCCTATGAAACTAAAAATCACGGGAACAGCCCTTTGAGCGTGTGGGGGTTGTTCTTTTTTTTGTGGGAAGCCAGGGAAGCTATGGGGACAGGTACCTTGGCACAGACTTTTGTATTTGGAGCCGGGGTGCCTGTCCCCCTGGTTCGGAAATTTCCCAAGTTATACGTGTTGACAATCTCCCCTCCTTACACTTTGAGGTGGTAACTTTGCTACAAGAACTTTATCATGTAGGTATTTCAGGGTGGTTTTTCCTGCTTTATCCACAATAATCGACATTTTTAAAATTGAAAGATGGGACTTTTTAATGATGATTCACAATTTTGCAAATTCGGTTATAATAAGGAGTGTGGAATGATGTTTAAATTTTGAAAATGGAAAGTGGGGATGCCAAGCCGATGAATCATTATGAGTTACTGACCGGTTTACTGATTAATCTCCTTGTCATTTTGATTGTTATTTTGCTGTTGAATTTTCATTTTCTATCCAGGAATAAAGTACATAAAGTTCATATGAAACCTCTTTCGCTTTACTTGATCAGTTCGTTTCTTATGATTCTTAGTCTAGGGCTGTCCGTTCAGTTGGAGGATGGATTCCTGTATGATTTGCGGTTCATCCCTTTTCTCTTAGGAGGAATTTATGGAGGTACACGGGTCTTACCTTGGCTTGCCGCCACAATGATTGCCATCCGTGTTCCGATGTTAGGCGAGGGATTGGCGATTACGGCGATCATTGCGATTGTATTCACCATGGTCATTCTATATTTGCGCCCGAAGTTGATGACAAAAGCATTGAGGGTGAGGGTGTATTCGTATACGGCAGTGTCGTTCGTTTATTCCATTCTTTCCTTATGGATACCTGCAATGATCTTTGATTTCGGTAAGCCGAGTTCATTCGCGATCTATTCAGCCGTTCTGACAGGGTCCACGTTCTTTGTGTATTACTTATGTGAAATCATCCGGACCATTCACATCCTTCAATTGAAATCGATCAAATATGAGAAAATGCAAGTGGTCAGTCACCTTGCGGCCAGCATGAGTCATGAAGTGCGGAATCCGCTGACTACGGTGAAGGGTTTCCTGCAGCTGATCAATGAAGATCCATCCAATATTACCAATAATAAAGTACTTTCTGAGGTCGCCGTCAGTGAAATCGACCGGGCGACTGAAGTCATCAACCAATACTTGAATTTCGCCAGACCGCATCCAGAGCTTGAGGAGGAAATCGCGATTCGGGATGAGATTAATCGGTCGAAGGAGATCATCATGCCCCTTGCCGTCAAAAAGGGCATCATTTTGAAAGCGAACATCCTGCATCACCATTCCATCATGGGAGACCCTAATAAGCTGCAGCAGGTTCTCATCAATGTCATGAAAAATGGCTTAGAGGCGATGGAATCAGGCGGGACTCTACGAATCTTCAGCTATCTTGAAGAACGAAAAGTGATCATCGTCATCAACGACACAGGAATCGGCATGACGAAAGAGCAGCTCATGCGCCTCGGGGAACCGTACTTCTCCATGAAAGGCAAGAACGGAACAGGCCTCGGCATGATGACCGTCTTCCAGCTCGTCGAAGGCATGAAAGGCACCATCAAAGTCCTAAGCAAACCCGGCAAAGGCACCTCCGTCATCATGTCCTTCCCCACCTACCAAAAAGAACAAAAAGAACAAACAGCCAAACAAGCAACAGAGGTCCGCCCTTCACTGCATTAAGTGAGGGACGGACCTTCTTTTGCAGCCCCAACCAAGGGGGAAACCCCTTGGTTTGGGGCTTTAGGTTGTGCTTTTGGAGGTCCGTCCCTATCTAAGTAAGCATATCCGGATGAACAGGAGGAGTTTGAGGGACGGACCTTTTCTTCCCCCGGATTCCGAATAGGATCCTCAGGAAGGAGACCCGGCGGATGAGAGCGTGGTAAGTGAAGGCAATGATGACGAACGATCCACTTACAAGGATGACCACTTTTACCGGAATCGGCCAGCTGAGGCCACTGATTAGGAATCCTATGGTCACGATGACGGGCTGGTGCAGGATGTAAAACGGCAGGGAAGCTTCACTGCAATACCTGAGCACCTTATTGGTAAAGGATAAATAGCGGTTTGCCAAAGTGTAAAACGTCAGGATCAAATGGAAGCTGCCGATCACCATGAAGCAGGTAAACAGAAATGCACCTAGCGACTTCTCTGATGGAAGTCCTGTCATGAACCATATTGTATAGATGACGACAGAGACGACCCCCACCGAAAGATGATATCGAAAGGTCTTTTGCAATAGGGGGAGGAGTGAATGGCTGCTGAACACATAATACCCTGCGAGAAAGAATAATAGATATACAAGCAAATCCCAACCACCGAGATGAATCGTCTCAATGAATGTCGACACGAGAATGATGACTACCTGTAGCGACAGGAGGTGTAAAACAGTAACTCTTTTTAATGAATCCGTTTTGACAAAGGCGTGCGCAGTCAAAAGAGAGAAAACAATGAGTGCAAGCAAATACCATAGATGCAATCCGAAGAATGCAAAGTTCCCCTTTCCGCCGATTTCCAAATATAGACCCTCAAACGCGTGGGGGATGAAATCGAGAAATGAGCCTGTGAATTGATGATTGTATATCCTCTCAATGTAAACCTGAGGTGGGGACAGGATAAACACACCGAATAAAAGGGGAATCCCGAGACGGATGAACCGTTCTTTCAGATAGGTATCCAGGCTCCTCTTTTGTAGCGAATAATGTGAGCTGATCCCTGAGATGACAAAGAAGACCGGCATGATCCAGCTTCCTATCAAAAGGGAAAAAGCCAGGATGACGGGCGAGTCGATGTCATTGTTTTTGACATGCCAGTCAAATGGATTGAAAAACATAGAGCAATGATACAGGAACACACAGACTGTGGCGATTACCTTGATCCAATCCAGGTCGTCTCTTCTTTTATTGTGATGGTGGTTCATGAGCTCTCTCCTCTGATTAAATGATTCTAAAGTACTCTATGTTATTCGGCGGTATGGGCATTATTTCCTTTAAGGTTCAACGAGATTGTTAGCTCAATAGCTTTTTCTTCTGTACAATAAAACAATACAAAAGAAAGAGGTGACCCCAATTGATTACATACAAAAGTCTCCACCACGTAAGCCTGAACGTGACCGATCTTGAGAAAGCGAAAGAATTCTACGGAAAGACCCTTTGCCTGAAGGAAATCGAAAGGCCGGATTTCGGTTTCCCCGGAGCATGGTACGAAATAGAAGGGCAGCAGCTTCACCTGATCGTGGACCCGACCTCTCAGACGATCCGACACGACAAACATTTATCCAGTCGTGAGGGTCATTTTGCCCTTAGAGTGGAAGATTACCATAATACGCTTCAGTGGCTAAAAGAGAAAGGTGTGGAAACCTTAGAGAAACCCTATTCGAAAAGCGGATTCGCCCAGATTTTCTGTGCCGATCCGGATGGGAATCTGATTGAACTGAATGTAGACCAGAACGATTTTTCATAACGTTTGAAACCGGCAGCGGCGTCTGCCGGTTTGTTTTTTGAAACTTTTTACCATCTTTTACGTATGAATAAGTAAGGAACACTATGAAAGGAATGGATTGTAATGGATGGAATATTCCTGATCATCATCCTAATGGCAATCGGATGTGCCATCGTCGGGACAATCTTTTTAGCCAATAAAGCTCTGTTTCAATACATGCACAATCGGAAGGGGATGGACCAGCAGTCGGTGACGGTCACTTGTCCCCATTGCGGTGCGAAGAATAAAAGGCAGATGAATGGTCAGCATTGTCGGAAGTGTTATGTGGCGTTTTAGATTCTGAAGCTTGATAGGGGGAGGTAGCATTGAAAATAATGATTGCGCTCGCTGTCCCTGTACTTACCATCATCTCCTTGGTCGCTATCGGGTTTTGGTCGAAGTACAGCGAGGATTTGGAAAATGAATTGAAACGGAATGAAAAACACTAATCATCTCCATTCGTCTACACTTAAGTAGATTCGTTAAAAAGAAAGGATGGCCATTATTTTAGAAACCGTATTTGGAATCGTAATCGTTCTCTTTATTTTAGGACTAAGTTTATTCATCGCATACTGGGGTCTAACTTCTTTATTAAAAACGTCAAAAAGAAATAAGCAACTATCATGGAGAAGAGAAATCGATTCTTTAAAACAGAGAGTCGAGTTTCTAGAGAAAGAACGAACCGGGAGATAGAAGAAAGGAGAGGTCACACATGGTTTTCCTATTCATATTAGTGCCCGTCATCCTCGTCTCAGGCATCGCCATTTATTTAGAAAGAAAATCAGGCATGACGCCTCCAGATTTAACTGAGCACGCTACGAAAATCGGTGAAGCGTATAAGATTAGCGATATCAATAAATACTCCAGTGGTTCATAAAAAATGGTCAGAGGCTATACGCCCTGACCATTTTCTATTACTGATGTTGTTTTGCCGGAGGTTTGAGGCTTGAGCGCAGTCGCAAGAATGACCAGCATTCCCCCAACCCCGATCCAAACAAGCGTCGATACTGAAGAGCTCCATGATAAGTCCTCTCCGAAGTAGAAGAGTTCACGTAATCCTTGCACCATGAATTTCATTGGCAGCCAGGAATAGAACCAGTCCCGGTAAAACGAAGACATCATTTCAGGAGCCATGGCGAGAAGCGGAGCCCCGAAGAATAGCATGAGTACAAAGAGCGGCATGCCCTTAATCCCGATCAGTGATAGGATCGCAGAAATCATAAGATAGAAACTGAACGATGTCAGACTGAGGAATAAGGCGGTATCACTCACATCCGGGATATGGAATCCAATCAATCCGTCCGCTAGCCATGTGAGGCCGAATCCGACGATCAGGGCCACAACCGCTCCGATCAGGATTTGGACGAATTTAGCGGTAAGCTTTTCTTTACGGCCGGCGACCGGTAATTTGCTGACAGCGAGATAGATGATCGCGGCACTTGCCATGCTTGCCATCCAAAGTGGCTGGAATAAGGAAACAGGTGCATTCCCGTTTGCACTGTTCGTTCCGATTTCATTGACGTTCGTCACCGACTTAGTAATAGGGGTGATCATACTTGAAACTTGTGTCGGAGTCAGAGTTGCACCTTGCTTCTCGAATCCATCCAGGATCTGTTCGCGGACCACGTTGTTCATATTGTCCACGACGCCATTCAAGATCTGACCTGCAGCAGTCGAGGCCATCGTGTTCATCCCTTGATTGATGAAGATCTTCACTTCAGCAGAAGTCGGATCCGGTGTGCGCAGGGAAGCCTGCTTCGCGCTGAAATCCTTCGGAATGACAAGGGCAGCATAGTATTCTTGATTGTCTAATCCTTTTTGCACGGCTTCAGTACTTTTCACGTTCACCCACTTAACGGCAGGGTCTTCATCCGTTGATGTATTGGACATCGTTTGAATCTTTTCAACAAGGGTTTCCCCCATATTCATCTTCGGTTGATCCGGTACTTGCACACCTTCATCTTCATTCACAATCGCAATCGGTAGATTCTTCGGCTGCGGCTGAACCGAGGGGAACAGCGTCAGAGAAAAAATAAAGATGATGGCCAGCGCTATGAGAGGGGATGCGAGTACCAGTTTGTTTTTTAAAATGTTCAATGTAAGAACCTCCTTTTTGGTAAAAGTGAGTAATCACTCACAACTAATATTACTCCGTTTTGAAAGAAAGTCAATAAAAAAAGTGAGTAATCACTTACTTATCGAAATTTCCCAATAAGGAAGCGAAATGATTGATGAATCTCGTCATTTTGTAAACATTTCATTGAAGGGGTCACTGGTTCATTGGTTTTCCATTTATGACCTGATTTGAATACTGTATGAATCCCTTTTCAGATAGATGAGAAGATGATTCTGAATTCGAAAATAAAAGCTGGAACCCTGCTATATAAGCCATTCTGACACAGATATGATCAATTGACAGAATTTTCAATTCTAGTATACTGGTAATTATTAGAAAGGTAAAAGGGGTACATAATGAAAAAATCCAGTCTGGAAGCTGTTCTTATCATACTAGGAATCATCCTCGTCAGTGCAACATCCGGCATCTTCAAGGATCAGGCGTTTTCCCTCGCGAGCTATGGTCAGGAGTTCCTCATGTTATGCAAAGAGTTGGTAGAACCTCATAAGCTTGTCTATTCAAACCCTGTCTCGGGTATCGAACGCCCACTATTTCCGATCATATTAAAGGCGTTCATGAGCAGTGCCCGAATTTTTTTCTTGGCATTGGGAATGGCATTAATGAGTTCGATCCTCCTGATGATCCTCTATTTTTCAGTGGGGAAAAGGATCCGGAAAGGAATCGAAGGAGTCTCGTTTTATCTGGCATCGCTGCCTGATATTTTTATCATTGGGATCCTGCAGATGCTCGTCATCTGGTTCTTTAAACAAACCGGCATTCTCGTCATCGATATCGCCTCACTCGGGGAAAATCAGGTCATCCTGTTCCCGGCAATCACGCTCTCGATCCTCCCGACATTCTTTTTCCTCGGATCGATGGTGTCTTTTTTGCAGGAAGAAGAGGGACTCCCTTATGTGGAATTGGCGAAGGGGAAGGGTCTCGGCAAATTCAGGATCATGTTCATCCATATGATGCGGAACGTGCTGGTCAGTTTAACGTATCACGGAAAACAGATCGTCTGGATGATGCTGTCGAATCTATTGATCCTGGAGTATTTATTCAATGTATTCGGGGTCACATCGTTCTTGTTTTCCTATAACACACCGGCCATCTTTGCCATCACCTCGATCATGCTATTTGTGCCGTTGTACTTCCTATTAAAAATCATGCAGCTTGTGATTTCCAAAAAAATAGGCAGGGAGATGAGTCTATGAAAACCTGGAATCGACATCATATCACCATTGCCTTCTGCTTCCTATTCATTGTCGTGCTGGTCGGGTGGAGCCTGATCTTTAATGTGACGGACGGGGAAATCCCGAATACGTTCGTTCAGTATGACGATGATGGCAGGATCATCGGGGATGCGCCGTTCCCGCCTTCAGCGGATTTTCCATTTGGGACGGACCGGGAAGGGGACGACCTGTTTTACAAAGTGTTGGAAGGGGCGCAGTATACGATTGGCGCTGCCATCCTCATCTCCCTCTTGAGCTTCATGCTTTCCTTTGTCATCGGAGTAGCGGGAGGATTTACAACATCTCGTGTGAAAAAGTGGACGCAGTCGATCTTTACGTCCTTCTATTTCATCCCGCAATCGATCATTGCCTACAATATTCTTTATCCCTTGCTGTGGGAAACTCCACAGGGATTTGAAACGAGTTTTACAGAACGCGTCGTTTGGCAGTCGATCACCCTGGCTTTGATCACGGCACCGACCACAGCGATTCTATTATCCAATGAAACCCGGGAGATTCTGAATAAAGAGTTCGTGACCAGCGCACGGGTCCTTGGCGGGAGTCGGTTCTTCCTGTTCCGGAAGCATATCCTGCCTCATTTGAAGCTGCGACTTTTCATCATTTTTCCGAAGATTACGATCCAGGTACTCCTCATCATCGCACACCTCGGATTCTTCGACTTGTTCTTCGGAGGCACTGATGTTTGCTACGGCCCGGCGTGTGATCCTCCACAACCGTTCGTGCAGGAGTGGGCAAGCATCATGTCCATGAGCTTTGTGGAATTGACCAACGCCTGGTGGATCTTTATCATTCCGATGAGCTTCTTTGCCTTGACGATCCTTGCCCTGACGGGAATCGCGAGGGGACTTGAAGGATTGTTGGAGGAGGATGAGGTGAAAGCGGGAGCAGGTAGGGCTGAATCTTCTTCGATGATAGGTGAAGGGGCGTTGGCTGAGAGTGATTTTGTTTTGGTGGAGCAGAGTGTGGATAGGGGAGTTTGATTGAGCTGATGTATGTATCTAAAGGGGGATAATATGAAATTCACAAAATCTCTAATTCTATTCATCTTGTGTCTGCTTTTGGCCTCTTGTTCTGGTGAGAAGGAGAAAGCGGCCAAACATGATGTATTATCATTTGATCCGATACAAGTGGACGGTCTGGATTCCTCTTTGCTTTCATATAAAATGACCTATTCCAGCGAAGGGGAACAAGCCGTTGCTTACGTGACGTTACCGAAAAAAGCAGGTGCCTATCATGTGAATCTTTCATTGCACGGCGGTTTTCCAGCGTCAAAAGATCTGTCCCATGTACAAGATATGATGGGGTTGACCTTTGATAAAAATATGCTTCTCTATACCTCAACCCCCGGCATGATCAGTCTCGTACCCCTTTACAGAGGATACGGAGAAAGCGATGGGACTGTTCCCGGATTGAAGGGAGCCACTCTTGACACAAGTCATGCCATCGATGCTTTAACCGCCTATCTTGAAAAAAATGAGACAAGAAAGAGCACCGGAAAAGTGTTTGTATCCGGAACATCGCTTGGAGGTGGAGTCGGACTGAAGCTTGCCACCATGCGGGACGATATTGCAGATGTTGTGGCCGTAAGCCCTTACGTCGGTCTGGATATTGTTTATCCATGGCTGTTGGACAATCGGGACAAAGACATCGGTTTTCTGGAAATGTTTCAGGAAGCCTATGGAGCCTATGATCAAAACTCGGAGGAAACGAAAGAAGAGTCCATCCTTGTTGAAAAAATAGATGTACCGGTCCTGATGGTACAAGGGGATGCCGATACGCATATAGATTCGCATACCGTCGAGGTTTTCTATGATCGTCTGAAAAAAGAAAATGAACATACGACCTATAAACTCATTCCTGATGGAGATCATGGTCTCACAAATAAGCAGCAGGAGTTGAATGCGACCATTACCACATGGTTTCATGAGCAGTTTCAGTAATAGGGGTTTGTGATAAGCAGACTCCTTTTTTAGATAAAAAGGAGTGATCACAATGAAAACCACCATCCGCATTCTATCCATCATGCTGACGATCCTCATCCTCGGAGCCTTCATCAGCCTCTTCCAAAACGGCATCCATCTCAGTCTCGCATCCTTCTGGAAGAACTTCACCCACCTCATCTACACGCTCACTCATCCTGCATCGATGACCTTCCAGACCGAGTCGTTCATGCATGACGCGAAGTATGATGTCTTTCCTGACTTTTTTGGCTTTTACTTTTACACACTGACGATTTTATTCCTCGGCTTCCTATTGTCATTGGGGCTCGCCATTTTATTGATTTTAATTACGTTTCAGCTTTCCTTGAATAAAAGGAAGCTGTTGATCCGGAGTTCGACGATCCTTGAGTCGGTCCCGGATGTGTTCGTCATCGTCCTGGCCCAGATGTTCTTTGTGTTTTTATTTAAAAAGACCGGAATATTGGTCTTCGAGGTGGTGGGGGGAGCGGAACGGCCTTATGCGCTGCCGCTCCTAACGTACAGCATCCTGCCGACGATTTTTCTGTACCGGACGCTGATCCTCATATTCGAAGAGGAATTGATGAAGCCTTATGTGGAGCTTGCAACGGGGAAAGGACTGACCGGCATTCAAGTATTGATGAGGCATGTGTTCCGCAACAGCGTGGTGAGTTTGATCAACCATTCGAAGATGATCATTTCGTTTATGCTCTCCAATCTGATCATGCTGGAAATTCTCTTTAATACATACGGTCTCACCTGGTTTGTCATCAATCATCCCTCGTATGAAATTGCCACCATGAGTGTCATCCTCATGTTCATCCCGCTTTTTCTACTGGAGGAATGGGTCAAAAAGATGAAAACGAAGGTGGTGGGAGGATGATCGCATTGTGGAGAAATAAACTCTTTATGACCGGCTTTTTATTTATCTTCCTCACGCTTATCGGGAGCTTGATATACGGTTGGTTCTTCGATAATCATATCCCGGTGGCAGAACTCCGCTTTACGGAAGATGGTGTGAAGAGCCCGCCTTATTCCCCGTGGGAGTATCCGCCATTCGGGACAAATAATCTCGCTGAAAGCATCTTCCATATCCTCCTGATTGGGGCGAAGTATACGCTCGGTGTCGCGTTCCTGATTGCGGCTTTACGCTTTGTGATCTCATCTGTATGGGGAACGTTATCGGAGCTTTATCTGCCAAAGCTGAATGAACGGACCCGTCCGTTCCTTGAGGCATTTTACTACTATCCGGTCACGCTCATTGCTTACCTGATGCTGTATTGGGTGCTGCTTTCAGACGGAGAGTTTAACGGTACTGATAGCGAATTCACCTATGGCTTTGGAGCCAGGGTTGCAATCGAGATCCTCGTCCTGACTCTCGCTGCCGTTCCCATCACTTCGCTGACGATTTCAAAAGAAGTCAATCTAATTCTAAAGAAAGAGTTTATGGAGAGTGTTCAGGTACTTGGTGGGAATCGCCGGCATATTCTCATGAAACATATCCTGCCGTTTTTAAAGCCTCAGCTTGTCGTCATCTTTCTCAGGGAGATGATCCAGGTCCTGATCCTCCTCGCACACCTGGGGATCTTGGGCATCTTTTTCGGAGGAGGAACAATGAAAGAAGACCTCTTTCAAAATATGATCTTCGTGTCCTTTTCCAATGAGTGGTCAGGGATTATCGGCAACAACTTTCGCTTTCTGTTTACAACATACTGGTGGATCGCTATCTGCCCCGTTTTTTTACTAACCCTGACAGTCCTTGCATTTAAACTGATGCTTGAAGGGTACCAGAATGTAGAGGCATCTTCCTCAAAAAGTCTACAGAAGCCTGAAAAAGTAGACATCACCCCTGTTGGAAAAGAGGAGCATTTTGATCGGCTGTTTTTCTAAACTATGGTGAAGTGGCTGATTACCATGCAAAGTTTTTTACTTTAACTGAGGATTTATTAGTAAACCATTTAGCTCTGTCATAAAAAATGTATTAAGAGGGTGAGGGGAACTGCGTAGACTCCTACGGAAAACGGGCGAGCCGAGACCCCGGAAGCGAATTTTGCTGAGGAGGCTCGGCCGAACGTCCGTGGAAAGCGAAGCAGTTCCCCCCACCCTCAAGCACACACTCAATGACAGAGCATTTTCAAATCGTATTGAATTGACACCAAGTTTAACCCAATCAATAATATTGCTATAATACATATCAGTAAATGGAAATTCAGATAAACAATGTTAAAGAATAAATAGAAATCCCCAATCAAAAGAGGTAGATACCATGTCACTCATCACCATCCTGATTGTCGATGACGATCCCCATATCAGAGAACTGATCAATCTTTATTTAACCATGGAAGGATACAATGTATTACAAGCCAATGACGGCGAAGAAGCAATGGAACTTGTGAAGCAGAAAGAAATCCACTTAGTGGTAGTTGATATTATGATGCCAAAGAAGGATGGCTGGGATCTTTGCAGGGAGATCCGGGAGGACTATGACCTGCCCATCATCATGGTGACGGCGAAGGGTGAAAGCGAGGATAAAGTGAAGGGCTTTGAGCTCGGGACGGATGATTATATTGTGAAGCCCTTTGAGGCGAAAGAGTTTATCATGCGGGTGAAAGCCCTCCTTCGCCGCAATAAGGTGCACACAGAGAAGCGGGTGTCGATCGGGAATCTGACAATTGACAGCAAAAGCCTTGAAGTCGCTTTGGGAGATGAGCGTATCGACTTTCCTTTAAAAGAGTTTCAGATTCTATACAAGCTTGCATCCAACCCGGGTCTCGTTTTCTCCAGGGAGCAGCTGATTGAAGAAATTTGGGGAATCGATTTTGAAGGAAATGAACGGACCGTCGACTCTCATATTAAAAAGATCAGAAAAAAACTTGAGGCGAAGAGCTCGAACGTATCGATTACAACCATCCGGGGGCTTGGTTATCGGCTAGGAATGGAACAAGATGATTAATACACTGTATTCCAAAATGGTGTTAACGTTTATCGGAGTGGTGTTCATCAGCGTTACTGCGTCTTTTTTTATCACCTATAATATGTACGAAGAACGGGTCGTTGCCGAAATCGAGGAAGAATTGATGGTGGCGGGTAAAGGGATCATCGAATTATCGAAAGTGATGGAACCGGAAAGCGTCGAGAATTACATAGAGAAAGTGTCAACCATACGCTATAACATTGCACTCTATTCAGAAGATGGAAAGTCGAAGTTTTACGGAGAAGCAAAGCCCGACAACTATGCCACACCGGATGAGGTAGAAGAGGTGCTTGCCGGAGGGGTTCACCGTATCACCAATAAGGATAGAAAGTTATTTCATTATGCATCAGTGGGGCTACCCTTTGAATTGAACGGGAAGAAGTATGCCCTCTTCTTAAAGCCTGGTCTCGCCGGAAAGCTTGATTTTGTGAGGAGAATCTTGAAGACGGTGTTATTCAACGTGTTGATGATTGGAAGTCTCCTTTATTTATTCGTAGCCCTTTATTTCGTGAGTCCCATCAAGAAATTGACGGCCTTCACGTCGAAGGTGGCGAAAGGGAACTTTCATGAACAGGTTTCTGTGAAGAGAAAAGACGAAATCGGCGAACTTGCCGAGAGTTTTAACAGGATGAATAAGGAATTACATAGCGTCGAGAAGATGCGGAGAGAGTTCATTTCAAATGTCTCCCACGATCTTCAGTCCCCTTTGATGTCCATTAAGGGATTTGCCAGGGCCTTAAAGGAACATTCCTTTCCTAAAGAACAGCAGGATCAATACTTGACCATCATTGAAAAGGAGAGTGAACGGCTGGGTAAACTAAGTGCAAACCTGCTGCAGTTATCTGTCCTTGAGAGTAAAGAAAATCCAACGAACAAAGAATGGTACCGCCTCGACCAGCAGATCCGACAGGTGTTCCTCAGCCATCAACCACAGTGGCTCGACAAAGGGATCGTCATCGATCTGGAAGATGTACATCCGGCAGAACTGTCAGCGGACAAAGATCAACTTGAGCAAGTATGGCATAACCTCCTGACAAACAGTATCAAATTCACGGATCATGGTGGAGAAATAACGGTTTCTTTGAAAGAAGAAGGAGAACGGATCGTCGTCGTTTTCTCTGATACAGGTGTAGGGATATCTGAGGAAGATGTTCCTCACATCTTTGATCGCTTCTTCATGGTGGACCGGGCAAGGGAAAGCTCGAAACAGGGGAGTGGACTCGGATTATCGATTGTGAAAAAAATCATCGACGTTCATCATGGCAGCGTGGACGTTACCAGTAAAGCGAACCAAGGCACCACCTTCACATTCACTCTTCCGAAAAGCATGGATTAACGTCCATGCTTTTTTCTATGGAAACAGATTTAATCCATTGGTCATATTGGGGTCACAATTCTCCTATACGATGATTCCTATCGAAAAGGAGAGATCATGATGAAGAAAATAGTGGATTATTGCCTAAAGAAAAACGTGGCCATTATTGTATTGGCCCTATTGGTGGTAGCAGCGGGATTGGTTTCAACCCAATCCATTAAAGTAGAAACCTATCCGGATGTTGATTCACCGACCCTCATGATACAGGGAGTCTATCACAATCACTCATCGGAAGAAATTGAGAAAGCGGTGACGACACCGGTAGAAGAAGCGATTGAAGGGATCAAACCGTATGATTCCTTAACCAGCACCACGAGAGAAAATAGCTTTATGATTCAGGTGACCTATGAGTTCGGAGAGAATATGGATGAAATCGAAAGCAGTATCCAGTCTTCGATTGGGAAGATGAATCTGCCGGATGAGGTCGACCTATCGTATAAGCGGATCTCTGCCAGTGCAAAGCCAATCTATAAAATGGCGTTGTCAGATGAGAATCTGGAAGAGTTACAGAGAGATGTGAACGAAGATTTACTTCCGTCATTAACGAATGTACCAGGCGTTAGTGAGGTTAATCTTTCAGGTACAACCGACACCAAGCTCTTTGTGGAAGTCGATAAAGAAAAAAGCCGTCAAGTTGGGTTGACTGCATCAGACGTTGCAGCTGCCTTGGAAAAGGAAAATGTGGTTCTTCCTGTTGGGAGCCTGGAGAACGGAGGCAATGACATTCCAGTCAGTCTCGAAGGGCATGTGGGTTCCATCGAACAATTAAAAGAAACCCCCATTCCTGTTGCCTCTAAAGGGGCACAACCCGTCCAGTCGATTGCCCTATCTGACATCGCAGAAGTAAAAGAGGTAAACGAAGCGAATGCCATTACCCGCTATAATGGGGATCCCGCCATTATCGTGGAAGTGTTGAAATCTCAAGATGCCAACACAGCCGAAGTGGTGGAAGCATTAAAAACAGAATGGAATCATTTTAACAAGACGTTCGACTATGATTCCTATACCATCATCGACCAGGGAAAAGAAGTCGAGAAATCAGTGGAATCCCTCCTGAAGGAAGGTGGATTCGGGGCGCTTTTCACCGTCGTGATCATCCTGTTATTCTTACGGAATACCCGAGCGACTCTCATCGCCATTTTATCGCTCCCTCTATCCATATTGGGGACGATCGCGGTACTTGATTATCTGGGGTACTCCCTCAACATCATGACCCTTGGCGGAATGGCCGTTGCCATCGGACGAATCGTGGATGACAGCATCGTCGTCATTGAAAACATTTATAAATGGCTACACAAGGAAGAATCGTATACGAAACGAGAGATCATTCTGAATGCGACAAGAGAAGTGATCGGTGCTGTCACCTCTTCAACCATTGCGACTGTCGTCGTGTTTCTGCCCCTTGCCTTTGTGGGTGGAATTGTAGGAGAGTTCTTCAGACCGTTCTCAATTGCAGTGGTCACATCGATCATTCTGTCACTGCTCGTGGCATTCATGGTCATCCCTGTACTCGGCTTCACGTTTTTAAAGAAAGGAAAGCAGGAGGAGAAAACAGGGTGGTTGGCAAAAGGGTACGACCGAATTTTACGTAAGTCCCTTTCCCATAAATGGGTCGTCATTACGGTTTCCATCTTCATGCTTGCCGGTGCCTTAGCGATGGTACCTGGGATCAATAAGTCATTCCTGCCGAGCGGTTCGGCCAATGCTCTTGAACTCGAGGTCGAGCTTCCCGTGACGACGTCATTGTCTGAAACGGATAAAATCGCGAAGGACATCGAAGCAGCGCTCATGAAAAACGAAGAGGTTGAGTACGTTCAGGGAGCCGTCGGCATTGCGAACAACAGCTCTCCGTTACAGATGAAGAGTGGCAGTGATTCAACAGCTACCTTCTCCGTTCAACTGTCAGAGGGAGAAACGGTGGAAGAACAGAAAGACCAACTCGAAGAGACCGTTTCGGATCTAGTAAAAGAGCATGATCTTGAAAGCACCATCAGATTGAAGGAAATACGCCAGGAAGGACCTCCATCGGGTAAAACCATCGATATCACCCTTTATGGCGAGAATCCAGCTCACTTAACAGAAGCAGCGGATAAAGTAGAGAATCTCATGGAGCAAAACGATCAATTGACCAATATCTCGAATACCGCAGCTCAACAGCAAAAAAAGATCATTCTGGAGCTGAAAGAGGAAGCCAAGAAGCAGGGCATGACCCAACAGGCAGTCTATCAGCAGGTCCAGGAACAGATGAACGCACGTCCTGTAGGAAGTCTTGAATTGGAAGAGGAAGTATGGGTGTCCTATGATACCTTGGTCACGACGAAGCAGGAGTTGGAAGATGTAGAAATCATTACTCCTAGTGGCATTCAGCGATTATCTGACATTGCTGTCATCAAAGAACAGGAAATACCGGCAACGATTGAACATAAGGACACCAAATCCGCCTACACTTTGTCTGCCGAAAGCGAAGGGGAAGATGTCGGGAAAGTAACAGAAGACATCAAGAAAGACTTAGAAGCCCTTTCTTTACCGAGCGATATTGAATGGAAGGTCGGCGGCGGTCAAGACATGATGACAGACGGATTCAAGGACTTGGGTCAGGCGATGATAATCGCCGTAGGACTTGTGTTCTTAACCTTAACGATCACATACGGTGGAATCATCACACCACTGGTCATCCTATCCTCCATCATCTTTGTCCCGATTGGTTCTCTCGGAGCCCTCATGTTGACGGGTGAAACGTTATCCATGAGCAGCATGATCGGAATGCTCATGCTGATTGGCATCGTGGTGACGAATGCTGTCGTCATGCTTGACCGTGTGGAAAGCAACAGAAGAGAAGGAATGAAACTGGAAGCGTCCTTAATAGAAGCCTGTAACGCCCGCTTCCGCCCGATTTTAATGACCGCACTCGCCACGATCCTGGCGCTGATGCCGCTAGCTTTATCCCACTCTTCTTCCGGGGTCATTTCAAAAGGATTGGCCATCACGGTGATCGGCGGATTAACGACCAGTACACTGCTGACATTGGTATTTATTCCAGTGCTTTACCGCTTATTGGGCAGATGGAGAAAGCTTTAATTGGGGGGGTGGATGAAGTGAAAAAATGGATCATCTTATTATGCAGTTTCGTCATCCTATCAGCCGTCATGTTTGAGACCAAGCCTTCTCAAGACCACTATACGGACTGGCTATTGGAGAACATAAGCTACCGCATGGAGGGAGAGTCCCCGTTGATGACAATGGGGATCTCATTATTCGGTGAGCAAATGGTTGAAAACCATACAGAAGTAAACGACTATCTCCTCTTTAATACGTTTAAAACGGAATTTAGAGGAAAAGAGCTTAAGTTTATCGGTGTCTTTCACACGTTTATACCTTTGTCATTAGACAAAGAGTGAAGGATGTCATGCCGTCTCCCATTCTTTCATATCCTTAGAGAAAGAAAGGGGATGTTCCCATATGAGTAAAGAAGTCACACTGGCTCTTATCATGTTTATCATTACCGTAGGATTGGTTTGTATCTATCTTATGAATAAATACAAGCAACAGGCGGTTAAAGTCATTTCTCTAGAGAGCTTTCTTCATCATTCGACGCTGGATGAAGACACGGGACAGAAGAAAAGCATCGTCGATTCCATCAATGATTATTTTGATGACGGATACGGGGATTCAGGTGATCACGGAGATGATGATGGGGGCGATGACGGCGGGGATTAAGGCAGGATTCATCATTAACAATAATCTCCTAAACAAGCAGACGGACCTTCATGCTATATTTATAGTACAATGAAAGGTAGAAAAACGGCGAGGGTAGGAGAGATGAATCATGACATGGAAAAAGATGAAGAGCATCCTGTTTATGGTGCTTGGGTTCATAGCGTTAGTGTTCGGAATTGCCGGCACGGTACTACCCGTTCTGCCGGGTGGACCGTTTTACCTGTTGTCGGCCTACTGCTTTGCGAAGAGCTCGAAACGTATGGAAGCATGGTTCCAAAACACTACCATTTATAAAAAATACGTCGTCGCATTCCTTGAGAAAAAGGGAATGACCTTAAAAGAAAAAATCAGAATCAACATCACAGCGGATTTCTTTATCCTGCTTTCCGTCCTTTACGTAGACATTCTCGCTGTCCGGATCATTCTCATCGGACTCGCTTTGTATAAACATTATTATTTTATTAAGAAAATCAAGACGATCCAGCCGGAGCCGTATCAAGTGGAGGAGAGCCAGTGATCGCTCGGGGTCACTGGCTTTCATCAAGATGAAGAAGTATCAGCTCAAACGTGATTTCAGAGGCGTGAAAAAAGGGGCCCGATTCTATTTGGTCGTGGAATCTGAATATATCGGCATTAAGGAGTATGTTGTGAGAACGCAGGACTTCTCCAGAAGGATGATCCTTTCTGAGAAGGAAATGGAGAATTATTTTTTTCGTGTGACATAAGAACCCGTCGGTGAACGAGGCAGGTTCGTGAAAAAATTCAAGAGTGTAGGATGATAAATCGATGATAGGATTAAGCATAGCAACGAAGTGGGAATATGAAGCGGCATTGGACTATTTCGACGTAAAAGATCATGAACGTTTCGTTTATCCTTATGGCGAGTATTTCATGAGAACATTGAATGATACCGAACTTGTTTTTTATAGTACAGGTGTAAGAAAAGTAAATGGTGTTGGTGGGAATCAGTATATGATTTCTACATTTCATTTAACGAAAGTAATCGTTGCTGGAACATGTGCAGGAATCAATGATACGTTCAGTAATTTGGATATTTTGGTACCCGAAAAAGCCGTTCAATATGATTGCACAGTTAAAGAAGTTGAGCCTCTTATTAAACAATCTTTCATAGTTGATATTGATCTATCAAAATATGGGAATGATTTTCATACCGGAACAATTGGCACCGCTGATAAAGCAGTCGTGATGTGGAAGGACTATTTAGAACTGAAAGAAAACGACATAACCATAGCCGATACAGAAGCGGGTGCCATCGCTTATATCTGTAAGAAGAATGATGTTGAATGTATAATTATTAAAGGAATATCTGATTTTCCAACAGATGAAAGAAACTCTGATAAATTCGAATCAAACAATGAACAAATCAATGTTTATTTAGAAAACACACCCAAAGTAATGAACAAAATTTTTGGCAAATATTTAGAAAGATTTATTTAAATACATTAGATGATAAAAACGCAGAGGATGCTAAAACCTCTGCGTTTTTCTGTGTGAATTCCATTAACCTTGTGAACTTCGGTTTCTATTCCACAACCGAACTACTTACGGTGAGACGAGTTTATTTTTATTCGAAAAGTCGGCACGATTATGGTCAAAAGTCGCATGATAACGGGTATTCCGGCATGATTATTCTGAAACTCGCACGATTCTTTCATATCCCGCATGATTGTCCTCCAAACCGGCATGATTCCTTCTCGCCCTTCGTGAACAAAAAAGAGCCAAGGAACCTGTCCCCGTGGCACGAATCTGATAATATAAAAAGAAAGGGGGAATCACGATGAAACAGGAACTAATCGATCGATTAACAAGATATGTGAAAGTGTATACAGAGTCAAAAGACGGCGTGGAGGAAACGCCTTCAACGCCTGGTCAGCTTGTACTTGCCAATATGCTGGTGGAGGAACTAAAGGAAATCGGAATGACGGATGTTTCGATTGATGAGTACGGCTATGTGATGGCGACTTTACCGGCCAATACTGAAAAACAGGTCCCAGCCATTGGATTTCTTGCCCATGTGGATACATCAGAAGACTTCACGGGGGAAAATGTGAAGCCCCAGCTCGTAGAGAATTACGATGGGAACGACATCGTGTTACATAAGGAGCAGGGGATTGTGCTGTCTGTGAAGGATTTTCCTCAGCTGACCGGATATAAGGGACATACCCTCATGACAACCGATGGAACGACCCTGCTCGGAGCGGATAATAAAGCCGGAATCGCAGAAATCATGACAGCGATGGCTTATTTAAACGAACATCCTGAAGTGAAGCACGGGCCGATTCGAGTGGGCTTCACGCCGGATGAAGAAACAGGGAAGGGTGCCCATAAGTTCAATGTAGAGCGGTTCAATGCCGAGTTCGCCTACACGGTGGACGGTGGACCACTGGGTGAATTGGAATATGAAAGCTTTAATGCCGCAGAAGCGAACATCAAGATCTTCGGCCGAAACGTTCACCCCGGGACAGCGAAAGACAAAATGGTGAACGCCGCCAAGATCGCCATGGAACTGAACAGCCGACTCCCGGTCGGAGAGGCGCCTGAATCGACAGATGGGTACGACGGATTCTTTCATCTTACTTCGATTCAAGGAGACGTTGAACAGACAACCATGCATTATTTGATCCGTGATTTCGATGGGGAAAACTTCAATGAAAGAAAAATGAAGTTAGAGGAGATCGTCAAAGACCTGCAGTCCATCTACGGACAGGGGTGCATTCAGCTCGACATCAACGATCAATATTACAATATGCGGGAGAAAATAGAGCCCGTGTTCGAAATCGTTGAGTTAGCCAAGCAGGCAATGGAAAACCTCGACATCACACCGGATATTAAACCGATTCGCGGAGGTACGGATGGATCCACCCTATCCTTTATGGGGCTGCCGACACCGAATCTCTTTACTGGCGGCGAAAACTATCATAGCCGTTACGAGTTTGCTTCCGTCGATAATATGGAAAAAGCGACAAAGGTGATCATTGAGATTGTCCGGTTGTTTGAAGAAAAAGCGGAATAAATGAAAAGGTGCCCTGTGGACAAAGTGTTGTCCACAGGGCACTTCTCAAGAACCGGCCGCTACTTGGTCCCGGCCGTTCCGTTTCGCATGATAAAGTTGTTCATCTGCCAGTTGAATCATTTCATCAACGGTGAGATAACTGAAAGCCTGACTGCTGCAGAATCCGATACTGACGGTTAGGTAGATGGATCTGCCATCCTCAAGGAGCAACCCTTCTTCGCGAAATGCTTCGAGTAAGTGATTTGCCCAGTCGAGTGCCTGGCTTTCTCCGGTTTTATCCAGGAACACGATAAATTCTTCTCCGCCGAATCGTCCAACCACCCCGAACTTTTTAAAGACTCTTTTGATGAGGTCTGCGGCAAACACAATGGCCCGATCGCCGATGAGGTGCCCATACGTATCATTGATCCTCTTGAAGTGATCGATGTCAATGAGTAATAAGGAAGCGGAATCAGATTCTTCATAGATCTCATTGGCTTTCTTCAAAAAGTACTTCCGGTTTAACAGCTTGGTTAAGTGATCATGCATGGCCGATTTCCGAAGCATCTCCACGTCCTCTTTTTGAACGACGAGAGTAGTGAACTGATCAATGAACGCCGGAAGGAAACTTTCCATGATCGATAAGTCAACTTCTTCCTGGGTGCTCCAGATGACAAATTGTCCAGAATGCGTGCTAGAAGAGATAGGGACGGTGAACGTAGAGCCATCAAGGATCCCGTTCTTCCCATTTTTCCACGAATCGTATTGCTCCAGGAGGAAGTCTTCCATTTCTTCAGGCACATCCACTTTCGATAGCACATTCCACCTCTCCTCATCCTTTGATAAATAAAAGCCCTTTTCAAAATGGGTGACATCCATCAAGCAGTGTAGTCCCTGCTTTGAGAGGGAGGCCAGATCGTCCATATCTGCCATCTGTTTTACGGCGTTTTGAAGCAGTGTATGGACATAATACTTCTTCGTCTCATACTCTTTCTCTTTCCTCATCCTCTTGATTCTGTCCGCGAGACCGAGGGAAAGGACCAATACTTCAACGACGGCCCCGAACTTAGGGGCAAAAAGCGTCAAGTCCGTCAACGGAACGAGCTGATACGCTGCCAGTATGTTCAGAAGCACGCCAATAAAAAGAAGGGACCAGGCGGTGAGATAGAACCTTGCTTCCCTTGTCTTCCATCTGACCGTCCAGGCAATGGCAATCAGGAATAGGACAAAAATCGTCGCCATGCCCGTGCTGATCATGGTCATGGTCCCGATGTTGACGAAGAAAGGAAGAACTAAACTTATAGCGCAAACCTGATTGAAGATGGTGACCACCCGATGAAGGCGCGGCGCATGCTCTCTCAGCTGCAAAAAATGCTTGGCGAAAAGAAGGGCAAACAGAGACGTCCAAATGATGAAAAAAGAATTGGATCTCAGCGCCCACCACGGAAAGTCCCCCCAGATAAACTGAAAGGCAAACCCATCCCAGACAGCCTGCATCATCGTAAATCCCGAAACGAACAATATGTAATAAAGATAACTTTTTTCTTTAAGGGAAAGGAACAAGAATGTATTATACAGAATCATGGCCAGCATGATCCCGTAGAAAATCCCGTGAATCGATTGATTCATATAATTGGCTTCAGAAAACGCAATCGGATCCCACAGGGACACGGGAGCCTGAAAGAAACTATCCGTCTCGATTTTCATAAAATAGGCTGTGGACGCGTTCGGCTGAAGATCCAGTGAGAATACAAGATTACGATGTTTATAGTCTCTCTGGTCAAAGGGATAACGATAGCCGATCGTCTCTTCTTTCTGAAGCCTTTCGTTCTTTAGGGTGTACAACGTAACCGAGCTAAGGTGAGGTTTCTTTATTTCAAGGAGAAGATTTCGCTGCCGTTCGGAATCATTTTCTAGATTCACTCGCAGCCAGTAAACGGTATCCGAAATATCCCCCGAAGGATTTGATGTTGATAAGGGAATAAATTCATCGCTTTTGCTCAAAATTTGTTTGGCGGTCAGATGATTCTGATCGAAATAGACATCTAGTTGATCGGAGAGATCCAATTCTTGAAGGGAATCCGGAATGACGACTTTATCTGCTGCTAGAGCAAGTGTATTAGGTCCGAATAACACTGTGAACGCAAAGGTTATGAAAAGCAGGATGGCGAATTTTTTCATAAAAGAGGCTCCTAAATTTAGTTAATACTGTATGATTATAGCACATACTCTTTATGAGAAAATTTAAAAAAGGAGAAAAAAGAATGAATTCTCAAACCTTTGATGAACTTAATCCTGCCCTAAAGACAGGGGACCTTGTCCTATTCAGCGGACAATATCAAATCAGTAAAATGGTTGAAACATTGGAGCACAGTATGTGGTCACACGTCGGAATGGTTTTCCGGCCAGATCCTAAAGGAGAGGTCTTCTTCTGGGAATCCACTGCCTTGACGAATTTAGAAGACGAGGTCATGCATGACCACCTGACTGGCCCGAAGATTGTGAAACTGCACGACCGACTGAAAACCTACGGGCAGGATGTCGTACCATACCATCCACCAGCATATGCCCTGAGAAGCCTGACTCTCGGTAGACCCCTTGATGAACAAAAATTGATCAGCTACATGAAAGAAGTCCATGGAATTCCAAACCCATCGGAGTGGAACATGATTGAAGAGGTAGTCGAAGGAAGAATCTTCTCCATTCCTTCAAAGAAGAAGGACTACACATGCAGTAAATTGATCGGCGAAACGTATCAGCAATTAGGAATTGCTTCTTTTACTATGCCGTTAAATGGACTGATGCCGTCGGATTTTTCTTCAAAAGGAAAGATGAAACTGCTGGACTGCACGTTGGGAGATGAGGTATTGATCAACGTTGAAGCAGCGGATGTAACGCTTTGAGCTGAATGAAATGGGAGAGGAGGATTGATATGCTCACTATGGCGATTGTGCCTTTGGTCCTTATTGGAGGCGTTGCAGTATGGGTGATTCAAAGACTTCATCGCATACATAGCCAGGGCACTTCAGGTCAAACAACCTCGAAAGCCGCACAGGATTTGTTGGTTAGTTTATTACCGGTAGGGATGATTTTTGGCAGTGCTTTCGGTGTGATCATTAGCATTCTTTTTTCTACATCTCTCCTTTTTACAGTTAGCGTAGGTGCGGGAATCGGCTTGTTAGTTGGATTTATTGCTTATGAAGTTTGTACCCTGAAGGAATCGACGTGATTTGTAGCAGATCTTGAAGGGATAATCAAACTCATGTGAAAAAAAGACTCTGTGGAGTCTTTTTTTATCTATTCGCAACTTCCTTTCTTCCCTCATAAACTCTAGAAAGGAGTGATTTGTCACATGCAATGGTTCATGAACGATCGACTGAGTAAGACCGTCAGTATTCCCAATACATTGTATCAATCCATGGAGGGAAGATATTTTGTCGGCCAAACAGAGCATTTGTGCTTCGGAAGAGGAAAAAATGCGTGGGGTGGTTTGCTGAATCCGGAACACTCGAATGTGCATTTATTCGTCAATGCCTTTACCATCACCAATCATTCAGATCAACCGTTTGAAGCGGAGATCTGGTTCAATCCTATTCCTCCCGGAAAGCCGAGGATCTCAAAGAATGTGACACCCGCCAATACGGCCCTTTCCCCGCTTCCAAAGCCCGAAGTCAAAATCGCCTATGCTGACGATATCCAAGGGACACCGCGGAAAGGGGTCAACGCCTTCAGGCGGATCGTCCCGCCTCAAAGTACGTTAGCCAGTGATGAGGATGGGAAATTCATCTTTCCACCTGGCGGATCCTTTCTGCTGAATCTAGTATCCCCAGCTGATGAAATCATTCAATCGGAAGTCGCGTTCGGTTGGTTTGAAAAAGCTGGGACGGACGATTGTCGATGAGTGTAAAGAGCAAAAGAGGGTTATCTGCCATCCCGTTCAATTCCGATGTGATAAAGTCATAAGCAAGAATTATAAGGTCCGTCCCTCGGACCTTATTTGATTTCGTTCTTGCTTAAAATTCCAGTATCTGCTAAAGTGTATCTATATTGTATTGCAACCTAGTTTGCGTATAGATATTTTTTTAGATAACTATATTGTTTTGCAACATAGTGAAACAGCCTACTGCGAAGGGGGGAACGATCGTGTCGTCCAGTCAATTATTAAAAGGGATTCTGGAAGGATGCCTGCTTTCCATCATTTCAAAAGGTGAAGTATATGGGTATGAAATGATGGAGAAGCTCGCGTCCAACGGATTCAGGATGGTCAAAGAAGGAAGCATTTACCCTTTGCTGCTTCGCATGAAAAAAGAGGGTCTTGTGACCACTAAGCAGAAAGAAATGCCTTCAGGGGGACCGAAACGGAAATATTATTACATCACTCCAAAAGGGGAAGAAGAGTTGGAGGATTTCAAACATAGGTGGAAAGAAGTCTCGATGAGCGTGAATCAACTATTGGGGGAGGAATAAGGATGCCATTATCTAAAAAGAGTGAAGACTTTCTCGGGAATCTGAGAATCTATCTGATCTCAAGCGGCAAAAATGAAAAAGAAGTCGACGAGATCGTTGGAGAATTAGAAGACCACTTAGTTCAGGCAGAAAAACGGGGCAAGAACGTAGAAGATGTGACGGGTTTAACTCCAAAACAATACATGGCACAAATTTCTGACGAGATGCCTATTGATTATAAAAGTATCTTTAAATATATCGTAATGGTATTGCTCGGTGCTCTTTCCTTTATACTGCTTGGTGATGCTTTAAAAGGTGACCTGGAATATTCACTATTTGTATTGATCGGTTATCCCCTGGTCATGATTGGATTTTTATTCTACACGGCAGCACTCTTAAAATACGTATCCAGTCACCAGATTTCAAAGAGAAGAGAGTGGACGTTCTATTATATTCTTGGTGGAGTCCCCACTCTGATTTTTATTGGATTGCTATTACTTAGCCAAGTCATAGAGGTTCCAACATTAGCATTTGGAGGAAGTTGGAGAATCTTTGCTCTGATTCTTGCCATCTCTGTCCTCATAGGGGTGTCCATTTGGTCGAAAACCTGGATAATGATCATTCTGGCGATCCTTCTTAACGTACCGGAAATACTTATTCAGCATAGTTCCTTTTCTGAAAAAACAAAACTCATACTGACTGGAATTGCTTTTCCTTTGTTTGTGGGTGGATACTTTGTTTTTCTTTTAATAAGGGAGAAGAAAAAGGAGAAGCATTCAAGGCCAGTGATGTAATGAATTTTGATAGGACGATGCTTGGTGGCATCGTCCTTTTGGTTGTTGGGAAAAAAGAAAATCCGACATGCCGGCACGATTATGGTTGAAACTCGCATGAAAATTACAGTTCCGGCACGAATAGTATGAAATACGCACGATTACCTGAAATCCCGCATGATTATTCAAAATCCCGGCATGATTCATTGGAGAAAAGCCTTTTCCATAAAGCCAAGAGACCTGTCCCCGCGGTTCCCCATGCCCCCAGAAGGAATTCCTCACACCAAACGAGTATATATATTAAAAGAAGAAAAAATCCCTCCACAGGATGTGACGATTCATGAAAAAAGGGTTATTCCCCATTCTCATCGCGATAATGGCAGCCATCTATATATTCATCATTCCTCAAGAGCCCGTTGCTGTAAAAATCATGTTTAAGCTAATCCCGATGATTCTCATCATTGTCTACGCATTCCGGCAACTACCGGCCAAACCGCCTCTGTCCATGCGTCTTATTCTCATTGGTCTGTGCTTTTGCATGCTGGGGGATGCGTTCATTGCCGTTTCATTTATTGCCGGGCTTGGAGCTTTTCTAGTCGGGCATGTTTTCTACGTAACAGGCTTTACGAAGCAACCCCGCATGAAGAAGTGGAGTATTAGTGCGGCAGTTCCGATCGCCCTGTACTCTTTCATCATAGGCTGGCAATTGATTTCATCTCTACTGGCGGGTGGGAACGATCCACTCGTCATCCCGGTCATTGCCTACATGCTCGTCATTTCCCTGATGGCTCTATCGGCGATCATGACAGGAAACAAGTGGGCCATTGCAGGCAGTCTTCTGTTTGTTTTATCAGACACCATCCTGTCATGGAATATGTTCGTATCAAACATTCCGATTTCGGATGTTCTGATCATGACAACCTACTACTCCGCACAGTTCCTGATTGCGGGCAGTCTTTCATCTTTTCAGCAAATAAAAGAAAGGATTGTCTAAACTGGAATTTTTTGTGATAATGATAGCGGCACTGCCTAACGAAAGCCTGCCTGAGGATTCTCGACAGGTTTTTGTTTTGGGTAAAATTGTAAAAATCAAACTTTATTCATTTGAGCTACGTCTAATATAAAGCAGGTGAACTTTCGAAAATGGAAAAGCGGACAAAATTCGAGAAAGACCAACTACTTGAAGAAGCCATGACGAACTATGGAAATGATGTCTATTATGTTGTCTTTTCCTATGTAAAGGAACATAGCCTCGCCGAGGATCTGACACAGGAGATCTTCATCAAGTTTTATCAAAAGATGGATACCTTCAGGGAGGATTCTTCCCTGAAGACATGGATCATCTCCGTCGCCATCAACCACTGTAAGGACCATTTAAGACGGTGGGACACAAGGATGATCAGTATCTCTAATAAGATCAACGATATGGTGAAGGGAAAAATGGGGGCACCGGAACAGACCGTGATCAAAAATGAGCAAAATTCTGAGCTGATCCAAAGCGTCTTGTCCCTGCCCGTTAAATATCGGGAGGTTATCTTCTTATATTATTTCGAAGAGATGAAGTTAACCGAGATCGGTGCGAGCCTTGACATCAACACGAATACGGTGAAGACCCGACTGGCAAGAGGCAAGTCCCTGCTCGGTTCCACGATTAAACGAAGCGAGGTGTATAAGAATGGATGAACTGAAATCTTTACATAGACTGATGAAAGAAGAAACCTTCAAGGGCCGGGGGTTTACCGATAAGATGAGAAAGAATATCTTACATGAAATCCATTCTAAACAAGCCAAATCGTTTTCTGGCCCTAAAAAACCGATTTTTGCCCCTATCATGTCTATGCTATTTTTCGCCGCTTGTCTATCCATCTTTGTCTACTTTGGTGGAACACAGCTGGGCATCTTCGGGAACAATGCGAGCGCACCGTTATATGAAGCAAGCGATCGCCCGGAGTTTCTGGGGAAAGAGTTTAAGTTCATTACCAAGGTTCCTTTCGAAGTGAAAAATGTCAGCACGAAAACGTCAGAAGGTCCATATGGAAACATACAAACCGTCACCCTCATCGGGCCAGAAAAACAGACGGTCACGATGTCCTTTCAACTCCTTGAACCCGGGACTGATTTGACCTTTTCACAGGAGCCGGTGAACGTTGGTACTTCTAAAGGAAGCTATACTGAAACAGGGGGACCATTAACGGTGAGTGTTCTGACATGGATAGAGGGGGAGTCCATGTATGAACTGAAATACATGCCGGCACGGTCCGGCATCACTCTAACGAAAGACGACATGATACAGATGGCGGAGTCCTTCCGTTAATGAAAAAAGGATGATGGTTTCCTGTGCCATCATCCTTTTCCAATTAGGATCCGTAGACCGTCTTCACTATGTTTCCGCTTTTATCATAGGTGACCTTTTTCCACTGGCTCCCACCATTTGCGCTTTTATATAAGACGATCGTATAACTGCCCGAAGTACTCCTTGAGACTTCCTTCCAGGTGACGCCACCTTGGCCACCGCCTTCAATGACTTTCGTTCCTACATCCATTTCAGCCATTGTCTACAACTCCTTTTGTTAGAGAATACCATTAATCTATGCCTATCATACTATAAAACTTCTGAATTCAGTTTCTTTTCATATAGGTTTGTAATAGAAAAATCACCGGTAAAGATCGGGATATCTTAAGCAAATCTGTTGAGATATTAATATTTTAATAAAAGGGCGGATCGAGGAAGGAGGAAACAATCATATTCGACAAGCTGGCATGATACTGGGAAATCTCGCACGAAAAGAAGGATTTCGGCATGAAAAATCTGAATCCGGCATGATTAATGTAAGCATTGTCTAAAATGTGTTTTTTTGAAATAATTGGTAGTGTTAAAGGTTCTGAGGAAATGGTTTTCCTAATTCTAATGGGAAGAAGCTGGGCTATATTCTTTGTGAAAAGGAAGTGGATGTTCTTGGCTAATAATGAATCTTCCAAACCTGCCAAATGGAGTGCGAAATATGGCAGTTTGGTTATTGCAATCAGTTGTTTATTAACTACGATTACAAGTTGGGGAGAGAATTGGATTCTCACAATTGTTTTAGGATTAGGCGTTTTGACTTGTGGAACGATCAGTATCTTTGACATAAAGAAAAATATAAATGATTAAGTACTCTCTGATTAAATCGGAAATTCGCTTCTCCCGCCAACTACGATTTAACATAAGTTAATAGAAAAGGAAGATGGAAAAATGGTCCAAAATAAAAAAGCGCTCATTGCCTCAGCCGTGATATTGATTATATGCATGTCTCTATATTTCCCGTATCCCAATCATCAAATGATTTTTAATCGCATGACGTTCATGTCTTTTCCCATCAGCGATCAAGATGGATACAATGTGCTCGCCATCATCGGCTCATTCTTATTTATCTTCGCCATCGTTTTACTTGTGAAGGGGATTTCAAAATATCATGTATGGACAGTGATCATCGTGTTATTTGCTTATTCATTGCTACCCTTGGGGCTGGTTACGTTGTACCAGGAAACATTAGCAAATGGAATTGCCGCCATTTCCTATGATGGAAAGGGAACGTGCGACTTCGAAGAGGAAAGTAACGATTTAGTGAATGGAGAATGCAACCTCCTGATCACCAATCATAGCGGAGACCCGGTGACCTTCGAGGTTGAATTCCTGGATACATTTTTTCCAGAAGAGGATCTTCGATTGACATCACTCATGAATGAGGGCGGTCCTTATAAAATCACGATCGAACCCAATCGTAAAAAATCGGTCAGACTGAAGGAACTACTAGACTTATCAGGTATTCCCAATCATATAACTGGGGGAGGCTCGATGGAGGTTCATTTTAAAATTATGGATGGGGATGAGGAACGGGTTATGTAGTAGGTGTAAGAAAGGTATCTTGTAAGGTGAGACTGAAGGTTATCCGAATTGAAAGAACAGGTGGAGGTACGTCACAATCCTTCCACCGTAGTTTTATACCCGGAGGAGAAGGTGTATGAAGTCATTTATAACTCCATTTGTAGAACAAATGGTTGAAAACTATAAAAAGAAAAACATCCCTCACCAATTTTCACTGAACCAAGTGGATGGGATATTAAAAGAGAAATACCTTGCAGTGGAAGAGAATGTGTCTGATGCAGATATAGATCAAGAATCTCGCATTCATGCAATTAAATATTATGTCATCACAGATGAGAATGTCTTACAAAGGGTATTTACAGCTATTGAAAAAATCGACTTTTTTGAATTGATGAATTCGTCCGATCAAGATGAGAAACAAACCACCGTAGAAAAAATGTGGACGGATATACAATATGGCCAAAGAATTAATGTTATCTTAGAAAGCATGGATCATACATACATTAGTGGTTTTACCCTTCAAGGTAAGAGTGAAAAACTCTTTCATGAGTTGAATGTTTTTGTAGGAATCGATCCCGGTGAATGTACAGTGGAAAATGAATGTTTCCTTCATTACTTAAGGAGTTTGGTGGTTGCCGGATATCTTTAAAACTTTATTGGAAGAAACAATTGAATTATGCCGTAAGTACACAGGGGTGATTATGACGAATGGAAGCAAGGAATGATGAATGGTCCCGGTTTACTTTTGGAAAACAAAAATAAAATGGGGACCACTATGAAATATGTCAGGGGCGAATCGACTTGGAAACACACCTCTTAGAATGGTTCAACACACTAGGCGTCTATGCCATCGTATTAAGTATTTTACTCAACATCATCATCAGTGTCCTCGGTGTCATGCCTAGCGTCGCGATTACCGCTGTCAACATCACGTTTTTCGGATTTGAAAAAGGTGTGACCGTTTCCATTGCGGGAGAAGCACTTGGTGCGATCGTCAGCTTTATTTTATATCGCAAGGGCATCAAGACTTTCTTTAAAAAGAAGGAAATACACAGCAAGTTACTGGCGCGTTTACAAAAGTCAAAGGGCGCAGAAGCCTTCTGTCTCATCCTCGCCCTTAGGATCTTTCCTTTCATTCCATCAGGGTTTGTGACCTTAGCGGCAGCCATCAGTAAAGCCGGGGTGCTCAATTATTCCGTTGCCAGCACAATAGGAAAAATACCGGCACTTGTCATTGAAGCGTATTCGATTCAGCAGGTGCTGGTATGGAATTGGAAAGGGAAATTCATTTTGAGTGTGTTTTTACTTTTCATCATTTGGCTTGTTTTGAGCAGAAAGAAATCTGCAAAGGAGTGAACATATTGAAACTCACAAAACGAAGGCTGATATGGCTCATTCCAAATGTATTTTGTTACCTTATGTTTATAGGGGTCGCTCTTTTTATCACATTCTACTTTGAAGGTCTGCAAGAAATCAACCGACTTGGCATCTGGTTGGTGGCGGTGATTCTGTTATTGGCGGTCTCCGTCCACGGCAGTTATACCATTTTGAAATGGATGAGAGAAGGAAGGCTGTAGAACCAGAACAACCTTCCTTTATGAAGAGAATGCCTCAGAATAGTGAACGACACCTTGTACATCATGAAGAGCGTTCTCCGTCAATTCCGTTGCCATGAATACATCATCGGGCACGTCGAATGGAGCCCGGATATTCCAAGAACTGGCCGGTTTAAAACCGAATTTAGGATAGTAGTGTTCGTGCCCCAAGACAATCACGGATTGATACCCCATCTCCTTCGCTCGAGTCAAGGCTTCAGTGATCAGTTGGCTCCCGATTCCTTTTTTCTGATGCTCCGGTGCAACCGAAACAGGGGCGAGGGCAAGTGAATCTACCTCTTGACCCTGATGGACAATGGTCACTTTGGATAGGAGGAGATGGCCGATCGGCTGGTTATTTTGATCGGTGGCGACGAGGGACAAATCAGGTATGTAGGCGTCTGACTTCCTTATACGGTGTATGAGAAGGTGCTCTGTTTGGTCGCTGAGTTTTTCTTGTGAAAAAGCGCTTTTTACCACTTCCTCTATTTGAAGATAATCTTCAGGCTGTTCTGGTCTTTTGTGAATGTGCATTTGAATTCTCCTTTATAAAATGGGGTTTCACTCATTTTAAAGAGTAGTAAAATGGAAGTCAATGCCAGATCATAGAGAACTATTGAAAAAAAGGAGTCCTTTAATATGTTTAAAGAAAGTATTCGACTCCCCCTTATCTATTTCGTTGTAAAGACACTCTATCAAGGGGTTAAAAACGGGGATATAAGATGGATTGAAAATATGGCAATCTGTTTAGTAATGTTCTTATTCATCCTGCTATGGGAATGGGCAAAGGTACCTTACAAGAGAAGGAAAACGGATTGACGAGGCCCATGTAGGATAAAGGGATTTGACTAACAAATGTTGATGAAAGTCCATGAAATAGTGTGGCGCATTCTTCAATCAATTTCATAGAAAAAAGTAGGGTGCTAATCCATTTTCCAAGGGATTTGTACCCTTTTTCGTTGTCCCATTGTACATCTTTTTTTGTAATCCCATGATATACGTTGTGTCCAACCTCCTCCAAAAAATATATACATATATAGATATTGTTAAATAGCGCAGTTTGTTATCAATCTTTGACTGTCAGTTTTAGATTGAAAGAATCAGATGTCGAATACAGGTTAATAAACCTTTCTATCGCTTATATTAGCATTCTTTTTTCAGTCCAGCATCTGTTTAAGAATTTCTTCCTGGAGGAGAGGGAATTGAACAAGAAGAACAATCAAAAGAAATTAAAGCTAGGAAGACAGAATTATTCACTGAAAGATTATTTCAAAGATTTATATGAACCGCCTGAAAGCTGCTCGTTCTTTCCATATAAATGTCCCCCAGGTCCTCAGGGTCCACAAGGACCTCAGGGGATAAACGGAGAACAGGGTCCTCAAGGGCCGGCTGGGGGAGAACAGGGCTCTCAAGGTCCTCAAGGCCCACAAGGTGAGCAAGGTCCACAAGGCGAACAGGGACCACAAGGTGAGCAAGGTCCACAAGGCGAACAGGGACCACAAGGTGAGCAAGGCCCTCAAGGTGAGCGAGGTCCACAAGGCGAACAGGGACCACAAGGAGAACAAGGCCCACAAGGAGAACAAGGCCCACAAGGAGAACAAGGTCCACAAGGAGAACAGGGTCCACAAGGTGAGCAAGGTCCACAAGGCGAACAGGGACCACAAGGTGAGCAAGGCCCTCAAGGTGAGCGAGGTCCACAAGGCGAACAGGGACCACAAGGAGAACAAGGCTCACAAGGAGAACAAGGCCCACAAGGAGAACAAGGTCCACAAGGCGAACAGGGACCACAAGGAGAACAAGGTCCACAAGGCGAACAGGGTCCACAAGGTGAGCAAGGTCCACAAGGCGAACAGGGACCACAAGGTGAACAAGGCCCACAAGGAGAACAAGGTCCACAAGGTGAGCAAGGCCCACAAGGTGAGCAAGGTCCACAAGGCGAACAGGGACCACAAGGTGAACAAGGCCCACAAGGTGAGCAAGGCCCACAAGGAGAACAAGGTCCACAAGGCGAACAGGGTCCACAAGGTGAGCAAGGTCCACAAGGCGAACAGGGTCCACAAGGTGAGCAAGGTCCACAAGGCGAACAGGGACCACAAGGTGAACAAGGCCCTCAAGGTGAGCAAGGTCCACAAGGCGAACAGGGACCACAAGGAGAACAAGGTCCACAAGGTGAGCAAGGCCCACAAGGTGAGCAAGGTCCACAAGGCGAACAGGGACCACAAGGTGAACAAGGCCCACAAGGTGAGCAAGGCCCACAAGGAGAACAAGGTCCACAAGGCGAACAGGGTCCACAAGGTGAGCAAGGTCCACAAGGCGAACAGGGTCCACAAGGTGAGCAAGGTCCACAAGGCGAACAGGGACCACAAGGTGAGCAAGGCCCTCAAGGTGAGCAAGGTCCACAAGGCGAACAGGGACCACAAGGCGAACAAGGTCCACAGGGCAATCAAGGCCCTCAAGGAAACCAAGGTCCTCAAGGAAACCAAGGTCCTCAAGGAAACCAAGGTCCACAAGGAAACCAAGGTCCTCAAGGAAACCAAGGTCCTCAAGGAGAACGTGGCCCACAAGGGAATCAGGGTCCACAGGGGAACCAAGGTCCTCAAGGAAACCAAGGTCCACAGGGGAACCAAGGTCCTCAAGGAAACCAAGGTCCACAAGGAGAACGTGGCCCACAAGGGAATCAGGGTCCACAGGGGAACCAAGGTCCTCAAGGAAACCAAGGTCCACAAGGAGAACGTGGCCCACAAGGGAATCAGGGTCCACAAGGGAATCAGGGTCCACAAGGAGAACGTGGTCCTCAAGGAAACCAGGGTCCACAGGGGAACCAAGGTCCTCAAGGAAACCAAGGTCCTCAAGGGAACCAAGGTCCACAAGGAGAACGTGGCCCACAAGGGAATCAGGGTCCACAGGGGAACCAAGGACCTCAAGGAAATCAAGGGCCTCAAGGAAACCAAGGTCCACAAGGAGAACGCGGCCCACAAGGGAATCAGGGTCCACAGGGGAACCAAGGACCTCAAGGAAATCAAGGGCCTCAAGGAAACCAAGGTCCACAAGGAGAACGTGGCCCACAAGGGAACCAAGGTCCTCAAGGAAACCAAGGTCCACAAGGAGAACGTGGTCCACAAGGGAATCAGGGTCCTCAAGGAAACCAGGGTCCACAAGGAGAACGTGGCCCACAAGGGAACCAAGGTCCTCAAGGAAACCAAGGTCCTCAAGGAAATCAAGGCCCACAAGGAGAACGTGGCCCACAAGGGAATCAGGGTCCTCAAGGAAACCAGGGTCCACAAGGAGAACGTGGCCCACAAGGGAATCAGGGTCCACAGGGGAACCAAGGACCTCAAGGAAATCAAGGGCCTCAAGGAAACCAAGGTCCACAAGGAGAACGCGGCCCACAAGGGAATCAGGGTCCACAGGGGAACCAAGGACCTCAAGGAAATCAAGGGCCTCAAGGAAACCAAGGTCCACAAGGAGAACGTGGCCCACAAGGGAACCAAGGACCTCAAGGAAATCAAGGGCCTCAAGGAAACCAAGGTCCACAAGGAGAACGTGGTCCACAAGGAAACCAGGGTCCTCAGGGTAACCAAGGACCTCAAGGTCCACAAGGGCCTGTAGGTACCGGTTCCGGCATCTATTTAGCTACTCCTGCAAATGTAAGTAACGGACATTATATTGGATTAGGTTCAAATTCTAATATGTATGCAAGAAATACCGTAGTGGTCCCACGTAATTCAACTATCACCGGCGTCGTTTTACACACTCGTGATAATGCCATTACAACAGTAACAGCAACAGTTGTGAGGAGTACTACCTGTGCGGTCACCCCGGTTGATACGACTGCAATCGTAACCGTTGTTAATCCTAATTGCTGCAATTTTGCTTCTGCAAATGTTCCGGTTAACCAATGTGATCTGTTATCGGTAAGAATTGATCATGCTATGGGTACTAACCTTAATAATGGAGTAGCTGTCACTATATTGTTATCCTAACAGTTTGAAGATAGTAGCCGCACTATGGGTATGGTGCGGCTTTTCTGTATGGGAGAAACAGTCACTTTTTCTTAATAAGTACAGTTCCAAATGAAAATCTATCTCATACAATACATATGAAATATGATTAGTTTCTTTGATGAGAGGAGGGGAAAGTATTGAAAGGCATCGTATTAGCAGGAGGTAGTGGTACCCGGTTATTTCCCCTGACCAAATCAATATCAAAGCATTTGTTGCCTATATATGATAAACCAATGATTTATTATCCCTTATCCACTCTGATGAGCGCCGGAATCAGAGAAGTGTTGATCATCTCCACTCCTCAGGATGTGTCAAGATACAGGGAGTTACTTGGTGACGGTTCCAATCTAGGAATTCAAATTGATTATGCGGTACAACCAAAGCCGGAAGGGATTGCACAGGCTTTTCTGATTGGAGAGAAGTTTATTAATAATGATCGTGTTGCTTTGATTCTGGGTGACAATCTCTTCTATGGGCACACTTTCGAGCAGAGAATGAGAAAGGCAGTGGAGCGCAACAAAGGTGCCACGGTATTCGGGTCTTACGTAAGCGATCCTGAGCGTTTCGGAGTAGTGAGCTTTTCAAAGGACGGAAAGGCAAATTCCATTGAAGAGAAGCCATTGTACCCTTCTTCACATTATGCAGTTGCTGGACTCTATTTTTATGATCAACGTGTGGTGGAGATAGCGAAGAACCTGAAACCATCGGATCGCGGTGAACTGGAAATCACGGATATTAATCAAGTCTACCTAGCTGGTGGGGAGTTATCCGTGGAATTGCTCGATTCCAAGGATGCCTGGATTGACGCAGGGACGACACAGTCTTTATTCAGGGCATCACAGTTTGTCAAGACAATTGAAGAAACACAGCAGATAAAATTGGGGTGCATTGAAGAGATTGCTTACCGGAAGAGGTATATCTCTGAAGCACAAATGAATACTCTTGCAGATACTCTTGTGAAAAGCGATTACGGTAAGTATTTAAAAGAGTTGGTCAAGAAAAGGCGATTCGAGGTGGAACATGAAGATACGTGAAACGGAAATAGAGGGGGTGTGGATTCTTGAGCCAAGAATTCATACAGATCATCGGGGATTTTTCATGGAAACCTTTCATAAACAATGGCTGAAAAGCCTGGGCCTCCCTCAAGAGTTCAAACAGGATAATCACTCCTTTTCCAAGGAGAAAGGTGTCTTAAGGGGGTTGCATTATCAATTGAATCCGAAGGCTCAGAGCAAGCTTGTGAGAGTGGTCACCGGTTCCATCTATGATGTGGTAGTAGATCTGCGCCGAGATTCAACCACATATGGCCACTGGCTTGGTTTCGTATTGGATTCAGAGAGTAATCGCCAGCTACTTGTGCCGAAAGGGATGGCTCATGGATTTTGTACACTTTCTCCAAACACAACGGTTTTGTACAAAGTCGATGAGTATTATGATCCTTCATTGGACAGAGGGATCAAATGGGATGACGAGAAACTGTCCATCGATTGGCCGGTAGCGTCTCCGGTATTATCCGATAAGGATTCTGCACTGCCTTCGTTGGAACAGGCGGAATTTGATTTTTCAATAAAGGAGTAACGTATATGACGATACTGGTGACAGGCGGGGCGGGATTCATTGGAAGCCACTTTATCCGCTACATGATCGAGAAGTACCCGAAGCAGCCCATAGTGAATGTGGATGTTTTGTCGTATGCCGGTAATTTGAAGAATGTGAAGGATATCCAAGGGAGTGAGCATTATTCCTTTGTGAAGGGGGATGTGACACATCATGAATTGATGGACAATGTGATAAGAAAGCATCATGTGGAGCTGATTGTCCATTTTGCCGCAGAATCCCACGTGGACCGGAGTATCCGGAGCTCTGCGGAATTCGTCCGGACGAATGTGATGGGGACCCAATGTTTGTTGGATATCGCCAAGGAACATGGGATTCGGTTTATCCAAATTTCCACGGACGAAGTGTATGGATCGTTGGGACGCTCTGGGGCATTCACAGAAGAGAGTCCTCTGAAGCCGAACAGTCCATATTCAGCCAGTAAGGCAGGTGCAGACTGTCTGGTCAGTGCCTATTACGAAACATTCGGTCTGAATGTGAATATCACCCGTTGTTCCAATAATTATGGTCCGTTTCAATTTCCGGAGAAACTTATTCCCCGTATGATCCTACAGGCCATTCAAGAGAAGGAGCTGCCGGTTTACGGAAATGGAGAGAATATCCGTGATTGGCTGCATGTCAGGGATCATTGTTCCGCCATCGATGCCGTTATTCAAAAAGGGAAGCCCGGTGAAGTTTATAATATCGGAGGACACAATGAGCGAACCAATCTCGAGATTGTGCATAGTATTGTGGATGCTCTCGGGAAGTCACGGGATCTGATCATGTTTACTGCCGACCGGCCGGGTCATGATTTTCGCTATAGCATTGATTCTGGAAAAATTCAAAGGGAGCTGGGGTGGAGTCCGTCCCATTCGTTTGAAATAGGTCTTCTGGAGACGATTACCTGGTATCAATCGAACGAAGAATGGTGGGGAAAGAGAACGGAATGAAAGGGGGAGACTCTCTGTGAAGAAGGTGCTTGTCACAGGAGCCAAAGGGCAGTTAGGGACGGATCTTTGTCGGCTTTTGCAAAGCCACGGGTATAAAGTGCTGGGGAAAAATAAAGCTGAGATGGATGTGACAATTCCAGACAACGTTGAAGAAGTCATCTTGAACGCACATCCGGATGTCATCATTCACTGTGCTGCATACACCAAGGTGGATGCAGCGGAAAAGAATGCCGACCGGGCCTTTCTGGTCAATGCTTGGGGCACCCGCTATGTAGCAACGGCTGCAGAACGTTTGGGAGTACCGTTTGTGTACATTAGCACCGATTATGTATTTGATGGGGAATCAGGTGTACCCTATCATGAATTTTCCCATCCATCACCAATCAATGTCTACGGGGAATCAAAGTTAGCTGGTGAAAGGATCGTGAAGGAAGTGAATTCACGGTATTTTATCGTGCGAACATCCTGGTTGTTCGGTCAAAAAGGTCCGAATTTTGTCGAGACGATGCTGAAGCTTGCAAGAGTGAGATCACCCCTTTCCGTTGTGGATGATCAAAGGGGGAGCCCGACGTATACCGTAGACCTTTCATCTTCCATTGTCGGGCTCATCGGCACCTCCAAATATGGAACGTACCATATAAGCAACTCAGGCTACTGCAGCTGGTATGAATTTGCGGAAGAACTGTTCATTCAGCGCGGTATGGAAGTCGACCTCAAACCGTGTACGTCAGAACAATTCAGTAGGCCTGCTAAGAGGCCCGCCTTCTCAGTGCTGGATCACATGGGGCTCAGGATCAATCATTTTGGGGCCATGCCTCATTGGAAAGACGGTTTGAGGAGATATTTAGCTCAGAATCCATCATGACCTCATTTGGTTCAATGTATCAGCGATCCGTTTGAGATCGTCCTTGAAAGCGGGACGATGTTGCACCCTTTCCCGATAGCGGAGAAGGGCTTTTTGAAAATCTTCATCTGCTTTTAAAAAGCCACCTTCCCTTGACGCAATGATCAGGTCCAGCCACTGGCTGAACGTCTTTTCACCAAGAGTCTGATTGTTTTGGGACGGATGGATCCTGAAGTAGCTCAAGGCATCCGTCAAGTAAGCTACCTTCCCTTTGGAAAGAAGCCCAAGCCAGGAAGCGAGATCGTTCAGCAGGGAATATTGTTTCCCCTTATAAACGCCAAAAGGCTCATCAAGATCGCTTTTTCTGAATAGAACCGTCGTAGGCTCTCCGACAATATTCAAGCATTGTGTCAGAGCCATGTCCCCAAATATCCTGCCATCCATGATCCTTGATTCTTTGAATAAGCGTTTCGTAGCGGTTAAGGGGGCGATGGGATCCCCTGCTTCATTAATGGTTTGCCTGAAAGAGGTCACAAGGGAAATCCCTTCAAATGATTCAAAGAAATAGATCATTTTCTTTATTTTGTCACGGTGTAATACATCATCGTCCATCAGATAATTGATGTATTCCCCCTTAGCCAGATCAAAGCATTTATGCCAGTTTTTTAAGAACAGATTCTGCTCGTTCTTTACATAGGTGATGAAGGGGTGCTTCTTTAAATAGGGCTGAACCATTTCCTTTACATCATCGTTCGAACTGTCATCACAAATGATCACCTCGATCGCCGGATACGATTGGGAGAGGACACTCTCTAAAGCAATTTTCAATGTGCCAGGCCGATTGTATGCGGGAATGACGACGCTCACCAACGGTCGATCCATCTTATCACCTCATTCTTCGTTATGGCCAGTTTTTCTTAAATATGGCGGGGACCCCGCCATACAGCGTATGGGGAGGGACGTTTCCTTTCACAAATGAACCGCCTCCGATCATCGACCAGGCTCCTATGGATACCTTTTCCCGGATCGAACTCCCGATCCCGATTGTTGCTCCTTCTCCCACCGTTACATTTCCTGCTATGCTTGCACCTGGGGAAACCGTTGCATAATCGTGAATGATATCATCATGACTCAGGATGACACCCCTATTCAGAATCACGAAGTTACCGACCTGAACGTTCGTCGTCAGGATCGTTCCTTCACAGATGATCGTTCCTTTACCGATTGTATTCCGATTGGACAAATATATGGAAGGGTGAATCAAAGAATCCGCTGGCTGAAAGCCGAGGAGTGTCGTTTTTTCAACGAAATGTTTCTTTAAAAAAGGATCACCTACTCCGGCGCATACTATCCTCACCTGATCCTTGAGATGCAGAATATCTTGGAGATCACCGAGAACAGGGAGGCCGTCCACGACTTTTCCCTTATACTCTGGTCGCTCATCAAGAAATCCGATGACAAGTACTCCTATTTGCTCGCATAGATGAAGAACCTCCCGTGCATGACCGCCGCATCCCCATATGACAAGCGGTCCTATGAGCAAGCCATCCTTGTTACAATTCGTTCCACCAACGGCTCCGTCATTTCCTCCCACAAGGGAAGGCTGACAATTCTTCTTGAAATATGGTCCGTGTAGCGCATGGTCGTTCGCTTATGGTTTGAAAACAGGGGATGCTGATGGCAGGGAGGTGAGAAATAGGTGCGGGCTTCGATTTGATCTTGATTCAGGACCTCGATGATTTCATGGTTTTTCTTTTCAGGTGGGCATAAGACGGGCATGAATTGATAGGGAATCCGGCCCTTTGCCGCTTGAAGTTCCCACCCCTGTGATAAAAGCCGCTTATCCTTCAAGGCTTCAACATACCATTGGTAGATTTTTTGCCGTTCACCTATCTTACGCGGATAGGCCTGTAACGTGGCAAGCCCGATAGCCGCAGGATATTCAGACATTTTGCCGTTCAGTCCTTTTAAAGCAGTTTCTCTTCCTGCGGTGAATCCGAAATTTTCCGTTTGTCTGATGTCTGAAATGGATCCTTCATCCCTTGAATAGATGAGACCGCCTTCTCCCACACCAAATGATTTTGTTGCATGGAAGCTAAATACCACAGTTCCAGGAAACCCTTTTCCGAAATGTCCGTATTGTCCATTCACACCGAAGCTCGCTGCCGCATCTACAATGACCGGTATCTCTGAATCATGTAAAGAGGCATAATACGTAAGATCCAGATTAGTTCCGAATGTGGCATACGGCATCACGGCCGCCACTTGATCTCCCAAGGTGGAAAGTAATTCATCGACCATTTCTGTATCCATGCACCAATCGTCCTTATTTACATCGACAAAGTACGGTTCCAGTCCACACCATAACGCCGATAAAGGGGTGGCTGAAAAGGTGAAGCTTGGCATCAGTACATACTTTCCATGAGGACGTCTGCATCTTGAAAGGGCCAATATCAATCCGATGGTCGCGTTGCTAACAGTGGTGACTGCTCCAACTCCTTCAAAGTAATCGTCCAGGATCATTTTTTCAAGACGTGCATTGAGCGGTCCGAAATTGCTATATTGTCTGGAAGCGTCAATCTCCCTCAAATATGGAGAAAGATCTTCCTGAGTCACTAAATGAGGTCGTAAAAAGGGAATATTCATCATAGGATAGGAACGTTCAACTCCTTTCCCTATTCAATATATTTTGAGTGGCCAGAGAATAGACTTTGTATGAAGAGTTTACGAATGATGAAGAGGAGAGTGAGGTCTTTGAATTTACGACAAGGACGCCGCCTTGCAGTCATTGATACTTTTTTTCCCTGGAAACAGAGCGGGTTTCGGTACTGGGAATCTATTGAGTTTTTTAAACAGAGGCCGGACACGTTATTTTTTGCTACTAACGTAAGCTGTGACGAGTTCCCGGCACCGGTATTTCCTATTGAAGTATTTAAAGAAATGGCAGAAGAGAAAGGGATCACGGATGTTTATTGTGTGTTCCTGAATCTTGCTTGCAGCTTGCTTGGGTGTACAACGATACCTAGTGGATTCACTTTACCGGGCTCAAAACCGCATTTAGACTTATCTTCTTTTTTGAAAGAGAAGGGCATTCGACTGCATACCACATTGTATCCAGGGGGTGGGCTGGAACCTGAAATTCCTGCTCCATTCCTCTCTGTGGTGAAAGAGGGATGTTCATGCATCTTTACCAATGTTCAAGAGGTCTTAGACGAGATTCCAAGTAGTATCTTTACTCCAATTGTCATTAATACTGACTATTATTCATTTAACCAAAAGTTTCTTGAGGATAAGATTCAACTGACCTTTGCTGCCAATAGGAGTGTTAGGAAAGGGTTTCCTCTTTTAGCAAACGTGTTTAATCAATTGGATGATAGCTTTTATTTAAATATTGTTGGAGATTGGGAGAGGGAGCTTCATCTGTTGACGAATGAACAGTTCTCTTATTATGGTTCTTTATCACCGGAAGAATTGAAGAAGATATATCAGCATTCTCATGTGTTTCTATATACTGGTACTCAAGATCAGTATGCTCTCGACGGTTTCCCCGTAACGGTAGCAGCCGATGCCATGTCGACGGGATGTCTGCTTGTGTCAACAAATCCAAGAAATGACCGTCTGACCCTGGTGGCAGGGGTGGATTATTTAGAGGTTGAAGCAATGAGCTACTCAATTGTCGATGCATTGAACTGGGTAAAAGAAAATGTAAAAACAGCTATGAAAATAGGAGAGACAGGTGCAGGATCCATTCGAAGAAAGTTTAACTGTAAGGAAGTGGTGATGAAAAAAATCCAATATATGATCGGTTCGTAGGACGTTTAAATGAAAGGGGAATTAGTATATCTATGAGTGGTACTCCCATATTGACAGCTTATCTGATAATTTCAGCACAGTATAAAGATGAAAGGATTGGAGAGTTGGTTCTGAAGCTTAATGAAAGTGGGATATCGGTGAATGTATTGGGGGCGATTGATCCCTTGCCAGAGATTCACCCTAAGCATCCCCGTGTATATGTGACACTTGGATCAGACTGGGAAGAATTCAAAACGATGAGTTCACTTCCCACAACAGAGAGAAGACGCTGGCTTCATTATTCCTCCCAAGATGATATTGAACCTTATCGGCTGTTCTATTGTTGGTTGATACGCACCGATCCGCTTCCCTTCTCCAAACCGGTCCCATCCAGCCAATTTACCTCAGACCTGCCCATGGTATCCGTATTCACAGCGGCCTATCGATCAGGGGGAAAAATCAAGCGTCCCTATCGGTCTCTCCTTAATCAATCCTATACTAACTGGGAATGGGTGATCGTGGATGATTCCGGCGACGATGATGCCACATATCATAAAGATCTAAAGTCGCTCGAGGATCCTCGTGTGAGATGTTACCGCCAGGATTCACGGAGCGGTTACATTGGAGCAGTGAAAAGGTATGCAGCGGGTCTATGCACCGGAGAGATTCTTGTGGAAATCGATCACGATGATGAATTGACACCAGACTGTCTGCAGAAAATCGTGACTGCATTCATTGACAATCCAGATTGTGGATTTGCCTATGGTGACTGTACGGAAGTCTATGATACAAGCAAGCGGGCTCATTGGTACGGTTGGGATTCAGGGTACGGATACAGTATCTATTATCGAGTGTGGGTCCATGCTATGAACCGGTGGCAGAATGTAAATAAGCACTCAGCCATCAATGGGAGCACCATCAGGCATCTGGTCGGCTTGCCGAATCATCCGCGTGCGTGGACGAGAGAGTGCTATCACTTGGTGGGGGGACATCGGGAAGAACTGATGGTAGCGGACGATTATGATCTCCTCGTCCGTACATTCCTGACCACGACTTTTGTAGCCATTCCCGAGTTATTGTACATCCAATATCGAAATGAACACGGCAGCAATTCGACCTTTACCCGGAATCAGCAAATTCAGATTCTGGTCAAACAGCTCCATCGTTATTATCATGAGCGAATCGTTCAACGATTGCGGGAAAAGAATCTTATAGAGGAAATTCCCTACAAGCGGGTTTGGGAAAGGAAAGAAGATGATAAAGGAAAAGAGACGGCCCATATCATCCATGAAGACGAGTCGAGGGTGTCAATCCTTTTTCCCATTCCATACTCTTGTAAGGACTACGATTCCACCCAGTTGATCAAGACCCTCAAAAAGGGCAGCGAAACCCGGTTCCGGAATCAAGAAGTTGTCGTGGTGGGGCGCATCCCGACTGAAGTGGAAACCTATGCGTCCCTGGCACCGATGGGATCCATTAAGTGGTGGCCGATGGAACCTGTTGACTCTGTAGAAACATGTATTTCGTATGCTAAATACTGTTCTACATGTAAAGAGAAGATTGTGGTTATGCCGTAGGGCATAGTGATTTTTGAAGATATGGTAAAGTTCCTGTTTTGGATGATTTATCAGGGGGGCTGTGTCAGTGGCTTTCAAAGATGGTTGGGAAGTGGAGTAAGATAAAGGTTTGAACGTAAGAGTAGAGCTATTTTAAAAAGTGGAGTTTTTTTATGGAATCTGGAGTCATGAAAGAAATGAGGGTGGACATATTGAATGGTGATGTCTCTTATTTCATTCCGAAACTTATCGTTCCACCCGGTTCTCAAGATTGAAGACACGTTTATCGATATCTGTCAGTCTTGTATTCAAATAGTGAAATTCAGATTCTGTATTCTGCTTCGTCACCTTTAACAAAGGAATGACATCTTCGTTTTGTGATGCTTCAATACGATTAACGGTTCCCTTGATTTCCTTTACATCATTTTGGGTCGTTTTCAGATCGGAACGAATAATACGGACGTCATCTTGGGTCGTTTTCAGATCGGAACGAATAATACGGACGTCATCTTGGGTTTCTTTCAGATCGGAACGAATAGTACGAACGTCATCTTGGGTTTCTTTTAGATCTGAGCGAATGGTACCTACATCAGCTTGAGTCTTTTGCAACTCACTTCGAAACTCTTTCATATCGCTACGGACTTCTTTCATCTCACCTTGTAAATCTAGAAGTATTTCAAGGATCTGCTTTTCCAATTTTCTCACCTCCTTCATTCCATTATAAAACATGTGAATCGGACATTCTACCTTCAACCCATACCTCATTGAAAAAGTAGAAGGCGGTATGAACCGCCTCCTCTGTCATTAGTCACGCATGGCTCCTGCTTCACGGGAAGTCATGGCTCCCTGGCCATTTGCTACATCTTTTTGTATTTGTTTTTTCACCTGTTGAGGGTCGGTCCCAGACGGCAAGGCTTTCATTTCAGATTTATTCGTCTGCTTCATAAAGAAAATCACCTCCCAGTTTGTTCTTAGTATGAACAGGCATGGGGGAGATATGTTGAAGGGATCAATGTTTATCTTGTCCAGAAAAAGGAAGAGAGATATAATGAAATAGAATCTTACAATTTAAAGGAGGGAATATCATGCATACGTTCACTGTAGACATCAAAAAATATCGTGTATTAATGATGTCTATTATTGGAATTTCAGCCGTCCTCGGGACACGTCTGTCCTTTTTTAGCTGATTTTTCATAATGTGAACAAGTGTATGATTTCCTATTAATAGCGAGAGCCATGGGGAATGATTCCCTGTGGTTTTTTTACTTTTATTCAGCTCCGGCGGGTACAGCCGTCTGTGCTTTCTTAACGAGAGGACGAAATGAAATGATGAGCATATTGAAAACAAAGAACAATATCTATTTACTATACTTTTATCTCTTTTTTGCCCAGCTGTTCTTCGACCGGGCGCTATGGGTCATCTATCTTGGCTACAAGGGGATGACACTGGGTGAGATTGGGATTCTCGAGTCCCTGCTCCATTTGGCCATCGTGTTATTCGAGGTGCCAACTGGGATGATCGCTGATTTGTATGGAAGGAAGGTCAGTCTCTTGATTGGGAATGTGTTCAGCTTGCTTTACGGATTGTTCATGCTGTTAAGCGGCACGTTTTCCATGTTCACTCTGGCGTTTTTGTCAATGGGACTCATGGTCACCCTGCATTCAGGAGCCGAGCAGGCATTTGCTTATGACACATTGAAAAATGATAAACGGGAAAAGGATTATACGCGGGTCATCGGCAGCATGACGGCGATTTCCCTGTTATCCCTGAGCCTGGCAAAATTCCTCGGCGGTTTCATGGCTGAAGTCAGCTGGGAATGGGTGTACGGGTCCACGATCTTCACCCACGTCCTGGCGGTGATCCCCCTTCTCTTCATGAAAGAACCTGAGCGGGAGAAGACCGAGGAAATCAGCGGACGTTGGTACAGCAAGTGGGTCCATCAATTCCGGCTCGGGGTCAGTGTGTGGAGAAATAACGGGGTCATTCACGCACCGGTCGTCCTCTTTATCCTGGCAAGTGCCGTCATGGTCATTATGGTATTTTACGGACAGGAATACTTCGTGACACTTGGCTATTCATCCATCGTCGTCGGAGCCGTCTTCACGATTGAAGGACTCCTCGGCGTCGTCATGGCAAAGATTGCGTACAAGGTGGAGGAACGATTCAAATTCTTCAACATCCTGTATTACGGATTAGGACTTTTTCTAGTGTTTTTCGTCCTCTTTATTTTTGCAACAGACTGGGCGATTCTCCTGTCGTTTCTGATCCTTGCACAGCTTCTGAGCCTGTTCGAACCGATCTTCAGTTCGTTCGTGCAAAGCTTTTTGAAAAGCAATATCCGGTCTACTTTTCTTTCTCTGATCGGTCTGATGGAGAGTTTTGTCATCATGATCAGCTTTCCGCTCTTCGGCTATGCTGTTGAACGGACAGGATTTACGGATGGATTTGCCTGGCTGTTGGTCATTTTCTTTGTGCTGGCAGGTGGATATTTGGTTGGTCAGAGGGTGAAAATGAAGGGGCGGACATAAGAGATAAGCTTCTCATCTTTTAGGATGGGGAGCTTTTTTTATGATATTAATCAAAAGGGAAATAATGGTATGATAAACCTATCAGGGAGGGATATGCATGCCAGTTGAAAAAATGACGAAAACGTTTCGTGTCATCGGGTTAAAAGGGGAAGGTGCTTTTGCTGCCTTTAGTACGGAAGTGCCAAAGAGAGCCAAACAATTTTTAAAGAGATTACATGAAGTGGAAGCCGTCACAGGTCCGGAAATCGCTCTGTATGAACCGAAAAAGGGTAGTGATAATCAAGAGGGGATCTATTATGTGGGAGTTACTGTAGACGAAGCTCTCACTACCATTCCTGCCGGGATGCTATATATTGAATTGAACGAAGATTATGCAACGGCGAAGGGAACGGATATTGAACATCTTCAATGGGATCTTAACAAGTGGATAAAAGAACAGGGACATCAAAGGAAAACGGAATCATATATTGTGGAGACGTATCATCCCACAGAGGATGGCGGGGAAGAAGTGGAGGTTTATCTACCGATTGAAAGAGCTTAAGATAAGCTTCTTTTTTTATATCTGATTTCATTATAACACTCTTATTTCTAAAATATCAGTCTGTTAAAAATGGAGGGAATTGGTAAAATACAGGGTAGATTAGCTAGGGGGAATGGAAATGATCGATTATCGCATAAAAAATAACGGTGGTTACACGAAAACGATGGGGGAACTCGTTTCAATGCTTGAACATACCCGGTCCGTTACATTGGAAGAAATCAAGGATCTCTGTGAAGAAGACTTAGATAAGCTGGTAGATGGCGACATCAATACAATCGGAACACTTCTCCTTCATATTGCTTCTATTGAGTTTGTTCATGGGGTTATTTCATTCGAAGGACGGGACATCAATGAAGTTGAGCTACAGAAATGGAAAGCTGCACTGGAACTCGGTGAGGAAGCGGTGAAAACGATAAAAGGCCACCCTGTTCAATACTACATTGACGAGCTCTCATCAGTAAGGGAAACGACCCTGGGCGAACTTAGAAAGAGAAGCGATGACTGGCTGTTTGAAGAGAATGAGTGGCCGAACGGTGTCTCGCATAACCATTACTACCTCTGGTTTCACGTTTTGGAAGATGAAATCAACCACCGGGGGCAGATGAGATCGCTTAAACGCAGATTGTTAAAGACGGAGGAGCACACATGAAGAGAGACCTTTTTAACATATTAGAACTCATTAAACTGGGAGAAAAGCTGAAATACGAAATGAGGCACAGCTGGCTCTCAAACGGTAGGCAGGAAAGCGTCGCAGAGCATACGTGGAGGGTGTCCCTGATGGCCATGCTGATAGAGCCATTTTTAACTGAGAAAGTGGATTCGGCGAAATTATTGAAAATGATCATCATCCACGATCTCGTGGAAGCGGAAGCTGGGGACATCCCGGCATTTGATACGATGAATGACTCAGCAGTAAAGGAACAAAAGGTGCTCAATGAGAGGAAGTCCATTGAGAGAATACGATATATGCTGGGAAATGCTTTAGGAGAAGAGCTATACGAACTGTGGTATGAATTTGAAGAGAAAGAAACGTATGAAGCTAAAGTCGCCAACGCGTTGGATAAATTGGAAGCCCAAATTCAACATAATGAAGCGGACATTTCTACCTGGCTAGATATTGAACATCGGATGAGTTTTATGATGGATAAGCATGTGGAGTTTGATCGAACATTGCAGGCTTTCAAGGATGTTATCGAGGCTGAGGCAGATTTGAAATTGAAAGAAGCGGGAATCGATACAGATAAATTAAAAATCTGATGGTAGCACCCAGCTCCTCTACGATCGTTTTACATTATGAGAATCAACGCTACGCTTCCTGAATAGATAAAAAAAGATTGTGAATTTCTCACTAATTTGAAATAATTGGAATTAACAAGAAAGATGATCGGAGGAACCAATTATGGAAACGGGTAAGCTTTTATTCATTGCCGGGTTACTCCTCTTTATGTTGGGAATCTATTTGTCTACCTATATCGTAAGCCTAGGAACTCTAATGGGTGTCGGTGGTGGCATGATGCTTGGAGTCGGCAGTTACTTAATAGGGACCAATCAGGCGAAACGTACTAGAGGGTGAATACATGGAAAAAGGAAAACTCATTACCAAAGGTCATATTGTAACAGATTTAAAGAGGATGGGTGTCGCCAAGGGAATGACCCTCATCGTCCACTCATCTTTAAAATCAATCGGCAGAGTGATAGGCGGACCGGTTTCCGTGATTCTGGCATTAGAAGAGGCAGTCGGTGCGGATGGAAATATTGTGATGCCAACCCAAACCGAGCATCTTTGTGATCCGACTGAATTTGAAGACGGGTATACAGATGAAGAGCTGAAACTCATCCGGGACAATATGCCGATCTTTCATCCCGATCTCACCCCCACCTCTTACATGGGGTTCATCCCTGAGACGTTCAGAAAGCAGGACGGGGTGTACCGGAGTCCGCATCCCCATACTTCTTTTGCGACTTGGGGGAAAGACGCACGATATCTGACACAAGAACATGGGCACGATTTTTCCCTGAATGAACACTCACCACTGGGGAAGCTGTATGAACTCGGGGGCTACATTCTTCTCCTGGGGGCCCCGACAAACTCAAATACTTCTTTACACCTTGCTGAATACAGGCAAAATAACACCTTTGTGAAAGAGAAAATCTGGGACGTCAAAGTAAAAGAAGGCACGGAAGAAGTGTGGACTACGTATCGTGATATTAACAATGAGTCCGACGATTTTGACCGGCTGTTTGATGATTTTTACAGAGAAACAGACTTTGTGAAAGAGGGAATGATCGGAGAAGCAACAAGCTATTTTATGCCGATGAGACAGATGGTGGACTATGCTGTAGGCTGGATGGATAAGAACAGAAACTGACGGGGAGGCATTCATCATGACGATGGACGTGTTATCTTTGGTGGTCGTAGGAATGGTTGTTGCATGCCTTTTACAGGCTTTGCAGAAATACGGTCGGGTTCCGTCTTTTTTTTATGTAAAGCTTTTTTTCGTGCTGACCCTTTTGTCGGCTGTATGTTGGATAATGAGCCTGGCGGTAGGAGGATGGGGTGGTTTGAGTTTGACTGCAATCGGATTGAACGGATTGGTGGCAGCGGTGTCGGGGTTGGTTCTTTCCTTCTTATTAAATATGTTGGCAGGGGATGGGTGAAGGGATGGGACCGCTTATAGAGTTGAAAGCAGTGACAAAAAGCTATGGTCAATCAATCATCTTGAAGGAAACATCCTTGTCCATTTTCCCTCATCAAATCATTGCAGTGGTGGGGGAAAACGGATCGGGGAAGAGCACTCTTTTAAAAATGTTTGCTGGAATAGGGAAACCTGACAGAGGTGAGGTGATCAAAGGGGCTCCTTCTTTAAAGATTGGATATGTACCGGAACGAACTCCTGAGACGATTCCATTTACACTGGGTGAATACTTGATTCATATGGGACGCATCAGGGGAATGGAGAAGGGGCCACTTCGAAATAGAGTGGATGATTTACTTCAGATCTTTCATATGGTGGATGTCCGGAATACACGGATTGGTACTTTTTCCAAAGGAATGAAGCAAAAGGTCACCATTATGCAGGCGATGCTGGAAGAAACGGATGTCCTGATTCTGGATGAGCCTCTATCCGGGCTGGACGATGTGGCTCAGAGTGACTTGGAAGATATTCTTGCAAACTTAAAGGAGGTTGGAATCAGTATCATCCTAAGCTGCCATGAAACACGGTTGTTGGAAAATCTAGTGGATGAGGTTTTCGTTATTAAGGATAAAAGGGTCATTCAACGGAGTGAATCGAGGGAAGTTCCTTCTGCCGTTTTGATCTTTGAAATAGGGGAGGAAGCGTTTGAAGGAGTGCCCGGTTCCCTAGAGGTACAAAAGGTGAGTGAGCTTGAGACGGGGATCAAGAGAGTGGAAACGAGGGTGAACACTATCCATGTCGATGATGTGTTGCGTGATCTTCTGACAAGAGGAGCCTCCATCAAGGAGCTGCATGCCTCCGTTCATCATATGAAAGAATACTTCTAGGAAAGGAGACGGGAAATTGAACGCTTTGATACGTTATCATGTCATCCATTATCTAAGATCTTTCACTTTCATCCCTCCATTGACCATCTTTATTTTTACCTTGATGCTGAATTATACATATAAACCTAATCCCATATACGACAGCTACTCATTTACATCATTGGCCCTGTTTTTTATGATGGGATGGTTTACAGTGACGGTTTTTCACAGTGAGGATCAGGGGCAGAAAGAGATCACTCTGCTGCATACCGGGAGTCAATGGAAGTATCACCTAGCTTTGTATATCGTTTGCGTGATGATTGCACTCTTGTTAAGTCTCGTTTCCGTACTGTATCCAATCGTGTGTCATGCCTTTGGAAATGAAATAGATCCCTCCCACTTTATCCTTGGCTTTTTGTCCCACTTTTGCTTAGCGATTCTTTCGATCGGGTTGTCGACCATTTTCACAAGGGAGCTTGTTCGTCATTCGCTGAATACATGGTGGGGAGTTCTAAGCGTCCTCATTTTGTCACTGGCTGCCTCCGCATTTCCAGATGCAGGACTGCTGGACTGGCTGTACCCACCTGTGGAGTTGTCATTAACAATGATGAGTATAAGCGATGGCGTTACGTTCATCCCGGTTCGTTTTTATTGGGAGTATGGTTGGATTATGCTGTACGGATTTCTCTTTGTGGGCATATATTTCGTAATGATGAAGAAGAAAAGGCACTAGCTGGGAGACGAATGAATATTGTTCACCCCACATATGTAAATAGGAGAAGAGGAGGAGTACAATTGAAAAAAGCATTCAGTATAGGTTCACTCATCATCTTTATAATCGGTCTTGTATTCTATTTTTTAACCCTATCAGGAAAGGACACTTTCTTACTACCTGCAGTCATCACGGCAGTCGTAGGTTTTCTGTCAGGCTTGTTCGGAGAAAAAACAATCCCTAGAAAGATAGGCCTGTTTGGAAATGGTCTCTTATTAGTGGTCGGACTGCTTCTTCCATTTGTGGTGACGACGTTTTTTTGGAATAAGCCATAAAGGCCACATGCTTAACGCCAAGAACTTCTTGTCCATAGAAGTTCTTTTATTTTATAGAATTAAAAGAATTCAGGAAAAGTAAGGAGGAAAAGCAATGAACCTAGGCACCCCAATCGCAACCGGAAACACAGCCCAAGTCTATCTCTATAAAAATAATATTTACAAAATCTTTCATGACTCATTACCAGCCGGTGAATCCTTCAAAGAAGCGAATAAGCAACAGTATGCCCATTCATTTGGACTGCCTGTGCCGGAAATCTATGATGTCACAAACATAGATGGGAAACAGGTCATCATCATGGAGCACATTAAAGGGAAAACGATAGGGGATTTCCTGAATGACAACATGGAAAGAGCGGAGTACTATATGAGCATGTCTGTAGACATTCATATGGGCATACATCAGACCAAGGCTCATTCGATTGAACCTATGTCGGGAAAACTGCGTCGCCAAATACAATCTGCACCCGAATTGGGTAATGAGCTAAAGTCCGTTTTAATAAAAAAACTAGATTCCATGACCTTTGAAGAAAATCTCTGTCACGGGGATTTTCATTTATACAACTTGATTCTTTCAAATGATAAGGTCACCATCATTGACTGGGTTGATTCCAGTGCAGGGGATAGACGGGCTGACGTATATCGCACACATCTCCTGTATTCCCAGGTTTCAGTGGAACTGGCTGATATGTATATGCGTCTCTATTGTGAGAAAAGCGGTTTGTCTAAAGATGAAATTTTCCAATGGGCACCCATAATCGCTGCGGCCAGATTGTCGGAGAGGGTTTCGTCTGAAAATCCAAAGCGGCTATTGGAGATAGTACATCAGTTTTGAGAAAATGCCATGGGGACCTATCCCCATGGCTTAATCATTTCGATGGTATAAATCTATTAATGATATTTCTTTCGTGCGGTCTTTATATTGGATGGATAGTTTTTCATTGGCTGTCAGTTTTTTCACTTTCCCGTTATCCAGTAGCAACGTGTTTTCATCCAGGAACGTATACGAGATGTTGATTCCATCCTTCAGGTTTTCCGGTGTGTATAGATCTTCTCGCATCTCATAGACGATCATATTGTCTGTATAGTCTTGATTCAGCTGTTCTTTTCTAAGTAACAGATATCGGTTGTCTTGTTTTGATGTAAATGTCAGTGTAACCGAGTTACCTTGCGTTTGGATTGTCGTTTGAACATCGTTTGGATCGGCTATCCACATTTTTATATAGAGCAGGTAATAGCTAATGGTCAAAATGAGGAAAAGGGATAGCAGAGAGGTGACAATCGTGAGTATTTTCTTTCTGTTCTTTGAGCGTACCTTTTTGAAGTAGTCCACTTTTCTATCCTCTTTTGCCTGTTCATGCACATTTTCTGACATCCATTCTTCTTGCATCTCATGTACATAATCTCTACAGTCTTTGCACTGCTCCATATGTACTTCCATTTGCATAGTGGTCTCTTCGCTCGTTAAATGTTCCATATAGCTCGGAACCAAATCTTTAAACACATGATGATTCATTTCATTGTTCACCCTTTCTTATTTGTTGTTTGGCAAGGTAAAATGTGACTCTTGCCCAATTCTCTGTTTCTCCCAAAATCGAGCCAATGTCTTTGAAAGATAAATTCCCCAATAACCTGAGATAAAGGAGTTCACGTTTTTTCTCGCTAAGTTGTTGAGCCTGTTGGAAAAAGTGGATTTTGTCTTCGTTTTGAATATATTGTTCTTCCATACTGTAAACGGGAGTGTGTTCACTGCTTAGTGATTCCACTAACCGGTGCTTCTTCCTTACACGATTCACTTCTTGCAGCCAAACGTTTTTGGCGATGGCACAGAGCCAGGTTGAAAATGTGGCTTTTCCGTCTTCTTGAAAATGATCGATGGACTTAAAGGCCTGATAAAATGTTTCTTGAGTCAACTCTTCAGCAGATTGAGCGTCATTTGTCATGGTTATAAAATATCTATATATTATATTTGCGTATTCTTGATAAACATCTTCCTTATCCACGTCTTACCTCCTTTTCGATAAAGTGTTGGCTGTAAAAAAATGAATCCCTTTAAATATCTAGTTATCTATTACTCCAGAAAAACGTGCATTCGTTACAATTAATTAAAAAAATATGTAAAAATTTCTCAAAATAATCATGACATGGACCAGATTACACTAAAACCTTCTTTTAGAGAATGATTTTTTATACTTTGACAATGATTTCACGAGCCATGGTACCTGTCCCCATGGCTCGTAAACGACAAAAAAACAGCCACCCACAACAAAATGGGTGGCTGAATCCATCTTATGCTACTTCCGTCTCATCCTTCTCCCCAGTCCCTTTAGTCTTAAAGCTGATAAAGAAAAGGACAGCGAGAAGGACAATGATTGAAACGAATACCATCATATTGGATTCGATCAGGTTCACAAGGTTACCGAGCACAATGCCGACTAAACCGAAGTCTGCATCTCCAAACGTGGTTCCCTGGAATCCTAATGAACTTAACACCGGTAATAGCAGAGCCGGCAGGAAGCTGATCATGACTCCGTTCGCCATGGAACCGATGACGGCACCGCGACGTCCGCCTGTGGCATTACCGAACACTCCGGCTGCTGCCCCTGTGAAGAAGTGAGGGACAAGTCCCGGAACGATGACTTTCAATCCTAGTAAAGGTAAAAATAACATGCTGACGAGTCCAGCGATGAAGCTGAATAGAAATCCGATGATAACGGCATTCCCTGCAAAAGGGAAGATGGCTGGGCAATCAAGGGCCGGTTTGGCATTCGGGACGACTTTGTCCGCGATTCCTTTGAATGCCGGTACGATTTCACCAAGGAGCATGCGTACCCCTGCTAAGATGATGTACACACCAACGGCAAATGTGATCCCTTGCATAAAGGCGAATACCAGGAAGTTTTGTCCTCCGCTTAGTTCTCCTTCCACGAAGGCAGGACCTGCTGCGCCTGCTACGACGAAGAACAGGATGACCATCGTCAGAGAAACGGAGACAGATGTGTCACGCAGGAATCCGAGTGACTTTGGCACTTTTATTTCTTCCGTCGATTTGCTTCCTTTCCCAACGGCTTTCCCGACCATCGCGGAAACCAAATACCCAATCGATCCAAAGTGACCAACGGCAAAGTCGTCTGAACCGGTAACTTTGCGAGTGAAAGGCTGAAGCATCGCAGGTGACAGGACCATGAGAGCTCCAAGTATAATAGAACCTAGAACGATCAACGGAACTCCCGTAAATCCTCCGGTCGTCAAGATAACCGCGATCATGCAGGCCATGAACATTGTATGGTGTCCGGTTAAAAAGATGTATTTAAAAGGACTGAATCGTGCAATGACGATATTGACTACCATACCGAATAGCATGATCATCGCCGTTTCCGTACCGAAGCTTTCCTGAGCCAGAGCTACAATGGCTTCGTTATTCGGGATGACGCCGTCGACTTCGAATGCGTGATTGAACATGCTGCTGAATTGTCCTAAGGATTGCACGAGTACATTCGCACCCGCCCCGAGGATGACGAAGCCCATGACCGTTTTCAGGGTTCCGGACACGACATCCCCCGAGTTCTTACGCTGGATGAGGAGCCCGATTAAGGCGAATAGACCGACAAGGATCGCAGGCGTACCGAGTATATCCTTCATAATGATATCAATCATGTGTATCGCTCCTTTCTAACTCATAGTGGTCTAGATATTTTGTTCCAGTGCTGTACGAAGCTCGTTCTTATCCATCAGATTCTTTAATTTCACGACATTCTTCTTACCGTCTTCCAGGCTTTCGACGATATCTTCTGAACCTAGGAATAGATCCGCTTGTTCTGTCTTCGCTGTAGTCAGATCCGTGTGGGATACTTCCGCTTCTTTCCCCATATCCTTCAGTGCTGCTTTTACGTTCATCTCTACGATCATGCTGCTTCCTAATCCATTTCCACATACGACTAATACTTTTTTCATTTTCATTTCCTCCTCAGATTTATACTTCTACTGTTTGATTGATTAATTCGATGACGGTTTCTTGATCCTTTGCTGCGATCAACCGTTCCACGTTGCTTTCAGTTGATAATAATTCCGTAAGCTGTGCAAGTGCTTTCAAGTGCGTTTGATTATCAATCGCCGCCAGCACAATGATGAGCTGCGCGCGATGCTTTTCTTTTTCGGAAAAATAAACAGGTTCCTCTAGTCGCAGGAAGCTCATTCCCAGCTGTTCGACACCAGTCTCCGGACGGGCATGGGGGATGGCGATTTTTGGTGCGATGACGATGTAAGGACCCAATTCCTTCACGTTCGTAATCATGGCCTCCACATAGTCCGGTCGGATCGATTGCTGATCGACAAGGGGCTCGCTCGCCACCCTGATGGCTTCCTCCCAGCTTGTGACACGATCTTTCAGCTGTATCGTTTGTTCAGTCAGTAATTCATTAAGCATAGGCTTTCTAAGCTCCTTTATCGTGGGAGTAGTTTGTTCTAAAAGCTGGACCAGTTCTTTCTTCAGTGCGTCTTCTTCATGAATGGTCGCGTGACGTTTGATCACGTCCATCAGAAGATCAGTCCGGTTCTTTTCGGTCGGCTTCGAGTCGAAAAGCTCGTTCATCCGCTGCATGACCCGTTCCTTTTCAAGATTCGTCAGGATGGCAGGAACGTGGATGACGGGGATGTCTTTTTCTTTTATATAATTGGTGGAAAAAATGATATCCGCTTCGTACTCGTTCGTTCGATATTCCCTCATGGAGAGGGTAGTGATCACATTCAGCCCCGCGATCAGGTTCTCGAGCTGGGTCCGGAGCATATTGGACGTCCCGATCCCGTTTTCACATACGATCAGGGCTTTGAACTTCGTCTCGACCTTTTTCTTCTCTTTCGTCAACCATCCGCCGAAGTGGAGGGTAATATAAGCGGCTTCTTCATCGGGTACGGATTTTCCTACGTACAGTTCCAGATGTCTCATCACACGTTTCGTGAGATGAAAGATGTCCGGGTACGTTGTTTGAATGCTGTCGGACAGGTCATTCGCAATTGTGAGCCCGTACTTGAGCCTGTAAAACGTCGGTTTAATATGGGAGATCAGGTTTTCCTCAAGTCCTTTTTTGTCATCGAAAACGACACAGGAGTATAGCTGGAAATCATGGATCATCCGTTGAACGACTTCCTTCAGCCCGGACATTTCCTGCTCCGTATAGCGGTTGAAATTATCCTGCTGGACCTTGGACCCGAGCAGGTTCATCGTGATGAAGCAAACCTCGTCATCGGGAAAAGAGACGTCAAGCTTATTGGTGATATGAAGGGCGGCCCTGTAAGCTTCTGTCTGCTTCAAAACCTCTTTTTCCGCTTCCGGAACCGAGATATACTTGCGCAGTTCAATTCGCTTCATGATCATCAGGATCTGAAGAGACAGGATCTCCACCATCTCATCCGTCAGCGTCAATCCCAATTCCTGTTCCGCTTCATAAAGAATTTCCCTCACCAGACGCCTTTGCTCCGTTTCGTGTGACCATGTATCAGCTTCCGGCTGAATCATCCGATGAACCTCATTCCGGACATTCTGCCATTCCTGATGCGAGAAGATGGTCGCAAGGATAGTAGAAAGCATCGTTCGCTTTGCTTCCTCAGGACCACTCAGCCGGTAACCCGATCCCTTCTTGTAAAAGAGGTCCAGACCAGCTTCGCGAAATTCCTTCTTGATATCTTTAATCACCTTCGCGATCGTCCCCCGGCTCATACTGGTCAAATCCATGAACCGCTCCATCGAAGCCTCTTGTTCTTCCAATAGAATGGACGCTTTGATCAGGACTTCGCGTTCCTCCTTGGACAGTTGATACTGCCAATCTTCAAAACTCTGATCCTTTGAAACCATCAGCTTCGATTTCGAGTCAGGGGGCAAAAACAAGCCTTTTCCATGCTGACTCTCGATCGGTTCCAAGCCTTCCGTCCTCAGCCAGTTGTTGATCTGATCAAGGTCGTAGTAAATAGTCCGTTGAGACAAATTCATTTTCGCAACCAGATCCTTTGTCGGGATCGGGTCAGGCGAATGTTGAATGATGGATAATAAGTGTGCACGTCTTTTATCCAATACCATGAGGATCCTCCTCTAGTTAATTTTGCATATTTATATTCTTGTTTGGTAGATGATCATCTTATGAGTCTAGTATATGGGCATTTAACTAGTAATGAAAGGGGTTTCAGTGTGTAGAGTTTGTAAGGGGTGTTTTTGCAAAAATGAACAGATGGGTAAAAGAGCATCAGATAGGGAAGTTGGGATTGTCATAGAAACAGAGGTTTGAAATAATTGGAAGAGGAAAACAAGGGAGGTACTCTTATGACGAGTGATTTTTATTGTGATGAGGTGTTAAGTAGAAGGACGGAAGTAGAAAAAGTGATGGAGACAGACAATGTCCTCGCCTACCATCATACCCGGCCGTTTTATCCCGTCCATATCGTGGCGATTCCGAAGAAGCATATTCCTTCACTCCTTACGTTGGAAGAAGAGGATGATGCATTATTGCTTGAGCTGATGGGGGTCATCAAAAAGGTGGCGCGTGATGTCACGAAAGAGCATGGGGCCTGTAAAGTCATCACGAATATGGGGGACTATCAGGACTCGAAGCATCTGCACTGGCATATTGTTTCTGGAAAGGCGCTGAGGTGAAAGGAGAATACACATGACCTATATGGAGACCTGTCCATTCTGCCATCCAGAACAGGACCAGGATCAAAACATTGTATTTGAAAACGAATCCTGCTATTTCCTACAGCATAATAAGCACCAGGGTGTTCTGGAAGGATCCGGCGTGATCGTCCCAAAGAATCATCACGCAAACGCATTCGAGTTGACGGAGGAAGAATGGAACGATACATATGATCTGCTGCAGAAAGCAAAGGCTTACCTGGATAAGGAATATTCTCCAGATGGCTATACGCTTGGATGGAATGTCGGTGAGGTGTCCAATCAGTTTATTTTCCACAGCCACCTGCTCGTCATCCCGAGGTACAATGACGAACCGCTAGCGGGAAAAGGGGTGAGATATTGGCTGAAGCAACCCGAGAATAGAAGAGACAAACGGTGAAAGAAGATTCCGTTTTTGAAGGTATTCTCTCAAAACCATTCCGTTATTGACAGGGAGACGAGCAATACCGGAATTTTTGAGCGTTCCAGCTTTCATTCAAGCGCGGATATGATCCGGTTTTCGCAACTTATGAGCCGGATCTGAAATATATGATCCCTCCCGAACATTTATGAGCCTGAATGTTGATTTATGATCCTTCAGCCACAAATATGATCCCTAAACCAGGGTTTATAAGCCGTTTGTCGAAAAATCTTCAGAACACTATAGATAAACATAATTGGAAATAATTGAAACTTTCCATCCCAACAAACGTACATATGGATATACAGACGGGAGTGATGAAGATGGAAGTGAAAGTATCAAGGATTGGCGAGAACTTAAGGATCAAATGGCAGTTCAGTCAAATCTATATCCCTTTTTCTGAAATCAAAGACGTGACAAAAGATGATACATATAGTGGTGAGGGAAAGACGGCCATGAGGATCGGGTTTCCATATGGGCACACTGACAGAGTCGTGATTAAGACCAGCTCGGAGACGTATATCCTATACACAAGTAATGGCGGCATGAAAGAGAAGATTCTCTCATTCATGGAAGCGAGTTAGATGAGTTTCTGGATGTGGACCGCTATTTTTATTGCATTGGCAGGCGGGATATTCGCCGCTAACTCCAGACATAAAAAAAAACGGAAAGAAAATATATAGGTGCTCTACTTGTTTTTATCGTTGCAGTAATCATCTTTTTTCTTTGGTGGTATACGATAAGCTTCTTTTTTGAAAAAAGAAAGATTGAGTTCATTGCAGTTATTTGAAATAATTGGAATATAGGGGAATGAAAGGTGGAAGTCCACATGTCACAAGAAGAAAAATTAACCGGCGGGAACGTCTCAACCGTCTATCGTTCCGGAGATACGGTCCGTCGGGAGATAAAGCCCGAAAGCGTCAAAATCCACATGCTCCTGAAGCATTTAGAAGAGAAAGGATTCCCCCATGCACCAGCGTTTCTCGGAATCGATGATAAAAACAGGGAGATTCTTTCTTTTATCGAAGGAGAAGCAGGGAATTATCCGTTAAAGGAATACATGTGGTCAGATGAATCGCTTTCAGGGATCGCGATGATGCTCCGCCTGTATCATGATGCTGTGAGTGATTTTCCAGTGAGCGAAGACTGGGAGCCGATTGATCTCACGCCACAGCCGTTTGAGGTACTCTGTCATAATGACTTTGCTGTATACAATATCATTTTTAACGAAAAACGTCCGGTCGGGATCATCGACTTTGACGTAGCGGGTCCCGGTCCAAGGCGATGGGATATCGCCTATACCCTCTATACCTGCGTTCCACTGAGCCGGGTGCATTATTCTGAAACGGGGGAGGCTGTTCACTATGAACCGACAAGGGATGCCGAACGAATCAAACAGAGAGTGAAGCGGTTCTTTGAATCGTACGGTATTGATTTTGGAATGGATGATCTCCAGATGGTTCTGCTCCGACTGAAGGCGATATGCACGACCATCCATCGTAAAGCGGGAGAAGGCGACGCTGCTTTTCAAAAGATGGTGGAAGAGGGGCATGTAGAGCATTATCAGAAGGATATCGCATTTATTCAGGATCATCTCAAAGATTGGATATAGGAGGCGAAAACCATGAGTAGTGTCGTGAAAGACGTAGGAGAAGTGAAACTGGTCGGATTCAGGATTCTCTGTTCTGGAGAAGAATATGTGACAGAAATTCCGAAAGCTGCTTTGAGGTTAAAAGAAAGAGCAGAAGAAATCCAGAACTTACTAGATCCCCTTCAGCAGATTGGCGTATTTGTCGTCGAAGAATCTTCACCTGAAGAAGATGGGTACTGGATTGGACTTCAGGTAAGTGAATTCGGTGACATCCCTGCAGGTATGACGAACTTGACGATTCCTCCGCACCGATATGCCACCATCCTTCATCAGGGGCCGAATGATCAGATCAGAAACAGCTACGAGAGGCTGCATCAATGGATCAGCGACCATGGCTATACCCGTTCCACTCAAAGCTGGAATCTCGAAATCTACCAAAAGGAAAACCAGCCTAATAAGCCTTCCTATGTCCAGGTGGAATTATGCGACGCCATTTTGTCCGGGGAGAAAGGGGAATGAATAAAAGTAGCTTCATATTCGCTTCCCTTTTATTGACCAGCTGTCAAAGCAGTGAAAATCACCTGACAGAAGAACAGGCGAGTAACATCATAATAGAGCACCATGGAGGCACTGTTGAAATTGTCTCCGTCACAAAGGAATGGAATAAATACATTGTGGCATGGGAAACCGAAGACAAATGTGAGCGGGGGATAGATAGTGTGAATAAAAATGGTGAAATTAAAAATTTGGGGAGCGCCATATGTTGAGGCGTCGATTCGTAGCTGTATTATGCATTCTCGCGGTCTTTATTGTAACGGCATGTTCAAAACCGGTGGACAGTGAACAGCAGAACATCGTCGTTGAAAAACAGGTGGGCGATGAAAATAAGTATGAAGAGTTTAAAAAGGTCACAGACACAAATCAAGTCGAAGAGGTAAGAGAGATTCTTTCAAATACCCATTGGAAAGAAGCACAAGTGGACTTCATCCGTCCCGCGGATTATCGATTTATCTATGAATATCAAAACCCTGAAATCGATGCGAAGGCAGTGCTTCACAGCGTGTGGGTCAGCCCGAAGAAAGATGAGCTTGAAGTCATGCAGGGAGATCATGAATATGCGCAGCTTCCTAAGAAAGAGTCTGCCCGTTTGTTTAAGATTTTGACAGGGGAACGTTTAGGAGAATGAGAGGTTGAGATCATTCGACAAACCGGAATGATAAAGTGTGATCCGGCATGAATTTCTTTATTTGCGCACGATTAATCTGGAATCGGCATGATTAGTCTCTATCCGGCATGAAAGTGGAGGAAACCGGCACGATTATCATGCGTGGAGATACTTTCAATAACACACATGTCGTATCATTACGATTTGTCAAAAAGAAAGGAATCAACATGAAAAACAAAACGATTTGACTACAATTAATACGAGGAACTGAAAAGAAGGGTGCTTTGGAATTTGGAGGGAACCACATAATGAGCACACACATGTACATGGTAAGACACGGTGATTCACCGAAAACAGGCGATGAACGAAAGCGTGCTCTAACGGAAAAAGGAATGGCAGACGCCCGGAGAATAACCGACTTATTGAAAACAAAAGAGATCGACACGGTGGTGTCAAGTCCATACCTGCGTTCCGTTCAAACGGTTGAAGGCGTAAGTCGCCATATCGGGAAACCGGTGGTTATCGAGGAAGACCTGAAGGAACGGGTCTTTTCAGCAGGAAATACCCGGATATCCGATCAGGAGCTTGGTCCGCTTCTTGAGAATTCGTTCCAGGATCCGGATTACGCACTAAAAGGCGCAGAATCCAATGCTGAATGTCAAAATAGAGCAGTCGCTGTATTGAATACGCTCTTGGATACATACGAAGGAAAGAACGTCGTGATTGGTACACACGGAGCCGTTATGACGTTGATGATGGGCTTTTACGACGCACGATTTGATTTGGATTTTCTATATAGTACGTCGAAGCCTGATATTTACAGGATGGAATTCAATGGTCTGGAATGTGTGGGGGTTCTGCGGTTATGGTCTTAAATGGAGGGAATCGATGATGGAAGTTCCAATCAGATGTACCGGTACAGCCGTCGTTTTATTAAAAGAAGTTGAAAATCAATACAGAGTATTACTAGTGAAGAGAGCGGAGGCAGTTTTGAAAGATGTGTGGTGCTATATCGGTGGTGCTATAGAAGAAGGGGAAACCGCCACAGAAGCCGCGTATAGAGAGGTGAAGGAAGAGACAGGAATCTCGGATATTTCTTTATACTCTGCCAATACCTTCGATAAGATCTATTCCATTGAAGGGAATTACATATACATAGCACCAGTGTTCGTTGGGTTCGTAGCATCTGATCAGGGTGTGACACTAAATGAAGAACATAGTGAGTATAGATGGTTGTCATTTCAAGAAGCCGTCGATACGGTGTCGCTTCCGGGGAATGATGAAGTTCTATCGTTTATTGAAAAACATTTTGTTAAGCAGGAAGCTCCCCGTTATTTGAAGGTGGGGGACTGAGTTGAAAAGAATAGGGAAGTCAGCAAAAAACAATGTTAGGAGATTAAGAAAATGGATGTTTTCGTAAATCAATACGAGTGGATCAGACGTACTAGAGAGGTGTTATTCCGATACTGTGAATCAATGTCACAATCCGATTATGTAAGAGAGCTGGAATCGTTTGGCGGGGGTTCCATTCGCAGCCTCCATGTTCATGTGGCGGATTGCTACCGAGTATGGTTGGGAAGTAGAGGACTTGGTCAAGCCCTTCCAAAGATTACGGCGGATTCTGCCATCAACGTAAAGGAGATGCGCAGGATTTTCCAGAAAACGGATGATATTGTACATGAATTTCTTAATAAGTTTCAAGGGAATTGGGACAAGACCATTCAAGTATCCTTTGAGGAAGGTGACAGTACAGAGATATCCGCTTTGTGGCTGTTTACACATACTGTGACACACGAATTTCATCATAAAGGGCAAATCGTGAAAATAGGCAGGCAGCTGGGGTACACCCCTCCAGATACGGATTTGATTGGATCTTGATTGTTCCAGCGGTAGCCCTCTTAATTTTTTTTGTATTCTTCCGAAAGGATACCGGGGTTCAGGCCCCGTTTTCTCATTCGATTCCAACTCTTTTACTCCTCCTCTCCATCAAAACCGTATCCCTCCATACCCCATCCATCTTCCCGATCTTTTCCCTGCGGCCGACGATGCGAAAGCCGTGTTTCTCATGCAGTTTGATGCTTGCAACATTCTCAGGGAATATCCCCGATTGAAGGGTCCAGTACCCGTTTTGCTCACTAATCTCAATTAATGCATTGAGAAGAAGACTGCCAATTCCCTTACCGTTATACTGATTTGAAACGTACACGCTCACCTCGGCTACCCCACTGTATACACATCTGCTAGAGACAGGACTCAGGGCAGCCCAGCCTAATATGGAATCATTTTCACGGGCAACGATGCGACTTACTTTTATATGGCTGCCATCCCACTCTTCCCAGGAAGGGACGTCCTTTTGAAAAGTTGCGTTACCCGTTGATATTCCTTCTAGATAGATGTCGGCTACTTGATTCCAATCATTTTTCTTCATCTCAGATATAGTACCCATTTGCATGAAAGCCCCCTTTTTCTTAGAATAATACAAAAATGTCTTGTTATCTATATATAAGTGAACTATTATATAAGCATACATTAATATATGGAGGTGAGAGGATGGCTGATATAGACAAAACTGCAACGATTTTAAAGCTACTGGGGGATAAGACCCGCTTAACGATGATCAAAATATTAGATACGAATGACTGTTGTGTGTGTGAATTTGTGGAAATCTTCAAAGCAAGTCAGCCTGCCATCAGTCAACACGTCCGTAAGTTAAAGGATGTGGGGATCGTGAGGGAGAAGCGTCGTGGTCAATGGATCATTTACTCCCTTAATCGTGAGAGTGAATACTATCCAATGATCCAAAGCCTCCTGGACCACCTGCCGAATCAGGACTTCAAATTGAAGGAATTGGAGGAGCAGGGCTTACGCATTTCATGTGATTAATAGGAGGTAAAAACGGAATTATGACTATTTTAGCATCTGTGATTTTTCTCATCACCCTTGTGTTCGTCATTTGGCAGCCAAAGGGACTTTCCATCGGATGGTCAGCCATCGGCGGAGCGGTACTTGCCCTGATCGTAGGGGTTGTCGATTTCAGCGATGTGGTGGATGTAACGGGCATCGTCTGGAATGCGACATTAGCATTCATTGCCGTTATTATTATTTCTCTCATCCTGGATGAGATCGGATTTTTTGAATGGGCTGCCTTGCATATGGCAAGAGCGGCAAAAGGAAACGGCGTGAGGATGTTTGTCTACGTGTCACTCCTTGGAGCAGTGGTGGCGGCTCTATTCGCCAACGACGGAGCGGCGCTGATCCTTACACCGATCGTCCTTGCGATGGTTCGGAATTTGAATTTCAGTGAGAAGCTGGTGTTTCCGTTCATCATCGCGAGTGGATTCATTGCTGATACGACGTCACTGCCTTTAGTGGTCAGTAACCTAGTGAACATTGTATCCGCTGACTTCTTCGGAATCGGCTTTGTGGAGTTTGCTTCCCGGATGATCGTTCCTAATCTGTTTTCATTAATCGCCAGCATTTTGGTTCTTTATCTCTTCTTCCGGAAGAGCATCCCGAAGAATTATGATGTCTCCCAGTTGAAGAAACCGGTGGATGCCATACAGGATATCAAGATGTTCCGTCTTTCCTGGTTGGTACTTTCAATCCTGCTTGTCGGCTACTTTGCCAGTGAATTCATTGGCATTCCGGTATCAATCATTGCAGGGATCATTGCTATCTTCTTCTTGTTCATGGCCAGAAGAAGTCCAGCCGTTAATACGAAAACCGTTATCAAAGGGGCTCCATGGGCCATCGTGTTCTTCTCCATCGGCATGTACGTGGTCGTGTATGGCCTTCGTAACGTAGGGCTGACGAATGTACTGGCGGATGTCATCCAGATGACAGCGGATCAAGGATTATTCGCAGCAACGGTCGGAATGGGATTCATCGCGGCGATTCTTTCGTCCATTATGAACAATATGCCGACGGTGATGATCGATGCCCTGGCGATTGCCGGTACGGATACGACAGGTGTCACGCGCGAAGCGTTGATCTATGCCAACGTGATCGGTTCCGATCTAGGACCGAAGATCACCCCGATTGGATCATTGGCCACATTGTTATGGCTACACGTTCTTTCATTAAAAGGAGTGAAAATCTCCTGGGGGACGTATTTTAAAACAGGGATCATCCTGACCATTCCAACGCTTTTTATCACACTGGTCGGGCTATATATATGGTTAATAATCATCTAACAACGATAAAAGGAGAGATTCAACATGTCAAAGAAAACCATCTACTTCCTATGTACAGGTAATTCATGCCGTAGCCAAATGGCAGAAGGCTGGGCGAAACAACATTTAGGTGACGAGTGGAACGTATACAGTGCAGGAATCGAGGCACACGGATTAAATCCCAATGCGGTAAAAGCAATGAAAGAAGTCGATATCGACATCACGAATCAAACGTCCGATATCATCGATCCTGACATTTTGAATAATGCTGATTTAGTCGTCACACTTTGCGGAGATGCAGCAGATAAATGTCCGGTGACACCTCCTCATGTGAAACGCGTACATTGGGGATTCGATGACCCTGCGAAGGCGGAAGGAACAGAAGAAGAGAAATGGGCCTTCTTCCAACGCGTTCGTGATGAGGTGGGCGAGAGAATCCACCGTTTTGCCGAGACCGGTGAATAAAAACACATAGCCAAGAGACCTGTTCTCTTGGCTTTCTTTTTCTGGAGTTTTTATAAAAAGAGGAGTGATACGATGAGTAAAATGGAGATTTTCGATCCAGCGATGTGTTGTTCAACAGGGGTATGCGGACCAAGTGTCGATCCCGAATTGACAAGGATTGCATCTGCTGTGTATTCCCTTGAGCAAAAAGGATATGATGTATCCCGTTATCAGTTGACCAACGAACCTGAAAAGTTTGCGGAGAATCCAGTTATCAGCAAAATCCTAAAGGAGAAGGGTCCGGATTCTTTACCACTTGTATTTGTGGATGGAGAAGTCGTGAAGACAGGGATTTATCCTACCAACGAAGAATTAGCAGAATGGTTCAACCTCTCACCGGAAGAGTTAACGAAGAAGCCGAAAGTCCGACTTTCCCTTGATTTAAAATCAGGGAAATAAGAAAGGATGAGCCATATGTTTCGAACTTATGTCCCTCAGCAAGTGGTGCATACTCCCTTTCTTTTTATCACAGGAAAGGGCGGCGTCGGAAAGACGTCCACAGCGAGTGCAACGGCCATCGCCCTTGCCGATCTAGGTAAAAAGGTCTTGCTTATTAGCACCGATCCAGCGTCAAATCTTCAGGATGTGTTTCAAATAGAATGTTCCAACACGCCCACTCCTGTTCCAGGAATCGACCGTTTATTTATTTGCAACATTGACCCTGAAGAATCTGCACGTGCGTACCGGGAAAAAGTGGTCGGTCCTTACAGGGGAGTCTTCCCGGAGTCTGTTGTTTCGACCATGGAGGAACAATTGTCTGGAGCCTGCACAGTAGAGATTGCTGCGTTTGATGAGTTCTCTGGCCATCTTTCCAATCCGGAGATCATAGAAGAATACGATCACATTCTGTTTGATACAGCTCCGACCGGGCATACGCTCCGATTATTGCAGCTTCCGACGGCTTGGAATGGGTTTCTGGAAGAAAGTACTCACGGAGCATCCTGCTTAGGTCCACTTGCCGGATTAGCTGAGAAAAAAGCCCTTTATGCCAAAACGGTGGCGGTATTATCCGATGAGAACCAAACGACTTTATTGCTTGTTGCAAGAGCGGATGGACCCTCTCTTTTGGAAGCGAGCAGGGCATCCGTGGAATTAAGGGAAATCGGGTTAGACAATCAGATTCTTCTCGTAAACGGGCTTTTAACCAGTAAAGTGGATGATGATTCGATCTCACTTGCTTTCTATCACAAGCAGCAACAAGCATTGAAAGAGATGCCTCAAACCTTGAAGCAACTGACGAGTTATTCACTGCCGTTTGTTTCGTATTCATTGACAGGGGTTGAAAGCCTGCGCTATTTATTCCAGTCAAACACCATGCCTGCAAGTGTCGTTCAAGATCAAGATGTTCCGATTGAAACAGAAAAGCTGAACGATCTGATTGAGGACTTTTCCCGTAATGAAACTTCTTTGATTTTCACAATGGGGAAGGGAGGAGTCGGGAAAACGACCGTAGCTTCTGCGATTGCTGTAGGTCTCGTTGAAAAGGGGCATCGCGTCCACTTAACGACGACGGATCCCGCTGCTCATATCCACTATCAATTTCAACAGGAGCAAGTAAATGAACGATTGACGATCAGCAGCATTGATCCCAAAGCAGAAGTGGAAACGTATAAGAGTGAGGTTTTAAATAAGGCGAAAGAGGGTTTGGATGAGGATGGGCTTGCTTATCTGGAAGAAGATTTGAATTCTCCTTGTACCGAAGAAATTGCCGTCTTCCGTGCATTTAGTGAAGTGGTGTCACGTTCAGAGAATGAGATTGTGGTCATCGACACAGCCCCGACTGGACACACGCTCCTGTTATTCGATGCGGCAGAATCATACAGTAAGGAAATTGAGAAATCGACAGGCGATGTCCCATCAAGCGTGAAAGAGCTGTTGCCAACCTTACGAAATGAAAAGGAAACGGCTGTCGTTATTGTGACACTGCCAGAAGCCACGCCAGTACTGGAAGCCTCTCGCCTGCAGGATGATCTTAAGCGCGCAAGCATTACTCCTACATGGTGGGTCATTAACCAAAGCCTGTTATACGCACAATCGAATGATCCTATATTAAAGGGGAAAGCCCATGCTGAGAAAGAGTGGATCGTGAAAGTACAAGAACAGTTTGCAGAAAGAACAGCTACGATCCCATGGATGGAAGAAGAAAAGATAGGATATAACAAGTTGAAGGATTTTATCATAAACTAGTGGAGGTACCAACATGACGAGAAACTATCATGAATTAATCAAGGACCGCATCTTTATGGGTGGAGCGGATGATGCAGAAGAAGCAACGAAAAAGGAACAGATTGATCTTGTCTTCGATTTGCGTGCAGAAGCTTCAAATCCTAATGCAGCATATACACGGATCCATAGCCCAATTGTGGACAACGAAGGAGATCAAGATCAATCGATTAAAGCATCCATTGACCAGGTAGTAGCTGCGTATAACGAAGGCAAGAACATCTACTTCCACTGTCAGGGAGGCAGCAACCGTACGGGTACAGTCGCTGTCGGTACGCTCTTCGAACTTGATCAAGCAAAGACGTTGGAGGAAGCGGAAACCATAGCTAAACAGGCACGACCAAAGATCAATGTCAAACCTGAAATGATGGAATCTTTACGAAAGCTTTACCCGCAAAAATAGGAGGGAACGTATATGAACATTACGGATCAAGCAAAACAAGTGTTATCTGAAGTGTTAAGAGAACAAGGAGCAGAAGGGATCCGTTTATCTTCTGTAGCAGGGTGCTGCGGTCCCCAAATTTCAGTATCAATGGACGATCCAGAACCAACTGATCATATCGAAAGCATTAACGGGATCCGAGTTGCCATCGATTCATCCATGCAGGGAACCGAAGCGTTAACGATTGATGTCGAAACCACTCCTCAAGGAGAAGGCTTAGTCCTGATCGGGGCCAATCAGTGTTGCTAATGAATGGAAAGGCAGCTGCTTTTATGCGGCTGCCTTTTTCAAACCCATTAAACCCAATAGAAGATAAAACCGGACACGGTAGACATGGTGATAACCGATAGTACAAAGGTAATGACCAGTTGTTTTCTAAAGATGGATTTAAGGAGGATCACTTCAGGAAGACTGGCCCCGGCTGAACTGATCATCATCGCCATGACAGGACCAAGTGCCATTCCTTTCATAATCAATATCTGTGAAATGGGTATCATGCTCGAAAGTCGGATATACAAAGGAACCCCGATGATGGCGGCAATCGGGATGAGCCACCAATGCTCCCTTCCGAAGAATCCAGAAATCCACTCCGTTGGTACGAGTCCATGGATGACAGCACCAATTGCAGCACCGATGATGAGATAAGGATAGACACTTCTCATTAGATCAGCAGTTTCCATCCAGGCTCCTTTTAAAGAGAAACTCTTCACTTCCTCTTTGAATCCAGTCATCATGACGTTCTTGACGTATTTCTCAAAACCGAATGCTTCCAATAGGAAACCGATGCTTATGGAGAAGATGGTTGTCACCACGGTATAAATGAGAGCCACTTTCCACCCAAGAACCACTCCCATTATCGTGAGGATCGTCGGATCCAAGACAGGAGAAGCGAATAAGAAAATCATGACAATCCCAAATGGCATCTTCTTTTTTAGCATGTTTACCACAACCGGTATCGTTGAACACGAGCAAAATGGCGTAATGAATGCAAACAAGATCGCAGCGGTCACACCCCATACACTGTTCTTTCCTGAAATCATTTTCTCGATTTTTTCATAAGGGATGAATCCTTGTAATAAACTGATGACAAATGAAATGACCACAAACAATACCGTTAATTCCAGTGCAATTTCCAGAAAGCTTCTAAGTGTTTCTCCCCACATATTAATCGTCCCCTTTCAGAATTAAACGGCCGGGCAGCAAGGGCTGCAGCATATTGGTTCTTTTTGGTTGATGATCGGAGCTGCTGGTTTCGTTTGGTATAGGGCGACGAATTCCTGCATTTCCGTTCTTTTTAATTTTAAGGTCATTTCTTCTTTGTGAAAATTCAGCATATGTTTCTCTCCTTTTAATCAAGATAATTTGATTTATTAATCAAAAAAAATTGATTTATAATCGAAAATTTTAACAGGAAGGCCTGAACAGGCAGCATAATTCGGCTGAAAGCAGGTGGTTGATCTCATCCTGATTCAAGCTGTAATAACTCCAAGTTCCTTTTGTTTCTTTTTTTACAATGTTTGCGTCTAGAAGGATCTTTAAGTGGTAGGATAATTTGGACTGCTTCATTTCCATTAATGGAGCCAGGTCGCATACGCACATTTCGCCTTTCATAGTCAAAATGTTCATGATCTGAAGCCTTTTTTGATCGGCAATGGCTTTGAATTTCTGTTCGTAGGTTTCAAATATCTTTGTGCCCGATACGTCTTGTAATGGAATATCGTTTGTCATCACTGGATCCTCGTTTCTCAATCAATTTTTCTTGATGTAGTCATCTTATATCCATTATTTTCATGTGTCAAGCATTAAATCAAATAATTTTGATGTATACTATGCGGTGGAGGAAGCCGGTGTTCATAAAATCAATTTTTTTTGATTTAATAGTTGCATTTCTAGAAAATGGAACATATACTTACGGTATAAATCAAAATAATTTGATTAATTAAAAGGGGATGGATGAGATGAATTTTATTAAGGTTTTAGTAGGGAACAAGAAAAGCAATTCTCAAGATTGTTGCCAGATTGAAATAAAAGAAGTGAAAGATGAGAGCTGTTGTAGTGCTGATGAAATCGCTGAAACACCATGCTGCTAGTATACAATAGATATGGATAAGGGAAAGGTACCCTTATCTTTTTTTATGTTGAAATGGGAAATATTATTTGATAAGTGGAAAATGTTTGAGGAAGATAAAATATTTTGAAATAATTGATAGTAATTTAGGATGTTATTATTAGAATACTTGTTTACAGGAGATGGACCATTTGAGCAAAGCAGGAGTTTACAAGACAGACATAACGCCCCCTTTAGGAATCGACTTTATCGGATATCACAGACCAGGTGGCATAAAGTCGATCGAAGAACGCATCTATTCCACCGCCTTTGTGTTTGAAACCGATACGGACAAAACGGTCTTTATCAGTATCGATAACATCGGTATGCTGATAGAAGATACTACAAAGATTCGCGAGCGGATTGCCGCTGAACTGGATATCCCCTTTGAAAACATAACCGTCGTCTTTACTCATACCCATTCGGGTCCAGCCACTGCGAGCTCAGATGAAATCGTACAGTCATATAAACGGCTTCTCATGGAAAATACCGTGATGTCTGCCGTCAAGGCTCATGAAAATAGACGCCTGGCAGAAGTCGGATGGAACGTCACGCTCGGAGAAATCGGAGTGAACCGAAGAGAAGAAACATCCGAAGGAAAAGTGATGATGGGGACGAATGAACAGGGGCCAGTGGACAAGCGAATCGGGATTCTGGCCATCCGGCATCAGAATGACCATACGCTATTAGGGGCCATCGTTTTCTGTACAGCACACCCCAATGTTCTAAAATCGGATAGTGATTGTCTATCAGGGGATTACCCGGGAGTGACAAGGGGGATTCTTGAAGGAATCCTTGCTTGCCCCGTCATCATCGTCCAGGGAGCGGCAGGGAATATCAATGCAACATACCGGGGATCACAAGCAGCATTAAAGCAAATGGCATATGCATTAAGCGGAAGTGTATTAACCATGATCCCATCCCTCACATATAAGGGAATTTCCAGGTTGAAAACGACTTCAACCTTGCTGCCGATGCGTTTAATCGAGATACCAAAACCAGACGGAATTTATAAAATGGCTTCCAACGCTCAGGAGCAATGGGGTGTTAACACAAGCAGATGGCTTGAACGGGTGTTGGAAAAATATGAACAGCACGACAGACAAATCACGATCGAGTTAGAAATTCAATCATTCCAGATAAACGAAGGATCCTTTTCCGGTATCCCTATGGAGCCCTTTTCAGAATCAGCCCTGATCATCCAGGAGAAACTGGATAACCCTATAGCCTTCTTTGGAGGCTATACCAATGGCTATCTGGGATATTTACCTACAAAGGAGGCCTATCCATTTGGGGGATACGAAGTCGAACTAAATCCCGTGGTCTACGGACCGATCACTCAACTTTGGATGCCGCCGGCAGAGGAAACGAATCAAAGAGTGATTGATACGGTAGTGGAACGGTTAAAATGATGATAGTCCTATTGAAATCGTCCATCGAATAAAGGAATTCCATTGCTTACAAAGAATTCTTATATAGTGAGATAATAGAGTCGTGAAAAGGAGCGATTAAACAGTGGAATTACAATACGAAGTGATCCCGGAAGCCCAGGCAGAACTTTGCCGGGATCTTTGCAATGAGCTGATGGCTTTTCAGAAATCGAAGGCATCCATTGCACCTGAACGATTTGATAGCATGAACTTCGATACGAGGATGCTGCCGTCGATTAAAAGTGCCATACATAATTATCTTGTGGTCGTGAAAGATCCGGAAAGAAATAACGAAATTATTGCCTATGTGTATACCAATATCTCACCGAAGGAAGCCTATTCGAATGATTTTGCCACGTTCTTCGACCTGTCATCTGTCCAGAAAGAGAACGTAGGTTGTCTTTCGCAATTTTACATAAAAGAAGGCTATCGGCAATTCGGCATCGGATCGAAATTATACACTATGTCTATGGAGTGGTTGAACACGTTTGAGGATGTCGAGGATTATTTTGTCTTCACCTCGAATGGGAATGAGGAGGCATTGGCTTTTTACCAGCGAAAAGGATTTACCATTTCCCATGACATATTGGACGGTTTTATAACCGTATTACGAAGAAAAGCATAATGAAGGAGGAAACAACATGGACGTCTTCTCAAGTTATTTAAACGGAATCGATCACCCAGATCACCGCAACAGAATGGAGGAAATCCTGACATGGGTGGCATCGACTTTCCCACAATTGGAACCCGCGACCAAGTGGAATACGCCGATGTTTACAGATCACGGCACCTTTATCATTGGGATCTCGACTGCGAAGCAACATGTGAGTGTCGCGCCTGAAGAAGTCACGATGGTGCATTTTGCCGATCGCATTAAAGAAGCCGGGTACAGTGCCACGAAAGGATTGTTCCGCATGCCGTGGAAAGATCCGGTGAACTACGCATTGCTAGAAGATATCATTACATATAACATTCAGGAAAAAGCAGAACTCACGAGCTTTTGGCGAAAATAGATCGCTCGTTGATAGGAGGTGTACATGATGATAAAACCGAATCGTAAAGTAGATGGTTTTATTAAGAAAGCCAAGAAGTGGAACGAAGAATATGAGAGACTGAGGAGTATCCTGCTTTCCTTTGAAGAACTGGAGGAAGAAATCAAGTGGATGCATCCCTGTTACACACTAGAAGGGAAAAACATCGTGCTGATGCATGGATTTAAAGAATACTGTGCGCTGCTGTTTCACAAAGGGGCACTGATGAAAGATCCGCAAGGGATTCTCATTCAACAAACCGAGAATGTGCAGTCTGCCCGTCAAATCCGATTCACCAGTGCGAAAGAAATCATCGAAATGAAATCGGTCCTGACATCGTATATCCAGGAAGCCATCGAAATCGAAAAAGCCGGTCTCCAAGTGGAATTGAAAAAGACAGAAGAGTACTCTGTTCCAGATGAACTTCAACAGAAATTTGATGATATGCCGGAGTTAAAAACGGCTTTTGAAAACCTGACGCCGGGACGTCAGAGGGCATATATCCTTTTTATATCCAAGGCGAAACAATCGAAGACTAGGGAGTCGAGGGTTGAGAAATATGTGCAGCACATCTTGGACGGTAAGGGCATGAATGATGAATGAAGGAGGGGGGATGAGCTAGCTTCATCCCTTTTTCATATTCCCATAGAAAGGGCTGGCGGTTTCCACTGTAAGTTTCGACTGTAGCTGTGAGACAGTGATGAATTGATACCCTTCCTTTTCAAGCATGGCCAATAATCCAGGCAACGCATCAGCTGTCGTGGAATGAACATCATGAAGGAGAATGATGGCTCCCGGAGCTATTTCCTTCTGCACCGTGGAATGGATAGCATTCACATTCTTGTTTTTCCAATCAAGCGAATCGACGGACCATAGGACGAGGGTCGAATGGCTATCTTGGGCAAACCTTTCCACTTCCGCATTGATTGCCCCATAAGGCGGACGCAGGACGGAGGGAAGTTGACCGGTCGCGCTCATGATTTTCTTACTGGAGGCGAGGACCTCTTGAACCATTTGCTCCTTTCCAATCTTCGTCAAATCCTTGTGATGGTCGGAGTGATTGCCGATTTCATGCCCGGCTTCTGCGACATCCTTCGCGACATCCGGGTATTTCTCCGCCTGACTACCAAGCATGAAAAACGTGGCATGGACGTCATGGTCTTTCAATATCTTAAGAATCCGTGGTGTCACATCTGGATCCGGTCCGTCATCAAAGGTGAGGGCGACGTATTTTTCTCCATATTCAACCGATGCTTTTGCTACTTTCAACGAACCTTCTATCCTTTCATCCAAATAGGGGAGGATGGCATGAATCGGAATGTTCACCTGTGTGGGACCGTATTCATCGAGATCATTAAAGTATAGAGTGAGTGCTTTTTCGTTGAGAGACCAGTTCCAAGAGGCTGGATCCTGTAATACCTTCTGCACTTTAGATTCAGGATGTCCCATGAGACGGTTCCCTATCATATTGATCGACTCTTCATTCGTTTTCATGATGTCAGGTAGTTTGACGATCTTTTTTTCAGCAGCATTGATCGTAAACGTCTTTACGTGCTCTTTCCCCTTGACGTCACCCACCAGCATATAGGAGTGAAAGAGGATGTGAAAAGTGTCATCTGTAGATTTCTTGCTGTCTGCCTGAATGACAAGGTGGGCGCGGGTGCCATTACCCAGCTGATTCTTGTTTTCCTTCACTTTTTCTAAAAAGGCTTCCTTCTCATGCTCAATCCACCTTTGGATGGGTTTCTTTATGCTTTCATCTTCCATCATCGGGATGTTGATGGACATCGTGTACGTATCCGTATTCTTAGTTTCCGTTTTATAGTCATTGGTCAGAGGGGAAACACTGTCTGACACAGGCTCGAATCGAATGGCCTCGATGAGCTGTGTCATGCCATAAACGAATGAAAGACCAATCACAGCCAACACTACCCAACCTGGCCAGCGTATCCTTCTGAAGGGAATCTTCTTCAACATCACGCATCCTCTTTTCTGGTAAAAAAGTCATCCTTGAAAAACGAAACAATTCCAATTATTTCAAATTATTTGTGAGAATTCAATGATTCTTTCACGACTTTCTAATAAATTGGGAAAGAGTGGATGAACATGAAACTTCTCGACCCTTACAATCGTCTATTTAAGAAGAGAGTGGTTTAGAAAGGCGGTCATCACTGTGAAAAAATACTCATGGCTCAGTTATGTGTCAGCAGGAATCCCGCTCGTATTATTTGTTCTATTGTTTAACGTTTCAAACATAAACGATCAATCAATCATTTATACGATTTTTTATACACTTTTCATTGGGGCTCCCTTTTCCCTTATCCTGAGCATCATCGCTCTGAAGAAACGAAATGAAAAAAACGGGTTTGCTCTTGTGGGGTTAACGTTTGCCGTATTATTAACTGTTTCCATTTTGTATGTATTGGTTCTAGGGTTCGGAATGGGAGAGGCGTAATCAAGTAAAGGCAGATTAGATGGATTATGAAAAGGAGCTGATGGCATTGGCCACGTGGATGGTACATTTCAGAATCGCAGAGAAACTTTTGAATAAAGGTTTGCAGGTTGCTGAAGAAGAGTTTGTCGTAGGGAATATCGGTCCGGATTGTGGATTGCCTGACCCAGAGACAGGTATCTTTCATCCTGATAAAATCATCACTCATTTTAGAGAAAATGGGAAAATAAATCCAGACCTGTTTCTGAAACAATACATAGAAGGTCGACAGGGTTTCACCGATCCCCGCTCATCCTTTTATTTAGGGTACTACCTTCATCTGGTGACGGATGTGGAATGGAGCAAGATGCATCACGAAAAGAAGAAAGAACCCATTTATCAAACGATTCTCGGAACACCTGAATACACGAGAAAAATAAAAGGGGACTGGTATGGAACGGATTTCGTCTATTTACAAGGAAACACGGATACAGTATTTCATCGTGTTTTTCAACATATTAAGAGTTTTCCAGATTACCTGGACATCTTTCCAGAGAACCAGATTACCAAACAAATTAAACGGATTACGGCCTTTTATTTAGGTGATTCTTATGCCTTCGCTCTGGAACCGGATTATATGTTTACCTATTTAACCCCTGATGAAGTTACGCAGTTTGTCGAGGAGACGACGGAGAAGTTGGTGGATATCTTGCAAACAATCTTTCAAGAGGAGGATCTTTGGGAATCTTACTCTTTGAAAAAATGATAGGAGGGGAACTTATGAATCTACTTACACCGATCATTCTAACAGGTGTGGTTTTAGCAATGGCTTGGATAGCAGGGGAAAATGAAAAGGCAAACGAACAGAGGAAATGAGGAAAGACCCGATAGAATTTGAAAAGGGGGCTGATGCATGAAGGAGGAACAAGCCAGAAAGCATATTTATCTCATACTGGGATATTCAGGACTCCTTCTTATAGGGCTGGCGATGTTAAGGAATTTATCCATTGTGAACGATCATGTGGGATACGGCCTGACGATGTTCGGATATTTTTTACTTGTTTCGTATTTTAAATTTGAAGATGATAAGATTGGTGCCACAAGAAAAGAAAAGGCGTTTTATCGTATAGGATTTTTAGTGGTGTTAGTGATTGTGGCGTGGAATTCTTATTTGTAGATTCATATAAAAGAGGTGAAATATGGAGCTCATAATAAAAGTCATACTATATATCGTCTTCTTGATAGGAGCACTCTATTTCTATTTCGGAGGTACCAAAAGGATTAAAAATGGTCATTTCACTCTCATTATGGTAATTAGTGTTTTGTTATTAAGTTATTATTATTGGTTTGAAATATAGCTTTAGCGATTAAATGCGAAAGACCTTCCAAGAAAGAGAGTGGCGATGTGCTGTGAACATTCTTCAAAATGATATTATTCAGTTTATCTTGTATCTTGCAGCATTTATACTGATCTTTTATGTGATCGAAAAAATAGTCAGGAAAAAGTGGCAGATTGTAAAAAGATCCGAAGCACATGAAGTCAATGCTTTCCATAAGTGGGGGAAACGGATTCTTGGGGGCATATTCTTTGCCACCATCGTATTCTTTCCTTCAGGTTCAGGGGTGATAGGTGCTCTAATTATCATGATGACCTTAGCATTTGATTCCTATATGCAGTGGAAACACGAGAACGCAAAAAGAGAATACATCATTACATTTCTGGGGCTCATTGTCTTTATCGTTTTCATCTCAATTGGATATTCATTTGACTTATTGCTGTAATCCAAAATAAAAACATCTTATGAAAGGAAGGAAGCACCATGACTAAATCAGAATTAGAATATCAAATCAACGAAGTGAAATTAGAGTATATTCGTATCCAAGGAGATCTTGAGAAGCTGGAAACCTTCGGCAGAAACACGGATATTCAACAAAGAAAGTTGGACGAACTTGAGCAGGAGCTATCTCAGCTACATAGGAAACTGGATGCCATCGACTAAGCATCATCATATGTTTCATGAATATTGAAGCTGCATGGAAAATAGGTATATAGAAAGACGAACGGTACAAGTTCCAACTTGTATCTGGCTCTCTGATAGGGGCTGATTTCAATGTATCGCAATCGTGACAGACAGGTGAACATCGTCATTCTGGTGCTTTTGTGCATCCTGATCTTTCATATCATCCGCATCATCCTTCATGTGAGGGTGTACTTCGTCTACAGCATGGGAATGGGGTATCTTTTGTTCTTGGGAATGATTATTTTTCTTATTTTATTCCTTTTATTCAAAAGGTGATTGAACGGGTACTTTTCTTAAATGGGAAGAGTGCCTCTTTTTTTGAGAACTTATGTAGGAAAATTATGTTAATATGGAAATGGAATACCAAGTATACCTGAACGGAGGTTCTATATGAAAAACAATAATCAATTGGCTTTACTTGTGTCGTGGGTCGTATTAGTCGGATTTCCACTCTTTTTTCTCTTTGTCTCTCTGTATACGGGTCAATGGAGATATTTGATGTGGAGTCTACCACCTTCTTTTTTGGCAGGATTTACGGGCCTTATGTTGACCCTTAATCAAATGAAAAAAGAGAAAGAAGGGGCTTAACATGATGCTTTTATTCTTTAATGTGTTCAGGAATATCATTTCGACGTTCTTTTTAGACGGGATTTGGGTAGTCGGCTTTTTTTACTTGCTCAATAAGACATTTGAAAGCGATCGCCTTAAGAAGCTGTCCCTTTATGCGGTTGGAATGATTTCGGTACTGTTGTTCTTTTATTCTGTCATGGTGAGTATTTGAGTATGTACATATCGACTTTGGAGATTGAAAGGCTTACACATGATCAGATGGGGAATCTATTATTCTCGGATATTGAAGACGATCAACAGCATGGAGATTGTATCTTCGTGGCGGGAAGCAGTAAGGCCATGACATACCGTTTACCTAAAGCCGTGGAGCTGTATAAACAGGGAAGAGCCGGTAAAATCCTGTTTTCCGGTGGCGTGAAATGGTGGGGGAGTGAGTATACCGAAGCCGAAAAATTGAAAAGGGAAGCAATCTCATTAGGAGTTCCGGAAAAAGATATCTTAACAGAAACGCTTTCCCTACACACCCTTAAAAATGTTCTGGCATCCCTCCTTGTTCTTGATCGGGAATTTCATTTACACAACATTAGGAGGCTGCTCGTCGTAACATCTTCCTACCATATGAGAAGACTTCATCTGACGCTGAAAACCTATATGCCGGAATGGATATCATTCACCTTATGCCCGGCAGAAGATGACAATACTAGAGAAGATAACTGGTTCCTAAGTGAAACGGGGATCAAACGGGTCAAAAAGGAATCGGGAAGTTTGATCCGGTATGTGAAGCAGGGTGCTTTGAAAGATGAGGATGTTCTTATTCATAAAATAGAATGCTAGGAGGCGGAAAATGACAAAAGAAAAAGCGTATCCGAGATTCTGGCGTTTTCTCACCTACTTTACAGGATTTTGGATTTTGTATGGCTGCTATGTTCTGATCAAGGATGTATTCATTGAGGATCATTTCGATCGTCAGCCCCTGTATTTGATCGTTATGATGACCCTAATGTTGCTTCGGTCAATGCAGGAATATAATAAGGCAAAGAAGCTTTCTTCTACAAATGGGTCCTAACACTTACAATATGGAGGGATTCAATGTACGTCAAAATCTATCATTATCATATTCCGAAAGAGAAGGTAGAACAGTTTCTGGACATCCAAGAACGAGCAGGGGAATTGTATGGTCAGTATATTGACTACCAAACTATTTACATAAACAGTAAGAATGATGAAACAAAATGGATGGAAATATCTCGTTATCAGGATGAAAATGAGTACCGAAGGAGTATGGAGCGATTAAACGAAGAGTCGGAGGTACATTTGTTATTCGATGAATTCAAATCTCTATTAATCGGAGATATCAAGGAAGACGACTTTTTCGAAAAGAAACAAATGACCTTTCAAAACGGCAAGAAAGCGGAGTGATGGAATCATGAAATTTTTTGGGAGTATATTCTCCTTAACAAGCTTCATTCTGGCCATCTATGTACTGGTGATGAAAGAATATAGATGGATTGAACTTGTGATGTTGATGTTTAGTCTATCAATTGGAATCATGGGGATAGAAGAAATTAAAAAGGACCATAAGGGGAGGGGAGTGTTATTAATATCAGTGGGCTTACTTTGCCTCTACTCTTCAATTCAAGGATTCTTGTTCTTACATTAAATAGAAGGTCTCACTTATGATTCACCATCAACTTCTGCAAAATAACCGATAAATAGCGGTCCGAAGATCGTGAAATGACCGAGGGTTGCTCCCATATATTCCTCATGATCATCAAAATCAACTGTTCCGTCGCGGTACTGCATCCCGTCACCCTATAGCCTGTAAGGAACATAAATGTTTCATAATCCTGATAAAACTTCTTGAATGAATGCTGATCCCTTGATAATAAACAGGTCATCAGATCTAGCTTTGTCATCTTCATGAAAACAACTCCCCTTTATACTCATGTATCCATACCCTTCTTCGCCCAAGTAGTAACTCTTTTTCCATCATTTATTGAATATATTCATCTTAACGTGGTATATATACGATAAAAGGTGGTGCAGAAATGACTTTCAAAACAACTTCGGCAGCTCTCCTTCTTGGCAGTGCTTTACTCCTAACGGCCTGCAGCGGGGACGGGACTGCATCAGATCAAGATGAAAACACTCAGTCCATGGACGAAAACCAAAAGGATACCTCCGTGGATATGAATGCTGAAAACAGTGCAGAGGAAAATGCCGGTGAAGATATGAACGCCGATGAGAATGAAAACAATGAAGAAGCTGGAGACAGCAATGGTGAAACAGAAAGTGATGCCAGCAGTGAAAACGAGGATATTCAGAAAAAGGAGTATCCTTCACCTGAAGAAGCGGCGGCTCAAATCGAAGGATATGAGAAGGTCGATCAAACGAACATCGATCTTGGTCACGGTATCAAAGGCCTTCAGGAAGGGGCGGCCGGTCATGAGTATCTTTATTGGAATGAAGGTCGCTGGCTGATCAAAGTCAACTTTCCGCTAGATCCACAGTATGGTATTGATGGATATGATGGAGCCGAAGAAATGGCTAAGAACGTCGTAGAATATCTGGAGACGAACTACTTGCCCGCTCCGGAAGACAGGGGAGTGATTACAATCAACGGATTTAAGGACCACCCCGCAACCGTGGTGATGTGGCAAAAAGGAAAGACTGTTTATACAATCACTTCACAAGAAAAAGAACCATTCGACGCACTCAAAAAAGCGGTTGAATCAGAATAAAAAGGTGGCCGGGATCCCGGCCACCTTTTTTCTTCAGCGATTCATTTCCTGGAGCTTTTTAATATTATCCGAATGAAACGGTGATCCTTCCACTTCGCTCACCACGCTGAAGGGATTTCCGTCCGGATCAAAGAAATCGAAAAAGCGCATCCCGCCGAAGTCGTCGATATCGGACGTGACGACACCTTTGCCGTTCAATTCCTCATGAATTGAATCAACATCCTGTACAACAAAATTGAAATAGCTATTTTTTTGCTTCCCCTTAATGATAAACTCCGTCGGTTGAGGGGTTTCCACTTCAATCAACCCAAACTGTGTCGAACCGTTTGGTAAGTAAAAGCCGGCACCCCCGTCCCACGAATCGATTTTCTTCAACCCTAAATGCTCCTCATACCAGGCGGTTGATTTCTCAAGATTCGTCACAGGGACAAATACACTTCCAATCTTAAACATCGTATCCTCTCCTTATAAATGAAATTCCTATGTATAACGAATATAATGAAGAAAAAGTTACAAAAAATGTGAGGTGGTTGAACTGATTTTTGATGAGTTGGAACATACGGTCACCAAACTGTATCGGTATTGCCTGAAATTAACGGGTTCCACATGGGAAGCAGAAGACCTCGTACAGGAGACGCTCCTGAAAATCTACTCATTGAAAAAGCAGGATCCTGATCGGGCGTTCACTTTTTCATTTCTCTACACGGTCGCCAAAAACCTTTTTATCGATGGAAAAAGAAAGAAAAGGGAATCCTTTACTCTACATGAAGAAATCTATGGAGTATATGACCCATCTGAATTCGAGGGATTGATCGAAATCCTGCTTTCGGCTTTGCCTTTGCAGCAGGGGATGCTCATCACCTTAAAAGATGTCTTCAACTATACAACAAAGGAAATCGCCGCCATGTTGAGAGTCAGCGATGAGTCCATCAAAACCGCCCTTCATCGTTCCAGAAAAAAGCTGACAGATGTTAATGAAGACACACCGGTTCCTGCATTCGCCAATCCCGAAATGATTCAGAATCTCTCAACCGCAATTAAACAGAGTGACCCATCGCGTATCTTTCGCTATTATCGGATGCTTGAAACACGACACTTTAAAGTGAGGAGAGACATAAACAGGTCGGTATTTCATGTGATTGATCTGGACGGGAATGTATTAGAGATTGCGTCCTTAACATATCCTCATAGAATTGATATCGTAACGTAAATGAATATTTACATAGATTTAAACTTATCCCACTTGTATTCATACTGGCTTAAACTTTCGATGTTTTACTAGAGTCGTAGTAAATACAGTAGGAGGTTTTAAAGATGAAAAAAAGACTATCAATCGGATTATCGATGGCGTTACTAGCATCTTCATCCTTAACAGCCATGGCTCAAGAGAACGGAGGCCACGGTGAAAAGAAAGATTCACACAAGAAAATCGAGAGTGTTGAATTCTCTTCCATGAAAGCTCCTGATAATATCAAAAATATGGTGAAAACCTATACAACAGCAACAGTCAAAGTGACTTATAAAGACGGGACAGTGAAAGAACTGCCTCTTAACTATGATCAACTCTACCTATCAAAAGATAAAATCGTAGACAATAAGGGAGAAATGATTCCGGCCGGTACACCGATCGACGTGAACGGTGATCCGATCATGGACAAAAGCGTTCCATCCAGTCCATCTTATTTCATTTCGGACGCGCCGGATTCCAACAGCTTTCTGAAGAAAGGGAACAAGTCATTTATGGTTTCCCACTTTGAATATGATTCACAAAATAACGCAGGTGAGAAGATCTCTGGTCTTCCTGCATCGATGACATTGTCAGAGCTTGACCATAATAAAAAAACGGGCAAGCTTTCTGTGAAAGAAGCTCATAAGATTGATTTCTCGAGCGTAGACGGACTATGGAACCCATGTAACGGATCCACAACGGATTGGGGCACGCACCTCGGTTCAGAGGAATATGAGCCGGACGCAAGAGATTTTGAAAACAAAGATTCTGATGCCTATAAAGAAGTCAGCAACTTTGCGAACTATTACTTCCATGATGAATCAAAAGCAAATCCTTACAATTACGGCTGGATCCCAGAAATCTCCGTATCACATGACGGAAAACCATCCGTCGTCAAGCATTACAGCACTGGCCGTTTCTCTCATGAAATGATGCAAGTCCTTCCGGATAATAAGACGGCCATTTTCGGTGACGACGGCGGCAATACGATGATGTTCATGTATGTAGCCGATAAAGAAGAAGATTTCTCAGCAGGAACTTTATATGCTGCTAATTTCAATCAAACCGGTACAGAAAAAGGCGGATCTGGTGACTTAAACTGGATCAAACTTGGACACGGTACCGACAAAGAAATCAAAGACATGATCGACGGTGGAGTGACATTCAGCGATATTTTCGAAACAACGGAAGAACCAACAGAAGGGTTTACGGCTGTTAAGACGAACTCCCATGATTCTGTCGAATATCTAAAAGTGAAGCCAGGCATGGAAAAAGCGGCAGCATTCTTAGAACCACGCCGTTACGGAGCCATCCTTGGTGCGACTTCTGAATTCAACAAAATGGAGGGACTTGCCGTCAACGCCGAAGATCATAAAGCGTATATGGCCATCTCTTATCAAGAAGAAAGCATGGAAAAACAAGAAGGAGCCGTTCAGGACGACATTCAACTTCCGAAGATTGAGTCAGGTGTCACATATGAATTAAATCTTCAAGAAGGTCAAACAGATCGTGACGATGAGAAGATTGACAGCGGCTATGTTCCTGCCAGCATGAACGGATTTGTATTGGGAGAGGACCTTGCTTCTCCGGATGCACTAGGAAACACGGCCAACCCTGATTTAGTAGCAAACCCTGACAACCTGAGCTTCTCAGAAGATCTGAATACCCTCTTCATCGGAGAAGACAGCGATATGCATACGAACAACTTCGTGTGGGCGTATGATGTACAAACGAAAAAGCTTTCCAGAATCCTTTCCGTTCCCGTTGGAGCAGAAGCAACAGGATTAAGAGCGGTGGATTCAATGAAGGACTCGAATTATGTCCTAAGTAACTATCAACATCCTGGAGCGGATCTTGATGAGAAAGAAATCACAGCCGTTGATAAAACAGAATTAGAGAAAGCGATGAAAGATACGCTTGGCATCATGGAAACAGGCGGAGTCGGTTATATCTCCGGCATTCCTGGTGTGGACATGAAAGATGACCACCAAAAGGACCATGATGAAAACAAAGCTGAAGATGATTCAGAAGAATAAGCTTCGATAAAAAGGTCTGTCCCCGACACATTAGAGTTTAATGTGGAGAGGGCAGGCCTCTTTTTTTATGAAAGAATCATAACCTTTGAGTTTAGGATTGAGTTTTTTATCTTGATTTGAAATAATTGGTAAAAAGAGGATTCGTAAGGAGGAAAAAGATGAACAAAGATCGATTCTTTCTGGAGATGCCCCTTCTAGGTAAAAAAGTGCAATGCCAGAATGCGAGTTTAGAGAAGCATGACACGTATAGCGGACAAGTGTTGAAATCATGATTGATGCGATGGATCTAGTGACCGAAACATTGCTCCCGCGTTATCAGAAGAGATCTACGCATCACCGCCCTTTCATTGTAGGAATTGACGGACTGGGAGGGGCAGGTAAGACCACGTTTGCAAAAGCGTTGAAAAATAAACTCAAGCAGAAAACCACCATCCTTCATTTGGACGATTACATAGTGGAAAAGAGGAGGCGTTACGGGACTGGAGAAGAAGAATGGTATGAATACTATGCTCTTCAATGGGACATTGGAACACTCCAATCCTCTCTGTTTCAGAAGCTGCATCATACCCTTGATGTCACGTTACCCTTCTACGATTCATTCAGCGACATGATTATAAAGAAAGATTTCATCTACGATCAAAACACCATCGTCCTGATAGAAGGCGTCTTCCTTCAACGGAAAGAATGGCGTGATTTCTTTGACTATGTCATCTTTCTGGACTGTACCCATGAGCAAAGAACGGAAAGAGTCATCGGACGCGACCTCTATTTAGGAGATGAAAAGGAAAGAGTAGCCAAGTATGAACGGCGATATTGGAAGGCTGAAGACCATTACCTCCTCCATGACGACCCAATCGGAAGAGCGGATCATATTGTTAAAGTTCCATAAGGGTGATCTGTTTCTGATGTGGCCCTTTATTTTCTTTCCGCTAAGTTTTCGATTCACTGACTAAATTTCTGTTTTTTACGCAAAAAGGGATAGCTTACTAACTATCCCTCCCCCCACTTTAATATCTTCGTTAATGGCCATACTCTCTACCTCAAACCGTCAAATCATTTTCTGATTTTATGTGAATTGCGTCTTGTAGAAGCCTTTGTAGAATAGCCGCAAAAACTGCGATAACCAACGAACCGAAAATGATGATGATTCCCACAAATCCAATGGGAGGGTCAATGTTCCTGGCTATTAAATGAAGGAATGGCATACCTACTACATACAAACCGCTGATTGTAATCGCACAACCCTTAATGTTCTTTAACGCCTTCACAGATAATTCCGAGAACGCAGTGTTCTCATCAATGTATCGTAATAGATTGAATGCCTGATATAGAGCAAAGAAAAAAGGCAAAGCTGCTCCATACATCACAATAAAAATGAGATATTTCATTAGACCAATACCTGTATTCAAGTTTGCTGCGAAATTCGCGAATGGGGGCACTAAAAATAGACAAAAAGCAAGAACGGGGATACCGATAACAAAAACAGCTATTTTTAATAAGAGCGTCGTAGCTTGTTTCATAAAAGCACCTCACTTATTCATTTATTTTATATCAGTTTTTATTGTTTTACAATAAATTTATATTGTTTTTTGTAATGTTATATTGAATGAAACGTACATACCGAATCAAAGAAAAGATTGAGTTTGATTGAATATTTTGGAATAATTGGTAGTGTATCATCTGAGAAAAGGAGATGTGATGTAATGGATTCGATTTGGTTGAATTTTTTTTTATTCCTATCCATCTATGCTCTCATCATCTTCCTGTTCAACGCAGGAATGAGAAGGCTTTTGAACGTCAAAAGGAAGCAGATCTTCTCTTATCATCATTTGAATGAAACACATAAAAAGGTGGACTGGACGATTCGAATGGCATTTGTGGTCCTGATCATCGCAGGTGTTTTCTTTCATATTTCTAACCCCGATTCCATCGGGAAAGTGTGGTACTTAGAAACGCATATATTGGTATTCGGATTTATCCTCCTGTCGGAATCAGTCAGGGCTGTTTTTGAAAAAAAGCATTCAGACAATCCCAATGATTATAAATTCACCCTAGCACAGTTAACGTTCCTGACAGCCACATTGCTGTTATTTTTTACAACTGGATTTTTCGGAATATTCACCTAAAGGGGGAGCGTCATGGATACTCAGCGACAAAAGAGGATACGAGACTACGGAGTCCAAATCGGCAAGCTGGAAACGGGCACGCAAAACTCGATCACGGATGTGGCAGGGGTCACGGTCGGTCATGTCACACTCAGCCAGGGAGACATGCAGACCGGGGTCACGGCGATCCTGCCTCATCAGGGGAGTCTGTTCAAAGAGAAGCTCATCGCTTCCACACATGTCATCAACGGATTCGGTAAAACGATGGGAACGATCCAGATCAACGAACTCGGAACATTGGAAACTCCGATTCTATTAACGAACACATTGAGCATTGGAACAGCTGCCGATGCCTTGATTGATTACATGCTCGAACGGAATCCCGAGATCGGCAGAACGACGGGGACCGTCAATCCCGTTGTATGTGAATGCAATGACATGTTTCTAAATGATATCAGAGCACGGTTCATCACGAGGGATCACTTCCATAGGGCACTTGAAAACACCTCTTCAAAAGTAGAGGAAGGGACAGTCGGCGCCGGTACCGGCATGCTCTGTTATTCCTTGAAAGGCGGCATCGGGACAGCATCAAGGATCATGAAGTTGGACCATGGGACCTACACAATGGGGATCCTTGTCCTAACAAACTTCGGAATACTAAGCGATCTGACCGTTAACGGGAACCCGGTGGGAGAAGAACTGAAAAAAGCTATCCTCAAGACCCGTGAAGAAAAGGACAAAGGTTCCGTCATCATCATTGCAGGGACGGACCTCCCTTTATCCGAAAGGCAGCTCAACCGGATCATCAAGCGGACGGTCACGGGACTCTCCCGCACTGGTTCCGTCATCACAACCGGGAGCGGTGAGGTGGTCATCGGCTTCTCGACGGCAACAAAGATCCCACATGACCAAACGTCCCAATGCATGACTGTCGCCATGATCCATGAAGAAGAGATGGACGTTGCCTTCCGGGCAATCGGGGAAGCGACGGAAGAAGCGGTATTGAACTCATTGATCACCGCAACTCCCGTGGTGGGCAGGGATGGAAATGAAAGGCCGGCATTAAAGGATGTATTGGAGAAATACAATATAAAGCTTTAACACCAGGGAGGAAGTATGGAATCTACATTGATCATCATACGAGGCAACTCGGGAAGCGGAAAAACCACGACAGCCAAACGCCTTCAACACCATTTTGGCCGGGGGACACTCCTGGTCTCTCAGGATGTCGTCCGGAGAGACATGTTGAAGGTTCAGGATCGGGACGGCAACCTGTCCATAGATTTGATCCGACAGATCACAGAGTACGGTAAAGGCAAGAGTGAAGTGGTCATATTGGAAGGAATCTTTTCCGAACAGCGCTATGGGGACATGATTAGGGAGTTAATCCGCTTCTATAACGGAAAAGCCCATACATATTATTATGATTTATCGTTTCAAGAAACCGTTCGTCGTCATGATTCCCGTTCCAAACGGAGCGAGTTCGGGGAGGATTCTTTGCGTGACTGGTGGACTCCGGGGGATCATCTGTGTGTGGATGGGGAAGTATTCTTAACGGATGAGATGACGCAGGATGAAATAGTGGAATTAATTACAAAGCAAATATGAAAAAAGGAAGTGCAACATGTTACACGTAAAACCATTAGAAGAAAGAGATTATGAACTGATTAAAGAAGCAGAAAGAGTCATAGAAAAGAATTATCGATACGGTCGTCACCATATTGGTTCAGCCGTCAGAGCCACAACCGGGGTGGTTTATGCAGCCGTTCATGTAGAAGCGAATGTTGGCAGGATCACCGTCTGCGGGGAAGCGATGGCTATCGGAAAGTCTATTTCCGAAGGAGACCATGAATTCGAAACCATTGTAGCCGTCGCTCACCCTCATCCACACGAAGATATCGAGAAATGCTGGGTCGTCGCACCCTGCGGCATGTGTCGAGAGTTAATCAGTGATTACGGGACACAGACCGATGTCATCCTATCGTATCGGGGTGAATTAGTGAAATGTAATGTGATGGAACTTCTGCCGGAGAAGTATGGGAGTGAAATAGAATAGTAAAGTAGTATAAGGAGGAAATCATGATTCACTACAAAAACGAATTTCTAACTGTTTTCCAAAGCGCACTATATCAAACCACATCAGCCATCATCCAAACCGACGATGTTATGATCATGACCGATCCCAATTGGCTGCCACATGAAATACAAGCCATCCGGGAATATGTGAATCAAGAGTTAGGCGACAAACAGCTGTACATCATCTACACGCATAGTGATTTCGACCACATCATCGGTTCAGGTGCCATTCCAGAGGCAAAGGTGATCGCTACAGAAGAACTTGAAAATCATGAACAAAAAAACGAAATCGTTCAGAAAATCCAACAGTTTGATCAACGATATTATATAAAACGGGACTACGATCCCCACTATCCGTCCGTCGATCACGCCATAACCAGTGATGGGGAGAAGCTCAATCTCGGACAGCTTACCTTAACGTTTTACAAAGCACCGGGGCATACACATGATGGCCTTTTCACTGTCATAGAACCCTTGGGCATTCTTTTAACAGGGGATTATCTGTCTGATGTTGAGTTCCCATTCATTTGCAACAGCTACATAGATTATAAGAAAACGATGAAAAAGGCTGAATCGATCTTGGAACATCACTCAATCGGGATTCATGTCCCAGGTCATGGAACCGTGACGGATGACAGGGCTGAAATGACGCGAAGACTGGAGGAGTCCTCGTATTATATTAATCATCTTTTACAGGATGAAGAAGAGGTCGAAGCCTTTTGTCGCGAGAGGTATTCTTTTTTTGAAGGAATGAAGAGTATCCATTTTGAGAATTTAGAGATCGCGAAGAGAGAGGCTGAAAGAGACGAGTAGATTTCTGTATCCTTTCGACAAACAGCTTATAAAATGAATATTCAGCTCATAAATTGATATTCCGGATCATAAGTACCTAATTCCGGCTCATATATTTCTGAAGTGGATCATAAAGAGTTCAAACCGGCTCAAATAGGGGTTTAAACCAGGATGGATGATCCAGCCATCTGGGTTCATTTCACTTCAACTAAACGGGAAAACGACAAAAAAAGGGGCCATTCTATGAAACTCATCTTACTATTCGGACCACAGGCCGTCGGAAAAATGACGGTGGGGCAAGAATTAGAAAAAAGAACAGAACTGAAACTATTTCATAATCATATGACCATCGAATTGCTGCAGCCTTTCTTCGGATTTACAGAGGAAATGTGGAGAATATGCGGCATGATGCGAGAAGAAATCTTCAAATCCTTCTCACAAACAGAACAATACGGAATGATTTTCACGTTCATGTGGGCATTTAACGAGGAAAATGACTGGAAATGGGTCGAGAAGGTCACGAACATTTTCGAATCCAACGGTGCAGAAGTATATTTCGTTGAGCTTGAATCCGACCTGGAAGTGAGATTGCAAAGAAACACTACTCCAAACCGTCTGCAGCATAAACCTTCCAAGCGTAATATCGAAGACTCCGAGAAACGATTGCTCGCCTCATTGGAGAAACTTCGTCTGAACTCAAAGGAAGGGGAAATAGAAAGAGAGAATTATATAAAGATCAATAATACGGACATGAGTCCGGAAGAGGTTGCGGAGAAGATCATTGATAAATTTCAGCTCAAAAACTGCACGTGCACTTCACCTGAGAACGATTGACATCCATTGGAGGAACAACAATGAAATCCATAAACATCCTACACTACGACGCGTTTACAACCATCCCTGAAAAGGGGAATCCGGCTGGAATCGTCTTACATGGAGACAACCTTACAGATGAAGAAAAACAGGAGATTGCTTATAAAGTCGGATTTAATGAGACGTCTTTTCCAGTAACATCCGATGTTGCTGACCTTGGTATCCGATTTTTTACACCAGGGAATGAAATGAGCCTATGTGGGCATGGGACCATCGCCACGATGCACGCATTAAAAACAAGAGGGTTATTGGAGGATAAATCATATTTTACGATTGAAACAAAAGCAGGTATCCTCCCGATCAAGATTGAAAGTAATGGTACTATCTCAATGAAACAGGGCAAACCTCAGTTTCGTGAGTTTGATGGATCAAAGGACAAATTAGCTCATTCCATAGGACTTGAGCGGGATGATATAAATGAAGATTTGCCTATTGTATATGGTAGCACCGGTAATTGGACGTTGTTGGTACCAATTAACTCACTGGACTCTTTCCAGAAGATGAAACCTGAAAATCAGCTATTTCCATCTATTTTACAGGAGTTTCCCCATGCCTCGGTTCATCCATTTTGCTTGGAAACACATGATTACAAGGCAGACATGCATGGTCGTCATTTTTCTTCTGCCTATTCAGGTACAGCAGAGGACCCGGTCACTGACACGGCTTCCGCGGTGATGGGAGCCTATTATGCGCAATTCCTGTCAAACCAGGAAACTCTAACTCTCCTCATAGAGCAAGGTCATGAAATGAACAAAGACGGCAGAGTAAGGGTGCAAGTTACAAGAATTAATGAGGCTTATGAAATAGAAATTAGTGGTCAAGCCGTATATGTTAATGAATTTGATATTCATTACGGTGAGGGACGGACCTCAAATGAAGAATGAAAAATAGGAGGACCAAATGAACAAAAATCTTTTTCACTCCCCACCAACATTAGAATCCGAGAAAATAAAACTCATCCCATTAGAGGTTAAGCATTCAAAAGAACTTTTGGAAGCGAATGACCCTGATATATGGCGCTTTATGCTTACCGAAATCACCACCCATGAACAAATGGAACAATGGGTATCAGCTGCTGTCCGCTTAAGGGAGCAAGAGACCGCCATACCTTTTGCAGTAGTGTTAAAAGAACAGAACAAAATCATCGGATCGACCAGATTATTCGAAATCAATCTTACTCAAAAATCTTGTGAACTCGGTTCTACTTGGTACAGCAAAGATCATCAAAGGTCCTTCGTGAATTCCCATTGTAAGTATTTGATCCTGCGCTATTGCTTTGAAGAACTGGGGATGATGCGGGTTCAGATTAAAACCGATGAACGAAATCTACGTTCTCAGAGAGCGATTGAACGGCTAGGTGCCGTAAAAGAGGGAGTCCTTAGGAAAGAAAGGATTTTGTCGGGAGGCTATGTCAGAAATGCCGTTGTTTACTCGATCATTGATGAGGAGTGGCCATCTATAAAGGACGGGTTTGTTTTGAGAAATTCGAAATATTGAACGGCGGTGAAGCAATGAATCAATCTCCTCTTATTAAAGGGAAAAAGGTTCTCCTCCGGCAGCCAAAAGAAAACGACATTATGGATCGCTTAAAATGTGGCAGAAATCAAGAAATCGTCCGGATGTACGGTGGCGATACGAGAAACTTGAAACCATTCACGATGGAAGAGGCCAAAACGTTTGTTGAAAAGATTTCAGCCAACCAATACAACTGGTGTATAGAATACAACGGTCATTGTGTTGGACAGGCGCGACTGACCGTCAATGAAGAAGATCAACGAGCGCGTTTCTCCATAGGAATATTCAACCCTTCCATGTTAGGGAAAGGTCTGGGAACGGAAGTCACTAAACTGATAGTGGTATTCGCCTTTGAAGAACTCCAATTACATCGGGTGGATTTAAGGGTGTTGGAATATAATCACAGAGCTATTTCCTGTTATGAAAAGTGTGGGTTTGTGAAAGAAGGGGTTGAACGGGAAGGAGCGTTGATTGAGGGGAAGTTTGAGACGGATGTTTTTATGAGCATGTTGGATAGGGAGTATGAGGCCATGAAAGGCAAGTTCTATCTTTCATAAAATAGAAATAATAGGAGGTGAGATGGTTGTTGATTTTCCTCCTGAAACTGCTGGCTATAACTGCACTATATGTCATTTTGATAGCGATCTTTCACAGAGTAGTCAGCAAGTGGTTGAAGATGAAGAGAAGAAAGGCCTTTTCTCATGAGGTCATAAATGAACGGCATAAAAAAGGAAATAAGCTTATCGGGAATCTGACCGTGTTGGCAATGGTAGCCGGCTTTATCATGGATGTAAGTACGGATGTTGATCCAGATAACCGGTTTTTGCAACCGTATCTTATCATCGCGTTCTTTGTGGTAGGAAGGCTATTGTATAAATTTTATATGGAGAAGAAATGGCTGAGAGATAAAAGGGAATCTGTTTATACGTTAATGGAAGCGGGATTTTACACGTTGCTATTTGCTGTTGCGTATTCGACGAATTTTTGGATGATTTAAAGAGCAAGCATCCTAAGTTAGGGAGAATCACCTAATTATGAATGAAGACTTCAATAAAATTTGGCTAATCAACAAATTCGAAGAACTTAAAAAAAGGATTCTAAAAGCAATCGCTCAAATGTCAGATGAACAATTAAATTGGAGACCTGGAAACGCAGGTCATTGTGTTTCTACACTTATTCGTCACATCGATGGAAATATCAAAGAGAGAATTTACAAAGGAATATGTAACGGAACATATATTAGAGATCGTGAAGATGAATTTAAGCATGTGTATATTACTAAGGTAGAATTAGAGAAGCTTGTGCTTAATCAATTTCAATTTGTAATTGATACAATTAGTCAACTGTCGGAGGAGTCTCTTCTCAAAACTCAATTCGTCAGAGGTAGAGAACGTACAAATCTAGAAGTTCTGTATCAATGTGCTGCACACTTTTCCGAACATATGGGACAGATTTTGTATATAGCTAAGCTATGTTTAAAGGAAGAATATACATCGACGTCGATTTGATAAACTGGTGAGGAGAAACTTAATGATAAATAGTCAAACAGACCTCAAAGTCGTCATTGGAGCAGGAGAATACAATAATAACCCCGGTTGGCTACATACCCAGGAAGAAAATCTTAACTTGCTGGATGAAACGACGTGGAAAAGCATGTTCAAAGAAAGCTCTATTTCCGCTATTTTAGCAGAGCATGTATGGGAACACCTTACATACGAAGAAGGGCTACAGGCGGCAAAAATATGTAGGAAGTACATTAAACCATCTGGATACATTCGTTGTGCTGTACCTGATGGGTATTTTCCTGATGAGACGTATCAAAGAACTGTACAGATTGGAGGACCTGGGCCGGAAGATCATCCTGCCGCGAGTCATAAGATCGTTTACAACTATCAATTGTTAACAGAGATATTTGAAGCGGCAGGGTTTGAAGTGAATTTACTTGAGTATTTTGACGAGAAAGGGAAATTTCATCACAATGCATGGGATGGAGTTGACGGAGTGATCTTCCGTTCTAAGAAGTACGATCCTCGAAATCAGGGGGAGAGTATAGCTTTTCCTTCTCTCATCATTGATGCCTTTAAAAGGGGATAACCCAATCAGCTAATTTTATTGAAAACAATCTTCCATCGTGATAACATAATTGAAAATAAGAGGTGGATAAAAATGACACTCATTAACAAGCAACGCTCATTCACACAATTCCATCATCATATCAAGTAACCTTGCTATTCGATTTTAAACAATCGCACATAGGAAGGTTATTTCCCATAGAACCGCATTTGATTAAGTTTTTCGCTTATATCAAGTGCGGTTCTTTTTTATTTAAAAAGGAGGAGTAGGAAGATGAAAATGAAGAAAATGGATTATCAAAATGTCAAAGGGACACAGGATTATTTACCGGAGGCGGAAGTGATCAGAAGGAAAGTCAGAAGGACATTGGAGGATGTGTTCATTCAATACGGATGCAAGCCTCTCGAAACGCCTATCTTGAACTACACAGAATTACTCGCGTCAAAATATGCGGGAGGGGCAGAAATCCTGGAAGAGATGTACACTTTAACGGACAGGGGAGAAAGAGACCTTGCCCTTCGATATGACCTGACCATCCCGTTCGCCAAAGTGGCGGCCATGAACCCCACCATCACATTGCCATTCAAACGCTATGAAATTGGAAAAGTGTTCAGGGACGGACCTATCAAGGCAGGAAGGTACCGAGAGTTTACTCAATGTGATGTGGATATTGTAGGTGTAGATTCACAGGTTGCCGAAGCGGAGTTGATGGTGATGGCGTTAGATGCGTTCGGGAAGCTCGACATGAATGTAACGATTCAGTACAATAACCGGAAACTTCTGATGGGGATGCTTGAAGTGCTTGGTGTGGAACCAGATAAACTCAATCAAACGGTTCTCATCTTGGATAAACTTGAGAAAATCGGTGTCAAAGCGGTCTTGGCAGAACTTGACGATCTGCAGATATCAGATTCAACCATTAGCGCTATAGAACAATTTTTAATAGAGAAAAACTATGGCAGCTTTGATTATTTCGAATCGTATTCCAATAAAAATTCAAATGTAAAAGAAGGGTTAGCGGAAGTAAGGGAACTCGCATCTTACCTTGACTTCCTTGACGTTAGAGAGCAGTGCATATTCAATCCCTTTTTAGCCAGAGGGCTTGAGATCTACACAGGGACTATCTATGAAATATTCTTAACGGACCAATCAATCACTTCAAGTATCGGAAGCGGAGGACGTTATGATAACGCCATTGGGGGACTGCTTGGAACAGATGAATCCATTTCGACAGTCGGCATATCCTTTGGATTGGACGTCATTTATGCGGCTATGATGGTTTCCGGGCAAAACGTGAATCAGACCTCCAACATTGATTATTACATCATCCCCCTTGGTACCGAGAAGGAGGCTTTACGGGTCGCGGCTGGCTTGCGACAAAAGGGCTATACTGTGGAGCTTGAGATGAGCAGGAGGAAACTGGGCAAGCTGTTGGAAAAAGCGAATAAAGAAGGGGTTCGGAATGTGATTGTGATTGGGGAGGAGGAAATCAGGAAGAGACAGTATAAGGTGAGGAATATGATAACAGGAGAAGAAGAGTTGTGGGAGATGTAGGCAAGGTTTCCACTATACTATTTACCTAATATAGGTAAATCTGTATAGTTAATGAAAAACACAGTCGTAGGGGTGGTATGGTGGAAAGGTTAATAGATATTGTTCAGCGGCTGAATCAAACTTTCGAAATAAAAAGCTATGGGAAAGATCCTGCATTCAGCCGGTTCATTCCACAGGTGTACGATGGGAAGATGGACTGGAAGGCGAAATTCGAGCCTGCTTTCAGCGAATTATTCAATGGATTGATGATTAAAGGAAAGAGTGAAGTTAAGAGTGTGTTCCTCGCTGTTTTTCCGACAGAGGATGTATTAGAGACATTTATTCAAGAAGGCGAGCCTGGCGATTTGTTATTCATGCATCACCCACTTTTGATGGAATGCGGTGACCCAAAAGGAAACTGGGGAAGAGGGTTCGTCCCGATCAAGGAATCTCTGATAGACCGAATAAGGGAAAAAGGGCTTTCCATCTATACGTGTCATGTGCCTCTTGATTACCACAGAACATTAGGAACGAGTCAGGCCATCGCAGAGGCTATGAATGTAAACATAACAGACCGGTTTATTCATGATGAGAAACATGGAGACATCGGGATCATAGGGGAAGTCACCGAGACGAATACAGACGAGTTGATACATCGGATGGAAGAAATATTCGATCTCCCCTACGTCGATTTCGAGGGAAGGAAGAGGAAGATAAGAAAAGTGGCCGTCGTAGCGGGCTGTGGCGATAAAACTGCTTGGATGAAAGAGGCTGAAGGCAAAGGGGTCGATGCCTATATTTCCGGTGAAATCCATTGTCATATCGACAACGAGTACGGAAGAAAAAGATACGAAGAAGTGATTAGGTATGCTGGGGATACGAAGATGTCACTGATCGGTGTGTCCCATTCTGCGTCGGAATATTTGGTACATAAGACATTAATGAAGAGTTGGTTTGAGAGGGAGTTTGAGTTTAGTAGGATCCGTTTGATTCCACAGGAAAAATGGTGGTTGTAACTGGGTTAAGGGGGTGTCGAGCATGAACATAGAAGGTAAGAAAATCTTAGTTACTGGAGTCACGGGAACGTTGGGAGAAAAAGTAGCGGCAAGCTTTGTGGAAAGTGCTGAAGAAGTAAGGGGACTTGTTAGGGATGAAAGTCAATTCAATAGACTAAGAGGAATTGGGATTATCCCTGTGCGGGGAGAATTAATCGATCGATCGTCTTTAAGGAGAAGTGTAGAGAATATCGACCTCATCATTCACTGTGCGGCTTACCTGGGTGACGAAATGGAAGAAGCCGAGAAATCGAATGTAACGGGAGTAGAAAACCTGGCAAGTGTAGCATGGCAGGAAGGTGTGAAACGATTCATTCATATTTCCACGATTTCTGTTTACGGTGAGCCGACTGAAGGGGATTTTGATGAACAAACCACTTTGAATCCCTATCATGACGAGGCGTATATACAAACCAAAGTAAAATCCGAATTAATTCTTAAAAGCTATTCTGATAAAGGACTGGATGTAGTCATTTTAAGGCCGGGTGCTATCTGTTCAGAAGAGAATTCATACTGGGGAGATAGACAAATTCACAGAATGGCTCATGCAGATGTGGTGGATTGGGTTCACCCTGATGATCTTATTCCTTGGATCCATAAGGATAACCTGGTGGAGATGATTCATTTGGTCACGGAGAAGGGAAGTAGTGGGGATGTTTTTAATGCAATCGATGGAAACATTCCAGATCAAGATTTTCGTAAAAGATTAATCGATATATTAGGGAAAGAACTAAAACTGCCCAATCGGATCGTCGAACGTCCTATGTACTCCAATCAAAAAATAAGAGAGTTAGGTTATGTCCCGGGTAAATCATTCGAAGACACGATGCGAAATTTGGGAGAGATGGCAATCAAGATGAAAGATTCCCTGTAATAAATTTTCAAAAAGGATGTGTACAGAGTGGCAGTAGTAGGTATTTTAGGAATGACACATGATGAAGAAATGCAGAAAACATATAACTATCCACTTTCATTGGTGGAAGAGTTAATTGGGGAATTTAATCCCGATATCATTTGTGGAGAAGTTCATCCATTGAGCTGGGAACTCTATCAAAGAGAGGGAGAACCTTTTGGCATATTAGGAGAAACTCAGCCGGAATATCCAAAACTTATATTCCCATTATGTAAGAAAGAAGGTATTGAATTTTTTCCAGTAAATTGGTTCGAAGAGGATGTATTCGAAGAAGGGCCATTTGACCGTTTTGATGCAGATAGGAAGAAGCAGTTAGAAAGAGAACTGGAGGAATGGAATAAAAAGAAATTATCCACATGGGATACAGGACAGATCCCATTCAACTCTTTGGAATATGATGCGGTAACGAAAGCAATGTATGACTGGTTACACACCATAAATCCAGAAGTCCAACAAATTGTCTGGAGTGCAAGACATTATATTATGGCAGCCAGGGTGAAAAATGCAGCTAAGAAATTCCCAGATAAACGGATACTGTGCATCCATGGAGCTGACCATAATTATTGGTATGATCAATCGCTGAGGAATGAAAAAGGTATTGAGGTAATATATCCAATAAGATAGGGGAAATCAATTAAGAAAGAGTGACCTGCACATGACAACATTCGGTTTAATCAGACATGGGATCACAGATTGGAATGATCTCGGTAAAGCACAAGGAATATCTGATATTCCTTTGAATGAAAACGGAAGAGAGCAAGCTTTTCTTATAGGAGGAAGGCTCATGAACGAAGGAAAATGGGATTTGATTGCCACAAGTGATTTATCTAGGGCGGGGGAAACAGCTCAAATCATCGGGAGCGCATTAAACATACCTATCAATCAAGATGCTAGACTCAGAGAAATAAACTGTGGGGAAATTGAAGGGACGACTGAAGAATACCGATTGCAAACATGGGGGAAGAACTGGAGAGATATAGTGAAGGGAATGGAAAAGTATGAGGAAGTAGGGAGGAGAGGGAAGGAAGCTTTGCGAGAATTGGTCAATACATATCCTGGCCAACGAATATTAATTGTGAGTCACGGCGCATTGATTGGCTTAACCCTTCAGCACTTACTTCCTATGCAATTCCCTGAAACATATATCGATAATACTTCCCTTACGATTCTCAAGTACATGAGCCGGGAATGGAATTGCCCACTTTATAACTGCACTGCCCATTTAACATGATCCTCTATAAAGAAAATTCGACATGAAGGATCAATTAATGAAAATACGGATTAATTATCATCCATACAGGGTTAATAAATCGAAATCAGGATTAATAAATTTTATAACGGTTAAATAATTGCTCAAGATGGATTAAATAATGAAGAAAGTCTTTCCGTTGATATGGCATAAGGAGTTATCATGCCATAATGCAGCTATCTCTTAAAAAAGTCCGGCCACATAGCCGGACTTTTTTTGAGGGACGGACCTCCAAAAGGTATAGTAACTTCATTGGTTGCACACGTCAAAAAGGTTCGTCCCTCATATTAAATCAATAAAAACATTATAAAAAATAACAAAAATTTATTGAAAAACAATAAATCCTATGGTAAATTCATACTATATTATCTAGCGAGGTGCTATGTATGAAACGGGAAACGAATCTTTTGAAGATTGCTCTTTTTCTTATCGGGGCTCCCATTGCAGCTTTATGCTTCATTGGGTTACCTATAGTCGCTATAGATGCAGCAGGTTCAAGTCTGGCCTATGTAGTCTATGGGTTATTGGCCGTGATGTATTCGTCGGCGATTCCTTTCTTCACCGCATTGTTTCAGGCTTACAAACTGTTAAAGTATATTGATCTAAACAATGCGTTCTCGGAATCATCCATTAAAGCGTTGAAGACGATCAAAACATGTGCCATTGTGATCAGTTTCTTCTATGTGTTGGGAATGCCGCTCTTTTATGCGGTGGCACAAGTGGAAGACGCGCCAGGTGTCATCTTAATCGGTTTGATCATTGTCTTCGGTTCAGCCGTGATTGCCGTCTTTGCCGCCGTCCTGCAGAAGCTTCTGAAAAATGCCATTGAAATCAAATCTGAAAATGATTTAACGGTCTGAGGTGAGAATATGGCGATTATTATTAATATTGATGTAATGCTTGCAAAACGGAAAATGAGTGTGACGGAGCTTTCGGAAAAGGTGGGGATCACCATGGCGAACCTGTCGATTTTGAAAAATGGAAAGGCAAAGGCGGTTCGATTATCCACCCTTGAGGCGATCTGCAAGGCCCTCGACTGTCAGCCGGGGGATCTGCTGGAGTATCAACGGGATGATGATGCAGGAGAATCATGATGACTAGAGCAGTCAAACAACTTCTTCGCTTCGGCTGGGAGCAGGCACTTTCCTGTTTGTTTCCGGTTGTCATCTTTGCCTCTCTGGCCCTAACCCAGATAATTCCGCTTCCATTTCTGCCGCGGTATGACTGGTTGCTTCTTATCTGCCTTCTGATGCAATGGGGGATGGTGAAGTCGGGTCTTGAAACCCGTGATGAACTGAAGGTGATCACATTGTTTCACATCATTGGACTTTGCCTTGAACTTTTTAAGGTACATATGGGCTCGTGGTCTTATCCTGGGGAAGGCTATTCGAAACTGTTCGGTGTCCCTTTGTACAGCGGATTCATGTACGCCAGTGTCGCAAGTTACCTGTGCCAGGCGTGGAGGAGATTGAAGGTCGAGTTGATCCAGTGGCCGCCGTTTTGGCTCGTCGTTCTTCTTGCCGCTGCGATTTATTTGAACTTTTTTACCCATCATTACTGGATCGATATCCGCTGGTGGCTGTCTGGAATGGTCATCGTCGTCTTTTGGAGAACGTGGGTCGCTTATGAGGTGGGGCGGACACGTTACCACATGCCCCTTGCACTTTCTTTTGTCCTTATCGGCTTTTTTATCTGGATTGCTGAGAACATCGCCACATTCTTCGGCGCATGGGAATATCCGAATCAAACGGACGCCTGGAGCCTCGTGCATCTTGGGAAGGTTAGCTCATGGCTCCTGCTTGTCATCGTCAGCTTTTTGATTGTGGCAACGTTGAAGCGAGTGAAGGGGAAAAGTTCTGTGGCCCATATAAGTACGAGTCAATCTTTATAATATTCAACAAGCATAGACGACCAGTGGTTCAAGAGCCACAGGTCGTTTTTACTCTTAAAAAGTTTTGAATATCCTAAAAGAAAGAAAGCAAAATAAAATAGTGAGTCTGCTTGATTCCAGGTATACCGTGTGAAAAACATATGACAAAGGAGGGTGAAAGGATGTCTAAGAAAAAGAACAAAGAACTTCAGCATAACAAGGCTATGCCTAAGTCCGATGTTGAATTTGCTCAGAACGGTCTTGAGAAAGTAGCGATGAAAGCACAGGAGCGTAAGAATAAGTAAGGTATAAAGTTTTAACAGGGATAGATCCCTTGGTGCGCCATTTCAAAGCCCCAAGGGATCTGTCTTTTTTGAATAACTTGGAACCTTCAGCGAACTGATACGTACATGTATTAACATGAAAATGAGTGGAACCCAAAGGGACTGCGTATCGCGGCAGTGGTGATTGCACTTGAGAGGACCATATTCATGGCGCTATGCTAGTTCTATTAACGTCCGTGTATCTATTCAAGAACAGGAGGCTCTTGGAATAATGGAAGAGAAGTATATCTTGATCAATGGAAGGAATGTTTTCGTCAAACAAAAAGGAGAAGGAGAGCCAATACTATTCCTCCATGGTGGACCAGGGGGGAGTCTTGAATATTTTCTCCCACATATGGAACCCCTTGCGGAAGATTTTCAGATCATTTTATATGACCAAACGGGGTGTGGAAATTCTGCAGTAGAGGAAGGTCATACATATTCAATTGCTGATGAAGTCAACAATCTTGAAGAAATCAGAAAAGTCCTCAACCTGGAGAAGATGACCCTTTTCGGCGAGTCGTGGGGCAGCATCCTCGCCCTTTCGTATGCGGCAAAGTATCCGGAACACATTAATCAGTTGATACTGACCGCCGCCGTCGGCCTAAGCTCAAATGATTATCGGGCTTTCAAACAAAACCTCCTCCAAAAACTCGGTGTTTATAAGAAAATGCTTCTCGGATGGTATTCTTTTTCCTCTCTTTTCAGTATTAATGCCTCAAGTAAGCTAGAGGAACTACTGGATCCCTATTATGTGTATTCTAGCGATTCATTAAAAAAGAAAAAAGAGATTTCATACAACAAGAATGCTCTTAAAAACATAGGGAAGGAACTGGAACAACATTATAACCTGATCCCATCCTTGCCTGAGCTACGTTCCCTTCCCATCTTAATCGCACAAGGATCACATGACATTATAACGCCTGCATATTTGGAAGGAAATGTGCTGACCCATTTGCCGAATGCCACCCTCACTGAAATTGAAGAAAGTGGTCATTGGACCATCCTTGAACAGCCCGAGAAGATGGAGAAGTTGATTCGGTCCACCATGCTTACTAAAGGGGCAGATGCTCAGATTCACGTGTGAAAAAGGAATCCTTCTCTCAACAGAAAGGATTCTTTTTCATAAAAACGGTTGACATCTCTAACTGTAAATATTATTATTACAGTGTACCCGCAACAAGGGTTATATTTTAAAACATAACTGTTACTTTTTTTATTACATTTAGAAGGAGTGTGTAAACACATGGTCAATTTATTTCTGACACCAAGCTGTACGTCCTGCCGGAAAGCAAGAGCGTGGCTTGACGAACATTCAATACCTTATGTGGAACGTAACATGCTGACAGAACCGTTGACACCTGATGAGATCAAGTCGATTCTTCGCCTGACGGAAAATGGAACAGAGGACATCATTTCCAAACAATCAAAGGCGTATCAGGAGTTGAAGGTAGACATTGATTCGTTGCCACTCCAGGACTTATATACATTAATCAGAGAAAACCCGCTTATGCTGAAAAGACCGATCATGCTGGATGAAAAAAGACTACAGATCGGCTATAACGATGAAGAAATCCGCAGCTTTCTTCCAAGGAAAGTACGTAACTTCGAATATCATGAGCTGCAAAAGCTGGCCAACTGACGATAAACGGGATTCTTGACAGTCTAAACTGTAAAAGATACCATTACAGTAACATCCGTGAAGGAGGCAGGCTATGAATAGCAACTTTACCTTAGCCATCCACAGTTTAACGTATCTGGCCCTGCAAACGGATCGCATGTCGACAAGCGATGCGATTTCAGAAAGTGCCGGCGTGCATCCGGTCCGGATCCGCAAAGTCCTTAGCCTTTTGAAAAAGCAGGGATTTATCGCATCCAAAGAAGGAACAGGCGGCGGATTCATCTTTGCACGGGAGTTGAGCGACATCAATCTGTGGGACATATACAAAATCACCTCAGAAGGGGCCTTGCAGCCGAAATGCACAGCCGCAAACGAACGGTGTCTCATCGGTGCGAATATGAAACATGTCCTTTTCCAGATTTTCCTTGGAGCAGAAGAGAAACTGGGCGATTATTTAAAGGACTACACCATTAAAGACATCGTCGATATGATCAATCAGGAGAAAGCGTAAAAGGCTTTCTTGCTCTATAAATGTAACAAATATTATTACAGTTGAGAAGGTGAAAGAATATGTCAAACCAACCATCTATCTTAAAAACCGGCGATTGGATCAAGGGTACCTTACTTACAGGTGAACTGGTCATCGGCTATATAGAGAACCTGGACGCCAAAGGCAATGCCGTAAAAGCGAAAATCGTGACCAGCGACAATAAGACCATCGAAGGGAAGACCATCCCTCTATTGAACAGACAGATCAAAAAAATCCCGGATACCCATATCAAGAATAAGGAGCAGATCCAGTTCCTCATTGACCTTGCCTTGGAAACGGGAGATGAAGAGTGGTTTATTGAATTGACAACGAAGCTGAATTCCATGAGGGAGCTTGCACAGGGAGTGTCTTGATTGTCATAAAAGTATCAAAGCTGAAGAGAAGGACTCTTCAGCTTTTTCTTGTTCAGTTGGCAAATAAAAAAGAACCCGTCCCAAATTCAGGAACAGGTTCATTGATGATTAAAGATTTGACCGTTTAGGCGTTACAAGGATCTTACACTGTGACCGGTCGTTGATCACCGTTTCAAATCCTTCTTCCACAATGTCATCTAAATGGATTTTCTTTGTGATGACGAATTCTTCATTAATCATGCCTTGAGAAAGTAATTCAATGACTTTAGGGTAAACGTTCATATATGTCATGGACGTTGAGATCTTAACGTTTTTACGAACCGCAATGTTCGGGTTGAACGTGACAGGCTTTTCCCATAGGCTGATGACTTTTAATTCACCATTAAATTTTGTACTAAGGTATGCTGCTTCAAATGTCGGTTGAACACCTGCCACTTCATACACAACATCTGCACCTTTCCCATTTGTTAAAGCGTAAATCGTTTCAACAGGGTTGTTCTCTATCGGATTAATCGCATGAGTAGCTCCGACTTTTAGTGCTGTTTCAAGACGTTTTTCTGCAATTTCAACCACGATGATTTTCGAAGCACCCGCAGCTTTTAGTGCTTGAATCAATAGTAATCCAATAGGACCTGCCCCGAAAACGGCGACTTCATCACCAAATGAAAATTGGCTTGAACGAATCGCTTGTGTGACAACGGATACTGGCTCAACAAGTGAGGCAAGTTCTAAACTCATCGCATCAGGAATTTTGTGTATACGTTCCATTGGAGCGACTACATATTCTGCAAAGCCGCCATCCTCATTGATCAGTCCGATGAACCCTCCGTTTTCACATACATTGTAATGTCCTGTTAGACAAGATTCACACGTCCCGCATGGAAGAACGGGTTCAATCACTACTCGCTCTCCAACTGCAACGGTTGTGACATCTCCTCCAATCTCTACAACTTTTCCTGAAAATTCATGCCCCATGATAACTTCAGAATTGTCTGCTGGAATCATTAAAGGACCCGCAACATATTCATGCATATCACTTCCGCAAATCCCGCACCATTCAACTTCTACTCTTACCTCATTTGCCTTTGGTGTTGGAATTGGTGTTTCAACCACTCGAATATCTTTTGGTCCAAAAAATTTAGCTGCTTTCATATATCCTACTCCATTCTGATGATTTATTTTGTGTATCGCTAATATAAGGCTTTACTATTCAATAACGCTCCTCTAATGAAAGCGCTCACTCATAGGGTATAGCCTAATGGACCATGACACAACCAATGATCTGAATGGATTTGTTTAATATTAAACACTTTCTTGGATTTTGTTTAAAAAAAGTGGGACGATTCTCTCTGTCAGCCACTACCTCCTTTAAACTTCTGGGCTAAGCGTGATGACAAGAGGTATAATAAAGATAATTAGATACAGAAAACAAGAGGCTGATTTCATATGGACCGACGAATCATCAAAACAAAAAAATCAATTAAGGATGCCCTGCTTACAGTTTCGGCCGTAAAAGGAGTGGGGGCTGTAACGGTTCAGGATATTATTAATGAAGCGAACATCAATCGAGCCACCTTTTATTATCATTACAAGGATAAGGTGGATTTACTTCAGGTCATAATCGAGGAAACATTGGAGGGGTTGGCGCAAGAACTGGTCGTTCCCGTTCATGTTGATTCCTTTGCAGATGTTGTCTATCCCCCCATTCGTTCAACATTTGAACATGTTAAAAAGTATATTGAAGTGTATCAAATCACTTTAAGTAAAAAGGGGATACCTGAATTCCGCTGGGAAATGTTAAGTATCATTAAAGAATCCGTTCGTGATAATATCGATCAATTTAAGAAAAATAAACACGACATTACCGTTGATTCGGAATTTCTGGTGAGCTATATTTCGGGTGCACTGGTCACATTAATTATCGATTGGGTCGAGCGTGATTTACCTGAATCAGCTGAATTGATGGCAGGGCAAATGGCTCGCGTCTTGACGGACGGGGTATATAAGAAATAGTGAAGGGACCGACTCCGTGCAATAAAAGCTTTATTGTGCGGGAGCAGGTCCTTTTTCAATGCAATATTCTATCAGTCTCAATCAAGCACAAAATGACAGGTGTGATACAAGCGGGGAGCGATATGATGGAATCAAGGAGGGATTGATATGTCTGGTTTCATCGTACGTATCGTTCAAACGCGAGGAGATTCATTTCAAATCGGATTAGAAACAGGTGAAGTATTGAGGAATTCACCCAATTTACATGTGCTCTCATCGATTACCAAACAAGAGATAGATATCTCTGAGATGCAGTCGATTTTTTCGACATTTGCTCCCCACTTGCTGGATGAGTTGGAGGGACTTGCGGAGGGATTCGGTATTTCATCCAAAAGGGCGGCCACCTTATTTAGTGGCTATGATATGCCGAAGACGGAAGCGATGGGTTGTTCAAGTCTATTGACTAAGGAGTATTATGTACGGAATTATGACTTTTCCCCAGACTTATATGACGGTGTTTTTAGTTTGATTCAGCCGAATCAGGCGTTTGCATCCGCAGGCTATAATCTTCAAGTCCTGGGAAGGCATGATGGGGTGAATGAGAAAGGTCTGGTTGCAGGATTACACTTCGTCAGTAACGATCGTTATCAAAAGGGAGTCTCACCATGGACAACGATACGGATGGTGCTGGATACATGCTCTTCTCTTGAAGAAGCGGTGGCCATGCTGAAAGAGATTCCTCACTCTGCTTGTTATAATTTTTCTCTTGGAGACCGACTTGGACACATGGCGGAGGTGGAAGCGAGTCCAGATGAAGTGATGGTCAGGTATGGGGAATCTTTTCTTTCATGTGTCAATCATTTTCAGGATGAACAAATGAAAAGTAAAAATCGTCCTTCCATTGTTGGATCCCAGGAGCGGAATAAGCATTTACTGAGTCTAAAAGATAAGAAATGGTCCCATCAACATATGTTTGAACACTTCAAACGAAAGGATTCTCCTATGTTCTTTACAGATTATGAGGATTTATTCGGCACTCTTCACACGTTTTCGTACTCGTACCAGGAGTCGAGAATCCTTACGACCATTGCAGGATGCAGGGATGTAATCGACTTGAACTTACAGGATTGGGTGAACGGGGAGGACATTCCCAAGGAAGAACTTATTGGTTATATCAAACGAACAGAGAAAAGCTGATTCCGTACTAAAACGGGATCAGCTTTTTCTTCATTCAAAAGTCGTAGAACCCATCCACCCCAACGGCCGAAGATGCAGACAGTAAGGTTGAATATACTTAATTTATATTCAATTCGAATTATAGTGAATATTTCCTACTGTTGGTATAAAATAGAATTTTGTGAGGGGGTCAATCATGAACTTATTAAAAACTACTTTAAATCATTTTAAGCCATATTGGAAAACGTTATTGGTAGCACTTCTGTTTTCTATCATCGGCGGTCTCTTTACTATCGTTCCATCGATTCTCGTGAAGCGATTGGTGGACGACGTCATCGTTGGAGGGGATCTGAACTTCCTGGTCTGGGTTGTCGCAGGGATTCTAGGTGCGTATCTTGGGAAGTCCCTGTTTGAAACGATGCAGGAATATGTGCAGGTGAAGATCGGTCTCGATGTGATCACGGATATGCAGATCCGGGCATTCAGGAAGCTGCACCGGACACCGATGTCGTTCTTCTCGAAGACACCGAGGGGAGATATGCTTTTCCGCCTGACTCATGATGTGGAATCGATCCAGAATCTGAATAATACCGTTGTTCCCCGAATCCTGCAGCAGGTGGTGGGGGCGGTAGCGGCCTTTTCCACTGTGTTTGTTTTATTCTGGCCGGCAGCCATCGTGATGTTCGCGGTCTTTGCGATCTATATCGTACCTTCCTTTACACTGGGGAAGAAGATGCGGAAGATGAGCGCCGTGCAGCGGGAAATGAGTGCGGATATGTATCAGCATCTGCAGGAAAGCATTGAAAGTGTCCGGTTGGTCAGAACCTATCAGACGCAGGATATGGAAGTCGGAACACAGGAAAAGAAGCTGAGTGATTGGAAGCAGTTCTCGATTCGTGCGGCCCTGATCGGGAAGGTGAACTGGCGTCTAGGGAATCTGTTTAACATCGCGGCACCCGGCGTGGTGATGTTGGTCGGTGGCTGGGCGATTTGGGACGGGACGATCACGATCGGGACTCTCGTTGCCTGCCTGAGCTTTATCCCCATCATGTTCTTGCCTGTGAGGTCGATGGCAGAACATGCTTTGACAATTCAACAGGCCATTCCAGCACTGCAGCGAATCTATGAATATTTCGATCTGCCGGAAGAACATGAAGAGAAGCTTCCTGCTTTTGGTCCGGTAAAAGGGAAAATAGACTTACAGAATCTATGGTTTTCATATCCAGGTACGGATAAACAGGTGTTAAAGGGCGTTTCTTTGTCACTCGATCAGGGGAATCATATCGGGATCGTCGGAACGAGTGGTGGAGGAAAGAGTACGCTGGTTCAGCTGTTACTGGGCCTTTATGAACCGCAGCAGGGATCGGTGATGATTGATGACAAGAATTTATTTGACTATAACCGAAACAGTTTCCGTCAGCAGGTAGGGGTGGTATCCCAGGAGACGTTTCTATTGAATAGTACCTTAAGGCAGAATCTGTTATACGGAAAACCCGATGCGACGACCGAAGAACTCGATCAGGCTGTGGAAGCGGCAGGCTTGAAGGAATTGGTTCTTTCACTGGATGATGGGTATGAAACCATCGTCGGGGAAAGAGGATTGAAACTTTCCGGAGGACAGAGGCAGCGTGTCGCCCTCGCCCGTGCGATCCTGAGACAGCCACCTGTCCTGATCTTCGATGAAGCGACTTCTTCCCTGGATGGGGAAACGGAAGAGCGGGTTCAGGCATCCTTGGAAAAACTGATTCCGGGCCGGACCACGATCACCATCGCTCACCGCCTTGTCACGGTGAGGAATGCCGATGTCATCATTCTCCTCGATGGAGGAGTCGTGGCGGAAAAAGGCACTCATGAAGAATTGCTTCAGAAACAAGGAAAGTATTATGAATTATACAGGGCTCAATATAGCGAGCTTGAAAGGGAGATGATCGGATGACGGCCGTTCAAGGAAAGAATCGTGACGGAAGAAGGGTGCTGAGCTTTCTTCGTCCCTATAAAAAATGGGTCATAGCAGATTCCGTCGTCATTGCCATCAGCCAGGTATTCTCGGCACTGATCCCGACACTCGCCCTCAGCTGGCTCGTGGACACGATCATCCCGAAAGAACACTATAACTGGCTATGGGGGCTCATGTGGCTCTTGATTTTATCTGCCGTACTGGATCTGGTCATGATGGTCATCGACGAATATTTCTGTCATCAGACGGCGAAGACCGTGACGAACTGGCAGAAGCTGAGACTGTTTCGCCATCTGCAGATCGTCCCGTACTCGTTTTATCATCATAATTCCACAGGGGAGATGCTGGCGAGAGTGTCGGATGATCCGGATACGCTCCATAATTTTCTCGCATGGGAAGGCTCGACCTTCATGGCAAGCGTACAGGGGGTATTCATCTACAGCCTGGTGCTTCTCTGGATTCATCCCTATTTGATGATCACTAGTGTGGTCCTGGGTGTGATTTTCTATTGGACTTCGAATATGGTAGGGGCAAGGACCCGATTGGCGTCTGCAGATGCAAGGAAAGAAGCATCGAGATATCTTGAGAGACTGAGAGAATCAGTGACGGGAATTCATTTGTCACGGGTAATGGGTGTGTCGGATAGTGAAGTGGATAGCGTCATCTCCATTCGTGACAGCTTTGTGCAGCACTCAGTGAAAGAACTGAAAGCGAGGATGCAATCGGTTGTGGTCATCGCAAGTTATAATGGATTTGCTCTCGGGCTGGTCTATTTGATCAGTACACTCTTAATCTGGAATCAAGGGCTGACGAGTGGTCAGATGCTGACAGCCGGTGGACTCGTGACGATTGCAGCCAATGAGATGCAAAGGCTGCTCCGGAACTGGCTATCGGTGAGAAGAACGGGTCCGGCATTGGATCGTTCCGAGATTTTACTTGCTGAAGATGTTTCTGAAGCCGAGGTGTCAGAAGGCATACAAGGGGAGCGAGCTCTTGGCAGCATCCGCCTTCAAGATGTAGCGTTTTCTTATCCTGGTAAAGATGAAAATGTATTAAAAGGCGTATCCTTTTCCATCGGAGCAGGGGAAAAATGGGCACTGGTAGGGCCAAGTGGTTCTGGAAAATCCACCATTGTCGATCTGATGTTCAAACTTTATGATACGGCAGTAGGCCGGATAGAGGTTGATGGTCGTGATATCAGGGAGTGGGACACAGCGTGGCTCCGGTCACAGATGTCGATCGTGACTCAGGATGTTCTGCTTCGAAGCGGAACCCTGGCCGATAATCTTCGGATTGGAAAGCGGGATGCGACGGAGGAAGAACTCTTGAAAGCACTTGAAGACAGCGGGCTCGGTGACCTGATCGAAACGTTGCCGGAAGGGCTAGATACGTCAGTCGGTGAAAGGGGAAGCTTGCTCTCAGGCGGACAGAAACAGCGTCTATCCCTGGCGAGGGCCCTTTTGAAGGACGCGCCGATTTTAATCCTGGACGAAGCAAGTTCTGCCCTCGATCCCATAACGGAAACGAAAATCAATGAAGCCGTCCTTCGGGCAGGAAAGAATCAAACGATTATCATTGTTTCCCACCGGTTATCAACGGTCCTGTCTGCTGATCAAATTGTCGTTCTTGAGGATGGAAAGATTGTAGAACAAGGGAAGCATGGAGACCTGTTACAGAATCAATCGGGAGTGTATTCACGGTTGTTTGGCAGGGAAGCAGAAATCGGCGGAGCAACGATCGATTATGTGTCGTGATGCCTTGACAAAATAAATGAAATACTAAAAGGACGATTCCTAAACAGGAGATCGTCCTTTTTTACTAATCATGAATGATTCCATTATCCAACATTCTGGATCTGTTTCAATTCCTCCGTCAAGCGCAGGAACTCTTCTTTATTCCGATTGCGTAATGCCTGGTCAATACCTTGTGCGATTTGCTCTTTCCGAAATGTAAGCAGTGCCTCGTCCAATATCATTTCTGCAAATAGTGATTCCATGTGATTTACATCAGACTGCGGTGAGTTCAGCAAATACTTCTTCATGACAATCAGCTCCTTGACCTTTTTTCTATTATACTAACCATTAATAGAATATTCAAACATTTTATTTTAAAAAATATTCTTGCCCTCAACCTTGGTTCAGGGTGTATTCTTCAAATAGAACATCAAATTAAGATAAATGGAGGAAAAATATATGACAAAATATGCTTTAGTAACAGGCGCAAATAAAGGGATTGGGTACGAGGTTGTTAAACAGCTGGCTGAAAGTGGATACGAGGTTTTCCTGGGTGCACGAAATGAAGAGTTGGGGAAGAAAGCGGTGGAATCCTTGGGTTTGTCGAAGGTAAAGTTCGTTCAATTGGACATCTCTGATTCGCGGTCCATTCAAGACTCTGTCCGAACGATAGAGGGGATGACGGATCACCTTGATCTATTGATCAATAACGCAGGGATTGCATTGGATTTTAACATTCAACCAAGTGAAGTGAAAGTCGAGATGCTGCGTGACATCTTTAACGTGAACTTCTTTGGGACATTCCAAATGATGCAAGCATATCTGCCTCTTTTGAAAAAGGAGAAGAACAGTAAGATTGTGAATGTGACGACCGATATGGCATCACAGACAATGTTCGATAATGGTGAGGTTCATCCTCTGAATATTCTGGGGTATAATTCTTCCAAGACAGCGGTGAACTCATTGACATTGTCATTAAGTAAAGAATTGGGCAGCGCGGGTCCAGAAGTCTTAGGTGTAACGCCTGGGTTCACTTCCACTGATTTAAACGGCAATGCCCCGGGTGGGAAAACGACGGCTGAAGGTGCTGAAGTCATTGTTCAATATGCGTTGAGTGAAACAAACTATCATGGTAAAATTCTTAATCATAATGGAGTCATTCCATGGTAAAAGGATGATAAACAATGGACTATTCGATCGGGCAAGTTGCAAAGATGAACGATATGACGATTTCACAACTGCATTACTACGATCGCCAGGGGTTGCTGCCCTTCATCAAAAGGACTGATAGCGGTGACCGTACCTTCGACGAAGGCTCACTTAAATTCCTGGAGATGATCCTCTGTCTGAAAAACACGGGGATGCCGATCAAAAAGATCAGGGAATTTGTTCAGTGGACGATGGACGGGGAGCAGACTCTTCCTGAACGTATGGAGATGATGCTCGAGCAGGAACAAAATGTCCGTCAGCAAATAAAGGACATGGAAGCCAATCTGGAGAAAATACAGATGAAAATAAAGAGATATGAAAATGAGATGAAGTAAATGGAAAAACCCGACTCTTTTTTTAGAATCGGGTTTTTTTATCATTATTTTTTCCCTTGTGAGGTACGGACCTTCTATTGATCGACCGGAGGTTCATCTGGGACAGGGGACCTGTCCCTTCGTCCCACGAGATAATAGGCCGTGATGGCCGAGGTGACGGGGATGGCAAGGGCGACTCCGAGTCCTGCTGCACCGATGAAGATCATTTCGGATGTGAACACTTTGGAGTTTACGATTTCCCCGATGGAATACGAAAGATCTTTGAACCAGATCAGGAGCCCCATATATCCACCAAAGAAGGCAAAGAACAGCGTATTGGCGCTTGTTCCGAGAATATCCCTTCCAATGCTGATCCCGGATCTGAATAAGTCCTTTCTGCTGATCGTTGGGTTGTGGTAAGCCATTTCCTGCATAGGGGATGAAATGGCGATAGTCACATCAATGATCGCTCCGATCGTACTCATGATGATCATGGAAGCCCCGATTTTCACAAAATCCACTCCGACATACAGGGAGAAAGCCCCGATTTCTTCGGTTTCTTCCTCGCTGAATCCCTGGATCATCGCCGCGTCGGTCAGCTCCAAAATGAAAAAGATCAGGGCACCTGTTGTGACAATCGTTGAGATGAAGGCCGTTACGGTCTTAATATTGATTTCACTGATGTAGAACAATGAAATACAGCTGATCAAAACGCATGCGAACAATGTCAGGACGATCGGATTCATATCAGGGTCATTCATCATGATGATGGCGAGGAGAAGTACACCTGTATTAAGGAATAAAGCTACAAAGGACCTCGCCCCTTTCTTGCCTCCGACTCCGACCATGAGGGCAAAAAGGATAATGGCAAGCCATACTTGAACCGTCATGATGTCACCCGCTTTCTGTTAACAAAGTAGATAGCCGTATAAATGCCGATGGGAATCGCAAGTACGATGCCGATGCCTCCAGTGAGGGCCCTTGTCATTTCCAGAGAAAGATTCATGGAAAGGGTGAATCCGAGCGGTGATGCATTTTTAAAATAAAGGATGAGCATGGGAATGCCTCCGCTGATATAGACGAAAAACAAAATGTTTGTCATCGTCCCCATGATATCTTTTCCAATATCAAATCCTGACTTTCGAAGAGCTTCCGTGGAAATGTCAGGGTTTTTCTCAAAAAGTCCAAAGATCGAGGAAGACAGGGTAATCGCCACATCCATCACGGCACCCAGGCACCCAACCAGGATCCCTGCCATAAACACCATTTGATACGGCCGGGTGAGGTACTGCATTTCCTCATATCGAAGTCCATTTCCTGCAGTGAAACGGATGACCACATAGCTGATGAGTAGCGTCATAAAAGTACAAATCAGGGTCGCCACCACTGCTGCGTAGGTCTTCTCATTAAAGCCATTTACCATTAACAAGGAAATGAGGGTGAAGAGAATCACTCCTACACTACAAGCTAGCAAGAGACTGATATTCTGCGAGTTCAGATAAGCATCCAACGCATAAGAAAGGATGAGGGCGTTCACTGCCAGTGTGATGAGGGAGAACAGCCCCTGCTTTTTCCCTACAATCAATAAGAAAAGGATAAAGGCCCAGGTGATGATCATAAGATATAGATCCCGTTTGACATCATCAATATTTCCAGTCAGCTTGCTGCCTTTTTGATGATCATCAATCGTAACAAATAATTCGTTCCCAGGTTTATATCGCTGATCGTTGGCACCCGACATGGAATATTTATTGGATAAGAGAATGGTCTCTCCTTTATGTTTTCCGTTTTTTAATACGGCTTTCAACTCCTGTATGTATACCTTGTCTTTATTTCCGGTTATATCCTCCATATCTGTCGTTTCTACAATCTTAGAGCTTGTCACTTCCGCAATCGGTCGGTCATAAAGCCCTTCATTGTGGGTGACGAAATATAAAGAAGCGAGAACACAGATAGCCAGGAAGGTTAAGAATAGTATTGTCTTATATTTTTCAAGTGCTTTCATGTTTCATCCTCCAACTCCTGGATGAATCATTCATCCAAATCGTAATCATTATTCCATAACAGCAGGGATTACGCAAAGACGAACATGAAAAAAGAGGCTGGGACAAAACTAGATAAATTTAATCTAAAGACAAACATTCTGTATTCATGATTTTATGAGGATTACGTGTTACACCGCTGTTGATTTCCGTGCAAGACTTCGCTTTCCTCGGGCGGAAGGCGAGCCTCCTCGTCGCTATCGCTCCTGCGGGGTCTCACCTCTTCCGCTTTTCCCGCAGGAGTCTTCGTCATGCACTCCAATCAACAGCTAGAACCTGCAAAATACCCATTATATTCTTTAAGAACAATAAAAAAATCCGAACAAGTTCGATTTCCATTAAAGAATTTCGAATCATTGTTCGGATTTTTTTGCTACAGCCCTTTTGTCCTTGCCTCTTCATAACGAGATTGTCACGCCGCTTTAGAAGCGTTACGCCAATCTTTTGAATGTGATTTCTCACCTTCTCCTTTAATGTAATGTATGAAACGGGTTTCAGAGCAAGGGGGAACCAAAAATATATCGAAAAAATAAGAAGATCTGGCACTGATGTGGACAGATCTTCTTTGGTGGATGAAATGTTTACAGTCTGTTGGCATAAAAGAAAATCCCTACAATAGGTGGAATGATCCATATGCACGGTAAAAATACCAGTATCACCTCAGCTGTCCCCGTAAAAGGAGGCAAGAACAGAATGACGATTCCGGCCAGGCATAAAGGGAAAGACCAAAGGATCATCTGCATGGCGCCATACCGGTTAATCTTATACCAGGCTTCATCGGACTCAAATGATTTTGATATACGGATACCGTAAATGGTATTCATGCTGGCTTTCCCTAGAAGTAACGGGATGCAGAGACCGATATAGATAAGTGCTGCAGCAATGTTCGTGAGGGAAACGCCGATATTTTCCAACCAGAAACCCCCTTTTGCAGAATGTAGTGGCACTAAATCCCTGCCTCTACCAATCCATCCAGAAATGTGCGAATCGCTTTATAAGCCTGCATTTCATTTTTCTTCTTCGTAAATCCGTGCCCTTCATCAGAGAACAGGAGATATTCAACAGGGATTCCTTTCTTTGTTAACTGATCTACAATGCGTTCCGACTCCTCGGTTTTCACCCTCGGATCATTCTCCCCATGAACAATGAACATTGGCGAGTTCATGTGATCGATATAGGTAATAGGAGAATCCCTGATAAGCTTGTCATAGTCTTTTTCGGATTTCCGACCATTTGATCCATCAGTGGCTTCCAGCTTGCCTGTGCTTTCTGAAGGAAGGTCAGGAGATTGGAAATGCCAAAGATGTCTATGATTCCACAGAAGTATTCGGGATGCCGCCCGGCAAGAAGCAGGCTCATATACCCTCCATAGCTTCCGCCCATCGCGATGATCTTTCCTTTTTCGGCAATCCCTTCCTTGATGAGCCAATCCAACCCTGCCACACAGTCATATCGAGGTCCGTCCCCCCAGTTCTGTTCCACCATTTTCTCGAAGGAAGCTCCGTAGCGTTTGCTGCCCCTGAAGTTGGGGGCTAAGAGGGTGTAGCCGCTTTGGACCAGGTATTGAAACAGGGGTCTGTATTTCATCCGCTCCGTCTGCTGCGGTCCACCATGGGGCCAAAGAATACTATATCCGTTTGGTTTTTCCGGTTTGAATAGCAGGGCTTCGATTTCAAGTCCGTCACTGCTTTCATAATGCACGATGTCCGGTTTAATCATGCTTTCCTCTGAAACGCCAAGTACTTTGGCATTTGTCATCTGGGTCCACTCGCCGCTCGTATCTCTTTTGTAAATCGCATCGGTTCTATCAGCTGAAAGACCGAGCAGAAACAGGTTCCCTTTCTTGGTGATCTTTATTTTTTTGATGACATCACATGGGATACTGATGCGCTCCACCTTCAATGTCGACAAATCATACTCATATAGATGGTCTTTGACGCCTTTTTCTGTAGTGACGAGGATTCTATTCGACTTCTCGCAGTATTGAATCGATGTGCATTCTTCTTTTTCTAACGTAAAGACAGGGTGAAATTCATAGGTTGAAAGGTTAAAAGAAGCCAGGTATGAAAATTCTTCTCCATAGTTAGTCGTGAAATAGACGAAATCCTTTGTCAGAAGAACATCATTGATCATATGAGGACTTGCAGGGTCCGGAACCATCGGGATTTTCTTATTGCCAGACTGATAGAAGGCAGTGGCATAGGTGTTGGAGTAGGTTTCTGTGAATACATAGCTTCCATCGGCAGATACGGCTGCCACCACGATGGGGGCTTCTTTTCCTTCCTGGATTAACATGGTTTGCCCTGTTTGTAAATCTGTTTTGTAGATGTTCATTAATGGATTTTCGTGATTGGTAGAGTAATACATTTCCTGATTATCTGTAAAATAGGCATGATAACAGGTGGAACCGGATTCCTCCTCATGAAAGGGAACCGGGGTTCCTCCTGATAGAGACATATAATGCAGATGGTAATTTTCATCTCCATCCACCTCAAATGTTGCGACGATCTGATCCTGACCGATGTGGATGAGGCTGCTGTTCTGGTTGATGGTCGTCAGGGGGTAGGGGAACAGGTGGGGAAGATCCATCGCCCAAAGGTTATAGTTTCCGTTTAGATTGGTACTAAACACAAGAGTGTCTTCGGATTCATTCACATGGAAAGTACTGATTTCAATGGTGTGGAAATAATGTTCGACTTCAGGTGATGTGCGGATAGGACATTCCTCCTTGGAAATAAAACAATTTATAGGTATATTATTCCATTTGAGCAAGGGAGAGGCAAGAAGAAATAAACTGTTCAGGAGTAGACAGGAGAATGATCGGGGGCAGCATCCGAAAAACAGGCACATTCATCTTACAAACTTCTACAACTATTTCCCCGGAAATTGATAAATAATTGTAGAATTCGACGTTTCCATAAGGTCTTCACAAAGAAAGGAGCCAGGGGAACTGTCCCTCTGGCTCCTTTACATTAGATGGCAATCTTAATATTGTACTCTTTCAGCCATCCATTCACTTGAATCAAATAATCCAATAAACCCTTCGCACTGGAATCAGGCAGGCTGCCTTTTCCTTCTGCAATCTTTCTGACAGTCTCCACCTCAATCAACTGGAGAATCGGTGAAGATGGGTCATCCAATATGGACATCATCCATTTCTTAACCCCGTCAAGATAAGCGTCATCCTTCGTACTTGGATATGCACTCTTCCGTCTATTCCGTACATCGTCAGGCAGATAGCCTTCAAATGCTCGGCGGAGGATCCCCTTCTCGATGTCATCGATATTCTTCATTTCGAATGGGATATTCCATAGATATTCTACAAGGCGGTAATCACAAAATGGTACCCGTACCTCGAATCCGGTCATCATACTCGCCCGGTCTTTCCGGTCGAGCATGAACGGCAGAAAGCGGGTGATGAACATATAGGACATCCTTCTTTGCTTCGCCTCGACATCACTCTCGCCCTCTAATAGAGGGAGCTCAGAAAGTGCTTCCTGATATCGTTTCTTCTGGTATTCCTGGATTCTCAGTTTGTCCTTCAGGTCTTCCTTCAGCACACCGGCGATCCCGCCGATGTTCAGAAGCCAGGGAAATACATCAGCCTCAAGGAATTCATCTTGATGGAACCATGGATAACCAGAGAACACTTCGTCTGCAGATTCTCCTGATAAAGCAACGGTTGCTTCTTTCTTCATTTCTTTGAACAACAGGTAAAGGGATGTCTCGATTTCCCCGACTCCCGGAAGGTCACGTGCTCTCATAGGGGTTAAGAGATTGTCCACAAGTTTCTCTGCATCAAAGACGATAGAGGTGTGATCGGTGCCGACGTGATCGGATACACGCTTCACCCACGGTTCATCTAGGTCCCGTCTAAGGAAGTCTTCCTTGAAGCTTTCCTCGTTGTTGACGAAGTCGATGGAATAGGTAGGGAGGACTTTATTTTCTTCCTTGAACTCCTTACCGGCTATCGCCGTAAGTCCACTGGAATCAAGTCCACCTGAAAGCATGGACACAAGTGGCTTGTCAGCGATCAGCTGTCGCTTGACTGTGTCCTCAAGCAGTCCGCGGATCGTTTCGACCGTAGTCTCCACATCATCAGTATGTTCCTTACTTTCCAGTTTCCAGTATTGCACGGTGTTACGATCTTTTTTCGTAACGGTCATATAGTGGCCTGCACGAACTTCATATATATCTTTGAAAATGGCCTTTCCAGGTGTCTTCATCGGACCGAGCCCAAATACTTCAGACAAGCCTTCCGTATCGATTTCCGCCTGAACGTCCGGGTGGGCAAGTAAAGCCTTGATTTCCGAACCGAACAGAATCGCATCATCTTTTATGGTATAAAATAACGGCTTCACTCCAAGGTGATCGCGTCCGAGCATGAGTCTTTCTTTTCCTTCATCCCAGATTCCGAAAGCGAAGATGCCGTTGAAATGATGCACACAATCCTCGCCCCATTCAAGATAGGCATGAAGAAGTACTTCTGTATCGGAGTTTGTCGTAAACCGGTGATGTTTCTCCTCCAGTTCAGCCCGCAACTCCAGATAGTTATAAAGCTCTCCATTATAGGTCAAAGCAATGGTGTTTTTTCCGTTCTGATAGAGCATGGGCTGCGTCCCGCCGTCCGGATCGATGACAATCAGTCGCCGGTGACCGAGTGCAGCATGACCCTGTATCCAGCTTCCTTCCGCATCGGGGCCACGATGTTCAATGGCATCGGTCATCTTCTTCAAGGTCCGTCCCTCATTTGTAAGTTCTCTTGACCAGTTAATCCAGCCTGCAATTCCACACATAATCCATACGCCTTCTTTCTTTTATTACATTCCTGGTGAGCGATCTCCAAGAAATGGGTTGATCGTGATGATCCCATTTACGGGTTCACGTTAAACTGTAAATCTCTTACTCTGAAATCGTCAAAGGATTACGGTTCGGATTTGAGAAAAAATGTAAAAGGTCTATCTTTCTTTCCAGTGAATTCCTAAAAAATCATGCCCTTTGTCTCAATAAATGTGAGACATGGATACTAGGGGCTTTTGGCTGAACTTTTTGCTTTCTTTTATGTGTGAGACATAGTACATTACACTTAGTGGAATAAATAATATTAAAGAACGGACCATCAAATCTATTGAGCTCTTCTTAAGGAAAGTAGGTCGAATATGCAGGTATCGGAAAAGTTTTATGAGTTTATGAGCGAACGCACGTGGCAACTGACGGAAATGTGGTACGACTCCTTGGACAAAAGTGATTCGTCTGGCGTATACGCCTCCAAGGATTCGAATGTTATCCAAACATTGAAGGAACAAAACCACGCGTTCCACGAACGCTTTTGTGATCTTTTTAAAGATGTGGGTCAGGATACATTATGCAATTTCGAGCAATGGATCGAGGAAATTGCCAAGGATGAAGAACATTTGCAAACCCCGACCCATTATATCCTGAGGGAATTTTTCAGGACTCAGGAGCAATACTTAGAAATCTTAAAGGAATTCATCCGTTTGCATGGCAGTGAATATTCCCTCGAGGAAATTGAGTCATTAAGAAACTTGATCATCCAGACCTTCAGTCTCGTTATCTCAAAGTTTGCAGAAGAGAATTATGAGTACTCACAAAGACGTCTGAATGCTCAGCAGGAGATGATCAAGGAATTAAGTTCACCAGTCATCTTGTTGAATAGAAAAACCGGTGTTCTTCCGTTGATCGGAGACATCGATACGGGCAGGGCCAGATACATCCTGGAGAATACTCTGGCTGAGTGTGTCGAAAAGGATGTAGAGCATCTATTCATTGATTTATCCGGGGTCATCATGGTAGATACAATGGTTGCCCACCAGTTATTCCAAATTATTGAAAGCTTGAATTTAATCGGGGTAAAGAGCACGATTTCCGGGATCCGTCCTGAAATTGCCCAAACGGCGATTCAACTTGGAATTTCATTTAAAAATATTTCAGTTACCTCTACTCTTGAACGGGCATTAAACGAACAGGGGTAAGGTGAAGAAAAGAGCGGTGGAATCATCGCTCTTTTTTTTATCAATGATGAAATTTTTTGTTTGAAACTAATTTATATAGGGAAATACCCCCATTATAGAGTGAATTTGGTGAAATAATCCTTTAGTGAAATTCACCCTAGAAGAAGGGGGGGCACCATGAAATTCGTTAAAATGATCCGGTATCATAACTGTGGATTCAGATGTGGATTACCTAATACTGACTGCATGGATGGTGAGAGAAATCCGGTTTTTATCAACCGGGAGGTGCAGAATCTCTTTAATACTGGGCAACCGGTTTATACAACCGAAATCACCTTGCCAAAAGAAGCTGATCAGGAGTGGTCCGGCTGCTTTTGTTATTTGGAGGAATATACTCACCCTGCAACAGAGAACCGGAATATCGGTTTTTTACCTAAGGAAAGTATCATATGGGTGAGGAACATGAGTCACCTGGATAACGGCACCCCTTTCTACAACCGATCGGTCCACCCATTGGCGGCGGAAGAAGCAAGGGATAAAGGGAACATGGTGGCCGATACATGGGTGAAAATGCGTGTTGAGGATGCATTGGAGCGAACCCGACTATGGAAGGAAAAATGTACAGTTCTTCCTGATTGGGTGACTGAATGTTATTTGATGGAGCATCAAGTGAATAATTTAATCTATCCTTCCTCAACTGAGAAAGTCATGGAATTTTGGTTAAGTAAACATTAGCATACAGAAGTGTCTCTCTGTGATCATTTTTTGATATACTACATAGTAGGAAATCTTATACTCAAGTAAGATTGAAGTGTTACACATATGCACACTCTCTATGTAAAAGGAGAATTCACTTGAAATTTGAAGATTTGAATCCAGAACTCGTGGCACTATGCCGGACAGCCGACCATTTTCATATGGCTGAAACCGTAATTGGCAGTCCCCTAAGAGGCTTGGACATCCTCTCCCTAAAAGGGATTGAGCGGAAGCGGTCTCTTCCAACCGATGTGACCAACCTTTTGATCATCTACTTCTTCACAGAGGTGAAAGGAACGGTATACCATCGGAACGCACTGTCTAAATTATATAATCACTGGGTATCGAATGAGGCGTTTTCATTTTCTAAAGCACAGGAGATGGTGAATCTTGACATGCATTCAGTGCTGGGTGAAATGGATCGTTTATAAATAAAAATAAAAGAGGTCTGGGCCGAACGGGGTCCAGACCTCTTTTATTTGGTCAGTGACTTTCTTTAATAATGTATCCTAGGTTCTTTAATGCATGAATCAGGGTGGAGTGGATGTTCAAATCGCCAAGAGGAATCCCGAGCTGAACGGCAGTCTGGGCGATGGCAGGCCGAATTCCCGTAATCAATGGATGGACTCCTACTAATGTGAGGGTGTTCATCAATTCAAAGATTTTCTGAGCCACCATGGTGTCGATGATTGGGACGGCTGAAAGGTCCACTACCAAATGCTGGATCTCTTTATTTACACATTCCTCCAGAGTATGCTCTATAATAAATTTGGCCCGCATTGTATCAATGTCTCCGACGATGGGAAGGATCGCAATCGTTTCAGACAATGGGATGATGGGGGAACTCAATTCATTGATCAGTCCCATCTGATCTTTTAATCTATTTTCATAATGGGTTTTATATGAGATGACAAAGGTCTTAATCACATCATCGAATATAGAATGATAGGTTTCGATCATATCAAAACGGTCTTCCTGGTTCATATCTTCGTTTTCCATCAGCCAGGTTTTTAAATAGTGAAAATAAAGGGATCTGAACCGGTGAAATTGATCCAATACTTTATCAATGCTTGTTCCATCATTCACACGTTCTTTGGCTATGGTGTTTGACCAGTCGAGGAGCTCCAATGGAAGCTCCTCGTTCTTATCTGCAATGGTACCCGTCATAAAACGGATAAAACTTCCCGATTCCTGCTTCAGTTTTTCTTCAACCTCTGTAGAAGCATTCGCATCAAAAATTGAAAATTGATCAACCTCACGCATCCCTAACCATTTATCAATGATTTCCTCCGACTGCGAGTGAAAATAGTCCAGTAACTTATCCTTTGTTTTCATTCTCACGCCTCTTTCATATCCTAATAAATATCACTTTGGTAAAAAAATTATAGATGAGATCTTGGAGATTCGTCAATTAGATTTCAGAGTTTCGAAGATGATTTTCAAGAAAAGGATTGTGAAGTATTGGGAATTTTGAAATAATTAAATGTAGGTATTTGGAAGGGGGGAGACAGCTATGGTAAAAGTGGAAACCAGTACCGTAACGGCTAAATGGATCAATAAAAGGGAGATGGAAACGATTCTTAACCGTTTTGAAGGGGAAAAGGATTCGTTCTACGCCATGGGTAGGGTTTTCATAGAGTGTCAACAAGATATAGAGGATGCATTTTACCGTACGATCATCCATTTTGAGAAAGAAGCGCATAAACGCAGTAAGGGGTTTTCTGCCATATCCTTTTTCCTAAAGGAATGTTTGGAGATGTCACGCCGTCCATCGAGTACAGATGGAGAAGATTCCTTTGACGTTTTTCAACACCTTGATGCAGGGGACAAAGAGGCTGTGGCATTGGTGTATGTGAAAGGGTGTTCCAATGAAGAAGCTGCCAGTATCCTAGACATCACCGTTGATGAGGTGAAATCCCATCTATTCTCAGGAATTCGAAAGCTGCGGGAAGTGATGGGGTCTGATACCGGGGTCGCTGGCTGTCACAACTATCAAGAGCATTATCTGGATTACCTAGGAAGAAATATGGATCGCCCAGAAAAAGTGGATTTCGAAATACATATTTATCATTGCCCGAATTGTCAGGAGGACCTTGCCTCGTTCCAGGAAGTAACCCTCGCACTTACCCAATTGGGGGAAGATACACATGTTCCTGCAGGTTTCATGGACAGAATCAAATCAAGGCTACTCGAAAGGGAAGAACGCAGGCAAAGACATAAGAAGAAAAGAAAGTCGATTCTGCTTTCTGTTGCTGGTGTTTTCGCCATCCTCTTCATAACGGGATTGGTGACCGGAGGATTTGCGAAGCTCTATTATTCCTATACAGAAGAGAATGAACAGCTGCGGTCCTTTCTACAGGAAGGTCTCGCTGAACGTTTGGATCTCGAGGCGGAAAGTAATGGCGTCAAGATCACAATCAAAAGCGTTGTGGCTGACGACGTGCAGACGCTTGTTTTCTATGAAGTGGAGAATGAGAAGAAAGATGAACGGTATATGATGAGTAATTATGAAGGCATTTTTATCGAGAATGAACAGGACGTTCTGAATATGGATTTGAATAACCAATATTACTCGCCTCCAATCGATCAGGATGACATACATAATGACGAAAAAAATGTATACAGAGGAACAATGAGTCTTTTGCCGGTTTCCGTTGATAAGGGCACCATTAAACTGAACGTGGCAAGACTTATGAAAGTGCCAGCCGATCCGAAAGAGGGAATGGCTGGAGGTATGGAGATGAGATTTGCTGAAGGAGATTGGAGCTTCGAAATCCCATTTGAAAAGCAATCTTCCCGGGTACATATGCTGAATCAGGTGGTGGAAGTAGGCGGGATCCCTGTACGATTGGATCAACTGACCATAGCTCCCACTACTACACTTCTACAATATGGTTTTCAAAATGATCGGGAGAAAGAACGAATTGATAGAATCAACTTTGATTCGATCACTGTCGATGGAGAAAAGAAAAAAGCAAATATTTACGGAGGGAATATGTATGTTGAATCATATGATCAACAGGGCTGGGACTCCTTTACGTCAAGCTTTGATACACTCTATTTTGACGATCCAGATGAGGTGACGGTCAAGTTCGACTCCATCCATCTAACGGTAGATGATCGCAAAACGGTTGAGTTGGGTTCCGCAAACGATCTCCCACAAACATTCCAGTATCAAGGGAACACCGTCACGATTAATAAAATAGAAGTTGGAAATCCCGCACATGTGAAATTGACCCATGATGTGAACAAGGAACGAAAGTACGAAAATATTCATTTCGGTTTCTTTGATTATAATGAAAGAGCGGATGATAATATCTCCATTGGGATAAATGGGGGTGACGGAGTGCTGATGGACAGAGACGGGAATATTCACAAACCTGAGGAGTATGTCTTTGATCTAGAGGAACAACCCCGCTATTTTGATACAGAGCAATCAATTGAATACTATAATCAGTCTTCCGATGAAGACATTGTGCCGAAACAGCTTGTCATTGAAGGATACAGCATGACCAAATACATTGATAATAAAACGAAATTGAAGTTGGATGAGTAAAGGGACCCAAGGGGAGACCCAAGGGGACAGGTACCTTGGCTCCTGCAGCCTCGTTTCACAAAGAGAACAGTACGATGCTGTTCTCTTTTTTTTATGACCTAATTCACTACAGAATAACTTCCCCCGACCGAGAAACAATAGGTTTGTCGTCACCAGGGTGACAAAGTTAGTTTTCATCATCCTTGAATGCTCTATGCGGTAAGGCCTATCATAAAAAATAAGAAATTATTATTTATTCATGAAAGGGATGAGAGAAGTGGCGCAATCGAATATGAAAGTTGCGGTACAAAAGTTTGGTAACTTCCTCAGTTCTATGGTTCTGCCGAATATCGGTGCATTTATCGCTTGGGGTTTAATTACAGCGTTGTTCATACCAACTGGGTTCTTTCCAAATGAAAGCCTTGCCAAACTAGTAGGGCCGATGGTTACGTATCTGTTACCGCTATTGATCGGGTATACAGGAGGTAAGCTCGTACACGACCAGCGCGGTGGGGTCGTGGGTGCAATCGCGACAATGGGTGTCATTGTCGGTGCACCTGATACACCGATGTTCTTAGGTGCCATGGTTATGGGTCCTTTAGGAGCATATGTCATCAAGAAATTCGACGGAATGATTGAAGGGAAGATCAGAGCAGGTTTTGAAATGCTCGTGAATAACTTCTCGGCGGGTATCCTTGGGGGGATCCTTGCTATCTTAGCATTCCTGGGAGTCGGACCTGCAGTACACTCTTTCACAAATGTACTCGTTGCCGGAGTTGACTGGCTTGTTGCGGCAGGATTACTTCCTTTAACAAGTATCCTGATCGAACCTGCGAAGATTCTATTTTTAAATAATGCCATTAACCATGGTGTTTTATCACCAATCGGGCTTGAGCAGGTACAACAGGGTGGAAAATCGATTCTATTCTTATTAGAGGCTAACCCGGGACCAGGTCTTGGTGTACTACTAGCCTTCATGTTGTTCGGAAGAGGAACAGCAAAACAATCGGCACCAGGGGCAGCCATCATTCATTTCCTTGGCGGGATTCATGAAATCTACTTCCCGTACGTATTAATGAAGCCGATGCTATTCATCTCCGTCATCCTAGGTGGAATGAGTGGAGTCTTCACCCTTGTATTATTGGGCGGTGGACTGGTATCACCGGCATCACCTGGGAGTATCATTGCGATTACGGCCGTTACACCTCCTGAGGGAATGGCGTATCTGGCTAACTTTGCAGCGGTACTTGTTGCAACAGTCGTGTCCTTCATCGTGTCTGCCATCGTCTTGAAATCAAGCAAAGCGACAGACGAAGATATTGAAGGTGCAACAAAGAAAATGCAGGAAATGAAAGGCAAGAAGAGTTCCGTTGCCGGTCATGTGAGCAAGGGAACACTGCCTGAAGAAGTAAACAAAATCGTCTTTGCTTGTGATGCAGGTATGGGCTCAAGTGCCATGGGTGCTTCCCTTCTACGTAAAAAAGTGAAGGCAGCAAATCTGGATGTCAGTGTAACAAATACATCCATCAGCAATCTTCCATCTGATGCGCAAGTCGTCATCACACAGGAAGAACTGACGCCACGTGCGAAAAGTAAACTTCCTAATGTGTATCATATTTCCGTAGATAACTTCTTATCCAGCCCTGAGTATGACAAGCTGATTGCAAGTCTTCAGGACGGAATCACGGATGAACAGGCAGAGGTTGTAGAAGAAGCAGAGGAAGAAGCAGTGAATGCTGAACCGAATGCAGATCACGATGATGATCTTCTACTTGAAGAGAACATCTTCATGAATCAATCATTTGCCACAAAAGAAGAGGCAATCCGATTCGCTGGAGAAGCTCTTGTTAAAGCAGGATATGTGGAAGAAAGCTATGTAGATGCTATGATTGATAGAGAAGGAATCACATCTACTTATATGGGTAATAATGTAGCCATTCCACACGGGACGGAAGACGCGAAGAAAGCCGTCATCAAATCCGGTTTCACGGTCATTCAAGTTCCGAACGGCGTGGACTTCAACGGTGAAAAAGCGAAGATGATCTTCGGTATCGCCGGTAAAGACGGTACGCATCTGGAAATCCTTTCAGGCATCGCCGTTGTCTGCTCCGAGCAGGAAAACGTCGATAAGATGGTTGAAGCGAAGTCAGCCAAAGAGCTGAAAGACATCATCAACAGCAACTAGAACAATCATTCAGAAAGGCGGGATTCCTGCCTTTCTGTTCTACTTTGTATCAAGAAAAGCTATTTGAGGGAAAGAGGGGAAAGTATGTTTATTACGTCAAGAGAAAAAGCCATTATCGAATTGATTGTAAAAACATCGGGAAAGCATACCGTATACTCTCTTTCTGCGTTTTTGAATGTGAGCGGGAGGACCGTTCAGCGAAATCTCAAATCAATCGAAAGCATTTTAAAGGAATATCACTTAGAACTGAAGCGGACAGCTAATGAAGGCCTGTTCATCGATGGGAAGAATGAACATATTTATAAGTTGATCCAGAGTCTGGCGGATGTGAGTCCAACAGACGAAACACCTGAGGAGCGAAAGCTGAATCTATTGATCATCCTTCTTCATGAAGGCCCTTCTTTTAAAAAACAGGTGTTGGCAAATCAGCTGGGGATCAGTGTTACGACCTTGACCTCGTATCTTGATGAGCTGGCAGATTGGCTGCATAAATTCGGCATCACCCTGACGCGTAAGAGAGGGGTCGGGGTAGAGCTTACAGCAGATGAAGCCGAAAAACGACATGCACTGGCAAGCTTCTTTCTTGTCTATTTTTATGAAGAGATCATTGAGACCCTGTATGGAATGCAGAAGGGGAATCACCTGGATGAGCCGGTGCTCGGATATTTCGATCCAGCCTATTTAACCGCAGTCGACCAGGTGGTGAATCATTACTTGGGAGAAAAGCAGATCACCTTAACGGACAGTGATTATATCGGTCTGGTCGTTCATATTTGCTTGACGATCCAGCGTACGGAAAACGGCTTCGGATTGCAGCATGATGAACCGGTTGATGGTCATGGTTCCACTGAATTTGAATTGATGAATACGATTGTCGAAGAACTGAAGCAACGACTTTCGGTGAGGATGACGATTCGAGATATTCAGTTTCTTACCGTCATATTAAAAGGATCCAAGGTACAGGATCCCGACGTAGTCTATTATGACAGCATTCTGCTTGGGCATCTCATCAAGAATGTCATTAGAGATGTATCAGAGAATCTCCATGTGGATCTGTCTGATGACTTTTCCTTGTTCCAGGGACTGCTTGCCCATATGGGGCCGTCCATCTTCAGACTTCAGCAAGAAATGGATTTATTCAACCCATTGACGGATGAAATCAAAAAGAAATACCCTGTGCTATTTTTAGCTGTGAAAAAGAGTCTTGAGATGGAATTTAAGGATATTTCATTCCCAGACGATGAAGTGGCCTTCATTGTCCTCCATTTCGGTTCGGCGATGCTGATGAACGAAGAAAAGGTCAGTATTCAAGCCGTGGTCGTCTGTCCGACGGGGATCGGCACATCCAAGATGCTCGCAAGCCGCATCCAGCGTGAACTGACGATGATTAACAAGGTTGAAATCCTGTCCATTAAGGATTTCCAAACGGCGAACTTGGATGACTATGATATCGTCATTTCCACGGTCAGACTCCCATTTACGGAAGTGGACTATATTCTGGTGAGCCCGTTATTGAGCGAGAAGGATATCGGGTTCATTCAAAGTTATCTTCAGAATAATGTAGAAAAGCTGACCAGGAAAAAATATTTGAAGTCCTCCGCACGATCAGGGGAGAAGACCGAAGTCCGGACGCTTCTCCAGGAAATCAAGGAGGTTCATTCCAGCATGGAAGCCATCCTCACCAATTTCCGGGTATACCGGAAGCACTCTGGTGGGAATCATCTTCAAATTCTGAACGAAATGCTGGAAGAGGGTGAACAGAATGACCTTCTTCAAGAGCCTCTAGTCGTCATGCAACAGCTGATGGAAAGGGAGAAGAAGGGTGGCCTTGGGATCCCGAATACGAATATGGGACTCTTTCACTGCCGGGATGACAACGTGAAGAAGCTTATCTTCCAGGTAGCCCATCTGGATGTACCGTGCAAGATCAAAGGGATGGACGGGCAGGAAATGGAGATGAAGAGCCTTCTTCTTATGCTTGCACCTGAAGAATTGAGCAGGCGGGAACAGGAGATCCTCAGCCTGATCAGTACAAGTTTAATCGAAGATCATATCAGCATGATGATTTATTCGTCCACGAACGAAGCCATCATACGAAAGAAATTAGAAGATCTCTTTCTGGATTACTTACAAACTAATTTGATAAAGGAATGATGACGTTGAAACAAACCGTACATTTTGGAGCAGGAAACATAGGCAGAGGGTTTATCGGAGCATTGTTTTCCCAATCAGGTTATCACGTGACCTTTGTGGATATCGCTGAGCAAGTGATCAACAAACTGAATGAAGAAGGGCACTACCAAGTGAAGCTTGCGACGGAATCAATGGAAACAGAGACGATCGAGAATGTGTCAGGTCTGAACAACCTTCATCAGGAAGGGGAAGTCATTGACACGATCGTACAATCTACATTTTTGACAACGGCGATCGGACCGAACATCCTTCCACGAATCGCTCCCCTGATTGCCAAAGGGATTGCTAAACGTGTGGATGCTTCTGAAGATCCCCTATATGTGATCGCATGTGAGAACCAAATTGGTGCCACTGATATTTTGAAAAAACACATTTTAGAGAATCTTGATGAAGAAACTATCACGAAGCTTGAAGGAAAGGTATACTTCTTTAATTCAGCCGTCGACCGCATTGTGCCGATGCAGGATCAGGGTTCATTGGATGTCCTTGTTGAGCCTTATTATGAGTGGGTGGTAGAGACGAAGGAAGACATCCCAAATGTTGAAGGGATGACCATCGTCGAAGACCTTGCTCCGTTCATCGAGCGTAAGCTATTCACGGTGAACACAGGGCATGCGGTCATTGCATACCTTGGTTATTTAGAAGGGAAGTCAACCATCGATCAGACCTTGGCGGATGACAGCATCGCCGAACAGGTCAAGGAGACATTGAAAGAGACTGGAGCTTATCTTGTTAAACAATACGGGCTGGATGAAAAAGAGCATCTTGCCTATATTGGGAAAAACATCGAACGCTTCAAAAATGCGTACCTGAACGACGATGTTACCCGTGTCGGCCGAGCACCGATTAGGAAACTAGGCCCCGACGACCGTCTGATTCGCCCGACGACAGAAGCTCAGAAAGCGGGACTTTCTTATTCCTATCTCGCCAAAGCGATTGCCGCAGCATTATTGTTTGACAATCCGGAAGATGAGCAGGCAATGGAAATCCAGGGCATGATCAAGGAACACGGACCTGCATACGTGTTGAAAGAAGTGAGCGGACTGGATGTGGATAGTGCAATCGTGAAAGAAGTATTGGTTCAGTATGAAGGATTGAAGAAATAAAGTTGAAGGGCTGCCGAATGGGATTCGGCGGTCTTTTTTTATGGAGTGGGGTGTGTTGCATAAATGGGGTGAATCGACGCATAAAGTTAAAAAGTGACGCATATAACCGAAAACTGACGCATATACGCTGAAACCGACGCATAAAACTCATACGTGTCCTTTCTGTGACGCCCCTGAACCCACGCCAATCCTACAATTCTATTAGGGCTCGTCATTTCCCTTATTTTTCATCAGTAAAAAGAAAAAAATAAAGATAGAATTCCCCTCAATCCGGGTGTAAAATATATAAAAATACACTCTCATATTTTGACATGCAGGAGGAAACAGCCAAATCAAATATACAGTTATGCTATTGTTGCTATCGTTTTTCTAGATTGGAAGAAACAAAGGAAGCTTCCACTAATATAAAAATTCTGAATGTTAAAAATTCGATAAGAGGTTGATGAAAGTTGGCAATGGATACTACTGATGTAGCTGTAAAAGAACAAACGATTTTTCACCATACGGGGAATAAGATCAAGACGGAAGACAGGGATATTCAGATCATCGCGAAGATGGATGAACCGCTGATTATCGTACTTGGAAACGTGCTTAGCCATGAAGAATGTGATGAACTCATTCAATTGTCAAAGGATCGGGTCGAGCGCTCGAAAATTGGGAATACGCGTACTGTCGATGGACTGAGAACGAGCAGTTCTGTCTTTCTGGAAGAGAGTCATGATGTCGTGACACGAATTGAAAAGCGTGTTTCTCAAATCATGAATATCCCCGTTGAACACGGGGAAGGTTTGCAAATCCTGAACTATAAGCCGGGGCAGGAATACAAGGCTCATTTCGATTTCTTTTCTGTATCAGCTAGACCGGTTAAAAACCCGAGAATTAGTACTCTCGTCATGTACCTGAACGACGTCGAGGAAGGCGGCGAAACGTACTTCCCGAAGCTGGGTCTTTCCGTCTCACCTCAAAAAGGGATGGCCGTTTACTTTGAATACTTCTATGATAATCAGGAGTTGAACGACTTGACGCTTCATGGTGGTGCACCGGTTGTCATCGGGGATAAATGGGCTGCGACTCAGTGGATGAGAAGGCAGGTATTTAAATAAATGGAAAGGAGGAGTATCCCGGGGTGGGATGCTCCTCCTTTTTAACTTGCCGACTTTATCGGCTTCATACTTCCGGCATTCATTCGTTTCACATTAATCGTATGAAAGATCATACCGGTGATAATCAAGAGGATGCCGATCAGAGCAGATCCTGCTGGAAATGGAACAGAGAGGATCGAAGCTTCTCCCATGATGACGAAAAGAATTTGGGTCGATTGGGTTGCTTCTACTGCCGCAAGCTTGCCGGGATGGTTTCTCGCCATATTCGTTGCGAGGAAAAAGAGGGAGGTTGCAATCACGCCGGAACAGATGGCGACGATAAACGTTTGTGCCACTTGAGACGAACTGGGTGTCCCCGTTTTGAAAAGGGCAAAGCATCCGAGAATCAACCAAAATGGGGTCGTGGCGATCGTCATTCCCAATATCCGTTGAAACGTATCCAGCCTGCCTCCGCAAACCTCCATCATTTTACGGTTCCCAAGCGGGTATGCGAAGGCTGCGACAATCACAGGTACAACCCCCATAAGAACTTCTGAAAAGGACGAGTCCCCTGCATTCTGCACTTGGATGAACAACACACCGACTAAAATGATGGAAGAGATGGCGAGAGCTTTTTTTTGAATGGTATGCCTGCGTCTGGCTGGCTCCGCTGTGTAAAATAAGGGAGCAAGCAAAATCCCCGCCACGATGGTAAATTGCCACGTACCCGCAACAAGCCATCCTGGTCCGTAAGCAGCCGCATAGGTAAGGGGACCATAAAAGAGAACAAATCCAACAAAACTCCAGGTCAGCCATTCGAATGGCTTTTTCTTCATTTCAATCCATACTTGATTTATATTCTTCCTAAAACCTACAATAAGGAAAAGGAAGGGGAGCATGAACAGGAATCTCAGTGATGAACTCCACATCCAGCTTCCTCCGGTTAGTTCCATGGAATGGTTCAGGATAAAGGTGACAGCAAAAAACATCGATGAGATGATACCGAGGGTCAGTTCCTTGATGATGAACACTCCTTTTTGGTACATATACTATAGTTAACTTGTTATATATTATAATATACTTTAATTCGTTTCTAATAGAAAGAGGTAGAAATATGAACAATGACGGTTTAACGTGGCAGGACCCTGAAAAATTAGCACAGCATGTAGGGGCGACACTAAGGAATATACGCAAAGATCGCGGTCTTCATTTACAGGATCTGGCTGAGATCACTGGTGTCAGCACCTTGACGCTGGGGAAAATCGAAAGGGGAGAGGCAAATCCCTCATTGACGATCATCTGGAAAATCGCAAACGGACTTTCCATCCCCATCTCTGCCCTTCTTGTGGAAAAACAAGAAATTCAAATCTCAAGGAAAAATGAAGGAAGTAAAGTAATCAGTGCCAATGACTCTTTGACCCTTGAACCCATGTTCACTTCATCGGGATACGGTTCATTGGAAACGCATCGAGCATTCCTGAAACCGGAAAGCGAATACTGTGCCGATGCACACCAGCCAGGCGTGATTGAATTTGTCACTGTCATGGAAGGAAGTGTATGTGTGAAGGTGGAGGATGAAGTATTCGAGCTTGGTCAGTATGATTCGATCAAGTTTCATGGTGATAAAGAACACAGATATATCAATAATGATGCAACAGAAGCGGTGCTCCATTTCGTGATGATTTATACAGGACGGACCGATTGAAGCTTATCGATGGGGATAAGCTTCTTTTTTTAAGGAGAATGGTCTTTGCTGAAGAGGATTTATGATTCGTCGTTGGGTTATGAGCTCTTTTGTAGACTGTGGTGACTGAACTTCATCCCCATTTCTTGTTTCATTGCGTCATTTTTGGTGATGATTGCGTCATTTTCGGAATAATTGCGTCGTTTCCATCGGTGATTGCGTCATTTTCACGATAATTGCGTCACTTTCCCCCCTAATTGCGTCATTTTGAAATTTATGTAAATTCAAAACGATCTCATCCCCATAAAAATCCCTTGAAACTTTTCCCAGCCCACCCGACTCTAATGATTGACAGGAGGTTAACCAATGGATGTAAAACTCGTAAAAAAAGCCATCAAAGGGAATGAGCAAGCATTCGAAAAGCTGATCCAATCAGAGAGCGAGAAGCTTTACCGGACGGCATTCCTGTATGTAAGAAATAAAGAAGATGCACTCGACGTGGTGCAGGAGACGGTGTGTAAAGCATTCACTTCCATATTCCGATTGAAAAATCCGGAGTACTTCAGCACCTGGCTCGTCAAGATACTGATTCATACGGCGTATGGATTCCTGAAGAAACAAAATCGGATCGTCCTCACAGGTGATGAATTTTTCGATAACGCAATCGTTTCAGAAGAGCCGGACATAGAAAGCAGGATGGATCTAATCACGGCACTGGCATCCTTGAACAAACATTACCAAACAGTCATTATCTTATTCTATTTTCAGGGACAGTCCATCAAGGCTATTTCCGAAACGATGGATACACCTGAGGGAACGGTGAAAACGTACCTCCACAGGGGGAAGTTGGAGTTAAGAAAGCTGCTGGAAGGAGTGAATCGGTATGGACAGAAAATGGTTTGAAGAAGAAATGGAAAAGATCGAGGTACCAAAAGAAGAGGTTTTTCAATCGATTTCAGCAGGAATGCACAAAGGTAGGAAGCAAAAGGCCAAAAGAAAAACAATTAAGGTAAGTGCTGCCTTCACCGCCGCTGTTGCCTCCATGGTTCTCGCCTCAGGGTTTCTCTTTGCCCCTGTGAATAATGCGTTGGCCAAGCTTCCGGTACTTGGAGTAATATATGAAAAAGTCGGTTCATCTGTGGGTAAAGAACTCTATACGAGTGATAAAGTCACCGAGGTCAACCAGGCCGCCACGTCCAATGGTGTAGATATCACGATCACAAGCACGTATTACGATGGTAATGTTATCGGGGTCACGTTCAAGGCGAAAGGTGATGATTTATCTATCGAACATATGGACGAAGGAAACCGTCCGGTGAGCGGTTACCGCTATCACCTCTTCGATGGAACGGAAGAGAATCAATGGGGAACAGGTGGATCTGGTCTAGAAAAAGACGGAGATGAATTCATAGGTTCCATCGAATTTTATCAGGATGGCAAAGACCTTCCGGAAGACTTCACACTTCCCTTAACGTTCACCCATATGGCGGATGTAAACGGCACATGGTCCTTTGATTTACCCGTGAAAAGGATTCCTTCTGAAACGATCCTAACAAGTGCAAGGACACAATCACCTGATGGAGAATATGAATTACAAATGACCTCCATCACGAAAGGAAAAGCGACGACGACACTAGAGTATACGTATACGGTCGACTCCTGGAAGGATACGGTGGAACTGGATGTGACTGATAACTTGGGGAACGCTCTGCCAAAGTTCCATGCAGAGGTGCTGGAAACGAAAGAGATCGATGGAAAAATACAAAAGACGGTTCGGGAGCTATTCCCTGGTAAACTCAGCGATAAGGCACGTTCGCTGAAAATTGAGGCAGACATGCAGCAGGTGGACGAAGATGCCATTACTTCATTGAACACCAAGCTACCATTCGAAATGAAAAGTTCTCGTTTCGGATATGGGATCACAGTACAAAATATCCAAAGCGAAAAAGGAAAAATGACAGTGGATTTTATCATTGATGACCTCCAAAAAGGTCAATTCCGAGATGACATTTTAGAGAATTTCGCTGAATTCGTTCAGCTGATTCCATCAAAGGAAATAAAACGGGATGATAAAAATGATCTGGATTATAATAACATGCTGGAGTACATGATCCGAAGTGCTGAAACGAAATCTGTGAATCAAGATACCTTCCATTTTCAGTCCACTTTCGAATTACCCCGGGGTGCAAGACTTAAAGACTACTCTCTCATCGCCCCATTCGAGAATTTAAGTCGAAATGATAAACCGATTGAAATGAAGCCCTTAAAAATTGAATTGAAGTAAACAGAGAGGCTGGGACAAAAAGGTTTCAGCTATAGAAAAATCAGAACGAGTGATTTGATGAAAATATAAATCGTTCGAATTATTAATTTTTAGCGCTAAAGCTTAACCCATGTATATTGTAGGTTCTAGCTGTTGATTGGAGTGCAAGACGAAGACTCCTGCGGGAAAAGCGGAATAGGTGAGACCCCGCAGGAGCGGCAGCGACGAGGAGGCTGGCCTTCCGCCCGAGGAAAGCGAAGTCTTGCACGGAAATCAACAGCGGTGTAACAGGTGTTCTGAAAATATATAAGCATTGTTGGAATTTAGAGTGTATGGATTTAGTTATGTCCCAGCTTCTTCTGCTAAAACCAATTGACAACCATTTCAAGAGAATGGTATAGTTATGCCAATCAAATAAACAGTCACTCTCTGATAATAGAGGCGCGAGTATGAAGAGTACCTTCTTTGAGAATAATGGATTCTGGGATAAGTAGGGAAAGGCAGATCGCCGAAGCAGAAAATAGCCAATTCTATTTTTTGTTGGGCCAGCATTGAAGAAATGTTGGACTGTCACAATGCAAAGGTTGTGGAGCACTATTGAAGAGATGTTAATACAGAGTCTTCATCATGTTTCCGTTAACTTTGATGAATAACCGTATGAGCATCTGCTTCATACGGTTTTTTTGTGTTTTTTAGAGAGTCAAAAGGAGTTAGGGATATGAGTACAGTTGATGTAAATGTTCAAGGTGATTTAACCATTGGTGGAATGGGTACAGGTGAGTTGGTCGAAACATACGGCACGCCGTTGATGGTATATGATGAAGGCATGATCCGTGGGAATGCAAAATTGTTTCGGGATGCATTCACTGAAAGTGGTCTTAAATTTCAGGTGGCGTATGCGAGTAAAGCGTTTCTTTGCAAAGAGATGGTACGACTTGCAGCCCAGGAAAATCTCTCCCTTGACGTCGTGTCCGGGGGAGAATTATATACGGCCCTAGAGGCGGGGTTCCCGGCGGAGCGTATCCATTTTCATGGGAACAACAAATCCGAAGAAGAACTGCTTATGGCTCTTGAAGCTGAAATCGGCTGCTTTGTTGTCGACAGTTTCCTTGAGCTTGAATTGCTTCACGACCTGGCCAGGGAGCGTGAGCAGCCGGTTCAGATCCTGATCAGAGTCACACCGGGAGTGGAAGCCCATACTCATGAATACATCACGACAGGACAGGAAGATTCGAAATTCGGATTCAGCATTTCGAACGGACAGGCAAGTACGGCGATTCAACTCGCGATCCGGAAGCCTTACTTCAACTTGCTTGGCCTTCACTCTCATATCGGTTCCCAGATATTCGAGCAGGAAGGGTTCGATCAGGCGATTATGGTGCTCGCAGATTTCATGCAGCGGATACGGATCGAGTTCGATGTGAAGATGTCTGTGTTAAATATTGGAGGAGGCTTTGGGGTCCGTTATACAGAAGGAGACCGTCCACTGCCGATTCCGACGTATGTAAAGGGCATTACAGATAGTGTCAAAACCTATTTTTCCAAAAATGAATATCCACTCCCGGAAGTATGGGTGGAGCCGGGCCGAAGCATGGTGGCGGAAGCAGGTACGACGTTGTACAAAGTGGGTTCCAAGAAAATCATTCCGGACGTGCGCACATATGTGGCAATCGATGGAGGGATGACGGACAATATTCGTCCGGCTCTGTATCAGGCTAAGTATCATGCGGTGCTTGCCAACCGCCCTAATGAGGAATGTACGGAGCTTGTGAGCATAGCTGGGAAATGCTGCGAGTCCGGGGACATGCTGATCTGGGACCTGATGCTGCCTCCGACGAATTACGGTGATATCCTGGCTGTTTTCAGTACGGGTGCTTATGGGTATTCGATGGCGAGTAATTACAACCGAATCCCACGTCCGGCTGTCGTGTTTGTGAAGGATGGGGAATCCCGGGTTGTGATTGAGCGGGAAACATATGCGAATCTTGTACGAAATGATCGATAGGATAGGAAAGGTGGAACCCGAGAGGTTCCACCTTTTTTATATGGGATTTTTTGGTTTATTATGGTAATCTATAGAAAACATGTCTCTATCTTTTCGGAGGATCTATCAATGTATCTCAAATCGATTGGTTCCATGGTTTTAAAGTTTGTCTTCGTTCTGTTTGGCATCATTCTCTTAACAGGCCTCATCGGTTTGTTCAATGAAGGAGTGAATCTCAGCTTAAAACAATATCTAACCAACCTTAAAGATATTTCAAGCTCGCTTCTTCATTCAAATGCGATGACCATCACGAATGAAGCAAATAACTCATACCCAATGTTCCCTTCCTTCTGGGAGCCTTATTTTTATTCTGTTTCCATTTTTATCTCTGCCTTTCTCTTATCTGTTTTCGTGGGCATTCTCCTTGCGTACCTCACACATTTACTGCCCACCGGTTGGTCGAAGTTTATCATCAGGGCCACTAACCTCTTGGAGTCCACACCCGATATCTTCATTTTGATCGTCATTCAATACAACGTCATTTTTTTCCTGAAAGAAACGGGGGTTTTATTGTTTCCCATCGTCGGATCACAGGAGAAGGTGTATCTGATACCGATTCTGACACTGTCCATCTTACCGACGATTATGTTGTTCAGAATTACCTATCTACTCGTGAACGATGAATATGGAAAACCCTATGTCGATCTGATCAAAAGTAGGGGAATGTCCAAGCACTTTATTTTCTTTATCCATATCCTGAGGAATATCACGTTCAGCTTATTGAATCACTCCAAATCGATCATTCTGTTTCTCTTATCATCATTAATTGTGTTTGAGAGATTGTTTAATATTTATGGCATCACTCATTTTATCCTGTCTTTCTCGCAAATGGATGTGATTTGTTTCAGTTTGATCATGTTTTATCTGCCTGTATTCGTGTTGCTCATCCTGATCCGGGTCATCATTGATAAAAAAACGGGACAGAGGGTGGTGATATGATGCTGAAGCAATTGATGAAAAACCCGGCATTTTTAACAGGCTTTCTTTTTCTGTTTGGGATGTTTGCTGCAAGTCTTGTTTATTACGCAGGATGGGGGAATGAGGTACCGAAGCTGGACCTTTTGAAAAATGAAGAGGGGGATTTCATGAGCCCTCCATACTCCCCGTCAGAGTATCCACCACTTGGGACGGATAATTTCAATCGGAATGTCCTTCTTCTTATCATCGTCGGTGCGAAATATACCATTGGGGCAGCTCTTGTCATCATGTTATTCAGGGTACTGCCTTCGGTTATTCTTGGACTGGTGGTTCATTTCTATTTCAAACCGTTTAGGAGAATCATCGACCATATCGTGTATGCAGCCAATTATTTTCCTCCTACTTTACTATCGTTCTTGCTATTGAACTGGATGATGTTGGAGGGAGAGTTGTTGAATCCTGTAGATTTTCCCTATGATTTTTCGGACAAGTTGTTGTTTTACCTGGCCATTCTCATTATCATCTCGATTCCGAGCCTGACCCTTTTATTTTCGAATGAATATGACAAGATCATGAAAGAGGAATTCATCGACAGCTCCAAAGTGTTGGGGGCTACGAAGCGCCATTACATCATGAACCATATCCGGCCATTTATCCTGCCACAGATCCTTCTTGTGTCGATCCGTGAATTTATGATTATCATGCTGTTGATTGCGCATCTTGGGGTATTGAAGATTTTTATTGGTGGTGCTGTACTTGATGAGGATATTTTTCAAAACTCGGTGCTAGTGTCACTTTCTTACGAATGGTCAGGTCTTCTTGGAGGGTGGTGGCAATATCTATGGACCACCTATCCGTGGATTTCGTTCATCCCTGTTGTGTTCTTTACACTGACGATCCTGTCGGCGAAGCTGATGCTGATCGGGGCGACAAGTGTGATGGAAAGGTTGGTACGGGAAAATAAGGAAGTTCATGAAGGAAAGGTCAATTCCTTTGAAGGAAAGGAACCATTTGAATTCGTTCATAAAGCTTGATGGTAGTATAAAAGCTGCTCCGGAGTTAGTTCCGGGGCAGCTTTTTGGTCATGGTATAACTTTTGGTTATATATTCATTCCTTTTATGTCATAGGCAGGAGAAGAATTGACCTTTACACTTTACATATGAAAGCCCTGCTTTAAGACCTCAAGCGTGCGTTGATCCAGGGTGAATAAATACATTTCCCTTTTCAAGGGGGTGCCTTGTAGTGGGATGAACACGACTCCTTTGTAATCCATCTTCTTGACCATGATGGATGGGAGATAGGATACTCCTTGGTTCTGTGCTACGAAACCGATGAGAGCATGATAAGGTAGTTCTTTAATATCAGAAGAAATGATACCATGTTGGGTCATTAATGCCTTAATTTTATTACTGAGCGGTGTCGAGGCAGCCGGCAGTAATTGTGTGTACGGGAAACAGTCCTGAATCTCAAGTGTTTCACATGCTGCAAGCGGGTGGGTGACAGGGACCGCAGCATAGAATTCATCACTGAATAAGTGGGAGCTGCAACATCCCTTTTGATGAGGATGGTCCTGAATGATGGCCGCATCAATGTCTCCACTCTCTAATAATGGAAGAAGGTCGATCGTGTCATCCCGGATCATCGTCAAGTGTATTTCAAAGGTATCAATTCTTTCTATGTAGTCCGGAAAAAAATAAGAAGCAAGCATGGGGTCACTTCCCATGCGGATTACGTTGTCCATGGTGTATTTCTCTATAAGTCGGCTCAGCTGACCGAGGATTGGATCCAGATCTCGATAGAGTTCCTTGCCTTTTTGGGTTAATGTCATTCCGCTTGACGAACGGATGAAGAGGGAAAAGCCGAGCGTATCTTCGAGCTTCTTAATTTGTTTGCTTAAGGCAGGTTGGGACACGAATAGGGAGTGAGCGGCCTTTGAAAGGCTCTTCTCCCTGGCAACCGTCATAAAATATTCGAATCGTTGCAGGTTCATGGTGATCACGTCCATTTCAAGGAGGTTTATGTATGCTGAAATATTATACATTCCTAAGTTTATCAATCATTCTCGAGGTAGTCGGAGCCTCATTCATGAAACTCTCCGACGGATTCACTGAGGCTTTCCCTACGATAATTGTTATATTTTCCTATAGTGTAGCATTGGGCAGCTATATTTTGCTAACGAAGGAGAATGAAATTGGAATTGTCAATGCTTTATGGGCAGGAGGAGGGACCGTGCTAGTATCGGCCTTGGGGATGATCCTCTTTCAAGAATCCCTTTCTGCCCTTAAACTATTCGGACTTGTATGTATCGTTTCAGGCGTCATTGGGTTGAACCTGCCTAATAAAAAGAAGGAGGTGTTGTAATTGGGTACCGCATTCCTTTTGATTAGTCTTGTGTTTGCTGTGGCAGGTAATACTTCCGTTAAATTTTCGAAAGGATTTCAGAAAAGGCTACCAAGTATAGGCTCATTCCTCCTTTATGGCATTTGTTTGTATTTCTTGACCTTGAGTGTTCAATATATGGATGTCAGCATTGCCTATGCGATTTGGTCCGGCGTGACCATTGCTTCAACCACGTTGATTGGTATCCTTTTCTTTCGCGAATCGTTCAGTAAAGGAAAAGTACTATCTGTTGGTTTGATTATCGTTGGGGTAATCGTTTTAAAGCTTTAGTAAAATCCTTGGACGAGAGGAGTACTGAAATGGAACAGCATAGTTGTACTTGAAACTTTTTAGGGGATTGGTCCGTATAGTTTAAGGGTAGTTCAAAATGATAAGTATTTCGGTTATCATGGTGAACTAAGGAGATTGCAGGCTATTCAATAAAGGAGTATGAAATGAGAAATGAACTAGAAAGTGTTTTCTCCCTGCCCGTTTGGATTGCAAAATGGATTGAGAATAAGATAGGCAGAGGAGTAAAAGGAGTAATCAGTTATGTGGTTTTCTACCTATTAGTGACAGGATTCCTTTCAATCATGACGGATGGGATAGGAAGCTCTTTCATCAATCAAATGTTTTACATTCTTAATACATATCTCTTGTTGGGTATGTGTTACGTGTTTTTATATTACTGGAAGAAACCAAAGAAGCAATCCTAAGAGAAGAGTATGAGCATTCGAGAAAAACGATCATAACTTACTTTGTTAAAGAGGAGGAACAGCCCCATGATACCTGAAATTGTAACACTGAAACCTAAGAAACTAATCGGAAAATCCAAAGTCATGTCCCTGTCAGAGGATTTCACGAAAGAACTCTGGCAAAGCTTCATGCCCCACCGGAAATCGATTCCTCATCGAGTTGATGAAAAACTATATAATATGAAGATATTTGAACCAGGTTTCGATCTGAAGAACCTGATTCCATCCACCCCTTTTCAGAAATGGGCAGCCGTCGAAGTGCAGTTGTTTGACAGTGTGAGGGAAGGGATGGAAACCTACACCCTACACGGTGGACTGTACGCCAAATTCCTTCACCAAGGCCCAGCGAGCCGTTTCCACGAAACCATTCAATACATCCACACAAAATGGATGCCATCTTCAGGATATGAACTCGACGACCGCGAACACTTCGAACGCTTTGACGAACATTACAACCCAGCCGACCCCAACGCCGTAGAAGAGGTATGGATCCCCATCAAGAGAGGGACGGACCTATAATTTTGATAAGAAAACCAATAGGGACGGGCCTTCATTTGCCAAAATGAAGGTCCGTCCCTCTATAATTGGTTCAGTTTCATGCCAATCGTCTTGAAGTAGTTGGTCATGAAGGGGCGGAAGTCCATGGCGGTTTTGGTGAAGTGTCTGCGTTTGGACCAGCCGAGGCCGATGGTGCGCTGGCAGGTTGGATTTTTGATCCGGATTTTGTGGGGGAAGGGGGTTCGGCGATTCATCCATGAGATGGCGGGGATGAAGGCGATGCCGAGGCCCTGCCTCACGAGATCCCCGATGACGCCGGGCTCGTCTCCTTCGAAGGAGATCACGGGTGAAAATCCTGCACGTAAACAAATCTCATCTGTTAGATTCCGTAGTCCGTATCCCGTATTCATGCTAATGAACGGTTCATCTTTCACCTCGATCAGGTCAATTTCATCTTTGTCTTCCAACCGATGACCGGGAGGGACGATGAGGAAGATCTCTTCTGTCATCAACGGCTCCCATGCAATATCTTCATCATTATCCAATGGGATGGAGGAGATACAGTAATCCACTTTCCCATTCTTTAACTCCTCTTTCATTTCAGACATGGAATGCACAAATTGCTGAAAACGGACGTGAGGGTTTTCCTTCAAAAAAGACCCAACGAGATCAGGCAGCACCCTTGGAATCGTGACGGCCATCCGAATGGTATGTTCCTCCAGGTGCATTGCCTCCAGAATCTCTCTTTTCCCTTCGTTGATTTCCATGAATACGCGTTCCACCCGATTAAGAAACAGTTCTCCAAATCGGTTCAGTTTGATCTGGCGGTGTTGCCGTTCGAATAAGGGCACACCAAGGTCCTCTTCCAACCGGGCAATCGTCTTGCTGAGCGAAGGCTGAGCAATCCTCAGTTCCTCTGCAGCCTTGGTCATATGCTCTAAACGGGCAACGGTTTGAAAGTAGTGCAGCTGTTGAAGCTCCACACCATCACTTCCTTTCATAGACTGAAAGCTATATATGTATAACCTATTATGTATTATACATTATCATTTAATACCCGTATGATAAATGGATGTAAATGAGTATAAAAGGAGTATGTTATGAAAGGATTTACATTACTATTTCAAGATTTAAAAGCCATGGTCAGCCATAAGCACAGAAGAATCGCCTTGGGCTTCCTTCTTTTAGTTCCATTAATCTATGCAGGGTTATTCCTGTCAGGCTATTGGAACCCATATGGCAAGCTTGATCAATTACCCGTTGCCGTCGTCAATGAGGATGAGGGAGCCGTGATGGGGGATGAACCGATTCAGGCGGGGAAGGACTTTGTCCAGGAATTGAAAAACTCAGGAGATCTGAATTTTCAATTCGTTTCCTCACCTAAAGCAGAAGAGGGCCTTAAAGAAGGTACGTACTATATGGTCGTAACCATTCCGAAAGACTTCTCGGAAAAGGTCAGCACGTTAATGGATGAACATCCTCAGCCTGCCGAGCTTCTCTATAAAGACAACCCTGGTAAAAACTTCGTTGCCTCTCAAATCAGTTCAAGCGCTACCGAGAAAATGAAGACTAAGCTGTCTAACGCGATTTCAACATCGTATGCGGATGGCGTGTTCTCCAAGTTTGAGGAATTAGGTAAGGGATTAACGAAAGCCAGTGATGGGGCGGGCCGGTTGCATGAAGGAATTGCTGATGAAATGTCAGGAATGACGAAGTTTGCAACGGGAATCGACGAACTCGTGGCAGGTTCTCGTAACCTTCAAGCTGGAGGGGCAAAACTGTCAGATGGTGCCGACTCTCTTGAAAGTGGTCTCCACCGAATCGATTCAAGTTCAGCTCAATTAGCCCAAGGCTTGAAGGGTCTTACACTAGCCGGAGAGAAAATGAATAAGGGCGCAGAACAACTGGCGAGTTCAACCAAACAGCTTGCCGTATCAGAAAGTCAGTTACACCAACAACAAAAGGAAGCAAATACATCGGCAGAGAAGCTGGAGAGTCAGCTTCAAGCCTATCAGGCATCACATCCAGAGGCAAAAGCGGACCCTGAATTCGCACGTCTTCAACAACTTTCTGAAAAGCTATCAGCTTCCACATCGGAGCTTGAGGGCGAGCAATCAAAACTCTATCAGCAAACAGAACAACTCGCCGGTGGACAGAGCCAGCTACATGCAGGGATCGTACAGTTTACTGACAAACTGAACCAGGCATCCAATGGAGCTTCTGAATTAGCGTCTGGTTCGTCAACACTCTCTTCAGGCTTTGCCGATTGGAGAAAAGGTTTCTCAACTCTGACCGACGGAATCGGTCGTTTAAACAATGGAAGTGATAAGCTTTCTCCAGGAGTGACCGCTTTAAACGACGGACTCACAGAACTTGAAAAAGGCTCAGGAGAATTATCGACAAAACTCTCAGAAGCAGCAGACAAAACCTCAGCAGTACACTCAACGGATGAGGTATCGTCCATGTTCTCGAATCCCGTCCACCTTGTGAAGTCCAATGTTTCCAAGGTTCCGAACTACGGAACCGGGATTGCCCCATATTTCTTGTCACTGGCGTTATATGTCGGGGGAATCATGGCAGCGAATATTCTTCCCCTTGGCAGGCGCGAAAATCTTCTGGTGAGCGGGACGACCCATTTCATCAATAAATTGGGATTAGTGTTTTCCATCGGATTCATCCAGGCGCTGATCGTCGACGGTGTCCTTCTGTTTGGATTCCATCTAGAAGTCGTGGATATACCATTGTTCATTCTATCAAGTGTCATCGTTTCCTTTACGTTTATGACCTTTATCTTTATGCTGATCACCGTATTCGGATTCGTAGGGAAATTCATGGCAGTGACCTTCCTCGTCTTGCAGCTGGCGACTTGCGGAGGGACATTCCCTAGGGACTTGAATACACCGATATTGCGTGTCATCGGGGAGAACTTACCGATGGCTCACTCGTTAAGCAGCTTTCAGGAGGTCATTTCATTAGGTGACTTCACTCAGCTGACGCACCAGTTATGGATTCTGTTTGCCTACTTGGCCGTTGCAGGTGGGATTGCGTGGTTCACTACTCATATGCAGCATACGAAAACAGTTGAAGCTGCGAAATAAACATAGAAAAGCCTGTCCCTTTATTGATGGAGAACAGGCTTTTTTTTGTTATGATAGGGCATCCTTCACATACTTCTTCGTCACAGCCTGATAAAATCCGGCCTGGACCGTCAATACGGATACGATCATCACATTCAGGACTTTGGTGAGATTCTCCTCCATGATTCCGTCAATGGTCGAAAGCATCGCATGGCACTCTTCCTTGATGAATCCATCAATATGTTCGTTGACGGAACCATCCGCCGTTTTGATGGAGGGCAGGGATTGATGATGAATCTGGTCAAAGACTGATGCATAGGCAAGATAAAGATCTGTTGGATTGACGATGTCATCCGTACGGTCTTCAATATTATTGAACACAAGCGTCAGGATTTTACGGATCGATTCAAAATCAAGAGTCGCTTTAAGGTCTTCGACGATGAAGAGCATGGCAGCCTGTTCAATGGTGTATTTTTTGCCGAGCTGTGGGGATCCGATTAATCCTCTGACATCCCGCTTCACCCAGTTCTGGACGGTGCTTTGTGGAAAGTTGGTGAATTCGATCAGGTTTCCCAAGGAGACGATTTCATTGAGGGAAAATCCAATTTCGCCTTTGGAAGGTTTGAGTAATTTTTGAATGATTGGTGGCAGCTCATCCTCTTTATGTAAATCCGTCCATGCAACCTGAAGCACCTTGAGTGGGGTACTGCTGTTTGTGCCGTTCAGTGAGCGCAGGAGGTGGGCCATATGTTTGCGTGTCAATTTAATCGTTTCCATCGTGATTACCCCGTCTCTTTTCCAAATATCTTCTTCTATACTACTGGTTCGTCAGGGACTCGTCAATTTCACCTTTTGCTTGTATTTCGCGGAGAAAGGAATTATAATATATTCAGATACAGGTTCATATGAACTTGAAATAGGAGTGAGGAAACAAGATGGGGAAACGTATATTTTACTTCCTGTTAACGAACGTTTTAGTATTACTGACGATTAGTATCATTTTTTCCGTCACAGGAGCGGGAAATTACATCACTGTTTCAGGCGGGCTGGATTTAGGTGCACTACTCGTATTCAGTGCCATTATCGGTTTTTCCGGGTCATTCATCTCTCTGGCGATGTCACGCTGGATGGCGAAGCGGATGATGGGGGTCCAGGTGTTGAATCCGGATGGAGCCCTCTCTTCTGAGGAACGTGCGGTTGTGGAGAAAGTTCATCGTCTTTCAAGAGCGGCTGGACTTACACATATGCCGGAAGTGGGAATCTATCATTCTCCTGAAGTCAATGCATTCGCAACAGGTCCTTCGAAGAAGCGCTCACTGGTTGCGGTTTCGACTGGATTGCTTCGTGAAATGGATGACGATGCAGTGGAAGGCGTCATCGCCCATGAAGTGGCCCACGTAGCGAACGGGGATATGGTGACGATGACCTTACTTCAAGGTGTGGTCAACACATTCGTTGTCTTCCTGGCACGTATCGCCGCATGGATTGCGTCGCGTTTTGCAAGGGAAGAAATGGCACCAATCGTGCATTTCATTGCCGTGATTGTTTTCCAGATCGTCTTCTCGATCTTGGGAAGTTTGGTCGTCTTCGCTTATTCTCGTCATCGTGAATACCACGCGGACAGAGGTGGAGCGGACCTTGCAGGTAAAGACAAAATGGTGCATGCCCTTCAAATGCTGAAAGCCTACTCGAGCCGCATGAAGGGTGAAGATGACACCGCCATTTCCACATTGAAAATCAATGGAAGACGTAAATCGGCGATGTTTTCGACTCACCCGGATTTGGATGAGCGGATCAGCCGTTTGCAAGCAAAATAATTGTAAAAGTGCCTGACCCTATTAAGAGGGTACAGGCACTTTTTTGTATAAAAAAACTCAACTCCCGAAGAGATCCAGTTGTTCGGAAGTTGAGTTGATCAAAACGGTTTACTGATTAATCTTAAAGTCATCAATGTTCAATCTTGCTCCGCTCGTTCCTGTTACGTTTATGCGGAAACGGACAGGTGAGCTTGAATTTACCGTGATCGTTGCTTCAGTAAGAGTACTGCCACTTGTGGCAGACACTGTTACATCCGACCATGAGGCACCTTGATTCGTGGATTTCTGCAACTTCCACTGAGCACCGGTGTCATTTCCGAAATCGGCGTGAGAAAAGGTGACCGACTTGGCAGAAGAAGCATCAAAGTTCATGGTGATGGATCCGGTTGCTTTGATTCTTGCCGATTGAGTCCCCACTTTTTTATCATTCGATAAGTTCCCTAAAAGGGCATTTGTGAACGTCCAAGTACCATTTGTTGTCGTAACATCTCCGGTCGTATAGCTTCCTTTGGATCCTGATTCGAAATCTTCACTTACCAGGGGTGCAGCGGATACGGATCCAGCATGGCTTCCTAAGTTTGTAAAGGTGTCAGTCGGATACGAACTCCATTGACTTGATGAATAGGTAGCTGAACCTTTTGTTACCGATGAGTCCCGAACGAGGGTGATATCCTTTCCGTAATTCACACCGGCAGTACCGATTTGATCGATGGAAGCAGTGTTATGTTTTAACGTGACAGCGTCATCTCCGTTGAACGAGATTGAAGAATTCTGCATATCCGCAACAGCCAGGATCGATGCGTCTGCACTTGGATTTGCAATGACAAATACATCTCCGCTAGCAAGAGTGCCCGACAAAGGAATGGAGCCTGAGAGATTCGACAGTTCCAGAGAATACTCAGATAAGTCAATGGCAGATGTGGAGCCGTTGAAAATTTCCAGAGCCTTGTTGTAACCGGATCCTTCAACATATTCACTTAGGAAAACATTTTCTTCAGATGTTGTACCACCTCCACCTGTTGAGCCGCCGATATAGCCGTAAGATCCAGCTTTGAATGTAGAAGGATCATACCATTTGTACCCGGGGTCCGGTGAAGCCCAAGGTTCTGCTTGGGGTTCTGTAGAAGACGCAGGATCTTCCATGGATAATAGGGATGTTGGTTGATCCAATTGAAGTCCACTCACTTGGGTCAGGTCTGTATAGTTTTCCTGATTTGAAAGCCAGTTGATCAAATTCACAAGTAGTGTGGAATCGTTTTGTTCCGTAAAACCATCATACGTCGTCTTCGCCTGTCCCGTTTCTTCCCTTACGTATTTGGGAGTGGAATCTTCAACTGGAGAAGAGTCTCCGATAAAGGCCGCTTTCCCAAGCCCCACTTTTGATACGGCTACAAACGGGCCTTCTGCACGTCCACCGCCATTGTAAATTCCCTGATCGACTGCATATGACCATTTGGCTGATGTTTGAGGCAGGTAAACGATTCCTTTTGCCTTAGACGGATCCGTGACGGCAAGCGTGGACCCTGCATGCATGGCAACGGTTGAGACGCCGTTTGTAATCCCAAATGCTTGTGAAGGTGAGACAATATCATTGGCGGTTACGTTTCCGATTGCATTGTAGCGAAAGCGCACACCAAAATTGGAGGACAACCAATCAGAGCTATTCACATTTTGCATGGCATCAGAAGAAGCCTCTTCAGTAGTCATCCCCTTAGCCGGATCAGCCCACGCTCCTCTTCTATAACCATTGAAGATTTCGGAAGCATCAAAGCGATTCTTGTTCCGGTCTGCGTTGTAATGATCCGCAATGAAGAAGATACTTCCACCGTTTTGAACATATTGGAGCATGGCCGCCTGTTCAGAAGCTTTGTATGGGATATTGGCTTCACCGATGACGAATGCATCATATGTACTTAAATCTTCTAACGTGATGGGAGTATTTTTGCGTAATTCTTTCACATAATGGCCTTCGCCGGCAATAGCGTTCGCGAAATCAGAGAATCCGCCATCAATGACCCAATCAGCCGCTCCAGACGTCTGGCCGTGCGTATTATCAAATAGGATCTTCTTTCCCGTTTCGGCCCCGATCGGCATGATGACGGGAGCAGGATCGGACGGACCTTCTGCTTCTGCAGAAATGAATGGTGATGCGAGTACTGAGGACGCTCCAAGGATTAATACACTTGCCACAGAGAAAAGCTTTGTTTTTCTTTGGTTCATTTTTACAACATCTCCTAATCTTTTAGATTCTTCTAAACTTTACCAACATTTCATTAATAGAGTGTGAAAAAAAGTTGTAATGTTTCGCTTTCTATTGAAATATTTCATACATTTACTAGAAATAGATAGTTCTCAGGTAGTGGAAATCTTCCTCCGATGCTCCTGTTATGTGAAGGTATCTCTAAACCTGTGAACAGATTTTATAGAGTAAACATAGTAAGGATAAGGACTTTTCCTTATCAATCCTTCGCATTTACATATCCTTTACAATACGTAAAATTGGTTCTAAATAACTAAAATCCTTTCATTCTTCACTGAAGATTCCCATATAATCCCTTTTCGGCGGCTTCAATCATCCTCTTAACACTTTCTTAACATTATTTCAGAATAGTTTAACGTTTGGTTAATCTTATATTTACTTTGGTTTCCTAAGATGAGTGTGTGAAACAAAAGAAAACAAAAATGATTCAAAACTAGGAGGAGACATCCATGAAGAAGAACTCATTGTTGAAGGTAGTAACGGTAGGAGTGACTTCCGCTTTCCTTATGGCGGGCTGTTCTGGGAACGATAACGCAGAAGGAAGCAAGATCGATACTAGTAACTTATCATTGAATCAAATAGAGAAGAAAGCAAAAGAAGAAGGGGAAGTGAACTCTGTCGGAATGCCTGATTCATGGGCAAACTGGGGACAGACTTGGAAGGATATCACAGAGAAATATGACATCAAGCATACAGATACAGACATGTCGAGTGCCGAGGAACTTGCGAAGTTTGAAAACGGAGATGCCGATGTTGGGGATGTCGGTGTGGCATTCGGACCTCTTGCAGAAGAGAAGGAACTGACGCTTCCATATAAACCATCGCACTGGGATGAAATCCCTGATTGGGCGAAGGATGACAACGGAGACTGGGTGGTTGGTTATACGGGGACACTTGCTTTCATTACTGACAAAAATAATGTGAAAAATCCACCTACTTCATGGAGCGACCTGCTGAATGGTGATTATAAAGTAGATGTAGGTGACGTAATGAAGGCCAATCAGGCACAATTTGCAGTGCTCGCAGCAGCCTTTGCCAACGGAGGGGACGAGAAGAACATTGAACCGGGAATCGAGTTCTTCCAGAATCTCGCCAAACAGGATCGCCTGCAGACGACGGACCCTTCCCTGACAGCTCTTGAAAAAGGGGAGACAGATGTCGCGATCGTATGGGATTTCAATGCACTGAACTACCGTGATCAAATTGATAAAGATCGCTTTGAAGTGATCATTCCATCGGATTCATCGGTTGTGTCAGGGTATGCGAATGTCATCAATAAAAATGCCAAGGATCCACACGCAGCGATGCTGACACGTGAATACATCTTATCGGATGAGGGACAGGCAAATCTTGCCCGTGGATATGCAAGACCGATCCGTGAAGATGTGAAACTTCCGGAAGATGCGAAAGCAAAGCTTCTGCCAGATAGCATGTATAAGAACGCAAGACCGGTCGAGGATGCAAAAGCATGGGAAGAGGCAACAAAATCCCTTCCACAAAAATGGCAAGAGGAAGTGTTAGTCCATGTCAACTAACGACAAGCTGATTTTCATCATGATCGATGGACTACGCTTTGATACAGCCGTGGATAACATGGGGTATTTGCATCACTTGGTGGAAAAGGGACAGGCTTCACGATTCAAGGTGATTTCAGAGGTGCCGAGCATGTCCCGGCCCCTGTACGAAGTCTTGTTGACGGGAACTCCTCCCTACCAAAACGGAATCACGTCCAATCAGATTGTACGAGGCTCAAAGGAAGAGAGCATCTTTCACTTGACGAGTAAAAATGGATTGAAGAATGCAACGGCAAGCTATCATTGGGTGAGTGAACTCTATCATTCTGCACCTTTCAATCCGATGACGGACCGCATCAAGCTTGACGGGAATGGCCCGATTCAGAACGGGATGTTCTACTGGGAGGATCACTATCCCGACACGCATCTTTTTGCCGATGCCAACTATATGAAAACGACGAAAGATCCTGATTTCCTCTATATTCACAGCATGAATGTAGATGATGATGGACACAAATATACGGCAGACTCTGCCGGTTACAGAAATCGTGTGATCGCTGTGGACGTTATGCTTGCTTCAATTCTACCGGACTGGATAGAAGAAGGTTATCAGATCATCATTTCTGCCGATCATGGAATGAACAAGGATGGTCAGCATGGAGGGACGACGAAGGAAGACCGGGAAGTCCCTTTATTCGTCATCAGTTCGAAACTAGAAGCGGGAATCTATGAACAGGAAATCCCGCAGCTTCAAATCGCACCATTCGTTTGTAAACTATTAAACATTCAACCGTCACCAGCCATGCAGGAGTTAACGATTCCAGACCTAAAATAGGTTATGCAGTCCTAATCAGGGTGGATGGGATATGCCCTCCACCTTGATCTCAAGGTCAATGGTGTAAAAGGAGTGAATACTCATGAAAAAGAGGACATCCGGTATTATTCTTACGATGGTTCCTTTAATGGTCTTTATTCTATTATTCTTACTTGTTCCGTTATTTTCAATGATTCATGCAAGCTTCACAAAAGGTGGGGAAGCATCGTTGTCCCTGGGGAACTATTTGGAGATTTTTACAAATCCCTATTATTATAAATCATTCGAGAATAGTATCATCATTTCGATTTCGTCTACTGTCGTGGCGATTATCCTGGCGCTTTTTGCCGCATATGCCATTACGTTCTTTCACAAAAAGACACGGGACCGGATTCTGGTGCTGGCGAATTTGACATCTAATTTCGCAGGGATCCCGTTGTCCTTCGCTTTTATCGTCTTATTGGGAAATAGTGGCGTGTTCACGATTTTAGCAGAAAAACTGGATGTCGCTTTGCTGAATCATTTTAATCTGTATTCCTGGACTGGCCTTATTCTGATTTATATTTATTTTCAACTGCCTCTGGCTGTCATGCTCATGTTTCCGGCATTTCATGGCATCAAGGAGCAGTGGAGGGAATCTGCCTACCTTCTCGGAGCATCACCGCTTACGTTCTGGAAGCGGATCGGGATTCCGATCCTTCTGCCGAGTGTGGCAGGTACGGCGAGTATACTGTTTGCGAATTCAATGGGGGCCTATGCCTCTGCCTATGCCCTGACAGGAAGTACGTATAATCTGGCTACCATCAGGATTGGAGCCTTGATATCAGGTGATATCTTTGCCCAGCCGGAGCTTGGAAGTGCACTTGCCGTGTTATTGGGCGTTACGCTGATTGTCGCGATGCTGATCAATGAATGGCTCACAAGAAAGGTAAGGAGGGATGTCGGATGAAGAAAAGTCGGTTATCGTTCGTTCCCTTGGTCATTGTGTTTGCTTATCTCATCATTCCACTTTTAGCGACGTTTTTATATTCGGTTTCGACTAAATGGAATCAAACGGTTCTGCCTGAAGGAATCACGTTCAAGTGGTATACGGAGTTATTCAGTGATGGTGCGTTTACTTCAGCCGTCCTGCGTTCCCTTGTGCTTTCAGGAGGGGCCACGGTTCTTTCAGCCCTCTTCATGGTTCCTGCGATATTTGCCATTGTGGTCTATGCACCTCGTTTGGAAAAAGGACTGCAGGCGATTGTGCTCCTTACCTATGCCATGCCGGGAGTCATTATGGCAGTCGGGTTGTTAAGAGCGTATTCGAAAGCGGGAGTCCCGATGGTACTGGTGACAATTGGTGCGTATTTCATCGGGATCATGCCCTATATGTATCAGGGAACCCGTAATAGTCTCAGAAACATTCATGCCGTATCCCTGATGGAATCGGCAGAACTACTGGGGGCTTCCAAGATATCGGCCTTCAGGAAAATCATCGTACCCAATATCATGACGGGCATACTGGTGTCAGCCCTCCTTTCATTCTCGATTCTGTTCGGGGAATTCGTCCTGGCGAATTTATTGATCGGTGGAAGCTATGAAACAGTACAAATTTACTTGTATCAACAACTAAAAAAGAGTGGTCACTTCTCCAGTGCCATCGTCGTGTGTTATTTCGTATTCATCAGCATCCTATCAAGCTTGGTTGTGAAATTTGCCCAGCGTAAAAAGGAGTCGTTCTAACATGAGCTTTATCAAATTGAATCAAATCCAAAAATCCTTCGAAGGCCAGACGGTCATTCAACATATGAATTTGGAAATCGAGAAAGGAGAACTTGTGACGTTTCTAGGTCCTAGCGGCTGCGGGAAAAGCACGCTCCTCAGGATGATTGCAGGTCTTGTCTCTCCGGAAGAGGGCTCCATTCTCATCGATGGTAGAGATGTGACCAATGTTCCCCCAAAGGATAGAGGAGTGGGGATGGTGTTTCAATCGTATGCCTTGTTTCCCAATATGAATGTGTATGACAATGTCGCTTTCGGATTGAAAATGAAAAAAATGGAGAAGGACGAAATACATGAGAAGGTTATGAGTATCATTGAACTGGTAGGACTGACTGGAAAGGAAAAGGCCTTTCCACATGAATTATCCGGTGGTCAGCAACAAAGGGTGGCTCTGGCAAGAAGTGTCGTGGTGGAGCCGAAAGTCCTTCTGTTGGATGAACCGCTTAGTGCCCTTGATGCACAAATCCGAAAGAATCTTCAAAAGCTGTTACGATCCATTCAGCAAAGGCTCGGGATCACGATGATCCTTGTGACACATGACCAGGAAGAAGCCATGGTGGTAAGTGATCGAATCGTGCTACTCAACAAAGGTGAAATGGTTCAAAGTGGACATCCTTATGATATTTATATGAATCCGACGACCGAATTTGCCGCACGGTTCATCGGTCATTACAATGTCCTAGAGGCAAGTGAACTCGATGCCTTGCTGGGGCCGGTGGAACTTCTTGGCAGCAAGCTGTATGCTATCCGGCCTGAAGCGTTTCAGAGAATGGATTCAGGACAATCCTTTGCCGTAAAAGCCGTGGTGAAAGACGTAGCTGTATTAGGGAGCATCGTTCGCTATACACTGGAGTCGAACTCTGTGACCTTTTCTGCCGATTTACTTCAACAGAGGGCAGCCGAATTACACCGTGATAGTGAAGTCAACTTATATATTTCAAAAGAGGATGTGATACCACTAACATGAGTGCATTTGCATCCGATCGTCACAAATTAATTGAAGAAATCCTCCATGAGGATGAAAAAATATACGTCACACAATTAGCAGAAAAAATGAATGTGACACCTGAAACCATTCGGAAGGATCTGGCGTTTCTTGAAAAAGAAAATCGTCTTACCCGCATCCATGGTGGTGCGGTGAAATACGAGCCAATCGTACAAGAACCGTTATTCCGACAAAAGATGAATGTTCAGCTTGAAGAAAAACGGACAATCGGAAAACTCGCCTCCCGCTATATTCAGGACGGCGACACGATCATGCTTGATGTCGGGACTACCACCTATCAACTCGCTTATGCCTTGGCAGGTCTTCAGCGTCTGACGATTGTCACCAATTCCCTGGCTGCAGCTGAAATCATCAATAAGAGCCTTGAAGCAAAGATCTTTGATGGGAAGCTTGTGATGCTTGGAGGAATGAGTAATCCTGAGCAAAAATCGGTTTCGGGTGCAATGACCCTCCAAATGCTGCGTCATTTTCAGTTTGACAAAGTGTTTCTGTCTTGTGGAGGCGTCACCATAACCGATATTTTTGATTATGATCTCGAGGAATCACTGATTTCTGAAACCGTCATGAAACAGGGAAGGGAGATCTATCTACTTGTCGACTCCTCTAAATTGAATCAGACCTCCTTTTGCCGGATAGGTTCAATGAACGAACTTGACTATGTGGTATGCGATACCCCGATGCCAAGAGAGTGGCAAAAGAATAATAAACATACATTTAAAAAATGGATTTCGCCATAAGGAGGAAACCTGAATGCCTGTCGATTATCACGTACATCTAGAAGAAGGTCCATACTCATTCCGATGGCTTGAACGAACAAGCCGCGCCTTACAGCATTTCCATCCTGTAAACGAAGGGGTCCACCATCGCAATTGGATACTTGAGAGTTATCATCTTCTGAGTGAAAGATTGGAAGCAGGGCCCTATTCATCCAAATGGCTGGACCTGTACTTGCAGAAAGCGAAAGAAAGGAACCTAAAAGAGGTCGGTATTGTCGATCATTTATATCGATTCACTGAAACGAGGGCCTACTTCGAAAACTATATGGATATCAGCGAAAGTGACTTGGGAAGAAAACAGTATCGGTGGTTGGAGCAGGTGATGACAGAAAGAATGGACGACTTTGTCGATTTCATCGAAAGACAGAAGTCCAAATGGTCAGATCATGGCATTCAGCTCAAGCTTGGGGTAGAGGCCGACTATTTTCCGGGTTCACGTGACCGGCTGAAAGAGCTATTATCCAACCATAACTGGGATTATGTGATTGGTTCGGTTCACTTTGTGGATGGATGGGGATTTGATAACCCTGAAGCAATGGAGCGATTTCATGAATATGATCTACAGGAACTGTACGGGCGTTTCTTTCACATCGTCGAAGAGGCCATCCGCAGTGAATTATTCGACTTTGTTGCCCACCTCGATAATCTAAAAGTCTTCAACTTCAGACCTGATGAAGAAAACCTTTTGCCCCATTACCAGAAGATCGCACGTGCATTAGTGGAAACGAATACAGCGACGGAAGTGAACGCTGGTTTATTTTATCGCTATCCGATCAAGGAAATGTGCCCGAGCCCACGTTTCTTGAAGGTGCTGGCCGACGCTGGAGTGCGGTTCACTACTTCATCGGATTCTCACTATCCGGATGATATTGGATTATATGTGGAGGAAAATACGGAGCGATTAAGGAGCCATGGGATTTCTGAAGTGGCGACTTTTTAACGTGATAAACCTCTGGAGCATCTAGTGAAAAGAACGGGCGACTGTCTGTTATCTGAATGCATTCTACTCATACTCTTAAATCTATTTGTAAGAAAATCTTTCTAAGTGCCTGCCTTCCGTTTTCAATAACGGTGTGGCAGGCTTTTTCTTTTAATATATAGCTCTATTAATTCTCAGCCGTGACCAATTATCTACTCTATGAATATTTTACTAGTAAAAGGAGGATGCAAAATATGGTAAAAGCAAGTGGTTTTTTAATCGCATTGGATGATGGTCACGGTCTTGGGACAGCCGGAAAACGGACGCCTTATATCCCATCGATTGGGAGGCAGATCCAGGAGAATGAGTTTAATGAGAGAGTGACCTACTTTTTGAAGCTTGAATTGGAGAGGTGTGGATTCCGGACGCTGTTGACGGCTCCGACGGATGCAGATACTCCGCTGAAGTCACGGACGGATGCAGCGAATTCCATGGGGGCAGATGCATTGATATCCAATCATTATAACGCCTTCGATGGAAAGTTTGATGGTCCAGGAAAGGATGCTGAAGGGCATTCTCTTCATATATATTTCAATGATGCAGAGGACAGGAGACTCGCGGAACATATTGCGACGTACTTGAAACAGGGAACAAAGCAAGTATACCGTGGAATCATTGAGCAGAACCTTCATATGACAAGAGAGTTCAATGGACCGGCCGTGCTTGTGGAGAATGGCTTTATGGATAATGAGAGGGAAGCACTTCTCACGTTCAATGAGGATTTTCAACGTGAGACAGCAAGGGAGCAGGCACTGGGGATTTGTGATTTCTTCGGAGTTCCGTATGCGGCTGCAGGAAACGGAGGACCAGTGGGAACACCGCCTGATACAGGTGGGACAAGCAATGATCCTGTTGCCGGCAAGCGGGTCGAGAGCATCTACAAAGGTGCAGAGGGGCTTGATTTTTATAGTTGTCCGACATTCGATGATAGGTATCGTGCAGGGACATTGAAGTTCGGATATGGGTTTCCGACGATCGTGAGGAATTTGAAAGTCGAGGGAGCCGACATGTATGAGGTCAAGAACTCCAGGGGATATGTGTATTACGTAACGGCCTCTCCTCTATTTGTGAAAGTGGAAGGGAGTAGTCAATCATCTGGAGGAACAGCATCGCCGCCTGCAACGGGTGGACCGATTGCCATCGGGGAACTCACCATCATAGGAGTAGCAAATGCCGCCATCATTCAGGATCGCCCTGATCGATTGACATCCAAAAACCTCGGCACCATCAGAAAAGGAAGGAACATCCCAGTCACGGGGTCCGTGAAAGGGAAAAACAGCAGCTCAGGCTACTGGGAAGTCATCTACAACGGAAAAAGAGCCTATGTCACAGGTGAATTTGGCCGTTACAAAGCTTATTAATGTGGGACGGAGGGACAGGTTCATTGTCCTGATTTCATTAAATGCAAAAAAGCCTTGATCCATATTCTTGAATGGATCAAGGCTTTTTTTGGTGGCAGCGGTCTTTCCCTATGCTACACGTGTTTGGAAGGCAAGTCTCAGTCCAAGACTGATATACACGATACCGATCCCTTTCCCCAGCCAATTCGTTTTGGGTTTGCTCTTAAGGAAGAAAGCCCCCCCTAACGCCGTGGACAGGAATACAAGGGTAGAGGTATACAAGATGCTCATCAGGACAAAGGTTAGCCCCAACATGAGAAGCTGTACGTTGACTGGAAGGCCATCATTTTGTACGAACTGCGGTAAAAAGGCTAGGAAAAATAAGGCTGTCTTGGGATTGAGCAGTTCGATGACCAATGCCTGGCGAAAGGAGAGGTCCTTCCCTTGTTGTACTACAGGCTTATCTTCTTTTTCTGTTTTTTGAATGAACGCCTTCACACCAAGAAAAATCAAATACGCGGCCCCAACATATTTCACTATTTCAAAGGCAAGTGCTGAGGTCATTAGAATGGCAGAAAGTCCTACTACCGCTGCGATTGTATGAATGAAATCGCCAACCGCAATCCCGAGGGCCGTAAGCAGTCCGCTTTTCTTTCCGCCTTTCATTGTTTGTGAGACAGTAATGAAAACGGCCGGTCCAGGGATCAGGAACATCATGAGTACGATGAGGATAAAGGTTAGCATTGCATTCACGCTCCTTCTGTTATTTTCTATCATAATCTATTTTCCGATCAAATGTTGTCATTTAATGAAATTTTATAAGATTCGAATTCACTACCGCTTCCCATGTCCTTGTTGCATTCCCTATTCATTTTTAATAAAGTATAGAGTTAGAGAGCATTTTGAAGGAGGACGCAGAAATTGTCGAATATCAAACCAGAAACGATGGTTGCTACTATAGAAGAACTAGATTCAAAAGGGTCTGGACAGGCTGTGATTTGGCGTGAGAATGAACTTGGAAATCCAAAGAAGTTGAGACTCACGATCCCTCAGACCCTTCTGGGTGAAAAGGTGAAAGTGACCGTCGACCAGCCTGACCGCAGAAGACGGAAGGCTATGGCAGATGAAATCCTGGAAACGAATCCCGAACGTATCGCCCCGCCTTGTCCGCATTTTGAACGCTGCGGAGGATGTGTTTGGCAGCATTGGGATTACGAAGGTCAGCTGAAGCATAAAACCGATCATGTGAAAAAAGCGCTAAAAGAACAGGGCTATGATCCCGCTCTTGTACGAGACACGATGGGAATGGACAACCCGTGGCGTTACCGCAATAAAATGGAGTTTACCTTCTCACCAGAGGGCGCCCTTGGTTTGCATGAACAGGGGAATTTCCGTAAAATCATTTCTCTTGAAACGTGTCTGATCGCGAGTGAAGAAATGGTCGAAGCGACCATGGAAGTTGCCGACTGGGCGAAGGATCATGCTTTGCAGGGGTATGATAAGGATAAGCATGAAGGGTTGTTGCGCCATTTGATGGTACGCCAATCATTTGCGACAGGTGAATTGATGCTTGCCGTTTTCGCTACGGAGGCACCTGATGCCCACTCAGAAGCCGTTGACGATTTAATGAGACGTGTCAATGAGAAATTTCCGCATGTGAAGAGTTTATTATGGCTTGAAAATACGGCGTGGGCAGACCGTACCCAGGCAGAGGAAATCCATCTGTTGGCCGGTCGTGATTTCATTTATGATGAAATGGACGGTTATCGTTTCCGCCTTTGGTTCGATACGTTCTTCCAGACGAATCCGACTCAGGCACAGAAGCTTGTGGACCTGGCGATTGAAATGGGACAGCCGAAGGAAACGGAAAAGATGATCGATCTCTTCTGCGGAGTGGGGACGTTCTCCCTTCCATTTGCAAGCAGAGTAGGGACATTAGCAGGTATCGAAATTGTCGAAAGCTCCATTGAATCGGCGAAGAGGAACGCCAGTGATAATGGAATTTCCAACACGACGTTCCTGGCGAAGGATGCACGTAAAGGAATCGATCAGATGCTCGAGAGCTTCGGTCATCCGCAGCTGTTGATGCTGGATCCGCCGCGTTCTGGTGCCGGTGGTAAAGTGATGAGACGGATCGGACGTGCAAAACCAGAGCGCATCGTGTATGTTTCTTGTAATCCTGATACGTTCGCAACGGACATCAAGGAACTAGAGCCATTCGGCTACACACTCGATGCCGTTCAACCAGTTGATTTATTCCCGCATACCGTGCACGTAGAATGTGTCGCAACACTGACATTGAATTCATAAAAGGGCTGAAAACGTGCCCAAATGTAAACCCCTGACCCGATTAATCGGGTCAGGGGTTTTTTTGGAGGGACGGACCTCTAAAACATGCTTCAAGTGAGAATTTCAGTGAAGTTTAGAGGTCCGTCCCTCATATAAGAGCTTCACTTTAACGGCCTTGATTTGTTTGGGGTGTTGGTGAGATTCCATTTGGCGCCGTCTCCGTTTGGATCGGTGATGCTTACAATTGGTGCGATTTTGATCATCCCTGAGAGGGTGTTTTCGTTGTATTCGAAATCGAAATAGCCGATGTTGAGGGCGATGTCTTCACCCCAGAATCCGTAGATTTCCTGAATCTTGGATTTTTGGATAGCGGGGTTAAAGATGACCTCCAACTTGTAGCGGGAATCCGGATTGACTCGGTCTACCTTGATCTTGAAATTTCCCTTCTCGTCCACTACTCCGGTACTTTCCGTGACGTATTCTTCACTTTCTTCCCCCTGCCAGTTGATGACCCTGGCATAAGGTTCGAATTGAGTGTAATCTTTCAGACCGGCAAACATGATACTATCCTCGGGTAAGTTGGATTTCCCTTCAACGATGAGTTCGTCTCCTTGCAGAAGGACGGTACCGGATAAGTCAATCCTGACCCCTGATGGAGTTGCCGGTTTTTCAGGCAGTTCCGTTGCCATTTCAACACGGCAACCGGTTAGTAACATGAGACATACAGACAAAATGAACATCAGTCGATTTCTCAATGGAACCCCTCCTTTGAACCGTCCGTGAACGAAAAAGGGTCTTCAAGCCTTGAACGAGATGCCGGCTTATTAGAAGAGGTCCGTCCCTCCCTGGCAGGAATCGTCTCTTCCAAAAGGACCTCTTTAAGAAATCTGGTGATTTCATTGATGCAAAAGATTGAAATGGCAAAAAAGGCGAGGGGTGTCAGCACTAGCCATGTATGAAGAAAGACCATTTGGATATTGATGCTCATCGTCGCCGCCCATTCATTTGTATAAGAGAAGTATTCCGGAATATGCTCCATGATCCCGAATTCCTCTGTTTTCAATCCGCCTAGGCAGATGTGAAGCACCCCAAGTTGAATAAGTAAGTAAAGGGTCTGGGATACCTGTTCAGAAAACATGACCAGGGCATGGCGGCTGAATTGAGGGCGTAAATGCTGTTTAATGATATGAAACCTGGTTGCGCCGATTTGTCTAGAGACAGAAATAAAATCATTCTTCAAATATTCCTTCATTTCTTCTCCCAAGTACATTCCCAATGATGGGATGACAATGAGGGCTATGACCACGACTTCAATAATCAGAAATTGAAACGAATACATCGCTCCCGCTTCAAAGGCGAGCTGAAGAGGAGTGAGGAGTACGAAGGCAATGATGGCAAGGGGAATGAAATTGAATGTATCCCCGACACCCTTGATCATCTGTCTCACCCAATTTGGAAGAAACGCGTACAGTATCCCGAACAGAAAGCCGCCTACCATGCGAAGAAGCGCAATGACAATCGCTGACAGCAGCGTATATTTTGCACCCGCAAGAAGTATATAAAATAAATTCCTTCCAAGTTTATCACTTCCGAGAGGCATCATTTCCTCCAAGGAATAAGGAGGATCCGCTATTACTCTTCCAGAACCATCCTTTAAATAAGGAGGCCCGGGCTCAAGAAGATTCGGAAAAAGGTAAGGAACGATAAAGCTCGATGAGAGCAACATCAGCAGAAAACCGAGTGGCAGCCAAAATCTCATTGATTTCAAGATTTTCATGAGCCGACCTCCTCTCCGGACAGCCATTTCTTAAGGATGACAGCCCCTAATGTAAATACGACGAAAAACGGTATGTAAATCATCATCATCCCGATGAAGAACGCGATGGGAGTATTGATTGACATATCGAGAAGTACATTCATAAACCCATTGATATTAAAAAGGATTTCGATGATCAACAGGTTTGAGAGCATCAGCAGGAATATCGGCTTGATATGATAATAGAAATGGACCCATACATTACGGAACAGATGAACCCATATCGTATAAGCCTTTGAAAATCCTTTAGAATAGGAATACTCTACATATGGTTTCTCTTGTTCTTCACGAAGCTGAAACAAGAAATGTTTTGTTAAAAAGGCAATTGGCATGATGGCAAGACAAACGATGGGAAGCATATAGATTTTTTCATCGCCAAGTGTATAAATATCAAACAACAGAATATCGGTCTTCTTGAAAAACCAGATAATGAACAGCTGAATGAATACGATGATCATGACATCCGGCAGTGAGTCCAGGGAATCCAGGATTCGAAAGCAAATGCGATATACTTTCTTTGGCAGAAACATAAACAAGTAGCTTAACAGAGAAGAAGTAATGGCAGCCAGAAAGAAGGAGAGTAACAAGAGTAAAAACGAATAACCGAATAGTTGAAAGAATATCGGATAAATCGGATAGCTTTTGAAGTCCATCGGATCGCCTATCCTGATGATGATGGAGCCAGGATCCAGAAGTTCACGCCCCATTTCCTGCAGGGTTTGAAGGTACCTACCCAACATGATCACTAATTCATCATCGTAGTCGAGCAGTGAACCTGCTCCGCTGAAAAGGAATAGCCCGATACAGGTGAGCACAAATTGCATGGGAAGACCTATGAAATGAATTTTTTTCAGTAGAGACACCCCCAACCTCTTTTAGGTTTAGTATAACTTTGTATTACAAAAAATTCAAAATAATTTTAATTTTTACAATAATGTTAATTAACTGGGATGCTGCGTTTTGCATAGTAATCCAAGCTGAGGAAAACCTTACTAGTATGTGAACCATACGAAAGGGTGATGGAATGAAAGACGAGCATTTATTGACCCAGACGGTTGCTCATCATCAACACAAGAAACGTAAGAAACGGGAGGGGACAAAGCTAAGCTGGTGGCAGCTTTCCCTGATCGGAATCGGGTCCGTCATTGGTGCAGGGTTCTTCCTCGGGACGGGGTTATCGATTAAGACAGCCGGACCTTCCATCCTGATTGATTATGTCATCGCTGGTGTGACTGCCTATTTTGTGTTCAGTGCCCTGGCGGAAATGATCACAAATGATCCCCAAAAAGGGACATTCCGCATATACGCCCAGAAAGCGTTTGGGCACTCTTTCGGGTTTATCTCCGGATGGATGTACTGGTTGTCCGGAATTTTAATCATGTCCAGTGAAATCGTGGCGTTGTCGACGTTCACTCAATTTTGGTTTGCGCATGTTCCGTTATGGATTTTTTCTGTCATCTATGCTGCCCTTGGGTTTGCTATCAACCTCTTGGGTGCAAGCAACTTTGGGAGGATCGAATCGGTCTTTGCTGTGATTAAATTATCTACTTTGCTGATTTTTATTGTGTTTGGAGCCCTTTTATTCTTTCATATCATCACTCCATCTGAACTTGCTTCAGCCAAGAGTGCAGGCATCTTGCCTTTTATGCCCGAGGGGATCAAGGGGACGTGGGCTGCGTTGATATTTGTGTTTTTCTCGTTTGGGGGGATTGCGGTTCTCGGAATTGCGTCCAATGAATTGAGGGAGAAAAAAGACGTTCCGAAGGCAGGGAAGGGGACATTGATCTCACTCGTGACGGTGTATGTATTTTCCTTGTTTTTCATCCTGAGCATGGTATCCTGGACTGAGATCAATGAAACGGAAAGTCCGTTTGTCACGGCGCTATCGGCTTATCACATCCCGTTCCTTGATTCAATCTTTAACATCATCATTATTAGTGCTGCCTTCTCGACGATGGTGGGAGCTCTCTTCTCCATCACGAATGTCATGATTTCTCTTGCTGTGGATGGGGATGCACCGAAGGGATTCGCGGAAAAAAATGACCGGGGTGTGGCGGTGAAGTCCCTGATGATCACTGCGGTGGGACTCGGGATATCGATCCTGTTTTCATTTCTTCTGCCCAATGAAGTGTATGAATATATTACGACGGCAGCTGGTGTGATGTTGATCCTGAACTGGGTGATCATCCTTGTGTCCCATATCAAGCTTCATCCTTCCTATGATGCTTCGAATGGGAAGTTTAAGATGTATGGCTACCCATTCACTTCTTATATCGGAATAGGACTGATTGTTCTCGCGATTTCAGGGGCAATGGTACATCCAAATCAGCGGATTGGATTGTTCATTTCAATGGGATTGATCCTTGTGATCTACTTGTCTTATTGGGGTGTCTTCCGCAGGGGCCAAAAAGGACATTAAGGGACTGGAGCGTTATAATGAAAGGGAGATAAAAGAATTTCACAAAAAATCAAAGGTTATCTATGATTTTTTGTTTTATTTTTGAAAAGGAGGAGATGACACGATGGGAAATGAAACAGGTTGGAACCTAGAAAATAGCTATAGCAGACTTCCAGGGGCATTTTTCACCAGGCAGGATCCGATTCCTGTGCGTTCTCCAAAGCTGCTTGTCTTGAACGGGGAGGTTGCGGAGTCCCTAGGGCTAAACGTGGCGGAAATGGGGGCCGGGGTCTTATCGGGCAATGACCTCCCAGCAGGTTCAGCCCCCATTGCCCAAGCCTATGCAGGGCACCAATTTGGTCATTTTAACATGCTGGGGGACGGGCGCGCTGTCCTCATTGGAGAACAGATGACCCCAAGTGGTGAACGGTTCGATATCCAGTTAAAAGGCGGGGGGCCAACCCCTTATTCCCGGGGAGGGGACGGACGTGCAGGACTTGGTCCAATGCTCCGGGAGTACATGATCAGTGAAGCGATGCATCGACTCGAAATCCCTACGACCAGGAGTCTGGCAGTGGTCACAACGGGAGAACCCATTTATAGGGAAACGGAACAGGAAGGGGCGATTCTGACAAGGGTCGCAGCCAGTCACCTCCGTGTGGGAACGTTCCAGTTTGCTTCGAGATTCGGTGAAGTGGACGATCTGCGCGCCCTTGCGGATTATGCGCTGAAGCGTCATTATCCTGAGGGTCTGGATGCAGAGAACCCATATCTGTACTTCCTGCAGGAAGTCATCCAACGCCAGGCTTCCCTCATGGCCAAATGGCAGTTGGTCGGCTTCATCCACGGCGTCATGAACACGGACAATATGACGATAAGCGGAGAAACGATCGATTACGGACCGTGTGCGTTCATGGATACATATGATCCGAAAACGGTCTTTAGCTCCATTGATTCACAAGGTCGTTATGCTTACGGAAATCAGCCGCCGATCGCTGGCTGGGACCTTGCACGCTTCGCCGAAAGCCTGCTGCCGATCCTTCATGATGAACAGGAAGAATCATTGAAGCTTGCACAGGATGCAGTCCTTGAATTCCCGAAATTGTATGAGGCGCACTGGCTCGACGGTATGAGAGGAAAGCTCGGATTATTGAACCGTGAAGAAGGGGACCTGGACCTTGCAGAAGAACTACTTCGCCTGATGAAAGAGAATAGAGCAGACTTTACGAATACCTTCCGCAGTCTGACTTTGGATAAAGGAGATTCCACCCTTTTCAATACCAGTGAATTTGCCCAATGGAAAGAGCGTTGGAATGAAAGAAGGGCCAGACAGAAAGAGTCGGATGATGCCTCACAGAAACGGATGCAGAGCAGCAATCCGTCGGTTATCCCCCGTAACCACAGGGTGGAAGAAGCAATACAGGCTGCGGTTGAAGAGGACGATCTCAGCGTGATGGACCGGTTAGTTGCCGTGTTGAAAAATCCGTACGCCTATTCACCGGAGCAGGAAGAGTATTGTGCCCTGCCGGCTCCATCCGATCGTCCCTATCGAACGTTTTGTGGAACTTGAAGCAATATGATGAAAGAAGGTGAGCAACTTTGAAGGCAGTTCAAGTGACGGGATATGGAGATGTCGACAAGCTCCAAGTAGTGGATATTCACATCCCAAGCCCTAATAAGGGTGAAGTCCTAGTCAAAGTAAAGGCATGTGCCATCAACAACACGGAAATCTGGATGAGAGAAGGTGCCTATGGGACAGAAGAGAAATCCGGTTGGCGTCCCGAAGGAGTCCAGTTTCCCAGAATACCGGGATCGGATATTACAGGAGAAATCGTAAAAGTGGGTACAGATGTTTCTGAAAATATGGTTGGGAAGAAGGTTGTCCTTTTTCCGTTTACTTCAAGCGGTGAAGAGGGAAGTGAACATATTTCAGACGATATGTCTTTCATTGGTTCAGAATATGACGGTGGTTATGCAGAGTACGTCGTGTGGCCATCTGAACTCTGTTATGACATGCCTTTACCCACATATGAAGAAAGTGCCGTGTTTTCGGTCAGCGGATTGACGGCATGGCATATGGTGGAGCAGATACAGGCAAAGCCTTCTGAAACCATTGTTGTTACCGGTGCAAACGGCGGTGTCGGATCATTGAATGTCCAAATTGCCTCAAAGGTATTCGGTTCAAAAGTCATTGCGATTGTTGGGGATCTTGGTTTAGAAGATAAAATGAAAGAATTGGGTGCCACTCATGTGTTGTCCTATAGGTCACCAAACCTTGCCGAAGAGATCATTGAATTGAATGGCGGTCCGGTTGATTCCGTATTGGATGTCGTAGGAGATGCACTGTTTTCAATCTCCCTGCACGTCTTGAAAAAAGGCGGTAAGTTCTGCATATCAGGATCCGCCGGAGGTCAGAAAACAGAACTCGATTTCAGAACGCTCTATTTAAAACATATCACGTTTTATGGCTCGGTCCTGGGCACAAGAGAAGAGTTCAAACGTATGCTTGATGCGATCGCTGAAGACAAAATCAAACCGGTCATCGATCGAACGTTTCCTCTAGAGCAAGCGGGAGAGGCACAAACGTATTTTAAGCATTCAGGAAAATTGGGGAAGATCGTATTACTTCCATAACGGACAGGGTAGAAAAGCTCAGAGTCATATGACTCTGAGCTTTTTTTCATATTTCATGCTTTGATAAAGGATTGTACGATGGATAACCCGAATTATACACATAGCGAACTTAAAGTGGCGGTTCAACATGAATCATACATGGGAGTGGCGACCAGATAGCGGACTAAAATGGTAAAGGGGTTTTGGATGTGAAACAGGCATTACTCGTCATTGATGTTCAGCAGGAATTAGTGGAAGGCAATGAAAAGGAACAAGCAGTTTTCCAAAAAGAAAAACTAGTCGGCACCATTAACGGTGTGATCAATCAGGCAAAGGAAGCGGATGCCCATATCATCTTCATCCGGGATAAGGATGTGGCAGGTGGTACCGGTGACGGTTTCCAGGTGCACAGTGACCTGCAGATTCCAGAGGAGGCGGCAATCTTTGATAAGCTTGCGACCAATTCGTTTTACGGTACACCGCTACTCGAATTTTTAAAAGAAAAAGAGGTTGAGCATGTCGTGATTGCGGGATGTCAAACCGAGTACTGCATCGATACGGCTGTACGGTATGCGACTGTCAGCGGCTTCGACGTTACCTTAGTGGCGGACGGTCACTCTACGAAAGACTCACCGGTGTTGAAAGCGGAACAAATCATCGCCCATCATAATGCCGCCCTTAGAGGTCATTATAATGTGGATCACTTCTCAGATGTGAGGCCATCTGAAGAAAATCTATTCCAGCCGAAACATGATGAATATCGTAAGGAATATGGTATGTAATTCGGGTAAGAGGCTAGGACAAAGGGGTTTCAGTTAAATAAAAATCCGAACGATTAATTCAAAAAATTAATTCGTTCGGGTTTTTTTATGGCTAAAGCATTTATTTATATAGCAGGTTCTAGCTGTTGATTGGAGTGCAAGACGAAGACTCCTACGGGAAAAGCGGAGGAGGATTGCCCTCCGCCCGAGGAAAGCGAAATCTTGCACGAAAGTCACCAGCGCTGTAACAAGTAGTTCCAAGAAGGCAATATGTGCAGAGAGTTCTTCTATAGATGGGGGTTATATAGTTATGTCCCAGCCGATTTTGTGGACAGACCACATTTGACAATCAATAATTTTCCAGTTAAAATGTGAATATATTCATAAATGAACGCATTCACATTTTTAAAAGCAGAGGAGTAATATATATGGCAGGACTACGTGAAGATAAGAAACGGCAAACGCAGCTGAACATTATGGAATCAGCAAAGAACATTTTCTCTGAGAAGGGATTCGAAGCGGCTTCCATGGCTGAAATCGCGAAGGATGCAGGGGTGGGGACGGGTACCATTTATAATTATTTCCCCTCTAAGGGAGCCTTGCTGCTGCGGATCTTTACGGAAGAAGCGGAGGAGATGAAAGGCGCGCTCGAAGACCCGTTTTCCACAGAAGAGAGTGGAGATCTTGTAGGTAGTATCATCGGGGCTATGCATGGGTTTGCGGAATTTTTCCAGCATTACCCGAAACCATTTTGGCGGGAATTGTTTCACGTCATGACAGCGGAAGTGGAGGAGAGCATTCGCCTGAGGAAGGGATTATTCGGAATTGATGAAGAAATGATGAAATGGATCATGTATATGATTGAAAGTCATTCTGATTGTTTTCTCATCAGGGTTGATCCACAGGAAGCGGCCTATGCCATCTATAGCGCAGCCATGTCCGATACGATGTTTTATATGTACAACGAAGAGATGGGGCACGAAGCTTACAAGGAACAGCTTTCCAAGCACATACGATTTTTGTTCGAAGGAAAAATGAAACCGGGAAAGAAGGAATGAGCATGAGCATCTTGCGAATAGAAGGAGTTCAGAAAACCTATGAGAGTGGGCAAACGACATTTCAAGCACTGACGGATATTGGTGTGCGAGTGGAGAAGGGGGAAATTGTCGTCATCCTCGGACCATCGGGCTCCGGGAAATCCACACTGTTGAATGCAATCGGCGGGATTGATGTCGTGGATTCGGGAGGTATCATTGTCAATGGCAATGATATCACTCAGTTGAATGACCGGAAGCTGGTGGATTATCGCCGGGAAGAGATTGGATTTGTTTTTCAAATGTATAATCTGATTCCCAATCTCACAGTCTATGAAAACATTGAATTGACGGCGAATATCAGCCCAAATGCATTATCCATTTCAGAGGTGATCGAGGCGGTGGGATTATCCGGGATGGAGGATCGCTTTCCACGAGAATTAAGCGGTGGACAGCAACAGCGCGTCTCGATTGCCCGTGCTGTCGTGAAAGCCCCGAAGCTGTTGCTATGTGATGAGCCGACTGGAGCACTGGACTCCGCCACATCAAAAGAAATTCTACAATTGATTGAAAAAGTGAACAAAGAATTTGATACGACTGTCCTCATCATTACCCATAATCAGGCGATTAGAAGCATGGCGAACCGTGTGATCACACTGAAGGATGGAAAGATTGAATCTGACGAGGTCAATGAACATCAAACCTCCGCTGAAGGGGTTGAATGGTGATGCCCCTACGAAAAAAACTCTTTCGGACCATGTTGGAAAAGAAGGCTCAGTTTTTTTCTGCCTGGTTACTCATCGTGATCAGCTCCGTCGTGTTTTACTCGTTTACGGCAGCCGGAGCGAATCTCATCGACAACCTGCACCTCTTTTATCAAGAGAATAAGGTGGAGGATGCCCAGTTTATTACACAGGAGCCATTGAGTGATATAGACAAGATGGAAGAGAAAACCGGAACAGAAATCGAGGAACGGTATGTATCGGATGTTCCTTATGAGAGCGATGTGACACTACGGGTATTGGATGCCGCCCAGGATGTAAATCTCTATTCCATCGTAGAAGGTGATAGGCTGAGTTCCGATCAAGATATTTTGGTGGATAAAGGGTTTGCCGGTGCTCATGAACTTTCCATTGGAGAGAATGTTCAGCTGAATGGCAAGACGTTTCATGTATCTGGATTCATGGCCATACCGGATTATATTTATCCATTAAAAGAAGAATCGGGCTTCCTTAAGAATCCTGATGCATTTGGGGTTGCCGTTGTAAACCAGGATGTATTAGAAAACTGGGAAGGGCATCAGGTATACTTTAGCGTCAGATTTTCAGGGGAATCACGGGATGAACTGAAGAGTCTGTTGAATCAAACCAATCAGATCATCAAATGGACGGATAAAAAGGATAACAATCGGATATCGTTCATCAAAGGAGATATTGCCGGCGTCAAAAAGATGGGTGAATTCCTCCCCATCGGCATATTGCTGATCAGTATGGTCATCATCCTGATTTTGCTATGGCGGTTAATGAAAAAGGAATATGTACAGATTGGTACCTTGTACGCACTTGGGTATAGAAAAGGCGAAATCATCCGTCACTACCTTTCATATGCGGGACTGTTGGTCGTTTCGGGAAGCTTAATCGGCACCCTTCTCGGATGGGCATTGCTGCATCCTTTATTATCAACATTTGCAACTTACTATAATTTACCGGTTTTAGAAGTGAACCCGCATTGGTCTTACTTACTCATAAGCCTGTTGCTGCCACTCGTTCTCTTTATCCCATTAACCTATTATTTGGTGCAGCGTATATTGAAAATTCCTCCTGTCAGTTTAATAAAAGGAGGGGAGCTTAAGGTGAGGGTAGGCAGGCTGGAACGACTGTTCAAACTTAAGAAGCTGCCGTTCAAGCGCAAATTCGTGATCAGGGAAATGGTCAGGAACCTTCCGAGGCTCCTATTTTTACTCACCGGTGTGGTGTTTGCCACGGTTCTATTATTGTTTGGCTTTGTCACGAAAAACTCCATGGAGTACTTGGTGACGGATAACTTTCAACAAGTGTACAACTATGAATATAGCTATCTATTCAACGCGCCACAAACGAGTCCACCTGAATCGGGTCAGATTGGGTCGACGGCTCCTTTTACCATCAATGTGGATAAGGATGAGGAGATTGCCACGATTACAGGATTGAAACCGAAAAATTCGGCGATTCAATTAAAGGACTCAAAGGGGAATCAGCTTGATTTCACTTCAGTGATCATGAACAAATCCTTATCCGATAAGATGGGAATTGAAGAAGGGGACAGCATTGAAGTGACCAATGAATTGTCGGGACGCTCATTTGACATCACCGTCGATCATATCGCAGAATCGTATCTGGGGAACATGATTTATATGCCCCTTAAGGAATTTAACCACTTAAATGGCTATCCTGATGGAAGCTATACAGAGGTGTATTCGAATAAGGAATTAACATTGCCGAAAGAAAATGTCGTGGCCACCACCAAATCATCGGATACCATATCAGGGTTCAAGGAAATGATCAAGCCATTGAACTATGGTGTAGCGGCGATTGCCTTTATAGCAGCCGTCATTGCCGTGATCATCATTTATATCTTAGTTTCATTATTGATCGAAGAAAACTCATTTAAAATCTCCCTAATGAAAGTGATCGGTTATCGGGAGAAGTCGATTATGAAGATGATGATCGGATATAATAGATGGTTCATCATTCTTGGTTTTCTCATCGGCATTCCTGTCACCCTTCTTTCGATTTCATCCTTTATGAATTCGATTACGGCTGAAATGAATGTGACGATCCCGGTACAGTTGGACTGGATGAGTGTCCTGATTTGTTTCGTCATCATGATGGCCTCCTATTATGTATCCCTTTGGCTCAATCATCGGAAATTAAAAGAGATTTCCATGACGGAAGCGATTAACCGCAGTACGGAATAATGGAAAGGTGTCTGATCCTTCAAGCGGTCAGACACCTTTTTTGTCAGGAAGTGCCTGACAAACCGGACAAAAATACAGCCTCCTTGAAGCCGCCACGGTCTTCTCTATTTCATTACCGCAAATGAAGCATGACGCCCCTTCCCGGTTAAACACCCAGTGCCGGTAACGGGAACGCTTCACCCCTTCAGATTTTAGCTTTTTTGCAAGTTCAAGATCATTCGTGATTCCACCCGTCTCGTATGATTGACTGACTAAATCGATGATGCTTTGAGCTGCTTTCTCAAGCTGGTCCTCTGTACAATCGGTCGGCCGAAGGGAAGGGTGGATACCTGCTTTGAACATGATCTCGGATCTCAAATAATTCCCGATTCCGGCTACAAAGCCTTGGTCCAATAATAAAATCGGCCATTTTCGATTTCGAAATCGCTTGTCCTTCATCCGCTCGATCAATTCATCCATCGTCACCTTCTCGCTTAAAAGATCAAGACCTACCTTTGAAATAAAAGGATGCCCGGACACTTCTTCATCACGGAGGACTTCAATATCCGATGCACTATAGAGAAGGGCTGATTTCTTCTCGTTATGCAAAGCGAGGCGGAGCTGTCGATTGGTGTTTGGGTAGTTGTACAGATTCCGGATATACCATTTTCCGTAGAGTTGATTGTGGGAGTAAATCGTGTAGCCATTATCAAAGCGGATGAGCATCGCTTTTCCCTTCGTATCGACACGGGTCACGATGGAGCCCCTTAAGAGATCTTCGTACCCTTCCAAATGAGGGAAGGCAAAATAGATCTCCTGTACGGTTTTATTTAGTAAGGCGCGCTCAAGTTGATCAGCGGCTCTTCTGATTTCGGGACCTTCTGGCATGTTCCATACTCCTTTTTAGTTTAGATGTTCCCCGTTTGACCGCGAAGTAATCTTTCAAACTGTTTCTGATTTGATAAACGAAAAAGCCCAAGCGGTTTCGCTTGGACTCTCTAGAGTGAGTTTATCTCATTACTCATTTAATCGAAAAGGTTTCTTTTATCAACAGGTCCTCTGGTGATTTTCCGATAGAATCCTGATGGAAGTAATCTCTGATGACGCCATCCTTTAAGTAGTTGACGATTGAGACCATTGTCATCCCTTGATCTAACGCAAGGTAAGCATTGGTCACTTCTCCCGTTTCCACGTTAACGGAATCAAGGAATCCGTATTTACCGTACATATCGAAACGTTTCAACGCTTGGATGTTTTTAAAGGCCTCCATCGGAGCGTATTCCAGTGACAGGAATGTAGCATGTGGAGTGACCGTGCCATCGGACTTATAACCGTCCATCCCAAGTGGAGTAGCCGCGAATTCAGAGTAATTATCCGGTGTCGCAGCCGGCGACATGCCCCATGCTGCATATCCTTGATCTTTGGCATATTGAATCTGGATGTCGACATGACGCTTGTTATTCAACCCGAGTGCATTTTTTCCAAGTTCCTTTTCCTTCAGAACAAGCTGTGGCATCAAAGCTTCGAACATGCTTCCTCCCCAGCTTGGTACATATTTCGTACCCTTGTAGCTGTAATGTCCTTCGAAGACATCTACACCATCATAGGTTTCTGTATGACCTTCAGGAATTTGTGCCTGCCAATCCCAGCTTTCAGGCATGGTGCGGAACATTCTCCACCAGTGCTCCCTCGGTACATCCTCTTTCCCGATGGCGATATAGCTTGCAACCCTTGGTTCTGTATAAAAGGCACCATAGTGATGAGCGGTATAACTACCTGCCGCAACATCATAGCCGCCCCTCATTTGTCCTACTTCAGGAGTGTACAGGGTGGAATAATCCATGTCTTCAACCAGCGCATGAGTCCGATCATACAGTTCAGGGTAAGCCTGTCCGACTACGATCAATCCTGCGGATAGCCATCCATTGTCAACGGTGGAAATGAATTGTCCCCAATCCGTCATGAGGGACGCATCCTTCGTATAGTACCAGTTGTAAAACAGGCCATTCCATTTCTCCATGCCTTCTAAGGATATCAACGTTTTATTAATATTCTTGACAGCTGTTTCTCTTGAAATGAGGCCCACTTCCTCTGCTGAAATGGTACTCATCATATACATTGAAATGTTGGTTGGTGAAGTGAATTGCTGGGAAGTGATGTCCCCATTCTCCATTCGTACTGCATCGTAGGTGAGACCGGTTTGTTTATCAGTGAAATCTTCGAAGTATCGGTAGGTATTCTTTGAAATCGCTTTCAATTGTTTGGATAAAGCGATCTCTTTTCCTTTGTTTTGATGCTCAGCTGAAGCGGCCCCAGGAAGGGCGGAACTGACAACCAGAGCGATGAGGAGAAGCAGTGACATTATTTTTTTCAATATTCTTCACGTCCTTTCAATTTAGTGAAACGTTTCGATTAAAGTATACAAAAGGAAAAGGTAAACGTATATCACTCAATAGTAACAATTATCTGAAAAATATATCGTCATACTCATTCTTAGGAACTAGTACTTCAGTTGGGTTGAAATGGAAGTTGGGGGATCATCGGGAGGGTTGAATCGGCAGGGGCAGTGAACCTGTCCCTGCGTCCCAACTACTTGATCATGCTTACGATCCGTTCACAAATCGCATGGGTCTTCAATGAGTCCTCTATGGAAGGGGCGGGCTCTTGTTCTGTTTCTACACAGTCAATGAAATGGTCGACAAGATCATAGAATCCGCGTTTCATCAGAGTAGGCTCCCAGTCTCCAAAGGAGGAGATGCTCTTTTCTTTGTTATGGTAATGGGTCGTTTCCACAAGGCTGTTGACGACGAACTTATGATGATCTGCGGAGTATTCAATGATTTCTTCCGTCACACCGCCGTCCCGGTTCATGATGCCGACAGCCGTACAGTCGTCACCGATGAGCTGGATGATGAGGTGGTGGAGGAGGTCTCCTTTTTTAAGATGCTGGACTTTGACATCCTTCACCTCTGAATTCATCAGGAAACGAAGGGTGTCGACGACATGGATGAAATCCTCGATGACGAATCTTCTCGGTTCGTCTGGTTGCGCAAACCGATTTTTTTGCATCAAAAGGAAACTCGGTTTCCCATGATTTTTCAGTTCCTTCACCTTAGGTATGAAGCGTCGATTGAACCCGACCATGGCGATCTTCCCAGTGTCCTTCGCTAGCTGGGCGATTCGCTCGCTTTCCCCGAAGTTTAAAGAAATAGGCTTGTCTATGTACACATGAATACCATTTTCAAGGAGTTTTTCCGCTATTTCAAAATGGGCCTCAGTAGCCGTACTTATGAAGGCTGCGTCAATATTCGCGGCAATCAGTTCCTCCACATTCTGCACCCGTTCTTGGATCCGATATTGGTCGGCAAGTGTGTGCAGTGTTTCTTCATTTCTAGTGCAGAGTACCAGCTCGATCCCTTCTTTTTTAGAAAGAACAGGGAGATAGGCTTTCTTTGCGATATCACCTAATCCGATTAGTCCGATTCTCACGTTTCTTCACCTCTTGTTTTTTCTTTTATTATAGTATTCTACAGATAGATATCAAATGAAAGTGGGCAAATCAAGTAAGGGGGATTTCTTTAAACACGAACATTAAAATATAAATTCAAAAATAAAATTCGTGTTTTTGTTGAATATCCATTCCTGCTTTGGTATAGTTACACCGTAGCACAAGTACATAGCGTTACTCGTATATCCTCGGTAATATGGTCTGAGCGTTTCTACCTGGTTCCCATTATAAGAACTAGACTACGAGTTGAAGTATTCGGTTTTTCGGCCTATTTGCCGTTCACCCATTCTTTGACTTTGAAGATCTGGAACGTAGAATTCACTCTACCATTACAGGTCTTTTTCTTTTGACCACATACGCAGGGATCCATTCACCAAGAAAAGGGAGAGATTACTATGAGAAAGAAAATCGCATCATTGGCAGCATTATCAGTATTGGCTTTATCCGTCTTCACTGGATGCAGCTCAACGACCCAAACAGAAGCAAAGGAAAAGAAAGAAGAGCATCCAATCATCATACAGGGGCCAATGCCAATTGAGGCTGAGAAGTTTGCAGGCAAGCTTGAGAATGTGAAGGAAGAGAAATCCGGATCATTTGTTTTTTATAAAGGAACGTTGAATGACTATCCTGTCATTGTTACGAAGACGGGTAAAGGAATGGAAAATACGGCAGCGGCGACGGCTGTTGCCATTGAAAAATATGATCCGGTTGCCATCATCAATCAAGGGACGTCCGGCGGTCACGACCCAGAGCTGAATGTATTTGATATCGTCATCGGGGAAAGAACCGTGAATCTCGGCTCGTTAAAAACAGGGAACATGGCCGATGAGGAAGGAATCGAACCGACTGCCTGGAAGCCGATGGACCTGATGGCTTCTGAAGGAAGCGCAGGGGAAGACCCGAATGCCGAGAAAATCAGATACTATGATGGTGATGAGACACTGCTTGCTGCCGCAAAAGCAGTAAAAGATACGTATAAAAAAGGGAAAGTCGTCGAAGGGACAATCGGTTCTGCAGACGTCTGGAATAACGAAGTGGACCGTATCCAATGGTTTCATGAGAAGTACGGCTCGTCTGTAGAGGAAATGGAAGGGGCAGCGGCAGCGCAAATTGCCGGAGCATACGATGTACCATTCCTTGGAATCCGCGTTTTATCGAATAATAAAACGAACGGTGGAGCATACAATCCAGACACAGCTGCAGCCAATCAGGAATATGTGTTTGAAGTCGTGAAAGAATATATCTCAGAGATGAAGTAATTCAATCGAGAGGGACGGACCTCCAATTCGGAGGTCCGTCCCTCTTTTGTGTGATACAATAATGAGGTGCAATTTGAACATCACACGGAGTTGATCATAATAGAAACGAAAAATTATTTATATACGTATTCTTGGGAACCGAATGAAGAGTCCCTTTGTGCACTGGAAAAGCGCATGTTATTCGGAAAGGATTCTGAATCTGGCATTCTAGTAAGTTCGTTGAAAGTAGACCCGAGCAGGAGTCCTTTCATTCGTGAAAGAATGGAAATCATCTGCGAGGGTGCTGAGTTCGAGGAATTATTAAATAAGATTCATCAATTAGATGCGGTGGACGGATTCAAGGTCGTGTTTGTACAGAATCCCGATGCCGATCGAGTCGGCTTCAAGAAGCTGAGAAGGATTGAAAAAGAAGTCGGCCTTCACCTGAAAGGCGAAGCAGAGCTTGTGGATCCCTCCATCTGGTACGGGGTCATCAAGACCGATGACAAGTGGGTGTTTGGAACATATGCGAAAAATGAAGCGGTGTGGCTGCATCACGTGAAAAAGCCCCACAGCTACTCCACAGCACTCGGCACCCGTGTGGCAAGAGCCGTCGTGAACATCGCGGCACCGAAAACGGAAGGAATCAAAATGATTGACCCTTGCTGCGGAATCGGGACCGTTCTTGTAGAGGCTTTGTCCATGGGAATCGATATTGTTGGAAGTGACCGGAATCCATTGATCCTTGATGGAGTCAGGGAGAATATCGCACACTTTGGATTCAAAGGGGATGTGTCATTAAGGGACATAAATGATGTGACGGGCAGTTACGATGTCGCTGTCATTGATTTGCCCTATAATCTTTGCTCCGTCATCACGGATGAGGAACAATTGGACATGCTCCGAAGTGCTAGGCGATTCGCTGAAAGGGTCGTGATTGTGACGCTTGAGGATGTGGATTCAAACGTGGAAAAAGCAGGCTTCAATATCGTCGATCGGTGTGAAGTGAGTAAAGGAAGATTTGTCAGACAGATATTGGTCTGTGCGTGAAGAGTGTGGAAGATTGATTCCACACTCTTTTTTTGATTTGAAATTCATAAATAGTTCGAGACTTCTTGGGCACATATGAGCTGAGGTCACGTCTGAATGAGTATGCCAGATGAATAGGAGTAATAGTTGTGAGTATTATGGACAAGCGCATATACATGAAGTCATCACTTGAATATACTATTAGGAACAAAATACTAGGAGGAATTCTATGTGTAACTCAAATGCTTTTTGTTGTCCCGTTACCTGTTCGAATGATTTTATTCCCAAGAAACAGTTGGTGGGTATTAAGAGATGTACCCCTATTAGCTCCCCTTGTGATGGTACCACGATCACAACCATTTTCGCCATTACTTCTACGCCTGAACAAGAGTTAGCGAGCGGAATGATTTCGATTGTCAACACCTCTGTAGACTGCACGATGATTGTATCCATAAGTGAAAATGGAACGGCGTTAGTCCCAAGTTATACCATAATACCTCAGTCTTCATTAGTGTTGCAGGTTTCCAATCTTACAAGAGTCACTGTTGTGTGTACGAGTACGAGCTCTGTTGCAGGTGCTTTCTGTAGCGGTACTTTTGAAGGTGACCTTCAATACACGGCCTTTCAATCTTAATCCTGATTGAGGAAGCTGTCCTGTATGAAGATATCCGTTTGGTGTCTTTTTAGACAGAAAGGAGGAACAAAGAAATGGACATAAAAGAGTACTATGCATTTTGTGAACCAGTACTAGCCCCGCCAGGATGCAGCAATATTTATCCGCCGCCCACACCCACACCTACCCCTACACCCACACGTTCGTGTCAGTTGGTCAAAAATGAAATTTGTGGAAACATAGAGCAATTTTGCAATGGTGAGTGGGAAGAGTATTGGAGGAACTTTGGTGTGGATGCCACATTCACAGGATCTTTGGTCGTATACAATGGCAGTGGATGCCCCATGAGTGTAAGGGGAGTGATTAACGGAGCGTATGTTTTCTTATTCTCCGTCATGAATCAGGGGCAGTCGAAATCGATTACAGTAAGTGGAATTGAAAACTTAGAAATACAGTGCCTCGGATCGGATCCTGCTTCACGGTGTTCAGGGAGGTATTGCTTAACCGTCCATTATCCGTTGGCTTGCGAAATCCCAGGCGAATAATGAATTGACCTTCACTATAGAAAGGAGTGAGAAAATGCCATTTGTTAATCGTTTTTCGGAAAGGACATGTGGAGAGATGACGTTCACAGGAAATACATTGGGTTTAAGCCAGTTGCTGAATCAGAATAGAGCAGGCATTCAAGGGAGCATAGGGGCGTTCACGACAGTAGATGTTAATATGCAGGTTCCCACCTTTCCACAAGGGACAACATTAAATTACCAGGAAAATAGTTCCAGTGCTATTCTTCAGATACCAAGTGGAAGTACAATCCTTTATGCGGAACTTATTTGGGGAGGGAACTATCTGTCAAGAAATGAAAATATTTTAGGGCAGTTAAATGTCCCCGTTACGTTGACGGATCCAACCTCAAATAATACATTCATAAATCCCGATCCTGTTACGAGTAATCAAGACATATACCTAATTGGAGGTTCCGCAAAAGGTTTCTATATGCGTTCCAATAATGTCACTTCCATTGTTCAGTCCGCTGGTGCAGGAACCTACACGGTATCCGGAGTGCCGGGCTTACTTGATCCACTTCTTGCCTCTACGAATGACACCAACCATGCCGGATGGACTCTTGCGGTAATCTATGAAAATAGTATCTTCCCAAATCGTTCGATGAATTTATTTGTAGGGGCACAGGGGATTGTCAACAGCCAAATGAATCCCATTATTAATATCCCTGTTACAGGATTCATGACACCTCCTAGTGGGGATGTAAACGCAAGGCTTTTAATTTCCGCCCAAGAGGGAGACGCTATTCTTGATGGAGACCAAGCCTCATTTGGCCCTGACCTATTATCCCTCTCTTTACTATCGGGACCGAATAACCCAGTAACGAACTTCTTTGGCTCCCAAATCAATGATAACTCAGGGAATTTAGATACTTCAGGAACCTTTGGGGACCGAAACCAGGATCCATTTACTTTAACTAACATTGTAGCTGGGCGACAGGGATGGGATATTACCAATGTAAGCGGTATGAACACTCTTCCAAACAATCAAAACTCGGCTGTCTTCCAGTTTACTTCATCGGAAGATGCCTATTTGCCGAATGCATTGGGTGTGCAAATCGATGAAGGAGATGCCGTTCTGGACATTGTTAAAACCGTTGATAAACCATTTGCTGTTAACGGAGATGTATTGTCTTACAACATCACAATCACCAATAATGGAGTGGTTGCGGCGGACAATGTTGTATTTGTCGATGCCATTCCAAGTGGGAGCATCTATGTTGAAGACAGTTTATATATCGATGGAGTTAACTATCCGGGAGTAAATCCACAATACGGCGTTTCACTTGACGATATTGATGTGGGGGATACTGTGATAGTCACATTTAAGGTTATAGTAAAACGTAGTGACTGTTTTATCAGTAATATTGCTGAAGTTGAATTCAGTTGTGGAAAAAAAGCAAGAAGTAATAGAGCAACCTCAACTGTATGTAGTCTATGCCATTCAACGCAGTTTTATTGTGATTGTTGAATGGTTTTTTGAATGATTTTGGTTGTTTGTTATTCCAAAATAATGGTTTTCAATTAAGTCCTACATCAGAGCCAGGGTAAACCAAGAAGTGTAAGAAAGAAATTGGCATGAGCGTGAAAGAATCTATTGTTGATTGAAAGATTCCAACCACTATATCACACAATAATCAAGGGTGAATGATTGAACAATCAAGGAAATTGGTGATGCACACAATAAATCAGCTGCTCAAGTTATACTCCGTCGGGATTTGCATCACTTTGTTATGACGCATTCTAAGTCCATGACTGAGTACGAAAATGAACGAATTGAATGAGAATCTCGGCAGTGGTTCTCATTTAATTGTCATTATTCATTAAATACGAGAATGTCCTTAAACTTCTTGAGGGAGAAAAACTAGGGAGCTTCAGATCATTCTGGCGCTCTTTTTTATGATGACTTTTCCACAAATCAAGAATATTTTTTTCTTTACCAACAATAAGAAAATAAATTGAAAATGTACCGAATGTGTATGAAGTGAGTCGTATCAAGGGTTTTCCCCTGTGAAAGCGCTTGTAAATTTCTCCCTTATGACATTTGTCATGCCCAGCATATGACACCTACTACTAACATGTAAATTCCCCTTCCCCTATAATGATTTCAAAGCCTTAAATGAAGGGAATTATGACATGACAAATATAAAAACATTGAAAAAAGAAGTGGCTCCTTATGAAAAGTCGACAACGAAGGAAAGTGTATGGCAGATGATCAACACGCTTGGACCGTTCTTTCTATTATGGTTCCTTACGTATCAAAGTCTGTCAATATCGTACTGGCTGGCACTCGTTCCAATTGTGATCGCTGCAGGATTCTTAACGAGGATCTTCATCATCTTTCATGATTGCACCCATTTTTCTTTCTTTAAGAGCCGTCGTGCCAACCGGGCAGTCGGAACGGCTATGGGTGTCCTGACGCTATTTCCGTTCGATCAATGGGGACATGATCATGCTGTGCATCATGCGACAAGCGGAAACCTTGATAAGCGTGGGACAGGTGATATCTGGACCCTTACCATCGATGAATATGTAGCAGCCCCAATGAAGACACGTTTAGCTTATCGTCTTTACCGCAATCCGCTTGTGATGTTTGTACTTGGACCTATTTATGTGTTCTTATTGAAAAATCGATTCAATCGCAAAAACGCACGTAAGAAAGAGCGTAATAACACCTATTTAGTCAATGTGATCATCACGGCTCTCATTGCCCTTGTATGTATCACACTTGGATGGCAGGAGTTCTTACTTGTTCAAGGTTCGATCTTCATGGTGTCAGGATCGATCGGAATCTGGTTGTTCTATGTTCAGCATACATTTGAAGATTCCTATTTCGAAGAGGACAAAGAGTGGCAGTATGTGCTGGCGGCGGTTGAAGGAAGCTCCTATTATAAGCTTCCGAAAATCATGCAGTTCCTGACAGGAAACATCGGGTATCACCATGTGCACCATTTAAGTCCAAGGGTACCGAACTACAGGCTGGAGGATGCTCATAACAATACTGAGCCATTACAAAATGTACCGACGATCTCACTGTTAACAAGCTTAAAATCCCTACGATTCAAATTATGGGACGAAGAAAATAAAACGTTTGTAGGCTTTAAAGCCATCAAATCTTCAGCAAAATCTAAAGCACGCATTCCTGCAGAAGCTAAACCTGAATTATAGAAACAGTTGACTCTCCTAATTAGGGGAGTCTTTACTTGATACGTGTAAAAAAGGAGAGAACCTGCATGATTCGCATAGTGATTGCAGAGGACCAAGATAGGGTATTGGGGACGATCGGTTCTCTGCTCAACCTTGAAGAAGACATGGAAGTAGTAAACAGGGCGAAAAACAGGGAACACGCAAAAGAACTCATCCATCAACACCGACCGGACATTCTCCTCCTTGATATTGAAACCCTTCTGAGGGACGGACCTCTTGAGGAAGCAGGATGCAAATTGCTGGTGTTCACAACATTCTCCAAGGAAGGATATCTCGAACGGGTGAAGCGGTCCGGTGCCCATGGATATTTGTTGAAGGACAGTACGAGTGAAGAGTTAACTTCCTCGATTCGCAGCATCATGGACGGAATGAGAATGTATTCCCCGAAACTTATGGAAAAATCTGAGCCTGCTTTATTCGAAACTCCCCAAGCACCTGGACCGATGAAGAAGAATTATTTTTCGTTGCTCTTAAATAAAATGAAACATCCGACAGGTTGAATGTAATTTAGCAGCCCGATTCTGGACAGTCTTCTGGTCAGGAGCGGGCTTTTTGGCGTCATCTTTAGATTCCATCACACATAAAAGTGTAGAGATGTTAAAATATAGAAAAAGATCTAAGGGGGATATCAACATGTCGCCAGGCGGAGATTTTATGTTTCAAGCGGCACCGATTTTCATTGGGCTCATCTTTATATTTGTCATATCCTTTATTTTGTTTTCTGCGGTAAAAGGGATTTCCCAGTGGAGCCAAAATAATCAATCGCCGACATTGAATGTGAGGGCAAAGGTTCTTGGAAAACGGACAGCAGTAAGGGGAGGCGGAGAGGCCAGGGCCTATAGCCATTATTTCATCACCTTCGAGGTGGAAAGCGGCGACAGGATAGAGTTGAAAGTAAAGGATACGGATTATGGAATGCTTGTGGAAGGGGATGAGGGGGAATTGACCTATCAGGGCACGCGATATCTGGGCTTTGATCGTCACCAAAACGAGGTTTCACTATAATTCATGAAAAAGGCCCGTTGCTCATGTGCAGCGGGCCTTATGACATTACCATTCTTTCGGTTCATAATTCAAATCTTGAAACAATCTGTTCTTCTCTTTTTTGGAAAGATCGCGCCATTGCCCCACTGGAAGATTTCCTAAATGGATATTCATGATGCGTGTCCGCTGCAGACGGTACACTTCGTATCCAAGGACCTCACACATACGGCGAATTTGACGATTCAACCCTTGAGTCAGAGTGATTTGGAATACATATTTCGAAATTTGCTCCACCTTACAGGGCAGCGTTTTCGTGCCGAGGATCTTGACGCCTTCTGACATTTGCTTTAAAAAGTCTTCTGAAATCGGGCGATCCACTGTAACGATATATTCCTTTTCATGCTGATTTTCGGCGCGAAGGATCTCATTGACGATATCCCCATCATTAGTCAAAAGAATCAATCCATCCGAATCTTTATCAAGACGTCCGATATTGAAGATTCGGAGTGGATGATTGACGAGGTCGACGATATTTCCTTTGACGCCTTTTTCTGTCGTACTTGTGATCCCGACAGGCTTGTTCAAAGCGATGTATACATTATTACGGGCGACGCGGACAGGAGCTCCACTCACTAGCACATCGTCTCCTGGGTTCACTTGGTCGCCGATCTTTGCGACACGTCCATTGATGGTGACCCTGCCTTCTGCGACCAATTTATCGGCACCTCGTCTGGATGCCTTCCCGGCTTCACTGATATATTTATTAATTCGCATATTCAACACAACCTTATACTCAAAATGACTATACTAAGAATATCGGACTGGCTCTTTATTTTCAAGGAAATCCCCATTTGTATCCTCTCACGTTTAAATTAAAAAATTTAAAAAATCCCCTTTACATTCACGCAGCGTCAAGCTGTAAAGTAAAACCTATCAGGAGGTGAAATCATGGAATATACCGTTAAAAAGCTTGGGGAAATTGCAGGTGTGAGTACTCGGACCCTCCGGTATTACGATGAAATCGGGATCCTTAAGCCGGCAAGGACAAACTCTTCAGGATACCGGATCTATGGTCAGAGTGAAGTCGACCGCCTGCAGCAGATTCTCTTTTACAAAGAATTAGGTGTAGGACTGATTGAGATTAAGGATATTTTGGATGATCCTGCCTTCGACGCAACAAGGGCTTTACAGAAGCACCGTGACACCTTACTGGAAAGGCGTGCACAGCTAGATCAGTTGATTGCGAATGTCGATAAAACGTTACGTGTAAAGGAAGGGGAGATTACGATGACGGATAAAGAAAAGTTTGAAGGGTTCAAAGAGAAAATGGTAGAAGACAATGAACAAAAGTATGGGAAAGAAGCGAGGGAGAAATATAGTGATAAAAAAGTGGATGAATCGAATGCCAGAGTCATGAATATGTCAAAGGAAGAACATGAACGGGTCACAGAGCTTCAGCAGGAAATCAAACGAACGTTAGGGGAAGCCTTCCAGAAGGGTGACCCTGCAAGTGGGGAAGCTCAAAAAGCGGCTGATCTGCACAGACAATGGATCACCTTCTATTGGGGGCACTATAGCAAGGAAGCACATGCCGGACTAGCTCAAATGTATGTCGATGATGAACGGTTCAAAGCATACTATGATGCAGAGCAAGAAGGGACGGCAGAATTCCTTCGGGACGCAATCCACATTTATACAGGGCAGAAAAACTAGGTGGAATAAACAAGAAGTATTTTGCTCAGTTGATTCGTGTTATGATAAGGAAATGAGTTTAGAAAGTACGAACCTTATCATAACGGAGTGAAAAAATGAGTAAACCAAAGAAAAAGAGCGGAACCGGACAAGGGACTGGAAAGAAAGGCTGGAATCGCTGGCAGGCAGGGGCAAATAAGAAGAAGAGCAATAAGCCTTATACGAGTAAAGGCGTAAAGCATGGCGGTAAACGGGAAGAAAAGTAGTGATGGGTCCATTTCCTTATGGAAATGGGCTTTTATTTTTTGACCTTATAGAAACAGAAAGAATGTATTTGCTATTTTTAAATTTCCCTGTTAGTCTTAAGAAGAATTATTTTTGTTCGGTCTGTAAGGAAAGAATAAGTTTTAAACTTTTCGCCTTTGATATCTAACTTGAGCAACGATAGTAATAAATCGTGGATTCAATTCCACACAGGAGGAAACACACATGCAAGAAGGTACAGTAAAATGGTTTAACGCAGAAAAAGGTTTCGGTTTCATCGAAATCGAAGGTGGAGAAGATGTATTCGTACATTTCTCAGCTATCCAAGGTGAAGGATTTAAATCTTTAGACGAAGGTCAAAAAGTTACATTTGACACTGAACAAGGTCAACGCGGACTTCAAGCGACTAACGTTAACAAATTCTAAATGCTTCAAGAAGGACTCTTTCTAAAGGGTCCTTTTTTTATGTAAAAAAAGATGCCAGGGAAAATGGCACCTATTAAGCTAACGCATATTTCATGATTCCTTGAATGTAGACAGAATTTCCTTTCTGTGCACACTCCCTGATCTTGATTCTTCCTTCTTTTTCTAATTCTGTAGCCGCTTTTTCAATGGTTTCAGCTTCTTCTATTGAATGTGCAGGTAGCTCAATTGAAAAAAAGTTTCCACGACTTGCTTTGTTTAATGTTTTGAGTAAACCGATTTTAGTCATTGGTCCATCTCCTTTATAACATACCATTCGACAACGTAGCTCTATATTCCTTTAATGGTGGGGATTTGAGCAGTATTTTGAATGCATTTGCTTTTTATCCGTTTATCTGTTAGTCTTAAGAAGAATTATTTTTGTTCGGTCTGTAAGGAAAGAATAAGTTTTAAACTTTTCGCCTTTGATATCTAACTTGAGCAACGATAGTAATAAATCGTGGATTCAATTCCACACAGGAGGAAACACACATGCAAGAAGGTACAGTAAAATGGTTTAACGCAGAAAAAGGTTTCGGTTTCATCGAAATCGAAGGTGGAGAAGATGTATTCGTACATTTCTCAGCTATCCAAGGCGAAGGATTTAAATCTTTAGACGAAGGTCAAAAAGTTACATTTGACACTGAGCAAGGTCAACGTGGACTTCAAGCGACTAACGTTAACAAAGCGTAATAGCTTTTGATGAAGGGGCTCTCTCAGGAGGGTCCTTTTTTTATTGGTTTATCTTATGGTTGTCGGGAGTTGACGAGCCAGCTGTGGTAGTGGTGTCTTCTAGCTCCGGCGGCTAGAGGCTCGAGGTCATAAGCTAAATAGGCCAGGAAGGCAAAGAGCGCCTTCCTAGCCTATTCATCTTATGCTTGTCGCCTCTAGGCAAGCCGCCTGCGCTTTAGAAAATAAAAAGGGACCGACAGCGTTCGTCGGTCCCGGAGGCAACATGTTACAAGTTAAAAATGGTTAGATAAAGCATAACACAGTATTGGTGGAATACCTAAATAAATTTAAAAAGAATTTTAAAAGGGTATTTTTTTTGAATAGAATCACCACATTTCTATGAAAATAAGAAAAATTAAATGAGGTTATGATATGGCAATCAAAAAATTTAAAGATTTTAAGTTAAGTGAAGAAATTGAAAGAGCATTGTCTGGGTTGGGGTATGAAACTCCTACGGAAGTCCAGTCCAATGTGCTTCCACTTGCTCTAGAGAAAAAAGATCTTGTTGTACGTTCCCAAACAGGAAGTGGAAAGACAGCTTCTTTCGGGATCCCCCTTTGTGAGATGGTGGAGTGGGAAGAAAATAAACCACAGGCACTGATTCTGACCCCGACACGGGAGCTTGCGGTGCAAGTGAAAGAAAATATCACGAACATCGGGAGATATAAGCGGATCAAAGCGGCCGCTGTGTACGGGAAGTCTCCTTTTCACCGCCAAAAACTAGAGCTGAAGCAGAAGAATCATATCGTCGTCGGTACACCCGGCCGTGTGCTCGACCATATTGAAAAAGGGACTCTTCCCTTGGATAAGCTATCCTATCTGGTCATTGACGAAGCGGATGAAATGCTCAACATGGGCTTTATCGATCAGGTGGAAGCGATTATTCAGGAACTGCCAACAGACCGTGTGACTCTGACATTCTCTGCCACTTTACCAGAGGACGTTGAGACACTGTGTCATAAATATATGAAGAAGCCGGTTCATATTGAGATCAAAGCAGCGGGCATTACGACGGATAAAATTGATCACTCGATAATTGGTGTGAAAGAAGAAGAAAAGCTTTCTCTATTAAAAAATGTGACAACCGTTGAAAATCCGGATAGCTGCATCATTTTTTGCCGGACAAAGGAAAATGTCGATACCTTATGTGAAGAATTGGACCGTTCTGGTTACCCTGTGGATAAAATCCATGGCGGCATGATTCAGGAGGCTCGTTTTGAGGTGATGGACGATTTTAAACGTGGAGATTTCCGCTACCTGGTGGCGACAGATGTAGCAGCTCGGGGGATTGATATTGAGAACATCACCCACGTGATCAATTATGATATTCCAATGGAGAAAGAAAGCTATGTTCACCGTACCGGGAGAACGGGAAGGGCAGGTCTGTCAGGCAAAGCAATCACGTTCTGCACACCATATGAAGAGAAGTTCCTTGAAGAGATCGAAGAATATGTCGGTTTCAATATACCTAAAGTGGAGGCCCCTTCACCGGAAGCGGTGGCTGATGCCAAACATGACTTTGAACGGAAGCTCGATGAAGAGCCGGATTATAAATTGGATAAGAGTGAGCAGTTGAATAGGGACATCATGAAACTTTATTTCAACGGCGGGAAGAAGAAGAAAATCAGGGCTGTTGATTTCGTCGGGACGATTGCAAAGATCGATGGTGTGTCTGCCGAAGACATTGGCATCATTACGATCCAAGAAAATCTTTCGTACGTGGAGATTTTGAATGGAAAAGGGCCGCTGGTTCTGCAAGTGATGAAAAAGACGACGGTGAAAGGGAAAATGTTGAAGGTGCATGAAGCGAGGGGATAAGTTCTTTCGATTTCACACCCTGCAAAAGGGAGCACCATAAGTCGGGATGCTCCCTTTCATTCTTGCTATTCTGTTGAAGAAGGAGGTAGGGGAAGTGGATTCTTTAAAGAATATGAATGACGCTTTACGGTATATTGAAGAAAACCTAACAGAAGAAATCAGTTTGAAAGATGTGGCAAAGCGAGCATATTGCTCCGAGCACCATTTTAAGCGGATGTTTTCGTTCCTGGCCGGGATTCCTTTATCGGAATACATCAGACGCCGTCGTTTGACCCTGGCAGCACTTGAAGTGCAAAACAGCGACGTTAAAATCATCGATATCGCCATGAAATATGGCTACTCTTCACCTGATTCCTTTACGAGAGTCTTTCAGAAAATCCACGGGATCACCCCTTCACAAGCGAAGGGGCATTCCATCAAAGCATTTCCACCTATGACCTTCCAGTTATCCATCAGAGGAGGCAATGAAATGAATTATCGAATCGTAGAGAAAGAACCGTTTTCGATTGTAGGGATCATGAAGCGGGTACCGATCATTTTTAATGGGGTGAATCCTGAAATTGCAGCCATGTGGCAGAGCTTAGACGAGGACAGGATCAAGCAGTTGAAACGTATGTCAAATGTGGAACCGAGAGGATTGATTAGTGCATCTGTCCAATTTTCCGATGAAAGAATGGAGGAGAAAGGAGAGCTCGATCATTACATCGGGGCGGCCACAACGGGAGAATGTCCCACAGACTTATCGAAACTGGATGTCCCCAAGCTGACTTGGGCTGTATTCGAAGCGATCGGTCCATTTCCCGACACATTGCAGCAAGTGTGGGGGAGAATTTACGCTGAATGGTTTCCGACTTCGAGCTATGAACTGGCAGAGGGACCGGAGATGTTGTGGAATGAAAGTAATGATGTTGGCTCTGAGACGTTTAGGAGTGAAATTTGGATACCGGTTAGGAAGAAATAAGGGAGAAACAGTGAATTCTATTGGATTCACTGTTTTTTAGTGTTGGAGGATGTATATAGGGGGGATGATACTGTGGGGAAGAGGCTGTTTGGGTGATTTATCAGCGGAGTTTTGATTTTATCAGCGAAATTTTCAATATATCAGCGAAATTCAGTCGAGCAAACGTGTAACATCCAAGCAGCTTGATGTCTCATTACGTCCTGAGCGTGACTGATATCCAATTATCGGCGAAATTCTAATTTTATCAGCGATATTTTTAATATAACGGCGATATCCAGGATTTAACGGCGAAATCTCAAATATATCGGCGAAACCACTCCAAACGATTGCACAATCCAGAAACACTACTAAAAAAGCGAACCCCATAAGGGTTCGCTTCTCTCCAATCATGCTCCAGCCCAAACATCCTTCGCATATCGACCATCTTCTTCTAATGATCTGAGCCATTTATCGGCTTCTTCTTTCGATGTTTGATAGATACGCATATAGCTTTCTACTAAGGTTTGTTCCACATCTGGGGCCATCTTGCTTCCATCACCACAAATGTATAAGCGTCCACCATCTTTCAGTATAGGCAGAATTTCTTCCGCATTTTCGGCTAACCGGTGCTGGACATAGGTTTTCTCCTTACCCGGGCATCTTGAAAATGCTGTGTGCAATGTGACTATTCCGTCTTGTTCGGCTTTCTCTAATTCGTTCTGATACAAGAAGTCGTGCTTCGGATTTCGGCAACCGAAGTAAAGGTGAGCCTCACCGAGTGATTTCCCTTGCTCATTAAGAACAGCGCGTGCTTGGATGAACCCTCTGAACGGAGCGATTCCCGTACCAGGGCCAACCATGACAATCGGTGTCTCCGTGTCTTCAGGTAGTTGAAAGTTCGATTGCGGTCTGTTGATGAAGCAGGCGATTTTGTCTCCGGCTTCACGATTTGCCAGATAGTTGGATGCGATTCCGTTGTACTCTCCATTACCGCTCCATGCTTCTCCCCGGACGACGCTGACGGTGATGGTCGCTTCTCCATTCTTGTATAAAGGCGAGCTTGAGATTGAATAATAGCGTGCTTTTAAAGGAGGGAGCAGTGCCAGGAATCCTTCAAAAGGTATTTCGCAAGCCATGTATTTTTCAGCGAGATCCAGCATGGTGATGCGTTTGTTTAGTACCGCTTCTTTATAGGTCTCATCCTTCAGTAGTTCTTCAAGCTCAACAACGTGAGGAGGGCAGACGGTATGAGCGGCTAGAGCACGGATTTGAGAGCGGGTAGCGGGCTCTTGGAACTCTACATAATTCCCCAGTAGTTCTCGAAGTTTCACCGGTTTTTCGGTAGGCAGATGGGCGGCTTTTCCAGAGTCTCCCGTCAGTTGGACGTAGTCGTGTCCGTTCAAGTTGAATCGAGTGAGCACTCGCTCGACAAGTGTCGACGGATTTTGTGGAAGGACTCCGACATGATCTCCTTCCTGATACGTAACACCTTCTGGTAAGGTAAGGGCGATATGCCTTGTGTTTCGGCCGCTTTCAGCATGCTGTAATTCGAAATTCTCATTCACCACGGCTGTGAAGGCATGATGCGTACGTGCCAGTGGTGTGTCGCTTACATCGCTGACAAAATTCATTGTAATGGAGCTGTTCGATTGATCGTTTTGATTGAGTTCGATGCTTAAGCTTTCAGCCAGATTGGGCCATAGAGCTTCCGCCCACTTTTCGTAATCTCCTTCAAAGTCATCGCTTGCATCGCCGTGTCCGATTTCTGTTATACGGTGCGCGCCTTTTTCATAAAGCTGTTCATCAATGAAGTTCGGGATACGCTGATACGTTGTGGCCCAATTGTGGTCACCGCATCCAAATACAGCATAGTGGACACCTTCAAATTCACCTGCCTGACTTTCCTTTAGCATGGAAATGAACTTACCTGCATTGTCAGGCGGGTTTCCGTTATATGAAGCTGAGACAATCAGAACAGCCCCATTTGCCGGGAGTCCGTCACTGAATCCATCTAAAGGAGCAACCTCTGCAGAAAACCCTTGTTGACGTCCCGATTCCGCAAGATCACGTGCGATACCTTCTGCCGTACCCATGTTTGAGCCATACAGAACAAGTAAAGGTGTTCCGTGGGAAGATTCCACCACAGCAGGCTTCTTCTCTTGCTCGGAATTTTCTTCCCCTTTAGAAGCAATCGAGAATCCCAGTGAAGGCTTACGTGGTGATACGCGCATCGTTAATCCATCCGGCTTAAGGGTCAGTGTCTCTTTTACATCCAATTGATAGTCTTTGTGATCAATCAGGTCAAAGTGCTGGAGCACCATGCCGAGGACCAGTGTGGCTTCATGTAGGGCAAACTGTTGTCCGATGCAGGCGCGTTGTCCGTTTCCGAACGGTTTATATGCATGGTAAGGAATGGATGAAGGATCCTCGAAACGTTCTGGGATGAAGGATTCAACATCATCTCCCCACACAGAAGTGTCACGGTGAATTTCAGGAATGATTAGGGTAAATACATCATCTTTTAGGACATCATATTTGCCACCCAGCGTAGTATCTTCTCTCGCATAGACGGAAAAAGCAGGGGCAGTCGGCCAGAGTCGAAGTGTTTCATTCAAGACCATCCGGACGTATTTCATTTGTTTCACTTGCTTATAGTCAGGTATGTCATCGCCTACAACTCGATCAACTTCGTCTTGAGCCTTTCTCAGTTTTTCCGGATTGTTCATCAGGAAGTAGAGGGCGAGGGAGAGGAGTCCACTGGTCGTTTCATGCCCTGCAATCAAGAATGTAATGATTTGAAAGCGGATGTTTTCATCACTCAACGCTTCTCCTGTATCAGGGTCTGTTCCTTGCAGCATATAAGAGAGTAGATCCTCTTCACCTTGATTCCCGTTTTCTTTCCGTTCGGCAATCAATTCATCAACGAGGGAGAACATATACTCGATGTCTTCTCTGAATTGTTTTTTTGATTTGATCATCAGTTTATCCTGGACCCCAAGACGCTGGGATTGGTTCATCGCTTCGTCCAGTGCGCGAACCATGCTGTCCACGAAAGGATGGGACGTTTCACGGTAGAAACTGTTAAAGCGGTAATTGAAACCACACAGTCCGATGGTATCCAGGGTCAGACGGGTCATATCTTCAGGAACGTCAATTTCATCTGTTGGATTCAGGCGGCTCCATTTTTGAATGAGCTGGGTGGCGAGATCCACCATTTTGGTGTGGTATCCTTTCATGGCCTGCTGGCTAAAGCTGGGAAGAAGGATATTATGTGCCTTTTTCCAATTGACCTCTTTCGTTTCACTGGTGAAAAGACCATCTCCACTAAATGCTCTGACCTTTTGAAGGGCAGGGCCTACTTTTTTGTCAAAACGGGTTTCATCACATAATTCCCCTGCAAGGGAAGCGCTTGAAACAAAGGTACTCGTTCTTCCGGGAAACTGGAACTGATAGATGGGTCCTAGTTCCCTCGCAAGCTTCATAAATGATTGAAGGGGCTTTTCTTTATCGATAACGGGTAAATTCCCAAGGGGGCCATAGGTTTTCGGTTGTGGATATTGTGTTTGATGTGTCATTTTTCCTTCACCTCATCGAAATGGTTTAGTTTGCGGAATGAACGTTCATTCCGCGTAGAGATGAGAAACACGTGGTTTCTCATCCGTATAATCGGACAGCGTCCCACATACTTTCTTCTACGTCTTTAAGCATAGCGGCATCAGGCTTTAACTCGCCGATTCGGACCAGTCGCTGCAGCTCGAGAAAGGCACCATATAAAATGGCGATTAAAGCTGTTGAAGGCAGATTTTTAATCTCCTTTTTCTCTTTACCCGAATCGAAGAAGCATTTAAAGATATTCAGAAGACCTTTGAAACTTGCATGACTTTCTTCATTTAGAAAATGGGCACTGCTATGTGTTTTGATAAAGTAAAGGGCCTGACTCTGTTCCTTTGTAAACAGAATCATGGATTGGAACAGGTGATGGAATTGCTCACGGATCGACTGTTGATAAGGGAAATCCTTGTTCACCGTTTCTGTAAACAGCTCCACATATTCTTGAAATATCGTATTTCCAAGCACTTCTTTATTTTCGAAGTATCGATAGATTGTACCGGCTCCAACGCCGGCAGATGTGGCAATCATGGGAATTGTCGTAGCATCAAATCCCCTCTCTGCAAAAAGAACAAGGGAGCTCGCCACGATGCAGTCCCGCTTATTTAATGCCAATGACATACCAATTCAGCCTTTCATAACGTTAATACGGAATGAATATTCATTCCAGAATAGTGTATACCCATGTGAAATTTATCTCAATCACACGAAGTACCCATTGTTTGTGACGGTTTTGTTAAGAATGGGCTTTGCCTTTTTTCCTTTCTATTATACTTGCCGGTCCAACTCTAGCAATTTTTCATAGAATAACTTTGTAAGAGAGCTCACTTACTAGAAGTTTTAATAGAAAGGGGGGATTCTAATGGCATTAGGTCTGATTACCTTTCTGATTGCTGCGTTGTTACTTGTCGCTTGGTTAGTAGTATCGATTTTGGCTCCGAATAGTAACCTGGTATCTGTTTTGAAAGAAGCAGTATGTGATAGATTAGGATGTTAATGTAAAATAAAAGACCCCAGATTTTTGGGGTCTTTTTCTTTATTTGGTTAACGTAGTGAGGGACGGACCTCATTCCAGCAATAATAAAGTTAAGAATTTATTCTAATATTACGAATATCTGTTGTTATATTAAGATAGAGCTAGTAGGATAGTCTTACAAATAGTAAAGTTGGAAGCTATGAGAATTCACTTTAAGATGGGCGCTGTTAGTGAATTGGAGCGAGTGGCGCAACCGGCCAGCACTTAAAATGGTGAGAGTCAGTGTTATGCATTTACTGATGTTTCTTTTATACATATTAGTGTCATCTTAACCAAAACTTTAATGAATGAGGGCGTGTTGAACGTGATTAAAACGGAATTGAGAAAAAGTACTCAAGTCTTTGGGGAATCTGCCTTACTCGCAGCCATTGAAAATTCGCTGGCCATGATTGAATTCAATGCTGACGGTAGAGTCCTATGGGTGAACGGAAATTTTGCCAGGACGATGGAATATGGTGTGGAAGAAATGATTGGCATGCACCATGAAAAATTTTGTACACAGGAGTTTTCTAGAAGCTTGGAATACAAACGATTGTGGCGGGATTTGAGAAGCGGAAAAAGCTTTCAGGAAAAAATTCAACGAGTCACAAAGACTGGTAGGCTTCTCAGTTTGGAAGCAACATACACGCCGGTTTATAACGAAGAAGGAAATCTTGAAGGTGTTGTTAAGGTTGCGACGGATATTACCGAACGGGAAACAACGATTGAAAAGGTAGCTTCTGAATTACAGAAGATGTCAGAAGAATTAAGTGAAAAAGCAGAGCAGGGTATAACAAGAAGTGAGGAAGCAGCCATAGCGACTGGAAAGCTGGTTTCCGACTCGAATGAGAATATGACAATACTGGAGTCACTTACATTGCAGGCAAATTCAATCGGAAACATTGTCAAAACGATTAGGGAAATTGCGACTCAGACAAATCTACTCGCGTTGAACGCGGCCATCGAGGCAGCCCGGGCAGGGGAACATGGGAGAGGGTTTAACGTCGTTGCAGGAGAAGTCAGAAAGCTTGCAACGAGGGTGCAGGATTCCATCCAGGAAGTGAACTTCCATATAGAAGGGATCACAGGAGAAATCAACAAAATCAATGAAGGAACAATCCGTTCCCAGTCAGGCATAACAAATAACCAAACACTAAACGAGCAAGCAGTCCTGGCATTCAAAGAAATAGGAAGCGCAGCCCGTCGATTGGACTCACAAGCAAAGGACTTCAAAAACATTTTGTAAAGCTTGGTGAGGGACGGACCTCCAATTTTTCATCCTTCCGTTTGTAAATCAAATGGAAAACGTGAAGAATTGGAGCTTTTTTACTTTAGGGAAGTAGTGTAGTGAGGGACGGACCTCCACTTTCTTTAAAACCACCATCTTAAACCGGTATTGAGAGGTCCGTCCCTCAAACCATATCTTCCCATCCATCTCGAGGTGTGGTATGATGGGTTTAACTTATGAGAAATGGAGGTTTTCCTTTTGATTTTAATCAGACTACGCATCCGCAATTTGAACGCTTAATTGAATAAGTTCAAAGGCTCTGCTTGTGTGCAGGGTAAATGGGATCGGTCTGACTATTTTTAAAGGAATTCTTCATTTGGCGTGCATGAAGAGTGGGGGGGCTTCTTCCCCTTTAAGAATAGAATTGAATATCTACTGAATGGTGCTTTTTTGATGTCTTTGTACGAATCCAAATTCATCAGGGGAAAGTGCGGTCTTCTTCGTGCACCATCGGTATATTCAACATCCATTTACAAAAAGCACAGGCAGTGGCCTGTGCTTTTTTCTTGCACCCAAATATTTTAAATAGGAAGTGACTATGTAATGGAAGAAAGATTAAAAGCGATCGCCATAGGCGTTAATACAAAAGATAAAAACAATGACTTTGAGTATTCAATGCTTGAGTTGAAGGGGCTGGCAGAGGCCAGGCATATTGATGTTACAGGCGAACTGACGCAAAACCTGCCTCGGCCCAATCATGTGCATTATATTGGAAAAGGTAAGATCGACGAACTGCTGCTATTGATTGAAGAGTGGGAAGCGGATGTACTGATCACGAATGATGAGCTCTCACCATCGCAAATCCGCGTACTGGAAGAAAAGCTTGACGTTCGGGTCATGGACAGAACGATGCTGATTCTCGACATTTTTGCAGAACGGGCGAAAACAAGAGAAGCCCAGCTTCAAGTAGAAGTGGCGCAGCTGCAGTACATGCTTCCGCGCCTCATCGGACGCCGTGAGTCATTAGGGCGTCAAGGTGGTGGATCGGGACTTGCGAACAGAGGAGCAGGTGAAACGAAGCTTGAGCTTGACCGTCGTCGTATCGAAGCGAAAATCACAGCACTTCATAAAGAACTGGATTCTCTTGTCGACCTGCGAACGACTCAGCGCAAGCAGCGTAAGAAGAGTGAGATTCCTGTCGTTTCCCTTGTCGGTTACACCAATGCAGGGAAGTCGACGACGATGAATGCATTCGTGGAAACCTTCCATCCGAATGAGAACAAGCAGGTATTTGAGAAAGATATGTTATTTGCGACCCTTGAAACATCGGTAAGGAATATCACCTTACCGGACAGGAAGGAATTTCTCCTGACAGATACCGTCGGATTCGTGAATAAATTGCCCCATCAGCTGGTCAAGGCGTTCCGGTCCACTCTTGAAGAGGTGGTCGAAGCGGATCTCATCGTCCATGTGGTGGACTATTCCGATCCTCATTACGAAAAACTGATGAAGGTGACCGATCAAACCCTTGATGAACTTGGAATTGGAGACACCCCTGTCATTTATGCATTCAATAAGGCTGAATTGGTTGATGAGGAAGTACCAAGAGTAGAAAAGGACCGCATTTATTTTTCGGCAAAAAACCGAATCGGTATTGATGAGCTCCTTCAAGTGGTGAAAAGCTATATTTTCAAAGATTATAAACGCTGTCAAATGCTCATCCCATTTGATAAAGGACATCTAATTTCGTATTTTAACGAGAATGCCAACGTGTTAGAAACCGGGTATGAAGAAAATGGAACGATGCTGACGCTTGAGTGTAAGGTGAGTGATGCTGAGAGATTTAGAGAGTATATAGTATAAACAGTGTTGACCTTCTCCACATGTGGAGGGGGGCTTTTTTGGGGCTGAAATATGGTGAATTTGGCTCCTTGGATCAGCTCATGCTTGTCCCTTTTTAATGAAAATATGTACATACTCCTCTACCTGGGCTCCTGCATACAGTAAATGCAGAGGAGGGATGCAGTATGTTTTTTCAACGAAGATGTCCGGTTTATCCGGTGCCGTTTGAATGCCATCCATATGGAGCAGAAATAAGAAACGATTATGAAGACATCCTTTTACCACATACTTATCAGCAGTACTATCCACATCATGATTATGATCAGCAGTACTACTATGATCCTTATCAAGGGTACGTACCACAGCCTGCTTACTATGACCCGTTCGACTCACGTGCCAACTGGAGAGAATGGGAGGATCTTGGTGCACCGCCATACGGGATGAAGGGTTCACCCGCGGTTGCATCCTGGCAGGCGAATCGACTGGATACGTTTGTCAGAGGTGAAAACGACAGAATGTATCACAAATGGTGGGATGGTTCTCGTTGGAGTCAATGGGAGGACCTCGGTGCACCTAAGCGGGGATTGAAGAGTTCACCTGCAGCCGTATCATGGGGCCAGAATCGAATTGATACGTTTGTCAGAGGGAATCGGGATACACTCTGGCATAAGTGGTGGGACGGCAGAAGGTGGAGTGAATGGGAAGACCTTGGGGGGCCGCCGCGTGGCTTCAAAGGGGACCCGACAGTGTCATCCTGGTCGGCCAATCGACTGGATGTGTTTGTTCTTGGATACGACAACAATCTTTGGCATAAATGGTGGGCCGGGAGAAATTGGAGTCAATGGGAGAACCTTGGCGCGCCAAGAGGTGGTTTAAGAGATTCACCAGGTGCCGTATCATGGGGACCGAATCGGATCGATTGTTTTGTGCGTGGAAACAAAGACCGAATGTGGCATAAGTGGTGGGATGGTTCGAGGTGGAGTCAATGGGAAGATCTTGGCTCACCGCCTAGAGGCTTTGAAGGGGCTCCTGCAGCATCTTCATGGGCACCTAATCGAATCGACACCTTTGTTAGGGGAGACAACAACAATATGTGGCACAAGTGGTGGAACGGATCACGCTGGAGCAATTGGGAGGATCTCGGAGCACCACGGGGAGGCGTCCGTTCATCGCCGGGAGCTGTTTCATGGGGACCAAACCGGGTGGATGCCTTTGCCAGAGGCAGAAATGATCATATGTGGCATAAGTGGTTTGCGTGATGGAAAGAACCATCCCTGAGTGTGAAGAGGGATGGTTTTTTTCTGAAAATTTAGTCTGTCGTGTGTTATTCTATGGAAAAGACTTTTTATAAGGATGTGTCTAGCCATGCATGAAGCAATTCATTCTATCAGACTTGCGAGAAGGGAAGATCTTGAGAAAGTCATCGGGCTATTGGTGAATGCAGCAGGCTGGTTACAAACAAAAGGGACGAAACAGTGGAATTACTACCTGACCGATCTTGAGGGAAATGTAGATGAAATAGTGACTTCCATTGAAAATAAGGCAACCTACATTGTGGAAAAAGAGGGGGGTGCGATTGCGACGCTGACACTTGAATCCAGCCCAAATGAATGGGATATGGATATCTGGGAGAGGAAGCAGAGGATGATGTTGCATACTTACATAGATTGGCGGTTCACAGAGACTTTGCGGGGAAAAGGATTGGGGCAGGTCTTTTGGATTGGGCTGAAATCCAGATGAAAACAAGAGGCAAAAAAAGCATCCGCTTCGATTGTATCGCAAGTAACGAGGGACTGAACCGCTATTACCAAGAACGATATCGATTAAGAGGAGTCATCGATATCCACGGCCGTCACTGTAATTATGAAATACTTTTAGATAAAAACCCGGTATGATCACAAATCACACCGGGTTTCTTTTTAACTGGCTTTTCTTCTAGGTTGTGCTTCAATTCTAGGCATATATTCGTTGAAATAATGATTCGTCTCTGAAACGATCACTTTATAGAGTAATAGCAATGCGATTAAGTTCGGAATCATCATCAACGCATTGGACATGTCAGCAAAGGCCCACACAAGTTCCAGGTTAGCAACTGCTCCTAGTCCTGTTGCAAAAATATAGATTAGTCTGTAGGAGTTGGCGAATCGATAATTCGTGATATACTCGAAACATTTTTCTCCATACATATACCATCCTACAATGGTCGAGAATCCGAAGAAAATGACGGAGAAGGATACGATGTATTCTCCGACGACACCAAGGGCGTGTCCGAATGCTGCGCTCGTCAATGCCCCGCCGTCAAGGCTTGGTGCGTGCTCGACACCGGAAATCGCTCCGCCTGTCGGATCCCAGAAACCTGTGATCAACAGTACAAGCCCCGTCATGGTACAAACGACGATCGTGACGATGAATGTTCCCGTCATGGCGACAAGTGCCTGTTTGACCGGGTGATCGGTTTTCGCATTTCCGGCAATCAGTGCAGCGGTACCAAGACCTGCCTCATTGGAGAAGATTCCTCGTGAAACCCCGCTGCGGATGGCTTCCGAGATGATGATCCCTGTAAATCCGCCAGCTGCAGCGACAGGATTGAATGCGTAGAAGAAAATCATTTTAAAAGCAGGAATGATCATGTCGTAATTCAGAACGATGATGATCAGAGAGCCTCCGATATATAGGAATGCCATGATAGGTACAAAGAACGAAGCGACCGTACTGATCCGCTGTATTCCTCCGAAGATGATCAATCCCGTCAGAACGGCCAAAATGATTCCTGTTGTCAGGTTATTAATATGAAAGCTTGTACTCATGACGTCGGCAATCGTATTCGACTGCACGCTGTTCCCGATTCCGAGAGCGGCGAAGGCACCGAATAATGCGAATGCGACGGCGAGCCATTTCCACTTACTGCCGAGGCCTTTTTCTACATAGTACATAGGACCGCCGGAGTATTCCCCGTTTTTATTTTTCACACGGTATTTCATGGCAAGAAGGGCTTCGCCGTACTTGGTCGCCATGCCGAGAAGGCCCACAATCCACATCCAGAAGATCGCGCCGGGTCCACCGATAGTCAGAGCCGTTGCCACTCCGGCGATATTCCCGTTTCCGATTGTTGCCGATAATGCGGTCATCAGTGTCTTGAAGTTACTGATGTCCCCTTCCGATTGATCAGAAGAGGCAGAAGGCTTCTCCTTCGTAAAAGCAAGCTTAAAAGCATACATCAGTTTACGGAACTGAAGTCCCTTTAGCATAAAAGTTAAAAATAGACCTGTACCGAATAATAGTACTAAACTTGGTGTCCCCCATAAGAATGAATTAATCTTGTCTAGCACATCTAACATAGAATCCTCCTTGTCAAATCTTGTTGTAAACGTTTTCTTTGCGAGTTTCCATCTACTATTTATATAGTATTCCGAACAATCTGTCCATAACAAATGGCGAATTTTCAGAGATTGAGCCTTTTTTAGTAGGGAGGGACGGACACCGGTTTTCGGTGCATTCTGGAGGTATGAAGCGCGCCATAATAACAAAGGGTCGGCATAAGGAAAGGGACGGACCTCGAATCAGCTCTACGTGAGTATCACGTAGTTGCTGAAACGAGGTCCGTCCCTCAACATTATAGTAGTGTCAATATAAGGATGATGAGCAGTGGACCGATGAGGATGATGTATCCCATGGGTCTGGCGAAGTTCAGGGTCCAGCCGACGCCGAAGCGTTTTTCGACGAAGATGGAAGGGTCATCCGGGTTGAAATAGATGAGACCGCCTTTCCAGTATTGATCGTCATCGGCATTGATCACTTCTTGAGATTCTTCAATGATGATTTCAACGTCCAGGTCTGAGTCCTTTTTCCCCACTTTGACTGCAAGGATGACCGTCCCTATCAGGACGAATGCAGAGAAAGCAAGTGGCACAGTGATGATCAGCAGGTCGCTGACGCTGTTTTCATACAAGGTGGTGAATTGCAGGAACGTAAACAGCATGGAAATTAGTATGGAGATGAAGAATAATAGCCAGCTTGTGTATTTTCGTAAACGTAACTGACGGATACGTGATGCCTTGACATTTCCTGCGCTAAGTTTGATGCCGGAATTTCTCGTGAGCTCATTGATGCCGAGGAACATGGCGTTCATCACGAGTAGAACGACTGGCAGCGTCAAGGCAGAAAGATAGGTTTTATCCGTAAATGAATCCGGTTTGCCGTCAGGCCCCCAGTGAGTAGGGATCTGATCTGGAAAGCTGTTGTAATTTAACAAAGTAAAAACCACCAGGCCAACAGTGATCACCATAGGGACGACATAGGCGATCCATGGCAGCATTTCATCCTTCGTTCTAACATTCAACTCAGAAACGCGTACCTGTTTGCGATCCTTGAACCACTTCTTTTCCCGCTTCAATGTTGTCACTTTTATATGAAAGTAAAAGTAAAGAGCCATTGATATAAATAAGATAACAAAAGGCATGAATAACCCAGTAAATATAAGTTGATTATCGGTAGGGTCCGCATTGGTTGACCAGATAAAATAGAGTGCTAAAGCGACGATCGAAATGCAGAAAGTAAGGGCCGCATAAAGCTTTTTGTATTGTCGCAGCTGTTCGTTTCTTACCTCGTCAACAGGTACTGTTACCCCAAACACCACCGTCCGTTTCACAATGAAGGGTATGGCCATTTGAATAACTGCCAGAAAGCCTGCAGTCACGAAAATAAGTGTCATTTCCACTTGTTATTCCCCCTTAACGTTTAAAATGATGGACGATACTAGTTCTGTAATTTCCTTTTCACTCATGCCGAGGACCAGGGATTCCACTAATACCGGATGCAATTCTTCTGAAATTTGATTGTATCTATGCTGAGGAATCTTTTCCTCGGAAGGTGAACAAATGACCGCGCCAGACTTTGGCACAATCTTTATCACCCCTTTGCTTTCCAATTCATGATAGCTTTTGTTCACTGTATGCATGTTTACACCAAGGTCACCAGCAAGACTCCGGACAGAAGGAAGGATATCCCCGGGCGTCAGTTCACCTCTGACAATTCCTTCCATGATCCCGTTGCGGACCTGCGCGTAAATCGGTGTATCCGATTGAGGTTCAATGTGGATAAACAAAGTTTCACCCCCCATAGTTTTGTTATATGTTTAGTATAACAGAATTGTTCTATTATATGTATAACAAAAAGTGTGATTACCAAAAAAAGTTAGAGTATGGATTGAATTCCCGATATAATTTGATTATACGAAGGATAGAGCAAATTTCCCTAATCACCGACAGGCAGTCAATCGATTTGGGTTGTTCATGGAAGTAAATAAACATACGGAGGAACGATATGAACATAGGAAATCAAAAACTGAGAATAGAAGAGTTACTCAACATCAATGAGCACCTGGATGAAATGTCTGGCTTATTGGTGAAAGTGGTGAATGAAGGTGCATCCATCGGATTCTTATCTCCGATGCTACAGTCTACATCAGAGGAATATTGGCGGAGTGCCCTGAATCCACATGTTGTTCTGTATGTAGCATGGATGGATGATGTCATTGCCGGGACCGTGCAGCTCCACCTATGCTCGAAACAAAACGGTACGAACAGAGCAGAAATCGTCAAAATGATGGTCAACCCGGAATTCCGCCAAAAAGGCATCGCCAAGAAACTTATGCAAACAGCAGAGAAGAGAGCGAAGGAAGAGGGACGGACCTTGCTCATACTCGATACCGTCGAAGGAGCTCCTTCCAACCATTTATATGCTTCCCTTGGCTTCATTCAGGGAGGACGGATCCCTGACTATGCTGCATCCCCCTATGGGGAATTAGAAGCCACCATCATCTATTACAAGAAGATTTAGGAGGGGGATTTAGTTAGTAGGAGGGACGGACCTCTAAACGAGCCTTATAGAAGTCTGCATGTCTATCTCTAGAGGTCCGTCCCTCCATCCCGAATCTCCTACCAAAATAGTAAAATAGACTCAGGAACGGATTTTTGTGTGGGGCGTAGATGTAGTATACAGAAAGTTTAGGAGGAAGTTATGAGGAGAAATCAATCGTTATGGCTGGTTATGCTGAGTTTGTTGGCTGGTTTTCTTTTTTTGACGGCATGCAGTGATTCGAATGCCAGCAGTGGGGAAACGAAAGCTGATCAAAAAGAGGAAGATCCCTATGACAAAGAAGTAAAGAAAAAGAACGAGGAAATCGGGGAACTGGAATCTCTGAAACTCTCATCCTACAGCGAGGAAATCGGTGTCACGATTGCAGAGCCGACGTACAAAGAATTCGCGGCGAATGGAAAGGTGAGCGTGAACGGAGAGATTGAGAAGTATCAGGACCTGAAATCGGATTTTGCCTGGATCAAGGTCAGGGCCAGTGAGGAAGGACCTGCAGGAAGACAGCTTGAATACTACACACCGATTGAAGACGGGAAGTTCAAACAGAATATCCACTTCTTTAATGGTGAAGGTGAATACCGTGTCACCGTGCAGCTTCCAAGCAAAGACCGTGAGAATTACTATTATGATACCGCGTCCTTTACCGTCCATAATGTGAATCCGGAGGTCAATCGGGATGTGACCATGACACCTTTTGGACATGATGCCGAACTGACTTTAAACACCAAATCAAGCTATTTTAAAGGAAACGAAGTCTTCTCTTTAAAAGGAGAGGCGGACCTCTCGGATGAAGACACCATCATGGTCAGATTAAAGAAGGATTCCGAGAACTGGAAACAGGTTATTCCTGTGAAAAATGGTGAATTCCAGTATGATATCCCGCTTTTTTATGGAAAAGGAATACATGAGCTTGAAGTGCTGGTTCCGGATGAAGACCGGGATAACTACTATCAGACGGCAACGACTCTTCTCATTGACAATGAATCTGATCGTGTGATGAGTCCGATCGACTATTCGGAAACATACCGTGAGCGTGGCGTGACCCTTGAATCCCCGCAATTTGGAGGAGAAGAGTCTGATGGGGAATATACGATCCAGGGGAGCATTGATCCGAAAGCGGAGTTCGGTCCTGAAACCACACATGTTTATATTACGACGAAGAAGGGGGAGGACGAAGCGCTTGATGTGATTCCGGTTGAGGATTATACGTTTGACGATTCCTTTTATCTTCGTTTTGGACCAGGTACGTATGAAGTGACCCTCAGTGTACCTGAGATCAAAGAAGAAAACAGTGACTATTTCAGATTTTTCGGTTTTGCAAAATTTGAAGTGAAGTCTACGGGGGAAGATCAACGCGATCTCCTTCCTTCACGTGGTGTACAGTCCGATGCTCCTGAAATCCAGAAGCAGGCGAAAGTTGTAACAGCGGGAAAAACGAGTGACAGGGACAAAGCGAAAGCGATCTACGATTATGTCGCGAAGAATGTTTCCTATGATGTGAAAAAGTATGAAAATGATGACTTTAACTGGGATGACAGTGCATTGAAAACACTGGAATCCAAGACAGGCGTGTGCCAGGATTATGCGTATCTGGCGATTGCCATGCTTCGTGCAAGTGATGTCGAGGCAAGGTTCGTTGAAGGAAGGGCAGGAGGGATTTTCCCTGGAAGACATGCCTGGGTGGAAGCCAAGTTGGATGGGGAATGGATGACAATGGATCCGACATGGGGATCCGGTTACCTAAAGGACGGGGAGTTCGTCCCGGCATTCAACGAAGATTATTTCGAACCGGATATGAATGAATTTAAGAAGACGCATACGCGTACAGGTGTGTCATATTAGAAAAAGGACCAGCTCAGGAGCTGGTCCTTTTCTATAGGTAATAAAAGGTTATATTGAGAATGAAATCCATAAATAGTACACTTGAGTAAGATAGAATCTAAATTCAGGAGAGTCATGAATGTTTTTTATACAAAATAAGAAAACCGTCCTCATACTTTTTATCACAATGATCTTTTTAGAAATCTTGGATTTTTCATGGACAGCAGATGAACACTCAACTGGGGAATGGTCACTGGTTCTCCACATAGGCTTAGTGCTGTGTATGCTCACTTTATTATATTCTCTTTTTAGAGGGAATTGGAGTGCTACAAAGGAATTATCCAAGAGTAATAATAATCTGAACAACATTTTTGAGACGCTGGATGTTGCCATTTGGTCTCATGATATGAAATCGGATGTTCTCTTGATCACACCAGGCATTGAGAATTTATATGGATATCCTTTGAACGATTTTTATCAGGATACGCTTCTATGGAAAAAGGTGATTCATCCTGATGACATGCAGGAGTTGGAGAAAAGGGCAGAAAAGCTTTCTTCCGGCCAGGCCTGTGTGAGTATTTACCGGATCATCAGGCCGGATGGCCAGGTTCGCTGGATACAGGATAGAGGAATCCCTACCTTGGATGAACACGGTGAAATGATTTCATTTTCAAGTGTACTGTTTGATATCACCAATCGGAAAGAAAGTGAAGATCAATACCGTAGTTTAGTAGAATTGTCCCCGGATATCATTGCCGTGATCAGCAACCAGTCATTCGACTACATCAATGAAGCGGGGAGCAGGCTGATTGGTGCAGAGAGCCCGACGGACATTCTAAACAAAGATGTTTCCCTTTTTACCAATCTAGAAAATATCAAGAAAATAAGGGAGCAGACAAAAGGCTCGACCGCAGGGGAACGTTTTGAATTGACGGTGTACCCTCTTAAGGGTGAAGACATAGAGTTGGAGATTTCCGCCATGCCCATTTTATATAGTGGGAGAATGGCCATACAATTGGTTGGCCGGGATATTACAAATCGAAAAAAAGCGGAGAAAACAATCCATGCCATGGCCTATTATGACTCATTGACCGGCCTACCAAATCGGAATAAGTTCAAACAATATTTAAGCGGGTCTTTAGATGAATATCCGGATCAATCAATGGCAATCTTATTTCTGGATTTAGATCGCTTCAAGGTCATCAACGATACAAAAGGACATTCTACCGGGGACAGCATATTAGAAAAGGTTGCCTTCCGGTTGAAAAAGGTGGTCGACGACAAAGGGATTGTATTTAGGCAAGGCGGAGATGAATTTATTATCATCCTCTCTAATTTGGATGAACCATGTGTTACAGGCATGACAAAGGAGATATTACAAACGTTTACAAGCCCGATCGTCATTGATGAACAGGAATTCTTTGTGACACCAAGCATTGGAATCAGCATGTATCCGAAAGATGGAAAAGATCAGGAAAGTTTGATCAAACATGCCGACACGGCCATGTATTTGGCCAAGGACCGTGGAAAGAACAACTACCAGTTCTATTTTCCCGAACTTGAAAAAGTGTCTTCAAGGAATATGGAAATTGAAAATGGTTTAAGGAAAGCGTTGGAACTTGATCAATTCAGTCTCCATTACCAGCCGAAAATGGATCTAAAAACCTTTGAAATTATAGGTGTAGAGGCGTTGATTCGTTGGGAGCACCCTGTATTGGGAATGGTCTCTCCTGCTGAATTTATTCCATTGGCAGAGGAAACAGGCTTGATTATTCCGATCGGCGAGTGGGTTCTGCAAGAGGCGTCTAAACAGAGTAAGGCGTGGGAAAAGAATGGATTAGGCATTATTCCGGTTGCGGTGAATATATCTGTCCGGCAGATCAAAGATGATGGATTTGTTGCGATGGTAGAGGAAACGTTAGAGGATCTTCAATACGAGCCTGAACGACTTGAGCTTGAAATAACAGAGAGCATTATGCAGGATTTTGAAAGATCCACAAGCGTTCTTAATAAGTTAAAACAGTTTGGGGTCATCATATCGATGGATGACTTCGGAACTGGTTACTCTTCATTAAATAATTTAAGGCATCTACCGATTGACAGCATCAAGATCGATAAATCGTTCGTGGATGATATCGTGAAAAGTTCGAATCAGGTTTCGATTGTAAAAGCCATCATAGATATGAGTCAAAATATGAATTTCACGACGATCGCAGAAGGTATTGAAACGGAAGAGCAAGTGTTATTCCTGAAACGAAATGGATGTCAGGTGGGGCAAGGGTATTATTTTAGCCGGCCGCTGCCTGCAGGTGAGTTGGAAGTGTTCTTACGTGAAAGAAAGCGTTCAGTGGGAGTTGTAAATCGGTAAAGAGTAGGTGCATGGGAAGTCATAAAGTGTCAGTTTAGGGGAATCTGCTAAACTGACACTTTATTATTTTGGTGAAGTTTTTTTATGCCACATTAACGTGGGTATTTAAGTAACCTGATTAAGCGAATAGATTCTGATGGAGAATGATCTTATCAGCTTCCATGTCATAGGTAAAAACTCCCATTGGACCAACCATTGTATACTTTACCCCACTTCATTTCCTCCCCTTCATTTTTTGCGATTTATAATCATCATAAGAGTCGTGATGATCGAATAAGCTTGTGAGGGACTGACCTCTAGAATGGATACTTACTTTACATAAGATATCCGTATAGAGGTCCGTCCCTCATTTGAAATTCGACGCTTCATAACTTATGAAAAGTAAGTTATTATATAGAAAACTTAATTAAATGAGGTTTTGGATTATGGATTCTTACGATAATAAGATAATAGACGCGATTATGAAAGATTCAAGAATCAAGTGGTCTGATCTGGCAACAACGATTGGACTGAGCGCACCTGCAACGGCGGATAGGGTGAACCGGCTCGTGGAACAGGGTGTAATCAAGCATTTCGGAGCCATCATTGACCCTGCCAGTGTAGGTGCGGAGCTGACGGCCTTTGTGGCAGTTTCATTGGAACGCCCAGAGCATCGAGAACCTTTTCTCAAGCTGATCCATGAATTGGATGAGGTACAGGAATGCCACCATATTGCAGGAGAGGATGACTATCTCTTGAAAATTAGAAGCAGAAACACGAAGGATCTCGACCGGATTATCAGTCATGAGATTAAAAGTCTTCAGGGCATCATCAGGACAAAGACTACTATTGTAATGGATTCTCATAAAGAAAGTTCTGTCTTGCCGCTACCATCCGATACGCTTTCTTCAGAATAAGGAGAGGAATCAATGACTGCTGCATTATTATTTTTAAAGAGCCTTATTATAGGAGTGGCGATTGCTGCACCAGTGGGACCTGTAGGAATTCTTTGCATTCAAAGGACGCTTGCATATGGGAGGAGGACAGGTTTCATATCAGGGTTGGGGGCTGCAACGGCTGATGCCTTTTACGGGTTGATTGCTGTTACGGGTCTTACAATGGTTTCCGGTTTTCTTCTGAATCATCAATTCTGGATTCAAGTATGGGGAGGGGTATTCCTTTTGCTGCTGGGGTGGAAGACATTCACCTCTCAACCTGCTGCATTAAAGGTAGGAGAACCGCATACGACGTCCCCCGTTAAAGGATTTTTGTCCGTTTTCTTATTAACGCTCACGAATCCGATGACAATCCTTGCATTTATTGCGATATTTGGGGTTTTTCGAGTGGCTGGACCAGAGGATTTCCTAACCGCCATGATGGTTGTATTGGGAGTATTTTCAGGATCTGCCCTTTGGTGGGCTGCGCTTGCGTTAGTAGGTGGATGGATAAGTAGCAGGGTCGGGCCTGCTTCATTGAAAATGATAAATCGAGCAGCGGGTATCGTCCTTACGATCTTCAGTGTATTGTTTTTGATTGATTTGATATAAGCACCTATATAATTGAGGGACGGACCTCCAGAACGGATACTTACTTTACATAAGATATCCTTGTGGAGGTCCGTCCCTCTCTGTCTCCCTCTCTTTTGATACCCCTCTAAAACTCTCCATGTTCTTTTCCCCACACATGCATGTGCTGGAGGATGGGCATGAGGGTCATGCCGAGGTCGGTCATGGAGTATTCGACTTTTGGGGGGATGGTGTCGTATTGGGTGCGGTTGATGAATCCGTCTTCTTCGAGTTCTTTCAATTGCTGACTCAATACTTTATGGGTAACGCCGGGTAGAAGGCGGCGCAATTCATTGTAGCGGTGTGTCCCCTCTGTTCCAAGATGCCAGAGGATGACCGTTTTCCATTTTCCACCGATTTTCCTCAACGTGTATTCGATTGAACATTTCAGTTTTCCTTGTTGATCAACAGATGTATTCATCAAAGACCAGTCCTTTCTTACCTACAGGTTAGTTTCTCACAAAAAAGTGCATTCTTACATTGATTCGCTCAGCTTTGTATAATGAAGTCGTGTTAGATGAAACTAATCAAAACGAAGGAGGATTTATTCATGTTACCATATCCAAGATCATTTTCTCATATTGGACTATCCGTCCCAAACCTAGAAGAAGCCATTAAATTTTACCAAGAGGTATTCGGCTGGTATATCATCATGGAACCTTCCGATGTCGAAAATGATGATACGGCCATTGGACAGATGTGCCGTGACGTTTTCGGAAACGACTGGGAGAAGTTTAGAATCGCCCACATGGCAACAGGAGATAAAATTGGGATTGAACTATTTGAATTCCCTCACAACGAAAAGCCTGAGAATAATTTTGAATATTGGAAGACGGGATTATTCCATTTCTGCATCCAGGATCCCGATGTGGAAGGCATGGTGGAGAAGATTAAGGAACATGGCGGAAAACAACGTATGCCTGTCCGTGAGTACTATCCTGGAGAAAAACCTTATCGTATGGTGTACGTCGAGGATCCATTCGGGAATATTTTCGAAATCTATTCTCACAGTTATGAACTGACGTATTCTGATGGAGCATATTGATTTTTTGTGACGGCACGTTCGAAGTTTGAACGTGCTTTTTTTGATCAAAAAAGGAATTCACTCATAAAAGTAGAACTCATTATAGAGATACAACAAACAAAAAAGTGAGGAATTTCATAATGAAGATCGTAGAGTTACACAAGGATTCAAGCATGTTTGATGAAGCTGTGAAAGTATTCTGGGAACAGTGGGGGAGTGAAGATAATCGAAGGTTCTATGAGGATTGTATGTTCCATTCCTGTCAAACTGAAGAAAATCTTCCACGATTCTATACTGCTTTGGAGGACGGAGAAATCATTGGCACATACGCGTTATTAAGAAATGACCTCAACAGCCGGCAGGATCTTTATCCTTGGTTGGCATGCCTGTACGTAGACCCTGAACATAGAGGAAGAAGACTTGGTTCCATTCTTCTTGACCATGCATTGAAAGAAGCCGATAAAAAAGGCTATAGCAGGCTCTATCTCTCAACAGATCTGGAAGATTATTATGAAAAATACGGCTGGACACATTCAACAGAAGCAGTAGGATTAAGCGGAAAGTCCATAAAAGTGTATGTGAAAGAGACCAATTGATATTCTAAAAAGCAGCAGGGGAAAGGTTCACAACCTTTCCCCTGCTGCTTTATTGAAGCATCCGCCGTTAGGTTCTTTATCTTCTGGTTATGCCATGAATCTTACAGGAATATGTATATAGAAAAATAGATAGGGGAGTGGGTTCCATGAAGCATGTTGCAGCGGCAATCTATCTTTCTTTCGGAATGCTTTTCTTGTTTTTACAGGGGTTTGAGGGGTTTGCAAGACCAGAAAATATGAACTTTCTTATATTCTTATTCTTTATGGCCGGCTTACTGTATTTGTACCGGGAAATCCAGGAACGTTTTTCAAAAAAGTAAACATGAAAAAGGCACGCATGGGGATGCGCGCCTTTTTTCTATTATAATCCGAGTGAGATATATTTTACTTCCAAAAATTCTTCGATGCCCTGGTGCCCGCCTTCACGGCCGAGTCCGCTTTGCTTGAATCCGCCGAACGGCGCTTGAGGGGTGGACGGCATCCCGTCATTCAATCCGACGATTCCGTATTCCAATTGTTCGCTGATCCGGATGCCCTTTGTAATATTTTCAGTGAATACATAAGCAGCAAGTCCATAGATGGAATTATTGGCCCTCTCGATGGCTTCCTCTTCCGTTTTAAACGTTGTGACCGGAGCCACTGGACCGAATGTTTCATCTCTCATACAGAGCATGTCATCGTTGACGTTCGTCAACACTGTGGGTTCAAAGTATAATCCCTCTATTCCATTTCCTCCGTAGGCAACAGTAGCTCCTTTGTTTACCGCATCCTCCACATGCTTCCGGACTTTCTCGATGGCGCCCTCATCAATCAATGGACCGATATCAACACCCTCATCCAGTCCGTTACCGACTTTCAGTTCCTTCACTTTTTCAACCAGTTTTTCTGAAAAAGAATCGGCAATAGATTCATGAACATAAATACGGTTGGAGCAGACACACGTTTGGCCGGCATTCCTGAACTTAGAGGCGATGACTCCATCGACGGCTTTTTCTAAATCAGAGTCTGCCATTACGATAACAGGAGCGTGACCTCCGAGTTCTAGGGATATTTTCTTGACGGTGTCAGCTGAGCCTTTCATCAGGACCTTCCCTACTTCCGTGGAACCGGTGAATGTCAGTTTACGAACTCGGGTATCTTCCATCCACGCTTCTCCGATGGATTTCGAATCGCCTGTCACCACATTGATGACGCCTTTGGGGATCCCTGCTTCTTCAGCAAGAGCCGCCATTTTTAACGCAGTCAAAGGAGTCTGGTTTGCCGGTTTGATGACGACCGTACAACCTGTAGCAAGGGCAGGTGCCACTTTACGGGTGATCATCGCAGCTGGGAAGTTCCACGGGGTGATGACGGCTACAACCCCGACCGGCTGTTTATGGACGAATAATCGTTTGTTGCGCTGGGTGGCCGGGATCTGTTCTCCGTAAACCCGCTTTCCTTCTTCGGCGTACCAGGAGATGAACCCGTTGGCATATTGGATTTCACCGAGGGCTTCTTTTAGCGGCTTACCTTGTTCGATCGTCATGGTCCGTGCCAGGTCCTCTTTGTTCTCGTTGATCAAGTCATACCATTTTCGAAGGAGTTCACTTCGTTCATAAGCTGAATATTGAGACCAGTCCTTGAATGCGGTGAAAGCTGCATCAGCGGCTTGCGTGGCCTCTTTTTTACCTCCATTCGGGATGGTGGCAACCACTTCCGACGTGGCAGGATTTATGACCTCCTTCTTATCAAGGTCCGTTCCGGTTTGTTCTCCGTTAATGATGAGATTGTAGTGTTGCATAGTGTTCCTCCTTTTGTAAGTTAGATTCCCATATGCTTATTACTATGTAGTTTGTCTTAAATTTACAATAGTGAATGCGAAGAATCCAGTAATATACTTTGCCGCCTTCTTGATGGGCCATTCACTGTTTAAATACCCTGAGTAAGAGGGAACATAAACCGTATGATAAAAAACAGGGAGGCCACTTAAATGAAAGCGATCATTATCAATCAATATGGAGACAAAGACGTTTTAATGGAAAAAGAGATCAATCAGCCGGAGATTGGAGACAATCAAATCTTACTCGAAAATCATGCCACATCCATCAATCCCATCGATTGGAAGGTGAGGGCGGGGTATTTAAAAGATATGCTCGACTTTACATTTCCAATCATCTTAGGATGGGATGCAGCGGGAGTAATCGCAAAAAAAGGTAAAAATGTAAAAGGGTTTGAAGTAGGAGACCGTGTATTTGCCAGACCGGCCACGACTAGGGAAGGAACATACGCGGAGTATGTAGCAGTAGATGAAGAGCTGCTTGCGAAAATGCCTGAGAGCATGAGTTTTGAAGAAGCAGCGGCCATTCCCCTTGCAGGTTTGACAGCTTGGCAATGTCTGGTGGATTTCGGTGGAATCAAAGAGGGAGATAAAGTGCTCATCCACGCAGGTTCCGGTGGAGTAGGAAGCTTTGCCATCCAGATTGCGAAAAGCTTCGGAGCACACGTGGCAACGACAGCAAGCGGGAAGAATGAAGAATTTGTCCGTTCTCTTGGCGCAGATCAGTTCATTAATTATAAAGAAGAAGATTTCAGTGACGTGCTGAAGGGATATGATTTGGTGCTCGATTCCATGGGCGGTGAGGTTCAGTCCAACAGCTATAAGGTATTGAAGGAAAATGGGAAACTCGTTTCGATTGCGCAGCCTCCAAATGAGGAGGAAGCGGCAAAGTATGGCGTAAAAGCAGGATTTCTGTGGCTCGATCCTAAAGGAGAACAGCTTGCCAAGCTTGCCGATCTATATGAATCCGGCCAGCTAAAACCCGTGATCGGTGAAACCTTCGAGCTAAGTCAACAGGGACTAAGGGATGCACACGCATTAAGCGAAACGCACCATGCAAAAGGAAAAATCGTGATCAAAGTGAAATAATGAACAGAGAGGGACGGACCTTGGATGCATAGGTCCGTCCCTTAAAACTACTTCATTCCCTCCCCGTAATCCTCGTCCTCCACAATGGTCTCCTGCTCTTCGTGGAATTCCACTTCAGTCTGGCCGGTTACCTGGTCAAAGGGTGTGTAATAGAGAGAAGGGCTTTTTTTCCTGACAAATACTTTATAAAAGCCGACGATCACAAGGATGGTAATGACTGCAGGAAAGCCGACAGCGAATAAACTCAGTCCGGCCATCTTAAGAATCCCCTCCGGAGGTTGTCACGGATAAAGCGGCAATCATTGTTGCCTGCTGTGCCTGGATCATTAAGATACCCTGATATATTCCGATTCTTCCCATAGCCTCATGCACGAATCCTCACATCCCTTTTTATAGCTAGTATGAAATACGAATGAAAGCGGAAAAAGTTTCGTAGGAAAATATGTAAAAGGTGCTTGACGTTAAGTTTCCTTTACACTATGATATGGAAATATAAGGAGGGATCCTTCTTTGAAAAACAAACTAGTGGACTATCGAAAAATATTTGGATACTCCCAGGAACGATTGGCCGCAAGACTAGGGGTATCAAGACAAACCATCATATCGATTGAAAAAGGGAAGTATGACCCTTCTTTGAATCTGGCTTTTCAGCTTGCGCATGTGTTCGAAACGACGATTGAAGAGATTTTTGTCTATGAAGAGAAAGGGGAAAAGAAATTGTGACGAAGGGTTATCTGATTTTAGGCTGGGTTCTGGCTATACAGACCGGTTTCTTATTCTTCGTGGGCATAATGGCAAAGGAATTTCCATATTTCGCTCTTAACCCAATGGCTTTGACAGTCATGAGCTTTTGCATGCATTATCTTTATCCGCAGTTCAAGGAAAAGGATGAGCGGATGAAGATGATCAGGGAAAAGGGTATCTTTTACTCCTATTTTGCCATTCTAACTTTTTTCATCATTTTAATGTCGATACTTGGGCTTGAACTGATTGAGCTGACAGCTTTGAATCTAATGTACGTTATAACAAGCCTCACCATCATGACCGTCTTCATCTCCATGGTCATCATGGCGAAGATCTACTAAGAGAGAGGGACGGACCTTCTAAGCAAAGGTCCGTCCCTCTCTCTTAATCATTTCTGTTGTTGACTTCGTAGGCGGCACGGATAGCGGATTCGATGGCCCCTTCGACCCAGCCGTGGAATGGGGAGGTGTGTTCTCCGGCAAAGTGGATGCGGTGCTCCGGGAGGTACAGATGATCAGAGAAGTCCGTTGCCTGGTTGGGGGCGAAGAGGGTGAAGCATCCTGCGGAAAATTGGTTTTCTCCCCAACTGTAGGAGGCCCCTTTTGAAAATTCTTTGTATACTTGTTCCCCGTATATTTTATACAGTCCCTGCAGTGCTTCACGGATTCGCTCATCCTCAGGAAGGCTATTCCACAGATTGGCATTTTGTCCCCAGCTGTAACTGCCGAGCATGACACCTGGGCCAGTGGCCCCGATACCATGACTTGGGCGGTACGTATACCGGATGGGAAGATCCGTGATGATATTTCCTATTTTGAAGGATTCCCAGAACTTTGATTTGAACTCCAACCCTATCTTGACAGATGAAACATAATTCAGTTCCCGTATCGCCTTCCATTTTTGAAAGGAGATGGATTCATAGGGATGAACATCGATAAATTGAAAAACAGAATAAGGGACGGTCACGATGGTGTAATCACCCTCAAAACGATGATAACGGTTTGTCGTGCGGTCTCTTGTGATGACCTCAACGCCGTCATCCTTTTGAAGGATCCCATGTACTTTATGAGAAAAGATGATATTCTGCTGAAGCTCTGGCAAAAAAGAGTAAGGAAGTTTGTCATTCCCTCCATCAATTTCGTAAAACTTTAATTTTTCATTGAAAACCGTACGGACGATGTCCAATAAAATATCAACGAAAGAGAGTTCTGGGAATCCTTCGATACCTAATAAGACTTTTACGATCCGGATAGCTTCGGGGGAGAGAGAGGTACCAATTGGGTTGGAACGTAAGAATACATCGAATGAATAATGATCAAACTTTAACCGTAATCGCTCTTGTTCTTCAGGACTTGCTTTTTCGTACAAGTCCAAGAATGGTTTCACAGCGGAGGATAATAATTCGACAGCCGTTTTTCCCTGTTCTTCAGGAGGTAAAGGATAATTGAAGATATCCGGATTACTGTTGTAATTCGAATCGGTCGTTTGGATGCCATTTACGAGGTAAAGGTCACTTTTATTGATGAATTCATTGGTCGGTAAGTTGAATTTACGGATATATTCAAAGACTAAATCATGAGTTTCCGGAAATCGCATAGCTCCGACATCGAGGTATTGACCTTCTGAAAAAGGCTCTCTCAGCGTATATACCCTTCCACCGATGCGGTCACTTCCCTCAAGGATGGTGACGGAATGACCCGCCTTTTTTAATAAGGATCCTGCAACCAGTCCCGCCATGCCAGCCCCGATAATGATCACTTTCTTTGGTTCTTGTGTGGGAACCAATCCATTCCTCACGATGGACACCATATCTTCTGGATAAGAAAGATCACCATAATTGTGGTCATCAGCTCTATTTCTCATTTTTCTCCCCCGTTCGCCAACGCTTTACTCTATATGTATATGATTGGAAATCAGGAGAATAGAAGATGTAGATGTAGTTCCTATGCTCTAACTTCAAAAGAGAGAGGGACGGACCTTTGATGCAAAGGTCCGTCCCTCTTCGAACTCAGTCTTCCTTGCTGTCTTCGAGGACATATTTAAGTTTGGCCAATTTATTGGTCCAGAACTGTTCATAATACGTTAGCCAGTCCTTCAGTTCTGCCAGCGGTTCGGGCTGCAGGCGATAGATTTTCTCCCTGCCGACCTTTTCCCCGCGGACCAGATCGGCTTCAGAAAGGATGGTCAGATGCTTTACGATGGCGGTACGGCTCATCGGAAAATGGGAAGTGAGAGAGGAAATGGGCATCTCTTTTTCAGAAAGCAGGCGCAGCACTTCCCGACGGGTCGGGTCTGCAATTGCCTGAAATACGTCATGTTTAACGGCAGACACTTATCCTTCCACAACCTTCCGAAGTCTCTGTTCTACTATACCGACCCAGCCGTTTGCCATGCGTTCCCGGATAACGGAGCTTTTTTCGTTAGGTTTAGAAACAACGGCATCATCATGCTTCCAGCCACCATGGATCACTGTGAACTCTGTTTGATTGCCAACTTCTTTTAATCGGAATTCCACAAACCATCCATCCGTATCCCATGAGAACGATAGCTTATGGGGAGGGTCTATCTCCAATACTTTACAAGGCGAAGGTCCAAAAGGGGACTGAATATGAAATTCGTGTCCGACTTCAAGTTGAAAATCATTGGGCATAAACCATGAAGAAATCCCTTCTGATGTGGAAACCGTTTCCCATACTTTTTGAATCGGCGCATTAAAAAGCGCTGTTTGCTTAATATCTTGAAGTTGGTTGCTTTGATTTGACTGCATAGTTGTCGCCTGCTTTCTGTGTTTTAATATAACACCAATTGGTTTCATATCCAATGATATAACACCAAATGGTTTCATGTCAATCGAAGAAGGAGAATGGAGAAAAAATGTAGAAGTAAAGTCTTGATGAAGGTTAGTATGACACGCTTATATACAATTAAACCATTTTACTGAAACAACCGGTCACTGAATCGCACAGAATGACCGGAGCATATCCAATCAGGATGGTACATTAGATGTGTGGGGAGTAGATAAACAATGGAAATGCTGCATAGGATGAATGACTGTATTCAATACATTGAGGACAATCTTGAAGGAGAAATTGAGTTGGAGGAACTTGCCCGGCTGTCACTCCATTCGAAGTTCCATTTTCAAAGGATGTTTTCTTTAGTCACGGGCAGTACTGTGGCCGAATATATCCGGAGGAGGAGACTGACCTTAGCGGCACAGGAACTGAATCGTCCGAACGCCAAGGTCATCGATGTTGCTTTCAAATATGGATATGAAACACCTGAATCCTTCTCAAAAGCCTTTCGGAGAGCTCATGGTGTATCCCCATCCCAGGTGAGGGAAGCAGGAACTCCTTTAAAGGCATTTCCACGTATATCCTTCCAAATCCAACTTAAAGGGGAAGTTGAAATGGATTATAAAATTGTCGAGAAAGATGCGTTCCAAGTGATTGGAAAAGGAAAAAGGGTATCAACCTGTAATGGTCAAAATTTGCAAGACATCCCGGCCTTCTGGGATGAAGTCAATACGTCGGGATTAGACCGGACGATTTGTGAAGCGGCAGGAAATGACGAATTGCTCGGAATCTGTATGGAATTTGATCATCCAAATGAAGAGTTTACGTATTTTATCGGGGCTGGGAAAAAGACTGATCAAGACAATTCACTGGAGGTAAAGGAGATCCCTGCATCCAAATGGGCGGTATTTGAATCCGTCGGTCCCATGCCGGGCGCGATCCAGGCTGTATGGAAGCGCATCTTCTCGGAATGGTTTCCATCCACAGGTTATGAGCATGGAAATGGCCCTGAGTTTGAGTTGTATCCTCCAGGAAATCCGAATGATGAGAATTATCGGTGTGAGGTATGGGTTCCAGTTATGAAAAAATAATGTTAGTTTGCCTCCAATCTCAGATTGGGGGCTTTTGTTTTATTAAGAGTAGAATCTTCATTGGAAAAGAAGTTATTTCCAACTTCCATCGTTATTGTTTTTTTGAATTCAACATGTTACTATAAAGTCACATATTAAATGTGACCATTTAATCACATGTTATTTAACAACGAAAGGATCGTTAAGATGAAAGACGAACTTTCCACTTTGTTCAAGGCGTTGGGACATCCTATTAGACGGGAGATTCTTGACCTTTTGAAGAAGTCAGCAAGAACGACAGGCGAACTGAATGAATTCTTCCCCGAGGTGACAAGATATGCGATCATGAAGCATTTAACCATCCTCGAGGAAGGAAATTTGATCGTGGTGAAGCGCGAAGGCAAATTCCGGCGTAACTACCTGAACGCGGTTCCATTGCAGGAAATGCACAACAGGTGGGTTGGGAAATATATGGAGTCCACTGCCAATTCATTGCTGAAGCTGCGATCATTAGCAGAAAATAAAGGAGGAGAAGAAACAATGGAACAAAGTAAAGCTTTCCGTATTGAACAAGAAGTCATGATTGATGCACCACGTGAACAGGTGTTTAAAGCGTTAACCGAGCAGGCAGGGGACTGGTGGGAATTTAAATTAGCCCCAGAGGGAGTATCTTCTCAGTTCACATTCGATGCTGTACCCGGCGGTCAGTTCATCGAAAAATGGCGGGAGGATGAAGGAGCTCTGTGGGGAACAGTGTACTATGTGAACGCCCCGGAAGAAATCCGTCTGCACGGTCATCTCGGAATGCAAGGGGCAGTAAACAGTGCGTATACGTATCGGTTGATTGAAAAGGGTGAATCCACCTTGCTTCAATTATCCCATGCAGCGTCAGGAGTCATTGAAGAGGACTGGGAAGAAAAGCATTCGGAAGGGTGGACCTATTTACTCGGAACCCTTTTGAAAAATTATGTCGAAAGGAAATAAGGCCATGGTAGATGTCATAACCGACATAACGATACACTGTCCGATTCAAAAGGTTGCAGAGTATGCTGCTGACCCGGATCATGCACCAGAATGGTATGTGAACATTGATTCGGCAGAATGGAAGACGGAAAAGCCGTTATCCTTACATTCTCAAATTGCATTCAAAGCCAGATTCTTAGGGAAGGACCTTTCCTATGTGTATGAAATCAAGGAGTTAATCCCTGGACGGAAACTTGTGATGAAGACTGCAAACGGCCCGTTCCCAATGGAAACCACCTATGAATGGGAGTCGATTGATGACCAAACGACTAAAATGACTTTACGAAACAGTGGAAACCCTGCTGGATTTTCCAAAGTGATGACTCCTTTAATTTCTACGATGATGAGAAAAGCAAATAGGAAGGATCTAAAAAAAATCAAAGAAATCCTCGAAAACGAATAAAAAAGGAATCTGCCCATCAGGGGCAGATTCTTTTTTATTTAATCACTACATAAGGCCTCATCATCTCATAATCCTCATGCTCCAATATATGACAGTGCCATACATACAACCCGGTATAAGGGCCGAATGAAACGATGATGCGAGTCATTTCCCATGGATTCGCACAAACCGTGTCCTTCCACCCCTGTTCATTCGGTTCAGGCTTGATACGTGGACCGTTTGGGACGATCCTTCCTTCCTTTTGATAGATCTCTTTATTGATTGTCTGGCGGTCCAGAATTTGAAAGCGAACCAAGTGTAAATGGATGGGATGGGAACCTTCCGTTACATTGATGAAGTTCCATATTTCTGTACTCCAAAGATGGGGCATTTCAGTAATCGGATCATCCCATAATTGATTGTTTAATAGGTGTACCTCCCGGCCATATTGATCGTGGGTCATATTCAACAAAAGATTTCTCGTACGGGAAGCATTTCTCTTCTTTAACCTAGGAACAACATTCAGTGAATTCGGTATCTTGCTGGTATCTTCACTCTGGAGCTGCTTCAACACGCGGAACTGCATCAGGACACCCGTCGTCTCGGGATCCGGCAAGGAACCGTTTGGAAACGGTGCTGGGGCATGGTTGCGGATCGTGATGTATTCTCCATCCAGAGAAGAAAAGTCCATGATGACATCTGCGCGCTCAGCAGGAGCAAGCAAAATGTTTCGAACGTGAACCGGTGCAGAGAGAAGCCCCTGATCAGACCCGATTTGTATGAATGGTGTACCGTTTGAGAGGGAAAGCTGATACGTCCGGGAATTCGATGCGTTGATCAATCGAAACCGATAGCGCCTTGGCTCGACTTCAAGAAATGGCCAAACCTTCCCGTTAACAAGAATCGTATCCCCGAAGAAATTAGAAAGGGTGGAGGGACGGACACCTGGAATCGGTGGTTGAGGTTCGGAAGGATAATAGAGGGAGCCATCGTTATGAAAGGAGCGATCCATGATCACAAGCGGCAGGTCGTATGAATAGGCAGGCAGTGATAACGCTTCCTCTTCTTCATCGTGGATGATATACGCTCCGGCGAGTCCGGCATAAATATTCAAACGTGTAATTCCGATAGCATGGTCATGGTACCAGAGGGTGGTGGCCTGCTGCTGGTTGGGATAGGTGTATACTTTCCCAGGGAAGAAGGGACCTGTCTCCTTAAATCCTTTTGTAAACCAGGCATCGGGATAACCGTCACTCGTATCAGGTGTCGCCCCTCCGTGAAGATGGACGACGGTGCGGACTTCGGGCTGATTTTTCCCTGCCCCATGGACGGTGGTATCGATAGGGAGGAAATGTTTCATTGGAAGTTCGTTTTTCCACAATACCCTCACCGTTTGATTGCGTTTCACCCTAAAGGTAGGTCCGGGAAATTGCCCATTGTACCCCCATATTCTAGTAGGGGGAAGATCCCGGTGAAGTTGCTGATGCCCTTCTTTCATGGTCACCTCGTAAAACATTGAACCCTTGTGAAAAGAGATAGGTTGAATCGTTTCCATGACAGGAAGCGGGTCGACGAATTTCTCTAGCATCATAGATCCTCCTCTATTGGCACTATTACTTCATATGTATGGTGATTGATATTTAAATATCCTTTATGCCGTAAAAATGAAGAGGCACCTGCTGTAGTATGAGCAGATGCCTCTATTCTTAGTTTGCGCCTTTATACCGGTAGCGATATTGAATGTTCGCTGTGCGGTCATCTGTATCGATGGTCCATCGATTCCAAGGGCTTTGGTTTCTTCTGATTTCCGTATTTGGAAGGAAGGGGATGGTTTCATTCGCCCCGATAGTCAAACTCCCGGTTTCAATGGTGTCCATTACATTTCCTGAAGAATCGAAAAAGGCCATCTGTACTTGAACAATTAGATCACGATCCTCAAAGTTCTTCATAAATACAAGATTCGAATAATCTGATCCTCTGCAGGAAGAAGAGCTTGAATAGCATATTTGATCTGACACGGCCAAGGTCATCCCGAGTGGCTGATCCGTTTCTTTCTCCATATTGCTGAACGATCGATCCGCTCGCTTCATAGCTGTAGCGTAGGTAGACTTCTGTGCAATGGGCAGGACGAAAATGAAGATCATCATCATGGACAAGCATAATAAACTCATGACAATAAAAACGGGTGAGCTTTGTATGATGGTTTGCTTAAAGGGCGTTCTCGAAAAAATCCCCATCACGAAGACAATCAATAGGATGATACCCAATAACAATCCGCAAACCATCAACATGATCGTTATTTCCGATCCCGTTGGAAGGAGTGGGAAACCGTACTTTTCTAAGTAATGAAGATTTACAATCAGGGTCACGGAGAAGATGGCTGCGAAAGTACCGGCACTGAGTAGAGCGTACCGAAGCAGGACCCTGTAGTGCCGGTGATGGTCCATTAGGGCAAACATATAGATGAGAAAGGGAATGGTCGCTATGGGTATGATCAGGAATGCCATGGTGCTTCGGTCCCTTCTTCATTTGAAAATTCGATGCGTAAGTCTCTATTTGTGAACGAAATCGTTTCAGTGTGTTCCTGAGAGGCTTCATCACCCTTGAAGGTCCTTTCAAGTGACGGGCATAAGATTTCGTACATTTCTTCAAATCTGTCCGGGTTGGATTCCCATTTACTAAAAAGGTAGAAATAATGATCATGCCAGAAGTTAAACACCTTCCATTTCATCATCTTCCAGGTCAGGGTGGCAAAATAGATGACCTTGGCAGGAGAAATCAGTTTTTTGATCTGGGCTGTAGGCATTTTGGACAATTCCCGAAACACAATAAAGCATTCATGTAGTTGTTTCATCACGTCAAGGATGGTTCTTTTGTCCACCTCTGATCGCATGAAATTTCTATAAAGAATCTCTTTGCTTTGAGAAGCGTCTTGATCGTAAGCTTTTAGCTCATTCAAAACGCTGTAACATGCTAGTTTTTCATTCTGTGAACGGGTGGAAACGGCAAAGAGATCAAGAAATTCAAGGAATGCTTTTCGATCTTTGTCTTTCGCTTTTTCTTTATAAAAGACGGAGCAGATTGTATCCAATATCTTATACTGATCTTCTCTATCTTCGAAGGCAGCCAACTCTGCCTTTTCTGTTGTGACGGTCATGCTGTCCGATGTGTGAATGATGATCTGGGCATGTGTCCGGTTATCCCTCCTGTATGTCATACGTTGAATGATGCGGTCTTCTAAATGGTGAATGATGGTACCAACAGGATCACGAGGTTCGTCGGCTTCATATGTAGAAACCCTTTCCTTTAGTACTTGTAATAACGTCAAACTAGTCACCTCTGCTTTTTTCATGGTATGTATTTACGGATGAATTCTTTGTATGTTTCACTGACAGGAGAAGTAAGGAGCATTTTCCTATGCTGAGAGGTGTCACTACTGCTTGTTCCTATACCCATCTGATTCAAAAGTCATTCCTTTTTTAGGGAAAAGGAACAGTGAAGGTTCAGATTTTTTTCTTTGCCTTCTTTTTTTGATACACTATTTTAGTTGCTAAATTGTTTATTATTGGAGGAAATAATGTCAAATCGAAATAAAGGCATCATACTGTTATTACTATCAGCGTTTGGTTTCTCCTTGATGGCAGCTTTTGTCAAGTTGTCCGGGGATGTGCCGACGATTCAGAAGACCTTTTTCCGGAATATCGTCTCTGCATTCATTGCATTCGGTTTTGTCCGGTATCATAAGGAACGCCTATTTGGAAAAAAAGAAAATCAAAAGCTTCTACTGCTGCGTTCCGCTTTAGGAGCCGTTGGAATTGTGCTTTTCTTCTATGCTATTGATCATCTCGTGTTATCGGATGCCGATATGTTGAACAAGCTGAGCCCATTTTTGACCATCATCTTCTCGGCCCTATTCTTGAAAGAACGAACGCGTCTCTTTCAGGTGGTGGCGATCATCATCGCATTCATTGGGACATTGTTCATCATTAAACCAGCATTTTCTTTCGATGTCATTCCGTATCTCGCGGGAGTGTTTTCCGCCATTTTTGCCGCAGGTGCCTACACGGTCCTCCGGGTGCTCGGGAGCAGGGAGAAGTTTTATACGGTCGTCTTTTATTTTTCATTCTTTACGACAGTCGTGCTCCTACCATTTGTCATCGGATTTTATGAGCCGATGAGTGCGAAGCAGTGGGTGTACCTGCTATCCGCAGGTGTTTTTGCGACAGTTGGTCAGTTCGGGATTACAATCGCATACAAGTTTGCACCAGCAAGGGAGATATCAATCTTCTTCTATTCGACGGTTGTTTATTCCGCGCTTATCAGCATCTTCCTGTTTGGGCAGATTCCTGATGTATACAGTATTATAGGGTACATTGTCATTTTCGGCGCTTCACTTTACATGTTCCTGAAAAATAATGAAGACGGAAAAAAACAGGCAATCTGAATGAAACCGAAACCTATCCATCAACTGGTGGATAAGTTTTTTTACGTTGGTGAAATGAAACATTTCCCATTTTCAAACCGTAAATATAGTATCCATATTTAGACAGGAGAGAGGAACATGAAGGTGGCTTTATTCATTAGTGGCATCGTTTTGGTTATCGCTTTGTTCATCATTGTGGCCGGCGTTAGGCAGCGAGCGGATAAAAGGGATGGACACTATCTGTTAAACTACTTGAAACATCACAAGAATTGGAGTTTAACGGTGGTTCGGAATGGGGAAACGCTCAAGTCTGTCCGGGAAGATGAGATGCTTCCGTTAGCAAGTGCGGTGAAGACCATCATCGCCATTGAATATGCGAAGCAATGCAGGGAACAGACATTAGATCCTTCCCACAGCGTTTCTCTGGAAGAGCTCGAGCGATATTATATTCCCAATACAGATGGGGGAGCCCATGAAGACTGGATGGCGTATTCGAAAGATAAGGGACTTCTCCCTGGAAATAGTACTACCCTTGAAAATGTGGTGAAAGGAATGATTGCTTTCAGCTCCAATGCAAACACGGACTATTTAATGGACCTTCTTGGAGTGAATGAAATCAACGGATTGCTGGATGATTTGAGCATTGAAAAACATGAAGCGCTTTACCCGGTCGTGGGGGCCTTGCTGATTCCAACGTATTTGAAGATGAAAGGTCCTTCCTATACAAATGACTATATCGAGTCAAAGGTAAAGGAAATGTCAAAAGAGGAATACATACGAATCGCTCAAACCGTTTCACAAAATTTAAAAGAGGGGGAAAAAGGTCTGTACCTTGAAAATTGGCATTCAAGTAAGCGTCTGGACAAAATTTGGTCCGACAGACTGACCCGGAGTACTACTTTTGAATACGCAACACTCATGGGAAAGCTCAATTCCAAGACCTTTTTTCAACGTGAAATACAAGAGCGATTGGATGCTGTAATGGAAGTTCTTATGGAAAGTCCTATCAATCGGGAGTGGTTAATGCATGCCGGACAAAAAGGGGGATCGACAGAGTTCCTCGTCACGAATGCTGCGTATGCAACAGATAAAGAAGGAAATTCAACAGAGATTGCGATCTTTACAAACGAGCTGGGAGCGGGGGAGTTCGAAAAGATCTCAGGGAGTTTGAATTCATTCATGCTGAATATTCTAAGAGACGAAGATTTCCGAAATAAGCTGAAAGAGTTATAATGTAAGTAAATGGAATATATGGTAGGTGGAGGTGTAAGAATGGTTCTCCGAAACTCGAAATGGTCATTATGGGCACTTGCCCTGTTAACACTGGTCCTTATAAGTAATGTGCTACTGTATCAGCCACTTGTGCAGCAGGTCCTGGCTATAAAACTTGAAAGTGGTGTCGTACTTGGATCTTTAGTGGATCTGGTCATCATTTCACCTGCACTCGCCTATGCAGCTTTCAAAGTTTCAAAGAAGCAGGCGGTCGGATTCGTCGTGTTTGGATTGGTCATGGCAAGAGTCATCATTCCTGAAGAATTCTTTGCTCCCTATACCCTCCTCCTGTACTTCGGGATTAGCTCTGAAGCCTTGTTCTTTCTGGCGGAACTGGGCCTGATCTTCCTTCTGCTCAAGAGAATTCCAGTCATCCGGGCTGAAATGAGATCAACGCGAACAGGTCCGATCTTTTCATTCCTTCCTGCAGTGGAAAGAAAGGTAAGCAGACTTCCTCTTATCAGAATCGTGGCATCAGAGATTCTGATGGTGTACTACGCCATCTTCAGCTGGCGGAAGAAAGCACCCACTCATAAAAGGGTGGTAACGATGCATCATAAGACTAGTGCCATCGCCATGAATATCATGCTCATCCATGCCGTCGCAATCGAAACGATTGGTCTTCATTGGTGGCTGCACTCCAAAATTCCGGTCCTGTCATTCATTCTGCTCATTCTAAACATGTACAGCATTCTTCTCATACTAGCCGAAATCCAGATTACACGATTGCATCCTTTTGAAGTGAAAAATGGCTCGCTGCACATTGCTCAGGGACTAAGGCATCGGCTGATCCTGCCCCTATCAAACATCAAGAGAATGGAATGGGGAGAGAAGAAACCAAGTAAAGGCACCATGATTTTTATGCAGAAAGACTTTGAGGAGATTCATCCTCAGGTTTTCTTGGTCTTGAAGGAGCCTGTCGAAGCGACCCTATTCATGGGTAGAAAAGAAGAGGTGTCTAAGGTGGCTTTGAGAGTGGATGATCCCGAAAAATTGAAGGAACTGTTTAAGCAAAATGAAGAAAGTGCCTGACGGTTTCCAGGCACTTTCTTCATTCTTACCCCATCCGATAAACCCAATCACATTCCCCAATCATCGATTCATCATGCGTAACCATGATGGTAGCAATATTCCTTTCCTTGGTTTCTTTTAATAATAATTCCACCACGGATTTCCCCCGTTCCCGGTCAAGGCTTGCGGTAGGTTCATCGGCAAGGATTAGCTTCGGTTCATTCATGAGGGCACGGGCGATGGCTACCCGCTGCTGTTCTCCACCGGAGAGCTGTTCAGGATAATGAGAGCTTCGTTCTTCAAGTCCGAGGTGAGACAATAATGCTGTTGCCCGTTCCTGAGGTTGATTCTTCTGTCTGTTGAGCTTCCCGACGAGTAATAGTTGTTCTTCGACGGTTAAGAACGGCACAAGATTCGATTGCTGGAAGATGAAGCCGATTTCCTTCATGCGAAGGGCCGTTTGTTCTTTTCCGTTCATCTCGTGTACATTTCGTCCGTTTAGGATGACTTCACCGCTTGAGGGACTGGTCAATGCCCCGATGATGGAGAGGAGGGTGCTTTTTCCGGATCCGGAAGGTCCCAGTATCGCCCCGAACTCTCCTCTGTTAACCCTCATGGATATATGATCTAAAACTGTGAGTGTTTCATGGCCTTGTTTGTATGTTTTCGTAACCCCGTTTAACTCTAAAATCGATGTCATCTTATTTCACCCCTCCGATTGCTTCTAATGGATCGACTTTCGTAATGCTTCTGAAGGACAATAGTGAACCGATCCATGCCATGGCTAAGATTAAACCGCTGTTTAACAGTACCATCCCGATAGATATATCAAATGGGACATTTCCAGGAATGATGTGTGTCAATCCATACGTAAGGATATTTCCTGCCAGGATCCCAAGGATGGAAAGAATGGATATTTGGGCGAACAGGGCACGCAGGAGAATGCCTGCTTTAGTCCCAATCGCTTTTAATACACCGTATTGATGAAGCTTCTGCAGGGTCATGACATAGAAGAAAGTTGCCAGGACAATCGCTGAGATGATGAGCAGGAAGACCACCATCATCTTTAAAGAACCCTGCTCCGCCGAATAACCCGGTACGTTTGAAAGAATGTCCTTCTTCGATGCTGCGTCCAGATTGAGAGGAATATCTGCTCCTTCCTTATCCGTGAAGAGGAGCGCCTGGTACACAGGGGTATCACCATTAAGATCCTTCCATGTCTCCATCGAGGTAAACATGGCCGGTGTATGTCCGTAGCTGAAGCGTTTCTCTGTAAAGCCACGGATGGTCCATGTTTTCCCTTGATAGGTGAAAGTGTCTCCAGGTTGTATTCCTTCTTTCTTCAAGCTCGGATCCGCAAGCATCTCGTATGGAGCGAGCTCGACGCTTTCTTCAGAGGCAGGCATGAATGAGCTGGTTGGATCTAAGGCAAAGAGGCTGATGTTCAATGCTTTCCCTTCATGGACCATTTCCACCATTCTCAAACCAAGTGGGGAACCTCCTTTTACAGCAGCGATATCTTCTGCTGTCATATTGGATCTTTCCAACTGATGTGTGTCGCTTTTTTCCACAACATATGTGTCAGCCGTCATATTTTTTATGGCAGAGGCATTATCTACGGATAATCCATTTGCTAATCCTGATATAGACAACACCAGACTTGTAATCAATGTGATGATGCCTGTGATCAATAAGAATTTCATTTTGGCATAGCGAATTTCTTTCCATGCGAGAAACAAAAAAATCACCTTCCCTTTCATATCTTCCCTTTCATGATAGAAGGGAAGTATGAACGGAAGATGAACAAAGGATTAAGGAAGCGTCACCGTAAAGGTGGTTCCTTTATGTGGAATGCTTTTTACATGGATTTCGCCATGATGAAGCGTGATGATCTTCTTTACGATGGACAGTCCAAGGCCGCTGCTGTCACGTTCATGACTCCGGGACTCATCCACTTTGTAGAAGCGGTCAAAGATCTTTTCCAAATGTGTTGAAGGGATACCGATTCCGGTGTCCTGGATCTTAAATGTGACGCCTTCTTGCTCTTTATGAAGGGACATATGGATTTCGCCATCACGATGGGTGTATTTAATACTGTTTGATAATAGGTTCTCAAACGCCTGGTGTAGCAGATCTTCGTGTCCGGAATAGATCACTTCGTCCGCTTCCAGGGACAAGGCAAGATTCTTCTCTTCCCACAGCCACCTCGTTTGTGCAATAAGGTCTTGGAGCATCTTAGTCAAGTTAACGGGTTCATGTTTGAGCACTGCTTGATCTTTATCAAGGGAGGCAAGGGTCAAAAGCTGTTTGCTTAACGTTGACAAACGGGTGCTTTCTGTTTCGATCACCTTCGAATAATAGTCTTGATCTTCTTTCGAAATGGAGGGGGAGCGCAACAGATTCGCATATCCCTTCATGGATGAAAGAGGTGTCTGTATTTCATGGGATACATTTGAAACAAACTCCTGGCGCATTTGGTCCACCTGTCTCAGTTGGCGGCTCATGCTCGTAAATGATTTGGCAAGGGTCCCGATTTCATCGTTGCGATTTTCTTTTAACTGAATGGAATAATCCCCACCGGCTATCTTCTTTGTGGCAACGGTTAGCTCCCTGATCGGTTTCACTAAATACCGTGTACTAAAGAAGACAATCAGCATGCTGAGTGCAATCGTCAAGAGGAGCAGGACAGATAGGAGAATATGTATTTCATTGAACTGCTGCTTGACGTTTGGTCTCATAAATAACGCATGAGGCTTCCCGTCGATTTCAATCGGGACACCGATAGAGTTGGACAATTCGTTGGAGAAAAATCCCGTCACAAACGTGGTGGAAGGATATTCAGCCATCCCGTGGTAAGTAGTCCCATTTAGTACGCTCGTTATCACTTCAGGTGATAGTGTACGATTCCGAAATTCCTCCCCATAAAAGGTTCCAGCCTTTCCATCGGTCACGTAAAATTGATAGCTTAGTTTTGCCGTCTTCTTAAAAAAAGTGGATTCGTCTATGGAGGCAGCTTCAAAGAGTTCTACCACGTCATGGGCTATTTCAGTGTTTTTCTCATCATTGGAGGGTTTTAAAATCATCTGATAGTAAAGGTTTGAACCGATAAAGGCAATCACACTGCTGACAATCATGATCAGGAGCGTGACGACCACGATCCGGATATAAAGGGTTCTCATTTATGATACCTCCAGTTTGTAGCCGATACCCCGGACGGTCGTGATCGTAAAGGCATCGCTGTAACGCTTGAACCGTTCACGCAGTCTTTTAATATGGACATCGATGGTCCGGTCATCCCCTTCGAAATCCATTCCCCACACATGCCGGATGAGTTCATCCCTTGTGAAGGTTCGATTGGGGAAACTTGCAAGATAATATAGAAGTTCAAACTCCTTGAGGGGGAGAAGCATGGTTGTGGTTCCTATTTTCACCTCGTAAGATCGTTTATCAAGAGTCATCTCATTTAGTCGGATGGTTTGAGAACCGGCACGGTCGTATCTTCTCAAGATGGCCTGTACGCGGAAGAGGAGCTCTTCTTTCTCAAAGGGTTTCACCATATAATCATCGGTCCCTGCCTGATATCCTTTCGCTTTATCCGTGATGCTGCCCCTCGCAGTCAACATAATGATTGGAATATCATAGTCTTCTCTCACTTCCCCTGCTAACTGAAATCCATCTTTATTCGGCATCATCAGGTCGACAATGGCAAGGTCGATGGTTTGATTGAGAAGAATGTCGGATGCAGCTTCGCCGTCAGGTGCTTCTGTCACCAGGTAACCATTCTGCTCCAAATACACACGTACGAGCTTTCGAAGATGAGGGTCATCATCAACGACAAGGATCGATATCATAGCAGCACCTCTTTTCTGTAAAGAATTTTTATGATTACACTTTAGCATAAGTGGTAGAGCTTAAACCAATTTATTACCGAACTCCCACCTCTTGGATATAATAATAATAAAATCATCCTTATACCCATATCTTTTTCACATACCTATCCGTTATTAACATGAGAGGATGTAAAGGAGTGAAGACAATGCAAACGAGATCGGTGATCAGCCATAACGATAAGGGAATGGAAGAAATGGTACCAAAGCTCTTTCGATACTGTTATTTTCTGACGAAGGACAAATGGGACGGGGAGGACCTTGCTCAAGAGGCTGTTTGTAAAGCCCTCAGTCGATACCCTGATCGTCAGGACTGGAGTTCTGCTTTGCTGAAGAAAATGGCGTATCATCTGTGGATCGATAATGGTCGAAAACAAAGCAGGGAAACGATCGGCCCTGCTCCAGAATTAGGTATCGAACATCATCCGAAAGAGTGGATCAGTCCCGATATGATCGAAATGCTCTCCAATAATCTTACTCCGAAGCAGTTGTTTTCCTTCATATTAAAGGAAGCCTTTCAATTCAAAATTTCGGAAGTGGCGGATCTATTGGATCTGACGGAGACCGCCGTTAAGGCATTGCTGAACCGTTCAAGAGCCAAACTGAAAAAAATCCACAGTGATGACGAATGGGGAGAATTTCAAACATACAGCGATGAAAAACTCCAAAAAGAGTTGAACGCCATTTTATACCGTAGTTTGAAAGCACAGGATCCGAGCCTCCTGATCGCCTACATCCCGACCCTGCTTGCATATGGTCCAGTCCATATGTGCGTGGCACCAACGCCAACGACTTCTTCTCCATCTGCCGTCCTCTCAATGGCTGCATAACGAAAGAGGGAGGAAGTATGTATGAATGCAATACCTTATGTGATTGAACAGTCCAGTAAAGGAGAACGTTCCTACGATATTTACTCACGGTTATTGAAGGACAGAATCATCATGGTCAGCGACGAAGTGAATGATCATATGGCCAATAGCATTGTTGCGCAATTGTTATTTTTGGCTGCGGATGATCCCGATAAAGATATCTCTCTGTATATCAATAGTCCGGGCGGCTCGACTTCTGCCGGGTTCGCCATCTTTGATACGATGCAATACATCAATCCGGATGTAAGGACGATCTGCACGGGCATGGCAGCATCATTCGGTGCAATGCTGCTTCTTGCAGGCACGAAAGGAAAACGTTTTGCCCTGCCAAATAGCGAAATCATGATTCATCAGCCGCTGGGAGGGGCAAGAGGACAGGCGACTGATCTTGAAATTTCGGCAAAGCGGATCCTAAAATTAAGGGAGCATATAAATGAAATCATTGCCGAGAAAACTGGTCAATCCGTTGAGAAAGTCGCCTTCGATACGGATCGTGATTATTTCATGAGTGCCTATGAGGCAAAGGAATATGGGATCATTGATGAGATTATTGAGAAGAAATAATAGATGAGAGGACGGTCGATATGGCCGTTCTTTTATTTTTTGGGTGCTGAACGAAGGGAGAAGGACTGTACCTGGTACATTTCGTTGGGTTTGTACCAGGTACACAGTAGAAAAAGCATCAATGTCCAAGATTGATATGGTAAAATAAGCCATGAGTTCATCGAAGCAAACGTTAAAAATAACAGAAGTTAGGAGGAGAGTGGCAGATGACACTAATGCTCTTGTTGGGTATGATCGGTCTATTCTTTTTTGTGAAGAGATCTAGTGAAAATACCTATTCCATAAAGTGGATTACTTCATTAGATAAGTATGAATGGTTTCAAAATCCCTGGTTGATCGGAGTTTTTTTATTTGTGATTAATCTGATTTTATTCGGTACAACCGCATTGGTGCTGTATGGCATTACCTATCTGATGATCCCCTACATTCACCTTGTGATCATGGTGGCTGCAACGGTCACTAGTATTCTTGTGTGGCAATCGCTTGTCTATGCGAGGGAGTGGATGAAAGGCGAGAGATGGAAAGCGGGTATGACGGGAAGCAGTTTCTATTTACTCCTATTCTTGTATATCCTTTATGAATGGAACACGTATGTGCCGATATACCCTGGTGAGGACGAGTTCATGAGCTCTCTTGGTTTTTTTATAGGGGAATTGGTAACGGGGATGGCATTCCTAATATGTTTTGTGATGGTGGTGTTTCTCCCGGTTCATAAGCGATTATAGAAGAAAGGTGATTTCTTTCTTTTTCTCATGCATTCTATTATCCTAATAGAATAGATTCTGATGATAATGAGGTTTTAGGATGAAAACAATACATAGCGATATCATACAATTTCGTGGATCACACTTCGACTTTGGTTATATGCAAGGGGAACGGATAAAGGATTCAATAATGGTAAGAAACCGGGAGAATCAGTGGAAGGTGCGAAAGCCTCGCTTTTCTATCAGCGTTGGAGAAGCCAAGGACGTGATCAAACAATTTGCCCCCGGCATATGGGACGAACTCCTTGGATTGCAGGAAGCCCTCGAGTGGCCGATGGAAAGGGTGCTAAAGGAGTTTGGCGGGTACCGGGTTGAATATGTGAAATCCGGATGTTCGATTGTAACAGGACAGGACTATTTGATTCGCAACTATGATTATCACCCGAAAACATACGAGGGGCGCTATACATTTTATCAACCGACGGACGGCGGGTATAGTATCATCGGTCCGAGTCAGCGTGTGACCGGGCGTATGGATGGCATGAACGAAAAAGGTCTGGCATTGGGCTATAACTTCATGCACAGGAAAAATCCCGGTGATGGCTTCATCTGTTGTATGATCGGTCGTCTGATCCTGGAATCATGCGGTAATGTATCGGAAGCGGTTGCCATGTTGAAGGAAATCCCTCATAGGCATTCCTTCAGCTATGTGGTGTATGACAGAAGTGGAGAGACGTTTATTGTGGAAACGTCGCCACGAGGGGTGGAGGTTCGCCTAGCGAATGCGTGTACCAATCACTTTGAAGTGATGACCCATGAGAACCGAAATCACCTGGTCGATTCAAAGCGAAGATTGGGAGTTATTCAGGAAAAGGGGGACCAAGATGTCCATAAAGCTTTCCGCTTAATGAATGATTCGGATAAAGGCGTTTTCTCGGATCTTTACGGCAGCTGGGCTGGTACGATCCATACATCGGCTTATTTACCTAGAGAGATGAAGGCTTGGTTTGCCCTTGGGGGAGACCGCGAACCGGTCGTCTTTGATTTTGCCCAGTGGCTGGAAGGGCATGACGTCGAGCTGGATAAAATCACCGGTGAAGTCGATACAGATATTCCGTTTGTTCATATGGATGAGGGTGCGGATTGGTTTAAACAATAGAATAGCAAGAAAAATGACCCGCGGTGATGTACCGGGGTCATTTTATTTATACAAACTTCACGATATCTTCATATGGACGACGCGTTTTGGGAGATGGATCCTTGACTCGATAACCGAAAGCGACCATGACGGAAATACTGAAACTGCCGTCTTCAAGGAGGCCCTCCTCGTCCAATAACGTATTCATCTTTTCAATATCAAAACCTTCGATTGGACAGGAGTCGACTCCAATTTCGGCAGCGGCGGTCATCATATTACCAAGGGCAATATATGTCTGCTTACCTGCCCAGTCGTATAGAGGACGATCGCCTTCCAGTAAGTCGAAATCAACCTTTTGGAACTGTTCGATTCTCTCCAAATATTTTGCCAAAAGATCCTCAGGCATGTTCTTTTTATTTTTAAAATGATCCTGTAGATAGTCAGAATCATACTTGGTATCCTTCTTGGTTCTCGCGAGGATTACGACGAAGTGACTGGCTTCCGGGAGTTTGCCGTATGCTCCCCAAGCTGTGTTTTTGATCTTTTCTCTCAGCTCGGGACTTTGGATGACCAGGAATCTCCATGGTTCGAATCCAAATGAACTTGGCGACAGTCGGCCTGTTTCCATAATGAAATGGAAATCGTCATCGGACACCTTCTTATTCGGATCGAATTCCTTGGTTGCATGTCTGAAATGGTAAGCATCTAAAATGTCTTGTTTGACTTGATCTTTAGTGGACATCGAACAATCACTCCTTATCTTTGACTTCCAACATATTTAACTTACCACAAGTTCCAGAGGTTAATCATGTGATGTGATTGGAAGAACTTTTTTTGGAGTAAGATGAAACAATGGGTTTATCATATCCGTAAATATTGACTATACATTTGAGATGTTAGGAGGAATGAGACTTGAGTATTGTTGAAATAAGGACCGTATCGGAGTTTGATTTAGACCAAGATATTCACAAGCGCTTGCAGCCATTATTATGTGAATGCTTTGGAGAGGATTACCCTAAGGACAGGATTTATTTCAAACAGAAGCCACACCTAAGATTTCTGGCATACAAGGAGGGTCGGTTGGTCGGGCATATTGCATGTGATTATCGAGTAATGAACCTAAATGGGCGACGTATTAATGTACTAAGTCTTATCGATGTTTGTGTATCTGCAGTAATCCGTTCCCGCGGAGTCGCCTCAATTTTATTGAAGGAAGCAGAGCAATTTTGTCGTAATCGAGACATCGATAATATGTTGTTATTTGCGGATCATACGCAATTATATGAAAGGAATGGCTTTAAAAAAGTTCAAAACCGATGCAAATGGTTAAAGATCAATGATGAAAATCAAACCACTGTTGGCATCGGCTTTGAAGTCATCAATGAGCTAATGGTAAAAGAGGTCAGTGAGAAAGGCTGGGAAGAGGGAGAGCTTGATTTATTAGGATATCTTGGTTAGAAGGTGAATCCATAAGTATTTTAAGAAAGAGGTATCTGGACTGCCAGGTGCCTCTTTTCTTGTAAATGGATGCTTCTTGGTAAACATGTTCATTCAAAAATTCTATAAAAATATGAAACTTTTATTGACATTTTAGGGGTGAAGGGAATAAGATGAACATATAATTTGCACAAGGGAAACTTTTTAATATAAAGACAATATAATTTACCGGAGGAATGAAACATGTCCGAAGTCAAATCGATGCCTCTATCAGAATGTAAGCCAGGGGACCGTGTTCTTATAACATCATTATCATTAGAAGGTACGATGAGAAGAAGATTATTGGATTTAGGATTTGTAAAGGGATCCGAAGTTGCCGTCATCCAAAAAAGCCCATTGGGGGATCCTATGGCCTTTCGGGTGAGCGATACGACGATTGCTTTGCGAAAAGAAGAAAGTTCACGTATTCATGTTGAGAAATTAGGAGGTGCATAGAATGAGTTCATACAGAATTGCTCTTGCAGGTAATCCGAACACAGGGAAAAGTACATTATTCAATCTATTGACGGGATTGCGTCAGCACACAGGAAACTGGCCTGGTAAAACCGTCATTCACGCTGAAGGCGAGTTCAAACACAATGGGACGGATTTTACCATTGTCGATCTACCCGGAACCTACTCCCTTTATTCCAATTCTCAGGATGAAGAAGTGGCACGGGATTATATTATTTTTGATAAACCGGATGTGACACTTGTAGTCCTTGACGCAACGTCACTGGAGAGAAATATGAACCTTGCTCTTCAAGTCATGGAAATGACGGATCGAGTGATCGTAGCCCTTAATCTAATGGATGAAGCCAAGAAAAAAGGAATAGAAGTAAACAGTGAAGCACTTCAGAAAAAATTGGGTGTTCCTGTTGTGAAAATCTCGGCAAGAAATAAAACGGGAATCAAAGAATTATTGGACACTGTCCATGAAATGGCCCAAGGAAATGTACCGACCACTCCATATCGCATGACCTATTCAGAGGATATCGAAGCAAAAATTGAAGAGCTCTCACCCAAAGTACGGCAAATGATTGGCGATGAGTTCCCGATTCGATGGATTTCCTTGCGTTTATTAGATGGAGATGAAAGTATACTCAACTCGATGAATGATTACTTCCGGAGGGAACGTAAGGGAGGAGGATTTTCCAATGTCTCAATCAATGCAACCACATGAAGGAGATCAGGGACTCGCGTATTTATTCAATCATGCTAAAGGGATGTCGAGTGACAACCTTCGGGATGAAATTGTCGAAAATATCTATTCGACGAGCAGAGGAATCTGCCAAGAAGTTGTAAAGTACAAAAATAAAGAAAGAATTCATTCAGAAAAGCTGGATAAAGTGCTGACTTCTCCGATTTGGGGATTTCCCATCATGCTTGCCATGCTTGGGGCGGTTTTCTACCTGACAATCGCAGGGGCAAACGTCCCTTCAAGTATGCTTGCACAGGGATTCGCCTGGATGGAAGGACAGCTGACCCTGCTCTTTACCGCCATGAATGCACCTGAATGGCTTCATGGTGTGCTCGTTCTCGGTTTCTTCAGGGGTACCGGTTGGGTCATCAGCGTCATGCTTCCACCGATGGCGATTTTCTTCCCGGCTTTTGCGCTGCTTGAAAATTACGGGTATTTACCTCGTGTTGCCTTTAACATGGATCGCCTGTTTAAGAAGGCAGGAGGTCATGGAAAGCAATCCTTGACGATGGCGATGGGCTTCGGATGTAACGCTGCTGCCATCATGTCGACAAGGATCATTGAATCACCAAGAGAACGGATGCTTGCCATCCTGACGAATAACTTCGTTCCATGTAATGGACGCTGGCCGACACTGATCTTGCTCGCTTCCCTATTCATGGCAGCCGGCTATGCAGGGGGAATGGCTTCCCTTGTGACGGCTGGAATGGTCATGACGATGGTGTTGATCGGGATTACTGTGACTATTGCTGTATCGTGGGTGTTATCCAAGACAGCCCTTAAAGGGGTTCCGACTCATTATACGCTCGAGTTACCACCTTATCGTCGTCCGAAGATCTGGAATACAGTATTACGTTCCAGTATCGATAAATCCTGGTACGTATTAAAACGTGCCGTGATCGTGGCAGCACCAGCATCGATCATCACCTGGATCATCGCAAATATCAACATTGGTGACACAAGCATTCTCATGCACTTCGTCAATTTCCTGGATCCATTCGGTCAGGCACTAGGTATGGATGGTTTTATCATGGCAGCCTTCATCATCGGGCTTCCTGCGAATGAAATTGTTGTTCCTATCTTAATCATGGCTTACCTGTCTCAAGGAGCGATGCTTGAACTTGACGATCTGACAGAATTGAAAGCCGTCTTTGTCAGTCATGGCTGGACGTGGCTCACTGCACTTAATATGATGCTATTCTCACTGCTCCATTTCCCTTGTGGAACGACCCTTGTGAATATTTACAAGGAAACGAAAAGCAAGAAATGGACGTTCATGTCTTTTGCGATTCCGACAGCGATTGCGATTGGGGTTACATTCCTTGTGGCAACCATCGTCAGAGCGCTCGGGTGGGTATAAAATGAATGAAAAAGCAAATCCTTTTTACATAAGGATTTGCTTTTTTTGTTTGGGAATTTGCGAAATCATTGTTGCTTTTAAACAAGCGAGAGGTGGTTGATTTCCACTCCAGGTGCTCGCTTTCCGCGGGGCTGGCAGTGAGCCTCCTCGGGCTAAAGCCCTGTGGGGTCTCACCTGTCCAGCGTTTCCCGCAGGAGTCGAGCACCTTCCGCTCCAATCAACTTTTCAAGCGTAATTGTTTCACTATAACAATCTTTGCGAAAAGAGCTTTTTGTTTCTAAAAAGGTATGAGTAAACGTGGTACCATGGATATATACACGGCAGGTTCTATAAGGAGATCACAATGAAAGAACATGAGTTTGATACATTATTAAATATCAAGACAACCCAGCCCCAAATAGGTTTTCACAGATCCTTTCATTATCACCGCTATGAACCGACTCCTTATGCGGCACTAAAGGAGTTGTTTCAGCAGTATGAACTGAAAAACAGTGATCGGGTCGTCGATTTTGGATGTGGCAAGGGGCGCTTGAATTTCTTCATTCATCATCATTTTCAATCCACGGTTGTCGGGGTGGAAATGAACGATGATTTTTATGAGGAATGCTTAAGAAATCTCGCAACCTATCAAGAGAAAACGAGAATGAAGACTGACATGATTTCTTTTCGCCACTGCCTGGCAGAGGACTATGACATTCATCCGGAAGACAATCGTTTCTACTTTTTTAATCCGTTTTCTGTCCAAATCTTTATGGGAATCATCAACAATATTCTCCGATCAGTCGAAGCCTTTCCCCGTGACATTGAGATCCTTTTGTATTACAGCTCAGATGACTATGTTCACTATCTGGAGGATCATCCTTTATTTCAGCTGAGAAAAGAGGTTTCATTAACTGGGGAGTTTGAGGCGAATGAATATGAGAGATTTTTAGTATATGGATTGATGTATTGATCAAGATTTTTGATTTATCCGCTTTCATATCGGAGAATGGAATGGAAGATGAATAGAATGGGAGGCGGATGAATATGAGAATATTAGTCGTAGGTGCTGGTGCCGTCGGAGGTTACTTCGGGGGTAGATTAGTAGAAAAGGGCGAAGACGTCACGTTTCTTGTGAGGGAAAAAAGGGAACATCAGCTGAAAGAACATGGATTACACATCGAAAGCGTTCACGGCGATTTTCACTGTCAACCGAAAACACTAAAAGCAGAAGAAAAAGCAGAGCCTTTTGACGTCATTATTTTATCGACAAAGGCGTATCACCTAAAAGAGGCGATTGATAGTATGACACCGTTTGTAGGGGAAGACACGATGATCCTTCCATTATTGAATGGAATGTCACATGTTGATGACATGATGGAAGCCTTTGGGAAAGAAAAGGTGCTGGGAGGCTTATGCTTCGTCGAATCTACGCTTGACGGATCGGGTAAAGTCATTCAGACAAGTCCGATTCATGACCTGGTCTTTGGAGAGAGAAGCGGGGAACGGACGGAAAGAATCATCAAGCTTGTAGATGCCTTCTCAGGTACGAAAGCGAACTTCCGTTTATCCGACACCATCGAACAGGAAATGTGGCATAAATACCTCTTTATTACTACGTTGTCAGGTGTCACATCCCTGTATCGTGCACCAATAGGGCCGATCAGAGACAACGTTGAGGGAGCGGACAGAATCGAGGCGGTACTTTCTCAGGTGGCAGCTGTCATGAGGGCATTGGGTGCGCCTCTTGCTGAAAAGATTGAAGAAACTCTTTCAGGTAAAATCAGAGAAATGGGCTACAGCATGAAATCTTCCCTGCAGCGCGACATGGAGAAGGAGCTGTCTGTGGAGGCTGACCATTTTTATGGTTATCTATTAGAAGCTGCAGATCGTAACAGTGTTGAGGTTCCTGATTTGAGGTTGATTTATGGAAATTTGAAGATTTATGAGCTGGCGAGTCGATAAGACTGGGGAACATCAGATGCCTTTTGGGGTGTCTGGTGTTTTTTGTTTTTGTGTTCAGCAGGTGAAAAAGTGGAAGGAGTCAGCTGCTGAATAGTAGAGGAAAAACAGCAGCTGAACCAATCTAAACAAACCACTCTATCAATCTACTTATGAAGAGAAGGACGAACATTCCTTATAGGCCCCAACTTAGATAATCGTTGTACAGTCATCATGGAAACAACGGTAACGATGATATCCAGGGGAAGATATGCCATCATCCATCCCCAGGCAACACTATAGCTGAAACCACTCGGTGCATTTGCCCAGAAGGTAAGGGCCAGGTACATGAAATTCGTTCCGATTATGTAATTGAACAATAAGGCAGCCACCCCGGAAGTAACGTATCCCAAAAAAGAACGATTCTTCTTCAGGATCAATCCCACCACGAATGCAACAGATATAAACGATAATACAAACCCAAAGGTAGGACTGAGTATGCTTGAGGGTCCACCTTTAAACTGGGCGAAGACAGGTGCACCTATCAACCCCAGTGCGACATAAACGACCATCGCCTTCGCACCGACACGGCTTCCGAGCATCCCCCCTGCAATGATGGCGAACATAAGCTGAAGGGTCACCGGAATCCCGCCGATCATTAGAAATGGAGATACATTCGCCCCGACTGCCATTAAAGCAGCAAAAAGGCCGCATAAGACTAATTCCCTTGTTTTTCCCATTATTATTTTCTCCCCCTAAAAACTGTGGTATGATTGTTATTATCTTAAATGTTAACTGTATTGTAAATTAGGTTAACATAAAAGGGGGAGGAAAATTGAAAGGTTTTTTTATCACTGGAACGGACACAGAGATCGGTAAAACGTTAACCACCGGTTTGATGGCAAAGTATTTCATAGAAGAGGGCATTGATGTGTTTCCATATAAGCCTGTGCAAAGCGGTGCAATCAGGAAGGATGATAGATTGGTAGCGCCTGACACGGAATTTTATGAAAATGTCACGAACCGTCATTTTGGGAATGAAGCCAATACATACGTATTAGAAACACCCAGTTCTCCTCATCTTGCCGCTAGGATCAACGGTGTGTCGATTAAGCTTGAGCCGATCGTAGAGCAGGTGAAGAATTTACGAAACGCCCATGAACTCCTCCTTGTAGAAGGGGCGGGAGGATTAATCGTTCCTTTGAACGAGGAGGAAACTATTTTGGATTTGATTAATGAAGTGTCCCTGCCGGTCATTCTCGTCGCACGGGCCGGACTCGGTACCATCAATCATACGGTTCTGTCTGTGATGGCGTTGAAACAGCGAAATATTCATATAGCGGGCATCGTTCTAAATCAAACTTCTCCAGATGAGTTGGAGGAAATCGAACGGGACAACAAGCGGATGATAGAAAAGTTGACAGGAGTATCTGTGATTGGGTTGATCCCATACATGTCACAAGATGCATTAGCCGAAGTGAATGTGAAAGAGTTATTTAGTAATTGGAAAATGGACGTGTTGAAGGAGGATGTTCAAAGTGAATCAGCAGCAGCTAATCGATAAAAGCAGCCAGTATATGTGGCTTCCGTTCACGCAGATGAAGGATTATGATGAGAACCCTTTAGTGATTGAAAGCGGGGAGGGTGTCTATTTGCGAGACATCCATGGGAACGAATATCTGGATGGATATTCTTCTCTTTGGTTAAATGTTCATGGACATCGCAATGAGGAAATCAATCAGGCTATCAAAGATCAACTAGATAAAATCGCACACTCCACTTTGCTTGGTGCCACGAATGTACCATCGATATTATTAGCGGAAAAGCTGGTGTCTCTTTCACCGGAAAGCTTGAAGAGAGTCTTTTATTCAGACAGTGGGGCAACGTCGGTTGAAATCGCGATCAAAATGGCGTACCAATACTGGCAAAATAAAGGAAGACCAGAAAAGCAGAAATTTATTACGCTTCAAAATGCATACCACGGTGATACGGTCGGTGCCATCAGTGTCGGGAAAGTGGATATTTTTCATCGAGTTTACAAATCCCTCATGTTTGAGTCCTTTGTTGCCCCGTTTCCTGACGTGGTTCATCATCCTGATTTATCGACAGAGGAGGAAGTTCGGGATCAGGCATTGAGTGAATTAGAAACGATATTTCAAGAGCATCACCACGAGATCGCAGGCATGACAGTAGAGTCCTTGATACAGGGAGCCGGAGGCATGAATATCATGCCAAAGGGTTACTTCAAGGGAGTCGAACAGCTTTGCCGGAAATATGAGATCCTGCTCATAGTCGATGAAGTTGCAACAGGCTTTGGGCGGACAGGGAAAATGTTTGCCGTCGAGCATGAAGGTGTTCAACCCGATATCATGACAGTGGCGAAAGGAATTACAGGAGGATATCTGCCCGTTGCCGCCACTCTCACAACAGAAGAAATGTATGAAGCCTTTTATGATGATTACACCTCATTGAAGACCTTTTTCCACGGTCATTCCTATACAGGAAATCAACTGGGTTGTGCAGCGGCACTGGTGAATCTGGAAATCTATGAAAGAGATGATTTGATTGGGAAGGTACAGAAGAAAGTGGACATCATAAAGTCCCTGTTGGCACCATTGAAGAATCATCCCCACGTGAGCAGCATCAGGCAGCTCGGGATGATCTGCGGGATTGAGCTGATCGAGGACAAGGATTCGAAAAAGTCATTTCCTTGGGAAGACAGGGTTGGATATTGGACGACGATCAAAATGCGTGAGTTAGGCATGCTCACCCGTCCGATCGGAGATACCATCGTCTTCATGCCTCCACTGGCTACAACTGAAGCAGAACTACAGAAAATGGTCACCATCATGACCGAAGCCATCGACATCACCACCAAAGCAGCGGTTGGGGTATAAGAAGAGTCGTTGAGGGACGGACCTTGGATAAGGGTTCGTCTTTTTACGTTTTCTTGTGCCTGAAGAGCGTTTACCAGGTACAATCAGCAGAGAGTGTACCAGGAACAAAAAGCTCAACCCAAAATAAAAAAAGAAACCGTTCCCTCACCTAAAACGTAAATAACCATATCATCCATCCTGACCCAAAAGGAGTCCCCCCCATGAACAAACTCATCACCATTAGCGCAGTGGTCATTGCAATCACCACCATCATCATCTGGCTCACAACCAACGCCACCAATGCCATTTCACTACTTGCAGCCTATGGAATCATCCTATCTTACCTCGTCTACTTCTCATTCTATAAGAGAAGGAAACGATAAAAAGGGAGGGACGGACCTCCAACCGTCCATTTGCCGCCGGCAAAATGATGGTTGGAGAGGTCCGTCCCTCTTATTCGACTGCTTCTAACAAAAAGTCCACGATGTGGATGGCGCGCATTTTGTGAGATAGGCCTTCTCGTTCGATGCCGAGTTTCATTTGGAGGAGGCAGCCCGGGTTGGAGGTGATGATGGTGGTGGCCCGGGTGTCTTCGATGTTTTCCATTTTGTGATCGAGGATTTTCATAGACATTTCGGATTCGACGATGTTGTAGATGCCCGCAGATCCACAGCAGTGATCGGCCTGCTTCATCTCAACGAAATCAGCTCCTTCCACCGATTGAAGGAGTAGTCTTGGTTCCATGAATGTTCTCTGAACGTTTCGAAGATGACAGGAATCCTGATACGTGATTCGCTGAGGTGAAACGTTCAATTCCCTTTTATGAAACTCTAGTTCTACCAGTATCGAGGAGATGTCCTTGATCTTATTTTTAAATGAGACAGCACGTTCTTTCCACTCTGGATCATCTTTCAGTAAGTGATCATAATCGACGAGGAACGCTCCGCATCCTCCTGCATTGGTGATGATGTAATCAACCTCTGCGTCTTCAAATGCCTCGATGTTCCGTTTGGCCAATTCCTTTGCAGCATCCTTTTCGCCACTGTGGCCATGCAAGGCTCCACAGCAGGTTTGCGATTTTGGAATCACGATGTCACAGCCTGCCAGCTGAAGCAGTTTGGTTGTGGCTTTATTCGTTTCCAGAAACATTGTATCCATCAAGCAACCGGAGAAGAAAGCGACGTTTTTCCGAACCTCCCCAATGGAAGAAAGGGCAGTTGGGCGATTCTTCATGTCTTTCATTTTAGGTGCTTGTGGGAGTACACGTTCCATCGTGGCCATGCTTTCAGGGAACAGATTCATCACGCCCGTCGTGTGGACGGCTTTTTGCAATCCGGATCGTTGATAAATCCCCAGTAGGTTCGTGACCATCCTCATTCTATCCGGGTGGGGGAATAACCTTTGAAACACGCTCTTCCTAACAACCCGGACAGGAAGGGAATGTTTTTTATTTTGATTGATGATATCCCGTGCTTCCTCCAGCAAGTGTCCGTAATTGACACCTGAGGGACAGACAGGTTCACAAGCCCTGCAACCGAGACACAGATCGAGAGTACGCTCGACTTCTTCATCAGGCTCGATCACATCATCGACGACGGCTTTCATCAAGGCGATTCGGCCGCGGGGGGAGTGGGATTCCTTGAACCCCGATTGGATATAGGTGGGGCAGGAGGGAAGGCAGAACCCACATCTCATACAGTTCAATAATTCATCTTCATCCATGCGGTCTTTGAATTCCTGTTGTATCGTTTGCTTTTCCTTCACAGTTGTCATCTTGAAATCACCACACGTTTTCTTGATTCTTTCGCGAATACCTTATTTGGATTCATGATGTTGTTCGGATCAAACGATTGCTTGATCATTTTCATGGCTCCAACTCCTTCAGGTCCTAATTTCCATTCGAGGTAAGGGGCTTTCATCATGCCGACGCCATGTTCTCCGGTGATGGTCCCACCTAAGTCAATGGCATGGGCGAAGATTTCTTCAAATGCTGCTTCAACCCGCTCCATTTCATCATGGTCCCGTGCGTCTGTTGCCACCGTCGGATGAAGGTTTCCGTCTCCTGCGTGTCCAAAGGTACAGATCTTCAACCCGTGACGATCTGCTATATCATTGATCGCTTTCACCATTTTCGCAATTTCTGAGCGGGGGACCGTCGCATCTTCCAAAATGGTTGTCGGTTTGAGGCGGGCAAGAGCTGATAGGGCAGAACGTCGGGCGGTGCGAAGAGCGTCCGCTTCGATTTCGGTTTTTGCCAGTTGAACGGATACCGCATCATTCTGCAAACATACTTCTTCCATTCGTTTCATATCACGTGCCACGACTTCCGGAGGGCCATCCTGTTCAATCAACAGGACGGCTTTTACATCAGTAGGCAGACCGATCTTGGCAAAGTCCTCTACGACTTCCAATGTCGGTTGATCTAAAAACTCAAGGGTCGTCGGGATGATGCGATGAGAGATGATGCTGGAAACACTTTGCGCCGCTGCTTCAATATCCTGATAAAGAGCAAGCATCGTCTGTTTGGTCTCAGGCATGGGAACAAGCTTTAATGTTGCTTCGGTGATGACACACAGTGTTCCTTCCGAGCCAACAAAGAGCCGGGTCAAATCATATCCTGCAACGTCCTTCGCAAGTTTCCCCCCTGTACGGATGATATCTCCGTTGGGAAGAACGACTTCAAGAGCAAGGACATAATCACGGGTGACTCCATATTTCAATCCTCTGAGTCCACCTGAGTTCTCATTGATATTTCCTCCTATGGTGGAGATTTTCATGGAACTCGGGTCTGGGGGATAGAACAGGCCCTTGGCTTCAACGGCGTGAATCAAATCCAGGGTGATCACACCCGGCTGCACGGTGATGGTCAAATTTTCTTCATCCAATTCGAGAATGTTGTTCATATGGGTGAATAGGAGGACGATTCCCCCTTCAGTAGGGCATGTTCCTGCGCAAAGATTTGTTCCGGATCCTCTAGGTACAATGGGGATGCCATGCTCATGACAGATTTTCACGATTTCCGCTACTTCCTTTGTGGTACGCGGAACGATGACTGCATCGGGCATGGATTGGTAATTGGGTGTTGCATCATAGGAATACACAAGTTTCTCAGCAGGAGTATCCCGGTAATTTTCTTCGCCGACGATTCCGATGAACTTCTTTTTAATGTCTGGAGTGATCATTCTAGTTTCCACCTTTTTTTACATGTTTTTCAATTCTGTCCGGAAAAGACTAGAGAGACGGTACCCGACTTAAGATCAAGGTCCGTCCCTCAAGATATACGTTTATTGTTTGATGGGGCTGGGGGTGATGGATCCAAGGATGACGGGACTTTTCGCGCCGGTTGCTCCTGGGACGTTGCTCGGATTGCCATGCAGGGTTTCGTTGGCTAATAAGGCAAAGGCGATCGCTTCCTTGGCATCTGAGGAGTACCCGATCTCTTCTTGGGTGATGATCGTCACTTCAGGGAGAAATTCCCTCATCATGCGGAGGAGCGTCCCGTTATAACTTCCCCCGCCGCCGATGATCACCTCTTTAATGGGGTGTTCTGGGAAGATGAACGTCTTATACGCATCCGAAATAGAAAGGGCGGTAAAGTAGGTGGCTGTCGCTACCAGATCTTCTTTCGACAGATCGCCATATTCCTGAAGGATCCGGTTCACGAACACCTCACCAAACAGTTCCCGCCCTGTGGATTTAGGCGGTGCTTTCTTGAAAAATTCCTTTTCCCATGCCATCCATGCCCTTGCGGCTTCCGGATGTATAGTGCCATTGGCTGCAATCGTTCCATCTTCGTCATAAGACAAGCCGAATAGCTTCTCACAAAGTCCATCCATCACCATATTTCCGGGGCCGGTATCGAACGCGAATACGTCATCTAGGGAACAATCTTTCGGTAGGACCGTCACATTTCCTATCCCTCCGATATTCTGTAGTAGTCTGCCTTCGTCCTTTCTTCGGTAAAGGAGGAACTCTGTATATGGGACGAGTGGAGCACCTTCTCCTCCTGCCGCCATATCCATGGAACGGAAATTGGACACGACCTGTGTATTGGTCCTATAGGCAATCACGCTCGGTTCCCCGATTTGAAGGGTGGAAGCAACCAAATCCTCCGTGTGAAACGGTTGATGATAGACCGTTTGGCCATGGGAACCGATAAAGCTGAGGTCTTCTACTGAAATGTTAGCTTCCAGACACACCTTCAATACGGCATCTGAGTAAACCTCCCCTAATTCAAAGTGAAGGCTTGATAGGAGGGGAGTGGAGGAATCGGTGGGACTCATCACATCAAAGATTTTCTTTTTTACCTGCTGCGGGAAGGAAATGGTTGAATAATGAACCAGCTCCACCACCGTATCCGTACCGGCTCCCTCAATGGAAACAAGGGCTGCATCCACTCCGTCAACAGACGTACCGGACATTAATCCTACTGCTAAACGCTTACTCACATCTAAACCTCCCTGCCTGTATGGCTTCAATTACATCCACTGCACCAGTCGCAGGGGATGTGGAATCGACGATAAAGGTTGTATCGTTAAACCGTTTTAAGATCGTTTCTTTAAAAGAGGATTGCACAACCGGATTCTTCTCAAGGACACTGCCTTTTAGTGCTATGATCGGTTTTGAATCAATCTGTAACTTCTCGATTAATGCGACGGTTTGCCGGGCAAGCTGTTCGCCGGCTGTTTGTAATAAATGAAGCGCACTTCCATCGCCAGCTTCTGCTTCCTTGTGGATCACTTTCGTGAGTTGGGCAATTTCCCCTTTTGAAGAAGCATAGATGAATCCCTTTAATCCTTTGGCATCCTTTGCGTTGATTTCGTTCAGCAGGCTGCGGGAGAGGGGGGAGAGAGGAATGCCGCAGTCCCATTCATCTGCAATCTGCTTACTTGCCTGGATGGCGAGGTGATACGCACTGCCTTCATCCCCGATCAGATGACCCCATCCCCCTGTGGTCCCTTCCTGGTTCCCATTCCGTCCATAACAAATGGATCCCGTGCCTGCGATGGTCATTACACCATCCCGGTTCCCGATCAAACTAAAGTAGGCAAGAGTAGCATCATTTAAAAGAATAATAGGAAGGGAGGTCATTCTACTCAATTCTGCCTGAATTCTTTGTGATAGATTTCCAGAACCTCCTCCCGCCATCCCGATCACAATATGAGTGACCCCATCGGACGCGGAATGCTCCAGGCATTGTTGGACGACGGATGATAGATTTCTCAAAGCTTCCTCATAGGAAACAGAAGGGTTTCCGTGGCCTGATAAGCTTTGGAATAGGATCGTCTTATCCATATTCATAACAAGACCTTGAACCTTTGTTCCTCCTGCATCGATTCCTATCACTCTAGTCATCTATTGAAACTTCCCTGATTGAAAGGCAAATTTGGCCCAAGGCTTCAGATAATCCAACAAGAAAATTTCTTCTTCGCGGATTCGTCCCACTACGTTCGTTTTGCCGGAATTCTCCATATCCTGAAGGGCAATCTGTAGTTCGCCGGCGTATTGGGCATACAGATCATTCTCAATGATGATATCGCCGCGTTTGATGTCGGCCGTGTTATGAGGCGTAAATTCCCTTCCTCTATATTTGACCCTGCTTTGAGTGGAACGGATCATGTAATCCGATACGTCTCCCCGGTAAAAGTGAGGTTCTTCAAAGATGATCGTTTTTTCTAAATCGGTGGTCGTTTCATGGGTGTGGACGGTAAAGGTCAGCTTCGATGTGTTCAGTGAGCTGAGGAGCTGCATTTCCTGCTCTGATGCGTAGGCGTTACTGATGATGACGTCATCAATCAACCCGGTGGCAAATAGATGCTTCGCCTGCACATCAATAGGAAGAGAACGGTGCATTTCAAGCGTCGGCAATCCTTCCGTGACCGGCCAGGGACCGAATGTGGCGTCGGAGGAAGACACAAAGGCTGCTGTTCTCATGCCGAAGTCTTTGAATTTCTGACTGCAGTCGATAAAGAAAGTATAAGATAAGCCGGAGTAGCGGTGCGGATAAAAATTATGACATCCTAATAATTGATCCTTATTGGGCTGGTACGTCATGATATTATCAATGTATTTCGTGGCATTGCTCATATTCAGTTCGATTTTTAAATCATGGGGGTTGTACGACATCATCGCTTCTTCATGGCCGGTATATCCCAGGTCAAGCCGGATTCCGTGAGCACCGAGTTCTGCAAAGAAGGAAAGGTCATCGTAAGAGATATTCAGTTCCTTGAAAATACGGGGGCTGATGTCGGCTATGACTTCCATGTTTTTCTCACGGGCAAATTTGATTGTTTCTTTGAAGTTCGAGATGATCCCATTCTTGTCCCCATCAACGGATAATAAGCAGGTAAACACACGCTTAAAACCGTAAGAAGCTGCCAGTGCCAGATATTCTTTATCTTTTTCTGTGGTAGAATGGTTTGGATAGATGGAAACGCCAAGTCTTTTACTCATGGGGATGCCTCCTTAATTCGATTTGCTTTCAAGTGTGTGGATTCTCTTTAACATTGGAATCATTTGTTCAATCAGGGACAATTCACTGATTGAAGTCATCAAGTGATCCTGTGCATGAATCATGAGAAGGGATTTCTCAAATTCTTCGCCGTTGATTTCGGCCTGGATCAGGCTGGTTTGCGTCTTGTGGGCTTTATTCAATTCTTCATGGGCGGTTTTGATCATTTCTTCCGCTTCATCAAATTTTCCCTCATGTGCCTTTGCAAGGGCTTCATAAGCGGTACTTTTCGCATTCCCGCCGTTTGATATAATTTCAAAGATCTCCATTTCCACGTTGCGGATTTCTGCCATCCTGTATTCCTCCCTAATCCTTTTTAGAACTCTTTTCTACCAAAATTGTAAAATAAAAGTTTAAATATTTTAAAATAATATTGAAATTTAATTTCATTATCGCATATAATCATATTAAACTGAAAGCCTTTTCAAAACAATCATTTTTTTGGAGGTGACCATGACAGAATTCCAGGTTTTAAAACACATCAAAAGTCAGATGGAAAACTATACTCCGTCTGAAATAGCAGTTGCTCAATACGTGCTGGAGTTTCCAGAGAAAGTAATGGAAATGACCACAAAGCAACTATCGCAGTCTTGCGGCAGCAGTGAAGCTGCCATCATCCGATTCTGCAAACGGATCGGGATCAACAGCTTCAGCGGCTTGAAAATCGAGCTCGCCAAAAGCACGAACATCGAAGAAACAAAGAGTCATGACATCAATACGCTCCTTCATTTTGAAGATAATCTTGAAACGGTCTTCAATAAGGTATTGGTCAATACTTACCAAGCCATCAAAAATACGGAAAAGCTTTTTTCCATTGATGAACTGGATCGTGCAGTGAACGCCTTTCACGAAGCCGAAAGAGTATATCTGTATGGAGTCGGCGGTTCTGCTGTAGTGGCGGAAGATTTCACACAAAAATTGTTGAGGCTGAATTATCTGGCGTTTCAGGCAAGTGATATCCATGTTCAGATGATGATGGCTGCGAACTTAACGGAAAGAGACGTTTTGTTCGTCGTTTCCACTTCAGGTCAGACAAAAGAAATATTGAAGCTGATGAACGTCGCGCAGGAAAAGGGAGCCACCATCGCCCTCTTGACCCAGCACGGGAAATCACCGGCAAGGAAGCTCGCCGATATCGTCCTGACAATTTCCGAGGAGGAACACAACATCCGAATCGGGACCATGACGGCAAGAATTGCTCAACTCGTCGTGATCGATGCTTTATTCGTGGCATTATGCATGAAAAAAGGACATGGCGTTTACGAGCAAATTATCCATACACATGAAGTGGTTCAGCGAATGAAAGAGGAGGAGGAATAGGGATGAAAGTATTATTCGTATGCTCTGGGGGAATGTCCAGCGCAATCGTTGTCAATGCCCTGAAGAAAGAAGGGACAAAAGAGGGGATCGAAATGGAGGTCCATGCCATCGGAACAGGGGAAGTATCCGAGGAAATCTCAAAGGGATGGGATGTATGTATGGTAGCACCTCAGATCAGACACCGTTTTGACCAGGTAAAGAAAGCCGCCGATGAAGCCAACGTTCCGTGCGGGCCGATTCCTCCGCAGGCATACACGCCACTTGGCGGGCCGACTTTACTGAAAACAGTAAAAGAGTTGACCAATTAATTAAATAGGAAACAAGGGGGTAATAACATGCAAAAGTTTGTGAACTTTCTAGAGAACAATTTGTCAGGTCCAATGGCCAGACTCTCTGAACAAAGGCATTTGCAAGCAATCCGGGATGGGGTTATTTCAGCACTGCCATTTATTATCGTCGGTTCATTCTTTTTGATCTTAGCGTTCCCGCCACTGCCGGACGCCGGAGTATTCGGCGACATCAAGCAGTGGGCCGCAGACAACATTGTCGAAATCCTGATTCCTTACAGACTGACCATGTTCATTATGTCGCTCTATATAGCCTTCGGGATCGGATACAATCTCTCGAAAAGCTATAAACTGGATCCATTATCCGGTGCACAGATTTCAGTGGCAGCACTGCTTTTAACCATTACACCTAAAGTAATGGACGGGGAAGGCTGGGTCCTTCCGATGACCAACCTTGGTGGACACGGATTATTCGTTGCCATGGTCGTTTCAATCCTTGCTGTCGAGATCCTCAGATTCTGTAAAACAAAGAACATCACAATCAAAATGCCTGAGCAAGTACCGGCATCCGTTTCACGAAGCTTTGAAGCACTTATACCTGTAGCAATTGTTATCTTATTAGTTTCCGGGGTTACAGTATTAGCCGGAGTCGATCTTCACCACATTGTCGAAGTGGCTGTTGCTCCTTTAGTTACAGCAGGTGACAGTATCTTTGGCGTATTGGTTCCTGTATTCCTGATTGATTTCTTCTGGTCATTTGGGATTCACGGTGTATCTGTCGTAGGAACAGTAGCACGTCCGCTTTGGGAAGTATTCCTCGTGAACAATGCAGATGCTGTTGCCAGCGGCGGTACCATTCCACATATCGCTCCAGAAACGTTCTACCAATGGTTCATCTGGATCGGTGGATCAGGAGCAACCCTTGGCTTAGTTCTTGCCATGGTATTCTTTTCACGCTCCAAGTATTTAAAAGCACTAGGGAAAACATGTCTTGTACCAGGTCTTTTCAATATTAATGAACCAGTGATCTTCGGTGCTCCGATCGTATTAAATCCGATTCTGATCATTCCTTTCATCACAGTTCCATTGATCACGGCAACCATATCGTATGTGGCAACCGTCGTGGGATTAGTATCACCAACCTACATCATGCCGCCATGGACACTCCCTGCACCAATCGGAGCATACCTGGCAACAGGTGGTGACTGGAGAGCGATCGTCATGGTTCTGATCAACATCGGAATCTCATTCGCAATCTATTTCCCATTCTTGAAAATGTACGACAAAAAAATGCTGAAAATGGAAGATAACGAGCAGCAAGCGGCATAAAAGAAAAACGTAAGGGGCTCGCCCTGAGGCGACAAGCATAAGGCGAACTAACCGGAAAGGCGCTCTTTGCCTTTTTGGTTAGTTTGACTTATGACCTCGAGGGACTAGCTGCCGGAGTTTTACAAAAAAGCAACTCTGAATATGTTTTATACAAAACAGAAGTGGGGGTCCTAGGATTCCCACTTCTTTACTAGCGTCAGGAGGGAAGGAAATGACAGAAACAGTTGTGCCAAAGAGGATCGGTTTCAGGAGTGTGTTTGTACTATTGATCTCTGTGTCTATCGGACTTTTACTTCTTTCTAAACCATTGATGAATACCGGGTTGGCAAAAGAGTGGAGTGTGTTTTTAGCAACAGGAATTTCGGCAACAGCTGGACTTTCACTGATTCTATTGAAAATCGAAGGTCCTGTTGAGAATGCGTCCATTAAAAAGAAACGGATCGTATTAGCGCTTGTGGTCAGTTTCACCATTAGTTTCATTTTGGCCTTTGTGGCCAAGTAAACAGGAGGCATTCACAATGGAAAACGGAATCAAGATCGTTACGATCGGCGGGGGTTCAAGCTATACTCCCGAGTTTGTGGAAGGGTTGATCAAGCGCTATGATGAGCTACATGTTCGTGAGCTATGGCTGGTGGATATTGAAGCAGGGAAAGAAAAGTTAGACATTGTTGGAAGCCTGGCCAGGAGAATGGTGAAAAAAGCGGGATTACCGATGGAAATCCATCTAACATTAGATAGGAGAGAAGCGTTGAGAGGTGCTGACTTTGTCACCACGCAGATGCGGGTGGGGCAGTTGAAAGCACGGATCCAGGATGAACGTCTCCCGATCAAGTATGGGATGATCGGTCAGGAAACGAATGGGGCAGGTGGATTATTCAAGGGAATGAGGACGATTCCGGTCCTATTGGAAATCTCGGAAGACATGCAGGAGCTTTGTCCGGATGCCTGGCTGATCAATTTTACGAATCCTGCAGGTATGGTGACGGAAGCACTGCTGCGTTACGGGTCTCATCCTAAGGTCGTGGGTGTCTGCAATCTTCCGATCAACACGAAAATGACTTTGGCCCGGCTACTAGGCGTAGAGGTTGAACGCCTGGAGATCGACTTTGCCGGTCTTAATCATATGGTTTACGGATTGGACGTGCGGGTGGATGGTGAGAGCGTATTGGATGAAGTGCTGGACATCATGAGCGATCCTGAGAAACAGGTAAGTATGAAAAATATTGCCCCGCTTCCGTGGGAACCTGGTTTTATCAAGAGTCTAGGCATCATTCCATGTCCGTATCACCGTTATTTTTATAAAACCGGAGATATTTTAGAAAAGCAGTTAGAAGAATTCAAGACGGGTACAACACGTGCAGAAGTTGTTCAGCAATTGGAGAATGAGCTGTTTGAGCTTTATAAGGATGAACACTTGGCGGTTAAGCCTCCACAGCTTGAAGAACGGGGAGGAGCCTATTACAGCGACGCAGCATGCAATCTCATCTCTTCCATCTATAACGATCGTGGGGACATTCAGACCCTGAACGTCCGCAATGATGGAGCACTCAGTGATTTGCCACGGGAATCGGCCGTCGAAGTAAACTGTGTCGTAACGAAAGCGGGACCGAAGCCGGTTCCTGTCGGAGAACTTCCCGTTTCCGTAAGTGGTCTCGTTCAGCAAATCAAATCCTTTGAACGGGTAGCTGCAGAAGCATCCGTCACCGGTTCTTATGAGAAGGCATTGCTTGCCATGACGATCAATCCTCTAGTTACGAGTGACGTGAAGGCGAAGCAGTTGCTGGATGAAATGTTAGAGGCACATAAAGAGTATTTGCCACAGTTTGATGGGGAATTGACACATAGATAATGGCAGGTAGCGTCCCGAAGCGTGATTTGGGACGTTTTTTGTTGCAGGGTGGGGACTTATTATCGAGTTTGGCCGGTTTATTATCGACTTTTCGGATATATTATCGAGTTTGGACCATTTATTATCGACTTTGACAATATATTATCGACTTTCCCCCTTTTATTATCAACTTCCAATCCATAAACAAATGCCTGCACCAGAGCTGCTTCCCGTTTATTTTCAAAAACATGATACTTATTTTCAAAACTGCCGCTTTTATTTTCAATATCCAGGATATATTTTCAAAACAGACCAACTTATTTTCAAATCCATCCAACCACCCATACATCTTTCCCTTGGACGAGCATACCTTGATAAAAAGAACCCATGCTCAGAAAGGATGCCCCGTCCATGATTCCAGTCAAAGCAAAGGTTGCCGCCTCTTTATATGCCACAATGTCCATCAGCTTCTGGGGGATATCCTTCGTATCGACGAAAGCGGTGCTGGATACCCTTGATCCGTATACTCTCCTCGTTCTCCGGTTTGCGATCGGAGCACTGTTTCTATTCATGCTGTTACTTTTAAAAAGATATCGAATCACCATTCCCCTGAAGTATATTCCTCACCTGATCATACTGGGTGTACTCGGGGTCTTCATTCATCAAGTCATCCAGGCTTCGGCCTTGCTTACGATCGATGCTTCATCAGCAGGATGGATGATTTCATTTTCTCCTGTGTTCACCGTCCTCCTCTCTATGGTGTTTCTACATGAAAAAATGACTATCCCCAAAGCGGTGGGGATGGTCGTTGCGATTACGGGTGTGTTGATGGTGACGACAGCGAGGAGCGGGCAGTCTATCGGTTTTGCAGTCAATATCGGGTACATCCTGATGATTCTCAGTACACTGAACTGGGCCATCTACTCCGTGCTGCTGAAGAAACTTCAGATCGAGCTGCCATCTCTCGTCATCACATTTTATATGAGTCTGCTCGGTTTGAGTTTGACCATCCCTTTTCTGATCCGGAACCGGGGGTGGGAAGGGATGTCCCTTTTATCACATGTGGAATGGGCCCACTTGATGTTCCTTGGTGTGTTTGTCTCAGGTATCGCGTATTGGTATTGGGCGAAAGCTCTGGAAGTATTGGATGCTTCCAAGGTGTCGATGTTTCTGTATTTGGAACCTGTCACTACTCTCATAGCGGCGATTCTTCTCCTGCACGAGAAAATTTTCTTCATAAGCATCTTGGGGGGCGTCATAATTATAATAGGAGTTGTTATTGTAAATGGCCAGATGATTTCTGTTTTCCATCGGTTTCTATGGAGGAGACGATAACATCAGGGGGGGATCGCTGTGACCTTACGTGAACGGATTAAGAATAGATTGAACGAATGGACCAACCCGTCATCCAAAGAACTGAAAGAAATCTTGCAGTCTCTTAACCTAAGTCTTGATGATCTAGAACCATACTTACAATCTCCAGAAGGAAAGCCATATTATCGAAAGCTCCTTTATCAAAATGAAATAGTAGAAATTCTCGTGATGAATTGGTCTGAAATCGAATGTGCTCCGCATGATCACGGTGAATCAAAAGGATGGATTCAAGTCATGAATGGGACTTCAGTCAATACAATCTTTGAAGTTAAGGAAGACGGGCTTCCACGTGAGATATTTGATCGCGAATATAGGGAAGGTTCATTCTTCTTTGCACCTAAAAAAGGTGTTCACAAAATGAAGAAGGAGGGAAGGGAAGATTTAGTGACCCTCCATATCTATTCCCCGCCCATTCAAGGGATGAAAGTGTATGACTTGGAAAAATGCGCTGCCTGTGTTGTTTCTGAAGAGTGTGGGGCATGGTGGCCGGATCATATTAGGCAAAAGGTGAAGGAAATGCAATTAAAATAGAAAGAGCGTTTCTCCATGTCGGAGGAACGCTCTTTCTATTAATGCACTCTTACCGTTTTAGCATCTTTGCTTTCCACGCCTGTAGGAGAAACAGAGGTTACCCCATAGGTGTACATCCCGTCTTTTTCAACGGAAATATCTTCATAGGTTGTAAGATCATCTTGGGAATACACGACATCCACGATGTTCGCAGGGTTCGTGTAATCTCCCTCTTTCACTCCATCAAAGCGGTAAATGACATACTTTCTGGCATCTGAGTGTTTTTTGTCATCAATGGTCAAGGTAATAGCCTCTGCCTGTTTGGCTGCTTTCACCGTGTTCGGTTTCTTTGGAAGGGCATCATTGTTCCAAGGCGTGGCCGGAGTCAAGGCTTTCTCCGTATAGATTTCATTTCGTAAGATGTCGGCATATCCAAGACGGTTTGCAAAAATTTGACGAAGTGAGAAATGCATTTGTCCAAGGGCTGTTCCATTATCTCGGTTATCCGTGATTTGTCCTGGCAGTTCATAAGGGTTGAACCATTCCTGGTCAAAGTTGTCGCCTACCTTATAATCGGCCATCCCGATATAAAGATTGACAGGATGCTCGTAGGAATATTCATTCACTTCATTGCTCCACCAATCGAGAAGGATGGAGTAGTTGGCGACAGCGAGTTTCCTGGACCAATAGATTTGTGGAGTAATATAGTCGATGCTCCCATCTTTGATCCATTGGCGGGTGTCGGCATATAAGTCATCATAATTCGTTTGACCTGCCTGTGTTTCACTACCAGTTGGATCATCGGCGATGTTTCTCCAAACGCCAAATGGAGAAATCCCAAATTGGACATACTCTTTGATGTCTTTGATTGCTGTGTTGATGTCTGCTACTAGCTCATCGACGTTGTTACGTCTCCAGTCGTCGATTGAATCGAAGCTACTGCCGTATTTCTCGTATGTATCTTGATCTGGGAAGGTTTCTCCTGCAATTTTATAAGGGTAGAAATAATCATCCATATGAATTGCTTCTATGTCATAGTTGCTCACTAACTCTTTTACAGTATCAATCAAGTATTCTTGTACTTCAGGGATTCCAGGGTTGAGATAGTACTGCTTGCCATACTTCAGGACCCATTCCGGATGAAGCTTGGCCACATTATCGTCTGCGAGTGATTCGATCGTTTGATTCGCCATCGTGATCCGGTAAGGGTTCACCCAAGCTTGGACCTCGATTCCGCGTTTATGCGATTCCTGAGTCATAATGGCAAGCGGATCATAGCCTGGATCGGTTCCTTGCTCGGCACCCGTAATATATTGGGACCACGGGGCAAGCTCGGAAGGATACAAGGCATCAGCTGTCGGTTTGACCTGATAGACCACCGTGTTGAAATTCAATTCCTTTAATTCGTCGAGGGTAGTGACCACCCAATCGGTAAACTCCTGCTTGTCCATTCCGGCCGCCATGTCAATATTGACTACTGTGGCAATCCACGCAGCCCGCATCTCGTGCTTCGGTGATTGAGTTTCAGCAGCGCTTGCTTTTCCGGTTGAGAAAGGGAGAGCAAGTGAGAACAACATCACCGCCATGATCATGTACTTTACTGTTTTCATTAACATACTCCTCTCGTTTTGGTAAAAGTAACCGTTTTCATTTTGTTGAAATAATACTTCAATAAAATTCAGAAAAATATGAAATATTATTTCTAATTTCATTATAATAGGTCTTGAACTAATGGTATATAGTACCAACGAGGTGAAAAATCTGAATATTCAATCGGTAAACAGGATAATAGGACTAGGTGAATCGTTCTAAAATACATGAAAAAGGAAAGAATGAATACCAATCTGGTGTAAAATAGGAGAGAGGCCAATTGGGGAGTGGATGATATGTTCAAGGACATAGCCATAGATCAATGTGATTTCGATCGGTATACATTCGTGGATGTCCGGTCTCCTTCTGAATACAGGGAAATAACGATTCCGGGAAGCGTGAACATTCCTGTATTTGATGATGGAGAGCGGGCAGAAGTAGGGACGCTGTACAAGAAAGTAAGTAAAGAAGTGGCAATGGAGCGGGGATTGGAGATCTTTTCGGCTAAGCTTCCCCGTTTCATCAAAGAATGTAAGAAGCTGGATGGTCAGATTGTTGTGTTTTGCTGGAGGGGTGGCATGAGGAGCAAAGCCGCGGCAACCTTCCTGGATTTGATGGGGATGAAGACATTACGGGTCCAAGGCGGAGTAAGAGCTTATCGGCACTGGGTGTTGAAGGGGCTTGAGGAATTTGAAATGAAATCGGACACCTTTGTATTGAACGGTGGGACAGGCATCGGAAAGACCGCTATTTTGAAAGAACTTCAGAAGGAAGGGTATCCAATTCTTGATATTGAAGGACTGGCCAACCATCGAGGCTCCATCTTTGGGGAAATCGGGCTGACCGCCAACAATCAGAAAACATTCGATTCCCTCCTTTTCCAAGAACTGAAGAAGCTGAAGAAATCTCCCTTTCTCTTATTTGAAGCAGAAAGTAAACGGATCGGAAAGCTGCTTCTCCCAGATTTCCTGGTGGAGGTGAAAGAGAAGAATGCGTTTCATCTCTTCATCGAGATGCCAATGAAGATGAGGGTGGATCATATTTTACAAGAGTATCGCCTGCACGAGCATCATGAGGAATTTGTAGAAGCGTTCAGGTTGATCAAGAGAAGGATCCACAGCCCGGTGGCAAATGAAATTGAGGCTGAGTTGAAAGAGAAAAACTACGAGCGAATTCTGGAGCTGCTCCTGGAGTATTATTATGATCCGCGATACAGGCATATGGCGAACCAATATCCTGCGGAAAGAAGGGTCACGATCAAGGTCCATTCAATCGAAGAAGCCTATCAGGAGATCAAAAAGCTTCTTCAGGAAAAAAGTTCATTGGTTCCTGTGCAGTAAGACCTTGGCCATGGGGCAAGGTCTTTCTTTTTATAAAATGTTCATAGAATGGGTTGACCGTGTAGTGCACCACATGGTTTAAGATTGAAGTGTGAGGTGATGGGGGTGTACAAGGTAAGCGAATTCTCCAAGATGACGGGGCTGAGTAAGGAAACACTGCGTTACTATGCCGAAATCAAGCTGCTTGAACCTGTATATATAGATCCTGCAAACCATTACCGCTACTATGATAATGGATCTTATCTTGTGGGGCGACTATTGGTTTACTTGAGGAGATTTAACTTTACCATACAAGAAATGCTCGCTGTCGTGAATGATGAATCCTTTGAGAATCTGGAGGAGTTAATCAAGGCGAAGAAACGGGGCCTGCAAGCTGAAGTAGAGCGAATACAAACGGTTATTCAGGAAATGGACGATTTCTTTGAAATGGGAATGGGGGATGAAATGGATGATTAAATGGCATGAAGAACGGATCATACCAGTCAATATTGAAACGGTATGGCATTTATTCGAGCTTGAAAACATTCAGCGCATTATGCCTAATGTCGTTGAAAACAAGGTGCTGGAACAAAAAGAAGGAGTGGTCGGCTCGACCTACCAGCAGAAATACAAAGAGGGAAAAAGGATTGAAACGTACATCGTTGAAGATCTGGAATACGAAAATACTCCTGACAAAAAGCACAACAAAATCGGCTTCACACTGGCAAAGGCATTTGACATTGAGGCTGCATTCACCCTGCATAAAATAGATGAGCAGCAAACCAGATTCATCTATACAGGGGAAAACAGAGGACTGAACTTCCTGGGCAAAGTACTCCTCAAACTCGGTGGAGAAAAAAACAACAATAAAGTCGTCACCGAATTCATGGACAGAGTGGAAGCAGAAGCACGGAAAGAAGCGTAAGAAAGAGGGACGGACCTCCGATTTTTTCGGAGGTCCGTCCCTCTTTCTTGTGGTTTGGAAAAATGATTATCTGGGAATAGAAGAAGAGTTTCAGCTGATGAATGGTCGATTGGTCCCATTTGAATTAGAGGTCCGTCCCTCCTAGCATTACGGAAATTTCTTGCATGTTAAAAAATTTTTTTTAGTTATTATTTTGCATGAAAATTCATGTTGATTTCTGGTTGGATTTGCTTAGGAACACGAATTATTGTAAGCGATTTCTTTATTATAACATCAAGCTTTTAAAGATTCTGAATATTAAGTTAATGAGAGTGTTAATCTAACAGGCTTCCACTTTATTATTCCATATATATTTGTAAAATATACACTTTATCCATTAACATAATTTTTCGTTTTTTCTAAATTTCATGATATACTAACGAAAATTAAGAAAATTTAATTAATCGGTTATTTATTCAAAAAATATACAAGTTTAGTAGAGGAGGACATTGGATGAAAACGAATCTTCCTGTAGCGCAAGGGATGTATGATCCTGCGCAAGAACATGAAGCATGTGGAATTGGAATGATCGCAAATATTGATGGGACGAAGAGTCACAGCATCGTACAAAACGCCATTAATATTTTATGTAACTTAGAGCATCGCGGGGGACAATCGGCTGATACGAGTACCGGGGACGGTGCAGGTATCCTCACCCAAATCCCTCATCATTTCTTTAAAAAGCAATGTGAGAAAGAAGACATCATCCTTCCGAGAAAAGGGGAATATGGGATTGGAATGGTGTTCCTTCCTGAAAATTATGAGAAGCGCCAAAAGAGTAAAGAAATCTTTGAACGCATCATTGAAGAAGAAGGTCAAAAGACACTTGGCTGGAGACCTGTTCCTCTCAACGATTCCTTTGTAGGGAAAGTAGCATCGAAGTCAAAACCTTTCATACGACAGGTTTTCATCGGAGTATCCGAAGACATTCAATCCCGGATGGATTTCGAACGCAAGTTATATGTGATAAGAAAGCGAATTGAAAAAGAAGTCGCAACGGTAGAAGGGCAAGAGGATGTATATCTATGTAGCTTGTCTTCCACGACCATTGTCTACAAAGGGATGCTCATCCCGGAACAGCTCGATTCCTTTTATATTGACCTCAACCACCCTGAGTTCCGTTCAGCATTAGCACTTGTACATTCCCGCTTTAGTACAAACACTTTTCCAAGCTGGCAACGGTCTCATCCAAACCGATATACGATTCATAATGGAGAATTCAATACGCTCAGAGGGAATGTGAACTGGATGCGCGCACGTGAAAACCTGTGCCGATCAAGTGCATTTAAGGATGAAGATTTGGAAAAAATCCTCCCCGTTATTGATGAGACAGGCAGTGATTCCTCCATGTTTGATAACTGCTTTGAATTCCTTCATTTATCAGGAAGATCCCTTGCCCATACGGCCATGATGATGGTTCCGGAACCGTGGGAAAACGATGAAACGATCCACCCCAAGAAGAAAGATTTTTACGAATACCATAGCTGTTTAATGGAGCCTTGGGATGGACCGGCAGCCCTAGTATTTACGGATGGAACCCAGATAGGTGCCTGCCTTGACCGTAACGGACTGCGTCCAGCCCGCTACTATGTGACTAAGGGGGGCATGATCGTTCTTGGATCTGAAGTAGGTGCCCTCGATATCTTTGCCGACGACATCGTGTACAAAGACCGTCTGCAGCCAGGGAAGATGCTTCTTGTCGATCTTGAGAAAGGACGAATCATACCGGATGAAGAAATCAAACTGCGTGTTGCTTCTGAGCAACCATACAGACACTGGCTTGATAATAACAAATTCGAACTGGATGATCTGCCGGAAACGACCCATGAAGTGGTTCAATTAGATTCGGAGGAAGTGCTCCTGCAGCAGCAGGCATTCGGCTATACGACAGAGGAATTGAACAAGATCATCAAGCCAATGGTGACGGATGGTAAAGATCCGGTCGGCTCGATGGGATATGATTCACCTCTGGCGGTTCTATCGAAAAAGCCCCAGCTTCTTTATAACTACTTCAAACAATTATTTGCACAAGTCACGAACCCGCCGATCGATGCGATCCGGGAGCAGATCATTACTTCAGTCGGAACCACGATTGGTGCAGAAGGAAATCTGGTGAATCCGGGACCGGAAAGCTGCAGGCATATCCACCTCAAGACACCGATCCTGACTGGTGAAGAACTGGAAAAGCTTAGACACCAAAATGAAAAAGGCTTTAAAGCCGTAACGTTACCAATTTTGTTTGATGTAACTGAGGAAGGAAATCAACTTGAAGGTACTCTGGATGCTCTATATGAAAAAGCTGACCAGGCCGTAGCAGGTGGCGCGACCCTCCTTATTTTATCCGACCGAGGTGTGGTGAAGGATAAGGCAGCGATTCCAGCCCTTCTTGCTGTTTCCGGTCTGCATCACCATCTGATCCGCAAAGGGACGCGTACAACCGTCAGCATCCTGCTCGAATCGGGAGAGCCACGGGAAGTCCATCATTTTGCAACCCTTCTTGGATACGGGGCAGAAGCTATTTATCCATATTTAGCGTTTGAGACATTGCGGGATTTGATTGGAAAAGGTGAGCTTCAAGACAAAACGTATGAACAAGCGGTGAACAGCTTTGTGAAATCGGGAACAGACGGTGTCATCAAAGTTCTATCCAAAATGGGGATTTCTACTATACAAAGTTACCGTGGTGCGCAAATCTTTGAAGCGGTGGGCATCCATAAGGATGTCATCGATAAATACTTCACCCGTACCGCCTCAAGACTCGGTGGAATCGGGATGGATATCATCGAAAAAGAAGTGCTTTTAAGACATCGAAAAGCATTCAATGATCGTAAAGACAATCAACGTACATTGGAGTCGGGAGACGAATTCCAATATCGTAATAACGGAGAGGATCATGCGTACAACCCAAGTACGATCCACACACTCCAACATGCATGCCGTACGAATAATTATGAACTATTCAAGAAATATTCCAATATGCTGACGGATGAAAAGCAGAATCTGCAGTCATTGCGAGGACTCCTTTCATTTAAAGAAACGAAGCCTATCCCGATTGAAGAGGTGGAATCAGTCGAAGAAATCTGTCGCCGTTTCAAGACCGGCGCGATGTCATTCGGCTCCATCAGTCAGGAAGCCCATGAAGCATTGGCAATTGCCATGAATAAAATCGGTGGGCGGAGTAATTCAGGAGAAGGCGGGGAGCATCCAAACCGGTTCGTTCCGGATGAAAATGGGGATTCACGCCGCAGTTCGATCAAGCAAGTGGCCTCAGGACGCTTTGGTGTCACAAGTCACTATCTCGTAAACGCAGACGAAATCCAAATCAAGGTCGCCCAAGGGGCAAAACCGGGTGAAGGAGGACATCTTCCTGGTAAAAAGGTTTACCCATGGGTTGCTGAAGTTAGGGGATCGACCCCGGGAGTGGAGCTCATCTCGCCACCGCCCCATCATGATATTTACTCAATCGAAGACCTTGCCGAACTAATCTATAACCTGAAAAATGCAAATCCCCAAGCCCGCATCAGCGTAAAGCTGGTATCAGCCGTAGGAGTTGGGACGATTGCGGCAGGTGTGGCAAAAGGTCGAGCGGACGTTGTGTTGATCAGTGGGTACGATGGTGGAACAGGTGCTGCACCAAGAACCAGTCTGAAACATACAGGATTGCCTTGGGAAATCGGTCTTGCCGAAGCGCATCAGACTTTATTGCTAAATCGCCTTCGCGACCGGATTGTCGTCGAGACGGACGGTAAGATGATGACGGGCCGCGATGTGGTCGTGGCATCACTTCTTGGAGCAGAAGAATACGGCTTCTCGACAGCGCCTCTTGTTGTTCTTGGCTGTGTCATGATGCGCGTATGTCATATGAATACATGTCCTGTCGGAATTGCGACACAAGACCCTGAGTTACGCAAAAAATACACCGGTGACCCGGAACATGTAGCGAACTTCATGCGCTTTGTTGCCCAGGAAACCAGGGAGCTGATGGCTCAGCTTGGCTTCAGGACAATCAACGAAATGATAGGAAGAACCGATATCCTGGAAGCCAATGAGGCAATCGATCATTGGAAAGGAAAAGGAATCGATCTTTCCGCGCTTCTGTATCAACCTGATGTACCTGAGAAGGTAAGCCGTTATGCTACCAAAAAGCAGGATCATGAGCTTGAGAAGACACTTGATTATCAAGAGTTGATTCCACGCTGCAGGAATGCAATTGAAACAGGTGAGCCGGTTGAATGGACGACAGCAATCCGTAATATTCATCGTGTAACCGGGACGATGCTTGGAAGCGAAATCACGAAACGCTATGGTGCAGAAGGCTTACCTGAAGATACAATCCGTCTGACATTCAAAGGATCTGCCGGACAGAGCTTTGGTGCTTATATTCCAAAAGGACTGACATTAAGACTTGTTGGAGATTCCAATGACTTTGTCGGAAAAGGATTATCAGGCGGTAAGATCATCGTCCATCCTGATCCGACAGCGACGTTCATCCCTGAACGAAACACCATCATCGGAAATGTGTCCTTCTACGGAGCATCCGGAGGAGAAGCCTATATTTATGGAGTGGCAGGCGAGCGCTTCTGCGTCCGTAACAGTGGGGCACAGGTTGTCGTGGAAAGCGTCGGGGATCATGGCTGTGAATATATGACTGGAGGAAAAGTCGTTGTCCTTGGCCTTACAGGAAGAAACTTTGCAGCCGGTATGTCTGGCGGAGTAGCGTATGTCCTGGATGAAGATGAAACCTTCCGTTCAAGATGTAATCAGGAACTTGTCCTTGTGCAGCCTTTATTTGATCCGGAAGAAATGAAAGATGTATACCAGATGATCAAAAAATACGTTCATTATACAAACAGTAATAATGGTAAGAAAATATTAGCGAACTGGGATTCCTACGTGTCCAAATTTGTGCGCGTGATTCCGAAATCCTATCTCAAGATGAGAGAGCGGATCAGTGAGCTTGAAAATAGTGGATTAGAGAAATTCGATGCGGAAATGGCCGCATTTGAAGAAGGTACGAAAGAAGAGAAAAAAGTACTGGAACCTGCGAATTAATCAGGGAGGGGGATATAATGGGAAAAGCAACTGGATTCATGGAATATAAACGACGAACATTGGATGAACGGCATCCGGCTGAAAGGACGAAGGATTGGAACGATTATACGTCGCCTCTTTCGGAAGAAGAGGTCAAGAAACAAGGTGCGCGCTGCATGGATTGCGGCGTTCCCACCTGTCAGTCCGGAATGGAAATCAACGGATCGACTACTGGTTGTCCCGTTTATCACTTGATACCGGAGTGGAACGACCTGGTCTATCAAGGACAATGGAAAGAGGCATTAAAGCGAGAGCATCAGATGAATAACTTTCCCGAATTCACCGGCTTTGCCTGTCCGGCACCGTGTGAAGGGGCTTGTGTCCTCGGTATCAATGAGCCGCCTGTAGCGATCAGAACCGTGGAACGCTCGATTATCGAAAAGGGCTTTGAAGAAGGCTGGGTCATTCCTGAGCCTCCGGAGCACCGTACCGGCAAACGTGTGGCCGTCGTGGGATCAGGGCCGGCAGGATTGGCGTCTGCGGCACAGCTGAATAAAGCCGGTCACCTTGTCACTGTTTTTGAGAAGAATGATCGAGTAGGCGGACTATTGACGTATGGTATTCCTGAAATGAAGCTTCCATACTCAGTCGTAAAGCGACGTGTCGATATTTTAGAAGAAGAAGGCATTGAATTCGTGACGAATACAGAGGTAGGAAAAGACTATACAGTTGAAAACCTCCGTGAAAACTTCGATGCCGTCATTCTGTGCGGCGGAGCAGCCGTCCATCGCGATATCCAAGTGGATGGTCGTGATTTGAAGGGCGTGCATTACGCCATGGAATTCCTGCATTCCAATACAAAGAGCTTATTGGATTCCAATCTGCAGGATGGTAACTATATTTCTGCTGAAGGAAAAAATGTCATCGTCATCGGTGGTGGGGACACGGGCACAGACTGCCTGGCCACTTCCGTAAGGCATAATTGTAAAAGCCTGACGCAATTCGATATTTATGATAAAAAGGGTGCCATTCGTGATGAAGTCGGCAACCCTTGGCCGCAATATCCGGTCATTCACCGAGTGGAGTACGGACAAAAAGAAGCGGCTGAAGTACTTGGAGACGATCCGCGTGCGTACGCTGTCATGACCAAGAAATTCGTCGGTGATGAAAATGGACACATTAAAGAAGTGCATACGGTTAACGTGAAACTTCGATATGACGAAGATGGTAATAAAATTCGTGATGAAATCCCTGGAACCGAAAAAGTCTGGCCAGCGGATCTTGTCCTTCTCGCCATCGGGTTCAGCGGTCCCGAACAAGACCTGATCAAGGAACTTGAAGTCGAAACAAACAGCAACTCCACAGTGAAAGCAGAGTACGGAAACTACATGACCAACGTCGACGGCGTCTTCGCTGCCGGAGACATGCGCCGTGGCCAAAGCCTCATCGTCTGGGCCATCAACGAAGGCCGTGAAGCAGCCCGCGAATGCGACCGCTACCTCATGGGCACAACAGAACTACCTTAATAGAAGAGGGACGGACCTCCGTCGGGCTGGATGCCTGATGGGGGTTTTTGTTGTTTGAGGGACGGACCTTTGTGGGGCATGAAGCCTGATGAGATTTCTGTTGTATGAGGGACGGACCTCCACGAGGCAAAGGATATCCTATCGGTGGAAGTAGTGAATGATAGTCGGAGGGTCTTTTTTTGGGAGGGTGTGGGTCGGAAATTGGTTAAAAAGTGAGGGAGTCAGCTATTTTCTATGTGGAATGTGGTGACGCATTCCTTTGATCGCTCTGAACTTGCGCTTAGAAATATAAATAGGTCTCATTAGATGGTCCTGAAGAAGCTTTCTATTGAGGTATTGAAGATAATTGCGTCATTTTGGCCCGTGATTGCGTCATTATTAAGTTTTTTGCGTCATTTTCATCATTAATTGCGTCGTTCTACATAATAATTGCGTCATTTTCCATTTTATTGAAATTGAACAAACCTTCACTAACCCAAATCCCCATCTAAGGTCCGTCCCTCTTCACCTATAATTCCACTAAAAGTCCTGCATACACACCGACACCCACTTCTAAACAAGTACATGCCGGAATATTTTTTATAGAAGGGGTTTTGTCCGCTATAAAGAGACAAAGCATTTTCAAAACAGACTGATAGGGGGAGAACAAAATGATGAAATACTTGCAGCGTATTGGTCGTTCGTTGATGCTGCCTGTAGCCGTGTTACCGGCAGCGGCGATTCTGATGGGGATCGGGTATTGGATCGACCCGTCTGGATGGGGAGCCGATAGTCCAATTGCCGCTTTCCTGATTAAGGCAGGGGCATCGATTATTGACAATATGGCGATTCTGTTCGCAGTAGGGGTCGCACTCGGGATGGCGAAAGCGAAGGATGGTTCGGCTGCACTGAGCGGATTGGTCGCTTATCTTGTTATTACCACATTGCTATCGACGGATTCCGTTGCTTTGTTGCAAGGGATTGATAAAGAGGCGGTGAATCCGGCGTTTGCCAAGATCGGAAATCAATTTGTCGGGATTCTCTCTGGGATCGTCGCAGCCAGTATGTACAATCGCTTCAGTTCTGTGAAGCTTCCGGATGCACTTGCCTTTTTCAGCGGGAAACGATTGGTACCGATCATGTCGGCCGTCGCTATGCTGGTTGTTTCAGGCGTGATGCTGTTTGTGTGGCCGGTGATTTACACGGCGCTTGTTTCGTTCGGGAAGGAAATCAGCGGTCTCGGGTTTACAGGGGCCGGATTATACGGTTTCTTTAATCGGTTATTAATTCCTACTGGCTTGCATCATGCACTGAATTCCGTGTTCTGGTTCGATGTGGCCGGAATCAATGATATCGGGAACTTCTGGTCCGGCACTGGGGAAAAAGGTGTGACGGGGATGTATCAAGCGGGATTTTTCCCGGTAATGATGTTTGGTCTTCCGGCAGCAGGTCTTGCCATTTATCATGCAGCGAAACCGGCTAAGAAAAAACAGGTCGCCTCGCTCATGCTTGCAGCAGGATTTGCTTCGTTCTTCACCGGAGTAACGGAGCCAATTGAATTTGCTTTCATGTTCGTTGCGCCACTCTTATATGTAGCACATGCCGTGCTGACAGGGTTATCCCTTGCGATCGCTTCCTTCTTCCACTGGACGGCAGGTTTCGGCTTCAGTGCCGGGTTCGTCGATTTTGTCCTGAGCTCAAGGCTTCCGCTGGCAAATCTTCCGTATATGCTTTTGATTCAAGGTGTGGTATTTGCTTTCCTTTATTATTTCTTATTCCGTTTTATGATTGCGAAGTTCAATCTGATGACACCGGGGCGTGAAGAGGACGGCGAAGAGGGGCAGGCGTCACCTATCCTCACAGGGGAAGATAAGTTTGCCGTCATGGCAGCGGAAATCTACGCTGGACTTGGCGGAGACGAAAATGTAACGTCTGTTGAAAACTGTATTACCAGATTGAGAGTGGAAGTGAAGGACATGGGGGGAGTGGATCAGGAGCGAATCAGAGCGACCGGCGTTCCGGGCATTCATGTGGTTGGTGAAAATAGCATTCAAGTGATTGTCGGGACATCGGTGCAATTTGTGGCGGATGAAATCGAGAGGATCCGGGGGTAAGATTTTTCTTCCTGATGGCTGGGGGGAGGATTGTTGTTTTTTGTCGAATGGCAGATATATCGTGATAATGGCAGATAAACGATTATTTTGGCAGATATATACTCCAAATGGCAGATATATTTCTCAAATGGCACATAAATCCCCCAAACCGGCAGATAAACAAATTCCACCCACTCTCCCCAAAAAGGAGTGGGTTCTCTTTCTCTTCTACACTGCAAAAACCTTTCTAATGGTCTATACTTATCTTATAGAAATTACCACGGAAAGGTTTTTACCCATGACGAAACTGAAAGAATCGGATCTTTATCAACCGATCCAGAAGCATTTTCATAAACAGGGATATCAGGTGAACGGTGAAGTGAACGACTGTGATTTGACGGCAATGAAAGAAGGGGAGCTGTTGATCGTCGAGCTGAAGCTTTCCTTGAATGTCGAGCTTCTGATCCAGGCAACGAAGCGCCAGCGTCTGACGGATCTTGTGTACATTGCGATTCCGAAGCCGAAGCGAACCCGATCTAAGCGTTGGAATGATGTACGCCATTTGGTCAGGAGGCTGGAGCTTGGTCTGATCACGGTTTCATTTACGACAAAGACTCCGAAGCTTGATTTTGTCATTCATCCGGAACCCTTTGATCGGAAGAAGACCATGAGGAATAGCAAGAAGAAACGTGCGGCCCTGGTAAAAGAAATCGAAGGACGTAGTGCGGATTACAATGTGGGCGGGAGTAATAAAACGAAGATCATGACCGCTTATAAGGAGAGCTGCATTCACATCGCCTGCTGCCTCGAAGCTTACGGACCCATGTCCCCAAAGAACTTGGCAAAGCGTGGTACGGGTGACAAAACGCCATCCATCCTCCAGAAGAATTATTATAAGTGGTTCGAGAGGGTGAAAAGGGGTGTGTATCAACTCACGGACACGGGTAGAAAAGAGCTTCAGGAATATCCTGAACTTGTAAGCTATTACTCACAGAAAATAGAAGAAAATCAATAAGAGCCTGCCTCACGGGAAACCGGGGCAGGCTCTTATTTGCTTCCCACTACTAGTACCCGCGTTCTATTCATATACATAAGATTAATGAAGGTACCCGGGAGGACGAATGATGAAAAAAAATATAGAAAGTACGATCCGTCGTTTAATACATGACCTTAAGCAGCGGCAAAGTGAACAAGGCAGCTGGTCCTTTTGTTTTGAAAATAGTGTGATGACCGATGCGTATATGATCATTCTTATACGCTCACTTGAGGCGGATGAGGATGAACTAACAAGGCGACTGGTTGACCGCCTTTGGAAATGTCAGACAAGGGAAGGGACGTGGAAACTCTTTGAAGATGAGAGGGAAGGCAATCTGTCGTCCACCATTGACGCATATTTTGCTTTGAGGTTCAGTGGGTTGGTTGAAAAGGAAGATAAGAGACTGCTGAGAGCCGAACAGTTTATCAAGAAAAAGGGTGGATTTCATAAGGCTCATTCTATCACGAAATTCATGCTGGCCATTTTTGGCCAATTTGACTGGAAGCATCTCCTACCGATTCCGATTGAATTTCTGTTGCTTCCGAAAACATTCCCACTGAATTTCTGGGATCTAAGCAGTTATGCACGCGTCCACCTGGCACCGCTCTTGCTGCTGAAAAATGAACGTTTCATTTTGAAAAAAAGCAACATACCGAACATCCGGGATCTTTCCCGTTCCTCTGAAATCGTCAGTTTCAACGACCGTGAGCTGAGGTTATTTTCAAAAATCAGTGAAGGTATACAGGGGTTGGCAAGCATTCCATCCCAACTCCATCAAAAAGCCCGTCAGTTTGCCCTGTCTTACATGCTGCAACGGATTGAAAAGGACGGAACCTATCTCAGTTACTTCAGCACGACCTTCTATATGATTTTTGCACTGCTGTCACTGGGATATAAGAAGAATGATCCCATTATCGTAAAGGCTATGCAGGGATTGAAAGAGATGGCCTGTGAAACAAACAAGGGGATTCATATTCAAAATTCTCCTTCCATCGTTTGGGATACAGCCCTGATCAGTTATGCCCTGCAGGAAGCAGGAGTGGATGCAGGAGAAGGTTCCATAAAAAAATCGGTGGGTTATCTTCTCAAGGAGCAACACTTTAAATACGGGGATTGGGCAATAGAGAGTGGGGTGAATCCCGGAGGATGGGGGTTTTCAGAGAGTAACAGTATCCACCCTGATGTGGATGATACGACAGCCGCTCTCAGGGCTATCACTTACTCCGCTGCAGAAAATCCGCTTATCCGTCCATCGTGGGATCGTGGGATTGAATGGGTGATCGGTATGCAGAACCGGGACGGAGGGTGGCCGGCTTTTGAAAAAAACAAGACCAAACAGATTCTCACGTCTTTTCCGTTGGATGGTGCTGAAGCTGCGGCCATCGATCCTTCCACTCCTGATTTAACGGGGCGGACACTTGAATTTCTTGGGAGCAGGGCAGGATTGACAGGGGACCATCCGCAGGTGAAAAAGGGTGTTGAGTGGTTGAAATTAATGCAAAAGGAAGACGGATCCTGGTACGGTCGCTGGGGTGTGTGCTACATCTATGGAACATGGGCCGCGATCACGGGAATGAAGGCGGTGGGAGTGCCCTCGTCCCATAAACAGATTCAGAGAGCAAAGACTTGGTTGGAAAGCATTCAACAAAAAGACGGAGGTTGGGGAGAATCCTGTTACAGTGATCAGAAAAAGACATTCGTACCCCTTTCCTTCAGTACTCCCTCACAAACCGCATGGGCATTGGAGTCGCTTATCTGTATTGAAGATAAACCGACACCTGCGATTGATCTTGGTGTCACGGCGCTTCTCGAATTATTGAATGGTGCAGCAGGAGGCATAAACAGAACATACCCAACGGGAGTCGGCCTTCCAGGAAACTTCTACATTCATTACCACAGCTATCAATGGATCTGGCCGCTCATCACCCTCAGCCGGTACAAAGAGAAATACGGTTGAGGTCCGTCCCTCATAGAGGTAGAATAAAAGTAAGAATATTCTAATAAATGGTGGTGGCATGGTGAAAGAGGCTTCGTTCCCTTATCCCTTTAAGGGGGATGTGTATCGGTATTCAAATAATTCGATTCCATTGGAAGAGGCGGGGAGTGTGGAAGTAACTTCTTCTTATCTGGAAGAAATCAAGCTTAAACGGAAATTGTTGACTCACCATCCCGACCGGTGCTTTCAGTCTCTGCCGCATACCTTGAAAGCTCAATGGGAAATAGCGGAGCTTGTGATCGGGCATCTCATCCGGCAATATCCTCAGAAGTTTTCTCTTGAAAAAAATGGAGGGAAATGGACGTTCCATAACCATATCCTGGATGAGCAAACATCCTTTATACCGGGGGATGACTCCACTTTGTCCATGGAGCCACTTGATTTCATCGGCCGTCATGTTCAAGAGGACCTGATCTTCATGATGCAGCGGGACGGGGATTTATTTCTGGATGCGGGGCAGCTTTGTTTTCCAGCCAACTGGTCCCTGGTGTTTAATACCGGAATGAATTTCAAGGAAATACACGGACCGATCCCAGGTTTTAAAGATGAGGGTTTGGATCAGCGGATATTAACGTTTTTAATGAGAATGGAAGCGGGAGATCCGTGGGTAAGGAGGAATTGGTCGTTAATGGCGGGAAATCGCCTGGATACTTCTCTGGAAACATTCGATGAGTGGGGAAAAGGACGAAGAAATGTCTCAAAAGAAAACGTTGGAGAATATGTTCACCTGCGGGTAGAGGTACAGAAGCTGTTTCGTTTGCCTGGTTCAAATGGGCTGCTCTTTACGATTCACACCCATCTTCTCTCACTTGAAGAATTTACGGAAAATCAGGCTTGGACGGATCAGTTTTATCATATTCTACAGGAGCTTCCTGACCGGATTGCCGATTATAAAGGCATCATCCTATTTAAAGAAGAGGTCATGGATTACTTGAGAGAAAAGAGGGTGAGGAATTGAAGGGAACATTGCAGCCTTCGTTTGTACCATCCAAACGAAAGTATTTATTCTGCGGTGATCAAGAAGGAATGGAGCGACTCTCCTCTGTTATCGAAAAAGTACGTAAGGATCATCTGCCTTTTGAATCGTTCATGGTGAATGGAAAGCAAGAAACGGATATCGCTCGATGGATGGAGAATCAGAAAATGGGGAGTTATCTTTACATAGCAATGGAATGGAACAGGCTTACAGATGTCAAAAAAATCGCAGAAGAGTGCGGATTTTCAGAAGAGGAAGCACAGTATATCGGTCACGGAGAAAGGTTCATCAATGTGTACTGTTTTAAATGTCATCAGAAAATGAAAGTGAATAGCGGGCTGATCCACTCATGCACAACCTGTTTACAATGCCATTTGGTGTTATCCATTTCCGATCACTACTCTTCCTTACACGAATCCTATCTCGGTTATGCAGCAACGACAGGAAGTGACCTCAGTTGAATCAAGATAAAACCATACCCGTCATCGTCCAATGGATTCATCAGGAAACTGCGCATGTCAAACGCTTTTCACTTGCTCCTGTAGGGAATGAGCCCCTTCCTTATTTTAGTGGGGGTTCCCATATCACTACGTATGTAGAGGGGGAAAACGAGACGATTATCAGGTCCTATTCCCTCACGAATTCTCCCCAACAATCGGATACTTATCACATAGCCATCCGTTTACATGAACAATCCAAGGGCGGATCCCGTTTTTGGCATGAGAGAATGAAAGTAGGAGACACCCTCCGCATCAGTCATCCACAGAATCATTTTCCATTGAGCTTTAAAGCGAAGCATCATGTATTTTATGCCGCTGGAATCGGGATCACTCCATTCCTATCCATGATGGCAGAACTTAAAGGGGAAGAGCGCTCCTTTGAACTCCACTATGCAGCAAAGTCAGAGAAAGATTGTTCATTCTATTCTCATTTAAAAAACAAGTATCCTGAAGAGACCCACTTTTATTTTTCAAACGAAAAGAGACTGAATGATGAGAGTCTTTGGGAACATAGAATCGGGACTCATGTGTATTTTTGCGGGCCATCTTCTTTTATGGATGAATTCATTGCAAGCGCCACTAACATAGGATATCCCCGCTCAAGCATTCACTATGAACGGTTCACCCCTCCACAGTCAATCGTCCGTCATGACTTTTTGGTAGAGTTGGAGAGTGGTCCCACCATTCAGGTGACACAGGATATGACCCTATTAGAAGCCCTTCACAATGCAGGAATCAAAGCACCTTATTCATGCCGGGTCGGTCGATGTGGAACTTGTGAGATTAACGTATTAGAGGGAGAAGTCGAACATGGTGATTCTTTCTTGAGTGAAAAAGAAAGAAATGAACACCGCTCGATCTTAACATGTGTCTCCAGGGCAAAGACAAAGAGATTACGGATAGAACTGTAATGTGTCATTGCCATAACATGAGATGTCTGCCGCTCATAAACACGCCCTTGCGTGTTTTTTCTTATTTCAACAAAAAATCGAACGAAAAAGGAAAAACTCACCAATATATAGTATACATGCAAGGGGGGATCGTCTTTGAATGACAAAGAGGAAGACTTAAAGAGCCTGGTGAATCAGGTAAAAGCGGACAATAAAGAAGCCTTTGGAAAATTGTATGATGCAACCATCGGGGATGTTTATAAGAATGTCTATTTTCTATTATCGAATAAAGACGGAGTGGATGATCTGGTTCAAGAAATCTATATGGGCGTTTATCGTTCACTAAGGAAGTTTAACGGTGACCAGCCGTTTACACCATGGCTCATAGGAATCGCGGTCAATCAGGTGAAGTCCTTCAGAAGGAAGAACTGGGTATATGAACGCCTCTCAAGAAAAGTCGCAGAGAATGAGCGGAATAAGGAGAAAGTGGCTGAGATCATCACGGGCATAGAAAATGATTTTCTTTATCAGACGATTGAAGAACTTCCCTTTAAGTTAAAGCAAGTGATCATCCTCCGCTATGTAAATGAGTATTCTCAAGAGGAAGTAGCAGCAATCCTGCACATTCCCATCGGAACCGTCAAATCCCGTATTCATGCTGCTTTGAAAAAGTTGCGGATGAGCGGGGAAAAGCAGAAGATCTTGATGAGAAGGGTGGGGGATTTATCATGAATTTGGAAGATCAAATCAGGGAAAATCTACAGGTTAAAGGGCAAAGAATCAGTCCGCCTCCACGATTAAGGATGGCCATCATGAATACGCTGCCCGAGAAACATAAAAGATGGAAAAAAAGACTGATTACAGTGATACTCCTGCTCATGTTCTTTGTTCCGACCACGACCATCGCTTACCAGTCTTATGCCGCCGACAGTCTCTACGGTTCTTTTGACAATCTGAAGAGACATATTTCCACCGCAACAATGAAAGGGTATTTCCTTCTCGATGCGAAGTTTTCCCAGGCAAAAGGAGAACTGGATAAGGAAGAGTACGATGAATTCAAGGAGTTGTTGAAAAAGATCACCCAGGCTAAATTGACTTACGCTGATTCATATGGAAACATCGACTACACAACGTTACCTCCTGAGAAGGCTTTGGAAATGCGGGAAACCTTTTTTCAAATCCAACCGTATTTTGATGAGTTGAACAATCAGGTGTCAAGTAAGGATGTGTTATCGGGCGAAGAATATAATCGTTATATTGATGCCCTTATGCTGTACGAAACCATCGTTTCCCAAAGTGGCGTCGATCCATCAAGCGGTGTCAAAGTGGAAGATATCCTCCCAGAATTCCAACGTACATTTCTGGATATTAGTTCTTACCTGGAATATGTAAATGAAAAGCAGGTAAATTTGAAAGCACAATGAATGTAAACAATATCTAATACAAAGAAAAGACCCGGAACAGATCCGGGTCTTTTTCATTCACTTACCAAGTATCGCCATAATCCCTTTATAGATTAAGAAAAGTGAGAATATGAGAATAGCTAAAATACCGATGATGTCCGTTACCGGGGATACACTTGCTAAAAATGTACCGGCCAATGGAACCTTTAACAATGCGAAACCGGAAAGAATTCCTGCTACTAACAAAAGAATAAATCGATCCATTCTGTTATGCCTCCTCTCGGGCTATTATATGTAGGAGGGAACGGGAAGTTGAACCCAATATTTGTTAGCGGATGTGAAAATGGAGTGAGCCTTGGTCATTCCAATTCATAATAGCTGATTTCATTGGACATCTTCTCGGATGCCAGCTGGAACCCTTTTTCTGTTTGCCCGGTTTTGACATAATGCAAAAATAGCATTCTTTCATAATGCTGATTCATCAACTGATTACCTGTATGTTTAAAATGGGGAAGGGCGGTTTGTTCGATATATGTATAAAGCTTGTTCTCATCTTCTTTCAGGGTCAATAGGTAGATCTCGAAGAATACATGCGTGGGATCCTGATGCGCCCTGGACATCTTCATTCCTCTTTTTACCAAGTGATCAAGCTCTTCTTTAGGAAGCAGGTTTCCTTTCAAACAGGAAAAGATATACCCGCTCAGTGTGACTAAATAAGAGGAAGCGGGCGTTTTCTCTGTCGTCAGGGCTAGAGCTTTTTCGTACGATCCCTTTGATTCTGAATATCGTTTTCTTCGAAAATACTCAAACCCCAGATTATTGTGGATCTTGTGTGCCCTTTCTTTCGAATTGACAGATTCACAGACTCTGAGAAGTTTATCGTATTGTTGCTTGGTTTGCTCCATGTCGAACGGTTCTTTGGCATTCAGTTGAATGAGTATAAGGATTTCAGAATCAATGACCCTGAGGATATTTAATGTTTTTTGAAAGTATTGCAGTGCCCTTTGTCCATAATAATAGGCGAAGGTGTTTGAATGAACGGAATGATAGGCTGTTGCCAGATGGTAATAGTATTCAGCGTTCGGATATTCATCATCGATCCCTTTCAAGGCTTGGATGCAGGAGTGGAATTCCCTCGTTGAATAGTGATAGATTCCTTTCACATGCAGTAATAAGTTGAGCTCGTATGGGGAAAGTGTGTCCTTTTTATTCTCTAGCATGTCCAGGAGGTCTTTTGCTTTCTGCGGGTTTTCCATAAGCAAATAATACCTTGCTAATAATAAATGGTATTGTACAAAGAAGTCGGATAGAAATCGCAAGGGTTCTTTTTCAATTTCTGTTTTTAGATGATGGATTTCACGGATACGTATCATAATGATCGCATCGTTCCATTCTGCTAATGTAATCTGAAGAGATTGATAGCGGGATCGTTCAGCATCCATATCGACTCCGAGCCTGTCAGCAAGTAAGTCTGTGATTTCACTGGAATACTCTGTGATCCCTCTTTCAATTTTACTTAGATGCGTGGCCGAACAGATTCCCCGTGCCAACTGATCTTGAGTCAATCCTGCATCTTCACGATGGAATTTAATTAATTTACCTTCAATCATAGTACACCTCGAAGTAAAAGAGTTTATTATCCATTATAGGAAAAATATTCTCCGTGTACTATAGAAGTGAAACAAGACGGAGGTCTGAAGGCAGAATCATCCATACCGTTATACGGCTTTAGTCTTTTCTTCCTCGAGTTCATCCTGCACTTCCTTGATTAAATGAGGTGATTTGTTGATGATTTTCCCGATATAGAAGAAGCCTGCAAAGGTGATTCCTGACATGATCCAGCTAAATGCCTGGCGCAGGATGATCCCTTTATCGAATGCTTCTACACCATACTCAATAATAAGCCAGGTCTTCACGATAGCGAGAATCCCGCTTCTCATGGCGAAGCAAAGAGTGATCAATTGAAACAAGGTATATAAAGGTTTCTTATAGAAAAGCCGATGACTAAACGTGCGGTCATAGCCTTGTAGCTCTGCAAAGTCGAGAGCAAAGTATAGGGCAATGGGTCTTTTGATCATCATGGTCACTAAGAAAAACAAACTCATTCCAGCCGCGTAATAGACATTATTCCAAAGAAGCTGTAAGGACGAACCAGCCAGTACGTCAATGAGCGTACCGACGATCAATGTAAAGAGAATGAACAGGCCGAATGTATTCACTTTCTTCATTTCAATGAAACGGTAGATCGTGTACACTATTCCGGGAATAGAGGAGAGTAGCATCGCATAATAATCTCCTGTGTAATCTCGTAAAATATTCCAAACAAATAAAGGGAGGGCCACATAAATCATCAGATCCAATAGAACAATATTTTTCTTCACTTCTATCACTCTTCCTTTTTTTCGTATACAAAGATTACGGTTCCCAAGATCATAAAGTTTCAAAGAATGGAAATCATTTGTACTGAAATCGTTTTATTTTTTTATGAAAATCTTATTGAGATTACTTCTCAATTACACTATACTGATAAATAGTAATGAGAATCATTCTCGGATGGTTCAGGATCGTTGAGAGGGGTTACATAGAATGAATAGACCATGGAAAGTATTATCAGCATCTGTATTGGCATCTTCACTATTACTTGCTGGATGTGTCAGCGAAAAGGAAGAAGTGTCAAAATCAGACGGAGAAAAGAAAACAGGAGCAAGCAAGGTAAGTGTATCTGATTATACATTCGATACTGCCGGGAATATGTTTGCGTATGCAGAATTTGAATTATCCGGTGAGCCGTTGGCAGAGAGCCTCGGTTTGGATTTAGATATATTAGATATCAATACGTTGGATCAACCAACGAAGTTTGATTACACAGCTGGCGTTGAATCATATGAATACTCTGAGGAAGCCATGTATGAAGTGGTTGAAAAGTCAGGGATGGGACTGCATCTGATCAATGGTCCAGCCGTAAAGACTTTAGAGAACGGCAACACATCTGATGAAAAGCTGGGCAATCGTTTCTATGAATTGGCCGATGCTGTCGGATATCCACAGGATGAGATATTCCGAAATATGTATCCGACATTTATCGAATACTCTGCCGGTGATCCACACTATAAAAACAAAGTAGATACGAGTGAGTATGCTTCAAATGATGATGGAAGCTATGTCCCTATGTATCAAGTAAACTTCGAATCACTGCGCTGGGATCGTGATAAAATGGAGAAAACACTCGTACCTTCGGCGTACGGAGCAACCTTCTTGAAGCAGGCACTTTGGGCAGGGGATTTCATGGGCGGATTCCATACAGTAGATGGTGATGAAGAACTCGCAGGCGAAACGTCAAAGGATGACGATGACAAGAATGTTGCACTCGGTGTAAGCTCTGCGGATGGTTTCCAGGGAGCGGTCCTGACGGAAGAAATCTGGAATAAAGTGAATTATATTTCAAATGAATTATTTGTTGATGGCGCGACAGGGGAATTAACGGCTGCGGGACTCGGAAGCCAGTATGATCCCGATAAAGGATTTGTTTACTTACCACATAGTGTGGAAGTGACAGAAGACGGTAAAGAGGCGCCAATGGCTAAATCACTGTCTGTCAAAGATTCAAACAGTGTTCTTCAAGATCAGTGGATGATGCTGTGGCCAAGTTCAGAATTCTTCGGAATGACCGACCAAAGAGAGAGTAATCCAAACACTACGCCTTCATTCCAGGCATTGTTCGACGGTGCCCCGTATCCTTCCGCACCTAAAGAGAATACGGATGACTCAACGGATAACGATGTGAACGGAACAGATCCTTTCACGGCCAATCAAAATGTGATGCTTCATGTATTCAAGAATATAGATGCCATGCATTTTAATGACGAAAAAGGAATGTTTGTCACTGAGAATGATGGAAAAGAACAAGGTACGTATATGGATACATTCCAGGCCGGATACACGATGGAATCGATGAGGATTTTCCAACGTGCGATTGATGGGCTTCCTGTTGGATATGCTTCAGGAGAATCTGCTGAAGGATTGAAGACGCCGGAAGGAAAACGTGCACTGGAAATGATCCGTAAGCAGGCAGATTTCATCATGGATAACTTAGTTATGGATTCTGGTCTCGTAGCAAAAGGATTCGATACTAAAAACGGTGCGGACAATCAAGTGACATTGGATGCCCAATTAGGTGCAATCAGGGGATTGACAGCAGCTTACTTAGCAACGGACGATGAGAAATATCGTGAAGCGGCCCGTGCGATTTATGAAGCGATGGATTCCGAGCTATGGGAAGAAGATCTGAAAGCATATGAAACGTCCAAAGGGAAAATGGATTACACCCCTTATACAGCAGGCGCATTGTCTGCAACCTACCGTGTTGCCCTGCAAAACTTAAGCAACAGGGAATCGGATTCAGAGGCACCTGAAAGCCTTGAAATCGATGCGATCACCTCAAGGTACAGTGATTTCTATGATACGGTCATTGATGGTCCGTCCCTCAAAGAAGGGATGCAGGCAAGTGAATTCTGGGACACTGGGGATTATTACAACAGCAAGGATTCATCTGGAAATACCGATGGAGATCATGTTCCACAAATCCAGGCAGGACATGGGGAAAACGGAATTGCACCCGTTCTTCTTCCAGTCACAGTCGAAAAACGATAAAGAAGGGATCCTATGAAGAAGATAATAGGATATGCGGCAGCGTTTCTCATAGCAGGAACGCTTGTTGCATGTTCCATCCAAACCACAACAAAAGATGACCCGAGCTTCGATACGATTCGCAAAGAAGCTGTCAATAGCGATAACATCCTTCAAAATAAAGAAGGTACTGAGCTTTATATTGCCAATCTCGATGCGAATACCGTATCCATTGTGGATGAAAAGACCCAGGAAGTACAAAAAGAAATTCCTGTCGGGAAAGAGCCGGTCCAACTGGCTCTATCACCAGATGAAGATCGCCTGTATGTTTCGTGCCGATACGATAACAAGATTGATGTCATTTCATTGGAAGAAGGGAAAGTAGTAGATTCCTATAAAGTAGGATCGGAACCCTTTGGACTCATGACAAGCCAAAACGGTAAGACCTTGTATGTGGCCAATTACCGGGAAAACACGATTATGATGGTGGATGTGAAGAGTGGGGATGTGACGGAGACAATTTCTGTTCACGATCGACCAAGAACGTTGGCTCTTACTGCAAACGGGAAGAAATTATACGTTCCCCATTATTTATCCGGTGAAATTTCTGTTTTAAATACTGAAACGAACAAGGTGACGAAAACGATTGAACTGGCAGACTCTCCTGATGTGCAGGATCCGAAAAAAAGCCAGGGGATCCCGAATACCCTTGAGCAATTTGTCATTTCCCCTGATGGGAAAACAGCTTGGATCCCTCATTTAGTGACCAATGTTGATACAGCCATTCAGTTTGAAGAAACGATCTTTCCTGCCATATCCATCATCGATCTTGAAAAAGACGAAGAGATAGTGGATCAACGAAAACAATTGTTTGAAGAAATCAATGTGCTGGATTCAAAAAATGAGACGATGATTGTTTCAAATCCATATGATGTGACCTTCCAAGAGGATGGTTCTAAAGCATATGCGATCATGTCGGGGAGTGAGGATCTGGTCGTCTTTGATTTGAAACGTGGTGGGAATGCCACTCAAATTTTAAGAAGAATCGAGGGGGACAATCCCAGGGGAGTCTTATTAAGTAAAGACGGCGAAACCCTCTATGTTCATAATGCCATGAGTCACGATCTTGCGACCATTGATTCTGGAGGGGCTTCTGTACATTCCAGGGCGAAGAAGCTCAATGACAACATTTCCTTGATTAAAAAGGATCCGCTCGACCCGCAGGTTCGTAAAGGTAAGACGATTTTCTACAGCGCCAACAGCGATGAGTTTGAAGCGGATATTACCGGTAATAACTGGATGAGCTGTGCGTCTTGCCACAGTGATGGAGAAATCAATGGGCTTACTCTCATGACGGGAAAGGGGCAGCGAAATGTCCCGACCAACACGCAAACCTCAGAAAACGGCCTCTTCCTTTGGGATGGCAGCCGGGATGACTTCACGGACTACCTCCTGACCGTTCAAGGTGAAATGGGAGGGATGATGAAGTATGAACCAGGTGAAGAACTGCCGGCAGAGGTTGAGAAGATGTATGATGATTTATTTGCCTTTCTGAAGGAACCGACCTCTTTTCCTGTACCACAAAGTCCTTATAAGGAAAACGGGGAACTGACAAGCTCTGCTAAAGATGGGAAGGCTCTGTTTGAAGGGAAAGCTTCCTGTATCTCCTGCCATAGCGGCAATCAGTTTACAGATAGTGTGAAAGCGACCGGTGAGAATGGAAAGTTGACCACGGACATGACAGACTATCTTCATGATATTGGCACAGCCAACCAATTTGATGTTCCATCGGAGGGGGACGCAAGGGCAGCCTTCTCCAATCCAAGGGACGGCAAAAGCTTTGATACGCCTAGCTTAGTTGGCGTGTGGGCAACGGGCCCATATCTGCATGATGGTAGTGCGAAGACGATTGAAGAGTCTATTGAGCGTCATCAATATGATGAGAAATCCGAGCTCAGTCAAATTGAAATGGCTAAGATTGCAGATTATGTGCGTTCCCTGGATTAGTAAAAAAAAGCTTGAGGATTGTTTCCTCAAGCTTTTTTTATGGTGTATTCTGTTTCGGAATGAAATCCATCGTAATATTGTCACCGAATACTTCATCTTCTTTGAAGATATTCACATGCAGAAGCATCCCCGTTACGGTCTTACCGTCGACTTGAAGAGAAGTGAACCCCTCAGTGTCATCTATCTTTTCCTCAAGATTAACATCTTCCGGTTGTTTGTCTGGAATGAATAGAAGATCCAAGCGGTACCTTTTGTTCGAATCTGGCCGTTTCATTACCGTTAATTCAAGTGAACCATCATCATTCACCTTTGTGGTGGAGAACGTGACCACATTGTCTTCTGGTTCGATTAGATAGGGCTCGATTTCTTCCCGGGGGGTATCATCATTATAAGGTTTTAATGCCAAGTCCAAGATTGACCCCGGAGGAAGAGTGGAGTTTCCCCGTATGATGATTTTCTTCGACTTTAAATTGACCGTAGCATCAATCTTTACTGTTTGCGGTTTTATTGGTTTTTTGTCTGCACCTGAAGCTTCCTGGGTCAAAATTACTCGGCAACCGCTTAGCATGCTGAGTAAAGTGATGATGATTACGATAAAAAGGAACTTTGTTTTTCGGATTGGTTCCCCCTCCTGTCTTCCTTTTCAGAATTGTGTTTACAATTATATTACATTATTGTAACATGAATATAGAAAAATTGTATCATTTTGGAAATTGTTTGGAGGGATTGTATGAGAAGGGTGTTAGAGACTCCCTTTCAATTTTTGGTGGTCGTACTGGGATTGTATTTACTTAGCGGGATCGGCTCGCTTCTCGCTTATGATACAGAACTGCTGATCAATCTCGCGGCCTATGGTGACCGGTTGCAGCAGACGTGGGTTGAGATTATGCATCCTTCATCGATATATATCTATTGGGGAGAGGGAAATAAGCAATACAGCATCACGGAAGTCTTCTCTCAAACGTATACGTACTCTTTTCTTATTCTATTCAGTTCTTTCTTCTTGGCGGTCTGCCTGGCGGTGATCTTAAGTTATTCCCTCATGTTATTGCCCCGGAAAGTATATCGTTTCTCTGTAAAGATCGTCAATGTCCTGGATGCCTTACCGGATGTGTTCATTGTCGTATTATTTCAGCTTTTCATCATCTGGTTATTCAAAAAGACGAACCTGCTCGTGTTGGATATCTATGCCCTCGGTGAAGAGCGAATCTACTTTTTACCTATTCTCTGTTTGTCCGTTTTGCCTGTCGTATTCTTGTTAAAGCAATTTCTGTTCCAGCTCAAAGAAGAAGAAAGCAAGCCATATGTGGAGTTCTCTTATTCAAAGGGATTCAGAAGGGCCTATACGGTTTGGCATCACTTGTTTCGGAATGTGTGGGTTCACTTCTTCTTTCATCTGAAACCGATTTTTTTACTGATGCTTTCTAATCTATTAATCATTGAACTTCTGTTTAACATTAACGGATTTATGCAGACGTTGCTTCGCACGGCGACAAGTTCACCTTCTGCGTTCTTTCTCGGGATGCTTCTTATATTTGTCCCGTTCTTTGTCGTTTTCACGATAGGGTCTTATATTCTATCAAAATGGTTGAAAGGAGGGGAAATGGATGAATAGTTGGATGACCAGAAGATTGGCACTTCCCGTCCTGGTCCTTGTTGCTTTCATCGCCGTCAGTTTCCTGGTTCCGGTTTTGAATCCCGGGTATGATGAAGTTGTGGATTATCTCTCCGATGAAAATGGGAGAGTAATCGCAGCACCACCGTTCACCCCAAGTGAAATGCCTCCACTGGGAAGCGATAAACTGGGGAGGAACTTTCTGCTTTTACTATTGGTCGGAGCCAAATATACTATTTTTGCAGCTTTGGCCATCGCATTATTGCGGATGGTTTTAGGCTTTTTCTTTGCTGTTCTGTATACGTTCCTCCCAGATTTTGTAGGGAGATTGATGAAAGGACTGGGAGAGTCTTTTCAGTACATCCCCCTCGTCATTATTGTGTTTGCGTTACTGGTTCCCTTAGAAGGTGCTTTTCATTCCGGGGTGCTTCCTTCCAACCGTTACTTCTTCATTCAAGTGATCGCGATTGCCGCTGTGACGATCCCCTCTCTCGGAATCTATTTAGGAGAAGAGATGAAACTCTTTATGAAGAGCGAATTCATTCAGGTGTCACGAACGATGGGGGCAGGAAGATTCCATCTTTTTAAGCAGCACCTGCTTCCACAGTTCAGAAGGCATTCGATAGTGCTATTTTCAGAACAGGTGTCCCAAACTCTGGCTTTACTTATTCAACTCGGCATTCTCCATATGTGTCTTGGCGGCTTGAAGATCGCTAACTTTGGCATCATGGAAAGTATCCCTGTATATTTTTCCGAAACGAACGAATGGGCAGCGACGATCGCCATCAACATTCAGCAGATCTTCCTGCGTCCGATGCTTGTCGTCGTCCCACTGACTTTATTCGCCATCTTGATCCTATGCGTGAACTCGATCAGTGCGACCCTTAGAAGATCTTTGATTGAAGGGGAAGGAACCAAGGTGAAGAACAAGGCAGGGGAGGATCGTCGAGAGAAGGCTGTCTCAGTATCATCGGATCTATTTACTTTGAAACAGTAAGGAGAGATTGTATGAAGGAAAAACAAGGCGGAAAGGCCTTTCTGATTGTATCCGTACTTTTATTTGTGTTTGCGGGATTTGTTTCGATCTATACGGGATTTCAATCAGACTCTTACAAGCCTATATGGTTCCCGCTCATCCTTCTCGCTACCAACATTATGTATGTGGTCATCAACATAAAGGAGCGCCGTCGCTATTATACAATAGGCTTTAGCGTGATGACCGTTGCGGTTCTGATATACATCCTTTTTCCATACTTTATATAGAAAACACTCAGAAATAATCTGAGTGTTTTTTTTTATAATATCAATGCACGGTTTTTTCTATGTTCTTTCCGAAGAGGTGCCGTCTTAAAAAGTCTCTTCTCTTCTTCCGACTGAGGGATGACCTTTGGCACCGGTTTCGGCTTACCATTCTCATCCACAGCGACCATTGTCAGAAATGATTCCGTCGTTAACGTTCTGACATTCGTCAGCAGATTGGTCGAGTACACCTTCACATATACTTCCATGGATGTTCTTCCTGTCGATGTAACATACCCCTCAAGGCTCAAAGCGTCGCCCACCGTTGCAGATGATAAAAAATCCACAGAGTCGATCGATGCTGTTACAACGACGGAATTTGAGTGCTTCATGGCCGATAACGCCGCGATTTCATCGATATAAGAGAGGACTTTCCCTCCAAAGATGGTTTGCATGTGATTGGTATCCGGCGGCAGTACCAATCGGGTTTGTACGGTTCGTGAACGCTCCACAGAAAAAGCTTGTTCCATTTTCTCATCTCCCTGATTGTATTATGTTGAAACAAAAAAACATCTCCTTTGTGAAAAGAAGATGCAGCTACCCTGAGTGAGCGTCGGGGATCCTTTGATTCCCTGTTAGACGTTTCATTCGCGTAACACCCTCCTATCTCCCGTAGGAACTTTCGTGTTCTTCTCGAATTGGCAGGTCTCCTGGCTCAGCGTCTCCAATTCCATATTCCTTCCCATTTCAACGTGAAACAGTGGATCCATATGAAACCTCAGCCTTACAGTGGCGGGACCGCGTTGGATTTTCACCAACTTCCCTTTTAAGAAAATGACCAACGATCATTTTCACCAACGAGCAATGATTAAATTGTGAACGTTTCTATTTTACCATACACCTTCCGTGAATGAGCATCCTCTATGGTAAAATGGTAAAAAGGAGATGGAGTGCTATGAAGAAATTCAATAAATGTCAAAGTTGTGGTATGCCTCTGAAAAAAGTAGAAGATCGAGGTACGGAAAAAAATTCAGAGGAAAGTGCCATGTATTGCAAGCACTGTTACCAACAAGGAGAATTCACTCAAAAGGATATCACTCTCGACGAAATGAAGGTCTTTGTGAAAAAAAAATGCATTGAAATGGGCGTTCCTTCTTTCTTATCAGGTATGTTTGTGAGGAATATGCACAAGCTTGAGCGATGGAAGTAGGGAGATTTAAAGGTACAGGTGAGGAATTGACATGACATATAGTGATCAACAGACGCAGATTGATAGAGTAATACAATACATAGATGAACATCTTACAGAGGATTTATCTTTAGAGCAGCTCGCCAAAGTCTCTACCTATTCACCCTTTCACTTCCAACGATTGTTCAAAGGGTTCATTGGCGAGACGCCAGCCGGCTATGTGAAAAGACTTCGTTTGGAAAATGCCGCACATATGCTGATTTATGAGCCAAGGGTACCAGTAACAGAAGTTGCCTTGAAATGTGGATTTGCATCATTGTCCTATTTCACATATTCATTTCATCGCTATTTCAATAGTAATCCAAAAAGCTGGAGGGAAGGTGCGTATTTAGAACGATTTCCAAGGGAACATCTGAATAGCAAGAAATCTAAACTTTCCAGCACAAATCCGAAAGCTTCCAGAGATCGAGAGACTTATAATGAGTTTAAATGGCTGGATCTTTCCAATGTGAAAGTCGCACAATTACCAGAGTGCTCCACCATCAACCGGTACCATACAGGATCCTACGTCAAAGGCATTCCTGCAACTTGGCAGGATCTTTACCATTGGGGGAATGCTAGGGATCTGTTGGACGATAGCCCGCTGATATTCGGAGTCCCGAAGAGTAACCCGTACATCACCCCGCCTGAAAAAAACAGGTATGAATGCCGTCTGGCCGTTAAAGATCGAGCTACCCTTGGTGAGGAACTTGGTCATTTTTCCGGAGGCAAGCATGTAATATATGAGTTTTCGGAGCCTGTCGATTATGAGGAAAGAGGCATGCTGATTGAATGCTACTCAGAACTTTATAGTTATTGGCTGCCCCAAAGCGGATTTAGGTATCTCGGGAATCCGGTTGAGCTTGTTGAAGTAGAGAGCATCGAAGGATCCCTCGATGTAAGGTGTGGCATTAAGGCGATCGCTCTGGCCATTGAACCCAAATAATGGAGGAATAAGGATGACCCTAGGTTTGAATTTGCCCGCGTTTTTAGCGGGGACCGTGTTGTATATGATCTACGGAGGAGTTTATTACTCAATCCTTCTTGGAAAGAAAGATCAGGAAGGCACAGGACCGGTGAAATATGTAGTGGCTGTTTTGGTAGCGTTCATCGGTTCAGCCCTGGTTGGAGTTCTTGTTCAAGGGACGGGATCAAGTGGTTTAGCTTCCGGGGCGCTCATTGGAGGAATCGTTGGAATGTTGATTTCCATCGTCTATTTGAAAAATGCCCTATTTGGACTCATGACGAAAAGGATGTTTCTAATTGCTGTCGGAGATCATCTCATCGTTTTTACTTTGCTTGGCGCATTGCATGGGTGGTTATGGTAGTAACCTGAACTTTTTTAAGTTCAGGTTATTTTTATATAAAAATATAAAAATAGGATATTCGCCTAAAAAATTGAAACTTTTTAAGGGTGGGCTCCGTATATAGTAGTGTAGCTAGCACTTTTATTTAAAAATTAAATCAGACAGCATGCTGGTTTAAACAAAATGTCGAGAGGGGTTGTCAGAATGCTAGGATCATTGAGTGTTATCGGATTTTTCGTTTTCTTGATTCCTGTACTGGTCATTGCGGCAATTGTAGGGATCGCATATTATTTCTGGATGAGGTTCCGTTATCGTACCGCAAGATCCAATCAGGCACTGATCATTACCGGACCGAAACTGGGGGATCCTGAAAAGGAATCGAATATATTTACCGACCAGGAAGGCCGTTCCATGAAGATCATCCGTGGTGGAGGATACAGATTAAGACGTTTCCAAACATCCACGCCTGTTAATCTAACATCTTTCCAATTGAAACTATCGACTCCACGTGTATACACAAACGGAGGAGTTCCTATTGTGGCCGATGCAGTGGCCATGGTAAAGGTTGCAGACACCTTGAACGGAATTGCCAACTATGCCGAGCAGTTCCTTGGGAAGGATCAAAAGGAAATTGAAGATGAAATCATCGAAGTGCTTGGAAGTAATCTTCGTGCCATTTTATCTAAAATGACCGTTGAGGACATTAACAGCAACCGAGAGAAATTCAATGCCGATGTGTCAGAAATCGCACAGAAACAGCTTGATTTGATGGGCTTTAAAATCACGTCTCTCGGATTGACAGATATCCGTGATGCCGATGAAGAAAACGGCTACTTGAAAAACCTCGGTCGTCCACGTATCGCAGAGGTTCGAAAGCAAGCGGAAATCGCAGAAGCAAACACAGAGCGTGAAACACGGATTCACCGTGCTCAGACCGACCAGGAAGCGAAGGAAGAAGAGTACAAGCGTCAAATTACAATTGCTCAATCCAAGAAAGAAAAAGACATCAAAGATGCTGCGTTCAAAGAAGAAACCGAACGCGCAAGAGCAAAGTCCGAGCAGTCCTATGAACTTGAAAAAGCCAAACTTGCCAAGGAAGTAAAAGAAGAAGAATTAACGCTTCAATTCCTTGAGCGGGAACGTGCGGTTAAGCTTGAAGCGGAAGAATCCAAGGTCCGTAAAACAAAAGCTGATGCAGATTATTACGAAACGACTCGTAAAGCAGAAGCCGAAGCACGTAAGTCGGAAATCGACGGGGAAGCCAAAGCGAAGATCCGCAGGGAAGAAGGGTCTGCAGAAGCAGATGTCATCCGTGAGCGCGGTAAAGCAGAAGCAGAATCCCGTAAGCTCCTTGCAGAAGCCATGGAAAAACACGGCGATGTCATCATCACCGAGAAACTCATTGAAATGCTGCCGATATTCGCAGAGAAGATCGCTCAGCCACTGAACAATATCGATTCAGTCAAGATCATCGATTCAGGCAACGGCCAAGGGGTTCCTTCCTTTGGAAAAAGCATCACGAGAACGATGCTTGACATGCAGGAGCCACTCCGTGAAATGACCGGTATCGATGTAGGTGAGTTACTGAAGTCGTATGCCAATAGAACACAGCCGGTTCATTATCAACCTGCAATTTCTGAATCGGCAGATAAGGAAGTGGCGGCCTCTAATGAAGTCGAAGAAAAAGAGTTATAGGAAGCCGGGCAAGGAAGTAAATAGGGAATAAGAAGAGAGATGTTTTCCGGTAGGGAGAACATCTCTTTTTTGTGTGGAGAAGGTACCATACCGTAGTTGTACCAGGTACAAATTGAATGGAATGTACCAGGTACAGATTAAATAGTATGTACCTGGTACAACTGATTCAGCAGCTGAAAACATCCTGAATTTCATCTGTCAAAAAAAACACCATTATTCAGCAGTCAAACCAAACTTGAATAATCCCAATCCTCAATCCTTCACCCCTACCTCAATATGACGGCAATCCCCCACATCGAACAAACCTAGATCAGTCAGCTTTAATTCAGGTATTACGGGCAGTGTCAGGAAGGAAAGGGTGAGAAAGGGATTGAAATCCCCGGTGAATCCCAGCTGTACAAAGGCATCCTTTAACTGAAGAAGTCCGGCCGCAACTTCTTCATAGCTGCCATCAGACATTAAACCTGCGATGGATAACGGTAGGGAAGCGATGGTCTCTCCATCTTTCACCATGACAAGACCGCCGTTCATATCATCCAGTGCTTCGATGGCTTTCAGGATATCTCCGTCATTTGTACCCGCTGCCACAATGTTATGGGAATCATGGGCAATGGTTGTGGCGATAGCGCCTTCTTTCAATCCAAATCCTTTTACGATACCTAATCCAATATTTCCTGTGTGGTGATGCCTTTCCACAACGACCATCTTAAGCTGATCCTGTGCAGTGGAAGGGATGAAGGCACCATTCACTGAATGAACCTCTTCTATCCGTTTATTCGTTCTGAGCTGATTGGGAATGATCTCAATGATATGGGCCTTTTTTGTATCGCCTAATCTGATTTGAAGATCATGATCTGTAAGTTCGGGCGTTTTGACAGTTGAAGTCAGAGCTGGTTGGGCAGTTTTTTTTACAATCGGTCTCCCGGTATATGTTCCATTTCCGGCGACATGCTTTCCGGCTTTGTACACGCTCGATATTGCGATTGTTTCAAGGTCGTCAAGAAGGATAAAGTCAGCTTCATAGCCCGGTGCGATGGCTCCTTTTTCGTGAAGTCCGTAGCATTCGGCGGCGTTTAGGGAGGCCATGGAGATCGCTATGATCGGGTCGAGTCCTTCCTTGATGGCCAGACGGACATTATGATCGATACTGCCCTCTTCAATTAAGTCATCGAGATGTTTATCGTCGGTACAGAAAAGGCAGCGGCGGGCATTTCTTTCATTCACGACACCGATGAGGGATACTAGGTCCTTTGCCACACTTCCTTCCCGGATCAACAGGTACATTCCCCTTTGAAGGCGTTCCTTAGCTTCATGAACAGTGGTGCATTCATGATCGGTCCGGATGCCGGCTGCTTTATAGACATTAATGGCATTCGTGTCAAGGCCTGCCAGGTGTCCGTCGATATTGTGGGTGAAAGGAGTGGTGGCCGCGATCTTATCCAACATCGAATCTTCCCCTTTTTGGAGGGAGGGATAGTCCATTACTTCTGCGAGTCCAAGGACACGTTCATAGTGATAAAAAGGTTTCAGGTCATGTGCTGTCAATGTTGCCCCTGCATTTTCGAAAGGAGTGGCGGGGACGCAGGAAGGGAGCATGGTGAAGACGTCTAAAGGTATGTTTTCAGAATCATCCAGCATGAACCGGATTCCTTCTTCGCCTGACACATTACCGATTTCATGAGGATCTGTAATGACGGTCGTAACACCATGTGGGAGAACAACTTTGGCGAATTCAGAAGGAGTGACCATGGAAGATTCAATATGAACATGTGCATCTATAAATGAAGGACTTACATACTTCCCTTTTGCATCAATCACTTCTTTGCCTTCGTATTTACCGATTCCGACGATCATCCCATCTGAAATTGCCACATCACCTTCCGTGATCTCCAGATTGAAGACATCAATGATTTTCGCGTTTTTTATGACCACGTCTGCAGCGATATCTTTATTGGCCACTGCAATTCGCTTTTTTAATATTTGTTTCTGTGTATTCATGTAATCCTCTCCTTATCGAATAGAAAAACCCCGAGATGCACCCGGGGTTTGACATAGAGAGAGAAGTGCAGGGACTCCTGTCACTTCTTTGCTCTCGTAGTCAAACCATTTACGGTAGTTTGGTAGAAACTTTTGGACCATATTTCCAATATTATACGAGTGTATGGAACGTTTTATTTATGCAAAAGCTCTTTTCGTAAAGATTGTTGTAAATCTTCACAGTCTATGACTGGTATATGCTCTGTCATTGAGCTGTGCCAGAGGAAGAAGCAATTGTTTGATTGTAAGTTATCCTGACAATTACACGGTTATACTGAAACATTTATGCTTTGACAGTTGATTGGAGCGGAAGGTGCTCGACTCCTGCGGGAAACGCTGGACAGGTGAGAGACCCCACAGGGCTTTAGCCCGAGGAGGCTCACCGCCAGCCTCGCGGAAAGCGAGCACCTGGAGCGGAAATCAACCACCACTTGCTTGTTCAAAAGCAACAATGTTTAGGAAAAACGTTAACAAAATATTATTTCACATTCTATATGCATCTTATGGACTGTGTCAATGCTAATCTCCTTGTATAATAAGGTAAAAGATCAAGAGGAGAATGAGTATGAATGTTTACTGTCAAGGTACACTGCACCAAATGGAAGTAGCACTTACATCGATTCTTGAAATCATGGACGGTCTAACAGAGGAAGACTTGCAAAGTAGACCTACTCCTTCCAAGCATTCCATTGGGGAGCTAATATCCCATATCTCCCTTATCCCAAGGGCGGACTTTCTTATTTCCGAGGGTGCGGGTCAGAAGGAAATGAGCGATTTTTACTCGTGTCAATCATTGACTACTCTGGGAGAAATGAAACAAGAGCTACAGAGGAATTTCCACTACCTGAAAGAGCAGGTTGCAGTTTTAACAGACGATATGCTAACGGAAGAAATAACGTCCTATTGGGGCGTAACGTATACCCGGTTCGAATGGCTCGTCGAAATCGTAGCCCATCTCTATCATCACAGGGGCCAGCTTCATGCCATGCTCGTTCACTGTTGTGAGCACGAACCTCATGTATCGTTGTTTGAATAGTAGTTTTCCTACTGGGTAAAAAAGATATTTTTACTATCTTTTTCCATAAAATACTTTACACCTTATTATATTGCTTTACTATTAAAAGAGAGAGTTTTCTGAAAAAGACATGGAGGTTAAGATGAAACTAAAAATCATACATACAAATGATGTACACAGTCATTTTGATGCATTTAAGAGAGCAGCCACCCTCATCAAAGAACATAAGGATGAGAACACGATCATTTTGGATGGGGGAGATTTTGCCGATTTTAAAAGCATTGAGCTCCAGGGAACGAGGGGGATGGCAGCGATTGAACTTCTTCAATCCGTCGGATACGATGCACTGACCATCGGGAACAATGAAATGTTCAACGGTTTCGATACCCTCGAGCATATGGCCGGGAATAGTCCCATTCCATTTATCAGCAATAACCTTTTTAGAAAAGACAAAGCGGCGATTGAGGGAGTGAAGTCAAGCGTCATTCTCAATAAGAAAGGTCTGCGGATTTTCATTACAGGTTCATCCCCTGACTTGCAGGGGTTCAATGATGGCCTCGGTGTCCATATAACGGATTACAAGAAAGAAATAAAGAAGGAACTAGAACTCTACCGCGGTCAATATGACCTGTGCATCCTTCTAAATCATGTAGGAACGGTGGCGGATGAAGAGCTTGCCTGTGAGCTGAATGAGGTGGATGTCATTCTTTCTGCTCATGATCACCAGCTTTATCCGGAGGCAAAGGTGGTCAACGGTACTGTGGTGAACAGTGCAGGCTGCTATGGCGAATATATCGGCGTGGTTGAATTGGAAGTGACAAACGAAGGGGTTTCACTACTACGTGGGGAAACGATTGCGACTCGGTCTGCCACATCGGATCAAGAGGTCACGGATATTCTCAAGAAAAACAAAATGGTCGCGATTAAAGTGTTAAGCAAACCGCTTTATACCATCGATCTGCCGCTTTGGCATGATGTGTTGGAAGAGAATCCGATGACCAATTTAATTGCCGATGGGCTGCAGGACATGTTGAACTGTGATCTTGGTCTGATCAATAGTGGAATTGTGAATGCCGGGGCTTTTCATTCCATCAGTCATAAGAATCTCATTGAAATCTGTCCATCGCCATTGAACCCGACCTCTTTTGAAATCCAGGGAAAGCATATCAGGGAAGCGATTGGGGAATCCCTTGATGCAGAGGTTTGCCTGGCAGATGGAAAAGGCCCTGGATTCCGGGGGAAATTCGTAGGCAGGCTGCATGTATCGGGGGCTGAAATTATCCATGATGGCAAAGTAGTTTCTGATATTCTTATAGGGAATAATCCTTTAGAAGATGAAAGATGGTATACAGTCGCCTCTTCCGATTATTTACAGCGGGGTTCCGGATATGAATCCCTCGGACATGCCCGGAATGAAAAGTATCGGCCTGAGGAAATTCGGGATGTGATCAGGTTATATGGAAATCGAGCTGAATTCGTTGAAAAGGCACAGGTGAACCGGTGGAAAGAAAGTAGTAAGGTAATGTCGTAGTTTTTATCATTCAGCGCTCAGCCGTGCCTGAGCGCTTTTTATTGTGGCTTTTTCTATGAATCTAGTATCTGATTCGGGTAAAATAATAGTAACGACTCTGTACGAAGGAGACCATGCCATGAAGAGGAAAATAGTGTGGATTGCAAGCAGTTTGCTATTGCTGTTTTTTATTGGTTTGCTCGTTGCCGGCAACTATTTCTATGATGTAGCCATTAACCGAAGCAATGAAGCGGTGGAACTTTACGGCGGCACAGAAGAAGCGGTTGAGGCGGTCAGTGCCTTGGAAGAGGAACAGGAGAAATTGAGAGATTTGCAAAACTGGACAAGTAAGCGGGATTTTCAAAAGGTTGAGGTGAAATCGGAGGATGGATTGACTCTCAGAGCCCAATATCTCGAAAACGAGTCACCAAATGGGAAAACGGTGATTCTTGCACATGGGTATAAGGGAAACAGCGAGCAAATGCCTGAAATAACAAGATTCTATTATGAAGAGGGCTACAATATCCTTAAGCCCGATGCCCGTGGACATGGTAAGAGTGAAGGAGATTATATCGGCTATGGCTGGGACGACCGGCTGGATGTGAAAAAGTGGATACAATTCCTGACCGATGAAAAAGGGCAGGACACCATCTTCCTACACGGGTTTTCGATGGGGGCTGCAACCGTGTTGATGACGAGCGGAGAAATACTTCCAGAAGAGGTCAAGGGAATCATCGCGGATAGTGGATATACAACTGTCGACGAAGAGCTTGCCCACCAATTGAAGTATCTTTATCGTTTACCGGCGTTTCCGATTATGGATATTACGGGTGTAGTGACCAAGGTGAGGGCTGGTTATTCATTTAAAGAGGCATCCGCATTGGAACAAGTTAAAAAGAACCGTGTGCCCCTTTTTATCATTCATGGGGACAAGGATGAGCTTGTCCCAACGGAAATGGCCCATCGATTGTACGAGGCAGCAGGCGGCCAAAAAGAATTATGGATCGTTCCCGGTGCCGGGCATACGGAAGGTTTCACGGTGGAAGAAGAAGAATACAAAAAACGAATCAAGAGGTTCATTGCCGGAGCGATGAAATCATAGAAGGGGAGAATGATGATGGGAGAAAAGCGATTATTTGAAGCCTATAAAAATGCTGCACATCCTTTACAGGGGCATGGGAAGAGGAATCTCAATGTATTGAAAGAGGCTCTGGAGCAGTTTGATGGTAATTTGGATAGCGACATATACGGATCGGGAAAGATCATAGAAGATTTTCAGCAGAAGATAGCGGATGACCTTGGTAAAGAGAGTGCTGTATTCTTTCCGAGCGGAACGATGGCACAGCAGATTGCCCTTCGCATTTGGTGTGATCGAAAAGGGGTAGACAGGGTTGCTTATCATCCCTTATGTCACCTCGAAATTCATGAAGAGGATGGGTTGAAGAAATTACACGGCATTGAACCGATATTGCTGGCCGATAAGGACCGGGTGATTGGTCTCGAGGATGTTGTAGGTTTGAAAGAAGAAATTTCATGCTTATTACTGGAGCTGCCTCAAAGGGAAATAGGAGGACAGCTGCCTGAATATGAAACCCTTGAAGCCATCTCGCGTTTCTGCCGGGATAACGGGATCAAGCTCCATCTGGATGGTGCGAGACTTTATGAAGTGCTCCCTTATTACAGAAAAACGGCAGCAGAAGTATGCGAGTTGTTTGATAGTGTTTATATTTCTTTTTATAAAGGGTTCGGTGGATTAGCGGGGGCAATCCTTGCAGGAAGAGCGGAATTCACGGAAGAATCCAAGGTGTGGAAGAGACGGCATGGCGGCGATTTAATCAGTCTATATCCTTATATTATCAGTGCGGACTATTATTTCGATCAACGTGTCGGGAAGATGGAGCAGTATTATGAAGGTGCAAAGGAACTGGCGTCTCATCTCAATGAATGCTCAGGTATCTCCACACTCCCAGAAAAACCTGTCTCTAATATGTTCCATGTACATTTCCACCTCCCGCAAAAGCAGATCGAGTCCATCTTGATCGACGTCTATGAACAAACCGGTATCGGAATAACCGGGTACGTGAAAGAAATAAGCGACAATGAATGTACATTCGAAGCAAGCATTGGAGATCAATACGAAAACGTACCCAAAGAAGAACTGAAAAATATGTTCACCCTCTTGAACCAAAAACTAACCCAACACAATCAATCATAATCCTGTGGTATCGGAGCAGCTCCGATACCATTTTTATTTGAGGAGGGACGGACCTAGCCAGAATCCCGGTATGGTAAGGATATGCCTGCTGAAATGCCCTTTATATAGGTCCGTCCCTCACGAAAGTCCTTAACATGTGATTCAGATTTATACCTTTTTACTATTGAAATATTCTGATTATTAGGTATAATTCGATGCATTATACATTTTTTTGAAGGGGAGAGGGCTTATGAGTGTGAAGGATAGTCGTTTATTGGATGAGTTAAGGGAGGTTGTGGGCAGTCATCAGGTGACAGTGAATGAAACGGTTTTGGATCAACATAGCAGGGACGAATCGTATCATACGCCGAGTCCCCCGGATGTGGTAGTGTTCCCTGAGAGCAGTGAGGACGTGAGTGCGATTGTGAAAGTGGCATCGGCTCATCAAATTCCCATCATTCCATTCGGGCTTGGAACGAGCCTTGAGGGACACGTGATTCCATATGATAAAGGGATCACGATTGACTTCTCCCAAATGAATAAAATTCTTGAGGTGAGGGAGAAAGATTTCCTCGTTAAAGTTCAACCCGGGGTGACGCGCACCCAGCTCAATAAAGAGTTGAAGAAATATGGCCTTTTCTTTTCAGTTGACCCTGGAGCGGATGCTACTCTCGGCGGAATGGCTGCGACGAATGCGAGTGGAACGACTTCTGTGAAGTATGGGGTCATGCGTGATCAGGTCCGTGATCTGGAGGTGGTGTTGCCGGACGGCGAAGTGATCCACACGGGGAACATGGCACAGAAATCTTCCTCTGGATATCACTTGAACAGTTTGTTCGTGGGATCAGAAGGAACCCTCGGGTGCATAACGGAATTAACCCTCCGCGTCTATGGCATCCCTGAACATATCGTGGCAGCACGGGCATCGTTCACTACTGTCGATGATGCGGTGGAGGCGGTCGTTTCCATTTTACAGGCGGGAGTCCCGATTGCGAGAGTGGAGCTGGTGGATGAGCCTTCCATGATACAGGTAAACCGGTTCAGTGACACGGATTATAAAGAAAAGCCTACGCTGTTCCTTGAATTTCACGGTAATGAAGCAGGTCTGAATCAAGATGTCGAGTTCACCAACGAAATCGTATCGGACCATCAATGTGAAGAAATCGTCTTTGAAACAGATACGGCCGCGCGGAACAAGCTGTGGGAAGCAAGGCATAATCTGGCTTATGCCTATGTGCATGGATATCCTGGCAGGAAACTGATGGTGACGGATGTCTGTGTCCCGATATCCGAATTATCCGGAGCCGTTCAGCACGCGCGGGAAAAGCTTGAAGAGCTGAAGCTGATCGGAGGGATCCTCGGGCATGTGGGAGATGGGAATTACCATACCTCACTCATGATCGACTTAAATGATCACGACGAAGTGAAGAGAGCCGAATTGTATAACGAGATGATTGTGGAATATGCTCTTGAGCGAAACGGGACATGTACGGGAGAGCATGGTGTAGGAGTCGGGAAGATGAAGTATCAAGAGCGAGAACACGGTGGAGCTTTAAAGGTAATGGAGAAGATCAAATTTGCACTGGACCCTGAAGGAATCTTCAATCCTCATAAATTGGTACATACAAAGAAGGAGGAATTAAGATGAAGCTGCTTGAAACCATCAGCAATCTGGCAGGAAAGTACTTTGCCGTCTGGGTCATCCTGGTAGCGGCCGTCGCTTACTTTGTTCCCGCTCCTTTTCTGTCGTTGGGGGCATATATTACGATTCTGTTAGGCGTCGTGATGTTCGGGATGGGGCTTACGTTAAAGCCTGTTGATTTTCAACTGGTGCTGAAGAACCCTCTTCCTGTCATCACGGGTGTCATGGCCCAGTTTCTTATTATGCCACTGGGTGCCTTTTTGATTGCCTATATACTCGGGCTGCCGGATGAACTGGCCGCCGGTTTGGTATTATTGGGCTCTGTTCCCGGTGGGACGGCATCCAACGTCATGGTATATCTGGCAAAAGGGAATCTGGCTTTATCCGTTGCCATGACATCTCTGTCAACGCTCTTGGCTCCGATTGCTACGCCCCTGATCCTTCTTGGGCTCGCGGGTCAGTGGTTGCCGGTCGACCCGGTCGCCATGTTCCTATCAATCGTTCAGGTCATTATCCTTCCTATCACGATTGGGTTGGTGATTCGAAAGCTCTTCCCGGGTACCGTTGAAAAAAGCCTGAATGTGATACCTTTAATCTCTGTGCTGGCGATCATCATCATCGTGTCAGCCGTTGTTTCGGCAAATGTTGAGAATATTGCCTCCTCCGGAGCGATTATTTTCACGGCCGTCATCCTTCATAATGTATTTGGACTTGGCCTCGGATATGGTACGGGTGTCCTTATGAAGCTGGATGAAGGAACGAGACGGGCCATTTCTATCGAAGTGGGAATGCAGAACTCCGGGTTAGGCGTTGCCCTAGCAAGCGCCCATTTCGGTCCCCTTGCTGCCCTGCCGAGTGTCATTGCTGCTGTATGGCATAATATTTCAGGGCCGATCCTCGCAACATTTTGGAGTAAGAAGCCTGTGAGGGAAGAGAGAGAAGAGGAGTATAGGAGAGAAGAAGTCAATGTAACGGTTAGATAGAAGTGGACGGGTTGAATACGTATTCCCTAAAACTGGATAATGAATCTGCTATACTTAAATGGAAGATACAAGTTTCATAGGGAGGCGTAATGATGGTAGAAGTAAAAAAGACTATGAGATTCACATTTTTTGAAGAAGTGGAGGTACCTCAAGAAATCTATACGATGTTAATCGACGGAGAAAAAGCGGAAGTTGCTTATAAAACCATCCGCGACGTAGCGGTCGTCACAAATAAACGAATCATGATAGCGGACCGCCAGGGGGTGACTGGAGAAAAAATCGAAGTGTATACGATTCCCTTCAAATCGATCATTCTCTACTCCAGTGAAAATGGGGGAGCCCTCGATATCGATGCCGAACTTGAATTATGGACGAAAGTAGGAAAAATGAAACTTAGCCTCAACAAAAAAGTGGACATCCGCAAACTCGATCGCCTGATTGCCACTCATATCCTATAAAAAAATGCTGCTCCCCGCCTGAATGTGGGGAGCAGCATTTTTTATTTGGAGGGACGGACCTCTCATATACACTCGCAAAGCGCGTCAACATCACATTCTTCCTTGAAAATCGAGGTCCGTCCCTCCACTACTTCTTCAGTAACAGGTACATGAAGTAGGGGGCGCCGATGAGGGCGATCATGATGCCGGCTGGGATTCCGTCGGGTTGGAGGATGTTTCGCCCTATGGTGTCTGCAAGGAGCAGGAGCCATCCGCCTAGTAAGATGGCGATCGGGATGAACAGTTGATTCCGTGGTCCCACCATTGCTTTCGCCATATGAGGGGCCATTAAGCCGATGAAGGCGATGCCTCCTGTGACTGAAACGGCAGAGGCGGCCAAAGCGACTGCTACAATCAGCATCGTGAATCGCTCACGGTTTATGGAGACCCCTACCCCAATCGAAACGGGCTCACTCAATCCCAATAGATTAAGCATCTGTGATTTATAAAGGGCAAAAGGGATCAAAATGATAAGCCAAGGGAGGATGGCCCAGATAAACGGCCAATCGGCACCCCATATATTCCCCGCGAGCCACTTGGCGATGAAATCAACTTTTGCACGTTCGGCGCTGGAGATCAGGATGATCATGAGCCCTGACAACGCCATGGAGAATCCCACTCCGACTAAAACCAGCCGAACGGGCTGGATCCCATTTCTCCTGCTGTATGAAAATAAGTAAATCAAGCAGGCTGTAACGAGTGCCCCCGCGAAAGCAACAATCGGAAGCAGATAGGCAAATGAACCCGCATCGATAGGGAAGAACAAAAAGAAGACGGCAATCGCTGCCCCAGCTCCCGAGTTGATACCGATGATACCGGGATCAGCCAGATCATTCCGTGTCATCCCCTGGAGGATGGAACCGGATAAGGCAAGGGCCATACCTGCAAGAATCGTGATGATGATCCTCGGTAATCGGATGGAAAAGAGGATGAATTCTTCCTTAAATGATCCTTCACCTAATAGAGTAGGGATGACCCTGCTAAATGAAACGGAAGAATAGCCCATTCCAATGCTGATAACGGCCGTTGCCCCAATAAGTATAAGTAAAGCGATAAGAAGCATACGCTGTTTTTTAATCAAATCCGGATGTATCATGAGAAACCTTTCCCTCCTTTATGAACGATGAACAGGAAGAAGGGCAGCCCCAGCATCGAAACGATCGCTGCCACAGGTGTTTCATATGGAGCATTGATCGTGCGTCCCAGTGTGTCTGCTAGAAGCATGAATGAAGCACCAAACAGGGAGGAGACGGGAATGATGAACCGATAATCCGTCCCAACGACTGCCCGGACCATATGGGGAATCATCAATCCGATGAACACCATATTCCCGACAAGGGAAACGGCGGCACCTGCAAGGAGGACGATCACGATGAAAAGAACCGTTTTGACAAATGCCGTACGCTGTCCCAAGCCTACCGCCACTTCCTCGTTCAAACTCAAGATCGTCAGCTGTCTGGAGAAAAATAAAGCTACCAAAATACCGATCATTATAAACGGAACGATCACGTGCAGCTGAGACCAGGTCGTTCCGATCATTCCACCTGCAGTCCACATAGAGACATCTTTCGATAACTTGAAAAATAAACCGATTCCTTCTGCTATGGCAAATAAAAAGGCAGATACTGCAGCTCCCGCCAGTACGATTCTAAAGGGGGAAAAACCGCCTCTTTTCATGGAACTGATCCCAAATACCATAAGGGCTCCGGCGGCGGCACCTATAAAGCAGGCAATCATGATTCCGTAATAGCTGATGGAGGGGATGAATGCGAGAGCGATTGCCAAGGAAGCATTCGCTCCTGCGGTTAAGCCCAGTAAACCAGGATCGGCCAGGGGATTACGCGTCATGCCCTGCATGATGGCGCCTGATACGGCCAGGGATGCCCCGACCACGATGGCAGCTACTTCCCTGGGGAAGCGGATTTCTTGAAGGATAGTGATTTTGTCTCCTTCAGCCGAGAAAGTCAAGGCATGCAACACATCCATCACCGTTGTCTCTGCAGCTCCAAATGTAACAGAAACCAAAAAGGCAGCTCCAAATAGGAGGGTTGCACCGATCAATTTATAAAAAAATGGAAATCGTTGATTTTGAGTGGTCATCATCCATCATCTTTTCTTTATAGAATAGTGAAAAGGGGAATTCTCATCATAAGAATTCCCCCTGTAAGAATTAATTGCCTAGAAATTTCTCTTTGAAGAAGTCCAACTGATAATCCAAAGTAAGAGGATCGTTAAAATAAAATTCCATCATATTCACTTCAAATACCTGGTTGTTCTTCACTGCAGGAATGTTTTTGTACGTTTCGGTTTCCATAAAGGAGTTATCTGCTTTAGGATCTTTACTTAAGATCAAATAGTCTCCCGCAAACTCGGGCATCACCTCAGTGGAAAGGGCGAAGTATCCAGGTTCCAAAGCTTGTTCTTTTACTTTTTCAGGCATATTCAAATCCATTTCTTGATAAAGGATTTCTGTACCGCGACCCCAATTGTTTCCGTATACGTATAACTGCTTATTAAAGCTTTCAATGACGGAAACGGTTGCATCTTCCCCGATTTTGGCTTTAATATCATCACCGGCAGTTTGGGCACGCTTTTTGAAATCATCGACCCATTGTTGAGCTTCTTTTTCTTTGTTTAATAGTTTCCCAATTTCGATGTGTTGAGTTAAATAGTCTACTTTTCCATAAGTGTATGTAACCGTAGGGGCGATTTCATTTAACTTATCGACATTTTTGATATTGGATAATCCAATGATTAAATCGGGATCGAGTTCGATGATTTTTTCCAGATTTTCGTCGGTTACTTCTTCAACCCCTTCGAGTTCCTTATCCCAGCGAGGATTCATCTTGGACCAGGAATCCACACCGACGAGATTTACATCGAGTGCCATCACGTTTCCGGCAAATGAAGATAGAACGACGACACGCTGTGGATCGGCCGGTACTTCAACGGGACCATTTTCTGATTGATAGGTAATGGTATCTGATGCTTTTTCTTTTTCTTCTGAACCTTCTTTTGATGTAGAGCTGTTGCTGCATGCACTAACGAGTAGCAACAGCAGAATAGTGAACGGGATCATCCATTTTTTCATATTTATTTTCTCCTTTTAGTAAGTTATATGTCATACACATTGGCTTATTTGTTCGAGGATCTCTTCCAATCTCGGCATCTATCTGGAATACTTTTTTCAATACATCATGGGTGATGACTTCCTCACATGTACCCGATTTTACGATTTCACCCTCCTTTAACGCTACAATATAATCGGCAAAACGGGCTGCCTGATTCAAATCGTGAAGGACCATGACGATTGTACGGTTCTGTTCTCGATTGAGCGTCTGCAATAGTTCCAATACTTCGAGCTGGTGAGCCATGTCTAAGTATGTAGTAGGTTCATCGAGGAAGATAATGTCCGTTTCCTGAGCGAGTGCCATGGCAATCCACACCCGTTGTCGCTGACCACCTGATAATGCATCCACTTCCCTGTATTTGAATTCTTGGGTTCCCGTTACATCAAGCGACCAGTTGATGACATCATAATCTTTTTTTGTCAATCGACCGATTCCTTTTTGATGGGGGAAGCGCCCATAAGACACTAATTCCCCAACGGTCAGACCGCTGGCACTTTCAGGTGTTTGGGGAAGGATCGCCAACTTTTTGGCCAGCTCTTTCGTGTTTCCTTTCGAAATGACTTCCCCATCCAGCACAACATTGCCGGAGTGGTGGGGGATGATGCGGGTAATCGCTTTCAGCAAGGTGGACTTGCCACACCCGTTGGACCCAATGATGGTGGTGATCTTTCCGTCCGGAATGTCGACGCTGAGATCCTTCACAATCAATCGGTCTCCGTATCCAATGTTTAATTCATCTGTATAGAGGCGAACCATTTTATGCCCTCCGTTTAGTAAAAGATAAGTTGATAATGATTCTCATTCTCGAACAATTTCAATACTATAATCCTTTTTTCTTAAAGTCAATAGAAAATTTGGTTGTCAAACTAGTGAAAAAGAGGTAGGATTTAATTGAGAATGATAATCAATTAGAATGAGGTTGTGTGAGGAGTGAACGAAAATGGATCATCAAGATGTATTTGATGTTACAGTCATAGGAGGCGGCCCGGCAGGTCTTTACTCGGCTTTTTATAGTGGTCTAAGGGAAATGAAAACAAAGATTATTGAGTATCAGCCAGCATTGGGTGGTAAAATCCATGTTTATCCCGAAAAAATGATTTGGGATGTCGGTGGACTTACTCCAATACCGGGTGCTCAGCTAATTCACCAGCTTGTTCAACAAGGTTTAACCTTCGATCCTACAGTTGTTTTAAATGAAAAAGTTGAGACCATTACACGTCAGGAAGATGGAGTATTCATATTGAAAGGCTCGTCAGGGCAGAAGCACTATACAAAAACGGTGATCGTTGCCGTCGGAAGTGGCATCATTACCCCTCAAAAACTTGATATCGAAGGGGCAAAACGGTTTGAGGTTACGAATTTGCATTATACCGTCAAGTCATTGAGAAGTTTCAAGGATAAAACCGTTGTGATTTCAGGTGGGGGAAATTCGGCGGTCGACTGGGCCAATGAATTGGAACCCGTGGCGAGGAAGGTGTACGTGACATATCGGAAAGATGCCCTTAACGGTCATGAAGCGCAGTGTGCCCAGCTAATGAACAGCTCCGCCACCTGTCTGTTCAATACCTCAATCACCAAGCTCATTGCAGCCAACGATCACCAGACTATTGACGGGGTCGAGTTGACCAATCATCAAACAGGTGATGTATCGCATTTATCCATTGATGAAGTCATTATCAATCATGGCTATGAAATCGATACAGAACTGCTGAAGAACAGCTCATTGGGAATTGAAATGATCGATCAGTACTACATTGCAGGGACTTCAAACAGTGAGTCGTCCATCAACGGACTATATGCAGCAGGAGATATATTAAAACACGATGGGAAAGTTAACCTCATTGCAGGAGCGTTCCAAGACGCCGCAAACGCCGTCAATAAAGCCAAACAATATATACAACCAGAAGCAGAAAGCTCCGCCATGGTATCCTCCCATAACGAAGTCTTCAAAACCAAAAACAAACAACTCGTTAAAGAGATGATGAAATAGAGGGACGGACCTCTGTTTTTGTGGATGAATCCTTTTATATCAAGAGTTTAGTAGTGAAACTAGAGGTCCGTCCCTCAAAACAAGTCCTCATGAAAAAAGATGCTTACCGAGGTAAGCATCTTTACTGGTTTTATGCGTTATACTGTTCAACATTCTTACTGTGACTTGATTCATTACGCTTGTTGGCAAAGTAACCTAAGAGCAAGATCAGGACCGTCAACCCAATGGTAATGATGGTGGTGATTGCTCCATGCTCTATATTTACCAGGTTTAAGAATTTCTCATCTGACACGATCATTTCTCCTGCTGTGTAGGCAAGGATCCCTGCTCCAAGGTATGCAATCCAGCGATATTTTTCGAGGATTTTTACAATGGCTTTTGATCCGAATATCATGATCGGAATCGAGATGAATACGCCAAGGGCGATCATGCCGATATGTCCATGCGCGGCACCGGCCACAGCAACGACATTATCAAGACTCATAGCGGCATCGGCAACGATGATGGTCATGATGGCCTGTCTAAGTCCGGTATGCGATTTGATATTGGCATCTTCTTCATCTTCAACGAGTACCTGATAGGCAATCCATAGAAGAAGGATGCCTCCGATAAGATGCACAAATGGAATTTGCAATAAATAAACAATAACGGCAGCAAATAAAATTCGCAGGATGACAGCTCCAGCCGTACCCCAGAATATCGCTTTGTTTTGGAGGTCTTTTGGTAATCTTCTTGTCGCCATGGCAATGACGATTGCATTATCTCCAGACAAAATGACGTCGATGGCTATGATTTTTAAAAGGGCAATGATTGCATCTGTCGAAATGGCAAGTCCAAGTGGAAATAAGAAATCCATATTAGTTCCTCCTTGTATAATCTATGAACGAAATACTAACTAATCTATAGTACCACAAATAATAGATTTATAAACTTCCAACATTTTAAAGATCCTTTTTCTTTATCCTTTAGAGGAAATTCGTGGTTAATAGAGAAAGTGACATGGAGGAGAATGAATGATAAAGGAGGAGCAGGATTGAGAGAAGAAATTCAATTTCATAAAACGATTCCGATCTTGAGAATATTTGATATTGAAAAGGCAAAAGAATTTTACATGGATATCCTTGAATACACTCTTGATTGGGAGCATGCATTTGAAACATCTTTCCCTCTTTACATGCAGGTGTCAAAGGGAAATAGCATTCTTCATCTTTCAGAACATCATGGAGATTGCAGTCCGGGTGCAGCCATTAGAATGGAAGTAGAAGGGATAGAAGAGTTTCTAACAGGCATTTTAAGAAAGAATTACCGGTTCGCAAAACCAGCAATAGAACATACCCCTTGGAAAACAAAAGAATTTCAAATAATCGATCCGTTTGGAAACAAGCTGATCTATTATCAAGAACTCACATAACATGAAAAATCCCCGACTCCATTTTAAGAGCCGGGGATTTTTTCGTTGATTAATATTGCGGGTAAGGCGGTGGATAAGGGTACGGGTAGGGATATGGATACGGTACTGGTACCGGATAGGGTCCCGGTGATGCCGCAGCTCCGACGGCCAGGCCTGTCACAGCACCTGCAGCGAATGGGTATCCACCGTGATGCCCCCAGTTCCAGCCATTATTCCAATTTCCTCCGTGTCCCCAGGAGGCATGCCCATGGCCATGGCCCCAACTGGCGTGACCTCCACCTCCGTGCACCCGACTATGCATACTCAATGGTAAATTCAATGTCAGTCTCACCTTTCTCAAAAAAGAGGAATTGCTACATCATATGTGGATTTTCCTTAAAGGGGATATAAAGTTTCACAGGATCACAAGGAAAAGCATTTCTCACGTGAACTTTATGAACAAAATACACAAAAGTTTTCTTTTGACGTTTATTTTCAATTTATTCTATTAAGTTTCGGAATTTTCTATAATGAAAGCGTTATCAAAAATATTCAAAGGGGGAGAAAATGAATGAAAAAGAAAAACGGTGTATTGGCTCTTATTTTATCAGGATTATTAGTCGCAACCACTGCATGCGGAAGCTCGGATTCTGCCAGTAATACTGAAACGGATGGGAAGTGGGCACCCTCAAAGCCGATTGAAGTCGTGGCTCCGGCAGGCGCTGGCGGAGGCTGGGATACAACGGCCAGAACCGTATCAAAGGTGATGGAAGAACAGAAAATCATTGACCAACGTATGGCTGTGGTCAATAAGCCTGGTGGTGGTGGATCTGTCGGCTGGTCCTATATTGATAGCAAAAAAGGGGATAATCATACAATGTTCGTGACATCTCCGCCAATCTTCTTTGTACCACTTAATGGGCAGTCTACATTATCGCATAAAGATTTTACTCCAATAGCGGGGGTGATTGCTGACTACGGGGCTTTTGTTGTAGATGCCGATTCTCCATACGATACGATGAATGATCTTGTGGATGCATTAAAGAAGGATCCGACATCTGTTTCAATCGTTGGTGTTTCTTCACCTGGAAGCATGGATCATATGCAATTCGTTAAGGCCGTTAAAGCAGCAGGAGTGGATGTGAAAAAATTGAAATATGTTTCCGCACAGGACGGTTCAGGTATGAGTATGCTCCTTGGCGGAAAAGTAGATGTCTATTCCACAGGACTTGCAGAAGCTTCTGAACAAGCACGTGCCGGCAAGGTGAAAGTTCTGGCTATCACAGCACCAGAACGCCTGGAAGGGGATACCGTATCAGATTTCCCTACGTTGAGAGAACAAGGGATCGACGATGAATTTGTTGTGTGGCGCGGTTTCCTGGGACCAAAGGATATGGATCCTGATGCCGTCGCCTATTATGAAAATGCGTTCAAGGAAATGATCGAAACGGATCAATGGAAGGAAATGCGGGACAAGTTTGGCTGGACGGATAACTATATGTCTTCTGAAGAGTTCAGTGATTTCCTGGATAAAGAATACAAGGAAATCGAAGCATTGATGGAGGAAATCGGCTTGAAAAAATAGAGGTGTTGGGAGCAGATTTCTCTGTTCCCTCCTTTCTTGATTGGAGTGAATCATATGAGAACCAAACCAGATCGCATCATATCAATTATTTTATTAGTATTTTCAGGGATCTATTTAGCTCTAAGTTATCAGCTTCCTGCATTTCCCTATGCCATCATAGATAGCGACGTGCTTCCAAAAGGGCTGGGATACCTGCTGATTGTATTAGCACTTGTCCTATTTTTTCAGGCAAAAGATGATACCGATGAAGATAAGAAAAGGCGATATGTTAAAAAAGAAGATGTCATCATTTTATTATCGGTGCTTGGAGCGCTGCTCATCTATATCTATTTATTAGAACCAATTGGATTTTTATTATCTACGATTCTGTTTCTGTTAGTGATCCCATTTGTCCTGGGGTTCAAGAAGAAAGTGACTACTGTATTAGTCGCCTTTCTCTTTTCAGGAATCATGTATTACTCATTTACCTATTTACTCAATATTACTTTACCACAGGGGATTCTACCCTTTTAGGAGGTGACCAGCATGATTGAAAGTATCTTATACGGGTTTCAAGTAGCCTTCACACCCGAGAACCTGTTTTTCGCATTTATCGGTGTTTTAGCAGGCACCATCATTGGCATGCTGCCAGGGTTAGGTCCAATCAGTGCCATTGCGATCATGATCCCACTCAGTTATGGAATGTCTCCCGCATCGGCATTGATTCTGATGGCGGGAGTGTATTACGGTGCCGTTTTTGGCGGTTCCACATCTTCGATTCTATTAAATGCCCCCGGGATATCGGGAACGGTGGCGACTGCGTTTGACGGATATCCCATGGCGAAGCAGGGGAAAGCAGGCAAGGCTCTCGCCATTGCCGCGATCTCTTCATTCGCAGGAGGAACGATCAGTGTCGTGGCCCTCATGCTCGTTGCCCCTTATATGGCGAAGCTTGCCATCACATTCGGTCCAACAGAGTATTTCGCCCTCATGCTGTTGGGACTGACTGCGATTTCGAGCTTATCTGAGGGATCGACGAATAAAGCACTGATCTCTGCGACAATTGGCTTGATGATCGCGACAGTGGGGATCGATCAGCAAACGGGAACGCAGCGATTTACGTTCGGAAACCCTGGTTTATTGGAGGGCATCGATTTTCTCATCATCGCACTGGGGCTATTTGCTCTTTCGGAAGTGTGTCAGCTCATCATTTCAAGGAATGAAAATTCGTTAAAGGGGAAGGAGGCAGTTGGTAGCTTAAAGCTGGAGAAGCATGAGTTGAAAGAAATGGCAGGTCCGATCAGCCGCCATTCTGTCCTTGGCTTTATTCTCGGGGTACTTCCTGGAGCAGGTGCAACGATCGCATCCTTTTTATCCTATATTTCAGAGAAGCGTTTATCCAAAGATCCATCTTCATTCGGAAAGGGAAATATTAAAGGGCTTGCTGCTCCTGAAACGTCTAATAATGCCGCAACAAGCGGCGCCTTTGTTCCTTTATTGACATTAGGGATACCGGGATCGGGAACCACTGCTGTCCTACTTGGAGCCTTATTGGTTGTAGGGGTGCAGCCGGGACCATTGATGCTGCAGGATCACCCGGATGTTTTCTGGGGAGTCATCGCCAGTATGTATATAGGGAATCTCTTTCTTTTAGTTCTAAACCTTCCACTCATACCAATATTGGCGAAAATCCTATATATTCCTAAACAACTGTTAATTGCCTTGATTATCGTGTTCTGCCTAATCGGGGTGTATGCCGTCAGCTTTAACACATTTCATTTATACCTTCTTGTCGGGTTCGGTGTGCTGGGCTATTTATTGAAAATGTTCAAGTTTCCTGCACCGCCATTTATTCTTGCGTTTATATTGGGTGGGATGATGGAGCAATCATTCCGGCAGGCGATGACGATTTCAAACGGTTCATACAGTGTATTTTTTCAAAGCAATATCACCATCGGGTTACTGGTTGTTTCATTCCTCTCCCTGGTTCTTCCGACTGTTGTAGGATTAAGGAAAAAAGGAAAGCCCGCTGAGTACAAGGAGTTAAAGAAAGAGGCTTGATCATGGAAAAAGCAGTGTGTCGACACACTGCTTTTTTTCTATTCCTGAAAGAAGTACCTTCGTTGAGGTCTGCCGACACCTCCATAGGTCAGTTCTACGATGATTTTCTTTTGTGATACAAGGTATTCCAAGTACCGTCTGGCGGTTGTGCGGGTAACGCCGACTTCTCCAGCCATTTCTTCTGCTGTATATCCCCGGTCATCTCCCGTTCTGATGCTCTTGAGAATGGATTCCAATGTAAGGGTATCAATGCCTTTCGGAGGCGGTTGGATGGTCTGGATGGTTCCGGTAGCTTTCTTTCTATTAAAAAGTCTATCCACTTCATGTTGATTTTCCACTTGAGAATGATTCATTCTCTCTTTATACTGTTGATATTTTAGCAGGGTGTCTTCAAACCGGTTAAAGATAATCGGTTTTAGTATATAATCGAATGCACCGCCACGGATCGCATTGGAAATATGCTCCGTCTCCTTGGCTGCAGTAACCAGAATGACATCTGTGTTTCGGTGGTTTTTTCTGATCTCCCATAAAAACTCACTACCGGTTCCGTCGGGAAAATACACGTCGAGGAGGATCAAGTCCGGCTTTACGACATGTAATACTTTTTTTGCTTCAGTTATCGTGGTGGCGATCCCACCCACCTGGAATCGTTCCAATTGAGCGATATACTGACTGGTGATTTCAGCTGTTTGAATGTCATCCTCTATAATAAATACGTTCCACTTACGCAATGTGCTTCCCCCTTACTATCGCTTTGGAATACTGACCGTAAATAAGGCTCCACCCAGTTCACTCTTCTCCACTGTTAAATATCCATTCAAATGTTCCACGCTTTTTTGTACGAGGTGAAGGCCGATTCCCCTGTCTTTGCCATGCTTAGTGGAGTACCCCTTCTTAAATATTGATTCTATATTCTGGATTCCTGCACCGCTATCTTCTATTTCAAAAAGGTAATCATTCCCGAGATCAGTCATGAACATTTGAACCTGCCTGTTATGTTTCGGCAGGGAAAGTAATTCTTCAAAGGCATTATCTAGAAGATTCCCGATGATCGTGATCAATTTTTCCCGCTGGACATCCGAAAGCGGTGTGGTGATCGAGCTATCAGGGTGAATCGAGAAAGACACCTTAAGTTCCTGAGAACGATTATATTTTCCAATGATAAGGCCGGCAAGGACCGGATCAGGAACTGCTTTCAATAAAAATTGAATCAGATCCTCATATCCGGATGATTCCTCTTGAATGAGAGTCAATGCTTCTTCGTGGTGATGAAGTTGAATCAGGCCTGCGATTGTGTTCAATTTATTACGATACTCATGTGTCTGGGAGCGTAAGATGCTTGAGTATTCCTGAACCTGGGAGAGTTCTTTGGAAAGCTGATCCATTTCATCTTTTCTTCTAAAACTGGCAACCACGCCTACAATCTTTTCTTTTTCCATAATAGGCAGTCTGTTCACAATAAGGTCATGATGATTCAATGAAATCTCATCATCCAGCTGACTTTCTCTCGTTTTCAGCACATCCATCATCTTCGTATCGGGGATGACGTCCAAAATATGTCTGCCCCTGTTGGAATGTTGATAATTCAATGCGAGGATCCTATGTGCATTCGCATTGATTTCAGTGATCAATCCATGTTGATCGATGGCGATGATCCCTTCACGGACCGATTCGATGATTGCCCGTTTTTCCTTGAACTGCATGGCTATCTCGGCGGGCTCCAACCCGAAGATCGCTTTCTTGATACCTTTTCCTATGAAAAATGAACCGATGATCCCGATTAACAGGATACCGGCGACGAGTGTCAATACCTTCGTCCGATATGGTATGACAATGTCGTGGATATTATCTTCGAGGAATCCGACAGACACCACTCCGATGATGTCCCCTTGAGCGTTTCTGATGGGTACCTTTCCCCTGACTGAAGGTCCCAATGATCCGGTTGCGTGAGAAACGTAGGATTCCCCCTGTATTAATGCCCGGTCATTATCACCACCCACCATTTTTTTGCCGAGCCGTTCAGGCAAGGGGTGGGAGTACCGGACAGAGTCTTTATTGCCGACGACAATGAAGGTTGCACCGGTTTCCTTTCGAATATCTTCGACAAGGGGCTGGATGATATCTTCCGGCTGGTTTGTACGAAAAGCTTCGATGACAGCGGGCATTTTTGAAACAGATTGTGCCACTGCAAGGGCTTGCTTTCCTTTCAAATCCGTCAAAGTACCTGATAACATCCGAAAAAAGATGATCGATAGAGATAAAATTAAAATGGAAAGAAGTGTTAATACGATCACGATGATTTTGGACTGAAGCGAGAACTGTTTCAACATGGTCTCCTTTTTTAGAAAATTCTATTATTACTAGAATAAAAGAGTTCGGATATTTGTACAAGGGGATGAGAAGAGGAGGGGGAAGGAAATGTAATAGGGTATATTGGCTTTAAGACAGTGCCGTGTTCACAATTTGGCACAAATTTATCCAGAAGTGGCCCAATAACTTTCTAAAGTGGCACAATTTTAGTGAAAAGTGGAACGATAAAAGTCCAAAGTGGCCCAAATGGTGAGGAAAGAATGGTTTAATACAGATGGGGGTAAATGATTTTCATCGCCATTCCACAGTAAAAAACGTGTACCAGGTACAAACATCAGTCATTGTACCTGGTACACGTACCACTTTACGCCCACATCCCAGGCTTGACGACCATGAACCACAGCATAGCCAAAAGCAGGAAGAGATAAATCCAAACGGTCCGGTGTAATTTTCTCACCAGCCGTTCCCGATCCGCATGATCCTCTCCGAATTTCCGCAGGGTCGGCGAGAATGCCCGTGCAAGAAAGAACAGGGAGCAGAACATGATGACGAGTGTCATGATGATCCACGGTGTTGTCCATGTCCATGGTCCGAGTAGTACCAGAAGAATGCCCGTTCCTACAAGGACATGCCCTGAATGCTTGGAAAGCTGCACGGTGATACGGAACGTGTCCAGATAGGTTGGGAGGATGGACTCTGAAGCGAAACGGATCTTCCTCATCATCGGCAATAATATGAAAAAGGGCCCTATGGAGGCCACGACACTGATGACGTGAAGGTAGATCAGTGTTCTGTATAGTAGATGCTCCATGATATGCTCTCTATTCAGTCACTAAGCTGAATTCATGGACCCATACTTTCATGTCGGGGTGCCAAGGCATTCCCGGATGGTAGGAAAGGATGGTGTTTTTATATTCCTCCACTGTTTGAAACCCTTCTTGACTGGCGTGTTCATTCGTCAGTTCGCCGAGTGATTGTGAATAGACATTTTCCACTATGTATTTCTTCCCCTGAAGCTCCATGATTTCCCCGATATCCGCGTATCTTCCATTACGGCGGGTCGCCGTTTTCTTTCCTTGAAGCACCTTTTCGACGTCTTCCGCTTTGGTGACAAGGCGTTCAATCGTACATGTCTTTGGTGGCAATGGTTGATTTGTCATTATTATCAAACCCCTTTCGACCTTTACTATAGCATAGTCCAGGTATGAGAAGAATGTGGAGATTTCACTTAGCCGATCTGTATTTCCAAATCTGGATTTCTTTCTCTGGCAGTGAAGGATAGGTGGTGCTATGATGGGATGAAATAATTGAAATAGAAAGAAGGCGCAGGAAGCTTTGAAAAAATGGCAAACGTATATGATTCTTGTGTTGATCATGTTGATATGGGGCTTCAATGTACCTGCATTAAAAACGTTGGTGAGTGAATTCACACCTGTTACGATCACCTCACTCCGTATTTTCACTGCAGGCGTTTCCGTGTTTATTATCCTTGGTGTGATGGGGAAGGTCAGGAAGCCGACACCTAAAGAACTTTTGTTCATCATTAGCGGAGGGCTGTTGAATGTGGTCAGTCACCATTATTTTTTATCAGTCGGGCTAACGGGGACGTCGTCTACTAATGGAGGATTGATCCTCGGAACGGGACCGCTCTTAACGGCTTTGATGGCTACGATCATCCTAAGGAATCGTCCGACCGTGATCAAGATCCTTGGGTTCCTTTCCGGAGGGATCGGAGTGGCAATCATCGTATTGTCTGGAGGTGAAGGAATAGGCGGATTGAAGATGGGAGACCTTTTCATTTTTGTTTCTATTTTTTCTCAGGCTTTGAGCTTCATCGTTATAAGTCGTGCTGCGAGAACCTTGGATCCACGGTTGCTGACGGGGTATATGCTTGTGTTCGGCTCCGTCGTTCTGTTTGTCATTAGTTTGTTCACAGAACCAGGTGGGCTGAGACAATTAGGAAATGCATCTGTTTCGATATGGGTATTGTTCTTTGCCTCGGCCATTTTGGCGACAGCTGTGGGACATATGATATACAACCATTCCATTGGAAAAATCGGTGCTGCGGAAACATCGATTTTCCTGAATCTCAATACATTCTTCTCCCTTGTCGGAGCATCCATATTCCTCGGTGAGTCTGTGACGACCTATCATCTGATCGGATTGGTGTTCATTGTACTTGGAGTCGTGTGCGGTTCCGGTACATTTGAAGAATTTGTGATAAGAAGAAAACAAAAGCGCTACTTAGAGAGAAAGCAGAATCATCAGATGTAGATGGTTCTGTTTTTTTTATCCATCATATTTCTCTTATCCACACAATAAAATAAATGGTCAGTACATTTTGAGGAGGACAGGTATGCTGAATGATCAAATTCAAAAACTGGTGAATAATCTGATTCAAATCGAGCATGTGTCGACTACCTTATATCTGGCCATGTCCGCCTATATGGCGAATCAGAATTATACGGGGATGGCGAAGTGGCTGAGGATCCAGTCAGAGGAAGAGCGCACTCATATGCTGAAGCTGATCGACTATATGACGGACAGGGGAGGCCTGGTAGACCTTCAACAGCTTCCCGCTCAACCGAAGGAATATGGAACCCCTCTGGAAACCTTTCAAAAGGTGCTTGAGCATGAGCGATTTGTGACGAATTCCTATCAACAGGCTTATCAGTATGCGGCCCAAAATGATCAACAGACTGCGGTGATCATCCAGGAATTCTTGAGAGAACAAATCGATGAAGAAGCTCAGGCACAAACGATAGTCGATCGGTTGAAAATGGCCGGGGACAATCCTGCTGCTGTATTGGTACTCGATCAAGAGCTTGGTCAGCGGACAGCGGCACCTGCTGCAGGAGCTGCACCTGGCGGCGGTTGATATCACCAAACGGAAACCTGCTTAGCCTTCATTAAGCAGGTTTTTTTATTGAAATCCATCCGGTGAGGATACACCATGATCATTAAGCCCATACTGAAGAATACAGACTCTTCTAAGGATGATCATATTGATTTATATCTATAACGATTTTGGCGGAACACATACCACATCTATGGCTGCAGCGTATCATTTACATATTTTGAAACCGGGAATTCTGTCTAATGAAGACATCCTTTCTGTCCCATTCTTTAACCAGCTTAAAAAAAAGGATAGGGGACGCATTTTTTATCATGGTAAGGATGAAGAAGGAAATCCAGTGTTCACGATTGGGCGCAGGAATTCAAAATATGTTGTCCCTGCTATGACAGATTTAAGCTACATCCTGCTTGAGAGGTACGGGCAAAACGAAAAGATCGTGATTTCCAACACATCACCAACGGTTCCGCCACTCATGACTGCTGGAGGCTTTTTCTCCCGTGAATTGGGGATCGACTCGATCGGTGTTCCTCTTCTTGTCAAAGGGGCAAAGCAGTGTCATGGTCTCATCCAGCATCTAGTGGATGAGACGAAAAGAGTAGCGGCTGCCTCCCAAGAACAAGTGACAGTACTGGAGAACAAAGAATATCAGTACAAAATGGGAAAAAAGGATATCTTCTGGAAGTGAAGCATATTATAATTAAGAAAATACTACTGGGTAAAAGGTCTGTTCTTAAGAGCTAGGGAAAAATGGAATGGACCCGTACATAATGGCCATACTACAGTAAAACGGAGGTGTCGATATTGGAAGGTAAACCATTTCACTTTGATGGCAGTCACCATTTCGCAACAGGGGAAGCACAAGAGAACACTCCATTCGAACTAACAGACGAAATGAGAAAAAATATCGGGGGAAACCCTTTTGAAGTGCCTGGTGAAGAAGAGTAAGGCATTTCCCAAAACGCTGCCCTAAACAGGCAGCATTTTTTTTATCTGTAAATGAGGATAATTCCATCCATATCTTCACAAAATACGATTGTCTATAAATAGAAGCAAAGGATGGATGATGATGGCACAAGTATTATATATAACCGCACATCCCCATGATGATACACAGTCGTATAGCATGGCGGTTGCAAAAGCATTCATGGATACATATAAGGAAGTGAACCCAGGAGACCAAGTGATTCACCTCGATTTGTATCAGGAACATATCCCACATATTGATGCAGATGTGTTCAGCGGTTGGGGGAAGCTTCAATCAGGTAAGGGATTTGAGGAGCTTTCGTCTGAAGAACAAATGAAAGTGAGACGCCTGAATGAATTATCAGATCAGTTCATAGCAGCAGACAAGTATGTATTTGTCACTCCATTCTGGAATTTTTCATTCCCGCCGGTGATGAAAGCATATATTGATTCCGTTGCAGTAGCAGGGAAATCGTTCAAGTATACAGAGCAGGGACCGGTTGGATTATTGACGGACAAGAAAGCCATCCATATCCAGGCCCGGGGCGGTATATATTCTGAAGGACCGGCAGCAGGGATGGAAATGGGGCATCGGTATTTGAGTATCATCATGCAGTTTTTCGGAGTCCCTTCCTTTGAAGGCGTATTTGTGGAAGGACATGCTGCCATGCCGGACAAAGCCGACGAAATCAAGCAAAATGCCATTTCTCGTGCGAAAGATGCAGCCCATACGTTCTAAGAATCAGAAAGAAATGGAAAGAAGCAGGGACAAAAGGGTTTCAGCAAAAGAAAAATCCGAACGAGTGATTGGAAGAAAATCTCGTTCGGATTTTTTCTTGTTTTTTTAAAAGTAAAGACTGTTTATTTAGCTGGATCTAGCTGTTGATTGGAGTGCAAGACGAAGACTCCTACGGGAAAAGCGGAATAGGTGAGTCCCCGCAGGAGCGAAAGCTGTGAGGAGGCTCGCCTTCCGCCCGAGGAAAGCGAAGTCTTGCACGGAAATCAACAGCGGTGAAACACGTGATCCCAGATGGTTCGCCTTTAAAGTTGGTTCATATAATGATGTCCCTGAAACTTTTTACATTTACACAATCGCAGACTTCTCCACTTCATTCCCTTTTGGCTCGGGAACGAAGGCGAGTACCACGATTCCAATGATAAAGAGGATGACAAGACTGAAAACACCACTGTTGGATGCACCTGTCACTTGAGCGGTGACAGCGACGAGCAGTGGACCGAGGATCGAAGCAAACTTCCCGAAAATATTATAGAACCCAAAGAATTCGTTTGCATTTTTCTTTGGTATCAGTTTGGCGAAATAGGCCCTGCTAAGTGCCTGTATTCCTCCTTGAGAAGAAGCGACAAGCATGGCAAGAATCCAGAAGTCCATGGTCGTTTCTAAGAAATAGGCGTAAATACACACAATGATATACACGCAGATTCCTACATACAACATCTTTTTGCCTGTGAATCTTTCGGCCAGCCTTCCATATAGAATCGCGAATGGCCCGGCCACCACCTGGGTCACAAAAAGAATGATCAAAAGATTGGTGGAAGTGATACCAAGGTCCGAGCCGTATGCCGTGGACATGGTAATGATCGTGCCAACCCCGTCAATATAAAAGAAATAAGCCAGCAGGAATAAGAAGAGTGCGCGGTATTTCCTGATTTCTTTCATCGTTTTTCCAAGTCGTTTAAAGCTGCGAGCCACAGCGTTCTCTTCACGTTGGATAAAGTAACGCTGGTGGACATTTTTTATGAGGGGAATGGTGAATAGCCCCCACCATAATGCTGTGATCACAAAGGCAATCTTGCTTGCAACGGTTACAGAGAAGGGAAGGATTCCATTCTGGGATAAGATGATGATGGCGATACTGATGATGAATGGAATCGTACTTCCGATATATCCAAATCCAAATCCCCGTGACGATACCCGGTTCATTCGTTCTTCCGTCGTCACGTCGGTCAAAAAGGCATCGTAGAAGACGTTCGAGCCTGCGGAACCGACGGCTGCCACTGTATAAAAGATCAACAAGAGCAGCCATTGATCACTTGGAACAAATGCGAGGAGGGCAGTGAAGGTCACCCCTAACGCAAAGAAGAAAGAAAAGAATTTCTTTTTGTATCCTTCATAATCGGCGATGGTTCCGAGTATGGGACCAATCATGGCAAGAATGAAGGTGGCAATGGCAATGGTATATCCTAAATAGGCCGTTGAATCCGCAGCGCTAACCCCGGCGTTTGTCGCGGCAGCTTTATAAAAAAGTGGAAAGACGGCGGTAGAAATGATAATGGAATACGCAGAATTCGCCCAATCGTAAAATATCCAGCTGCTTTCTTCTTTCGAAAATCGCTTCATTGTTTTTCCCCCTAAGGAAACAGAATCTTCTTTATATGTTCAGCAATGCTTCAATCGGTTCTCCATCGGTATCTTCCAAGGTAAGGCCGAGAAGTCTTGCAAATGTCGGCCCTTCATCGATGAGACGCATAGAAGGGATTTCGACGTTCGAGCGTATCCCTCTTCCGGCAGCCATAAAGATCGTGGAGTAGTCTGCCTTTTCTGGAGAATATCCGTGAGATCCATACGTATAACGCTTATTCTTCACATCTTCCTTCGTAACCGAATGAATGAAGGATCCGTCCAGCACATCTTTAAAGTAAAAGCCGGGTCGTGCTTCCAGCATAAAGGAACATTGCCCATCTGCCCCTTTTGCAGCGGCTTCTTCACCGGTGAGAATGAATTCGATTCCATTGGAAGGGTCCTGTTGCAGCTTGGACAAAAGGGACTTTACTTCTTGTACAGTTGCAGGATCTTTCGTGTAGACGTAGGCAGAGCCATCACATCCTTTGCAATAGGCTTTCCAGTCGGTCACCTTTCCCCGGTCCGTTACTGTGATCAATCCCTTTTCCTTTAGAAGGGTATTGAGTTGAACAGCCTTTGATTCATCCAAGGCACTATGATCTCCAAGGGCGACGATGGTCGATTTGTCATAGAGACCGTTATCCTGTAAAGCCTTTATGATTCTTCCTAATCGCTCATCATGTCGACGGAGGGCTGCATGTGCTTCCTCTGAAGCGAATCCATGGTAGTGACGTTGCGTATCAAGGTCTGTAAAATGGACAAGCAATAGGTCAGGTTTCCTTTTAATCGTTTCGATCGTCGATTCCAGAACGAAATCATCCAGTTCGGGCTGATCCAATCCCTTCCGGATGTGGCCAAAGAGGCGATTCATTTGCAATTGATAAAGTGGGGTGCCATTCAAAAGGGAAACAAGGATTTGATTATGCCAAGGACGATTGGCAAAGATTTCGGGCATGTTGTAATCAATATCCGCCTTCGCTGTCACCGGCCATAACAGGGCAGCGGTGGTCATATTGGCTTTCCTCGCTTCATCATACAAGGTGGTACCCTTAACCGATTTTCGGTGCCAGTGCCAGTCAGGGGAATCCCTCCCAGGCTGTAAGAGAGTATTATTCACAACACCATGGCGATTAGGGTATTTACCGGTGACAAGGGTTGCGTGACAAGGATATGTCACAGATGGATAGATGGTTTTGACATGCCTGCAAAAGGATCCTCGTGCAAGAAGTTCCTGGAAGTGGGGAAGGTCCTTTAATATGGGGTAATCCAAAGCAGATAAACAATCGAATGAGATGACAATCAAGTGCTCGGTCAAACGTTTCATATGTGCCTCCAGATTTCTCGTATGATTGTACTATATACCTATTAATATAGCAGAACATTCAGAATAAAAATATGAATTTTCAGTTAAAGGGATACGAATGTGTGTAAAGGGGGAAGGGGATGAAAGAAACAGGGAGGGAAGGACCCCGCCCTGTCACAATTCAAAGGTTAGATTTTCACTTTTTTTCCGATCCGGCTATCCTTGTGTACATCGACAGTGCCTGAGTATTCGATCGTATCAATGTCACAATTCTCCTTGATCACAACATTTTTACCACGAACGAGCTTCGCTTTCGTGTTTTCAAGGTGAACTTCATCGCCTTCAATCAATTCTGAAGATAAGATATCTTCCTTTTGCAGAAAGAAGTTGACCACTTGCTTGAACAGCCTGTTCGAGTTATGGTGAGTCACCGAAATCGTTTCGCCACCAATCTCTTTAATGAATGATTCGTGATTGATCTCTATTTGAACGTTGTCGGCATTCAACAGTCCGTCGATATGGACAGAGCCCGAAGAAGAAAAGGTTTCGACTTCACAATCCTGTTCCACCTTTAATGCTCCGCTTGCTTTGACTGTTCCGCCCTGGATCTTTCCACCTACCTTGCACGAACCGCTGACCTTGAATTTTTCAATAATCAGATCCCTGGCCACTTTACTTGAACCACTAATGTTCATTTCAGCCGCCATTACGGAGCCGTTGTACTTAGAACTTCCGCTCGTTGTAATCGTTTCTGCTTTTGTATCTCCTTCAATGGCGGAGGAACCGCTTGTTTTAATGACACCTGCTTTAACATCTCCTGCAACGGTTCCAGATCCTGAAATCTTCATCTCACGGCAATCAACATCTCCTGCAATCTTACCGCTTCCACTGATCTTGACTTCATCAAATTGTCCGCCGCCTGACGTTCCTGACCCGCTGATCTTCAAATCATGCAGCTTTTTCTTTTCCACTGTATTCATTCATTTTTCCTCCAATTTTAGGGATGTCATATCCCTTTCGTATTCGTTAATGTGATCTTCAATTCTTCCGTCATTTGTTGTAAATCGAATCTCAACACAACTTGAGCCATATGATCCACCAGAAAATCTGAAGGGAGGGGAAGGAGCAGCCATACATACGAAGTTCCTTTACGGATACCAATGAGCTCAAGGGAAGATTCTTTCAGTGGAGTAAACTTCTCATGAAGAAAAAGAAATAAGGTTTTCTGATCTTCTTGTGGTACCTGTAATTTTCTTGCCTTCTCAATAATCATCATATTTAGGATGTCACCGAATTCAATTGCGTTTTTAACCGGTACTAGTGATGTGCAGAGGTTCATCGTCTGTTCTGAAAGAATGTTATGTGAGCGTAATTCTTCTTCCTGGATTTCAATCTTCGTCGGATTGGGTGAAAAAAAATCCGAGAGCTCATCAAGTGAATAGCCATCTTTCATCTCTTTAATCGTGTCAATTCTCGCAAGCATCTTTTCCCTTGGGAAAAACGTTTCCTGACCGGTGTAGCTCGATTTCTTGATGAACCAGCTTTCAGGGATGATATTCTTTCGTTTCCAGCGGTACAGCTGTCCATATGATATACCGGTCAGCTCTAATACTTCCTTCTTTGAAATAAGGTCTGTTTCCAATGAGGGGTCACCTCTTTTTCGTAACAAAACATTGTTACGTTACTTTAGAGATAGTGTAACAGAACAATGTTACGTTCGTAAAGAGGGTTTGAAAAAATTTTGAACGGCATGGACCGGTGTGAGTCCATTCAGCATTAGAATGGTGTTTAATGGACCTGGTTACAACCATTTCATCCACTCCATCCCAAACTGTCCAATATATGTTTATAACAAAGCAATAAGGGTACTAGTGAAGCAGAATGTTTTACATAGTAAACTTCAATAATCACAGAGAGGGATGAAAGAATGGCAGACGATCATCGTACGCAAGTGAACGGAAAGACGAAGGATAAACAGCTTGAACAGTTCAGGGTTGAAGATGAAGGAAAGCATCTAACAACCAATCAAGGGTTGAAAGTATCAGAGGATGAATTCTCTTTGAAAGCGGGAGAAAGAGGACCTACGTTGATGGAGGATTTCCATTTCCGAGAGAAAATGACTCACTTCGACCATGAACGGATTCCTGAGCGGATCGTTCATGCACGGGGATTCGCGGCACATGGGGAGTTCGAACTCTATGATTCTATGAAAGAATATACACGTGCCAAATTCCTGCAGGATACATCAAAGAAGACACCTGTATTTGTCCGTTTTTCCACTGTAGCGGGATCGAAGGGTTCTGCTGAAACCGTACGTGATGCACGAGGATTTGCAACCAAATTTTATACCGAAGAAGGTAATTATGACCTTGTCGGAAATAATATCCCTGTTTTCTTCATTCAGGATGCCATCAAATTTCCGGACCTGATCCACGCGGTGAAACCGGAACCGCACAATGAAATGCCCCAGGCTGCTTCTGCCCACGATACGTTCTGGGACTTTGTAGCGAACAATCAGGAATCTGCACATATGGTCATGTGGGCCATGTCCGATCGTGCTATTCCTCGGAGCCTTAGAATGATGGAAGGATTCGGTGTCCATACATTCCGTCTCGTAAATGAAGATGGAAGAGCCCATTTTGTGAAATTCCACTGGAAGCCGGTACTGGGAACTCATTCCCTCGTATGGGATGAAGCCCAGAAGATCAACGGAAAGGATCCTGATTTTCATCGCCGTGACCTATATGAGTCCATTGAAAATGGGGACTATCCGGAATATGAACTTGGCGTGCAACTCATTAAGGAAGAAGATGAATTTCATTTTGACTTTGATTTACTCGATCCTACCAAGCTATGGCCGGAAGAGGAAGTCCCAGTGAAGATTGTCGGGAAAATGACCCTTAACCGCAATGTCGATAACGTCTTTGCCGAAACGGAGCAGGCCGCTTTCCATCCAGGCTCTGTGGTGCCGGGAATCGACTTTTCAAATGATCCGTTATTACAAGGCCGCTTATTTTCCTATACCGATACACAATTGATCCGCCTTGGCGGGCCAAACTTCCACGAGCTCCCAATTAATAGACCGGTGTGCCCTTTCCACAATAACCAAAGGGACGGATACGGACGCCACACGATCAATAAAGGTCAAGTGAGCTATCATAACAACTCTCTTGCTCACAATTCTCCAGCACCTGCTTCTAAAGGAGAAGGGGGATATACTCACTACCAGGAGAAAATGGAAGGACGCAAGGTCCGTGCCAGGAGTGAAAGCTTCAAGGATCATTTCTCACAAGCGACCATGTTCTGGAATAGCATGAGTGAACCAGAGAAAGAACATATCATTCAAGCCTTTAGCTTTGAACTCGGTAAAGTGAAGAGCAAATCAGTCCAGAAGCAGGTCGTTGATATGTTTGCACATGTAAGCATGGACCTGGCGAAAGGGTTTGCCGAAGCAATTGATATAGAAGTACCTGAAGGAGAAGGGTCAAAGGTAACGAAGTCATCTCCAGCCTTAAGTCAGGAAAATACGATTAAGAAACCCGCTACCCGCAAAGTAGGTGTCATCATTGGAAACGGTTTTAAGGGTGAAGAAGTGAAGATGGTTCTTACTTCCCTTAAGGAAGAGGGGATCCAACCTGAAATTATCAGTGATAAGCTTGGCTTTCGTAAAGGGAATAATGGTACAGAGCTTGAAGTTGACCATACATTCTTAACATGTGAATCCGTGTTATTTGATAGCCTTTACGTGGCAGGCGGAGAGGATGTAGATAAAAAATTCTATCAAGATACGACATACTTTGTGAAAGAAGCCTATTCTCACTACAAACCGATCGGCGCAACACATGAAGGGGTGAACTGGTTGAAAGACGCTGGTGTCACCGGTTCAGGAGTCGTAACGGGAGAGGATATGAAATCATTTGCCGATGAGTTCACAGCAGCCGTAGCTGCTCATCGTCATTGGAACCGTGAATTGATATAAGTTTATGCGGTAAGGAAGATTCTTTCTCTTTTCAAAGAGGAAAATGCTAGACCTGAAAAAAGGGTCTAGCATTTTTTTATTTCAAGAATGCCCTTTTTACTAGTAAATAGACGATAGTATCAATCGAAACTAGCAATCTAAACATATGATAAACATGTAAAAGTGCTTTGCATTCACTGGATAAGCAGGGTGCTATTGGTTGTGTGTCAGTCATTCTTAAAGTGAGTTTGATATTTTTGATTGCATTTGATTCTACTAACCGTTAGTACATTGATTTACGAGTTTTACATTGACATTTGCGAAGAGAGGGAGGGGAAATCAATGAGTGAAAAAAATAATCCGTTGGAAGAAATGATGGATTTAATCGGTCAATACACAAAAGAAGATGGCAGTAAATTGGACTTTGAGTCGGTAAAGGATAAATTAAGTTCATTATTTAAAGAGGATTCTCAAGGAAAGGGATCTGTTGATGTGCTTGGTTCACTTGGAAACCTGGGGGCTGTTGGTAACATGATGAATGTTCTTCCAATGCTTGAAAAGGTGGTGAGACAACATATGAACAAATATGGTTGCTGCAAAACACACAAGCAAAATTGCAAAAATGATTTGGATGACATCAAAGAACTTCTGGAAGATATTCTAGACGAATTGAAGAAAATTAAAAAATGTACCTGCCATAAAAAGAAGCATGGTTGTTATAAAGACAACTGGGAGCACTGGTATTAATCGAGAAAGTTGGCGTAAAAGCCAGCTTTTTTGTTTGGGTCTGGAATGGACACTATTTCACATGTTCATACATAGTAATTTCAATTAACAAAGTGCCTTGAAATGAAAAAATTCCCATAAGCAAAAATCTTGAAAGTCAAAAAAGGTCAAAGTATACTAAGTTTGTAAGGTCAAAGAAAGTCAAAGTCAACGATTGATCTTACCTAAACCAACTAACAATTGATTTAAATATAGAAAACTACAGGAGGTCATGTTTAATGAAATGTCAAGTATGTCAACACAATCAAGCAACGGTTGAAGTGTATACGCAGGTGAATGATCAGAAGTCCAGTATGAAGATGTGTTCAGCTTGCTTTCAAAAGCAGCAGACACCTTCTGGAATAAACGGAGGATTTCCTTTTGAAGAATTGTTCAAAGGAATGAACATGGCAGGAAACCCAACTCAGGGATTCCAAAAACAGCACCATCCATCTTCACCCCAAATCCAGAGTGGAAAAGGGGGAGGAGGCGTCCTTGATCAATTCGGTCGAAATGTCACAGGAGCTGCCAAAGCCGGTTTGATTGACCCCGTCATCGGTAGGGATAAGGAAGTGGAGCGTGTCATTGAAATCCTGAATCGCCGCAACAAAAACAACCCCGTATTGATTGGTGAGCCAGGTGTCGGTAAAACAGCAATCGCAGAGGGGCTTGCCCGTAAAATTGTGGCGGGTGATGTCCCATCCAAACTATTGAATAAAGAAGTATATGTGATGGATGTTGCATCATTGACTGCAGGTACAGGTGTACGAGGATCATTCGAAGAGAGGATGAAAGCCATCATCAATGAACTGCAGAATCGCGAGAATGTCATGCTGTTCATCGATGAAATCCATCAATTAGTGGGAGCGGGTTCTGCAGAAGGTTCCATGGATGCAGGGAATATCCTGAAACCAGCCCTGGCCCGTGGTGAGCTGCAGGTCATTGGAGCCACCACGCTTAAGGAGTATCGTCAAATCGAGAAGGACGCTGCCCTTGAACGCCGTTTCCAGCCGGTCATGGTGAATGAACCGACTCCAGAGGAATCGATTGAAATTCTTAAAGGATTAAAGGAAAGATATGAAGACTATCATGGAGTGGAATTTTCAGACGAGGCCATCGAGGCTTGTGTGAAGTTATCACATCGTTATATCCAGGACCGGTTCCTCCCGGATAAAGCGATTGATTTGATGGATGAAGCCGGTTCGAAACTCAACCTTCTCTCAGAAGGCAAAGATAAATCCGCCATCCACAAAAAATTAAATGATATTCGAATGAGGAAAGAGCGAGCAACGAAGGAAGAGAACTACGAACAGGCTGCCATTCTTAGGGATCAGGAAGCAGAATTGGAAAAACAGCTGGGCGAAGGATCATCCCAAGCAAAGGCTAGAGTAGAAAAGGAATTGATCCAGACGATCATCGAAGGAAAAACAGGCATCCCGGTTGGAAAGCTTCAAAGAGATGACCGGAAACGTATGAAATCACTGGAAGAAAACCTTGCCCATAAAGTGATCGGACAGGAGGAAGCGGTGAAAAAAGTAGCGAAGGCCATCCGCCGCAGCCGCGCTGGACTGAAAGCGAAGCACCGGCCGATCGGATCATTCCTATTCGTCGGACCGACGGGGGTAGGGAAAACAGAACTTACGAAAACTCTGGCAGAAGAACTGTTTGGTTCTAAAGATTCCATGCTTCGATTGGATATGAGTGAATATATGGAGAAACACTCTGTTTCTAAACTGATCGGGTCACCACCAGGATATGTAGGGCATGAAGAATCCGGTCAATTAACAGAGAAGGTGCGACGAAATCCTTACTCCATCATCCTTTTAGATGAAATTGAGAAGGCACATCCCGATGTTCAACATATGTTCCTGCAAATCCTCGAAGACGGGCGTCTTACGGATAGTCAGGGCAGAACAGTCAGCTTTAAAGAGACCGTCATCATCATGACAAGCAACGCAGGTGTGACAGACAAGAAGGAAGCGGTTGTCGGCTTCAACACCGGCGGCACAGACGCGATTAAAGAAACAAATATTCTTCAATCATTGGGTGCTTACTTTAAACCGGAATTCCTGAATCGATTCGACAGCATCATAGAATTTGGAACCCTTGAAAAAGAAGAGCTGCTTCGAATTCTCGACCTGATGCTGAATGAGCTGGAGACCGAGCTTAAAGAGCAGGGAATTACTGTGGAAATTGATGGGGAAGCGAAGCAGAAGCTTGTGGAACTGGGCTACCACCCTGAATTTGGGGCACGTCCATTGCGTCGTGTCATCCAGGAAAGAGTGGAAGATAAGATTGCCGATTTCCTTTTAGATGAAGAAGGCGTGAACGAACTGATGGTGTCAGTTGAAAATGATGAAATCATTGTGAAATAAATGAGAAAGAAGCATCCGTGAAGGGTGCTTCTTTTTTAATCTTTCCTTTTCAAAATCGCGATATAAATGGCCATTGTTAAATAAACGCCTAAAACCAAAATAATAAATAGTGGTGTAGAAAAGGAAGACATTGAAACACCCTCACTTTAAATCTTGTAAAGATGGATGGAAAATGAATAATAGGATGGCAATGATGGGTAAGGAGATCATGATGGCAAGGAGAGGTTTCTTATGATGTAACCCTAAAATTGAAAACATGATGATGTTAAACAATGCGGACCACCCTAAATTCCAGTCATTTTCATACAGGAACAGCCCTTTTTTATGAAACAGGAATTCAAGAAATGTGAAATAGGTTATCCAGCAGGTAAGATACAGCCATTTCTTTTTACCATAGGGATAGTAGCGAAGAAAGATCATGATCACAACAGGAATAATGAAAAAGGTGAACACGAGTTCAATAAGGGTATGGTTTAGCCAGTCCACCGTTACAGCCTGGTACTTCCATAAAGTATGATTATAAAAAATGACGTTATATGTAAGGTTACAGATGATATAATATTGAACCGTCGGGTAATAATCTTTCCAGCGTTTCCAATCAATAAAAAGCTTGGCAAAAATCAGATAAACAGCCACTACCAATAATAAATACATATCGCGTACAATCCTTGTTTTTAACACTCAGTATGGACGTAATGAGAGAAGAATAGACACTCAGGATAGAGAAAGTGCCTGATTCTCGTTGAATCAGGCACTTTAGTGTGTATTTATTCGATTTCTTCCAAAACTTTATCGATCGCTTGAGCGACACCATGATCGGTGTTGATGGCTGTTATCCAATCAGCCGCTTCCTTTACAGCTTCCTGTGCATTCCCCATCGCCACACCGAAGCCTGCTTCACGGATCATAGCAATATCATTCATGCTATCGCCAACTGCCATAACCTGATCCATTGAAAGGTTCAGCCATTTACACACCTTCACCAATGCTGCGGCTTTATTGACACCGGCGGGATTGATTTCAATATTGGTTGGAGATGAGTTTGTGATTTCAAGTGCTTCATTCTTCATCAGTTCATCCATCATAACTTTACGGACCTCATCATCCTGGATATCAAATCCGAACTTCAGCCAGTTATAGGTTTCAATGTCTTGGTCAAAAGGCTTCTTGCTATTGAATAACCCCTGGGAAGTGGAAGACCAAAAGTACACATCATGCTCCTCCTTCAACGCCCAAAGCTGTTTCACAAGATCAATATCAAGAGGGATGCTGTCTACGAGATTATATTCATGATCGTAGATTTCCCCGCCATTCACAGTCACAAGATAGGATGATCGGCCAAGCTCATCTGAAATATCCCGGCATGTGAAAAGGGAGCGACCGGTACTTAACACAACATGGATTCCCTTTTCCTTAGCCCGTTGGATGGCTTGTTCGTTTTCCGGGGATACTTCACCCTCATGGTTAACGAGAGTCCCGTCCATATCCAGTGCAATCAGTTTAATGTCCATTTTCTATCACGTCCTTCTATTCATTCATATACAGTTTAATATACTGGGAGCAAATCTTCTAGGAACGCGACTTGATTTCCCTATATTCACTTCTACGTATTACAATGGTAAAAGGCCGTATTTCGAGAGGGAAAGTAGAGGTGATAATCATGAAGCCGTTTACAGAACGAACGGTAAAAATCATAAAGATGATTCCTCCCGGGAAGGTCATGACGTATGGACAAATCGCTGCGCTTGCGGGCAGTCCAAGGGCGGCAAGGCAGGTCGTACGGATCCTCCATTCTATGAGTGAGAAGTACAGCCTCCCGTGGCACAGAGTTCTGAATAGTAAAGGGGAAATTGGTTTTCGAGATGAAGAGCAAATGATGACTCAAAGGCTATCACTGGAAGCGGAAGGGGTTCATTTTATTGGCCATAATCGGGTTGAGCTGGGGGAGTATCAGGTCAAAGAGGTGAACTTCATGGCCTCGAATGTCAATAAAGAATAGTCAGAATCAGGACACAAATAGCACCAATGCCCATGAATCCAAAAAGAACATATCCGATGATCCGGATCCCAAGTGGAAGACTTCCCAATTCGGGTTTGTTCATGGGAGCCCCTTCAATTTTTGACATATGATCGGTCACATCATTAAACGGTTCTTTAGAGTGAGTCATTGTATCCCTCCTGTTTCGATTTTACTATAAAAAGGTAACCTTATTTTAGGTTACCTTTTTACATTTAATGCAGTTGGCCATTCTTCATTTTTTTGAGCCATCTTCTTTGCTTGCTACCGATGACCCAATACGCTGCAAAACCAAATCCGGCAAGTCCAAAGCTTCCTTGCCAGAAAAGCTCCATGTCCATTGTCAACCCGGCAAATCCACCAAAGCTTCCTGCCAGTAGGAGAATGAATGCCTGCTTCTTTTGATTCTCATACATCTTAAAATGAAACTCATTTTGTTGATGATGATCTTTTTGCTCCAGTGCCTTTTCCGGGATATCCAACAGCTGTCGTACCTTCTGGACAGTCTGAAAGAGGGGTTGGGCCCCAACCCATTTCATGAGGAGATCCCATTTGTTCGTGTTACTGTCCTTCACCCATTCCAGGAAGGCAGGCTTGACGACATCAAGGGTTTCTTCATCCGGACTCAGTGTATGAACAAGTCCTTCGATGGTGGCAAATGAACGACCCAGAAAGATAAATCGGGTGGGCACCTGCACAGGAAGTGACTTCACCATATCGTTGATTTCCTTTTTTACTGAAATCAAATCCATTTGTTTGAACTGCTCCATATCGAGGGTGATAAACTCCTTCAGTACAGGCTCGATCGTTTTCGGACTTGCGTCGGGAAGCAGGAAACCAAGTTGAGCAAGTGCCTCTGATGCTTTTCGGAAATTTTTTAGAAGGACTCCTTCAAGAAGATGCTGAAAATGTGTGGAATCCCTTTTCGAAATTTCCCCGATCATTCCGTAATCCAGGAGAACGAAAGTCCCATCAGGTTGGAGGAGAATATTTCCGGCATGAGGATCGGCATGAAAGATCCCCGGCTCGAGCCATTGCGGGAGGAAGAGACGGAATAAATCTTGCGCCAGCTTCTTCCCGTCTAATCCATATACCCCTATCGCTTCTCTATCATTTAAACGGACACCATCAATCCACTCCATTACCAGCACCTTGTCTGTGCATAGCTCAGGGTACATAGAGGGGATTTTTACATTGGAATGTTCTTTAAACCGCTGTTTAAATGAGATGGCGGTATTCATTTCCTTGGAGAAGTCGAGCTCCTGTTCGATGACCAGTTTCAATTCCTTATAAAGCATTTTAAAATCAATGAACCCTTTCGGCATGGGAGCAAAATGTCGGGCAAACCAGATGATGATGGAGAGTGTACGAAAATCCGTCTTGACTAGTGAAGGGATCTCTGGCCTTTGAACTTTGATGGCCGCTTGTGTTCCATCAAGAAGGGTCGCTTTATACACTTCCCCAATGGAAGCTGAAGCAACGGCTTCATGGTCAATTCCCTGTACCTTGGAAGAAATGGAGCTTCCCCATTCTCGTTCAAGAACACTCTCGATTTCTTTCCACGGTGAAGGAGGGACGTGATCGACCAGATCCTGAATTTGACTGATAAACCCTTTCGGAAGCAGGTCCTCGCGTATACTCAACAATTGTCCAACCTTTATCAACACTCCATTTAATTCGAAAAGTGTTTCTTTAAATTCTTTTCCGATACGTTCCCAAAGTTTATCTTTTTCCCATTGGGACTTACCGCGCAATCGGTACCAATAGACCCTTACGACAATTGACAAGGCCAAAGATAATACCTTCCACATTCTCCAAAGCTTGTTCTCTGATTTCATGGTTTCATCCCCCGTAAACGGAAACTGTTTTTTCTCTATTATGTAATACGAGTGGGAAATAAGAAAGTTTCGGTTTTAGGTATGATCTGAACATGAGGGATATTTAATAGAGAAATGTACTCCATTATTAGGATGTTTAGATGGATGTAATGAGGGGGAGAGAAGAAAGATTGGGGACCGTTGCTACGATCATACCTTCAGATGCTGAACTATGGAGGAACTCCTTACACAAGACTATTTTGACACCTTTGTGAACGGAATGAATGCCTATTGTATTCCGGGTGGGGAAGAGGTATATTATAGGTGTAAAGTAAATGTGAAATGATTCACAATCATCCATTCTTCACTTAAGCTGAATTCTTCATTTCGTCATGATATGTGAATAATTTCACAAAAAACAACCGTAAGGAGATGATCCATCATGAAATGGTGGGAAAATCAAAAGGTGAGCGTTGTTTGGACGATGATGAGAATTTGGTTGGGTGTACAGTGGCTGGAGGCAGGTTGGCATAAAGTGAATGGTGGCTTTGATGCGAGTGGTTTTCTGCAAGGGGCATTGACCAAAGCGACAGGAGATCATCCAGCCGTTCAAGGCTGGTACGCTGAATTCCTGAATGGGGTTGCCTTACCGAATGTAGAACTGTTCAATGTTCTGATTCCTTGGGGAGAGATTATGGTGGGAATCGGATTGATTGTTGGATTTATGACCATACCGGCGCTGATTGCAGGAGCATTCATGAACTTAAACTTTTTACTCGCGGGAACCGTCAGCACGAATCCAATTCTATACACAGCAGCGATCATCCTTCTGTTTGCAGGAAGAGGGGCATATTGTTGGGGGGCTGATCACTGGATGATTCCTTATATGAAACAGATGTTCAACCATCATGAAAAGAAGCATAAAAAGCCGATTGTGGTTTGAAAAAAGGGACCCGAGCTGTCACAGCTGGGGTCCCTATTCTTGAATTTCCTCAAAACCTAACTTTTTTTAACGAACGGGAAAGTACTATTGGTTTTTCTTTACTCTTGCACGCTGGTTTGCAGCGTTTGCCCGAGCCTGTGCTTCCATATCTGCCTGATCGGCAAGTTCACGAGAGAACTCTTCATCAACACCATCAGATTTGAGCTGAGCGGGTGTTTGTGGCAGGCTGTTTTTGTTTCCTCTTTTGCTATGGCCGCGTGATCTTCCCAATATCAACATCCCCTTTTGGTTAAAAAATAAAGGTACAGGCTCACGGCCTGTACCTTTATCTTTCTTCAAAGTCAGGATTTTTAGTTAGGTAATAATTGACTATCTGTGGGCTTTTGAACTGAAGCCACCGGCACGGTCAGCTGCTTTGAACTCCCTGGAGTACGTTACTTCCTGTGCGCTTGATAGAACCGACTTGTTTTTGTCTTTCTTCTTCTTATTATCCATTCCTATGTACATCCCTTCTTTTCAAGATTAGTATCATTTTTGCCTTGAAAAGGAGGGGGCATACCTTCATTTAATGATAAATATCTTTCAGGGCACCCTTTAATTCTGGATATTGAAACTTGAATCCATTTTCTAAAAGGACGTTTGGCAGCACTTTTTGCCCTTCTAACACAAGGGAGCTCATTTCCCCCATCGCTACTTTTAACGCGAGTGAAGGGACTGGTATCCAGTGGGGACGTCCCATAACGGAACCTAGTGTCTTACCGAATTCTTTCATGGTGACGGGGGATGGTGCAGTGACATTTACCGGGCCCGCAATCCCATCCGTATCGGCCACAAAATGTACGGCTCGTGCGATATCTTTAATATGGATCCACGACATCCATTGTTCACCTGAACCGACCGTCCCACCGACGAACATTTTATAGGGGAGTGCGATACGTGGAAGAGCACCTTCGTCCTTGCCAAGAATGATGCCGAATCTCGTATAGGCCACTCGTATACCGAGCTGTGTGGCCTTGGCTGCTTCCTTTTCCCAAATCTGCACGGTTTCCCCGAGGAAATTATCTGCAGTCTCCGTTGAGGTTTCTGTATACGTATCACTCTTAGAAGAAGGGTAATAGCCGATTGCGCTGGCATTGATAAGGCATGCCGGTTTTTCATTCAGTGCCTTAATGATATTGATCACTTCTTGAGTGGAATGGATCCGACTATTGATGATGCGTTTCTTACGCTCGTCTGTCCATCGTCCACTGTTAATGGATTCACCAGCAAGATTGATAAATGCATGTATCCCTTCAAGCGTCTCTTCTGGTCTTGCGCCATCGGAAAGCCATTTCACATATGTCACACCTGGGCGTGCTTCGTATTTATCAGGATTACGTGTAAGAATCATGACTTCATGTTGATGTGAGAGAAGTTCCTCTGTCAGCGCACTGCCGACAAAACCTGTTCCACCAGTAATGGCAATCTTCATCTTCATCCCTCCAGTTATACTTATTATTTTACCTATCTTCAGAATAAAAAACATATGTTGAATGTGTTACGATTATGGTGAGGTGGAAAAAATGGGGAAGATTACGAAAATCACGAAACAAGTGAAAAACGATGAGCGTTATAATTTATTTATAGATGGAAAATATGCCTTCAGCGTCGATGAAGCTGTTCTTGCCAGATTTCAGCTGAGAAAAGGACTGGATGTGGATGAACTTGAAATTTCTGAAATCCAGTATGAAGACGACGTGAAAAAAGCATTTAACAAAGCGATTCAGTACCTTGCCTACCGGATGAGGACGGAGAAAGAAATCCGTGATTACTTGCAGGAAGGGGACCCTGAGGATGGAATCATCCAAGAAGTGGTCCATAAATTGAATGAAATCAAATACATCAATGATTTGGAATTCGCACATGCATTTGTCGGTACTCAGATGAATACGTCTGACAAGGGACCGACTTGGATACGGGGCGAATTAAGAAGGAAAGGGGTAGGGGACTCCCATATTGAAGAAGCGCTCGCTGCTTTTACACTGGAGAAGCAAGTGGATAAAGCAGTCGCATTAACAGAGAAGCTCCTCCATAAGTATCGAAAAGACTCCAGGATGATTGCAAAGCAAAAAATCGAGCAGAACATGATGAGGAAAGGGTACCCCGGGCCTGTCATGAAAATCGTATGGGAAACGGTCGAATCCGACAGGGATGACGATGAGAGATGGACAGCAGTTTATCATCAGGGATTGAAGGCTCACAGAAAGCTTAGTTCAAAGTATGACGGATATGAATATGAACAAAAGATGAAACAAACGTTGTATCGGAAAGGATTTTCCATGGAGGATATCGAAAAGCTATTAGTAGAATTAAGAGAAAATGAAGAATGAAGGAAAGAATTTTACAATTCAGCCCTCGTCATACGACGAGGGCTGTTTGATTATTTTTTTGATTCAATGACGATTTCATCTTTTTCAGGATAGTCATTCATGATCAGCTCTGCCACTTCTTTAGGGGAGCGGAGTCGTGAAGGGTCACTGATATGGTCGCTATTGTCCCAGAATGGAGTGTTCATTCCGCCCATATAGGCATTAACGATTCTGAGGTCAGTGTCTTCATATTCTTTTTGGAGACTTTCTCCAAATCCTCTGAGAGCGAATTTACTTGCGACATAGAGTGATTCATTCTTCTTTCCTCTAAGTCCGGCTGTAGAGATGATGTTCAGAATGGTGCTGTGTTGATCAAGAAGAGGCAGTAGGGCCTTCGTTAACCGGATCGGCCCAAGTGCATTGGTTTCGAACATGCTTACTAATTCATCGTCATTCGAATCTTTAAACGGACCGAAATAGCCTACACCTGCGTTATGTATGAGGAGCTGAATGCTGTGATTTGAAAAATGGTCATGCAGCTTTTCGATGTCATCATTTGAACGGATATCCAGTGTGGCAAATGAGGCTTCTCCGCCAATACTTTCAATTTCAGCCACTGCTTGTTTTAAAGTATCTTCGGTTCTTCCGAGCAAGAAGATATGAAATCCTTGTTCGCTTAGGAGTTTGCCTAATTCTTTACCGAGGCCAGAGCCTCCGCCTGTGATGATGGCTGTTTTCATGTTGATTCATCCTTTCTTGTGGGTGTCGGGTCTAATCAAAGCCCCTGCGCTTTTCTTATTGTATCATTTTCTCTATACTACTATTAGTAGAGGTGATGAGAATGGAACAAGAGAGAAGATATAGTGAGATGACGGAGCATGAGTTGAAGCAGGAGATTGCTTCGTTGAAGGAGAAGGCAAGGAAGGCTGAGCAGCTGGGGATTGTGAATGAGTTTGCCGTATTGGAGCGTAAAGCCCTTATGGCACAGGCTTACCTCATGAATCCTGATGCGTACAAGCCTGGCGGTATTTATGCGATTGAGGGTGATCCGGGTACATATTTCAAAGTGGATTACTTGAACGGTGTATTCGCCTGGGGATACCGCCTTGGTGGAGACGGTAAAGAAGAAGCCCTTCCGATTTCCCTTTTGGCAGGGGAAAAGAAATAGGGAAGAGGTCCGTCAAGAGGGACGGACCTCTGTAGGTCTAGGAACGCTTACGTGTCTGGTTCTCTAGAATGATTAAGTCTTGAGTTTGTGTCGTTTGTCCATTAGCCTGTGAATGGGCATGCTTCGGATTGTAGAATGCCTTGTTAAATGGACTGCTGTACTTGTTGCGGTAGAAGTTGTTTTTCATGTTTGCCATCGTGACTACCCCCTAATCAAAATGTCACTTTCTTAAAGTGAGTCGTGATCTCTTTGTCCAGAAGATTTCATACGTTCTTGTGGATGGGTATTGATGGTGCCGTTGGCCCTTTTAGATGCATATTCCGCCTTTGCTCGCGGTTCACCTTCGAATTTGTTGTTGTTCATGTTGGGGAACCCTGTCGATTTATTTCGCATAATGTGCCTCCTAAAAGGTGAAATGTACTGACTTATACCGTGAAGAAGCAAAGATTCAAACTAAGCTTAACCACGTATCTTTAGTATGGGTGAAATGGTCGACATTATCATGAATGTACGAACTAAATATATGGAAAAGGAGGAGACAATATGGAGTCAACATTCCACGAATTAACACAATTGTTAATGGAAAAAAATCAAAAGCTTTCCTATGAAAAAGCGAGGACCTGGATCGAACTCGTATGGGAGGATTTCGAAGCGACATATGCTAAAGCAGGTTATGACTATAAAGGAAAAGTCGTAACGGAGAAAGTCGTTCGACAGTGGGTCAATACATATGGTGAACAGATCCATGAGTTTGCTGCCCAAAACCCTAAATACAAGCATCTCATCGATGATAAAGACGACAATCAGGTGCATTGATGGAAAAAAATGAGGGACGGACCTTTAAAGGTCCGTCCCTCATTGCTTTAATCAATTAAAATGTCGATGTCGACTTTTGAGCGTAGTTTTTCTTCGCTGAACACCCAGCCTGTGTAGGAACTGACGATGTTCAGGTCTTTGTCCAGCTGCACCAGCGCGACGAAAGGATAGTGTCCATTGTTGCGATAACGGAGATCGATGAAGCGGACTTCATAATGGTCATCGTACTCATCCACTTCCCAGCGGTAAACCGGGGAAAAGGAGAGAAAAGCGGCCAGGTTTCTATCTTTTTGGGCGGCGCGGATGACGGGATTTTCCGGTATCGCCACGCGTTCGAATTTATCAAAAATCGTAATCGACCTTCTATAAGCCCTTGCCACGTAATAATGTTCTTTGGTGACGACGGCCAGGCGCCATTGGAAGAATCGGATCGTAGGGGAGACGATAATTTTTTCCGCTTTCGGGATTCTTCTTTTCACCGCATTTTTTACCGCTTTTTGTACTTGGAATCTCAGTACATAGTAGGCAAAAATGACAAGGTACATGACCAAAAAAGTTTTTCCTGGCGGCAGTCCGATGCCCCAAAGGATCAATCCGACAATATGAATCCCGAAAATAACCGGATCAAATGTGTTGATGACCCCTAATGCGACCCATTTCGACGATATTGGACGAATTGCCTGTGTCCCGTAAGCGTTGAAAATGTCGACAAATACATGAAGGAATACGGCCACAAATGTCCAAATCCATAAATGAAGCAGGTCTGCCCCAGGGAAAAACGGATAAAGACAAGCAACGATCAAAAGCGGCCAAAGTATAACCGCGGGAATGCTATGTGTAATTCCACGATGGTGGCGTATATAAACGGCATTATTACGTAATTTCAAAACGGTATCAATGTCAGGTATTTGAGAGCCGATGACAGCTGCAACCAACACGCTTTGAGAAGTGGCCGCACTTTCGGCAACAACGGGATCCAATGTAGCCAATCCCCCGAGAGCGAAGCCCATGACGATATGAGTGCCTGTATCCAAAAAAAGTCCTCCCTTGGCTCGCAATTTCTAAGATTTGTTTATGACTTGTCATTGGTGATCATGATATGGTTAAAAGGAGATCATTACAAATGAAAAACACCTTGCACATTTATATGGAATACGAAATAAAGCAGAATCTACAGTCTCGATATAAGCAAATTATGACCAGTATCGCAGAGACATTACCACAATATGATGCTTTCAATGTCCATTGGGAGAAAGCCGGAGACGAATCGAATCGCTACATTGAAACCTTTGTGGTTCCAACTGAATCCCATTTTCATGTGTTAAAACGTTTACGGATGTCCCGTCATCATTTATTATTTGGATTATTGGACGAATGTATTTGTGGTGGATTGCAAGAAATAAACCTTTTATGCCTAAAAACAGGTCGCTAATTAATTATTCCCTATTCAATGTAACATTTAACATCCTGGAGGTACAAAATTGATAGAAGAACCATTGAAACATTTACAGACCATCAACAGTGAGGAATTTCAGAAAGATTTAATTTCATGGTTTTCGAGAGAACAGCGTGACTTGCCGTGGAGGAAGGATCAGGACCCTTACAAAGTGTGGGTGTCGGAAATCATGCTTCAGCAAACGAGGGTGGATACGGTCATACCTTATTTTAACCGATTCATAGAAAAGTTTCCTACCATAAATGCTCTTGCTTCTGCTGATGAAGAAGATGTCCTGAAAGCATGGGAAGGGCTTGGTTATTATTCCAGAGTCAGAAATTTGCAGACTGCCGTTAAAGAAGTAAATGAAAAGTACGAAGGGGTCGTCCCTGATACCCCTAAGGAAATTTCTTCTTTAAAAGGAGTGGGACCGTATACGGCGGGGGCGATTTTAAGTATTGCATACAGTAAACCGGAGCCTGCTGTAGATGGAAATGTGATGAGAGTCTTTTCACGCATTCTCTCCATTTGGCTTGATATCGCAAAGCCTTCTTCGAGAAAAGTGTTTGAAGAAGCGGTAAGGGACTTGATTTCCAAGGAAAATCCATCGTACTTCAACCAGGCATTGATGGAACTTGGTGCTTTGATTTGCACCCCGACATCACCTTCATGTCTTCTTTGTCCTGTGCGGGAACACTGCCAGGCTTTTGAAGAAGGAGTGCAAGCCGAACTTCCCGTTAAATCAAAGAAGAAATCTGCCCGCAAGCTCAATATGGCGGCTGCCGTGCTGTTCACTGAAGATGATCGGGTCGTGATTCATAAACGTCCATCTAAAGGGCTGCTCGCTAATTTATGGGAATTCCCTAATTTTGAAGTGGGGAATACTAGCAGTGGACGGAAGCAATTGCTTGATCTTATGGAAGAAGAATATGGAGTGGATTGCTCTGTCAAGGCTGGTGTTGTGACAAAGATACAGCACATTTTCTCTCATATTGTTTGGGATATTGAAGTATATGTGGGATCAGTTGACAGTACTACCCTTGAAGGAACAGATCTTATGGCTGTTACCCAAGAGGAAATGGAGAAGTATGCTTTCCCTGTCTCACACCAAAAAATCTGGAAGGAAACAGGAGAAGGAATATTACAGAAATAGAAGGAAGCAGCGCGGACGGCTGCTTCCTTCAGTCATGTACATTCAGTCGTAACTGATCTTTGTGCCATGAGTGTAATCAGCTTCTCCTCGCTTCAATCCACCCCGGTTTTCAATTTCTTCGACGATTTCCCGGTGAATAGATTGTCCTTCTGCGTTTAAATAGGGTACTATTTGTTGTAGTGAATGATGAAAGAAAGCAAGTTCGCTTTCTTTCCATTCATCTTTCGAGATCATTGAAAGCTCGGTCATATCTCTGCCTACATACATAACTCATTCCTCCAATTAACTGATATGTTCTTATTAGTTTGCTTGTTCAGGGTCTGTTTATGCCTTGGAGCAATTGGAAAATGAAATGGAAAGGATGAAGAATCATGAGTCAAAAAGTAGCATTAGTAACAGGAAGCAGCCGCGGTCTTGGACGGGAAATCGCCATCCAGCTGGCTGAAAAAGGATACGATATCGTCATCAACTATGCCAGAAGCAAAAAAGGTGCCCTTGAAACAGCTGAACAAGTTGAAAAACTTGGACAGAAAGCATTTGTTGTCCGTGCGAATGTCGGTGATGTGGATAAAATCAAATCCATGTTCGAACAGATCAAAGAAGAGTTCGGCCGTCTGGACGTATTGGTGAGCAACGCTGCCTCAGGAGTTTTGCGTCCTGTGATGGAACTTGAAGAATCTCATTGGGATTGGACGATGAACATCAACAGCAAGGCTCTATTGTTCTGTGCCCAGGAGGCGGCAAAATTAATGGATAACGGTGGACGCATCGTGAGCATCAGCTCGTTGGGATCCATTCGCTATTTGGATAATTACACAACAGTGGGGGTGTCAAAGGCTGCAGTAGAAGCCCTTACGCGTTATCTTGCTGTTGAACTTGCACCAAAAGGCATCATTGTGAATGCAGTCTCAGGTGGGGCAATCGATACAGATGCTCTGAAGCACTTCCCTAACCGTGAAGAGCTGCTGGAAGATGCCCGCAGTAAAACACCTGCAGGACGCATGGTCGAAATAGATGACCTTGTGAAGTCGGTCATGTTCCTTGTTTCGGACGATTCTTCCATGATTAGAGGGCAAACCATCATCGTGGACGGTGGTCGTTCCCTGCTTGTTTAATGGAATGTTTTTCCTGAAATTGGTCGAATAGTGAAATCCACGCTTGGTTATCTTAATAAGCGTGGAGGTGATTACAATGGCAAAACAACCAAACAAAACTCAATCTGGTACAAGCGTTCAACACGTGAAACAACAAAACGCTCAAGCTGGAGCGACTAACCAACAATACGGTACTGAGTTCGCTTCAGAAACAACTGCTGCACAACAAGTGAAGCAACAAAACCAACAAGCAGAAGCTAACAAAGCGAAAGCTTCTGGTAAATACGGTCAACAACAATAATTGAATTGTTCTTGACGGAAAAAGCACCCATTTAAATGGGTGCTTTTTCGTTTTTGGGGGGAGGATATGACCGGTTCAGGGGTAATTCTGTCTGAGAAAGCATGATAGGTTTTGAGAAAGTGCTCGATTGGAGGGGGAATGTCTTTTTTGAAGAGGGGTTGGAGGGTTTATTGCTTCTTTTTTATAGGAATCGCGTCGTTTTTTTATTTTTTGCGTCATTCTGCAAGGCAATTCCGTCTTTTAACATACATGAAATCATCACCAACCCCACCACCTCTATCATTCACCTCGACAAAACTTTCCCCATTGTGACAGAAGTAGTCAAAGGGTTTGTGAACTGAAGGGAGAATGTGTTAGGAGAGCTTGTTTAGAGGAGTTGGTTGAAGTGATACAGCAGCGTTTTAATGAGTTGGTTACTGTGCAGTTGGAGACGATGGATAAGTTGCTATATCTTCAGTCCGAGATAGAGCGTTGCCAGGTGTTGGAGGAAGAATTGATCGAGCTTCAGGAGATGACAAAGGTAGAATCGATACAGAAGGAAATCCTCACTAAAAAGAGGGATCTCAAGGAAATCCAAAAAATCTTTCAAAAGCAAACCGATGAGGTGATTCGTTCTTATCAAAAGGAACAAAACGGAGTCACTACCTGAACATTAACAGGTGTTCTGAGGAGAACACCCCCAGTTACTATCAATTTCGGGCCATTCTTAAGGATATTTTCTTTAAGGGTAGCCCTTTTGTTTTAAATTTTCTGTGGAAACGTTATAATGATAAAATAGACAAGTATATATAAGGGTAATTTTGAAACGAAAGAAGGGGGTACGATGGCGGTTCCCACTGAAGGAAAATCTGTACAAATACATAGCTTTAAGCATGACGGAAACATTCACCGAATCTGGAATGAGACGACTGTCCTGAAAGGGACGACGAATCAGATCATCGGTGGAAATGACCGGACGATGGTGACGGAGTCAGACGGAAGGACGTGGATGACCCGAGAACCGGCCATTTGTTATTTTCATTCGGAGCTATGGTTCAATATTATTTGTATGATTCGTGAGGACGGTATTTATTATTATTGTAATTTAAGCTCACCATTTGTATATGATCATGAGGCGATCAAGTATATCGATTACGACCTCGATATTAAAGTGTTTCCCGACATGACCTATACCTTGCTTGATGAAGATGAGTATGAAGCTCATCGAAAATTATACGGTTATCCGGATGTGATCGATCACATCCTAAAGCGGAATGTCGAAAAGCTTGTTCGCTGGATCCGACAAAGAAAAGGTCCGTTTGCCCCGGATTTTATCGATATTTGGTACGAGCGTTATCTGACGCATAGGGGATAACTGGACTTGAAAAATTGTATAAGTGTCAATGGGCTGACCTGGTAAGAAGCAACCTTCCCCTGATCGATTGTTAGGTCTTTATGGAGGAGACGCACTTCTTTCTATACAGGGTCACCCCTTTTTATTGGGGTAAACTAAACATATACATCTTAGAAAGGAGTATTTGATTGGATAGTATTAAACGGTACCTTCAGTTTGTCAAACCTTATAAATGGCAGATCATAGGTACATTAATCATAGGTATCATCAAATTTACGATTCCCCTTCTGATTCCGATATTAATCAAATATGTCATCGATGATATTGTCGGAGCCAAAGGGTTAAGCGCTGATGAAAAGACGAGTCAGCTGCTCATGATCATGGGAATCATGCTCGTTCTGTTCCTGCTCGTCAGACCACCGGTGGAGTACTATCGGCAGTATTTTGCGCAGTGGACGGGAAACAAGATCCTGTATGACTTGAGGGACCATTTATTCTCACATATACAACGGCTCAGCTTTAAATATTATTCCAATACGAGGGCGGGAGAAGTCATCTCTAGGGTCATCAATGATGTGGAACAAACGAAGAATTTCGTCATCACAGGATTGATGAATCTTTGGTTGGACGCGGCTACCATTGTCATTGCCCTGTCCATCATGTTCACGATGGATATTTCCCTCACCTTAGTATCTCTAATTGCCTTTCCTTTCTACGCTTTCTCTGTCCGGTATTTCTTCGGGAGGCTCAGGGGATTGACGAGAGAACGCTCCCAGGCGCTTGCAGAAGTACAGAGTCATCTGCACGAACGGGTTCAGGGTATGGCTGTCATCAAAAGTTTTGCAGTGGAAGATTATGAACAAAAGCAATTCCAGGAGCAGAATAATAATTTCTTAACGAAGGCTTTAAAGCAGACAAGCTGGAATGCGAAAGCATTCGCAGTGGTCAATACCATTACAGATATTTCACCTTTAATCATTATCGGTTATGCAGGTCTGCAGGTAATTGAAAAAGACCTTACCATTGGTACAATGGCTGCCTTTATTGCATATATCGACCGTCTGTACGGACCGCTCAGACGACTGGTGAACTCTTCTACAACCTTGACTCAATCGATTGCTTCCATGGATCGAGTGTTTGAGTTCATGGATGAAAAGTATGATATTGACGATGATCCGGGAGCCGTTCCTTGTAATAATGTTCGTGGGGATATCACGTTTAACAATGTCTCGTTCCGTTACGAATCAGATGAAGACAGAGTACTCCGCAACCTTAATTTGGACATTAAAACGGGAGAAACTGTTGCATTGGTCGGAATGAGCGGTGGAGGAAAATCATCCTTGGTCAGCCTGATTCCACGCTTTTATGATGTGACGGAAGGTGAAATCCTTTTAGACGGTACGGACATCAGGAGATTTCAGGTCAGGTCGTTGCGGGATAATATCGGAATGGTGTTACAAGACAATATCCTCTTTAGTGAATCCGTCAAAATGAATATTAAGTTCGGTAATCCCCTGGCGACGGATGAAGAGGTCATAGAGGCGGCGAAAGCGGCAAATGCCCATGAGTTCATCATGAAACTGCCTCAAGGGTATGACACCCGTGTTGGAGAACGCGGTGTGAAGCTGTCCGGCGGTCAGAAGCAAAGGGTGGCAATCGCACGGGTATTCTTAAAGAATCCACCGATCCTTATCCTGGATGAAGCGACATCTGCCCTAGATTTAGAAAGTGAACATCTCATCCAGGAGTCTCTTGAAATCCTGGCAAAAGACCGGACAACCTTCATCGTGGCCCATCGCCTGTCGACGATCACCCACGCGGACCGAATCATCCATATGGAACATGGGGAAGTTGTCGAAATGGGAACACATGAAGAGTTGATGGCAAAGCAAGGTCACTACTACAAACTCTTCCAGGTACAGCAGCTTGACCAATAGCATTGTAAGTCATGACTTATCACAATTTTCGTGATAAAAGTCATGACTTTTTTTGTGTTTCCAAAAAACATATCAAACTTATTTCAGGTGTGACATGAGTATCGTAGGACTAAATAACTTTATCTGGAAGGAATGAACAGGTTAATTGGACATATATTGAATTGAGTTAGGAATATCGACTTTGTGTAGAAAAATTCTGAAAATGGATTGCAACATTTGTAACATCTTGTATAATAAGAAACATATAAAAATTTAGAAAATAAGCACTATTAAGAAAAGAGAGATAGTTCATAAGAGGAGGATTTGAATGAGCGAACAGCGTCCTTTACTGAAAGTGGAAGATTTAAGGACCTCCTTTTTTACGGATGATGGAGAAGTTCCTGCAGTCGATGGAGTCAGTTTTCATGTGAATGAAGGGGAGGTTCTCGGGATCGTCGGGGAGAGTGGATGTGGAAAAAGTGTTACATCCCTATCCATCATGGGTCTCGTACCGAATCCACCGGGGAAAGTTGTAGGTGGGAAGATCCTTTATAAAGATGAAGATCTGACACAAGCATCCGAGAAACGGATGAGGGATATCCGGGGAAATGATATAGCGATGATTTTCCAAGAACCGATGACATCGTTAAACCCTGTTTTTACCATAGGTGATCAATTAATTGAAGCAATACGAATACATACGAAGGTTGGAAAGAAACAAGCAAGAGATAAAGCTGTAGATATTATGAAAATGGTCGGACTGCCGAGAGCGGAGGAATTGATAAAGGAATATCCTCATCAATTATCCGGTGGGATGAGACAAAGGGTCATGATTGCCATGGCGATGGTATGCGACCCCCGCGTCCTGATTGCAGACGAACCGACAACGGCACTGGACGTGACGATCCAGGCCCAGATATTAAAGCTGATGAAGAGGCTGAATAAAGAGCTGAATACAGCGGTACTTCTGATCACACATGATCTGGGAGTCGTTGCTGAAACGTGTGAACGGGTAGTCGTTATGTACTCAGGCAAGGTGGTGGAGGAGGGGACCGTAGAAGAAATCTTCAAGAACCCTCAACATCCTTACACCAAAGGTCTGATACAGTCCGTACCTGATATGCGTATTAAACAACAGCGATTACATTCGATTCAGGGGAATGTTCCGAAACCGGGGTCCATTAAGACTGGGTGCCGTTTTGCAGCACGCTGTGATTCAGCATTCGATCGCTGCTTAGTGGAAACACCTGAATTATATGAAACATCACAAGGACATTGCACACGATGCTTCCTGTTCGATGAAGTGGAGGAGGGAGTTTATGACGGAACCGTTGCTAAAGGTTGAGAACCTTAAGAAACATTTTCCTATCACAGGCGGCATATTGGGACGACCTGTCAGCTCGGTGAAAGCGGTGGATGGGGTTTCCTTCACCGTCAATAAAGGAGAAACACTAGGTATCGTAGGAGAAAGTGGTTGTGGAAAGTCGACGACCGGCAGGATGCTCATGAGACTCATCGATCCATCTGACGGAAAGGTCACATTTGAGGACAGGGAGCTTACGAGTCTATCAAACTCGGAGATGAGGAAAATTCGCAGGGAAATGCAGATGGTCTTTCAAGATCCGTTTGCATCGTTGAACCCAAGGCATACCGTAGAAAAGATTCTTGAAGAACCTTTGAAGGTTCATGGAATGGGGTCTGCCAAGGAAAGAAAAGAAAGGGTTCACGAACTCCTCAATATCGTAGGGTTAAGTAGCTACCATGCCAAACGCTATCCCCATCAATTCAGTGGGGGGCAAAGGCAGCGTATCGGGATTGCAAGGGCACTTATGACAAAGCCGAAGCTTATCATAGCCGATGAACCAGTATCGGCCCTTGATGTATCGATTCAATCCCAAGTATTGAATTTAATGCAGGATTTACAAAAAGAATTCGGACTCACCTATATTTTCATCGCGCATGATCTGGGTGTAGTCAGGCATATAAGTGACCGAGTGGGTGTGATGTATCTCGGGAAAATGGTGGAGCTGAGTGATAGTGAAAACCTGTATGAAAAGCCGCTTCATCCATACACCCAGGCACTCCTTTCAGCGGTTCCGGTGCCGGATCCCGATTTCGAAAGGGATACGATCCTTTTACAGGGGGACATTCCGAGTCCTTCCAATCCACCGAGTGGATGTACATTCCATACCAGGTGCCCGCATGCCACAGACATGTGTAAGCAGAAGGTACCTGAATTCAAGGAACACCAACCAGGGCATTATGTAGCTTGCCATCTTTACTAAAGCGGCAAGTCTCATAAGTATATAAACATTATTCAGGAGGGGATTTAGTTGAGGAAAAAGAGCTGGTCAATTTTAATGCTGCTCATCCTGCTCGTATCATCCGTACTTTACGGATGCGGAGGAGATGAAAAATCTTCAGGGAACAGCGGCGACAGTGGAGATAAGGGAGATCCTAAAGTACTGATCTTTGGTCGCGGAGGAGACTCTGTTGGACTTGATCCAGGAACAGTAACCGACGGTGAATCATTTAAAGTAACAAAGAACATCTTCGAAACACTTGTGAAATTCGGAGAACAGGATACAGAAGTAAACCCGGGATTAGCTGAAAAGTGGGAAGTATCCGAGGATGGTCTGACGTATACATTCATGCTGCGTGAAGGCGTGAAATTCCAGGATGGCACTGATTTCAACGCAGATGCCGTTGTGAAGAACTTCGAACGCTGGATGAACGGGAATGCAGATCAATTCCCATATTACGGTTCCATGTTTGGTGGTTTTAAAGCTGATGAAGGTCATGTTATCAAAGAAGTGAAAGCTACTGATGATATGACGGTTGAATTCGTATTAAAGCGTCCTCAAGCTCCATTCTTAAAGAATGTTGCCATGAGTCCTTTCGCTATCGTAAGTCCTAAAGCAATTGATGAATTAGGAGAAAAGCTTGCTGAAACACCGACAGATGCAGGGACAGGTCCTTTCAAATTTGTTGAGTGGAAGCGTAATGACAAAATCGTACTAGAGAAAAACGAAGACTACTGGAACAAAGATTTACCAAAGTTAGATCAAGTCGTATTCAAATCGATTCCTGAAAACTCAGCTCGTCTGAATGCACTGATTTCTGGTGAAATCGACCTTGCTGATGGAGTAAATCCGAGTGATGCGAGTAAAGTTGAGGGTGATGACAACCTGCAATTATTCGAACGTCCGTCTATGAACGTTGGATACTTAGGTTTGACATCTACTCGTAAACCTTTTGATGATCCTAAAGTACGTCAAGCAATCAACTATGCAATCAACAAGCAAGAAATCATTGATGCTTTCTTCGAAGGAAAAGCAGAAATGGCGAAAAACCCGATGCCTCCAGTAATCGGTGGATACAATGAAGATATCGAGCCTTATGAATACAATCCTGAAAAAGCGAAAGAACTTCTTGCTGAAGCAGGTCATAAGGATGGATTTGAAATGGAACTATGGGCTATGCCTGTACCTCGTCCATATATGCCTGACGGTCAAAAAGTAGCAGAAGCAATTCAAGCGGATTTAGCTGAAGTAGGAGTTAAAGCGAAAATCGTATCTTACGAGTGGGCTACTTATCTTGAAAAGGCGAAAAACGGAGAAGCAGACGCATTCTTACTTGGTTGGACAGGGGATAATGGAGACGCAGATAACTTCCTATATGTCCTTCTTGACCAAGACAATATCGGAAGCAACAACTACTCTTACTACAAAAACGATGAGGTACACAAAATCCTGATCGATGCTCAAACAGAAGTAGATCCAGCAAAACGTGAAGAGCTGTACAAGAAAGCACAGGAAATCATCCATGAGGATGCTCCGTGGGTACCACTTGCTCACTCTACACCACTACTTGCAGGAAGCGCTGCACTTAAAAACTTCAAACCGCATCCAACTGGTTCCGACTGGTTAGGCGCAGTTGACATGGAGTAATAAGCAACAAACCAAAGGGGAGACATCGCAGATTTCTCCCCTTTGTACATAGAAAAGCGGAGGGGCTTTGCCCAGAGGCGACAAGTATAAGGCAAGTCCACCGGAAAGGCGCCTTTTGCCTTTTTGGTGGGCTGGACTTATGACCTCGAGCCTCTAAGCCCCGCAGCTGGACAAGAAGAAAAGCGGAGCCGACTGTTCAGCACCGACAAGCATTATTATTCTATCGAAATCAGAATCTCCACATAGAGAGGTGAACATGATGTTCCAATACACCATTCGTCGATTATTGCAGCTCATTCCTGTTTTACTCGGGATGACTCTTATCGTTTTTTCAATCATACGTGCTATTCCTGGTGATCCTGCACAGGTCATCCTTGGGCAGCAGGCTACGAAAGAAGCCGTTGCTGCTTTGAGGGATCAGTTGGGTCTCGATAATGCCTGGTATATTCAATACATTGATTATCTTAAAGGATTATTGACCGGGGATTTAGGAAGTTCCCTTCGGACAAAGACAGAGGTTTCAACCGAGATCTGGCCTTATCTGGCGGCTACGGCGGAACTTGCGATCGTAGCCATTATCATTGCCATCGTAATAGGAGTGAATGCCGGTATCATCAGTGCATGGTTTCAAAACTCCTGGTTCGATTATACAGCCATGATCCTGGCACTTGTTGGAGTTTCCATGCCGATCTTCTGGTTAGGACTGATGGAGCAATGGACATTCGGGATACAGCTTGACCTTCTGCCTACTACGGGAAGGGAGAATATACGAAACCCCGTGGACTCTATCACCAACTTCTATATTCTGGATACCATCATGCAGGGGCGGTTCGACCAGCTTGGTGATGTTTTGAAACACATCATCCTACCGGGCATTGCCCTTGCGACCATCCCGATGGCGATCATCGCCCGTATGACCCGTTCCAGTATGTTGGAGGTCATGCGTTCGGATTATATTCGTACTGCACGTGCGAAAGGTCTGAAAATGTTCTGGGTCGTGTACAAGCACTCGTTGAAGAATGCCATCATTCCGGTCCTGACGGTCATCGGTTTGCAGATGGGTCTTCTCCTTGGAGGGGCGATCCTGACCGAGACGATCTTCGGCTGGCCGGGAATCGGACGATATATTTATGAAGCGATCGGTTACCGGGATTATCCTGTCGTACAATCCGGAATCCTCGTCGTGGCCACGATCTTTGTCACGATTAACCTGATTGTCGACTTACTGTATGCGGCTGTCGATCCCCGTATTAAATACAACTAACATCAATAGAAGAAAGAGGTGATCTCTCATGGCAGAAGTAGCAGAACCGCAAAAGGAACTCCACCCTTCTATGGAAGAAGAAACAGTATCTCCCTGGAAGGAAGCTTGGAAAAGCTTCACTAAAAATAAAATTGCCTTAGTCGGCTTTTGCATCGTTCTTTTCTTTGTCATCCTGGCGATTGCAGCCCCGGTTATCGCACCGCAGGGAATCAATGAACAGGATCTTTCGAAAAGACTGCAAGCACCATCCTCGGAGCATTGGTTAGGGACGGATGACTTTGGACGAGATATTTTATCAAGGATTATCCATGGAGCTCGTATCTCCCTCTGGGTCGGATTCTTCGCGGTCATCGGTTCTTCCGTGATCGGAAGTTTACTTGGGATCGTAGCCGGATATTACGGCAGATGGGTCGATACGATCATTTCCCGGGTATTTGACATCATGCTTGCATTTCCGAGCATCTTGTTAGCCATTGCTGTGGTAGCAGCTCTTGGGCCATCTCTCCGTAATGCTTTGATTGCCATTGCCATCATCAATATCCCGAATTTCGGACGACTCATACGTTCGAGGGTGTTGAGTGTAAAGCAGGAAGAGTATGTAATGGCTGCGAAAGCCATCGGGATGAGTGATTTTCGGATATTATTCAGTCATGTGCTGCCAAATAGTATGGCGCCGATCATTGTACAGGGGACACTTGCCATTGCGACTGCCATCATTGAAGCGGCAGCTCTTGGCTTCCTTGGACTAGGAGCTCAGGCACCAGAGCCTGAATGGGGGAAAATGCTGTCGGATGCAAGGCAGTATATGCTTCAGGCACCATGGACGATGATCTTCCCAGGGCTTGCCATCATGCTTACTGTATTAGGATTCAACCTGATGGGGGACGGCCTTCGGGATGCCCTTGATCCTAAAATGAAAAACTAAACAAAAAATGGAGCAGAGGATATGATCCTCTGCTCCATTTTTATTTATTCTTCCTCTTCCCCGATCATGACCTCGTTATCCTCTTTGTGATACGACTGGAAGCTTGTAATCAGTTTTTCTAAATGCTCCAGGTGCTCGTCGTATTCAAAAATGGCAGAAAAGATGTGAAGAAGGTGGAAGTTATGAATGTTATCGTCTTTTGTATGGTGTTTGACCTCTTCAAGCATAATTTTCATCAGCTCTTTACGATGCAGACATACATCCTGCTGTGCCTCTGATTCTGCATGCGGGTGCATCTTACCGAGGAATTTCAACAGTAATTGTTCGTGATAGGTCAATAAACAGTCGAGTTGATTTTTAATCACGCCCCGTAATTCGTCAGGTAATTGAAAGATTTCATTTTCATACCGGTTCAGCCGCTTTAAGATTTCAAAGCTTCGATTGGTTGAAGAAATCATTTGTCTGAAAATCACGAGCTTCCGACTTTTGACGATGGAATTTTTCTTGAAATAGTCCCGTTCTTCTTTATAAAGAAGATACAGCTGGTCTACTTTAATCAGCTTTTCTTTAATGCGTTCCAGATCTTTTTTTAAAAGGTGGAATTCTGTGGCGTGTCTCATGCTCAATCTGATCCACTTCAGGATTTCCTCCGTTGAGTCCGACACTTTATGATAAAGCTTGGTTTCGTATTTAGGCGGAAGGAAGACCAAATTCACCACGAAAGATGAAAAGACCCCGATCATGATTGTCGAGAAACGGATGAATGCAAACTGGATGAAGTCCTGATCCGTCACTTCCATGATCGCAATCATCGTCACGAGAGCGAGACCGATCGTATTTTGTAATTTTAATTTTAGAATGATGGCAATGGCAATGACAGCTGCAAGTCCAACGATAAGTGGATTACTACCGAATAGCAGGACAAACAGTACGGCGATACCGGCACCGATCAAATTCGCCTGAATTTGTTCGATGATCGTCAGGTAAGAACGGTAGATGGTGGGTTGGACGGCAAAGACCGCCGCAATTCCAGCAAACACCGGAGACGGTATACCCAGAAGCTCTGATACAAGTAATGCTAATACAATCGCAATTCCCGTTTTGAGGATGCGAGCACCAAATTTCATGGAATTAGAATCCTTTCTTGTGTAACGTTTTTATAAACAATACTGTACTATACATGTACTTACAAGCAATATCAATAGGAAATTTTAAATAAGTTTCTACAAAAATATGTACCTTTCAGGAAGGGTGGATAAACCATCTCACTTCTACAAAATACATAGATATGTAATGGGGAAGATCATTATTCTTTCCCTTCATAAAAAAAGCCTGCCGCCTTGGCAGATTACCAGGCGGACAGGCTTTTCATTTTCTTCAATTCTATTATAATTGTGCAAATGCACGGTCAACTGCTTCGAGTGTCACCTTGATATCCTCTTCTGTATGAGCCGTCGTCAGGAACCATGCTTCATATTTTGATGGAGCAAGATTGATTCCCTGATGGAGCATTAGCTTAAAGAACTTTGCAAACATTTCTCCATCCGTCGCTTCTGCCTGTTCATAGTTTTCTACTATTTCTTTCGTGAAGTAGAGGGTGAGGGCTCCCTTCAGCCTATTGATGGAAATCGGCGTGTTATGCTTTTCTGCCGCAGCCAAAATCCCCTTCTCAAGCATTTCTCCCAGCTGATCTAGTCTTTCATAGACGCCTTCCTCTTTCAGTACTTCAAGACAGGCAATCCCTGACAAGATGGAGGCTGGGTTCCCGGCCATCGTTCCTGCCTGATAGGCAGGTCCTAACGGAGCTACTTGTTCCATGATTTCTTTCTTTCCGCCGTATGCTCCGATCGGAAGGCCACCGCCGATGATTTTCCCTAATGCGGTCAAGTCCGGCTTCACCTGTAACATGTCCTGTGCCCCGCCATAAGTAAAGCGGAATGCCGTGATGACTTCATCATAAATAACAAGGGAATTTGAAGCATGGGCAATGTCATTTACCTGTTGGAGGAAGCCTTCCTTCGGTTCTACGATCCCGAAGTTACCGACGATCGGTTCAACAAGGACAGCTGCGATTTGATCTCCCCATTTTTCCATTGCTGCCTTAAATGGCTCGATGTCATTGAATGGGACAGTGATGACTTCCTGGGCGATGCTTTTAGGAACACCGGCTGAATCCGGCGTTCCCAGTGTAGAAGGGCCAGATCCTGCTGCAACCAATACAAGGTCCGAGTGTCCGTGGTAACAGCCTGCAAACTTGATGACCTTATCTTTACCTGTGTATGCTCTTGCCACACGGATCGTCGTCATGACCGCTTCGGTACCGGAATTGACGAAACGTACCTTGTCCATGTAAGGCATGGCTTCCTTAATCATTTTGGCAAATTTCACTTCATGACGTGTAGGAGTACCGTATAGAACCCCATTTTCTGCAGCCTTCGTAATTGCTTCCGTAATATGAGGGTGTGCATGACCCGTTATGATCGGACCGTAAGCTGCCAGGTAGTCGATGTACTTGTTGCCATCCACATCCCAGAAGTAGGCACCCTTTCCTCTTTCCATGGCAACGGGAGGTCCGCCGCCAACGGCTTTGTATGAACGAGAGGGGCTGTTGACGCCTCCGACGATATGTTCCAGTGCTTCTGTATGTAAAGTTTCTGATTCAGTGAATTTCATGTTTTCCTCCCGAGTATATTTTTTCTTTGCATTACCCTTCTATTGTAGTACGGCCTTTTCCACTTTAGCAAATAACGAGTCATGGCTGATGATTTTTTCAAGCAGACTGTTCAAATAGATACAGCTCCCTGTGGTACACTATTCTTTGTTTGTAAAAGTGAAACCTAGGAGGACGCATGATGAATGCAATTGAAGTAAATCATTTGCGTAAGGAATTCAAAGCTTTTTCCAGTCGTTCAGGACTGAAGGGAGCTTTCAGGGATTTGTTTACGCGTAATTATAAAGTCGTTCCCGCAGTGAACGATATTTCGTTTAATGTGAAACAAGGGGAGATGGTCGGATACATTGGTGAGAATGGAGCGGGGAAGTCCACCACCATTAAAATGCTGACAGGCATCTTGACTCCGACTGGGGGAGAATTGACCGTAAATGGCATGAATCCCCATCGGGATCGTGAAAAATTCGTACAAACAATCGGTGTAGTATTCGGGCAGCGTTCACAACTCTGGTGGGATATTGCGGTCCAGGAGTCTTTTCAACTTCTAAAAAAAGTGTATAAGGTTCCCGACCAGCAATATAAGGAGCACATGGGTCATGTGATTGAAACTCTGGATATTGGTCCGCTGCTGGACAAACCTGTCCGTAAGTTATCCCTGGGGCAGAGGATGAGATGTGAATTAGCGGCAGCTTTGGTTCATAACCCGCCTTTACTCTTCCTGGATGAACCAACGATCGGGTTGGATGTCCTTGTGAAATTGAAGATACGCCAGTTCTTAAAAGAAATCAACGAGAAATATCAGACAACCATATTGCTGACAACCCATGATTTATCAGATATCGAAGCTCTTTGTGAGCGGGTCGTGATGCTGGATGAAGGGAAGATCATTTATGATGGTCAATTGAACCAGCTAAAAGAAAATTGGGGAGATCAGAAAGAAGTCGTATTTCAATTCCTGGATGGGACGTCCCTCACGGCGCTATCGGATCTTACAAAAGATCAGAGCATTTCATGGTCATTTGATGAGAAAAAGCAGACCTATTCCGCGATTACTGAAGCCGATGAAGAAGTCATTTCACAGCTCATCACTAATGTTGTGGCATCCTTCAAAGTGAAAGACATGAAGATAGAGGAAACGACCACCGAGGAAATCATCCGAAACATTTATGAAAAAGGGGCTGTCTCAAGATGAGAAATGTGACTGGCCAACCCGGGAGAGGGTATCATGGCTAAATATATTGAAATGATCCGAATTCGATTTCTCATGATGCTTGCCTATCGGACGAATTATTATAGTGGGATTTTAATTTACAGCATCAACATCGGAGCGTATTACTTCTTATGGCAGGCCATCTACGGAGGGAAACAGGACATTGAAGGATTATCGATCATTCAGATGACGACCTATGTTGCCGTTTCCTGGATGGCAAGGGCTTTTTATTTTAATAATATCGACCGTGAAATCGCACAGGAAATCAAAGAGGGAAAAGTGGCGGTAGAACTTATCAGACCATATAACTATCTTGGAATGAAGACGATGCAGGGTCTTGGTGAGGGAATCTTCCGGTTGGTGTTTTTCTCCTTTCCGGGAATGATCATCGTGAGTCTGATATTCCCTCTTCAAATCGGTTCAGGGTTTGATACATTGGGGTTGTTTTCCGTTTCCATCCTGTTCAGTTTTATCATCAATACTCAAATCAATCTGCTGACCGGTATCACGACCTTTTTCTTATTTAATAACGACGGTTTGATTCGTGCGAAACGGGTTGTCATTGATTTGTTTTCAGGACTGTTGCTGCCCATTCACTTCTTTCCGCTATGGGCGCAGCATGTAATGGAATATCTACCGTTTCAAAGCATCAGCTATGTTCCGAGCATGATTTTCACGAATGGCTTTTCGACTTCGGAGGCATTTAACGCAATTATGATGCAAGGACTTTGGTCGTTGATCCTTCTCATTCCGATTAATGTACTGTGGGCCATGGCTAAAAAACAAATGATCATTCAAGGAGGGTGACCGATGTTTTATGTAAAGATGTTCTTTCAATACGTCGCCCAATATATGAAGATCAGACTTCAATACCGGGCGGATTTGATTGTAGAAATTCTGTCAGACTTATTATTCCAAGCTGTTAATCTTGTATTTATCCTCGTTGTCTTCGGCCACACCCAGCTGTTGAGCGGATGGACGAGAGATGAAATCATTTTTATTTATGGATTTTTCCTAGTTCCATTTGCGTTATTCAGTTCGTTCTTTAATATTTGGGATTTCAACGACAGGTATGTGGTGAAAGGGGAGTTCGACCGGATCCTGACGAGGCCGATCCACAGCTTGTTTCAAGTGATATTAGAAAGGATGGAACTTGAGTCCCTTTTCGGTGTGGTTACGGGAATGGCCGTCATGTTTTACGCAGGGGGGAGGCTTGATATCTCGTTTGAATGGTATGAACCGATTCTTTTCATCATTTTTGTCTTCGGAGGGGCACTAGTGTATGCAGGGATTTTCATTTCCCTTGCGAGCATTGCCTTCTGGTCGGATGCGAAAACGTCCATCATGCCTATGATGTACAATATCGGAAACTACGGGAGATATCCTGTTGATATCTATAATAGTGTGATACGGTTCGTGTTAACATGGATACTTCCTTTTGCGTTCGTTGGCGTGTACCCTTCTGCCTTTTTCCTTGAAAAGACGGAATGGTACCCTTATTCATTTCTCACTCCATTTGTCGGAATCGGATTTTTCATCTTCTCCATTGTTCTGTGGAATGAAGGTGTAAAACGGTATAGAGGAGCAGGTAACTAGAATTTTTTCTTCTTGATAAGCGTACATATACTAAGACAAGCAGAAAAAAAGAGGGTATGTACATGCTTCTTATCATTGGTTTTTTTATACTGTTCTGCATGGGTATGAGCCTCCGTGCATTATTCTATCCTTCGAAATGGAAAGAACATCACGTTTCCCTTCATCATTTTCTGTTTTTGGGGATGAGTTATATCACTATTATGATCGGTTTCGGCTTATTGTTTACACTCCTCGAGCTTGAGGGGATCCCGATTCTCGTAGAGGGGGGGGCCCCGCTGACGGGAGACTTTCTTGATCACTTTTTTACGACGATGTATTTCAGTGGAATCACCCTTTTTTCGGTAGGGTACGGAGATGTAACACCAGTCGGAATCGGGAGAGGGATCGCTCTCATTGAATCATGGCTTGGCTATACAATCCCGGCAGCGTTCGTCGTGAAATCCTTCCTGAACTATGAAAACAAGTAGCGTATGGTTTGAGTTTTTTCCTTCTATTGGGTACGCTAAGGTCAGAACAATATTCAATTGGAGGGGAAAATAGATGACAGTTGGTCAAAAAGCACCTGAATTCGAATTACTTGCAAGCAATGGAGAAAAGGTAAAGCTTTCAGACTATCTAGGGAAAAACGTAGTCCTTTACTTTTATCCAAAAGACATGACACCCGGCTGTACGACAGAAGCATGTGATTTCAGGGATCAGCATGAGAACTTTGAAGATCTTGATGCCGTTATCCTCGGTGTGAGTCCGGATCCGGTTGATAAACATGAAAAATTCATAGACAAGCATGGACTGCCTTTTCTTCTACTTGTAGATGAAGACCATCAAGTAGCCGAGGAATATGGCGTATGGAAACTGAAGAAAAACTTCGGGAAAGAATACATGGGAATTGAGCGTTCCACCTTCATCATCGATAAAGAAGGAAACCTGTCCAAGGAATGGCGAAAGGTGAAAGTGAAGGGGCATGTGGAGGAAGCTCTTCAGTACATTCAAGAGAATCTTTCCTAAGCCTATTTTCATGCCTATTTTAACGGGTTCGAGGCTTTTGTCCATTCACAAAAGCTGTAGGGACATATAGTAAGAGTAGGGCAACCTCCTCAAATAAGTCAGTCTCATCCGTGTAGCAGGATCGACCATGTCGATCCTCTTTTTTTATGCCCTCTTGGGGTTGAAACTAGGGTCATTCCTCGTCAATATGGTAAAATAATGAACAATAGGATGGGAGGCAGGTATATGAAAATCATCGTTACATTTCAGCCAAAGGAAGAATTCGTCTCAGATTTAACGAACAGCTTCCCTGAGGTTGAGTTCCTGTTTTATAAAAAAATTAAAGATGCAGAAAGCGAACCGCCAAATGCAGACGTGATCGTCACAATGGGGGAAGATTTAACAGACGATCATATTGAAAGAAGTAAGAAATGCAAATGGATCATGGTCACTTCTGCAGGATTGGAAAAAATGCCGTTTGAAGCCATTCAAAAAAAGGGGATCCTCGTGACCAATGCAAGGGGAATCCATAAGATTCCAATGGCGGAGTTCACGATCGGATTGATGCTTCAACATGCGAAACAACTTCAAGCGGTAAGGGAGCAGGAAATGAATGCCGAGTGGAGTAGAAGATTACCCACCTCCGAGCTTCATGGAGCATCTCTTCTCATTCTTGGTGCTGGGGCTATCGGAGGTGAAATCGCCCGTCTCGCGAAGGCATTTCATATGAACGTGAGCGGAGTGAATTCTACTGGCTTACCAGGAGAACATTTTGACAGCATGTTCACATTGGAGACCTTCAATGAACAGCTGCCGAAAGCCGATTACGTGGTATCCGTGTTGCCAAGTACCAATCGTACGAAGCACATCCTTAAAGTCGATCACTTCGAGCAGATGAAGGATACAGCTGTTTTTATCAATATTGGCCGGGGTGACCTTGTTGAAGAATCCGTCCTTCTTGAAGCGGCGGAAAGGAAGCTGATCGGTCATTTATTCCTGGATGTATTTGATCATGAGCCACTCCACCGAAATCACCCATTTTGGGAGGCGGAAGGCATCACGGTGACACCTCACCTATCAAGCATCACAAAAAAATACATGCCAAGAGCATTTGAAATCTTTAAAAAGAATTTATCTACATATAGTAATAACAAGGAACATTTTATTAACGTGATTGATGCAGAGAGGGGCTATTGAATATGAAAATCTATACAAAATCGGGGGATAAAGGGACGACCTCCCTTGTTTACGGGACACGTGTATCCAAAAAGGATCAACGGGTAGAAGCTTACGGGACATGTGATGAAGCGAATTCCATGATCGGTCTTGGTCTAAGTTATGCTAAAGCGGAATACTTTGATGGGAAGGAACAATTCGATGAATTCTTCCATAAAGTACAAACCATCCTATTCCATGTTGGGGCGGAACTTGCGACGCCTGTAGGCAAAGAAGTGAAATGGAAGCTTGAGGAAACACATATCAAAGAATTAGAAGATCAAATCGATTTCCTAGATGGGGCTCTGACCCCTTTAAGTAATTTCATTCTTCCAGGAGGACATCCAGCCGGTGCAGCACTCCATACTGCAAGGACGATTGTGAGGAGAGCAGAGAGAGAAGCTGTTTCAATTGAAGAAGACATCAATCCATTGGTGCTTTCTTATCTAAATCGACTATCTGACTACCTTTTCGTGGCCGGCCGTTATATCAATCAACAGCTTGGGGAGCAAGAGAAAAACCTTCATGAGTAATAGGGTCAAAGATTGACAAAAGGGAACATTGATTAGTACACTATTTATAAAGATTATAAAATAATAATTCTTATGAAAAGAGGTGCATGACGATGTCTGAAGAAGGACAATTAAAAGAAGCGATTTCGACATTGAAGGAAACGGGAGTCCGCATCACTCCTCAGCGTCATGCGATATTAGAGTATCTCATTGATTCAATGGCCCATCCTACAGCTGATGACATATATAAAGCACTAGAAGGGAAATTCCCTAACATGAGTGTGGCTACCGTTTATAATAATTTACGCGTATTCCGTGAAGTAGGCTTAGTGAAAGAGTTGACATATGGAGATGCTTCCAGTCGTTTTGACTTTGTGACAACGGATCATTACCATGTCATCTGTGATGGCTGCGGCAAAATTGTTGACTTTCATTACCCGGGATTGGATGAAGTGGAACAACTCGCTTCCCATGTAACGGGATTCAAAGTGAACAATCACCGTATGGAAATCTACGGGACATGTGCTGAATGTTCTGCAAAAGAAGCTCATTAGGAAAGAATGGTTCTAATCTAGAACCATTCTTTTATTTTTTTGATTCAAAAAAAGACCTTCCATCGAAGGTCTTTTCTCATGCCACATTATTTTTTCTTTTTGTTATAATCTTCGTCGAATTCTTCGCCTTCAAGGTTCGGGTCAAGAGTAAGCGGTTCGTTGCAATACATGCACATGTCAACACGGCCGAGAACCTTGGTAACCTTCCCGCAATTCGGGCATGTCACCTGCACAGCTTTTGTGGACAGCATCCCGATCCAGAAGTAGACAACCGTACTTCCGATGATTCCCAGAAAACCCAGCAGCATAAATGTTGTCATGACCCATGGATGTTCTCTAAAATATATACCGACGTACATAATGATAAATCCGATGAAAACCAAGCTTAAGGCAAACGTACGGATTTTATTGATTTTACTTGAATAATTCTTAGCCATTTGATTGTCCCTCCTAAAAAAATACTATACCATATTTGTTATCATAAGAGGGATACGAAACCGCTTTGTCGAAAAATGACTATATTCAGAGAAGGAAATCCCCTTTGAATGTCGAAATAGTAACCAACCAATGAGTGATGTGGAGGAGTATGAAATGGAAGACATTTTACGACCAATATACCAAGAGCGTACAAGTCACCCCAATACTTTAGGAGCGCTTTTAATAGAACAAAGCAAGAAATCAAGTCCGTTGACCGATACCTTTGATTTAGTACTGTTTCTCGTTGTGAAAGAAGCCGAAGAACCAGTATTCATCAAACACTACTCTTATAAAGAACAAAAGGCGGCCTTACATATCGTAACAGAAGCTAAACTAAACGAGTGGATTCTTCTTGGTTCCAATCGTAAAGTGATCGATTGGCTTTTCAATGGTAAAGTCTTGTTTGACCGCAACGAATTTATTCACAATCTAAAAACGGAGTTAAAGGATTTTCCTTTCTATGGAAGAAAGATAAAGATGGGCATGGAATTCGCTAAATTGATTCGCCGTTACATGGACGGTAAAGAATTCTTTGAAAGCAAGCATTACTTGGATGCCTACAATCATATTGTTCATTCCTTGCATCATTTAGCAAGGCTTGCCGTCATCGAAAACGGATTTCATCCTGAAGTCACTGTCTGGAATCAGGTAAAACAGATAGAGCCCGAAATTTATAAGTTATACGAAGAGCTCGTGACGAGTGATGAAGAAATTGATAAGCGACTGGAACTGCTATTTTTGGCAAGTGAGTTTCTCATCCACTCCAGAACCAAGGTTTCAACTGAGCATCTGTTGGACATCTTGGCTCAAAAGGAACACTGGTCGTTCCAGGACCTTCTTAATCATTCTGAAGCCAGGCAATACTCTGTAGATTTAAGCATGCTCATTGAATATCTCACCGATAAGGGTCTTGTGGAAATTGTAAATATAGAAACAAAGGGACAAGGGATTTATCACCGATATTATCGGGCGAAGAAATAATTATAGTAAAATACTAATTTATCGTTGACTTCACTCAGGTACCTTGTTATATTAGTAAATGTCGCTGCTGAACGACGGTAACGAGCGGTCAGTGGCGACTTAAAAAAACTTAAAAAGTTGTTGACAAAATAAGGGCAACTTGATAAGATGGTTAAGTCGCTCAAATGAAGCGCTTACACATTGAACCTTGAAAACTGAACAAAACAAGACAATACGTCAACGTTAATTCTAGATTTATTTTAAAGAGCTATTCAAACTTTTATCGGAGAGTTTGATCCTGGCTCAGGACGAACGCTGGCGGCGTGCCTAATACATGCAAGTCGAGCGGATTGATGGGAGCTTGCTCCCTGATATCAGCGGCGGACGGGTGAGTAACACGTGGGTAACCTGCCTGTAAGACTGGGATAACTCCGGGAAACCGGGGCTAATACCGGATAACTCATTTCCTCGCATGAGGAAATGTTGAAAGGTGGCTTTTAGCTATCACTTACAGATGGACCCGCGGCGCATTAGCTAGTTGGTGAGGTAACGGCTCACCAAGGCGACGATGCGTAGCCGACCTGAGAGGGTGATCGGCCACACTGGGACTGAGACACGGCCCAG
>NZ_JAIVAT010000008.1 GCF_020172085.1 Rossellomorea aquimaris
GTTCGTCCTGAGCCAGGATCAAACTCTCCGATAAAAGTTTGAATAGCTCTTTAAAAATAAATCTAGAATTAACGTTGACGTATTGTCTTGTTTTGTTCAGTTTTCAAGGTTCAATGTGTGAGTGCTTCTTTCGAAGCGACCCTTACTATATTACATGTTTGATAACTTGTTGTCAACAACTTTTTAAAAGAAGTTTTAATCAAGTTTTCATGTTGTGTTGCTCGTTTGCGGCAACATTTAATACTTTACCAGTTAACTTCGCAGAAGTCAACTTCTTTTTGGAACTTTCTCAAAAAAAAGAGATCGTCCTTCCATTCATCTTATAGATAAAAATGGCTCCGCAGGCAAGATTCGAACTTGCGACCGATCGGTTAACAGCCGATAGCTCTACCACTGAGCTACTGCGGAATAATATAATGGTGGGCCTAAGTGGACTCGAACCACCGACCTCACGCTTATCAGGCGTGCGCTCTAACCAGCTGAGCTATAGGCCCATTAAGATTGGAGCGGGTGAAGGGAATCGAACCCTCATCATCAGCTTGGAAGGCTGAGGTTTTACCACTAAACTACACCCGCATGAAAATTTTAAGGCGGCAACCGGATTTGAACCGGTGATAAAGGTTTTGCAGACCTCTGCCTTACCACTTGGCTATGCCGCCGTTGGCTGGGCTAGCTGGATTCGAACCAACGCATGTCGCAGTCAAAGTGCGATGCCTTACCGCTTGGCTATAGCCCAATATAAAGGGCGACTGATGGGAATCGAACCCACGAATGCCTGAACCACAATCAGGTGCGTTAACCACTTCGCCACAATCGCCATGATTGAAATTTTTTTGGCAGGGGTAGTAGGAATCGAACCCACACCAAAGGTTTTGGAGACCTTCGTTCTACCGTTAAACTATACCCCTATATAATAGAGAGTTTCATCAAAAATGGTGGAGGGGGGCAGATTCGAACTGCCGAACCCGAAGGAGCGGATTTACAGTCCGCCGCGTTTAGCCACTTCGCTACCCCTCCAAATAAAATAAATACTTAAAGGTTCTTAAGTATAAATGGTGGCTCAGGACGGAATCGAACCGCCGACACATGGATTTTCAGTCCATTGCTCTACCAACTGAGCTACTGAGCCATATCATATATAGAAGATTTAATTATCAAAGAAACATTTTTAAAATGGCGGTCCGGACGGGACTCGAACCCGCGACCTCCTGCGTGACAGGCAGGCATTCTAACCAACTGAACTACCGGACCAGAGTTTTTTGACGACAGTCAAAATAACTATCCATGCGTGACTCATCAAGGAATATCCCATCTTTAGTCAAAAATGGTATTGCGGGGACAGGATTTGAACCTGCGACCTTCGGGTTATGAGCCCGACGAGCTACCGAACTGCTCCACCCCGCGACGATAAAATATTCAAAAGTAAAAATGGAGGAGGAAGGGGGATTCGAACCCCCGCGGGCTGTTACACCCCTGTCGGTTTTCAAGACCGATCCCTTCAGCCGGACTTGGGTATTCCTCCGTATAAATGGACCCTGTAGGACTCGAACCTACGACCGGACGGTTATGAGCCGTCTGCTCTAACCAACTGAGCTAAGGGTCCTTATCAATCGTTCGTTATGTATGGAATAATAGCGGCGGAGGGGATCGAACCCCCGACCTCACGGGTATGAACCGTACGCTCTAGCCAGCTGAGCTACACCGCCACGAATCTACTAGCTATTAGCCTTATCAATAAAACCAATGAAGTTTATTTTACTGTCGTAAAAAAACTTGGTGGAGCCTAGCGGGATCGAACCGCTGACCTCCTGCGTGCAAAGCAGGCGCTCTCCCAGCTGAGCTAAGGCCCCATATGAAGTGGTCGGGAAGACAGGATTCGAACCTGCGACCCCTTGGTCCCAAACCAAGTGCTCTACCAAGCTGAGCTACTTCCCGATATATGGCGCGCCCGAGAGGAGTCGAACCCCTAACCTTTTGATCCGTAGTCAAACGCTCTATCCAATTGAGCTACGGGCGCAAAATGCAATAGTTTTTTCAATGAGTAACGTAAGGTAAGATATTTTGCTAAAGCATATTAATGAAGATTATTTCGCTTCCGCAAAAAATCCTGGTGCCGAGGACCGGAATCGAACCGGTACGGTAGTCACCTACCGCAGGATTTTAAGTCCTGTGCGTCTGCCAGTTCCGCCACCCCGGCAAGTCTTTGGAGCGGAAGACGGGATTCGAACCCGCGACCCCCACCTTGGCAAGGTGGTGTTCTACCACTGAACTACTTCCGCGAATAAATGGTGCGGGTGAAGGGACTTGAACCCCCACGCCTCGCGGCGCCAGATCCTAAGTCTGGTGCGTCTGCCAATTCCGCCACACCCGCATATATTTTCGTTTGTCCACATTGGTGAAAAACTTAGGTAAGATATTTTGCTGACGCAAAAATCTTTGGTGAGCCATGAAGGACTCGAACCTTCGACCCTCTGATTAAAAGTCAGATGCTCTACCAACTGAGCTAATGGCTCAAAAAACCAAATGGTGCCGGCAAGAGGACTTGAACCCCCAACCTACTGATTACAAGTCAGTTGCTCTACCAGTTGAGCTACACCGGCATAATGAATTTTTTGAAAATAAAAATGGTGGAGGATGACGGGATCGAACCGCCGACCCTCTGCTTGTAAGGCAGATGCTCTCCCAGCTGAGCTAATCCTCCACAATATAATGGTAAGTTATTTTACTTTCGCAAAAAACTTTGGTGACCCATACGGGATTCGAACCCGTGTTACCGCCGTGAAAGGGCGGTGTCTTAACCGCTTGACCAATGGGCCATTTTTTGTGAACATCCCGCTTAAGGACAAGTATTACTATATCATCCGATTTCGCAGAAGTCAACTTCTGTTTTATAAAAAAGAATGATTTTTTTCGTGCTTATCAAATCCATTTTTGTAAGCCGAAGAAGATTATACCACATTTTCAAAGCACTAATCAATAGGAAAATAATAAATATCTAATTTAACTTAGGTCGAATTCATTGAGCTCAAACAAACAACCGGTGGATAAACAATCAACCTCATGATACATAGACAGCTAACAAGACTTCTTAACGTATGCAAGCTTGTTTACACATTATCCATAAGCGGTGAATACGATAATAGTAGTTTATGAATGAGGTGATGGAACCATGGAGCTTCCAACGATTTTGTGCGGCCCAATTGTTCGCCGGGTGGACCCTGCACAAGTTTTTTTCTGGATTGCATTAAGCAAACCATATGATATGAAAGCACAGTTGTTTATGATAGAACGTGATGTGAATTCGCGAGTTACAGCCTATACAAACATAGCCTGTAAGACAGAGACGAGAACGATTCAAGCTGGAAGGAACCTATTTATAAGTATGATCAATGTTTCTCCACATAGCGGACTCTTTCCTACAGATCAATTACTTGGTTACAATATATTTTTTGAAAGTGGTAATGAATCACTGGACCTCGATAGCTTTGACTTACTTTCTCCTGCTCATCCACACTCGATTGTCTACGAAAATCTCGCCTACCCCACCTTTATGATCAATAAAGAGAATCCTTCGAATATTCTCTACGGTTCATGTCGAAAACTTCACGGCTTGGGATTCGATACAATGTCAGAGGCAGATAAGATCATCTCTTCATCCGCCACCAAAACCGATAGACCTTCCTCTCTATTTTTAATGGGAGATCAAATCTATGCCGATGATGTAGCAGATCCCGTATTCAAGATCATCACAAGGCTTGGTCAAGAGCTAATGGGGCAAGAGGAAGACCTGGCCTCAGCTGAACCCCGATTGAAAGAAGATCTTTTTAAGAAGGGGCTTCAACAAATCAATGGCCGGCAATATATTTCTGAACACTTCTGCAAATTCACTTCCAGAAATGCGGCCAATCATCTGTTAAGGTTTGGTGATTATGCAGCCATGTACCTGTTATCCTGGAGTCCCTCATTATGGGAGCACGCCCATGAAGAAGGCCTGTTCAAAACCTTTCAAGAAGCATTGGATCAGGATGAAATCTATTTTGCATTCAAGAATGAATATTCCAATGAGCATAAAAAAGAAAGAAAACAACTTCAGGACCGGTACCAAAAGCAGATGAAAGACCTGGCTAATGTAGTGGAAGCAATATACTCTGTTAGAAGATTATTAGCGAACACACCGACCTATATGATATTTGATGATCACGATATTACTGATGATTGGAACCTGACACAGGAGTGGAAGGCAGGGGTTTGGAATGCACCATTAGGGAGACATGTCATCAGTAACGGTTTGTCATCCTATTGGCTTTTCCAAGGCTGGGGTAATGAACCTGATACGTATACCCATTTCGGCCAAATGATGCAAACCTATTTTGACTCCCTTCACCTTGGGGCACTCCCTCACAAGAATTGGGTCCATTCCCTATGGAACTATGATTCTTGGCAATTTACCGCCCCCACTGCACCACAAGCCGTTTTTCTTGATACTAGAACACAGCGGGATTATGCCAATAAACCAAAACCGGTAAAGGTTGGGATGCGCATAGATGAGGGGCAACATGGACCAAACCTACTTAATTCAGAAGGGTGGAACACGGTAGGGGCCAAGCTGAAAGAATCCGGGTGGAATTCAGGTGACCCCCTGATCCTTGTATCTCCCTCCCCCCTTTATGGAATTGGTTTAATAGAGAACTTTCTGCAGACCTACATGCTTCCTTTAAGTACACTTGGGTTTCCTGTGCAAAGCAACTTTGATCTAGAAGCTTGGAAGTACAACGGAATGGGCTTCAACGCATTCCTTCAACATGTATCTCTTTGGAATCCAAGCGAATGTATGATTTTATCCGGTGATGTTCATTCAGCTTCATCGGTTCAATCTGATATTTCCTTTCCAGATGGCCGCAGCTTGAAAATCCATCAGTTTACAAGCAGTCCGATAAAGAATATGAGTTACTCGGGATTTTCCGGAGCCCTTATAAAATTCATGGTGAGCCTGAATGCCAGAGATAGGACCAATCGCACGCTCTACCGCTACTGTAATCAAGAGTTTGACCTTGTGCAAGCAGAACATGAAAACAGCGTATCCCCCGATTATATATGGAAGGAAAGCATTCGTTATCAGCCTATAAAGGGTTCTGCCCTCATTGAAACGGAGAATAATATTGGCTTGTTGACTTATTCAGATGGACGTCCAGAATCCAAGGTCATCATGCCATAACATCGGGATTCACATCAGAAAAAGGTGTCAAAAAAAACTGACAATCTCATAAAAACAGATTGTCAGCTTCTTTCATACCTTAAACCAGAACAGGTCTCCTATACCTAATTTCCCTAATAAAACAAATTATTTAATTTCATCTCATGATAAGATATTTTTTCTTGCAACTTCTTTTGAAGCCGGCAGTCTAAACAATCTTGCAGTAAAACACGGTTATAATGAATTCTCAAAGAATGCCATTTTCGTTTTATTTTTGGCAAAATTCCTAATATCTTCATCATTCTCTCCTCCACGTTCATAAGTCACCGGAGTCCATTTCGAAAACTGGCAAGCATCGTCCATTAGACATTAGCCCCTATAGTTTTGCGTCACCATTTTTCAATGGGTTTGCCCTTATCGTTCGAATTATGAAAGATTCTTTTTACAACACATGTAACTATAAACCATCTTTTTACACATGCCATTTATACTATATTCCGAATCGTACCATACTTTTGAAATTTACGTTCCATATATTCCTAAAAGAATACAAGAAGATTTCATCCCAGGCGGTTAGACTTTCTTTAGGTTCACCTTCTTCTCTTTAAAAGGAGTTTTTATCCTCTCCCCCATCTAGGGAAGGAATGTCTGAATCCCCCTCATCATAGAATTATTGTAAATGAAGGGAGCTGGTCTCAATGCTTGAATGGAGTGCTGCCATTGCAGCTGTTGCATTTACCATTCTTGTCGTTTATTTGATTTTGACGTTACGTAGAGTCATGAACACCTTGGACGAGACGAAAAAGACACTTGCTGACACGAGAAGTGCCGTTAATGGCATTACAGAGGAAGCAGAAGAACTGATTCATACCGCTAACCAAATTTCTGTTGATGTCAAAGGGAAAATGAAAGCCGTTGATCCATTGGTCGAATCCGCACATGATGTCGGGGACATGATCCAAAGTGTGACAAGCTCCGTGAAAAGGGCCGCTTCGCAAAATCGCACCCCAAAAACCATTCATACTCAGGAAAGCAAGCCGGTGCAAATTAAATTAAAGTAATAAAAAGAGGCCTCGATGAAGAGGCCTCTTTTCTCTTAGTCTATGCTCAAGCCAGTCCTGCCCTGCTTCCTACGACCTCCCATAGCCAATAACCATGCATCAGACAAATAAAGCTATAGGATATTGCTGCTGTAATGGACACAAGTAGTAGAGCTTTTGATAATCGTTTATCTGGGTTGAGGTGATAAAGAAGGATGAGCAGGAAAACAGATAAAGCTCCCTTGAAGAGTAGAAACAGCCATGGATTAGTGTGATAGAGGGTATTCATAAGAGGATTTGTTTCCGTTATATGTCCGTAATGTAATCCATACATCGTTAGGAAAGCGTCTAAGAGGTTAAGGAGTAAGATATACAGCAGCAGATACCTCATTTAGTGAATTCTCCTATTCATTATTTATGTTAGATTTTATCTAATAGTTCGCAATATTCATTATAGCATTATATCAAGTTCTTAATAAAGAATATTCCTTTCAAAATTTAAACAAACGTTTGTTTAGCTCTATGAACATTAGTATTTTTAAGGATGGTGCTATTATTCAAACGTTTGTTTAAAAATCCACAAAAAAAATCTCAACCCTACGAATAAGGTTGAGATGATGGATCAAAAGTCACATGATCCTATTAATGCTTCTTTTTCTTTCCCTTCTCATCCACCTTGATCACCACAGTGGTCAAAGGATCCAACGTCAATGTGTCTTTCGTCATTGTAAACCCGGACTTCTTCGAAACAGGCTTAGTTCCCGCTTCATCGTTATCCACGATAACCTTTCCTTTCGAGAAGTCATATTCACCGATGGATAGCTTTCTCGCTTTATTGTCTGCATTCACAAATACATAGTACTCACCGGTTCCATCTGTAGAGACGTTCTTGTAAGCAAGGAGTAGATCTGAATCAGCCATTTCAGGAATATCCATCAGAGATACGTTCTGATCCACGAGCTCTTTCTCTCCTAAGCGGAACGCATTGGTTGACCTTCTTAGCTTGATCAACCCTTCAGTATATTCCCTCGTCGTTGTGTTGATGTTGTATTTCTTCTTGTTCGTTGCCTTTTCCCAGTCAAACATGTTGATGGCGTCGGATGAATCGTAGGAGTCGTGGATGAAGTAACCGAATGGATCTCCATTTTCGTCCTCTAACTCATGATATTTCTGCTCCGGCACGCCGTCACCGAGCCATTGTTTGGTCCGTCCGTATTCCTGGCCAGCGTGGATAAAGGCCGTTCCCTGGGATGTCAGGATCATCGAATTTCCGAGTCTGATCCGCTTATGGATTTCCAGGTTGTTCTCCGGAATGGCAGGGTCCTTCTTGATCGATTGAGCAATCACATCATACAGCGGCAGATTATCATGGGCTGCGATGTATTGGACCATGTCGCCAGGATCGTCGTCCGCCGTATTACCCGGCTGGCCTTTGATGTTGTTGAAAATAGTGTTGATATCCCGTGCCCCTCCAGTAAGGAATCGCGGCTCCCCTTCTGAACCGAAGCCGGATTTCAATTCGTTCCTGATCTCATCAGAGAAGACTCCAACATCATCGGTTTTGTCCATCCAATCCTGGTCGGCTCCCATGCCTTTTAAGGAAGGATCCGACAGATGACCGGCGAATGTTCTCCAACCTTCACCGATGAACAAGGCTTTCGGGTTGATTTCAGCTGCTGCGTCATAGGCTTTCTGGACCGCCGGATAGCTTGCATCTCCCATCATGTCAAAGCGCATGCCATCAATTTTATATTCATCGAACCAATATTTCACCGAGTCAACCATCAGCTTTTCAGCCATCGTATGGTTTGTCGCCAGGTTATTCCCGAAGCCTCCCAGGAAGTTCCCCTGGTCATCCTGAAACGCATAATAATCTGGAACGATGTCGTTCAATGTGCTTGTTTTCGCCATATGGGTGTAGACGACGTCGAGGACGACCCCCATCCCTTTGTCATGAATCGCATCGATCAATCTCTTCGTTTCTTCGATTCGTAATTGTGGATCAGTAGGATCCTCTGAATACGCACCGTCCGGGGAGAAGTAGCTGTGAGGATCATAGCCCCAGTTATACTCATTTCCTCCCGCCGAATACTCAAGCTCTCGTTCTCCCATCTTCGTCTCATCGCCGTAGTACCACGCCATGATCGGAAGCAGTTGGACGTGGGTCACGCCCATTGATTTGATATAATCGAGCTTTTTGATAAACGCATCATACGTGCCCCATCGTTCTTTTTTCAAATCCTTTTCAATGGACGGATCGGATGTAAAGTCACGAACATGGATTTCGTAGATGACCGCATCCTCCCTTTTTTCATACCCGTCGATGGAGGCATGACTGAATTTCTTAGGGTCCGTCCCTTTCAAATCAACAATTGCCGCTTTTCCGACGTTATCGCCGTCAGGTCCTGTTTCTCCTTCTGTGTTAACGGTGAATGCCGCCATGGATTTGGCGTACGGATCCAGCACTTTTTTCGTAACACCTTCATTGGTGACTTCGTATTGATAGTAATAGCCTTTCAAGTCTTTTACTTTCAAATCTTTCGCTTTGGCATCTATTGACCAGACACCTTTGTCACCAAGCGTCAATTCGAGGCTGCCAATTTTCGTCGCCGCATCTTTTTTATCATAGAAGTTCGCGACCACTTTGCTTGCTTTCGGTGCCCATAATTTTAAGGTGGCGTTTCCTTTTTTGTACGTGGCACCTAAATCATCCCCATCATATGCATACTTGTTATCAAGAAGTCTCCAGCCGGCTGCTGCTGAAACCGTTCTTCCAGAGTAGGTGATGGAAAGCGGGAGTTTATTCAAGTCAAAATCAGCCTTCACTTCCACCGTTTTATCACCGGTGATTTTAACGCTGTTCACCATTACGTCCGCTCCGTCCTTATCCTTGACGCTCAAACCGGACATCAACGTCTCTTCAGTCAAACCATCTGTCATCGTAAAATTCAAGCGGATCGTATCATCCGAAATGACTTCAGATGAAACCAGCCCCGTCGCTACATCACCATGTGGAGAAATAAAAACGTTATCTTCCCCTTCTTTCACCCATAGTTGATCATACTTATCCAGTAAGTTGAAGGATTTGTCTCCTCCATCCTTCTCACCGTTTGTCTGGTTTACGACTAAGAAGCCAATCTGCTTCGCATTTTCATTCAATTCAACGTCCACATACGCACCATATCGATCCTTTTTAGAAAAATCCAGTGCACCCGTCGGCCAATTGTCTGTCGGGGATTTCACATCTCCCCACGTCCATAGACCGAAGTTTTCATAGTTCCCGTCTTCACGGTCATAATGGATACGTACCGTATTCGCAGGAAGATCTACCGGCTCATACGTATACCCTTTATCCGATCCCTGCTCGATCCAGATTTCATTCACGTCAGGTGATGTGATGGTGAAGGCTTTGTCTCCCCCATCTTTCCCTGCATCGCCTTTCGATACATCCATGACCAGGAATCCGATGTTTTTCGCACCCTCTGCGAGAGGTACATCAATGTATGCCCCGTAGCTGTCCGTTTTTTCGAACATCGTAGCGCCTGTCGGCCAGTTCGCCGATGGGGATGCGACATCATTCCACAACCATGCACCGTAGTTTTCGTAGTTACCGTCCGTACGGTTATAGTGGATTCGGATGTTGTTTTCAGGAACGGGTTCCTCTTCAGGATCCTCTCCTCCTCCTGATCCAGCTACAGCTCCTGTGATTTTACCACCTTCGACCGTCAGCAATGCAGTACCGCCGTCCTCTTTAGAAGGTAGGGTCAACATTACTTTACCTGATTCAGTCGTAGTATAGGTTTCCCCGGAAGAACCATTGGTCACGACCGAATCGGGAGAATCCACTGTCAACGTTATTTCTTTCGCTTCGTCCGCCACGTTTAAACCGACATATACGGAGTCGTCTTTGTAATCGCGTGAGAATACTAAGAACTTGTCACTGTTCGAACCACCTACTGTGTGCCTTTCCCCCTTGGCGAACACATCAGAATGAGCCCCCCTGAAGTTCAGGATTTTCGTATAGTGATCCAACACATCATTATTCTCTACATCATCCCAGTTCAGATCATAACGGTTATCATACTGAGGATAATTATTGGCACCGCTCTGCCCAAGCTCTTCACCGTAATAAATGACAGGCTGACCTTTCGATGTTGCCTGCAGGGAGGCTGCGAGTTTCAGCTTCCCCTTGTCCCCGCCAAGTGAATACAGGAATCCGTCTTCATCATGACTTCCAAGGAACTGGCCGAGTGTGGCGGTGTTGTCGATCTTTCCATTCCGGGCCGTCAGTTTATCATTGGCCGCTTTCAGGTTACCGTTCACAAACTCACGGGCGATATCCTTGAATGCGAAATCAAGGAGGGAATCCATCATCCCCGTATCTAGATAGCCGTAGTCATTATCTGAACTTGCCCCCCAGGCTTCCCCAATCAGCTTGTGTTCCGGCATTTTTTCCGTAATGGCATTCTTAAAGGCCATCCATGTGGCATCTTCCACATGCTTCACCGTATCGACACGGAAATAGTCGATGGTGTTGCCTTTATCTGTTTTCGCTTTCTCGATCCAATCGGTTTGCCAGTCGATGATCTGCTGACGTACTTCAGGATCTTCCGTGATGACATCCGGTAGCCCGGCGAGTTCACCGACCACTTCGTCTGTCCCGACATTACCCTGACGGAGGATATCGCTGTACTTCTCACGCTCTGCGTCGGTTGGATAACCGGCTGGACGTTGATCCGCAGGCAGCTCGCCGTCGATTTCTTTCAATCCATAACCAGTATGGTTCAAGACGACATCCACCATGATTTTAATCCCGCGGTCGTGGGCTTCATCGATCAGGTTATGAAAATCGTCCATGCTTCCGAAATGAGGATTAAGTTCACCGAAATTGCTCGCCCAGTAGCCGTGGTATCCGAAATAAGGCTCCCCCGCTTCTCCTTTTCGCACATCGTACTTGATATTTTCCACAACCGGGCTGATCCAGATCGTGTTCACACCAAGCTTATCAAGGTAATCAAGTTTCTCCGTGATCCCTTTGAAATCTCCACCTTGATACGATCCACGTTTCGATTTGTCATAATTCAAGTTGTAAGGATCATCATTTGACGTATCCCCGTTGAAGAATCGGTCAGTCAGCATAAAGTAAATAATGGATTCGTCCCAATCAAGGTCCGAATCACCGACAGACTGTCTTGCCTTCACTTCGATTTCAGTGCTTCCTATATAGACGTTTCCGTAGGAATCCACTACGTTTAAAGGAATTGATTTTGTTCCAGCCGTAATATTGTCATCTACAGACAAGGTCACTTCTTTCAACGATGGATCGATTTCAAGCTTATCCGATCCACCTAATGATGAAACGTCTGCTGTAATCTTTTGAATGTGTAAACCATCTGTCAATCCTTCTACATTAACATTCAAGACAGCGTTTTCATTATAGTCCACAGCTTCGGGAGCAACAGAACCTGTCACCGTCAGATTGGCTTTTTGGAAATCAAGAACCGATTTTCCATCGACGGTATTGTACGGATCACTTACTTCCGTGGTCACACCATTTTTTGTCACTAAAAAGGTATACTCATTTTCACCATTAGGTATGTTGTCGTATGGGAGGATGAAGCGCTCATTCTCCGGCTCATACGTCATTTCCTTCGTTTCACCGTTGAACTTCAATTCCACTTTATCAATCGTATCCATTTGATCGTTTTTGAAAAGATCTTTATCACGATAGTAGAATGTCGCGTCCCCTTGATCAATCACCGGTGCGGAACCATCCGGGACGATGCGGATTTCCTCGACACCGCTTGTTATGTAAGCCTTGGTGAGGGTGTCATTCTTGTTCACTTTAATAAAACGGTCGCCGAATTCCTTCTCCGCCGTATTCCAGTCCTCGGTACTGCGAAGGACGAATCCGAACTGCTCCGTTCCAGGTGCGACGGCAATGTTCGCTACCGCTACTCCGTTGTCATAGGAGTCGAAGTTAATTTGATCATCCTTCACACCTGTACTCCATGCCCATATGTTCCAATCACCGTAGGTTTGATCTTCACGGGTGTACGTGAAACGCACGGTGCGATCGCCGGTATCGGCTGCGTCAGCCGAGGCATTTCCATCTGCAACGGCAGATGCAGCCGGTGCGAATGGTGACCACAGGCTGATCAACATCATCAACGTCATAAAGATTGAGAAGTGACGTTTCGTCATTTTCTTCATTCATGCTTTCCCCCTTATAAATGATTAATAGAATAATAGAAGTGCTCTTGATGGTTGTGAAAACGTTTGCACAACTGAATAAAAAAATGTAGACTGGCTTTCTTCTAGTTATTTCGAACTAATGCAAACGATTGCAATATTCTGTCTTTTTTATTTTATAACAAACGGAGGAGAATGGCTATGTGACAAATGGGGGATTTTGACACATAGCTGGTCCAGCACCATACTTTCATTAATTTTATTATTCTTTGGATGGGAATGGTCGTGTAATCTATATATTCCGTCCAAACATACCAATGACAGTAAGTACCTGGCTTCATTGTGTATGCCTGATTAAAAACCAAGCTTTTACCTCCTACATGCCTATATAGCCCTCTTCCTTCATATAATGATCAGGTAGGGATTTCATAACAGAGGTGAACGGTATGAAGAAAATCATTTCATTGACCTATTTATTCGGGGTTGTGTTTCTTTTAGCAAGTGCACTTTATTTATTCGCTTCTAACTGGCAAGTGTTTTCGCGGCTCGAGAAAGTGGCTTTAGCGGGGGCATTGATTGTGTTCTTCTACGGCACTGCTTTTCTTTTAAATCGTTTTTTAAAGAGTGCCCATTTCCTTTCAAACTGGATGTTGGTGAGCGGGGTCATTTCCTTTGGTCTTTCCGTTGCTTTACTCGGACAGCTGTACAATTCCCACGCGGACAGTTACTTATTGTTTCTTGTATGGTCTATTCCCGCCTTGCTGTTCAGCTTGTACACAAGATACGGAGGGTTTTACGCATTAACCCATATCCTCATTCATTTGACGATCTACTTTTATCTTTTCCCGTCTAATCCATTTGGGCACTGGACCCTCACCCATACGTGGATCGCGTTCGGAGTCGGGGTCGTGAATTTGCTTTTATTTTTCCTTATTAAAAAAGGATACATCCATTCAAGACCCTTGCTTTATCTCAGCCTCTTCTCAGCCAATCTCCTTCTTATGGTCACGGCATTCGATCAGGAGTATTCCGTTTACTTCACTTTGTTTTATCTTTTCATCCTTGGTATCGGGATGTACCGCTTCATCCATAAAGAAACATCCACCTTTATCATTCTTTCTATATTCGGAACGTCCTTTATCATTATTAAAATGTTCGAGCTGATGATGCAGTATGTATCCAGTCTTTTCTTTGTCGGGCTCTTACTGGCAGCCGTTCTATTATTAGCAGGAAGTGTATTCCTTGTGAATTATTTACGGAAGCATTCCTCATCTACGCACTGGGTAAAGACTATACTCATTGCAAGCGTGACGTCGATAGCTTCTATTTTCATCGTAGCGTCGGTTTTCGGTCTGCTGTCTCTGCTTATGGTCAATGTCTCGATGGTCACTCTTTTTGTATTCGCAACGGTATTTCTCGTCATCCCGAGTACGTTAACCAGCTGGCCGTCTCCTGTAAAGTACTCACTCATGATAACGGGTATCATCATAGGGATGATGGCAAGTGTGTTTGATGAATTTTCATTTGTTATGTTTTTGGTTCTGGCATTTGTGTTTTATGTTGAGAAACGGTCTGCTGCAAGATTGGTATTCTATCTTCTGTTTCAACTTAACCTTTGGATCTTCTTGGAACAAACATTGGATATAGGGGCACATGCTCTCCTTATTGTAATGGTGATCTTGAATGTTTTAGTGTACCTTTTACTGAATCACAAACATGTCATTCAGTATGGAGCGTTTCTTATTGGATTCTTTGCCTTTTTCTCATTAACGACCATCAATCTTTCGCTAACGCTTCATAGTATCTATACCGCTCTCTTCTTTCTAACCGCTACAGGCTGCGTCTATTTGTACAAAAGGAAGGATCGCACCTTTTATTGGGTTTCATCCCTTGTATTCTGGTTCATGCTTCTCGTTCAGCTGTATTACGATTTGGCCTGGAAGCTTGTTCATAAATCCCTGCTCCTTGCCGGGTTGGGCATCCTCTTCTTATTGATGGCGGTTTACTTGGAAAGGAAAGCTGGACCTGATCAGAAAAAGGACTCCATTTTTAAAGGTAAAGAACTGGAAATCTTTCTCATCATATGCCTTCAAGCAGGGTGGATCGGGTATCAGGTGTATTCAAACGAAACCTTGCTACAAAACGGGGAAACGATTTTATTAGAGCTTCAACCTGTCGATCCGAGATCTCTCCTACAGGGCGACTACGTGGAGTTGAACTACACGATTTCTCAAATTGAAGACACCGCTATTGATGAAAACGGCCCGATCACCATCGTGCTACGTCAAAATATATTAGGCATCCACGAATATACTGGCGTCTATCGATTTAATGGGAGATGGAATGCTCCTTACGAAAAGAAACCTGGGGATGTGCTTTTGAATGGAAAAGTAACAAGCTCCTGGGATGACAGTGTCCAAGTCACTTACGGGATTGAACATTTCTTCATCCCTGAAGGAACAGGAAGGAATGTAGAAAGGAATGTAAGGGGTGCCCAAGTGAAGGTGAGTGACAAGGGAGACGGGATTTTGGTACGGTTGCAAGATTAGCGGACTGGTAGTGCTGATAGAGGTGGGACCTTCCCACCTCTACTTTTGTCGAGGAGGATAAACGCCTAATAATTGGAGTGAACAGACGGGAACTTTACAACTGACAGTGAGGTTGAAGGACATATGATAAATCGGCAAAAAAAAAGGAACAAGTAAAGGAACTGTTCCCTATAAAGTGACACGATCGACTTGTTCACGCAGTTGGATCATGTTATCTTTCAGCCTTTTTGAGATTTCGCATAAAGCTTGAATGGATTTTCCTTTGTGATGACTAAGCTGATAGACGATATCGTCAAAGAGCAGCTCCATTTCTTCATGGATGGCCATGGCCGATACATTGTAAAGGTGGATATTGGCATAGCCCGTTAAATCAAAGATGGCAGAGTCGATATAGGGCTTGAAGCTCTCGAGTAAAGCAGGGAAGCCAATGGTCAATCTGGTTAACCCATCCCTTAGACCTTCAATGGTGCCAGCCAGTTCGTCGATCGGCTCCAGTGCGGAAGATACGTATGAACGGATTTTATCATCGAAATCTGAGAATACGCTGATGAGTTTTCCAGGCAAGGTCCCGCTTAAGGCTATGTTCATCGCTCCCTTGATTTGCGCTGATATCATTTCCAACGTATTCTCAATGGCGAAGGCAATGCCGGTCAAGGTTCCTAACAATGGAAGAAGCAGGCCGTGTGAAACTCCTTTAAAGCTTTCAAAGGATCCTTCCAATAAAACATCTTTCACCTTCATCCCTAAGAGCATATGATCAGAGGTTTGCAGGATATAATCGTTTTTCTTTGGCATCGTCACATTATGTTGAACGGAAGCTCCAGATGTAATACTGGCACTTAAGGAGGCATCACGCTCTCCGAAGTTTGTTCCCAAATCAGAGACCTGTTGTTTGAACTCTGCAATGTTACTATTCAACTTCGCAGTATTATGATTGATAATTTTATAGTGTGCGAGAATATCGTTTACAAGAACATCCTCAAGGGTCTCTTTCCCTCCACTAAAAAGCTCCGGGATTTCTTTATGAAGGATTTTCTGAAGGAAGCCTGTCAGATTAGTGATGCCCCCTTTGAACTCCATTAATTGACTCCGTGCCTGCCCGAAAATACTCTCAACACTGATGCTTCTGTTGAACAAGTGCTCCACCAATTCAACAGGCGGGGAATTCAACACTCCATTAAGAGATCGGCTGGCATTTTCAGCCATATCGACAAGGGAAATGAGATGATCGATTTCGGAGGTCAAACGGTGACTGGTTGTCGTGATGCCTATAAATAAAGGGTTACCAATTAAATTTTCAAAGGAATCCTCAAAGAACATCTGCAGTCGGCTCAGTCGTTCAGAATATCGGTCACCCTCATGCTGGGCAATCTCTTCTGAATGGGTCAAGTATTCCTGAGCATGACCCAGCCTATCTGAAACCTCCCCTTGCATAGCTGCTGCCAACAGGTTGAGGTTGTCACGATTAATTTCGATTCTGTCTGAATGACCGCTATAAAGAGGTTCGCCGGTCCAGATGCTTGTCATGATGTGAGCATCAGCTTCGTCAAAGATGTAGCCATGACCAGGGGAATCCGGTTGACCAATTTCATACTTTCCACCCTCGGCATATCCCGTATGATTGTTTTTCAAAATGTTAAATCCTTCACCAGTCTCTGGTATTCCTGTTGAAATATCATATCTCTTGCCAGGGATGCGTGAGTCTAGATTTAAGGCAATGAGCGTGCCGGTCAGGACATCATAGTTGCTGAAGTAGTTAGTGATGTTGTCGTAGCTTTTGTTGGGGTCCATTACACCCTTTGGGAATAATGCTGGATTTAGAGTAACGGACCTTATATCTGGTCGATTTCTTACAGCGTAGTTTGCAAGGGGTCCACCCAAGGAGTTCCCAGCAGCATATTTAACTCCGCCTTTATTACTATTCTCATTGTCTATTTTTGTTAAATATCTTCCCGCCGCTTCCAGTTGAGGTAGTGATAAATCGCTTAGAAGTTGAACATCCGTTAATAAGTCCTGTTTACCGTTCACAGCACCTGCATCTGTGCCAACATATATGACGGAGATTTCTTTTGTCTTTACGTTTTCAACGGTTAAAGCATCTAGTCCAGTCGGATCTTCATATAAGGTATCTATCACCTCGTATTCATGTCCGTTCACCTCAACAACTTTATGTCTAGCTGGCTTCTGGTAAGCCACTAATCCAGCTAATTCAACTAAATCCTTATCCATTTCGACTTGGTTTACTGTGGCTATGTCTTTGGCCATTGTTATGGGTTTGTGTACATTAGTCATTTTAACCACCTATTCGTTACGAATAATTTCCTGTTCAATTGAATTATCCTTGAACCCTTCAAATGATTCCTTGTGAACCCCGTTATCGTTTACTGCCACTCTATATGTCCCTTTAGGGAGAGTGCTCATTTCCTCTATATCTTTTATTACACGTTTCATAACCTTTTCACTCGGTTCCACATTTTTTTCTTTCATAAAAAGCATAATATTAATTCTTAAGTTATCAGGATGGAACAATTCCCCATTATACGCTTTTTTTAATGTCTCGTTCGTTGCATCGTGATCTTCCATGTATAGATCATAGACAGGCTTTATGGCTTCATCGCTTTTTAGGGAGGACATAGAGTAATATGGTGTCATACTACCCGATCCCCCAACATTTTGAAGGGACTCAACGGTTCTTCCTACAACTTCTTCTTCTGAAACGATTTTCTCAAGGTACGTGTCCAGATTCTTAAATTCTTTCTCGAATATCAACCTGTATAAGCCTTCACGAATCCCTCTTTCAACTTCACCTTCTTGGGTCCTCACTTCTTTGGTCATTATTTCTTCCGTTCCTTGATTTATAGGAACAATAGCATAAGTATAAAAGTGCACAGGTCCAGTCGACTCCACAAATACCGTCACTCCATCAACATTCCCCACTAGATTATGAACTTTAACCTCAGTTTTATATTTCTCCAGGAAGAACTCCTTTACCGCATTTTCCACTTCTCCACTTTTAGCCTCAGCAATTTTATCGTTCTCCTCACCATCATTCAAAAAATAACCTTCACCTTGATAATCCTGCACTCTTGCATACTGATCATTCACTTCATCCTGTGTACTCTTCTTCTCATCCACACCATTGCCATTCGCATTATCCATATTCATACATCCTCCAAGTAATAATGAAAGTCCGATTCCATATATGATCCACTTATTTTTTTTGTTCATAAATGTCTGATCCTCCTAATTGGATAGGTTCATTTTAAAGAATTACCTTTATATTGTATAAAAATCTGTAAAGTATTAACAGTTGATTCAGGAATTCCTTGGATCAATCAGAAAAAACAGGAGAAAAGTAGCGGTGACGATATGGTCCTTCGTATCTTTTATCCTATTAATATCATTGGAATTAACTTATGTCTTCAGACTCATACATTTGTATAATTACCCCAATTATTCAATTTATAACCTGCTAATATGGAGACTTTAAAAAATGAGCACTTTGCTCAGTTTAATCATTTCCGAAGTATAGGGACAGTTCTTATGCTCCAAAAATTCCTAAATAAGTCCAAAAGCTTAACATCAGCAAATAGATTCAAATAAAAAGGCGATGAGATATCCCCTCGCCTTTTTATTAATTACGATAAAATTTACTGGGATTAGCGAACAGAAAGTCCTTCTCCGGAACACCCTGTCTCATCTCCGTTCTTCCATGTGACGTGTGGTCCCGTTTCCCACTCACTACCTTCCGATAAGCTTCTTCATATACACTCTCCAACCCGTTCAGAATCAGGTTCATCGATACAATCGTCAAGGCAAAGAACGTGATCGGCACGAGCACAATAAATGGGTGGACATACAGCATCTCGAAATAATCCCCTATTAACCCGGACCATTCGAAAGAAAGCGTCTTGGGAGGATCCTGCATTGGTGAAAAGTCAATGACCGTCCCTCCGAAGAACATTTTCAATAAGCCAAGGTGGGCTAATATGATGAGGATTTGGTTCAGCTGTTGAATAAACAGGATCACGAGCTTTTGAACCAGGTGCTTCACTACATGAAAGACAATGATCCGGAATGTACCGGCCCCAAGCGTTCTTGAGGCAAGGACGAATTCTGTGTTCATGATTTTCTGAGTTTCTTTGCTTATGTATAAGATTACACTGGGCAAGGGAAGCAAGACTAAGATCACCAGCTCAAAAGAGGCTCTCATGGAAAAAGGCTCGGCAAATCCATCAATCGGCATGGATAAGACGTTGATGAGGATGAAATAAGACATCAGCGTGATCGGAATAACCGAAAAGGTACTGAGAAAATGCTCCATCAACTTGAAGGTTTTGGTCAGATATCCACTGAAAAGCGTTCCGATCACTGCCCCCAGTATAATCTGTAGGAATGCGATGCAAAGTGAGATCCCGATCGTATATTTCGCTCCCTCAATGATGACGTGCAGCAAGTCGTTTCCACTCGCATCGGTTCCTAAAGGAAAAGTCAAAGATGGTTTGAACGGTGCGGTTTCAACGATCTTCCCCTTCTCATATATCGCTGCCTTCTGTCTGATATCCCCATCATTGAGAATCATGTTCATCAGGCTTGCCACGAGCAGCACACTTATGAACGAAAATCCGACTAAAAAGCGTTTATTTTTGAATATCTTCTTCACCATTCAGGCTCCCCCCTCTTTAATGACCTTCGGAACGAATAGTTCATAGCACTGAAAGAGAAGGAAGATCGGATAATAGATCAGCATGATCCCGATAAAGAAGACTTCCGGATATGGGTACTGGAGGATGAACGACATGATGCCCGGAATATTGAACAGGTACTCGACGATTAGTAGATTCGTCAGAAAAAATAGGATGATCGTCTTTGAATAGTGAAAGAGCGAATAGATGGTGTTCCTCAGAACATGTACAAAAATCATTCTTCTAAAGGATAGACCCTTGGCGAGAGCAAGGTTCGTATAGCTTTTTGTCAGTTCTTCGAGGATTTGGGATATGAATAGCTTTGTCATGATCATGGTGGGGGTAATACTCAAAGACAGAATCGGGAGGAAGATTGCCTGCTCCTCTCCAAAGGATGCAAAGTTCAAGAATTGGATATTCGTTTTCTGATAGAGCCATACAATGAAGATTTGCAATAAGATGATGTAAAAGATATCCGGCACGGCTTGAATATACGTGAAGATTTCCTGAAAAACACGGATACGATTACTCTTTAAATTGACGATTGCAAAGGCAATCACTATGGAGATCAGCATGGATACAACAAGTGATCCCCCAACAAGGACCAAAGATTCCCTCAGTGGTGGCAGGATCGTTGGGAAGATGGGCCGGAATACATTTCTTCCCGTGCTGAATTCCAGGTCTTGAAGGGATGTCAGAGCTGATAACAGCTCCACGATTTTTCGAACATACTGGTTAAAATCAGGTCTGAAGTGGTCAAACAGATATGGAATGCAGCTGATACATATAATGGCCAGGAAAGAGGACATCATTTTCCAGCTGAAAAGAACGAGTTTTCGGACAATTTGCAACATGTCCCCTCCTTTTTCAAAATCAATCTCAGAAATTGGAAAATTCTATTAAATTATACATGTTTTAATCTTTTTTTTACAACATCATCTCTTTATTTAATAGAGCCAAATAAACAGGGATTTAAGATATAATGAGGTTTAGTGAGATTGATATGGAGCACTACTTCTATTGTTCGAGCATTGACTCGATAGGCAATCATTCGCTTAGGCGTGGATGATGTCGCAGCAAGGAGGTTTATTCATTATGGATTATTCGGTCATCGGAAAGAAAATTAAAGAATTGCGAAAAGCAGTTGGGCTAACACAAAGCGATTTGGCTCAAGACATCTGCACACAAGCCATGATCAGCCGCATTGAAAAAGGCGATGTATATCCAAGCGCCACAGCCCTTTATCAAATCTCAAACAAATTAGGAGTCGATGTAAACTATTTCTTTGAGATCGGGACAACCCCACGGCTGGATTATCTACAGGAAGTAGAGAGGCAGCTGACAAAACTGAGAGTCGAACAACTTCTCAACGAAATGATGGACATCGTGAAGACAGAAGAAAAGAATCCCTTTTTCTTTAAGGATAACGAAAGATTGCAGCTTCTTTACTGGCATAAGAGCATCTATTACTTTGAAGTCGAAAAGGATGTTGAGAGGGCATTTGCAATTCTTCACGAAGCCTATAACTTGACCAGCCATGAGAAGAAGGCCGTGTCAGAAAGAGAAATGGAAATTCTAATCACGTTTGGTATATGGGAAACTCAACTGGGTAACCATGACAAGGCACTTGACTATTATCAACAGGTTGAAAAAGCCATCCACCCTTCAGAACAATTACATGATAAATCGATCAAGACCCGACTGCTCTATAATATTGCAAGGGTACTCACCCGGGTAAAGGATTTTGAATCATCTACAACTTACTGCCTGAAAGCCATCCATTGGTGCATTGAAGAAGAATTGTTGTGGGGACTCGGGGAGTGTTATTACCAAATCGGATTCAACTGTGAACTGATGAACGAGTACGAACAAGCCGTTCCGAATATGAAGAAAGCACACCTCATGTTTGAACTAAGGAACAACAAGCTCTACACATCTTTCATCAAGGAAAAATTGGAGGCGTTGGAAAACGGGATTCAGAAACCCGTTGAATAATATATGCCAGATTGTCTGTCTCGAATTCCCCGCATTATACATACGATTCTTATTCCAACTGTTATTTCATAAAGACCTTTCTTTGAATTTTATTGATAGGACAGTTTGTTTTTGCCGTGTCACCATGAACCAAGTTTAATTTCCGCTCACGACCAGAAAAGCGAAGGGTGAATGTATCCACAGATGACAGATATATCATTAAAAATCATTAATAATCATTAAGAAGCTTGGGTAATGGCCTCTCAAGCTTCTTCCTTACGATTTCCTGATTACTGGGGGTTCCAATAAGGTGTGGTCAGAATCGCTCGATCCCCAACTGGATGAAGTAACCTAGCCTCCCACCACACATTCTCTATATCGCTTTCTCTATAGGAAACAGAACAGCCTTAACCTGAGAGTAGCTCTTTTGGACTTCACCTCTTCCCGAAGCTTATGCCATTCTTCTGTTCTTAAATCTGTCAGGAGTTCTGCATTGAAACATACTAATGCTATTGCATCTTGTATTATTGATAGTTTTATCTCGAACTCTATCTGTTTTCTCTTTTTTGACTTTCAATATACTTCTCTTCCTGTTTGGCATTTAAAGGAGCTGTTGCTTTTCCAATATTTCCGTCCTGCATTTTCCAGATAGTATTATGATCCTCTACAACTCTGGAAAAATCACCTTCCTTCCATCTAATAAGGATGGCTTTATATTCATTTTCATCTTCATACTGATTGATTTTTAATTGATTCAACAAAAAATCAATTCGTTCGTCGGTAATCTGAAAAAAAGACCATTTCTCTTTTGCCCTAACCTTTTGATGGCTCATAGCATGGATGTATTGTCGGATTAATTCTTCACTCAGAGGAGTTTTCACTTTTTCACCGAATGGATTTTCTTTGGAACCCTGACTTGCTAAAGTCGTTTCCACCCCAGCTGTTGATATCTCATCACTCTGATTGGTGTCTACTCTACTTTCCGCCGAGTTGAGACTTCCTACTGCAATATAGATGCCCACGATCGTCAGGAGTACAACACTTCCTACTATAATAGAAAATGATTTTTTTCTAAGCATATTTATCCCCCAGTATGGAATTTGTTCTACCCTCTTCTTCTAGATTACAGGAATAAAGTCCTTCCTCACCTTGCTAAATTAGCATATTTTTCTTCAATTTACAGAATTGGTAGCTTAATTGTAACAAGCCGACTTTTAGTAACTCAGAATTTGTAAATTTGTACGCTATATCACCTAAGGGAAATTTAAACAAATTGAATATTTAGTCGTGGTTGGCACTTCAATTCTTTAGAATTGCTCTAGACTCCTCAATGCTGAAATAGAGTCTCTTACGATTTGGACTTAAAATTGTTTGTTTAGCTAATATCGGGATAAGGGCCAGTGTGAGAAGGGAAATTCGGAGCGTAGAATGACCTTCATCGTCTCATTCATCCATGGCTTTTCGATAATTGAACACCTATGCGAATTTTCTTCACATGTAATAATAAAACGCCCTACCACTCCGTGGCAGGACGCTCCAATCAAACTTAAAATCTCTTAAATCCAACGAATTTCGGATTCCAATAAGTATTACTTAGTTTGGAAATCACAACTCCACTATCAGACGCATGGATGAACTCCCCGTTTCCAACGTAGATGCCCATATGACTGATGCCAACTTTATATGTATTTTCGAAGAATACAAGGTCCCCTGCTTTCGGACTTGATACAAAGAACGATTTGCTATAGTAGCCTTCTGTATTCGTACGTGCAATCGATTGTCCCGCCTGGTTGAAGACATAGTAGATGAAACCGCTACAGTCGAAGCCGGATGGTGTTGTGCCTCCCCATGCGTATGGCGTCCCTACGTATTTCTTCGCAATGTCGATGACGCTCGAAGCAGGTGCAACAGATCCGGTGGACGTTCCTTTAATCGTAAGTTTCTGACCAACATAAATGGAATCAGAGGTTAAACCGTTCCAAGACTTGATATCGGTCACGCTTACATTGTATCGGACTGCGATATGAGAAAGAGTGTCTCCGGATTGTACCGTGTATGTACTCGATCCCGTTGGAGTGTTTGTTCCTCCTGAAGAAACGATTAACGTCTGACCAGGGTAAATCACATCACTCGTCAGGTTGTTCCATGATCTTAGTTCAGATACATAGACATCGAATTTCGCCCCAATCTTTGATAGGTAGTCGCCTGACTGAACGGTATACGTCTTTGCAGTGGAAGGAACGGATACCTCCAGCACTTGATTCACGTAGATAACATCCGAGCTCAGGTTGTTCCACGATTTCAAGTTTGAAACGGTTGTATCATATTTATAAGCAATCAACGAAAGGGAGTCCCCTGATTGTACGCGGTATGAAGCCGCTTCCGTTGAATTGGCAGCCATGGTCGAGAGTAAAGCAGCAGTAGTAAAAGCGATGATTGTTTTTTTCAAAAAAATGTCTCCTTAATTCATAATGTCGAAATTTTGTTGCTTGTCTATTATGGATGAAGGAGATTGAGATTTTAATAGGCTGAAATTCTTATCTGAAGAAAAATCAGGAAGAAACCCCAGTATAATAGTAAATGGTACTTTATGGTGACACTTCCATTTCTAAGTATTGGGTAAGAATTCAAATGCAAATATGTACAAATTTGGTTCCAGATGGACCTAGTCCATAATCCTACAGAATGGTAACCCCGACCTAAGCCCTCTATTTTCAGTTTTCTATCCTCGTCTGTAAAATCTTTCGGAAATAAGCACCTACTCCTTCAACAAGATCCCTTCCAGAAAAAATGCCCCACGCTCTCATCCATCGACAATCGTCCATTTTTTAATAGATTGATTAAAATTGTCCTATTCATATGGATTGGCAAGTGCTTCAACCTCATCTATAGAAAGAAGTAGATTAATCGTTTTTTACATTTTGCAGGTTCCACAATCCCATGAAGTCCTCTACAAGTTCTTTCATATGGATTCATTCTTTCCGGATGGGTATGACTCCTTTCCATAAGGAGTTGAAGTCAAATAAGTCAACCTTAAATTCTTTTATGACTGCCTGGACGAGATCACTCATCGACGTAAAGGTGTTATCTAGTCGTGGGTCACCACCTGCATCAATTAAAAATTATGCTATTCATTGTTCTGAAGTATTACCAACATATGTTGAAACGAATCAACCTACGGATGTATTTCATTTTATAATCTTCAACACACGGAGCAAATTATTCTGCTAGTTTTTTAAAAGATTTATAAAAAAGGTTTACTTTTAGAATAAATAGGAAATTTTACATATAGATGTAAAAAGGAGGGATACTTTGGACGTCTTGATGTATGCATTGAATATCCTGATTGCCATTTATTTGTTTGTAGATGCCCCCAAACACGACAAGAACAGATGGTTATGGGGAATCCTTGGTCTACTTTTCAGTTTTATCACTTTGGGAATCTATTGGATTATGACTGGAAAGAAAGTGTTGGGCTGGATTGTGCTGATCGCTTATATTATTTGGATCGTTCTCGGCATCATCGGTGTCGTGGCATTCGGTTTATTTAATGCGGCAAACTAAACATACTTACCCCTTTTTCTTCTATTATTGGAGGGGAGAATGATGTGGGAAGGCAGGAAAGTCGATAAAGGATTTGAACCAATCTATTTCAATCTCAGTTATAGAAGAAAGTTGATCCGAACGTTATGGATGACTCTTTTTCTTCCGATTCTATATTTTTCACTAAGATTTATCGGGCTGGACCTTTTTTATACGTGGATTGTAATGGGGATCTGCCTTATAGCACACATTGTCCAGATTGGGTATAACTATTATATGTAGAAGAAATATGAGAATGAGTGAACTTTATGGCTGAATAAAAAATGAAAAAGCTTAAGGTAGGGAACTTTACGACTGCCTTAAGCTTTTTCTATATGGTCGGAATGAAAACGCCTACACTTTCCCATTGACAACTTGTATATACATGAATACAATATTAATATATCTTGTATATACAACACCCCCAACAAAGTGAAAGCGTTTTGACAATAAGCGTTTTCCACATACTATTTAGGGGAATTCCATTAATAGAAATGAAAGCGGGTACAACGCTTTTATGGAAGGTGCCAGGCACCTTCCAATTCCAAGGGAGGGAATTTCATGAGCGTGAAACGTGAAGACGTTCTCGAAATCATTGAAGCGATTGGCGGCAAGGATAATATCCGCACGGCCACTCATTGTGTGACTCGTCTACGGTTGGTTTTGAATGACGAGAAAAAGGTTGATAAGGAAAGATTAGAGGCAATTGATCTGGTGAAGGGTTCTTTCTCTTCCAATGGTCAGTTCCAGGTTGTCATCGGACAAGGTCTTGTGAATAAAGCGTATCAAATTCTGGCGGAGGAAACAGGGATCGAGCAGGCGTCGAAGCAGGATGTCAAGGATGCCGCGACTCAGAACCTGAATCCACTGCAGCGTGCGATCAAAGTACTGGCGGATATCTTCATTCCGATCCTGCCGGCGATCGTAACGGCCGGTTTATTGATGGGTCTGAACAATATTTTGACCGGGCCGGGGATTTTCTATGATGAGAAATCAGTCATTGAAGTTCATAAGCAATGGGCTGATTTCGCTTCGATTATTAACTTGATAGCCAACACCGCCTTTGTGTTCTTGCCTGGGTTGATTGGTTGGTCAGCGGTCAAGCGTTTTGGGGGAAGTCCATTACTCGGTATCGTATTAGGTCTTATGCTCGTTCATCCGGACTTACTTAACGCATGGTCATATGCAAGTGCAGAAAAGATTCCTACGTGGAACTTATTTGGATTAGAAGTCGACAAGATTGGATATCAAGGGCAAGTTCTACCGATTCTATTTGCTTCCTATCTATTAGCAAAAATTGAAATGTTCCTGGATAAGAGAGTTCATGATTCCATCAAGCTGTTAGTAGTGGCACCAGTGGCATTATTGATTACTGGATTTGCTTCTTTCATCTTGATCGGGCCGGTTACGTTCTTTATCGGTAACCTGTTAACAGATGGTGTGGTATGGGTTTTTGATTCTGCTTCATGGTTAGGTGGACTACTGTATGGTGGCCTGTATGCGGTGATGGTTATCACTGGTATGCACCATACCTTCCTTGCAGTAGACTTACAGCTCGTCGGAAGCCAGGGTGGAACATTCCTATGGCCGATCCTGGCACTATCGAATATCGCACAAGGTTCAGCCGCTCTCGCGATGATGTTTGTAGCGAAGAAAGAAAACGAAAAGCTTCGCGGTCTTGCAGGCACATCTGCCATCTCGGCTTATTTAGGAATTACAGAACCGGCGATGTTCGGGGTTAACCTCCGCTACCGCTACCCATTCATTAGCGCCTTAATCGGATCCGCTCTTGGTGGTGTATTGCTGGCGATGACTGGTACCAAAGCCTTCTCCATCGGTGTAGGTGGATTACCTGGATTCTTGTCCATCATTCCTAAATACTGGCTACCATTCTTCATTGGAATGGCCATCTGTATCGTCGTACCATTCGTACTGACATTGATATGGTCCAAATTCAGTAAGAACGAAGCAGTCTAATTAATAGAGAAAAAGAGTTGCAACAACTTGTATATACAAGTTAAACTAAGGGGGGACAAATGAATTCTTACCACTTTCCTGAAAAGGCTAGTGCTGGGGATGTTTGTCCCCTTTTTTAGAGGGACGGACCTTCAAATAAGCGGTATTTGGAGCATCCTTTTCCAATAGATAAGGGTTTTAGACGAAAAATGGAAGGTCCGTCCCTCCCAAAAGACAGACCTCCATGGTAACAAGTCGTATTAAATAAATGATTATGTATAAAAAGAAACGGCGGATAAGAAGAAATAGTGAGGTCCGTTCCTCAAAAATATGTGAAGGATGGTGCATGTTCTATGAAGCAGCCTTGGTGGAAGAAGGCGGTTGTGTATCAGATTTATCCGAAGAGTTTTTATGATACGTCGGGGAATGGCGTTGGTGATATTAAGGGGATTACGGCGAAGCTGGATTATTTGAAGGAGCTTGGGATTGATGTAGTGTGGCTGACTCCGATTTATAAGAGCCCGCAACGTGATAATGGATATGATATCAGTGATTATTTTAATATTCATGATGAGTACGGAACGATGGAGGATTTTGATGAGCTTCTCGCAGAAGCCCACGAGCGTGGGATCAAGATCATCATGGATATCGTGATCAATCATACGTCCACGGAGAACCAATGGTTCATCGAGTCGCGGAAGTCTAAGGACAATGAGTACCGTGACTTCTATATATGGAAGGACGGCAAGCCCGACGGCTCCGAGCCCACCAACTGGCAGTCGAAGTTCGGCGGCAACGCTTGGCAGTATGATGAGGAAACGGGTCAATACTACCTCCACCTCTTTGATGTCACTCAGGCCGATTTGAACTGGGAAAATGATAAAGTAAGAAACAAACTATATGACATGATGCACTTCTGGCTGAAAAAAGGCGTCGATGGCTTCCGTCTGGACGTGATTAATCTCATTTCCAAAGATCAGGATTTCCCTGATGACGACGGCTCCGTTGCACCTGGAGATGGACGCAAGTTTTACACAGATGGCCCTAAGGTACATGACTACATGCAGGAAATGAACAAGGAAGTCTTCTCCCAATACGACATCATGACGGTTGGGGAAATGTCTTCTACTACGATTGATCATTGTATCAAGTATTCGAAGCCGGAACGCAACGAGCTCAGCATGACGTTCAACTTCCATCACTTAAAAGTGGATTATCCGAACGGTGAGAAATGGTCAGTCGCTGACTTTGATTTCCTTAAGCTGAAGGACATTCTGTCTACCTGGCAGCGTGAAATGCACAAAGGCGGCGGCTGGAACGCCCTCTTCTGGTGCAACCACGATCAGCCGCGGATCGTTTCCCGCTATGGTAACGATGGAGATTACCGTAACGAATCAGCGAAGATGCTCGCGACAACAATCCATCTGATGCAGGGTACTCCATATATTTACCAAGGAGAAGAATTCGGGATGACGAATCCGAAATTCACAAGTATCGATGAATACCGTGACGTCGAATCCATCAACATCTTTAATATTTTGAAAGAACAAGGAAAATCAGAAGAAGAAATCCTAGAGATCCTCCGTCATAAATCACGTGATAACTCACGTACACCGGTGCAGTGGAACAGTAAAGAGAACGCCGGATTTACAAGTGGCACACCTTGGATCCCTGTTGCGAAAAACTTTAAAGATATCAACGCGGAACAAGCATTGGCAGACGAGAACTCTGTCTTCTATCATTACCAAAAGCTGAACCGCCTCCGCAAGGAATATGACATCATCGTGGATGGTGACTATCAGCTGATTTTGGACGATCACCCTGATCTTTTTGCCTATGTGAGGAATGGTGACGATGAGAAATTGCTTGTAGTGAATAATTTCTATGGTCGTGAGTCGTCATTCACACTTCCAGATGAGGTTAATGCGAAAGGTTGGACGAGTGAGATACTGATCTCTAATTACGAGGATACGAAGAATGTGTATGATCGTATGACGCTTCGTCCTTATGAGTCTGTTGTGTTCCTTGTAAAAGAATAAGAGATAAATGCCAAACAAACCGCTCTGTATTTCATCACAGAGCGGTTTGTTTTTCCATCAGTTGTGAGTAAGAGACTCATTCTCTTTCATAGGCGTTTAAATGGTATTACCATTATTTATTATCCTATTCACCATCATAATACCCCCACATATGATCACAAGCAATAACCCAATCCCTAACTGTAAAGGAAGTAATGGACTAGGATACATATATAAGTCATCATTATGGTAACCATGCATTGTGTAGGTTAGATGACGGATTAACTGTGTTTCGAGTTTATTTTTCGTTTCTAATGTAAAACTGTTTTCGGAAATCGTCCCATCTTCATTAATAAGATATACTTGATATGATGATTCTTCATCATCAACCATTCCTTCCATTCTGTTACCGACCCTACGAGGGTTTTGTCTTGTGGTTTCAATAGCAATAGCCAATTGTTCTTTTCCAGTATCATTTTCTTCTACTAAAAGGTATTCAACTGTACTCCGAAACGCTCCCATTTCAGAGTTTTGATAAAGATCAAAGTCTTTAAGGGTTGTTACAACTTCACCATCAACTTCAACAAAAATATCCCCTCTTCTAACAGAATCGCCCCAAGGGTTTACTTCAATTTCATCAGACTTATTCTTGTAGTACGTTTGGACCTGAACCCCATGGTAGTCTTGTTTCGTACTTACTTTAGTTAGGTCGTTCGGCCGGAATATATCGTATTTATCTTCCATAGCAGATTGGTAATGCCTCTCCCATCCTAAACTGATAAAAGTCGGTACGATACTAAGAAGGGATAACCATCCAATAATGAAGAAAGTCCAGTTTATTCCTTTTAATATCCTATTAAGGTACTTCATGAAATCATCCATTCCCATTGATTGTTTGTAGACTTATTATAATATATTGACAGCTGGCTGAATATTTCACGAGGGAAGATACTTAAGTCCTCACAAATAAGTGCAGAGGATAAAAAACCCAATATTTGGGTACACATTTAATGGGTTCACTCCTCACTTATGATGAGAATTCTTACAATCTTTCTCACGTTGCTTTATTATTTAGTGTGATGAAAGTATCATGCCGTCTTCCATTAAGTGATAAACAGCGGAAAACTAATTAGGAGGTTGCCAATGTTTACAGATAATCCACCCCTTAAGAGAATGATCCGGATCGGACTGCTTATTTTCGCTATTATGGGTTTCATCAGCGGAAGCTTGCCACTTGCCATCATTAGTCCTGCTATTTTCACTGGCTCACACCTGCCTGAACAGCTTCCGGCGTTTATGGTCATTGCTGTGGTTAACTATGCTTTTGCAATCTTCTTACTCCTGGTGCGCTCAAAACTTTTTAAAAAGTAAACCACATAAATATTTAGTTAACATTTCGTGACTCTTATGGGATAATAAAGTCAAAAGGAGTTCTCCCCATGCCTACCACACAAAGTGTTCAGAACATCACTCAAGAAATGGAATCAAAACGACTGGAACTAAAGTACTTTGCTTTATACCATGGATACTCACATCCAGCTACGGTAAAAATCAGTCAGGAACTCGACGAACTATTTAATCTTTACCATCAAATGACACAAAAATAAAAGGCTGTGCCCAGGCACAGCCTTTCTTCTTTATTCCGTTGCTCCGTCTTCCCCTTCACTAGCCAAGAAGAAGATCGCCGCAACCTTCCATCCATCCTCTTTCTTATGGAAGACGGTTACTTGCTTACCAGATCTAGTCACTTCCTTATCGCTGTTCGGGTCCTTTGTCGTTGCCTTGATCTCGGCGTACACATCCGCTTTCTTACCGGCTGCATAGTTGATGATCTTCACATTATCCACCGAACGCTTGGAATCGACCGAATCAAAGATCTGTTTCACATAGCGCTCTTCGTCTTCGTACTTGAAGTTCACCGGTGTCTTCGAGATAACACTCATGTATGAATCGAAATCTTCTTCGTTAAAGGCATTGATATATTGATCAAAGGCTGCGTTGATCGCCGTCTTATCTTCTTCCGGGATCCCTTCCGCTTGCTCAAGTGCACTCGCGTCTTCCACGACCTGGGTCATCTGGTTCAAGGATGCCGCTTCATCTGTCGCAGGGTCTTCTTTCGGGCTGACCTCTTCCGTTTTTGCCGTATCTTTCTCTTCCTTCTTCTCTTCGTCTGCCCCACAAGCACCCAATAACAACGTGCTCATGCCAATTCCCAACATGACTTTCTTCCAATGCTGTTTCGACAATGCTCTTCACCCTTTTCTAAAATTTGCACTATCTCCATTCTATTGAAAATATTCACAACACTCAAGTTGAATCTCATTTCTTCCTATTAATTATGGTAAAATAATAGCAGGTGATATTATGACGAAGAGTAATAAATACAAACAAATCTTTGAAGATCTTTCTGAAAAAATCCAAAATGGTACCTATACAGCAAATTCGATCCTTCCTTCGGAGAACGAGCTGACGGCCATTTATAGCACTTCTCGTGAGACTATTCGTAAAGCGCTTACATTATTAGCGCAAAAAGGATTCATTCAAAAGCTGCGTGGAAAGGGCTCCCTCGTGCTTGATGTGTCACGTATGAGCTTTCCGATTTCCGGGCTTGTCAGCTTCAAAGAGCTGCAGACTTCCATGGGGCGGGATCATATCGAGACATTCGTCCACGAATTTGGGCTGGTTCTGGCTGTAGATGCGGTTGCTAATCAGCTCGAGGCTTCTCGAGGCGCCGAAGTATGGAAAGTCATCCGATCCCGCAAAATCGGCGGTGAACGGATCATTCTTGATAAATCTTATTTTCTGAAAGAACAGGTCCCGTTGCTGACGAAAGAAATCTGCGAGAACTCGATTTATGAGTATCTCGAAGGTGAGCTTCATCTGCCCATCGATTTTGCAAAAAAAGAGATTGTTGTGGAAGAATGCACGGATGAGGACAGAGAATATCTTGATTTGAATGATTATGACCATGTGGTGGTCGTGAAGAACTATGTTCATCTGAAGGATGCGACTTTGTTTGAATATACGGAATCTCGGCACCGATTGGATATGTTCCGATTTGTTGATTTTGCACGGAGAAAGCATTAGGGTTGGGTCCACTTCCTGGTTAGGAAGTGGAATTTTTTAATTTAAATTTAAAATTAAAGAAAATTTGACAACTAGGTTCAATTATTCTAATAGTGGATTCATTATGATGAAATGGGATTAATATTTCTTATGACGGTATAATTATTAAGGATTAATTCTAGCCAAAAACAGATTAATTATAAAGAGATGCCCCTTTTTCTAACCTCTTCCACTTATTTATCCCTATCCCAAGAAGCCATTCGGACAAATCAGCTCCCATTCCCGCTTTAATCCAGATAAATACTCTAAAAAATCCATTCAATATCACGCAAAAAAAAAACAGCCCTCCTACAAGAAGGGCCGCTCTCTCAACAACAAATTAACAATACTCTATCTATCAACCGGTACTTATCGTACTTCCACCCAGCCATTCTTAATCGCAGTCACAACTGCCTGGGTACGGTCGTTCACGTTCATTTTTTGAAGGATGTTACTTACATGATTTTTAACCGTCTTTTCACTGATGTATAAACCTTCACCTATACCGCGGTTACTCTTACCGTCAGCAAGCATCTGCAGTACTTCACACTCGCGTCGCGTTAATAAGTGAAGTGGGCGGCGAACTTCGGATTGTTGGAATCCACCTGAGTTTTGGGCATTTGCCAGGCGCTTATATTCTGCAACAAGGTTGTGCGTCACTTTAGGATGGACGTATGATCCGCCTTCAGCCACAATCTTCACAGCGTCTACCAGGGCGTCTGAGTCCATCTCCTTTAACAGATAACCAAGTGCACCTGTTTTAAGCGCATGGTTTACATAGTTTTCGTCATCGTGAATGGAAAGGATGATGACTTTCGTATCCGGGTATTTGTCCATTAATTCACGAGTCGCTTCCACTCCGTTTGTCTCAGGCATGTTAATATCCATAAGGACAACGTCGGGTTCGTGTGTTTCCACCAGGTTCATTGCTTCTGAACCGTCATCACCTTCTGCTACTACGTTGAATGAAGGTTCGAATTCAAGGATTCGTTTAACCCCTTCTCTGAAAAGCTGATGATCGTCAATGATAACAATATTTGTTGCCATGTCTTTCGCCTCCCTAAACCTTGGAAAATTTACTTATTAAGCGGTACCTGGATCAGGATCACCGTTCCAGCTCCTACTTTTGAGTCAATCGTGATGTCTCCTTCGAGAAGGTCGACACGCTCTTTCATCCCCATGATGCCAAAGGATCCTGTTTTCTGTGTATCTTTATCGAACCCTTTGCCGTTGTCTTTGACGACAACTATTATTTGGTCTTTCTTTACTTCTACTTTAACTTGAATATGTGTGGCTTCTGCGTGCTTAAGGGCATTCTGTACACTTTCTTGCACCAATCGGAACAGAGCGACTTCGTATTTAGGAGGAAGTCTGATATCGAGCCCCATATTCACAAATTGAATCGAGGTCTCCTGGTTATACTCTTCGATGGTACTCAAGTATTTTTTGAGGGTCGGTATCAACCCAAGGTCGTCTAGCGCCATCGGTCTGAGGTCATATATGATGCGGCGGACCTCATACAGTGCTGAGCGGACCATCCGCTTGAGATCACGGATCTCCTTGATGGCGTCATCTGTGTTTTTCTCCCGGAACACTCGTTCAATCAAATCCGAGCGAATCATCACATTTGCCATCATTTGCGCAGGGCCGTCATGAATTTCACGGGATAAGCGTTTCCTCTCATCTTCCTGGGCTTCGATGATCCTGAGACCGAAATCCTGACGCTGCTTCGCGTCTTCTAACGCCTCATTTACCTGCCTTAAGTCACTATTTAAGTAATTGAGAACGACGGATATCTGTGAGCAAAGATTCTCTGCCCGTTCAATCGTGTCCCCGAGTGATTGCAAGCGTCTCTCCAGTTCATCCCGACGATTCCGAAGCTGTTTTTCCTGCTGTCTATTCATCGATAGCTTCATTTGAAGATCATGTGCCTTCTCATACGCTTCTCTTACCTGGTCCTCAGAGTAGGTTTGAAAATGCTTACTGACTTCAGATAGCCTTAGCCGGGCAAACTTCGATTTCTGTTGGAGATCATCTCCTTCATCAATCACCTTCAGGACCATTTCTTTCACTTCTAATAATTCACTCATCAATTCTTCATAATCAGTTCGACATTGCTCGCCAATCTGGAAGATTTCATCCTTACTTTCGTCAACCGTATCGACCATCTTTTTCAGGATGCTATCTAACATCTTGGTGTCTATTTTTTTTAGTGACACGGTACACCCCTCTTTTGTTCCACAATAGTAGTCAACCTAGAAAACTATCCTTGTATAGTAATAATCGGTCCAGTAAGCTCCGTCCACAATGTTTCCATCATGTCCATATACCCACTGGTCATCTATAATAGATAGTACCTATTATCATTTCAATGGAAAGTCACATAATTCCTTTATTCATCTAGGCATATTCCTATGTAATACTTCGACCAAGGGATCATATGCTCCAGGAATGAAAGAAAATGAATGGGAATTTTATAGACCATTCGGCTTCCCTCCAAAGAGCTTTGGAACAACTGAAGTATTACTATCAGCGTCCATTATACCATGTCATATATTGTCGGATATTAAAGTTTGATTACATTGTATTACCATTATTTCACGTAGAACTAGTTTTCACCTGACAATATACCCCACCCAGTTCCCAAATTGTGCATTCTTCATCATTTTTAGATATAGTAAGAATAGGATAAAAGCGCGTATTTTGTCATAACTAGTGACAATTGAGAAGGGAGAATGCAGTTTGTTACATCACTATAATACCGTCAAGGGGTACGGAGAACATGAAATCACGATCGAACGGTCCAGATTCATCGCATATGTGAATCGAGTGGAAACCGAAGAAGAAGCACTGGAATTCATTGCTTCCATTAAGAAAAAGCATCATGATGCCAATCATAACTGCTCTGCATATATGATCGGGGAGAATAACTTGATCCAAAAGGCAAATGATGACGGGGAACCGAGTGGCACTGCTGGTGTTCCCATGCTTGAGGTGTTAAAGAAGCGTGATCTTAAAGATACGGTTGTTGTCGTCACACGCTATTTCGGCGGGATCAAACTGGGTGCCGGCGGGCTGATCCGTGCGTATGGGCGGGCCACCTCAGAAGTACTGAATGCCACGGGTATAGTAGAAAGACGTTTGATGCGGGTAATGAAGACGAAGATTGATTATACTTGGTTGGGGAAGATTGAGAATGAGGTGAGGTCTTCTCACTATCAATTAAAAGCCATTCATTATCTCGATGCTGTCGAAGTCGAAGTATATGTAGAAGAAGCTTCTAAATTTCAATTTTTGGATTGGATGACTGAGCTTACCAATGGACAGAGTGTAATTAGCGAAGATCTGCAGGAGTACCTTGAATCACCATTTAAAACAAACCTCCGTTAGCAGTATTGGAAAAATCTTTTATCTTACAGAACATTTATTAAACCCATACTAATTAGTAGATGTAAATCAAAGATACCTCTTTTGACCGATAGATAAATGAACCTTTTTTACCTACAATAATGGAATCAATGAAACATGCTCATGTTTAGGGTAATATGCTTAAAGGGTATAAAAAAATAATTGTACTTTGAAACTTTTCACCAATATTCGACGTCTAATCTAATGTACCCCGCTGCTTTTAATCAAAAAGTAAACCCACTACGCATTTTAGTAATTGTTCCCTTAAAAAAATTGTTGCACAACAATAAAAATGTGGTATTCTTACAGTTGGAGTACCGTTTGCAAAAAAAGAGGTGAAATAATGTACTCACTAATTGACTTTATAATAGCTTTTGCTATTTCTTTAATTGTTTCGTTGGCAGTGACTCCATTTGTAATTAAGTTCGCAAAAAAATATGGATTTGTGGATAAACCAGATTATAGAAAAGTTCATAAAAATCTTATGCCTCGAATAGGTGGTTTATCAATTGTCATTGGAGCAACTGCAGGATTATTGTATTTAAATAATCTTATTTCTACACTTTGGCCAGTATTAATTGGTGGAGGAATTATCATTATTGTTGGAATTCTTGACGATAAGTTCACATTATCTCCAAAAGCCAAACTTGTTGGTCAATTTTTGGCAGCATTCATTGTAGTATTCGCTGACTTTAAAATTGATTTCATTACACTACCTTTTGTTACAGAACGAATATATTTAGGCAATTTCAGTTACGTATTCGGTATTCTATGGATTGTTGGAATAACAAATGCCATTAATTTAATTGATGGTTTAGATGGGCTTGCAGGTGGAGTATCGGTTATTGCCATGACGTCAATTGCAGCATTAGCCGCAATGAATGGACAATTTATCGTAGTTGGATTAACCGTCATCCTCATTGGAGGTACAATTGGATTTTTATTCTTTAACTTTAATCCCGCTAAAATATTCATGGGTGATACAGGTGCTTTATTTCTTGGTTACTGTATATCCATTATTTCCTTACTTGGATTATATAAAAGCGTAACGATCTTTAGCTTAGTTGTTCCAATTATCATTCTCGCTATTCCGATTTTCGATACCTTTTTTGCAATAATACGAAGGATATTAAATAAACAAAGCATCTCAGCTCCAGATAAATCTCACTTACACCATCGATTATTAGCATTAGGTTATTCACATAAAGAAACAGTATTATTAATTTATGCCATTGGAGCATTTTTCGGATTATGTGCGATATTGTTTACTCGTTCTACTCTATGGGGTGCAGTATTGTTTATAGGTGTCCTTGTATTAATTATACAAGTCACTGCCGAAATTATTGGATTAATGGGACAGCATAAACCTCTTATTAATACTATGAAGAAAATACGTGAAAGATAAATTTGATTCTCTACATTTATACAGGAAAAATAATAGATTAATAGAAAACTTTGGAGATTTATCCAAGGTTTTCTTTTTTTATGTAACCATTAGCTATAAGAGTCTCTCCGTGGGGCAATATCTGATCACATAAAGAAAGAAGAGATCCATTGTCTAATGGATCTCTTCTTTCTTTATAAACTCAATACATCAATAATCTTTTTATTTCATCTCTTACAGGATATGATATTGCACCATTACCTCCAAGGAAATATGCATCCGGCAAAACTGTGCGTCCATCCAACCAAGTTTTAACATTTTTTGGGACAGCATCTTGCTGAGTTAAAATGAGAGGAGATTTCATCGCAGCAGCTAATGCAGATGCCGGTAATGCATCAATAAATTCGTCCCCACGGGCGAAAAACAATGTTTTTTCTTCAAAATCCATTTTATAGCGTTCTGCAATTTTCAAGCTTGTGTCGTAACGATCTGAACCAGACACTCTTGTTACACTATTCGCAAGGTTCTTCAGCTCATTTTCAACTTTACTTGATACAACAGCAGTTCCACCAATAATTGTGACTTTGCTTATATTATTTTCATTTATATAATTTCTAACACTTTCATGCAATTCGTCCTTAGTAGTGTAAAGTATTGGTATTTGTAGCATACTAGCGTAAGAAGCAATAGAAAGTGAATCAGGAGATTTTTCATCTTTTGTAACCACGAATATTTCGTTATTGTTCTTTATTTCTTTAGCTACTTCTACAGCCGTTTGATATCGTTCTGCACCGCTTATTCGAATTGTTTCTTTTACAAAAGAAAGATTGTCAATTTTTCGCTGAATGGAGGTATTAATCGCACTCTCTCCTCCTAATAAGTAAACTTTCTCAGGTTTTAAACGATTAATCTCGTTAAAAACCGTTTCAGGTAAATCACCAGGTCTAGTGAGTAATAATGGTGAATCATATTTCTTTGCCAACACACTTCCGGTTAGTGCGTCAATAGAAACATCCCCTCTACCGATTACTAAAGCTTTTGATTTATTTTGCCATCCGAATTTAGAAACTTCAGCACTCGTTGCATAACGGTCATCGCCTTCAATATTCTTGTTATAGTGTGCTGGGTTAATTTCTTTTTCAACTTTGGTATTTGGATAGTAAAAATCTAAAATTTGTTTAAAATTATGGCCTTCTGTCGCCATTTGAAAGGCACCATATTGACTCATGCCAATTCCATGTCCGAAGCCAGATCCTTGAATGACGTATTGACTATCACTTTTATCAACTTTTTGAATATATGGACTTTTCATAGTTGATGTTCCTAACATATATCGAATGTTATAATTAGTCTCTTGGATTGTCTTAGATAGCACCTTAATGTTCCCATCGTCTTCCTTGACGAAGTTACCATCATTCTTTTCAATGTATGTAAAAGTTACCTTTCCATTTAATACATCATTTGACGAAATAGCACCTGTTGGGATATCTAATTGAACGTCTGTTATATCGATAATCTTTATTTCACTTTTTTCACCAATATGTTTCTTGCTCTTTAACCAGGATTTCATGGTAGAAACAATTTCTTTGTTCTCTTCGTTCTTTTCATTCCACCAAGCTTCCGGTTTCTTTAGATCTAATCCTTGTAGTTCTATTTGTCTTTTCTCTAGTGAGAACGTCCAATTTTTATATTCTTTTCTTTTACTATCATATGGATCTTCTTTTGTTTGAAAATAAGGAACAAGTGTTGTACCCCATATATTTTTATTAGAGAAGACTCTTCCCCCATTTGTGGAAGAATAAAACGCTGATGCGTAGTTTTCCCCAGATTTTAATACATCTCCCTGTGTTTCATTAACTGCAAGGGTGGTATTCGGATGCCAATCATACCCTTTATATACTTGATCTGATTGCCCATCATAAATAGACCAACTATTTTTTTTCAATACAAATGTTCTTGCAGCAACAGATTGCGCTTTTAATGCATCCTCCCCACCATTATTTCCCCATGAAGCAGGCATTTCAGCAGGTACTACCCCCTTTAAATAATCCTCAAGAGTAATATGGTTAATAGGTCTCACATACTTTCCAGATTCAACAGTAAATTCAACTTCACCTAAATATTTCCGATCCGTTTTCCCGTCAATTTTCATAATACTGTCCATGGACTCTCTAATAGAAGGCATTACCGTCACACTTGCTCCAAACTTTTTCACAAGTGATCCTTCCTTATAGAGTGATAGATTACCTGATTCCACTTTAAACGTATAGGTAGTATCTGGAGTAATAAATAGATCTGTTCCATCAACTTGATAGCTGCCTACAGTCGTGAAAGAAAGTGAACTTACAGAGCCTATGTAATTCTGAAGTTTCACTGATATTGGCTCACCTGAAGCGTTTGCTCCAATTGGCATTACAAACGAAAACGTCATAGCAAAAACAGCAAGAATCATGGATATGCGTTTCAACAACATGTTTCCCCCTCATTATTTATAATAGAAGACCATAAAAATAGATTTCCATTTTATGGTCTTCTTCTCTTATCTACATTCCAAAAGAAAAATAAGACCAGAGATTTATTATTGTTCCTTAACTTTTTCTAAAACTGACTCAGCAATATATCCGTCGTCTCCCGTTTCTTCGAAAATTTCCTTAATCATTCCAATACCAGGTGCATAATATATGGTGTGAATGGAACTTCCATTGCCCTCTTTTACCGTGCTTCTTACTTCGAAGACATTATTATATGTAGCATATGGAACTTCCACTGTCTTATTGTCACTAATAATTTCCCAAACAGGCGAGTCCCCCTCTCCCCTCTTGGATAGGTCAACTAAAGGCTGTTCTTCTTTATTCGGTGTAAAGTTATCCAAAATGCTTTTATCAGGCTCAGAAGGGTTGCTCTCCTCGTAAACTACCTGCATCTGCTCTTTATTCCACTTCAATACTTGTAATGTCACCATATCTCCAAGAGTAAGGACTCTCTGTACATAGGTTTCATTCATATCGACAATTGTTTCTGTAAGTGTAAATTCATCATTTTGGTTAAAGGTTTTTTCAACCTTTTTACTCGGCTTCAAGCCTGTTAGTGCAGAATTCTCTTCATTATCAGATGGCTCATTTTCATCTTGTTTTTCAGAGGCTTCATTAGAAGCCTCTTCATTTGGTTGGTTATCTTGTTTATTTACTATCGTAGTACCTTGAGCATCTTCATTTTCCGATTCAGAACTACAAGCCGAAATAATCAAGATGCTTAGAATAATCGTAATCGGAAGGAAAAATTTCTTAAGTTGATTCATGAATGACGCTCCTTAATATAAAACATTTTTTATCTGTTCAATAGGGGATTCTTCAACCTTACCGCCGATTTCAAACACTTTGTTCACCTTAGTTGACGGTGTATATTCAAGAATATAGTCATAAATATACGGACTTAACTCATCGCCTACTAATATTAAAGGAGCCCGCGATTTAACAGATAAGGATGATGCAGTTAATGCATCCGGAAAGTCCGTCCCTGTTGAAACTGCCACTTGATTAGAGTCGATAGCACTAGAAAACTCATGAAGTATCTTTGCTAATGTTTCATATCGCTCTTGCCCAGCCAATCTCACAACATTGGTGGACTGTTGTTTGACCAAGCCTTCGACTGTTGATGATATAGCAGCTCCTCCTCCAAGGATTTTAACTTTCTTTCCATTTATAAAGGTGAGTGCTTCGTTACTAATTTTGTTCTGATCAGTAAGTAATATAGCCCAATTATTTGCTGCAGCAATCGGGGCTGCTCCTAACGCATCTGCATAATTGGTTCCCGAAGCAACAAAAACTCCTTGAACACCCTTAAGCTGTTTATTTATTAGTAAATTGGTTTGGTAGCGATCAGCAGCTCCAAGTCTGGTAACTTTAAGATTCATTGCTTTTAATCGATTCTCTACTGTAGGTGATAAGGCAGCTGTTCCACCAATCACGTACACCTCTTCTGCACCTAAACGCTTAATCTCATTTTCAACATCTGAATGCAATCTTTCTTTTTCTGTCAAAAGAATTGGTGCGTTATCCAATTGTGCAGCCAAAGGTCCTACCGACAGCGCATCTGCAAAATTGTAAGCATTAGCCAAAACAACGGTCTTTCTCTCTTTAGTACTGTCAAACCCATTAGGATATAGCTCTTTAGATACTTGAACGGCTGTTTGAAAACGCTCTTTCCCTATTAAAGACTTATCTTGTATCGTACGTGTAACCTTTAAACCTGAAATGTTAGTCCAAATCACTTCGACTCTATTAATATCCTTCACCTGGGTAGGATAGTCTTTCGTTTTAGCATAAGAAATAGCACTTGCTAAATCGTAAAAAGTATTAAGACGAAGACCAGTATCTGTATGAACGCTGTATTTCTTTGGTAGGTAGTTAGACCAAAGAATAGAACCGGCTTCTGCATCTTCGTCCACCACTCTAGTATTTTTTATTCCTTCTGCATAATGAATAGCGTCTGCCTTAATTGTAAAGGTTTTTAATTTATCATTTGACTTTTGATATACAGAATACTCATTAGTATTTTCATAAATTTTCTCTTGTTTATATTTATCGAGAACATACGTGTTTTTAACTGATTGAGAGTAACTGATTGCCTCTTCTTTTGATTTATATGTCTTTAATCTTTCATCGCGCACAGAATAAACTTCAAACACTTTAAAGTAATCGATGATCCCTCTTTTTATAGACTCAGCAGCGTTCTCCTGAAACCATTGCGTCTTGATCATTTCTTCCTCTGTAGGATTAGATAAATATCCCATTTCCAAAAGGACTGACGGCATCTGAGCATTTCGAATAACATAGAATGCTTCATAATTTCTTACTCCGTTGTCTTTCATATTTAATAGATTGACAACATTCGGATGTACGGAATAAGCTAGTCGTTTACTATCATTTACATATCCAACTTGAATAGGGTCCGGTGGCCACTGTGGATCCCAGGCAGCTGCTTTATCGTAGTAATACGTTTCAAACCCACGATGGTATGGATTAGTTGGAGCTGCATTATGGTGAACAGATACAAAAACAGATTGATCATTCACTCCTTTAATGAATCCATTCGCCTTCTTTACACGTTCTTCCAGACTAAGGTATGTATCGTTATCGGTTCGAGTCATATAAACTTTAAAACCCTCAGCCTCTAACTTATCCCGCAGATAAAGGGAGATTTTTAGATTAGCATGTTTTTCATAAAAATTGGTTGAATTCCCGGAATAACCACTGGTTCCGGTATCCCAACCACCGTGTCCAGGATCTATAACTACATTCTTCTCAGCAAATATTAGACTGGGAGCGACTAGAAATAAAGCGGCAGTGACAACAAGCAATATGAAATGTTTAATCATTCAATCCTTCTCCTTAAATAAAAATATTCATTTCATTCTATCATTTATATCGTCAATTTTGTCATGTTTTTGACATCTTTTTGCAAAAGTCCCTATGAATAGTAAAAAGAGCCCAGTACATTTTACTGGACCCCCGGATTAATTGCTCTTGGTTTGAAAATAATCACTTCTAATGATTAAATCGGATATCTTTAAAGCTTTTAATTCAATTCTTTTCTCTTCTTCAGACATATCATTAGTTGTCACAAGTTTATCTTCTAAAGGAATAACTGCAAAACTCTCATTTGTGGTTAAGATATTTCTTCCCATAACTCTATCTGCATATTTCTTTTCTGGCACACCCATCATATAAGCAATTGTAGGGAAAACATCCACTTGTCCCACTGCATATGTCAATTCCGTGGAAACTATCTCAGGATTATAAACGATGAATGGAACGCGTCCCTCTTTATCTATCCCTTCTACTGTGGGGTTCTCCTTCATCATTTGTTTTTTATAGCTGTTTTCAAATCCTGCATGGTCTCCATAAATGACGATTAACGTATCAGCCAGCATATCCCTTGTCTTTAGGTCATTTATTAATTTTCCAATTGCCATATCAGTATAGTGTATTGACTGTAAATAATTCGCCAAAGATGTCTCACTATATTTATTCTCAAATTCTAATCCTCGATATTTCTCTGGTATGATAAATGGGGTATGACTGGTCAATGTAATCAGCATACTATAAAAAGGCTTTTTAGCACTATTAAGAAAGTCGACTGTCTGATGAAAAAACTCTTCATCACTTAAACCCATTCCAATTTTTTCACCTGACTTGAATTTTTCAATTGCTTGGTAATCGTCTATACCCATATGTGAATATGCTTCATTACGATTCCAATAGGAACCTTCATCACCATGAAAAGCAAAAGTAGAGTACCCTTCTTCTTTTAACAAGCTTGGCAGAGTCGAATAATGATTCCCTGGGAAGCGAAAGAATGTACTTCCCTCTTTTACAGGAAAGAGCGAGGTGTTCACCACAAACTCTGCATCAGAACTCCTTCCTCCATTAGTTTGAGGATAAAAATTAGAGGCATAGATGCTGTTACTTAATAACCTATTTAAATTAGGCGTGATATCTTTGCCATTAACCTTTTTATTCAGTACCCAATTTTCCAGAGACTCTACCTGTAGAAGGAGAACGTTTTTCCCTTTTGCAATCCCGTTATACTGATCAAGAGGATTCTTCATATCTTCACGTATTTTATCTTTCTTGTTGTACCAGCTTTCTATAGATTCCCTTTCTTCTTTGCTAAGATTAATTTTCCGGTTATTTTTTTGAGTCAGGTATATGTCTATTATCGAATATTGAAGAGGATTATACTTCAACATAAACTCGTAGCGATCATAAATCTTAAAGATTTGTGAATATGGAATTCCATCCACATAGTGATTCTTAAGCGGCTTAAAAGTAAGCAATACCATTCCAAGTAAAAGGAACGCCAGAAAAAGAGGAATCTGTGGTCGTTTAACTGAAAGCGCTTTATTTTTGTGGGAGAAAAATAAGATTATTATATCAGCTATAAAGAGAACATCTTTCCATTCAATAAGTTCAATAATACTGGGTCCTAATCCAGAAAGATTAGATGTTTGTAGAAGAGAAAAGAACGATAATGGAGTACCAAAGTACCGAATATACCATAATTGAGCGAGTAATAAAAAAGTTACTACCAGATTCAGAGAAAATATAGCCGCCTTCCTACCCCATGTTTTGAATAGAAATATGATGGAGAAAAAGACGAATACACTTCCGGGAACACTGAAGATTAAACTTTTCACTTCTAATATATTCTTACCCAAGAATAGATAGAATAGTAGTATTTTTATCGAAACCATAAGAATAGAAATTAAGAATAATTTATCTTTCCTGACAAAAGAAAAATAATCATAGAATTTCTTCACAAAATTTACACCTCATTTACATAATATTAAAAAAATTTTAACATTATTAAAAGAAATAATAAAGAAACAGATAATGTTAATGGCTAATATTATCAATGAAAAGGTGATATGAAATAATACAGGCACAACATCATAGTGTCCTGCTGTTTTAGGCATATAAATATACAAAAAACTCGATTTGAGCAAGATCTCAAATCGAGTTTTAAACTTATCGACTAGTTGGCGTCCAAGTTGCCTGACGTTTACCTGAGATTGCACGGAGCGTTCCAAGTAAAGCAGCGTAGTTGACTAGGCAGAAATAATAAGGAATATAGGTAATTTTGGAACTGACCACTTTCCCTGTTATCGCCAATAAATAAAATAGTACTTGCAGCCCGAACATAACTTGATATAAAGGCTGATTTAGTAAAAACAGATTAATAATAAAAACAGCAATCATATAATAAGGCACAAGCCATCTCAATAATTTATGAGACATATATTTATAGAAAAAATCGAAATTCTTGAATGGATTCAATACATACTTATAACTCATTATTCCAGTAAAACTTCTTGTAACGATACGAACTTTTCGACCAAACTCCTCTGAAGACTTAGGCGAAGTTTCTTCTACTGTAATGGCATTTGGTTCATATATAAAACGTTTCTGTTGGTTTATGATAATTAAAGGGTTTTGCATATCATCTCCAACATTCGGATTCATTTCTTTAAATAATTCTTTTCGGAGAGCATAAATTGAACCGTTTGCTACAATTGACGTTCCAGTCGCTGTTTCAAGCTGCTTCAGAAGCTTTTCATACTTCCAATAAGCTCCCTCAGATTCACCAATCGATGAATTAGTAGGATTGATCAAGCGTAGCTCCCCACAAACCCCACCTATTTCTTCGTCTTTGAAATGCTTTACTAAATGATGAAGGGAATCCTTATTGTATAGAGAGTTCGCATCAGAGAAGACCAGTACATCCCCACTTGCAAGAGGGACGGACTTGTTTAACGCTGCAGTCTTTCCCTTCCTTCCTTTAACAACATTTAATTTAACATTTGAATATTTATGAGAGAATTCATTGACAATTTCATTGGTGCGATCAGAAGAGTCGTCGGATACGACAATAATCTCAAGTTTATGTTTAGGATAATCAAGGTCTACACTATTTTGCACCTTATCAGCGATGACCTTTTCTTCATTGTATGCTGCAATAAATAATGTAACTTTCGGTTCATATCCTGGATCCGTGATCATCTCTTTGCTTTTAATAGTAGAAATGATCTTCAATAAGATTGGATATCCAGCGTAAATATAAACAGAAAGCAAAATCAGTAGCCAAAAAATAATTTCTAGTACCATTTGTGACTTCCTTCCATTTAACCAAGTGTAAAATTAAGCATTTGTAGGTGGGTTCATTTAAGAACCCACCAATCAAAATTATTGAACTGTTTGTCTTCCTATTGATGCATAATAGAATCCTTTTTCTTTCATATCAGAAGGATTGAAAATGTTCCGTCCATCCACTATGACTTTGTTTTCTACTATAGAAGATACTTTATCAAAATCAAGTTCCCGAACCTCATCCCACTCTGTTAGAATTAGGATGGCATCAGATCCTCTAATCACTTCATAAATTTCTCCCCCTGTACGGAGATTCGCGATGATATTTTTGGCATTTTTTTCAGCTATTGGATCATATGCCAACGTCTCAGCACCTAAATTATGCAGCTTTGGAATAACATCTACGGAAGGGGCATCCCTCATATCGTCAGTGTTAGGTTTAAAAGACAGTCCCAATACTGCAACCTTCTTATTCGTTAAATCACCATTGAAGGCTTCCATGAGCTTGTCCACTACTTTGAACCGTTGAAGACTATTTACTTGCTCTACATCCTTTACAATTTTAAAGTCATAACCTACCTGATCAGCAATCTTCACAAGTGCACTTGTATCTTTAGGGAAACATGATCCTCCATAACCAATTCCTGCATTAAGAAAATGAGAACCTATTCGTTTATCAAAACCCATTCCCTCAGCTACTTTTGTTACATCTGCTCCAACAAGCTCACATACATTCGCTACCTCATTAATAAAACTGATCTTAGTCGCCAAAAATGCATTTGAAGCATACTTGATCATTTCTGAGGTTTCAATATTTGCTACCACCACATTTTGGGTAAAAGGGGCATGTAATTCTTTAAGAATTGATTCCGCTTTCTCAGATTCGACACCGATAACCGCCCTTTCCATATTAACTGTGTCGTAAATTGCAGATCCTTCTCGTAAAAATTCCGGATTAGATGCAACATCAAAGTTGTCATGCCCTACTATATCATGAATGATGTTTTTAATGATTTTTCCTGTTCCAACCGGAACTGTACTCTTCGTGACAATTACCTTGTAATCTGTAAGGTGCTCAGCAATCGAGCGGGCAGCTGATTTTATAAACTTCAAATCGGCCTCACCATTCTCCTTAGGCGGAGTTCCTACAGCAATGATGACAACGTCAGCATCTTTCATTCCTTCAGTATAATCCGTCGTAAAGGCTAACCTGTTTTCTTTTATATTTTTCTCTACCAGCTCAGTCAAGCCAGGTTCATAAATAGGAATGATTCCATTTCTTAGATTTTCCACTTTTTGTTTATCGATATCTAAACAAGTAACCTTGTTTCCTGCATCACTGAAACAAACTCCTGATACAAGACCAACATAACCTGTTCCAATTACACATATATTCATCCTGACATTTCTCCTTGTTTATTCTGAAATGATGTCTGTTAACCAGCTCTTTAATGGACCTTTAAGATCTTCTCTCATGAGGGCAAACTCTACTGTTGCTTGTACGAATCCATATTTATTCCCAATATCAAATCTTTTACCATCAAATGAATACCCGTAAACCTTTTGTAATTTATTTAATTCTTGCAGGGCATCGGTCAATTGAATTTCATTTCCCTTACCAGGTTCAATATTTTCTAATATACTAAGTATTTCTGGTGTTAATACATAACGGCCCATAATCGCCATGTTAGAAGGAGCATCTTCAAGCTTCGGCTTCTCAACCAAGCCCTTTACTTTAAATAATGGACCTGGATTGTCTGCATTTTCAACATCAATGACTCCATACTTGGAAACATCCTCATCCGGCACTTCCTGAACTCCGATGATACTCGATTGTTTCTCATCAAATTCATTAATTAATTGCTTTAAGCATGGTGTTTCTGACATCACAATGTCATCACCCAGTAAAACGGCAAAAGGATCGTTCCCTATAAACTTCCTTGCACACCAAATAGCATGACCTAGACCTTTAGGTTCTTTTTGACGAATATAGTGAATATCTGCGAGATTTGAGATTTGTTTAATTTCTTCCAACTCATCATATTTTTCTTTCGTTGCCAGCATTTCTTCGAGCTCCAACGATTTGTCAAAGTGATCTTCAATTGCTCTCTTGCCACGCCCAGTTACAATCAGAATATCTTCGATTCCCGATTCAACAGCTTCTTCAATAATGTATTGTATAGTAGGTTTATCCACAATTGGCAACATCTCTTTAGGCTGTGCCTTAGTAGCCGGCAAAAATCTTGTTCCTAAACCTGCCGCTGGAATAATCGCTTTTTTTACTTTCAACGAACTCACCTCTTAGTTTATTATTAATATGTCATTACTATTCAATTTCTAACAAAAATCATGTGTATTATATCATAGTTCGATCTTTTCTTAATCTCTCAAATTAATTATGCTATAATATAGCAAGAATTTCAGATGTGAGGATGAAGAAAATGATAAGTGTGATCGTACCAACGCTTGGAACGAAACCAGAGCAATTAAGACGATTATTTGAGAGTCTGGATCATCAAACGTATCAAGACTTTGAAGTAATAATTGTATCACAAGATAATCACGATTATATTACACTTGCCTTAAATGATGTTACATTTAAATACAATCATATTACCATAGATAGAAAAGGGTTATCATTAGCCAGAAATATCGGCATTCAGCATGCTAATGGAAGCATATTGACCTTTTCAGATGATGACTGTTGGTACAATAAAGACTCTTTTGAACTTGTTTCATCTTATTTTGAGCGCAATTCCAATACGGATGTTGCATGCTTTCAAATTTATGATCCACTGAGTCAATCCTACTACAAACAGTACGATCAAAATGAACAAAAACAAGTATCAATGAGAAAAATTTTGAAGAAGTCTTCTATTGAAATATTCATAGCCACTAGACGAATTCCTGCTGAGTTAATTCATTTTGATGAAAATTTTGGTTTAGGTGCCGTTTATCCATCTGGTGAAGAAAATATCTTTTTGTTTGATTTAGCCAAAAACGGTCAAACCATTAGTTATTCACCTGATATTGTGGTGAATCATGAGAAACCTGAAATGCAGACTAGATTAAACCTACGGACATTTGTAGGTAAAGGACCTATGTTTAAGAGAATGTACAACACTCCTGCAGCCATCATACTATTTGTACTTTTCTTTGCCAAAAAGTACAACCATTTAGATAAGCCTTTACGCTACTTCACTAATGGCTTTGCCGAAATCTTCAAGTACAAAAAAGAGCCCAACTCTTAGAAGTCGGGCTCTTTTATTTATGCCATTTCCTTCTCACTTTTCAGTGTCCGATTGTATAATAGTCCAAATAGGACGAATAATAAAGTGATCGTCTGCAGATTAAATAATGCCTCTGAGGTTAAGCCGGCAAATGCAAAACCTGCAATAGATAAATTAATACCTAAAGCTAATGTTTTCTTCTCATGCGAAGTCTCTTTTTTCAACATAAATAAAGTTTTAAAAAACGCACTCACATAAAAAACAGCGTAAATAATAAAACCTACCAGTCCATACCTTGCCAATACATATAGATACTGATTATCTGCGAACGAGATAAATGAGTTCTTCATTAATCCATTCCCGAGTATTGGAGAATCCATGAACTTCTCAAAATTCATTTCCCAAAACTCAAAACGTTTTTGGAAGCTACTAACTGATTCCAGCTTCTTAAAAACTTTTCTAACAACATTATTTTGATTCTTCGCCTTAGGCTGTCCATTACCATCTTCTTGAACATCCGCGTTATCCTGAGTTACTTCCTCATCTTCGTGATCGGAGGTAATTTGCTTTGAAGCATAATCCAAGTATCGAATTTGAGGTACCAATAAGGAACCAATCATTAGGAATACAACAAGAACTATTGTACTGCTGGCCAAACGCTTAAAAGAAAACTTTGTCATGAAGAAAGAGTAGATAATAATCCAATAAGCGAGCATCCCGATAATGGTTAACACTGCTGTACGGGAAGTAGTAAAGTAAACACTTACAAAAATTGTAAATAATAGTAAAGATGGCTTCCAGGTGAATTTGCCTTTATAAGACATATAACCAATTACGATGGCAGCACTTAGAACCAAGAAAGTACCATATAAGTTTGGATTAAAGAACGTACTAGGAATTCTATGAATGTCAAGGATCATATCATAGTGTCTTTCACTTAAGATATAAAGAAGACCAATATGATTATTAAAATTGAAGATGTTAAAGAATTGAAGAATCCCTATAATTTCAACGATTAGAATCATAATAAAAGCTGGTTTATACAGCTTTTTTATACTATTTTCCGGCAGTGTTACGTATTTAGCAGCTAAATAAAAAATCAAGTACATTACAAAACGATAGCCTTCTATGAAATCAACTAAATATGAGGTTTTAGGAGATTTAAACATTCCCCAGGTGTTTGAAATAAATAAAGAAATAATGGTCAATAGAATAAAGATGGTGACATAATCTTTACTATTATCCTCCACATATTGAGAAATTGTCATAGGGTATTTGGTTTGGTTTCTTAGGAACAAAAGAAGGATCACTCCGGCAACCATTTCTACACCCAATACAATGATATTTACAATCCCACCACCCAATAACATTCCAGGGGAAGGCTTGAAGATAATTAATGCAATAATAAACAGAAATAAGTTCAATTGAGTACTATCTCTTAGACGCATATTCATGACTTGATTCTCCTTTTTTATAAACAATTTCATTATAAAGATCCGACATTCGTTTCGAATTCTCTTGCCAATCGTAATGGGTAATGACATGCTTTCTTCCATTTTCTCCAAGCCTTTTTCGTCTAGAGGCATCAGAGTATAAGTGGAATAGCTTCTCTGCGATGGCTTCCGGATTTTTTGACGGTACGATGTATCCTGTTTGATCGTCAATCACCACATCAGGCAAACCGCCTACATTTGTAGCAACAACGGGGACTCCGCATGCTTGTGCTTCAACTGCTGATACACCAAAGCTCTCAATTAAAGAAGATATCACCATTACATCCATAGAAGTAATAAATTCAGGGATGTCTCCGTGATGAATCTGCCCTAGGAACTGTACACTAGTATCAATCCCAAGTGAAATGGCAAGCTTCTTATATTCCTCCATGTACACGCCTTCCCCAGCTAAAGAAAGATTGATTTCACTCTTATCAACTTCACCAAGTTTGTCTAAAAAAAGCTTGTAACCTCTCAAAAGGTAATCTACACCGTACTTAGGCTCCATCCTTTTGGCTAAACCAATTCGAAAACCTTTTCCAGAAATGTTTTTTACAACTGGTTTGAATTTATTCATATCGACTCCAAAAGGGGTAATGTGTATAGGCTGTCCTTCTTTTGAATATTTTCTGGTTTCCTTTTCCAGCGCTGGACTTGTTGCACAAATATAATCTGCCTTTTGTAACGCAAAGGTTAGAATAGATTTGGTCAGCATATTTTTTTTAGGAAATTCATAAATATCCGATCCCCATACCGAAACAATATATGGTTTGAAATTGGCAAGTGCACCAATCAAGCCGTAGCTTGATGCATAATGAGAATGAACCAGGTCAGGCTTTTCCTCAGTAATAATTTTCTTTAATGTAGAAACGGTAAAAATATACGATACTTTATGGTTGAATTTCAAATCCAAATATATCCTTCTTACATTTTCGAGGGTATCGTCGGGATGGTCATCTTTATGATTTGCTAGACTTATATTGACTACTTTAATACCTTGAGAACTATAATATTCTAACCACTTTTTCGTATGCACATTTTTAGCTGGTGCTAATAGTAAAACTTTCATCACTTTGGAACCACACTTTCTTATCCTCATCTATGTTAAGAAAAATGATTTTATTAAAAAGTTTATGATATAATATACAAATTGATTTAACATTACTAATAATAATATAAAAGATGAATAAAAGAAATATTTTGTCAAATCTTATTGATTTATGTACAAAAATGTTAGCACTTTGTAATATTCTGGAGAGGGTTAATGATGTTTAAACACACACTTATTTATTTCTTGTCCAAAGGCGTTCCTGGGATTATTAATTTTGTAGCTATTGCACTATATACACGTCTGCTCTCGCCTGAAGAGTATGGTGAATATGCTCTTGTTATCGCTGCAGTTACCTTTGTTAACACGACACTCTTTCACTGGCTGAGGCTCGGACTTCTAAGATACAACCCTAAATTTGAGGGCAACCAGAAGACAATGTTTATCAGCTCGGTAACGGCTACGTTCATATCCATGAGTATATTGACGATATTTCTCGGTACCGGTGCATTCGTCGTGTATACACCTGCCCATTCGCTAGCACTCTTGTGGTTCTTGGGTATTGGACTTTTAACGATGCAAAGTATATTTGATTTATTTACTGAATACTTACGTTCAGAACTGGCATCTAAGCTATTTGGGGTGGTGACATCCCTAAAAGTTGTACTATCTCTAGTTTTCTCCTATCTTCTTATCCGATTTTTTGATTTTGGGGGAGAAGGGATAGTTCTTGGATTAATACTTGGAATTTTCTTTTCTATTGTTTTCTTCATTCCAAGATATTCTTACTTAATTAATATTAAAATGATAGATAAAGAAATGATAAGAGAAGTTGTTATTTATTCAGTTCCGTTTATTGCGGCATTATCCATGGAAGCCATTATTCTAAATACAGACCGTTATTTAATTGGCTGGATGATGGATACCAAAGCAGTTGGTATTTATGCAGTATCTTACGATTTAGCCAAACAGATTCTTTTTTTACTCATGATGATAATAAACTTAGCTGCCTATCCACTCGTCGTTAAAGCTCTTGAAACCGGAGGCATTAAGGAGTGTCAAAAACAGTTGAATCAGAACACGACACTTTTATTAATGGTTTCATTCCCTGCTACTGCAGGGATGATTCTCTTGAGTAGTTCCTTCACAGATATCTTTTTGGGAGAGCAATTCCAAGGGAAAGCAGCCATTATATTCTCTCTGATTGCATTCGCTATTTTTATTCAAGGGTTTAAAATGTATTATTTCGATCTTGCATTTCAACTTGGAAAAAATACAAAACTGCAGATCTGGCCAGTTCTTGCTGCCGCCGTATTAAATGTACTGTTGAACTTACTCTTGATTCCTAAATATGGGATTTTCGGGTCTGCATATGCTACCATCATTTCATACATCCTTTCTGTCCTATTAAGCGCATGGATTGGTAAGAGAATCTTCCCTCTTACTTTCCCTATTAAAGAAGTAGGGAAAATCATTATAGCAACGGGAATAATGGGTATTACCATCTGGCCAGCCTTATCTTTAAATGGCATATCAGGATTTATTGCTCAAATTATTATTGGAATGATTGTCTATACAATCGTGATATTGATTTTGAACGTAAGCAATTTCCGTAATCTGTTCTTTAAAAGATTACGAAAAACATCACACTAATCGACTAATATAGAAAACCCCGATGGTTTCATCCCATCGGGGTTTTCTATATTAAGGCTGACTGTCAGATAGCGCTTCTTCATCTTCATTTTCATTTTTAGTTGTTTCTGAAGCCAAACTTGGATCTTCTCCATTCAAGAAAGCTTTTAATGCTTTTTTATTCTCTTCGAAGTCAATCTCAAGGACAGCGCCAGCCTTTTCGTATCTTTCATTTGTATATGAATTATCAACGGGCAGCCTGAATGTCTCTATATTATTTACAGGATTTAAAATAAACTCCTTAACAAGACCGATGCGGTCCATGCCACCAATGTTTGTTTCAATGTAAGGAGATATTGTTCCCATTAGTTTGGGTAGTTTCGAAACACCGTTTAATGAAAGTAGCTCATCTTTCAACGCATTGATTACTTTCTGTTGCCGTTCGACACGACCGAAATCTCCCTCGGCATCGTGTCTAAACCTCGCATAACCTAGTAATTCTTCTCCATCAAGCGTTTGCAGACCAGGTTCAAGAGATACGTTTATCTTTTCGGACATGGGTTTTTCTACATTCATTTCAATTCCATTTGGAGCCAGAACATCCACCACATTTTGAAACCCTTTGAAATCTACTAATGCATAATATTGAACATCTATATCAAAATTCTCTTTCAGTGTCTGACGTAATAGCTCAGGACCACCTAAGAAGTATGAAGTGTTTAATTTCCATTTTCCATGATCAGGAATATCAACGTAAATATCTCTCATTAATGAGACTAACCGAGCCTTCTCGTTTTCAGGGTCATATTGGGCAATCATAATAGTATCTGTACGAGATTGCTCTTCCCCTCTGGAATCAACTCCCAGTAAAAGAACATTAACCTTTCCTTGTTCATCTTTTTCGCCATTAAATGCTGCTACATTATCGTTTACAGCTTTCGATTCTCCCGCTTGCATTTTTCCTGCTTGGTACTGATAAAGCGTAAAAGCAGTTCCTATAGTTATGACTAGTAAAAATAAAACCAGGAAAATCCGAAAAAACCTTTTTCTTCTTCGCATCTTTTTTCTATAGTCATTACGAGTATTCATGATCGTTTCACCTTTCAAATTGAAGATTCGTACGAAAATTCATTCTATCATGAAACACAAAAAAAGAATAGATTCTAACAAAATTGTAATATCCGTTATATTTCCAACTAAAAGACCCTACCATCATATGATAGAGTCTTACAGGTTAATCTTATAAAATAGTTTCACTTAATAAAAAAGTTTTTTGTACACTTTCCCCAGTTCACCTTCCACGTTTAATGCCTTGTAGCCACCCATTAAATAGTACTGTTTATATTCAGACTCGGTAATAAACGTCTTAACAGGGACAGGAAGTTCTTCTGGATTGGATAAAATGAGTGGAGCATCTTTCTTGGCTGCAAGGACGGAACCCGCCAAAGCGTCAGGGAAGTTACTGCCACTTGCCACTAATACATTGTTACTCTGATTTCCCATTGGCAGAGTCTTCGCTACACCAATAGAGGTTTCATAGCGGTCTACGCCACTGATTCTTTGATCCGCTTCCATCTTTTTCATAACTGCACTGCTTACCGCCGCTTCTCCACCTACTACTATTCGTTCTTCGACTCCTAGAAGAGCTTTCATTGTCGCGCCTGGAACGTCATTCGTATTTGTTAACAAGATAGGTACAGCATTCTTCGAGGCATACGGAGCAACTGAAAGGGCATCCGGGTAATTATATCCATATGCAATAACGGCTTTACTAGCATTGGCATTTACTTCTCTTGCAATCAACTGAGCGGTCTCGAACCGATCTTCCCCACCGACCCTTTTTACACTAATATTCATTTGATTTAAAGCATCTGCCACCTCTGTCCCAACCGCACCCGTTCCGCCGAGTATAATAACATTAGTGGCATGTAGTCTCTTAATCTCTTCCTTAGTTACACCTGTTAATCTATTTTTCTCCGTCAGTAATAAAGGGGCATCATGCTTGAATGCTAAAGGACCACCAGTCAAAGCATCAGGAAAGTTATACCCTTGAGCCAGCACAACAGTTTTAGAGGTATTCCATCCTTCTTGTGAAATTTTCACTGCTGTATCAAAGCGTTCTTTCCCTGATAATCTTTTTCCTATTCTAGTTAATTCACTAGAAGAAACGTAAGCTTTCTCAATATTACTTTCCCTTTCCACATTGTACCAGACAAAGTGGTTAGCCTTGTTATTGGACTGATCATATTCGAAGTCATTTAAAACTTCCAGTACCTCTGTTTGACCCACAGGGAGCTTCCCAACTTGTTCAGAGCCTGAAGAAGGAGACTTTCTAAAAGGGGATGCTTCTGCTGAAACGACTAAATCTCCAGAGTGGAATCTATGCTTTGTAGTATGAGAACGCCCCTCTACCTCAAAATGTTTTGTGTTAAATAACAAATTATAGTCAGGTGAGCCGGAATAAGTGAAATCTGAAGTAGTAAATGGGATGTTAACTCTATCAAATATCCCTGGATTTCCGTTCGTAAGTTTTTTATAAACTTCATCCTGATAAGAACTATAATTTCTATTTCCATTAGACATATAAATTGGACTATTGACTTGCTTTTTACCATTATAAGCAAGAAGAGCAAAATACCAGTTCTCTAATGTATCTCGTTCATTTTCTCCCACAGTCGGAATGCTGGAAGAAGTCCAATTTGATAATCCACTTTTTCCCTGATTCCATTTCTTGTTTAAAATCTCGATTCCTGCTTGAATATTATAACGAATGTCAGTCTTCAAGCGATCAACATCGTAACCCTCTGTAGTGGTAACTTGCATGATTCCGATACCGTTATCACTTGATATAAAAGGCTCTCCATTTTCAAATTGCTTCCAATCACTTTCTTTCTCAGCTAATGCTTTTACAATTTCAGGTGGAACATCTTGTGCCAACGCTGCCTCTGTCAACATTTTATTGAGTTCAATCGGAGATGGATTTTGGAATTCAGCAGCGTAAGCTTTTCCTTCTCCAGATTTGCAGAGCGAAGAAGTCAACATCACGACCGCCAGACTGAAACCGATTTTCTTTATAGTAGATTTCATTTCAATCCTCCGTTTCTGTTATATTATTCCAAGTACTATCGTATCACATATTATATGAAACTTTAACAATATTTCACATTAAAAAAGATAGATAGAGACTTGAATTCTCCACCTACCTCATATAATCATCAATCTTCCATGCGTTTTCAACGGATATTGCCCCCGCACCCCCAAGAATACGGTAATTCTGAGTTGCCAAAAGCTGTGTAGTGTCTTTTAATATTGTCGTATCATTATTGTTGACCAATAACACTGGACTACCCGTTCGTGATGCGAGTGGACTAATGCTTAATCCATCAGGGAAATTTTCACCAGTGGCGAAATAAAGAACTCCCCCCTCATCTGTTGAGAAGGTCTGCTGAACTTTATAATTTGTCTCGTATCGATCTGTACCGGAAATTCTAAATTCCCCCTGAAGGCCATCCATTACCCCTTTTCCTATTACTGCTTCTCCACCGATGACATATGGTTTGGTAATGCCCTTCGCCTTAATATATGTTTGAACATCAGAAGGGATGGTTTCTTTTTGCACGAACAGTACTGGATAGAGCTTACTACCACTATAGGAAGCTATAGAAAGGGCATCTGGATAATTTTCTCCTGACACAACGAAAGCCTTATTGGTTTTAAATGGGATCAAATTATTAATGGCAACCGCAGTTTCATATCGATTTTCCCCATAAATTCGTTTTATTTTTATATTTAAATTATTTATCTCTTTTTCAATATCCTTGGCTATTGCTGCTTCCCCACCAATAATAAGGACATGCGTAGGGGCTAATCGTTTTAGCTCCTCTTTTAAAGAAGAGGTTAGTTCATTTTTCACTAAAAGGATTGGACTATCAAGATAAGAGGCTAATGGAGATGCTGCCAAGCTGTCCGGAAATGAAAGTCCGCTTGCTAAGATGACGAATTTCCCTTTCTGACTTTCTCCATTTATGGTTACCTCGTTCTCTCTTAAATTCTCCCATCCCGCCTTTGATATTTCAATAGCAGTTTCTACTGAAGTAGCTCCAGATATGCGTCTTTTAGTCTGAACATAATCCAATGATGATTTAGCGTTAATAAGACCTTTCCCCAGAAGCTCGACATCAGGTAATGGGGTTGAGGAGCTCTCAAGAATTTCTTTCACCTGCAACCCTTTAAGAAAAGGATATTGCTGCTTAACAATAGATGATACGGAGCTCACTATGGCTGTTGACATGCTGGTGCCGCTTAATGAGTGATATCCATTTATCCAAGTGCTGAAAATATTCGTTCCTGGAGCTGAAACATTTACATTTCCCCCATAATTTGAGAAATCAGACTTTGTAAGAAAGGAAGAGTCAATGCTTCCTACTGCAAGAACATTGGGGTAATTAGCAGGGTATAAGACAGCATGTTCATTATCATTCCCAGCTGCGCTAACTACAAGGATCCCTTTGTTTACGGCATATTGAACAGCATCTTCTAATGACTTCATATTGCTGTAGCTGCCCAAACTTAAATTTATAATATCCGCTCCATGATCGGCAGCATATCGAATCCCTTCAATAACGGTCGACATGTACGTAGTTTTGCCCTCAAATACTTTAACAGGCATTAGGTTCACATTTTGTGCAGGAGAGGATATGCCCGTACCATTGTTGGTAATCGCACCAACTAAACCTGCTACGTGCGTTCCATGCCCTGTATTGTCCATAGGGGGTTCTTTATCGTTAATAAAGTTCTTCCCTTCTACCAATCTACTATGAAGGTCCGGATGCTGAAGATCTATTCCAGAGTCTACAATGGCTACCGTTACCTCTTCCTTAGGGTGGAATTCTTCCCATGCTTCTAAGATATTCATAGATGAAAAATCTTGTATTTGCTCTGAAAAATACGTATCATTTGGAACATTTTGAGTAAAAGCCAATTGATCAACTTCTGCATAATCGATGTCTTTATTTTGCTTTAATTTTAATAAGGTATCAGGTATCTCACTTTGCGGGACTGTTAGAACCTCATACTTAGATTCTAAAGGTTCTTTAGAAAATGTGGATACCTCGTCTTTCTTATCTTTATGTACAACTAAAATCCGAACTTCCTTTTGATTTGCAAGGCTCATCCCAGAAGGAATGACGAGGAAGGCCAGAAATAGTATTATTGAAGCAATAATACTCAGTTTATACAAGATCCATCACCTCTCAGCTGAATGTTTACATCATCTGTAAAAAGTATATAAGAAGGCTGAATGGTTGTCTATGGAATCTCTTACATTTTTTAAGAGAATCAGATAGGCCAGAGACCGAACAAAAGCAACCGTCTCCAATGTTGCTTGTATTGGCCGAGTTGTGGAATTAAGGATGATACTATGATTGGTTCTAAACTGACGACTGATAATGTACTCGTTACTTGATGCTTGTATCACATCTAAAATGTAGATGGTCTCCATTCTCGTATGAAACAATGGATACGCTTATCTTTTTTCAACACTAAATAAATGAAAGGTAAATTAAATATGCCTATAATTAAACACGATATTTTTATAAATGCACCGATCAATGTTTGTTTTGACCTTGCGAGAAACGTAGATGTACATACAGAAACAACAAGTAAAACAATGGAAAGAACGATTGATGGTGTTACAGTTGGACTGATGGAAAATGGTGATACAGTTACTTGGGAAGCCACCCATCTAGGAGTAAAACAAAAATTAACTGCTAGGATAATAGAGATGGAAAAGCCATATAAATTTACAGATGTTATGGTAAAGGGAGCATTTCACTCATTTACACACACACACGAGTTTATAGAAAGTGGCACAGGGACTATTATGAAAGATACCTTTTCTTATAAATCTCCTTTTGGCATTCTTGGAGTAATTACTGATAGATTATTTTTAGAAAAATATATGAGAAATTTTATTATATATCGTGCAAAAGAGTTAAAAAGGATAGCTGAAAAAATAAGCAATAAAATTTAACAAAGCCTAAGTCAAAAAAAGAGCCATTCACTGAATTCCAGTGAATGGCTCTACCGTTTACATTCTAATTATTTTGTTACTTTTTTCTGAAGATCTTCTCTAGCATCTTCACTTACTGCTGCCTTACCACCAAGGACGGTGATAGAAGAAATTTTATTTTGGTACAAATACTTTGTTAAGAAAGAATCTACTTCTTTTGGTAACTCACTTGGATCCACTAATAATAGTAGTCCATCATTGTCAGTCACAAGAGGAGCTGCCGATAGCGCATCCGGGAAGTTCTGGCCACTTGCTACATATAGTTTTTCAGTGGTACCTGCAAACTCAGACAGAATGGCCGTTAAAGTTCCATATCGGTTGACACCTGAAAGTCGTTTTACATCTACAGCTACCTTCTTAGCTTCAGTAACAACATTTTCAGCAATAGCTTCCTTGCCTCCAAGAACAAATACTTTCTCATCTTCAAGAAGTGCTTTTGCTTCATCAGACAACTCTTCTCCGTCTGTTAAGATAATTGGCATCTCATTAGCACCTGCTATTGATGCCGCACTTAATGCATCCGCAAAGTTTTTACCCGTAGCGACAAACACTCCATTGCCTGTAAAACCAAGTTCTTTAAGTTTTGAAACGATTGCCAGGTTAGTACCGTAACGGTTTGGCATTTCTTCTGTCTTTAAACGTTCAATGTCAGAAGAATTGATGCTTATACCATTTAATTGTGTGTATACTTCAGAAGAAACAGCAGCTTCCCCACCAAGGATATACACATTTTCAGCACCAAGACGTTTGATTTCATCTAATACTTCCTTAGAAAGCTTTCCATCACTTCCGACAGGTAAAATTGGAGCATCGATTGCTGATGCCAGTGGACCTGCAGATAGTGAATCCGGGAAGTTGTAACCCGTGGATAGGATGACAGTCTTGTATTTATGATCCTCCGCAAAGCCATCTTTATGAAGTTTCTTAGAAACCTCAATCGCTGTTCCAATACGATCTTCACCTGATACCTCTGTAATCATGTCACCATCTACTTTAATTGGAAGCAGTGATAATACTTCCTCTGTTTTTGTATCCAGTAGATATACAGCAGCGATTGAATTCATTGACTCAGATGGAGTCGTAACGTTAACGTCCGCAGTTAAGGATTTTCCTACTTTAAGGGTTTGAGCAGCATCTACTTCTACTTTACCTTCACCCTTTTCACCTGGGGATAAAACACCGAACTCATTGATTGTTAAATCCAATGTCGTAGTTGGGTCCATTGTAGCGTAGCCTTCAATCTCTATTGTATATGTGCCATCCGTTAGAGAAGTTAAAGAAATCTTCTCATCAGATGTTGCACCTGCAGACATGGCGATTCGATTTCCTTTTGAGTCCTTCAGATATAAGTCTACATCATCAGTTGCATGTGAAGGATTGGATGTTTGAATCTCTAAGGATACATTATTCTTCACTTTGATTTCTTGATGGTAGAACTGGTTCTTCCCTGGAACTTCCACTTTGTCCGATGAAATCTTAGGGGTACTAAATGGAACTCCTACAACCTTCACATCTCTAGCTTCCGAAAGATAGTTTGAGAATGTGGCAGACTTTTTAAATTCAGAGCCCGGTGCAGCTTTGCCTAAGTCGATTTTCCCCGGTTCCGCTACAACATCCTGAACAACAGCTTCTAATTGATATTTGTTAATCTCTTTACCTTCTTTAGGTCCTGATGTCCCATAAACATGTACTTCCCAAACTCCCGGCTTAGGAGACTTGAATACATGGTCCTCAACTCCAAGACCACCAGCTCCATATCCTGCATATCCTTGGAATTCGCTTACCTCAACTCCATCAGGATTAAATACGATGGCACGTACACGGCCTTTATAATCGTTATTTTCACTTAAGGCATTTAATGAAAATCGTACTTCACTCACACCAGGCTTCACATCAAATGTGTACCCATTTGTTTTAGAAGACTGAACCTCTCCCTCTTCACGGAAACGGAAGCGGTTATCTTGGTTAAATTCATAACCAGTGATAATTGTTTGAGCTGATCTCGCTTCAACATAAGGGGTAGACGCATCATCAAATATTAATGTCTCGGCATTTACACCTGTCTCTAATTTTGAAGCATCGTAATCTACTGTAATCGTCTTGCTTTCTCCCGCTTTCAAATCTATTTTAGATACGGAAGGTTTAATCCAATCACCTGTAGGAGAAACGTTTAGACTTTTATCTTCATCTGATTTATTTTCAACAAGTACTTCAACGGTTTCAGGAATCTCTTTATTTCGTACATATAGTCCTGGACCACCTGAAACTTTCTCTCCATGGTAAACTGTTACGTCTACTTCTTTAATATCTGTAACAAAGTTTTTTCTAAGGTACTCATATGCAGCAGGAACATCAATTAGTCCTCCACCTTCTTGAGCACGATTATATCCATCCAAATGATTAGCGGTTTGAATTAACGCTTCACGTGCAATTTCATAATTAAATGGAATACGGTCTTTCTCTGCAGCTGATTTAAGCAATGCCACTGCTCCAGCAACGTATGGTGATGACATACTAGTTCCCTGCATAACCACGTAAGGACCATTTTGAACCGGATGTGCAGCATAAGCTGAACCCGGGCCAACGATATCAGGCTTTTGATTACCAGCTTCGTTCGGTCCTACAGAAGAAAAGTACCATAAACCTTGTCCTTCTTTAGGAGAACCGTCAGCATTTTTTCCATAAGGGTAATAGTTGTATTCTTTAGCCCACATATCAGCTGTAATATGTGCACCAACTGAGATAATCGGCGCTACATCACCAGGAGACCCGACTGTATCTGCACCAGGACCCGAGTTACCAGCAGACGTAACAAATACGATATCGGTGTCTTCACTCAGAACAGACATCAGTTCTCCATAAGACCCCATGCCATCATTTAAATCAGGAGATGAACCTAAGCTTAAGTTTGCTACATCGACACCAAATCCACCTTTAGATTCAGGCAAAGCAGCATCAACCATTGCCTTTTGGATACTGAATGTAGGAGCCCCACCTTCAGCTTTAAATACACGCATCCCTACAAGCTCAGCCCCAGGTGCTACCCCTTCACCGGCAACGGCTCCAAATTCATTCTCCCTAGCCGGACCATTTGCCGCTGAAATACCTGATACGTGGGAACCATGACCGTTGAAATCCGTGAATAGGTTAATTTTCTTCAAACCGGCCCCGAACCAGTCTAACTCCATATCATTTACACGGAAGTTTGCACCAGCCTTTTTATCTGTTACATCAATATCAAACGTACCTGTTTCATTGTTCATGTACGCTGTTTCATCAGTAAAGTCCATATCCATGTCGGTATCGATATATACTTTATCTCCCGCCAGTAGTACCGAGAAATTATCAGAATTATTCTCTTCTGTACCACTGGTCCCATCTGCATTTAAATCCTGGTTAGTCCAGTAAGGGCTACCTTTCGGCTCAGGATTTGGCTCGAATGCCGTCATCCCTAAGTAAAACTTATCATCCGAAGCGTCTAAACCTGCAGTATTATATGTAGAGTCTCCAACAGTTACGCTGTCACCCTCAGCATGCCCACCATCAAATAGCACATCACCTTCAGATAGCAAGTTGATTCCATCACCCAGATACTTTTTATAACGGTCTTCAATACCGTACGAAATATTACGAGTCGAAATGGTATAATCCCTTACTGCCACAATTTTGGAATCACCATATTTACGTGTTCCCTCTTCTAATCCCTCTGTAAAAGATTCATGACCTGGATCCGGGCCCGAATCGATGATACCGATGCGTACTCCGCTACCATCAAACTTATCATGAAAATCATCTACTCCTGTAGGTGCATGGGTTTCTGCCTGATCAGGCTTTACCACAGCATCCTCGACTACTGTATTTTGACCTTTCACTGCCAATTCAGGATCATTTACAGTATCCAGCTGAATTTCAGCATTTTTACCCACAGTTCGAACACTCTTTAAGTCGAGAATATCCATTACTTTACGTGTGGGTACATCAGCTAAATAAACATAATTCTTATAGTTTTGCTTGACCTTAACTCCAAGCTTCTCTAATTCACCTGTCGCATCCGACTTTCCGTTCCCTACAATTACAAGCTCCTGAACGGCTTGTTCACTCATAGAAAGTGCCACAACTTCCGAGAGATTTGAAACCTTGAATTTTTTAGTTTCCTGTAAAGCAGCATCTGCTTTCTCAGGATTGTAGGTTGCTACTCCAGCGAAAGAAGAAGCTACTAGTGTAGCACTAGCCATTACTGAAAATACCTTTTTCTTAAACGTCAATCCCTTTTCCCCCTTGATAGATTAATAGTAATAGTTCGAAACACACCGTACTTTCCAAAAAAATATAATTATGGAAATATTCGAACTCTAATTTCCATTTTAGTCTCACTTAGTTCTTTAGTCAACAAAAGTAGACGATATTTTCAGAAAAAACACTATATTCTACCTAATATTTTATCCTTTTTAGTAGTGAGGTATAAGGATTGCTATTTCGGGAATATAAAAAAAGTTACTTACAAAAGTAAGCAACTTCTTAACCTATTAATTTATGACTTTAACCGCTCCTAAATAACGAGGTTTCCAATACACATTTCCCATACTGGTAATCTCTACTCCATCATTTCCAGCATGAATGAATTGATTCCCACCGATATAGATCCCGCCATGAGATGGTCCTGGTTTATAGGTTTCAAACATTACGATATCTCCAACCTCTGGAGAATTTGATCGGCTTCCAAAATTCCAGATGTCCGATGTCGTTCTAGGTAAGTCAATATCATATTTATCATATACAAAGTTTAAATAACCGCTGCAATCAAACCCGCTGGGTGTTGTTCCACCCCATTTATAAGGTGTTCCTATATATTGCTTTGCAGTTCTGATCAAAGAATCTGTATCAAACCCGAATAGGCTTTGAGCTTTTTCTGAAATCACTGATGTCCCACCAATAATAGTAAACTGATTTATCCCGAGTTTATCAACGGTTGATTTGACAGATGTTGGGACATTATTCGATTGAACCAGCATCACCGGTGAGCCCTTTTTAGCAGCGAGAACTGATCCTGTTAATGCGTCTGCATAGCTATCTCCTGCCGCAATGACTGTACTATTTGATCCAGAGTAATATTTTTCTGCAACTTTCGTTGCGGTTTCGTAACGATCTTTTCCAGAGATTCGAGTTGCACGCGGCAGTTGATTTTTAACGTTTTCACTTACCACCCCTGTGCCACCAACAAGAATTGAGGATTGATATTTACTCAAAGCTTTTTTTGTTTCTTCAGGAACGTAATTTTTTTCGGTTAATAATATGGGCATCGACTTACTAGCAGCAACGGGTGCAATGGCTAAGCTGTCAGGAAAATCCTTTCCGTATGTTACAATCACTTGAGAACCGCCAACTAATTCAGCAATTTTTGCCGCTGTTTCATATCTGTTTTCTCCAGCGACCCTTATGCTTTTGATTCCTAAATTCTTTATCTGATTTTCAACGGAGGGTGCAATGACTGAGTCTCCCCCCAATATGTATGCCTTATTTGGATTTAATCTTTTTAATTCTTCTTTGACGCTATAAGGAACACTATCTTCTGTTACTAATAGGATCGGTGCATTATATTTATCTGCCAGGGGAGCCCCAGCAAGTGCATCAGGAAAATTATTTCCTACAGCTATTACTACTGTATCCGCACTGTTCCATCCCTGCTTAGATACTTTAATAGCTGTCTCATAACGGTCAACACCACTTACCCTATCTATCTGTGTCCCTGCAGCAGCTGCAGGAGTTTGAAATATTATTAGAAATATGATGCTTACTACCGTGACGAAAGTAATAGATACAGGTTTGCGATAATTTGACATTTCTCAATTCCCCTTCTCTATAAATCTACAAAAACTATCATATCATTAAAATTTTCGAATAAATTTTACAGTTATGTAACAAAATTCGTCATATTCTCCTTCTTTTTTGCACGAAATGATGACAAACAGACGCAAAAATGCCCATCTCAAAATGAAGAGATGGGCATTTTACCTTATCTATTCAATTGTTCCCAATACTCTAATAGACCTTCTCTCATAGAATATTGCGGATTAAACCCTAAGGATTTCAATTCCGATATATCAGAGAAAGATTCTTGAATATCTCCAGTGCGTTCACTCAAATGTTCAACGGGCAAGGTAGTTTGGGTAACCTTTTCATACATCTGTATAAGCTCGTTTAAACTAGTTGGTACCCCTGTCCCTACATTGAATACTTTGCCAATAGCTCCTTGTTTTTCTGAAACCAGAAGATTGGCTCGAACCACATCTTTTACATAAACGAAGTCTCTAGTTTGTTCTCCATCTCCATAAAGAGTAAAAGAAACTTCCTCTTTATTAGCCAATTGCTTAAATTTATCGGTCAAGATTGAAACTACGCCTGAATAAGGTGAAGAGGGATTCTGCCTATTCCCAAAAACATTGAAGAAACGTACAGCTGTTGTCGGCATACCATATAGCCTATTATAGGCTAACACATACTGTTCTGATGCAAATTTATCAATTGCATATGGAGTTAGGGGCTTGATGACTGATGATTCAGTCTTAGGTAGTGTCGGCTCGTCTCCATATACAGCAGCAGAAGAAGCGAATACAAAACGTTCAATGCCACCTTGATTACGTGTTTCTTCTAACAATAACAAAGTTGCTTCCAGATTTGTCTGATGTGTATGGAGAGGATTTTCAACAGAGGCTGCAACACTCGCAATCGCACCTAAATGAAAGACCTTCTTAAAATGGGACTCTTTAAACAACGACTGAACGGTGTTAGAACAAGATATATCCCCTTCTATTATGGTTAGCCTTTCACTCTTCGGCAGGTTACCCAAAGAACCCATTGAAAAATCGTCTATTACAACTACCTGCTCGCCCTGCCTTAATAGTTCCTCTACGATATGAGAGCCTATAAATCCAGCTCCTCCCGTTACGAGAATTTTCATGTATATCAATTCCCCTTTCAAAATGGAGAGATAAGTTTTTATCACTAATTGAAAGTATATCAAAAAGAAAATCGGTAATCTAACTCGTCATTAAATTGTAATACAGCTACTATATTGCTACATGGAAGATGTCACTTTTTGTAGAAAAATAGTTCAATATTTGTCTAGTAATAATCACCTACGCAAATTATAATATTCTAGATATTACCAAAATCAATTTTGCAGGGAGGTATGCACTCAGGCATAATAATAATGAATTCACCTATTAAGGTTTTGGAGGAAAAAGATGATGAAAAAAGGGCTTGTTTGTCTATGCATTTTATTATTTATTTTATCACCTTCATTTGGGGAAAATGCAATGGCAGCAAATAATACTCACTCAATACCAGATAAAGTTGAAAGAAAAATGGCTTTATTGGGATACGACCAAAATGGCTTTTATGTAGAAGAAGAACCTAATAACTTATTTGAAGCAGCCAATGCCATTGTTTTAGAAGATGCAGTTACTGGCCGTCTCACCAAAGAAGACATTGATGTATTTAAAATAACACTTGAATCGGATGATCCATTTTATTTATACGGCGGTTCTTTTGTAGAAAATTCCTCCCTGAATTTAGATGTAACCCTCTACGATGAAGAGTATCATGCAATTTCACCTTCGGCGTTCGAAAAAGATGAAACTGGAGGGGTTTATGCAGAGTATTCCATTTCTTCTGGCACCTACTATATTGAGGTTAAAGACCACAACAATGCTGGAAATGAAGAGGAGTATTTCTTCATTTCCAGTCAATATACTATGGATACTTACGTGGATCGATTAGCCGGTATGGACCGCTATGAGACCGCCCTTGCCATCGCATACAGAGGATGGTTTGGAGGAACAGACGAAATTCTTCTGGCAACAGGAGACAATTTCCCCGATGCATTAGCTGGCGCTCCATTAGCATATTATAAAGATGCGCCTATTTTATTAACAACTAAAGATGCGCTTCATGAAACAGTGAAAGAGGCCATTTATGAACTTGGAATAGAAAAGGTAACCATTATAGGTGGTACAGGAGCGATTTCTAAGAATGTGGAAGATGATTTGAAAAACAAATATGGAGTAAGGACCATGCGTATTTCCGGAGTGGATCGTTATGAAACTGCAGTCGCCATTTCAAAGAAACTTCCTCAAAGTGATACAGCTATTGTCGTAAGTGGAACGAACTTCCCCGATGCTTTATCAGTGGCTTCTTTTGCAGCCCAATACGGATACCCGATACTCTTATCTGAAAAAGCTAAGATTCCTTCTGCAACATTAGATCAATCAAAATCTTATTCTTCCAGTTATGTAATTGGAGGAACTGATGCAATTAATAACTTGGTTTTCAGCAAACTTAATAAACCTATTCGCATTTCAGGTCAGGACCGGTACGAAACATCAGTAAATGTGGTAAGTCAGCTTAATATGGATACAACCTACTTATTTCTTGCTACAGGTACAAAATTTGCTGATGCATTAACTGGTTCAGTACTAGCTGCCTATTGGGGAGAACCCTTACTACTAACCCCTCCCAGCAAGCTAAACTCGCAAGTCAGGGACATTATTTCAGAAAATACCTATGGTGTCACGATACTAGGCGGCACAAGTGTAATGAATAAAAGCCTAGAAGATGAAATTAGGTTAATCCTCCAAAGAGATTAAAATTCAACGCACAGTGTACTCCTATAACAGGGAGTACACTGTTTAAATAGCAGAATTTTCTAAATTTACCCACTCACCTTTTAGAACTCATGCTAGAATAAGAAGAAAGGTAAAGATTCCATAAGAAAGAAGGAAAAAAATGAATTCATTGAACGTATCCGTAGCAAATATATTTAAGCGTATTCTAGCAAACGGTAATCGAAATATTCTCAGAGATAATGTAAATAATAGTTTATTAGATCTACTGGAACAGTCCCAGAATGAAACTCAATATATCGCTAACCTTACGAAACAAATCGTTCTTAATATTGAATCGACTAAAGCGTCATGCGCTATATTACATCAATTTATTAATAATGGTGAGTATCCACATTTACCTGTTGTACATAAATCAATCAAAAAAACACAAGCAACAATTAATCGTAATATGCCTAACTTGTTGCCTGTTTATACAGAAGAGATGAAAATAGAACAATTAGATTATGATAAAGTAACTCAGCTGGAAATATACTATACTACGAGTCTGCTAGAGCTTCAATTATTCTTTGATTTCTTTAATTCCTTTGGTTCTGATACTAATAAAGAGCTTTTTGAAGCTCTTTTTCACCACCCGGCTCAAGAAGTCGGAAAAACAGTACTAGCATATATTTCTACCTATTCTACGTTACTATTCAAAAAAGAGCTAAGTACATAAAACAAGAAAAAAGGTGAGTCTATTTTCCCGATAGAGTCACCTTTTTTCTTATTTAAGCGTTTGGATCATTCACACTGCACTTCATTAAACTTTCAAATACCATCTCATCTTATGAAGAATTAATGCTACAGCCGTCCATAAACCTACCATCAATAGAGCATAAGTGATTTGTGGATAAGCAGTGAAGGTATCCACCCAGTTTACGAGGCTTCTATAGAGCGTTAGTTCTTCATTCCTAATCCTGAAAGTCACATGGAGCAGAATGGAAGAAAGAATATATTTACCGAAATATACTAAGAAACTATTTCGACCAAAGGCCTCAAAGTAGAAAACGATTGGCTTAAGTGCTGTTTCCTTCGCATCTATCTCTCTTTTATCAAATATAAGATATAAAAGGGATAATGTACTCGAAATAATCCCTGCAATTAGCAATGAAAATGCAGGATCCCAAATACGCTTATTAAATGGAAGATACTGATTCCATAGAAAAGATAAAGCAAATAATACTAAGGATATTCCGATTAACTCTTTCCAGGCCCCTGTTTCCTTTCTGGTCAAAAGAAGTCTCCCAAATGCATAACCTAACAAAACATTCGAAAGTGCCGAAAATGATGACATCAAACCTTCAGGGTCAAATCCTCGCTCCCCCTGATGATAGATATGGTTCTCTCCGAACACTTTACCATCCACTATACCCGAAAGATTACAACTTGGCTGAGGTAGTTGATTTTCACATCCTTGCCCCCAGATTAAAAGCCCGGAACCATATACAGTAGAAATGCCTAGGGCAATCAATATCAATATCAAAGGAGATTGAATCTTACGAGTAATCATATATGTAACTAAACCCAGAATTCCAAACATTTGAAGTACACCAGTGAACCTTAATATGGAAAGGTCCAAGCTCCAGGACACAATAATTGTGAAAATAAGCCCATATAGGATTAAACGAACCGTTCTTTTTAGTATTTTCCCCCATTTAACCCCGTGCTGATAAGCAATGGCCATACTTGCTCCAAATATCGTAATAAAGGATGGCAAAATAATATCTACCAGTGTCAGACCATACCATTCAGCGTGACGGGAATAGGCAAACTCATATTCCCCATAAGGAATCATACTCAAATAAACGGATAAGACCACAATGATCCCTCTCAGAATATCAAGCGAATACACTCTATTTTTTTTGATTAACATTCGTTCTTGCACCATAATCCTTCCGAAAATTAGCTTCCTATTTTTCCCTTATAAGTAAGTATACACTAGATATGAAACGCTTGATCATTTAATATAAAAAATTTATACATAATTTTCTTCATTTATGCTTACCAATTCCGCCTACCTTATTGGAACTTATCATTGATGATAAGAAACCCAACTCCCCTTGCTCCATAGACTCAGTTTGGACTCACTCTACCTCTGCAACTTAATTGACGAAAGCATACCAGCGTTACTTTATTCTCACTGTGTACAATCGATTCCCTTGTATAAACGGAAAAATCAAAATCGATAAAAATCTACATTTTTCCACATTCCTTCTATTATTCTATGATATACTAAAATGGATTTTTTTGAGAGGAGAAGAAAAATTATCTAATTTTGGAGTTGGAATTCTTTTAATTTACATAGGAGGGAAGCATATTGTACATTTTAGATTTTGCAAAACGTTTAACGAAAAAACAGAATATCGGCATTTTCATTTATCTTATCTTAAACACCTTATTGGTAATGGCTATATTTAAAAACCCTATAACCGGCTTTATCATTTATCTTATTTCTTTAGGGTTGGCCCTGTCTCCTTTTGGAGAATGGATTTTACGATTACAGCAAGGGTGCAAACCATTATCCCGAAAGGAACATAAAGAAAGATTAACCCCTCTGTTTAATGAGGTATCTAGTAGAGCTAAAGCAATAGATCCGTCCATTCCTGAAGGAGTAAAGTTATTTATTAGTAATGACTCCACTCCAAATGCATTTGCAACAGGCCGTAAGACAATTTGTCTTACAAAAGGGATATTAGAGTATAACGATGAGGAAATAAAGGCCATTCTAGCTCACGAATTTGGACACTTATCAGCGAAAGATACTGATTTTATCTTGATTGTTGCAGTTGGGAACATGATTGTCACTGCACTCTTTGTGATATATAGATTATTCATTTCATTTGTAGGTATAGTATTAAGTATGATTAATAATAGTCTAAGCACCTTACTGATGACTTTCTTAATCGATGTTGTCCTAGTTGGAGTAATGTGGTTATGGACAAAATTTGGAATTGTTTTGGTTATGCACTCTGTCAGAAAAAATGAATATGAAGCTGACGCGTTTGCCCACAAGTGTGGATTTGGTAATTCATTAATCCACGCCCTTGACCGCCTAAATGAAATTGACGTCCAATCTGCAAAAGGATTATGGGCTAACTTAGCTTCAAGCCATCCAGATCCAGATCAACGTATAGGTAAGCTGCAAGACTTGCAAGAGGCAGCTTAACGTTTAAGGGTAATACACTAAACACCCACAATGCGGTGATACTAAACGTTGGTATTCTTATCTTTTGAACTTTTAACCTTAACGTAGAACCCCCTTATTAAATGAAAGGGGGTTCTCTGTTAATCACACTTAACACATATATATTTCTTAGAAAGTTACTGTTTATTATATCCCCTACCCTACTCAATTTTTACTGTCACAAAGAGGAAAGTCACTCTTTTTCATTTAAGAATGCACTTGGAATATACAATGTCGGATAGGGCTTCGCTTTGAAAACTGAACCTCAAATTAGAGATTTTTAAAATCACATATTAATGACTATACAATTGGTCAACTACTTTATCTGAAACCGCACCTTCTCCTCCCAAGATTGTGTAGTACCAAGTACCATTAGCATCTATATAGTTTAAAACCGAAGCTGGTACTGAATTTTTCTCGACAAGAATAATAGGTTCGAAATATTTAGCTGCCAAAACCGAACCTGTGAGGGCATCTGCGAAATTCTGACCAGTTGCAATGGTGATCATTTCCCCTGGCATACCCAGCTTGGTGGCGATTTGAACTGATGTTTCATAACGATCACTTCCAGAAATTCTATAAGGATTCTTTCCAGATAATTGCTTCTCCACACTACTCGATATGACCGCTTTGCCACCCACTATAATCGTATCCGTTACGTTTACCAGCGCTCCCCGTGTTGCAGGATCCAATGTGTCCCTCGGAGTCAGGAGGATAGGAATTCGGTTAAAGGCTGCATAAGAGGCGATTGACAAAGCGTCAGGAAAGTTATCACCATATGCAATAATTGCTTCGCTGTAATAACCAAGTTCGGCTGCTATTTTTGCCGCTGTTTCATATCTTGTTTGGCCGCCTATTCGTTTAACCTCTAACCCGCTTTGTTCTAATTGAGTTTGAACTTTGCCGGATATGGCTCCCTCCCCTCCAAGAATTATGACCTTCCTTGCTCCTAATTCTTTAATTCGGTTCATTACTCCGGGATGAAGTTTATCTTTTGGATTCAATAATATTGGAGCATCCATTTGATAAGCTAACGGCGCTCCCGCCAGTGCATCGGGAAAAGTATTGTCTCTGGCAAGAACAACATTATCAGCACCTTCCGGCCACCCAGCCCTTGAAATTTCTATTGCCGTTTCATAACGGTCCTTCCCTGAAATCCTAAAGAAACTCCTCTCAGTATCTCCCGGCTTATCATCACCTGAAAATGCTGATAACCCGTAAGTCCCACCTGCACCATATTCATTTAGATCAAGGGCAGCTATGTAATATTCCCCTGGCGGCATTGAGTAATAAACCAAGAGTTTATCACTTCCGTCTATGATCCCGTCACTTGGATACAATACCTCCCCTGATGAATTGACCAGAGCAAATCCAAGATCATTTAAAGCGGAAAAGGTTGTCCCAACAAGATAGATATCCTGTTCTTTAGTTGTGTTAAGTCGATAAAGATCCAAGTCTCCAGCCCACCAGAAGGAACCCAGAGCAATATCCTCCAACAAAACGTTGTCTGCTTGCTCAAGAGTATCGTTGGGCTCTTGCTCAAACACTTCTCCCATTTCTGAGATTTTATCTGTTCTTTGATTCTTCATGAGTGTTTCTTTCATGTAAGTAAACTGTTCACTTTCGATCTTCTTCAATGTAGACTGCTTCGGAAACTTCTCGATTTGTTGCTTTATGGACTCTACACTTATAGTGTCATTGGATTCCGCACTTACAGGTAGAATCATGCTAAAGGATAAAACAGTTGCGATGATACAGACAAATAATGTTTTCAAATAAATCCATCCCCCTCTAATATGAAAAACAGATTGATTATAACTGTATACATAGTCTAAAGATGGAAAAATAGAAGTGAAATTTTGATCAATTTTTTATTTTGGAATCGAACTGATTATGAGAGGTGACTATAAGAGTGTATTAAAACAAAATATATGCGGGGCAGATTAACAGCATAGTAGTGATTTGTATCATAGGTTTCACAAGCTACTAATTAAGATAAGGTCTAACATCATATGACATTGACTTTTTAGTTAAAAAGGAATGTTACACAAAAATAAATAAAATTTGCCGTATCCCTCCTTTTGATTCATCTAAGAACAAGAACGTATATAACTCTATTATAATAGTCCTACCATACTTTATAAGCAAAGACTTCTCGACAACTTTTGAGGTCTGTCCCCCACTTTGATATGCGATGTGGATGATTTTGTTTTGTTTTACATCTTTACTATCATCTGGATAGATTATTACTCTCTCCTACTTTTTCGTTAAAGTATTCTTACATCTAAGATTTACAACTACATTTCGTCTACCATTGGGTAAGAAGAAGTGTACTAACGATCTTAGGATGTGAAATATATGAGTAAAACAAAACACCATATTTTTGAAATACATTTTTTACGAGCTATTGCCTGTTTATTAGTTGTTCTTGTCCATGTATCAGGATCATATTTCCATCAACAAGGCCAACACTTTAATGAATATACATTATTTATTAATCAAATCAGCCGATTTGGAACACCTATGTTTTCACTGATCAGTGCTTTCCTCCTTACCTATCAAATTCGTAAGAAAGGTTTTAATTTAAGAAGATTTGTATCTAGCAGATTCACTAAAATTGGCCTCCCATTTTTATTTTGGAGCATCTTCTACTTATTATTTATGTATCTATTAAATGGTGAAAATCCGTTTAAGTTCGGTATAAAACCCTTTTTGGTCAATTTTGCTTTCGGAAATTCTGCCTATCATTTATACTTTATGTCGATTGTTTTCCAATTTTACTTATTGTTTCTATTTTTACAACGGTTTCGCTCAAAATTAAGCTGGACGGTTTTAATGAGCATCGCAGTTATGATTAATATTTATTTCTTAAACTGGTTTTCACCTGATCAGGCAGATGGAATTTGGAGAGTGATGTTGACTCAACGTGCTTTTTTACCTAACTGGATTTTTTATTTTATTTTTGGCGGATTTTTAGCCTATTACTGGGAACCTTTACTGAGTTTCTCTAAAAAATCCAAGGTTTTCTTGAGTATTGCTGCTTTATTCATTATCCTTGGAGCTGTTTGGGAATATAAGCTCAATGGTTCGATTTCATCTAACAGAACTACTAACATCATTAACCTGCCAATTCTCACTCTTTTCGTGATGGGAATTGGGAGCAATATTACGGATTTAAAATGGGTGAACGGCTTCTTTGCAAAAATCGGTACGTTTTCAATGGCAATCTACCTGGTACATCCATTTGTCTTGTTCATTTTTCAAGAAATAGCTCCTGCATTTGTTTGGAAAACGTCTTTTTTCCCGATCGTATTTGGTGTCATTTTAGCTACAACGATTCTTATCATTAAAGGTATTCAGTTGATACCTGGGAATCAATATATCCTTACCGTTCCAAGAATGAAACTCCCTACTCAACAAACCTGATTCAAATATGTCATAGATTTAAGAGAAATAAGAAAAACATTTCCTCTCTGAGGAATGCTATTCTGAGGATGGGACAAAACAAATACACTTCAGTATAAAGGTAACAACAAATAATACTTTTAGTATCTGCCATTCAAGCTGTTGATTTCCAAGGAAGAATTCGCTTTCCTCGGGCCCGTTGGGTAAGTCACTGTTGAGGAGAGATGAATCAATCTAAAGTTTACGACGAAAAAGGTTCAATCATGTATTTTTACATGATTGAACCTTTTTCTGCTGTGAATAATTTTGTGATCGTTTTAATCTGGATTAAGATGAAGTAATGGTTTTTTCTACCACAAGAAGTGTCAGAATAAAATCGATTACGTCATTTTCCAAGTCATAATTTTAGTTGATTAACTTCTTGAGAATCATTTATATTTGTTGTTTCTTTTACAATATAAATCGGTCTATTTTTACTTTCATCATATATTCTCGCAATATACTCGCCTACTATTCCCATACCAAGCAATTGAACGCCACTAAAGAAAGTGATGGCCACCATGATGGAAGCCCAACCCGTTTCCACTTCTCGTCCAAATAGCTTAACTAAAATCGCATACACCAGGACCAGGAAGGAGATTAAAACTGAAAAGAAGCCGATTGTCATGACGAGTTTCAAGGGTTTAGTCGAGAATGCAATGATTCCATCTGAAGCAAACTTGATCATTTTTTTCAGTGGGTATTTCGTTTCTCCTGCAAACCTTTCATCTCTTTCATATTCGATAAACGTCTGTTTAAATCCTATCCAGGAAAACATCCCTCTGACAAAGCGGTTACGCTCAGTCATCGTCTTGAACACATCGGCCGCTTTACGATCGATAATTCTGAAATCACCTGTATCTTTTGGAATGTCAATATCCGACATATAATTAAGGAATTTATAGAAATACTTTGCCGTAAGCAGTTTGAACTTGGTTTCGCCAGAACGCTTTTTTCGTTTTGCATAGACGATTTCATAGCCCTCTCGCCACTTTGAAATGAGAGTGGGGATGACTTCTGGAGGATCTTGGAGGTCTGCATCGATAATGACGATCGCGTCACCCTCAGCATAGTCGATCCCAGCTGTCACTGCTGTCTGATGACCGAAATTGCGGGCAAAATTGACAATTTTCGCCTGACTGTCTTCTTCTGCAATTTCATTTAATATATCCAGGGTTTTATCGGTACTTCCATCATTTACAAAGATAAACTCATAGTGGATATTGTTTTCAATCATGACTTTTTTTAATCGATTATAACATTCCTGTGCCACTTCCTCTTCATAATACATGGGAACGACAACTGATATTAATTCTTTCATTATTTCCTCCAATAATTCATATTCGTTACTGAGCTTTGTTGAAAGTCCATTTATAATTCAGGATGTAGTTCAGGACTAACCCACATCCCACTGCCATGACATTGGCAATAACAGGATGAAGCCCTGCTCCATTTACCAGAAAATACAAAATGGACGTATTAAACGCAAGAGTAAGTAAATTGACAGCAACAAATTTCAGAAAGACATTTGCTCTGCCTTCCTTTATCTGAAATACCCATTTTTTATTCCAATAATAGCTGTTAAGGACACCTAAACCGTATCCTAAAACATTGGCTAACAAATAATTCATACCCAAAGACACAAAGAGCGTATAGCTCCCTAGCGTAATCAATGTATTGAACACGCCCACTGTCCCAAATTTAAGGAACTTTTTCATTCTACTATCTCCTATATATTCATTCTTCTAAAAGTGTACAAAGCGAATTCAGGCAACATCTGATAGCCACTATTTCAATCCACCCGGTTAAAGATACCAAAATCTGCACGATATATCAACAAAATCCCATCTCTAAATTTCACCTTCAACGTTCATGTCGAATCAACGATTTTCAATAAATCCGTCTATCATTGGGGCAAGAATCTTACCTGATAAGCCTATTCATATTACTATTCTAAAAGGAATTTACTGTATAATTTTAATAGTGAAAAAATGAAAAAGACGTTCAAATTTTTATACTATTTGTTATAGTATAAAAGGTACTTCATGAAGGAGGGAAACACATGGGCTTCAAAATTATTCACTTTTTACATAGATTCATATATGTGATCTTTTTTGCGTTACTTTTATTTTTAGTGGGATTGAACATCTACATGAGTAGAGGTTACAGTTCACTGAGTATGCACATGCCGGAATATTTTAATATCATCACATTAATAGTTGCCGTCCTTATTGCCGTTTGTTTGTTTCGATTTAGAGAGAAGGTAAGAACGTTTTTTGAAATCGTGCCTCCTTCCCTTGCTGTTGTTGGCTTATTGGGTATAAGTTTAGCTTTACAATTAATCGTTGTTAAAGAGCTTAACGTTAACCCTTCATGGGATTTCAGAGCAGTCGTAGACAGCGCAACACGCTTTGTCGAAACGGGGGACATGGGAGAATATTACACCATTTACCCTAATAATATTCTGTTGACCTGTATCCTCGTTGTCATTGGGAAAATTATTTCACCGGACTTAATCGTTTTTCAGATCTTGAATGTGATCGTCATAACTCTAAGTCAGTTCTTAATTTATCGAATCGCCACAAAAGTGGCAGGAAAAGCCGTGGGAATAGCAAGCTTACTAATGAGTGTCTTGTTCTTTCCTTATTTCTTCTACTCCCCTGTTGTATATACAGATACTTTTTCCCTAGTCTTTTTGCTGTTGCCTTTAAATTTATTAATCAATAAAGAAGGGGAATTTAAAGAAGATATCTTTTTTATCATAGCAGCCTCCATCCTTTTTTCTTTCGGAATGCTGTTAAAAGGTTCACTTATCATTTTCACTATCGCATTCAGTATTGTGCTATTACTAAACCAGAAAAAGTGGAGGAAAGTCTACTTTATCATTCCATTTATTATCCTTTTAGTAGTGAAATCATTATTCAGCAGCGGTTTGTATCAGTTTAATATTCTCGATAAGGAAAAAGTAGAAGAAAGAAGTATGCCTGTAACGCACTGGATTGTAATGAGTCAAAATGAAGATCACTTAGGGAAATATTCACAAGAAGATGTAGACTGGACAAAATCACTTCTTGAAAAGTACCCAAGAAGTAAAGTCACTGAACTTCATTTTCAGGAATTTAAAAATCGGATTGCAGAAAAGGGATTTGCGGGGAACATCCAATTTAATATAGAGAAAATCGGTCATACGTGGACAGATGGCACCTACTATTCATTAAATAAACTAAGAAGATTTCCTGAACACCCGGAACACTTTGAACATTTGATGGATCATAAATCCGGTCATATTCTCCAGGGATACGCCAGGGTGCAGCATCTCGTAATATTGTTAGGGCTACTGCTAGCTCTTCGATTGAAGGAAAAAAAATCCATTATTTCATTTACGAAGCTTTCCGTCATCGGTTTTTTCCTCTTCTTTATCATATGGGAAACTCGATCCAGATACTTAGTAAGTTTAACTCCATTGATGATCATGTTAAGTTGCATGGGGTATTTGGATAATAAGAATGATCAGAAAGGCCTTTCAGAAAATAACAAAATATCTCACTAAAGAAATGAACAAAGGGGTACGGTCACATAGCTATGTGACCGTACCCCTTTCCTACATAATATGTCTTAAATCAGGACAAAGCACTACCCTTTACTCGATAACCATCAGGATTTTCAGACTGCCATTTCCATGAATCCCTGCACATTTCATCTATGCCTTTTTCCGCTTTCCAGCCCAGTTCTTTCTCGGCCTTAGATGGGTTGGCATAGCATTCAGCAATATCACCAGAGCGACGGGGTGCAATCTTGTAAGGAATCTTTTTACCTGATGCCTTTTCAAATGCATCCACTATTTCAAGGACACTATACCCTTTACCCGTTCCAAGGTTATATGCCTCTACCCCATTAGTTGATACTATCTTTTCCAATGCTTTAATATGTCCCTTGGCAAGATCGACTACATGAATATAGTCCCTTACACCAGTTCCATCAGATGTTGGATAATCATCACCGAATACATTCAACTCTTTTAATTTCCCGGTTGCAACCTGAGTGATGTATGGCATAAGGTTATTAGGAATTCCTTTAGGGTCTTCCCCAATCCGGCCGCTTTCGTGTGCTCCTATCGGATTAAAATACCTTAAAGACGCGATACTCCAATTCTTATTTGATACATAAAGGTCCCTTAAAATTTCTTCAATCATTAACTTTGTCCGTCCGTATGGATTGGTCGCACTTAAAGGAAAGTTCTCAGAGATTGGAACTTCTTCAGGAACACCGTACACGGTAGCAGAGGAACTAAACACCAAATGGTGCACGTTGTATTTTTCCATAACCTCCGAAAGCATGAGGGTACCCGTAATATTATTATGATAATAATAAAGGGGCTTTTCCACGGATTCTCCAACCGCTTTCAATCCTGCAAAATGAATGACAGCTTCAATGGCATTCTCATTAAAAACTTTCTCAACCTTCTCTTTCTCAAGTAAATCAATATCATATACCTTAAAGTCTTTTCCCGTTATTTCCTTTACTCTGTTTAAGGATTCCGGGTCACTATTCAGAAAATTATCTAGTACGATAATGTCATAATTTGAGTTAAGCAGTTCGATACAGGTATGAGTACCGATAAACCCTGCGCCGCCTGTAACTAAGATTGGCATTTTATTCACCCTTCCAATGTGTGTAATTGTGATCCAAGTGTGCACCAATAAATGGTTAGATGTCAATTTGTTTGTTACATGCATTCAAGATACATGTCATTTTACACTTTTTAACCCTGCCTATTATACCATTTGTTCTTCATGCTATCATCTAATCTAAAATAGCCACATTTTCTAAATCAACGCAATACCTGTTAATTTAACCAGGTAAATTCACTCATCCTCTATTTTTAGGAAGTATACACTTTATGATCGTCTACGATTAACTGAATGAATAATTAGAAAATACGCTGGAAATGAAAATGAGTAAGAATAGTTTAAGGAATCCCTGATTATATATAGGAAAATATACTCTTTTTTTGTATAATATTTATTAATTGTGTTATTTTTACCATTTCTTTCGGTTCCATTTTCCTATTTTGTTTTTGAGAGATTTAATGAATACATCCAATAGGTGACTCATTTAGAATAGTAAAAAGTTCATTGTGGAGGCAGTGCTCAGTGCTAAAAAACGAAACATACATAATTGGTGTTACTGGACACCGCGATATTCATCCTCATGCGTTTAAGCAAATCAAGGAAGTCATCAGTAACTGGCTTGACCAGCAAATCCTCTCTTATGGCGGATCTAACTTAATTATTCAATCCCCTCTGGCCGCCGGTGCTGATCAGCTTGTTGCCCAACTGGCAATTGAAAAGGGCGTGAAAACAATCGCTCCTCTCCCTTTTCCCGTAGAACGTTATAAAAAAGATTTTGATGATTCAGAGGTAAAAATGTTCTCTTCATTATTAGGGCAAGTGAATTCTTTTTTTACAGTCTCAGCTAAGCCAACTATAGAGAATCGATACCTTACCGTTGGAGCATACATTGCACAGTCTTCCCATGCCCTGCTTGCTTTATGGGACGGTCATATAACCCCCGAGCTAGAAGGAGGGACTGCTCATATTATTCGGTATCAGCTCACTGATTTCCCTGAAGAATTGGTTATTAAACAGCCTGTAGGTGATAGAAAAACGTTTTGGCTTCAAACACCACGATCTTCCGCTTCTAATTGGGAGTTCAACAACGAGTTTATCCAGCTTAAACCGTCAACATATGCAGATATAAAGGGGGAGTAACATGTGAAAGAGCCCATTAAAATATTTTTAAGTCATTCGAGCAATAATTTCGAGAAAATGCTGGAATTCGCAAATGAATTAGAATCCAGAGGGCACTTATGCTGGTATGCACCTAGAAATATACCTTATGGTAAGAATTATTTAACAGAAATCATTGATGCAATTGATGAAATTGACGTGGTCGTTTTATTCCATTCACGTGAAGTCCATGATTCTAAGTATGTCTATCGAGAAATACAATATGCTGATAGCCTGAATAAGTTAATCATTCCGTTAATGATTGATGACGCAGATGTTTCAAGGCATCTACAACTAATCATTAATACCATGCAAATGCTGTCATTAAATAACTTTCTTTCCATTACCGCGGCCGTGGATGAGTTGCAGCGACATATGGAGGAATACATGTCTGCAAAACAAGATGCTTCTTCCAGTTGGAATAACAGCTTTGATAAAAAAATCTCTGTTTCAAATTCAGTACAACTTGGTGCTCTTAACGGCTTTAAAGTGAAACAAAGTCATTTAGAAAAAATTAAGGACATATATGTACCCGTTCCTTCTTTCCCTGAACTTATGACCAGTTTACACGATGAAAATCTGTTGATTCTCCAAAGCAACCAGAAAACCGGTAAATACACGACTGCTTTATCTCTTCTTCAAAAGCTTAACTGTAATTCCATTATTGAATTGCTTCCTAATGTTTCGCTTCTTGAGTTATTGAAATCATCCCTTAAACCTTCCAGTGGATATATTGTAGATGGAGCGGGTTTAACGTTTTTTGAAGAAAGTACTATGAGGATGTGGTCGGAGCTTGTCGATCAGCTTCAACAGGCAAACAGCTTCTTAGTCATAACCACAACGATTGAGAGTTCGAATGAGCATATTCATCACATGCACCTTCCTGATTTAACAGCCCTCGTGGAGAGATATGCAAATTATTATGGAATAGATCAGGTACTCCCTACATATCTTTCGAGGATACTACCATATATTGAAGGACGAACCCCGGAAGAAATTGAAGGTATGATTAAACAACTCGTCCCAGTAGCAAAAGGAAAACAACGCTTTGAAGAAGCAGAGAACCGATTTCAAACCAATGTGAAGAACAGAATCACTAAATGGTTTAAAGAGAATGGGCATTCGATTGATTTAGTTTCTCAATATATTACTTTAGCAATTGTGAAAGAAGCAACTGAAAGAGAATATATAGAACTAGCAGCTAATTTAAAGGAAGCATTAAAGCACTTGTGGCAATGGCAACCATCCTCCTCTTTACCTATGTTTGATCATAGTACTGCGGTTAATCTGTTTGCTGAGAAACATGAAGTAAGAGTAAATACTGATATTGGTGTGACCTTAGAAGAAGGAATACGCCTTAAACATCATGATGAAGGCAACGGAATAATCCTTACTTTCTGGGAACTCTTTCGGGAAGTTCGCCCGTACTTTCTTCAATGGTTGGATTCTCAGGCACGTAAGACAACCAATAATCATTGCTTTCTAGAAGCAATCTCCCTTCTGGCATCCAGAGATTTTCTGCATATCCGTCAGGAGCTTTTACAGCAATGGGCGAAAGACGACGATATTAACCTGAGAGTGAATGCAGTTAAAGTGCTATCGATTTTAGCGACCGAAAACATCCGAACCCAAGAGATTACAAACCTTATTAAGAGTTGGGGAAGCCAAAAAAACAACATCAACTTGCTCTTCACTGCCGTAAGAGCACTTGGCAGCGAAATTGGACTATTAATGTATCCATACAGTCTAGACCTCTTAAAAAGAATGATCTTAGCTCATCCGAAAAAATTAAGGGTATCAGCACGACAGAGCTTCATTAACTTGTCAAAATTAGGGGAATATAACCCAAGTTATGATGAACACTTATTCCAATTCTTCATGGATTGGATGAAGGAAGAAATGCTGAAAGAAAATGGAGGCATGCCAAAAACTTATTTATTATTTTTCTTCTCAATCTTGGGTAATCGCGTCTCTACTCTCCTTCCAGCCGATAGGATATCAGGATTCATGTATCCTTATATCCAAACTGCTTTAGCAAAAGGGGAAACAAAAACCTTGGCTGAGGATTATCTCCTTAGAATGGCCACCAAAGAACCAAGCCTAATAGCACCGCTTGTTAATGAACTCCTCTTAGATTCACAAGGAGTTGTGAAAGAGAGAATGCACTTCTGGATAAAAAAAGGCATGCAGTCTCACGAAAAGAATATATATATGAATTTATATAGTGAAGTTAAAAAAGTCCAAGGGGGAACGAAACGATGACCTTAATTGAAAAAGTAGAACCTGTAAAATTCAGTTTCTTTGATAAACCACCAGCGTCGACTATGACACATGCTCTGGTATATATAAATCAGAACAATGAATATCTTACTGTGAAAAATGGTGACAGACTAACTAAGAGTGAAATAAGAACAAAAAAGTTCCATAAGATGTGTACAGTGAACGTCCAACAACACACTTTCTTTTATAAAGACGAGGTATTGACTGCTACCAGAGGGCGTAAATTCCTTGTTCAATTGTATGTCGATTACTATGTTGAAAAACCAGAATTATTGGTTCAGCAGAACGCAGGAGAAATCAGCGTGATCTTTAATAAGTATCTTCCCTTCTGGGTGGAGTCAGAAGCTGCTAATTATGATATCCATGCGGATAAACATTTTCGCAGTCAAATAGAGGATTTATTTCTTACCTCTTCATTAGTGAGTGTATTAAAAGAAGCGGGAGTAACCGTACGTGACATACGCGTCATGATTAAACCAAGTTTGATTGATCAAGAACAAGACGGGAATTTGGTGGACATTGATAGAAAGGCAGAATTGGCGAAGAAAATCTCTGCTACAGTAAGAGCAGCTATGGCCGAAGGTGACTTTATCGTCGCTTATGATATAGCAAAAGAGAATGAAATGGCCAGAAAAATGGTTGATTCTCAAGTTAGGGAAGATGAAATGATCCGTCATGAAGTCATCACTCAAGTCAAAACGTTGATGAACACGTCAGTAGATGCCTTTGAAGCGAGAGAGCAATTATCAAAGTTGAAAATGCTACTTCCTTCACTCAACGTGGACCTCGATATACTCGAATCTCTATCCAAAGATTCTGATGGTCAGGAAGAACTGGATGATATGTTTGAAGCGTATATCAGTAAAGGAGAACAAATTTAGTGGAATCAATTTTAAATCTGCTTTATTGGTTTTGGGCCCCTATATCCCTGCTGCCGGAGTGGCTGAGAATTGGTTTAATTGTTTTTATTGCGATATTAGTGATAAGGCCGATCATTTTAAAGCTGTTGCCCTTTCTAGTAAATAAAATAATGAAGTTCTTCAGTAAAATGCTTTACTGGTTGAGCTATCCCATAATGAAATTAATTAGTTCAATTCAAACGACCAGGAGAGCTAAAGGAATTGAAAATACCCCGTTATGGATAGATTTTATAGAGGGGTTCTTTACCATTCTTGAAATATTCTTCAGTAAAGTGATTGCCCTTACTGAAAAACAACCCAAAAATCTTATGAAAATAAAAAAAGCTGTAAGAATGACTGCTCTTATTGTAGCAATCCTTGTATCTTTAGCGATTACCAAGAATCCGGAGGAATGGTATGCCGTTAAGTGGAAAGAAAGTGAAAATTGGATCAACCAAGAAAAAATGATAAAAGAGCTTGATTTCAACCGAGATGAAGTATTGGCAACCCTTCAATCGAACTTTGAAAACACAACCACAGCCTCAAACTCCACTGAGTTAACCCTTACCGACGAGTTTAAAGCCGGTGGTCGCATAAGAGAAGCACCCTCCATAAACAGTCAACCTATAGGTGAAATTTCAATGAATGAAACCGTTATTTTCTTAGAAGAAGAACAGGTAGGAGAAAATAACATCAGATGGCTAAAGGTAAGAACGGATGATGGAGTGGAGGGTTGGATTTCCAGCCGCATCGTTGAAGAAAAATAAAGTTGCTTGGCTGAATATTTCAGCCGGCTTTTTATTTTTTCTTATTCAAATAAATCCCCTTTCAGGGAACTACTCGATACATCAATTACATATTCCAGGGAGGAACAATCTTGAAAACATCCCTTGAGGGCCTTAAGGTATTGCACTCCGAAAGGTTTGAAGTCGCCTTTAATCGAATACATGATTCTCTAAAAAAACTAGCTAAAAAAAATTCAACAGATCAATTCACACATCTGCTCCGTTTAAGCAGTCATCACCGCATCATCCAGGCTTTTCAAGATGACCTTTTTCAATACGCAAAGTTACGAAATGCACTCGTTCATGAAAAAAAGTCGATTGGCCATTACATAGCAGAACCACATCATGAAGTGGTCCTTAAAATAGAACGAATGGCAAACCTTTTAGAAATGCCAAATTACGCATTAACCATTGCTTCAAAAGAAGTGATCTATCTAGAAACGGTAGAAAAATTAGATGAAGTGATCAGAAAAATGAAAAGGTTCCCCTATGCCCAGTACCCTGTTTACAATGGTAGAAAATGTGTAGGGCTGTTAACCACCAGGGGGATTGTAAATTGGATGGCCGATCATATGACCCGAAGTTTTGTCGACCTTTCCGATATTACGATCAGCGACATCTTTGAATATGAGCAGAACCACCCCATCACTTTTGCATCTAAGGCCCTCAATATACTTGAAGCAGAAGATATCTATAAAGAGTTTCACCAACACAAGAGGGATCTTGAAATGATCATCATTACTGAAAATGGAAGAAATGATGAAACGCCTTTAGGTGTCATAACGGCATGGGACTTGATTGAAGTTGATTACGTTATGGATGTGGAAGGAGATTAATACAGCAACCATCTATCTCATTTAAGGTATCGGAGGCTTTGTGTAACCGTTATACTATACAAACTAAATAAGAGACCTGAAAATTTCTTCAGGTCTCTTCCTTTTATTTAATAACCAACCCATAACCCTGTGCATAGTAATACTCATTAAGATAAATGATACTATCGCGATCGTAGTCCTTTATCTCTTCTTCAAGGTCCTCAAACCGTACCAAGTATTTGTGGAGCTTCAGCTTGTCCAACTCTTCTCTTGTCGCACGAGAGTCTCCAGCCGGCTGCCACCCCCTAAGAAAGTGAAAAGCATTCCACCGCTCATGTTCAACATAAGCAATGGGATTAATATAATCCTTAATATATTCTGCATACTGCTCTGCAGACAAAATTTCTTCTGAATAGTTCGAATCTCCAAGTACTACCTTTTTTAAACCAAGTAACATTAATTTAGTATCACTGTGAAGCATTTGATAACGTGTCGATTCCTGCTTAAATTCGTCTAGTGAATGCCATGGTTTACTCACGGATAACTTTAATTCGTCCCTTCTTTTCATGTAATTCCCATGTGCCTCTTCTGCAAGCTTGTTAGAATTAACCTTTAAGATTGATTCACTATTTAAAACCTCACTATCATATATATATTTTTGAATATGCTTATACTCACTATTGTCTTCATGCAGTGCCAAACTTAATTTAAGGTCATCTTTCATCTTGATAAAGATTGGAATATCCGGCCATGTTTCCGCTGCTTCAAGCCCCTCTACCATGTCCAGGTAATCGTCACGGAGAGCTAAGAACACGTGTGTAATATCATATCCTATTGTGGGAAGCTCATCTTTTATGCTAATCGCTGAAAGATCTGCCTTTCTAAAATCAACCACCGCTATTTCATCTGCGAATTTTGCTAAATAGCCCCATTCTTTCTTTGCTTTATCAATATCCTTATCCAGAATCGTAAGACGGATTTTTTTCTTTGTTAAAAAGTGTGATAGATTCAATGCCTGGAAGGCTAATTGTTGATTTGTCCTACCAAAACCGATAAATAGCAAATGTAAGGGCTCACCATCCGGTTTCCTAAGCTGATTCTCATACCCTTTATATAGTGGATAGTTCTCCAACATTTTTTCTGCTATTAATTGATGAGATGAAAACGAATAAGCACGAATCGGGCCAGACTCTTCTTTTGTTAACCCTTCAAAGACCTGTAATGACTTCGTATGATTTAGATGAATATGAATCGTCAGCTGTGTAGTTTTCTCTGAAGAATTCTTAAGCTTCTTTTTAAGGAAAGCAAGCTTCTCTGTTGGAGGGTAATGCTCTAAATACTCTCTCATTGAAAGATAGTTATCCAGATTCATTGAATCATCTTCATGGATGATAACAACATGTTCAGCCTTGGAAAGACCACTCTTCCTATACAAGAAGTACTCCCTCTTTTCTCCGGTATAAAACGCAACACCCAGTTCATGAAGCCATTCCTGATCTTCTTTTACTAAATTCTCCTGAATGACTGTAACAGAATAGCCTTCTCTCTTAAGGTTTTCGATGAGACTAGCAGCTTTCTTACTAAAGCCTGCAATAATAATATGCCCACCCCAATACCGTTGAAAGGTACCTCTTACAGATTGACCAAAAATACGAAGGACGATTAGACTAATGGTTGAAATGGTATATAAAGCCGCCGTCCACCGTGCCACTTCAATTGACATAGGAATCTCACCATAGGGATTTGCAGCACTGTTAAAAACAGGATCCAGTGTGAGAATAAATAGGTGTACTGTGGAGTAAATAGCATCGAAGAAAGATTCTGAATAACCTGGATAAGATTCATAGTAAAACCCGTACATCCCAAATGCAAAAGTAATGATCAACAAAATCGTTCGAATAATGGTTAACGGCTTAAGTTTCAAAAAATATAACCCAAGTGTCCCCCAAACAGTCGCGAGAAAGAGTATGAAATATGTACTTTCGTCCCTGAAATGATGTCTGAATTTCCAAGCTAATACTATTGAAAAAATGAAAGCGAGTGCTAAGTGAATATTTTTTATCCGTTTTAATGTTTTCATGAATTAACTCCTATGTTTCATTATTATGTTTTTTTAGAAACCAGTATATATGCGCTATGGTTACGAATTAGGTATATTTCCCCTCTGATACCTACCATATATTTCTATACTAGTTAAATTATACTATATTTACAGTTCGGATGTGTCTAATCTATATTTGAATTTGACATTAAACATCTTAAACAAAAAGATCACCACTAACTCATTATGTGGTGATCTTTTTTGCTTTAATATATTGAAGATTCTATAGACTTATCAAAGTAGGTTTTATTTCCCACTTATAATCTAAGGATTATTGAATAAATATTTTCCCTACTGCACTTTCTCCTCCAAGTATCGTGAAATCACTCATTTGTTTCTGATGAATAAACTCTACAACCACTTTAGGAATTTCATGCTGCTTTACAAGAAGGATAGGTGCTTGTTGTTTAGCAGCTAAAACGGAACCTGAGAGCGTCTGCAAAATTCACCTCTGTAGCGACATATATTCTTTCCGTCTACATTTGTAATTTATCAATAATATTTACGGCTGTTTCGTAACGCTGATCCGCTGATTCTCGTAAACTGGTGTAATTGGGATGTGACTGATTTTTGAATGACAGCCTTCCCACCAATCACATACACTTCTTGTATTCCAGATAAGGCATCCTTTGTTTCTGTTAGAAGCTTATCTTTCTGCGTCAATAGAATCGGATACCCTTTTAATGCGGCATATGAAGCAACAGCTAAAGCATCCGGGAAGTTATAGTCCGTAAGTAAGTATCGCCTTTTCAGGTGTTCCATCCAATCGTTCTGCATTCCTGGATGCTGTTTCAAATCGGTTGGAACCAGCTATTCTTTCTACTTCCAGCCCCATATTCATGAGAGATTTCTCTACAGACTCAGACAATGCAGCTTCCCCCGAGGAGGATCACTTTTTCAGCTTAGAAGCTTCAGTTTTTTGATCAAAACAATATAATTGTCTTTAGCTATAACTTTATTATTTTGTAGCTGCTACCATTGGGGCAAATAATGATTAAAAATATATGGGGGTTAGCCAAATGGTATTGTTTTGTTAAGATGCCCTAGCTAAATGAAAAGGTAAAACTGTCAAAATGAAAAATATGGAGTATTAATAATTTATTTTTGCCTTCTTTTGATCATGTATTAATTACCACTGAGGATAAAATTTATTATAAGATAGCTAAGTTCTGAAAGTCCATTGCTGGCGAGAGAAAATCTAAAGATTTGGCAAACTGAATTATTATATTGACGAATTAGGAAAGGGTGAGAGAGTGTGGTAAGTCGCTTCCCTAAGTCAAAGATCGGGTGAATTTTCCAAATTAGGAATAGCCATTCCACCATGATACTAAAAAAAGAGGCAAGGAATCCATTGTCTCTACCCTCAATGCGAAAGATGTATTAAGCTACTTCATTTTCAATTTAATTAGTCTCTTTTTTTGGGTCGAGTAAACTAAACACAATGATTAAGACAAAAGCGAATAATGAAAGCATCGGTATAGTAAATACTCCACCTATTTTTATAAGCACCGTACTACAATCAGTTGCTCCAAAACTGCAAAAGCCTTGCGAAATGTGAAGCTTCTGAATGACCACATGATAAAGTGCTATAACCCCTCCAATAGTCGAAAGAATTATTAGATATATATTTACCTTTCTATCTTTAAAGATTATTGCAACAAGTATTAATATAGGTAAAGGGTACATTAATATTCTCTGAAACCAACATAATTTACAAGGTACCAGCCCTAACCCCTCACTCAAATATAGACTCCCAAATACAGCAATACTAGATACAATTAAATTAATAAATATATACATTAAACTTTCTCCCGGTATTTATTAATATTTTTGGATATTTGATTAAAATTAGAAATTATTTGCACTTTAAGATGGTTTGAATGAACATTCTCATAGCTTTCGGTTACCATTTCCCAGTTATCTAAATAGCTATACAATTGCCCCAACAGCATGTGAATATGCTCATTTCGACTATTAATATAGCTAAACTTATTTGATACCTCTTCAATTCTTAATGAGGAGACTATCGACTCTACTCTTCTTCTAATATCTGTAAGCAATATCAATCCTCGAAAGTAGTCAACATCAATACAATGTTCATTTAATGTTTCTAATTCATTTATATAACCCATTAATTGTTTTATTTTTCCTGCATTATAAAGAACCTTACACATTAGTACCAAAGCTTCATCTTGATACCTAAAATATTTGTTTTCTTGTTTCTTATATAATTCCAAAGATGTTTTTAGATGATAGACTACTTTATCTAATGATCCTTTTTCCCTTAAGAGTTCTCTGGCGTAAAAATAATGCCATTTAGGAGATTCAGGTTCAATATTGATCATTTCTTGTGTTAAGGCAATATTTCTACTATTTTTCGTATCCTGATTTACAAATTGGGGATCATATCCATCATGATGTATTACTATATCTGCTGTAATATTAAGTGGAACGACCCCTCCATTAATGAAAGGTTCTTCATGTACTTTCCCTTTAAAATAAATGCTATTATTGGTCAAAAACATTTTTCTATTATCTGTATAGATATGGCCATTATGTTCGATGATAATTGGGCTAATGACACATTTCAAATTCAAGTAACTTACTAATTTCGCCACTCTCTTTATTTTATATTTGCTCTTTTCGTCTAGATAATTATCTGCATCTATAAAGAAGATAAAATCAGAATTTGAAATATCAATTAGTTTATTTCTACTATAAGAGAAATTATTATTCCATTCTGCTTGTATTAATTTCACTTTAGTAAAATGCTTTTCAATTATTTGTTTAGTGTCATCTTGCGAATATGAATCTAATACTATAATTTCATCAAATTCATTTTCTATTGATTTAATACACCTGGAAATACTTCTTTCCTCGTTATATGTAAGTATCCCACAGGTGACGGAAGGTTCTTCACCTACTTCGTAGTGAGTCACATATATATGAATATCATTCAAATTCATATTGACTTCAGTAGTAGATATATTATTCGTTTTCTCAATCATCTCTAAGTCTCCAGAGAGCTTTGAACTTGGGAAGTCTCTTCTCACTAAATTGACCAAGTCATGAAGTAGAACCATCTAACTCTCTCCTTCAGCTTTGGATTTATACTTTGTCACAAAGCTACTTATCTCTTTTTGAGAGTGGTAACCTTCTATTCGATCTTCTTCTATGCCATTATTATAAAATATAATGGTTGGTGACTTTTCTAATTTTTGTTTTTCGAAAAAAGATTTTTCAAGATTTCCTTCTTCTTCTGAGTTCATTGCTAATATAGTAACTTTCTCTTTCTCGATTACTTCGTTTAATAAGGGTTTTGTTTCTTGACATACTGGGCATGAAGTTTTATAAACGTAAATAAGAAAGTTTTCTTCATTATTTAATTTATTTTTATATTCTTCTAGATTAATATTGGTGTACATGGGTTTATCAAGGGTGCTAGAGTCCACAATCAAGAATATAATCCCAATCGATAATGCAGCCAGTAATGAAATAACTATTTTCTTTTTCATCTTCCTATCACCTCTATAAATTCTTCTTTCTGTATTCCATATTCTATTAAATGAATTTTACCCGTTTCATCAAACTTCAGTTTCTTATCATAGTTAAGTAATTCTTCAAAACTATGGGTAATTAGGATAATTAAACAATTCATATTCAAAAGATTATTATAAATTATTTGAAAATTTTCGGGATCTACATTACTTAATGATTCGTCTAATATCAGAACTTCTGGCCTGTGTAATATCGCTCTTGCTAATGATAATCTTTGCTTTTGTCCAGTTGATAAATTCACTCCGCCTTCAGCAAGTGTGAAATTAAACTTATTGGGTAGTCTATGGATTATGTCATGTACTCTTGCCATTTCACATGCATAATCAATTTCATTTTCAGTAAAGTTCTCCCCCATAATTAGATTCTCATAAATAGAGCCATTAAATAAAAAAGGATTTTCGTTAAGATAAATAATCTTTTTTCTGATTTCTTCATTACTATAACGATTAATATCTATTCCATTTATATAAATTTCGTTATCATTTGGTTCATAAAACTTACACAGTAACTTACTTAAAGTACTTTTGCCTGAACCACTTTCACCAACAAATAAGACTTTTTCATTCTTGGATAAAATGAAATTGACTTGATCCAGAACATTTGATTCATCATTAAAGCTATAACTCAAATCACTAATTTTTATTTCTCTAATTTCTGCTAGTTCATCACCTTTGTCATCTTGAATTGGATAATGGAAGATATCAAAATACCGTTCCATGGCAATATTTGCTTTTTGTATACTGGATTGTAGACTGATTAATCCTTCAAGTGACCCCATTAGGAATAACACTAAAGAGTTGACAAATAGTAAATCTCCTAATGTCATTGAATCTGAAATGATCTGTATAGATCCTACCCAAATAATAAAAATAGAAGCAGAGCTCTGAACAATATTTTTAAGTGAAATATTTAAATTAACTGTTTTACTTTCTTCAATGTTTGCACTAATCTGTTTTGAATAAATATTTTCAAACGACTTAACGAAATATTTATTTTTATTAAAAGCAAATATTGTGGGCATATTCTTAATGAACTGAACCAAATATGAATTTGTATTAGCCTGATGTTCCATAACTACTCTGTTCTTTTTTTTAAGTATTTCATAAAAAAACATTGTCAAAACCAATAGGGTAATGAGTAACAATAAAACGACTAAGAATAATTGAACATTAATTTTAAATAATACAAATCCAAGTCCAAAGATAATAACCGTATCCAAAACAGCTGATACTACTGATGTACTGATAGTGTTAGTTATATGCCCTGCATCTTGAAATCGGGATATTATTTCACCATCTTTCCTATTTTCAAAAAACTTAATAGGTAATTGACTAATTTTATTGAAATATTCTTTAGAAAGAAAGACATTCACTTTATTAGACACCTTAATAATAAACCATGTTCTAAAATATTCAGTAATCCCTCTTATTAGCCCAATTCCCATGAACACAAGACTGATTGTTAATAAAAATGAATCTAATTTTTTGGGAATAATATAATCTGTCACTATTTTAAAAAAGAAGGAATTTACCACTGCTAATACAACAAATATGAGTGAAAGTAAAAAAACAATACTTATCATTAGCATGTTGGACTTAAGTAACGACACTATAAATAGTTTATTAGGGTTTCCTGTACTTTCATTTCCCTTGTTTTCAATTATTTGTGAGTTATCTGTAATCAACATTACACCTGAAAATACCTTTTTAAATTCTGTTATATCTATTGAGGTTATCTTTTTATTCCTAGGATCACTGATAACTACTTTATTATTTTTTATTTTATAAACTATTATGTAATGATTTTCATCTTCTTCGGTTTTAATATGAGCAATACAAGGGCTCTTGATTTCCAGGAATACTTCATGTATCTTTTCTTTATTAATTTGGACAGCTCTACATTCTATATTACCTATTTTATTTAATAGATTTATAAGATCTTTTAGGTTATAAATTTCTTTTGATATATACATATCTCTTATATAACTTAGACTTTTATTATTTCCGTAAAACTTTAGAATCGAGGATACACAGGCAAGTCCACAATCATTCTTCTCTAATTGAACTGTATGAACATAATTCATCTTTCAACTTCCTTACTCTATAATTTTTATATAAAAAGAAATTTTGCCTAAAAGGCAAAATTTCTTTTTAATAATGAATCAATCAGCAATAATCTTCGTAATATTTGCAGTTTTGATATGTGCTACCACATCCATACGTATCACTTGCTCCAGTGAAACAAAGTGTCCAAAAATAGGTACATTGAGCAGATCCGATTCCACCGCCGCTACCGCCACCTGTTGGAGGTCCAGCAACTGCATTTGTAGTATACCCTGCTCCACCTTCAACGCTTTCTAATTCCTCTAAACATAAATCCTTCATTAATTCCTTCATACTTAACACTCTCCCTATCTTTTTTTAGGTGAATCTCACCTGCGATTCCTATACTACAATAACTACCAAATATAAAAAAATTCCATATGGAATGATATGGAATTATAGTTCTAATGTAATAGGATAAATTCTCTAATAATCTGTAAAATTCTTAAAATTTATTCTTTCAAGAATATTTAATGAACACCAAAATAGGTTGTGTTAAAATCAAAGCAAATGAACTACTAGAATTTACAAAATATTGGAGTGAAGATAATGGCTAATACACTAAAAGAAAAACTAGTAACTGCAAAGGTTTTAGATCAAGATGAAAGTATTATTTCTTATATTAAATGTTCTATGGATGTCTTTATTTATAGGCAAGTATTAAGACCCGGTATTTTAGTCCTGACTAATGAGAAATTAGTATTTATTGCTGATAGTATTCCAGGAAACGAATTAACTCAGAAATTCGAGAAGGATAAAATCACTAGTATCAAAGTTGAAAAAGGATTATTAAATAAAAAGATTGTTATTAGATATGAAAGTGACGTTTACAAGTTTAAAAATATTTTAAGCGAAAATATTGATACTTTTGTAAATCTTGTAAAAAAAGCTAACCAATAGATCCTATACAAAAAGATCACCACTAACTCACAAGGTGGTGATCTTTTTGACTTTATTATCAATTTTAAAAGGTTTTTGAAAGGTTCCCCTTCGTTTACTTTTTCTTAATTCTTCGAAACATCAAATGAAATCATTCTTGAGCTTCCCGCTGCTCCCGTTGTATCTACCACAAACTCAATGCTACTTGTTTCATTCTTATTAACTACTTCAATAGAATCGTCTTTTGAAATGATTTCCCTATATGGAAGATCTACTTTTACATTTATTTTTGTGTTCTGTTGTTTCGGATCTGCTACAGCGATTGTCAATTTTCCATTTGTAATCGTCATCATGATAGATGATGGTTGACTAACCGTTAGTCCGTTCACAGTTGTAAACCCTTCCTTCCAGACGTTCATAACCATTACAGCATTTTGGGTATCCTCTACCGCTTGTACTTTATCTGAATTCTCAATTATCTTAATGTGGGATTTCTTTGCGAATTCCTTTGTTTCTTCCTCCGTTTTTCCCGGTAGCAAAACATATTGATAGGTTTGATTCGAAACATCTTGTCCATGGTTTATCAACATTTTGAAATATGATTTATTGTAGACTGCATCCGATTGAAAGTATCCATTAATATCCTTATAAGTCCCTGAACGGGTTTCTTTTTCAAGATTTATGGTTGTTTCAGTGGGGAAGTAGTAGCCAATATCTGTTCCTTTCTTATTTCCCTCGAGGTGAACCCAGCTATTTGGGCTTAGTTCAACTTCTTTTTGTGCGCCGCCTTGAGTTTTTCCATTGACCAGTACCAGGTTGGATCCTTCATTATTTAATAGTCGATTTTCGATAATGGATTCGATAGAACTTGTAGTGGTGCCGCTAATAGAGCTCCCTAACGCTACTATCGCTCCGTCTAACATAAACCATGACTTTTTAGCCCTTACATTCATAGGTATACCTAAATTCGATTTATCAAGGTACATACCTACTGCGCCAAATTCCCCGTCGGTCACTCCACCTACCCATGACTGGGGGGATGGTTTTCCTTGTGTTTGTCCGGGAGGCAGATCGACTGTGTCTACCGTAGTGCCAGGTAATCTTACAGAATCTACAGTTGGCCAATATCCTTCTCCAAACTGTGTTTCATCATTATTATATAAATAAAACATCCCATCCCCGGTATGCCACCCTCTAGTATTTTCAGTGTTAAATGATTCAAAATTATAGGTTCTGGAAGAATACATGCTTATACCGGCTGAATAATTTGGTGTTACTTGAAGTACCCGGTCCATTGCTCCATATACTTTCATTCCTGAAGAAGGAATGGCAGATGAAATACTCGGATTATTCATAATATCTTTAGCATTTTGTACTACCTCTAAACTCGTTGCTTCTTCATAAAATTCCTGATACTCTTTTGAGTCAATCAACCAACTCTTTATAACAGATTCATATTTGCTTTTATACTTCGCAGGTGCAAACGTTGCAATCCTCATGATATTGGCAATCGTCTCTCTTCCTGTAGCCAATTCCGTTGTAAATGGATTGGTTCCAGGCGCCCTCGAAATACTCCTGCCATTCATCATAGACATCATTTTCCCGTTGTGCATAAAAGGCAAAAAACCACTCTCTATGGCTTGATAGACATTAGTAATGGATGGATCATTTATTTCCCATTTTGTACCGGCAGTAATAGATAAGATCCTACCGATTCCTTTTATCAGTTCATTACCATAACTTCCTGTATATGCTACAGCCCCATGCTGAATAAATGAGCCGTCCGCATAAAATCCATCACCATTTGTCACAACATTCATGACGATGGGTAGTTTATCTTTCACCAGTTCCATCTTCTTTGTATCCTTAGTTAAAATGGCACTACCAAGCACTGATAATCCTATATCAGTAAGGTTTGCCCCTGTTGCTTTATCTCCGCCCCATCTTACCGATGGATCACTGGCATATCCACTAATACACTTTACATATTTGTCAACTTGGTCTTCACTCATATACTCAGAAGTAATCATTACTATATCTACAAATGGCTGTGCTGATCCTATTTGCCAATTCCACCAGTTACCTGTTGAGTATGATCCATCATATTTCTTATCAATGGTCATAAAATCCAGTGCATCGACTATATCTTCATACAGCTCTTCATTTTCATATAGAGAGCTCCCTTTTAATCCAAAAGCTACAGCCAATGTTCTAATATTGTTAAACTGAGTTGTGTACTCAGCTGATGTGGTATCAGACGGTCTGGGTTCCCACAGGTATGTTCTATCCTTATGTTTATTCAGCGTTTTCCACAGGGATTCTGCATCGCTGGTTACCTTTTGAATATATTTCTGTATGTCCGGGTCATTAACATTAAGAGTACGATCCCCAATGATACCTCTTAGCCAACGTTCTCTCATTAGTATGAAATCAGTAGAATCTTGATTGTTTTCAGTAACAGATTTTTCATGCGGTGAGAAAGGGAGATACACCGCCCCAATCATAATGATGATAGAAAGCAATATTGTTGTAGAACTTTGCAAAAAGGTATGTGATTTCTTCGGCATTTATATAACCTCTGTTTTTTGAAAATTAGTATTTCTATAGTTTATCAATGAAACATTATACTATTTTTTTACTTATATATATATCTTTGGAATGAAATTGGAAATATTTATTTGTATCTTAACCATTAAAACAACCACTACTGCCCAATCCGGCTTCGCACGCAATCCATAATGGTATAATATAGAAAAACAGTGAAGAAAGGGTGGAATAGATGAAGACATCCAGATTTCCATATCATTATATTTTAATCGCAATTGTGGCAGTAATTTCTGTTTATGCTTGTTTAAAAGTTTATCCGATAAAAAATACTGCAGATTTAGTCTTATTCGTGACTACTGTTGGCAGTTTGGTTGTATCTTTTTCTGCATTTATATTTGCTATGAAGACGTACTTATCTATCGATAGCGTCAATGTCATAACTCAAATGGAAGGAAACGTGCTCGAGAACGAGAATTATGTCACGTCTTTCACTAGTTTGTTGAAGCAATATGATATGGAAGATCCTGATGAAGTCGGAGAAGAAATCTTCAAAAATCTTGAAAGAAAGTTTACTAAACATTCAAAGACTGCCATCGAACTTGCCTCTAGTCTTCAGTATTTCATCGATATCATTGTATTCTTCCCTTACCTCTTCAATTCTAAAGACGAAGCCTATCGAAGTAGGAATATCAATAGAATGAGCAAATTATTAAGATTAATCGAAAAACGTAAAAACACATTGATATCAATCAGCACAGGAAATCTAATATTAATAGAAGAAACCGTTAAATTGATTCATGCCATTATCAATTATCAAAAGCTTTTATACGAGCGTGACATTGTCGAGTCAACCCTTTTAGAAGTAAAAGGAACCATGTTGAAGAACTCCGTCACTCAAACCGTATATTATAACTATTTGGGACTCTATTATTATAGGAAAGCTAACCATGTACTAAGAAGAACAATTCATTTAGATAATCTGGATGTTTTCTCAATAGAGGGGCTGAAGAGAATTCACCGAGACATTTCACTATTCTCTGACGATGACAGGGAACTCTTCCAAATTTATCTGCAAGAGGCCAAGACATGTTTTCACAAAGCGATGGATGTTAGTGAAAAAGATATCATGTGGGAAGGTTTCATTTTGTATAACGAGGCAAGAACGACGTATTTACTTCAGTTGATACAAGAGGGGTATGAAGGTGAAAGCTGGGAATTACTGATGAACCAGGCATTGACAGCAAGGAAAAGAATCACCATCTTTTTACATGATATTCTGGAAAAGGATACTCCTTCTCACTTACAAATGGCTTTCGAGTTTGAAAATCAACTAGGTGGTTTAGTCAAAGTCAACATTCTTATTGCAGAAAATAAAAGCGTAACCGACTTATATAATAAAGAGAAATACTCTTCTCCTTTATATGAAGGGTTGCTCCAGGATACGTTGCTACAAAAGCCAAATCCGGGAAGGTTTAATAAAATAGATAAATTTCAGGAGGATATAGTAAACAGTATTCGACCTCTTTAGTATGCACATATCAAGGGGCCCTCTCTATGGAAAAGATGTAGGATAGAGATTTGACAAGGGCGAAACACACTCGTGGTTTGTAGTATGATGAAAGTAGACAAAGGTCTCCGAGGTGAATGTTCGGACTAACATCCTCGATTGATATAATTTGGAAATTCTCTTCCCTCATATTCATGGAAGAGGTAAGGCCGGCCACCCCCGGTTAACTATTCGATCTTTTGCTTGGTGTTGCACTATTACTAATCAAGCTATTCCAATCTTTCGTGACACTTATGTTAATTTAATCGATGAATATTAAAAAGATAGAGAAGGAGATTTCAATATGTCTAAGAGCTTATTTGATTTAACCGGAAAAGTCGCAGCTATAACGGGAGCTACGCGTGGGATTGGACGTTCAATGGCGATGGCCCTGGCAGAAGCAGGAGCAGATATTTTCTTACTTCAAAGGAATCCGGAGCATACTGAAGTGAAAGAAGAAATCGAACAGCTTGGTCGAAAATGCTCCATTATTGCTTGTGACCTTGAAAAGGTAGAAGAGGTCAAAGCAGCCATTCCCAATGTGATTTCGACGTTTGGAACGATTGATATTTTAGTAAACAATGCAGGTATTCAACGTCGATCGCCTTCTGTTGATTTCCCTGAATCTGACTGGGATGATGTTCTAAATATTAATCTGAAAATGGTCTGGTTATTATGTCAGGAAGCAGGACGGCACATGGTTGCCCAAGGAAAAGGGAAAATTATTAACACGGCTTCTCTTCTTTCTTATCAAGGAGGATTGACCGTTCCGGCGTATGCGGCAGCAAAAGGAGGTGTGGCACAGCTCACGAAAGCACTCTCCAATGAATGGGCAAAAGAAGGTGTGAATGTGAACGCGATTGTCCCAGGATATATCGCTACAGACATGAATACAGCCTTAATCGACGACCCGATAAGAAGTAAACAGATTCTTGATCGAATTCCAGCAGACCGCTGGGGAGAACCCGATGATTTCAAGGGAACCGTCGTCTACTTAGCTTCGGATGCTTCGAATTATGTGCATGGTCATTTAGCCGTTGTTGATGGAGGATGGCTTGGGAGATAATCAGTCATTAAACATAAGAGCGACGAGGGGATGATTTCTCCCTCGTCTCTTTCATTTTTGGACAGGTTCAATGTCCCATTTAATAAACTAGTTTTAGCAAGAACGGGCTGCCCCCTACCTATATATTTCTGTTAAAATATAAAAATACTCAGGAGGTGACCCCATGGACTATTCAGTAATCGGAACAAAAATCAGAGAATTGAGGAAGGCTGTTGGAATCACGCAAGGAGATCTGGCAGAAGGAATCTGTACCCAGGCGCTTATCAGCCGGATTGAAAAAGGGGACATCTATCCAAGTGCCACTGCTTTATACCAAATCTCGGTCAAACTGGGAGTGGACGTAAACTATTTCTTTGAAATCGGGACCACCCCTCGTCTGGATTACATCATGGAAGTGGAGAAACAACTGAGGTATTTAAGAGTGTATCGAAAATATGAAGAGATGATGGATTTAGTCAGGCTAGAAGAGAAAAATCCCCTCTTTTATAAAGACAATGACCATCTCCAGCTACTTTATTGGCATAAAGGAATCTATCAGTTTGAGGTAAAGCAGGATGCCGAGGCCGCCTTTTCCCTCTTCGATCAGGCCTACCAACTGACCGCCAATCAGAAAAAGGCCATGTCCGAAAGAGAAATGGAAATCCTTTCAAGCAATGGTGCCATTCTCTACTCTATGCAGCAATATGAAGAGGCACTCCCTTACTATAAAAAAGTGATAGCCGCCATGAATACAACCGGACATCTGCAGGATAAATCAATCAAGACCAAAATTTTTTATAGTACAGCCAGAGTTCTGACACGTTTAGGAGAACTTGAAGAGTCGACAGACTACTGTCTCAAAGCCATTAAATGGTGCTTTGAAGAAGAGCTTCTTTGGGGACTCGGTGAGCTTCATTATCAAATCGGCTACAATTTCGAGTTGAAAAAGGATTATGCTCTAGCGCTGCCTTACTTTCGACATGCCCTGCATATGTTTGAAATTCGGAAAGATGAACCTTACGTTTCCTTTCTCACACCAAAGATTGAGGAAATAGCCAAACAAATCGAACCTGCATGACTCTATACCATTTTCTATTCCTCTTCAACAATCAAACCGATGGCGAGGGCAACCTGAGTGAAGAAGCCAAGCACAAAAGCAATACCAGCTATAGCAGAATCTTCATATAGAAAATTAATGCCAACACATAAAATCATGATGAAACAACACGTATTAATAAATTTCTTTTTCATTCTTTTGACTCTTTCAGGATGAATTTCAGTTGGATGGTCAGGCTGCTGAATTTTTCGTCGAAGTAGCAACCATCACGGAACTAATAAAGAAGAGTACCCCTAGTAAAGTTAGGACAATCACGAATAAAACACTTCCCTTTTGATAAGGTAAATCATTTTAATACCTATGATTATCCCCTCCGCGTCCACTGATCCATTACATTCCATCTTAGTCTTTGTATCGGTAGTAAGGGTGCTTTTCTTAATCACTCTATTTTACTTCTTTTGGTAAACAGAAATAAGGACAGTGAACCTGTCTCCGTGTGGTGATTTATGGAAGCCTCCTCATAATTCATTGGATTCATCCCGTTCCTTTAAGTGGAAAGAAGGGACACTTGGTTATCATGATTAATATTCCATATGTATGAATGAAACAGAAGGGACAATAGGGCGTTTCTTCTGAGTCCACAAACTTGTAAAGTCTCAAGAAAGGAATCAAGAGATCCGCCCCCCTGCATATTATTCCAATTCCTCCAATAACATTTCTGTCAAGTACGAACAAAAGACGGCTCGATGACTTTTATTCGTCTCCTTTCTATGATTCAATCAGGTTAAACCTGTTTTTCACTTCACATATTTCCGACCATTTATGTACCCTCTGCACACTAGAGAATCATCGCAACAAGAAGGAGGTCAGGAAGTTGATCAATACGACAATGCACTCCATTGGCGGCTTTCTCTTCATGTACCCGCTATTCATGAGCCTGGTTTGGATCATATCAAGTCTCCTTTTCTACGCCAGAAGAGAGCGAAGTCCACTGGAAGCAGATAATAACCTAGAAGAACTCCCTTTCGTCTCCATCCTCCTGCCCTCTTACAATGAAGGCGCTCATATCGAGGAGACGGTACGGAATTTAGATACTCTTTATTACCAGCATTATGAAATCATTGTCATCAATGACGGCAGTACAGATACAACGCGGGAAATATTAGCCCGGTTATCCCGCTCCATCGACCGGCTTAAGGTCATCAACATCCGTGAAAACAAAGGGAAAGCCAACGCCCTATACTACGGGACCATCGCCTCGAAAGGTGAAATTGTCGTGACGATGGATAGTGATGCACTATTGGATAAAGATGCGTTACGCTATATGGTCCCTCACTTTACAACCCCTGGAAAGAGTGAACGGGTCGGAGCTGTTACCGGCAACCCCCGTGTCCGTAACAGACGCACTTTATTGGGAAAGATCCAAGTAGTGGAGTATTCCTCCATCATCGGATTAATTAAACGTTCGCAACGCATATTAGGCAAAATGATGACCGTTTCAGGCGTATTTGCAGCCTTTCGGAAGCAAGCCCTTCTGGACGTCGGCTTCTGGGACAAAGATCTCATCACGGATGATATCGGCATCACCTGGAAACTCCAGGAACGGTTCTGGGATGTACGTTATGAACCGAGGGCCCTCTGCTGGATGCTCGTGCCTGAAACCGTAAAGGGATTATTACAACAAAGAATCAGATGGGCGCAAGGCGGAATCGAAGTGCTCCTGCGCCATCGCGCAATCTTTAAGGACTACAGACAAAGAAGATTATATCCTGTTTATATCGAACAAACCCTCAGCATCCTCTGGTCTATATCCTGGATGTTCTATCTTATGTATCTAGTATTCTTTGACTTTTCCCCTTCCATGCTTCTTTATGGCGCCTATATTGCCTTCATCTCGCTAATTCAGCTGACCGTCGCCATATTCATCGACAGGCAATACGAAGACAATCTCGTCAAATACATTTGGTGGGCAGGATGGTATCCGATGGTGTATTGGATGATAAGCGTCTTAGCATTGATTCCAGCGATCCCGAAAGCCGTAAAGATTCTTACCACAAATAAAACGGAATATGCCACTTGGGATAGTCCTGATCGAGGGAAAGAGGTATGAAAATGAAACGAAAAAAAGAGAAGAAAAAGAGGGTATTCGAGCACTTGATCAGTGGCGTTATGTGGTTAATCATTTTTACCTTCATCGGGGTTCTTTTCACATCCATGTTCGACTTCATCATTGTCATCAACAATCGTGCATTCCTGCAATTTGCGCTGCCTTTAACGGCAATCTTCATCATGTTTATCACCACCCTGTCCTACGGGTGGGGCTTATATAATAAGAAACGCTTCGGCACATTAAACAGACGTTCAATGCCAGATGAAGTGACATTGGAAGATTTGGAGGAAAGAACCGATGAGAGAAGAGGAACGCTCACTCAACTTCAGACACAAGAGTGGGTAGAGATTGGTTAAAGAAGCAGGGGGACATTCTTCTCCTTCCTAGGGTAGAATGGGGACAATTCTCTCTCTACCCTTTTAAATACCATTAGTTAGTTATTCAAAAAGAGAACCGTCCCCACCCGCATACATTAATTTCCTAAACAAACGTTTATCTTTTCATGCCCTTCCATTTCAACATTTCTACCCTTCAAGCAAACGTTAGTTTAACTCCCAGGCGGCCCTGAATATAAGAGGTTCTACTATATTATCTTTCAAAATATAACTCAAATTTGCTTGTCAGGTCGATGACGCGCTTGCATGCTTCTTCCAATTTCGCTTCATCTTCATGGTTCTTAAGAGTCAACGCCATGATCGAAGCAATTTCGTCCATATCTTCAAATCCGAAACCTCTTGATGTCACAGCCGCTGTCCCGATACGGACACCACTTGTAACGAATGGGCTTTCCGGATCGAACGGAATCGTATTTTTATTAACGGTGATCCCGATTTCATCAAGGACTTTCTCCGCCACTTTTCCTGTCAAGCCCAGGGAACGAGTGTCGATCAATAATAGGTGGTTATCAGAACCGCCTGATACTAGATCGATTCCTTCCTTCACAAGACCTTCTCCTAAACGCTTCGCATTGTCGATGATGTTCTGCGCGTACTCTTTGAAGGAGTCCTGCAGTGCTTCACCGAAAGCCACAGCTTTGGCAGAGATGACGTGCATAAGCGGTCCGCCCTGGATACCAGGGAAAATAGACTTGTCTATTTTCTTCGCAAATTCTTCTTTACAAAGGATCATGCCGCCGCGAGGTCCGCGTAATGTTTTGTGAGTGGTTGTTGTAACGAAATCTGCGTAAGGAACCGGATTCTGATGAAGTCCAGCCGCTACGAGACCAGCGATGTGAGCCATGTCAACCATTAGGTATGCTCCCACTTCGTCTGCGATTTCACGGAATTTCGCAAATTCGATCGCTCTTGGGTAGGCACTTGCTCCCGCTACGATCAGCTTCGGTTTGTACTCTAACGCTTTTTGTCTAACATCTTCGAAATTGATCAGGTGCTTCTCTTCGTCCACACCGTACTCTACGAAGTTATATTGAATTCCACTGAAGTTGACCGCACTTCCGTGAGTCAAATGTCCCCCATGAGATAAGTTCATACCAAGAACCGTGTCGCCCTGATCAAGGATGGTGAAGTAGACTGCCATATTCGCCTGTGCTCCTGAGTGAGGCTGAACGTTGACATGTTCCGCTCCAAAAAGTTCTTTCGCACGGTCGCGGGCCAAATTCTCGGCTACGTCTACATGCTCACAGCCACCATAATAGCGACGATCAGGGTATCCTTCTGCATACTTGTTTGTAAGGACGGAACCTTGTGCTTCCATTACGGCTTCACTGACAAAGTTTTCAGACGCAATTAACTCAATCTTTGTTCGTTGACGCTCTAACTCATCTTGAATCGCTTCATAAATTTCCGGATCTTGTTGTTTTAACTTATTCAATCATTTCACCTTCAAATTTTTCATGTTTTATCTATTAAAAAGATTAAGAGATTGCTTTTCTGCCGCCTCAACTGTATGTTTAAGTAACATTGCAATAGTTACAGGTCCCACTCCACCAGGAACAGGAGTAATGGCTTTTACAATCCCATCACAAGATTCAAAGTCTACATCTCCTACATTTCCTTTGTTATAACCTGCATCAATAACAATTGCACCTGTCTTTAACCACTCACCCTTAATAAACTTTGGTTTTCCAACTGCAGCTATGATAATATCTGCCTGCTTTAAAATCTTATCAATATTTTCTGTGTATGAATGACAAATGGTAACTGTGGCATTCTTATTTAATAATAGGTTAGAGACTGGCTTACCTAAAATAGGACTTCTCCCAACAACTGCAGCGTGCTTACCTTCTACTTTAATGTTATAAGTATCTAATATTTTCATTATGCCCGCCGGAGTACATGATGGGTAGGCATCCAAATTTAAGGCTGTTCTTCCATATCCCCAACTGGTAACTCCATCTACGTCCTTTTCTATATTAATTGTATCAAAGGTAATTCTTTCATCAATGTGACTTGGTACTGGGTGTTGCAAAAGTATCCCATGTACATTTGAGTCATTGTTAAGTTTACCTATTAAGTCTGTTAAATCCCGTGTAGTGATGTTTTCTGGAAGGTGAATTTTTTTAGATTTTATACCTATTTTTTCACATGCTTTCCCCTTCATCCTTACATATGTCTCAGATGAAGCATCATTACCTACTAGTATTGTAGCTAAACAAGGAATAATATTATTCTTGTATAAATTAGAAATTTTACCTTGTAGATCTTTTTTTATATCACTTGAAATATCTTTTCCATTTAACAAAATTTTATCTATCAATTAAAACATCCTTTTTGAATACTTTATCTTATCAAGCTTATTAGTAATGTAAGACCCATTTAAAGAAGCTTGCAATCTATATCAACTGCAAGCTTCTAACCTACTAATCTCTACTAAATATATCCCTTGTATAAACCTTTTCCTTTACTTCATATAAATCTTCAGTTAGTCTATTCGCCATTATTACATCTGAAATATGCTTAAACTCATAAAAGTCGTTCATTACTCGTGAGTTAAAAAATTCCCTCTCCGGCAGCGCGGGTTCATAAATTACTACTTCTATTCCTTTTGCTTTCAAACGCTTCATTACCCCTTGAATGGCTGATTGTCTAAAATTATCTGAATCCATTTTCATAGTCAACCTATAAATCCCTACAACCTTTGGATTTTTTTTAATAATCATATCGGCAATGTGATCTTTCCTAGTTCTATTAGCATCTACTATTGCCTGCATAATATTATTGGGCACATCTTCGTAATTTGCTAAAAGCTGCTTAGTGTCTTTAGGTAGACAGTATCCACCATAACCGAATGAAGGATTATTATAATGATTACCAATACGTGGATCCAAACTGACCCCATCGATAATCTGCTTTGTGTTTAATCCCCGTACCTCTGCATATGAATCTAGCTCATTAATAAATGCTACTCTCATTGCAAGATATGTATTAGAAAATAACTTGATAGCTTCTGCTTCGGTTGAATCGGTATATAAAACTTCAACATCTTTTTTAATTGCCCCATTTAACAATAGATTTGCAAATTCTTTTGCTCTTTCTGATTGCTCACCGACGATAATGCGTGATGGAAACAAATTATCATATAAAGCATTTCCTTCTCTTAAGAATTCTGGAGAGAAAATAATTTTGTCTGTTTGAAACTTCTCTTTGATTTCTTGTGTATAACCAACTGGAATTGTTGATTTTATTACCATAACTGCATTTGTGTTTCTCGACAGAACATCCGATATAACTTCTTCTACAGACTTGGTATCAAAATAGTTTTTTTCTGGGTCATAATTTGTAGGAGTAGATATTATTATAAATTCTGCATCCTTATATGCTATGTCTTTATTTGTAGTCGCAGTTAGGTTTAGCTTTTTTGTAGCCAAAAACTCTTCAATCTCAGAATCACTGATAGGAGATTTTTTATTATTTATCAAGTCTACTTTTTCTTGGATAATATCCAATGCAATAACTTCGTTTTGTTGGGCTAACAATACTGCATTGGATAACCCTACATAGCCAGTACCTGCAATTGTAATTTTCAATTAAAACCTCTCCAAAATCCATTTAGATTAAACACCTTTTCCAATTCAATATTGGATTAATTTCACATTTATTAAGATTGTTGATACATTTGATTATTGTATTTAACATAATCTCCTGTCAGAATCGCATTCATCCAGTCAACGTTTTCTAAATACCAATGAATGGTTTGTTTAATTCCTTCTTCAAAAGTATATTTTGGTGCCCACCCTAATTCCCTAGTTATTTTACTATTATCAATTGCATACCTTCTATCATGTCCTAGACGATCTTGAACATGTTTAATCAATGCTTTATCTTTTCTTAAAGCAGTTAATATCAACTTAACAATCTCAATATTTTCTTTTTCATTGTTACCACCTATATTGTATATATCCCCAACTTCACCTTTGTGTAATACTATATCAATCGCTCTGCAGTGATCTTCCACATGTAGCCAATCTCGTACCTGTTTGCCATCTCCATATACTGGAAGGTCATTTCCGCTAATAGCATTATTAATCATCAAAGGTATTAGCTTCTCTGGAAATTGGAATGGCCCATAATTATTTGAACATCTAGTAATATTAGTTGGAAGTCCATATGTTTCATGATAAGCACGTACAATCATATCTGCTGATGCTTTCGAAGCAGAATAAGGACTGTTTGGGGCAAGAGGAGTAACTTCTGTAAAATAACCTTCTTTCCCTAACGATCCATAAACTTCATCGGTAGATACCTGAATAAACTTGGTTCCATTCTTAAACTCACGACTATATTTATTGTCAGGTTCAACTTTCCAGTGTTTTTTGGATACATCCAATAAAACTTGAGTGTTTAAGGCATTAGTTTTCATAAATATCCCTGGATCAGTAATACTACGATCCACATGCGACTCAGCTGCAAAGTTAATGACTACCTGTATGTCATAAGACTTAAAGAGTTTATCTATTAGCTCTCTATCACCGATATCACCCTTAACAAAGCGATACTTTTTATTATTCTCAATATCAGCTAAGTTCTTTAAATTCCCAGCATATGTTAGTAAATCTAAATTAATTATGTTGTAATCATAATTACTAAGCATATGTCTAACAAAATTTGAACCTATAAAACCAGCTCCGCCTGTAACTAAAATATTCATGAATTTACTTTCACCTCTTTTTTAATTTCTGCGGAACTTGCTATTTCTTTTAAATATTGTCCGTACTCCGTTTTAAGTAATGGCTCCGCAAGTTTATTTAACTGATTATGATCAATATATCCTTTCCTGTAAGCAATCTCTTCTATACATGCAATATAAAGGCCTTGGCGTTTTTGAACCGCCTCTACAAAATTTGATGCCTCAAGAAGAGATTCATGAGTTCCCGTATCTAGCCACGCTAATCCTCTACCTGCCAGCTCAACGTTTAAGGTATCTTTTTCTAAATAATAATTTATAACAGAAGTAATTTCTTTTTCCCCTCTAGCGGATGGTATTACTTTTTTCGCAACACTGACTACATTATTATCAAAGAAATATAAGCCTGGTACCGCATAAGAAGACTTTGGTTTCTCAGGTTTTTCTTCGATTGATAGCGCTTTAGAATTCTCGTCGACTTCAACTACGCCATAGGCTCTTGGATCTTTAACAAAGCAACCAAAAATTGTAGCTCCTTCTTCTAACTTTGCAACATCCATAAGGCGATTCCCAAAGTTAGAGCCATAAAATATATTATCTCCTAAGACAAGTGCAACAGGAGAATTTCCGATAAAGTCTTCTCCAATTATGAATGCTTCAGCTAAACCATTCGGTTCTTCCTGCACGATATAATTAAAGGACATCCCGATGTCACTGCCATCACCTAGTAAGTCTTCAAACATTTCTACATCTCTTGGTGTTGAAATTATTAAAACTTCTTTAATTCCTGCTAACATTAGTACTGATAAAGGGTAGTAGATCATTGGCTTATCATAAATCGGCAGTATTTGTTTTGAAACCGCTTTGGTCAGTGGGTAAAGACGTGTGCCAGATCCCCCAGCTAATATAATTCCTTTCATTATTCCACCTCATTACGTAATTTAAGAATTTGTTTTATATCACTTGAATAAATTAAAGTTATTAATATGATAGCTACTAAACCTACTGTCTTCTCGTTTAATGGTTGATAAGTAAATAATGTGTAGCTTGCATAGGCCACTAACACTGCCGTACAGGCATAAACTTTTTTCAATCCATAATCCACTTTATAATAATACAGAGAAATTAAAGTCCTGAGAGTAAAAAATAAAATATAAGAGATACCTGTAGATACAGATGCTCCAATCCCTCCATATAAAGGAACTAGCCACCAATTACTTATTATATTTACTAAACAAACGATACTTGCAATTAAAACATGCCATTTTACTTTCTTATAAAAATTTATACCAATCACTGTAGTTTCTGAAATGGTATACATAATTGGGATAAATACTAAAAATGAAAGCATTAAACTTGACTCTTCATACCCCTCACCTAGTAACATAATAATGATATCCTTCAACATAATAACCACAATTGCGACTAACAGCATCATTAGAGTCACAACCTTAGAGACACGTGAAAAAAATGAAGTATTTGAAGGATTTTTATGATACATTTCATAGGCAACTGGAGTCCAGAAAGTTGTAAAGGCAGCTTTCATAATTGCAAGAACTCCAATTATCTTAAAAGCTGCAGCGTATAATCCTAATTCATTGAAGTCAGTCCACTTACGGATTGCAAATTTATCAAACCCTTCAAAAATCCACATTAGGGCAGTATTAAATACTAACGGATAGCTGTAATTAAGAATATCACGCTTTGAATGCATTGCTGAATTATCTCCAAGGTTACGGATGCTCCAATAATTTTTCTGAGAAAAAATGAGAAAAGCTACAAGAAGAAAAAAAGTAGCTACCATGGAATAAATTAAAATTTTATACGTGCTTCCAAATAACGGAAAAAAAATCAATACCCCAAGAAAAATAAACGACTTGTTTAGTATCTCTAGGACTGAGTATAAATTACCTTTTTGTTGCATCCGAATCACTAGTGTAGCAAATCGGTATAGTACTTGAACGCAAACTGCCACTAATAATACCCAAAAGGTTGTTATGCTATATTCAGAAAATAAAAAATCCAAAAGTTTAACTCTAACTAATACAATAATCACTAATACTGGGAGTAATATTAGTACCGCTACATTAAGACAGTTGTATAGTAGCGCTCCCCGCTTTTCCTCTTTTTCTTCATAGAAGAAGCGAACAAATGCTTGATCCGTTCCAAAAACAGCTATAATCATTGCAATGCTTACAAATAGAGTAAACATAGAAGCTTTACCAAATTCTTCAGGTGGCAAGATTCGAGTAATAAACATCGTTGTAATAAAAGCTATTCCTGCCCCAATAACACTTCCGTAAGAAAAAGACATAAATTTTTTAAGCAGTCTATTTTTAATATTCATTTTTATACATAAAATCTATTTATTAGTTTAATAATTTTAGATATTTCTTGGTTTTCCAAGCCGTAAAACATAGGTAATCGCAATAAGCGTTCACTTTCCTTAGTAGTGAAATGATCCTCACCTGAAAAATAACCAAATTTCATACCCGCATTCGACGAATGAAGAGGAATATAATGGAACGTTGTTTGTACTCCATTTTCTTTTAAAAATTCTATTAAAGCAGTTCTTTCTTTTATGTCCCGACATTTAATATAAAACATGTGTGCATTGTGTTTACAGTCTTTTGGCACAGTAGGAAGTTCTATCCAACCAATATCACTTAATCCTTTCAATCCTTCATAATAATACTCCCATATTTCCAATCGATTAATATTAATTTTTTCAGCTTCCTCCAATTGAGCATACAAATAAGCCGCATTCAATTCACTTGGAAGGTAAGAGCTTCCTACATCTACCCAAGTATATTTATCCACCTGCCCTCTAAGAAACTTGCTACGGTTTGTTCCTTTTTCTCGAGAGATTTCTGCTCTTTCTTGAAAATTCTCATTTTGTACTAGGAGTGCCCCCCCCTCCCCCATCGTATAATTCTTGGTTTCATGAAAACTAAAGCAACCAAAATCACCAATTGTTCCAAGCGCTTTCCCTTTATAAGTAGCCATTACCCCTTGTGCAGCATCTTCAATAACGTATAGGTTATGACGCTTAGCAATTGACATAATAGTGTCCATTTCACATGCGACCCCTGCATAATGAACAGGAATAATGGCCTTAGTTTTATCAGTTATTGCTGCTTCTATCAAACTTTCATCAATATTCAAAGTATCTGGACGTATATCAACAAAGACTATTTTTGCACCACGAAGAACAAAGGCGTTTACTGTTGAAACAAACGTATATGAAGGTGCGATTACTTCATCACCAGGTTGTATGTCTATTAATATTGCAGCTAACTCTAAAGCATGGGTACATGAAGTCATCAAGAGTGCTTTCGGTGTGTCAAAGTTTGTTTCAAACCAATTATGACAATGTTTTGTAAATACACCATCACCACTCAACTTTTGAAATTCTACAGCCTGTTTTATGTAATTAACTTCTTTTCCAGTAACAGGAGGTTTATTAAATGGAATCATTGCTTTTTCTCCTTTTCAAATCTACTTCTGAAATTCTTTAATGGTAATACACTTTTTTTATTGCTATCATACGCTTCTATTATCTTTAATAATCCCTTTCCACACACTACAACTGGATGACCATTAGAAATAAATAATACCTTACCAATATCCCTATTCTCAATTACCACATCTTCAACCTCTACTGCATCAACTATTGAAATTATTTTATTATTCAAATAAGCTTTTGCTCCAGAGAATGGAAATGATACTGCATCTATAGTTCTCTTTAAAGTTGAAGAAGATTTTGTCCAATCAAGCATATAATCTTCTTCATCTCTCCATAAACTATAAGTTGCTTGATTGTGATCTTGTGGAATGGATATTAGTTTATTATTATTAATTAATAGTTCATAAATGGAAATAACTAAATCAATATACAAGTATGAAACTTTCATAATGGCATCTTGAATCTTGATTGGATAACTTATTGAGACTTTTTTCTGCATAATTATATTACCTTCATCGTAATTTTTTGAAGCAAACAATGCAGTTACACCAATCTCTTTTTCTCCGTTGATTAGCATATTTACTAGAGGAGAGAAGCCTCTGTATTTTGGAAGTAGAGAATCGTGCATCACAATTAAATTTGATGTGTCTTGAATTAACCATCTCCAACCAACAGCCAATTTGTAACCATTGAATTTGGGCAATTCATCTTTCCGATTATATATAGTAACATTATAAGATTTGCAGATTTCGTTTATTTCTAAGTAGTAATCCTTCCCCACATTTTTATCTTTCGCGGTCACAATATATTCAATTGAATCAGCACCATAGTTATTAAGAAAGCCTTTAAGTGTTTGATAACCTTTTGAATTCATTAGGTAAAATGCAAGCTTCATTAATGTTCATTCCCTTTCAAAAATAATCTTCCAATCATTAACTAACTTCTCAAATGAGAATTGCTCTATCATTTTATTTTTATTGATTAACTTAACGCTTGCAGGAATAGGTTCGAATAAATTTTGGAATTCTTCATTAATACTATAGACCTTAAGTCCATGTTCTTCACAAAAACTCCAAGTCGTAATATCATCTCTTATATAAACCTTCTTCTCAAGACTTAATAAAGTTGTAATATTCCCAACAGCCTGCTGTCTCTGATGATTAAAAATAGCGATGTCAATCTTCGCTAAGATATCTAGGTAATTTTCAAAAGGAACAAACTCCATTAATGGTTTAAACTTATCCCCAAAAAGTTCTTTTCCTTTTTCAAGTACAGTATTTGCATATTCTTTATTACCATAAGATAGTGGACAAATAATCTCAAAATTTTTATTTTTTAACCCTTTTACTTCCTTCAGTTCATTAAAAATTTCAATATGATTATTTGTTGGATCAGCAGAATTTCCAATTTGAATATAAGTCTTTTCTGAATTCTTACTAATCTTTGATATATCATATTTTTTGTACAAATTACTTGGATATAAAAAGGTGTAATAATGATCTCCTTTAGCATTGTACCAAGATTTTGCTAGCTCATAATCTCCTTTAATATGAGTAATTAGCCCACTAATATTCCGAATTGTGAAACTACGCATTTTTTCATAAAGCTTTGCTTTAAGAGTTTTTTTCTCATTACAATATTGATAAAGGTCACCGCCCCAAATTACCCAATTACATTTGCTTAACAACCATGGTTGGAGGAATAAGAGAACCACTATTTGTGGAATAAACAAGCCATGTAAATAAATTTTTTCACTACGATACAGCGCCTTTATTAAATGCATAAGGCTAGATATAGGTGCTTTTGCGTGGATAGTGTTATTATTGGTGACAACACTCCCCCCCATTCCCTTACCTAATATTAAAAAAAAATGTTCACTCTCATTAAAGTTGTTATTTACTAGTTCAATATAAGAATTTATAAATTTATCATTGTGGCTAACGTGTAAATGTTTCATATTAACTCCTTGAAAGAATATCTAAACTCATACTTAACTCTGATTAACCTAAAAAGAAAGGACTCTTTGGATCATGGATACCGCCAAAATATAGAATAATGATAAAGTTATATAAGCATAAAAATAATACGACAAATATAAACATTATTAATTTTCTTTTTATGAGATTGTTAAAAATAATTTGCTTTATAATAAAAAAGCTTCCTATACTGAATAAAAAATTAAGTCTTAGTCCAAGTGTAGAAGCATCAAATATCGAAAAAACAAGTACCATAATAGTTCCGATAATTTGTGAGTTTAATAACAAATTATAAAAATTATCTTTAACAATTACCTCCCTCATTTTTAAACCTATTAAGTTAATGATTATATTAAAGAAAACAATAGTATACGACATTAAGAATAATAATATTTCGTGTAAACCATTAAGGTAATGGTAGGTTTCACTTCTATATAACAAGTAAAATTGCAATTTCCACAAAATAGGATTTGTAAAGTTAAAGCTAGACATATAACCTATTAACAATTCTCTTCCCAGAAACGCAAGTGCCCCGAAGGTCATAATAGTAGTTAGATATTTTAATATACTCCACTTAATATTCAATAAAGGTTTCACTAAAAGTACTACTATGTTTGAATAATGTAACAAAACAGATGTTAAACTCATTGAATAGAAGTTAAATTTATTACCTTTGGATAAAGAATATAGTGCAGTTAAATATACAGTTGCTGCGAAGAAATGCCTTACTGTATCCACCGGTCCTCTGAACAAAAAGATTAAAAGAAAAAATAAAAATGTTACTAATGGGAAATCTTTCTCTTTCTTAAGAATAACGAGATAAACAAGATACATTGGCACAATTGCAGAAATAAAGAGAAAAGTTTTAAAACCCAATCCAACTTGTTTTATTAGAGAAATCAAAATAACAAATATCGGTTCTAGTCTACTAGCTAACATATTTTTAATAAACACAAAATTCAATGGAATCATTCTCTGATTGTTAAATATTTCTCTATACGGTTCTAAATCTAATCCTATTACTCGAGTGCCACAAATAATTGAAATAATCAAGGTTATCCAAAATAAAATTCTTTTCTTAATCTTATAACTTAATTTTTTTTCAAAGAAACTTAATATGAAAATGATAAAAATAATAAAGCACAAAGTTAAAACATTAATAATTTTGATCATTTTAGTAAAATCTCCTTATTTCACCTAAATTAATTTAAATTCCTCCTCATCATCACATTTTTACTCTTCAATACTCTTCTTAGAAATTTCGTAGTAAGAAAAGTGTTTTTTTGCTACAGTGCTTGAAATAAAAATTTGATTTTCATATTTCTCTTTATTCTTAATAACTTCAATTATTTTTTGTTTAATTTCCTCTACTGAATCTTCATATAAAAACTTACAGTTTCCTCCTATATTTACGTGGGTAGTTCCCTCCCAATGTTTAACAACCATAGGGATACCCTGTCCGGCTACTTGCTCCCAAAACACTGAATGCCTTCCGGGAAATACAACCAAGTTAGCGGCTGCAAAATATTTATAACTTTCTTCCCCATTAATCCAACCGATATGTTTAACTTTATCGTTGTCCACCAAAGAATTAAATTTTTCTTTTAAGCTTTCAACTACCGGTCCAAAAACAATAAGTTTCACATTAGGACTTTCTATATTTTTTATAGCTTCCATTAGCAATAATGTTTGTTTTTTAGCTTGATCAATTTTACCTCCCGTAACTATCAAGAAATCTTCATTATTAATTTGGTGTCTTTTTCTTATTTGATTAATAAGATCTTTTTGGTTTGCTTCTTTTACCTTTTCATCATCAGCGCCCATAAGTAATAGTTCAATCTTTCGTTCAGGGATTTTATAAACATTTTTTAAAAAATCCACCCTAGAGGGAAGGACCCCATAAAACTTTCTCAAGTATGGCTCTATCATTAAAGCACATCTTCTCCATATTATCCCATGTAGCAAAACCTTTGAAATCCAATTACTGGCGCTGTTAGAAAAATCTGTATGATTATCTGCGTATGCAACCACTTGAGGATGTTTCTTTAAATATCTAGTTACACCCCAGATATTTAAAAATTGAATATTGTGAATAAATATAATATCTGGTTTTTCTCTTAATAAAGTAGTATAAAGGTTTTCATACAATTTAAACTTTGATTTTATTGAAGTATTAAACTTGTTTTTTATCCTTATAACCTTTACTCCATGTTCATTAACATAAGAATCTCGATTATCTATTACTAAATCAGCATTTTCATTTCTGATATATTTGGAGGTAATGACACTCACTTCATGTCCTAATTTTCTATGATACTTGGTCAAATAATTTTCCTGGTATGTCCACCCATCAGTAAAGGCCCCACATAAGCAAATATGTGTAATTCTCATAAATAAACACTTCCTAAAGTTACTTGTATATCAAATTTCAACGCAATTAAAGATCAAGAGGTCGTAAAAGACCTTAAATTTCTCTAACTCTTATTAAAGTAAATCCTGTAGAGTAGAGATGCACTGAACAGCTTCCTTTACACATTTATTATTTTGATCTGTTGACTGAACTGAATAGTTAGACATGTAAACAAAATCTATTTCATGTTCCTTTGCTGTTTTCATATCAGAAAGTGCATCTCCTATAAAAACAACTTTTTTATTTCGACAATCAGCTAAGATTTCTGAAGTGCAATCCGATTTAGTCTTAGGTGATCCATAAATGCTTTTAAAGTATTGATGAATTCCCCTATCTTTAAAAGCTTTATTAAGTTCTAGTTCATCGCTGCCAGAAGCAATATATAGAGTTTTTCTTTCATGTTGTAATTTAGATAAAATTTCTTCACACCCTGGAGTAAAATCAGCTAATGCATAAATTTTTTGACACTCTGCTGCATATCTATCTAAAAACACTTGGTATTTTTTTTCATCAAATGGTTCATTTGCAAACTTGGTAAAAAATTCTTTGAATTTAATATATCGAGAAATACCAAAAGAATTTTTACAGTATTCTACAAAGTCCCTAATCACCTCTTCTGGATATTCTTCAACCGCTTTTCCAAAAGCTTCACATTTAAGCAGGTTAACATCCATTATCACGCCATCACAATCGAAAATGATTACTTCATATTTATTTAATATTGAACTGTTCATTTTTTCACCTCTATTTCCTAAAGCTATAGTAAGCCTTTTTCTCTTATTACAGCTTCAACACGAGAAACATCTCTTGGATTGTCCACTGCAATAGATTGGCTCGACAAATGAATCATCCTTACATCCCAACCAAGTTCAAGAAAACGAAGAATTTCTATGTCTTCAATACTTTCTAATGTTGTCTTATTAGAAACTTGTGAGAATTCCTTAAGTGCCGTTCGCGGGAAGGAATAAACACATACTTGCCTCCACGATTTTTCAAAACCTAACGATTTTGTCGTTGGAATAGAGGCTCTAGACATGTATAAAAGCCTTCCATCAGGTCGGAAAACAACTTTTGGGATAGAACTACTTCGATATTCATTTTCTTCTAAAATTTCACAGTATCCATTTAATATTTCTCCTGGATGCTCTTCTATCCTTGAAATCATATGTTTTAAATCCTCTGGATTAAAGAGAGGTTCATCCCCTTGTACATTAATAAATACCTCAGCATCTATTTTTTCGGCACATTCTGCGATTCTATCAGTGCCCGTTAAACATGACTCTGATGTCATAATAGTTTGGATATTGTAGGAACGACAAACTTCTTCTATTCGCGAATCGTCTGTTGCTACAAATACTTTTTCTGGTGGACACACTTCAATACATTGCTGATAAGTCCTTACAATCATTGGTAATCCACATAAATCTATAAGTGGTTTACCTGGTAAGCGTGTTGATTGATATCTAGCAGGAATAATTACACAATAATTCATTTTAATCCCCCTGTTAAAGTGCGTATACTGAGCTTGATTCTACCTTATATTGCGTTGAGGTAATTGCTGTTATATTTGGTGAATTTTTAGTCTCGATAAACTGCTCTAAGACAAGATTGATTTCCTCTGTTCTTGGGTCACCAGCACCATATCCATCAAATCCAGCAAGCAAAATTCTTGTAGCTTTCCCACTAGCAGCAATTGCAAGAACATAGGATAATACAAGTGAGTTAGGTAGAACTCCAAAATTCTCCTCAAATTTAAAAGTTCCTTCTTCTACAGATATACCAAAATCAAGAACTATTTTATTTTCATAAGTGCATTTAACACTTTCTGACATCATTGATAGTGGCATTATTACCGGTTGATCTAATTCTTCATGGGTAGAGCTATCGGCAAGTATTCTTACGGGATGACTAGCAGCTCTAGCATTAATAAGTTTCGAATTAATAGGAGTTTTAGTATTTAAAACTATTACATATGGATTATTCTTTTTGATATATTCTTCAATTGCTTGCTTATGGTTATTAATACTTGGACCCGCTCCGATAACCAGAACTTCTCTTCCAGACAACACATTTACCGGACTCCATGTCCCCTTAGGCTCACCAATATAAAAATTCCGAGCAGCTTCCAAAGTATTTATATTAAACTTTTTACCACCTTGGTGTTTTAGGTGTTCAATCACTGCCAAAAGATCTTCTTCATCATACCTTGAATCGCTAATCATTTCCTGAATATAAGTAGGGTGAATTCCATATTTTCCAGATAAGTAGTAATATACATTTGTACCCCAACCATGACTTACTTGCATTGGCTTAAAATAATTTTCTATAACTTTCATTAATGGTGTGATATTCAAAGATACATCTCGATAATTTTGCAGTTCAATAGCTAAATATTCAGTCTTTGCATTTCCAGGTCCTCGTCCCATACCTGTAACTGTGCCATCAATCCAAGTTGTTCCTTCTTCTACCGCCTTAATTGAATTTGCTAATGCAAAGCCCATGTTATCGTGAGTATGAATCCCCATTGGTCCTTTCCAAACCTCTCGAATTGTTTGAATAATAATCGATGTCTTTTCAGGATTCAAGCTCCCCATGCTATCAGCAAAGTACAATACATCAAGAGGATAATCATTCGCTAATCCCGCTAAACGCTTAATATCTTCAGAGGTACGGTCAGCAATTTGCATTAAATTAAAACCAACCATATACCCTTCTTCTTTCAGCCAATTTGCTGCAGGTAGTGCCTCTTCAAATTCATGAACGTGACAAGCGATACGAACAAGAGTAACTGGCGATTCATTCGCATTGGAGAAGAGTTCTGATAAAGCCTGTTCTAGTCCCCCCTCATGCTTAATTAACTCACTAGCATTCACCATTACACCGAGGTTTAAGTCATCAGGTATTATTAAACTACGAATGAAGTTGTCTGATGTGTACGCACAAGCACCTTTAAATCCTTTATTTCCAAACCCTCGTAGGCCTAATTCAACGTAATCAACAGAAATCTCTCTCATAGCTTTTAAATAATCTTCAATTAATTCCACGTCAAAATCCCACGAGTTATAGTAACCACCGTCTCTTAATGTACAGTCTAGCAGGTTTATATTTGCCAAAATAATAGCTCCTTTTTCTTTATAATTCTCTACTTTTTTTAGTAATGTTTACTTGTGTCTTTATCCATTTAAAAAGATTTAGAGTATCATGAAATACTTCAATTTTTTCATCTTGTAATGAAGGAAATGTATTGAAGATAGCTTTGTCCTTCTCATTAGTAATAATTGAACTAACTTTTGAATTATTATACACAGCTTCAAGAAGAGTAGTAGATTTTCTAGAGAAACATACGTTACCTGTTAAGGCTTCTATAATATTTTCAATAAAATTTAATCTATCCCCATATTTTTCATAGTTGTTTTTTGAATCTTTTGGGTGAAGTTTTATATAAAGAAGAATACCCTCCCGCTCCATCAATGGGAGTATTTCATCAATGATTTTTAAATTCACATTAACCTCTCTAGGTTCAGTAAAGAAAACTACTCTTTCTTTTGAATTATTTTCAAAAGAAAACGAAAACATTTTCTCAGAAATTTCCTTTACATATTTAAATTTATTCTCTTTATAAATAAGATTTAGATATTTCTCTGCCTTTTTACTAGTAGTATAAAAGGTATTTCCTGTAAAACAATGAGGAAGCTTAAACCCATATTCTATTCCATGGGGGATACACACAGTGTTTACTTTATGTTTCCTTGCAACTATTTCTTCAACCAATGCATACCTATCTAAATTGTTACCTGTATAAAAAATACTTCTATTATTTGTAGTAAAATAATGATTTAATATATGCTGATATAGCAGGGTATGAGCTATGCGTTTGCTATAAAAAACAAACACATCTATCCCACTATTTTTTCCGATTTTCTCTTTGGTGAAATTTTTATATTTCTTAAGTTCTACATAAGAATTCACCCATGATTTAAATAACCACAATACCCTATCTAATTTACTAAAATATTTATATATAGATCTTTCGCTTTTAAAGTCCTCAATTAGAATATAAATATCTTCAAATTTCTCCATTTTTTTTCGTGAAGCAGGAGATCGAACAATAGAAATTTTTTTGGGGTTTGCGGTTAAGGTATATGAATGTTTTATCAATAACATTTTCCATAGCAAAAATAATACAGAAACAATTATATACACATGTCCTTTTAAAACCTTTTTATAATTAATTAACTTTTTATTCACATGTACTTTTATACTTAGTTTCTTTGCCGTATCGACTACTAGTGGATATAAAGAATCATCAACTTCATCTATCACAATCTCTTGAATATTATTTTTCTTAAAAAATAATATTAGTGCTAGGTGCACCTGAACCTTACTTAAATAAATTTCATTAATAACTGGAATATCACCTTTAAATTGATCAACTTTTTCATCACAGAACTGGTAAAATTCACTAGTGAATAAATCATTAATCTCTAAAGTTGTTCCTTCAAAGACTAATGTGTCTCTTCTCATTAATAGTTGGTTCAAATTGCTATTTCCCCCAAACAACTCTATTAATATAATCAGTATAAGACAAAATTATTCTAAGGACTTTTTCAGAAACATTTGGCATACTATAATCACTTACTAATCTTAATGTATTATTTTCTTGAGATTCTAAAATACTTAACCCTTGTAAAATTCTATCATTATTTACACCAACCATCATGACTGCGCCTTCCTCCATAGCTTCGGGTCTCTCATGAGCTTGTCTAATATTGAGTGCCCTAAAACCTAGAATAGAAGATTCTTCGCTGATAGTACCACTATCGCTCAAAACTGCTTTAGATTTAATTTGAAGCTTAATATAATCATTAAAACCTAGAGGTTTCATTGTTTTAACTAATGGGTTAAATTCTACTCCCTTAGCAGTTATCATATTTCTAGTTCTAGGATGTGTACTAACAATAACAGGTAATTTGTATTTTTCTGCAATTGCATTTAAACTATCAACTAAATCTAGAAAATTATTCTCGGAGCTGATATTTTCTTCTCTATGAGCAGAAACCACAAAATATTTCCCTTCTTCTAGTTCTAATCTTTCTAAAACATCAGATCTTTCAATATCTGCTTTTCTTGAACCAACAACCTCAAACATTGGACTTCCAGTTTTAATAATTCTATCTGCAGGTAGCCCTTCTCTTAACAGATACTCTCGAGCAATATCACTATACGTTAAATTAATATCTGCTGTATGATCAACAATTTTTCTATTAGTCTCTTCTGGCACTCTTTGATCGTAGCATCTATTTCCAGCTTCCATATGGAATATTGGAATCTGTCTTCTCTTTGCAGCTATTGCACATAAGCAGCTATTGGTATCACCTAATACTAATAAAGCCTCTGGTTGAACTTGTTCCATAATTGGATCGATTTTAACAAGGATATTACCTATTGTTTCTACAGCAGTTCCGGTAGCTGCATTAAGAAAATAGTCTGGTTTCTTCAAATTAAAATCTTTAAAGAATACTTCATTTAATTCATAATCATAATTTTGTCCTGTATGAACTAGTATATGTTCTATTGCGCTTGATTCTTCTAATTTATTAATAACAGCCGACAATCTTATAATTTCAGGTCTTGTACCAACGACTGTCATAACTTTTAATTTTTTCATATGCTAAACCTCCAGGTAGTATGTATCCGGCTTCTCAGGATCAAACAGTTCATTCGCCCACATAATTGTTACCATATCTGTGTCACCAAGATTCTCAATATTATGTGTATATCCCGTAGGTATATCAACTACTTCCAACCTTTTTCCACTGACAAAATATTCAATAACTTCACTTGAATCAATTTTTCTAAAGCGAATAACTCCATGTCCACTTACAACTAAAAACTTTTCATTTTTTGTATGGTGCCAATGGTTACCTTTTGTAATGCCAGGTTTAGAAATGTTAACGGAAACTTGACCTCTTTCTGGAGTCTTAATAAACTCTGTAAATGACCCTCTATTATCTACATTCATTTTAAGTTCATAACTAAATTGGTCTTCGGGCAAATAGCTCAAATATGTACTATATAAACTTTTAGAAAATGAATTAGACATATCAGGTATTGTTCGTTCTTCTCGACTTTGTTTAAAAGAATAAATTAAATCAACAATTTCACCTAGAGAAATAGTGTGAACTACTGGAACTTCACAAAAATCATCAACTTTACTTTCATTACAATTTAAAGCATTAATAAGCTCTTCAACAACATCATCAATATATACTAGATTCATCTTGACGTTCGGATCATTCACATTGATTGGTAAACCATTAGCAATATTATGACAAAAAGTAGCTATTGCACTGTTATAATTCGGCTTGCACCATTTCCCAAAGACATTAGGAAAACGATATACCAGCGCTTTTGCTCCTGTTTGATTACTGTATTGAAAAAGTAAATCTTCACCTGCTCTTTTACTAATGCCATAAGGGTTTTCTAAATTGGCTTGAACAGAAGATGAAATCATTACTGGACAGTTGTTTTGGTACTTTTTTAGCGTTTCTAATAGTGTAGATGTAAAACCATAGTTTCCATCCATAAATTCAGATTGATCTTTTGGTCGATTTACTCCTGCCAGATGAAATACAAAATCAGCATTTTTACAGTACTCATTGAGTAGAGCTGGATCAGTGTCCCTGCTATATTCTTGAATACTTATATAGTTGCGGTTTTTTAATTCAGCTATAAGATTTTTACCAATAAAACCTTTTGATCCGGTTACTAATATGTTCATCTTCTATTCCAACCTTTCAACTCTTCATGAACATAATCAAGCATTAACAGCTTATCCTTGATCGCTTCAATTCTTAATCGCTCTGTGTTATGAGAGTTATATTCATCTTCAGAAGATAACTTTTGATCCCCTTTTTCAAAATACTTTTCATAGTTAAGATCTCTTTGATCCGCAGGGACTCGATAAAACCCGCCTAAATCTTTTGCAACTACATGCTCTTCTCTTGTAAGCAATGTTTCATATAGTTTTTCTCCATGACGGGTACCAATCACTTTTATTTCATTATCAACATTAAATAATTCCTTAAGTGCCTGCGCCAATTCTCCAATAGTTGATGCTGGTGATTTTTGAACCATAATATCCCCTGCTTCTGCATTTTCAAAAGCAAATATCACAAGCTCTACAGCCTCTTCCAAACTCATAAGGAATCTTGTCATATTAGGATCAGTAACCGTCATGGGTTGGCCACTCTTAATCTGTTCAATAAATAATGGAATTACAGAACCTCTTGAAGCCATCACATTTCCATATCGAGTCCCACAAATTAAAGTTCTTTCTGGATCTACCGTTTTCGCCTTGGCTACAAACACCTTTTCCATCATGGCTTTAGAAATTCCCATGGCATTAATTGGATAAGCAGCTTTATCAGTAGAGAGGCAAATAACTTTCTTAACACCACTTTCTATAGCACCATTAAGAACGTTTTCTGTTCCTAGAACATTAGTTTTAACTGCTTCCAGAGGGAAGAATTCACAAGAAGGAACTTGCTTTAATGCAGCAGCGTGAAATATGTAATCTACACCATGCATAGCATTTTTAACACTAGACAAGTCTCTTACATCGCCTATGTAGAATTTAAGTTTGTCATTTTTATAAACTTTTCTCATATCATCTTGTTTTTTTTCGTCCCTTGAAAATATTCTAATCTCCTTAATGTCTGTATCTAAAAATCTTTTCATTACAGCATTACCGAAGGAACCTGTGCCACCCGTGATTAGTAGTGTCTTATTTTCAAACAATTTGTTTCTCCTCCAATTTCGAATTATCTTTTAAATTCAAATCCATTCTATTTAACAATTCTTCTTTGTTAAAGTTACTATCAGAGTAGTCTTTAGCATTCTGACCTAATTGTTTTAATTCCTCATTTGTTTTAGATAACATTTCAATTATATTTTCTGATAGTTTCTCTGCATTACCAGCTGGACTTGATACACCCGCGTTTGATTCTTTTAGGATCTGATGTGTTTCACCCTCTGCAGATGCAATCACTGGAATCCCACAAGCCATATAAGATTGTAGCTTTGCAGGAATTGTCATAGAAAATAAAGGGTTTTTTGTTAAACTAAGGAAAGCAACGTCACAAGCAGCCATAAGTTCTGGAATTCTGCTAGCAGGCTGTTTTTCGATAAAATTAAACATTTCGGATACATTTTTTGAATCTACCATTTTAACTAATGTTTCCTTATATCGACCATCACCAACTATATTAAATCGGATTTTTCTATTTACTTGCTTTTCTTTAATTAATAAAGCCGTTTTTGGTAAGATATCTAAACCTTGAGCATTCCCGATATTACCAGCAAATATTATATTTAATGCATCATCACTTGGGATCTCAACAACACTTTTTTTGTTCAATGGCCTATAAAACTCTTCTGCATATTGTGGCCAGTACTCTACTTTTTGTCTATCCACATTACGCTTTACAATCGAATCTACAAAACTTTTTGATGTGGTGAAAATTTTAGTGCAATGTTTATATATATAATCAACCATCTTTCCAATGGCTCCAATGACATATTTGTTTTTTATCCCTGTAATAATCTCCACATTTTCAGGCCAAAGATCTTGAACATATAAGTAACAAGGCACCTGTCTTTTTTTCGCATACCATACACCTGGCAAGGCTTGAGTCATTGGAGATACTTCAAATATAAAGACATAGTCTGCTTTTATTTTCGTGAATACATTCCAAAAGAATCCTGTTACTACAAATGATAAATAATTTAAGGCAAGCATCATTGAATTATCCCCTCTAGGAACCAGTGGGATTCTAATAATATTTATTCCATTGTAGGTTTCCTTTCTTTTTTTAAAAAGTCCATACCCTTCAAAATATTGTCCTCTCGGATAATTTGGAATTCCAGTTATAACTGTAACTTTATATCCTTTCTTTACCCACTCAGTACAAATATCATTAATCCTAAATTGTTCAGGGTAGAAATATTGTGAAATTACTAAAATATGCTTTTTCATATTTCTTCAACCCTCCATAATTATTTCTCAGTCAATTCAATAGTTTTCTGAAAATCTCTTACTTGATAATTCTCTTTATATAAACTCATGCTTTTTTCATAAACTAAATTCCCGAATACTTTATTAATAATTCCAAATTTGAAGCCTATTAACTTCAATAATGGATTGAATATCTTTGTAAATTTAATATTCTTAGCGTGAATTTCAGCTATATTCTTTACCATTTCACTGGTGTTAACATATTCTTTATTTTGTGGAAAAAATAATCCACTATCTTTATGGTCAATTATAAGCCTAATAAATTCACAAAGATTATCAATATGAAGCATACTACGCTTATTATCTACATTAGGAAATATAGGGAGAACTTGCGCAGCTTTAGCAAGCTTAGGGTAATTGCCTTTTGAATTTTTCCCATAAATCATTGGTGGCCTGATAATAGCGACTTTGAAGTTTTCACCATCTAAAGATTTTATACCTTCTTCTGCTTGAAGTTTACTATTTCCATAAAAATTACTAGGAGTAGGTTTGGTATTTTTATCAATCACTCTTTCTTCACTACTACTATCACCGTATACAATAATACTACTCATAAAAATAAATTGCTCCACACCTTCACTCTTTGCCTTTTTAGCAGTTTCTATTGTTAAATCCCGATTTACTTTATAATACATATCCTCCATTTTTTGATCTGATGAGACATGAGCAATACCAGCTACATGAAAAACAACATCATAAATAGAGAAGTCCTCTTCTTTCCATGATTTATTTCTAAGACTGATAAAATCTACTGAATACCGATCAGTATAATTTAAGAACCAACTCTCAAGACTCTTACCCACATAACTATTCTTTCCTGTTATTAGTATTTTTTTCATTTAGAGATACTCTCCTTGCTACTGGTTACACCCTTTTTTAAACCCGTTCCCCCTTCTACTATCCCCTCACTCTTTACAACACTAATTATTGTTCCAAAGAAACATTTAATATCCATTCTAATACCGAGTTTATCAACATACTCACCATCTAATTTGGCCTTAACTTCAATTGGGAGCTCATCACGACCATTTATTTGCGCCCAACCAGTTAAACCAGGTGGGACATCATTAGCACCATACTTATCTCGTTCAGTAATAAGATTATATTGGTTCCATAATGCCGGCCTTGGCCCAATGATACTCATTTCCCCTACAAAAATATTCCAGATCTGAGGTAGCTCATCAAGTGAAGTTTTCCTCAAAAACTTACCCATGTTAGTAATATATTGTTCCGGATTATCTAGCAGATGTGTAGGAGTATCCCTTGGTGTATCTATCCTCATAGTTCGAAACTTTAAGATATTGAAATGTAATTTGTTAACACCAATACGTTTTTGCTTGAACAGAACCGGACCTTTTGAATCGAGCTTAATAGCAATAATTAGAATAAAAAAAACCGGCGATAATACTAAAAGTCCAATTAAAGAAAGAATGATATCTATTATTCTTTTTATTTTCATGTACATGTCTGTAACACTCCTTGAAAAGTTATTTAGTAAGTTAGAATTTATTTGGAATAGCTATGTCGTTCCAACCAACTTCTAAATCACTAATACTCTCTCTTGCTATTAAATTAATCAATCTATAATTCATACTAAAACCAAATTCAAATTAACACTTTATCAAGAAAGGGGTTGAGGTAACCCCCTCAACCCTCTACCCCAACTACCAAACTTTCCAAATACTCCATAACCTGTCCTTTTAAATCCTCACGCTCAAGAGCAAAGTCCAAAGTAGCCTTTATAAACCCAAACTTATCCCCAACATCATGACGCACACCATCAAACTCAAACCCAACAACCATCTGCATTTCATTCAATTCTTTTATAGCATCAGTAAGCTGAATCTCCCCACCAGCTCCTGGGGTAAGGTTCTCAAGGATATTAAAAATCTCCGGACGTAACACATAGCGTCCCATAATCGCATAATTAGAAGGGGCTTCTTCAACCCTAGGCTTCTCAACCAAATCATTGATATGATAAACCCCATCCTCAATCCCATTCTGGTTAATGGAGATTACACCATACTTAGAAACATCTACCTGTGGCACTTCCTGAACACCTATCACAGAAGAGTTATAACGTTCATATATATCTATTAATTGCTTTAGACAAGGTTTATTTTGAGAATGTACAATATCATCCCCAAGGAGAACCGCAAACGGCTCTCCCCCTATAAAGCGGCTCGCACATGAAATCGCATGACCTAACCCAAGAGGTTCTTTTTGGCGTATATAATGGATATTAGCCAGCTTCGAAATCCCTTGGACTTCTTCTAACTGCTCATACTTACCCTTCTTCGCAAGCGTTTCCTCAAGCTCATAAGACTTATCAAAATGGTCCTCAATTGCTCTCTTCCCACGTCCAGTCACAATGATAATATCCTCAATACCCGAAGCAACGGCTTCCTCAATAATATATTGAATAGTAGGCTTGTCTACGATTGGTAGCATTTCTTTCGGCTGAGCTTTGGTCGCTGGTAAAAATCGTGTCCCCAGTCCTGCCGCAGGAATAATGGCTTTTCTTACTTTTTGCATGTCACCGACTCCTTAGTTTGCATTTTTCACTAACAACTGATCATTTTTATTTGCTAAATCTAATACATAGTTTGCTAAATATGGGGGATCAAAGTCAGTATGGTTCTCAATCAAGTTCAAAACTCTCTTATATTCAAAATCAACGGTTTTACCAATAAAGATTTTCGGAAACACTGCCTTACCATGAACTTCATTCTCTCCGAGTAATTCCTCATACATCTTTTCACCAGGTCGGATTCCTGCATATTTAATACCTATTTCTTCTATTGTATAACCTGATAATTTGATTAGATTTTTGGCTAGGTCTACAATTTTTACTGGCTCTCCCATATCAAGAACAAAGATTTCCCCACCACGAGCTAGAGCTCCAGCCTGCATAACTAAACGGGATGCTTCTGGAATCGTCATAAAGTATCTAGTCATATCAGGATGAGTAACCGTGACAGGCCCACCAGCTTGAATCTGTTTTTTAAATAATGGGATAACACTACCACGACTGCCCAACACGTTACCGAAACGTACTGCAACAAAATTCGTATGACTTTCTTTATTTAAATTCTGAATAACCATTTCTGCAATTCTCTTAGTAGATCCCATAACGTTCGTAGGATTTACTGCCTTATCTGAAGATACTAATACAAAAGTATTCACACCAAAGGTATCCGCAGCTTCAGCAACATTCTTTGTCCCAAGAACATTGTTCTTAACAGCTTCTTTAGGATTGTATTCCATTAAAGGAACATGCTTATGGGCAGCCGCATGATACACAACATCAGGAGTATGCTCTTCAAATACTTCAAAGATCCGGCTGCGGTCCTGAATATCAGCAATAATAGGAATGACCTTCAATTCTGTGCCGTATTTATTTCTCAGCTCCATATCAATTGTGTAGATGGAGTTTTCCCCATGTCCTACTAATACAAGCTTTTCCGGCTTGAACTTACTCACCTGACGGCATAATTCAGACCCGATGGAACCACCGGCACCTGTAACTAGTACCGTTTTCCCAGATATTTTCTTTGAAATGGTATCTGTATCAAGTTCTACAGGTTCACGACCTAGTAGATCCTCGACCTGTACTTCACGAAATTGATTGACCGCCACTTTACCAGACACGATATCTTCAATCATCGGCATGATTTGAGTCTTGGCAGTTGTCTTACTGCACTGCTGATAGACTTCCTGAATTTCGCCTTTTCGAAGGGAAGGAATGGCAATAATGATATTATCAACCTTGTATTTTTCAACAATAGCAGGAATTTCCTTTGTGCCTCCAAGCACCGTTACGCCATAGATTTGCAGTTTGAATTTCTTTGAATCATCATCAATGAATCCAACAGGAAGCAAGTCAGTATCCTGACTTTTGATCAACTGACGGACAAGCATGGACCCCGCTGACCCAGCTCCAATAATTAACGCTCTCTTCTTTTCCTGTTTAGGCTTTATGTAATAATGTCTGTACATTCTCCATGAGAACCGTGATCCGCCTATTAAGATAATGTGGAGCATCCACGTCACGGCAAGCACCCGTACATAGATATCACCATTCACAACAAATTGAAAAGTCCCCGTTGTTACAATGGAAAATGTGATCGCCCTGATGATGGCAAGCATTTCACCTACGCTGGCATACTCCCACGCTTTCTGATAAAGGCGATAGATAAAGGCAAAGAGGTGATGACTTACCAGTAATGCACATGAGCTTAAGATGAGTGTAGGCAACGTGTACAGGCTGAAGGATGGGTGAAGGAGATAATAACCGAAATAAATGGCTGTTAATACGATAATTGAATCCAGCAGCATCAACAGTGATACCCGTTTTGTATAACTCACATGAATCCCTTCTTTTCTACGTTATTTTGACAAATTAAATACCTAAGGAAAACATACTGTCGTATATCCTTTCCTTAGGCATCTAGATTCACTTTTGATCATTTAATCTTTTTTCAATCGCTTGTTTCACTATGAACATTTCCTCTAAACGGTCGATTGGTACATCTTGATAGATATTACCCAATCGCTTTTTATTATCATTTGGAAATTCTTCATTTTTACACCTTGATTTAACAGTTAAGATTATTTTTTCTATCATAAGAATAAATTACATAATTCGTTTACATTGATTATCTTTACCTCAACTAATAAAATAGTATATGTGGGCATCTAACCCTTCCTCACAACCCACCAGCGACGACGAGCGTCTAAGGTCAAGAGTTCCCTCTTCACCCACGGTGTGTTCGAGTGCCTCCGTTGATAATGGTAAGGAGACATCCCCCAAAATTCTACTGTTGTTGTGCAACTCTTTGTTTCATATTCACCAACGACAATAGCATGTTAGGATACTACCTGTATCTCAATGTGTTAGAAGATTCCGAGGAACTTCTTCTTCTTGATCAATTCAGGTATCTCTTTATAAATCGCCTTTCCATCCACCAGCAATTCTGCATTCTCTATAAAGTAATAGACCATGTCGGTTCCATACTTCTTCTCTATATAGTCCATTGCTTCTTCCATTTTGAAGGTTCGGTTATGTATGTTATGAGCGTCCGATGCGATGAAGTGTGTCAGGTTGGTTTGGATCATTTGCTGTGAAAATTTCTGGATGTTCTTCCCGAAGTAGCCGACAAGGCTGGATGCAGTTAACTGTGTAACGGCTCCCCCTTGTACAAGCTTGTACAGCTTATCAGGCCGCTCAATCAGTTCAGCATTTCGCTCCGGGTGGACGATGACTGGAGTAAGTCCTTTCACCTGGATGTCATATAGTAGCCGTTCGGCGTATCGTGGAACGGAACTCGATGGAAATTCAATAAATAGATATTGGGATACTTGGTTTAACGGCAAGATGTCGCCCTTTTCGTAATCTTCTAAAATTTCACCATAAATGCGGCATTCCTGACCTGGAAGTACTTCAAGACTAATTTGCTCATCTTTGAAACGGCTGTTCACTTCTTCTATTAATGGAAGGATGTCTGACTTTACATTGTCGTATTTGCCATTCCGATGATGAGGAGTTGCAATGATTGTATGAATTCCTTCAGAGACCGCTTGCTTCGCCATGTCGATACTGTCATAAATCGTCTTGGCGCCGTCATCGATCCCCGGCAGGATATGGCTGTGAATGTCAATCATTACAAACTCCTCCTTCATATAGTTCTTTCGACTTATTTTTACAACGTATTCCATTTTACACCACTAGGTATATTTGTAAAGAGGTGAAATTTGTCGAATTCTTTTTATTTTCCGTAGTAATAGTAGTAATCGGTTTCCGTTGATTTCTTATTATTAAGAACGGTTCCAAGCAGCTTTCCATTGGTTGCCTCTAACAGTGACTTCGCTTTCTTCGCCGGTTCCATTTCCGTCTTCCCGCTGGAAACGACCAGAATGCTTCCCTGGCACTGGTTGGCCATGATTTGTGCATCTGTCACGACAAGGACAGGTGGTGTATCGAATAGGATCAAGTCGTATTCCTCATACGCATCCACAAAGAATTGCTCCATCGCTCTCGAGCTTAATAATTCTGCAGGGTTCGGTGGAATCGGTCCGCTTGATAAGATATGCAACTTGTCTACACCGCTGTCTTTGACGGCTTCCTTTAACTCGATTTGGCGTGTCAATACATTCGTTAATCCCGTTGTATTCGGAAAGTTAAAGGTATAATGGACGGTTGGCTTTCTCATATCAGCGTCAACCAGTAGCACCGTTTTCCCCTGTTGGGCGAATACAATGGCCAGATTGGCGGCCGTTGTGGATTTCCCTTCCCCTGGTCCTCCGGATGTGACCATGATGGAACGGTATTCCTGGTCTACAGATGAGAATTGAATATTTGTCCGAATGGTACGATATTGCTCGGAAACCGGCGATTTTGGATTCGCTTTCGCAATCAGTTTTCTTGAATTTGAGTTCATTGGTTTACTTTTTCTCTTAAACACCGACACTTTCACCTCTGCGTCTTGACGTTCTTTCCTGGCGGTGGGCTACCCTCTGAAATTCACTTTCTGAAATCGTCGGGATCACTCCTAATAATGGAAGCTCCAGGTTTTTCTCAATATCCTGCTCTGTTTTAATCGTGTTATCCAAGAATTCTAATAAGAAGGCAAGGCCAACACCGGCCATTAAGCCTACTACCATTGCAATGGCAATGTTCAATAATGGCTGTGGCTTGATCGGTGAAGGATTTTTACCTAATTCAGCCTTTGCAAGAATACTTACGTTATCCACATTCATAATATCGACAATTTCCTTTTGGAACACTTGTGCAATCTTGTTCGCAATGGCTGCTGCCTGCTTCGGATCTTTATCCTGCACGGAAATGTTCACGACCTGGGAGTCCTTTTCGCTTTGGACCGTGACTTTTTCATTTAACGCACCTGTTGTCATATCCAGATTTAATTCATCAATGACAATATCAAGAATTGCCGGGCTTTTCATGATGACATTATATGTATTGATCAACTGCAGGTTGGTTTGCACTTCCCCTACATTGAATGAATTCTGCTGGTCTTGATTGGATTTATTCACAAGCAATTGAGTGGACGATTGATAGATTGGTGTGAGGACGAAATAACTGATGGCCGCACTGACCAATACTGCCACAAGGGTCAGTATGATGATGAGGCTCATGCGTTTCTTCAACGTCTGAATGAGCTCCTTTAAACTGATGGTTTCTTCCATGATAGCCTCCTAAAATTCTCAAAAAATAAAAATCTTGTCATATTATATCATAAGTTCTTGTTATTTTTAGGGAATCTTGTCATAATTTTAATAGAATTGAAATCTTTTGTTACATTACTATTAAACAACAGATTGTTTATTATTGGAAGGGGTCAATCACATTTGGATTGATTTTCCAAGATTAATAATAATAGGAGGTAAGAAATGAAGAAAGCACTTATAATACTATTGTTGATCTTGTGCGGTGGAGTCATTGTCTATGGAAATTCCCACTGGAATTCGATGACTGCCGGATCTATTTCTACTGAAAATTCTTCCAAGCAAGCGAAGGAAGATTCCCCTGCTAAAGAAGAGAAAACATCAACTATCGACTCTGACGAGCAGAAATACCTGTCTTTCACAGGGAATTGGCCGGAGGAAGCTCAGTCTCTTTATGAAGAGAAGTTAAAAGCCGGAGAGGCTTTCCATATTCTCTTAATGGGGTCAACTGAAATGGATTCTATTGACGAAGGGTGGAACGATATCGTTCAAGACTCTCTTCAAGAGATTTACGGGGATACGATTTCTGTTGAGAGTATGAGCTTTGAGACCAGCACCTTGGAATTCATTCAGGAAGAGAAATACGAAGAAGTAGGGGATTTAAAGCCTAACCTAATCATATTTGAACCTTTTGTATTTAAGGATAATGGAAACGTTCTAATTGAAGACACCCTTCAAAGTATTGGAACCATCATGGACGAGGTGAAGAAATTATCTCCCGGTGTTTCCTTTGTCCTTACGCCTCCTCAGCCGATTTATCAGCCAGCCAATTATGCATCGCAGGTAGAGGCCATCCAGGAATATGCTCAAGACAGTGATATTCCATATATCGATCATTGGTCTAACTGGCCCGATGTAGAAGACGAAGAAATCAAAACATATTTAGACAGTGTAAGCAGTCCTAATGAAAAAGGACACAAAGCATGGGCCAAAGGCATTACGGAATTCTTAGTCAAAAAGCAATAATTTTTTACTATTTAAGGAATTATTTAGTCTTTTTCTCCAATAATTGTGATAAAATGACGGTATTATCTATCAAACTATGACAATAAAGGAGAAGTGTACGTGAAAAAGACATTGGTTTCTGTAGCAGCTACGGCTGTCCTCTCGTCTTCGTTTGTCGGTACAGCCTTGGCAAACTCTCACAAGGTTGCACCGGGAGACTCCCTCTGGTCGATTGCGAATAAGTATGATACTTCTGTTTCCAACCTGAAGAACTGGAATCAGTTGCAATCAGAGATGATTTTCCCTAACCAGGTATTGAAAGTTGCTCTAAAAGGGGATACGGCAACTACTGCCCCACCTGAGAAAACTGAATCACCCGTTCAGACAGGAGCCAAAACATATACCATCAAACCAGGGGACACATTGGGACAAATCGCTTACAAGCATTCGATTTCTCTCAGTGACTTAATGAGTTGGAATGGACTTAAAGGGCATCTGATTTATCCTGGCCAGGTACTGAAGGTCGCGAATGCCGGAAACACTCCTGCATCAAGTAATCCTGAACCCGCACCTACTTCGGCACCATCTGGTTCACAGTCTACCTATACGGTTCAGTCAGGGGATACATTGGGGCATATCGGTGTGAAGTTTGATGTGACGGTAGCCGAGTTAAAGAAGCTTAATGGACTTTCCAGCGATTTCTTATCGATTGGTCAAGTTTTGAAAGTCTCGAACTCAGGTTCTCAGCCTGCAACAGAGACCCCTACGCCTGTTCCTCCTAAACAGGATAACTCCAAGACCAGCTATACAGTGAAGTCAGGAGATACTTTATCTTATATAGGGGCGCTATACGGTGTAACCGTCTCTTCCCTTAAGAGCTGGAATGGACTTTCAAGTGATTTCCTTTCTGTGGGGCAAGTTCTTACATTGAACGGATCAGCCAGTTCAGAGGTGAAACCCTCTGCACCCGAAAGCTCATCCTCTTTCTCCGTTAATAAATTATTAAGTGAGGCAACGTCTCATATGGGAACTCCTTATGTGTGGGGTGGCTCTTCAGTTGGCGGCTTCGATTGCAGCGGATTTATCTATTATGTATTCAAGCAGGCAGGCGCACAAGGAATCCAGCGTCTCTCAAGCGAAGGGTACTATAATCGCTCTTATTATGTGAACCAGCCACAGCCCGGAGATATTGTATTCTTCGAAAATACATATAAAAAAGGCATTTCTCACTTAGGCATTTATTTAGGCAATAATGAATTTATCCATGCCGGGGACAATGGTGTACAGGTTAGCAGCTTGAATAATTCCTACTGGAAGTCGAAATTCGACGGATTTAAGAGATTTTATGAGTTGTAGAATAATAGAAAACCCTGAATTAGAAAAGTAAGGGATAACAAGTAAAAAACGCTCAGATCAAACGCTGGGCGTTTTTATTTGTTAAATGCAGTGGTTTTCTTGTTACTATGGCGAGAATCCACATATATTGTTACTATTTTACCGTTTTTAGCCGAAGTTAGTAGAGAAAGGAAGAGTTAACAATGAAAATACCTAAGATATTCAGCACCTTGCTTGCTCTTGTTTTATTTAGTTCAACCTACACAGGTGTTGCAAGCGGAAACGAAGTTACATATGGTGAATGTGAAATGACGATATCGGTAGATGATGTTTACTTTGAAAATAGTGTGCCCGGGACAAATTATTGTGAACCGGTCGTAAATGGATATTTCGCAGCAGGGAATTTTTGGTTGAGTGGTACATACTCAGGGGAAGTGGACTATAGCGGTCAGCAATTTGAGGTTTCAAACCCTTTTTCCCCAAACGTACATGAAATTCTCACGGTCCATCTTGTGGGACAAAATGGTGAACCGGTGAATGATTACATACGATTCTCAGGTAAATCCCGATTGGACACGGCCATTGAAGTGTCGAATAGAGGGTGGCCTACCGGTCTGATCTTCCCTCCTGAAAAGGCGGTGATTTTGGCACGTGCAGATGAACCTGCCGATGCTTTAGCAGCATCCAGCTTATCAGGTGCCAAGGACGCACCGATTTTATTAACCTATCCAGACAAAATTGAACAATCTGTTCTGAATGAGTTAAAACGATTAAAGCCGGAGAATATTTACTTGCTCGGTGGAACGTCTGCTATTAATGGCACAGTGGAAAATAAATTAAAAAACCTGGGGTATAACGTGAAACGTGTCTCCGGTACGAACCGATTTGAAACAGCCGCTAAGATTAATGATATCGTCTTATCAGTCAATAAGCAGAACACGAAAGCAATCATTGCGAATGGATATACTGTCGCAGACGCTTTATCTGCTTCTGCTTCTGCGGCTACTCAAAGAATTCCTATTTATTTAGCAACGAAAGATAGATCGCCTGTCATTTTACCGGATAATATCACTTCAGTCGATGTGTATGGAGGTACCTCTGTTATTTCCGACTCCCTGGTCAACTCCATCAAATCCAAAGGGATTACAGTCAATCGGATTGCAGGTGTAAATCGATACGAAACCAGTATGGCAGCCGCGGAAAAGCAATACAACGGACCTTTACTAAAAGTCATTTTGGTTCGTGGTGAGTCTGTTTCTGCAACAAAGCAAGATTATCCGGACGCAGTTGTCGCTTCAGCATTAGCGCATAAATACGGAACGAAGCTGTTGTTAGTGCATCCAACAAGTTCTAATGAAGAAATAAAAGATTATTTGCAGTCTCTTAACGCATATAGAGTATTTGTACTTGGAGGAGAAAATGCAATCCCTGATGATGTAATACAAGATCTAGGCTTAGAGTAAAGCTCTATCGTTTCTACCGTACATCTTTTCGCGAAAAAAACACCGATAAATACCTTAATTTATCGGTGTTTTTTTATTTAAGTTGCTATCTTCTAACATGTCCCTGGTGATTTGCTTAGGGTGTGTAGAAATCCTCCGTATAGTAGATACCGTATTCCCCACCTATATATACCCCTGCCCCCAGATTATGAAAGAGTGGGCTTAGGATATTTTTACGATGACCGGCAGAGTTCACCCATTCATCATGAACCGCAATTGCATTGAACTGACCGGCCGCGATGTTTTCTCCTGCTGATGTATAGCTGATTCCCGCTTTGCTTAATCTTTGAAAAGGGGATAGTCCCTCAGGATTGTCATGACTGAAATAGTTTCGTACAGCCATGTCTTTACTATGGGCTCTTGCCACTTCACGCGCTTCTTTATCCTCCTTTAAAGGAGCAATAAGATGCCTGGCCCTTAAAGCATTGGCCTGGTCGCGAAGCTGCTTCTCCATACTGGTCTTTAATTCTCCCATGTCCGCATCCGGATTGACCGTCATAAAGTCTTCCCTCATCAATAAAATCCCTGATAAGGAATCCTTATCCATACCATCATAATATACCCTTATCATCTGATCGTCGTAGTAATAATCATTTTCCTGATCTGGTACTGCCCCTATTTGTTTCAGCGTGTTCTCAACCTCGGCTTTACCCATTCCCAGCTTAAGTCCTGACTTGGACATCCAGCTGTCAGAGTTCGTATATACAGCCACCACGTTCCCATAAAATACACCGAATTGAATGTATGTTTTCGGATCCTTATTGTACACGAACCAATCAAAGCTGTATCGACTCTCATCTATTCTTTGAGGGGCACCTAATGTTGACCTTAGTAGATTTTCAGAAGCATTTACGTGAACCCCTTGGAATTGAAATTCCTCGGTGCTTACCACTAATCTTTCTTGAACGTTGGTGGAAACAGCATTCGCTCCACCAAGTATTGAAAATGTTTCATATGAATCTACCAAATTATGAATAGAAGAAGGAATCTTATCTTTTTGGACCAATAAAATCGGTGCGTTTTCTTTTGCTGCAAGTACCGACCCTGTCAGTGCGTCTGCAAAATTAGCACCTGTAGACACGTAAGCTCGTTCCTTTGCCATTGGAAGCCCATTAATAATTTTCTGAGCCGTTTCATAGCGGTCTGCCCCACCATATCGCGAAACCGAAGGAAGCTTCGATGCCACGTTGGATGAAATGGCGCTTTCTCCCCCTACTAAGATCAATTTCTTCTTATCCCTTGTTACCATTTCCGTAGCTTCCGGCAATGTATCGGATTCTGTTAACACAATTGGAATGCCATTTTTAGCCGCATAAGGTGCTACTGCCAGAGCGTCAGGGAAATTCCTTCCGTTTGCCACAATGGCTTGATCGGATGGCAGATAGTCCGCTATCTTAGCCGCTGTCTGAAAGCGGTCCTCTCCTCCAATCCGGGTAATTTTCATACCAGAATCTTTTAATTCCTTCTCTACTCTTCCGGATATTGCACTCGCCCCGCCTAATATGTATACGTGACTGGCCTGCAGTTGAGAAATTCGGTCTTTCGTTTCTTCAGGTAATCTGTCTTTATACGTTAATAGTATCGGCGCGTTTAATTTATATGCCAGGGGCCCCCCTGCCAGTGCATCCGGGAATGTTTCACCGCTTGCCACCACTACAGCATCTGATTGGTTCCAACCCCAAAATGAAATCATTCCGGCCGTATCGTACCTGTTTTCACCCCTGATCCGTTCTACATTCGAGCTCGCCTTTGCCTGATCAAGCAGTATAAAACTGAAAACAAAGACGAACAGTAGAATGGACATTCTCACCTTTCTCATCAAAAATATCCTCCCCCATCTCTTTATCTATTACATTGTAATTGTACCAAATATAGCCATTCTCTCCAGTTAGAATGGACAAAAAGTTCATATTTTCTTTAAAACCCGACATACAAAGACAAAATTTTACTAATGTATTTCTTTTTCCTGAGATTTCTAGTATATTCTTCATATGTGCAAATTTAATACATTTAGGTGGGAAACATGTTGAGAGCTGATAAACATAATAAAAAACGGAAATGGCCTAAAGTCGTCGGCATCCTTTTTCTTCTTCTATTGCTTGCAGGCGGAGCATATGCTTATTCCATTTACCATTCACTGAGTAAGACAGCTGAAACGATGAACGAGAAGATTGACCGTCCGAAATCAGAGAAGCGTGAAAAAGAAGTCGAATTCGACAAAAAACACCCCTTCTCAGTGCTACTGTTAGGAGTGGATGAAAGATCCGGAGACAGAGGGCGTTCCGACACGATGATTGTCCTGACCGTGAACCCTCACGAAAAGACGACTAAAATGCTGAGTATCCCCCGTGATACCCGCGTTGATATTATCGGCAAAGGTTTCAAGGATAAGATCAATCACGCCTACGCGTTCGGCGGTATTGAAATGTCCATGGATACAGTAGAAGAGTTTCTTGATATCCCGATTGATTATTACGCAAAGATCAATATGGAGGGGTTTGAAGATATCGTCAATGCCGTCGGCGGCGTTACAGTTGATAATACATTCGCCTTTAAAGATGGTGGATATTCCTTTGCTGAAGGTCAAATTGACTTAACAGGTAAAGAAGCGTTAGCTTATGCCCGTATGAGAAAGCAAGACCCTAGGGGAGACTTCGGTCGCCAGGCACGGCAGCGCCAAGTCATCCAGGCCGTATTGAAAGAGGGAGCAAAGGTTTCCTCTCTTTGGAATTACGGGGATATCTTCAATGCCATCGGTGAAAATGTGAAAACCAACTTGACACTTGAAGAAATGGTCGACATTCAAAAGAACTACAAGAGTGCCACCAAGAACATCTCTCAAAGTCAGATTAGCGGCAGTGGAGCCATGATCAATAATGGTACTCAGGATATTTACTATTATATCGTGCCAGAAGAAGAACGAACAAAGGTTCAAGATGATTTGAAGGATCATTTGGATTTGAATGAGTGATGATTAGAAAGGAAAAGCCAGCCCAATATATTGGGCTGGCTTTTCCTTATGTAATAAACGCAACACCTGATAGATTTGCAGATAAGGTTTTTGGGAGACCTTACATTCTAAAGCTAATAGATGAACATCAGTTGTTAAGGAAAATAGCTGTAAACATTATGATTTTACCTTTTATAGTATGATGCCATAAATCAGCTGACTTAAACAGCAGCTCCACTGTAGCGATTGAATGCATTCTGCCCTAACTTGATTCCACTAAACAGAGACAGAAGTCCGAATCCGATTAGAAGCAGCAAAGAGGTCCATGCGCCATCTTGATATGGCAGGTCTGTGTAGTATCCATGCTTTTGTTTGGATATCCCTCTTATCCATTGAGTCTCAGCCTTTGACTGGTGACCGATCGTAAATTCACTTTTAGTGATGACACCGTTTTCATTTATTGAGTAAGTGCGGTACTGCTTTGTATCTACCCTTTTACCTGCAGGAGTCGTTTGCATCGCTATTATGAAAGTCTCTTCGTTGGTTTCTCTATTTACCATATGTTTATATTGAATAACATCCGAATAGGCTTTCATGCTATCTGTGTCAGTATCTACAGGAGATGCTTTAATCTCGGCTTCAATTTCATCTTTTATTTCGAGTATGATTGTAGAATTTAAATTATTTCTGTTTTCCTCTTTTAGAAATGTATTAATCTTGACTCCGTGAAACACTTGAACATGATGATCATTCTTTATTGGAATGAATTCATACTTTTTTTCAAATGAGCTTTGGTAATGATACTCTCTCAGTGACTGAATCAGGAAGTACGCCCCTATGAACAGGATAACGATACCGGTTAGAGTTAATAAAACACTTATACCTAAGGATATCTTTTTACTTTTCATCTCCATTTCTTCTTCACCCACATCTTCATTATTTCCAAATAATTAAAGGTCCGTCCCTACTTGCTTAGACTTTCGATCTTTTTGCGGATGTACTGGATGAATTTATCGTCTGCCTGGAGCTCGAAGACGATGAGTGCTTTTTCCATATATTTCTGTGCGTATTCTAATTCCCCTTTGAGTTCGTAGTTATAACCAATGTGATAATGCAATTCTCCCAGGAGATACATATTGTCCTTCTGTACACACCAATCAATGGCCTCGTTACAAAATTGTATAGATTCATCAATATCCATCAGCTTCGTTAATACTCTGGCAATATTATAATAGAGTCTTGTTTTTAGCGTGAAGTCTGCAAGGTTGGGAAGTGTGACGATATGGTTTTTCACTTCATGATAAATCTCCAACGCCTCTTCCAAATGTCCCTGCTCTGAATACATTACTCCTATGGTAAGAAGGATTTCTATTTCTCGCTCAGACCAAATTTTATCCGTAGTGTGAGTAAGAGAAATGGCATTCCTTAGAATATTCTCGGCGTTTTCAATGTTTTTGTTCAGTTCAAATTGATAAATGCCTTTATGCCATTGAAGTATTTGAAGATTCCGATTATTATTAAAAAAGAGCGGGTTTTCTTCTTCTGCATTTACAATCTCTTTTATTTCATTATAATCCATGTTTCTTCTGGCTATTTGCAGCTGTTTGCTGACTTCCTGTACATAATCAAGACGGGGGGTCATTCCGATATCAAAGAAGTAGTTCACATCTACTCCTAATTTGCGGGATATTAAGAATAGTGTCGAGGCATATGGAAAAACGTCTCCCTTTTCAATTTTGCTTACCTGGGCCTGAGTACAAATACCATCAGCTAGTTCCTCTTGTGAAAGACCGATGTTTTTACGTAATTCTTTTATTTTTTGCCCTACCACACTAAAATCCATTAACATCTCTCCTAAAAATATTCCTAGAATTATATTTTCTTATCAAATAATGCGTTTCGGGTACTATTTTAACTGAAAAGCGGTCCCAAAGACCACAGGTAACCTCTGAAGCGATTTTGAATATATGGTTTAATATACATATCACTATATACTCAATAATACCGAAAATCGTCCATTTTGAAAAAGGGAGGAAATACCCATGAAGAAAAGTTTATTAATGATCTCGACTGCCGCTTTCTTGTTATTCGGGGGATTTGGTGCTATAAATTCGACAACCGATACATCTAAAGGGCACCAGCCGACCTCTCATATAGCATATGATCCACTGCCTCCAGTATACTCTGCTAAGAGCGTTGAAGTAGCAGTTGACCCGCTTCCACCCGTCTATTCCGGTGCTGGTGTGAACGTAAAGAAGGATCCTCTGCCTCCAGTTTATTAATATATATTCACTGTCTCCACTGGATGGGGACTTTTTTATTATGAAGAATACATTCAGGGATGTTTTTATTTGTGTGTTCGAGGGCTAAAAAACTTCATTTTTCCTACGATTAATAAATTGTTATCCTCAAATTAAGGTTACCACATAGAGGCTTACCTCAAAATATTCTTTTGAGAATATTCCTGAAGTTATAATTATGTTGAAAAAAGGAGCTTATATAGAGATATCAAAACTAATATACCCCGTATTGCTTTGTGGTTCCAAATACCTCTTCTGATCTTATCTGATAGGATAAAAGTACAATAAAAGAAAGGGGGCTTCATGATGAAAAACATAAGCATGAAAGTAAATCCTCTATATTCTGATGTAGATTTGTCGATTGTATTTCAATTTGAATTTTCCAAGGGTGATTGCAAGATCGGCGAGGCCATGGTTTCCACGTATGCTATGAACAACAACGTATCGTATCGAAAGTCCCAGCTAGTCACAACTGCTACCGTTGAAAAGTGTGCTGTCATCGATCAGTTCGACATCGCAGGTGACCTTGGAGAACCCTGTATGAAAAAACTCCAGCACTTCCTTAAAATCATCGGCATGAAAGAAATACACGCCGGCTATGAATTAAATAGACAGGAAAGCATGTAGTCACCATGCAAACCACCAAAAAATCCACTCTATGAAGTGGATTTTTTGGTTTGGAGGGACGGACCTCCCTATAACTTCCTTACGAACCGCTTCATAATAATGTACTTCCTTCTGTCCGACTTCTTCAATATGGCTAGTACCGGAAGAGCCAAGACTTTAACCACATTTAGTGCGAGTGCCGCAAAAGCAAACGATTTCAGGAGTATATATACAGGGTGCAATGCCAGTACTGCCAATGAACATCCACTCAATATGAACGCTTCCACCACAACCTTTTTCTCATACGTCATTCTCTTTTTGAAGAAAACGGGCGGAAGCGTAAAGACGATATAGGCAGAAGCGAAAAGAAATAACCATGCAAATACCATTCCAATTAGCGCTTGTATCATTCGGTGTAGATCCCCCTGTAGAGTATGTAGTATTGTATTTCTACTGTTGGAATGGAAATTCCTGTTTATTTTCGAATGAAATAGAAAAAGCTTTGGCAGCGGGGATCACTGCCAAAGCTTTTCATTATTTTATGAATGTTTCTAGAATAAAATGAGCAGCCACTCTGCTCGTCATGTCCCTGATGTCGAGGGTCGGGTCGATTTCGACGATGTCCATGGTGTGGACCTTTGGATGCTGGAGGGCGGTCTCGATGCCCTCTGCGAGCGTGTCCGGGTGCATTCCTCCTGGACCGATTGCCGGACAGCCGGGAGCATATGCCTGGTCGAGAACGTCCATATCGACGGATAGGTAGATGGTGTCGACTTTAGATTCCAGTTGGGCCAGGGATTCTTGGATGAGTTTTGTGATGGGTTGTTGTCTGACATCCTTCATCGTGTAGACCGTAACACCCTGCTCGATGGCATAGTCATGATAGGCTTTCGCGTTGGCATAGTTCCGGATGCCGATTTGAATCAGGTGCTCCCCTTGGATGTAGCCGCCTTCTATTAACCTTCTGAAAGGCGTTCCGTTGGTCGGCCCTCCATCCTCCGTATTCCTGAGATCATGATGAGCGTCGAACTGGATGATCCCGACCGTTCCCGTTGTTTCCTTGATGGCTTTGACCGTTGAGGTGGTGATGGAATGGTCGCCTCCCAGGATGATGGTGAAGGGTGCCGCTTTCGTTTCGGTAGCTGCTTTGGTTGATTCATAGATTCGTTGATGTGACTCTTCGATTGATGTTGGGTGCATGGTGATGTCGCCGAAATCAATGATTGTTTTGCTGTCTTCTTGGAGGTCCGTCCCTCTCTCGATGTTGTAGGTTGTGAACGAGTTCAGACAGCGTCTGATGGCGTCAGGCGCAAAGCTTGCTCCTGAGTGGGAGATGGAAGGTTTGGAGAGGGGAGCGCCGATGATGGCGATATCCCCTTTCTTCCCTTCTTCCCATGGTGTTAGGAGTTCAGCCGCTTTCGTTGTGTAGCGGTCTTTGAACTGTGCCTTTCCTGCCGGCTTAATGTGTTGAAATGTGCTCATGAAGCTTCTCCCTGCGGTAGATGATCCGGCCGTCTTTCATAACGGTGTTGGTATGGTTGACTCCGTAATGATATGGGACATAGTGATAGTTTGGTACATCCCAAAGGACGATGTCCGCTTTTCTGCCTGTTACTAGTTTTCCTGCCGAGTCTCCCCTGTTGATCGCGTAGGCGGAGTTGACGGTGACCGCGTTCCAGATTTCTTCCGGCGTCATTTTTAATTGTAAGGAAGCCAGGTTCATGATGAACTGCAGGTTCTCTGTCGGCGAACTTCCCGGGTTGAAATCAGTGGAAAGGGCGACTGCCGCTCCCGCTTCCATCATGCCTCTTGCGTTGGCGAATTTGCCTTTGTTTAGGTAGAAGGACGTTCCTGGCAGAAGGACAGCGATTGTGTCGGTTTCTCCTAGTGCTTGGATGCCTTTGTCGGAAGCCCCTACTAAGTGGTCTCCGCTCGTAGCTCCGACTTCCGTTGCCATTTCCGTTCCGCCTAGTGGATCAATTTCGTCGGCGTGGATTTTGACGGAGAAGCCTCTTTCTTTCGCTTTGGTCAGAAAGTCTCGTGACTGTTCGACGGTGAATACGCCTGTTTCGCAGAAGATGTCGACGAATTCGGCGAGCTGTTCTTTTTCGATGTCGGATAGCAGGTCGAGCATTTCTTGTAAAAATTCATCGGAGCGGCCTTTGAATTCCGGTGGGATCGCGTGCGCTCCAAGGAATGTAGAGACAATTTCAGCCGGATGGGATTCGTTTAGTTTTTTTGCCACTTTCAGCTGTTTTAGTTCTGTCGGACGGTCCAGGCCGTAGCCGCTTTTCGCTTCTACAGTCGTGACTCCGTATGAGATCATTCTGTTCAGATGGAAGCGTGCTTTTGTTAGTAATTCTTCTTCCGACGCTTCTCGGGTGGCACCTACAGTTGATAGGATGCCGCCTCCCCGCTTTAGGATTTCTAAGTATGGAACTCCCTGCTGTTTCAGGGCCATTTCATGTTCACGGGAGCCGCCGAAGACCAAATGCGTATGTGGGTCTACTAGACCTGGTGAAACAAGCTTCCCTTCTGCATCGATACGTTCCGTTGCTTTGAGAGTTTGCGCTTCTTCATGTGTGCCGATCCAGGCGACAAGGCCGTCCTTGATGGCTAGTGCTGCATTTTCTTTCACAGGGAGGGTGCTCATCGCCTTCCCTTTCAGAGGTCCGTCCCCGTGATCCATTGTCAGGAGCTGGCCGATATTGTCGATGATTGTGTCGAATTGCGCTGCGGTCATATTACTCTCCTCCTTTGTTCATCGGGATGTGGATGTTGTGTTTTTCGGCTGTTTTTTCTGCGATGTCGTAACCCGCGTCAACGTGGCGGATGACACCCATTCCAGGGTCTGTTGTTAGTACTCGCTCAAGACGTTCCTGCGCAAGGTCCGTCCCGTCTGCCACAACGACCATTCCGGCATGTAATGAGTAACCCATGCCTACTCCGCCGCCGTGGTGGAAGGAGATCCAGGAGCCGCCTGCCGCTGTGTTGATGAGGGCGTTCAGGATTGCCCAGTCACCCACTGCGTCACTGCCGTCCTTCATGCTTTCTGTTTCACGGTTTGGTGAAGCAACGGATCCACAGTCCAGGTGGTCACGACCGATGACGATTGGTGCTTTTAACTCACTGTTTTTGACCAGTTCATTGATAGCAAGACCCATCTTCACACGCTCACCATAGCCTAACCAGCAGATACGGGAAGGAAGCCCTTGGAAGGCCACTTGCTCCTGTGCCATATCAATCCAGCGATTTAGTGCTTCGTTTTCTGGGAAAAGCTCTTTGATCAGGCGATCTGTTCTATAGATGTCTTCTGGATCGCCAGAAAGTGCTGCCCAGCGGAAAGGTCCTTTTCCTTCACAGAATAGCGGACGGATGTAGGCCGGTACGAAGCCAGGGAAATCAAAGGCATTGTCGACTCCTTCATCCTTCGCGACCTGGCGGATATTGTTGCCGTAGTCGAATACGATGGACCCTCTATGCTGGAATTCAAGCATTGCTTCTACGTGCTTGGCCATGCTTTTTTGTGAAAGTGCCGTGTAGGCTTTCGGGTCCTGTTTGCGAAGCTCTGCCGCTGCTTCTAGTGTATACCCTTCAGGGACATAGCCGTTCAGTGGATCGTGGGCTGATGTTTGGTCGGTTACAATATCGATTTTAACGTCACGCTTGAGGAGTTCATGATGAACTTCTGCTGCGTTTCCTAGTAAAGCGATAGAAAGTGGCTTGCCTTGGTCGCGTGCTTCATACGCCATCATCAGAGCTTCTTCGATGGAATCGGTTTTCACGTCACAGTATTTCGTGTCGAGACGCTTTTGGATACGTTCTGCATCCACGTCGACTGCGATCACAACTCCTCCGTTCATCGTAACAGCCAGTGGCTGCGCCCCACCCATTCCGCCTAATCCGGCTGTAAGAGTGATCGTCCCTTTAAGAGAGTTGTTGAAGTGTTTCTTCGCAAGAGCCGCGAACGTTTCGTACGTCCCTTGGAGGATTCCTTGTGTACCGATATAAATCCAGCTTCCCGCCGTCATTTGGCCATACATCATGAGGCCTTTTTGATCAAGCTCGTGGAAGTGCTCCCAGTTCGCCCATTTTGGCACGAGGACTGAGTTCGATAGCAGGACCCTTGGCGCTGCTTTATGGGTTTTGAACACTCCAACCGGCTTTCCGGATTGAACGAGCATGGTTTCATCGTTCTCTAAGTTTCTTAGCGTGTGGACGATGGCGTCGAAGGACTCCCAGTTACGTGCCGCTTTTCCAATTCCGCCGTAGACAACGAGCTCCTCAGGGATTTCTGCTACCTCAGGATCGAGGTTATTGTAGAGCATGCGAAGAACCGCTTCCTGCTCCCATCCTTTACATTCAAGGTCCGTCCCTCTTTTTACGTGTACGATACGTTTGTCTGCCTTAACCATTTGTCGTTTCCTCCTTTGTTTTGGTTGTTTTGATCAGTGTGCTTAGCGTTGTCTGTTGCAGCCACTCGTTGGCTTTTTCTATGTCTTTCGAGAAGATGCGGTCCTTTGTAATGGAAGGAATGACCTTTCTCGCCTCTTCGTAAAATTGGCGTGTTTTGCTTGCCATGAGGCCCGTCCCTCTGTGTTCCGCTGCCTGTAAGTTGCAGATGAGTTCGACGGCGAGGACTCTTCTTGTGTTCTGCAGGATCTGGTAGGCGTGACGTGATCCGATTGTTCCCATGCTGACGTGATCTTCTTGGTTGGCCGATGATGGGATTGAGTCAACGCTCGCCGGGTGAGCAAGAGTTTTGTTTTCGGATACAAGTGACGCTGCGCAGTATTGCATGATCATCGCACCTGACTGAAGTCCCGGCTGCGGGCTTAAGAAAGGTGGCAGGTCATTGAGCTGCGGGTTTACGAGACGTTCAATTCGTCGTTCTGAGATGTTGGCGAGCTCTGCGACGGCGATCTTCATGAAGTCCATGGCAAACGCGATCGGTTGGCCGTGGAAGTTCCCACCTGAGATGATCTTTTCCCCGTCGTCGAAGATCAGCGGATTATCCGTCGCCGCGTTCATTTCGATTTCGAGTTTTTCTTTTACGTAATCAAGAGCCTGCCAGGATGCTCCATGTACTTGCGGGATGCACCTTAGAGAGTAGGCGTCCTGTACTCGTAGCTCTCCCTGTTTCGTTGTGAGTTTGCTGTCCTCTAGGTAGTTTCTGATTCGTTCAGCTGTTGCGACCTGTTGAGGATATCCCCTTACTAAATGAATATCTTCGTCGAAGGCATCCATGATTCCTCTTAATCCTTCCATAGTCAGACTGGCAATCATCTCACTTTGGAAAGCAAGTTCTTCTGCCTCCAGGTAACCGATGACGCCCATTGCCGTCATGGCCTGTGTTCCGTTGATCAGTGCCAATCCTTCTTTCGCTTGAAGCTGGATTGGGAAGATGTTTTCTTTAGATAGGACAGTGAGTGTCTGATGAACTTCACCCCCATAGTGAACTTCTCCCTCTCCCATTAGAGCAAGTGCCAGATGGGAAAGCGGCGCTAAGTCTCCGCTTGCACCAAGTGAACCCTGCTGAGGGATTACTGGATGGATCCCTTTGTTCAGGAATTCAGCCAAACGTTCTACGATGACCGGTCTAACCCCGGAATACCCTTTTAAAAGAGCGTTACATCTTAGTAGAAGCATCGCACGTGAAACATTCTCCGGGAACGGGTCACCCACTCCACACGCATGGGAATGAATGAGGTTGAGCTGAAGCTCCTCCACATCATCCACATCGATCAGCACATCACTGAACTTCCCAAAGCCCGTGTTGATTCCATACACCACGCGCTTCTCCTTCACGATCTTCTCAACCGCTGCGCGACTCTTCCGCACCCGCTCCATACTCAGCGGCGACAGCTCCACATGCTCCTTCCCATAAATCACACGCTTCGCCTCATCCAAACTCAAACTACAACCCGTCAACTCCACCATTCTGATCACCTCTTCAATTTATTTGTTAGGGACGGACCTCTGAAAATCACCTATTTTCGGTTCGTTCCCTCTGCTATTTGCCGTTATTACTGGGATTTTCTCTTTAACGCTTTAATCTGTTGCGGGACGGACACCTGCACGTACCCACACAAAAAGGAGGCTCGACCAAAGACAGACTTCTGCCGTTGGTCGAGCCTCCTTTCAACTAATATCTCTAGGCTCTAAAGTTTTTAAATATGATTGATTCCAAGTCCGATCGTCTCGTGCTCCAAGCCCTTAATGGGGGCACCGATCGTTCCGTATAACGCAACTGCGATCCATTCGCCTTCTTCTTCACTCTCATATGGAGTGCCCCTGACAACGGAAAAGCGTAATCCCACTGTCCGCAGGATCTCTCCCAGTTGTGTATGGCCTCGGGTAACCCCCGTTAAAGCTTCCATAATTGCGTGGTACAAGGCATGCATCTCCCGGTACAGATCTTCCCGGACCAGGTCACTCCGCTTCGCCGCTGTTTCAATCGCGGCAACGATTTTCTGACTGTCCATGGATCCGATCTTCCCGGTGCAGTAACTCCAATTCAGTTCATTAAAATGACGGTTCCATTCCTCTTCCTCCCTGTCCAGCAGGAGAAGAAGCATGGCGTTCTTTCCGATACGAGTATGATCTGTCTTATCCAAGTGGCATTCGCACCTTCAGTGAAAATTCTAAAAATACTAATAACTACTATTATTGTATGGTCTGAATCGAAAGAGGTCAACGAAAAAAGTGGTGATTTTAGAAACTTAGAGAGGTAGTTTGGTAGCGTGGTAAAGGGTTTTTGAGGTGTAATAAGAGCGACGGAGGTATAGAACACACTGCGAATGTCCGTCCCTCAAAAAAAGACGTACCTATTCAGATTAGGTTCGCCTGATTCCTCCTTTACTCTTCTTGTTTTTTGCCTTTTCCTTTGTATACCTTGGGGCTGTTCATGAGGTAGGTGACGGTGCCATCTTCGGACTTCAGGCTCAGGTAGGAGAGAATGTCCTGTATGTCTTCACTTGAAAGTGGGCCGTCCACAGGATAGAGAGGCAGGATATTCAGTTTCTCGACACCATTCCTCTTTTCAAGTACCACCTTGCAGTCCTTCGGTGCGGTGTCTCCAATGCGGACAAACTTAAACGGAATGGAGTGTTGTCGATCGATGGGTACGGCGAATAGTGTGGTGAACCCGATTGTTTCGAGAATCTTATCCGAATACATGATGCTCTCCAGTGCATGGGAAAAACCAGGTGGCTGGTTCACGACGACTAATTTACTGTGATAATGCTGTCCTTGAAAGACAACTAAATGCTTTTTTGATTTCTTTATGCTCCTTTTGGAAACGTGAAAATCTTCAAATACCAAAATATACTCTTTTCTCATTTGTTCCTCCTTCTAGAAATAGTTATTTTGTCCTACACATTTAAATTTTCGACACAGTTATAGATAATCCTCTAAAATTTTCCAAAAATAATATATATTTTTCACTTTTTAATTGTATTTTTGTCGACTGGGCCGTCTTGGACTTCCTTTTCTACATACTTCTTGTACCGTTTGACTTGAGGTGCGGGAAAATAATTGAGAGTGCGTTCCTTTGAAAGAAGTGGATGATCGATGGAGTGAATATAGAAAGGATAACTGCTCCATGGGTAAGACTCGGGGTGGAGGGTGAGCTTCCCTTCAACGGGATTTTGGTGAATATACCTGCTGGCTTTAATAAAGTACGATGGGGTATCGATCTTAGTGGATCCATATCGTCCTTGGAAAACATGGCCTACATAGTCGTATTTTTTGTTGAAATAAACGGCGTAGCGGGTATGGAAAGTTCGTATGATATTTTCGAGTGGGACATCGTGGGTTTCGATCAGCAGATGAATGTGGTTGGGCATCAAGCAGTAAGCGTGGATGGTAAATGGATACTTATCTTTCGTCTCTTGCAAATACATTAAATACTTCTTGCGGTCTTCTTGATCATGAAACAGGTCCTGCTTCCTGTTCCCTCTCGCCGTCACATGATAAGTGGCACCCGGACTCCAATTCCGAGGCATTCGCACCATAACATCACTCCTTTTCTTTCAATTAAAATCGTACACTAATACCTATTCGACATAACTTCCTAAAATCCTCTTTTTTTTAGAGGGACGGACCTTTAATTTCATTTATAGTCTCGAATAAATGAACCGGGTAGAGGTCCGTCCCTCTTCTAGTAGTTGTTCTTTTTGTAGTAGATTAATAGTTGTTTTCCATTATGTTGTGTGCTGAGTACAAGGTTTGAATTTGAATTCAAACGGACCCAAGTGACCTGTTTCTCTGCTCCCCTTATGGTCAAAAGTCCGACTCTCCCCTTTTCTCGCTCCCCCATTCCATCTCCACCTTTACCCCCAAATCGACAAAATTACAATTATATTTACATTTTAATATGTTTCATTGTAAAATTGTATACTTTTACCATTTTATTTAAAATCGTAATCAAAATAAGTATTTCAAATCGTGTAATTTCATAATCCCGGTACACAAAACCTTTATCTTGAAGAAAAAAGGGATAGTCGGTGAAAACGATGGATTTACATGTAGAGTTACAGCATTATCGCAATGACGTATTGGAACTTACACAGAGAGAAGCCGCCCTTCGTTTAAATATTAACCAAAGCACATTATCGAACTATGAAAATGGCACAAGGGACATCCCCTACAAGATGCTCCTTACCTTTAAAGAAGTCTATAAAATTCCTACTCATGAGATGAACCGGATCATGTATGGCGAGGAAAGCGTCGGTCTTGGACAAAGTCACGATCCCATGATCCTACGGGAACACTTCGAAGACGACGAGACAAGAGAAATCATGAAAACTCTTCAGGAGCACCCAAAACTCAAACGAACCCTCTCATCCCTCTCCTATTTCACTGAAAAGCGCAGAGAGAAGTTCATCTCCCAGGTTAACCACTTTTACCAAACGGTGAAAGACTGGTAGAGGTGAGGGACGGACCTTACATTCGATAACCAAAACACGGATATAATGAGGTTTCTGTTCCTTTTCTGATAATAAATTGAGGTCCGTCCCTCTAACCATAACAAGTAAAAAAGCGTTGTAGATTACTTGAATCTACAACGCTTTTTTACTTTGACCTACTGAATATTCTGTTTGTAGCTCTTGCTTTAGCCAGTGAATCATTTTGTTTGTATCCATGTTATCCTGCTGGCCTTTATCATACGCTTTTTGTATTATAGATAGAACATGTCGGTCCTTACTATAGTTTCCTTTCAAAATGTCAACCTCCTACAATATCAAACAGTTTCTATCACTTTATTACACAATTAGATACTATTTCAAACATTATTTATTTGATATTTTACCATATTTCTACAAAATCTCCCTATCGAATTTTCGACAAATACCAAATAAATAATCTTTAATACCTATAAATATTTTACATATTCTTCCGATATAATGTTGGTATGGGGAAAATTAGCGAACAATATAAATAGAAATCCCGTTCGTTCAAAATGTCTTGCAACAGCAAAGTTAAGGAAAGAGGGAGAAAATTAGTATGGCATATTTAACACCAGAAGAAATGGTTAGAAAGAAGAAAACTCAGAAAGTGGTCATGTACATAAGTTTCTTAATCATAACCATCTTGCTTATTGCAGGAACTACCTTTTTAACATACCAAGCTTAGTAAAAAAGCGTCCTATTGACGCTTTTTTTAGTTCAAATTACATTCTACAATTTATGGAAAAGTTCGATGATATTCGATAGAATAAGATGAGGAATCTAAAAAGGTGGAGGACAACATTTTATGTATCGAGAAGTCAGACTTTTTAGGGGTTTAAAACACCCATCAATCTTCTTTTATCAACTTAGTGAAATGGAGGAAATAAAAGGTTATAAGAACCGAATTTTCTCTTTATTCTTTTTATCAATTGCAGTATTTGGTTTAATATCTTCATTCGGAATTGGAATGGGCTCTCTGTCTAATGAAATAATCAAGCTTACCCCTACCTCTTTTGAATTGGAAAAATTCTTATTCTTCTTAGGTAGATTAATAGCCGGAGGCCTTTATGCAGCCATCATGTTGTTTTTCTCATCACTTATTTTCTGGACTATTTCCAATGAGGGTGAATATCGTAAACTCGTTATTACCCAAGGGCTTGTGTTAATTATTTTATTACTTGAAAAGCTAACATTTATCCCAATGTCCTTGTTTTATTCACTGGAATGGTATTCATCACCGCTTTCACTTGGAGTCATCTCCCAATACCTTACGTCCAATTCTTTTGTAATCTATTTATTGGGGAGTTTTTCACTATTTAAAGTATGGGTTTTCTATATTCAATACAAAGGTATCAAACGCTTAACCAATCAAAAAAATTGGATTATCTGGTTAGTGATACTGTTTACCAACCTGTTCTTTTGGTCTCTAAATGCATTACTAGCTTTCTTAAATATATCAACCCTAATTTAACTATCTAAAGGCTGTGATACATAATGAAGAAAAAAACCATTTTAGTTAGTACCCTAACACTTGCTACGTTGTTTATAGGAACAAATACTTATCTTATAGAAAAAGCGAGCAGCAAAATCGATCGGGAAGTACGCATTGCCGAATGGGCCCCTGTTCATAAAGGTGATCTTGTAAGAGAACTGCCTAAAGCCGGAGTAGTCGCACCTGAAGAGGAAAACTATATCTATTTCAACGACCAATTCGGCTCCTTCAAAAAATTCCTTGTAAAAGAAGGGGACCAGGTAAAGTCAGGAACACCTCTTTATGAATATGAAGTAACGGATCAAACGCAGCAAAAAAATGCCTTAGAATCGGAAGCGGATCAACTTGAAAGTGAGATTGATAATATTGAGGACAATATTTCAGCTTTAAAACGACTGGAGTTATCCCTACCTTCTAAATCAACTGATGATAAAGATATTCCTATAGACGCAAGTTCCCTTGAATCAGAATACGAAATCAAGAAAGAGATTATCGCGAAAGAATTAGAAATCGATCGATTAGAAAGTCAGATTAACAATTTAGATCGTCAAATTTCAGATATCGAGTCATACGAAACGACCCTGACCGTTCAAAGCAGTGTGGAAGGAACCATCCAAGACCTTTCCCATTCCATTGATAATCCACTGATTACTATCGCATCACAGTCTACTATTGTTAAATCGGATCTTACCGAGGAAGAAGTTGTTACTGTCGAGGAAGACATGAATGTTACCGTCCAATCGGATATTGAAAAAAAGCTGCAAAAAGGGAGCGTAACCAAGGTGGCTACACTTCCTAAAAACGATCCACATATCCAAACCGACAGCATGTATCCTGTAGAAGTGAAATTTCAAGATAAAGACAATAAACTTCTTCCCGGGCATCATGTGTACTTATCGATCATTACGGAAGAAGTCAAAGGAGCTTGGCTTGTTCCAGTAACCTCTATCGAGAAAGACGGAAATGCTACCTATATTTGGGTTCTAAATGAAAAAGGAACGGTAGAAAAACGCAACGTTACAACGGGACTCAAAGTGAATGGGCAACAACAAATTAAATCAGGCGTGAAAGCAGGCGAATATTATGTTGTTTACCCTGATCAAATTCCGGCATTAAAGAATAACACTCCCTTTATAACCGCTCTGGACTGGGATAAGATCAAGTTACGCGAGCTAAAAAAGCTGGATCGCCAGACGGTCCTGGAAAACCTATTATTAGGGATACTTGAACGAAAATAAGTTGAGTCGCACCTGATGTTCATTTCAGGTGCGATTCCGCTTTAAATACACACTTATTGGAGAATAAAATTGAATAATAAATTACAAATCAAAGTCTATTGCTTAGGCCCAACCATCGGATTTTTTTCGAAGAATGATGTTGTTCATTGGGCAGATAAACAAATCGAGAAATTAGATTCTCCCCCTTGTGAGCTTATAGATCTCTCTCTTTATCCAGATACAACCATTAATCAAACGTGTGCAGATATGCAATTTTCTTGTAGTCATGAAGAAAATGAATTACCGGTCAAAATAATATTAGGCTTATTAAACCTTAAATTGGTTCAGACGCAGGATTATGAAGAGATCTTGCGTTGTCTTCGTAATCTAGAGGAAAGAGACATTCCTGCTAAAGAGCTTGCCTCGGTATTTAATGAGGCAGATCATATAAGTGAAATGCGCTACTTAGCAAAATACGAGGGCTATGGAAACGTATCTGATTGCGACAAAGATATAACTAGATTGCTTTTTAAATTTAATGATTTTGCTAATCAAAATTCCAAGTATTTCACCTTAGATGATGTAAAGAGCGACTCGTCCCATTGACGGGTCGTTTTTTCATTGATTCTGTACATACTCCTCCCCAACCAACAAATACTAAACTTACAACACAGATTAAAAAGGAGCGCTCAACCCACCATGAAAACACTCAAACGCCTCATCATCCTCACCACCCTCCTGTCCCTACTCTCCATCTCCCTCCCCGCTTCAACCCTAAAAGCTTCGCCACCCCACAAAAACGTCATCCTCCTCATCATGGACGGCACCAACTCCGACATCCTCACCCTCTCCCGCTGGTATCGAGGGACTGACCTCCAACTGGATGAGATTCTGGTGGGTGGGGTTCGGACCTACTCCGACCAATCGGCCATAACCGATTCCGCTGCAGCCGGTTCGGCCATGGCGACGGGTGTGAAGACGAAAGCTGATTATATAAGTATGAATCCAGATGGACACCCCGTGTTGACCGTTCTTGAAGGGGCAAAGCTATCGGGTTACAAAACCGGCATCGTCTCCACCTCCCCGGTCCAGCACGCCACCCCAGCCGCCTTCACTTCCCACACCTTGAGCAGGGATGAATTCGGCGATATCGGTGAGCAGCAGGTGTACCAAGGGCTGGATGTTGTATTGGGTGGAGGTGCTGCGTGGCTCAAGCCTCAGGTTAAAGACCACACAAAAGACGACGACGGCATGCTTAAAACCAAGCAGTTCAGCCGTGAAGATGGCGAAAATCTGGTGACGGAGATCGGAGCTTCCGGCTATGATTTGATCCTGAACAGGGACGAACTTCTGAGAAAAGGGAAATCTTCTAAACTGTGGGGAGTGTTTGCCGCTGAAGACATCTCCTATGAACTGGACAGGAAGGCGCTAAAACCTGCTGAACCATCTCTGTCGGAAATGACCCATGCGGCCATTGCTCGACTCTCGCAAGGCGAAAAAGGATTCTTCCTTATGGTCGAAGGAAGCAAAGTGGATTGGGCCGCTCATAAGAACGATCCCGTTGGAATGATCAGCGAAGTCCTGAGCTTTGACGATGCTGTGGGAGAAGTACTGGACTTTGCCAGGAAAGACGGGAACACCATGGTTGTTGCCGTCACGGATCATGGAAATAGTGGTTTGACACTTGGAAATCAAGGGACAAATGAGAATTATAAAAGCCTCCCTGCCGAGAAATTTATTGAACCTTTGAAGAAAGCCAAGCTTACTGTTAAGGGGGCGACTTCTCAGTTGAAAAAGGATCGTTCGAATTTGAAGGAGGTTGTTTCAAGCTATGGATTGGGGAACCTGAGTAGCGGAGAATATCGTACGATGAAAGATGCTAAGAGTATGGATGACCTCGAGAGTGAAATGGTAAAGCTGATGTCAAAGCGGGCGAATCTCGGTTTTACTACGAACGGACACACCGGGGAGGACGTTTTTTTGTATGCCTATGGACCGGGTCGGCCAAGTGGACTGATTGAAAACACTGACATTCCACTGGTGATTTCTGAGTATATGGGATTTTCCTTAAAGACGGGGAAATTTGCAGATTGGTATGTAAACGGAGAGAAGTTTTATCGAGATATGGGATTTTTGGTGGAGATTGAGGGACGGACCTCTAATAACCCAGTGATGGTCGCGAAGAAGGAAGATGAAGTGCTACGTTTTCCGGAAAATAAGAACTTTTATTGGAGAAATGATGAAAAAGTGGGGTTGAAGAGTGTGAATTTGTATGATGGGGATACGTTTTACGTTCATGTAGAGGAGTAAGGTGGGGATTGGGTAGGATTTGATGGGGAATATTCATGTTTATTTTCAATTTGGGGCAGTTTGTTTTCAATTCTGGTGATTTATTTTCAAAACAATGGGTTTTATTTTCAAATCCAGGATTTTATTTTCAAATTCCCTTCTAACGTCTGGTGTGAGGACACCTTTGGCGGGATCTCTTAAACAATCTTCAATTTTATTATCGACTTTCAAGATATATTATCTACTCTTGGCGATTTATTATCGACTTCAGTCTTCTTATTACCACCTTTCCAAATATATTATCAACTGCCCCTACCCGACGCGCTGCCAAGCACATTCTCCCACACAATCCGACAAACTTCCCACACCCCTTTCCACCACTCCCTCCACCCCATGTTCCTTTTCCCCCTCCTTTTACGTTATAATAAAAGAATGCGATTTTATAGATTGGAGAGGTTGGTTGATGTCGATTCGTATTCAGGAGTTGAAGGATAAATTACTTCCCATGAGTCAGTCGATACAGGGTGAGCTGGACCCGAATCAGGATGAGAGCAAGAATGTTGTGTCGAAGGGCCTTCTCTTGTTCCGTCAGAATCTGGTTTCGAACGTGAAGGTCCGGGATGAAGAAGTATCGGCCGAGGTTCAGGATGTGACGCCTGTGACCCTTGAGCTGAATCTGTCATTTCCCCTGTTAAGCAAGTGCTCATGTCCGCAGGATAAATGGTGCCGGCATCAAATGGCGACCTTTTTTATGCTATATAACAAGGTTGGGCGTGTGAGTGAGTGGATCCAGAATTGGCGGAGCCAGTCGAAGCCTGTCACTCAGGAAGCCCAATCACTGGATGAATTAATGAAGAAGCACGGCACCCTGAAGAAAGCAAGCGATCTATTGAACGAACGGAAAACGCGGGGTAACACGCCGGAGGAATGGTGGCAGTTCTTTGATTCCCTTCTGAAAAAAGAAGACTTGGAGTTACTTGAAAGACAGCCCTATTTAATGGATGTCCTCGTGCAGAATATTACGAAACGATTTATGAAGGAAGCACCGTTCGAACGGGAATGGAAGCCTCTTTACCAGCTTTTCGCGACACTTTTCTTATCGATTCACATCGACCTTCATTTGAAAAATAGGAATGTCGAACTGAGCCGGGAGCAGTATAGCATGTATGATTTCCTTCTGGGAGAAATGGAAGACGCCGTGGAGAAGCTGTCAATCCACGCCATGCCGTTCAGCTTTGATCCGTATATTGCCTTTTTGAAAAAGCAGACGATCGATATGAGTGATTCCACGGAGAACAGTACGATGATGAAGGCGGAAGTGTACCGCTTCCTGTGGTATTACTTGTTCAAACAGAAGTCGTGGCGCCGCGAAGAAGTGACGCGACTCGAAGAACAGGACAGTGAAGACACTACCTTCTACAATGTCGCTCTCCTTCATCAATACTTGCTCCTTGAGGATCTGAATAAAGCGAGCGAAGTCGTGGATGAGCTTGGGACGGAACTGGTCTCATTCAGTGAATTCTGGCTTCGTAAATTTTTCGTCGGAAAGCGTTACGAAGTCGGACTCTTCCTGGTTCGGAATATCCTTTCGAGGATGCCGGATCATCTTGAAAGCCTGGATTATTATGAAGCGACTCGATTTGTCCGCTGGTTTGTGCGGATTTTGCCGATGGATTGGCTGATGGAAAAGGACAGCTCCCTTGTGAATGAGCTTCTGCTTTCCATGCTGCCGTACAGCTTCTTTTCATACAATGAGTATTTGATCAGTGCTAAGGCCTATCGTGAGTGGGTCGAGCTGCAGAAATACATGAGCTACAGCATCGGTGAGATGGAAGGCATGGGCCTTCGCGACGTGACGAAGGAAGCCCCGGAGCTTGCCCTTCCGATCTACTTCACCGGCGTCATAGAATCAATCGACCAGAAGAACCGCGACAGCTACAAGCAGGCTGTCCGGTATATGAAAAAAATCCGGACGATTTATAAAAAAACGAAGAAAACGGATAAGTGGGACGTGTATCTCACCTATATCCTCGATAAATACAAGCGATTACGCGCGTTCCAAGAAGAGTGCAGAAAGGGTAAGTTAATCGATGCTTAAACTGTCTTCCGTCAAAATCAATGTCCACACAACTGAATATGAAGACCGTTTCTTCATCACTGCGGAAAACGATGAAGGTGAGCTGCTGCCCCCGAAAGAATGGAAGGGCCAGCTGTTTCTTTGGCATGAAGAAAGCTACTATGGTACGTTGCTGGAGGAAACCGATGGCGGAATTCCTGTCACCCAGTGGCAGTTTCTCACCCTCCTTGCAGGCGAACATTTTAGCAGCATGATCCAATGGGACTGGGATGAGACCGGGCAGGCGTGCATCGCGATTGCTCCGGTCATTTATGAAGCGGTTGAAGCCGGCCGCTGGCTCCCGCGATTTGAGGAATGGCAGGAAAAAGGACTCCAGTTCCACATCCCTGATGAAGTCTGGTCGAATTTCAACGACGAATTTTGGGAAGAAGAGCTGCCTGGTGGAGGTCCGTCCCTCAAATCGTTAACAGAAAATTGGTTTCAGGGTGCATTGAATGAGGCGATGGCTTCAGGTGGATCGAGTGCGATGAAGCGGATCCAGAAGCTGAAGGAGAGTACGCTTACTTCTGAGGAGCTGGATGCGTACTTTGATGAGAGACGTTGGAGTGAATGGATCTCGGGTGGTGATGAAGAGCTGCCGTTCTCCATCGGACTCCGTATTACTGAGCCCCTTGATGAAGATGAGTCCTGGGAGCTTGAAACAGTATTACGGGACCGGAAGAAAACGAGCCGCATCATTTCCCTGAATGAGGATACCGTCCCTCCTTCCTGGAAAAAACATCTCACCGACGTATCGGAGGAACAAGAACGCTGGATGAAGATGATGCCGATTCTTCGCGACATGGATGGCTCCCTTCGGACGGCACTTGGTGAGCACGACGCATGGGATTTCTTATCCGTGCTGAGCGAAAAACTCATTGATCTTGATATTGAAATCCTCCTTCCATCATGGTGGGAAGCGATGAAGGACGCTCAAGTGCTGGTGAAAGCGAAACTCAAGACCACTGACACCAGCTACCGTCCATCCTTCGTCGGATTGAACGCCATGCTCGACTTCGACTGGCGCTTGTCCATGAACGGCGTGAACTTATCGGAAGATGACTTTAATCAACTCGTAGACGATCAGCGTCGATTAGTGAAAATCCGTGGCCAATGGATGAAACTAGATCCTACCATGATTCGACGCATTCAACAGATGATGACGAAAGCAAAACAGGAAGGAATCTCGATCCAGGATATGCTCGAGCAGGAGCTTGTCCCACGTGATGCGGATGAATCAGACCTGGATCCCGATGACGACGAGCATGATCCTTACAAATATGCCCGCATTCAGCTCGAACTCAATCGTTCAATGAAAAAAATGATCCATCAGTTGACGAATGTGTCATCAATCCCGCTGACGGAAACGCCTGCTGATTTTGACGGTGAGCTTCGTCCTTATCAGCAGCTCGGTATGAGCTGGATGCTCTTTTTACGGAAATTTGGATTTGGTGCCTGTCTCGCCGATGATATGGGACTTGGAAAAACGGTACAGCTGATCACGTACCTTCAGCATGTGAAAGAAACCGAGAAACCGGCGACACCTTCCTTGATTATCACCCCTACCTCAGTACTCGGAAACTGGCAGCGGGAGATGGAGAAGTTTGCACCCGATTTGAAGGTTCATCTTCACTATGGACCGACACGTGCGAAGGGTAAGGATTTCACTGCTGCCATCAAGGATGTCGATGTGGTCCTCACTTCATACGGGTTGTCCCATATTGATTATGAAGAGCTTTCACTTGTCGAATGGAGTTCGATTTCCCTTGATGAGGCACAGAATATCAAGAATGCCAATACGAAACAATCACGCGCGATCCGGAAGCTAAAAGGGAAGCATCATATTGCTTTGACCGGAACCCCGATGGAGAATCGGCTGTCGGAACTGTGGTCCATCTTTGATTTCCTGAACCACGGCTATCTAGGCGGATTCACACAGTACCAGAAGAATTACATCGCACCCATCGAAAAAGACGAGGACGAAGCAAAGGTCAAAGAGCTTCAGGCTAAGATCAAGCCTTTCTTATTGCGTCGAACAAAGAAAGACCCTGAAGTGGAATTGAATCTTCCTGAAAAGCTTGAGCAGAAGGAGTATTGTCATCTGACTGCTGAGCAGGCCGCACTGTATGAACAGCTGGTGAAAGACACTCTTGCTAAAATTGAAACCTTGAGTGGTTTCGAGCGCAAAGGTCTGATCCTGCAAATGCTGAATCAGCTGAAGCAGCTGTGCAATCATCCTGCTCTCTATCTGAAAGAACCGGATCCAAAGTCGATCCTGTCCCGTTCTGAAAAAATGCAGAAGCTGAAGGACATAGTGGAAACCGCGTTGGAATCAGGAGAAGCCTGTCTCATCTTCACTCAGTATATTTCGATGGGTGAAATGATCCAGGACGTGATGAAGGAAGAGTTTGATGTAAAGGTGCCGTTTTTAAACGGAAGCATGGCGAAAGGTAAACGGGATGAGCTCGTTGAGAAGTTCCAGAATGGCGAATTCCCTGTCTTCCTATTGTCATTGAAAGCCGGCGGTACGGGACTGAACCTAACGGCTGCCAACCACGTCGTTCACTACGACCGCTGGTGGAACCCGGCTGTTGAAAATCAGGCCACCGACCGTGCTTACCGGATCGGACAGAAACGATTTGTGCACGTTCATAAGCTGGTATCATCAGGAACACTTGAGGAAAAAATAGATGCCATGCTGATGAAGAAGCAGGCATTGAACGACGAAATCATCCGCAGCGATCAGTGGGTGACGGAATTGTCGGATCAAGATTTGGAATCATTGTTGGTGTTGGAGTAGATTTAGCCTCTTTCCTTTTGTGGGAAAGGGGTTTTTTAGCTGGTGAGCGGATGTTAGTTGAGATACTTTACAAGTATAATTGTAAAGTATTGATTTATTGTGCCACTTTTCATCATAATTGCGCCACTTCTGGGCTTTATCGGGCCACTTTTACAGTTAATTAGGCCACTTTTTAAAATTTTTGTGCCAAATTGTGAAAGAACACCCCCTCAGCATATATAACAGACCATAAAAAAACACCAGCCTCCCCAAAAGGAAACTGGCTCAATATGAAGACGATAAGGGGAATACATCACTTGCTTACTCGCTGCGCATGTTTATGTCTAATGAGGCAAAACAGGGGAATCTTGCGGTGACCATTGGAATTTGAGACAGTGCTTATAGGTTGGGTAAAGCGTATGGAAAGAATTCTAAGTTGAGGTTTATGATGGGGTTTTCATTGGATATTCGTACCCTTGTTCAAGGGCGGTCACGCGTTGGGATAAGTAAAAATTTTCGACATTGACTCTAGCTACTTTTTTAATAAGATCCTCCGCTAGTTTTTCCAGTCTATCGATTCTTTGTTCCAGGTCTTGCAGTGTGGTCACGACTCCATCTCCCTTATATACAGATTAGAACGGTAATTCAATCGGCTCTTTCTTACTTGGTTCGGCGGTGGTGACAGAAGATGGCTTACTATCCAGAAAGCGCACATTTTCAGCTACGACTTCCGTTACATAGGTTCGTTTTCCCTGATCATTTTCAAAATAACGGGTTTGGATCCTTCCTGTCACACCAACAACGGATCCTTTCCTGCAGTATTTTTCCGTGTTGTCGGCCGCCCGGTTCCAAATCGTGCAGAGCACAAAGTCCGTATCCATCTGACCTTGCTGGTTTTTATATGGACGGTTTACGGCAACCGTCACACTAAGTACAGATCTTCCTTCCATCGTTTTTCTTGCTTCGGGATCTTTCGTCAGCCTGCCCACCAGGGTCACTTGGTTGATCAATCCGGCTCCTCCTTTCTGTTAAGGTGTTTTCATCTTACAACCAACATACAAATCTTGTAAAATCGTGAATTTCCGAAATTCGAGGCGAAAAGGGCTTGAATTTCGGAAATTCCCCTAGGGAGATTTCGTGATTTCAGATCAAAAACAGGGAGAAATACATAAAATTACAAGTTTCACCCTTTTTTCCATAGGGAAATGTATTATGGAAACATTTCGCCCTGTGATATAATTTGGTAAAACCTTTAAATTGGAGATGTTCGTTCATGAAAACCTTTAAAGTGATTTCACTGCAAGTAGTGGAGAACGATGAACTGCGTGACTTTGATCTTGTGGACGGTCTGATTATCAATAAAGAGGACGGGCAGAAAACATGGCTTGTCGAAACGTACTTGTCTAATGAATACATCGAATTCTTTCAAGAAGCCCAGCAAGGTAAGGAAGATTTGGAAATCCAGGTTGTGATTTCCCATGAAGCCAATGACCCCGCAGCTTTCATGACGTCCATTCGCTGCATCAAGGAGATGGATGATCATATCAGCATCATGTTTGAAGGAAAGTTAAAGAAACAGCGGAATGAATATGCGGAAATATTGCTTGATGACTTAGTGCAAAAAGGATATTCCGGTGAAGAATTGGTTCGTCAATTCCGCGAGAAGATGGTGTCCAAACCAAGGATACCTGCAACGGCAAAGCCTAGCGTTTAAAGGTACGAAATTATGTAATCAAAAAATAAATGTATGATATAATTGTAACTATAATTGTAACTTCAATGATGAATTTCTTAGGTAGGTGTTCCTGATGATTGGAGAGAGAGTTAAGAAATATAGACAAGAAAAAAGAATGTCCATGACTGAGCTCGCTGAAAAGGCAGGTGTTGCAAAGTCATATTTGAGTTCAATAGAACGTAACCTTCAACAGAATCCTTCCATTCAGTTTCTTGAGAAAGTATCAGCTGCTTTAGGGATTCCTATGGATGCTCTTTTATATGACCAACCTGAAGATCAGAATATTGATCATGAGTGGTTAAAAATTGCAGAAGAAGCGATGGATTCAGGTATTACCAAGGAACAGTTCCGGGAGTTCATTGAATTTAATAAATGGAAATTAGGCAATAAATAAAGTCTTGCGAATCCTTCGCAAGACTTTATTTATGTTAAATCACTTTGCAGTTGGATTTCAATTCCTGACATTGGTTGTTAAGAAATTTCCTGATCTCTTCTTTAGAAATTCCAGCGTCCAGTGCTTGTTTAATTAGTTCTACCCATTCAAGATCGAGTTCACGATTTGTCAACATTCTTCCCTCCCAAAATACCTACACGTATTCCAGGCAGTCCAGCCATCATAGTCTTCAAATAAACACATTTCCCTCATCAATCCATTCCGTTTCATTATAAGGTCATGCTTATTTCTTAACTTTAGATCTGTGACTTTGCGTCCCCATTTTTCAATGAGTTTGCCTTTGTCTGCCCCTTCTATTCGAACTACTCCCATTATACTAATAAACATCCTGACAGCTTGTTGTTTTTTGTCAATTCTGTCAATTTTATTTACACTAATTTATTACATTTTAATCCATTTTCCGACAATCTATATACCCAAAGTAATCATCCATTAGGGAAATTGCTGGGAGCTTATGTCGAAAAACCTAAATAGAAAAATTCTTATACTTTTCTAGCTTTTTCTTGAGAGGCACAACTTTTTCATTGATGTTTTGATAATGAGTAGGATGGTAAAACGGTCTATCTGATAAATCCATCTTACAGGCAGGACATATCCATTCACCTGTTTCTGCACTGCTATAGGATGGTCTATTACAGCGACTACAGATTTTTTTATACACATAATCACCTCTTACTTTATACTTATGTTTTATACAATCTATTAGACATCCCTTTAGGTGTTTTGTATAGGAATCATTATTGTTCTTATTAAAGAACATCTATACAAAAGTATATTCTACTTTAATGAATAGAAACCCTTTAAAAATTACAATATTTTCTACTGTTTTTTTACATATAACCGTTTTCATTTATGAACGAAAAAAACCTCTCTCATATAGGAAACGAGGTTTATCAAGTAAATCGTTAATTATTTTCTTCTAATGAATCAATTAAATATTTCGCTTCCAGCTTACAAGAATAATCATAGTCTGTACCAGATTGCTTCTGTAGTTTTCAAGCGTTTCAATTTGTTGAGACGTTGATTCTTCCGATAGGATTTTTTCCACGGTTTCATTGATCTTCAGTGCTAATGCTTGATGGAATTCTTCGTCATTTTTAGTCTAATCACTGAGAATCTTATACCAGGAAGCATGTTCATTTATGTATGAACGGCAAGCAGAGATGAAGTCCTGAATATCAAATTTATTTCACGGAAAAAGCAGAGACAACACATTGTCACCTCTGCTCCTTCACATTATTCGTCCTTATTATCCTTATCCTTCATATCTATATCATCTTCTATAACGTCTTCTTCAGGCGTGTTCTTATCCTTCGCTGCATCTTTGTCGCCTTGGACGTTTTTATCCTCTGACTCAGGGTAGTGCTCTTCATTCATATCCCCGTTGTCGTTCATATCACCGTTTTCATCCAGGTTTTCATTCTCTTCGACTGGCGCCTCGTCTTCCGGTGGGGGCTCCTGTTTAACATTACAACCTACAAGCAGGAAAGCAGCAAGTGCTGACCCACCAAGGATCGATAATAGCTTTTTGCTCATGATATATGACTCCTTTCTGTCAGTTCTTTGGTGTAAGACCGTGACGTGGTCTTTTGTTAGCTTTCCCTGAAAATGAATATACTTGCATGGTGGGGAAATTATTTGGGATGTTAAAAACAGGTACTGTTCGATTAAAAAGCATGCAAAAAAACCGGATCCAGTGTGTAAATCACACCAAATCCGGTTTCATTATAAAAACTATTCTTGTTTATCCCCTAAGGCAAACATCATTTCTAATTCGCAAGCGACTTCACCGTCAACAGTGGCAACACCTTTCCCTTTTCCGATCGGTCCTTTAAATCGGATCATTTCCACTTCTAGACGCAGCTGATCTCCTGGCTTAACCTGACGCTTGAAACGGCATTTGTCGATGCCTGTGAAGAATGCCAGGCGACCGCGGTTACCTTCCACCTTCAGCATCGCTACCGCTCCAACCTGAGCCAGTGCCTCGACGATCAACACGCCGGGCATTACAGGATAATCAGGGAAGTGACCATTGAAGAACTCCTCATTTGCCGTTACATTCTTAATCCCGATGGCCTTCTTTCCTTCCTCAACCTCAAGGATGCGATCTACAAGCAAAAACGGATAACGATGGGGAATAATCTCTTTAATCTCATTAATATCAAGCATGCATAATTCCTCCTACCAATATGTATGTACACCTTATTGTACAGAAACCAAGCTAAGAATAGCAAGAATTCTTGGACCTTGCTTTGGAGGGACGGACCTCAAAATCGGGTTCGAGCTGCTGTGTTGAATCCTTATATACTGGGATTCTTGACCAAATTAAAACAGTAAATTTGAGGTCCGTCCCTCCCAACAAATCGGCGACCTGAAAGAGGGACGGACCTCGAAAATCGAGCTCCTCTCACAACGTAACCCTTTTATATCAGGATTCTTTGCGAAAAAAGCTGAATCATTCGAGGTCCGTCCCTCATAAGAGCTCAAAAGAAACTCAAAAGAATTACTTTTTCACCACAATGTCAATGATGTGCTGCCAGGTTTCTGCTTTGAAGACGTCGGCTGCTTTGCCGTCGCCTATACCTGCGAAGCCAATGACGGCACCCAGCGCGAGACTTCCTGCAAGAAGAAGGATGAACAGAAGGATCCTAAGCCAAATGGGAAGCATACGTACACGTACCCAGCGGGCAGGCTTGGTTTCGTCCTTTTGCTTTGCCTTTTTTTCTGCTTTTACTGATTCTCTTGTCGCTTTTTCTTGCAGTAGCTCTTTTTCACTCATAGCATTTAACTCCTTTTAGCGTATCCCATTTACAAGGCCCATCATCTGATCTGCAAGGGAGATCGAGCGCGCCTGAAATTGATATGATCGTTGGACATTCAGCATGTCCGTCATTTCCTTACTGATATCCACGTTCGAACCCTCAAGGGAGCTCTGCACCATTGAAATATCCGATCGTGCTCCTCCTGTGACGTTCGTCAGAACTTCATCTTCCGTCACGCCCAACTCATCCAGGTTGTCTGCAAGACCTAACAGATTCCCACCAAACTGCTGAAGGAATTGAGCTTTTTCAACGGTTACGACGCCCATATTGAATCGTTCTACTCCCCCACGGGAATCTCTCACAGTGAGAACCCCATTATTGCCAAGCTCAAAAGCAGCAGCATCTTCAGAGAACGTAATATAATTATCATTCTCATCCAGGATCGGCAAGCCGCTACTATTAACGAGCATCGCTTCCCCATTGCCGGTTGGGCTGACATAGAATGCACCGTCCCTCGTATATCGAACTGAGCTTGTGTTGCCGTCCTGCGCCAGCACTTTGAAGAACTGTCGATCACTGGTCAGGGCAAAGTCTAAAGAGCGTCCGGTTGCTTTCAATGTCCCCTGATTCAAAATTAACTGAGACTGTGAAAGCTTGGCTCCGTTCCCTTCCCGGACTCCAAGAGGGGTGAGCCTGCCTGCTTCAAACTTGTCTACACTTTGATTTTTCACCTGCTGTACAAGCATTTCGGAGAATGTTGCATCCCGGCGCTTATACCCGTTTGTATCTGCGTTCGATAGATTATGACCAATCATATCCATTTGTTTCTGCAACTGCCCTAATGTGTTGGTTGCTGTAATCATCGTTCGATTCATGACACTTCTCCCCTATTATAAGGTATTCAGTGGCGAAATTCATTTACAATACTTGCTATCCATTGACCCGGCCGATTTCATTGGCCGCCTTTTCCATACTGCGGTCATACGCCTGAAGCACTTTCTGATTGGCTTCAAATGCCCTGTACGCTGACATCATATCTGTCATCGTACGGGAGGCATCGACATTGGACCGCTCCAGAAAGCCCTGTTTTGTGGAGAAAGAGACGTTGTCCTCTTCATATGCGTCAGGAAGAGCAGCATTGTCACCTCTTGCAAACAGACCGTCTCCCTGCTTAATCAGCTGGTTTGGATTATCTGAGTATCCCACTCCCAATGTTGCCACTGGGTTGCCACCCACAAGGATTTGTCCTTTTTCCCCAACCGTGAACTGATCACTGTCGAGCTGGATTCTATCTCCGTTTTCATCCAGGATATATCGTCCGCTGTTCGTCGTAAGGAATCCGTTTCCGTTCACCGACAGATTCCCGTTACGCGTATATCGGGGGCTGCCGTCAGCTCCTTCTACCGTCAGGAACACCGAACCACGGATACCTGTTTCTTCATCGATTGGCATGGAAGCATCCAATAACGCCACATCCAAGCCACGTCCCGTTTCCTGCAGGTCACCCTGAACAAAGGAAGGAATCGTTTCCTGCATATAAACACCCGTATTCAGTTTCCCGATCCTTTGGTTAAAAGGAAGGGACAGCGTTTTTTCAGTGGGAATCGAAGTGGAATCCATCCGGTCCATCAGCATTTCCGGAAATGCACGCATCGAAGCCTGATCCGCTTTATATCCCGGTGTATTGGCATTAGACATATTGTTCGTAAGCATTTCGGTCTTCCGCTGCTGCGAAAGCATGCCGGATGCTACTGTATAAAATCCTCTAAACATCTCTCTTCACCTCTTAACCGTTATATCGGATCAATGGTGCAGTGGTTTTACCCGATTCTTTTCCTGGAAATTTTATCAATATTCTCAAGCATTAATCCCGTTCCAACCGCGACGCAATCCATCGGGTTCTCCGCGATCAATACCGGTACTTTCAGTTCTTCGGCAAGAAGGGTATCCATTCCGTGAAGAAGGGCACCACCTCCCGTTAAAATGACTCCACGATCAATGATATCCGCTGATAATTCCGGTGGAGTCTTCTCAAGAACGTTTTTCGCAGCCTGAACGATGACAGCCACAGACTCACGAAGCGCTCCTTCGATTTCCTTGGATGTCACTGTGATTGTACGAGGAAGACCTGATACCATATCACGTCCGCGGATGCTCATTTCTTTACGGTCTTCATCAAGCGTCTCAGAGAATACCGTTCCGATATTCACTTTGATATCTTCAGCTGTACGTTCTCCAATTAGAAGCTTGTACTCTTTTTTAATATAATTCAGAATTTCGTGGTCAAATTTATCCCCGGCCATTTTGATGGATTGACTCGTTACGATGTCACCCATGGAAAGAACCGCTACATCCGTTGTTCCTCCACCGATATCCACGACCATGTTTCCTGTCGGATTGAAGATGTCCATGCCGGCACCGATCGCCGCTACTTTAGGCTCTTCTTCCAAGTAAATTTTCTTCCCGCCGCTCTTTTCAGCCGCTTCCCTGATTGCCTTTTGTTCAACGCTCGTGATATTTGTAGGGCAGCAGATCAGGATGCGTGGCTTCGAAAGGAAACCCTTTACATTCAATTTATTAATGAAATGCTTCAACATTGCTTCTGTTACATCAAAGTCGGCGATAACTCCGTCTTTTAATGGACGGGTCGCCACGATATTTCCAGGAGTACGTCCCACCATGCGGCGCGCTTCTTCTCCGACTGCCAATACCTTGCCAGTGTTTTTATCCAGCGCCACTACCGATGGCTCGTTCAATACAATCCCTTTCCCTTTAACATGAATCAATACATTAGCCGTACCAAGGTCAATCCCAATATCTTTCGCGAACATCTTGTGTTTCTCCCTTCTTCTCCTACAAATTCATGAACAACATTCATCTATGATTTCACTTTTATGTCATTACGTTAAAACGTTAAGGCAGAACTTTCACCTAATTAATTATTTTACCATAAATATGTCGAAGGGAGATGGTATTTGTCAAAAAAATGTATTGAGATTGTTATTATTTTGGAAAAGGATAGGAGCTTTGGTGGAGGATGTTACAGGAGTGTAAAGATTTGGTGAGGTTGGGGGATTTTTTATTTTTGGCTGGGGTTCAGTTGCTGAATTATGAATATTTTTATCGTGGATTCAGCTGTTAAAATTCAAAAGAAGTTCAGCTGCTGAACTTCAACAAAAATTTGACTGTTGAAATCCCACCATTATTCTCCTGTTAAAAAACCGAAAAAAATCAGCAGGCAAATCCCCATCAAGTTTTAACAAGTAAACCACAAACCTCCCCCAAAACACAAAAACACACCAAGCATAACCCATCACTCTGGGGCTTGGCGTATTTTGGTTAGCTGTGGAGCTCTTCTTTTTTGTACTTTTGTTTGGTTGCCTCTCCACCTCGTAGATGCCGGATCGATTTATGGTAATCAAGTATCGTTTTGACTTCATTTGCGAGTTCCGGATTGATTTCTGGCAGTCGTTCCGTTAGATCTTTATGGACAGTACTTTTGGACACGCCAAACTCCTTCGCAATTACACGAACAGTTTTTTTCGTCTCCACGATATACTTACCAATCTTGATTGTTCTCTCTTTGATGTAATCGTGCACACCACTCGACCTCCCTAAATTGGATGTGAGAAGTGTGAAATGAGACCCGCTTTCGCATCAATGAATAGTACAGACCCCTTGCACATAGGCAAACGGCAGAAAGCCTTATTTAGGACGGCAGCTTCCTGATGTTACAACGTATAAACAAATATTCGGCTAATGATCAATGGTATAATGACGATTCCTCACCTCAAACACTCTCTATTTTGATAGGTTTGTATCATTTTATTAGCTTGTGCCCACATATATGCACAAAAAACACAATAAGGACAAGGATTCGATTGAATTTTCTGAAAAAAAGTTTAAGGGACGGACCTTCACATGAATTTTCAGATGTATGAAGGGTTTTCTTACCAAACTAAGATGATTCGACATCATGTTCACCCCCTCCACTATTTCCTGAGAAATGAGTCGATGAATTTAAGAAAATGTCTGATCTATGATGTTTTTCTTTATCTCGAATCACCACAAAATGCCGTACTGGGCTTCAGCACGGCTTAGTTGGTCAGGCTTTGAACTCCACGTCTTCATCCACCCAAACGTCCCCATCTTTAAAGGTCATTTGTTCCGGATAGCGGAGATCCATGACTTCCTCCTGAATTTTTTGTGAAGGAGCTTTTGTGAGAAGGGAGACGACGATATTGGCTATCGCTGCTGATGTCGCTCCAAACACGCCCGCTCCTGTATCAATGATTCCAAATAACGTCACACCGGATCGTGCCAAGAAGATATAGGTGAGGGTCACCGCTAGTCCGACAAGCATCCCTGCGATCACCCCTTGGGCATTGGAGCGCTTCCACCAAACACCGAGTAATAGGGCAGGGAAGAATGTTCCTGACGCCAGAGCGAATGCCCAAGCGACGATTTGTGTGATGACCCCTGGAGGGTTCAATGCCACTAATCCTGCCAATACCGTAGCCACCACAATCGACAAACGTGCTACCGCCAACCGGTTCCGTTCGGTCGCATCAGGCTTGAATACGCGGTAGTAAATATCATGGGCAAAGGAAGACGAAATCGCAATCATCAATCCACCGGCCGTCGATAGCGCCGCTGCCATGGCTCCTGCTGCCACAAGCCCGATGACGAACACACCGAGGTTCGCGATCTCAGGGGTGGCCATGACGACGATATCATTCGAAATGATGATTTCCTTCCATTGAAGGATGCCGTCCCCATTCGCATCCGCTACCTGCAGTTTCCCCGTGTCCACCCATGACGTCGTCCAGGACGGCAGGTTGCTGATTTTACTTCCGGCTACTTTGGTCATTAAAATAAACCGGGAAAACGCCGCATAGGCAGGTGCTGATAGATAGAGAAGACCGATGAAGAGGAGCGCCCACGCCCCTGACCAGCGAGCCGCCTTCATCGTCGAAACCGTATAGAAACGGACGATGACGTGTGGAAGCCCCGCTGTACCGGCCATCAGAGTAAACATGAGAGCAATGAACTGCCACTTGGTCCCGTTTGTAAATGGAGCAAAATATTCCGACACTCCCAGCTCTCGGTCGAGTTCCCCGATTTTCCCGACCAGCTCGCCATAGGAGATCCAAGGCGCAGGATTCCCTGTGATTTGGAGGGACATGAAAATGACGGGGATCAGGTACGCAATGATCAATACGATATACTGAGCCACCTGGGTCCACGTGATTCCCTTCATCCCGCCGAAAGCAGCGTAAAAGGCAATGAGGACAACTCCGATCATCGTCCCCACTTTAGCATCGATTTCGAAGAGACGGCCAATGACCACACCCGAGCCCGACAGCTGACCGATTGAGTACGTGAAGCTGATAATGATGGTACAGATGGCAGCAATCACCCGGGCGGTATGACTGTTATACCGGTCCCCGATGAATTCCGGCACCGTGTACCTCCCGTACTTCCTGAGCTGTGGTGCGAGCAGGAAGGTCAATAATAAATATCCTCCCGTCCAGCCCATGATGTAAGCCAGACCGTCATAGCCGAGGATCATGACGGTACCAGCCAGTCCAATGAATGAAGCCGCACTCATCCAGTCTGCCCCAATGGCCATCCCATTGAAGACTGGCGGAACCCCGCGACCCGCTACATAAAAATCCGATGTCGCTTTCGCTTTGTTATACACCGCAATTCCGATATATAACGCAAACGTCAACAGGATAATAGACGTCGATACGATAAACTGTGTATCCATATATCTCTTCCCCCTATCTGCTTTTTTCTATTTAATGATCCAGCGTTTTTCCGTAGCTGATTTGTTCATTTTTCTTTTCATCGAGTCCGTATTTTTGATCAATGCGGTCACTCACCTTGGCATTGACATAAAGCAGAATAATGAAAATCAGGATCGATCCTTGAGCGCCCATGAAATAGTGGAACGGAAACCCGTTTATGGTGAAGGTAGACAGACTTTCGGCAAACAGTACCACCCCAAAGGAGGACAGAAGCCAGATGACTAAGTACAATGCAATGAATCGATTTTTTTCTTTAAAATACTGATCGGCTTTCGCTCTATCAATCTTCTTCATGTATGTAACCCCTTTTCGAATTCATTATTTTAAACTGAAAATGAATTTCACGGTTTCAAAGAAAGGCACCGGTACAATGGCGATTTGCACAATGAAATAAAGGAATAAAGACAGAAAAGGAATGGTGAGGAAGACGGCTCGCTTTTTCCTTAGGGCAAGAATAATACATCCTCCTGTGATAAATAAAAAGAACATGAAATAAATCAACGTTTCACCTCCTGTTTGTGTTAATGACTTAATTTTCTGAATTTTAATTATGCACTCATTATCTTTACTGATAATAGCTTGGTCAATAAAGAAAAAACGACATGTCTACGATACTCTTTGATCAATCATTTTACTAAAATAGGGATATGTGCGAGGACGACCATATCGGTAATTGAAACAATGTTGAAAATGTTTTCCCGGAAAACTTTCCATCCTGTCGAATTTCCAAGGAAATTTTTTTGAACAACAAAAAGGCTGACCGTTATTCCGGTCAGCCCTCATTTATTTGATTATTCTTCGTCTTTAGCGTTGTCTTGGCTTTCTTGTTTCGGCTTTTGCTCGGTTTGATCCTGCTTTGGCTGTTTTTCTTCAGCTTCGCCTTTTTCTTCTGTAGCTTTATCCTCAGTAGCTTTGTTTTCGCTAGCTTGGTCTTCTACAGCATTTTCTTCTGCAGCTTCAGCATCCGGCTGTTCACCTGAAACTTTCTTGTCTTCTAGCTGTGCTTCTTGAAGGGTAGCAAGGGACTTATTGAAGTATTCCAGTGGATTCACAGCGACATCCGCTTTACGGATTTCAAAGTGTACGTGAACGCCAGCTTCTTCATTGAATAAGCTCTTTCCTGCTTTGGCAATAGCTTGTCCTTGATCGACGACATCTCCAACCGCGACTTCAAAATCTTTGACTGATTGATAGCGAGTCACGATTCCTTTGCTGTGCTCGATCTCAATCGTGTTACCAAGTAGGGAATCTTCCTGAACCTTTGTGACTGTACCGCTCATAGCAGCCAGAACATCGAATTCTTTGCCATCTTTCGAGATGTCGATTCCTTGGTTCGGGTAGTACATGTTTCCATAAACGACTAGGGCTGCTTCCTGTTCTTCCGCTGAAGCTTCAGTGTCGTAGAATTGTTTTTCGATCACTGTATCCTCAGGACTTGAAACAGGCATTACGAAGTTTTCCAATAAACGATTGACTTCTTCTGCAGGCTGGTTGAACTCATTGTCAGTAGGAACTCCATCATAGCTGTAATCCTTGGCTTTCTCGTTTACATCATTTCCTGCCTGGTACCACAGAATCCCCGTGATAATGATTGCTGCACTTGCTAAATAGATTGCTGGGTATGCCCAACGTCTTTTCAAAAAGTTTTGAGAAGGTTGTTTCTTTTCTTCCTCTCTCATTTTCATCACCTCAGCAATCATTCTGAACAGAATTCTGAAAATATATACACATTCGAAAAAAAATTTTAATTTCTTAGGGTTCGACAAAACGGAGAGTATTATGTATGTTTTATTAAAATTATTGTTTTTGAAGGAGCGAGTAGTGGTTGGCTGCGTTTCAGGTACTCGCTTTCCAATAGTAAAAAACATGTGACAAACCTCGGAAATATCCATCGAAGACATTCCAGTCATCTCCCAGCATGGTACAATAATAAAAACAGAAAGGACGGCCCCGATATGAAAAAATTCCTTACCTATGTTCTGACTTCTGCACCTTTTCTATATATGATCCTGATCTGGATTATGTCGGGTAATCCTGATGATGCCGTGTTACGGCTTCCTAATGAAGGGCTGGATCGGTTCATTAAGGAATCCCTTCATTTGGTCGAGTTCGGGATTTTATATGGATTGTTCGTGATCGCTCTGTTGGCACATGGAAAGCTTCAATTCACATTGAATTTCGCTGGGGCACTGATCGCCATCTTTTATGGATTCATCGATGAGATCCATCAGTCCTTCGTTCCGTATCGTTCTTCCACGATGATTGATGCTGCCAAAGATCTGATCGGCGTCACGGTCCTGTTTTGGATTGTGAACCGTACCTATTTCCGAAATCCAGATCACTCGCTGACAAAGAAGATGAAGAGATTTGAAGCCTATTTAAAAAAGGATTGAGTCCGGTCACGGTGACCGAACCCAATCCTTTTTCTCTTATCTTTGTGCCGTTACCTTCTGAAGGAGTTTACTTGATTCTGTGATTTTGACATCTTTATAGTAATGAGTCACGATTTCCTCATAGTTCTTGCCTTCCTTCGCCATACCGTTTGCTCCGTATTGGCTCATCCCCACTCCATGGCCGTACCCCTTTGTTGCAATGACGATGTGATCGTCCTTCATATACCAGGTGAAGTCTGATGACCTTAGGCCTAATTTATCCCTAATTTCGCGTCCGGTGAATTCTTTTCCGTTAATTTCGACCCTGGCCACCCTTTTGCCTTCGGTTCTTGATGTGATCGTCCCGACCGATCCATCCTTTGGCAGAGTGACGCCCAGTTTTTGTTGGAACTCATTGGCGGGAATGATCTTTTGATCTTGGAATTTCGGTGAAGATTTGTCCCATGGGCTCTCTACACTTCGTAAATACGGAATGTCATCTGCCCAGTACGCCTCGGAATTTTCCGTGTAGCCGTTGCTTGTTGAGAAAAAGGCTGCGGTAATCGGCTTGTTATCGTATGTCAGCACTTTTCCTTTAGTCTTAAGAACCGCTTCTGAGATCTTCTTCATCTTCCAATCGTAGTCAGAGCCCCATAGAGAGGCAAGTTCTTTTTGATTTTTATACACCTGATGGGACACGGTATCCGTCACATCGGCCCCCTTAGGCACAGAAGAATCATCCGAAAGCAGCTGATTCACAATATACGTCCTTGCGGCAAGAGCCTGTGCCTTCAACGCTTCCTTTTCAAAATCGGCCGGCATTTCACCCGCCACCACCCCGACGACATACTGCTCTAGGGGAAGCTTTTCGATGAGATCTTGACTGGAACGATAGACCGCCACCTCCACCGAGTCCGCCAATTCCTCAACGGAAGGCGGGTTCTTCAGATTTTCGTCCAGGTTGGCCGTTTCCTTGTCTGATGAAAATGGGAGCACCAGCAAAGTGGGGACAATAAAGATGATGCTGATAAAGATTGAGAAGATGATCACTACGGGTTTTAACTGCTTCATGTTCGCGGCCTCCAATAAATGATTAAATAGGAGAATGTCCTAGAACACTTCTCCACTCTCTTTCATATGTATGGTAGTGGACAAGCAATTATGATTGTGAAATGGGAGAGAATTTTGACGGGGTGCAGGGTGTTGGGAAGTGGATTTGATAATAAAATCCTGAAATTGAAAATAAATGTCTTGGTTTTGAAAATAAAATTGGTTTTTTGAAAAGAAGTGTGAGGTTTTTGAAAATATATCCTGGATGAGCCCTAAGTTCACTTTGATCCAAGTGTCTATCATTCTGAATCCAGCCGTTTGCTTCGAAAATTGAGTCGTTACTCGGCAATACCTTACCGTTTTCATAAAAATCCGGCCGAAATCAACGTTAATCCACCCAATTTATATTTTTCACCAAGTAACCAAAACTCCAACAAAAAAAGGCAAGCTCTCCTAAAAGAGCTCACCTTTCATCCATCTATTTACGCATCCTTAATCATGTCTTCTGAAACAGGTGTTTCTTCGACTTCCTTCACGCGCTCGATATCGGCACCAAGTCCGGCAAGCTTCTGATGGAAGTTCACATATCCACGATCTAAATGCTTTAGTTCTGTTACACGAGTGTAACCGTCTGCTACGAGACCAGCGATGGAAAGTGCTGCCGCTGCACGTAGATCCGTTGCAGCCACTTCCGCTCCTTGAAGAGGTGTTGGTCCGTTCATGATCACAGAGCGTCCTTCGATCTTGATGTCTGCTCCCATACGACGGAATTCTTCTGCATGCATGAAACGATTTTCGAAAACCGTTTCCGTGATGACGCTGGTACCGTCAGCTGCAAGAAGCAAGGCCATCATTTGGGATTGCATATCTGTCGGGAAGCCCGGATGAGGCATCGTCTTGATATCGACGGATTTCAGCTTCTCCGGTCCGATGACACGAAGTCCTTCTCCTTCGTCGATGATCGTTACGCCCATCTCTTCCATCTTCGCTACTAATGAAGATAAGTGTTCAGGGATAGCACCTTTTACAAGGACATCACCTTGCGTGATCGCAGCTGCAACCATGAAGGTACCTGCTTCGATACGGTCAGGGATGATGCTGTGCTCGACGCCGTATAGACGGTCTACACCCTCGATACGGATTGTGCCGGTTCCTGCACCTACTACATTTCCTCCCATTTTGTTCAGGAAGTTCGCTAAGTCGACGATTTCAGGCTCTTTTGCTACGTTTTCAAGGATGGTCGTTCCTTCTGCAAGAACCGCTGCCATCATGATGTTTTCTGTAGCCCCAACGCTTGGGAAGTCCAGATACACCTTGGCACCCTTCAATCTTCCATCTACTTCAGCTTCGATGAAACCATTTCCTACCTTCACTTTGGCTCCCATTGCTTCAAAGCCTTTTAAGTGTTGGTCAATCGGTCTTGATCCAATTGCACAGCCACCAGGAAGAGCGACACGCGCTTTACCTGTACGGCCTAAGAGTGAACCCATTACAAGAACAGATGCACGCATTTTGCGTACATATTCAAACGGTGCTTCAATAAACAACTCTCTTGATGCATTCACGATGACTTCACCATTGTTAAACTCTACATCTGTATTTAAATGACGTAATACTTCATTGATCGTATATACATCGGAGAGTGGTGGTACATTTGTAATTTTACTTTTTCCTTCACTTGCTAATAATGTAGCAGCGATGACTGGTAAAACGGCATTCTTTGCTCCTTCAACTTGCACTGTACCGCTTAAACGCTGACCGCCGCGGACGATAATTTTTTCCAAGAGTATTCCCCTCCGCGTCCAATTTCTCTATATTAATATTCAATAATTAGGATGGGTGTGCCAATCACAAAGGTTGTCTTAGCGCCCATTCCGCTTTTCCGTAGACCTAGTTGTATATTCATATCATCATTTTTTGTTGGTATAGTCCGTGACATTTGTTCCGAGTAAGCTGAAATGGAATAAAAGTCTTCTTCTTTAAGTGATTCCAGTTCTTTTGCGTCTAATTTAGACATTAATTCGACAGCCTGATTCGACAAAACTTTCTCAAGCTTATCATTGAATTCGCCTTTTATACAAGAGAAAATCAAAGGTTTAGTAGTAAAAATGATTTCCATATTTGGGATAAATTCGGACTTGATATAATGTTTCGTCTTTTCTCCCAACACTTTCTGATTTCCGCGCATTTCATACATAATATACGAAACAGAATGATCGTTTGTGAGGGTCCTCTGGAATTTAATGGTTTCTTCCCCGTGAGACGTCTGACGATGCCCCACAACCATTACTTCTTCCGCTGACTTTTTCGTCACCCAGTCAAAATCAGAAAATGTTTCTTGCATAGTAGTACTGTATTTGGCAAACCCTTTATTCGTGAAGCTTTTTTTGTTTTCTCTTGCATATAGAGACCATTCAGTTATCTGACCTTGAGAATGAACAATGGCTTGATCAAGCTTTTCAATGTCTAATAAATGTTTGGCTTCGATAGTGTTGTTCCCATTAATGACATGAAGAAAACCTAATCCAACAAAAAAGATTAAAATAATGTAAAGATACCGACCCATTTTTCATTCCTCCCCTTACCTAAAAGTCTGTCCGAATAGGGGAAGAACATACTTGAAAATTGTCGTCATCTTTTTACAATTATTGAGGCTTTCATGCCGGCTTATGAAAAGGGTTTCACTTTGAAACTTTTTCACAAAGGGACGAACACAAAATTAATCTTACTCAAATCAGTCCGCCTTGAAAACATGCAGGAAGACCTATTTTTTGTCAGAAACTCTATTTACTCAAAGAAAACGGGCAAACTCTGAGACCACACGTAATAATCCAGTAAAAACCCGCTGACGGCTGAGCCGATCGCGACCGTTAGTAGGATATACAATAGTCTCCCCTGTGCGACTCGATTCTTCTTCAGGAGCTTGTCCAGCTGAATGGCTTGCAACGACCAAAACGTGATCCCGAATACGAATAGATGCACAATCATGCTGATAAGGGCCTGTTGACCAAAGCTTTCCACCACTCTTCACACTCCTGTCATCTTTTTTGACGCACATAGACCATTTTACCACATAATTCAGTAATAACACATCCATTTTACAAAAATTTAAGGTTGGGTTTGATGTAAAATTTCTTGGTATTCTTGATAAGGAAATTGAGTTTCTTACTTCTTTAAAATTCCATGCTTATTTCTATTTCTCTTCTTACACTTAATGAGTTTTTAACACCCCATTACATAATGAAATGGACAATCCGCTTATTCAAGGTCCGTCCCTAAAAATCACATGATATTCATAATGAATACCGCTATTTGCAATGGATCTGCACTGTTATGTAGAAGTCCGTCCCTAAGAAAGCCACCCTGTACTAAGGAATGTACAGGGTGGCTTTGTTTGTGGGGAGATGTTCTGAGTTTTTTTGAGGATTAGGGTCGGGGATTATTTTCTTCTTTTGCCTCTGCCTTTGTGGCAATGCTCCAGGTATTCGTAGTAATATCCATTGTAGTTACGGTTTTTTTTCTTGCATTTATGATACCGCTTTCGGTGTTTGTCACCTTTGGGACCCCGTTTATCCATTTCATTTTCCATCATCCATTGGTATTCTCCATACCTTTTGCACCTTTTCCTGCCTTTACCTTTTTTTAGACTCATTTTTTCATCCTCCTTCGTACTTTACTTTAGTGTACGTATCAGAGTCTGATCGTGGTTGGGTTGTCCTCCCGAATTAGCGCCCTTTTTACGTGATAAAGGAGTATATTTCCTTTTTCTATCTAGTATATGGGTACAGTCGCCCTTGGATTTTCTGCCTATTTCTCTTTAGATGGGAAACTAGTCCAACAAAAAGGGCATCTGTAATAGTACGACGTCACGGCATGACACATATACATAAAGTGAAAATGGTATATATTAACTGGAGGGAAAAAGTATATGAATACAGAGTTATTGGCTTCATTAGTCGGTAAGATGGTGAAAGTGAATCGTGGCGGTCCTGAATCACGCACTGGTAAAGTTTTGTATGGAGGGGACGATCATTTTGCACTTCTCACAGAAAAAGAGGGTGTGGTTTACTTTAACTCATCTCATGTAAAAAGCATTACGCAAGACTTACAATCAAATGTAGAAGAGGCTTCCGAAGAAAGTATGGAATTTTTGAAAGAAGATACTCTTGGGGCTTTATTTACTAGCTTGAGAAATCAACAGGTGATCATTAACCGTGGTGGTCCTGAAAAGCTTGAAGGATTCCTGGACAATGTGAATGATGACTACGTAACATTGGTGCTGCAGGATGAAGTTGTACGCCTTGCTACGTTTCATGTGAAAAGCATCAGCCACAATACAAATGCAAAAGACGAAGATTCTTCCGAAAGCCAGGAATCGTCTAACGAACAATCATCAAGCCAAGAAAGTAATCAAGAAAAATCGTCTTCAAAGAAATCCAAAAAAAGACATCGATCTGCGTTATATCTTGACGAAATGGAAGGCGCAGAGTCCGGTTACTCAAAGTAATAAAACATCTGGAAAAAACGATAGAATCAAAGGGAATACACTCAATCTGTATGTACAGGCTTGTGAGAAATCTCAGCACCCAACATGATGGTTATAATCGCTTTTAAAAGCTGCTGAGATTTCTCTTAAAAGATAAACAATGCAAATAATGAACAGCTCAAATCCTCTATTATTTTTTACAAATGGACAAACCACTGGAATATCCCTTACGTTCTTTCAAATGCATTGCTAACACCATTACCGTAGATGGTCCCAAGGTATCAATATTTCCTAGTGGACATTCAAAAAATGGTTCCCATTGGTCGTATATGTTGTTTATACTTTTGCACTAATAGATTAATGGGTTTTAGAAACCAGAAAGGAGTAAGAAACGAATGAAAAATGTTTATTCTATCTTTATCGGAGAAGCAATCATCATAGAACTTACCGGAAAGAAAATTGTAAAAGGATACTTGATTGATGTAGGAAACGATGTCATTATCGTGTATAACGGTGAAGACTTCATCTATATTTCTGCGTCTCACATAAAAAACTTATCGATTGTTTCAAAGGAAACAATCGGGATAGATGAGCCGACAGTGAGTCCTCAATTTGAGCAGGAAGAACAAATGTCACTGCGAAAAATTCTGACCACGGCCAAAGGTGCCTTTCTTGAAATCTACACAATGGGCAATCAACCGATTCATGGTTATATCACTGGAATCATGAACAATTACTTTGCCTTCTACTCTCCTATATATAAGACTATGTACGTTTCTTTACAGCATTTAAAATGGCTGATCCCCTATTCAACAAACCTTTCACCATATCGTCTGAGTAAAGAAAATCTCCCCGTCAATCCAACAAACTCCATCACCTTGGCAAGAAGCTTTGAGATTCAGGTTGAAAAGCTGATTGGTTCTCTTGTCGTTCTAAATCTGGGAGTGGACGAAGAATTAATAGGTAAAATAGAAAGAATTGAAGATAATATCGTGGAATTGATTATGGCAAATGGAGATTCTATCTACCTGAATATGCAGCATATCCAGACCGTTCACTTGCCATAAAAAAAACCACCTTTCAAAAGGAAAGGTGGTTTCTTCTTTATTAGAAGTTACGTTCGGAAACGTTAATTCTGTTCATGGCACGCTTAAGAGCGAGCTCGGCACGACGGAAGTCTACATCATCCTGTTGTGCCTGCATGCGGTCTTCTGCACGGCCTTTTGCTTCTTTCGCGCGTTGTACATCGATAGCTTCTGCTGTTTCAGCAGACTGTGCTAGAATTGTCACTTGTTCAGGACGTACTTCTAAGAATCCGCCACTGACAGCTACAAGCTCAGTGTTGCCACCTTTTTTCAGGCGAACCGCACCGATTTGTAGTGGAGCAACCATCGGAATGTGTCCAGGTAAGATTCCAAGCTCACCGCTTTGAGCTTTCGTGCTCACCATTTCCACTTCTGAATCGTACACTGGGCCATCGGGAGTGACAATATTGACTTTTAATGTCTTCATTTTCTTCCCTCCTGGTCCCTAATTATACCTCTACGCCCATTTCTTTAGCTGCAGCCAATACGTCCTCGATCGGACCTACTAGACGGAATGCATCTTCTGGAATGTGGTCGTATTTACCTGCAAGAATATCAACGAAACCTTTAACCGTGTCTTTTACTTGTACGTATGAACCCGGTTGGCCAGTGAACTGTTCTGCAACGTGGAAGTTTTGAGATAAGAAGAATTGTACACGACGTGCGCGGTGTACTGTCAGCTTATCATCATCAGAAAGCTCATCCATACCAAGGATCGCGATGATATCTTGAAGTTCTTTATAGCGCTGTAACGTTTGTTGAACGTTACGTGCAACATTGTAGTGTTCTTCTCCAACGATCTCTGGAGAAAGAGCACGGGAAGTCGATGCTAATGGATCTACCGCAGGATAGATACCCATTTCAGAAAGCTTACGCTCAAGGTTCGTTGTTGCATCAAGGTGAGCGAAAGTCGTTGCAGGAGCCGGATCCGTGTAGTCATCGGCAGGTACATAGATCGCTTGGATCGATGTTACAGAACCTACGTTTGTTGACGTGATACGCTCTTGCAGTTGACCCATTTCTGTCGCAAGTGTCGGCTGGTAACCAACGGCAGATGGCATACGGCCTAGTAGGGCAGATACCTCAGAACCTGCTTGCGTGAAACGGAAGATGTTATCGATGAACAGAAGTACGTCTTGACCTTGCTCATCACGGAAGTATTCAGCCATTGTAAGACCTGTCAGGGCAACACGCATACGTGCTCCTGGCGGCTCGTTCATTTGTCCGAATACCATCGCTGTTTTCTTGATAACGCCAGAGTCGCTCATCTCGTGGAAAAGGTCATTTCCTTCACGAGTACGCTCTCCTACACCGGCGAATACAGAGATACCGCCGTGCTCTTGAGCGATGTTGTTGATAAGCTCCTGGATTAATACGGTTTTACCAACACCGGCACCACCGAATAGACCGATCTTACCACCCTTGATGTATGGAGCAAGTAAGTCTACTACTTTGATACCTGTTTCAAGAATCTCAACTTCTGTAGAAAGTTGATCGAATGTAGGTGCTTGTCTGTGAATTGGATCGCGACGAGCGCCTGCATCAACAGGCTCATCTAAATCGATTGATTCACCTAGAACGTTGAATACACGACCTAATGTAACATCCCCTACTGGTACAGAGATTGGCGCGCCTGTATCAAGTACATCGGCTCCACGTTGTAAACCATCTGTAGAAGCCATTGCGATCGTACGTACAGAATCATCACCTAGGTGAAGGGCAACCTCTAATGTAAGTTCAGCTCTATCTGCAATTTGGACCTTTAAAGAGTTGTAGATATCAGGAAGTTGGCCGCTGGCGAACTTGACATCAACAACTGGACCCATTACTTGAAGAACGTGTCCTTTGTTCATCTCTTTCCCTCCTAACTAGCTTTTGACAAAAACTTTATGAAGTCTAAACGGTCTAAATACCGTTAATGTTCTATTCGAGTGCAGCTGCCCCGCCGACGATCTCAGTGATTTCCTGAGTGATCGCTGCTTGACGCGCACGGTTAAATTTCAGTGTAAGGTCACTGATGATTTCTTTCGCATTATCGGTTGCGTTTCTCATCGCTGTCATACGAGCGGCGTGCTCACTTGCTTTACCGTCAAGTAGCGCACCGTAAATCAAGCTTTCAGCGTATTGAGGAAGCAATACCTCAAGGATCTCCTCTGCAGAAGGCTCGAATTCATATGAAGCAAGCTTTCCTGAAGGAGTAAGATCCGTTAACGGTAATACTTTTTTCTCCGTAACATCCTGTTGGATCGCACTTACATAGTGGTTGTAGAACATGTACAGTTCATCGTATGCCTCAGCCGAGAACATACCAACCGCTTTGTTCGCGATGTCTTTAATGTCAGCAAAATTCGGTTGATCCGGAAGACCAACGACAGATTCCATGACATTGTAGCCTTTTTTACGGAAGAAATCAGCACCGACACGGCCCAGAGCAATAATGGCGAATTCATCATTCGAGCTGTGACGCTCTTTAATTCGATTGCTAACAGCGCGGATAACGCTACTGTTATATGCCCCCGCCAAACCGCGGTCTGATGTAATGACCAGGTACCCGGTTCTTTTAACGGGGCGGGAGACTAGCATCGGATTCCTCACACCTTGACTGCCCGCTGCAACGGATGTCACCACTTCCTGGATCTTGTTCATGTAAGGAACGAATGACTTAGCATTCGTCTCAGCACGATTCAATTTAGAAGCCGATACCATTTCCATTGCTTTGGTGATTTGACTTGTCTTTTTGGTAGAAGTAATACGAGTTTGTATATCGCGTAACGATGCCACTGGTTCTCACCACCCTTTACATATTGTCAGACATAGGGAGCGGGCTTGGCCCTTCCTCCCTATAATCCATTATTCAGACTTGATGAACGTCTTCTTGAATTCGTTGATTGCAGCTTTCATTGCATCGTCTTCAGGAAGACCTTTAGTCGTGCGGATATGGTCTAACAGTTCAGTATGGTTGTGGTCTAACCAGCTTAGAAGTTCAGACTCGAAACGACGGATATCTACTACTGGAATATCATCTAAATGACCTTTTGTCAGTGCATAGAAGATCATTACTTGTTTTTCAACTTTAAGTGGTTTGTTAAGATCCTGCTTCAGTACTTCTACTGTACGCGCTCCACGATTCAGTTTCGCTTGAGTCGCTTTATCAAGATCTGATCCGAACTGAGCGAATGCTTCAAGCTCACGGTATGCAGCTAAGTCAAGACGTAGCGTACCGGATACCTTCTTCATCGCTTTGATTTGTGCAGATCCACCAACACGTGATACGGAAAGACCCGCATTGATCGCCGGACGTACACCGGAGAAGAATAGGTCAGATTGTAAGAAAATCTGTCCGTCCGTGATGGAGATAACGTTTGTTGGGATATAAGCGGAGATATCTCCTGCTTGTGTTTCAACGAATGGTAATGCTGTGATGGAACCGCCACCTTTAGCATCACTTAATTTCGCCGCACGCTCGAGTAGACGAGAGTGCAAGTAGAATACGTCACCAGGGAATGCTTCACGGCCTGGAGGACGACGTAATAATAGGGAAAGCTCACGGTAAGCAGAAGCCTGCTTAGAAAGATCATCATACACGACAAGAACGTGCTTGCCATTATGCATGAATTCTTCACCCATTGTGATACCAGCGTAAGGTGCTAAGAATAGCATTGGAGCTGGTGAAGCAGCTGATGCAGTTACAACGATTGTGTAATCTAATGCACCATGCTTACGCAGGGTTTCAACCGCGTTACGTACTGTTGATTCTTTTTGACCGATGGCAACATAGATACACACCATGTCTTGGTCTTTTTGGTTTAGGATCGCATCGATCGCAACAGATGTTTTACCTGTTTGACGGTCACCGATGATTAATTCACGCTGTCCACGACCGATTGGAACTAACGCATCGATCGCTTTGATACCTGTTTGAAGTGGCTCGTGTACAGATTTACGATCCATAACACCAGGAGCTCCACTTTCAATCGGACGTGTTTTTGTTGTTGCAATTGGACCTAATCCATCAACTGGTTGTCCAAGTGAGTTTACTACACGACCAACTAGTTCTTGTCCTACTGGTACTTCCATGATACGTCCAGTACGACGAACCTCATCGCCTTCACGAATGTCAGTATATGGTCCGAGAATGATGATACCTACGTTGTTTTCTTCTAAGTTTTGTGCCATACCCATGACACCGTTAGAAAATTCAACAAGCTCTCCAGCCATGACATTGTCGAGGCCATGAGCACGAGCGATACCGTCACCGATTTGGATAACTGTACCTACATCGCTTACTTTCATCTCAGACTGATAGTTTTCAATTTGCTTTTTTATCAGCGCGCTGATTTCTTCCGCCTTGATGCTCATGAATTTCACCCCTCATTTATACGAAAGTTAACGAATTAGTTCACGCTCAAGACGAGTCAATTTACCTTGAAGGCTTCCATCATAGATGCGGGTTCCGATTTGGACCTTGATGCCGCCAAGTAAATTTTCGTCTGTCACATTGGTAATTCTTAATGATTGTTTTCCGACTTTTTTTGCAAAAGAAGATGATAATGCTGTTTGCTCATCTTCCGTTAACGGACGTACAGAGTACACTGTGGCATCTGCAATTCCGCGTGCTTCGTTTGTCAATTCAATGAATGCCTCGACGACACCTGTGATCTCGCCCGTACGGTGACGGTCCGTCATCAACATCAATGTGTTCAAAACATACGGGGAAGCGGTTGAAAATGCTTCCTGAATCAATGACTTCTTCTTATCTAACGTAAGCTTAGGATTTTCAAAGAGTACCGTTAATTCGGTGTTCTCAAGGAAAACCGCTCTCACTGTACGCAGCTCTTCTTCGATCCCTTCAAGCTGATTATGTTCCTGGGCAATTTCGAAAAGAGCTAACGCATAGCGCTTTGCAACTGAAGAGTAGCTCATCGCTCTTCCCCTACCTCTTGAATATAATCGTTAATCAACTTCTGTTGATCATCAGCAGAAAGTTCCTTCTCAATGACCTTAGAAGCAATAAGTACTGATAAAGATGCAACCTGTTTCTGAAGTGCAGCAACAGCTTGTTCTTTTTGTGTTTCGATTTCGCGTTTTGCAGATTCTTTCAATCTTTCTGCCTCTTGACGAGCAGTTGCGATGATCTCTTCACGTTGTTCAGAACCTTGTTTCTTAGAGTTTTCAATCATCGTTTGCGCTTCAAGGCGAGCTTCTTTCAGAAGTTTCTTCTGCTCTTCTAAAATATTGTTAGCCTCAGTGCGGCTTTTTTCGGCTGCTGTGATTTCACCGGCAATGTGGTCTTCACGTTGCTGCATGATTCCCATTAATGGACCCCAGGCAAACTTCTTAAGTAGCGCCATAAGGACAAGGAACATGATCAACTGGAACACGATGTCCCCTGTATTAAGGACGCTGTGACCTGCCTCACCGATAACGAATGCGTTAGTTAACATACTCGATTCACTCCCTTCAAGAATCGATTGGATCGTATTTTTTTATAAATGAACCGTTCTTGCAAAGAATCTATTCTCTAGTACATAGGAATGGCGAAGATAATCGTCAAGACGAACTTCGCCATTTAACATGTGTCAGTTTCTATTAGCTTCCTAGTGCGATGAAAGCGATAACTACACCGATGATTGGAAGTGCCTCAACTAGTGCGATACCGATGAACATTGTTGTTTGTAAAGTACCACGTAATTCTGGTTGACGTGCAATTCCTTCTACTGTACGACCTACGATAAGACCGTTACCAATACCTGCTCCTAGTGCTGCTAAACCAACTGCAATTGCTGCTGCGATAAGACTCATTCTAAAGTTCCTCCTTTAATGTATAAGAAAAATATTTTTTACATATATGTTTGTCCACCGTAATGAACAGGTATATATTAATGGTCGTGGCTTACTTTGTGAGCCATATAGACCATTGTTAACATACAGAAAATGAATGCCTGGATCGATCCGACAAATATAGAGAACCCTTGCCATGCAAGCATAGGCGCAATGGCTCCTAGCAATCCACCGAAACCATGGTTAACGGCAAGACCCGCAAGTAACGCAAGCAGGATTTCACCCGCATAGATGTTACCGTAAAGACGAAGACCCAATGTAAGAGTGTTTGCAAACTCTTCAATGATTTTTAGCGGGAATAACCACCACATCGGCTTAAAGAAATCCTTCCCGTATTCGCCAAATCCCTTTAATCTGATTCCATAGAAATGGGACAGTACCACGACCATAACCGCAAGGGTCATCGTGATGGCAGGATCGGCTGTAGGTGATTTCCACCATAATTCGCCGTCATATACGACAGAGAATGGCAGACCCAGCATATTCGATACAAAAATATACATGATAATCGTGAGACCTAAGATATGAAAACGGCCACCCGTCTTCCAGTCCATGTTGCTCTTAATGATCCCTTTGACAAAGTCCATGACCCACTCGAAAAAGTTCTGCATCCCAGTAGGCTTCAGGGCTAAGCGACGTGTAGATAAGAGGGCAATAATAAACACTATGGCCGTTGCGACCGTGATCATCAAAACGTTCGCAAGGTTAAAAGTCAAACCCAGAAAATGGGCTGTAGGTGCTCCATGATTCAAAATACTTCACCTCTCTTCCCCGCTATTTATTAGTTTTGAAACTGCTGAAAAAATAATCTATCATAATGACAATATAGGTCGTCATTAATCCCATAATAAGACTTAGGAGATGAAATGTTTCTGGAAATCGTGTGGCAATGATGACTCCAAGGGCGGCTGCGGCCATACGGGAAGTGGTTCCAAGTGATCTCACTTTTTGCCCGGCTACCACGGCGTCCCCGAACTTCGAGACCCGCTTGGTCATGCCCCAGTGCATAAAGAGACTAAGAGCAGTCCCTAACATTAACCCTAAGAATACTGATTTGTGGCTGGTGAATCCCCAACCCAGGACGTAAATAGAGAGCACGTACAATATGTATTTCCGCTGTCTATTAAACATTTGATGGAGTTCCGGCATATCTTATTATTCTCCTAAGAAGAAATGTCGTACTGTTCGAAGCATCGCATAAATTCCTGCGGCGAGACCGAGGAGTAATCCGATGATTAAAAAGAGTGGTGCTGAATCAACCTGCTGATCAATCCATCTTCCCAGGAAAATCCCTACTAAGATAGACCCAACAAGCTGTGCCAAAATGGCCGAATAAATGGCCATTGCTTTATATGGGCTTTCGTTTTTTTGACCCATTTCAACCCATCCCATTCAAACGAAATTTGAACACGAGGCAAGCGTTTCAGACATGATGCAAAACCGATTGCATAAGGGTTTTCCCATTGTGAAAACCTTATCATTTTACATCCTTTGTAAGCATACAATAGGGCTTTATCTATGTCAATGCGTTCAAGTTAAAAAGTTCACAACCTATCCACGTGTTTCCAAATTGTTCACATTTTCAACACATTTACAGAAAAGCGGAGGGGGTTGGTCAGAGGCGACAAGCATAAGACGAATCCGCCTAAAAGGCGTTCTTTGCCTTTTAGGCGGATTTGGCTTATGTTCTCGAGCCTCTACCCGCCGGAGCTGGACATCGCGAAAAGCGGAGGGGGCTTGCTCTGGGGCGACAAGCATAAGGCGAGTCGACCTGAAAGGCGTTCTTTGCCTTTTTGGTCGGCTTGACTTATGACCTCGAGCCCCAAGCCCCCGGAGCTGGACATCGCGAAAAGCGGAGGCGACTGGTCAGGCCCGACAAGCACAGGATGGAATGCCAGGAAAGGCATTTTGCCTTTTGGTCTATTCAATCTTAATAACCTCAAACTCAAAATACGGAGCTACATGTCCACCTCAGACGAACATCCCGTATCCTCCAAATATATTAACAAATTCATAGTTCCCTACTTTACATGCCCCTCCATTATATAGAAGATTCCCTTATTGAGTAACCCTTGAATTTAATGTAAATACTTCCAACTAATTTTAAAAGCCGAATTATCACTGAGGATAATCCGGCTTTCTTAGTCTCGTACATTATTTCGTTCCGTACAAACGATCTCCCGCGTCCCCTAGACCAGGAACGATGTAGCCTTTTTCATTCAGCTTCTCGTCAAGAGCGGCGATGAAGATATCAACATCAGGATGCGCTTCCTTGATGGCATCTACACCTTCCGGACATGCGACTAAGCACATGAACTTGATGTTGACGGCACCGCGCTTCTTCAATGAGTTGATGGCTTCAACAGCAGATCCACCTGTTGCAAGCATCGGGTCGACCAGGATGAAGTCACGCTCTTCCACATCACTTGGAAGCTTTACGTAATATTCAATCGGTTTAAGAGTCTCAGGATCACGATATAACCCAACATGTCCCACTTTCGCTGCCGGGATCAATTTAAGGATTCCATCAACCATCCCAAGACCGGCACGTAAAATAGGAACAATCCCTAACTTTTTCCCTGCAAGGGTTTTCGCTTTCGCCTTGCTTACCGGCGTTTCTACATCAATGTCCTCCAATGGCAGATCACGCGTAATTTCAAAGGCCATCAGTGTTGCAACCTCATCTACAAGCTCACGGAATTCCTTTGTACCAGTTTCTTTATCACGGATAAATGTCAACTTATGTTGGATCAATGGATGATCAAATACATATACTTTGCCCATTCGACTCTCTCCTTTAAATTCAGTTTTATGTAAAAATGGTATGTCCACTTCATTTACACCTCAGACTATTGTACATAAAAGACAATTTAAGAGCAACAAGAGATGGGAAGTGTAATGGAATCGTTAGAATTGAGAAGTTTGGATCCTCGCGATGAGGGTTTTTGTTTAATTTGGTTGAGTGGGTGAGGACAAGAAGACTTTGGACGGGGGTGATTGCGTCGTTTTAAAGTTTATTGCGTCATTTTTGCTTGTAATTGCGTCGTTTTTTCATTAATTGCGTCATTTCACTGGGTTATTGCGTTTTTTAACAAATTATGGAACTAATTACCCATACCCATCAAAAAACCTCCCCACCAGAAACATCCGTCTCTAATGAAGAGGTCAACATAGTATTATCTCTCAGGATATAACTCAAATTTGCTTGTTAAATCCAATACGCGTTTGCGTGCTTCTTCCAATTTCGCTTCATCTTCATGGTTCTTAAGAGTCAATGCCATGATCGAAGCAATCTCATCCATATCTTCAAGTCCGAATCCTCTGGACGTCACAGCAGCAGTGCCGATACGGACACCGCTAGTAACGAATGGGCTTTCAGGATCGAATGGAATCGTATTTTTATTGACGGTGATCCCGATTTCATCAAGGACTTTCTCCGCCACTTTACCAGTCAGCCCTAATGAACGAGTGTCGATCAGTAATAGGTGGTTATCAGAACCGCCTGATACAAGGTCGATTCCTTCTTTCACAAGACCTTCTCCTAAGCGTTTCGCATTGTCGATGATGTTCTGCGCATATTCTTTGAAAGAATCCTGCAGTGCTTCACCGAATGCCACCGCTTTTGCAGAGATGACGTGCATTAAAGGTCCACCTTGAATTCCCGGGAAAATGGACTTGTCTATTTTCTTCGCAAATTCTTCTTTGCAAAGGATCATACCGCCACGTGGTCCGCGGAGTGTTTTGTGTGTCGTTGTCGTCACGAAATCTGCGTAAGGAACCGGGTTTTGATGAAGACCAGCCGCTACGAGACCAGCGATGTGAGCCATGTCTACCATTAGGTATGCTCCCACTTCGTCAGCAATTTCACGGAATTTCGCGAAATCGATTGCTCTTGGGTAAGCACTTGCGCCCGCTACGATCAGCTTCGGCTTGTGCTCTAATGCTTTTTGTCTAACATCCTCGTAATTGATCAGGTGCTTCTCTTCATCCACACCGTATTCTACGAAGTTATATTGAATTCCACTGAAGTTGACTGCACTTCCGTGAGTCAGATGTCCCCCATGAGATAAGTTCATACCAAGAACCGTGTCGCCCTGTTCAAGGATGGTGAAGTAGACTGCCATATTCGCCTGTGCTCCTGAGTGAGGCTGAACGTTGACATGTTCCGCTCCAAAAAGTTCTTTCGCGCGATCGCGTGCCAGATTCTCGGCTACGTCCACGTGCTCACAGCCACCATAATAGCGACGACCTGGGTACCCCTCTGCATACTTGTTTGTCAGGACGGAACCTTGTGCTTCCATTACGGCTTCACTGACAAAGTTTTCAGATGCAATTAACTCGATCTTTGTTCGTTGACGCTCTAACTCATCTTGAATCGCTGCATAAATTTCCGGATCTTGCTTGGCAATCTTACTCATACATATCCCCCTTTAATTCATAGGCCCAACTGCGGCGCCTCACTGATTCATTCAATCCCATTCTAACACGATTCACCAAAAGACGAAATAAAAACCTCTAGTCAAATCGTAACGTTCGTGTTTAGACCCCATTTGGAGGGACGGACCTCATGTGAGTCTGTTCACAAACAAGCTCCCACCTCCTGTCGAGCCCTTTATGAACAACGAAAATTGACAACCACTGAACCTAACCAACGTATTTCAGCCCCCTAATCAACCATGCATATCTACCCTTTTCAAAATCATACACCCCTTGCCCCTCTTTATCGTTCGGCTTTGACACCCTCTTTTCGCCACAAACCAAAATAAAGGTCCGTCCCTCTAGAGGAACGGACCTTTATTTATTTTGGTTATTCGTAGACGGCGCGGGTTCCGCCGATGAGTTTTGGTCTTGTTTTGGCAAGTGTGACGTGTGCTTCGCCGAGGCTTTTTTGTGAGACGCGGATCGGGACGGCTACGTGTTTCAGGTGCATGCCGATGAAGGTGTCCCCGATGTCAATGCCGGCGTCGGCTTTGATGTGTTCGACCATGACGGGATCGTCGAAGGAATGATAAGCTTTTGTTGCCATTGCCCCTCCTGCTTTTCGGACGGGGACCACAGTGACCTCATCGAGCCCCTTTCGTTCCGCCACTTCCCTTTCAAGGACCAATGCACGGTTCAAGTGCTCGCAGCATTGAAAAGCCAACGAAACCCCAATTGAATCCGCCCATCTCTTCATCTCATCGTAAATCATTTCAGCGACTTCAATGGTACCAGACGTACCAATCCGCTCTCCCATGACTTCAGATGTAGAACAGCCTACGACAAAGACTTGTCCTTTTTTCAATGGAACCTGATGACTGAAATCCCGCAGGATCGTCTGCAGATCTTCTTTCAATTGAGCGATTTCCATGAAACCCACTCCTTATTGTTTGTCTTCGTAAGCGGTGATCTTTCCTACACGATTCGCATGGCGGCCACCTTCGAATTCTGTACCAAGCCACGTTTTGGCGATCTCACGGGCCAGTCCGGCACCGATCACGCGCTCACCCATAGCAAGCATGTTGCTGTCATTATGTTCACGCGTTGCTTTCGCACTGAAAACGTCATGTACAAGGGCGCAGCGAATTCCTTTTACCTTATTGGCCGAGATGCTCATTCCAATCCCCGTTCCGCAAATCAGGATGCCGCGATCGAATTCACCGCTAGCCACTTTTTCCGCAACAGGTACAGCATAGTCCGGATAGTCAACAGATGTTCCACATTCACAGCCGAAATCCTCATATTCCAAGCCTAATTCCTCTAATAAGGACTTAATTTCTTCTCTTATATTGACTCCACCGTGATCGGATGCAATTGCAATTTTCATGTTCTCCCACTCCCATAGCCTTTGATACGTTTATTTTGCCACATACTCTACATTATATAAAGCTTTTCGGGCATAAAAAAGCGGGTATGAGGTCCGTCCCTCATACCCGTTCATTTTTATAGATGGAACCTTGTGATCGTGCTCTTTAGTGATTCTGCTTGTTCCTTTAGGTTCAAGGCAAGCTTTTCCACGTCATTCATGACGACAGCCTGTTCTTTTGTGGAAGCTGATACTTCCACCGCTCCCGCCGATGTCTCTTCCGCAATAGCGGCCACTTCCTGTGATTGCTGGGAAGTGAGCTGAATGCTGTCCATCTGCTGATCCACGAGGACAGAAATATTTTGAACCGCATCCGCCACTTCATGAATCGTTTTAGTCATGGTTTCAATCATTTCATTGGTCTGAGTCCCTTTTTGCGCTTCAGAGTTTGCAGAGTCAACCTGAACGGTGATCTGACCAACAACATTCCCTACCTCGGTTTGAATATTTTTGATCAGTTCCGAAATGCCTTGAACTGCTTTACCACTTTCGTCTGCCAGCTTTCTGACTTCTTCTGCGACGACGGCGAAACCTTTTCCGTGTTCCCCGGCACGCGCCGCTTCAATGGAAGCATTCAGTGCGAGGAGATTTGTTTGGTTTGCAATATCGCCTACCAACTGGATGATTTGCTCCACTTTCTTAGCGTTGTCTTCCAATCGACGAACCGCATCCAGTGAATCTTCATTTCCTTTCGCCAGACGGCTGATTCCTTCGACAAGGGAATGGATTACTTCTTTACTTCCCTGAAGCTCCGTCACCATGTTTTTCGACATATGCTCCGACGATTTGGAATGATTCTGAACTTCCTGTGCAATCCGGATGACATCCTCAACGGATTCTGCCGTCGATTGAATCGCCACAGCCGAGCTTTCCGCTCCCGCTGAAATTTCGCTGATTGTTCTAGAAATCGAATCCGCCTGTGTGGACGCGATTTCCGATGCTTTCGAGAGCTCGATGACATTTGAATTGGTTTTGTTAAAATTGTCATCGATACTAGATACCATGTCCCTCAGATTGTGCAGCATGCGGTTGAACGCAAGGGCCAATGAACGGATTTCATCATCGGACTTCGGTACATCCACTTCGATGGCGATGTCCCCTTCAGCTGCTTTCAACGCAACCTGCTCCAAACGCTGAAGCGGTTTGACGATAAAGCCCGCTGCAAAAAACGCCAGAACCGCCGACCAGAATACACCCATCCCAAGCGTCATGATCGTAAACCACAGCTCGTTCATATCCGGTGCAAAAGTGGGTTTAATAACATAAATAAAAAGTGCACTTGTCGTATACGTTACCACCGCAAGCAGCGTGATAAAGAAGACTAATTTCTTTCTAAGACCCGATTTGTAACTTTTCCCCATCTTTCTCTCTCCCTGTCTCTAACCAAGCTTTTTCATTAACACTTCAATCAATGAATCCAATTCTTTGTATGTATGTCTATAGATGTCCACACTTCCCCCATACGGATCCGATACATCCAAATCAGCAGGATCTTCGTGGACAAATTCCTTCAATGTAAAGATTTTATCCGCCACATGTGGATACTGATCCACAATCGCCCGCTTATGATTCGATGTCATCGTAAATATATAGGAAGCCCAGTCCAAATTCTCTTTCGAAAGTGAACTCGATTGGTGTCTATGTATTATATCGTTCTCTTTCAGCACTTCTTTAGCCTGAAATGAAGCATCACTCCCGTCCATGGCAAAAACACCGGCAGATTTCACGTCAAACCTACCTTCACCCTTATGCTTCAGAACTGCCTCTGCCATAGGACTTCGGCACGTATTTCCCGTACAAACAAACAAAATATTCATTGCGTCATCCTCCTTAAAGCCTATTATAAAATATTTTCCATTCCGTCCATAGACCATTCACATTATATTCAAAAAGAAAAGCGAAGGCGGCTCACCCTTTTGCTCTTGAGCCCCAAAGACAAAAAAGCCCACCCCGAGGGACGGACCTCACACACTCTTCTTAAATCGGCAGCAGCAGCTTCACCCCGAACGCAAACAAAATACTTCCTCCAAGCGCCTCGCTGTATGTTCCGAGTACCCCCTGGAATTTCCGGCCGATCAATAATCCGGACCATGTCAAGACGGTAGCGGCTATCCCGAAACAGAATAGGGCGACGGCCGTCCTTGCCCCGAAGATCCCGAGTGTCAATCCGACTGAAAAGCTGTCCAGGCTGACACTCAAGGCGAAGAGGACCAGCCCAAACCCCACGGGAGAAATGAGGGTCGTTTCCTCTTCCTTGAAGCTCGACATGAACATCTGGATGCCCAGTGCAATCAACAAAACACCACCAGCGTAGGCGGCAAACGATCCGAACGTTTCTGATAAAAATTTGCCCGTCATCATTCCAAGAAGCGGCATCCATACGTGAAAGATTCCAACGACCAACCCTATATAAAAGACCTGCTTTAATCTCAGCTGAAACATTCCCATTCCGATCCCGATCGAAAAGGCATCCATCCCAAGAGCAAATGCCATCAACATCAAAGTCACCAGTTCGCCTATAATCGTTGTCATTTTGTTTCTTCCCCCTCCGGACATGCCTACAGAACAAATTTATGCACGTCCAAAGGGATTTAGAATACAAAACAAAACCCCTATGAAAGATCATAGGGGAGAGCACTTATCGTCTTATCACACGGTAACCGGCAGCCTTCTGAAGACGGTTCATAATGGCTAGCCCGACGCCTTCTTCCGGGAACATTTCCGCAAAAATAATATCCACGTCACTTCTATTAAAGGCACGCAGCGTATCGTAGAGATGCTGCGCCACGGTGTTCAGATCGTCCCTCCGACCGACTGTAAGAATCATATCCGCCCGATACCAATCTTTCGATTCCTCCGTCGTCAGTACGCCGACTTTGAGTCCTTCATTCTTTTTTTCATCCACGAACCGCTGAAGATCTTCCTTCGTCCCATCCACTAAATAGACAGGGGCGTCCGGGGCGTAGTGGGTGTATTTCATCCCCGGGGATTTCGGGGCTCCCTTCCCTTCTTTTAAAGAGGGATCCACTTCCACTTTCCCGACCACTTCCTCCAGCTGCTCTTTCGTGATGCCGCCGGGACGTAGGATGACAGGAGTCGCTCCTGTACAATCCACCACCGTCGATTCCACTCCGACTCCCGTCTCGCCACCATCGACAACACCGGCAATCCGGCCTTCGAGGTCATCGATCACATGCTGAGCCGTCGTCGGACTCGGTTTACCCGACCGATTTGCACTCGGTGCAGCAATCGGAAGCCCCGCCGCCTCAATGATGGAGAGCGCCACAGGATGGTCTGGCATCCGGATTCCCACTGAGTCCAGGCCAGCCGTCACTTTTTCCGAAAATACGCCTTCCTTATTTTTAAAAATGATCGTCAATGGACCCGGCCAATACGCATCAATCAGCTTTACCGCATTCACTGGTATCTCTGCCACGAGGCCATTCAATTGATCTTTATTTGATATGTGGACAATCAGTGGATTATCCGACGGTCTGCCTTTCGCTTTGAAGATTTTATCTACAGCACGGTCCGAAGTGGCATTCGCCCCCAGTCCATAAACTGTCTCTGTCGGGAAGGCCACCACCTCATTTTGTTGAAGAATCTCCGCTGCATCCACAATTTGTGGATAACTTTCGTTTTTATCCACATCACTTTCCACAATCCAATGTTTCATCATCTATGTCATCCACCTTTATAAGTCCAAGCTTCATCTGTTCACTTTTATGTGCATAAATCCTGTCTTCACACGTTCCTTTACTTTTGAAAGTATAAAAGAAACCCCGAAATTTCTCAAGTATTATCCACAAACTGCGAATAAAACGTCGAGACTTGTGGATAAACCTGTGGATGGTGTGAATAATTCTGAAAAAAGAGATAGTTATCCTCTTCTCGTATTTTGTCGAATGGCCAACGCAAAAAACCGGACCATTTTATGAAGCATGGTCCAGTCCTGAATTCCCTTACAAAATTTTTGTCGAAATATCTATAAATCCAGCTTCATCGTGATGCAATTATCCACAGTGGATAACTTTTTCGCATGAACAAAGTGCTCCAACTCATCCACAACAGGATTCGCTTCCTGTTGAAAACCTAATAGATCAAAGAATGCCAGGGAAGCTTTTCGATTGGAGATCAAATAAAGTCGGGTCAGATCCTTTTCTTTTGCCAGCTTTAATATCTCCTGAAATAGCGCAAAAAGCTCTTCACTTTCGAACGAAGAGGTAACCACAAGTGACCGAAGAAGTCCGACCTTCTCCTGCACCTCGATTCCAAGGGTGCCGATCAACCGGTTATCCCCATCCTCCACTACTAAAAAACAATCGATGCTATGTTTAATGCCTTCTGTGCTTAACCCGGCTTTCACCAAGAAGGCCACGACTTCATGAATGTCCTCACTCGTTGCCTGGCGGATCACTTTTAACATTCTTTCATCCTCCCTTTTCTATCATCCTCTAGTATCAATGTATGAGGAGAGAAGGAGATTAGAACAAAAAATGATAGAGAAATAGATTTTCTTTCTAAGAAAAAAGCTTCATCCAATTGGATGAAGCTTACTTATTGAACAAACCTTTGAATAAATCTACTACAAAGAATCGAACCTCTACTTCTTCCTCTTCCGAATCTTCCACGAAAACCGGTTCTTCTTGCGCTTCGACTTCTTCCTCATCGGGAGCATCTACCTTTTCTTCTCCGATCACACCGGCTTCTACTGCCTCTACTTCAACTTGCTTATAGGCAATGATATCCTCACTAATCTCAGGTTCCGACTTCGTATCTTCCTCTACAGCATCTTCAGGATCCACTTCCGTTACTTCATTGCCACTAGCCTCCACCTTTGTTTCAAACCCTGTGCTTCTTACAGCATTTCCAGTAGAGAAATCCAGGAAGCAAAGTGGCGGATACAGGACACACCACCAGTTCGCCCCTTCTCCTTTACCAAGAGTGATCAACACCGCTTCATATTCACCAGCAGGATACAGGTACTGCCCGTATAGCTTTGTAGGGAATTTCACTTTTCCAAACTCTACTTTTACTGATTGTTCCATGCCTTCAGCAGCAACAACGTCTTCCGCAATTTTCTGAAGCTCCGGCAGTCCCTCTTTGATCACCGACTTCGCTTCATCCTGGGATGTTAGAGCCGATACCCAATTTGTGATCTCTTTGTTTACTTCATCCCGAACAAGTCTCTTCACGTTTTGATCCTGATCCAGATCGCTATTGGCGAGGATCCGCAGGCGAATCGCTTCCTGCGGGATCACCATCGTCTCCTGGGCCGCCATTTCCTGCTTCGGTATATATAAACTTAGAATCGTTCCTAATGATAGAATTAAGATATACAATAACACGGTATGTTTTGTTTTCATTTTCTCTCCCCCTCAGTAAAACAGTCTGGTCAAAAGGGGGAAATCTTAAACTAGTAAAATAACATTTTTGTGAAGGAAAATTGGCTCGCGAGGATTTTTGAAAATAAAATCTTGGTTTTGAAAATAAGTTGGCTGTTTTTGAAAATAAAACTCCATTTTTGAAAACAAATGTGCCTGAATTGAAAATAAACCTGAAGATGAGAGGGTTAGAGCAGGAATGAAACTCTATATTTTCTCAGATTCACTCAAAAACAGTGATATTTTCACAAAAAACACCCCCGATCGCTAAAATCAGGGGCATACATCCTTATTTCCTCACACAAAACACCATACGATCTTTCCCATTGATGTCATAAACGACTTCTGTCTTGGCATCCGGAAACGTAACGCGCAGCAGGTCCGCTACCGTCTCTCCCTGACCGACACCGACTTCGAAACCGATCAAGCATCTTTCCTTCATAACAAGCGGCAGTTCATCCATAAACCGTTTATACAGATCATACCCATCTTCCCCACCGAATAAGGCGAGTTCGGGTTCATGGTCGATCACAACATCTGATAGCGTTTCGCGATCGGTCAGAGGAATATACGGAGGGTTCGATAGCAGAACATCAAGCTTTACACAGTCTTCGATCAATGGCTGTAACAGATCCCCTTCCATAAATCGGACATCTGCACCGAGTCTTGTGCCATTCTCCCTCGCAACGGCCAATGCTTCACTCGAAATATCGACGGCCATCATTTCAAGAGGAATCCGTTTCGACTCAAGCTTCAATGTAACGGCAATCGCCCCGCTTCCGGTACCTACGTCTGCAGCCACCAAATGAGAGTCCACATCACCAAACAGATCCTTCATCTTCTCCAGACCATAATATATGAGCTCTTCCGTCTCCGGTCGAGGAATCAGAACGTGCTCATTCACCACAAATTCACGGCCATAAAACTCCTCGACCCCGATAATGTGCTGAATGGGTACGCCGCTGACATGACGACGGACTCCATCTTGAAACTCGTCCCATTTCTCCTGAGGGACGGACCTCCGCTGTTCCGCTAAGAGCTGCGATCGTGACATTCCCAACAAGTGCCGCAGATAGATTTCTCCCACATTCTCATCGCGGCCTTTCTCGACTAAAAAAGAAGAAGCCCATTTCAGGGCTTCAAATACCGTCACCATGACTATTCTTCCAGTCTTTCAAGAAGTTTGGACTGATCTTCGATGATCAGTGCATCGATAACTTCATCCATCTTTCCTTCAAGGATCTGATCAAGCTTCTGGATCGTCAGGCCGATACGGTGATCCGTCACACGATTTTGTGGGAAATTGTACGTACGGATACGCTCTGAACGATCTCCTGTACCAACGGCCGATTTACGGTTGGCATCGTATTCCGCTTGAACTTCACGCTGGAATTTATCGTACACGCGGGCACGCAATACTTTCATCGCTTTTTCTTTATTCTTGATTTGAGACTTTTCATCCTGACAAGATACAACGACACCTGTCGGCATATGCGTCAGACGCACAGCAGACATGGTCGTATTAACGCTTTGTCCCCCTGGTCCGCTTGAAGCAAAGGTATCGACACGGATATCTTTATCGTGGATATCGACTTCAACTTCTTCTGCTTCAGGAAGACAGGCAACCGTTGCCGTCGACGTATGGATACGTCCACCGGATTCGGTTTCAGGTACACGTTGCACACGGTGCGCCCCGTTTTCGTACTTCATTTTGGAGAATGCGCCATTACCGTTAATCATGAAAATGATCTCTTTGTATCCACCGACACCAGTGGAGTTCGCTTCCATGATTTCGATCTTCCAGCCTTGGGATTCAGCGTAGCGGCTGTACATGCGGTACAAGTCACCGGCGAACAGGGCGGCTTCATCTCCACCCGCAGCACCGCGAACCTCCATGATTACGTTCTTATCATCGTTCGGGTCTTTCGGGATCAATAATATTTTCAGACGGGCTTCCAACGCTTCGATTTGCTCTTCAAGCTCGGACACTTCTTCTTTTACCATTTCACGCATATCAGCATCCAGCTTATCATCCAGCATCGCCTTTGCGTCTTTATACTGCCCGGTTAGTTCTTTATATTCTCGATATGCTTCTACCGTTGCTTGGATGTCTGATTGTTCTTTTGAATAATCTCTTAGCTTCTTTGGGTCATTCACAATTTCTGGATCACTCAATAGTTCATTTAACTTATCATAGCGATCTTCCACTGCTTGTAAACGATCGAACACAGCTATTCACCTCAATTTTAATCCATAACAGTACAATTATATTATATGGTGTATGTAAACACAAGGAGGATCGGGTATGGGGACAAGGGGAATTTCGTACGAAAAAGGGGAAGCAAGTTCGCTCCCCCTTCCATTATCTTTCGGTAATTTTCACGTTAATATTGTAACGGGGAATCGCTCGTTGTAATTTGTCTTTGAGCATGGCTTCCTCTTTATCAGTCTCTTCCATATTCATTTCTTTCTTCGTATGAGCGGTCACCCACATCTGATTCCCATTGATCCAGACTTCATCAGGCTGAAATTTAGATTTCTCTCTTACCACTTCACGGGCTTTATCTTCATATACACCGGTTGTCGTTGAAGTCGTACCTGGTGAATTCGTCAGGTTAGGAAAATTGGGGTTTTGATCCGTGATATCCCGCACACTTTCATCTTGGCGCTTATCCATTACCGCTTTGCGGTTATCAATGAAACGGGTCCCGCCGCTATCATTATGCACACCGTATTCCGACTCCTGATTTACACCACATGCCGTAATCAAAATAAAGAAAACGGTAAAGGATAAAGCTAATAGTAATCTTTTCATTCTTTCACACCTCCTGATGTTAGGTTTTCCTGCAGGAAGGTGGTTATGCATTGGTCTGGTCGAGGGTGCTGGTGAGTATTGAGGGAATTTTTGTAAAAAGACGCAAATAACGGAAAAATGACGCAATAAATCGTAAAATGACGCAATCACCGTCGAAAATGACGCAATTCCGGTCCTCAGACGCCTTTCTAGATTAAACGCTCCATCCTCAATCAAGCCAAATCACCCTTCAAACCAGTGCATATGAGCAAAACATCCTATTTTCATGCTTTTTGCATTTAAATATAAAAAAACAAAGCCCCAACTAAGGACTTTGTTTACAAAAATTTAAACTTCCTTCACCATATCCGGCGTAACACTCATCCCGGTCGGCACTTCATGGTGATGACGGCATCTTGGCTCGTAAGCTTCAGATGCCCCGACGAGAATGACGGGATCATCGTAGCATGCCGGTTCACCGTTGATCAGACGCTGAGTCCGGCTTGCCGGAGAGCCGCAGACGGCACAAACGGCTTGAAGTTTTGTCACTTGCTCAGCAATGGACATCAAGTCCGGCATCGGTCCGAATGGTTCTCCACGGAAATCCTGATCAAGACCTGCTAGGATGACGCGATATCCGCTGTTTGCTAATTTTTGTACGACGTTGACGATGCCTTCATCAAAGAACTGCACCTCATCGATCGCAACGACATCCACCTCTGGATTAAGATCATCAAGGATCACGCTGGAATCCTCTACTGCTTTGGCGATGACAGAGGTACCATTATGAGATACAACCGACTCATCACTATAGCGATTATCTAATTTTGGCTTATACACAGCAATTTCTTGTTTAGCAAATTGAGTGCGTCGTACCCGGCGGATCAGTTCCTCGGATTTCCCTGAGAACATGCTGCCGCAAATGACTTCTACCCAACCCGTTTGTTTCATGACATACACGAAAGCGCCTCTCCTTCCTTACCCTTTGTTCTATAAAAAAACAGCCTGGCTGTTAGTAAAAACGGACTACTACTTACTATAAAGCATTCCTTTATGTACGGGAATAATGCTTGAAATTCAGGAATTTGGCAGAAAAAAAGAGGCACAGCTCAATTGGAACTGCCTCTATTTCATCGACCATTTGCTTTAAACGTAATAAAAAACAGGCAAGCATGAAGATCCTTGCCTGTTTTTCTAATAGAAGAGAAGGATCCGCACCTACGCACAAAGGAGTTGGATGCGGCCTTCTGACTCTTCATTATTGTTGTTGATTTTTAAGACCGTATTTTTTGTTGAAACGGTCAACACGTCCACCTGCATCAGCGAATTTCTGACGGCCTGTGTAGAATGGATGGCATTCAGAACATACCTCAACGCGCATTTCTTCTGCTACAGAACCAGTTTCGAATTCGTTACCGCAAGCACAGCTAACTTTGATCATGTTGTACTTTGGATGAATTGCTGATTTCATTCTCTTTCATCTCCTTCCGCCCTGAATCATCTGAAACAGAGTAATTTATTACGAAGATATATGTGATATGAGCATAAGCATGAGAGTAATAGCCAGCCCCTTACCACATCCAGTTTTTAAAAACACATTGACACTATTATAACAAGGACAAGGATTTTTTGCAACATAGAAAATTGGAAATTCCAGTCACCCCTTATCTCGAAAAATCGGTCGATTACTAGATTAACGCTTCTTGGACTCTTCTGTCAACACGTTGAAAAACTCTTCATTCGTCTTCGATTGCTTCAGCTTTCGCATCAGCTTCTCAGCGAAATCAGGCTGATCGGACATGGCTTTTCTGATCGCCCATAATTTTTCAAGATGATCCGGCTTGATCAGAAGCTCTTCACGACGCGTTCCGGAACGACGGATGTCGATGGCCGGGAAAATACGGCGCTCTGCAAGAGAACGGTCAAGGTGAAGCTCAAGGTTTCCGGTTCCTTTGAATTCTTCATAGATGACATCGTCCATACGGGATCCCGTGTCCACAAGTGCTGTGGCAAGGACCGTCAAGCTTCCGCCCTCTTCAATGTTACGGGCAGCCCCGAAGAATCGTTTCGGACGGTGGAATGCGGCAGGATCGATACCACCGGAAAGAGTTCGCCCACTTGGCGGGATGACCAGGTTATACGCACGGGCCAAACGAGTGATGCTGTCCATAAGGATGATGACGTCACGCTTGTGCTCAACCAGACGCATCGCGCGCTCAAGAACGAGTTCCGCCACTTTGATGTGGTTTTCCGGCACTTCATCGAATGTCGAGCTGACGACTTCTGCTTCTACCGATCGTTCGATATCGGTTACTTCCTCTGGACGCTCATCGATCAGAAGAATGATCAGTTCCGCTTCTGGATGATTGGTTGTGATGGAATTTGCGATTTCTTTGATCAGCATCGTCTTACCCGCTTTAGGTGGGGCTACGATCAACCCACGCTGTCCAAAGCCGACTGGTGCGATGAGATCCATGACGCGTGTGGAAATTTTATTAGGCGTTGTTTCAAGCTTCATTTGACGGTCAGGGTATAAAGGCGTCAATCCTGGAAAATGCACACGTTCTTTCGCAGAATCAGGTTCTTCCCCGTTCACCATTTCAACATGCAGCAATCCGAAATAACGTTCATTTTCTTTCGGAGGACGTACCTTACCCGACACTTTATCACCGTTACGAAGGTCAAAACGGCGTATCTGTGATGCCGAAATGTAAATATCCTCAGAGCTTGGAGAATAGTTGATCGGTCGTAAGAAACCAAATCCTTCTGATTGAATGATTTCAAGAACACCTTCCATGAAGAAGAAGCCTTCTTGTTCTGCACGAACTTTAAGAATAGCGAAAATCAATTCTTTTTTTGTTAATTTACTATAATAAGAAACTTTGTATTGTTTGGCTAGCTCGTAAAGCTCTTTCAGCTTCATATTTTCTAAGCTAGAAATTGTTAGTTCTTCCATTATGACACCACGCTTTATTAATTTGTCCTACCAAAAGAAAATAATTTAGTTTATTTTCAAAGAGAGTAGTTGTTGATTTCCGCTCCAGGTGCTCGCTTACCGCGGGGCGTGAGTTGAGCCTCCTCGGGCGCTGCCCTGTGGGGTCTCAACTTTCCCGCAGGAGTCGAACACCTTCCGCTTCAATCAACTTTGATATTTACTCTTTCACTAAAGGTATTTTATTTAGCAAAAGAGGCCAAAAGGGTAGATTTTTCTAAAAATGAAGAAATAAGTTGAAGCATAACTATAAAGAAAAAATACTGAAGATAAAAACCTTATCTATTGTAACCATACTTTTCAACAAGAATCAATAACTGGGTAGAAAAAGGAAGGTAGATTTGGTAGATAGGCAGTATTTTTTCACCTATGAAGAAAAAAAGTGAGTGATAAGAGTGTGGACGGGCAGATGTTCTGCCCATCCTGTTCTCTTATATAAGAAGAGTTGGTTTCTCTCTCTGTATCCTTGTGTCTATTATTTCATGACAAGGTTTGGCTTTTTCTGAAGGCTGTGGCGTCCATCGATAAATCGGACTGTACCGGACTTCGCGCGCATGACGACAGAATGTGTCAGACCGTATGCTCCTTTAAGCTGTACACCTCTTAGGAGTTCCCCGTCTGTTACACCTGTTGCGGCAAAGATAGCATCGTCACCACACACAAGGTCTTCCATCCGAAGGATCTTGTCCACATCAAGGCCCATGCTGATACAACGCTCGAGTTCCGCACCGTTTTGCGGCAGAAGCTTCCCTTGGATTTCTCCGCCTAGGCATTTCAAGGCAACGGCAGCCAGTACTCCCTCAGGAGCTCCGCCGGATCCGAACAGGATATCGACACCCGTATGATCGAACGCTGTGTTCATGGCCCCTGCCACGTCCCCATCATTGATCAGTTTGATACGAGCGCCAGCTTCTCTCAGCTGTTGGATGATGTGTTCATGACGCGGACGATTCAAGACTGTCGCTACAACATCTTCAATGTCCTTGTTCTTCGCTTTCGCAACAGCTTTCAGGTTGTCGATGACAGAAGCGTTGATGTCGATTTCCCCGACCGCTTCCGGTCCAACAGCAATCTTATCCATATACATATCGGGTGCATTCAGCAGATTTCCGTGGTCTGCCACAGCGAGTACAGCCAGTGCATTCCAGCCTCCGGAAGCAACGATATTCGTTCCTTCAAGCGGATCGACAGCTACATCGACACGCGGGCCGTAGCCTGTCCCCAGTTTCTCACCAATATATAACATTGGAGCTTCATCCATTTCCCCTTCACCGATGACGACCGTTCCCTTCATCGGTACAGTATCGAATACGTCGCGCATGGCGGAAGTTGCAGCGTCATCCGCTTCATCCTTCTTCCCGCGACCCATCCAGCGGGCCGATGCAAGAGCGGCCCCTTCCGTTACTCGAACTAGCTCCATTGATAAACTTCTTTCCATGTATATAGCCTCCCGTGTTCCCTTTAGTTTTACAATAATCTTAAATTGTATAACATATTGACAGATTTATTGTAACACATTGAAAACGTTAGAGAGACTATTTTTCGAAAAAAGTAGGACATAATCGTTTGTTTGGTAAGAAAATTACTGGAAATAATGTAAACCTATGACTTCATCTGCTCCATTTCCTCAACCGTCATCTTTTCACGCCAAATCGTTGCGCCGAGACCCTCGAGTTTCGAAACGAGATCACTGTAACCGCGGTCGATATGCTCGAGTCCGGTCACTTCTGTGATGCCCTCGGCCATTAAGCCGGCAATGACAAGGGCTGCTCCTGCGCGGAGGTCACTTGCCTTCACTTTGGCCCCCTGTAATTGAACAGGACCGTTGACGATGGCAGAGCGTCCTTCGACTTTGATTGTGGCGTTCATTCTTCTCAGCTCATCAATATGCTTGAAACGGGCTGAGTAGATGGTATCTGTTACAACGGCAGACCCTTCTGCCCGATTGAGTAACGTGGTGAACGGCTGCTGAAGATCCGTCGGGAAACCTGGATATACCAGTGTTTTCACATCAACGGATTTGAGCTTATCCGCTCTGCCGATGAAGATCTGATCGTCGTTTGTTTCAACTGGCACTCCCATTTCACGGAGTTTGGCAATGACCGATTCCATATGTAATGGGATGACATTGTCGACAAGTACCCCTTTTCCGACTGCAGCTGCAAGGATCATAAAGGTTCCCGCTTCGATACGGTCTGGGATGATGGTATGACGGCAGCCGTGAAGCTCGTCCACCCCATCAATCCGGATCACATCGGTACCGGCTCCCTTGATCTTCGCACCCATATTACTTAAAAGGGTCGCAACATCGATGATTTCAGGTTCTTTCGCCGCATTTTCAATGATCGTTCTGCCCTTCGCGCGGACCGCAGCAAGCATGATGTTGATCGTTGCCCCGACGCTGACGACATCCAGATAAATGCGGGCACCCTTTAATTCGTCGGCACGCAAATAAATCGCGCCTTGTTCATTGGTGACTTCCGCTCCTAGAGCTTCGAAGCCTTTGATATGCTGGTCGATCGGACGTGGCCCTAGGTGACATCCACCTGGTAAACCGATGACCGCTTTTTTAAAGCGTCCGAGCATCGCACCCATCAAATAGTAGGAAGCACGAAGCTTTTTCACCTTTCCGCTTGGTAAAGGCATGGACACCATTTGACTTGGATCGACTCTCATATCCCCATCTTCCAATGAGACAGAACCGCCGATCTCTTCTAAAAGATCTTTCAGCGTTCTCACATCAGAGATGTCCGGTAATCCTTCGATCGTAACCGGAGAATCTGCAAGGATGGTTGCCGGGATCAAGGCTACCGCACTATTTTTGGCCCCACTGACTTTAATGGTTCCTTCTAGCGGATAACCTCCTGCAATTTTTAGCTTTTCCATATTAATCTCCCTTCCACTGTTCAAGATGACACTATGAACAAAAAGGATTATTTTTCCAATAGAAGACGTTCTAAGAAGTATTGTCTACTAGTGTATACATAATTCGTCAAAACATGTATAGGAGAATCGAATTTTTTTCCTTTAGATCGATTGACCTAAGATTAGCGGTTGTTCCAATCATTCAGGAACGCGTCAATTCCTTTATCCGTTAATGGATGCTGGAATAATTGTTTTAATACTTTAAGCGGGACGGTTGCGATGTGAGCCCCTCTTAAAGCCGCTTCCGTAATATGCTGTGGATGACGGGTCGAAGCCGCGATGATTTCTGTTTCCAGACCGTGAATGGCAAAGATTTCAGCAATCTTAGATACTAGCTCAAGACCATCATGACCGATATCATCTAATCTTCCTAAAAAAGGCGAAACGTACGTCGCTCCAGCACGAGCCGCTAACAGCGCCTGGTTCGCACTGAAAATCAGCGTGACATTTGTCTTGATCCCTTCTTTAGCAAAAGTAGAGGTCGCTTTCAGGCCATCTGGCGTCATTGGCAGCTTTACGGTAATATTAGGAGCGATTTTCGCAAGCTCCCTTCCTTCTTTGATCATGCCTTCTGCATCTGTTGCAATGACTTCAGCGCTTACAGAACCTGGGACCAGATCCGTGATTTCTTTCAAACGATCTTCAAATGTTACGTCTTTTTCTTTCGCCACTAGGGACGGATTCGTTGTTACTCCTGATACAATACCCCATGAGAATGCTTCCTTGATTTCGTTCATGTTAGCTGTGTCTATGAAAAATTTCATTAGTAAATACCCCATTTTCGACAAAATTTTCAATCTTTTTTAATGAACGGAAAGGACTGACCCAACAAGGTATCAACCCTCTCCTGGTGCCAGTCCCATCCTACTACATCATTTTATTTACCACGATTGGACAGGATCTAATCTATGTAAGATACCTTTTCCAAACATTACCTGAAGTTTACGCCTGGTTAGAAGAACCGAATTCGCGCATTTTACCAGCAACTGTCGCTTTAATCGCTTCACGAGCCGGCCCCATGTATTTACGTGGATCATATACTTCTGTGTCAGCTGCAAGCACTTCGCGTACCGCTTTTGCAGAAGCAATTTGATTTTCAGTGTTTACGTTGATTTTAGCTGTTCCGTAAGAAATCGCTTTTTGGATATCTTTTGTAGGGATTCCAGTTCCGCCGTGAAGGACTAGAGGTACTCCAGTAGCCGCTCCGATTTCTTCCATTTCTTTGAATCCTAGGTTTGGTTCACCTTTGTAAGGACCATGGACAGAACCAAGTGCAGGTGCAAGTGTATCGATGCCAGTACGTTCAACCAGCTCTTGACACTCTTTAGGATCTGCATAAATAACGCCGTCAGCTACTACGTCATCTTCTTGTCCACCAACTGTTCCAAGTTCAGCTTCGACAGAAACACCTTTAGAGTGTGCATACTCAACCACTTTAGAAGTGATTTCGATGTTCTCTTCGAAAGGACCGTGAGAAGCGTCGATCATAACAGATGTGAATCCTGCATCGATTGCTTCTTTACATTTGTCATAGCTTGAACCGTGGTCTAAGTGAATCGCAACAGGAACGGTGATGTTTAAGTCTTCCATAAGACCTTCAACCATTTTCACCACTGTTTTGAAGCCGCTCATGTAACGGGCAGCACCTTCAGATACACCAAGGATGACAGGTGATTTTTCTTCTTCTGCCGCTTGCAGGATCGCTTGAGTGAACTCAAGGTTATTCAGGTTGAATTGACCTACTGCATAGCTTTTTTCTTTTGCTTGAATAAGCATGTCTTTCATTGAAACTAAAGGCATAGTTATTTCCTCCTTTTATTCAGTCAGTGAACCATTTTAGTAGAAATGGTGGTGTTATTTATAGCACCTTGTGACATTGTTTACAATTTCACTTGTATCATACCAAAACAGAATTGATTTTACCAACTGAAGAGGCGAAATGTTAAAAATACTACTATTTTCACTATTCACACAAAAGCATCAAGCTGGAATATATTGCTTGACGGCTTTTCTTATATCGTCAATATCAAAAGGCTTCGCAAAATGAGTAAGCGCTCCCAAGTCCTTTGCCTCCTGAATCATATCAAGCTCTCCATATGCCGTCATGATAATGACACGGATATCAGCATCTTTCTGCTTCATCCGCTTCAGGATTTCAATTCCATCCATTCCAGGAATTTTCATGTCAAGCAGTACTAAATCAGGGGAGTGATTATCTACGATTTCAAGAGCCTGAATCCCATTCGCCGCTTGAAATGTTTGGTACCCTTCTTTTTGCAACACTTCATTTAATAGTATTCGTATACCAAATTGATCGTCCACAATCAGAATTTTCTCATTCATATATCCCAGTCCCCTTCACTATATAGTAGATTATGTATTCTGGCGTCATTGTATATTTATTACTTATTCTCTTTTTTTGTAAAAAATCCTGCTTCTTCTCAAGATTTTGCTTGAGACCTTTTTCCCTTTATAATAAGCGTTATGAAGAAAAATGTCGAAGATGAATTTGAGAAGGAGATTGAACTTTATGATCAAAATGTTCACTACACAGTTAACGGGACTGTTCAAACGGATTTATGATAAACAGGAATTTGAAATCGAGGACGGAGCGCGCCTGCTTGCCCAGGCTGCGATCGGTCAGGGGAACATCTATATTCAATCATATGGGGAAATGGAAGCTGTGACGTCAGAGGCTTTGTTTGGTGCAGAACCCCTTCCTTCTGCCAAACGATATGATCCTTCTATTGAATTGACAGAGGCGGATCGGGTTTTGGTCGTCACACGCTTCTCAACGGATGAGGATGCGGTTCGCTTTGTGAAGAAGCTGGCGGCAGATGGGATACCATTTGTAGCGGTGTCCGGAGTGATCGAGGGAGAAGTCAATCTCTTGGACGAGGCCGACGTTCACCTGGATACAAAAGTGATCAAAGGAATGCTTCCCGGAGATGAAATCGGTGAGCGTGTGAGCTTCCCTTCGAGCATGGCTGCTCTCTATTTATATTTCGCGCTGGGGTTTGTGATTCGTGAGATGCTGGAGGAGTATGAGGAATAGATGTGTTTGCCCTTTCTCTGTAGAGGAGGGGCTTTTTTTGGTGGGAGGCTTTCGTCGGCGTGCTTTTGCGATGTGAGTCTTCAGTCTGCGAAATTTGTCGAAAAAAGGAGAACGGTCGATATCGTGAAAATAAGGTCGATAAAATGAAAGAACGGTTGATAAAACCGTATAGAGGTCCATAAATCGAAATAAAGGTTGATAAATCCCCACGAAGGTCGATAAAACAAAAAAGCCCTCCCGATCCGGGAGGGCTTTTCCTAACCAATCTATTATTTCTCACCATACGCAAGTGACGCTTCCACGAAGTCTCTGAATAGAGGCTGTGGACGTGTCGGGCGTGATGTGAATTCAGGGTGGAATTGGGATGCAACGAACCATGGGTGGTCGCTCAGCTCGATGATTTCCACTAGACGGCCATCCGGGCTTGTGCCTGAGAAGATGAAGCCGGCTTTTTCCATTTGCTCACGGTAGTGATTGTTGAATTCGAAGCGGTGACGGTGACGTTCGTATACCACTTCTCCATCGTAGGCTGTATAGGCTTTTGAACCTTTTGTCAGCTTACATGGATACAGTCCAAGACGAAGGGTTCCACCAAGATCTTCGATGTCCTTTTGTTCCGGTAATAGATCGATGACCGGATATGGCGTTTCAGGATTCAATTCAGCAGAGTGAGCTCCTTCAAGACCAAGAACGTTACGTGCGTATTCAACAGAAGCTAGCTGCATACCAAGGCAGATTCCAAGGAATGGGATCTTGTTTTCACGGGCATATTGCGTCGCAGAAATCTTTCCTTCCACACCGCGGTCACCGAAGCCTCCTGGTACAAGGATCCCGTCTACATCGGCCAACTTCTCCGCTACGTTTTCATTGTCGACAAGCTCAGAGTTCAACCATCTTACTTCGATATCGCTGTCGAAATGGTACCCTGCATGACGAAGGGCTTCCACTACAGAAATATAGGCATCCTGCAGTTCAACATATTTCCCGACAAGGGCAATCGTCGTTTTGCGGGAAAGGTTTTTCACGCGGTCTACCAGTTCATTCCACTCTGTCATGTCTGCTTCGTGGCAGTCCAACTTCAGGTGCTGACATGTGATTTCATCAAGCTTCTGGTCCTGAAGAGCCAGTGGCACAGAGTATAATGTATCTGCGTCCATTGCTTCGATTACCGCATTTTTATCGATATCGCAGAATAACGCGATTTTGTCCTTCATGTCCTGGGTCATTGGCATTTCTGTACGAACGACGATGACATTTGGCTGGATTCCAAGACTGCGAAGTTCTTTTACGCTATGCTGAGTCGGTTTTGTTTTCATTTCACCGGCTGCTTTGATGTAAGGAACAAGCGTACAGTGAATGTACATCACGTTGTCACGGCCGACATCACTCTTGATTTGGCGGATCGCTTCCAGGAATGGTAGAGATTCGATATCCCCAACCGTTCCTCCGATTTCCGTGATGACGACATCAGAATTCGTTTCGCGGCCGGCACGGTATACGCGCTCTTTGATTTCGTTCGTGATGTGCGGGATAACCTGCACGGTTCCACCAAGATAATCCCCGCGGCGTTCTTTTTTCAATACAGTTGAATAGATTTTACCTGTTGTGACAGAGCTGTATTTCGTCAGGTTGATATCAACGAAACGCTCGTAGTGACCTAAGTCAAGATCCGTTTCCGCACCGTCATCGGTTACGAATACTTCACCGTGTTGATAAGGGCTCATCGTCCCCGGATCCACGTTGATGTATGGATCGAATTTCTGGATCGTGACACTCACTCCACGATTTTTCAATAGTCTGCCAAGGGACGCTGCTGTGATCCCTTTCCCTAGTGACGACACTACGCCGCCTGTTACGAAAATATACTTAGTCATGTATATGTCCCCCTTCAAAGTAAGTTTGGTTCAAAAAAAGTAGAGGGTGTCTCTTATGTAGTCATGTCATGAATTATCTTGTTCAAAGAAGGACCAGTCCATTCTTCTAAAATAAATTCATGTATCAACCAGCTAAAAGACAGCCTCTTAATTATCAAGATACATAATGATGTAAGGGGTCTTTAAAAGATAGATACGCCTATTTCTAGTCACGTCAAAGCATTCTTCTTATAAAAACAAAAAACGCCCCGCTTACAATCATGTAAGGGGAGCGTGATATACGTTATTCGTCCCTTTTTAGGGAGCCCAAATAAAATACTACCTTCCTAGACGAAAGAAGTCAAGCATAGAATAAGGATCGAATTTTCAATCATTTTAAGTGTCAAAAAAGCCCCCCGAAGGCCTAAAGCCTAATGGGGGCATAAGGATCAGAAGAAATTACTTTTCTTCCTCTTCTTCATCTAAGTCCTCGTCCTCTTCTTCATCGACATCGTCGAATTCATCGATTTCAAGGTCATCATCATCATCTTCATCGATATCCAGATCTTCATCTGCATCGTCTACATCGATATCATCGTCATCATCTGTGAGGTCATCATCCTCGTCTGCATCATCAAGATCATCGTAATCCAGATCTTCATCGTCCAGATCATCGAAATCATCCAGATCCAGATCTTCGTCCTTCTTCTTGGCTTTTTTCTTTTTGCTGGATTTCATCGTTGGTACCGTTTCTTCCTCGATTTGATCAACCGGGTACCACTCTCGTAATCCCCAACGATTATCGCCCATGGCAATGAAACGTCCGTCAATATTCAGATCTGTATAAAATTGAAGCAATCGATTACGTACTTCGTCATCAGAGATTTCAAGCAAACCTTTGATTTCCTTGACTACCTCTTCAAATGCCATTGCTTGCTTCTTCTCTACTAAAATTTCATGTGCCAGCTCAATGAATGATGTTTGACGCAATTCTTCTTTGGATAATTGCTTAAGACTCACTTTACGCACTTCCTTTCTCTATTTCACACTCTACTAAGTAGAGTAAAAAAGGGCAAAAATTCTCCATTATCAATTTTAACCATATTCATCATTATAAACAATATGAAACACTTTATGCTATACCTATCTGGTTTTTCTCGTATTTTTTTCACATCTGGTTTTAAGAGGGTCTTCCATTCCCCCATTTTTCTTGTCTCCGACCGTTCCTGATCACCCGGAAGGCTTCATAGAATAAATAGAAAGACAGCAAGAAAAAAGGAATGGCCCCCAGTTGAATTTGATATAAAAGGATGGCGGCGTATATGGTGAGGATCATTAATATGTAACGTAAAACAGCCTTCACAGTCTCACATCCAAACGTTTGTGTCGTCTTATCCGTTCACTTATCTGATAATTCTTATTATATAGGAAATCTTACCCTATAACTATTAAGTTCATGTTAAAAGTTGGTTGAGTTCGTATAAAGGATAGACGGTTTGGTACGTTTTTAAACTTGGCGGAATGAATTTACCATTTTTTAAGAGACATGCGTTGTTGATTTCCGCTTCAATCAACTTATTATATTAATCAACAACTGGTTATTAGTACATAAAAGAATTTTCCTCATCGATAAGACTATGCCTAATCATCACTTTATAGAATGTTCACTGTGAAAAAAGAGACCACTGCACCCACAGTAGTCTCTTTTTCTTTATTACCATTACATATTACGTCGGTACTGTCCGCCTACTTCGTAAAGGGCACGGGTGATTTGTCCAAGGCTTGCGACTTTTACCGTTTCCATCAGCTCTTCGAAGATATTGCCTCCACCGACGGCTGCCTGCTTCAATCGGTTCAGGGCTTCTTCTGTTTGATCTTTGTGCTGAGATTGGAAGTCACGCAGATTATGAATCTGAGTTTCTTTCTCTTCTTTCGTTGCTCGGGCCAGCTCCATGCTGTCCATTTGTTCCTCAGAAGGAGGATTTGGATTCAGGTAGGTGTTCACTCCCACGATCGGGAGCTCACCGGAATGCTTCTTCATTTCGTAGTACATGGATTCTTCCTGGATTTTCCCTCGTTGATATTGGGTTTCCATTGATCCAAGTACTCCGCCACGGTCATTTAAGCGGTCGAATTCAGTCAGCACCATTTCCTCCACGAGATCCGTCAGCTCTTCGACAATGAATGAACCTTGAAGCGGATTTTCGTTTTTGGATAATCCGTGTTCTTTTGTGATGATCATCTGGATGGCCATGGCACGGCGAACGGATTCTTCCGTCGGCGTTGTGATCGCTTCATCATAGGCGTTTGTATGCAGGGAGTTACAGTTATCCTGCAACGCCATCAAGGCTTGAAGCGTTGTACGAATATCATTGAAATCAATCTCCTGAGCATGAAGAGAACGTCCGGATGTTTGAATGTGATACTTCAACTTCTGACTGCGTTCGTTCGCACCATATTTATCTCGCATCACCGTAGACCAGATGCGGCGCGCTACACGTCCGATCACTGTATACTCGGGATCTAAACCGTTCGAGAAGAAGAACGATAAGTTTGGCGCGAAAGCATTGATGTCCATTCCACGGCTTAAGTAGTACTCTACGTACGTAAATCCATTCGCTAGTGTGAAGGCAAGCTGCGAAATCGGGTTCGCCCCCGCTTCGGCGATATGATAGCCGGAAATCGAAACAGAATAATAGTTTCGTACTTTGTGATCGATGAAGTACTGCTGGATGTCACCCATCATGCGAAGTGCGAATTCAGTTGAGAAGATACATGTGTTTTGGCCCTGATCTTCTTTTAAAATATCTGCCTGCACCGTTCCACGGACAACTTGAAGTGTTTGTTCCTTCACTTCCACATATTCTTCGACTGTGAGTACGCGGCCAAGCTCTTCTTCTTTCATGCGGATCTGCTGATCGATGGCTGTATTCATATACATCGCAAGAATGATCGGTGCCGGACCGTTGATCGTCATGGAAACCGACGTAGACGGCGCGCACAGGTCAAACCCTGCATACAGCTTTTTCATATCTTCCAGCGTACAGATGCTCACGCCGCTTTCCCCTACTTTTCCGTAGATGTCCGGACGGTGATCCGGATCTTCACCGTATAACGTGACAGAATCAAATGCCGTACTCAGGCGTTTTGCATCATCATCCTTCGACAGGTAGTGGAATCGGCGGTTCGTCCGTTCAGGTGTCCCTTCTCCGGCAAACTGACGCTTCGGATCTTCCCCTTTTCGTTTAAAAGGAAATACGCCTGCTGTATAAGGGAATGAACCTGGTACATTCTCTTTGTAAACCCAATCCAGAATCTGACCGTAGTCTTTGTATTTTGGAAGAGATACTTTCGGGATGTCCAGTCCGGATAAACTCTTCGTCTTTAATTCCGTGACGATTTCCCTATCACGGATTTTCGTGATGAACTGATCCTTGCTGTACGTTTCTTTGAGGTTATCCCATTTTTGTAAAATCTGTTTCGACTCAGCTGTTAGTTTATTTTCGACTTCTTCTTTTAACGTTTGAAGGGATGTGACGATCCCGTCATTCGTTTCTTTCTCATTGACCGCTTCGATGGCCCCTTCAAGCTGGAACATCCGACGTGCCAAATCCACCTGCTCTTCGGCTTTTTTATGATAATTGCGAACCGTTTCGGCAATTTCACGAAGATAGTAACGGCGATTGTTTGGAATGATCACGTTTTGCTTTTCTACATCGACGTTTTTAGAAAAGCCCGTTTCCCAATCCAGTTCCATCTTTTTATTCACGGTTTCGATGATAGCCGCAAACAGGGCGTTCGTCCCGGGATCATTGAACTGACTGGCAATCGTGCCGTATACTGGCATGTCATCAAGGTCTTTATCGAATAGCATATGACTGCGCTGATACTGCTTCTGCACTTGGCGTCTCGCATCCTCCGAGCCTTTGCGTTCGAATTTATTGATGACGATCAGGTCGGCGAAATCGATCATATCGATTTTCTCAAGCTGGGACGGGGCACCGAATTCACTCGTCATGACGTACATGGACATATCACAGATTTCAGCGATTTCCGCATCTCCCTGCCCGATTCCGCTCGTTTCCACGACGATCAGATCATACCCTGCCGCCTTCACGACATTGATCGCGTCCTTGATCGCAAGTGAAAGCTCCGTTTTCGACCCACGAGTAGCAAGGCTTCGCATGTAAACACGCGGATTGAAGATCGCATTCATACGGATCCGGTCACCTAACAGGGCACCGCCCGTTTTTTGTTTCGTGGGATCGATGGATAGAATCGCGATTTTCTTTTCAGGAAGTTCATTGATAAAACGGCGGATCAGCTCATCCGTCAATGAACTCTTCCCTGCTCCACCTGTTCCTGTAATCCCTAATACCGGCACTTTTTTGGCCAAGTTTTTAATCTCGGAAAAAACGGTTTGGGCTGTAGCCGCGACTTCTTCATTGGCCCCGACTTGGTACTCGGCAAGTGAAATCAGCTTCGAAACCGTGTTCACATTTCCAGTCGAAAGCTTTTCAACTTCTTGATTCACGCTTCCCTTGATGGTCGGGAAATCACATTCCTCGATCATCTTATTTATCATGCCTTGAAGACCCTGCGTACGTCCGTCTTCAGGCGAAAAGATGCGGGCGATCCCGTATTCGTGAAGTTCCTTGATTTCACGTGGGATGATCACCCCGCCGCCTCCGCCATAAATGCGGATGTGGGATGCCCCTCTTTCTTTTAAAAGATCGTACATATATTTGAAGTATTCGACGTGTCCGCCCTGATAAGATGAAATCGCAATCCCCTGAACATCTTCTTGAATAGCAGCATTGACAACTTCTTCTACAGAACGGTTATGTCCCAAGTGGATGACTTCCGCCCCACTTGCCTGGATAATCCGACGCATTATGTTGATCGACGCATCATGCCCGTCAAACAGGCTCGACGCCGTGACAAAACGAACATGGTGCTTTGGTTTATAAATCTCAACCGTGCTCATACTACTCCCCCTGTTCTCCCTTGTTTTTCAAATCCGATGATTCCTGTAAAAAGCAGCTCGATTTGAAGATCGATGTATTCCTCAAGCGTAAATCGCTTCTGCATCGCCCAGCGACGGAATCCCCACATCTGTCCCTGAACGAAAACATTTTGAGCCAGCATGTGGCTTTGATTACCATCAAGATCCAGTTTCCCGCTTTCCACGCAGCCTTTGATCAGGTCTTCCACCATCCCGACCATTTCAAGCTCCTTGCGCAGGACATATGGAAGGGCGTCCTTTGAGAGTGATTTCGCTTCCTGATACATGACAAGAACTTCATCCTGCATCCGGTCCATCACCTTGAAGTAATGGGCGATGCCGAGCCGTAAGCTCTCAATCGTCCCTTTTCCCACATCCAGCTCCTCAAGCTCCAATCGAACCTGCTCATAAATGCTGTCACACACTAAATACAGTACATCTTCCTTTGTTCGTATATATTCATACAGCGTTCCGATACTGAATCCGGCGGCCTTTGCGATCTCTCTAGTCGTGGTGCGATGAAACCCTTTTTGTTTAAACAGAGAGACGGCCCCACGAATCATCTGATCACGCCGCTTTTCCACCAAACGCTCATCCTTAACCGAAGCATGAACTTCCCTCTTCTTATTCAAAACAATCGACCGCCTTTATATTCCGTTTCTCCCATTGACCCCTAACCTCTAATCTAACTGCTTCATCCCCCAACGAAGCAATCAGAACTCTATCTCTATATCAATTCATACCGGGCCTGGCACCCTCAAGCAGCCGTGACACAAACCCCTTTACGCCACGAAACATGCAGAAATCCTTCGGGTGCATGACACGCGTCAGGACTTTCAAGAAAATCTTCTTTAAAATCAATCCCTTACTTCGTCACCATCCGCGAAATAACCAATCTCTGAATCTCCTGCGTCCCCTCATAAATCTGAGTGATTTTCGCATCACGCATATAACGCTCTACCGGATAATCCTTCGTATAGCCATATCCACCAAAGATTTGAACCGCTTCTGTCGTTACTTTCATCGCTGTATCCCCGGCCATCAGCTTCGACATCGCCGATTCTTTTCCGTATGGAAGCCCTTCAGACTCCAACCACGCAGCTTGGTAGGTTAATAGACGGGAAGCTTCGATGGAAGTAGCCATATCCGCGATCTTGAATGAAATCCCCTGGTTCGCTGCAATCGGCTTACCGAACTGCTCACGCTCTTTGGCATAATCGACCGACGCATCAAGGGCCCCTTGAGCAATCCCGACAGCTTGAGCGGCAATTCCGTTACGGCCGCCATCAAGAGTCATCATGGCAATCTTGAATCCGTCGCCTTCATTGCCAAGCATGTTCTCTTTTGGCACCTTGCAGTCTTCAAATACAATCTCAGTCGTTGGCGATGAACGGATACCGAGCTTCTTCTCTTTCTTCCCTACCGAGAACCCTTCAAAGCCTGCCTCTACAATGAACGCACTCGTTCCACGCTGGCGCTGGGAAGGATCAGTTAATGCAAACACGATATACGTATCAGCAATTCCACCGTTTGTAATGAAAATTTTAGAACCGTTCAATACATAATGATCGCCTTCTAATCGAGCGGTCGTCTTCATACCGCCGGCGTCAGATCCTGAACCTGGCTCTGTCAGACCATAAGCACCGATTTTCTCACCTTGAGCCATCGGGCGAAGATATTTCTGCTTTTGTTCTTCGGTACCGAATTTGTAAACCGGCCATCCTGCAAGCGATGTATGAGCTGAAAGCGTAACTCCCGTGGACGCACACACCCTTGATAGCTCTTCAACGGCGATACAGTACGCGAGATAGTCACTGCCGATCCCGCCGTATTCTTCCGGCCAAGGTATCCCCGTCAGTCCAAGCTCTGCCATCTTCTTGAATATATCCATATCAAAGCGCTCTTCCTCATCACGCTCAGCAGCAGTCGGAGCCACCTCATTCCGCGCGAAATCACGCACCATCTTCCGTATCATTTCATGCTCTTCCGATAATTTAAAATTCATCTCAACTTCCTCCTCATATCTACTTCATACCGGGTCCGGCAACCTCAAAAAGCAGCAAACCCCTTTACACCACGAAACACCTCAGTATATATCGGGTGCCTGACACGCTAAGAATAAGTGCTCTGCGACACCCTTGCTAGATTTCAATTACACCAACAAATTCTTCCCGATCACCATCCGCTGAATCTCACTCGTACCCTCATAAATCTCCGTCACTTTCGCGTCACGGAACAAGCGCTCAACCGGATATTCCTTCGTGTAGCCATATCCGCCATACACCTGGATCGCCTCCGTCGACACTTCAACCGCTGTTTTCGAAGCAAACAGCTTTGCCATACTGGCTTCTTTCCCGCAGGAATTGTTATTTGTACGAAGATTCGCCGCACGGTACACAAGAAGCTTAGCTCCTTCAACGGCCGTCGCCATATCCGCCAGCTTAAAGCCGATTCCCTGCTGAGCGGCAATCGGTTTGCCAAACTGCACACGTTCTTTGGCATAAGCCGTTGAATAGTCAAATGCTGCTTCAGCGATTCCCAGTGCCTGTGCTGCAATTCCGATTCGACCGACATCAAGATTGGCCATCGCGATTTTGAAGCCTTCCCCTTCTTCACCGAGGAGGTTTTCAGCAGGTACTTTCATATCTTCAAAGGTCAACTGAACGGTCCGGGAACCGTGAAGACCCATCTTATGTTCATCTTTCCCGATCACAAGCCCTGGTGTATCCTTCTCTACGATGAAGGCAGACACCCCGCGGCTTCCTTTTGTCGGATCCGTTGTGGCAAAAACAATATACGTATCTGCCTCACCGCCGTTGGTGATAAAAACTTTCGATCCGTTCACCACATAGTGATCTCCCCGCTTCTCAGCACGGGATTTGAGGCTCTTTGCATCAGATCCTGCACTCGGCTCTGTCAGGCAGAAAGCACCCAGGTATTCTCCCGACGCAAGTTTAGGAAGGTACTTTTGTTTCTGCTCCTCGTTTCCGAAATAAAGGATCGGGTTGGTTCCCACCGACGTATGGACAGATAGGATGACCCCGATGGTGGCACTTACTTTCGACAGCTCGTGAATCGCAATGATATACGAAGTGAAATCCATCTCCGAACCGCCATATTTCTCAGGGGTCGTGATCCCCATCAAACCAAGCTCAGCCATTTTTTTCAGGATTTCTCTCGGGAATTCTCCCTCTTCCATTTTTTCTATAAACGGCTGAATTTCCGTTTCAGCAAAATCCCTGACCATTTTCCTCATCATCTGCTGCTCTTCCGTGAATCGTAACTCCATGACTGTTTCCCCCCTGATGTTCGTTATTCGTACGAATAGAAACCGCGGCCTGTTTTCTTACCCAGCCAGCCGGCCTTCACATATTTTCTAAGCAGTGGACACGGGCGGTATTTATCATCACCGAAGCCTTCGTGCAGTGTTTCCATGATGTATAGGCAAGTATCGAGTCCGATGAAGTCAGCTAACGTAAGAGGTCCCATCGGGTGATTCATACCGAGCTTCATCACTTCGTCAATTGCTTCTTTGCTCGCCACTCCTTCATACAGGGTGTAGATCGCTTCATTGATCATCGGCATCAAAATACGGTTTGACACGAATCCAGGGAAATCTTCCACTTCCACCGGCACTTTATTAAGGGACTTCGTCATGTCTTCAATCACCTGATACACTTCATCCGTCGTCGCCAATCCACGGATGATCTCCACAAGCTTCATCACGGGTACCGGATTCATGAAATGCATCCCGATCACTTGCTTCGGACGCTTCGTCGCTGCAGCGATTTCCGTGATTGGAAGGGATGACGTATTAGAAGCAAGGATTGTATGCTCCGGCGTAATTTCATCTAGTTGAGCAAAAATTTTCGTTTTGATGTCCATATTTTCAACGGCCGCTTCAATGACGATATCAACCTGCTTGGCATCGTGGATATCCGTTGAAGCCTTCAGGCGGTTCAACGTGGCTGTCTTATCTTCTTCCGTCATTCTCCCTTTTTCAACGGAACGCGTCAGGTTCTTCGTGATGACGCCCATTCCCTTTTGAACAAACTCTTCTTTCAAATCGTTCAGATACACATTGAATCCAGCTTGAGCACATACCTGTGCAATTCCGGAGCCCATTTGACCTGCACCGATGACCATTACGTTTTTGATGTTCATTTTGTTCTCCCCTTTGCTATGGTTAACACTAGTAATCTAGTTGGTTTGGTTTTGCGTTTTGTATTCAGCTGCTGATTTTGTGGTTTTTTCAGTTGCTGAACCTATCACGGTAATTACTGTACCTGGTACAATCCATTCATTTTGTACCAGGTACAAAACTGTTCATTTGTACCTGGTACAACCACTCAATCCTCCTACTGCTTTGCCACCTCAATCATAATCGCATCCCCTTGACCGCCTCCGCTGCAGATCGAGGCAATTCCGATGCCTCCGCCGCGGCGTTTCAGCTCGTATGCCAGGGTCAGGATGATACGCGCTCCACTTGCTCCAATCGGATGACCGAGGGCAACCGCTCCACCGTTTACGTTGACTTTTTCAGGATCCAGTCCGGCGATTTTCCCGCTGGTCAATGCAACCGCAGCAAATGCCTCGTTAATTTCAAACAGATCGATTTCTTCCAGTGATTTCCCGGTTTTCTTGAGAAGCTCATTGATGACCAGTCCCGGTGTTTGCGGGAAGTCTTTTGCTTCGACAGCAATCGCTGTGTGACCAAGGATCGTCGCTAGCGGCTGTTTTCCTTCTTTCATTGCTCTTTCTTCGCTCATCAATACCATGGCAGCCGCTCCGTCGTTGACTCCTGGTGCGTTTCCTGCCGTGATCGTCCCTTCTGAACCGAAGACAGGACCTAATTTAGCCAGCGCCTCGATGGACGTTTCTTTCCTTGGTGCTTCATCTTTATCGACGATGACAGGATTGCCTTTACGCTGTGGCACCTCAACGGCGACGATTTCTTCACCGAGTACGCCTTCTTCCGTTGCTTTCACTGCAAGCTGATGGCTTCTGAGTGACCATTGATCCTGTTCTTCCCTTGATAGTTCGAATTCTTTCGCTGTTTCGTTTCCGTACGTTCCCATGTGGACGTTGTTGAAGCTGCACGTCAGTCCGTCGTGAACCATCAGGTCCTTTACTTGTGAGTCGCCCATTTTGAATCCCCAGCGCGCTTTCGGCAGGATGTAAGGAGCGTTGGACATGGACTCCATTCCACCTGCCACGATCACTTCGCCGTCGCCTGCACGGATGATCTGGTCTCCCAGTGTGACGCTCCGCATTCCAGAAGCACACACTTTATTGATCGTTTCCGTTTTGACATTCCACGGTAATCCCGCATGGCGTGAGGCTTGACGTGAAGGGATTTGCCCCTGGCCGCCTTGTAAAACCGATCCTAGGATGACTTCTTCCACTTCTTCTCCGCTTACGCCTGCACGTTTCAACGCTTCCTTCACGGCGAATCCGCCAAGCTCTGAAGCTGTAAAACTGCTGAGACTTCCTCCAAATTTTCCAAAAGGCGTTCTAGCTCCATCTAAAATAACCGTTTTTCCCATCTCCATCGCTCTCCTTTATATGGGTTACATTCGACAAATTGTATACGCTTTCAATTAACATTAAAAAATTTTGACTGACTTTCGACTGAACGCTCGCTCAACTAATTCTCACAAGAGAAGGGACAATTTTTGTCCCCAATATATCTCTATTGTACTTCATATTGAGTGTGAGCGCACCCGATTTTTTAGAAAGTTTTTATTTTTCCATCAAATTTATTATTGTAGAAAAACAATAGGAGTGAAACGCAATAGAGGCTATTTTGTTTCACTCCTGAATGTTCACTTCAATTCATTATTGGATCAATAATATTCTTTTTAAGAAGCTGCCGGCTGATCCTTTTGATCGCCACAAACGGCTTTTTCCAGGATTTCTGCTACGTCCAGAGTCGAAACCGTTTCTTCCACTTCCTTCGCTTTCGTACCATCCGATAGCATCGTCAGGCAGTAAGGACAACCTGAGCTGATGACCGACGGACTGACAGCCAGTGCCTGCTCGGTACGGGAGACGTTGACGCGGTGACCTGCGTCTTCTTCCATCCACATCAGTCCTCCACCTGCTCCACAGCACATTCCTTTTTCTCGGTTACGTTCGATCTCAACCAATTTCACACCGGAAATCGATTTCAGGATTTCACGCGGTGGATCATACACTTCGTTATATCGGCCAAGGTAACAAGAGTCGTGGAAGGTGATCGTTTCGTTCACTTCGTATTGCGGTTTCAGGCGACCTTCCTGTACAAGCTGGTGCAGAAGTTCTGTATGGTGGTAGACCTCTGCTTCCAGACCGAAGTCCGGATACTCATTTTTAAAGATGTTGTACGCATGTGGATCGATCGTGACAATCTTCTTGATCTCATGCTTTTCGAATTCGGCGATGTTTTGACCGGCAAGCTCTTGGAATAAGAATTCATTTCCGAGACGTCGCGGTGTATCACCAGAGTTTTTCTCTTTATTTCCAAGGATCGCAAACTTCACTCCCGCTTCGTTCATCAGCTTGGCAAAGGATAGCGCAATCTTTTGGCTTCGGTTATCAAATGAACCCATGGATCCGACCCAGAATAGGAATTCGAAGTCTTCTCCGGCTTTTTTCATTTCTTTTACCGTAGGGATCGTGACGTCTTTTCTCGCTTCACGCCAATTTTCACGCTCTTTACGGTTCAGACCCCAAGGATTCCCCTGGCGCTCGATGTTTTGCATGGCGCGCTGTGCGTCTGCATCCATCTTTCCTTCCGTCAGTACGAGGTAACGGCGAAGGTCGATGATTTTATCTACGTGTTCGTTCATCACCGGACATTGGTCTTCACAGTTACGGCACGTTGTACATGCCCAGATTTCTTCTTCTGTGATGACATCCCCGATCAAGCTTGGGCTGTACGTAGCCCCTGCTGCCGCTTCTTCAGCCGCTTGAGTCGCACTTGCCATGGCAAGCTGGTTGCCTTTTGTGCCGTTGAATGCGAATGTCGGTACCCAAGGTTTCTTCTGTGTCACGACCGCTCCGTGATTTGTCAGGTTATCACGTAATTTTACGATCAGGTCCATTGGGGAAAGCATTTTCCCTGTACCTGTTGCCGGACACATATTAGTACAGCGACCACATTCCACACATGCGTAGAAATCGATCATTTGATGCTGTGTAAATTCTTCAATTTTCCCTACCCCGAAGCTTTCAGCTGATTCATCTTCAAAGTCGATCGGCTTCAGCTTTCCAGGGTTGTCTAAGCGATTAAAATAAACATTGGCAGGACCTGCGATTAAATGTGCGTGCTTGGATTGCGGCACATACACAAGGAAGGCCAATAAGAATAGTAAATGAATCCACCATGCCACATAGAAAATGGCGATGGAAGCCGTTTCTCCGATGCCTCCAAGAGCCCCTGCAATCAGTGACGCAATCGGCTCCGTCCAGGCAAGCTCTTCACCGTGCCAGATGATGCCCATTCCGTTCCCAACAAGGACGGAAAGCATTAATCCACCGATGAATAACAGAACGAGTCCTGATTTGAATCCTCTTTTTAAACGGACAAGCTTTTCCACATAGCGGCGATGGAATGCCCACACAACCGCGACAAGAATCATCAGTGTGACAATTTCCTGGAAGAATGTAAAACCAGGATATAAAGGACCAAGCGGCAGGTGACTGCCCGGTGCCAGTCCTTTCCAGATGAAGTCAATGGCCCCGAATTGGACCAGGATGAATCCATAGAAGAACATGACGTGGATCGCTCCACTTTTCTTATCCTTCAGAAGTTTCTTCTGTCCAAAGACATTGACCAGGATCTTCTGGAATCGCTCTTTGAATCGTTTGTCGAACTCTACTTTCTTCCCGAGCTTAATATATTCAATTCTCGTCTTTACTACATACACAAACAGACTCAGTGCATAAACGGTCACAAGAACAAATGCGACCCAATTGAGAATGAGTAACCCATTCATAGACAAACACTCCCCCTTCTTTGGTCCGTCGAACTTCCCCTTTGTTCAAACTTTTACAAACCAAATTAATATTCTGAATAGTTCATATCTCCATTATATTATGAATGAGCATTCAGTCAATGGTTTTTGTTAAGAAAAATGAAAACCTTTTCATGAACGGATATTCATTTTCTGAAAAGAAACAGGACTATTTGTCCCCGCCACAGGTTTCAAAAGCGCTTGTAAATGGGAAAAGAAGAAAGAATGCAATGTACATAAATTTCAGGACATACTAAAGATAATGCAAATGAGAGAGTGATTCTATGTGGTGGTTAATCCTGCTGATGATCGTTGCCGCAGTCATCGGATGGCTGATGATCGATTTTAAATTAGGAAGAAGTCATTTTATCCGGACGCGGACAAGAAGAGATTATGAGAAGCGAATGAGTGATATTCAACTGTTTTCAAGGGGACCCGAGCTTTTTGATCAAATGTTTAAAGAGATGAAAGAAGCCAAGTCCTCCATTCATGTTTTATTTTATATCGTACAGGATGACCATTTTGCCCTGAGGTTCTTGGAATTACTGAAAGGGAAGGCCCAAGAAGGGATCGAGGTTAGGCTTCTTATGGATCAGATCGGGAGTCATAACGTTCCTAAATCGAAGGTGAAGGAAATTCGGGATGCGGGTGTAGAGGTGGATTTCTGCCGCAGGGTGAAGCTTCCCTACCTGTTCTTTTCCTCCCAACAGCGGAATCACCGGAAGATCACTGTCATCGACGGCGTGATCGGTTATTTGGGCGGGTATAATATCGGGAAGGAATACATCGATGAAAACGATATTCCTGAGCTTTCTCCTTGGAGGGATTATCACCTCCGCCTTGAAGGGGAAGGCGTTCACGATCTACAGACAGAATTCTGTGTCGACTGGTTCCGAGCAACACGAAAGGATCTGAAGGACGAAGCAACGTATTTCCCAGATGCTGAAAAAGGAAGCATCCAGCATCAGATTTTCCCGACGGAAGGCATCAATATTGAGGACTTCTTTGGGAAATTCATCGATGAAGCACAAGTTGAAATTATCATCGGAACGCCGTACTTCATCCCCACCCCCAAATTAATGGATGCCCTATTGGGTGCATTAGACAGGGGTGTCACCGTCAAGATCATCATCCCAAACAATGCAGATCATATGCTGGTGAAGGAAGCGGCCTTTCCGTATTTCAGACCTCTGCTCGCAAAAGGAGCACAAGTGTATCAATTCATGAACGGTTTTTACCATGCCAAGGTGCTGGTCGTCGATGATCACTTCTGTGATATCGGAACGGCGAACTTTGATAAGAGAAGTTTTTTCATCAATTTTGAAATCAATAATCTAATTTTCGATAAAGGGTTCATTCAAACATTGAAAAAGGAAATGAAAAAAGACATGGAGGCATCCGATATGTTGAGCGAGAACGATCTTGCATCAGTCTCCCTCCTTACCCGTATAAAAGAGCGGATCGGGTCATCCATTTCGATCTTACTTTAGGGGGATGACACATGAAAGTCCGATTCGGATTCGTGGCGAACTCCCTCTCCTTATGGGACGCAAGCCCGGCCAAGACCATGACATACAAACGTTACACAGAGTTACCTAGAAATGAGCGCATGGATCGCCTGAAGGAAGTGACGGCGTTAAATCTGGAGCATACGAAGCGAATCCTCTATCTGTGTGCTGCTCATGAAATTAAACTGTACCGATTATCAAGCTCCCTCGTCCCCCTCGCCACCCATCCGGAAGTGGAATGGGATTTCTACTCTCCTTTTCAACATGAGTGGAAAGAGCTCGGTGATCAGATCAAGGAGTTCGGAATCCGATCGAGCTTTCATCCGAATCAGTTCACGTTGTTTACAAGTCCTAAGGAACATGTGACGGACAATGCCGTGAAGGATATGGTGTATCACTACAGGATGCTTGAGTATATGGGGATTGAAAAGAAGTCCGTCATCAATATTCATATCGGGGGCAGCTATGGGGATAAGGAAGCAACATTGGTCCGTTTCCATGAAAATTTGAAGAGTCTCCCGCTTGACGTGAAGGAAATCATGACATTGGAAAATGACGACAAGACGTATACCGTCAACGAAACGTTGGGTGTTTGCGAGAAAGAGGATATTCCCATGGTCCTCGACATTCATCATCACGAAGCGAACCCGGGTGATGTGCCTCTTGAAGATCAGCTTGAACGTATTTTTGCCACCTGGGACAGGAGAGATTTAGTTCCTAAAATCCATATCTCTTCTCCTAAATCGGAAAAGGCATTCCGTTCACATGCGGATTTGGTTGATCCGGAATTTGTGGAAGGCTTCTTCAAAACGCTGAAGAAAATGGATCAGGACGTTGATTTTATGGTGGAAGCGAAGCATAAAGATCAGGCCATGCTGCAACTGATTGAAGACCTCTCTTCTATTAGGGGGGTAAAGCGGATTAGTGGGGGTACGCTTGAATGGTCGTAAAAAAGATGGACACGTGGTGTCCATCTTTTTTGTTTGGAAGCTGCGGCTTCTCTTATGTACGGATTATTTGAACACAGACTCAATCCAGGGCTGGATCGCCATAAAGGCTTTAAACCCAAGGTAAATGCCCACAATTCCGGCAATTCCGGCCAGGGCTGGTGGTGCCGGTATCGGCAGCTTGAACAATGCAAAAATAAACCCTACCAAAAATCCGGTGACAATCGCTAAAACGACCGTTTTCATACCATTCTCCTCCTACAATCATCTACCATTATTATACGTTAAACCGTGAGAAATATAAGAAAAAAAGGTCCATCCTGTGAGGGACGGACCTTTAAGATGAATTTACATTTTTTCAGGGGCTGCTACACCAATCAAGGCAAGAGCGTTTTGCAACGTAACACGTACCACTTTCACTAAAGCGAGACGAGCTGTCGTCAGCTCACGATTTTCCTCATCAAGAACTTTGTTGGCATTGTAGAAGCTGTGGAAAGCAGATGCCAGATCATTGATGTAGTTCGCTACACGGTGAGGCGTGCGCTTCTCTGCTGCATCAGCGATCATTTGTGGGAATTCACCCAGCTTTTTCAATAAGTCGACTTCTTTTTCTGTACCGATCAGATTTAAGTCGATCTTGTCTTCAGACGCCAGTCCCTGTTCTTCTGCCTGACGCAGGATGCTGCAAATACGCGCATGAGCATATTGAGCGTAGTACACAGGATTTTCGTTGGATTGTGATACGGCTAAGTCCAGGTCAAAGTCCATATGCGTGTCAGCACTTCTCATGGCAAAGAAATAACGGACCGCATCAAGGCCAACCTCTTCCACCAGCTCACGTAACGTAACGGCTTTCCCTGTACGCTTACTCATCTTCATTTTTTCACCATTTTTATAAAGGTGAACAAGTTGAATCACTTCAACTTCCAGTTTGTCACGGTTAAAGCCGAGTGCTTCAATGGCTGCTTTCATACGAGGGATGTATCCGTGATGGTCCGCACCCCAAATATTGATCAACACATCATGTCCACGCTCAAATTTATCCTGGTGATAGGAAATATCCGGAGTCAGGTACGTGTAAGTGCCGTCATTCTTGATGAGAACGCGGTCTTTGTCATCTCCAAGCTCTGTGGAACGGAACCAGGTAGCACCGTCTTCTTCGTATACGTGACCGTTGTCTCTCAATGTTTTCAATGCTGCATCGATTTTCCCATTTTCATAAAGGGATGTTTCAGAGTACCAGACATTGAATGGAACACGGAACATTTCAAGGTCGTTTTGAAGCTTGGCCATTTCAATCTTCAGGCCGTATTCACGGAAAAACTTGTAACGCTCTTCATCACTTACTTCCGCATACTTGGAGCCGAATTCTTCCGCCAATTTCTTTCCGATTTCAATGATGTCCGCACCGTGATACCCGTCTTCAGGCATCGCTTTGTCTTGTCCAAGCGCTTGGAAATAGCGGGCTTCTACTGAAATTGCCAGGTTATGGATCTGATTTCCGGCATCATTGATATAGTATTCACGGGTTACGTTATAACCTGCTTTTTCAAGGACGTTACATAGGGAATCGCCGACAGCCGCTCCACGGGCATGACCAAGGTGAAGATCTCCAGTAGGATTGGCAGAAACGAACTCGACGTTTACTCTTTCGCCGTTTCCAGCATCTGATTGACCGTATTCCTGATCTTGATCGAGAATCAACGGGATCAAGTCTGTTAAGTATTCGTTGTTCATGTAGAAATTGATGAAACCGGGTCCTGCAATCTCCATTTTTTCAATGGAAGCTTTGGACTGGTCAAAGTTTGCAACAATGTCATCGGCAATCATACGCGGAGCTTTTTTCGCTACGCGTGCAAGCTGCATCGCCATATTCGTTGAATAATCACCGTGTGACTTTTCCTTCGGTGTTTCAAGAATCACATCCGGGATCTGATCCTCTGTTGCGAGTCCTGCTTTCAGAACCGCTGCTTTGATTTCGGCTTTCAGGTTTTCTTGTACTTTTTCGACGATATTCATATCCCTATGCTTCCTCCTTATAGTGAATGGACATAACATAATCCCCAACCGGGCTGTCCTGCATCTTTAACTCGTATGAAAGGTTGAAGTTCCCTTCAAGCTTCGAGTCACTCTGTGTATGTGAAAGTGTGTTCGTTTTAGTTGTAAGTAAGAGGGTACCGAGCTGGCTCTCGTAAGATCCGTTCTGTTCCTCGAGTTCGTTGAAGGCCATTCTCATTTTGACTGCACCGCTTCTGAGAATGAGGGCCTGTCGATCTGTGACTTTGACAATCGTATGAGTGGTCCCTTCCTCTTGCACCTCATCGTACTTTAGAAAAATGGCATCCCCTTTTTCATAGTATCGACCAAATGATACCAATTCAAAAGAGTCACTTTCCTCTCCTATTGTGATCTTGGTTTTCAAGTGAACTTTGACAGGTGTAGAATCCGCTTTTGCCGTCAAACCACTCACATCCTTTTCTTTTTAGGGTCCGATCAAGTGATGGGTCCGTCCCTCGAATGGACGTCCCTTCCTTCTAACTAATTAAGTATAAGAAGTATTGGGGGAAATTGCAATGGAACAGGGTGAGTTTTCATTTTTTGGAGGGAATGTAAGCGGATTTATGGGAAAGAGCCTCGACTTCATAGAAGGCAAGGCTCTTTCTAGATCTCTATTTTTTTATGAGGCCGTCCCGTTTCATTTGGTTCACTTGATCAGTGAATGTGGTTTCGAGACTTTTATAGGTCATCCCGAGCTCCCCGATGCTTTTCTTTGTTTCAAATCTGACCGGGTATCCGACGTTTTTGCTCACATATGGTCTTGTGAGGCCCACTGTGGGAGCGATCAGCCAGATGAGAGGCTTAGGAACGACCCTGGTCGGAAGGGGATACTCATTAGGGAAGTTCTTTTCAATCAGCTTCGCGATTTCGATGAACGTGATTTCCCCGCCTGAAAGGATGTAGCGTCCTTTGGCTTCAGGGGTGAATGCTGCGAGCATATGGGCTTTCGCGATGTCCCTCACGTCCACTACTCCTGTTGCGAGATCTGGCACCCCGGTCTTAAAGCCGCCGGTCAGAAACGATAGAATCGTAGATGTGCTTGTCGAGTCCGTCCGTTTTGTCAGGGCAGGACCCATGACAAAGGAAGGATTAATGGTAACAAGATCCCAGCGGTCCTGATCTTTCATCATCTTCCATGCTTCTTTTTCTGCCACAGTTTTAGAGTAATTGTAAGGCTGATGATCCGTTGAGCTTGTCGTATTCCAATCCTCTTCTGTGAAATGTGGCTTCCCTTTCATATCGATGTGGTCCCCGAAGATCGCCACGACGCTGCTGGTCAGGACGACACGCTTGACGGACTCTGCCTTATTTACTGAGGTTAACACGTTTTGCGTTCCTTTTTTTGCCGGCTCCACCAGTTCTTTTTCAGGGTCTTTGATGCCGTTGATGAGAAAGGGTGACGCGGTATGGAAAACGTACTCCGAGCCATCGACGGCTTGATCGAAGCTGCCTTCCTTTAAAAGGTCTGCTTCGTAAATGGTCAATGTTCCTGGAGTCGAATATTCAATGTCTTTTAGATGCTGGTATTTTTCTTCTTTTTGCAGGCTGCGGACGGTCGTTCTCACGTCGTGACCTTGTTCGAGCAATTCTTTCACGAGCCAGGAGGCTACAAAACCTGTTCCGCCGGTTACAAGCACGGTTGATGGATTCATATGATCATCCTTCTTTCTTTTTTATACAAGAGGTCCGTCCCTCTAGTTGGTTTATATGTTTAAAACTTTAAACATATAGTATAAAAGAAAAGCCCTTTCTGTCAATTAGAAAGGGCTTTTAATGGTTATTATTTCACCCAACCAAGAAGCATTTCACGGATCAGCTTACTGGCCGTATTCGCTGTTTGCTCAGATGGATCATAGATTGGCGCTACTTCCACAAGGTCTGCTCCTACGACATTGACGTCAGAATGAGCAATTGCATGGATGGATGCCAGTAATTCCTTCGAAGTGATTCCACCGCAATCCACAGTTCCTGTACCAGGCGCGTGGGCAGGGTCCAATACGTCAATATCGATCGTCACATAGACAGGACGTCCTGCAAGCTGAGGAAGGATCTCCTTCAATGGCTCAAGCACTTCGAATTTCGAAATGTGCATGCCGTTTTCTTTCGCCCATTGGAATTCTTCTTTCATTCCGGAACGGATCCCGAATGAATAAACGTTCTTCGGTCCGATATGCTCAGCGATCTTACGGATCGGAGTCGAGTGGGATAACGGTTCCCCTTCGTATTCTTCACGAAGATCCGTGTGAGCGTCCATATGGATGATCGCAAGGTCCGGATATTTCTTCGCGATGGCTTTCATAACCGGCCATGAAACCAGGTGCTCCCCACCCATTCCGAATGGGATCTTCCCATCTCCAAGCAGGCCGTCGATATAATCTTCAATCATATCAATGCTTCGCTGCGGGTTTCCGAATGGAAGCGGAATGTCACCGGCGTCATAATACTTCACTTCTTCAAGCTCGCGGTCGAGGTACGCACTGTATTCTTCCAGACCGATCGACACTTCGCGGATACGGGCAGGACCGAAACGGGAACCCGGACGGTAGCTCACTGTCCAATCCATCGGCATCCCGTAAAGGACTACCTGGCTATCCTCATAAGAAGGATGACTCTTAATAAACACATTACCTGAATAAGCCTCATCAAAACGCATATTCTTCAACCTCTCTATTAGAGGGACGGACCTTGGTTCAGGCCCGTCCCTCCTTGATATTATAGGATTTCACCTTAAAATTTGAGGTCCGTCCCTCAAACTTATTTTGTCAGGTCTTTAACGAATTTAGGCAGCGCGAATGCTGCATTGTGCAGTTCCGGTGTGTAGTATTTGGTTTCGATGTCGTGAAAACGCTCTTCCGGTACTTCAATCGGGTCGTGCTTTTTGGAACCGATCGTGAATGCCCATAGGCCGCTTGGGTATGTCGGGATATTTGCTGTGTACAGGCGAGTGATCGGGAAGATTTCCTTCACGTCGCTTTGTACCTGGCGGATAAGGTCTGCCTTGAACCATGGGTTGTCACATTGGGCAACGAAGATTCCGTCTTCTTTCAATGCTTTCGAGATTCCTGCGTAGAATCCTTTTGTAAACAGGTTTACTGCTGGTCCAACCGGCTCAGTGGAATCAACCATGATAACGTCATATTCGTTTTCACTTTTCGCGATGTGCATGAAGCCATCGTCCACTTGTACATCCACGCGCTCGTTTTCTAGTTCTCCGGCGATCTCCGGAAGATACTTCTTCGAGTACTCGATCACTTTTCCGTCGATTTCAACAAGAACCGCTTTCTTCACGCTTGGGTGCTTCAATACTTCACGGATGACGCCACCGTCTCCGCCGCCGACAACCAATACCTTCTCAGGGTTAGGATGCGTGAATAATGGAACATGCGCAACCATTTCATGATAAACGAACTCATCCTTCTGGCTCGTCATGACCATCCCGTCAAGGAACAGCATATTGCCCCACTCTTCTGTTTCAGCCATTTCAAGATATTGAAAATCCGTTTGCTCTGTATGTAAAGTCTTCTTGATTTTCATCGTGATCCCGAAGTTTTCTGTTTGTTTCTCTGTGTACCAAAGTCCACTCATTGTTTCAACTTCCCTTCTTGTTTTCATTTTTTTATCGTTTTTTCCAGCAGAGGTCAATCTTCGCTGTCAAAATCATATACCACTAGTTTGAGTTTTCACACATTCATATCAGGACAAAGTTAAGCAAAAGCCTGACAGAACGGGCTTTACTCCTATTTATAAAAACATCCGCAAAGGACGTCATTTTTATCCTTCCCTATCATGATAAATACAAACATGAGAAAAAGTATAGTGGAATCTAGTAAAATTTCAAGTGAAATTTTTTCTAAACCTTTGAGGTTTAAAATCTCGTAAATCTTTTCATACTAATACTACACGTTAATCAGTATAAACGAGTTGACCAATATAAAAAAATCCAAGGTCCGTCCCTCAATGTTGGCGGACCTCTGTAGGGAAAGTAGGGAGAGGTATGGAACTGATGGCTCGAATGGAGAAGTCAAAGAAATATGCGAGATTTGTAGTGGTCGGGGTGCTCTCGATGACGGTCCTTTTTTTGATCGGAATCATGGGGATATTGATTTACGCCAAGGTCCAGGGGCCCCCGCCCCTTGCCGTTCCTCAATCTACTTTGATCTACAGTGAGGACGGATCCGTCATAGGAGAAACGAATACAGGCGAGAAGCGCTACTGGGTGGGACTTAAAGACATTTCCCCTGCCCTTATTGAAGCGACCATCTCCATTGAAGACAAAAGCTTCTACCAGCACTATGGATTTGACCTGAAGCGGATGGCAGGGGCCGCCCTAGCCGACGTCAAAGCCATGTCCAAGGTGCAGGGAGCCAGTACCATTTCACAGCAATACGCTCGCAATCTATTTCTTTCACATGATAAAACGTGGAAGAGAAAGATTTCGGAGGCTCTCTACACGATCCGGATCGAAATGAACTACTCCAAGAAAGACATTCTAGAAGGCTACTTAAATACCATCTATTATGGTCACGGCGCATATGGGGTCCAGGCAGCCAGTCAGTTTTATTTCGGAAAGGATGCAAATCAATTGTCCGTTTCGGAAGCGGCCATGCTCGCCGGGATTCCGAAAGCACCGTCCTACTATTCACCTGTAACCCACATCGATAATGCCAAGAAGCGACAGGAACTCATCCTAACATCCATGTCCAAGGACGGTTTCATATCTAAAGAACAAGAAGCCGTTTCCAAATCGGCACAGATTCGCATTATAGGGGAGCATGCCCATCAAAAGACGGAAATCGCACCGTACTTTCAAGATGTGGTAAGAAGCATCCTGCGTTCCGATTTAGGCATTGAAGAACGTACCATCGAGATGGGCGGATTGAAGGTTTACACGACCCTCAACCCCGATCATCAAAAAGTCGCCGAGAAAGTCGTGAAGGAACAGATTTCAGACCAATCTGATATCCAGCTTGGATTCGTTTCCATGAATCCGAAAAATGGGAATGTGACGGCTCTGGTCGGGGGAAGGAATTACGAGGAAAGTCCATTTAACCGGGCTGTGCAGGCGATCCGCCAGCCTGGATCGACCATCAAGCCGCTTCTCTACTATTCTGCTTTAAAGCAGGGGTTTACGCCGTCCACCACGATGAAGAGCGAATTGACGTCCTTCACGTTCGATGACGGGAAAACGTACACCCCTCATAATTACAATAATAAATACGCAGATGATGACATCACGTTGGCACAGGCGATCGCCCTGTCCGATAACGTTTACGCCGTAAAGACCCACCTCTTCATTGGCCAGGACACCTTGACCAAGACGGCAAAAGAGAAATTCGGGTTAACGACGAAAGTGAAGAAATACCCGTCATCGGCACTCGGGACATCCGGTGCAAGAGTCATCGATATGGTCAACGCCTACAGCATCTTTGCCAACGGCGGCTACAAGGTAAAGCCCGTCTTCATCACGAAAGTGGAAGATTGGTCCGGCAACGTCATCTACGAACATAAATCGAAAAAAGAACAGGTACTCGACCCCGACCTCACCTACGTCATGACCCATATGCTGTCGGGGATATTCGATCCGAAGCTCAATGATTACTCGACCGTCACAGGGATCCAGATCCGCAAAGACGCCACCCGTCCCTACGCAGGGAAATCAGGCACCACCAATACAGACAACTGGATGATCGGCTACTCTCCTCAACTGACAGCGGGTGTGTGGACGGGATACGACAAAGAAAAAGAAATTTCCTTGGTCGATGATAAGTACTATGCCAAGAAAATTTGGGTACACTTCATGGAAGAAGCCCTGAAGGATGAACCCGTCAAACACTTCAAACCAACAAAAGGTGTCGTGGGAGTTGCCGTGAACCCACACAACGGTCTGCTCGCCACGAAAGACTGCCCGGTGCAGCGGTTCACCTACTTCGTGAAAGGTACCGAACCGACGGAATACTGTCATGAACATTTAGGGGAAAAAGAAGCTCCGAAAGAAAAGGTGCAAGAGAAAGAGAAGAAGTCTTGGTATGAGAAAGTGAAGGATTGGATTTTTTAACCGAAAAGCGGAGGCGGCTTGGGTAGGCCCGACAAGCATAAGGCGAGAACGTCAGAAAGGCGTTCTTTGCCTTTTTGGCGTTCTTGACTTATGACCTCGAGGGACTAGCCGCCGGAGCTGGACAACTTGAAAAGCGGAGGCGGCTTGGGTAGGCCCGACAAGCATAAGGCGAGAACGCCGGAAAGGCGCTCTTTGCCTTTTTGGCGTTCTTGACTTATGACCTCGAGCCTCTAGCCGCCGGAGCTGGACAATTCGAAAAGCGGAAGATCAAATTTTGGCACAAGTTTAGCCGAGAGTGGCACGAGTTTAGCCTGAAGTGGCACAAGTCTCCCGAAAAGTAGCACAACGACGCACCTTTTGCCGCAAGTTTACCAAAAAGCGCCGCAACCAGGCCTAAAACTGCAGCAACAAACCTGAAAAGTACCGCAACTTCGGCCCAATCTGCCGCAACAATCCCAATTCACGTCCCCAATTCCAGCTGTATACCATCAAAACACAAAGAAAAACCCCGGGTTTGTGCGAACCCGGGGTCTTTCATGTCCTAGTTTATGTGCAAACTGTGATTTAAGTGTACTTTTTTTCTTACCAGAGGGCAAGATGTGAACGACATATTCAAACAAATGTCACAGTTTGTTCACAAAAGGATTTCTTTATTTTTTTAACGCTTTCTTCAGTTCATCTTTGGAACGTTCCCACATGCCTGCATCATGATTTTTCAGGAAGTCTGTCAAAATGCCTTTTGACTTGTCGTCCAGTTGATCGAGGACAATTTTGCGCTTGATGGATTTATCCATATTGTTCACATGTTCAGGCATGGACTTGTAGCCTCTTCGCTTCTCACGGTTCACGACCAGTTCACAGGCCGTTACGCCTGCATAGTACGGGCCGTCTTCCATGCGGTCGATGGTCACCCAGATCAACCAGTACGGCTTACCGCCAGCCGAGTCTTCCCGGTTGTTCGTGAATTTGATTCCTTTTTCCATCGGGCTTCTCGCATGCATGGCTCCGACTTGAATGGTCGCTTCCCCTTCTTCGACATCGATCATGACAGGCGAAACATTATCAAGGCTCAATGACCCTACTCCGTAACCGCCGTGCCCGTCTGTGGGATCACTTTTGATGATATTGAATCCTATGTTCTTTTTCTTTTCCATGTAACGTCACTCCTCTAGCTAAAGATTGAAAATATCGTCTTGAATATCGTACTGAATGCCTGGTTCGTCGCGGTCATGCCGCCTTGCAACAATGGCCAGATCGTATATTCATCCAGCGGGGTGATGACAATGATCAAAAAGAGTAATACACCGTATTGCTCATATTGGGTCAATTTCGCCCTGATATGATTCGGGGCCAGATCCTCAATGATCCGGTACCCATCCAGGGGAGGGAATGGCAGTAAATTAAATACGAACAGCAATACATTCAAGTAAACGATCATCTGCAGAAGGTCAATGATAAACGGAGGCACACCGACACCACCCGTCACTACAACAAAAAAGTAAAATAATCCGAATGCCAAAAATGCCAGCAGGAAATTGCTTAAGGGGCCGGCAACGGAAACGAGCACTCCCGCCAGGCGCGGATTTTTAAATCTGTTTCTCATGACCGGCACAGGGCGCGCCCATCCAAATCCTGCAATCAATATTAAAAGGGTCCCAAACGGGTCCAAATGTTGAATCGGGTTTAATGTGAGTCTTCCATGATCCTTCGCTGTCGTATCCCCGAATTTATATGCCACAAAGGCGTGGGCGAACTCATGGACGGTAAAGGCCATGACGAGAGAGATCACGACAAACGGAAGGTCCTCCAAACGGAAGACGGAAATCGACTCAAAAAGTGAGCTTATTGTATCCAAAGTATGTACTCCTTTAAAAAATGTTTTACTTCCTTATTCCATAGTATACAGAAAAATTCCTGCATTCATGACAATTCCTGTTTTCATCATACCAAACTTGCTCTCTGACTCCCTACCCATTACATTTAAATAGTGGACAGAATCGTACGAGCCTACCACAGATTGTACCAAATCCAAACCCTAGGAGCGAATCATAATGCCTTATATCACCGTAAAAATGCTCGAAGGCCGTTCTGAAGAACAAAAGCGTGCCCTCGTGGAAAAAGTAACAGAAGCTGTCAGTGAAACAACCGGTGCACCTGAAGAGAAAATCGTGGTGTTCATCGAGGAAATGACGAAAGGTCACTATGCCGTCGGAGGCAAGAGACTCAGCGATCAATAACATGCTTGAAAGCCTGCCGATCAGGCAGGCACCACTATACCAACAGTAGCCCTCACACGAAACTCTACACTTATATGAATTTACTCTTCTTTGTTATTGAATAAAAACTCCATTCATCCGCCTTTAGAAAAAATGGGTACCTTTTGCATCTGAAGAATACGATATACCATACACGTATGGAAAGGATGGAGTGAAATGGACTTTCAGATCGGCGATGTCATCATCCAGTTGTTCATGATGGCTTTCCTTTTAGCCATAGTGGTAGTTGCTTTTGTGATGGCGAAAGGGTTACGTAATCGAAGAATCCAGCAGCGAAAACAAGACAAACAAATCGAAGAAAAGCTTGATCGGATCATTGAAAGAATGGATCAGACTCCAAAATAATGTTAGAAGGGGATCGCCCCAAAACAGGCGATCCCCTTTCCTATCATATAAGAACGTTCTCTACTGAACGATTTTTTTCGTTTTCAATCCTTCGATGTACGTGAAGGCTTCGTCGATTTCTTCTTCTGTATATTTCTGCTTACTCTTGAGAGTGAATACTTTTTCCACGACTTCTTCTTTTGGAAGGTTATCAAAATATAAGACGGTTGAAACCAGTTCAAGAAAGCGTGCTGATTGAACGTTCATATCCGTGAGGCAATCCTTTAAGTTAGGCATTTCCTTCTCATAAATCTGCAGGAAGTCTTCCCCTTCTTTCGTGACGGTGTAACGGTATTGGTAGTACCCGCCCTTTTTCTCTTTCACTTCCGAGATAAATCCCATATTGCAGAGTTCCTCGACCCGAAGCGTCAATTCTTCCGAATACGGTCCATAAAAATGAAATTGAAATTTTTCCTGAAACGGGAATTCAAGCTTCTTGGCGATGAATATCATCTTTTGAAGCTTCTTCCTTCCCACCACTTCACCCGAGGCTAAGAAGGCACTCATCAGTTTGGCATGATCTTTCAACAATGTACGTCATCTCCTACTCCTAGTATTGCATATTTTAGATCCTCTTTGCCTGCGTCGTTTACAGCTCCAAGATCTTCCTTATCTGTCTCTTAATATTCTTCTTTGTTGATTCGTCATATAGTAAATCCACTGGATAGTATAATTTATGGTCGGTCCGTCGCTTTCCGGAAATGGAATCCACGATGTCCGACTGTCTGGACAATTCGCGCAGCTCCTCATTCTTCATTAACAGATGAATCGGGAGCCGTTCCTCTTCCTCGCCTGGTCTGTAGAAATCGTATGGAAGGTCTGAAGATGAATCCACCACAAGGTAATAATCGGGATCGATTCCCGCTTTTTTAAAAAGGGCTTCGAGCTCACTGTGCTTCTTGTATTCCTTCGCAGGATCGAACTCCACGTACTTAAACAAGTTCCGGTTCATGAACCGCTCGCACAGGTCCCGCAAAATCGGGTCTTCTTCTTCCTGCCAAATTTGAAAATAATACATGATGACCGCTTCATCCAGCTTTAAATAGTCCTGAAGCGACACTTCTCCTTCAAAAAGGGAGTAGAAATGGATCGGGCTTTGCTTGAAGGAGTAAAACTCTTCATGAAGCTCCTTCGCCCTATGTAGAATCTTCGTCAGGATCACTTCTGCACTTCTCGTCACGGGATGGAAATACACCTGCCAGTACATCTGATAACGGCTCATGATGTAGTCTTCCACAGCATGCATCCCGCTTTGCTTGATGACGACCTGATCCTCACGGGGCCTCATGACACGAAGAATCCTCTCCATGTCGAAATGACCGTAGCTTACTCCTGTAAAATAGGCATCACGCTGCAAATAATCCATTCGGTCGGCGTCGATCTGGCTTGAAATCAGGCTCACGACCAACTTGTTGCTGTACGTCTTCGCAATCACTTCCGCCACATGCTTCGGAAAATCCGGCTCCACTTTGCTCAGCACTGCATTCACTTCGGTATCCCCGAGAATGATCGCTTGGGTGAAGTGTTCGTGATCGAGGTGAAACACCTTTTCAAAGGAGTGGGAAAACGGTCCGTGGCCGAGATCATGCAATAACGCGGCACAAAGGGATAATAATCGCTCATCCTGGTTCCACTCGGGTCTCCCTGCGAAGACATCGTCCACGATTCGGCGAATGATTTCATACACGCCAAGAGAATGGTTGAACCGGCTATGCTCTGCACCATGAAAGGTCAGGTAGGTGGTGCCGAGCTGCCTGATCCTGCGGAGTCGCTGGAATTCTTTTGTCCCGATCAAATCCCAAATCACACGATCCCTTACATGAACATACCGGTGAACAGGGTCTTTAAATACTTTTTCTTCATGTAATTTCTGCTTGGCATACTCCATCTTCTACCCTCTTCCTAAACTAGCATATTTCTATTATAGCGACTTACGTACTGGTCTTCATCTCGAATTTTGTCGAAAAAAATAGGTATTTGGCCTTTGATTGATCAACCACAAGCGTTCCAAATCCTTCAAAAAAAGTTGGCCGCTTGACAAAAAACCTCTCCTATTTTAATTCTCTACCCCTTAACCAGTTTCCTTTTCTGTGATGGTGCAAACCTACATTTTTTTAAAGAAAAGAAAAAACTCCCTGATTGGAAGTTTTCCTTTATTTCTTTATTTTCTTCATTACTTTTTCCATGAGTTCTTCCTCAGTCAACGCCGCTACAGGACGATTATTCACAAAAGCGAATGTCTTCTTGCGCCCTGGACCACAATAAGATTGGCACGCAATGTCGATCGGTGCATCCGGGTCAATTTCTTTCAATTTTGGAATCAAGGTCTTTAAATTAACGGCCTGACAATCATCGCAAACACGAAATTCGTTTGCCATCTGTCCACAACCCTTTCTATCTATTGAAATGGATTTTATTCATCGTAAACATCGATTTATAGAATACAGTTTTCTGTCATGTTTTGCAAGAACACATCGTTTCCAGCTCGTGCTAATCCCACTGATACAACGAAACTAGCAGACAGAAAATAATTTTAGCATATTCGTATAAAAACGGTGAAAATGGTCCATCCTTTAATCAACGAATACTTTAAGAAAACTTTGGGAGTTGAGATGAAATGATGATGAAAACAAGACAGGATGCCTGGACAGAAGAAAACGATCTATTATTAGCCGAAACGGTTTTACGCCATGTACGTGAAGGCAGCACACAATTAAATGCCTTTGAAGAAGTCGGAGACAAGCTGAACCGCACATCCGCTGCATGTGGATTCCGCTGGAACGCCGTCGTTCGCCACCAGTACGAGAAAGCTCTTCAACTAGCAAAAAAACAACGCAAGCAGCGCCACCGCATTCTCGGAAAAGATCAAGGCGGCAAGAAAAAATTGCTGTATCAGCCACCAACACCTTCCATTGAAGATTTAGATGCTATGTCTCTATCAATGTCTGAAGCCGAAGAAGAAATGGAATTCGCCGATTACGAAAACTACGTACCGGCAACAGAACAGCTGGGGAAAGAAACCGAAGAAGCGCCGCAGAATTTTGAAGTGGAAGCAAGCGAGGAGCAAGTCTTCGTCACACAACAGGCACCTGCCGCTAACCATATAGTAAAGCCATCCGGATTAAAAGGGGAAGTGACACTCGAAAAAGTCATTGCCTTCCTTCAGAATCTGGCACAGACCAACATGAACTCAGACTATGTAAAAATCGAAAACCAACGATTAAGGCAGGAAATTTCCGATATCCGCAAGGAAAATGCCGAGCTTGAAAAGAAAGTCAAAGCCCTTGAGAATAATTCCGTCACGATGCAGGAAGACTACGAAACACTTATGCAAATCATGAACCGTGCCAGAAAGCTTGTCGTATTCGATGAAGACGAGTCAAAGGCACCCCGTTTTAAGATGGACCGAAACGGCAATTTAGAAAAAGTGGCTGAATAGAGGGATTCCCAACCAGTGCGCCTGTGGGCGTGCTGGTTTTTTATTGGGATTGGTGAATGGATATAGAATCTTTTTCTACAAAACTTAAAGTTTGTCCATTTTGGTTCAAAACAGTTACCTAAAACCTATTTTAACTGTATATTAGATGCTTTAGAACGGAGTTTTGGTTCATGGAGGGGCTAGTATAAACGGCGATTGCGTCATTTTAATTTTTATTGCGTCAAAATCCGGGGTAATTGCGTCAATTCTGAATTTATTGCGTCGAAATCAACCATGATTGCGTCATTATTTTATTTATTGCGCTTTTTACCATTTTCACCCAATAAAAAACGGACCCCGATACAAACCGAAGTCCAACTCTCCCAATCTATCCCAACACTTTCTCATTCCGATCAACAACCCGTTGATAATAGTTCTCGTACATCCCATACTCTTCCCCTTGAAGAGCACTGCTGTAAAATTCACCACTGAACCCCTTCAACGATTGCAGGAAGCGGAGCATCACGTCTTGAATCGAGAATTCGACTCCAAGTAGCTCCGATAGAGATGCCATCACATCGGGTTCAATAACAGGAAACGTAAACTTCGTCTCCCCATCCTTCAACCCGGTCTCATAAAATCGCTGGATCAGCTTTGCCCGTTCAGAACCGCTTCCGCCCACACAGAGGTACACCTGAACAGCTACCCCGTTCCGGATTCTCCGCTGGGAGATCCCTGCGAACTTCTGGTCATTGATACTGAGATCATAGCTGCCTGGACAGTAAGACTGTGTGATCTCCTTCGCTTCGATCTCCACATCGAAATCCTTGAACATTTCCTGAACGAGTAACCACATGGCATCATAGCCACGGTTAATGTCTATCCCCTTTTCAGAATCCGGGAACACCAATGATAGGTTCAGTACCCCTTCATCCAATACTACTGCTAACCCACCTGAGTTTCGTACAATATATTGATAGCCTGCCTCTTCCAATCCCTTTAAGGCATCAGAAAGGAACGGCAGCTTCGTATCTTGAATACCTAATACAACCGTTTGATGATGGACCCACGAGCGTGCCGTCGGGTCAGACTGACCTGCTCCAATTGCCGTACATAATGTATCATCCATGGCAAACGACTGCAGGGCCCCAAACATCGGTCCTAAACTTGATTGATCAATCACTCTCCATCGGTCTTGACGAAGCAGTGCATACGCTTTTTCCTTATCCATAACGCTTCTCCTTCACTGACAACATGCGAGCTCATTATACCATATGAAAGGGGGTTGCTGAAAAAGAGGTTGGACAATCCAAGGGTTCGCTTCTGGTTTGCTTGTTAAAATCTAAGTTTTTTTAACAGTTGAATATCCCTCACTCTTTACCTGTCAAAAATAAAAACTCCAACAGGCAAACAAAAAACCGGACCCCTATAAGGACCCGGTCATACACATCATATACCTTACAGCGCCTGAGCAGCCGTAATCAATGCAAGCTTATACACGTCTTCTTCGTTACAACCGCGTGAAAGATCGTTCACAGGTGCGTTCAATCCTTGAAGGATCGGGCCTACTGCTTCGAAGTTTCCTAGGCGTTGGGCAATTTTGTATCCGATGTTTCCTGCTTCAAGGCTTGGGAATACGAAAACGTTGGCATTACCTTGAATGTCGGCATCAGGTGCTTTTTTCTCTGCAACCGATGGAACGAAGGCAGCGTCGAATTGGAATTCTCCGTCAACAGTCAGTTCAGGTGCTTTTTCTTTTGCGACAGAAACAGCTTCCACCACTTTTTCCGTTTCAGGTGATTTTGCCGAGCCTTTTGTAGAGAAGCTCAACATCGCAACGCGTGGGTCGATGTCGAACATTTCAGCTGTTTTCGCACTTTCAATCGCGATTTCTGCAAGATCCTGGCTGTCAGGTGAAATGTTGATGGCACAGTCTGCGAATACATACTTCTCGTCTTCACGTACCATGATGAAGACACCAGACGTTTTGCGGACACCTTCTTTTGTTTTGATGATCTGGAGGGCAGGGCGAACCGTATCCGCCGTTGAATGGGCTGCTCCGCTTACAAGACCGTGTGCTTGTCCTGTGTAAACAAGCATCGTTCCGAAGTAGTTTCCGTCCAACAGGATTTTCTTCGCATCTTCTTCTGTCGCCTTTCCTTTACGACGCTCTACGAATGCTTTTACAAGCTCGTCCATACCAGGGAAAGAAGCAGGGTCTACGACGTCACATCCGTCAAGCTTTACACCAATCTTGTCAGCTTGTGCGTTTACCTCGTCTACGTTTCCAACAACGATCGGCGTCAGGATGCCGTCGCTTGCCAGACGGGATGCAGCAGTAAGAATACGCTCATCCGTTCCTTCAGGGAAAACGATTTTTAACTCTTTGCCTTTTACTTTATCTGTTAATGTGGTAAATAAGTTGCTCAATAGAGGAACCTCCTTGATTTATACATATCCAATCTTAGAATACTCTTCTCATATAGGAATTCAAGGAAAAGGAGAAATGTTATCGGTTTCACACTAAAAGTCTTTGTATTCTAACAATTCCTTTTCTGCTTTACCCGTTCTTTCATACTCATAAGCATGCTACCTAGGATAGTGTGTTCCAGAAATCCCCCTGTTATCCACGATTTGTGCCATTTTAGCGACATCGGGTTTTGTTATCTTCCTCTAAGGTCAAACTATGATATAGTAAAGTTGGAAATAGTACTTTAAGGAGTGATTACGTTGGCAGAACCGGCACAAACATTAGATGGTTGGTATTCCCTGCATGATTTTCGCGCGATGGACTGGACTTCATGGAAGATGCTTCCGAGTGAAGAAAGAGCTTCGGCGATTTCAGAATTCCACCGTTTCTTAGATGGATTAAACAGTACACAGGATGCGAAAGAAGGAAGTCATGCCCTCTACACGATTGTTGGGCAAAAGGCGGACTTCATGCTAATGATCCTTCGTCCGACAATGGAGGAATTAAATGAGCTTGAAACAGAATTCAACAAGCTGAAAATTGCTGAATTCACGATTCCGACATTCTCTTATGTTTCTGTAGTGGAACTTGGCAACTACATGCCTTCAGAAGGCGACCCTTACGAGAATCCATATGTACAGGAGCGTATCTACCCAATCCTACCGAAAGCGAACCACATCTGCTTCTACCCAATGGACAAGCGCCGCCAGGGCAATGATAACTGGTACATGCTGCCGATGGAAGAACGTCGTGACATGATGAGAAGTCATGGGATGATTGGCCGCCAGTACGCAGGAAAAGTGAAACAAATCATCACGGGATCCGTTGGTTTTGACGATTATGAGTGGGGTGTCACTCTATTCGCTGATGATGTGCTTCAATTCAAAAAGCTTGTATACGAAATGCGTTTTGATGAAGTAAGTGCGCGCTTCGGAGAATTCGGTGCCTTCTACGTAGGAAACTTGTTGAAAGAAGAAGCGATCGAAAAATTCCTTCATGTGAATTAATTATAAATAGAACGACAAGCTGCCTACAGCTTGTCGTTTTTTATTTTTAAAAGGCTATTTCCCTCGTAAACATTGCTTTTTATTGTAGCGAGAGGTGGTTGATTTCCGCTCCAGGTACTCGCTTTCCGCGGGGCTGGCGGTGAGCCTCCTCGGGCTTCGCCCTGTGGGGTCTCAAGATCCAGCTCTGGCGGCTAGGCCCTCGAGGTCATAAGCTAAATGGGCCAAGAAGGCAAAATACGCCTTCCCAGCCCATTCATCTTATGCTTGTCGGGCCTGAGCAAGCCACCTCCGCTTTTCGTTCTGTCCAGCGTATCCCGCAGGAGTCGAGTACCTTCCGCTCCAATCAACTGTCCAAGCATAAATGCTTCAGTGTTACCGTGTAAATGTAATAATTATACAATCAAGTCATTTTCTTGGACGCAGGATCGATTATAGCTACTATACTATTGATCTTTATTATTACTGGTTTTTTATTAACCATTTAGCTCTGTCAACACTTGCAACTTTAGAGGATGAAGGGAACTGCGTAGACTCCTACGGAAAACGGGCGTGCCGAGACCCCAGAAGCGAACTGTGCTGAGGAGGCTCGGCCGAACGTCCGTGGAAAGCGGAGCAGTTCCCTTCACCCTCGGGCAAAGACTCAGGTGACAGAGCATATGCAGGATCATAGCCTATGTAAGAATAACGAAAAATCTTTGCGAGAAAAGACTTTAAAAAGAACCCTGCTTCTCCAAAAAACACACGAATATATTATTCCCACCCAACATAGACATGAAATAGTGAGACATAGCATCTTCTAAAGTGAGGTGGGAAGATGGCTGTTATTCCTTATAACGAGAAGGAAGTGAAGCTCCTTGCTCGACTGATGAGGGCTGAAGCCGAGGGTGAAGGACAGCAAGGTATGCTGATGGTAGGGAACGTCGGGGTGAACCGGGTTCGATCGGATTGCCTTGACTTCAAGAAGTTAGTGAATCTACAGGATATGGTGTTTCAAAGTCCTGGTGGATTCGAAGCAACCCAGAAAGGTTACTTTTATCAACGGGCCAGGCAAAAGGAAATCGATTTGGCGCGGAAGACCATTAAAGGTGGCAGGTACCACCCTGCGTCTTATTCCCTTTGGTTCTTTAAACCCGCCGGCAATTGCCCTGCCAAGTGGTATAACCAGTCCAACTCGGGACGATTCAAATCCCACTGTTTCTATCAACCCACTAAAGGTGATTGCCCGAAAGTATATTAAGTTCATTCAAAGGAGGTATTCGGTTTGGCGAACCAACAATCAAACCCTTATATGCAAGGGTATAATCAATCTGCCTATAATCCTTATGGTCAGTATTACGGCGGGGGGCAAGGTCAGGGGCAATATTATCCCCAGCAGCAAGGTGGTGGGAATTATCAAATCCCTTCACCGACAAATGCTCCTGCACCATCCCAGAATGTTCCGGGCATGCTTCCGATCGAAGAATCGTATATCGAGAATATTCTCAGATTGAACAAAGGAAAAGTAGCGACGGTGTATGCGACTTTTGAAAACAATAAGGAGTGGAATGCCAAAGTATTTAAAGGAATCATTGAAGCCGCTGGCCGGGATCATCTTATCCTGAGCGATCCACAAACCGGGACACGGTACCTCATTCCGATGATTTACTTAGATTACATTACATTCGATGAAGAAATTGAATATGAGTACCCCTATGGTGCAGGCGGTTCGATGCAAGGATACTCCCAACGATAAAAAAATACCCTGTAAGGAAATCAACTTCCTTACAGGGTATTTTCATGTTTATAAGGTCTTTGCCGCAAAAATAATGAGAAGGATCCAGGCTGCGAGGAAGCTGACTCCACCAAGTGGTGTAATCGCCCCTAGCACTTTAACGCCTGAGATACTCAATACGTAAAGGCTTCCCGAGAAGAGAATCGTTCCGATCAGCATCAGCCACCCTGACCAGGAAAGCAGGGATGTAGGGGTGACATTTCCCATCAGAACCCCGACAATGATGATTCCGATGGCATGGAACATTTGATAAAGAACCCCGGTATTCCATATATCAATGTATTTCTCTGAAATCTTTCCTTGTAATGCGTGGGCACCGAACGCTCCTAACGCAACGGATAAAAAGGCGTTGATGGCTCCGATAATGATAAATGTTTTCATGATGATCCTCCTAGACTAAAAGTCAAATAGTGAATTGCCGTTGGCCCCATCGTCCGTTTCAAGGGGCTCTTCTTTCTGGATGGTAACAGGCTTCTGTACCGGCTGGGATTCTTGGAAATAGGTTTGCTGGGGTTGTGAATACGTCGGTTGGGCAGAAACCCCATTGTTTTCCTCCAACAGTACTTCACATAGTGCTTTTATTGAATACACATGTTCGCGGATCTGCTGGGACTTTTCTGCAGACTTCACTTTCCCGAGTTCATGTTCGATTTTTTTGATTAATGATTGATGTGGGATATTCACGCTTGTTGACTCCTTCCACAAGATCTTTCATACAGTATGTACGTCTTTATCCTAATTCTTATTGAAGGATTTCGCAAATATCATCTTTGTTTCGGCTTGAATTTCATACAGGGACTTCCCGAGGATTGAAACACCACCTGTGAAGGCATGGCTTTCGATTTAAAGCCGTACCCTTTGCAACCTCTGGGATGTGCCTGCTCCCACGTCGTATAAAAATAGTGACACTGGAAGCAATTGATCCTACCTTCCTTTTTCACACAGCTTTCCTCCCCGGAGTGTTTCACGTGAAACATCGCTACTTTATACACCAGTCGATCTCAGCCATCCCTTGTTCACGCAGAAACCCGTTCGCTTTGGAATACGGTTTGCTCCCGAAGAATCCCCTGTGAGCTGATAACGGACTTGGATGTGGCGCCGTCACGATGTAATGCCTGGATGAATCGATGAGGGACTGCTTCGCCTGTGCCGGTTTCCCCCACAGCATAAACACCATCGGCTTGTCCCGTTCATTCAAAATAGAAATGACGCGATCGGTGAACTGTTCCCACCCCTTCCCTCTGTGGGAGTGGGCCTTGCCATCCTGTACAGTCAGCACTGTATTCAATAAAAGGACGCCCTGTTCCGCCCATTTTACGAGTGAACCATGAGCGGGAACCGTACAGCCCATATCCTCATGAAGCTCCTTATACATGTTCCGCAATGATGGAGGGATCTTCATCCCCTTTTTCACAGAGAAGCTTAACCCCTCTGCCTGATTCGGTCCATGGTATGGATCTTGTCCCAATAAGACGACCTTCACGTCCTCATAGGCTGTGTAGTGAAAAGCGTTGAAGATATCGTGCATGGGAGGATATGTGGTGTTCGTTCCATATTCCCGTTTCAGCCATTCTCTTAAGTTTCGGTAGTATTCCTTGTGGAGTTCATCCTTTAGGACATGGTCCCAATCATTTTGAAAAATTGCTGACACGAACAGACACCCTTTCTAGTTTTGAAACTTAATCTTAATGTCGTAACCTAATTGTTCAAAGAAACCCTTTAATGATTTTTCAGCGTTTTTCTCAGCAGCTTGAAGGATGCCCTGTTCGATGGCTTCCTGACTGATTTGATCCTTTGCCACTTCTGCTAGGGCAAATCCTTCATTCCAATCCACATCGTTTCGAAAAATCCCTTCTACAGAAAACGTCTTAATGTTGTCTGTATCAATGGACGGCTCCTGAAGGATCTCAGCATGTGGAAGGGTAAGCTCGATTTCCTTCTTCTCTTCATTCACTACTATATCCCCGTCATTGATACCTTGTAAATCCACCCCTGCGAGGACCGTTCCGGGTACGACCATCAGAAGCTTCCGTTTTGTCCCTGGGATATCCGCATTGATTTCCTTCCCGAACAGTTGATTATCTTCCTGCTCGATCACGGCTTTCACAAACCCCTGGGCTGTAGCCAATGAGCTCATCTCCTGAATCCGTTCGACAAACGACCCCTTCTCTTCTGTAAACGTAGAACCCGATAACCATGAATAGATCCCTATCGCATACCCTCCGGCCAATAGTGCTAGGACCAGGAGGATCAGCGCCGCTCTCCTCTTCCAGATGATCATAAGCGATCTGGTCACCCCCATACGCCTTCTGCTTCTATTGTCATATGCCAAGGAGGCACCTGTTTCTCTTTCAGTTGCTTTCAAATCCGCCAGAATCGCTTCCATCTCTTGTATTTTTTTGTATTGACTTGTCAAATTTTCCACCATCCTCCCTTCTATTATAGGAAATAATGTAGAATCTTGGAAACAATTATTCTATCTAAATTGCTTCTATATTATGGAAAGTTTGATTTTGACAAAACCGGGAAAAGAAGGGTCAAGACATAAAAATTGGAGGGAATGAACATGTATAAAGTACAAACAGCCGAGAATGTGGTAGAGGCAAAAAGAGAAATTGAAGTGTTCACAAATGAAGGCTACTCCAAAGATGACATCTATGTGTTTGCACATGACAAACACCGCTCCAAACATATCACAGAGGCAACCGACACAGAATCCACTGGTGTGAAAGAACAGGGGATCATTGAATCCATGGGGAACCTCTTCAATAGCCGCGGAGATGAATTGCGTTCGAAAATGAAGTCCGTTGGGTTGAACCAGGCTGAGGCAGATGCCTATGAAGAGGAACTCGATAAAGGGAAACTCGTGATCGTCGCTTCCAAAGAAGCAACCGATAATGATGCGAAGCCATTCTAGGTTAACGATTAATCATGTCACACAACAAGAGGCGTCAATAGACGTCTTTTTTTTATTGAAATGCCTGCCAAAAGAATTTGTATTTACCCGTCACTTATTATATTCTTTAGTCAGACTTTTACACTGAGAACGAGCTATTTTCATAGGAGGAATGCAACCATGACATTGAAAAAAACACTGACGATCGCCGGTTCCGATACAAGCGGGGGCGCAGGGATCCAAGCCGATCTTAAAACCTTCCAGGAACACGGCGTATATGGGATGACGGCCCTCACCACTGTCGTGACGATGGACCCGAACAATCACTGGCACCACAACGTTCATCCCCTATCCATCGATACATTAGAAGCACAATTGGAAACGGTCCTGTCTGTCGGGATTGATGCCATGAAGACCGGGATGCTTGGCACCGTTGAAATCATCGAGCTTGCAGCGAAAAAAATCGATGCATTTGGACTCGATAAAGTGGTCATCGACCCTGTTATGGTATGTAAAGGAGAAGATGAGGTCCTTCATCCTGAAACAACTGACGCCATGAGAGAACATCTGTTACAGCGTGCCACCGTTGTAACTCCTAACCTGTTCGAAGCGGGTCAGCTTGCCCAGACAGTCCCGATCAAAACCATCGACGATATGAAGGAAGCAGCGAAGAAGATCCACGACCTTGGCGCAAAAAACGTCGTCATCAAAGGCGGGAAACAATTACGTCACGATAAAGCTCTCGATTTATTCTATGACGGAAACGAATTCACTCTTCTTGAAGAAGAAAAAGTAGAAACGTCGTATAACCACGGTGCAGGATGTACCTTCGCAGCAGCCATCACAGCGAACCTTGCAAACGGACAAGACGTGAAGGAAGCAGTTCAGAACGCCAAGTCCTTCGTCACATCCGCCATCAAACACGGCTTCAAACTGAACGAATACGTTGGACCCGTTATGCACGGAGCTTACAACCGATTCGAAAAATAATGCCCATACCGGTGCCAGGCGCGAAACAGCCATTTCGTGTCTGGCCCTTTTTTTGAGGGACGGACCTTATCTTGAGGCCAATCTTCCATCAAATCACCCTTCCACCATCCCCAATCATACTTTTCGCAATCACTCATGAATTTTAGTAAGATAGTACATAATGGTTATGAGTCTTTTCTGTATTTAAGGAGGAAAAAGAATGGAACCAATTAAGATTGCCGATGTCCAGGGCATCATCACCCAGCTTGCACGGCAGGACGTTTATATACATTTAGAAACCACCAATGGAGCCTATGCCTCCCACTTTAATGAAGGCTTCTTCTCAGCCGGAGCGTACATCCGCAATGCGAAAGTCAACTATGAGCACGGAAAGATCATCGGGGACGGACCTTACCGTGTTGGCCTGAAGATTGAGCTCGGATGGATTTATGCCGAAGGACTGACACATTATGAGCTTGATGAACACGGACGCCTGCTGCTTGCCGGTCATGGCGGGGACGGGAAACTAGCCGTCGCCCTTGAAATCAGTCCGACACCTTTTAACTAACTTGAACTCATATATAAAGGAGAGGTCACTAATGGAAAAAGAAAGACAGGTACTGGTCATCTTCCCTCATCCAGATGACGAGGCATTCGGTGTATCCGGGACGATATCCACGCACGTGAACAATGGAACGCCCGTCACGTATGCATGCCTCACGTTAGGTGAAATGGGGAGAAACTTAGGAAATCCGCCCTTCGCGACCCGGGAATCGCTTCCTTTAATCCGGAAGAAAGAACTGCAGAAAGCAGCCAATGTGATGGGGATCAAGGATCTCCGCATGATGGGATACCGTGATAAGACTCTAGAATTTGAAAACGATGAAAAGCTTTCAAATATGGTGACGGAGCTGATCGAAGAACTAAATCCGTCCCTCATCATCACATTCTACCCGGACTACTCCGTCCATCCGGATCATGAAGCAACCGCAAGAGCTGTCGTACGTGCCGTCCGTCGCCTACCGAAGGAATCAAGACCAAAGCTCCACTGCCTTGCATTTTCGAAGAACTGTGAAGAAGATCTAGGCAAACCAGATATACTTGTTGACATCACCCCGGTCAAAGACCAGAAAATCGGTGCCATGAAGGCCCATATTTCCCAAACCGCCTGGATGCTGAAAGACCTTGAAAAAGGCATTCAGCAGAATGATCCTGAAGCGATGAAATGGGTGACGGTCGAACGATTCTGGAGTTATCAATGGGAAAATGACAACGTAAAATAAATCGTTTCAAAAGAGTTTGAGCCTTTGCTCAAGCTCTTTTTTTAATGGTGTTCTTCTATATTTGTATATCAGGAATATATATGAATTAGAAAATGAGTGATTACTCACTTTACAAATCAACTTACAACCTTTATATTAATAAGTGAGTAATCACTCATTATTTTCGAAAGGTGTGATTCATGTGGATTCCATCCTCCAACTTGATGATTTGTCAAAATCATTCGGCTCGCAGGACGTACTTAAAAACGTTTCCCTCAACATTCCAAAAGGAAAGATTTATGGTTTATTAGGTCCTTCCGGTTCTGGGAAAACGACGTTAATCAAATTGATGATCGGTCTTGAAACGCCGTCATCCGGCAGTGTCACCTATAAAGGAAACAAGCTGAAAGCGAAAGAGCTGTACCCATTCATCGGATATATGGCTCAATCCGATGCATTATACGATGAGCTGACAGCAAAAGAAAATCTGTCATTCATGGCTTCCCTTTACGGATTAAAGAAGGGCGAACGAAAAAAGCAAATCGAGAAGGTGATGACGACCGTCGACCTGTTGGACCACCTCAATAAGCCGGTGCATCAATATTCAGGTGGGATGAAACGAAGACTTTCCCTTGCCATCGCCCTTCTACATGACCCTGAAGTCTTATTTCTCGACGAACCGACTGTCGGGATCGACCCTGTGTTGAGGAAAGAGATCTGGGATAGCTTTCACTCTCTCAAAGAAGAGGGCAGGACGCTGATCATTACGACCCATGTCATGGACGAAGCTGAAAGATGCGACCAACTGGGACTCCTGCAGCACGGGAAGATCATTTCAAGCGATACACCCGCTGCGATTAAAGAAAACTACGGGGTCACATCGATTGAAGATGTATTTTTGAAAAACGGGGGTGTTTCCATTGAGAATTAGAGGATTTGTCGTTCGTATCCTTCAGCAGCTCCTACGGGATAAGCGGACATTGGCACTGATGTTTCTGGCACCGCTCTTGATTCTCAGCATGCTTTCTCTGGTATTTGACTCGGAGGATTATGAAGCCAAAGTTGCCGTTGTCGACCTTCCACAGCAGCTGGAAGCGAAGTTCGATACAAGCGACTTCGAAACCTATTCAAGTACTGATAAGGCGTTGAAGGATATAAAAAATGGCGAACTCGATGGCTATATTTCGTTCGAAGATCCCGCTTCACCTTCCATCACCATCGAAGGCAGTGACCCCACCGTCAATGGTGCCGTCATGAAGAAGATTCAAACCCTGTTCCCTTCCAGTTCACAAAATCTCTCCGATGAAGTGAACTATGTTCATGGAAGTAAGGACATGGAGATGTTCGATTCCTTTGGACCTGTTCTACTTGGTTTTTTTGTCTTCTTCTTCGTGTTTTTAATCAGTGGGGTATCTTTTTTAAGAGAAAGAACGACGGGAACATTGGAAAGGCTTCTTGCTTCCCCTATTAAAATCTGGGAAATGGTCGTCAGTTACGTGATTGGCTTCGGAATCGTGACTCTCCTCCAGGCATCCTTGATCTCGTGGTACTCGATCTATGTTCTGGATATGATGATGAAAGGCAGCTTTTTCAACGTTTTGATCATCATTGTTTCTCTATCGTTCACTGCTCTTACTCTGGGAATATTACTGTCCGCTTTTGCTAAAAATGAATTACAAATGATGCAGTTCATTCCGATTGTGGTCGTCCCGCAAATTTTCTTCTCAGGATTATTCAATCTGGATACCATTTCAGAGTGGCTTAGCTGGATCGGACCTTTCACCCCGCTCTATTATGCAGCTGACGCATTAAGGGATATTATGATACGGGGCTATGCATTCGAAGATCTGCTCTATAATCTATCGATTCTGATTGGCTTTTCTCTGCTCTTTATCGTTCTCAATGTTGCAGCGCTCCGAAAATACCGTAAAATATAGGTAAGGAATGAATGAAGTTAGGGGTTTAACCGATGTCTGAAGAAAAAAATATATTTAAACAGTTATTCGAACAGGAAGAAACATTGACGGATAAACAGCAAAAAATCGTGGAGGCCGCCATCGAGATGTTTGCGGAACAAGGCTTTGCCTCCACCTCCACTAGTCAAATCGCCAAAAAGGCCGGTGTCGCAGAAGGAACCATCTTCCGGCATTACAAAACGAAGAAGGATCTGCTTCTTTCGATTGTATCCCCTACGATGGCCAAACTGATTGCACCATTTGTCATCCGCGATCTGAATAAGGTGCTCGACGCCAAATACGACCGGTATGAAGATTTCCTGAAGGCGATGATCTTGAACCGCCAGGAATTTTTGAAAGAGAACATGACCGCATTTAAAATTTTAATACAAGAAATCCCTTTTCACCCCGAGCTGAAAGAACAGTTCAGGGAGCATATCGGAGAAAAAGTAGTTGAGAAATTCGTAAGGCTCGTGGATCACTATAAAGAAAAAGGCCAGATTATCGACCTGCCATCATCCGCTGTCGTACGGTTTTCAGCGTCCAGCATCTTTGGGTTACTGCTGGTCAGGTACCTCTTTCTGCCTGAAGCCGATTGGGATGATGAGAAAGAGATCGAGATGACGGTGAAGATGATTGTGAATGGGATTGGGAAGGGATAAAACGTGTAGGGAAGACTCCAGATGTCGATTTGGGGTCTTTTTTTCGGTTAAATACGGGGTCCTGAAAGCATTTATTTTCAATTCTCACCCTTTTATTTTCAAAAACAGGATTTTATTTTCAAAACGCCATCCTTCTGTTTTCCCCCTTCTTCCATCGGGTAAAAAACCAACTATACACCACAAGGAGGTAGGAAAATGAGTTTCCTTTTTCACGAAAGTACGTTGAACGATCAGCACATCGTCATCACTGGGGCCACCGGCGGCATTGGATATGAAACGGCGAAAGTGGCCGTTCAGGCGGGTGCCAGGGTGACAATTACAGGGCGTAATGAAGAAAAACTGAAGCAGTTGAAGGCAGAGTGCGGAGATCCAGATAAAGTCTTCCTATACAAAGCAGATCTTACAAGTAACGAAGACCGCGAACAGCTCCTATCAGCGGCAAAGGCACAGCATGGACCCATCACCGGCCTTGTGAATTCAGCCGGCATTGGCGGCGGTGATTTGGTAGAGAACGTATCAGAGGAAGATCTCCGACGTATCATGGAGCTCAACTATTTCTCCCTGGTCCAGCTCTCCCAAGCTGTTTATCACCAAATGAAGTCCGGGAAAAGAGGAGCGATCATCAATATCTCTTCCCTTTCCGGGCTGCGAGGCACCCATGGAAACAGTGCGTACAGCGGGTCTAAGTTCGCCGTGACAGGCTTCACTCAAGCTTTTGCCCATGAAGCGATTGAGCATCATGTCAGAGTAAACGCCATCTGCCCAGGATATGTGGACACAGAAATGGGACGGAACGCCATCAAATCCAAAGGGAAACGAGAAGGGAGAAGCTATGAGGAGCAATTAGAGATTGCCAAGGGAAGCATTCCTTCAGGTAGATTGACTTCACCCGTTGAAGTCGCCAACACCATCGTTTATCTATTAAGTGATGCTGCTGAAAACATTGTCGGGGAGTCGGTCAAGATTTCAGGGGGCAGCGTCATGCGATGACCCTCTAAGTAACAAAAAAAGGGCAAGGGATTTTCCATCCTTGCCCGGTTAACTGCCTTCTTGGATTTTCTTTTTGATCTCGTCGATATATTTTTGCTTTTCTTTTTCATTGTTTAACTGGTCGCTGCTTTTATCCTGGAGATATTTTTGAAGGGCCTTTTCAATCTCTTCATGTGAAGCGTCTTCCGAGATGACTCCGGTCTTTTTTAACATCTCAATGATCTTTTCATCGTTAGCCAGAACGTCCATCTTGCTTCCCGGCTGATCAGCAGGCACATCAGAGTTGACTTCAGTAGAATTTTGCTCGTTCTTCTGCTCATCTGCTCCACATCCATTTAGGAACAAAACTGTTAATATACATGCGAACACCCATTTACCACTCACATCATCGCGTCCCTTCCAAAGAAAATGAACCATTGAATACTTTATTATATAAAATACCCCCATTTCCCTGTACAAATCACAAATCTACCTGATATTGGGGAAATTAGTGCATTCATCACTTACTTGATTCTGTAATTTGTGGTTTAATAGATAGTACTATGGACCGATATTAGAGAGGACGGTTGTGGAATCACCTTCAACCTCTTCTTTATAAAGTAAAAGCCGAGAGATATTTTCTCCTCTTTTTTTTACTTTAAAATCGAACATACGTTCTATTGGTGGTGAAAAAATGGATTCATTAGTGATTGAATTTTATCGTCATTATCCTCATCTCAAACATAATAAAGCCGTTGAGTCCTTTATCAGTCAAGGAGCAAACCAGAAGTTAGTAGAAGATTTCTTACGTCACCCCAGTGCAATGAAGGAAGATCGATTAAACGAAGCTTTTAAAGCCCATTATTTTGATATCCGGTTTACCTCTTATGTCAGTTCATCCCTTTATTTTCACAGTGTGAACTTTGACAAACATATAAGAAAATATAGCGAACGCCACCCCCTGACCCTGGATAACCAAACGAATGAAGAGGGAATGTCGTTTATCGATCTTGTTCCTGATCCGTCACCGGATATTTCTCCTTTCACCAATTATTCGACCCTGGGGGAATGCTTGGAGAACGAAGAGCTGTTGAAGGCCTATAAGACGTTGACTGACAAACAGAAGCACATCCTGGATCTTGCCTATGTGCAGGAATTATCTGATACGGAAATCGCCAGAATGTTTGGCGTATCTCAACAAGCCGTTTCCAAAACCCATCGAAAAGCTTTGTGCATATTAAAAACCATTCTTGAAAAAGGAGAATCATAAACTATGGGAATACTATACGATTTAGTAAAAGAAGCAAAGTGCAACAGTGAATATGAAACGAAGGTCATCCGCACGTTCGAGCCGAAAATCAAGAAGTCGTTGTATCTCACACGGGTCGAAAACCGGGACGACCTCGAACAGGAGTTAAAGATCAGATTGATCCGGTACGTCCGGGACTATTCGCTGGAAAATGTACCAGGACTCTTTGATCTGAATGATCAATGAAAAGAGGACAAGCATCCACATAGGGTGCTTGTCTTTTTTTATAAGGCTCTTTTCGTAAAGGTTGTTTTATTCATACAGACTATAGCTTTGCGAATGCACTGTCATGTGAAGTGTGTTGGAGGGTGAAGGGCAATGAATCTCCTAGAAAAGGAGTTGGTGTAAGTAAGTTTCCCATTTTCACGGTTATACTGAAGCAGTTATGCTTGGACAGTTGATTGGAGCGGAAGGTGCTCGACTCCTGCGGGAAACGCTGGTCAGAACGAAAATCGGCGGCGGCTTGCTCAGGCCCGAAAAGCATAAGATGAATGGGCCGGGAAGGCGTATTTTGCCTTCTTGGCCCATTTAGCTTATGACCTCGAGGGCCTAGCCGCCAGAGCTGGATCTTGAGACCCCACAGGGCGAAGCCCGAGGAGGGTCACCGCCAGCCCCGCGGAAAGCGAGCACCTGGAGCGGAAATCAACTACTGCTCGCTATATCTCAAAGCAACCATAACTACGAAAACATCCTTTCATTACTGAACTTCCCCAACAATTTTCAACAAAAGGTTGTCATTCCCCCCTCCCACTCTTCTTTATACAGTGTAAGGCAAACAGAGTGAGAGAGATTGGGATGGTCTTTCTCCCTCTTCATCCCCTTTGCCTAGAACGATAAAAAGGGAGCGATGTTGAATGAATTGGACACGAACATTACGACAAGGTGATTCTGGCAGTGACGTGAAGGAGCTTCAAATCCGGGTAGCAGGCTGGGCGGCCAGTTCCCCTTCGAAAACGTATGTATCGGTGGATGGGGCATTCGGACCTGGAACAGAAGCAGCCGTCAAGCGATTTCAAAGCGCGTACAGTCTTTCAGCTGACGGAATCGCGGGACCACAGACACATAGCAAGTTGAATGCCCTTGAAGACAGCGATGGATCGACGGTCAACTTTGCATTCAGCGAATTCCACTCCAAGGACGGAAGCGGCTTCTCTGGCGGGAATGTCAGCTCGACTCAAGTGAAAGAAAATGTACGACGACTCATGTACAAGCTTGAGGCCCTTCGCAAGAAATTGGGGAATCCACCTGTTGTCATCAATTCCGGATTCAGAAGCATCACTCACAACCGAAACGTCGGCGGTGCGTCCAACAGCATGCATACGTATGGAATCGCAGCAGATGTCGATCCATCGGGAAAAACACCGACTCAAGTGGCAGAAGTCGCTAAAACATGTGGGTTTAGCGGGATTATCCTATACTCGACTTTCGTTCACAATGACAGCCGCATCGAATACCCGTATGGTGCCGGGTCGTATTACTGGGCGTAAACATAAAAAAGGGGGAAATGATATGCCAATCATCGTACTAGATCCAGGCCACGGGGGAAATGATTCCGGTGCGGCTGGAAACGGACTGCAGGAAAAAAATCTTACATTGACCATCGGGCTGAAGGTAAAGCAATTGCTGGAGGCAAACTATATCGTTGACGTGCGCTTAACAAGGACATCGGACGTGTTTGTAGAGCTTTCCGACCGTGCTGACTTCGCCAATGATCTGGGAGCCTCTTACTTCGTATCCCTTCATCACAATGCGGGTGGCGGCACCGGGTTTGAAAGCTACATCTACCCCGGGACAAGCGCTTCAGAAACAGGCAGGCGTCAGGACGTCTTGCACGTGGAAATCATGAACTTTCTCTCTGGATATGGATTAAGGGACCGCGGTCAAAAAGAAGCGAACTTTGCGGTTTTAAGAGAAACATCGATGCCTGCGATCTTACTTGAAAATCTCTTTATTGACACCGTAAATGATGCGAATCTATTAAAAGATCCGACCTTCATCACAGGACTATCAAACGCAATTGCCACTGGCATCGGGAAGGCATTGAAACTCTAGCAGAAAACTCTGATTCAAAGGAGGGGCACAAATGGATTATTCCGTATTCGTTCAATTACTTGGTAATTTCGGATTTCCCATTGCCGTTACACTCTTTCTATTAGTGAAGCTTGAGAAGAAGTTGGAGCAGCTCGAACTTGCCATTCACGCGTTATCAAAGTCTTTGAATGAAAATCGTAAATAGCTGGAGAAATCTAGTATTTTCAAACAGGCATTCAGCGCACCTCCTGCATACACCATAGTAGGAGGTGTTTTCTATTAAAAAAATCATTCTATTTTCAGATACCGGTATAGATGATGCGATTGCCTTAATCTATGCCTTGAAGAATCCCGACATCGATGTAATGGCCGTTGTCAGTGGATTCGGTAATACAGACCGTAACAAAAGCTACCGGAATGCAACCTATCTATTAAACTTATCAGGCCACGGTGAAATACCGGTCATTGCCGGGAGCACCAGGCCACTATCTGGACAAGAACCTGAGTTTTTCCCTGATATTCACGGGGTGGAAGGACTTGGCCCTCTGTCCCCGCCAGTTCCTGAAGAACGATATCGGAACAAAACCAATTTCAGCAAGCTGTTTCAGTTGATCAAGAGCAACCCCGGTGAAATCACGATTGTAAATGTAGGCAGGTGTACGTCCCTTGCCATCGCTTGGCTATTGAGTCCGGAAATTATGAACCTCGTAAAGGAAACCTATATCATGGGAGGGGCCTTTCTCGTACCAGGGAATGTCACGGAAGTAGCCGAAGCGAATTTCTATGGGGATGCAGTGGCTGCAGATATTGTGTGCAGGCTATCCCCGAATCTGACAGTCATCCCTTTGAATGTCACAAGAAAAGCCCTTCTCACACCTGCACAAGTGGATTTCATCGATTCGAAAGCAAAGACACCGTTGGATCAACTCATCAAACCGCTTCTGGACTTTTACTATGAAGCCTATCAACAGTTGGAACCGGGAATAGAAGGGACCCCTCAGCATGACCTCTCTGCCGTCATGGCTGCTGCTTGTATCGACGGGCTGTTCACCTACGATAAACGGGACATACGCGTCCAGCATGAAGAAAGCTATGCAAATGGGCTGAGCATCGCAGATTTCAGACCGGGAAGCATAAACTGCTTTGGGACAGGCTGTTCACGGATTGCTGTTGAGATCGATGAGGATATATTCCTTACAAATATGTTAGATATTTTAACTAGATGACCAAAAAAACATGAGGCCAGTATTCACATAGGCTTCATGTTTTTTATTTTTTAAAGCGTATAGGACAATCTTGGATCCGGGAAGCCTTAGAGTAAGGAGGCGATGTATACATGGATACATTCGAAGTATTATCTCTGATGCTCAGCTTTGGGATGTTTGTAATCGCGATTCTGAAATATAAAGACAATGATGAAAATAAACATTCATAAACACGCTCTTGCAGCGTGTTATTTTTTTTGCCAAAAGCCTTTCCAACAATCGATTAGGAAGGCGTTCAACACTCTATTCTTCATTCATCAGCGAATTCAAATCCACTTCATACAACTTATCATCATGTTCTCTTGGGATTCCCCGTCCATCGGTGTTGTTGGATACAAAGTACAGGGTGTCCCCTTCCACCAATACATCCCTGATACGCCCGAAACCGGTGAGCAAATCGGATACTTGTTGAGTTCCTGTATTAAATCGCTTCACGCTTTGACCGGCGAGGGACGCGAATAGTAAATCCCCTTTCCAGAAGTCTGCTCCTGACGGGGCCCATGACGGCTCTCCTGAATGGGCCAAGGGTGAAATGAGCGATTTTTCCTTTTCATCTCCGGTTATTTTCGGCCATCCATAATTGTGTCCAGCCTCGATCAGATTGATTTCATCAAACCCATTCGGACCATGTTCGGTGTCATAAAGCTCTCCATCCTGATCCCAGGCGAGGCCTTGGGGATTTCGGTGACCGTAGCTATAAACATATGAATCGTCAAAGGGATTATTGGACGGTATGCCTCCATCCAGTTTCATTCGAAGGATTTTCCCTCCCAAGTAAGTGAGATCCTGTGCCTTATCCTGTTTGGTGGCATCCCCCGTGGTCATGTAGAGCATGTGGTCGGGGCCGATTTCAAGCCTGCCTCCCTGGTGGTACTGACCGCCTGGGATACGGTCCAATATTACTTTTTCCTCGGACCACTGGTTTTCCCTCCGCTTTAGTACGACGACCCTGTTGTAAGGATCCCCTGCGTCATCATACGTGTAATAAGCAAAGGCCAGTTGATTCATTTTGAAATCTGGATGGAGCACAAACCCTAACAATCCCGCTTCTGGACGTGCAGATAAAGTCCTGGACAGATTGGTTTTTATAACAGATTTTTTCCCATCCTTTATTTCAACAATTCCTCCGGTGCGCTGTGTGATATAGATTCCATCACCAAGCTTCTGGATGGACCAGGGAATGGAGAGGTTTTGCGCGACCACTTCGCTCTCCACGCTCGGTTTTGTGACGGATCGACTTTCTTCCTGCTGCCTATCTGGCTGTCCGAATGAGCATGCACTGAGTAACAAACTTTGACTGATGATCAACACGAGCCAACTCATTTTGGGTTTCATTCTACCTGCTCCCCTTGTTCGCTTTTTTAACCAGTATGGACAACCGAAGACAATCTCATTACTTTGCCGGCTGTTGAATTACTTCTTGTATCGCCTTGGCCACACCGTCCTCTTTGTTCGTTGCCGTGATGAATGGACAGAATTCTTTCACCTGATCAAGGGCATTCCCCATGGCAACCGGTCTTCCGACGACTTTCATCATCGATAGGTCATTTAGATTATCTCCCATGGCCATGGCATTTTCCGCTGACAGTCCCTTGTCATTCAGGAGCTTCTCCAGCGCGACTCCTTTTTGGGCTTCGATACTGTTCACTTCAATATTTTCTTTACCGGAAGAGCTAATGGCGATGTCTGACAGTTTATTAAGTCGACTGTTGGCCTCTGCCAATTGCTTCTCATCAAAAGAGAAAACAAGAAATTTGTAAACAAGCTGGGATTCATCTTCGAAAAGAACACCATAATCGTCCACAAGTTTGATATGACCTTTCTCGAATCGTTCCCGTGCCGCTTGTCTTACCTGTTCTTCCGACACATTCGGGTTGGCTGTCGTGAAAATGTCAACGATCAATTCAACTCCCATGTCATAGTTTTCTGTATAGGTTCCCCTGTCTGTGTATATCTCAAAATAAATGCCGGTTTCATTCAGGACATCGGAAATTTCTTTCGCTCGTGTTGATTCAATTCCGGCCTGATAAACGATTTCTCCTTGTTTATTCCGAACCTCTGCCCCATTGGCACAAACGATATCGCATGAGATACCGGCATCCTCAATGACAAAGCGTGCTTCTTCATACGATCTGCCGGTCGCCACGACGACTTCGATTCCTTGCTGTTGTGCCTCCAGGATGGCTTGTTTATTCGCTTCACTGATTTCCTGATTTTCATTTAATAATGTACCGTCCATATCTGTCGCAATGAATGTGATCATTCGTAAACACCTTCCTGTTGTTGAATTTTCTTAATTTAGCCATTGTATCATGAAACATTTATCGTTTTATACTGAATAACCTCCTGTTGAGGAATATACTGGGTGATTTAGGGTATGAGTATAAAAAGGACGTTCGTTTATTATTTCAGGAGGTTTTTTCATGGGTAATCGTACATACTTGAACAAAGTGTTTTGGATTTCAGCTATTATTGTGTCCATCTTAGTTGTATTTGGCGCTTCTTTTCCGAAACTTTTTGCAAAGGGAGCGAATGCAGCCTTTGGTTTCACTACTTATTCGTTTGGATGGTTTTATCTTGCTGCCGTGTTTTTCTTCGTTCTGTTCCTCCTTTTCCTTATGGGGAGCAGGTATGGAAAGGTACGTCTCGGAAAGGATGATGAACGCCCCCAATACCCTTTCTTCACCTGGATTGGGATGTTATTCTCGGCAGGGTTCGGTATCGGGCTTGTCTTCTGGGGCATTGCAGAACCGATGAGTCATTTCTTTGAAACCCCGATCCCGGGTGTGGAGGCACAGACGGAAGAAGCCGCGCGTCTTGCCATGGGCTATGCCTTTTTCCACTGGGGTGTCAGTCAGTGGTCGGTCTTTACGATTGTCGGGTTGATCATTGCCTACTTTCAATTCAGGAAAGGAGAAAATGGACTCGTTTCCACTTCCCTCACTCCCATGATCGGTCAGCATAAAGGCTCAAACGGGATTAAAAATACGATTGATATCCTCGCGGTCATCGCCACGGTCATGGGTGTAGCGACTTCACTGGGACTCGGAATCCTGCAGATCAACGGCGGGCTTGGGTCCGTTTTTGGACTCGGCAGTGGTACAATGACTCAACTGGTGATTGTGTTCATCCTGCTCATCCTCTATTTAGCATCCTCCACAACAGGACTTGATAAAGGAATCAAGTGGCTCAGCAACCTCAATTTATCCCTTGCCCTGATTCTGATGCTCTTTGTCTTTATCGTCGGTCCGACGGTGTTTATCTTAAATACGTTCACCCTTGGAATCGGGGATTATATCTCCAATTTCATCCGCTACAGTCTCCGCCTGACACCTTACCAGGGAGGAACATGGGTACAGGACTGGACGATTTTCTATTGGGCTTGGGCCATCGCATGGTCTCCATTTGTCGGTGCCTTTATCGCCAGGGTCTCAAGGGGTCGGACGATCAGGGAATTTATCGTAGGGGTGCTCGTCGTTCCACCGCTGATTGCGCTTATGTGGATCGCCGTATTTGGCGGCACAGCCCTGCACCTGGACCTATTCAGCGGAACTTCGATTGCAGAAGGAGTCAATAAGGATGTCACGAGTGCCTTATTTTCAACCTATGGTGAGCTTCCCTTTACAATGGTCCTGTCCGTTTTATCCATTCTATTGATCTTTACGTTTCTCATTACTTCAGCTGATTCAGCAACGTATATATTAAGCAGTATGACGACGGAAGGAAGTTTAAATCCGCCGATGATCGTGAAGATCGTCTGGGGCGTTTTGATTGCTGCCATTGCAGCCGTGCTGCTTGTGTCGAGTGGACTGGAGGGACTACAGACCGCTTCTCTTGTTTCAGCATTGCCCTTTACGGTGATTCTGATCTTGATGTGTGTGACGTTATTCAGGCTTCTTCGGAAAGAAAAGCCCCGCTCGGTAAAGAAATAACTTTCGGCGTCTGCACTCGTTAAAAGAGTCAGGCGCTTTTTTCAATTTACAGAAATTGAAAGGGTTTTCATGTATTCCTATAGAACACTAGTAAAGGTGTACATTTATAGGAGGGGGATTAAGATGAAAGGACTTATTTCATTATCAAACAGAATCATGCAGCGTTATTTGCCCGATCCATTTTTATTTGTTGTCATCTTAACGTTGGCCGTGTTCGGTCTCGGCCTTATTTTCACGGATAGTTCTAGTCTTGAGATGGTTCAATACTGGGGGAATGGTTTCTGGAGCCTGCTTGCCTTCTCCATGCAGATGGTGCTTGTCCTTGTGACCGGGTATGTGCTCGCGAGCAGCCCATTGTTTAAGCGGTTCCTCGGTTTCCTCGCTTCCTTTGCGAAGTCTCCGGGTTCCGCCATCGTGTTTGTGACCGTCGTTTCCATGATCGCCAGCTGGATCAACTGGGGATTCGGACTTGTCATCGGGGCCCTGTTTGCAAAAGAATTGGCCAAACGGGTCAAAGGGGTCGATTACCGATTGCTGATCGCTAGCGCTTATTCAGGGTTTGTTGTCTGGCATGCAGGATTCTCCGGGTCGATTCCGTTGTCGATTGCGACAGAGGGGCACCCATTCCAAGATTTGATCGGTGTCATTTCAACGAATGAGACCATTTTTGCTACATCCACACTCATCATTGTAGCAGCACTTTTCATTATCCTTCCGATCACAAACAGAATGTTAATGCCTTCTAAAGATGAGACGATCACAGTAGACCCCGAGCTCTTTAATGAGACGGCTGTCACACTGGAAAAGGAAGCCATGACACCTGCCGATCGTTTGGAAAACAGTATGATTCTTTCCATTGTAGTTGCGGTACTCGGAATTGCGTTTTTGTTTTCTTACTTTGTTAAAAATGGGTTCGCCCTTAATTTAGATATCGTGAACTTTTTATTCTTATTTCTCGGAATCCTGTTTCACGGGACCCCGAAGCGTTTCCTTACTGCAGTACAAGAAGCGATCAAAGGGGCCAGCGGGATTGTCATTCAATTCCCTTTCTATGCCGGGATCATGGGGATGATGACTGCCTCGGGACTTGCTGTCGTCATGAGTGAAGCCTTCGTGTCGATTTCGAATGACGTGACGTTTTATTTCTTTGCCTTCCTGAGTGCAGGGATTGTCAATTTCTTTGTTCCTTCCGGCGGTGGACAATGGGCCGTTCAGGCTCCGATCATGATCGATGCCGCCCAAACCCTTGATGCTTCGGTCGCCAAGACAGCCATGGCCGTCGCATGGGGGGATGCATGGACCAACTTGATCCAGCCGTTCTGGGCCTTGCCTGCTCTCGCAATCGCGGGACTGAAGGCGAAGGATATTATGGGCTATTGTGTCATCATCCTTGTCATTAGCGGGATTGTCATTTCTCTTGGATTACTATTCTTATAATGTATGAGTGAAGGCGCCCCAAAAGGCGCCTTTTGCTCTGACCAATAAAAAGACCGGCCTCTTATGAGACCAGCCGATGTATAGGACCGTTCATTATCTTCTATGTACCTATACCTACCTAACACTTTCCCTTCTCTCAAGCTCCCCTTCTAACATCTCAATAAATTCCTCTTCCAAACCTTCTTCCTGTGCCAGTTGATAGACATTGGCCAATTGCTCTTCTGTAAGTTTTGTTAAAGATGTCATCGATTACAACTCCTGATTAACCAAGATATGAAACTTAATTACCCTCTTAAACAAAAGATAAACCTACTTTTCAACATTTTTTCCTCAATCCAGATTATTATTGAAATTTTAAAAAATTTTAGTAAAATGAAAGAAGTACTGAAAGATAGCGCTTTCTTTTTGGTGTGGATTATTTTAAACATTTTTTTATTTAATCTTTAGGTTTCACCCGATCCTCGTTTGGGAAAATCATCTTTGACATACATAATATCCCTTACTGGATCTTACTATGGACAATTTTATATGTATGCATTAGAATGAATAATGTTTCATTTTCCGTTACAACTATTTCTGAGGTGAATTTATGAATCAACAGCATCGCTTTACACTATCGAATCATTTACGATTTATCATCCCTTCCCTACTGGGAGTTTTTCTATTTATGATACCAATTCCGGGGAAAGACGGCATCACGATTCCGATTGCGGTCTTATCCGGACTTCTGCAGGACTGGATTGGAAGTTATGTACCAGCCATTATGACAGGATTGATTATTCTTACCGTCATCGGGACGTTTATCACAAAGCTAGCACACCCGGATTTCATTGAAAGATCGCCGTTTTTTTCTAGTCTCTTTGACGTAAGACCTGTTTGGGCCATCGTTCGAGTGGTAGGGGCCATCTTTGCCGTTATGACTCTATTTAAATTGGGGCCAGAGTGGGTATGGTCAGATGCAACAGGTGGCCTTTTATTAAACCCGGACGGACTGCTTACCATCCTTTTCTCTGTGTTTCTATTTGCCGGACTTTTCCTCCCGCTATTGTTGAATTTCGGTTTATTGGAATTATTCGGAGCGCTCTTAACGAAAATCATGCGTCCTGTATTCGGCCTTCCGGGTCGTTCTTCCATTGACTGTTTAGCGTCATGGCTTGGGGACGGTACGATTGGGGTATTACTGACAAGCAAACAGTATGAAGACGGGTATTATACGAAGAAGGAAGCAGCCGTGATAGGGACAACCTTCTCCGTTGTCTCCATCACCTTCTGTCTCGTTGTCATTTCACAGGTTAACCTAGGGGAATATTTCATCCCGTTCTATCTCACGGTGGCAGCTTCCGGACTTCTTGCTGCGATTGTGCTGCCGCGGATTCCGCCTTTATCCCGTAAGCCTGATACGTACTTCAACGGTCAGGAAGGCAAGGATACGATGGAAGTGATTCCTGAAGGATACAGCCGTGTCGGTTACGGATACGAGCAGGCCCTTGTTCAGGCAAAGAACAACAACAGTGCAACCAAGTTCTTCACTGATGGAATGAAAAATGTGTTGGACATGTGGATGGGCGTAGCTCCCATCGTCATGGCCATCGGTACAACGGCCCTGATTGTTGCAGAGAACACGAAGTTCTTCGAATACATCGGTATGCCACTCATTCCGATCCTGGAACTTCTTCAAATCCCGGAAGCGACGGAAGCATCACGCTCCATCCTTGTCGGTTTTGCCGATATGTTCCTGCCAGCCATCTTTGGATCTGGTATCGAGAGTGAGCTGACACGTTTTGTCATCGCTTGTTTATCCGTTACACAATTAATCTATATGTCGGAAGTTGGCGGGCTGCTCTTAGGCTCCAAGATCCCGGTTGATTTTAAGGATCTCGTCATCATCTTCCTCCAGCGTACATTCTTGACGTTACTTGTCATTGTAGCGATTGCTCATATGCTTTTTTAGTAAATAAGAAACCCAGGTTCGGAATCGAACCTGGGTTTCTTATTGTGTTTTCCACTACGATTCGAAATCCTTCTTACCTTGCATGTCACCTTTTTTCAACCTCCATGAAAATTCCTCCTTTAGGCCGCAGAGTAATTAATGGATGGCATTCTACCTTGCCATCACCGGACATTTTAAAGTTGAATCTCTGAACATATAATGCTGCAATAATCAAGGCCTCCTGAAGGGCAAAATGATTTCCGATACACACTCTCGATCCCCCTCCGAAAGGAAGATAAGTATAAGGGTGATTGCCCTCTGCACTGACTCTATTAAAGCGCTCTGGTTCAAAAAGGAATGGATCCCGGAAGTACTTTTTACTCCTATGCATAATATAAGGGGAAATGAGGACATTTTCCCCTTTCTTAATGGGGTGACCACCAATTTCAACGTCTCTTACAGTCATCCTCCCAAACATCCATACGGGTGGGTGCAGTCGTAACGTTTCCTCAAGGGCTTGGCGCGTATAAAGAAGAGCGGGAAGGTGGGAACTGGACAGTTCATTCTTCCCAACTACTCGATCCACTTCTTTATACACATTTTCTTTCACCTTTTCATTGCCTTGTAGCATATAAAAAAACCAGGAAAGCAGGTTAGCTGTCGTTTCATGACCCGCCACAAAAATGGTCATGACTTCATCTATTAATTGTTCCCTGCTCATACAATTGCCGTCTTCATCACGGGAATGGAGCAAGGCATGAAGTAAATCCTCTTTTTCTTCTGCTCTGCTTTCTCTATGTTGAATGATTTCCTCTACGACTCTCTTAAGTTCTTGAATAGAAGCCTTGTATTGTTTTAACTCTGGCATGGGCCATGATATGGGTGGCTTAAGAAAAGAGCGAATTCTCTTGGTAGCCGTCTCCAGAACCCTTTCCATATGGACGCCTATCTTCTCATGCCCTTCGTTTACATTCATATCGAACATGGTCTTCGTAATGACCGCCAATGTAACTCCCATCATATCCTTGGATATATCCCTTGGATGATTCACCTCCCAGCTTTCCATCATTTCAGTGGCTGAATCGATCATTTCACTCACGTATTTCTTGATATGACGAGGAGTAAAATACGGTTGAATGATTTTCCTCTGTTTTGTATGTACGGGAGGCTCACTCGTTACAAGTCCTTCACCGATAAGGAGAGAAAGTTCTTTGAATTGATTTGATTTTTGAAAGGACTTGGATTGGGTTACGAGTACTTCTTTAATCAATGCAGGGGTTAATAGTAAATGAACGGTACGGTTGGCGAAGCGGAATTGAACCCTTTCTTCATGTTTACTTGCCTGTTCTTCTAAAAAAAGTAGTGGATCCTTCCTGAATTTCTCTAACTGACCTAATGGATGAAGAGAATGTAGGACAGTTGCATTGGTCATACCTTTCACACTCCTTGGTCTTCTCTCATTTTTGTTATCAAAACGCTCCTTCTATCTTATTCATTCCATCTCATATTCATTAATTCCTTTCTTCTTTCTCTCCTACTTATTCGAGACAAAAAAAAGGCTGCTCCGTTAAGAAACAGCCTTGAATATTACTTATCCTCCACAGGTAAGGTAATTTCCACTTTCGTCCCCTTATTTACTTCTGAATCAATGTGAAGAGTACCTTTATGATCCTGTATGATTTTCTGGCTGATGGTGAGTCCTAGTCCCATGCCCTTTTCTTTCAGGGTAAAGAACGGCTCTCCCAGCCTCTTTAAACGATCCGGGGGAATTCCTGCTCCCTGGTCCGTGATGGTGACGTGGAGTGACCCGCTCCGAAGTTTCCAGTCGACATCGATTTCTCCTTCATCCATGGATTCTATGGCATTTTTAATGATGTTGATAAACACTTGAATGCATTGATTCTTATCGCCGAACACATGAATCGGAGAAGACGGGAGTTTGATATTCAATGTGATCCCCTTTAGTAGTGCCTCATGCCCCATTACCTTGACCACATACCGCAGCACTTCACTCATATCAAAAGGTCGGTATTCCCTCATTTGGGGCTTGGATAAAATAAGCAGCTCCCCTACGATTTGATTGATCCGGTCCATTTCGGATGACATAACGGTAAGGTAGTGATCGGATACATGCTCGTTCTCTTCCAGAAGCTGAATGAAGCCTTTAATGCTTGTGAGGGGATTTCGGATTTCATGGGCGATCCCTGCGGCCAGTTCCCCCACTACGGATAGCTTCTCTTTCCTTAACAGCATTTCTTCCGCGATCTTCTGCTGGGAAATATCCCTTCCGATGATCACCAAACCCTTTCTTTCACGATTCGAATGGAATAATGGGACTTTAATGACATCGAAGGTCTTGAACTCACCATTCGGAAGAAAGAATCCTTCTTCACAGCGTGTCACTTGTTCTGCCTTCCATGACTCTTCATCGGAATCGGTGCAATAGTCGAAAGCATCTTTAAAGAAGGGAACAAGCTCCCCGAGATCCTTATCCGTCTTACCGACATAATCAATATCCTCCAAGTTATAGAGCTCTCGCCCAAATTGATTGACCTTTAGCCAGCGCCCCTCCCCATCCTTGAAACAGACAAAATCCGGAAGGGAATGAAGAAGGGTGGATAGCTGATTTTCTTCTTCCAACAGCTTCTGATGCCTGGTCATAAATCGATTTCCTTCTTTCAAGAGAAAAAAGAGGACCGCGACAACACATATCATCAGTATAAGGACCGCAAAGAAATTCCATGGCCCATCTAGAAAGAGTACAGAGATGACTTGAAAAACGGAAAGAGCCATAAGGATTATGATTATCTTGTGAAATGTCTGTGCATTGCTTTTCATTTTCTCTATCATCTAAGTCATCAGCCCCACTCATTCTTACTTATAAATCGATTCGATCATAACGGAAAGGGTATTGTATAGTCCATATGTACCAATACCCAATTTCTATCATAAACACTCTTTGTTTCTGAATATTAAAATAACTTAATCGGTCGTAATTTCCTGAAATTTCTTTTTCTATTACTTGCAGTATATCATGTCCCTAGGAGGAATTGTCATTTCTTGTCGTTATTTCAGTTCAGTCATCTCCAGTTAGAAGCATGCTTTTCAACGAGGTTATCTGTTCTTGATATAGAAAAAATCCCCATGAATTGTTTCATGGGGATCTCTGCCGTTATTTCGTTTTTAATTTATCCAGCATATCTGCCGTCATTTTGGCTAAATCATATTCCGCCTTGAAGTTCCATTCGTTCTGGGCTGCACTGGAATCGATGGCGTTTGGCCAGCTTTCAGCGATGCCTTGTCGAACAGGATCTACGTTATAATCTAGCTTGAAGTCCGGTTGATGGACACGGATCGCCTTGGCAATGTCTTCAGGTGCTACGCTCATGGCTGACACGTTAAAGGAATTGCGGTGCTCAAGCTTCGAACCATCCGCTTCCATCAGATCGATGATCGCATTAAGGGCATCAGGCATATACATCATATCCATGTAAGTTCCTTCCCCGATATAGGAAGTATACTGATTATTCTTGATGGCCTCGTAATAGATTTCTACTGCGTAATCCGTCGTCCCGCCTCCTGGGAGGGTTTCATAAGAAATCAATCCAGGGAAGCGTAGACCTCTTGTATCCACTCCAAATTTCGTGAAGTAGTAATCTGAAAGAAGCTCGCCGGACACTTTATTCACTCCGTACATCGTCGTAGGACGCATGATCGTGTCTTGAGGAGTAGCGTCCTTCGGTGTCGATGGACCGAATGCCCCGATCGAACTCGGTGTGAAGAATTGGCAATCCAATTCCCGTGCCGTTTCGAGGGCATTTACAAGCCCACCCATATTCAGGTTCCATGCTAGCAACGGTTTCGCTTCTGCCGTTGCAGATAGCAGAGCCGCTAAGTGAATGATCGTATCCACTTCATTTGTTTTGGCAATATCAAACATTCTTTCTGCATTTGTCACGTCAAGCTGTTCAAACGGGCCATTCTTTACGACCGGACTATCCGTTTCGCGGATATCCGTTGCGATGACGTTATCAGAACCATATACTTCACGCATTTTGTTGGTGAGCTCGGATCCGATTTGTCCAAGGGCACCCGTTACTAAAATTTTCTTCATCGTGTTTCCTCCTGCATTTACCTTTGGTGATATCGTAAAAAAGACAGGGCTGACGATGCGCCAGACCCTTGTTATTCGCTAATAGTTAAATAATTCCCATTTCTTTTCCGACCTTCTCATAGGCTGCAATCGCTTGATCAAGCATTTCCTTCGTATGTGCAGCCGAAGGCATGTTTCTCACACGTCCTGTTCCCCTTGGTACGGTCGGGAACACGATGGATTTCGCATAAACCCCTTCTTCATACAGGCGTCTACTGAAGTCCTGTGTTGCTTGCTCTTCACCGATGATAACAGGTGTAATAGGCGTCTCACTATTTCCGATATCAAATCCAAGTTTCGTCAATTCTTCCTTTAGGTAACGGCTGTTTTCCCACATATTATCCTGAAGTTCTGTGGAATTCATGATAAGATCAAGTGCTTCCGTGCAAGCCGTTACATCTGCCGGTGTCAAAGATGTCGAGAATAAGAATGGACGGGAGCGGACCTTCAACCAATCAATCAGGTTCTGAGTTCCTGCCACATATCCACCGACTACTCCGATGGCTTTCGACAGCGTACCCATTTGGAAGTCCACCTTATCAGACAGACCAAAATGCTTGACCGTACCGGCACCTTTTCCAAGTACACCTGAACCGTGAGCATCGTCTACATACGTCATCATATCAAATTCTTCCGCAATTTCAACGATTTCAGGAAGCTTACACACATCCCCGTCCATCGAGAATACCCCGTCCGTGATGATCATGATTTTGTTGTATTGACCGGATTCCTTCGCTTCTTTCGCTTTCGCTCGCAGATCTTCCATATCGGAGTGTCCGAAGCGGATGATCTTGGCTTTTGAAAGGCGACAGCCGTCGATGATGGAAGCATGATTCAGCTCATCTGACAGAATGGCGTCATTTTTATCCATAACAGCTGAAATGGCTGCCATATTGCAGTTAAAACCGGATTGATACGCAATCGCTGCTTCTGTTCCTTTAAATTTCGCAAGCTTTTCTTCAAGCTTCACATGAAGATCGAGCGTACCATTGATGGTACGTACAGCCCCTGAGCCAACACCGTATTCTTTCACGGCTTCAATGGCTACTTTTTTTAGACGTTCATCAGTAGCCAGTCCAAGGTAGTTATTAGAAGAAAGGTTTACAAGCTTTTTACCTTTCACTGTAATGACCGGTCCATTCGCACCTTGCAATGGATCGATCTCATTATACAAACCGCGTGATTTTAAATCTTCAAGATTTTCTTGTAAAAAGTGATCTAATGTCTTGCTTGTCATATACTCGTCCTCCCGTTATGTAAGCGTTTTAAAAACAAATGTCCACTCCAAAAATACAATTTTTATCAGTTGATTCTTTGTGTTTTCTGAGGATTATTCTGCTTTTTAGTTTAACATGTTTTTTTGTGATGGACAAAATTTATCTTCAAATTTCCCTACTATCTAGTGTTCCCTTTATACAAAAAATACTTCAGAATTTTTCATATAAAGAACTGTCATAAACTATCCATAAAAAATGTGAAATACTTCACAAACTTACTGTAAAATAAAGTTATCAATATGTAGCAGGTGATGAACATGTCCATTTTTGAACTCTTAACCTCATTGACTCCCGTTTTGGCTGTTCTTATATTTCTTGTTATTTTTCGCTTACCCGCATCTGTTGCGATGCCCGTGAGTTTCTTTTTGACTGTCATTTTAAGTATTGTTTTTTGGAAAGTTCCCCTTATACAGATCAGTGCTGCCACAGTTGAAGGAATGATCATTGCTTTCACTATATTATGGATTGTATTTGGAGCAATCCTTCTTTTAAACACCTTGCAAAACAGCGGTGCCATGGAAACGATTCGAAACGGGTTTTCTATGATTTCCCCAGACCGACGTGTACAGGTCATTATCATTGCCTGGTTATTCGGCTCTTTCATTGAAGGTGCCGCTGGTTTCGGGACCCCTGCTGCCCTGGCAGCACCACTTCTCGTCGCGTTAGGCTTTCCACCTCTGGCGGCCGTTTCTCTCGCTCTTATTGCAGATAGCAGCGCCGTATCGTTCGGTGCAGTCGGTACACCTGTTATGGTAGGGATCGATCAAGGGTTGAGACAGGGAGGAAACCTTGCAGGTCAAGTGGAACAAGCAATAGGGGCTCATTCCATGATGGATTATTTAAGCGGTGTAGCCAGTCGGGCTGTAAGTATCGATTTATTTATCGGTACTTTGATTCCCCTTTTGCTTGTGGTGATGCTGACCCGTTTTTTCGGTCAAAATCACTCTTGGAAAGAGGGACTCGTTATGTGGAAGTTCTCCCTATTTGCAGGTCTATCATTTACAGTACCCGCATTACTTGTAGCCACTTTCTTAGGTCCTGAATTTCCTTCGATTATTGGTGGATTGACCGGGTTGATGATCGTCATTCCTGCTGCGAAAAAAGGGTTCTTATTACCCGAAGAGGCTTGGGACTTCGACATACAGGAGGAGTCCACCATCGATTCTGTGCCTGATAAGAAAATGCCGCTTTGGTTAGCTTGGGTTCCCTACCTGTTTGTGGCAGTCCTGTTGGTTTTAACGAGACTGGATCTTTTGCCTGTCAAGGATTGGCTTAGAAATGTGAAAGTTGGATGGAGTCATATCTTAGGGACAGACATTTCCACTCAGTTTGAGCCACTTTACCTTCCTGGCACAATATTTATATTCGTCATGGCATTGACATTCATGATTCATAAAATGAGTAGGGTTCAGATCAAAGAGACTTTCCGACAATCTCTCTTTACGATTAAAGGAAGTATCATTTCACTGATGGCAGCCGTACCCATGGTAAGGATATTCATTAATTCTGGTGTGAACGAAAGTGATTTAGTCAGTATGCCGATGGAACTCGCTACGTTAGTATCAGGGTTAGCGGGAGAAGGCTGGCCATTGGTCGCACCACTCATCGGAGCACTTGGGTCTTTCATTTCAGGAAGCGCTACATTCAGTAACATGATGTTTTCTCTCTTTCAATTCAGTGTAGCCGACCAAATCGGTGCCGATCATCAAACCATATTGTCTCTACAGGTGCTGGGAGCAAATGCAGGAAACATGGTTTGTGTTCTAAATGTAGTGGCTGCCGCTTCAGTGGTTCATCTTAGCGGAAAGGAAGGGCAGATCATCCGGATAACCGTTGTCCCTATGTTTCTATATGTTCTACTATCAGGTGTTATAGGGGCCCTCGTTCTTTCTTTCTTATAAAAAAACAAGGATGAACAACAGTCTTCACTGTTGTTCATCCTTGTTCATTATTTGACTACCTGTTGTTCCACACGGTGTTCAAGAATCGCTTCGTGCATTCTTCTTAAAGCCATGTCGACCCGCTCTTTGGGACAGGCAATATTCATTCGAACGAAGGATGTGCCGCTGTCTCCGAATTTGAATCCTTCGTCAAATTTAACTCTGGCTTTTTCTAAGAAAAACCTGCAAAGCTCTTCCCCTTTCATTCCTAATTCTGTGCAGTCGATCCAGATAAGATGGGTAGCTTCTGGCTGAATGGCTTTAAGCTCAGGAATTTGCTGATCCAAATAGTTCTGCACATACTGCTTATTCTCTTCCAGTACCATTAATAACTCATTCAGCCAAGGTTCGCCTTCCTCATATGCTGCGATGGTTCCTTCAATTCCAAACACATTCGGCCTCATCAGTCCGTAGCCGGTTAGCTTGTCCTGATACTTTGCCCTTAGTTCCTCATTCGGGATGAGAAGGATGGAAGTTTGAAGGCCCGCGATGTTAAACGTTTTACTTGGAGCAGCACACAGAATGCTTCTTTCCAGAAGGCTTTCGTCCCCTTTAAAGAGGGGGATATGTTCGTACCCACTGTACACTAAGTCTCCATGCATTTCGTCCGAGATGATCCATAGATCATGACGTTTGGCGATATCGCCGATTTTCAGTAACTCTTCCTTTGTCCATACCCGGCCGACAGGATTGTGGGGGCTGCATAGGATAAGGACCTTGGCTCTTGACCGGCTCGCCTTTTCTTCAAGATCCTCGAAATCAATGGAATACACTCCACCCTCATAGAGCAGCGTGTTCTTCATCACTGAACAGCCGTGATTTTCAATCGTGCTATAGAAAGGATAGTAAACCGGATCTTGTATGATGACGCCATCTCCAGGTTCCGTCAATACAGAAAGCAACACATTGATTCCCGGAATGATCCCCGGGCTGAAGCTAATCCACTCTTTATCTAATTCCATGCCGAAGCGTCTTTTCCACCATGAAATGATAGACTCAAAATATCGATCGCTGAACGTGGTATAGCCGTATATGCCATGCTGCGCCTTCTTGTTTAGTGCCTCCACAATGGCGGATGATACTTGAAAGTCCATGTCTGCTATACACATAGGGATCACATCCCCGTCGGGAAACGACCATTTAACAGAGTGAGTATTCGTTCTCTCGATGCAATCATTCCAATTCATATCCTAATGCCCCTCTCACATATTCTTTCTTTACTTTATCCTAGATGAAGGGCTGGGAGAATAGATGAATAATAAATAGGAATTTTCTCTTACCCTTGTATTGATTGTCCTTTTAAATTTTTAACCGATTTTTCCTCTTTTGCCTTTCGATCCACATGCTTCAATCCTTCACGTACACTGAGCGGTGCGAGTTGTTCACTTGCAATGAAATCCTTTACCGCTTCGGGGTTCGTTTTCGAATACTCCCTTAGCGCCCAGCCGATGGCCTTTTGTATAAAAAATTCCTTGGATTGATTGTGAAGCAAAATATATCTGAAAAGCCGTTCTGTATCCGTTTCTGCCTTATACTTTAATTGATACAGTATAGCAATGCGGTTCAACCATATATGATCCGCTTGGATCCATTTTTCTAAGTATGTGTCATCTTCTTCGTTTTGATAAATTTTCCCCACATGGTTCGGTCCGATATGATCGATGGTGTCCCACCAGGACTTCGTCACAATCAATTCTTCCAAAAGAGGAAGATGCTCTTTTGTTAAGTACCTTGACCTTTTATCGATTAGACCGAGAGCGATGTACTGACATTCTCTTTGAGGCATAGACCAGAGGGAACGAACAATATCCGGCAATTCTTCAATCGGTGGTTTGCCATTTTCCTTAAGAAAATCCTTTAACAACGCATTCCGCTCAGGCGTCCTGATGCCAAAGAACGGAAATTGGTTCCTCATATAGGCTTCCATGGATTCCTGATTGTCACTGTTATGATGATTTTCTAAAAGGGGAATCAGTTTATCTGCATATTCATGGTTCATTTCTTGTCTCCTCCTCCTGCCTTCGTTCTTCACATTCAAAGCAACAGCTCTTTCCATCCTCTATATGAACACCGTTAAAGAAACCGTCCAAACAATAGAGAGGCTTTTGACAGAGATAACAGTAGCTTACAAGTTCTTTCATTTCGCACCCATTCCTTCATTCGGCCTGTGTAACTCTTTATTCATACTTCTTGATGAGGGGTTGAAAAACCTTTTATAAAGAGACTATTTTCGTAAACATAGTCGCTTTTGAACAAGCGAGAGATGGTTGATTTCCGCTTCAGGTGCTCGCTTTCCGCGGGGCTGGCGGTGAGCCTCCTCGGGCTTCGCCCTGTGGGGTCTCAAGTGTCTAGCTCCGGCGGCTAGGCCCTCGAGGTCATAAGTTGAATGGGCCAAGAAGGCAAAATACACCTTCTTGGCCCATTCAACTTATGCTTGTCGTGCCTGAGCAAGCCGCCTCCGCTTTTCGTTCTGTCCAGCGTTTCCCGCAGGAGTCGAGCACCTTCCGCTCCAATCAACTGTCCAAGCATAAATGTTTGGTATAACAGTGTAAATGTCAGGATTTCAACCAAATCATTGCCTGTGTAGGAATAACAACAACCTTTGCGAAAAGAGCTTATAAAGAAAAAGACAACCCTTAGCTTGCTAAAGGATTGTCTCTCTTGGTGATCTGCCTCTCAATGAGAAGGTGAAGCAGCTTTTTGCTTTGAGGCAATGAAATTCCAACGATGGAACCAAGCCCCAGTGCAATGATCACGGTTCCGATCCCGACAGGTCCACCCAGTAACCAGCCGAAGAAAAACACAAGGATTTCCATTCCATTCCGTACCCATTGAATTTTCCATCCTGTCTTTTCAACGACCAGCAGCATGAGGCTGTCTCTCGGACCCGCACCAAGATCAGCTGAAACATACAGACCGATCCCATAACCGATCACCACGATCCCGATGGCAAACAAGATGGCTTGCGCTATCAGCGTATGAGGATCAGGTAATACTAAATTAAAAATATCTATGAAAATACCGATTAATAGCATATTGATAAAGGCACCGGCTTTAGGAAATGACTTTGTTCCAACACCCGTCACAAACAGGATGATAAAGCCTACAATGATGGACCACGTCCCGATCGTCAGACCGAGCTGCTTGAACAATCCGTAGTGAAACACATCCCAGGGACCGATTCCAAGGTCTTTCCCTTTGATCGTCAAGCTTATGCCAAAAGAAAGCACAAGGAGGCCCACAAAGAAAAACGACCAGCGTAACATTTTTTCTCTATTCATGAAAATCCCTTCCTACACCATAGTCAGTTCATTTATTTACCCGGATAACTGTATCACAGAATCACAGACAAAAAAATTTCATAAAACCTATGGGGTTGGTGGGGATAAGGAGCTGGATGTGGTAGTGAGTTTTGATTGTCCTTTTACATATTTTGTTAACCGGCTGGATTCTAGTTGAAATCGGCTTGTTTAATGAGAGGTTCCGCTGGATTTTTGCAGAAAACGGCCGGATTTTGATTTTCAGCAAAAACGGCTGAATTCCACAAAAATAAACCACGAGGATAAGAGCATTCCCCCACTACTCTTCCACCAACTCTATGATCTCTCCATCAGGACCGAAGAAAAACACCACTTTCCATCCATTGTCAAGAAGAAGGGGGCCTTCTACAGGCATTAAACCCTTCTCCTTTACTAATGCAACTTCCTTTATCAGATCGTCTGCTACCAACGCGATATGGAGGAATGCACGCTTGTTTTCCTCTCCAGGTTCCTCAATAAGCTCCAAGCGAGAACATCCTTTTTTCAAAAAAAGGATGTTCTCGCTGCCCCATCTAAAATTCAGCTCTTCTTCAAAGCCGAAATATATTTGATAGAATTCCTTCGATGCTTTCAAGCTCTTCACATACATCCCGATATGATGAAGCTTCATATTCATTCTCCTTACAAGATGAGGTTCATATCTCCGAACTCATGCCATTTATAGTTTTTCATAAGAGCCGTTTGATAGGCACTCTTTAATTTCCCCTCTGAAATGAACGCCTTTAAGAGATCCAGATGACTCGCTTCAGGCTCATGAAGTCCTGTGATGAGACCGTCTACGATTTGGAGGGGTGTGTCACCGGATAGATATAAACGTGTGACACCCTCAGAAGGCTTCAGATGCCCGAATTCGGTCATCACCGTTTCAAGGGTACGAACCACCGTTGTACCGACTGCAATAACCCTCTTCCCGCGATTCTTTGCCCGGAGTATCGCATTCACCGCTTCTGAGCTGACATGATAGTCTTCAGGATGGTTTCGTGGGTGAGGCCAGCGGTCATTCCCATAGTAGCTCAAGCCCGCATGGAGCTGTATGAACACAATGTCGACTCCTTTTTCCCTTAACTCCCGTAACAACCGCCATGTAAATGCCCTGCCGGCAGAGGCCATCTCAACGGAACCCGGAATCGAACCGTAAACGTTTTGATAATACTCAAGTGGCCACGGATCATCGATGTATTCATAACGGATGGGCTCTCCATTTTTGAAGATGAAATCGATCAGTTCACTGCCACTCCTATTGAATTTCAACTGTACAAGTGGTCGTTCACTTCCTTCTCCCTTCACGCGCCCTGTTACACCTTGTGGAAATTCAATTGGTTCTCCTGCTTGATGGAAGTCTCCCAGAATGAGAACGTCCCACGTGTCTTTTCCTCTTTTACGGGAAAGACGGACCTCGACATTCTGTTTCCCCTGTTTGCCCTTGAGGGAAGCGGGAAGCGTCCTACTGTTATTCAACACAAGTACGTCCCCCTCATGTAATAAATCTGGAAGCTTTTTAAACCTTGTATGTTCACACTTGCCGGTCTCTCTGTTTAACACCATCAGCTTTACATCGTCTCTCTCAAATCCCTGGAGTTCGATGGGTGTCGTTGCGTTCAAACGGGAAGGGATATGAAACTCATTCGCCAACTCATTCATGACCGCCACCCCGATTCCACTTAAATTCCTGAGCCTGGAAACGCTCTCCGTTTTCGTCCGAAGAAGAATCAGATGCTAGGTACAGGAAGGCATCAAGATGATCGTGTGGGCTCGCCAGGGGATAATCACAGTCAGGGACAGCCTTGTCGTGCATCTCCGTATCCATCTCCCCCGGATCAATCATATTGATCCTTACACCTGTATCACTTAGCTCATCTGCCCATGTTTGAGTCATGCCTTCGACAGCAAATTTCGAAATACCATACGCCCCCCACTCAGCAAATCCTGTTTTACCGGCTTCTGATGTTATATTGACGATAGAACCCTTCCCACTACTTACCATTCCGGGAAGAACCCTCTTCGTGACTAAAAATGGATTCAACGTATTGATCCTGAGCACTTCAAGAAAATCTGCTTCCGGATAATCCGCAAGCAGACGTGGTCCGGGCCCGAATATAGAAGCATTATTAAACAACACATCCACAGCTCCCCAAGCTTCTTCCGCTACCGATACGAAACGATCAACATCACGTGAGTCGGAAACATCAGCCACTATTGCTACCACTTCTGCTCCCAACCCTTTCAGCTCCATTTCCACTTCTTTAAGCGACTCTGGGTTTCGTGCACAGATTGCGAGCCTCGCGCCGATTTCAGCAAATTTCATTGCCAAAGCTCTACCCAGTCCTTTTGAAGCACCTGTAATCATAACTACCTTCTTCTCAAACATATTCCATACCCCTTTCATTTCTTTTGGTACTTACAGTGTATGAAATAGCCGATGACTGCAAATCGGCTGTTCGGAGTTGGATACTCTAGAAAATTGGATGTATTTCTTTCTCAGGCTTTTGATGTACTTTCCAGAAAAACACGAACATTAATACTGGAAATACCTTTTATATTCGTGTTATAATGAAATTGAAAATAAATAGAGCAGTGACTGGCGAAAATGTGGAATCAACCACAAGGGAGCTGCGAATCTTATAAAATTTAAGCCATTAGCCGTTCGCCTGGGCAGAAGGCAAGGGGATACCCTTGTCTTTTTTTACTATAATCAGGAGGGATTGCAGTGGAACCACTAGTATTAGACGGGAAACTTGTTGCATCTGAGGTCAAGGAAAGCCTGAAATCGAGAGTAGCTGTATTAAAAGAGAACGGGATCACCCCATGTCTAGCCACCGTGCTTGTCGGAGACGATCCTTCTTCTGCTACGTACGTGAAAATGAAGGGAAATGCCTGTGCGAAAATCGGGATGGAATCAAGACGGATCCACCTTCCAAAGGAAACGACAACGGATGAACTTCTAGCCATGATTCAGGAGCTGAATGATGACTCTTCCGTTCACGGTATTCTGTTACAGCATCCCGTTCCCCACCACATCGACGAACGTGCTGCCTTTGAAGCCATTTCCATTGAAAAGGATGTGGATGGTGTGACAAGCCTTGGATTCGGTCAAAATTCATTGGGATTCGGTGAGTATCCATCCTGTACCCCTGCCGCAATCATGAGTATCATTGATTACTATGGTGTTTCCCTTGAAGGAAAACACGCGGTCGTAGTGGGAAGAAGCCCAATCCTAGGAAAACCTGTTTCCATGATGTTATTGAACCGAAATGCGACAGTGACAACATGCCATTCCTATACGGAGAACCTGCCTGATATCCTTTCTGCTGCAGATATCGTAGTCGCTGCAGTCGGAAAACCGAAGTTCATCCAAGGGGGCTGGCTTAAAGAAGGAGCCGTCGTTCTGGATGCAGGATATAACAAAGGCAACGTCGGAGACATCGATTACGAGGCATGCTATGAAAAAGCCAGCGCCATCACACCGGTTCCGGGTGGTGTGGGTCCTGTAACCATTTCCATGCTCTTAAAACAGACCGTTGATTCAGCCGAGAAATACGGTCGTGTGCAGCAAAACGTATAACTTCAAGAGACTGACCCCATTTTCGGGTCAGTCTCTTTTTCTCATTCAGGACTTATTTTTTCTTCGATTCCGGAGAAAATGGTAAGGAAACGAATGATAAAGGAGCGTTCTAATGGACTCACAACAACAACCCAATGCTTTCTCCCGTACACCGGAACCTTATTGGAGGGAGACGACGAAACTCCCCCTGTTTAAAAAGCTTGAACAAAATGTAAAAGTGGATGTCACCGTGGTCGGAGGCGGCATAGCAGGGATCACGACTGCCTACCTTCTGGCAAAAGGCGGTAAGAATGTCGCTCTTATCGAAGCCGACCATGTATTGAACGGTACGTCAGGGCATACAACTGCAAAGATTTCGGCACAACACGGATTGATCTATGATGAGCTGATCCAGCATTTCGGGAAAGAATTTGCAAAGAAATATTTTTTATCTCAAACAAAAGCTCTTCAGTTTATAAAGGACACGATGACAAGCGAAAACATCGAGTGTCATTTTTCACAAGAAGATGCGTACGTATACGCAACGACAGACCACTATGCAGAGAAGGTCCAAAAGGAATATGAGGCATATCAGAAGCTGGATATACCAGGTGAAATCACAGAAAGGATCCCTCTTGATCTTTCTATTAAAAATGCGGTGGTCATGAAAAACCAGGCTCAGTTCCACCCATTGAAATATCTAAAGGCCCTGATTGATTCTTTTACAGGAATAGGCGGGCAAATCTTTGAAGGAACCGTGGCCAGAACCATCAATGAAGGCGAAAGCACCCAGGTTGTGACGGAAGACGGTTATCATCTCGATAGTGAATACGTCGTCATCTGCTCACACTTCCCTTTTTATGATGGAATGGGCTTTTATTACACAAAAATGCATGCAGAACGCTCGTATATCCTTGGGGTAAAGGCCAAAAATGACTATCCAGGGGGAATGTATTTAAGTGCTGAAGATCCCACACGTTCTCTGCGTTATGAAGAAGATGAAAATGGAGAAAAACTCATTTTGATTGGCGGAGAAAAACATAAAACAGGACAGGGCCAAGATACGATGGATCATTATAAGGCCTTACAGGCATTCGCCGAAGAAGTGGTCGGTGTAGAAGAAGTCAGGTATCGCTGGTCGGCACAGGACCTGATCACTTTGGATAAAGTACCTTACATCGGCAACCTGACGAAAAAACATCCCGCTATTTTTGTCGCTACAGGTTTCAATAAATGGGGGATGACGTCCGGTACCCTGGCCGGACAGATTCTTTCTGATAAAATCTTGGGAAATCATCACATCTATGCCGACCTATATTCTCCTTCCAGATTCGTGGCCGATCCAAGCATCAAACATTTCTTCAAAGAGAATGTTAATGTGGCCGGCGAGCTCTTGAAAGGAAAACTGCACATCCCATCCAAGAAACCGGAAGACCTGCATAAAGGGGAAGGCGATGTCGTGAACGTAAACGGACGCAGGTGCGGCGGATTCAGGGATGAAAGTGGAAAACTCCATATCGTCGACACAACCTGTACTCATCTGGGCTGCGAAACCGAATGGAATCACGGAGATCACACATGGGATTGCCCATGTCACGGATCACGCTTCTCCATAGACGGAGACGTCATCGAAGGTCCAGCCAAAAAGCCACTCAAAAGGCTCGACATGAAAGATTGAGGGACGGACCTCTGTCCAATATCAGATTTATTGTCGAATATAGCCTGGGAAATAAACAGAATGACCATGGTTATTGACATATTTTGTCGCATTGAACAGAAGAATATTTCCTGGATTACGTCTCACACTATAACCGAGCACTATTTTGGGAGGGATTTTGAATGGGTCGTACAAAAAAAGGAAACCGAAATGCTCAAAGTAATACGAATGCTAAAAAAGGGAATCGTACAAGTTCCGAATTAGTCGAATTCACGACAGGACAGGCGAATACCAAGAAAAACCGGACGCAGGATTAGTCACTACCGGCTCCGAATAAAGAATAACCGGAAACAAAGGTTCACCATTGTTTCCGGTTTTTTTATATAGAGGAATCTTCCACCCTATCCCGAATCTATTAAGGGAGATCATTATGGGGAGGAATACGAAATGAAGGAACAAATGTTATTTCAACAAATGGAATTCATCCGAATGCGCACCCTTGCTGCCCTGGATGCCACAACCGAACAACTGGCGGATGAAATCCCTGAAGGTTTTAAAAACTCGATCCGGTGGAATCTGGGTCATATCTTATTATCCCAGGAAAACCTGCTGTATTCATTTGTAGGAGAAAATGACCGTAAATCTCTTCCACCTGAATATGGGGAGTTGTTTGGCTTCAATACCAGCCCTAAAACGTGGGAATCCCTCACGCCTCCTACCCTGAGTGAACTACGTGACAAATTGGAGGCTCAGCCTCTAAGGATAAAAGAAGCTTTCACAGGCCGCTTAGATCAATTGGGAGAGAAGCCGTTTGTCCTTGGAGAACATACGACGTTTACCACTTTAGCTGAAGTTCTTTCCTTTGCTAACTGGCATGAAGGGTTACATCAAGGAACCATTACATCGATCAAACGGGTGCAAGGCATAGAGAATCTTTGGGAAAAGGCAGAAGAGAAGGTGAAAAGATAAAAGACATGGTGGCTCATGATCTGGGCCGCCATGTCTTTATTTATGATGAAATAATATGAGAAAGTCTCCATATCCTTCTTCTTCAAGCTTTTCTTTAGGGATAAAACGCAAAGCGGCCGAGTTGATACAATAGCGAAGCCCTTTCGGACCAGGACCATCAGTGAATACATGTCCAAGATGGGAATCGGCTTCCCTGCTCCTCACTTCCACACGTGTCGAGCGATGAGAAAGATCGTATCGTTCGTTTACACTCGCATCCATGACAGGCTTTGTGAAGCTCGGCCAGCCGCATCCACTGTCATACTGATCCTTTGATGTGAATAAGGGTTCTCCTGACACGATATCCACATATATTCCTTCTTCACTATTATCCCAGTACTCGTTTTCATAAGGTGGCTCTGTGCCATCTTCCTGTGTCACGAAATACTGCATGTCCGTCAGCTTCCCTTTTAAATAAGACCGGTCCCTGGGCCAATACTTCTTTAAAAAGTCTTCTCTGCTTCGCTTATATAGGGCATAGCGGAAAGCGTTTTTCTTGTGAAAATCCTGATGATATTCTTCAGCAGGGTAAAACTCCACGGCGGGCAGAATCTCTGTCACAATCGGTTCTGAGAATCGCCCACTCTTCTCCAGCTCTTCTTTTGATGTTTCGGCAAGTCGTTTCTGGGTCTCGCTGTGATAAAAAACCGCTGTCCTATATGAGCTTCCACGATCTTTGAATTGGCCCCCGCTATCGGTCGGATCAATTTGTTGCCAGAACAGATCCAGAAGTTTTGCATAAGGAAACATAACCGGATCAAACGTGATTTGCACCGCTTCATAATGGCCGGTGGCACCTGACGTCACCTCTTTATAAGTAGGGTCAGCCGTTACGCCTCCCGTATACCCTGAAACAATGCTCTCAATCCCTTCTTGGTCTTCGAAGGGCTCTACCATACACCAGAAACATCCCCCTGCAAATGTTGCTTTCTCCATATCACCCCTCCTTTCGTTTCACGTGAAACATATCCCTCAAAAAAACACTCACCCTTGAAAATACATATGATAATGGTTCTGACACCCAGGGTTAAAGGAAGACTGACAATGAGGACAGACTGACTGGCAATTCATATATTGCAGAATGGTTAACTCATTCTTGCATTCTCCGCAAAGAACCGCTTTCGTATTCCACTCTTCTGGAGACCAGAGAATGGGAGCATGATCTGTCACTTCTTCATGGCAACTATGACAAGGATAATAGGTGTCGCAGCATTTAAATTTAATCGCGATGATATCCTTCGACGACCTATAATGTTTGCATTTGGTCTTAGAACCCACTTCTACGCCAGACACCGTAATCAACTTTTCAGTCATGATCTTCCTCCTTATTTCTGTATGTATTAGTCTTCGATATTCTTTGCTTATATTCCTACCAGGATCCGTAACGGATCTTCCGTACTCACTTCCTGCTGGTCTGATATTCTACCTGTACTATACAATGAATAATAAGAGAATGGGAGGGGGAAGATTCTTGAAGTTAATTGTATTCGGAGCAACAGGTGGTACAGGGAAAGAAGTAGTCAAGCAAGCATTGGCAGATGGTCATGAAGTCACAGCATTTATTAGGAATCCCATAAAAATGAGTGATGAACATCCACTTCTGACCATCGTGCAGGGTGATGCTTTAAGCATGAAAGACGTGGGAAATGCACTAACAGGACATGAAGCAGTCATATCTTGTCTCGGTTCAAATGGCTTGAAGGAAACCAATATCCTCACCGAGATGACAAAGAATATCCTGAATGGTATGAAGACTCATAACATCGAGCGAATCGCTTACGTGGCATCAGCGGGCATAAACAAAGAAATACCGGGGCTTACAGGGAAACTCTCACAATTCATCCTTCGCAATGTGTTAAAGGACCATGGGGATGCTGTAGAAGAAATTAAGAAACAAGGCGTTCATTATACGATTGCAAGACCCATGCAATTGACAACCCAACCTCTATCCAAGACGTATCGCCAAGATACACATTCAATTCCCGTTAAGGGTCGGAAAATAGGAAGGGCTGATGTCGCCCACTTCCTGCTACAAAGCGTTGTTCAGGGAAAACATATGAACGAATCCATTGGTTTGGCTTACTAAATACATCAAAAAGGACTGGCCCGCTTACATCATACTCGATGAAGAGGGCCAGTCCCTTTTATTCAGCTTTTATGCTCAAGTATTCCTCTTAAATCCTTATAAACAAAATGAGGTTTTACCCCCAGCTCATCCATCACCTTATCCTGCCGATTGATCCAGGCGGTATGGAACCCAAAGTTCGTGGCTCCCGCAATATCCCAAGGATTGGATGACATGAACAAGACTTCTTCCCGTTTCACTCCCAGCCTTTTAAGAACAAGCTGATAAGCCATAGGAGTCGGTTTGAACTGTTTGACTTCATCCACTGTCAACACTTCATCCAGTAAGTGTCCAAACGAAGACTGTTCCACCAGTGGTGAAAGCATATCAATGGAACCGTTCGAAAAAATGGCCGTTTGATATGGTTTCAGATTTTCAAGAACCTGTTCCACTTCTTCATAATGAGTCAATTCAAGATAGGCATCCAGTAATTCGTTCTCATTGTCTTCAGAAAGGTCGACCCCGACTTGTACACAAGCGAAATGAAGGGCCTCCCTTGTGATCGAGAAGAATGTCTCATATGTCCCCATCAGCTGACGCAGGAAGCTGTACTCCAGTTGTTTCTGCCTCCACACCTGACTGATCTCCTCCCCTTTGTCCGGAAAGATTTCATTACATTTATCAATAACAGAATGTACATCGAACAGCGTCCCGTATGCATCGAATACAAATGCTTTTATCGTAAGATTTGACATACACACCCTCCTAACAGATTCTCTTAATATAATAGACCAATGTATAAATAGTAAACTTTTTCACCCATGCAGGGAGCAGGCAGATTCATTTTAAGTATGCTCTCTTTATGGTATATTACTTCGAGCATAAAAATAAATAATGGAGGTGTTTACGAATGACTAGTGATCAACATGCACAAGCCTCTCCTTCACATACAAAGACGATTCTTTTCCTGAGTCTTACCATATGGCTAGTGGTCATGAATACAACGATGTTCAACGTAGCCCTTCCAAACGTTTTAAAAGATTTCTCATTGGCGCCTTCCGAAGGGGCCTGGATTGTATCCGGGTATTCCATCGTGCTCGCGATCTGTACCATTACGTATACCAGATTGGCCGATTACATCCCCATCAGACGGTTGCTGATCCTTGGCATCACCATTTTCGGGGTCGCCTCATTCACAGGCTTCTTCGCCCATACGTTTGCTTGGTTATTGCTTTCCCGTCTGTTTCAAGCGGCAGGTGCAGCTGCCATTCCCGGATTGTCGATGGTTTTCGCCGGACGTTTCATCCCCTTGCATAGGCGTGGCCGGGCACTCGCGATGATAGCATCCGCTTCTTCCCTTGGATTTGGGTTGGGCCCCGTTGTGGGTGGGGTCATTACGGATTATCTGAATTGGAATTATTTATTCTTGGTTACATTATGCGTACTTGGAATGATTCCCGTATTGTACCGCTTCCTGCCGAATGAAACGACCAGAAAGGGGTACTTCGATGTATGGGGCGGTTTACTCACAGGTGTAGGAATCACCTTTTTCCTACTCTTCATTTCGACATTTCACTGGTATTATCTCGCGGGGGCCGTTGTTTTCTTCGGGGGCTTGTGGATCCGAATCCATAAAATCGAGCTTCCCTTCATTCAACCAAGCCTGATCCGTGATAAGGGCTACCGCCAGATACTTTATATGAGTTTTCTGGGATTCGTCACCCATTTTGCGATTTTGATTGTCATGCCCCTCATGCTTCAGCATGTGTTTGGCAAAAATCCGACGGCCGTCGGATTCATCATTTTCCCGGGTGCGATGCTCTCTGCAGTGGCAGCCATTTTTGTAGGAAGACTGATTGACCGTTATGGGAATATCAGAGTGATGTTTCTCGCCCATATCCTTCTCATTCTTTCGACCATCATCTTTTATTTCTTATCACCGAAAAGTGAATACATGATTATGCTAGCCTACATGTTCACAAGTTTTGGGTTCTCAAGTCTTTCCTCAAGCTCCACTAACGAGGTTTCCCGGGTCATGAGTAAGGAATTGACGGCTTCTGGTATCGGCATGAAGCAGCTGATCCATTATGTCGGGAGCGCTTCAGGTTCCGTCCTTGGCGGGATCATCGTGGAATTTGGCGGTGCGGACTTTCCGGTGAGCTCCTTTCAGAACACCTTTCTCGTTCTGATCGGATTCATGATGCTTTCTCTCCTTCTATTATTTTTATATCGCAGACAGGACAATAAACGATAGCTAAAGAGTTCCAGGCAGAATTATCTGCCTGGTTTTTTTATATGAAATTTTCTTCAGCCCCATGGATTCTCTCCCTGCTATTCAGGGTATAGTAAGAAAAAATAGTAGAACAGGGGAATTCATTTGAAGACAAAGAGAAAGTGGTACAAGAAGAAAAGTTGGTGGATCGGCGGCGCCATCCTGCTGATTCTTACCGTGGTCATGTTTTACAACCGGGTAAAACCATTGCCACCCGGGGTTTCGTACGCCAGTGACACCTATACCATACCGGAAAAGGAAGTAGAATTTTTATACGATTTGACTTATCAGAAAGATGGAAAGGAACAATATGACCAGTCGATCTTCAATGAAGTCTATCAAACCATTGAAGAAGCCGATGATTTTCTTGTACTAGACTTATTTTTAGTGAACGGATATACGAAGGGTGACCGCGATTATCCTAAAATCAGTGAAACATTATCCAAGAAAATTCAAGAACAGATGAAAAAGAAACCCGATTTAAAAGTGGTTTTTATCAGTGATGTTGTCAATACGACTTACGGATCTCATATAGCGAAACAACTTGAACCGTTAGAAAAACAGGGAGCTGAAGTCGTATTTACCGACTTGAATCGCCTGAGAGATCCCAACATCTTATACTCAGGTGTCTGGAGGACCACTATTGGCTGGTTTGGACAGGATGGTTATGGGTGGCTGCCCAACCCGATGGCCCCTTCCGCACCAAACGTCACGATGAGATCCTATTTGAAACTATTAAATGTAAAGGCCAATCATCGAAAAGTGGTGATGACGGAAGACGCAGGTCTCATCTTATCGGCCAACCCCCATGATGCCAGTGGTTTTCATTCGAATATTGCTTTCAAGGTGAAGGGGGACATCATCAAGGATATGGTCAAAGCCGAAAAAGCCGTTGCGGCATTCTCAAATGGCAAGATGGACGCCTTCCCTTCCGAGGAAGAACTCGACAAGACCGTCAAAGACGTCCCTACAGATGGATCGACTGTCAAGGCACAAATCTTGACGGAACGAAAAATCCAAAAAGGGGTCGTACAGGCATTAGATAAGGCCAAAAAGGGTGACGAAGCATGGATCGGCATGTTTTATCTGGCGGACCGGGACATCATCGATGCGATTGAAGATGCAGCCGAACGGGGAGTGGACATCCGTATAGTGCTGGACCCGAATCAGAATGCCTTTGGTCAAGAAAAGATCGGGTTACCGAACCTCCCTATTGCAGCCGAACTCCATAAATTAGAGAACGAACATATTACCATCAGATGGTATAACACCAATAAAGAGCAATATCATACAAAAATTATCTATGTAAAAGGAAAGGATCAAAGTACCGTCATTGGCGGGTCGGGGAACTATACGTCCCGGAATATGGATGATTACAATATGGAAGAAAACCTGAAGCTGACAGCCCCTACAGACAGCAAGACCATGACTGAAATCGACGACTATTTTGACCGTATATGGAACAACCGGAACGGGACGTACACCGTTGACTATGAAGAATATCAGGATAAATTGCCTGCTGTTAAGTATGTCATGTATGTCCTTCAGAAAATTTTCCAAGTGACAACATATTAGGTTTTGACTTTGAGAAAAAGGGGAATTTACTTTATAACAACACATATTAAAAAACGATAAATGGAGGTAACAAAAATGGGTATTATCTTGTACTTAATTGTTGGTGGAATCATCGGTTGGTTAGCTGGACTTATATTAGGTAAAGACGTTCCTGGCGGGATCATCGGAAACATCATTGCCGGTATCATCGGTGCATGGATCGGCGGAGAGCTCCTCGGAAGCTTCGGACCGTCACTTGCAGGAATCGCCATCGTACCGGCCTTGATTGGAGCGATCATCTTTGTATTCCTATTAAGTCTTCTTCTAAGAGGAATGAGAAGAACGTCTCATTAAGGAGATTGCCCCCCTGGAGTCCAGGGGGGTTATTTTGTGCCAATAAAAAAACAGCCATTGCAGGCTGCTCTCTTAATACGTCATCGATTTCTTATGTCTTCGTTTATTCCGATACTTCTTATAGATCGGGTAAATAATAGGTCCCCATTTGATCAGTCTTCCAATTAAACGTTTCATAAAGGTAACCTCCTTTGTATAGTACTCTATACCCGAATCGGAAGAAAGAAAACATATGCTAGAATGGAGAAAAGACGATAAATGACGGGGAGTTTCTCATGCAAATCACGGAAGAATTAGCTTATCCAATCATCTCAAAACTGAAGACCATCGTTCATTACAATATCAACATCATGAACGCGTCCGGCGTCATTGTTGCCAGTACAGACCCTTCACGTATGAATCAAGTTCACGAAGGAGCTCTATACGTTCTCGAACAGAAAAGCCCATTGATCATATCGGAGCAAGAATCAGGCAGGTATCACGGCTCCAAGGAAGGAATCAACCTTCCGATTGAGTTCCTTGGGGAAATGATCGGAGTTGTCGGGGTTACAGGTTCTCCACAAGAATTAGAGCAGTTTGTGAAGATCGTGAAGGTCACCGTTGAAGTGATGTTGCAGCAGGTACATTTTCACAATCAATTGCAGCACCAAAAAACATTGATGGATAATTGGTTACTGGATTTGGTTCACCCCCATTATTTTGATGAACAAAAAAATGAGTCATTTGCACATCACTACTTACATCTCGAAACGAACGAAAAGGTACAAATCATGTTGGTTCAATTTGATGACCTATCAGCCCACTCTTCACCGAGCCTTCCTCTATCAATGGTCAAGGAAGAGCTAATGAGGAGAATAATGCTTCAACTACCGAAAGTGCACTTTCAATCCTTCGTTACCGAATCATCCTGCGTTCTCGGCATTTCATCAAGCATTTGCCCCACCAAGGGAGAAAGTATCCAGCTGGCTAACCGCCTGCAGCGACATTTACAGGAAAAGCATTTCAGCGTGAAGACAGCTGTCGGAAATATCTACTCGGGAGTCAACGGATACAGAAAATCTTATATGGAAGCACACAACTCACTGGAATTACAAGAGAGTTTCCCACAGTTCCCCGACTATATCCATATTCAGGATTGGGGTATCATGGATCTTATCAAGCAAGTGCCCATTGAGATCAGGAAGGATTTTATGAATCGTTATGATGATCGTACCTTCCACCTGAGCACCACGCTGCGAGAGACTCTTCAACGGCTGTTTGACTGCCAATTAAACATGAAAGAGACAGCAAGCTCATTGCATATTCACCGAAACACTCTCCTCTACAGACTTGAAAGTATTGAGGAACTGACAGGTCTTAATCCAAGACAGTTTGATGATGCCATATTGCTTAGATTTCTTTTAATCATCCAGGAGATGAGTATGTAGACGTAAGAATATGATTGTGCAGATGCACAATCTTTTTTATTTTTATACAGAAATGTTTAGAGGAACTCACATTGTAACCGCTTACTTTAGTTGATTTAATAGAAGAATAGATTCTATTTTCTGAAAAAAAGGAGCCGCTATGAATATTCTTATTGCCCCCGATTCATTTAAAGGCAGTCTAAGTTCCCTTAAGGTTGGGACGATTATGGAGAAAGCCTTCCTGGATGAATCTTCGTTGTTTAACACGACCGTCCTCCCTATGGCCGATGGAGGCGAAGGGACTCTTGAGACCCTCATTTATGCTACGGGAGGGAAGAAAATCAAGACAAGAGCAACAGGTCCCTTGGGAGAACAAATCCCCACTGAGTATGGAATACTGGGAGATCAAAAGACGGCAGTCATTGAAATAGCTTCCATTGCAGGATTACCCATGGTTCCAAAAGAAAAGCGGAATCCCTTCCACACAACGTCACGAGGTATCGGGGAAGTCATTGTCTCAGCCATGGAAAAAGGCTTTCGTCACTTCATTATTGCCCTGGGCGGAAGCTCTACTAATGATGGTGGATTCGGCATGCTCCAATCCCTTGGAGTGACCTTCCATGATGAACGAGGGGATGCTGTCGGGTCCTTCGGTAGAGATCTTGGACTCATCTCTAAAGTGGATTGGAGTACTCTTCACCCCGCCGTTAAAGAGTGTACGTTTCACATTGCATCAGATGTCGAAAACCCTTTATGCGGAGAAACGGGAGCCTCATCTGTATTCGGTCCCCAAAAAGGGGCCACGAAAGAACAGGTGAAGGAGCTCGATCGACAACTGCTTCACTACAGTCAGGTGCTTACAGAGGCTAGAGGGATTGACTTCAAAGATACAAACGGTGCCGGCGCAGCCGGAGGGCTGGGCTTCGCCTTCCTTCATCTAAACGGCAAACTTGAATCCGGTGCGAAGCTCGTTGCTGAAGCGTCCAGCCTTTCAACTGCGGTTCGGGATGCAGATTGGGTGCTCACCGGTGAAGGACAGAGCGATTATCAAACACTGTTCGGTAAACTCCCTTCCTATGTCGCTTCCATCGCCAACCAGTATCAAACACCGGTGTCCCTTATCGCCGGGAGCTTGGGTGAAGGGTATCAAAACTTATACGGAGACTTTGACAGCTGTCACTCCATCGCCATCGGCCCAATGTCTTTAGATGAAAGCATCAGCCGGGCCGAGGAACTTCTTTACCATGAAACAAGAAACATCGCACGAATTTTGAACAGAACAAAGGGTGAAAAATAAAAGGGGGAACTTCTCATGTCGGGAATTTGGTTATTTACGGTCATTGTCTTAGGGGTAGGATTCATCATTTTCACAACATCTAAATTAAAGCTTCAGCCGTTTTTATCGTTATTATTTGCAGCTTTCTTAGTCGGCATATTCGCTGGTCTTCCATTGAATGAAGTCGTAGAAGCAGTCAACGGCGGCTTCGGTGGGCTGATGGGGTATATTGGCATCGTCATCGTAGCAGGTACCATCATCGGAACAATCTTAGAGAAATCAGGCGCTGCTCTCAGGATGGCAGAAGTGGTTCTGAGATTAGTAGGAGAAAAGAGACCGCAGCTCGCCATGTCCCTTATCGGGGCCATCGTCAGTATCCCGGTCTTCTGTGACTCAGGGTACGTCATTCTCTCAAGCTTGAAAAAAGCATTGGCCAAACGGGCAAAAGTGGCTCTTGCCTCCATGTCCGTTGCCCTGGCAACGGGTCTATACGCAACCCATACCCTCGTGCCACCTACTCCGGGTCCTATTGCCGCAGCCGGGAATATCGGTGCGAGTGATTACTTAGGAACGATTATCTTAATTGGGATCATTGTAGCCATTCCTACAATTCTAGCAGGCTATCTGTGGGCGGTTAAAGTCGCAGATAAAATTGAAATCGAAGGAGAAGATGAGCTGGACTTGGATTATGATGAGATTGTCAAATCCTTCGGAGAACTTCCTTCTACGTTCAAATCTTTTGCCCCTATTGTCCTTCCCATCCTATTGATCGGGGCAGGATCAGTCGTCAGCTTCTTCCAATGGAAAGGCGGAGCCGCAGATGTACTCTTATTCATCGGATCTCCTGTTGTAGCCTTACTCATCGGTGTCCTGGCGGCATTCGCCCTCATGCCGAAATGGGATGAAGAAACTTTGAACGGCTGGGTTACTCAAGGGATGAAAGATGCGACCAATATTCTTTTGATCACAGGTGCAGGTGGGGCGTTCGGCTCCGTCATTAAGGCGACTCCCGTTGCGGAAATGATTCAAGGAATTGCAGACGGAGGATTGCTTTCCGGTGCCCTTATCCTTCTCATACCATTTATAGTGGCAGCACTATTAAAATCGGCTCAGGGATCTTCTACGGCAGCGCTGGTCATCACCTCCTCCCTGATTGCCCCGCTACTTCCACAAATGGGGATTGAAGGTGCCGTGCCGCTTGCTTTAGTCGTGATGTCCATTGGAGCAGGTGCCATGACGGTCAGCCATGTCAATGACAGCTACTTCTGGGTTGTCACACAGTTCAGCGGGATGAAGGTCACGGACGCTTATAAGGCACAGACCGCCGCTACGCTGGTTCAAGGGTTAACCGCCCTTGTATTTACTTTATTGTTATGGATCATACTTGTTTAACGATAGAGAGGGTGTCCCACATGATGGGGCACCCTTTTTATGAGGATTTCTTTTATTAAAATGTAAATAGTAGAGATATCATTCTGTAAACACCTCTCCACACTGCCTTTACATAAGGCTGATACTCTTGAGGCAGAAAAGGAGGTAAGCATCATGAAGAATTGGTTAAAAAAAGGAATCGTACTACTGTTGGTATTTTCTCTTCTTCCACTATCAGCCCAGGCACTGGACAACCCCCTTAGTGCTTCTGGCGAGCGTGATGGAGGAATCGGGAACAGTACTCATTACTTAGACGAATCGCCAAATATCTCGGTTGATGAAAAGGTAAATCAGATTATCTATCCTTTATTTGCAACGCCTGCTATTAAAAAGAAAGGGGAGCCCCTTACCATAAAGGTTGATACTCAAGGAAAGGAAGCCGGGTCTTGGTCTGTAAAATTAAAGCAAACGAATCACTCTTCCCTCACCAGTGAATACGAATTACCGGTCCAATCTGTACAACCAGGACAATCGCATTGGAAGGACAGCTCTTCCATTGTCGATGTCACCGTCTCCATTCCTGAGGGGACTCCACAGAGATTATATGATTTAGAGGTGACCTATACCGGGAACGGACAAAGAATCACAGATGAACAACCTCATTCTGTCAAAGTGGTCGACGAGTACAAGAAGAACTTTTCCTTCTTGCATTTGACTGACACTCATATAGGTTCTCCGCGTAACCTTGGAAATACCGATGATCCCTCTTCCTTAACGCCAGGCCGGGCAAGGGAAACCGGCATGTGGGATCCGGACCCAACCAAACGCTGGTTATATCTGCAGAAAGCGATTAAAGAAGTCAACTTAAAGAACCCCGATTTTGTGGTTCTGACAGGAGATTTAATGTTTGGTCAACAAAATCCTCAAGAGTATATTTATGAATATGAAGAAACCTTTAAAATGCTTCAAAAACTGAATGTACCTGTCTATATCGTCCCTGGAAACCATGATTACTACGCCCAGGATGCAACAATGACGGATGGAGCAAAGTATTGGGAAAAGTACTTCGGGCCTCAATATTTCTCCTTCGATTACGGACCTTACGCCCATTTCATCGGATATAACTCATTCGATTGGGATAAATTTGACCGAAGTGGAAATGGTACGGTTTCTGTTCCAACATGGGGCGGCCAGATTCGGGAAGAACAGTTGAACTGGGTAAAACAAGATCTACAAGAGAACGCCAAAACAGCACAAAGTGACCAAATCCGCGGCCTCTTTTCACACCATAATCCATTATGGCGCGACAGGGATATTTGGCCTCAAGACGATCCTGACGTTCAAGAATACTGGAAGCAATATGATGAACAGCATGACCCTCAGCGCTTGAGCACACTGATCCTTGGTGAAAAATTAGGGATTAAATATGATCAGCAGTGGCACGGGGAAAACGCCAAAGAATTGATCGATATCATGAAGGCGAATGATGTGACAATCAGTCTCCATGGACACACTCATATTGACGATGTAACCCAGCAGGAGGGTATCTTATATACCACTACCACCGCCATTGAGTTATCCGGTAAGCCCTGGGTAGGCTTTAGAGACTTTTCCGTCCAAGACGGACAAATCTCATCCTACCATTACGAAGATCCTGATCGTTCCATCCCTGTTTACCAAAACGGCGATACAGAAGGCGGGACCATGTCCTTTGACGCAGATTATCTGAAAGCGAACGACGGAAATGCTGATTCACAGCAAGTGGATATAACCAATCGTTTAAATAAACCTTTACAGGTCACAATTCCTTTTTACATGAAAGAGGGGAAATATAACGTATCCAAAGGAAGCATCACACAAAACTACGCTTCAGATGGTAAGCAGTATATTGAAGTACAGATGACTTTAGAGCCGAACAGCAGTGAAATCATCAATGTTCAAAAATAAGATGTCATTTAGAAGCCCATTTCCATCTATTATTGGAAATGGGCTTGATTTTGGAGTTGATTACTGCCCGGGAAATAAATTTCCCCTTACTATAGCAAAAAGCGACTGAATCCAAGCTCAGTCGCTTTTTATTATTTACTGCTCTTCGATTCTGCAATTTTCCCTAAGAAAAAACCGTCTACCTCACCGATTTTCCCTCGCCACATAATTTTCCCTTTGGAAGGGGTAGGCTTGCTGTCGCCACAATATACCTTTGTATTCTTCAAATGAATGAAGTTGGCTTCAGCGCTTTGATTCTCTTCTACTGACTCTCCTGCCTTGGCAAGCTCCTCACTCAGCTTCTGAGCCACGTCACTGCCGTCCTCAAAGGTTTCGCTTAACGAGTCGAAGTATTCCTTCGCAGAAACGAGAGTACCCGTTATGACGGCTCCAGCGACGTTTAACGTGATGTCTAATGAAAAGTCATGTTTATTTGAAGCTTGCACAAAAAATTCTAAGATGCTGTCCTTTTCTGGTCCTGAACTCATGATCACATCTCCCTTTCGTTAAGCTACTGTGTCATCCTCCGTAGAGAGTGTTGTGTCTTCTTCTTGATCTTCGCTTGAATCATCATCTTTTTTGGCCGTTTTTTTACTTTTAGCACTGCTCTTACGTGTGGATCGTTTCTTTCCTTTTGTTGACTTGCTGTTTGATTTCTTTTTGCTTGATGCTTCTTCCTCATCGTCGTTATCTTCATCATCATCATCATCATCGTCTTCTTCCTCGTCGTCATCCTCTTCATCTGTCGCCGTTTCTTTGGATTTCTTTGACGATTTCTTTCTAGAAGAAGTTTCTTTTTCCTCTTCTTCGTCTTCGTCTTCCTCTTCATCATCTTCATCCTCACGGGCTGCAGCAATTTGATTCATTTTTTCTTCTAATTGCTGCAGGCGATTCTGAAGTTCTTCATTTTCTTGTTTAAGAGCTTCATAGTCTTGGTTGGAGTCTTGTTCTGATTGGTTCGTTTCTGTCGTATTTACAGCTGTTTCTGTATCATCAGATGCTTCCTCGTCCCTATCACGCTTGAATAGGCTCGCTGTAGATGATTTTAGTGTGACAGCGGCTTTTCTCGATTTTTCTTTTGCTGCTTTTCCGAAGTCTAAGCTCTTGCTTTTAATTTTCTCCTGATCGATACGATCCAGAAGTTTTTTCCCGTTTTCAGGTGTTGCTAAATAGCCCACTGTTGCTCCGAGGAGACTTCCTGCCACTGTCCTCTTGATCGGGCCGCTTCTTCTTGGTTTGTTCTCATTCGTAGGATTCTTTTCTTGTCCTTGATTCTCAACTGTTGTTTGCGTATTATTTTTTTCTGCCATTTGTAAAACCTCCAATTAGTTTGTATCCGCCGGGTTAAGGCGGTTTGTATCCAGTTTCTTTTCAAGTGATTCCAATCGTTCCTGTAGTTTCTTGTTTTCTTCTTCAAGGGCTTTCGTGTTGTTATCTGCCGCTTTTGAACTTAAATAGGGATCATTTTCCCACCAGTCCATTCCTATTTCCTTTGCTTTATCTACAGAGGCAACAATTAAGCGGATTTTGATTGTCAGCAGCTCGACATCGGCGATACCCACCGTAATATCTCCTGCCACGACTACACCTTTATCCAGAATCTTTTCTAATACATCCACAATTGTATTGGATTGTACCGGATGCTCCATTCCCATCATGTAACCTCCCTAACCGCTATTACATCAAGCTTCCTAAAGGGCCAAGATCTATATTCAAGTCATCAGCATCAAGACCGAATACCTCTTTTAACTCTTCCATTTTTTCTTCTAAGTTCATAAGGGCGATCCCCAGGTTCTCTACTTGTTCATCCGTTAATGTACCGCCTTCTACACGTCGCATAGCATGCCGCTCGACAATTTGCCTTAACAGTTCCACGACGGTCAAAACTAGCTGTGCCAAGCCTTGCTCTGCTTTATCCGGATCGAAATTAATTCGCCCATTTGTCCCGCTGGCCTGTTGCATGGATCAATCCCTCCCTTTCTTGATCAAATTGGTCGGACGTGACCGTTTTACGCGTTCCCTGCTTATGCTGAACTAAAGTTTCAACTGAAGAAATCAATACCCGCAAATCCAGATATACGAGGTCGACCCCTGCAATGGATATGATCAAATCTCCCTTTATCGCCACACCTTTATCGAGAATGACATCTAAAATATCAATAAGGGCTATATCTTTGTTCTCGATCGATTCTCTTACAGTCATATTTCTCATTCCTTATTAGTTGGTTAAGAAAAACTAGAAAAATGATAGGGTGGCCAAGGTCCTGAAGCTTCGATTTTCCAGCCGGCTTGTCCCAGTTCTTCTTCGTATTGCTTGATTTCCTCTACAAATTCACCCACATTGGAAACCGGAAGGAGGAATACACTGTTCCATGCCATATGTTCCTGTCGTCCCGTAACGTCTTTGCTCCAATTTTTTTTAATGTTTCCATAGATCGAGTGCTCTTTCAGTTTTTCATGAACCTCTTCACAGAGGCGGTTTTTCTCGTTTTCCAGTTCCCTGTCGATCAGCTGATCGATCTTTTTCTTTTCAAAAAACTGCCTGCCCTTTGGTAAGTCACTGATTTCCTGTCTTTTGGCTTCAATGGACGGATTGCTTTCGCTTACCTGCTTTTTCAACAGCTTATCGTCACAGTAGATTTTGACATTCCATTCTTCATTCCCATCCAGTTGTTTAAACGTCGTATCAAGCTTGTTTCGGTTACCTTTAATCGTGCTTTTCAGACTCTCCTCATTTTTGTACAAAGTACAAAACTTAAGGGGGATGATGGTATAGAGTTTCGACACCATCAATACGGTTTCGTGGTGATGAAAGGCCTTTTCCTGAAGCCAGTCCATGTCATTATCGACTTTTTCCTTAATTGACTCCTCCGAGTAGTCATCGGATGGAAGGTCACAGACAATGGCGGTTACATCTTCAATTTGTATCGTATACAGTTCTCCTTCTCCATCAAACCCCTTCATGGGGGGCAGGGTTTCTTTATTTGCTTCTTCTGTTGGAATTAAGCCATATAGATAAAGTAAATCGCTCATCTGATCACCCTTATTTCTTTTTCGTTAATTCTTCCCATTGCTCCATTTCCATTTGTTTCGCCATTTCATATCTTGCTAAGAGCTCATCTTCTTTTTCCTGGAATGCTTCTTCAGGGATTTCCCCTAATTCATACATCATTTGAAGCTGAATCAATTTTTGTTGAATGGTAGGAAGGTCGAATAATTCTTTATCCGCTTCTTCTTTGATCTTTTCTCCGACTTTAATGACCAGATTAATTGGTGCGCTCACCAATTTATGAATCATCAGCCTTCCTCCACCTTTAATCGGATGTTGACGAAATTGTAAGCTGGCCACGGGCCGCTGTAATGAAATTCAACCTTATCCTTCCATTGTTCATGTGCTTCATTGACCTTCTGATCGAATTGTTCCTCTTGTTCACGATCAATAAGAAAGGAGGCGTTAAGCAGCATCTTCTCACTGGAAGGGTCATTCGCCTTTGCTGATACAGCTGTTTCTTCAAGTGGAGTAAAGACATCCTGCTTCACCTCATGTTGGAGGCCCGCAAATAGCTTCTGTGCCATCCCTCCAAGCTGTATGCGGTCATAATAGCCGGCAGATTCCGATTTCCCTTTAACCGATGATGCCATTTTCTCTACCTGCGGGTTGTCTTTGACCATCGCTTCCAGCCATTCTTTTTTACCGATCACCTTCAGGCCTAACTCAATTTTCCCCTTGATGGCCGGAAATAGAGTTTCGAATTGGGGGTAAAGGTTTTCAAGTAAGGCTGCTACATCGTCCTTTGATTTAAAAACATTTCCAAAGCTGATTGGTATGACCGTATCCTTTTGATCCATCACCCGCGAGACCGCCCCTTGGTGCATAAGAAGATTCTGCTTCTTTGGATGATAGATTTTCATCGGTACTTCCGCTGCTACCATTGCGGCATCCTTGTACCTGATCGTGAACGTCTCCCGTTCTTCGCCTTCTATTTCAATAGAACCAAATTGATCATCTTTGTCTGTCTGAATGGCACAAAATATATAGATTCCCGTTTCTTCCTGACTCATCATAAAACTCTCCTTTATTCCTCAGATACCTTCATTTGTTTACATGCATCTATGATTAATTTTTCCGCTTTTTGTTGAGGGTCTTTGCCGTCGATACATCGACTGACACTTTGTGCTGCTATATCGATACATAGACGTTGAAAATCAGGATTCTTACCGTCTATGGGAATGTCAGATTCAATGGCAAGCCTTGCGATCATCAAGGAAGCCCGCAAGCTTGGTCCGTTCGTATCTTTCGAACATTGATCACGCAGAGTAGAAATGAGTGTGGTGATGGCTCTTGCTTCGCTCATGACCAGGTTTGCTTTTTCTGATACGATCATTGCTTCTTGCTCAGGTTCCTTATAATCTACGTTAATCGTAATCAACCGATCTAGAAGAGCATCCTGTGTTTGATAAACCCCTGCATATTCTGCAGGGTTACTAGTGAAAATGATGGAAAATTCCGGATGCACCCTAATGAAAGGTTCAGTGAGCTTTGATCCGTATAATGGAATAACTCCTTCTTCTAAAATAGAAAGGAAGATATTATTCGTTGTAGGCTGTGATCGTGTAAATTCATCGTATACAAGTGTATAGCCGTTCTTGACCGCTTCCAGTAAACGTCCGTCCCTCCATGTCTCTGTTACGCTTTCATCCTTTTTATATACAGATCGGACATATTGATCGACGACCTTTTTGCTTGTATAGCCGGTGAAATCACCGATTAAGTCTTTATTATTCAGTTCGTGGTTTCCGTGCATGAGCATAACCGGTCTTTTCCTCTTCTTTGCAAGTGCGAGTGCCAGAGAGGTTTTCCCGGCTCCGGAAGGACCTGTAAAATGTACAGGATATCCAGCTTTCAGGTATTGCAATGAACGCGAAAGCAATTCTTTCGTTTCATCGTCTTGAATGAGTGCCCTGCTATCCTTTTTGACCCGTTTTGTTAAGACCGTCACGTACCATTCCCTCCTACTCACTCACCACTACATTTCCTGTCCAATGGCACTTCTGTAGCGGATATCCCGTCTCTTAAATGATGTGACTTCCTTGTCTTTATTGAGGATGACATCATACGTGCCGAGCATCTCATCCTTTGCATATTTCTTCATATATTCTTTTTCTTCAATGACCTCTACTTGAAGCTTCCAGCCTTCGTCTTCCGTTAATTCCACTGACGTAATCTTATGGACTGGAGCCACATGTTCATTGAAGAAATCCGTTACACTATTCATGATTTCCTTGATAACCATAGTCGCCTCCTACTGTTTTGAAAGGGGACCGTTTAGTTCCCCTTCAAAACACTTTCTCATTCCTGATGCAGTCGCTCCCCGTGTCTATCTAAATGCTAAACTGGGAGCTTCTTTCATTTTGTTGAGTAGCAAGTCCATTTTCTTCGACATCATCACGAAGAAGCCCCACTGCCTCTGCATAACGCAACCATGTATCCACGCTGGCAATGACAACCCTAGCCTCTACCGTTAGAATTTCAATCCCTACAACTGATACTCTTGCAAAGGCATCGATGACAATACCTTTATCAAGAATCCGGTCAATGACTTCTGCCAAACTTGAGCTGTTGTTACTTTTTTGAATAGCCATCTTTCATTCTCCTTTCGGTGCTTAAGAGCTGATTGTCTTAATGTCTTTAGAAGATTTTATATTTTCTGAACTTTTAATTTCTGTAGAGCTTTTGATATTAAAGGAGCTTTTAATATCGCTTGCTCCTTTAAGACTGCCTACACTTTTTATCTTGGTTCGATCTTGATCGGAGGAGGAGATTTTCTTTTGAAATTCTTCACCGGCTTCTTTTGCATGACTCAGTTTCTCCCGTACCGAAAGTAATACGTCCTGTACTTTTTCCTTTGCTTCCTCTGCTTTGTTATGAACATTAGCTGCATTGTTTTCTTTCGCGTCCTTAAGCTTCTCGGATGCTTCATTTGCTTTTGATTGCATGCCTTCTTCAACGTTTTCGACAAATTTTTCTTTTGCTTTTTCTTTGATTGTGTCCTTAAGGGATTCAGGAGCATGATCCAGGGCTTTTTTTGCCATCTTGCCAACTGCTTTTTTTACCGGCTTACCCATTCAATTCCCCCTTCGGAAGGCTCGATGTTATTTCTTAGATTCCACAAGGCTGTTAAGCATTTCCTCGATGCGTTCTAATCGTTCATTTAAATGTTTGTTTTCTTCTTTGATTTCTTCCAGTTCCTCTGATTGATTGTTTGAATTTCCGCTATGTTCAGCTTTGGATTCGTTCGTTTCCGATGACTCTTCCTTTTTCTTCTTAGGAGAAAGTAATCCTCCTTCGAGCTTACTCATATATCCTGTAGCCGATTGTCGCAGTGTAATAATCGCTTGTTCAGTCAGGAATTCCTGTGCCGATCTCCGCAGTTCTTTACTGGCTGCTTTCATTACGTCTGATTTGCCCAGGCTGTCCACTACCTTCTTTCCTGTTCCGGGGTTGGATAACAATCCTATTCCTGCTCCAACCACTCCGCCGATAATCGCATAATTCATGGATGGTCTGCTTTCGCTTGCCTGCTTTTCTTCTGCCGCGTTCGTTTCTTCTACTTGTTGACTGCTCTTCACTTCTGACATATTCATCCTCTTTTCTACTAAATTAGTAAAACTATATTTGATTTACTTGTTTAAATGCTGAATGCTGTTCCTCTTTCATTTTCCTGCTTTGAGAGACCCTCTTCCTGGACCTCATCCCTCAAAAGCCCAACGGCTTCTGCATATCGTAACCACGTATCCACACTTGCAATGACGACTCTAGCTTCCACTGTCAGAATCTCGATTCCTACCAAGGAAACCCGGGCAAATGCATCAATGACGATTCCTTTATCCAGGATTCTATCAATTACTTCCGCGAGACTTGAGCTGTCATTACTTTTTTGAATACTCATCGAATCTCTCCTCTATAATGGTTTTGCCAATGACACGCTTCTATTCTGTTTAATCGGTGTTTACCTCGATTGTGGCCATGCATAAACTAGGTCATGGGAATCATTTGAAATAAACTGCCATTTTTTATACATGTTTTAATCAATGGAAGACGCTCTGTAACATTTGTTTCTTAGAGACATATAAACTTGTGGACTTGGGGTAGAAAAAATAATTCAAATAAGACAAATTGATTACAGTTTCTCACTTTAATAGATGGTTGTATAAAGAAGGGAAGTGTGCTTTGAAAAAGATGGGGCATTGAGGACTTTTTCTCTTAAACGAAAAAGAACCCGAAGCTTAAAACGCTTCAGATTCTTATTTCATTTATTCATTTGGGCAAGGAAATCGCCTAACAAATCGTCCAGCGATTCTTCTTTTGGTTCTTCCTTAACCGTTTCCTGGGGTTTCATGGCACTGTCCCAGTCAAAGTTGTCCAATTCTTCATCAGTAGAATAAGAACGCTCATCTATTTCTTCATCTGGTGTATCATCCACCACTTGATCAAGGGACCATTCCCTACTAGTATCATGACTTGCTGCAGATTCTTCCTGAAGATAGAGGGCTTCATCAATATCCAACGAGTTACTGCTTAAGGAAGCAAGCAGGGAGGCTGTACGAACCGGATTTGAAAGCAGTTGATACACAATACTCCCTAAGAGCGCTTCAGAATGTTCATGTTTTAACCAATCACGTTGGGACTTATCCAACCCCTTGGGAAGGGGAATCGTAATCGCTTCCCGCCTCTTTGCAATCGTGTCATTCACACCATTCAGTACAAGCTCTGCAATCTTACTGGAAAAATTTCGTTTTTCCGTTTCCTTAAGCTTTTGTAGATGCTTTAAAACATGATCAGGTGTATCAGAAGGGAGACGAAACGTTATCGGCTGTCCCCTCGACATCCCTTTTTCTTTCATACCATCACCCTATTTGGTTTTCGCTAATTTTTGTTCTTCTTTTTGGGTTTGTTGTTTTTGCGTTTTTCTTAAGAAGTCCGCAATCAGCTTATAGTAGGCATTGGCCATCATCCAAATGCTTTCCTTCTCATCTTCAAAGAAGTCGATATTGTACCCGTCAAGATTGTTATTAAGCGTTTTGATATACTCCTTCAGGACGCTTGATCCACCGCCGATGAAGTAGCAGATTTCCGTCTGGGAGTTCTTTTGCCACATATTACGCAGGTGGCGGTATTGCTTCTTAGCAAGTTCAAGCATGATACGGTCGACGATATCGTGGACGCTTGTACGACTTCCTTTGACCATAATGTGATTTCGATCATTTTTCTTTGTGATGATTTCAACCACATCGCGTCGGCTGTCAAGCTCTATACCGTGTCTCGAGCGGATTTCCTCCCGGATTAATTCAAGTGATTCAGACACACCCAAATTAAATCCTTGGGCTTTATCGTCGTCTACCTTGCGATCCTTAATGACCGCGATATCTGTTGATAATCCTCCAATATCCTGAATCAAGATTCGCTTATCTACCAAATCTTTATTGATGATATTAGAATTATTATCCATTACAAGGTTGATAAAAGCAGCAAATCCTTCAGGATACACCTTCACTTCATCAAATTTAATATTTACTTTGATTCCTTGATAACGAGGAGTGACAAGGAACTCGACCTGGTGTACCGAACCTAATAATCTTGAGCGGTAACCAACATCTTTCCCTTCCTTTACTTCACGGAGGGGAAGACCTGTTCCGAGCGTATAGTTTGCTTCTATTACATTATTATTCTTTTTAAAATTAGAATCGTTCCGTGCTGCATCAAGAGCGATGGAAGCAAACAGCATGATCAGTGTTTGATCTTCTTCTGATTTACTGCTACCCGGATCAAGTTCAGTCGAGTTATTGCTCTTTGTTGCAAGATTACCTACACGATAAATTGCATTGTTGTCTTTCAGAGCAGGGGAGTGGACACGGATATGTATGCCGTCTAGTGGGTCTTGTGTATCCAGTTCCTCAATCCCGATGATCGGACGATCTTCAATATCCCGTGCGATGACGTTCGGAATATTCACCTCAGCGTCCATTTTCCCAAAAATACCTTTTAAAGAATCATTACCAACATCAATGGCTGCAATTCGAGAATTCGTCATTAAAATCATCCTTTCATTCATGAGTGAGAATTTGTCAAAAAATTTCAACTCTTACTTCCAGATTAAACAATTTCTTGTCTCTGGTCAATCCTACTTTTCTATCGATTATGGATCCCCACAGAGAGAGCACATGTATACATTTTTGTATCTTTGTATACATTATTTGTACACATCCCTTTAATTCAACATGTGTACTTGTTTGTGTACATGTATACTTTATTGTATACAATTGTGTACATATTTGTTTACAAGTATACAAAATTGTAAACTATCATATTTTTACATATTTCCATTACGAATGATGCTCTCACTACTACTCTTTAAAACTAGGAATCTACCTTTTTTTAGCAAAAAATCATGACGAAATAAGAAAAACAAAAAAGGTGAAGGACAAGAAAAATGGAACAAGACATTATTTTTTCAAATAAATTTGGAGAAGAAAGAGTGGTAAATGAAAGTGTCCGGTTATGCGTAGGATCTCCTAAAGGTGAATAAATGAAAAAGACTTCAGCATTTAGCATGCCGAAGCCATTCAAAAATTCACTATTGTGCTGTATAGCCGCCGTCAATGACAACTGCCTGACCGGTCACACTTTTCGCTTGGTCACTGGACAGGAACATGGCATAATCCGCAATCTCACTGACATCCAACAGACGCTTTTGAGGGACTAAAGGATAAATAACCTCTTCCAAGACTTTTTCTAATGGAACGTTGCGTGTAGTGGCGATGTCCTTCAGTTGTCCTCTTACAAGAGGTGTATCAACATAACCAGGACAAATGGAGTTCACTGTAACCCCATAAGGAGCCGATTCGAGAGCAGCCACTTTCGTTAATCCAATCACACCGTGTTTCGCACTGTTGTAAGCAGCTTTTCCGGCAAAACCTACTAAGCCGTTGATGGAAGAAACATTAATGATACGGCCAAATTTCTGTTCTTTCATAATTGGCAGAACGTGCTTGATAGCGATAAAAGGGGCCGTAAGCATGATCTTAATCATGAGCTCAAATTTGGCTGTAGGGAATTCTTCAATTGGAGACACATGCTGTAATCCAGCATTGTTCACCAGTACATCGATTCGTCCATATTGTTGGTATGCCTTATCGATCATGTTCTTAATATCCTCTTCACTTGTGACGTCGGCTTTAAGTCCGATCGCTTCATATCCAAGTTCTTTAAGATTTTCTGCTGCTTTCTTAACGCCTTCTTCATTTAAATCAGTCAGTACTACTTTACTTCCGTTTTCAGCATAGGATTTCCCTAATTCAAAGCCAATGCCGCTTGCTGAACCTGTAATGACAACCACTTTATTTTCTACCAATGTAAAACACTCCTTTAATAGTTAGATAAGTCCTATACTAGCCATGATGATCCCGGCAATGACTGCAATGGTCGGGATTACAAGGCCCACAATAAACACATCTTTATAACAATCTTTATGCGTTACATTTGTCACTGCCAACAACGTCAGTAATGCCCCGTTGTGAGGCAGGATCGATGCCCCGGAGGCAATGGAAGCCATGCGGTGAAAAGCTTCCGGACTGATTCCCGTCGATTGTGACAGTTGATAATAGGTATCACCGAGTGCCTGCATGGCAATTCCCATTCCCCCTGATGCAGAACCGGTAATCATGGCAAGAATCTGTACAATCAATGACTCAGAGATCAAGGGATTTGATGAGATCCCCAATAAAAGATCCGTGATTCGGTCGAAGTCAGGGACACTTGTCACGACTGCACCGAACCCTACTGCAGCACTGGTATTAATAATAGCCATCACAGAGCCTTTTGCCCCTTCATTGATGGACGGGATAAATTTCTTGTACCGTTTAACATTCATTAGGAGTATCAAGATAATTCCTGCCAATAATGAAGAGATGGCGTCCAGCTTAATACCGTTCAATAACACAACGACGAGAAGTAATGGCAATAGGGAAATGATCCAATTTGGCAACACTTGTTGATCTTTCTCCGCCTCAGATCCTGGACGATTGATTTCTTTGAATGTATCTCCTCTTGCGGCCATCTTTTTCTGCCTTCCTACAAGCCAAAGATATCCCCCTACAGCCATGATGAGCGATGCTACGATTCCCATCCATGAACCTGCCATCGGTGACGTATGGAACGTCTTCATTGGGATTAAGTTCTGTATTTGTGGTGTTCCGGGAACGGCTGTCATGGTGAACGTGAATGCACCAAGGACGATGGTCGGCGCAATGAGCTTTCTTGAAATATCGGCTTTTCTAAATAAAGCGAGAGCGATGGGATAGATCGCAAACACAACGACAAAAAGACTCACGCCTCCGTAAGTCAGAACAGCCGAAGCGACCAAAACACCCAGAATTGCACGCTTCTCCCCTATCATTTTAGTAATTTGATAGGCGACGGATTTGGCTGCCCCCGTATCCTCCATCAATTTCCCAAAGACGGCTCCTAATAAGAAGATGGGGAACCACTGCTTGGCGAAATGAACAAATCCCGACATATAGGTGTCGGTGTACGCATCCATTAGATCCATACCGCTCATGAACGCGACAATACCTGCGACGATCGGTGCAATCCAAATGATGGACCAGCCAAGATAAGCAAAGACCATCAAGAGCACCAGACCAATTAAAATACTAAACAACTTCTTTCCACCCTTCTAACGAAAACAAAAAGAGAGAGTGCGCTACATGATTCCGCTTCACTCTTTCAACGTTAACTAGTAAATTTTTTGACGTAAGAAAGTTTACTCTTCTCCTATAAATAAGTAAAATGAATTAAAACTATGGATGTTATGCAAAAAAGTTATAGATTAAAAAGGAGAGATACCATTGGATATACGACAGCTCACCTACTTCAATGAAGTGGCGAAATATAAAAGCTTTACGAAGGCTTCAAATGTGCTGCATCTATCACAGCCTACTCTCAGTAAAATGGTCCGGAGCCTTGAAGATGAACTGGAGATGGAGCTCATCGACCGATCCGCCCGTCAAATCGAATTGACAGAAGCAGGCGAAATCGTTTATGAGCAGGGACAGGTGATCCTTGAATCTCTTGATCATTTGTCCACTCACCTTTATGACTTGATGAACCTGAAGAAAGGGAAAATTAAAATCGGAATTCCTCCGCTGATCGGGTTTTTATTTTTCCCGAGCATCATCAAACAATTTAAGACGTTGTTTCCTGACGTCCAAATTCAGCTGAACGAATATGGGGCGAATAAGGTGGAAGAAGAAGTGAGGGATGGGATGCTCGACCTGGGAGTTGTAGTCTTACCAATGGATGAAGAGCAGTTTGATGTCGTACCGTTCGTTTCCGAGAAGCACATGTTATTTGTCCACCACTCTCACCCGTTAGCCGGGAAAGAAAAGGTGGAAATGAGGGAATTACATGATGAGGATTTCATCCTTTTCAGTGAAGATTTTGCCCTTCACGACAAAATCATTGAAGAGTGCCGAAAAGCGGGCTTCTATCCGAAGATCGCCTACGAAAGCTCACAATGGGACTTCATAGGGGAAATGATCGGCCAGAATCTCGGCATTTCGATCTTTCCTCAATCCATCTCTAAAAAAGTGGACCAGCGTGTGGTTAAATCCATTCCCATTGTGAATCCGACCGTTCCGTGGAACTTGGGAATCATCACAAAAAAAGGACGATATGAATCCTTTGCAGTCCGTGAATTCAAGAAGATGCTGGACAATCGATAAACTATAACCAAATTGCATACTAACAATAATTAATATGTATTTTACGCATAAGTTACACAACGATATAGTATATCCTGTAGCACATTTACAGGAGGTATATACAATGAATGAAAGCAGATATCAACACGGATTAGACAAACTGATGGAATACACACTTTCAGATAATAAAGAGATTTCAACACACTTGAAGATATCAGAAGCATTGGAAGATATCGCTCCTGATGTCGGTAAATACATCATTGAATTTGCGTACGGCGATATTTATTCGCGTCCTGGATTGACCAATAAGCAGCGTGCGCTCATTACCATTTCATCACTTGTGACACAAGGTACGGAGCCTCAGCTTGAGCTTCATATCAATACGGGGTTGACTGCTGGACTATCGAAGGAGGAGATCGTTGAAAGCATCACCCATCTGATTCCTTATACAGGCTTTCCACGCATCCTCAATGCCCTGACGGTTGCGAAGAAAGTATTCGCTATTCGTGAAGAAGAACAACATGAATAGACTGAGGCCGGGTAATTCCATCCGGCCTCTTCAATTGCCTTATAAGGACTTTTTGACCTCAAGTACTACCTTACCCTTCGCTCTGCCCGTTTCCACGTATTGAATGGCTTTCTGGGCTTCCTCAAGGGGAAATACCTTGTCAATCACTGGGCGGATTGTCCCTTGTTCAACAAGCTCCTTGATACTTTCCAGCTGATCCCCACTCGGCTTCATAAACAAGAAGTGATAATCGACATTAAACTTCTTCTCAAGAGCCGTTATGTTCCGGCTCACCAGAGAGAATATGATTCGTTTTATCATACCCAATCGGTTTTCCACGGCGAATCTCCCGTTTGGCACTGCCGATACGGACACGATTTTACCGTGCGGCTTCAGTACCTGGGAAGAACGATTCAGGGAATCCCCTCCCAAAGTATCAAATACAGCATCATATTCCTGTAAAACTTCTTCAAACGGTTCTTCTTTATAATTAATCACCTTGTCCGCACCAAGGGCCGTCACCAAGGTATATCCCTCTTCACTTGCCGTAGTCGCTACATAGGCCCCCATTTCCTTCGCTAGCTGAATGGCAAACGTTCCGACGCCCCCTGCCCCGGCATGGATGAGGATTTTCTGCCCTCTTTTCAGCTTCAGCACCTCATGAAACGCCTGCCATGTTGTCAGCCCCACCAGGGGAAGGGAAGCTGCTTCGACAAACGACAGATTATCCGGTTTCAACGAAACGTCATCTTCATGTACAGAAAGTAATTCAGCAAATGTACCTATCCGGTCCTTACGCGGCCTGCCGTATACTTCATCCCCCACTTGAAACTTCCTTACTTTGGAACCTGTTTGAATCACTTTCCCGGAGAAATCATTCCCCAACACGAGTGGCATTTGATAACTCAACAGCATTTTCACCTTGCCATCCCTGATCTTGAAGTCGATCGGGTTGATACTTGCTGCGTAAACTTCCACTAGAACATCATGTTCTCCTATTTCGGGATATGGAAGCTCCGTCAGCTCTAAGGGAGTGTGTTTTCCATACTGTTTTATCGTCATTGCTTTCATAATTCATCCTCCTCATACATAAAGTTTAAATGTTTAATCTTATAAACGTATTATGTATAAATGGACCACCTCCGTCAATGAAAAGGCATAGATAATCATTTCCATTATTTTGTATAATAGTAACAATGACGCATTCGGGAGAAAATCGTATGAAACAACCTGACTCTTCTAACTACATCCTTCAGGCAAAGAGCGACCAATTTCATTGGGAAGGGGTGGGACAGCTCTCCATTAAGACCTTCATGAACGGAAGGGCCTTCTACAAGACCAACAGAGGCTACTTCGGCGTGGAGGAAGGACGATATCTATTGATCAATAATGGCCCATACACGATTACCATTGAGGAAGATCAGCCAGTGGAATCATTTTGTATCTTCTTTAAGGCGGGCTTTGCTGAAGATGTTTATCGCACAATGACTGATTCATCTGACCATCTCGTATCTGACCCATACAAACAGAACGGATCTGTTGAATTTTTTGAAAGGACCTACTCCATCCCACATTCACTCTCAAAACAGTTACATATCACGAAAGCACTTCATTCCCATTGGGAGCATACCTGTTATGAAGAACAGTATCATTTCTTGATGGAGAATCTTTTAATCTCTCACTTTCAACATTTGAAAGCAACCGAATCCATTCATGCTGTTAAATCATCTACCCGTGAAGAACTATATAGGAGAATCACTTTGGCACATGAATATATAAGGGCTTATTACCATCAATCACTCTCAATAGAAGAGATTGCTATAGTCGCCTGCTTATCAGCCAACCACATGATAAGATCCTATTCGCAACTTTATGGGAAAACCCCACATCGTCATATCTCCGAATTTAGGATAGAGAAAGCGAAAGTATTACTAAAAGACACCAGACTTTCCATAACCGACATCACATTTGAAATCGGCTTCCAGAACCCCGCTTCGTTCACGAAGATTTTCAAACAATATATGGGAATTTCTCCGACCCAATATCGAAAAAAAGTGATTTTGGCAAAGAATTAATTCCTTCCAACCTATATGATTATGGGGAACCGAAGGGAGAGAGAAGTACATGAAAACCATTCAAGGAATCAAACAAATCGCTGTACAAGTAAAGGATTTAAGGCGTGCAACCGCTTTTTACCAAGAGAAGCTTGGTCAATCCCTCTTATTTATGACCGATCATATGGCGTTTTTCGATTGTCAGGGGGTAAGGCTCCTTCTTGCCCTGCCTGAGAAAGAAGAATATACACAAAGTTCGGTCATTTATTTCGAAGTGAATGATATCCATACTAGTTACAGAAAAATGAAAGAAAAAGGAGTACCTTTCGTAGACGAGCCTCATCTCGTTGCCAAGATGGATGACACTGAAACCTGGATGGTGTTTTTTGTTGATACAGAGGGTAATACGCAGGCATTAGTAAGTGAGATGTAAAATTAGAAAAGGAAGAGGTACCCGTTATATAGACGGCCCCTCTTCCTTTTATCTCATTCACCCGGTTTTCTTTGAGTCGTTTTATTCCAAATGATAATAACCGTGATCAGAAGTAATACACATATTCCTACAAATACAAAAATCAAAAGAGAAAGGGAAGAAGACTTATTTTCTTCTTCAAATTCCCCTAACCTTGCTGATTCGGATTGATGAAACAATTTCAGCTTTTCAGCTTTTGCTTTTATCGTATTCGTATCTTTTGCTTCACTGTGAAATATTTCTTCTTTCAAATCATCCAGTCCATTGCTTGAGCGCCCTTCAAATGTAAGGCTTTTCTGTTCATCAGGTATTTGTATCTTTTGGTTCGTTGAAGACTGGTCGTGGATGAGGTCACTATTCTTTTTGAATTTTTTTTCTTGATATTCATTTGGTATTAGTTCATTTATGTTTGTTTCTGCTAATACGTTGGAACCAAACATACCACTCATACTTACGATAGTTATCAAAAGAAAGAGGAACTTACCCCTCATGAGCTTCTGTTCCGTTATCTAATGGTCTACTGGATCTTCTACTCAATAATACTTGTAAAACGACGAGTCCAGCCACCAGCAATCCTAAAATAATGACAGCCTGATTGAATAATGATTCCGTCCCGTATTGAATCGACATATACACAGTGGACATCGGATCTTTAAAATTAAAATTTGGTGTGGTCAAGGCTAATAGCGGTGTCACAAACAGGGTGATGAGTCCTACAGAAACAAACCATCCCAATAATCGATGTGCAACAAATGCCACTCTGACAAGCCCAGATCCAGCTAATAAAAGTAGAACCGTAAAGATCGTCCACTCTACTGAACGGGATTCCACCAATGGATAGATTTCTAAACCATATAAGCTGATCACAAATCCAACGATTAGATTTAGAAGGAGGAAGATGACTCCTTGAATCCAAAGAGGTGCATTTTGGAAGTAATAACTTGTATACCCAATTAACAAGCTGGACAATAAGATAATAAACAGGATAACAACCGGTGGAAGGACACTTGCACTCTTCTCTTCCGGAACTTCCCCTTTTACGTTTAACGGATTTGTTAAGAAATCATATACATATCCATTTGACTGTCCGTCAACGAAAGCATTCCCAAGAACGCTGAATACATCATCACGAATCAATTGAGTGGATGCCACATTCGTCGCCCACTTATTGTTCAATGTATCTGCATCACTTTGAACATTGGTTACATTGGATTGTAGCTCGTCGGTATACGAAACGATGGTATTTTGACTATCGCTCACCGTATCCAGGAAGGAGTGAATGGACCTGATTTCACTGCCTATTTGCTTTTGGTTTCCAACTAAATCCGGACCGGCCGTTCCCGGTGCGGGAGTGGGAGCCGCCTGCTCCGGCTGCTGAATACGATTAAGCACATTCGTGGCTTCCTGATTGATGGCATTTAAGCTCTCAGTAAGCAGTGCTTGTTGTTCATTTAATGTTTGATTATATTCCGCTGCAAACACAGTGTAGGAATCCTGAAGCGTGTTCAGTGCATCCTCGGTATTTGGTAATCCGGTATTTAATTGATCCCATTCCGTTTGCTCAGCCTGGCTCACCTGCAATATTTCATTTACTTCGTTTTTAAGACTTTCATCTTGAAGAACGGTGGCTTTTACTCCGTTCTCTGCTAACATGCCATTCAATGTGGCTTCATAACGATCAAGGTATGAATAATACTTCAGAAGGTCCATAAGCTTATAATTATTGATACCACGTGCAAAGTAACCTGACAAAGTATTGCGTCTGCTCTCAGATAAGGCCGCTGAATTCAAAATGGCACTTTCCTTATCCTCAATGGCAGCAACAATATCATTGATGTTATCAGAGAACATCTCCAATTGTTTGGTCAAAGCCTCGTTTGTTTCAATTAAGGTCTTTACCTGATCATTAAGTTCCTGATTTTCAGCTGTAAGAGATTCAATCTGCTGAGTCAATTCATCAACCTTATCAATCAGGTTCTGATTATCCTCGAGAAGTCTTGAGACTTCTCCCAAGAGCCTATCAACCTCTGCCTGAAGAGGATTTTCTGATTGATTATTTTTCTCCTGAAGACTGGATCGAACCTGAATAATACGCTCATTGATGGTTTGAATATTGCCAACAGCTGCAGTGATTGCTTCAGGTGTAGGGTCTGTCAAATTTGCGAGCGTTTCTTTCAATGAATTCAAATCCGAAGATATTAAATCCAGCTTAGTTATTTCATCGTCCAGATTAGGTGGCGGAGGGGGGGCACTTGGCTTCCCTTGTTCCGGCTCACCTTCCTGAGAGGAAATAACAACCTGCTGATGGCCTGTATCTTGTTTTTCTTTTGGAGGCTTCGGAATCTCCGGTTCAGGGGGAGGATTAAAGATCTCCCCATCTCCTTCTGATAATCTATTATTCAATTCGAAGATATCCCCCTGCAGACTATTAAGGGTTGTTGTGTCCTGTAATTGCTGATAGAAGGTCAATACTCTTTCCTGGAAGGAGTAGAAGTCTTCTACTTGTCTACCCACCTCGTCGAACCTTTGCTTTTGCAGATCTTTAAGCATTTGCTGGTTGTTCTCCATATCATTATCAATCTGAATCAAACCAGCAGTCATGTTATCACTTTGCTCTGCGAAAAGTGACTGAGACTTTAAATATCGCGGTTGTTGGTTCTCCGTTGCTTCATTGATCGATTGAACCGACTGAGATTGAATATCCGCTAACAACTGTTTTTGATTGTCTTGATATTCTCTATATTGATTCACATATTCTACGAAGCTAGAAAGGCTTTGTTCAAAGGATTCCAACGAATTTTGCTGTTCCGGTGTCCGACTGTCAGCCTGCTGAATCGAATTTTGAAGATTTGTTAGCATCGATGTCTGCTGCTGAATCTGTCCGGCGAGATCTTTTGAACTGGGTTTATAGAATGCCAGCATCGTTTCTTGGAATGTCTGCTCTTTCTGTAAAATTTCATCGAATTCGGCCCGTATATTTTCCATATCTGCCGAAACATAATTCCAGTAAAGGGAGGACATTTTGTGATTGACCCTTTTCGTTGCCTTTTCGATCTCCAACTGAACCTTTTCCTTATTTACGGCATTCAGTTGGCTTTGGACTTTATAATTCAGATTCGTCTTTTCAGGTCTGTCTTCATCATATGTCATGACTTTGTCAGAGAAATCCGAGGGGATATACACGACCGCGTCATACTTAGAACTCTGCAGACCATTTTCTCCTGCACTTCTGCCCACGACGGTCCATTCAAAGGACGATTGGTCTTCTAATATGGACGTCACATCCCCACCAAATGTCAGGGGCTCTCCATCTACTTGAGTCCCGGCATCTTCGTTTACAATCGCAATGGATTGTGTGGCATTTTCTTTTACTTTCAGCGGGTTTTCACCTACTGAACGGAAGAATAGAAGAGGAGTTGCAAGAATCATCATGACCGCTAATAAAAGTTTGAACAGGCTTACTTTCTCTGTCATGCGTGTACTTTCCTTTCCGTTACCATAAGTGGTATTTGAATTTTTGTTTCTTTTCCATTTTCAACATAATAACCAAAGCCTGGTTGTATTTCAGGTTCTCTCCGGTCATAGCTAAGGGTGAACAGGGTCTGTTCCGATTTCTTCATCAAAACAATCGCCTGGCGAATTTGTTTCATTTCAACCGTCAACGTATCATAACCCTTCGTTAACTCACTGTTGTTTCCGGAAACAATGACACAGAATCCAAGATGACTATAATTTTTCAAGCACTTAACAATTTTGTCCTGCAGCAGGGGATCAAGGTTTTGCAGGAATCTTGCATACCCATCTACTATCAACATCACAGGTGAGAAAGAAGGCAGGGAGCTCCCCTTTTGAATGGACAAGTTATATTGCTCTTCCCTAGAATTGAATAGCTCCTCCACCCTGTTAAGCCACATGGTAATATGCTCTTTGTTTTCCATATACACGACCTTTTCCTCTCGCATCAAATTAGATAATCCCCTGTCAATGGAATCAAAGATCGCGATATGTTCACTATCTTGAAGTAACGCTGTATTTGCCAAAACTTTTAAGACATTCGTCTTCCCTTTTTGAGCCTGTCCCAATACGAGGCAGTGCTTTGTCTTTTTGAAATTCACATAAACCGGATTTACCGATTCTTCATCCAGACCAATTGGCAGCAGGCCAGCTTTTTGTCCTGAATCTGTATACTGGGTAAAGTTCACCATGGTCAATTCAGTCGGTAGCATCGGCACCGGCTTAGGTGAAGTCAGTCCTTTATATTTCTCTTTTAGCAACTGAATTTCTTCTTTTAACAGACTTAGCTGTTCGTAATCATCCTTTCCTTCAGTAGGAAGGAAGATTTGAGAGAAGTAGGCTGTCTCTTTCTTTACGATGGCTCGTCCCGGTATGGCTTCCGGAGAAAAAGGTAATCTACCGAGCATCGTATATGCCTCTGAGCTGTCCATCAAATAGTGGACAATTTTCGTTTTAAGATTGTTCATCAGCGACTGTCTCACAGAGTTGACACGAGTAGCCGTAAAATACATATAAACCCCAAGGGACTGACCATCCCTTGCAAACTGGTTGATTTGTGACTCGAGCTCCTGCATTTCTTCTTTGACCAGATCAAAATTATCAATGGTCACGAAGATAAGCGGAAGTTTTTCTTCACTTACAGTGTTATACATCTTAATGGAACTGACTTCTTGCTTTTGGAATAATTGTTTCCTGCGTGCCAATTCATCGTCTAAGATTCCAATAAATTTCTCTATCTTCCGTTCCTCGTCAATCAGAAAGTAATCTGCTGTATGAGGTAATTGTTTTAATGGAAGTAACCCTCCATTTCCAAAGTCAAGAAGGTAATAATGAATATCTTCAGGGGTAAACTGAGTCGCCATCCCCATCATTAAGGTTATAAGCGTTTGGGTTTTACCATAACCCGACGATCCAAACACACCGACATTTCCATCATCAATCACTTCATAATGATAAGGGGTTTGACTTTGCTTCTCAGGCTCATCCACCATAGAGAGAAGGATTTTATTTGCTTCGGTTTGAACGTGCCCAGTCTTGTACATTCGATTGGCCAAAGGAGGAAGCCATGGGCTTGACAATCGCTTTAAGTCCATTTGATTCTGTAAGCTTTCGATACAATCGACGACAGCATCTATTTCACTGATCATTTCTTTTTGGCTGCGCGGATTAGCCGATACCTCTGATAATGGAATCAGTCCTAAATCGGTCACAATCGCCACTTCATCTTCCGTTTCAAATGCATCTTCTTGATATGGTGCACCACTCCAGGCTGATTGGAACAAATCATACACCTCATTGTTCCCAACCTGTAAGTAACCCCGACCTGTTACAGTAAGGGAAGCTGCATCTCCATTTTTGAGAATCTCCCGGCTGTCCTCAGTGTTTTGTACTTTTAGCGCAACACGGAAACGGGCATTACTCCAAATTTGGTTGTCAATGACCCCACCTGGCTTTTGGGTGGCAAGAATAAGATGGACCCCTAAGCTACGGCCTATGCGTGCCGCACTGACCAGCTCTTTAATAAATTCCGGTTCTTCACTCTTTAATTCGGCAAACTCATCTGAGATGAGGAATAAATGAGGAAGAGGTTCTTCGGTTTTCCCTTGTTTATAGAGGCGCGTGTAATCGTTGATGTGATTTACTTCATATCGGTCAAACAATCGCTGCCTACGCTTTAATTCACTCTTTATGGATGCAAGCGCCCGCGTACTGAAGTTCTTGCTTCCTTCAATATTTGTAATGGTCCCTAATAGATGAGGGATATTCTTGAACGGCTGAGCCATCCCCCCTCCCTTATAATCAATTAATAAGAATGCCACTTCGTGGGGATGGAAATGAACCGCTAACGATAATATATATGTTTGCAGGAATTCACTCTTTCCTGAACCGGTCGTTCCTGCCAATAATCCATGAGGACCGTGAGCCTTCTCATGCAAGTTTAGCTCTACAAGATCTTCCTTCCCTTTTAATCCGACCGGGACAGCAAGCGATTTAGCTGATTCTCTCGTCTGCCAGTTCTCTCTGATTGGAAGTTCATCAACATCCCCTACTTTGAGCATATCCAAGAAGGATACGCTTGTAGGGATAGAGTTTGTCATTCCGATCTGATGATTGAGCGTTCTGAGGGTTCTTGCATATTTCTCATTTCCTTCATGCTCATACCCATCCATTTGGAAAGGAACCTTTACGGCTTTCTTATCCTGAATGAGGATATCCCCTTCGTTGTCATTGATATAACGGACAAGGGTGTGGACATTGTCAGCCAAACTTTCTTTCGCCTCTGCTGCAAAGATGACGGACATACCTAGATGTCCGTATTCCCCTTCCAAGTATTCCAGGATCACATGGTCCGAAATAAGCTGATGATTCGTGATGATAAAGACAAAATGAGGAGCATGCCTCACCTTTTCAGAATCCTCATCTATATCTCTTTCACGGAGGATCTCATAAATAGAGGAAAGAATTTGATCCCTTGTTTTCTCGTTGTAAATAAATCCTTTTGCAAATGACTGAGGTAATTGAAAATGGGGTAACCATTTCATCCACTCCCAATCCTTATACTCCTCTTCCTGAAAGATGGAAACAAACCTCACATCATGATAACTATGAAAGAACGTCAATTGCCCGATCAGCTGATGTATCTCGTTTTTGTACACTGATTCTTTCCCGATCAGACCAATAGCGCCTTTATGAAGATCTGCAGTGACTGGTAATTGCTCTATTTCTTTATAAGCTTCTTCTAACTTCTGTGACTCTTCCAACAGCTCATCCATTTCACGATTGGACATATCGGAAGAATTCACCGAAATACTGTAACTGGCAGGTAACTTCCCCCTGCCTAACCGAAACTGCAGGAAGTCGGGACTTTCGATCGTTCTCTCCCAAAGCCTGTCTGACAGCTGCTCTGTAAGATATTTCATCCTTTCAAAGGGAGGGAAATGGAATTGTAGTACATTCGCCTGTTTCTCAGCAAGGGACTGAAGCTCTTCTCTTTTATTCTCCAAGTATTGGGTATAGATACGTTTTCTGCGTTCTTGGGACTTCTTTTTATTGCTTTTATCCTTGAAGAACTGTACGGTCGATGTTACAAGTGTAGTAGTAAACATAACCATCGAGATGATGATGAATATCCCCCTTGGAATGACAATGGCTACAATCCCCATGACTATCAGCATCATAAGAGGCGGGAGGATAATTAACCATAAGCTTCTATTTGTATCACTGGACTCCTGGCTAGGAAAGGAGAGCTGGACCTTTTCATCCGGAAGATCGTAAACCATCCTTGGGGTACGCCGGTAGTTGGGATATTTCTTTTGCATTTCTGACATTGGACGTACCGTCTCCACTAACTTCGTTTGATAATTTTCCACACTATGTATCTCGATTAAATCCTCTTCCAATAGGGTAATGGATAGGAAGGGTGTGAATAATATATCACCCGTTTCAAGCTTATGCTCACCTGCAACGAGATGGCCATTTATATAGGCAGGAGCAGCACTGCTTGTTTCCACCGTCCACTCATTGTCGGAATTTTTGTACCAAGAATAATCGACAGTGGGCCCTTCGGTAGGATAATAAATTGTTGCTTCTGGATTTAAGGAAGACACAAGAACCTCCGCTCTATCCCCTATATAGTAGTTCTCTGTCTTTGATTTAAATGAAGTGACGAGGATGTCCAGTTTAGTATCCTTCATTAGAACGGATTGTTTCTTGCCTGGTTCCAACTCAGTTCTTTCTTGCCCTTCCCGAACCACATGCAAGGCAGATCCTGAATACTCTATTTCTATGGAAGACGGCAAAGAAAAAATAGTAATTGTATCTTCTATAGACGGTCCCAGGGTAACTTTTATATTTTCATCTTTTACAAGGATTGTTTGATAATACTGGTCGTGAAAAACCCATAAGGCATACATCTCTTCACCCCCTTGTTAGTTAGTTTTTTTCTTCTCATCCTGATTAGGTTTCGTTTCCACGGCAGGAGAATTCCCTCCTGTTGGCGAAGATTGGGTCGTTGCAGGTTCAACTTTCTTCTCGTTCTGCTCTTTCGACTCTTGTACCTGTGTAGCTTCCTCTTCTTCCAACGCCTTCATTTCTTCCTCATATTCTGAAATTTCACTTTCAATCTCATCTAATTCCTGTTGCCTCTCTTCACTATCAAGGCTGCTATCCGCCTTAACCTGTTCGCGATATTTTAATAGTCCGAATAATATCAGGTCACGATCCTCTAGGAAGCGGGCGTTTTCTAAAGCTTCTTTGGCCTTTCCCCTGCCGATATTAATCCAATACTCGTAATATAACGGGTCTGACTGAAGAGAAACCGTATTACGCACATTCTCTTTTTGTTCCTCGGTCAATGATTCATTAATAATATAGGAAAGGGCAAGTTGATATTGGGTGACCTTGGGAATTTCGTCGATTTCATAAGGCTGGAGTTCCGTCACGACGTCACTATATTTTTCGAGCAGGAAACTTTCCTGTGCTGCCACGACCCTGTCCTGCTTAGGATTAATAAAGAAAAGGGCATAGATGGAATAGAGTAAGGCAGGCACAAGGCATATCGAGACACCGAGGAGAACGTAACGGTTCATTTTCCATTTCTTTTTACTTACCTTCATGTATAAACTCTCGGATTTTTTCTTTTCTGCGATATGATCATCTAAGACTTCACTTACATGCTGCAGGCTCTCCGCTTCCAGAATATCCTTTGTCAATGGAGACAACTTTAACGTTCCATTAAACTTTAAGTATTCCTTGAACGTATGATTGGAGTCTATAATCGCTGCCACCGTAGCTTTCGTTTCTTTTAATAAGAGCTCCTTGTCTTTTTCGTACGGAGGAAGACTTTCTTTCACACCGTAGTGAATAAAATGAGGAGTCAATCCTTGATCAAAAACAATGTTTTCAGGACAAATGATAAGATGGAGGCGTGACAAAGTATGATTTTGAATCTGTTGCACCAGTTGGTAAGCAGTCATCAACCTTTCCTTTTCATTGGCGTTTAACTGAGAATAAAAAGAGAAGGAAGCAGGTACAGTATGTACAACCCTTAATTCATCATTTTCCATCGTAATGTCTTTTTGAATGAAAGGAGATAGATTCTTCAACAAGCTTATTTCAGATACTTCATCCAGCTTAATCTTTTCTTTTTGAAAGATCAGAGTGAGGTGATTTTCTTCTCTATGTATAACTGCTTCGAGCCTTTCTTGTAGGTAAGATCCGCTATTTTGTGACATTCCATTGGTCTCCTTTATAAAATTTCAATACGATCTCCCGTGTTGATGCCTGCATCAATCAGTCGTACATTTCCAGAAACAACCCTTTCTTTGTTGGCAATCCGGATCCAGTATCCATTTCTGGATTCAACTTCAAGTTTTTGTGACTGCCACACGAGATCAATCAGTTTTTTAATAGTATGATAATTTGATAGCCTAAGTTCAAAGCGTTTATGGTCATATCGTTTTAAATCAATAGTAATTTCTATGTACATGTCCGGATTCACCTCATAAGGAAGGAGCGCCCAACATAATGATAAGCGCTCCTTCTTGTATTAAATAGGTTGGGATATACTTATCCTCGAATTTGATTAGCGATTTGAGCATCTGCATCTTCAAGAGACTTAGACGTGCTAGTCAATTGCATTGAGATGTCTTCAAGAAGCTGTTGCATTTGAAGGAATGAAGGGCGAAGTGTTTGATATTGCTCAGCAAACGCACGGCTTGACTCACCCTCCCACATACCTTCTAATTCAGATATCATATTGTCCAGGCGTGAGATTTGTTCACCTACTTGACCACTCTCGCTTGTGTATCGGTTTGCCATACTAATCAATTCTGCTGGGGTAACGCGAATAATTCCTGACATGTAATTCCTCTCCCTTAATTAATATTGGTGGTAGTCATCTATTTCAACATCAGAATACCCAATTAAAAAACCTCAACGGTTTAGACTATGTAACTGGTTAACTTTCAAATCCCATTTTATTACAATTACTTCCACACTTCCAATATCATACTATTATAAACATACATATAAACACAATTTTTACAGTAAAAAGGAAACTTTATAACTACAGGAATAATTAAATTCAGGTCAATCGATATAAAATCCCTCTTATCCGATTAGGAAAATAGAACCAAAATATAATACTAAAGACTCTTAATCAGCTATTTATAAGCTAAATTCATATACTAATACAAGTCCGTTAGTTACAAGTACTTACTATATATCCTTATTTTTACTTTTTTAAACCATTTTTCAAAAAATGATTAACTCTTAAGTAATCTATAAAAGACTCAGTTATAAACATACAGAAACTTACACCTTTATTCTGGAATATGTTTCTTGATATTAAAACAAAACCTGTTCAATATTTAATTTTTATAGTTCTTCTACATTCTGTTTCGGTTTATCCAGTTCATACGTCACACCATTCTCCTCTGCAAGAAGTTTCATGTCTGAATGATAAGCTTCCACTAACTTGTAATACTCCTCCATTTTGGCATTGGATTCATTTATCAAGCTTTCATTCTGATCTTCAATCGCTTTTTTTTCGAGAATGAGGGCATCATAAAAGGTCTGGGTCGCTGTGACGATCCTCCCCGTCATTTCTTCAAGTTCCGGAATTTCCGCCTCAATGCCCTTTGCTTCTTCCAAGGCTTTCTCGTAAGCAGGAATGGTATTGTTAGTCAGCTCATTGTAGACCGTTGGATCATCCGTATAGTTGACCCCGGATACCGAAGCCAGTGACTGAAATGCAACGACTTCATATTCTGCCACCTTGTAAATATCTTCGTTGATGAATTGAAGGATTGCCTTTTGCTTGTCTACATCCGTCATCTTTTCACTTTCCGATCCATCATTTATCAGTTCCATTTTTTCATTATCACTTTTATTACTGATCCCTTCTTTGGATTCTACTTCCTTATCCTTATTAATCGAAATTTGCACTTCGCCGCATCCACTTAATAAAACAGCCACCACCGATAACCCTAGAATTTTCTTCATAATTTAATCCCTTCTTTTGCAATTCGGAAATTGCTTTTAGAAGTTAAATATCCATATTTTGTAAAATTAATCTAAATATTTCTAAATAAAGTTGTGCTTTATTCGTCACATGGCAAACCTATACGAATTCCTATACAATTTATGTAAACCGTAAGATTGTGTGGTGAGTGAATTGAAATTACTACTAATTGAAGATGATACAACTCTATTTAATGAAATCAAGGAGCGACTTTCCCAGTGGTCCTACGAAGTATATGGAGTCGCCGACTTTCATCACGTGATGCAGGAGTTAGCAGAAGTAAAGCTCCTTTTAGATCAACAGCTTCATCAGAAGCGGATGACGTTTATGGAGCCGATTCCAATAGAAAAGGGAACGGTACAATGATATGAAAATGTGAATATACCAATTTTTGTATCACTAAGAAGTACACGAAGATATTGATAACCCCGTACACTCCGAAAAACAAATAATATGATTTTTCAAAGGTATAAAGGGCAATCACATACTGTATGGCCAACAGATGAATGAATATCACCGGAATCATGCCACACCAAAAGAACGATGGAATCAAAAGCTCTCCCAAAAGGGAAAGCACTCCAATGATATCCAGAAAAATGAATAAGAACACGAGTATATTACCCCTGTTTCCCCGATTGATTGAAACCTTAAATAAGACAAAGTATTGTCATCTAACCTTTTTTCTTTCACCTAAACAATCCACTTTTGGCAATACCACTTAAATAACTTGTTTGTAATTTTCTAAGAAGGTAACAACTTCCTCAACATCCTTTGTATAAAGAAGGGTATATTGAAAGTCAAACATGGTTTTTGTTTCAACAATAAGATATTCGTCATTGGGGATTAAATTAAAAATCTTTTTCCACTTGTATTTTTGCTCCATTTTCTTAGTCTCTTCTTTTATCCGCTCCATATCCAACTCAAGCACTGCAAACCCTGGAGAAGAAATGTCAGTTCCAGGGAATTTTTTGGATAAAGTAAATTCAATTTCTTCTGATAGTTCCACCTCTGAAACCACCTCAATATTCCCCGCAGCTTCAAACCGGTCACTATATTCATCTAGTTCATCAAACGTTAACTCTCTTTCAGGGAAAACAGCAATACAAAAGATGTCCTCTGTAGTCTTTTTACTAAAAAACATAGTTGTGCTCCTTTCTAATTCACTTCTTGTTTCTTTTTAACTCTTTCAAAAACTCCTGCTATTTCATGCACTAATGTTTCTCCTGATGCCTGACACGACCTCAACCACTCCATACCGTCTTTATTCACCATTCTTAAAGTCCAATTATAAGATGGAGATGATAGGATATGAACTCCTTCTATATTCCATTCAATTTCATTCTTATAAAAAACCATCAGTCTATTCGTATAGATCTTTCTTTGTATTGATCTACTAAACTGCTTTACTAGCAAACTATCAGAAATGATATTATTATTAATCGCTACTTTATCTATATTGAAAGTAGCCAGACGTTCACAGTAACTAAAATATTCACTCGGGATTAAGTATAGTGGATCCTGCAACCGAACAGGTCGATCTTCAATTCCCATCAGCATACGGGGAAAGATAACTTGCTTCATTGTGTAGTCAGGAGCTGGATGCTGAATGATCTTATAGCTCATTTCATTTTCTCTCAGACACTCAATGACCCGATCATCACTAAAATAAAAAATACTTTGTTCATTGTGATCCGTTACAATTTCTGCAACCAAATTGCTTCTTGCCAGAACCCACATGGCTTTAATAAATTGATCCTCGAATTTAAGATCGCCTTCAATATAATCAAGTAATTGAAACTTATGAAGTTTTTTAAACATCTTTTCCCATTCTTTCTCCAATTCATCCTCATGGTAGTCAGGGAATGGGTTAGAAATCCCTATCAAAATTTTCCCACCCAACATTTTTACAAGTAAATATAGATCCTTGTTTGTTAATGTCCAGTTAGACAATTGTCTTCCCCCTTAACTAACCGAATTTTCTCTCTGATTTAGGTTTACCAAATTCAGGGTATATCTTTAACACCTTTTCATAGTTTTTTTGGATATACAAATATCTATGGATAAAAGTGGCTAAATAAGCAGTCACTAAAGATACAATTGAATAAGCTATAATTAATGCAATCATAAAAGCTGAGTCTGTTACAAGATAGGACATAAGAAACTGAGCAATAACATACCCAAAGCTCGATGATGCAACTATTGGAGTAATGTTAAACTTAGATTTTCCGTTTTGAAGCTTAGCGTAGGTACCTGAATACAACATTTTCACGTTGAAAACCTGAAAGAAAATTAATAATAACAACATTAGAATTAAGCCTACATAGAAGAAGCTACTACTTTCTACGCCAATATGTTTATATAAAAACTTCTGAATTACAAGGAAGTAAACATATGTATTCACACTCCCTAATACCCCAATGTATAAATAGTAGGATCTTTCAAATTTATAAGGTGCCAATATATAAAGAATAGCCCACAGATGGACTCCTATGATGGGAATCAGAGCAGCCCAAAATAATGGTGGATAAAATGGGATACTAAGTAATGGGAGTAACCCTATAAAATCCAATAATATTAATAAAAAACCTATTACATTTCTTCTGTTCTCTTTAGGGAATTGCATATTATTTAGATAAGACAGTGTAATATCATCAATATCTTTGTGTCTTTTCAAATTCTTTCACCTCAGTAATTGAAAAATGGAAGATTAGCTAAACCAAGATCCCACCTTATCAATGATTCCAGTTGTACCCTTTTTTATTGCGTCACCGATAGAGTCACCTTTACCATCATGATCAACATCCATAAATTTAAGGTCACTTAGTATGGATGTTGTAATCACCCCTACAGCAGCCCCTGCAACGGCACCAACAGCTAACCCAATCGGGCCACCTATTGCTCCACCTGCCAAGGCACCGACATACGCTGACGATGCAATAGACGCGCCAGCTACGGCTACATCTCCTGTTACATTACCGGCAATTTCACTTGCTGATTGATCATGTTGAACTCCATGTACAATGTCACCGACTACAGTAGTTCCAACTCCAATATATCCAATCTTATTTCCAGCCCATTTAAAGGATTGTTTTACCCCTGTCATTGGGTCTATCAATTTATAAAGCTTAGGATAATTTGTTGCATTGGTTCCACTATAGTTATTTTTCTGAAAGCCCATAAGCTCAGGCCTTGTTAATGAAACTCGGACACGTCTCTTTCCTTGACCAGTTGTATACATACTTTTAGTTACCCCTGCACCTTTTCGGGCTTTGTTCACGTTTTTTGCTGCTCCATAACCTGTCGCAGCCGTTACCCCAAAATTAGTCGCCGCATTAATCGGTTGCTCACGCCACTGATCAAAATTAATCCCTAATGTGGGAGTTGGATCCCATGCCGGCTGCAGCCCATTCACAGTATCTGCAGCTTCTACGCCGTTTTCGACAAATCTAGGGTTGTTTGTTAATTCATAATATGGATTTGTTGCCCCACTGTCAGTACTTTGAGGGTTATAGCAGCTGTTAGGCTGATAGGTATCAATTGCTATCTTGCCACTTGAGAAGAGACCTTGAACTTCTTTAATATATTGATCCATTCTGGTTACATCTTGTTGGATCGGATCAAGGGCAGCGGATTGACTTTGGTCAAAATGATGCAATTTTTCTACCGTTTGATCCTTTTGCTGCCTTGCAATATGGACCTCTTGAAGAAAAGAGTTGTCAGAAAGCCTTGGTAAAGAGACGATGTCCTGGACACTTTGAATCGTTGCATTAGATTCATTTGTTATGTCCATGACCATATCTCTGGCACGGTTCAGCCCATTGTCGACATCGTGCTGGAGGAAGCTTTCCTGTATATAGCCATTTTGTGAGGGCTCCATCCCTTGTAATTCACCTTTAATGGATTTTAGAGTTGATTCATAAGTCGAGACCATTTGTTGGTAGAATTCCAGGAAAGATTGATGGGAATCCCGATAAAAAGCCCGTATAGATTGACCGCCCCTTCCCTTAAAGGATTCTTCTTGTGCGATAAAATCACTTATCGATGATTCAATTTCAAGCATCTGGTCTTTTTGTTGATTTAATGTTTGAAGGACTTTATTCAAACCTGACTCCAAAGACATGACATCGAGTGTTTTCATACTTTTTCTCTCCCTATCTTACTTTGATATGTGACGAAAGATCTCGGTCGGCTTGAGCCATATCCTGGACAGCCTGACGTGTCAGTTCTTCATTTCTGATAAGTAATTGCTTATAATGGTCAATCATCTGTTCCATCATCTGGTTTAACTCATTTAATTTTGTGACTACCTCCAAGGAATTTTCCTTTCCAATGTTTTTGGGCAGATCAGATCGAAGTGATTCCGTAGAAGATTTCACTTTTGCAAGACTTTGCTCTATCTCCCCATGAACAACCTTAATTTCATTGACCATATAACAAGCCTCCGATCATTATTTTTGATACTCTGTTTTCTTTTCCTCTAACTGCATTATGTGTATGATATGTTCGATTGACTGAATTTCACTTTGAATCTGCTGTATCTTACTTCTTAATATAGAAAACACTTCATGAAATTGATTTTCCTTGATGTCTGTAAAATAATGAAGCATCCCTTCAAGTCTTATTTCACTAAATTTGTTTGCAAGCTTACCTTGCCAGGTATGTACTGAAAGTTCAGGGTTTACAATCATTTCCTGATAACCCGATAGCTCCTGTTGATTCATATGAAGTTTACTTTCACAATCCTTCAGTCTTTGAAGTTGCTCACGCTTCTCCTTTAATAACCCATAATAATAAAAAAGAGACAAGACTCATCACCTCAAATCAAATCATTTTTTATAATTTTTTCCAATCCTTTTAACTATATCATGTATGAAATACTGTCAATATGATAGAATCTGTTTATTTTCTAAAGCAAAAAGCAGTACTTTTGACGCACTTATAATCTTTGAACAAAATGAACTAATTATTAAGTATCACAATTCAGGGAAATTAAAACCTAAATTTCACTATTTTTTCCATATTATGAAACTTTCTGTTTCTTTAATCCGTAAAGTGAGACAGAGGTGAACCATATGTACTTACATATATCAGAACCAACGGAAACCATATCAGACAAAGCAACCAAAGTCTGGCGAATCTCCAACACAATCGGGCATACAACAGTACTCATCATCATAGGAATCTTGATAATTTGTACCAACCAATTTAATTGGTATGACTGGGTCGGAATTGTCCTATACGTCCTAGGCGGGTTATTCATTGTTTCTGCCGTGTTCTCCATCTTCATTGAACCCATTTACCTGCAAAGAACATGGCGCTATCAGGTCGACCGGGAATTCGTTCAGCTGAAATTTGGAAAATGGCAGCAGCAGCATGTCCTGATCCCCATGGAGAAAGTGGAATTCGTCCGAACCGAGCAGGGACCCATTATGCGCCGGTACGACCTTTATGATCTTGAAATAGGGACCACGACCTCCAATCATAAGATCCCGGCAATACCTGCACAGGTAGCGAAGTCATTGAAATCTGATATTGCCACCTTCGCAAAGACAAGGGATAACAATTCAGAAGAAGGAGACATAGGAGCATGACCCATCCTGCCAAACGATATCATCCCGCCTATATCATCGTAGAACTCGTCTCGACAGCAAAGAGCCTGTTTGGATTCTATCTCCTCCTGTTTATTCTGAAGGCAAATTCAACTGCCGGATGGGTGGTGTGGGGCCGGTACGCATTGTTGGTTGCAACAGCGTGGTCTATTCTCTCCATCTTCGCTAAATGGATCTTTAACCGCTATGAATTAGGCACGCATTCCATCATCTTTAAAGAAGGGATGTTCATCAAAAAGCAAAAAAACGTCGCCTGGAATCGAATTCACAGCCACAAGTCTCATACAACTTTCGTCCATCGCTGGTTCGGATTAACTTCTTTAACGATGGAAACAGGGGCAAATGGAGATGACGCCACCTATGAGTTCCCGGTTATCACAGAGAGCGAAAAAAATCGGATCCTGTCTTACCTTGAACAAAAGCAGGAAACGAAGGAATCGGAAGAAGAGATATTGCCGGATCGAAGGATACACTTTCAGACGACCAGGAAAGACCTGATCAAAGCATCCTTTTCATCACTCAGTTTCCTGGCAATCTTTCCGTTATTAAGCGCCGTCTATTTCAATCTGGCGGATTTCTTTGCCATTGAAAAATCAGCGGAAAGCGCCTGGCACTACTTACTGGACCATATATGGATCCTGATCGTTTTAATCATTGCAGCCATGTCCCTATCTATCTTGATTGGCTTCGTTAAAACGTCTATCAAGTACGGAAACTATATCATCAGTGATGACCCGGAACGGATTTATATCGAGAAAGGGATGGGGAATGAGGTAAGCTTCTCTATTCCAAAGAATAAAGTACAAGCTGTCAGAGTGGAACAAACCATGGTAAAAAGGATGCTTGGTCTCGTATCAATCAAGTTGATCAGTGCCGGTTCGTCCGAAGAGGAAATCAGTTCGTTCTATCCATTTATGCCTAAAAGGGAAGCGTATGACATGCTCCACGCCATCCTTCCTCACTATCCTATCCAGGAGAAGATGGAACGTTTCCCTCTTAAAGTCCTTTGGCTGAAGCTTAGCCAGCCGTATTATCTGACAATCGCTGCTGCGGCCGGATTATGGATTTTCAAACAGGATTGGATGTGGGTGGCAGGAGTGATCTTTGCCGTTTCCATTCTCCTGAGATTCCTTGATTACTGGTTTACAAGCTATTCACGTCACGGCTCGACCGTCCAAATCCGAAAGGGTGGATGGTTGAACGAAACCTTCATTACCCACAGGCATCGGATCCAGCAGATGACCGTGAAGCATTCATGGCTTCAGAGGAAGTTTGGTGTAGCAACCATTACATTCTCAAATCGGGCAAAACCGACTCATGAAAGTCTGTTATACGGGGTGTCGAAAGACGAAGCAGGCTCGCTTTACGAATGGTATCATAACAAATCCGTCTCGAATTGAGACGGATTTGTTTATTTATTTAGGGGATTTGCTTCACTCTCGTTTAGGCTCTTCTCCACCATACTGATCTTCATAACTAATAAACTCATGTTCCTGATAGGCAGCCATCACCCCATGATAACTGATGTCGAGGCCAACCTCTTCTTCTTCTTCTGTTGAACGGACAGGTATCCATAACCGTATGAGAGAAAGACCCAACCAGGTCATACCGAATCCCCAGGCGCATAATACAACCAGACCTAGCAGTTGGATACCCAACAGCTCCCAGCTCCCGCTTGAGAAAAGGCCGCCGTCTGTTGAAAACAACCCGACTGCTATGGTACCCCATATTCCCGAAACGCCGTGGACCGGAAACGCTCCAACCGGGTCATCAATTTTCCTTGCGTCCAACCACTCTGTAGCAAACAGCATGATCAGTCCTGCTACGGCTCCGATGAAAATCGCCGCCTCATCACTGACAAACGCACACCCTGCGGTGATCCCGACCAGCCCTGCCAGCGATCCATTTATGACAGCAGCGGCATCGGATCGTTTATAGCGGAATAACGTGTAAAGGAGGGTTGCCGCTCCCCCGGATGCAGCCGAAAGCATGGTCACTACGGCAATATGACCAATCTTCACATCTGTTGCACTCAACGTACTCCCGGCATTAAAACCGAACCAGCCAAACCAAAGCAAAAACGCTCCGACAGACGCCAGTGGAAGATTACTCGGCAAGGCAATCGTACTCGTACCGTGAGGAGTGTACTTCCCTTTGCGGGGACCGATGAACATGGCCGCAGCCAATGCAGAGAAACCACCAAGGGCATGAATGACCGCTGAACCGGCGAAATCCATCATGCCAAGGTTTCCAAGCCACCCGCTTCCCCATACCCAGTGTCCGCCAATGGGGTAAATGAAAGCTGTCATGAGGACAGCATACAGAATATAAGCCCGGAAATTAATCCGTTCCGCAACCGCTCCTGACACAATGGAAATGACGGCAATGACAAACGCCGCCTGGAACAACCAGAAGGTATCTAGGGAGATGGTGAAATCCAAATGACTCAGGTCTCCCTTCAGCATCGTACCGCTCGTGCCGATCATCCCAAGAAAATCACTTCCGTACATGAGCCCGAATCCAATGAAATAAAAGCAAAGAGCCCCAATCGTGATGTCGACGAAGACCTTCATGATGATATTGACATTATTTTTATGCCTCACAAATCCTGCTTCCAGAAGGGCGAATCCCCCCTCCATCAAAATAATCATGGCTGCCGTCAAGACTACCCAGATTGTATCGAGTCCTGAATTAAGTGTTTGAATCGTCATCTTATACCTGTCCTTTCCGGTATTTAAGTATCTCTTCGGTCATCGCACTGGACACTTCCAACTCTTCAGACGAATGGTCCCTGCAGGACGCTATGACCCCATCGATCTGCCTGATGCGGTTCTTGATCCCGTTAATTTGTTTCAAGCGATCCTTCACATGGACCATATACTCCACTGCCTGATGATGATTGGGGGGACGACTGGCAAAAAACTTCCTTACAGGTGATAACGAACGATAAAATGTTTCTTCCGCCCGCTTTTTTTCTTCATACCTTCTAATTTTTTGCTTTAGATCATCCATCTCTTGTTCCCGATGATGTTTAATCTTTTCCAGCATATCTATGAGCTCATCACAGGCAAAGTCCATTTCCCGATTTAATTCATCACGAATTATCATGTAAACTCTCCTTACAAATTCATGTTATGTTTTCTAACATAATATCAATTTACTGAAAATTTGTACAGATAAAACACCTAATAATCTTCTAACAATGTGTTCCCGTTCTTTTTCCCTATTCACCCAAATATATATAAAGAAACCTGCTGAATGAGGAGGGGGGCACATGGGACGTTTTGACAGCCACCTGAAAAAGAACCTGTTACACATTCATAAAAATATCTACCTATCAAAAAGTGATGAACAATATCATGAAAAGATCCTTCGATATCACGATCCTTCCTCACCGGAAGCCCATTATCTGCTCGGACAAAAAATGGAGGAGAAAGGGCTGTTGGTCAAAGCCTATAAACACTATCAGGAAGCTGCAAATATTTATTCCCCTTACTATTTCAAAGCCAAACAGGCATGCAGGCTCCTTGAAGATCAAATCACCGGGGACATGGGACAAGTTCAGAAGCCAGCCAAGGCCTTTCTTCCTTTTTATGCAAAGGTCATATTGTGTACCCTTCTTATCATCAATGTGTGTTTATTGATTTTATTATTCTTATTTCCTTCATTCAGTAGTACGATTTCGTCCAGCCTTAAAATGTGGAACACCGGTACGGATGTTGTATACGAGACGGAAGATCTTCCTTATGTCATGTATTTCCCTGCCAACACACCTAAAGATAAAATTGAAAAATCCCTCCATGATCAGTCGATCCGACTTGGAAGGGATGTAAAGAATAAGAATATCCTGATATACGGAGTATCGACGACGGACTCAAAGCTCTCTTTTGAGGTCCTTCCGTTAAAAAGCAGATCAATAGAAGAAAGCTCCTTTGTAAAAGCAGAATACAATTCCGCTTTAAGCGAGCCTGTGAAGATCCGTTTTTTGAATAACGGGAAGGAGGCATTCAGCGTTGACCCAAGTCCCCTGTCATTTATCGGGGCAAATGTCGTTCGCACAGCTTTGCAATCCTATATGAAAGACAAGGGGATGCCTCCTGAAAGACTTAATCAACTGGTGGCAGATTATCCGGACAATTACCTTAGCTTCATTCCGAATGAAGCCACTACCGGTTCGAATTCCGTTTCCAGCTCGTTCACAGGTTCAGGGGGATGGGTGTACAATCATGAGGCTGCGGCGATGGCCGATATGTTTTATCCAAACACTCCTGACTCCTCCCCGATCCCCTTCAATCCCGTACAGGTGGATATCGATAAACAGACATTTTCCCTCATAGTCAAAACCCCGCCCTATATCATTTCATCTCATTCGATCGGCATCGGAAAGAATGACTCCACTCCTATCGGCCGTTTTCCCATACGAAACCGGGTCCTTGAACCATTGGGGGAGCACCCCGGCATGTTTGGTACCGCAGCCCTCGGCATGGGGGACATCGCCATCCACGGGACCTTCGATGAAGCATCTATTGAAAACGCCATGTCACATGGGTGTATCCGTCTTACCAACCCAGACATAAAGGAAATATATGACCTTGTTCCAAAAGGGGCCGTTGTAACAATCAGCGATAGCAACGCTGAACATAAACTGAAACCGGTCAAACAAAACCTGGATCAACTTATTCCTCACAGTGGATCGGGGAACAACCAGACTTCTGGTACCATTTTTACGTGGGCTGACTAAAAAAGAAGCGATTCTATTGATGAATAGAATACACCTACATCAGGACATGTTTATACCATGTCCTGTTTGTTTTTACCTTTTTTCAGCAAGGGTACTTTCTGAAAAAATTTTATGGTATGATGATTTAATTGTTTGCCTATTACATTAAAATTGCATTCATCTTAGAAAAGAGGTCATTATGGAAGAAACGGCATTATCCAAACAGCATTGGTTCCTGATCTTTACACTTACACTACTAACATTTGTTCTCGGGACAAGCGAATTTGTCATCGTCGGGATCTTAACGGAGATTTCTTCAAGTCTCCATATAACGAATGCAAAGGCAGGGACGCTTGTTTCAGCGTTTGCCATCACCTTTGCCATTGCCACACCCATTGTCATGTCTGCTACAAGCCATTTTCCTAAACGGAAATGGGTGTTGTTTTTGATAGGGGCATTCATTATTTTAAATGCGTTGTGTGTGATTTCGTCGAGCTATGTCATGCTTATGGCACTTCGAATGCTGACGGCGATTGTGACAGGAGTCTTGATTTCCCTTGCCATGACGATAGCCAGTGAAGCCATTCCCGTCACAAAACGTGGAGTGGCCATCTCATTCGTATTTGGCGGATTCACCCTTGCGAACGTAATCGGTGTTCCCATCGGCACGGTTATCGCCGGATGGTACAGCTGGCATGCTACATTCTTACTAACGACATTGCTTGGTGTTGTAGCCTTTATGGCATCTTTCATGAACCTGCCGAGTAAGCTCAGTCAATACCGCAGTTCCATGCGTGATCAATTCTCTTTATTGACCCACCCCCGGATCCTGATGGCGTTCTTCATTCCATCCCTTGGTTTCGGTGCGACCTATGCGGTATTTACGTATCTTGTTCCAATCCTTAATATGATGGAAGCTCCGGACAGCTCCATCAGCTTGATTCTGTTTGCCTACGGCTTCATCTCGATCTTCAGCAACATTCTTGCCGGAAAGATCGCCAGTCACAACGCCATCGGTCGGCTCAGATTCGTTTTCCTTGTACAGGCCTTTGTGCTGATTGCCCTGTACTTTACGACCGATCACTTTGTCATCGGTTTGATCAACATTGGCCTGATGTCCTTAATGGCCATACTGCTCACTACTTCAACCCAGCTTTATTTGATCGACCTTGCTGGTGTGTATCAGCCAAAAGCGACGGGACTCGCCGCTTCCTTGATGCCCGTAGCAAGCAACGTCGGTATCGCCATGGGATCGGCATTAGGCGGATTCGTCTACCATCAGGGACCACTGCTGAATGTGACACTTGTCGGCGGAGTGGTTGCGATTTGTGCAAGTTTGCTGACCTTCATGAGTTACCGGTTAGACCAGAAGCAGGGGACATTGGCATAAATAGCTGACTTCGTTAATAAGAAAGGGTTCTGATCAGAGGATCAGAACCCTTCTTTTCATTTATTGGCTTTTTTAAAACCATCATAGCTATTGATTACCGCGGACACCAATAGTGCAACCGATATTGTGAGGTACAGCCACTGGAAGTTGAAAGAATCGTTGAATAGTGTCTGTATCCTCTCCGGAAATTCAGGATTCAATAGATCCATATTCCTGAACATGAACATAAAGGCAGCCACAGGAATGAGCTGAAATCCTGCATTTACAATAGCCAGGCTCCAGGTCCAGACACCTTCTTTCCATTTTTTAAAAAGAAGGAGAAGTTCCATGGCAATCAGGAACACCACCAAAGGCCAGTATCCGATGAGCACATCCTGTTCAAAGATAGGAGTGAACCCTCCGTTGTCGCCTTTTTCATATAATCCGAGAATACTCGAAGCCTTAAAGTAACAGGTAGACCAAATAACCGTCCAAATCAACCCTCCGAAAATCTCCATCTTGGAAACTCGTTTTTCTTTTGGGATATATGGGATATCTTTTAAGTCATCAGGCGTCCATTCCTTGCCTTTGATTGTGATTGGAGCCTGACTGTCAGTAGAAACCGTTCGCTCGAGGACGATAAATGTAATGGTCAGCCAAAAGAAAACCTGCATTCCCGTACCAATGACCTCGACGACCCCATTTCCTGCTATGGAGAGGAAGATCCCAATGGGATTTGATTCCCCAGAATAGTCCAAAATGGAGGATACCGCTAACACAATGAACGTAATGGCTGCAGAAATAGGGAGGATGATCTTCAGGAGAGCAATATACAAATCATAATATCTCGGTCCGATCAGATACATCGGCCTGTCTTGATAGTTCGAGGCTAAAACAGCAGGATCTCCAAGAGAAGACAGAACCTCCTTCACATCATCCTCTGTATAATCCTCCGGTAGCATATCTTCAATCGAGGACCTTAATTCAAGGGCAATATCCTCCCGATTCTTCTCGGGCAGCCTTCTCATCACTTCTTGAATATACAGTTCAACAAGCTTCATCATTCCTCTTCCTCCTTTAATAATATCGCCAGTTCCCCGTGCATCTTTTCCCATTCCGCTCTTAACTGTGACAGGATCTCAGCACCGTATTCGCTCAATACATAATATCTCCTCGGCCTGCTTTCCGACCGGTCCCAGCTGCTTGTGACCAGTTCTTGCTTCTCCAATCTCCTCAGAAGCGGGTACAGTGTACTCTGTTCCATTGAAATACCACTTTTCTCTAGTAACTGGACGAGGGAATACCCATATTGTGGTGTCCGCAATTGACTTAATACGGCCAGAGTCAATGTCCCCCTCCGCAACTCCGTCGTCAACGATGTCAGCAGTGACTTATCCATATGTTCACCTCTTGTTATACTGTATGTTATACACTATACGCTTTATACTATGTATCATACACTATAGACGTGTATAAAAGAAAGATATGTTTGTTAATTTTTGGATTCTATCAGTTTTTAGATGATAATTCAGCTCATTTTGACCGTTAGCTGCATGAATAAGAAATATATGAGGGATCAAGGGGTTGTGATAAGCTCCATACAAGGTATGTTTCACATATCAGCTGTTGTATAAGTCAGTAACGGCATGGGATTGCGTCATTTACAGGAGGAATTGCGTCATTTTTTCATTATTTGCGTCGTTTTCGGCCTTAATTGCGCCAAAATTTTATTATTTGCGTATTTTTACATATATTGGTTATGAATTCATTCGGCTACCTTGTGGTGAGAAGAAATGTAGGTTCGAGACGACAAAGGGCGGTACTGAAAGCAGTACCGCCCATGATCAATCTTTATCTCTCGCCACCTGCGTATCACGGATGTTTTTCTGAATCGTAATAGCTGCGAATAGACTAAGAACGAATGACATTGCATAAAATCCTTTTTCACTTAAGATGATGCTTCCGGCATTATAAAGACCAATGGCCATCAAGGAAATCGCGACAATCACGGCGAACCAGCTGAGTCCGTAATAGATACCGGAAACAGGAACATCCTCTTCTTTATCCCTTACCGCTTTTTGCAGAGATACAGCTGCATACAGTCCGAATACCAATACTGCAAAGTAATATCCCTTCTCATTGAGCTCCATCCCTGCATTGAACAGTCCGATCAGATAAGCGGCAACACCTACCACCAAAGCCGCCCAGCTTGCTCCTTTAAAAGCGGCTGTCGGTTCACCTTCTTTTCTCTCCACCTTGATCTTTGGTTTCTTGTCATCGTTTTTCATTAATGGACTCTCATTATAATCGGACATTGACCGCTCCCCTTTACTATCATAAATTGCACTCTTCTATATGAGACATTATAACAATATTTTACAGAATATACTTACAATTATTGAAACTACTATAAATTTATTCCATATTTTAAGTATTTTTTCTGAGTATATTCCATTCAAGACTGAAGGAGGGAGGAAAGGGTGTAATGTATTGAACCTTTTCAAATATTTCCCTTACATCAAAACGTCTCGTTCCCTTGCACTTTTTGCTTAATACCATTAAAGTATATACTGGTTGGAATCCATCCTAGATGGGAATGGATAAACTAAGACATGTGTTACTTTTTAATTTTGGGAATGTGTATTTCCTTAAAGGAAAGGGTTTAAATAGATTATGAAAGATAATTTTTGGCATGAGTTACCTCGGCCGTTTTTTGTTCTGGCACCGATGGAAGCCGTGACCGATGTGGTTTTCCGTCATGTCGTCAGTGAAGCGGCGAGACCTGACGTGTTTTTTACAGAGTTTACGAATACAGAAAGCTATTGTCATCCGAAAGGAAAAGACAGCGTACGCGGGCGTCTGACGTTCACGGATGATGAACAGCCGATCGTCGCCCATATTTGGGGAGACAAGCCTGAATACTTCCGTCAAATGAGTATGGGCATGGCAGAAATGGGCTTCCGCGGAATCGATATCAATATGGGCTGTCCTGTGCACAATGTCGCGGCAAATGGGAAAGGCTCCGGCTTGATCCGTCGCCCGGATACGGCAGCAGAAATCATCCAGGCAGCGAAAGCAGGAGGACTTCCCGTCAGCGTGAAGACTCGCCTCGGTTATACCAAGGTGGAGGAATGGTACGACTGGCTGAAGCACCTGTTGGAGCAGGATATCGTCAACCTTTCGATCCATCTTCGGACGAAGAAGGAGATGAGCGACGTCGATGCTCACTGGGAACTGATTCCTGAAATCAAAAAGCTACGTGACGAAATCGCTCCTCATACACTTTTGACCATCAACGGAGACATTCCTGACCGTCAAAAAGGACTTGAACTCGCCGAGAAATACGGAGTGGACGGCATTATGATCGGACGTGGGATCTTCCACAACCCGTTCGCTTTCGAAAAAGAGAAGAAAGAGCATACAAGCCAGGAACTTCTTGATCTCCTGCGTCTGCAACTCGATCTCCATGATCAGTACTCCGAAGAACTTGAGCCGCGGCAGTTTAAACCGCTTCGCCGCTTCTTTAAGATCTACGTCCGCGGATTCCGTGGAGCAAGTGAGCTGCGAAATCGTTTGATGGAATCAGAATCCACGGATGAAGTTCGGGCTCTGCTTGATGAGTATGCGGATAGAGTGAAGGATGAGGAAGGGTTTTCTGTAACGAAGTAAAAGCTTATTTTGTATTATAAGACAAAGAGGAGAGCCAAGATGGCTCTCCTCTTTTTTTGTAAAAATGGATCTCACCCTTATCCCATGATTGAGATCTTACAGCTGGTTTATCTCTAACCCAAAACGTTCTTAAATTGTTCAATACTTCACAATCTTTTCGCCAAAAATGGTGCTATGATGGTTTTGTAAAGATGATTTGCTGAATTTTGGTATAAACATAGTGTAAAAGGCTTTTCAAATTCAAATTGATTACAAAAGGAGACATCACATTATGAAAGCAGTAGTCGTGAATCCAAATGCCAAATCAAACATTGAAGTGATTGAAAAGGAATTACGTCCGTTAAAATCCGGTGAAGCACTGGTAGATGTAGAGTATTGCGGTGTCTGTCATACGGATCTGCACGTTGCAGCCGGTAATTTCGGAAATGTCGAGGGTCGGATTTTAGGTCATGAAGGAATCGGTATTGTATCTCAAATTGCCGACGATGTGACAAGCTTAAAGATCGGTGACCGAGTCAGCATCGCCTGGATGTTTCATTCCTGCGGCCGTTGTGAATATTGTACAACAGGAAGAGAAACATTCTGTCGTAACGTCCAGAACGCGGGTTATAGTGTGGACGGAGGAAAGGCTGAACAATGTATCGTAGCGGCCGACTATGCCGTCAAAGTACCTGAAGGATTGAATCCTGCACAGGCCAGTAGTATTACATGCGCAGGCGTCACTACGTACAAAGCCATCAAAGTGGCGGATATTAAAGCTGGTCAATGGATTGTCATCTATGGGTGCGGTGGACTTGGGAACCTTGCTATCCAATACGCCAAACACGTGTTCAACGCAAAGGTCATTGCTGTCGATATCAATGACGATAAATTAACTCTTGCCAAAGAGATCGGGGCAGATATGACCATTAACCCGATCACCCAAGGGGATGCTGATCAACTTATCCAAGAACAAATCGGTGGAGCTCATGCCGCAGTCGTAACAGCCGTGTCTAAAGCTGCTTTCAATTCTGCCGTCAATGCAGTCCGCACATGCGGGAAAGTCGTGGCCGTCGGATTGCCATCTGAAACCATGGACCTGAATATTCCACGACTGGTACTGGACGGAATTGAAGTTGTCGGATCTTTGGTGGGAACACGTAGAGACCTTGAAGAGGCGTTCCAATTCGGGGCAGAAGGCAAAGTCGTGCCTATCGTTAAAACCCGCTGCTTACACGAAGTACAGGATGTGTTTGAAGAGATGGAAAAAGGGAAAATCCAAGGTCGGATGGTTATTGATTTTAAACAACATTCATATAGATAATAGATTTGAAATGGCGGGATCACCGGTGACAATGGGTGATTCCGCTTTTGTTAAGGGGTTGGTTAGGATTATTGATTCTTAATCGCCTCAGCAAGCCCGTGCAAAGAATCATACTGTTTAATTATATAATTGCGGCCATCCTTATGCAGGTACCCTTTCTTACAAAATTGCGTCAAAACATGCAATAAATGGCGGTAAGATACGCCTAAATAATCACAAACAATGACGTGCTTTTCTCTATAAACCCCATTATCAGCGGTTTGTAAAATAAAATCTGCAAACCTATTTTCCAAGGGGAATGCAAGACTTTGTGAATACTTGGCTGCCATTAGCGTTGCCTTCATGCTCAAAAACTTGGTTAATTCACGCAGGAATTTTGCATCTTCAAGTAATTTGGTACGACAATGATAATAAGGAATCGCAAAACAGACCGTTTTGGTCGATGCTTGAATCCCTTTTGTATAATACACATCATGAAGTAATTCCATTTCTCCAATATAATCATGTGCATTGATAAAATTGATAAGTGACACTTTTCCGTTCTGATGGGTGACGTATATTTTGGCTTTTCCCTCTGTTACATAAAATAAAAAGTCAGGTCTCTTCCCCTCTTGAATAATCCATTCACCACGGTCATATTCCCTAACTTCCATAAACTCTTCAACGTTGAAAGAAAATTTACTCGCTATAGAGTGCTTTTCTACATACAGCCGCTTTTTCTCACCTTTATAAAATTCCATCTTCCACCTCAAAATATGAGATATCTCATATAATCGTATCTATTCCCATGATATCATGCTAATGATTAGGAGGATACAAATGAATACACAACGATGGATGAGTACACATTTCTTCAGCTTTTTTATGACATGGGGGATTTTTCTACCTTATTGGGCCGGCTGGATGATTTACACAAAAGGTATTTCGGTATCAGAAGCTAGTTTGATTATGAGTCTTGGCTTGATTGCGAGGGGACTTTCCACATTATTCGCTTTTCCCTATTTGTTAGAGAGGATTAGTAATAAAACACTCTTGAACATAGCAGGTATCGGGGCACTTATCACCATTTTATGTTATGTTCCGGCACATTCTTTTACTGGCTTACTAATGGTAACAATCGCTTTAAACATTTTTTATCCCATTTTAATGCCCGCTTTAGATAGTGTTGCCGGTATTCTTGTGCAAAGTAAACAGTTGAAGCATTACGGTAAAAGTCGTCAATGGGGGTCCATTGGGTTTGTTTCAGTTGGCATCATGCTGACCGTTTTTACAGGCATGTTCGGAGATGATGTTATCTTCTGGGCGCTATTACTTGGAGTTAGTTGTTTTGTGGGGCTAAGCTTTTTGAAGGCTCCTGAGATTTTATCGAAAAAGCCACAAGCTGGCCAAACCAAAAAGATAAAGGTACTAGATCTACTGCAAATCAAACACTTCATGCTCGTTCTATTGATCGTTATCCTGCTTCAAGCAGCCCATGCTACTTATTACAATTACGGCTATATCTTTCTACAAGAGATCGATGCACCTGTTTATCTTATTGGGGTCATTATTAACATTGCTGTCATCGCAGAAATTATTTTCTTTTCCATTGCAGATAAACGATTACATCACCTTTCACCAGGAACCTTATTAGCATTAGCCGCGGCTGGATCTTCCTTGCGCTGGATATTAGTATTTGCTTTTCCAAATGTCATGGTTTTCTCTATCGCACAAACACTACATGCCTTTTCGTTTGCGATGGGTCACTATGCCTTTATGAAATACTTAACCACTAACATTCCGCATATACAAATACCCAAAGCTCAAGGGATGTACTCAGCATTTGCCCTTAGCTGGAGCACTGCGGTTTTCACCATTTTCGGAGGCTACCTATATGAAATTGAGCCTCGCTATGCCTTCATTGGAATGCTGGCCTGTAGTTTACCAGCGATGTTGATTGCGCTTGTATATCGAAGGGTAGAGGTTGAGAAGAATGTTTTAGTATCTGCTTAAATTTCTAGTAATTTAATTGTTCAACATAATAAAAAATGATGAGACTTATCAATTTTGATAAGTCTCATCTGCTTTAAAATTTGTAACCGAGTAAATCTATTTCTTTTTGAAAGAATTGTTTAATAATCCTAGTTTGGTTCTCATTATATTGTGTACGATAACTTTGTCGATTTTTCCTAAAATCACCTTTTGCCTTTGGTAGCCAACCATCGAAAGGAAGACCTATATGATCACAAATAGATTTCAAATCACTTTCTAAACTTTCATATTTCCCCAGATAATCAACAGCCGGTTGATGATTCAATGTATAGATGGGGAAATTATAAGCACCTTTATATTTCTCTTGTTCTAAATATTTTTCAAAACTTTGTTTTTCTGAATTTCCACTATAATAATATAAAGAAATCACTTTGTCCCAAGGATTTCTATCGAAACAAAATTTATAATACGTGCTCCATATATCGTCTCCTATTAAAGACTTTATTTTATTTGCAGGAATGTGGTTATAGAATTTTGTTGAGCCAATATTGTAATTTTGAGGATATTTACCAAGTTTAGCTCTAATTTTTTCATCATCCGGTGATATAGGAGTGATAATATCGCTATCACCACAATACCTGGATAAGGAAATCTCGACACTTGTCCCCGCCGTTTTTTTGGTTTTCAAAAAAATAAATTTATATTTATGAGAAATAATCATTACTCCATTCCCCTTACTCTTAATCATACTTTTTTTATATCTTATTTAATTTATTTTCTTATGGAACGGCCTTTTCCTTATTCTAACTGTTAAAAGTTGTTATACAGCTTCTTTTAAGTGCTGAGAAAGTCCTTTCTAGTCTAATTTCTATCTTTGAAAAAATTTTCGCCCTTAACTAATCAGTACGGCATTAAAAATGGAGTAAAAGATAAGTTCTTGGAAGTAGAATCCAAAAAAAATTGTGTAATAAAAAAACGGCAGATTGTTCTGCCGTTTAGATTTACAATGATTTTTATAAATCCGCATCTTGTAATGGTTTCGCCCTCACTTATGGTACGGTTCCCCCCGATTAATCCGAAACGCCCGGTAAATCTGCTCCACCAATATCAGTCTCATCAGCTGATGGGGAAAGGTCATCTTTGAAAATGAAAGAGTCTCATTCGACCGCTTGATCACATCATCACTCAGCCCCAATGACCCGCCAATCACAAATGCTACTTTGCTTTTCCCATACGTGGCAAGCTTGTCCAGGTTATCGGCTAACTCTTCTGAAGAGCGCATTTTCCCTTGGATGGCCAGTGCGATGACATGGTGATCCGGTGATATCTTTGAAAGGATCCTTTCTCCTTCCTTATTCTTGACCTGTTCCATTTCAGAATCACTCAGTACTTCAGGGGCTTTTTCGTCTGCCAGCTCCACAATGTCGATCTTTGCATACGCCCCTAGACGCTTCACATATTCGCCAATTCCCTGTTTTAAGTATTTCTCTTTCAACTTTCCAACCGTTACAATGGTGATATTCACACATCCACACTCACTTTACAAACAATTTACAAACACATTATCCACAGAAACTATCCACATATCCACAGATCACTTCCGCATATAGTATGGGAATATTAGTTCGCCACTATATATATTGCGTTATTCTCACAATATTCACAGGTTGTGGATAACTTTTTTTCTTCAGATAGTTCTTCCAGCTGTGGTGCTACTTCATGCTCATCGACGACAATATCCATGGCTAATTCCACGTGCTCTAAGCAGCAAAAAATCATGTCGTTTCCTCCTCATCCTTCTTTAAAATTCCTGTTCATATACTTATCCACAAACATCATATCATGTAAAGAAAAAGCAGGAAAGGGCACATGCCTTCCTGCTTTTCGTTTTATCCACAACCTATAATCGCGATTCGTCCGTTAATTTCATCGTGACTTCTTTCTTCTTACCATCACGATAGAAGGTGACTTTCATTTGATCGTTCACTTCTTTTTTCGTATAAAGATGCTTCCTGAGATCGATCACATTTTGAATCTTCTCGCCATCAAGCTCTGTGATGACATCAAGTTCTTGAAGTCCGGCCTGTGCAGCAGGTGAATTAGGAACGGTTTGTCTGATCATCACACCATAATTAATGTCTTTCGGCAGCTTTAATGTTTCCTGCTGATGATAAGCAGAAATCTGGTTAACGTCTTCAAGGGTCACACCCATTGCCGGACGCTTGACCTCTCCGTACTTCTCTAAATCCTCAATGATTGGCCGGGCAGAATTAATGGGAATGGCAAGTCCAATGCCTTCAACGGCTTCTTGGGCAATTTTCATGGAGTTGATGCCGACCAGCTGTCCGGATATATTGATGAGTGCTCCGCCACTGTTACCCGGGTTGATCGCTGCATCAGTTTGCAGTACTTCCGCATTCCAATCTTCCATCCCATCCTGATTAATGTCTACCGGGATCGTTCTTTCCACACCGGATACGACTCCTTGTGTCACAGAACCTGAGAATTGTAGTCCCAACGGGTTACCGATGGCAATGACAGGTTCTCCCGCTTTCAGCTCGTCCGAATTTCCAAACTCGGCAATGTCGTCATTCTTGATCTTGCTTCCATCGATTTCGATGACGGCAAGGTCGGTCCAAACATCGGTACCGCGAAGCTTCGCCGGGACCTTTGTGCCGTCAGCCAAAGTGACCTCAAGCTGGTCAGCCCCTTCAACCACGTGATTGTTCGTTACGATATACACCGTATTTCCTTCTTTTTTATACATGACCCCGGAACCTGTTCCCGCCTGTTGGTCCTGGGTTTGTCCGCCACCCTGACCCCAGAAGCTTTGGGACTGGATGTTCGTGATGCCGACTACGGAGTCTCCCGTCTTCTCAACTGCTTTCGTCACATCCGTCGTCACGTTGACAGACACATTCTTTGTAGCTCCATTATGGTAATTCTGGTCCGTCTCTTTCAGATCCTGATCCGGTTGGACCGAATAAGGTAATATATCAAAGTTCGTCAGCTGAGGAATGGCCACGACCACGAGAATCGCTCCCAGGATGACCCCAAATAGCCCCGCAAGAAACATCCCGCCCCGATTTCCCTTTTGTCTGCCAGTCCTGCCTTCCGAGTTATGATTGCCGTCATAATATCCCACGTTTCATCATCCTTTCTACCAGCTATTCCTTTTGTTATTTTATCTTTCCAAGCCCGATTATAGTCAGATTAAATTAAAAAATGATGAAAAAAAGGTAAGAATTTCATCATGATACCAAAAGCGCAGGTGGCTTGACCAGAGGCGACATGCATATGGCGCGAACACCGGAAAGGCGCTCTTTGCCTTTTTGGTGTTCGTGACTTATGACCTCGAGCCTCTAGCCGCCGGAGCTGGATGATTACCGATTGGGTATATATCTTCTTTATGTAAAACACAAAAAGGTGAGGACAGAGGTCCTCACCTTTTACATACCATCAAAAGAGAATTCATAAACATTTAAACCGGTTTAAATCGCAACTAAAGGCGTTGGTACTTTAGGATCCGTATCAAATAGATCAATTTGTTCTCCTACCATTATTCCCTTTGATTCAAGTGTCTGAGTAACACTCATCCTTGCCAGGTCCTTCATGTTGTTATCGAGGCTTAAATGGGCTAGATAAATGCCTTTTGTATTTTCTCCCATCACTTCACTCATGGCAATGGCAGCATCCTCATTGGATACATGACCATAGTCACTGAGGATCCGCCGCTTGATATTCCATGGGTAACGGCACATGCGAAGCATTCCCACATCATGGTTACTTTCGAATACGTAAGCATCGGCATTTGAGATGATCCCTTTCATCCGATCGCTTACATATCCCGTATCGGTGACAAGAACAAGCTTCTTATCTCCATGGTGGAATATATAAAACATCGGTTCAGCGGCGTCATGTGATACACCGAAGGACTCAATGCTCAGTCCTCCAAAGTGCTTGGACGTTTCCATATCAAAGGAGAACTTCTGCTCCGTATCGATTTTCCCCACTAAACCATCCATGGCATTCCAGGTCTTATCATTCGCATAGATCGGAAGCTTGTACTTTCTTGCCAACACACCGATCCCTTTAATATGGTCACTATGCTCATGCGTGACGAGAATCCCTGACAGATCTTCTATCTTCCTGTCGATCTGACTGAACAAACCTTCCATCTGCTTGCCGCTTAAGCCGGCATCGACAAGGAAGGAATGCTCCTCTGACTCGACAAATATTGCATTTCCTGTACTGCCGCTGGCAAGCACACTAAAATGCATCGTCATAACGCTCACTCCTATGTTTCTTTTTCTGGATTGGTGATTTCTACGATCTGTGCCTCAACGGCATTGATGAACAAATCTTCTTTCTTACCATCTTTTTCGACGACGAAGTGCCAGGTAGGAGCCAAAAATTGATAATCATCCGATAAAAACGTTGAATAACCAAGGCTTGGAACACCGACGATTTCACTTCCATTGTCAATTTCATTGTTGTCCACTAAGAACCTAAGAGCGTCAAAGGGGGCAACCAATTGTTTCTTTCCTGTCGTTTCTTTCAAGTTATCCAACAATGTTTGTTTATAAGATACAATTTCCCTATTTGTATTTAAATAGAAGATTAGCTTTCCACTTGTGTTATTAAAAATCTTCCGGTCTTTATACGTTTGAAAATAGACCAGGGTCTGATCTTCTTTACTATACTTCCAGAAGCTGTACTGTTCTCCACTGACAATATGATCTTTAAGAAACTCCTTTAATTCATCCGGGGAAAAGTTCTCACTGATGGGAACAGGCTCATTTAAAGTTGAATTTATTGTATTGTCATTCACAGCATTCACTTCTTGATCCTTTAATTTCTCCAGATCTTTTTGAGTGAATTTTTTTGTATTTGCACTGATGAGCGCATCTTTGACCGGCTCTTTTGACAGCTTTGGAGGATACTGTATATTAGCAGCTTTTAACGTTTCTTCAAAGGTTGTCTGTTCTAATGTATCGGGGTTGCTCGACCGGATTTTATTCATGAATATGGTCAGGAGAAAAATATCCAAAACCAGAAAGACGATTATAAAAATGCTCTTTGTTTTACTCCAATCCATTGGTTAGAACCCCTCCAATTCTTCCAGTGGGACCCTAATCCAGTTTCCACTCAGCTTGTAATACCAGGAAGGTTCAAATATTAAGAACTTCTTATTGGATTCATTGGTATCCCTGATCATCTTATATCCAACGACAATGTCCTCGACATCTTCGAGTTTTTTAGAGCCTTCCTTCTTCAATGCATAAAGCACAGAAGCACCTGAAGGCAGACGAACATCTCTGATTGCATTTTTCGATACCATATCCAGTGTAAAATACGGCCTTTCATATTTACTGATGGAATTATTTCCCCACTCTTGAATAACCTCTGCCATTTGATTTTCGTTAAAGACCGGATGGTTTTCCATAAACAGCCTGTAAACGATCTTGTTTTCTACAGAACTGCTGGAAAAGAAATGATAATCATCCGTCCAACCACCGTGATCATTGACAAATTCCATGCTTTTTTGGAGTAAAGAAGCAGAAGGTATGGAGGAATCACTATCGACAGATAAATTGATATACGATAGCGTGCTGTATTCTTCATCCGTCTTCATGAAACTTGGTACATTGATAAAGGTATTCTTGTCTACTTCAACGTTATTTGGATCACTGAACAATGCTTTCTTAAAATCATCCAATGATAGTCTATCAGCATAGAATCGATAGCTTTTATACTCTTTTGGTGATCTGGGAAGAAAGATATTTTTCTTAGAGTTCAGAGGCTGCTCAATATATTCATCATAAGATGCTACCTGTTTCAAGAATGTTTTCTCGAATTCTTGAATACTTTCCACATTTACACGGCATTCATAAAAGTACTTCTTCCCAGAATCAAGGGATGCAAAATAAATCGTCCCTGCATCAGAGTTGACCGTGTTTAAATCGATTACGATGCGGTCGAATGAGGTAGTGGGAATGTTTTTTTCTTCAAAATGGATGACACGATTATAGATAGAAAAGGGCACATTGTCAGGAAACACTATTTCAACTTTCTTTTCTCCGTGAATCATGGACTTAATTTCATCTTTGGAATATTGATTTGAATAATCTTTTAAATCAAACAGCGTCCAGGAACTCAATCCCTTTATGACAGTGTCCATTTCTTCTCCATCCAGCGTCCCGACCGTTTTAGTACCTGAATGATAAAAAAGTTGATACGGCTTGATCAATACCTTTGATAGATCAGGCTCATCAATTTTTTCCCCCACTGAAACATCAAAGGTTTCACTGCTATTAATCGTGTCATATCCGGGTTGATACGTCCAAAGGTTAAAGGTTAGAAAAATACTGATACAAACAAGTAAGGTTAATATTATCGATTTTATTTTTTCGTATTTCATGACCAATCATCCTCTTGTCCGATATCATATGGGAGTGTAAAGACGATCGTGGTGCCTTTTCCTTCCTTACTTGTCGCCCATACATCCCCACCGTGTGCTGAAATCATTTCTTTCGCAATGGCAAGACCGAGACCGGTACCACCCATCTGTCTCGTTCTCGCTTTGTCGACACGGTAGAAACGTTCAAAGATTTTTTCAAGATTTTCCTTCGGTATCCCCAACCCTTGATCCGATACGCTGATCTCAATGTAACCATCTTTTTCTTTCACTTTAAACGTAATGGTTCCACCTTCTGGGGAATATTTCAATGCGTTGGAAATGATATTATCTAGCACCTGAGTGATTTTATCCTGATCTACTTCTACAAACAACGCCTTGTCCGGCAAAAAGCGTTGGAAGGTCACATTCATATTTTTCGTCATCTCAAAACGATCTATGATTTTATGGAAAAAGAGAATAAAGTCGATCCAATCTTTATTAAATCGATAGTCTTTGCTATCCATTTTGGATAGCTGCAGAAGATCATTGACCAATCTGATCATTCTCTCGGTTTCATTTTGAGTGACGTCTAAGAATTGAGGGGCAATGTCTTCATCCTGCCACGCACCTTCTGCAAGGGCCTCCAAATAACTTCTCATGGTCGTCAGAGGCGTTCTAAGCTCATGGGAGACATTGGCCACGAACTCCCTTCGCTCCAAATCGATTTTCTCTTGCTCCGTAATATCATGCAAAACGGCGATCAGACCGTTCACAAACCCGGTCTCTTTTTGAATGATAGAGAAATTAGCCCTCAGGATATACGGCTTATCCTTTGTGCTGTAATCTAAAATAATGGATTCCTGCTCGTTGGATAAGTCTTCGAACGTATACTCCTCATCCAATCCCAACAGTGAAATAATAGGTTGAGAAACGACTGTTTCACGTGAAACATTCAGCATGCTTGCTGCAGGATCATTGATGAGAATGACCCTTCCTTTTCGATCGGTGGCGATGACACCATCGGTCATATAGGATAGGACGGATGAAAGCTTCCGGCGCTCGCCTTCTGTCGTTGCCTGCGCTTCCTGAAGTCGCTTAGTCAGATTGTTAAACGTAATGGCCAACTGACCAATTTCATCATACCCATACACTTTAACTTTTCGGGAGAAATTCCCTTTCGCCATGGCTAATGCCTGTTTTCGCATATCTGATATCGGCCTGGTGACGGTTTGAGCGAGTAAAACACCAAGGATAGCGGTAATGACCAGTGCAATGATCGTCCCGTTGGTGAAGATTTTATTAATATCGTTCATTTGGTCATAGACCCTCTCGATTTCCCCAACGATATAAATGGCACCAATGACTTCATTATTTGATTCAATTGGTTTTGCATGGACCCAAATGCGGTCATGTGTTTGATTATCAACATACGTGTTTTTAGAAGATACCCCCAATGCAAGTACCCTTTTTACATCTTTATCAGACGTCACTCTGTTGACAAGCTTCTGATTATTTGGATCCGAAGTCCCGATGATCCGCTTTCGATTATCAATGACCCGGATTTCTGCAATATCTGAGTTCTTACTGCTGTCTTCTAATATTCTTCTAATGTCTTCTTCCTGCGTAGGGTCATCTTCTCCACGCTCTTTTACCATTTCTTCCTTGATTGTGTACTCTAATAACTCCACTCGATTGGTAATGGAAGATTGGAAGTTTTCAACCAACTTCTGCTCAAGCTCCCTCACAAAATAAACCCCGATGATTTGCATGGCAAGGAGAATGAGCAGAACATAGATCAGAACAAATTTCAAATGGATCGAACGGGTTAAGCCAACTTTCTTCATTACATATTACTCCTGTTCAGGATTTCGTAAGTAATAACCTACTCCTCTACGTGTTACGATCCAGGTAGGGTGACTTGGATTATCTTCAATTTTCTCACGGAGTCGTCTGACCGTTACATCGACAGTACGGACATCACCATAGTAATCATAACCCCAAACGGTTTGAAGCAAATGTTCACGGGTCATGACTTGTCCAATATGTTTCGCTAAATAGTGCAGAAGCTCGAATTCACGGTGCGTCAGTTCAATCGTTTCTCCACGTTTAGACACAACGTAGGCATCCGGATGGATCGTTAAGGATCCGACGGTGATTTCATTATTTTCGTCCTCAACATTTTGCTGTGCGCCGTGCTGATGTCGTCTAAGGTTGGCCTTCACCCTTGCAATCAGTTCCCGTGTACTGAAAGGCTTTGTCACATAATCATCCGCCCCGAGCTCAAGACCCAAGACTTTATCGATTTCCGAGTCTTTCGCCGTCAACATGATGATCGGCATTTCATATTTCTTCCTGATTTCACGACACACTTCCATCCCATCACGGTTTGGAAGCATAATGTCGAGTAGTACTAGATCCGGCTTGATTTCTTCCGCCATTTTGACCGCTTCATCTCCGTCATACGCGCAATGAACCTCATAGCCTTCTTTTTTCAAATTAAACTGTAATATATCTGCAATTGGTTTCTCATCGTCAACAACTAATATTTTCTTTTCCATGTCAATTGATCTCCTTTAGAAAAAAGTAATGTATCATATAAAGTTGTGATTAGTATAGGATTCTTCCTTTAAATTTATCACTTTCTCCATATTAATTCATCTTTAACTCTATCATACCCTTTATTTCGACTATAATCTAAATATAACAAAGGGGACTGACAAATTAAATGCTTGTGTCAGTCCCATGTTTCAGTGCCTCTATTAAATTACAGAACATCCAGTGGATTAATCAACGATCCGTTTTTATATACTTCGATATGCAGGTGAACGCCGGTTGCTTCACCTGTTTCCCCCATGATACCGAGTTTTTGTCCTCTTTCTACCGTTTGACCGGCAGAAACAGAGATCGAATCCAGATGAGCATAAATGGTCTTATATCCATTTCCATGATCAATCACTACTTTGTTTCCGTAACCGCCATCGTCCCATCCAGCTGAAACGACTCTTCCATTATCTACGGATTTAATCGTCTTATCATTTGGACGTGCAATATCGATTCCTTTATGCATTTTCCCCCATCTTGGCCCTTGCTTAGAGGAAATGTAACCGCCATTCGTTGGCCACGCAAAGCTTCCGGACCCTCTTGATGGAGTGGCTTTGGTTCCCTTAATGACGATATATTTCACTGGATCTTTTAATTTTTTTTCTTCTTTTACATTTTTATCGGTTTGAGAACCATTTACCTCTGTTGTTACAAACGTAACGGATTTCTCTCCGTCTTGACCTTCCTGCTTCACTTTCGTATCGCCTTTATTCATTGAAGAGTCTTCTTCGACTTCTTTTTCATAGGCGATCTTTTCGATTTTATTCGCTTCCTTCTTAACAAGAACATGAACTAGCGGCTCATATACAGTAACATTCAATTCCGAACCTATTTTTAGAGCGCCGTCTTCTTTCAAATCTTCATTTAACTCCAGTAATTTCCCCGTCGTCAACGAATGATCTGCAGCGATCGAACTCAACGCATCGCCTTCCTGGACTTTATACTTTTTCTCTTCCGCTGTTCCTTTTTTAAGAAGTTCTATAGCTTCCTTCGGAGACTTTAACTCCTCCGGTTTCACTTGTGACTTCTTCATTTCTACATTTTCTTTAAATGAAATATCCAACAAACGGGTTTCATTTTCCTTCAATACGGGTAAAGAAGTGGATGTAGCATCCTTCTTTCTCTCTTCGTATTCGTTTAGCTCTTTGTCAGAAACATAGGTAAGCTTTAACGATTTAAGTGCTTCTTCAGCCGCCTTTTCATCCTTCAAATAAGCAACCGTTTTATTATTGACAACCAAAGCATACGCATTCGCTTCGATGGATACGGAACGATTTAAATTTTCAATCACCTGTTGATTATTTGTTTTCACCGCTTCAAATACATTCTCAGGTATGTACGTTACTTCTTCATTAAAATCTACCTGATAATCACTGTACTCTTTCTGTGCCTTTTCAAGCTTTTCTCCTAAAACGTCCTTCACTTCTTCCTGACTCGTAACAGCTCCTACATACTCATCACCCATGTAAACATGATAGATGGTTTGCAAATCTTTTTCGGACCCGGCAGATGCCGAAGCTGAAGAAAACGTTAATGTAGAAAGAGCGAGGGTTGTAATTCCAACTCTTTTTACAAATTGGTTTGATCTATGTCGAATATTAAGTTTTTCTAAAATGGGTGATAACTTCTTTCCAAAACTCATTGACCTGCCTCCTATAAACTAAAGCAAAAATCCCAGTTAACGGTAGTTCATTAAGCCTAATTTAGTCAAAATCTATAAAATTCGTACTTTACTAATTTACCATAATTCGACGAAAACCGGGACGCAGAATCGTGATTGTAATACAACTGTATAATTTATCAGAAAATATTCACTGGCACTTTAGGCGAAGATCCCTGTCATAATGGGAATTAAGTGGGTCTAAAGATGGATTCTCGATTGAAATAGTGATGGTAGAAATTAGAGGATATTTGGCGATTTATGTTACACGAGTGTTACAACACATAATAAAAAAGTACTACGAGAGTCAAAGTCGTCGCAGTACTTTTTGTAAGATGGCTCAGGACGGAATCGAACCGCCGACACATGGATTTTCAGTCCATTGCTCTACCAACTGAGCTACTGAGCCGTATTTTGTATGTATGTCCACCATCCACCTCATTAAATAAATGGAAAATGGCGGTCCGGACGGGACTCGAACCCGCGACCTCCTGCGTGACAGGCAGGCATTCTAACCAACTGAACTACCGGACCAAAGTTTTTTTGCGTTAGCAAAAATAACTTTCATTATTTGCGTTAGCAAAATAGGTTTCATATGTATCCTATTTCCGTAAAGTGACATCTGGTAAACCAGCAATCTACCAATAAGGAAATAAAAATGACCCATACGGGATTCGAACCCGTGTTACCGCCGTGAAAGGGCGGTGTCTTAACCGCTTGACCAATGGGCCATGTAAAAGAAAAAATGGTGAGCCATGAAGGACTCGAACCTTCGACCCTCTGATTAAAAGTCAGATGCTCTACCAACTGAGCTAATGGCTCTCTAAGTATATATAAACACGAAGCGAAGGCTTGATCAAAGCCTCTTTCGTGACAACGAAATTAATATTATCACAGTATGATTGTCGAGGGCAACAGTTTTTTTGTTTTTTTGTCGAAAATTATTTCTTGGGGAATAATTTGGACAATAACGGGTTAATGGGGGAAATTAATTTCGTCAAAATGGAGGGTATATATCCTTCCCTTATTATCACCATTAGGCTTTGCATGGGGAAAGGAACTTCTGATTAGTCTTGTCGCTAGGGGAGGAGAAGTAATGAGAAGGAAATCTCTAAGTTTTCTACTTGTTATCGTATTTCCAAATATTAAATAGTAATCTTTCAAAGCTTCAATATGACCATTTTTCGACTTTGCATTGCAATTCGAGCAGTGCCAATTTCCATACTCCCTCACCAAGGGAAGATGATCACATCTTTCACATTTGACTCCAGGTAAAATATCTTCTTCATTTATTTTATATGCTTGCAGAATAGAAAAATTTAGAGGAGTATCGTGCTTTTTAATCATCTTTATAATTTTTCTAAGTTCTTTATCTGTCATCAGACTTTTTTGGAAGTAGTTTTGGAGTTGAGTGATCTTACTGGGGAGTGAGGCGGCGTGGATAACCCTTTTGTTTAATGCAGCGTTTCCGGCACTGATAATGGTTTGAGGGTGGCTTATAACGACCAATCCGTTTACAGGTATTTTAGGGAGGTTATTTTTGTTCAACCATTCTTTTAATTGAATCTCTTGTCTGTTAAGTTGCAGGATTGGATCAGGATAAGCATACTCTACTCCGTTTTTGGTCTGTACAAATTGGTTGAATACAGTATCAAAATTTATTGCACCTGCTATATTTTTCACTTCTAAAATTAAAATAAAGTAATTCGTTAAAACAAGGGTATCAATTTGAAAATAACGGCCATTCACTTCAAGTCTTATATCGTGGAAAATATAATAATTCTTAGGGGGAAGATAACCTAACTGGTAGTCAATCGCTTTTTCTCCATTGTATCCTGCTTTAATTTTTGCGAGGTTTTCTTTCATTAGAGGGATTTTAGGGTAGTCTTTTTGCAATCGCCCCATCACTGCGTCCAATTTTAACAGTGTCAGTGGGATTTTACGTTTATTAACGTTCATTTCAACACTCCAATCATCATTTTATACCTAAATATACTTCTACTAATAATCAATAAGTCCTGCTTCCCTGTGTAAAATCTCGTTAGAAAATTATTATTATCGAGTCTTGAACATATATTATCGACTTTCCAATTATATTATCGAGTTCTGGTAATATATTATCGACTTTCGTAATATATTATCGAGTTCCACCATTATATTATCGACCTATACTCATCCGTCATTAATCTGATATTTTTGGACCTTCCCATCGCAGCACACTCCATATAAAAAAGACCCGCCACCAAAGCAGCGGATCCCTTCCCAATCATTATCAATAAGTCAAACTAGCTGCCACAACCAATCCCACGACAATCGACGCGGAGAACAGGCTGAATCCGATGGCGATGTTTCCTTCTTCCACTTTCTTGGCCAAGCTTGTACGTGGCGTCAGGACATATTCGATGATCCAGTAGGCAATGACCTGGGTCACGATTCCGATGAGGCCCCATAGGAAAGCATCCAGTAGATTAAGGCTGTTTGCCCAGACGGTGTAGATGACGATGGCGAGTCCGATGGCTTTTCCCCATAGTTTCAAGGCGACCGCGATGTTGCCTTCTTTGATTAACTTCGCTTCTGAGAACTTAGTGGTGAAGGCGAAGACGGTAATTCCTAGGATCATCAGTCCAAGGCCTGTTCCGACATGTGCCAGAAAGCTGAGTAAGGCTTCACTTGTTATGATTTGCATGTGTTTCTCTCCTTTTTATATCTCCTGTATTCCGACAGGCAGAAAGTATGATTCGTTATCGGTGATGGCGTTTCCGGCCCGTATTCCGATGGCGCCTGGATGGCCGTTTATGATGAAGCTTCCCACCATGAAGCTTGCTTCTTTTTCCCCTTCATCGGTTGTGATGACCGAGACAGGAAGGGGGCAAAACTTTTGGTAGACAGGCAGGGTCAGCTTATAGGTATCATTCTTATCTTCTAACAGCACCTTTCCTGTGGCTTCCATGATTTTGACGGTATCTCCTTCACGACCGAATGCAGGTTTCTGAACGAAGGTCATCCCGTTTTCCTCGAAATGTTCTGAATCAAGGTAAGTAGGGAGGAAGTAACGTTCGATCCACTCGTGTTCTTCTCCGGTGAAAAATGCGCTTCCTTCTTCATGCAGACCCCAGATGAGGGCCTGAACCCCTTTTGATTGAAGTAAAAAGGCGGAGGGAGGATTCAAGACAGCGAGCTTTCTCTCCAATACCATTTGCATCAGTTCCTGACCGACCTTTTCTTTTGTCAGGGGATCCTCATCATCGACCAGATGCTCGATGGGATAGGTTTGCCGGTATAATACATCGATCCGCTCCCCTCCGGGAGTATACGCCCCATCGTCCCGGATTTGTAGCTGATCCAAGCTGACATATTCCGAAGGGACTCCGGCAAGCGCCTGAATATATTTCGTTGTCAGGTAATCTTCCTCGTGATCAGAATGGGATGTGAAGACGATTTTTGCTTCTCCATCCCTTTGAAGGGATTTCCAGGATGATAAGAGACCCCGTTTCAATTCTTTGGCTAATTGTGCTTCCATCCCTGCATTCGGATTCGGACAATTGAAATACTGACATACCTTTTCATTTACATGATAGAGTTCCTTGATGAATGTTGGCGTATCGCTATTAAATTCTAATAGTTTTATATCCCCGTCAGATACGACAAAATCAAATCTCCCGATGATACATTCTTGAGGGACGGGCTTATACCTGATATATGACAAGGATTCCTCAGGATATCCAAGTTCTAATAGGGTATCATCATCCAGCTCCCGCAGCAGGTCCGCTGTTTTGTCAAAAATGGCGTACACAAGTTTGGATGCTTCATGAATCTTCAAAGGCGTATCTTTTGATAACAGATGGATATCCAATAAGGCGTATTCCATGTTATATAAATCGTGCCAGAACTCGGGCACATCTTTATAAAAGTTTCTTCTTTTTTCACTGTGCGAGGTTGTCATATTACCCTCCAAATCCACCTTTAGAGCCGCTTCCGATTCCTGATTTATAACTCTTGGAGTAGGATTTATAACTTGAGAAATTTTTTAGGGCCGATTTGTTTTTAAACATTTTTCCGGCAAAATAATAGTAGCCGAAGTGAGAGGACCTGTCGTCATCGCAATAATACGTGCCGCTGTCGTCATCCCAATCCCAGTCGTCACAGTCTACATCCGTCGGTTCCGGTGGAAGGTCCTGATTACCGCAGCCACTCACCGATATCGCCATGACCGAGGCGGCTACTCCCGCCATCATTTTTTTCGTTTTATTCATTTTCTTTCCTCCTCCAGCTTATATCCCGTTGCCTTTACATAAAGTATATACACATAGCGATCCTCATCGATTTCAGCAGAGTCGCGTTCCCATTCAACCCCGTCTATATAATAATAAACAGAACCGATGACGCTTAGAATATCAAGGTGATAGTCATGATGTTCTATTTTCAAGATAGGATTATTTTTTCGATGGTTCAGTTCGCGAATTTCCAATACCAATCGCTCAGGGGGAAATAGAGGATCCTTAAGTGGTTCCTCCTCATATGTTTCCACGTAAATGACGAATATGTTCCCTTCTATGGAAGAGGATAACTGTCTGTAGGTGACCCCTTCTTTTACGAAGAACTCACATTCCCTTCTTGCGAGGATTTGTTCGAGCTCAATATCGGGGTAGTGATAGATCGGTTCATAGGAGTCGGTTCCTTTTCTTAATCGATACTCTAATAATGGTTCTTTCATCTATTGGCAGCCTCCTACAATGATTTCTCTAAACTATACGAACCAATGAGGAAAAGGTTTCAATTCCCAGAAGTTCATTGGTATGATTGAACTATGATTTTTAAAGAAGGAGGGTATGTATGATTATTTTCCAAAGGATTTGGAAGCAAATCACGAAGATGGACTTCGGTTTCATTCTTCTATTATCACTGATTATCGTCCTGTTTGGAACCTTTGGCAGTCATTTTTTGGAACCTGAAACATTTCCATCTCTGTTTGACGGATTCTGGTGGACGATGACGACCTTGACGACGGTCGGGTATGGGGATTACTTTCCGGTGTCGGTTGGAGGAAGGATGCTTGGAATCTTCCTCTTCATCTTCGGGATCGGGATCATCGGGGTTTTGATCAGTAAAACCGTCGATTCCATTACCACATTTCAGAAATTCAAAAGGGAGGGAAAGTTAGTGTATACATATGAAGATCATTATATTTATATCAATTGGTCAAAGAAAACGGAAAGGGCCATCGAAGAAATTCTTGCCCATGTTCCCGATGCTGAAATTGTCCTCATCGATATGCTTCCCATCACTCCGATTGAGCATGAGCAGGTCCATTTCATCCAGGGTGATCCCTCTGATGAGAAGGTGTTACTGAAGGCCAATATCTTCGAGGCTAAACGGGTCGCCATCTTTTCTGATTCCAAAATCGAGGATCCTTCCCTGGTGGATGGTAAAACCTTGTTGATTGCGTCTGCCGTCGAAGGCTTATCAAAAACGCATCAACGGGAGGTACATACGATTGTGGAAGTGTCGGAAGACCGACATATTCCGAAGTTCCAGCATATCGCCGTCGAAGATTTCATTTTATCGAATGATTCCGTTTCTCTGCTTATGGCGAAAGCCACCCTACATCCTGGTACGACGACTTTATTCAGGCAGCTCTTGAGTAAACGGTACGGCAACAATATCCACGAATTCAGCGTAAGAGATCATTGGAAGACGATCAAACAAGCCTCTGAAGAACTTCTGGAAAAAGGGGCCATTCTTCTTGCGGTGAATGATAATATGGATTTCAGCGATGCCATGAACAGGGAGCTCCAGCCGGACGATACTCTCTATGTTGTATGCCATGACCGTGTGTATGAACAATTGAACCAATAAAAAAACTCTCAGCCTTTCTAGGCTGAGAGTTTTTCATTTATTAATTCGGGCTCCATACGCTGCGAACGACATTCGTTTGAGAGCGATCTGGGCCTACTGAAAAGATGGAAAGAGGAATTCCTGTTAATTGGGAAACACGCTCTAGGTAGTGACGTGCGTTTTCAGGAAGATCCGTAAGCGTCTTGCATCCTGTGATGTCTTCCGTCCAGCCTGGAAGCTCTTCATACACAGGCTCACAATCAGCAAGGATGTTCAGGTTAGCAGGGAATTCTTCCATGACTTCTCCTTTGTACTTGTAAGCAACACAGATTTTCAATTTTTCGATACCAGTTAAGACATCAATGGAGTTCAATGAAAGATCCGTTAACCCGCTGACACGGCGTGCGTGGCGAACAACGACACTGTCGAACCAGCCGACACGGCGAGGGCGTCCAGTCGTTGTACCATACTCACGGCCCACTTCACGGATCTGATCTCCGATTTCGTTCGTCAGTTCCGTTGGGAAAGGTCCGTCCCCTACACGTGTAGTGTATGCTTTTGATACTCCGACTACGTGGTTGATCTTTGTAGGGCCTACACCAGAACCGATCGTCACTCCACCGGCTACAGGATTTGAAGATGTAACAAACGGGTATGTACCTTGATCGATATCAAGCATAACCCCTTGAGCTCCTTCGAATAGAACGCGGCGACCATTATCGATCGCATCGTTTAAGACAACGGATGTATCGACAACATAGTGCTTGATTTGTTGGCCGTACTCATAGTATTCATCAAGGATGTCTTCAATGTTGAAGCCTTCTGTTTCATAGAATTTTTCAAAAAGGCGGTTTTTCTCTTCCAGGTTACGAGCAAGCTTTTCTTCGAAAGATTGACGATCCAGAAGATCTGCAATACGGATTCCGACACGTGCTGCTTTATCCATATAAGCAGGACCGATTCCTTTTTTCGTTGTACCGATTTTGTTGGCACCTTTACGTTCTTCATCGATTTCATCCAGTTTTAAGTGGTATGGAAGAATCACATGTGCACGGTTACTGATTCTAAGGTTGTCTGTTTTCACATCGCGGTCGTGAAGATACTTCAACTCTTTCACAAGAGCTTTAGGATCAACAACCATCCCATTACCGATTACGGATGTTTTTTCGTTATAAAAAATACCTGATGGAATTAAATGTAATTTATATGTTTCACCGTCAAACTTAATGGTGTGACCCGCGTTGTTCCCACCTTGGTAACGCGCGATAACCTCTGCATGTTCAGAAAGGAAGTCAGTGATCTTTCCTTTTCCTTCGTCTCCCCATTGTGTACCTACTACTACTACTGAAGACATATTAAGCACCTCCGACGGGAATTAGTATTCCCTCTTTTATCAAACAAACTCATTTTATCAACACCGAAAGTGAAAGTCAATTAAAACACGAACGTTTTTATAGGTAATTATATTTATGTTCGTATAATATTGGACTTCCTACCCAAAAACCCTTAGTATTCCTCTGGCTCTGTTCAATTAGCGTATTCTTGATTGTCAGGGGATTCACTCCCTTTCCGCGGACGTTCGGCCAAGCCTCCTCGCTTCGCTCCGGGGTCTTGACTCGCCCGTTTTCCGCAGGAGTCTCGCAAATCCCCTGACAATCTTATAAATGAAAAATTTGAACAGATCTCACTAAGCATGATCATAGTCTGAAGGTGTTTAGTAATCAATTTATAGTGATTTCAGTAAAATAACTGCCCAACTTTAGAAAATGCTGCTATTTTAATGTATTTTGTATTGATAAAAGTCTTTATTTAGAAACTGATGCTTAGAAAGTTGATTGGAGCGGAAGGTGCTCGACTCCTGCGGGAAATGCGTGAAAGTTGAGACCCCGCAGGGCGAAGCCCGAGGAGACTCAACTCACGCCCCGCGGAAAGCGAGCACCTGCAGCGGAAATCAACCGACCACTATCCTTTTTAAAATAAGATTAGGGCATGTTCAGTCAGATTATATAGCGCAATATACAATATTTTGCTAATCTAAAATAAGCATTTTGAATTTTACATACAATTTTAATACTGAGGTGACGATGATATGATTAGACGATTTTTCAGTTATTACCGGCCACACCGACGGCTTTTTTCTATTGATTTTGCGTGTGCGGTGTTGGTAGGTCTTTTGGAACTGGGATTTCCCATAGCTGTTTCATGGTTTATTGATTCCCTGTTGCCCGAGGGAAATTGGAGCACCATCCTGGCAGTTTCGGCTGGCCTTTTGGTTCTGTATCTGCTCAGTTCGAGCATGCAGTTCGTGGTGAACTACTGGGGGCATAAGCTCGGGATCAATATCGAGACCGATATGAGGCGGGAGCTGTTTCAGCATGTACAACGACAGTCTTTCCGCTTCTTTGACAATACGAAAACGGGTCATATCATGAGCCGGGTGACAAACGACCTGATGGATATCGGGGAGCTTGCCCACCACGGTCCTGAAGACTTGTTCATTGCGGTCATGACCTTTATCGGGGCATTTTGGATCATGCTCTCGATCAACATGGAGCTTGCGTTAGTAGCCATCATCATCGTTCCGTTCCTGGTCTGGTTGATTTCGTATTCAAATATTAAAATGAACGCTGCCTGGACAAAGATGTATGGAAACATAGCAGACGTCAACAGCCGCGTTGAAGACAGCGTGTCTGGGGCAAGGGTGGTACAATCCTTTACGAATGAATCCTTTGAAATGGAACGCTTCAACGAAAATAATCAATTCTTTCGTAAGTCCAAGTTGAAGGCTTATAACGTGATGAGCGTGAATTTATCCGGTATTTATATAACGACCCGCTTGATGACTCTGATTATTTTAGTATATGGGGCGTGGTTAAGCTTCTCCGGGGTTCTTTCGTATGGTGAACTCGTCGCCTTCATTCTTTATATCAACGTCCTGTTTAAACCAATTGACAAGATTTCTGCTTTATTGGAGCTTTATCCGAAGGGGATGGCAGGCTTTAAACGGTTCACTGAGCTTATGGACATGGAGCCGGATATTGAAAACCGCCCCCACGCAGTTGAAGTTTCCACTTTGAGAGGCGATATTGCATTTAAAGACGTCACCTTTGGATACGAATCTGAACGGCCGATTCTACAGGATTTATCCTTTACGATTCAATCAGGACAGACCGTTGCCTTTGTTGGACCTTCCGGGGCCGGAAAGACAACGATTTGCTCTTTGATTCCACGCTTCTATGATATTGAAAGAGGAGCCATCACCATAGATGGGATCGATATCCGTGAGATGACGAAGGAATCCCTTCGTTCCCAAATCGGGATCGTTCAGCAAGATGTCTTCTTATTCACGGGGACGCTCCGTGAAAATATTGCCTATGGGAAGCTTGATGCGACACAAGAGGAGATTGAGGAAGCGTCGAGGCGTGCCCATTTGACGGATCTGATAGCATCCCTGCCGAATGGATATGACACACAGATCGGGGAGAGGGGATTGAAGCTGTCAGGCGGACAAAAGCAGCGCTTGTCCATTGCACGCATGTTCCTTAAGAACCCGAGAATATTGATCCTTGATGAAGCTACCTCTGCACTGGATACAGAAACCGAAGCTATCATCCAGGAAGCACTGAATGAATTAGCAAAAGAACGAACGACCCTTGTCATCGCACACCGACTGGCAACGATCCGAAAAGCGGACCGGATATTGGTCGTCACTGAAAACGGGATTGCGGAAGACGGTACTCATGAAGAACTTCTGTCAAAAGAAGACGGTATCTTTACCCGACTCCACGCCCATCAGCACGCAACCATTCTATAACGACAAAAAAATCCAAGCCGAGTAGCTTGGATTTTTTCTGTTACGCAGGAGCGTCGTCAAAGCGCCGCTCGAGATTAACGAATTTATTATATTCTTTCACGAACGCCAAGGATACGTTTCCGACAGGACCGTTACGCTGTTTGGCAATGATGATTTCGATAATATTCTTATTCTCCGCTTCTTTGTCATAGTAATCTTCACGGTATAAGAAGGCTACGATATCCGCATCCTGCTCGATACTTCCGGATTCACGGATATCGGACATCATTGGACGCTTATCCTGACGCTGCTCCACTCCACGGGAGAGCTGGGATAAGGCAATGACGGGTACCTGCAGTTCACGGGCCAGTCCTTTCAGGGAACGGGAGATTTCAGAAACCTCCTGCTGACGGTTCTCTCCGGAGCGGCCACTTCCCTGGATCAACTGCAAGTAGTCGATGAGGATCATACCAAGGCCGTGTTCTTGGGCAAGGCGACGGCATTTGGAACGAATTTCTCCTACTTTAATACCCGGCGTATCGTCAATATAAATACCGGCATTGGAGAGGCTTCCCATGGCCATGGTCAGCTTTCTCCAGTCTTCATCTGTTAAATCACCTGTACGGAGATTCTGCGCATTGATGTTGCCTTCTGCACAGAGCATACGCATGACGAGCTGTTCTGCCCCCATCTCCAGAGAGAAAATGGCCACATTTTCTTTCGCCTTTACGGCAACGTTTTGAGCAATGTTCAAAGCAAAGGCTGTCTTACCCATGGAAGGACGTGCTCCCACAATGATCAAGTCATTTCGCTGGAAACCTGCCGTCATATGGTCAAGATCGGCGAATCCAGTTGAAATACCTGTAACATCACCTTTACGATTCGTAAGGGTTTCGATATTATCATACGTTCGCACAAGTACATCTTTAATATTATGGAATGCCCCTGCATTTTTACGCTGAGCCACTTCCATGATGTTTTTTTCCGCTTCGCTCAACAGGCTATCCACTTCATCTTCCCGGGCATAGCCATCAGAAGCAATATCTGTAGCTGTTCGAATCAACCTGCGAAGCAGGGATTTCTCTTCCACAATCTTTGCGTAGTATTCAATATTGGCAGCAGTAGGAACGGAAGCAGCAAGCTCACTCAAGTAAGCGACCCCTCCGACATCCTCAAGTTCCTTTGCTGCGGCAAGTTCCTCTGTCACCGTAATCAAATCGACGGCTTTCCCGCCGTCCCCCAGATTCAGCATGACATTGTATATCCGCTGGTGAGAATGACGATAGAAATCCTCGGGAATCAATATTTCCGATGTAGTCGTCAATGCACTGGGTTCTAAGAAAATAGCCCCTAATACCGCTTGTTCAGCCTCAATATTCTGAGGAGGAACCCGGTCCTGAAACATTTCATTCATCTATGCTCAAGCCTCCCTTACGATCTAGTGAGCGTTGCCCACAGATCCTGACTTTCATTATCTATATAAAAAAAGAATGGTATTCTACCGAAAAAATGTGATCAGGATAATATCCAGATCACATTTCATATCAAACTATATTCATTTTAACATGTTTTTCGAAAAATGAAGTTACCAAATTTCGTATATTCCAGAAGGAAGATTATTCTTCCGTTACGTGTACCTTTAATGTAGCTGACACATCCGTATGCAGTTTCACAGGAACGTTCGTGTAACCAAGGGCACGGATAGCGTCGTTCATTTCGATTTTTCGTTTATCGATTTTGATGTCATGAGCCTTTTTCAACTCATCGGCGATTTGCTTGCTCGTGATAGATCCGAACAAACGGCCGCCTTCACCAGACTTTGCTTTCATTTCGACAGTGATATCTTCCAGCGTCGTCTTCAATTTCTTTGCTTCTTCCAATTCTTCCTGAGCGATCTGTTTTTCTTTCTTCTTTTGACCCTCAAGTTGCCCCATATTAGCGTTCGTTGCTTCGACTGCAAGCCCCTTTTTCAATAAGAAGTTATGCGCATAGCCGTCCGCTACGTTCTTCACTTCGCCTTTTTTTCCTTTACCTTTTACGTCTTTCAAGAAAATAACTTTCATATCTCTTTTCTCCCTTCAAAATAATCATTTAATGCTTCTTTCAGCTGTTCTTCCGCTTCCAGGACGGATACATGCTTAATTTGAGTGGCGGCATTCGTTAAATGACCTCCACCGTTCAGGTTTTCCATGATGATCTGTACATTGACATCCCCGAGAGATCGGGCACTGATCCCGACTGTTTCAGGATCCCGCTTCGAAATGACGAAGGAAGCAATGACTTCATCCATGGTCAATAAGGTGTCTGCTGCTTGGGCAATGAGGACTGGATCATATATGACATCTTCCTCCGCTTTCGCAATCGCGACTCCTTCACGGTGGAACTTGACCGACTCTATTAAACGGGAACGCTTGATGTACGTATCGACATCTTCTTTCAAAAACTTCTGGACGAGCACCGTGTCAGCTCCCTGTGCCCGCAAATACGATGCAGCATCAAATGTTCTCGATCCCGTCCTGAGCGTAAAGCTCTTCGTATCGACAATGATCCCTGCCAGGAGGGAGGTGGCTTCCAACATCGTGATTTTCTCATGCTTCGGCTGATACTCCAGCAACTCTGTCACAAGCTCTGCCGTGGATGAAGCATAAGGTTCCATATAAACAAGGAGTGGATTTTTAATGAAATCTTCTCCGCGGCGATGATGGTCGATGACAACGACTTTATCGACTTTATTTAACAGTTTTTCTTCAATGACCAAGGAAGGCTTATGGGTATCGACCACGACGAGCAGCGTATCATCCGTTGCCATCTCAAGTGCTTCCTCAGGCGTGATAAAGCGTGGATGGAGGTCCGAGTTTGCTTTGATTTCCTTCATCAAACGTTTCACACCGTTGTCGATTTCATTAAAGTTCAGGACGACGTACCCTTCCCGTTGGTTCATCTGAGCCACTTTCCGTATCCCGATGGCCGCTCCGATGGCGTCCATATCGGGATGCTTATGACCCATGATGATGACTTTGTCACTCTCGACCATGATTTCCTTCAAGGCATGGGAAATGACTCTGGCCCGGACGCGGGTGCGTTTTTCCATCGGATTGGTTTTTCCGCCATAGAATTTAACCTTTCCATTGGTCTGTTTGATGGCTACCTGATCCCCACCCCGACCCAAGGCAAGGTCCAGACTTGATTGGGCGAGTGTCCCGAGTTCAGGCAGGGAGGAAACCCCTGTCCCGACACCGATACTTAAAGTGAGGGGAACATTCTGCTTTGAAGTTGTATCCCTTACATCATCCAGGATGCCGAATTTTTCTTTCTCCAGCACCTGAAGGATCTTCTCGTTTATGACGGCGATAAAGCGCTCCGAAGATACCCTCTTCAGAAACACACCGTATTCTTTTGCCCACTTATTCAGAATGGATGTCACGAGGCTGTTCAGGCTGCTTCTCGTCTGGTCATCCATCCCCTGGGTCAATTCATCATAATTATCCAGAAAGATGATTCCAATATTTGTGCGTTCATCATGATATTGCTTTTCAATTTCCTTCTGTTCTGTGACATCGAAGAAATAGAGCAATTTTTCTTTGAGCTTCAATACGACGTGATACTTTCTCTCATTAATCGTCACAATTTCAGAATCGACTTCCTGCTTGATTAATGGGACAAGTGATTCCGCCACATCGTATAACGATCTTCCAACGACTGTATCTTCATTGAAACATGAGGCCAGAAAAGGATTTGTCCATTCTATGTAATATTCATCATTGATCAACATGATCCCAATCGGCATCTCCATAAGAGCTTCTTCCCCTACCCGCTTTACGCGATAAGATAGAGTGGAGATATATTCCTCTGTTTCGTCATGAGACCTTCTCTCGAAATAAAATGCGAGAAAATACACGATTCCAAAGACAATCAACCCTATTAACGAAATGATCCATTGGTAAAAGGCCACCGATATTAACAATAGAGCTGTTAATATAGCTAGTCCGTACAACGGGTAGCGGATCATTCGCTTATTAAAATAAGATGGCATGATTTCAGCTCCTGGAACTTAAATTTCTATGACTTGCGTTGTAGGCGTTGTCTTAGATCAAACCCTAAGTCAATTATACCTAAAATTCGCACGAGATAAAGAAGAGGAATCGAAATGATTGTCAATAATACCAAAATCCCTTTGGACCACCCTTTGACATGGGCAAAGAAATAGAGGAATGACAGCCCTTGAACCGCCATTAATGTCTGAAGAACATACAAGACATTGATCAGTGCAGTATAAGCATACGTTCCTTTCTCCGGTTGCAGGATCATGGAAAGCACCAGGGTAAGTAAATAATACCAAAGAATGCTCTTGGGAAGCTTCCAATCCCTGAATGGTTTGAATACCGGAACCTCTCTTCCCAGACGCTTCATTATCGGAAAGTTGATCACAATAAATAGCAATGCCAGAACGACGGAGATGCCAACGAACAACGTGGGAATTAACGTTTGAACAAGATCAATCGAACGTTCCAGACTATCGATCAGCTTCTTATCCGGTTCCTGACCAAGCGTCTCAAAGATAGAAGAATATGCAGCCTTTGATTCCTTTAGGCTATCTTCAATCATATTAACGCCAAAAAATTGAATTGAAACGACGAATCCAATCACAATATTCAATACCAGTGTAAGACTCGCAGCAAAAAAGAGTCTCATTTTACCCACTTTAGCCTTCACACACCAACCAATGACCACTCCGGTCGTAGCGACCATAAAGGCAACCGGCAGTGCGACCAAGCCACCGAACAGAAATGAGAGTCCAAGTGATCCAATCAATACGTAGATGGAGTTCCATAACGAGTATTTGGAACTGAATAAAATAAGGGGAAGGGGCAGCACAAAAAATGCTAGGGTCCCAATGAACGGAACATATAAACTCAATAACATTAACACAGTAAAGATGGCGAGCATAAGCGCACCTTCAGTCAACACACGGGGATTCCTCACTCAAAACGCTCCTTACGATAAAATAAACAACATACAATAGCACTATCATATCAATTTTAGAGATAGATTTCATCTTATGGGGGCTTGGAATACGTAACAAGACTAGATGATTCAAGTTTGAATGAAACTTTCGACAAACTTCTGTCACTTCCCATTAAACTTATCCCAAAGTATGAAACCACCACATCATGACAAAAAAAGAGGGAAACCCTCTCAACATGCAACATTTCTTCATCTACTCTAGTATGCACTCACTCTAAAAAGGTGTATACGTAGTAGATAAAGAATGGCTATGTGTCAGGGCCACCCTCTAACGCAGATTATGAAATTTTAAACCGTTCAATCGATGCTTGAAGCTCCTGGCTTAAGTCCGTCAGACGCTCAGCCGCTTCTGTAACGGATTGGACAGCCCTTACCTGTTCTTCTGTCGAAGCACTCATTTCCTCGCAGGAAGCCGCTGTTTGTTCAGCTGTAGCCGCCATCATTTGGATCACGTTGACCACTTCATCCTTTTCAAGGTTGATTTGGCCCACTTCGTTGTACATATTCTCAATCTCACGCTGCATGGTTTTCATTAATTGTGAGGTTTGATCGAACACAGTGTTCGTTTTTTGAATCACATCGTTTTGGACCTCGAATGTTTCTTTCGTCTTGACCATTTCATCCACCGCTTGGTGAGACCCTTGCTGGATTTCAACAATTGTACGTTTTACCTCTTCGGTTGCTTTAACAGATTGATCTGCAAGCTTGCGCACTTCTTCAGCCACTACAGCGAACCCTTTGCCGTGTTCTCCGGCCCGTGCAGCTTCTATGCTGGCATTCAGAGCAAGGAGATTGGTCTGGGAAGAGATTTCCGTTATCGTGCCCATCACTGACTCAATCGTTTTTACTTTTGCTTCCAGGCTAAGGATGACATTTTCCATGGAAGAAATGTACTCACTGGAAGAATGATAGGCATTTTTTAATTCTTTTACCTGATTCATTCCGGACTGGTTCATATCATCTGCTTGACCTGCCAGCTCAGACATGGCTTTGGACTTTTCATAAACCCCATCAATTCTTCTTCCAAGGTGCTCGGTTTGAAGATGCGCTCGATCAGAGTCGGCAGCTGACTGGGAAGCACCGCTGGCAATTTCATTCACTGCCCTTGCCATCTCTTCACTTGAGGCATTCGTCTCCTCCGACACTGCACTCAACCCTTCGGCAGATTCCCTAACATTATAAATGGAACCCTGAACGACCTTGATCGTATCTTTCATATTCATGATCATCTTATTTAAATCCAGCGCCAATAATCCCGTTTCATCTTTCGTCTTTATGGTAGATTGAATGGATAAATCACCGGACGAAACGTTCGTGACCGTCTTTTGCAGTTCCTTAATCGGTTTTGTCATCATATTCGCTATGATGACTACCAATATCAGCATGATGACCAGTGCAATAAGCGCTGTAATCAGAAGTAGACGTTCAATGTCTTTCGAAGATTGGATAAGATCCTCCATATTATAAGCGGATCCCACTTTCCAATTCGTCTTTGGCACCGTAGTGTATACTAATACTTTTTTATCGCCTTCCAATTCATAACGGATCGTGTCGGAATCTTTTTCTGATTTCAGCATTTTACTGATGAAAGGGAATGTAGATAGATTCTCGCCGCGCTTGGTTGGATGGACGATGGCTGTACCGTCAAGACCGATTAAGAACGGGTAACCATTATATCCGATCTCCATCTTGGATACTCTATCGGTCAGTTTCGACAAGTTGATATCAACACCAAGTACACCCACCACTTTGTTCTCAGAGACTATGGCCCTTGAAGCCGTAATGATGTATTCCTCCGTTGCCGTGTCTACATAGGGTTCACTCCATACAACGCCCGCCCTTGCTTCTGCAGCATTTTTATACCAATCCCTGCTGGTTGGATCAAAGTCGCTCGGTAACGAGACAGAAGGGACGATTTTTAACTTCTTATTCGGTGAAGCAAAGTAGATGGAGGTAGCTTCTTCATATAAACTTAGATAATTGTCAAAGTCGGACTGAATATTTGCATACAGCTCCGTATCATCTGCACCCTTTTCGGTTTGCATCTGTGCTTTGGCGTAATCCTTCAAAGAGTTGGAAATCGAATACTGATCGATACTCTTTTCGTACTGCCCGAGGAACAACTGTACGGAATTGTTAAGCTCTCCTACAATCCCTTGAGTCTGACTGATGACTTCATCTTCCGTTTTCATTCTCGTCTGCCAGCTGGTGATGGAAATGATGGCAGCCAATGAAACCATAAATAAAATGGAAATGATGACGATAAGCTTCATTCTAATCGATGATAAGATAAATCTTTTTTTACGCTCTTTTTTGTTTTTGATTTTCTTCACCTGATTTCCCCCTTTTCCTACAAAAAACATCTATGTACACACTTAATCATCGACATTTTTCTTCAATTCTTTATAGGTTGGAGGAAATTCGCAGGATTTAAGACATAATAAAAAGCAGCAGAGACAAGTCTCTGCTGCTTGGACCGATGATCTTATTCACCAGTAACATATGGAAGTAATGCCATTGTACGAGCGCGTTTGATCGCACGAGTCAACTTACGTTGGTACTTAGCGTTAGTTCCAGTTACACGACGTGGAAGGATCTTTCCACGCTCAGATACGAATTTCTTAAGAAGATCAACATCTTTGAAATCGATATGTGTAATTCCGTTTGCTGTGAAGTAGCACACCTTACGACGTCTACGTCCACCTCTACGTCCTCCTGCCATTTGTTTCGCCTCCTATCTTGTTAGGTTTTGTTATCGTTCGTTTAGAATGGAAGATCATCATCGGAAATGTCGATCGGCTGACCGTCATTCGCGAATGGATCTTCATCTACACGTGTATAGTTGTTGTTATTGTTGTTGCGCTGTTGATTCTGATTCTGACTATACGGATTTCCTTGGTCGCGTTGACCTCCACCCGAATAGCCCGGACTTCCTCCACGATCGCCTTGGTTCGCACTACGCGGTTCTAAGAACTGAACGCTTTCTGCTACGACTTCCGTCATAAACACACGACGTCCATCCTGTCCTTCGAAATTACGAGTTTGAATACGACCGTCAACGCCAGCTAAGCTGCCTTTTTTAAGAAAGTTTGCTACATTCTCTGCAGGGCGACGCCATACAACGCAGTTAATAAAATCTGCTTCCCGTTCTCCTGATTGATTCGTAAAACTACGATTGACAGCCAGTGTGAACGAAGCAACAGCCACTCCACTTGGAGTATATTTTAATTCAGGGTCTTTGGTTAAACGCCCTACTAATACAACTCGGTTCATCATCAGAATCAACCCCTTCCTTCTAGTTTACTGTTTCACGTGAAACAGCTGTAGAAGTGTATATCTTAAAAAACGTTCGGATTATTCTTCTTCTTTAACAACGATATGACGGATAATATCATCGCTGATTTTAGCTAAACGATCGAATTCGTTAACTGCATCAGAAGTAGCGTTCATCTTAACTAGTTGATAGAAACCATCGCGAAAATCGTTGATTTCATACGCTAAACGACGTTTACCCCAATCTTTTGACTCGATGATTTCCGCACCGTTAGTTGATAGAACGTTATCGAAACGCTCAACTACTGCCTTCTTTGACTCATCGTCAATGTTTGGGCGGACAATGTACATAACTTCGTACTTTCTCATCTGAATGTCACCTCCTCGTGGTCTATGCGGTCCTTTCTTTACGAAAGAACAAGGAGCAATGCGTTCATTACTCACGAAATAAAATTATAGCATAGGATATCTATTATTGCAATAAGACGTAAAAAAAAGACTAGAATCTGATTCTAGTCTTTTTTAGAGTAAACTTTGCTGCTTATAACAAAGCGAGTGCTGGTTGATTTCCACTCCAGGTGCTCGCTTTCCGCGGGGCGTGAGTTGAGCCTCCTCGGGCTTTGCCCTGCGGGGTCTCAACTTTCCCGCATTTCCCGCAGGAGTCGAGCACCTTCCGTTCCAATCAACTGATAAGTGTGAGAGGAGTACCGTTTAAACTCTCATCTATTCTCGTTATTACTCATCTACAGCCCAACCATCCACTTTCAGCAGTCAACACTATTTTATCTACACTAAAATAGTGACATTACAAAAGGAAGTTTTAGATAAACTTACACATTAAAACGGAAGTGAATGATATCTCCGTCTTTGACGAGATATTCTTTACCTTCGAGACGAACTTTACCTGCTTCACGGGCTGCACCCATTGTTCCGGCTGCTACCAGGTCTTCGTAAGATACCGTTTCTGCACGGATGAATCCGCGTTCGAAGTCGGTGTGGATGACTCCTGCGCATTGAGGAGCTTTCATTCCTTCACGGAACGTCCAGGCGCGAACCTCTTGGACACCTGCTGTGAAGTAAGTAGCAAGTCCTAACAGTGAGTAAGTAGCGCGGATCAGCTGATCCAGACCAGATTCTTCAATTCCTAATTCCTGCAGGAACATCGCTTTTTCTTCATCATCAAGCTCGGCGATCTCAGATTCAATTTTGGCACAGACGACGATCACTTCAGCGTTGTCTTCTTTTGCAAATTCGCGTACTTTCTGAACATATTCGTTGTCAGAAGGATCCGCGATTTCGTCTTCACTTACGTTCGCCACATATAATACAGGCTTGGAAGTCAGAAGGTGAAGCTGTTTCACAAGCTTCATCTGTTCATCGGAGAACTCCACTGTACGGGCAGGCTGCTCGGCTTCCAACGCTTCTTTGATTTTCACAAGGATATCATATTCAAATACAGCTTCCTTGTCTTTTTGCTTCGCCATTTTCTGGACTCTGGCGATGCGCTTATCAACAGTCTCAAGATCAGCCAGGATCAATTCCAGATTGATGACTTCGATATCAGCAATCGGATCAACTTTACCGGACACGTGTGTGATGTTGTCATCCGCGAAACAACGGACAACCTGACAGATTGCATCCACTTGACGGATATGGGATAGGAATTTATTCCCTAGTCCTTCTCCTTTACTTGCACCTTTTACAATACCGGCAATATCGGTGAATTCAAAAGCCGTCGGTACGGTCTTCTTCGGATCTACTAGCTCTGTTAGTTTATCTAAACGGTGATCGGGAACCTCTACGATTCCTACGTTTGGATCAATGGTACAGAAAGGGTAGTTGGCAGATTCCGCACCTGCTTTTGTAATTGCGTTAAATAGAGTGGACTTTCCTACGTTAGGTAGTCCAACAATACCAGCTGTTAATGCCATTTTGGTCACTCCTCATCATTATTCTTATCTATTAAAAATCCTGTAAGATCAAAAAACATATAAACGGTCGAACCTTTCACAATTATAGAGATAATAGAGACAAAAGACAAGTGAAGCTTCAGGGGCAAGACAGGAAATACGGCACAAAAAAAGCACTCAATCATTTGAAAACGACTGAATGCTCTCAGAAGACGCTATTTCCACCGGAAGATGGGTTAGGCCAAAAGAATTATGGGTAAAAAAGAAATACTTATTCTTCTTCACCGCTAGAAATGACTTTTTTCATTTTTTTCGCAAAATCTTTTCTGGGGATCATGACACTGTGCCCGCACCCTACACATTTGATGCGAATATCCATCCCCATACGGATCACTTTCCAGCGGTTTGTACCACATGGATGAGGCTTTTTCATTTCGACAATATCATTTAAAGAGAATGTCTTTGGCTCCACTACCTATTCCTCCTCATTCGCTTTCAAGTCTTCTTTGTTTCTCTTCCTGGGGATGAATCTCTTCTTCATCCTTGCGTGAATACATCACCATACGAGGGAATGGAATCTCAATACCATGAGCATCCAGGCAAAGTTTCACTTCTTTCCTGATCATCCTCGCCATATACCAATGTCTCATCGGAACCGTTTCAGCGACGATCCGGATGACGACATCGGATGCTCCAAGGGTCTGAACCCCCAACAGCTCAGGTGGATTCACTAGATCTTCATATTTTTGCGGCAGGGAAAGGAGAAGCTCCTCCATTACTTTTTCTGCTTCTTCAATATTCTCCTCATAGGCAATACTGACATCTACGACAGCAATACTGTTATGGACGGAGAAATTGGTTACTTCCGTAATGTTCCCATTAGGGAAGATATGAAGTTCCCCTGTCCAACTTTTGATCTTTGTCGTACGAAGACCGATTTCTTCTACATTTCCCTCTGCAGAACCAATGCGAACATAGTCGCCGACTGAAAATTGATCTTCGAAAATAATAAAGAAGCCGGTGATGATATCACGGACCAGGTTCTGCGCTCCAAAACCGACGGCTAGACCGACAATCCCTGCACCGGCGATAAGCCCTTTCACATCAATGTCCAGAGTCGACAAAATCGTCATCAGACTGATGAAGTAAATCACATAGGTCAATACATTTTCTAAGAGCTTTGATAAGGTTGCTTCCCGTCTCTCAGTAAATTTCAAAGGGGAGCGGGAACGCACCTTGAATACATTCCGGATTGCTGACCGTCCCACTCTTAACGCAAGATAGGTAATTACCATAATAGCAATAATCTTCAAAGCACCTGTTCCCAAGGCCATCCACATTTCATTATCTATCAGTTTCTCAGCAGTTTTATCAATTGTATCATCTATCTTAGCTTTCGTATCTTTCGCACTCATTTACCGAACCTCCACTTATCATTCAATAAGAAGTATTCCTTATTTTATCAACTTTCCCTCTCCTTGTGTAGATATAACCTCATAATAGATAGTTTGTAGGGAAATTTTTATTTTCTGAAAAATCGGACCATCTTATGTATGAAAAAAAGAAATCGTCCGTATACTGATAGTACTATAAAATCCGACTGTGATTTAAGGGGCCGGCGACACAACGTCATCCATCCTCTATAACACATCCAAAGGAGTGGAAGCGATGAATCTGAAAAAAGGATTATTTGAACGAGGATCTGAACCTTATAGAGTCCTTCATCAGGAAGAGCGCGCGGCACAGGATCTTTCCGTTCAATTGTCGTCGATGCTTCCCACTTATTATCGTACAAGGCCCATCGTGTTTGTCTGTATCGGCACTGACCGCTCGACAGGGGATTCATTAGGTCCATTGGTCGGTACATTGGTAGAAGAACGGGGTATTAAGCCGTTCCATGTATACGGGACATTGGATGATCCGATACACGCCGTGAACCTAGAAGAGAAGCTCAAGGAAATTGCAGCTGAACATACCAATCCCTTTATCATTGGAGTAGATGCCTGTCTCGGACGTTTAAAGAGTGTAGGGGCCATTCAGTTGAGCGAGGGTCCTTTGAAACCGGGTGCCGGAGTCAATAAAGAATTACCCGAGGTCGGCGAGATTCATCTGACCGGGATTGTGAACGTCAGCGGATTCATGGAATTCTTTGTTCTACAAAATACGCGTTTGAATCTTGTTATGAAAATGGCCAAGACGATCGCTGAAGCAATTGTGCTCGCAGGTGATTCAGTGGAACGGAGAAATGCCGTAAGCATTGAAAAATGGCGGGGAGAACTACAGAAATAAAGAAAGGAGATGACGCATTTCGTCATCTCCTTTTATGATTACATATACAACTGATAAGCGTGTATAATTCCGACCACCATTCCCACTACGATGATGCCAGGAAGTAAATTGGCGACTCTTATTTTTGCTACTCCGAGGAGATTGAGTCCAATCGCAAAAATCATGATGCCACCCGTTGATGTCATTTCGACAATGTAGGCATCCATTAGTTCCTGTGGCACCCACTGATGAATTTGCGTAGCAAATAGGGCAATAAATCCCTGATAAAGAACGACGGGGATAGCCGAGAACATGACACCGATCCCCAGTGTCGTCGTTAAAATCAGAGAAGTGAATCCATCAATGATCGACTTCGTCAAAAGAACATCATGATCTCCCCTGATACCACTGTCCAACGCACCGATCACGGCCATTGCCCCGATGACAAAAATCAATGTGGCCGTTACAAAACCTTGAGAAATGGATGTTTCTTTCTTGCTGCCAAGCTTCTTCTCCAACCAGTTCCCTAAAGCATTAAGCCTGTCCTCAAGCTTCATCCATTCTCCCCAGGCAGCTCCAAGTGCAAGACTGATGATGACAATGAGAAAGTTTTCACTTTTCAGCCCCATCTGTAAGCCAAGAACGATCACGGCAAGTCCAATCGCTTTCATGACGGTTCCCTTCATATCTTCGGGTATGCGGTGCAGGATCTTCCCTAATAGGGTTCCGATGATAATACACACTCCATTTACTAGCGTTCCTAAAAGTACCATGACGTTTCCCCTTATGATTATTTCCCGAAGAATAGTGTGTTCTATGTACGATATGGAAGAGGACTGGCTTTGACGGCATCGTATCTACCATCTAAGTCAGTCCATTCACATTACTCTTATTGCAGTAATTCCAATATTCGATCCAAGTCTTCCTTCGAGAAGAATTCCAATTCTATTTTTCCTTTTTTCTTCGATTGTTTAATCGTTACTGTCGTACCGAAGCGTTCACGAAGGAGAGATTCCTGTTCTTGTATAAAGACGTCTTTTCGTTCGGTCTTCTTTGTTTCACGTGGAACATTCTTCTCATTCAATTCCTGAATGATTTTCTCTAATTGTCTAACGTTCAGCGATTCTTTCAATATTCGATTCACAATGGTTGATAGATTCTTTTTATTTTTCAATCCAAGAAGGGCACGTCCGTGTCCCATCGAGAGCTTACCTTCAGAAATAAGTTCCTGAACGGGGGAAGGCAGGGAAAGTAACCGGATATGGTTCGCAATATGAGGCCTGCTCTTTCCTAATCGCTTGGCCAACTCTTCCTGAGTAAGCTTCAATTTATCCATGAGCATTTGATAAGCCGCTCCCTCTTCGATCGGAGTCAGATCCTCTCGTTGGAGGTTCTCCAAGACGGCAAGTTCCATCATTTGTTGTTCGTTCAACTCACGGATCACGACTGGAACAGTGTCTAATTTAGCAGCAGTCGCTGCACGATACCGACGTTCACCAACCACGATTTCATATCCCTTGATGGATTTACGGACAATGATTGGTTGAAGGATCCCGTGTTCCAGGATTGATTCTTTTAACTCTTCGATTGCCTGAGGCTCAAAGATTTTCCGGGGCTGATAGGGATTCGGCCTTATTTCCTTCAGGCTCACTTCCTGGACGGATTCTTCATTTTGAGTTGTCTGCATATTAGTGAAGAGAGCATTGATACCCTTTCCTAAACCTTTAGCCATTCGCCACCACTTCCTTTGCCAGTTCTAAATAAACTTCTGCCCCCCTGGATTTCGCATCATAAATGATGATCGGTTCACCATGACTGGGTGCTTCACTTAAACGAACGTTACGTGGGATAATCGTGCGATACACTTTATCTTGAAAATACTTTTTAACCTCTTCAATGACCTGGATTCCAAGATTCGTTCTGGCATCCAGCATGGTTAGCAATACTCCATCGATCATGAGATCATGATTCAGGTGCTTCTGCACTAAACGAACCGTGCTTAACAACTGACTCAACCCCTCGAGCGCGTAATATTCGCACTGTACCGGTATGACAACGGCATCAGATGCGGTAAGCGCATTGATGGTAAGAAGTCCTAATGATGGGGGGCAGTCGATAATAATATAATCGAATTCTTCTTTTACCTTCTCAAGCGCTTTCTTCAGACGCACTTCCCGTGATATGGTCGGAACCAATTCAATTTCCGCTCCAGCAAGTGAAATGGTTGCAGGGACAATCGATAAATTCTCTACTTTCGATTGCTTAATCGTGTCATTAACATCTACATCGTCCACTAACACATCATAAATACAATGCTGGACATCCCCTTTTTCAACACCTACACCACTGGTGGCGTTTCCTTGAGGATCGATATCTACAAGTAAAACCTTTTTCCCTATATAAGCTAAACAAGCCCCCAAATTAACGGATGTCGTGGTCTTACCCACTCCTCCCTTTTGATTTGTAACGGCTACAATTCTGCCCAAGGTTGTCACCTACCTTTTGACTTCCTATAATTGACTTTATTTTTTTCACAGTATTCTTCTATTCTACCAAAACCCCTTGATAATTGTCTGTCAATTTTTCAAAAAACACGGCCATATCCATAAATAGGAAAGATCTCGTCATTTCACACCAAAAAAGTGAGAAACCGATCCGATCTGTTTCTCACTTTTAGTCTATCAGTCTATTTTTTTTTCGGGATACGAATGGTAAATTGATAGAATTCCTCGTGCTCTTCTTCTTCAGAGTCGAGATTGATTCCGCTATCGGACACCATGGAAAGGGATTGCCGGATTGTATTCACTGCAATTCTCATATCCTTGCTGAATGCCTTGCGTTTAGGCTTCGGCTTTTGATTCGTACCTTCCTGCATCTTCACAACCCGGTCTTCCGTCTGCTTGACATTCAAGTTCTTTTCAATGATTTCTTGAAGGAGCTGGATTTGCTTTTCCGGATTCTTCAGAGGAATCAAAGCCCTGGCGTGACGTTCAGTGATTTGTTTATCTAATAAGGCTGATTGAATTTCTTCTGGAAGCTTTAGGAGACGAAGCTTGTTCGCCACGGTTGATTGTCCTTTTCCTAAGCGTTGAGCAAGGGCTTCTTGGGTAAGATCATGTAATTCCAACAGTTTCCCATACGCGATTGCCTCTTCTATAGGAGAGAGCTCTTCTCTTTGTAAGTTCTCTATTAATGCAACAGAAGCTGTTTCTGTATCATTCAGATTCTTTACAATTGCCGGTACTGTTTCCCAGCCAAGCTTTTGTACGGCTCTGTAACGTCGTTCTCCCGCAATGATTTCAAACTGGTCATCACCATATTGCCTCACCACGATCGGCTGGATAATACCATGTGTGTGAATGGTTCTTGATAACTCTTCTATTTTTTCATCATTAAACACAGTCCTTGGTTGGAATCGGTTCGGGGTGATTTGTGAGACGGGTATTTTCCTCACTTCATCTCGATCTTCTTCCACTACATTTGACTCTTCAGATTCAACATCTTGCTCCTTTTCACCTAGGCCAAAAAAACGAGAGAAAGGATGCTTCATCTTCCTACACCACCTTTAAGAAACTCCCTTAATTAATATTCTCTAAAATATGTCAATTTCCTGCCTCTGATAAGAGCCTTTTATACCAGGTACTTTAAAGGCAGGAAGTTGACCATTTATTCTAACGGTAATTTATTGGGTGTCCCAGGTTTTCTGGGATATTTGTTAGGCGTTTCTTTCACTTTGTTGATTTTCACGATATTCCGCTCGCTTTCCTCTTCGGGAAGAACGAAGGAATACATTTTATCCGTTTGTCCTCCAAGCGTTCCAATGGCTTTCTTCGCGTTCGACAGTTCTTCGTTCACATTGGAAGCTTTCATGGCGACAAAGGACCCCCCCTTTTTCACCAGTGGAAGGCATAATTCACTTAAGACGGACATTCTTGCTACGGCCCTTGCTGTAACCATATCATACTTTTCTCGATGAGCCTTATTTTTCCCAAATGTTTCGGCACGGTCATGATAAAAATTCGTGTTTTCAAGTCCCAACTCATCGGATAAGTGATTTAAAAATGTGATGCGCTTATTTAATGAATCAACAATCGAAATATGTAAGTGCGGGAAGCATATTTTAATCGGTATACTTGGAAAACCGGCACCCGCCCCTACATCACAAAGGGATTGAACTTCATTGAAATCGACGTAAAAGGCTGCACTGACCGAGTCGTAAAAATGCTTTAAATACACATCTTCCTTTTCGGTGATCGCCGTCAGATTCATCTTTTCATTCCACTCAACCAGCAATTCATAATAGCGTTCAAACTGATGTAACTGCTCAGAAGAAAGGGAAATTCCCTTCTCCTCGAGCATTGATTGAAATTCATTTACGTTCATGAAATGATCCTTCCTTTACTTCTATTGATCACCGGATACCTTGGCGATTTTTCCCTGTTCAATGTAGACCATCAAGATGGATACGTCTGCAGGGTTCACACCTGAAATGCGGGATGCCTGCGCAAGAGAAAGAGGCTGCACCTCGATCAATTTCTGTCTTGCTTCAGAAGCTAAACCGCTGATTGCACTGTAATCAATGTTCTCAGGAATTCGTTTGTTTTCCATCTTCTTCATTTTATCGACTTGTTGAAGGGATTTTTCAATATAGCCCTCGTATTTCACCTGGATTTCCACTTGTTCCTCTACGTCGGGATCAAGCTCGAATTCACTTGGAACGAGTGCCTTGATATGACTGTAATTCATCTCAGGACGCTTCAGGAGATCAGCAGCCAGAATCCCGTCTTTCAACTCACTTCCACCTGCACTGCGGATGATTTCCTGCGTTTCCTCAGTCGGCTTGATGCGGGTGGCTTCAAGACGCTTCTTCTCGGTAGAAATCGCTTCTTTCTTCGCAGAGAATCGATCATACCTCTCATCAGAAATCAATCCAATTCGATGACCGATATCCGTTAAGCGAAGATCGGCATTATCATGACGAAGTAACAAGCGGTATTCAGCACGTGAAGTCAGAAGACGATACGGTTCGTTCGTCCCTTTTGTGACCAGGTCATCGATCAGTACTCCGATATAGGCATCGGAACGGCTTAAGATGACCTCTTCTTTATCCAAGGCACGGCAAGCGGCATTGATTCCGGCCATCAAACCTTGACCAGCGGCTTCTTCATATCCAGATGTCCCGTTGATTTGTCCTGCTGTATAGAGGTTCTTGATTTTTTTCGTTTCAAGAGTCGGCCATAATTGTGTCGGAACGATTGAATCATACTCGATCGCATATCCGGCGCGCATCATTTGAACCTTTTCAAGTCCCGGGATGGTCTGAAGTATTTTTTGCTGTACATCTTCTGGAAGACTTGTCGACAACCCTTGAACATATACTTCCTGAGTATTTTTCCCTTCAGGCTCCAGGAAGATCTGGTGACGCGGCTTGTCGTGGAAACGCACGACTTTATCTTCTATTGAAGGACAGTAACGCGGTCCCGTACCCTTGATCATACCTGAATACATAGGTGAACGATGAAGGTTATCATCGATTAATTGATGAGTGTGTTCGTTCGTATACGTCAGCCAGCAAGGGAGTTGATCCGTGATGTATTTTGTCGTTTCATAGCTGAATGCACGTGGAACATCATCACCAGGCTGGATTTCCGTTTTCGAATAATCGATCGTCGAACTATTGACACGTGGCGGTGTCCCTGTTTTAAAACGCACCGTATCGAATCCGAGCTCATGTAAGTGATCAGACAGTCTGATAGAAGGCTGTTGGTTATTCGGACCGCTTGAATATTTCAGATCTCCAAGAATGATTTCTCCACGAAGGAATGTACCCGTCGTGATGACGACTGTTTTGGCACGGTAGGCAGCTCCTGTCATCGTAACGACACCTTTACACTCATCATCCTCAACGATCAATTCCTCTACCATTCCCTGAAGCAAGGTCATGTTCGGTTCATTTTCGATCGTCCGTTTCATTTCATGCTGATAAAGGAACTTATCGGCCTGTGCCCTTAACGCCCGGACAGCTGGGCCTTTTCCTGTATTCAACATCCGCATTTGGATATGCGTTTTATCTATATTACGACCCATCTCTCCACCGAGAGCGTCGATTTCCCTTACAACGATTCCTTTCGCCGGTCCACCAACCGATGGGTTACACGGCATAAATGCGACCATATCCAAGTTAATGGTGACCATTAACGTTTTAGCTCCCATGCGTGCCGAAGCAAGTCCCGCTTCTACACCGGCATGGCCAGCACCAATGACAATGACATCATATTGCCCTGCGTCATATTGCATGGTTTGTTATTTCCTCCTTGTAGGACCTAAAGTCCACATTATAATAGTATTTACTTCCCTAAACAAAATTGAGAAAACAGCTGATCAATCAAGCTTTCATGGACACTATCACCGATGATTTCACCTAATAGCTCCCATGTTCTCGTCAGATCAATCTGAGCAATATCAATCGGCGTTCCCATTTCCACACCGTCGATAGCTTCATTGATCGCGAGTGATGCTTGATTCAGCAGGGCGATATGACGACTATTGGATACATACGTCATATCCCCCCCTTCAATGGAACCTGCAAAGAACAAAGAAGAAATCGCTTCTTCCAGTTCATCAATTCCCTGTTCTTCCAGTAAAGCGGTCGTCACCAGCTGATGATTTTCAGAAAGTTTCCTGACTTTATCTATATCAATCTTTTGAGGCAGGTCAGTTTTGTTCACGATGACAATGACATCCATTCCCTTCACCGCTTCAAATAACTGCTCATCCTCAAAGGTTAATTCATCTGCATAATTCAGTACAAGCAGGATTAAATCCGCTTCCTTCAGTACTTGTCTCGAGCGTTCCACACCAATCCGTTCAACGATATCTTCTGTTTCGCGGATCCCCGCCGTGTCAACCAGACGCAATGGAACACCCCTTACGTTGACATATTCCTCGATCACATCACGTGTTGTGCCGGGAATATCCGTTACAATGGCTTTGTTTTCATGAACAAGACTGTTCAGAAGGGAGGACTTTCCTACATTCGGCCGGCCGATGATGACCGTCGATAGTCCTTCTCTTAAAATCTTCCCTTGTTCTGATGTACGGATCAATTTGTCTATTTCATCCCGGACTCGTCTGGATTTCTCCAGAAGTACATGATGCGTCATTTCTTCCACATCATCATACTCCGGATAATCGATATTCACTTCCACATGGGCGAGTGTTTCAAGAATTTCCTGACGTAGCTTTCGGATCAAATTGGAAAGGCGTCCTTCCATTTGGTTGAGAGCTACATTCATGGCCCGATCCGTTTTCGCCCGAATGAGATCCATAACGGCCTCTGCCTGGGAGAGATCGATCCGGCCATTCAGGAATGCCCGCTTCGTAAATTCACCCGGTTCTGCAAGTCTTGCCCCGTTCTTCAATACAAGCTGCAAAACTTTATTCACCGACACGAGCCCTCCGTGACAGTTGATTTCGATAATGTCCTCACGAGTGAATGTCTTTGGCCCTTTCATGACAGACACCATCACTTCTTCCACCACTTGCCCGGTGTCAGGATCAATAATATGTCCATAATGAATTGTATGGGAAGCAAATTCCTTCATGGAGCTCCCTTTCATTCCCTTAAAGACTTTATCACCGATATCAAATGCCTGATCACCGCTCAAACGGACGATGGCGATCGCTCCCTCTCCCATTGGAGTGGATATGGCTGCAATTGTATCAAACTCCACTTTCGTTCACCTCTCTTATCGCTGATCTATTTATATAAATGTATAGTAGAAAGCAAAGTTTCCCCAAATTATTAGAATATCACAATCCGTATCAATACTAAAGAAAGGAAACCCTTTGTTCGTCGCCAATGTTATCCACATAAATCATTTCTCATCTCTATTATTTTAACTTATCCACATGTGAATAACAATAAACGGGAATGAAAATAAGAATAGGCGGGTGGTGGTAAGGGTGGAGTGAATGAATTAGTTGGAAAGTAGCGTTTAGAGGGAAATAGTATGTTTGATGGTGTCTGCCAAATATTTGATTTATCTGCCGATTTTTCATTTTTTCTGCCAAATGTGCAATTTATCTGCCGGATTTTCGTTTTATCTGCCAAAATTACAATATATCTTCCATTCCGCAAAATATGACAACTTTCGCCAACCACCACGCCAAACCAACAAAAAAAGACGATCCCCTTAAAAGGAATCGTCTCTTATTATTTAGGTGCAATGACAATATATCGATTAGGTTCTCGGCCCTCTGAGTGTGTATCGACCCTTTTCGAATCCACTAAAGCCGTGTGAATCACTTTCCGCTCATAAGAAGGCATCGGTTCTAGTGAAACGGAACGATTTGTGCGCAGTGCCTTTTCTGCTAAACGTTCTGCAAGGGTTGTCAGCGTTTGCTTCCGTCTCTCCCGGTAGTTCTCCGCATCAAGCAGAATGGTGATGAACTGACCTGAGACCCGGTTGGCAACCAGCTGAGACAAATGTTGAAGGGCATTCAACGTTTGTCCCCTTTTCCCGATTAAGAGCGCCATTTTTTCTCCGGAAATATTGAACTCTACATCTCTTCCATCCTGCTTTACTTCAATGGTCGCATCTACGCCCATTTCACGAGCAACAGATAAAAGAAATTCTTTGGCTTCACTTACCGGATCAACCGCTTTCTTCACGTTTACGATTGCCGGTCTTCCACCGAACAATCCGAATAACCCTTTTTTACCTTGATCAATGACGTCAATTTCTGCATCTTCTTTGGTGATATTCAGTTGAGACAAGGCTGATTCAATGGCTTCTTCCACCGTTTGACCAGTCGCTTCTACTTCTCTCACTTTTTCTTTCCTCCCGAATTCCCACCAGCTTTAGCTGCTTGCGCTTCTTTGATCTCAGGTCCTTTAACGAAGTAAGTCTGAGCGATCATAAATAGATTTCCGACTACCCAGTAAAGGGATAGAGCTGCAGGGAAGTTAATCGCAAAAATGATGATCATGACCGGCATGATATAAAGCATCATCGCCATTTGTGGATTTTGATTCGCTGTACCTGCCATCATGAGTTTTTGTTGGATAAACGTTGTTAAACCTGCTACTAATGGTAAGATATAGAACGGATCGGGGTTGCCCAGATCGAACCATAAAAAGTTATGTGCTTTGATTTCCTGTGTTCTGACGATCGCATGGTAGAAACCAATTAAGATCGGCATTTGAACGATCAATGGGAAACATCCTGCTAACGGATTCACCCCGTGACTTTGGAATAAAGCCATCGTTTCTTGTTGAAGTTTTTGCTGAGTTTGTGCATCTTTTGAGCTATATTTTTCACGAAGCTTCTTCATTTCAGGCTGCAATGCCTGCATGGCTTTTGAATTTTTCGTTTGTTTAATCATCAATGGCAGAATGGCCGTACGAATAAGCAACGTAACAATTACAATCGCCAATCCATAGGATCCGCCCATAAATTCTGCAACCATCGTAATCAATTGTGATAAAGGATAGACAATATATTCATTCCAGATTCCGCTACTTTCAGATGTAATCGGCTTATTGTAATCCGTACATCCTGATAAAATAGCCATTAGCCCAATGATTCCCACCAGGGCTATTATTCTCTTTTTCACCCTACATTTCCTCCCAACTAATATCTTTCATGTAAATTAATAAACAAGCACCATCATCCCGTACTAAAAAAAGTACAATCCCTCGTATTGTAACATCTTTTCATTTGATTGTGATGACGAAACCTGTCATTCTCTCAAAATGTTATGACTTCTTCCTATCATATTTGCCATAAGAAGACCTTTTCAATACTTTTCCTCTTTTTAATACATGGGTGAGACTCCCCTTCACCTCATGGAAATTCATTTCGGCCGCCGGTTTTCTGGCGATGATAAGATAATCGTACTGATCGTGAACCTCTTCTTGTAATTCTAAGAAAGCCTGCCTCACATAGCGCTTGATTTGATTCCGGCAAACGGCATTCCCGATCTTCTTACTGACGGAAATTCCGATTCGAAATGGCTGGGGCTCTTCCTTCTTTAATAGATACAAGACGAATTGACGATTCGCAACGGACGTTCCCTTTTTAAATATTTCCTGGAACTCTTTGTTTTTCTTCACTCTTTGCTCTTTCCGCATGGACCACACCTATTTTTCATTTTTGTCTTCGTCTAACCTCGACATTATCGGCTCATTCGTTTGAAATTATAAGTATTTTCTCTTCTAATCCGACATATGGACGACCCTGATCATTTTATCACGTAATAGAAAGGAAAAAAAAGACCACTGAGTCAGTTCAGTGGTCTAGGCAGATAATACTTTTCTTCCTTTGCTGCGACGGCGAGCTAAAACATTGCGTCCGTTTTTAGAGCTCATGCGTGCACGGAAACCGTGATTCTTTTTTCTTTTGCGGTTATTTGGTTGAAACGTTCTTTTCATCTATGACACCTCCCTGAAGGATATCTTTAAAAAGTTAAAGACATTCCTCACTATTATAAAGACGGTACCCATAAAAAGTCAACACTCAGATTATTTTTCTTTTTAAGTGTTGCTTAATCCCTCTTTTATCATTTGCTAAGAGCCAGAGGTGGTTGATTTCCGCTGCAGGTGCTCGCTTTCCGCGGGGCTGGCGGTGAGCCTCCTTTTGCCATCAAGCTGTCCAGCTATTTTTTTAACTCATCTAATAATATGTCGATTACGTTCTTTATTGAATAGACAATAAATCTTTCCTTTATCTTTTTTAAACCCCTTCAACGTAAAAATCTACCTTTTCAACCATTTAACTTTTTTGTTTGAAAGATTCCCTCAGATCGAGAGGTTCCTCCGAGAACATCTTAATTTAGAAATCATCATTTCCCCTCTACAAATCCTATCCGATTTTTTTATTCAGCCTGCCTGTGGATAGGATTCGACACTGTTTTAAATTATCCACAGCACATACTGACAACTTTTTCACAAGTTATTGGGTTGTGGACAATTCGATTCCACAAGGGATGGGGGTTGTGGATAAAATTTAAAAAGCATTGCACCGCTAAGGATATTTTGATATGATTATTGTGTTTTCACTCTTGATAACTAGGTTTACGTAAATAACTTATCCACAAAATGTGGATATCATGTGGGTAACTTATACAGAGGGTTTGTAAAACATTGTCCACAAGTGGTGGATATTGTCGAAAACCCATTTTCTTTCCTTATTATATATATTTTCCACATTCACTGCATTGTATTTTTATAAAATGACGAGTGTTAAAGTAATGTACAGTATGAAATGGTTGTACAGAAGTTATACAAAAACAAGAAAAGGAGGGACCAGGATTGGAGAATATCGGGGATCTTTGGAGCAAGGCCTTAGAAAATATCGAAAAAAAAATCAGTAAACCCAGTTTTGATACTTGGTTAAAATCCACTAAGGCCCATTCCATTCAAGGGGACACCCTTGTGATTACTGCTCCAAATGAATTTGCGAGAGATTGGTTGGAAGGTCGCTACTCCCAGTTAATTTCCGGGGTTTTATATGATATTACGGGTGAAGAGCTAGTCGTTAAATTTATCATTCCCCAAAACCAGGAGCCGGAAGAGTTTGATATTCAAATTCCTCCAAAGTCGATGAAAGATGACGATCAGCAGGATCTCAATCAAAATATGTTGAACGCTAAATATACTTTCGACACGTTTGTTATCGGTTCGGGCAACCGGTTCGCCCATGCTGCTTCTTTAGCAGTGGCTGAAGCACCTGCTAAAGCGTATAACCCCTTATTTATTTATGGGGGAGTCGGACTCGGAAAAACCCACTTAATGCATGCCATCGGTCATTATGTATTGGAGCATAATCCCGCTGCGAAAGTGGTTTACTTATCGTCTGAAAAATTCACAAATGAATTCATCAACTCCATTCGTGACAATAAAGCGGTTGATTTCCGTAATAAATATCGTAATGTCGATGTTTTATTAATTGATGACATTCAATTTTTAGCTGGAAAAGAACAAACGCAAGAGGAATTTTTCCATACTTTTAATACCTTACATGAAGAAAGCAAACAAATTGTCATTTCCAGTGATCGGCCACCAAAAGAGATTCCGACACTTGAAGATAGACTTCGTTCACGGTTTGAGTGGGGATTGATTACAGATATCACACCTCCGGACCTCGAGACGAGAATTGCCATTTTACGAAAAAAAGCAAAGGCTGAAGGGCTGGATATCCCTAACGAAGCCATGCTTTATATAGCTAATCAAATCGATTCCAATATTCGTGAGTTAGAGGGCGCGTTGATTCGTGTCGTCGCTTACTCATCTCTCATAAATAAAGACATCAATGCTGATTTAGCGGCTGAGGCGTTGAAGGATATCATTCCGAGCTCGAAGCCAAGGACTATTACCATCCAGGAAATCCAGCGTGTCGTTGGTGAGCACTTCAATGTGAAGCTAGAGGACTTTAAAGCAAAAAAACGAACAAAATCGATTGCGTTCCCAAGACAGATCGCTATGTACTTATCAAGGGAAATGACGGATTCTTCACTCCCTAAGATCGGGGAAGAATTTGGCGGACGAGATCACACCACCGTCATTCATGCCCATGAGAAAATCAGTACATTACTTGGAAATGATGCACTTCTTCAGCAGCAGTTGAAAGAAATTCGTGAGTCTTTAAAGGGCTGATTTTACACACAATCAAATTGGATAATGTGAATAACCGAGTCATACTAGCACACAGTCTGTCCACATGTGGATAGGCTGTGTTTACGTTCGATTCACACACTTATCCACATATCAACAGGCCCTACTACTTCTTTTACTATTTTTTAAATAAATTATTAGTATATGATTCAGTCCATAAAATTATGTGCAAATTGGAGGAATAAATCATGAAATTTGTTATTCAAAGGGACCATCTTGTGCAAAGTGTCCAAGATGTCATGAAAGCTGTAACATCCAGAACAACGATTCCTATTCTGACAGGGATCAAGATCATCGCTACAGAGGATGGTGTCACATTAACGGGAAGTGACTCTGATATTTCCATCGAGTCTTTTATACCGAATGAAGAAGAAGGTTCAGAAATCGTTGAGATCATGGAAGCAGGGGGAATTGTTCTCCAAGCTAAGTTCTTTAGTGAAATCGTAAAAAAATTACCTAAAGATACGGTTGAAATCGAAGTTCAAAATCACTTCCAGACTGTTATCCGTTCTGGACAGGCTGAATTTAATTTAAACGGTTTGGATCCGGAAGAATACCCACATCTGCCTCAAATCGAAGAAGGAAACGGCATTAAGGTTTCAACAGATCTTTTAAAGACGATGATCAGACAAACGGTATTCGCAGTGTCCACCTCAGAAACACGCCCCATCTTGACAGGTGTAAACTGTCAGATTGATAACGGGGAGTTGAGCTGTATTGCAACAGATAGTCACAGGCTGGCCATGAGAAAAGCCCCGATTGAGACAAATCACGATGCTTCTTACAATATTGTGATTCCAGGGAAGAGCTTAAACGAGTTGAATAAAATCCTGGACGATACGGATGAGCCAGTAGAAATCGTCATTACAGAAAACCAGGTCCTATTCAAAGCGAAGCATCTGTTATTCTTCTCCAGATTGTTAGAAGGGAACTATCCTGATACCAGTCGGTTGATCCCATCTGACACGAAAACAGAATTGACCTTGAACACGAAAGAATTTTTACAAGCGATCGATCGTGCATCCCTTCTTGCAAGAGAAGGACGAAACAACGTCGTGAAGCTTTCGACACTTGATGGCGGGATCATTGAGATCTCCTCAAATACACCGGAAATCGGTAAGGTCATCGAGCAGGTTCAAAGTCAATCAATCGAGGGAGAAGAACTGAAGATTTCCTTTAGCGCGAAGTATATGATGGACGCATTGAAAGCCATTGAAGGAACGGAAATCTATGTGAACTTCACTGGAGCCATGAGACCATTCGTATTGAAGCCTCTTCACGATGATTCCATTCTTCAGTTGATCCTTCCGGTAAGGACGTACTAGGAATCCAAAAAGCCAACACCTTAAAAAAAGTTAAGGTGTTGGCTTTTTTTATTTTGGCAACCAACCATTTTCGGTGCAGATATTCTACTTCCAGAGGGAGAAGGTGGGCAGATGAAACTCCTCGGAAAGCGACCATCTGCAGCGGAAATCAACTACGACTATTTTCTCCATTTTTCGTTAGTTGTGACTTGACTCTATTTAGAGTAAAATAAGATATTAGAGACTTTATACGGAAAGTAGTGATTTTAGTGGCGAAAGAGATCACCATCGAAACAGAAATCATCACATTGGGACAATTCCTCAAGCTTGCTGAAGTGATACAGTCCGGCGGTATGGCGAAATGGTTCTTAAGTGAATATGAAGTATACATAAACGGGGAGCAAGACCAAAGAAGAGGAAGAAAACTCACGATTGGTGACAAAGTTGAAATTCCTGAAGTAGGGGTCTTTGTTGTTGCCGGAGAATAACAAAGGGTGTTATGTCCATGTACATTGAACAATTGGAATTAAGAAACTACCGGAATTACGAGTCGATCGACGTGACTTTCGAAAATAAGGTAAATGTGATCCTTGGAGAGAATGCCCAGGGAAAGACGAATATCATGGAATCCATTTACGTCCTGGCAATGGCTAAATCCCACCGGACCTCGAATGATAAAGATTTAATCCGTTGGGATCAGGAATATGCTAAAATAAAAGGTAGGATTCAAAAATATAATGGTGCGTTGCCTTTGGAGCTGGTCCTATCGAAAAAAGGGAAAAAAGCAAAAAGCAATCACCTTGAACAATCTAAATTGAGTCAATATGTCGGGAATATGAATGTTGTTATGTTTGCACCTGAAGATCTCCATTTGGTAAAAGGGAGCCCACAAGTGAGGCGTCGGTTTATCGATATGGAAATCGGTCAGGTTTCTCCTGTTTATTTACATGATATAAGCCTTTATCAAAAAATATTACAGCAACGAAACCATTATTTAAAACAGTTGCAAACAAGGAAACAAAAAGACCAGACCATGCTTGATGTCTTGACGGAGCAGTTCATCGAAATGGCAGTGAAAATTACGAAGAAACGATTTGAATTCGTCCAGCTGCTGGAAAGCTGGGCTAAACCGATTCATTCAGGGATTTCGAGAAACCTTGAAACGTTGGAAATCGTATATAAACCGTCATTGGATGTATCAGATAATCAAGAATGGTCAAAAATGGTAGATATATATGAGCAGAAATTCAAGGATATACGGGAGCGGGAAATAGATCGCGGTGTGACTCTGGTCGGACCGCATCGGGATGATCTTCAATTCATTGTGAATGGGCGAGATGTACAAACATTTGGTTCCCAAGGGCAGCAACGGACAACAGCCCTCTCTGTAAAGCTTGCAGAAATCGAGCTGATTCACTCTGAAATTAAAGAATATCCCATCTTACTTCTGGATGATGTCTTATCCGAATTAGATGATTATCGTCAGTCCCACTTATTAAATACCATCCAGGGAAAAGTTCAAACCTTCGTGACCACGACGAATGTGGATGGTATCGATCATCAAACCTTAAACGAGGCGACGACGTTCGAAGTGGAAGCCGGATCAATGAAAAGATTGAAATGAGGTGTTACCTTGTACATACATGTTGGAGAAGATGTCATGGTACGGACAGATGAAATCATCGCCATTATTGATCGAGACACCGTTCAATTTTCAGAGGAAATTCAACATTTTCTAAAAACGAAAGATAAAAACCTTTGCAATCTCGCAAAGGGTTCATATAAATCTCTTGTTATTACAACAAATCAGTTGTATCTCTCACCACTGGCATCCAGTACGCTGAAGAAGCGATCAAAGAAATACTCAAACTTTGAGAATTTATTATAGAAATATAAAGCCCTGAAGGTTAGAAAGTGTAGGTGAATCAGTATGACTATGGAACAAAAACAAGCGCAAGGCGGATCCTATGATGAAAATCAGATTCAGGTTCTGGAAGGATTAGAGGCCGTTCGGAAAAGACCAGGTATGTATATTGGATCAACAAGCGGAAGAGGTCTACATCACTTGGTATGGGAAATCGTTGATAACAGTATCGATGAAGCATTAGCAGGTCACTGTAATGAAATCGAAGTCATCATCGAAGAAGATAACAGCATTACCGTTACTGATAATGGACGTGGTATTCCAGTCGGTATCCATGAAAAAATGGGGCGCCCAGCCGTTGAGGTCATCATGACGGTCCTTCACGCAGGCGGTAAGTTCGGCGGCGGAGGATACAAGGTATCCGGAGGTCTGCACGGAGTAGGGGCATCGGTTGTAAATGCTCTATCCACGGAGCTTGAAGTGCATGTTCATCGTGATGGAAAGATTTATTATCAAAAGTTCGAAAAAGGTGTTCCGAGCTTCGACCTTAAAGTGATCGGAGAAACGGATAAGACAGGAACGATCATTCATTTCACTCCTGATCCTGAAATCTTCACTGAAACGACGGAATACGACTATGATACATTGGCAAATCGTATCCGCGAATTGGCTTTCTTAAACAGAGGAATCCAGATCAGTATTGAAGATAAGCGCGGCGAAGGAAAACGAAAGGACTACCACTACGAAGGTGGAATTAAGTCTTATGTAGAACATCTGAACCGTTCGAAGGAAGTCATCCATGAAGAGCCGATTTACATCGAAGGTGAGAAAGATGATATCACAGTCGAAATCGCCCTTCAGTACAATGACGGTTTTGCCAGTAACCTTTATTCATTTGCCAATAACATTCACACTCATGAAGGTGGTACACATGAGTCCGGATTTAAAACGGCTTTAACAAGGGTCATCAATGATTATGCCCGTAAAAATAATGTGTTCAGAGAAAGCGATGCGAATCTTTCGGGAGAAGATGTCCGTGAAGGATTGACAGCCATCATTTCAATCAAACACCCTGACCCTCAGTTCGAAGGTCAGACGAAAACAAAACTCGGAAACTCAGAAGCAAGGGCCATCACCGATTCTCTATTCTCGGAGCATTTGGAAACGTTCCTGCTTGAAAATCCGGTTGTCGCACGAAAAGTCGTAGAAAAAGGACTGATGGCTGCACGTGCCCGCCTGGCAGCGAAAAAGGCAAGGGAGCTTACCCGTCGTAAAAGTGCCCTTGAAATTTCAAGCTTACCAGGTAAACTCGCGGACTGTTCTTCTAAAGATCCAAGCATCAGTGAAATTTACGTGGTTGAGGGTGACTCAGCCGGTGGATCTGCCAAGCAAGGGCGTGATCGCCACTTCCAGGCCATCCTTCCTCTGCGCGGTAAAATCATTAACGTAGAAAAGGCACGACTTGATAAGATCCTTTCCAATAACGAGGTCCGGGCAATCATTACGGCACTCGGAACAGGGATCGGTGAAGATTTCGATCTGTCTAAGGCGAGATACCACAAGATTGTAATCATGACCGATGCCGACGTCGATGGTGCACATATCCGTACGCTGTTATTGACGTTCTTCTATCGCTATATGAGAAATATCATTGAGGCAGGCTATATTTATATCGCTCAACCACCGTTGTATAAGATCCAACAAGGTAAGAAAATCGAGTATGCTTACAATGATAAGGAATTGGATCGAATCCTTGGAGAAATCTCCCCAACTCCTAAACCAGGAATCCAGCGTTACAAAGGTCTGGGAGAGATGAACCCTGAACAGCTTTGGGAAACAACCATGGATCCCGATTCAAGGACACTTCTCCAGGTAAGTCTTCAGGACGCGATCGAGGCCGATGAAACATTTGAAATCCTCATGGGGGACAAAGTTGAGCCGAGACGTAACTTCATCGAAGAAAACGCTGCGTACGTGAAGAATCTGGATATTTAACGAAATCTTTATTTGAAAATAGTACAGGATAGACGATTTGCTATCCTGTCTTTTACATAGCGGACAAGGTAAAGAATGAGAAAGGTATGAATCTTTCTTTAAAAGGAGGTCCCTTTTACTATGGCAGAAACACCAAGATCGAATGTTAAAGAGATTAATATAAGTAATGAAATGCGCTCGTCTTTCCTGGATTATGCGATGAGTGTCATCGTTTCACGTGCCCTGCCGGATGCACGTGACGGCCTTAAGCCAGTACACCGCCGTATTTTGTATGCGATGAATGACCTCGGGATGACGTCTGACAAAGCCTATAAGAAATCGGCACGTATCGTCGGTGAAGTAATCGGTAAGTACCACCCTCATGGTGACTCAGCTGTTTATGACACGATGGTCCGTATGGCACAGGATTTCAACTATCGCTATATGCTTGTGGACGGTCATGGAAACTTCGGTTCTGTCGATGGAGATGCGGCGGCTGCGATGCGTTATACAGAAGCGCGTATGTCCAAGATCTCTATGGAACTGATTCGTGATATCAATAAGGACACGATTGATTATAAAGATAACTATGATGGTACAGAGAGAGAGCCGGAAGTATTGCCTGCCCGTTTCCCGAACCTGTTGGTCAACGGTTCCTCCGGGATCGCTGTTGGGATGGCAACGAATATTCCTCCTCACAATCTTGGGGAAGTGATCGATGGGATCCTGGCATTAAGTAAAGACCCTGATATTACGATTCAAGAGTTGATGGAATTCATCTACGGCCCCGATTTCCCTACAGCCGGATTGATTGTAGGAAGAAGCGGGATCCGTCGCGCCTATGAAACAGGTAAAGGATCCATCACCATGCGCGCACGCGTGGAAATCGAAACGAAGAGCAATGGGAAAGAGACGATCATCGTCCATCAAATCCCTTATCAGGTGAATAAAGCGAGATTAATTGAAAAAATCGCCGATCTTGTCCGGGATAAGAAAATCGATGGCATCACAGATCTGCGTGATGAATCCGACCGTAACGGTATGCGAATTGTCATTGAAGTAAGAAAAGACGCCAATGCTAACGTATTACTTAATAATCTGTATAAACAAACAGCCCTGCAAACAAGCTTCGGAATCAATTTGCTGGCACTTGTTGACGGACAGCCTAAGGTATTGAATTTAAAAGAGTGTCTATATCACTACCTACAGCATCAACGAGTGGTCATTCGTCGTAGAACGGAATTCGAATTGAGGAAAGCAGAAGCAAGGGCTCATATCTTAGAAGGTCTGAGAATTGCCTTGGATCATATTGATGAAATCATCGCCCTTATTCGTGGATCTCAAACAACAGAACTTGCGAAACAAGGTTTGATGGAAAACTTCTCCCTTTCCGATAAACAAGCACAAGCTATCCTGGATATGCGTCTTCAACGCTTGACCGGTTTGGAACGTGAAAAGATCGAAGACGAGTACCAGGAACTGGTGAAGTTGATCTCAGAACTAAAAGCGATCCTTGCAGATGATGAAAAGGTCCTTGAAATCATCCGTGAAGAGCTGATCGAAATCAAAGAGCGCTTCAATGATGAAAGAAGATCAGAAATTGTAGCGGGTGGCATCGAGAACATCGAGGACGAAGATTTAATTCCAAGGGAAAACATCGTCGTATCTCTTACCCATAATGGCTACATCAAGCGTCTTCCGGTATCTACCTACCGCAGTCAAAAGCGTGGTGGAAGAGGCATCCAGGGAATGGGTACCAATGATGAGGACTTCGTTGAACACTTATTGACGACTTCCACTCATGACACGATCCTCTTCTTTACGAATAAAGGAAAAGCGTATCGTGCAAAAGGATATGAAATTCCCGAGTTCAGCCGTACTGCAAAAGGTCTGCCTATCATCAACATGCTTGGTGTCGAAAAAGATGAGTGGATCAACGCCATGATCCGGGTTGAAGAATTTGTCGACGACTGGTACTTATTCTTTACGACGAAGCAAGGTATTTCCAAACGTACACCGGTATCGGACTTCGCCAATATCCGTACGAACGGGCTGATCGCCATCAACTTGCGTGAAAACGATGAACTGATTTCAGTCAAACTGACCGATGGCGAAAAGGATATCATTATCGGGACGAAAGATGGGATGCTGATCCGTTTCCCGGAAACAGATGTTCGTTCAATGGGAAGAACAGCTACCGGAGTAAAAGGAATCAACCTCAGCGATGACGACATTGTTGTGGGAATGGAAATCCTCGAAGACAAGAGTGATGTGCTTGTCGTCACGGTAAATGGTTACGGAAAACGTACACCAGCCAGTGAATATCGTATACAAACACGTGGTGGTAAAGGATTGAAAACATGTAATGTGACCGAGCGTAATGGAGAACTTGTCTCTGTTAAGGCCGTCACAGGTGAAGAAGACTTAATGATCATCACCGCCCATGGCGTCCTTATCCGTATGGACGTAAATGATATTTCGACGACGGGACGAAACACTCAGGGAGTCAAGCTGATCCGTCTTCAAGAAAGTGAATTCGTTTCAACCGTTGCCAAAGTAGAAAAAGAAGATGATGAAGAAACCGAAGCACCGGTGGAATCTGCTGAAGAGGTAGACCAGCAGGATCAATCTGCTGAAGAAGGCAATGAAAATACAGAAGAATAAATAATAGAGCAAGCTATTTTCAGAAATGGAACCTCCATTCTGGAAATAGCTTTTTTTGTTGGGGGAATATTTATTTTTTGAAAAAAACAACTATAAGGTGCCTAATTTGGTAAAATAAACTAATATAATAAGGGAGATGTGAGGTGTTAGCAGTTGAAAGTCCATCGTGGAGATATACAATTAGGTTGCATAGTAGCTGAAGACATCATGGGAATGGCAGCAAGCCCTATCATTCCGAAAAGTACGGTGATTGAAGAAGAACACTTGAATATCCTTCAAGCATTCCATATTGACGAGTTATACATAGAGAAAACAAAAGCAGACGGGAATCCGTTCAGGTCCCTCTTATCCGCTGATAAATCCTCCGATCAGGAGGATAGTGACATATATGAACCTTATGGCTTTGTAGATTTATATCTGACAACCGTAAAGGAATTCAAGAAAGAATTTATGAATTGGCAATCGGGTACGGCGGTCAATGTTGCGAGAGTAAGAGAATTCATCCTGCCTGTCATTCAAGTGGTGGAAGAGAATCACGCATATGTATACTCACTTCCTCAGTACTCAACCAAAAAAGACTATCTTTATCATCATGCCGTTTCAGTGAGTATCATCAGCGCGTTAATAGGAAAGAAGCTTGGATTGAACTCAGGACAGGTAAATCAACTGGCATTAGCAGGTGCACTATCAGACTGTGGGATGTCAAAGGTAAGCCCCCACATATTATTAAAAGAACAACCTTTAACAGAAAGTGAGTTTAAAGAGGTAAAACTTCACACAGCAAATGGGTATAAGATGGTCAAAGATACCCCATTATTAAAAACGGAAACGAAGCTTGCCATCTTTCAGCATCATGAACGCTTTGACGGGACAGGATATCCTGCATCTGAAAAGAGCGATCGAATTCATCTATATTCACAGATTGTAGGCATTTCCGATGTGTTTCATGCTATGACATCCGAGCGAATGTATCGAACCCGTCAGCCGGTCTTCAAAGTACTTGATATGATCAGTAAAGACTTATTCGGCAAATTTGATATAAAGGTAGTGGAAGGCCTTCTTCAATTATTGGGAGACTTACGGACAGGAACCCCGGTAAAACTATCGACTGGAGAGACCGGGGAAGTGATGTATACCAAACCGAATGCATTTATTAGTCCGATCGTTAAGCTGAAGTCTGGTCAATTAATCGATTTATCTCAGCAAAAGAATATCTACATTTCAGAAGTAATGACATGATGAACATGGAAATATAAAAAAGTTGCAGGCTACTTTTTTATATTTCCTATTGCAAACCTGTTTAATAGTGTGTATACTATTATTTGTTGTCCGAAAGGCATTACATAATTATAGTGAAAATAACTTTTCTAAAATAATAAAAATACCTTGACGATATACGCTGGAAATGATATATTATAAAGGTCGCTTCAAACGAAGCACTTACACATTGAACCTTGAAAACTGAACAAAACAAGACAATACGTCAACGTTAATTCTAGATTTATTTTTAAAGAGCTATTCAAACTTTTATCGGAGAGTTTGATCCTGGCTCAGGACGAAC
>NZ_JAIVAT010000009.1 GCF_020172085.1 Rossellomorea aquimaris
GGGGCTTGCCCTGGGGCGACAAGCATAAGACGAGTCACCCGGAAAGGCGTTCTTTGCCTTTTTGGGTGACTTGGCTTATGACCTCGAGCCCCAAGCCCCTGGAGCTGGACAATGAAAAGAGGAAGGGCTTTGCCCAGAGGCGACAAACATAAGGCAAAGTGCCGAAAAGGGAAATATACTGATTATTCATAATAATGATGTCAATCTTGTGTAGAATCGGGGTCGATATGATAGAATAAATGAAAGTGAAGCACATCTAAATGGTTGGAGGGATTTAGTTGAAGGAAGATCAGAAAGTGTATGATATCACGATCATAGGCGGCGGTCCGACTGGATTGTTCACGGCGTTCTATGGTGGTATGAGAAAAGCATCGGTCAAGATCATCGAAAGCTTACCACAACTCGGGGGCCAGCTGGCTACTCTCTATCCTGAAAAATACATATATGATGTTGCCGGTTTTCCTAAGGTGAAAGCCCAGGATCTGGTCAATAATCTTAAGGAACAAATGGCGAAATTCGAAACGACGATCTGTCTGGAGCAGGCAGTCGAAGGTGTAGAGAAACAGGCTGATGGCATGTTTAAGCTGACAACGGATAAAGAAGTCCACTTCTCTAAGACCATCATTATCACGGCAGGAAACGGTGCCTTCCAGCCCCGACGTCTAGAACTCGAGCATGCTTCGAAGTTCGAAGGGAAAAACCTTCATTACTTTGTTGATAACCTGGAGCATTTCAGGGGCAAGAAAGTGGTCATATGCGGCGGCGGGGACTCTGCAGTGGATTGGGCATTGATGCTCGAGCCGATTGCTGAGAAAGTCTATCTCGTGCACAGACGCGATAAATTCAGGGCACACGAGCATAGTGTGGAGAATCTACACAATTCCACGGTTGAGCTGAAAACACCCTTTGTCCCTTCTGAATTGGTGGTCGATGAGGATAAGATTAATCAGCTCGTATTGGAAGAGACAAAAGGCGACGAGAAGGAAATCATCGACCTTGATGAATTAATCGTCAACTTCGGCTTTGTATCGTCCCTCGGTCCTATCAAAGATTGGGGGCTTGAGATCGAGAAGAATTCCATCGTGGTCAATTCAAGGATGGAAACGAATATTCCGGGTATTTATGCTGCAGGTGATATCAGTACGTATGATGGGAAAGTCAAGCTCATAGCGAGTGGATTTGGTGAAGCCCCGACAGCGGTCAATAATGCGAAAGCGTATATGGATCCAAAGGCAAGAGTGCAGCCAATGCACAGTACGTCCATGTTTACTGATTAAACGACAGGCTCTTATTCAGGAGGCTCAGGAAATTGATTCCTGAGCCCCTTTTTCAATTTAAGGAGGAGACATTCCATGTACATTCCAAAAGAGTTCCTCATTCATGATAAAGAAACCCTTTATTCCATCGTAGAAGAAAATGGTTTCGCCATCGTCTTTTCTGAGAACTGCGGTAAGCCTTTTGCCACCCATTTACCTCTCTATTTAGACAGAGAATCGCAATGTCTTTATGGTCATTTTGCCAAAGCCAATCCACAGTGGCGTGAGAGTGAAGGAAAGGAGATGCTTGTTGTCTTCCATGGTCCTCATGCGTATATCTCCCCATCATGGTATGAATCCGATCAAACCGTACCCACCTGGAATTATGTCGCGGTACATGTGTACGGGAAGCTTGAGGTGTTGGATGATGAAGCTGATACCATCCATTCCCTCTCGACTCTAGTGAGGAAATATGAACCCTCCAATAGCCCATATTCATTGGATCGTGTCGATGAAAAGCTCCAGAGCGGGTTAAGAAAAGGAATTGTCGGATTTAAAATTCCTATCCAATCCATCGAAGGGAAAGCCAAACTTAGTCAGAATCACCCTTTGGAAAGGCAACAACGGGTCATTAAGAACTTGGAACAAATCCAGGATGAAAACAGCCAGAAGGTTGCCTCTCTTATGAAGAAGAACATCCAATTGAAATAATGATGTCCTACATTTCATCCATGCCCACGGTTTTGTTTATTTTCACACCGAATGGGTAGACCAATAATAGGACAAAAAACTCAGGATAAAGGATGATGGATGAAATGAATGTATTAGTTATTGGTGCAAATGGCCACACCGGCCGTCATATAGTGAAAGAACTTGCAGGCAGCAGTCAGCATTTCGTAAGGGCCATGATTCGAAAAACAGAACAGGCAAAGGAAATGGAAGACTTGGGCGCAAGACCGATCATCGCTGATCTTGAGCAGGACTTTTCCTATGCCCTTGAAAATGTGAATGCCGTTATCTTCGCTGCCGGAAGCGGAGGATCGACTGGTGATGATAAGACTCTGGCAATCGACCAGGAAGGTGCCAAAAAAGCTGTGGACTATGCGAAAAAAATGGGGATCGAGCGTTTCGTGATGCTCAGTTCCATGGGAGCCGATCATCCGTCAAGCGGTCCGGACGAATTACAGTTCTACTTAAAAGCAAAAGGAGCAGCGGATGCCCATTTGAAAGAAAGTGGCTTGAACTACACGATCGTCCGACCGGGGGCCCTTTCCTTCGATGATGCAACAGGTAAGATTGAAGCGGCCCTGAACATCACGGACAAAAGCCGCAACATTCCCCGCGCAGATGTTGCGAAAGTGATCGTAGATTCATTGACCACCGAAGAAACGAACCACAAAGTATTCGAAATCTTAAGTGGAGACACACCTATCGCAGATGCGCTGAAAAATATCCATTAACCTAAAAAAAGGGACGGACCTCATAAACCGAGGTCCGTCCCTTTTCCATGTTTAGCAATTTTCAGGTGTTCCCTTATTCGTCGCTGTCACGAACGATGAACCACACCCGCATGACGCGATGGCGTTTGGATTGTCGATTGTGAATCCACCGCCCATCATGGACTGCTTGTAATCTATTTTCGTACCGTTCAGGATGGCAGCATCATTTTTTGCCACGACCAGCTTGATTCCGTGCTGTTCTGTCGTGGCATCTCCATCTTGAAGATCATGTTCAAATCCCATACCATAAGAAAGGCCGCTGCAGCCTCCCCCTTTTACCGCTACACGTAACATGGCATCTGTTTCGTCATGTTCCTTCATCATGTCTTTAATCTGAAGGGCAGCGGCTTCTGTTAGAATGACAACTTCACTCATTCACTACACCCCCAACCTTTTCATTTCTTATTACTTAGTATACTCCTTTCTATTTTACTACTCAACCAAAGGAGCTTTGGTGAATATCTGGAAGAATAATTTTATGAATTTTCTAACTAAACACAACTTTTTACTCATCTATATTAAAAAAACACTAGTCCACTTCCATATTACCACGTTATAATAAGGTATATAGTCCCTATTCCGAGGTGGTATTCATGACGGTGGTGACGCCCTTTTATGATAAAAAGACACAATGTCTTTCGTGTAAACATTCCTACAGTACGACTAAGATACGTTCCCGTTTTGTAAAGCTTACAGGTTACGACAGTGACTTTTGTCCCCTGTATCAATCAGATGAAATAAATCCTATGCTCTATAACGTATCGGTTTGCCCAAGATGCGGATTTTCATATACAGATGACTTCACTGCTTACATACCTCCCGTACTCAAGACTGAACTGGAAGAGAAGATCAGTCTGCACTGGAAACCCCAGGATTATGGGAAGCTCAGGTCATATGAAGATGCGATCAACACTTATAAACTGGCTGCTTACTGCGCTTTGATCAAAAAGGAGAAAAAGTTGACCATTGCAGGGTTATATCTTCGGACTGCCTGGCTCTACCGGAAGACGGATGATCAAGAACAGGAAAGGCGTTTTATTAACCTTGCTACGCATGAGTACATAGATGCCTATATGACAGATGGTACCTCAGGTTTTCTGATGTCCGAAACAAAGCTTTTATACATCATTGCCGAATTACTGAGGAGACAGAATAAAATCGAGGAATCCGTTATTTATCTTTCTAAAGTCATCGGGAAGCAACATCTGTCGACTGAACCGAAGATCATTGATATGGCAAGGGAACGCTGGTACGAGATCCGGGAAGTATATAAAGAATCTAAATCCATGTAAAAAAGAACACTGGTGGACGCTCCACTAGTGTTCTTTCGTATATTCCAGGGCAGTAGGATTCACAAATATTTTCATCCGAAGTGATCTTGATCAAGATTCTCATCCATCCTCTTTCCCCTCCAAAAGACAAAAAAAATAAGCCGGTCAGGCCGGCTTTTCCTTAGAACATCGGGTTGTCTTCAAGGAATTGATAAATCTCATCCACAAGTCCTTCAGGCGTGTCGCCTGTTACGACCTCCCCATTGACGAGAGCATAAAACGATTGGGCGCATTTTCCGCAGTAACCCAGGCATCCGTACTCAATGACATCAAGGTTCGGGTCTCTTTCTAATATCTCAAGCGCTTTTTGCGCACCGCTAGCAAGATTGCTTATACAAAATTCTATAATAGGTTTCAATTCCATCACCTCACTACTCTTTGTTATGCTACCTTTTTTTATCACCTTCGTCAATGAATTGCATTCCATGTAATGGTATAACAGATTGTGAACATTTTCGCTTATTTCTGTTGTGAAAAGACCTTTATTTCGATATACTTTTAATGTTAATAGGTTTATTTATGTAGAATTCACTCGAATTATGCTTCATATTGAAAATGCTTACTTTGTCAGGACTCGTTTTGGCCTGAATGTCCTTTAAATCCTGTCCCTTACCATTATGGGATATAAATCATATACAAACACACTATTTCAACAATAATGTAGAGTGCAAAAGGGGAAATTTCTATGAAACAATTAGTGCTGCTTGGCGGAGGATATGGCAACATGCGCGTCCTTCTTCGCTTATTACCCAACCAACTACCAGAAGACGTATCGATTACCCTGATTGATCGAAATCCTTATCACTGCCTGAAAACAGAATACTATGCCTTAGCTGCCGGAACGATTTCAGATCAACATGTACGTGTATCATTCCCGGAACATAGCCGTTTATCATATGTTTATGGAGATATCACAGGCGTTGATATGGAAAATAAACTCGTCCAAATGAAAGATCAGGATCCCGTTCCTTATGATGACCTTGTCATTGGACTTGGTTGTGAAGATAAGTATCACAATGTTCCCGGTGCAGATGAACATACATTCTCGATTCAAACGATTGAGAGGTCTCGTAAGACGTATCAAACGCTGTGTAATCTTCCTGCAGGTTCCATTGTTGGTATCGTGGGAGCTGGATTAAGCGGAATTGAACTTGCCAGTGAGCTTCGGGAAAGCCGTTCTGATCTGAAGATTAAATTATTCGACCGTGGACCGCGTATCCTCAATGCATTCCCGGAACGTTTAAGCTCTTACGTTCATGGATGGTTTGATGAAAACGGCGTCGAAATCGTAAACAATTCCAATATTACGAAAGTGGAGCCGAACACGCTACATAACCACGAAGAGCAGATTTTCTGTGATGCCATTGTTTGGACTGCAGGAATCCAGCCTAGCAAGGTCGTTCGTGATATGGAAGTCGAGAAAGATGCAAGCGGTCGCGTCACCCTGACAAAGTATCATAATCTGCCCCAGGATGAACATGTATATGTAGTCGGTGACTGCGCAAGTCTTCCTCAAGCTCCAAGTGCCCAGCTTGCTGAAGGACAGGCAGAACAAATCGTGACCATTTTATTGAAACGCTGGAATAACGAAGAGCTCCCTGCAGAATTGCCGAAGATCAAGCTAAAGGGGATTCTGGGATCACTCGGAAAGAAACATGGTTTCGGACTTGTCAACGAGCGCTCTATAACAGGACGGGTCGCACGATTATTGAAATCCGGTGTGTTGTGGATGTATAAATATCATAATGGATGATAATAAAACCCCTACTGTTCAACAGTAGGGGTTTTGTACTGTTCATATCTTAAAAGACCCTTTTCATTCGAAAAACAGCCTTATGTAGATACTCATGCATCCAGTTCCACGTATAAGCCCCTCAGTCCCCTAAGCAGGAACATATCCCTCCAATTGGATTCATCATGATTCCCCACCATTTTCATGGTCGGAAAGGCACTCAGTAGTTTCTCAAAGGCTATTTTTCCCTCAAGTCTCGCAAGGGGCGCTCCCAGACAGAAATGAATTCCATATCCAAAGGCCATATGAGGATTGGGTTTCCGAGTCACATCGAATGTACCTGCATCTTCAAATTTTCTTTCGTCTCGGTTGGCAGATGAAATCGAGGCCAGTACCATGTCTCCTCTCTTGATGCGTTTCCCCTTAAAATCCATATCTTCTGCAGACCAACGTGCAGTAGAGAAATCAACCGGACTATAGAAGCGAAGTGATTCTTCAATGGCTGTCTCAATGAATGAGTGATTCATCCTCAGCTTCTCTAATTGATCTGGATGTTCGAAGAGAGCATACATTCCATTCCCTATCAGGTTGACCGTTGTTTCATGTCCGGCAATGATGAGAAGAATAATCATTGAATACAGTTCATCTTCGGTTAGCTGTTCCCCCTCTTCCTCATGCAACACCAGATTGGAAATCAAATCATCCTTAGGGTTTTCTTTCTTTTCTTTAAGCAGGAGCGTCAAATATTCAATGAATTCCCTCACGTCCCCCTGAAAATCAGTATCCATATTGTCCGAAGCTGACACGATGGTGTTGGACCAGCGCCTGAACTTTTCTCGATCTTCTGTCGGGACACCAAGAAGTTCCGAAATGACGATAATCGGGAGCGGAAAGGCAAAGTCATCAATCAGATCTATAACGCCTTCTTTCACCTTCATCTCATCGATGAGTTGATCGGCGATAGCCTCAATCCTGGGTGAAAGCTCTTGAATTTTTTTAGGATTGAAATAAGGTTGCACAAGCTTTCTCAGTCTTGTATGGTCTGGTGGATCGACGTCGAGCATCATGTGCTGAAACACCCTTGCTTCTAGGGGTAAATCATGATTCCCCTCAGAATTCGGAAACACCTTTGATTGATTTTTGATAAAAGAATAAGTTTTTAATAGCTCTAACACATCTTCATACCCTGATACGATCCACGTCGTATGCTCCCCATCTTCCCATGCTGCAAACACCGGATCTGTTTTTCTTAAGTGGGAATAGAATGGGTATGCTCCCCTTTTAAAGTTGGACTGAAATACTGATTCAAACGAATTCATCATGCCCCTCCTCTAATTAACTGACTAGTCAATCTTCTTCATCAGTATATGATAAGGACGATCAGGCTTCAATTCACAGCCTTAAATCGGCACAAAAAAAACCAATTTCATAAATGAAATTGGTTTTACAGCTTAAACCGCTTTATATCCAAACTTCTCAAGTTCAGAGTAAATCGTCTTCAAACGTGGATTTCCTTCGCCGACAATATTTCCTTCCAATAATACAATCGGATAGAACATATCTTCTTCAATCACCCTCGTGGCGAACTGCTTGACAGATTCTTCTTCGGGCGGATTGTGAATGTCCACATATTTAATCACGAATGGCTGATTCGGATATTTCCTGCTCACTGCAGCCTCTAGCCATTCATACGTTTCTTTCGATGATGGTAAGTTTACACAGCTTGGACAGAGTAGTTCCGCCCCGTAAACGTAAAGTTCAACCGGCTTACGCTCCATATGATTCTCCCCTTTGTTTTCCCTCTTTTGTTTATTTTACAAAAAAAACATTATGGTTGGAACCAAAATAGTCAATTTTCTCTTTGGAAACCCTCTGGGAAACATTTCTTGAAAAAGATATGCCCAATCGTTTGCAGGTTGATAGATTTTTTGCGAATATGTCATTATAATAGATAGTAAGGAAAGGAGTAGATAATAATGGCTGAAAACGAAATGATTGCACCCGTTCAGGAAGTATTAGATAAATTACGTCCGTTCCTACTTCGCGATGGTGGAGACTGTGAACTTGTGGACGTTGAAGATGGAATTGTTAAACTACGCTTACTTGGTGCTTGTGGAAGCTGCCCAAGTTCAACAATCACGTTAAAAGCAGGAATCGAACGCGCATTAGTGGAAGAAGTTCCTGGAATCGTTGAAGTAGAGCAAGTATTCTAATTCGGTTTTGACTTAAAAGCCTGAATCCTTCATTGGATCCAGGCTTTTTTTCTTTGGCTGTTTTCCTAAACATCGTTACTTCGGATGTAGCGAGTAGTGGTTGATTTCCACTCCAGGTGCTCGCTTTCCGCGGGGCTGGCGGTAAGCCTCCTCGGGCTAATGCCCTGTGGGGTCTCAAGATCCAGCTATGGCGGCTAGCCCCTCGAGGTCATAAGTCAAATCAACCAAAAAGGCAAAGAGCGCCTTTCCGGTTGACTCGCCTTATGCTTGTCGGGCCTGACCAAGCCGCCTTCGCTTTTCGTCCTGTCCAGCGTTTCCCGCAGGAGTCGAGCACCTTCCGCTCCAATCAACTATCAAGGTATAAATGTTTCAGTAATACTACTAGGAATGTCATAATAACTTACACCAACTCTTTTTATTGTAGTTGCAGTAACCAATTATAGTTAATAGTACCATTACTCTTACTTACCTGATATTCATGAACCATTTTGTTCTGTCAAAACTTGCTACTTTAGAGGTGAAAGGAACTGCGGAGACTCCTACGGAAAACGGGCGCGCCGAGACCCCGGAAGCGTTTTTTTGCTGAGGAGGCTCGGCCGAACGTCCGTGGAAAGCGGAGCAGTTCCCTTCACCCTCTTCCACACACTAAATGACAGAGCTTTTGCAAATCATTGTCTGTGCAAGAATAACAACAATCTTTGCGAACAGAGCATTTTCTTTTTAATTCACAGCTGTTTTCGGCAGGTCTCCTTTTAGAACGGCTTGGATGTTTTCTACACATAGAGTCATCATGTTATACCGTGTATCCTCTGAAGAGCTTCCGATGTGGGGAAGAGCGACAACTTGATCGAATGCGAGAAGAGGATGATCTTCACTGATCGGTTCCGTTTCAAATACATCCAATCCAGCTCCTGCAATGTCTCCCCTTTTTAACGCTTTTATAAGCTCTTCTTCATTTACGATGGGCCCGCGTGCCGCATTGATGAGTATGGCCGTTTTCTTCATTTTTTTGAACTGGTTTTCCTGGAACATCCCCTCCGTCTCAGGATTCAGAGGCGCAAGGATGACAACGAAATCCGATTGAGAAAGGAGTTCGTCCAATAAGGCATATTGTACCCCGATGCTAGTCTCCGCTTCGTGTTTCCGTGAACGATTATAGTACAGGACATTCATATTGAACCCTTTCGCCCTTTTTGCCACAGCTTCACCGATACTCCCCATACCGACAATACCCATTGTTTTGTGATGAATATCTGCACCAGCCAGGAGAAGGGGTGACCAGCTTTTCCACTTTCCTTCTTTTATGTATCGGTCAGCTTCAACGATCCGTCTTGCAACAGCCAGCAAGAGGGCAAAAGTCAAATCAGCCGTTGTCTCCGTCAGAACATCCGGTGTATTCGTAATAGTGACCCCTTTTTCATTTGCCGCCTTAAGGTCTATGTTGTCATAACCAACAGCAAGATTGGATACGATCCTCAGTGAGTCAGCATTTTGTAAGAGTTCCCGGTCAATTTTGTCAGACAGCATCGTCAATAGGGCAGAAGCTTTTTCCGCTTTCTCCAGGAGGATGTCCCTAGGGACAGGTGCATCTTCCCTGTTCCACATCTCCACCTCGAACTCATCCATTAATGGCTCAATGACGGATTCAGGCAGTTTTCGTGTAATGTAGATGAATGGCTTCATATGTATTCCCCACCTTCACTTCTTTTTTTCAGTTTAGCATAAAAGTGAAGGCTTCACCCGTTACTGGGCTGGGGAGTTACAACCAGGCAATCAGAGGAATACCCCACTTTTTCACAGGGACCTCTGACATATGGTAAAAATCAGAAAGAAATGATTCGTATTGATGAGAGTTCTTCAGATAACGCTCCAATTTCTCTTCGACTGTCTTTTTCTTCTGTTCTGATTGTGAAATATAATACTCCTCAACGCACTCAAAATAATGCAAGGGGAATAAAAGCCGTGAATACAGCAATCTCCATGAAAATGGAGAGAGTGGTGTAATCGATTCATATTCCTTCATAAATTCTTGAAGCTCTGGATGAAACGTCTGGCTCCTCATGAAATAGCGTTCCCTGACCCACTCTGCTATGTCCCGGGTGCAGTGATCGAATACCCATTGAAATGGAAAATGAATGCACACTTCCGATCCCCATGTGGACTTCAGAAACCGTTCATGGCAAATGGTCCCTGCATCCTCCGCCTGAGGATCTTCATCCAGTTCTGTATCCACCAGATATTGTATAGCGTTTTCTGACAATGCACTGTAGTAAGGATAGCTTTCCACAAACAAGCGCTCAAACTCATCAGCCGGCTGATCCTGGATAACCTGATAATACGCTTTCTCCAACTGTGCCAGCCTTTTCTCCCACAGACTTTTCCACTGCCCCATGCGATTGATCTTTTCCACCTTTTCTTCATAGGTCCGTCCCCTGTAATGAAATTTACTAAGCTTTCTGCCAACCTTCTGATCTGGGGGAGAGTGAATGGTTTCATTCCTGAGGACGACATAATCCTTATCCTTCTCCACTACGAGAAATCTTCCTTCGTTACTCTGAACAAAGGTCGATACATAGCGATCTCCTGCACTTTTTAGATGCTCTGCCAATTTATAAAGTTCCACCAGGGTTTCCTGTTCCATATTCGAGACGCCTACAATACTATATACTAATCCCCCAACCATATATCGATCCATCATTCCATCGTAGAATGCCCGCTCAGGATGCAACCCAAAATGGTTAATTAAAATCTCTTGAGACATACTGACCTCTCCTATCTATAATGACCGTTCTTTTTCGCCATTCGTATATAACCTGTACTCTATATAGCTTGAGAACGATTCATGCAAAATGAATATCCAAAACCAGAGATGGGCAAGAATGAAATTAGAAGCTATTATTATGTCTATTTTCCAAAAGGGAATCATATGAGTAAAACAAGGCTTCGTCTAATCGAAATAGGGGTTTTACAATCTTTCAAAGAAAAAGGTGAATAGGATGAAGGATAAAGAATCAATGGATTTATTAGAGAGTACAGCACGTAAATGGCTGCATGAAAGAGGCGTGGAGATAGAAGATATCGCTCAATTAGTCATGTACCTTCAACAAAAGTATCATCCTGATCTTGAATTAAAGGAATGTGTTTACAACGTTGAACGTGTGTTAACAAAGCGCGAAGTACAGAATGCGATTCTGACAGGCATTCAACTTGATATATTAGCTGAGAAAAAGATGCTGATGGAGCCATTGCAGGCCATTGTAGAAGTGGATGAAGGATTATACGGAGTGGATGAAATACTCGCCTTTTCCATCGTGAATGTGTATGGTTCGATTGGTTTTACAAACTACGGATATATTGATAAGCAAAAACCGGGGATCCTGGAGAAATTGAATGATAAGTCTTCGGGTATGTGCCATACCTTCCTGGATGATATTGTCGGTGCCATCGCCGCAGCAGCTTCAAGCCGTTTGGCACACCGGGCAAAAAGCACAGAGTGAAAGTATAAAATGTTTTAAATCAGACGACAAAGTCGTCTGATTTTTAGTGATGGAAGAAGTACATAAGGATAAATTATACGGTTGAACCCGATCGATTACATATTCATCAAAAATAGATCCTTTTAACTAACTTAATGATTGCACATTGTTGAATTGTTTTATATAATTACAATTATAGTTGTAATTATATTCAATATAGTTGTATCGAGGAATATTCTTAAAGCATAGAAACATCAATAATGGCCGTCACTTTCACGACACTGCATTCCCCATATTACATATGTCCAGAAATAATCGAGGTGAATTCTTATCCAGTGCCTAAGTGATCAAGCCCTTATCGATGCCTATAAGAAAGCAAAACAGTTAAAACTCAGTAATGAATTCATCACTCTGATCGAACAAGAAATGAAAAAGAGAAAATTAGTTCATTAGATAATCGTTTGGTTGTAGATCTCTTCGTGTTCTTCACAAGTTGGCATGATGTCTTCCCACTGGACGTCCAGAGCACATACAATGGCATTCAGCTTGTTCAGGGACGGGTTCGCTTCACCCTTTTCAATCAACGAAATATAATTAACCGTCAATCCACATTTGTGACTTAATTCCTGTATGGTGATTTCTTTCGCTCTTCTATGGTGTCTTATTTTCTTTCCGACAAGTCCTGTAACTGTAACTGTAATACTCATTACCTCACTACCCTTTTAAGTATTCTTTAGAAATGATGTGGAATGTTTCCGAAAATCAAGATAAGAAACAGTGACTTTCATTCTTAAAGTTGTTTACATTCGTAAAGAATAGTTAGAAATTGAAAAGGTATCAATGCTAATAGTCCCCTACTACCTTTGTTGTTTACCCTAGTTGGATACCTTTACACTTCATTTCGGAATATTTTTAAAAAAAATCAAAAAATCTTTGCTTTCTCTTTTCACTTTCTGCTTTTAGTCCTTCTGAGTACTCAAATATGTGTAATGGAAAAAATTAAAGTTAGTTAGAGGAAAAACACATAATACAATAGGAGTATAATTCTCGTTCCTGCTATTATACTTTCAACAATATCTATTGAGGCGTACATATTGTTAGCAAATAAGACCGTTACGATGGTCCCTGAAGTATAAATAGTATCCAGATTACTTCTTTTCACACTAGTTCTATTTTACTTATACGAGTGTGGGTTGTCTATTATGAATATGCGACTATTTTTTTACATTTGTACTATTTGAGTATTCAGCAGGACTAATAGGGATATGGAGGCTGACTGTCAGCCTCCATTTTTTGTTATTATATATCCCACTCGTCCAAAGTTTCAATCGTATAAGTAGGCTGAATATGCTTCTTACTCAATGTCTCTTTCGTAGTGACCCCTGTATGAACAAGCAGTGTATCGAGCCCGGCATTGATCCCGGCGAGAATATCTGTATCATAGTTATCCCCCACCATCAGTGTTTCTTCCTTCGGGACTCCTAACACAGACAGCGCCTGTTCCATAATGATGGACTCCGGCTTTCCGATGAAGATCGGGTCGGTCTGGGTCGAGACGGTCACGACAGAGGTCAAAGAACCATTCCCTGGAAGCAGCCCCCGCTCAGTCGGAATCGCGATGTCCCCATTTGTTGAAATGAACGTCGCTCCATTTCTCACTCCTAAGCAAGCAAGGGATAATTTCTCATAATTAATGTCACGGTCAATTCCGACCACTACGAAATCAGGTTTTTCTTCCTGAAGCGTAATGCCGTTCTCTTCCAGTGCTGAACGAATCCCTTCTTCACCGATGACATAGGCAGTCCCGTTCGGCTTTTCCTTCGCCATATATTGGGCAGTCGCCATGGATGTGGTGAATACCTGTTCCTTTTTTGCCGGAATATCGAAGGACCTCAATTTTTCAGCCACCTGCTCAGGTCTTCTAGAAGAATTATTTGTGACGAACAGATAAGGTAAGCCTTTTTCCTGCAATCGTTTCACGAAGTCCCCCGCTTCTTCGATTTTCTCTTTTCCTTTATACATCGTTCCATCCAGATCGATTAAGTACCCTTTATATTCTTTCATTTGTAGTACCTCCATAACGTTGATTTTAGTATGTCCAAGATTTTGTATAACCCTATAAAAAATAAAGCGCTTTCTGAATAGAAAGCGCGATCAATTACTTTAATTTTTAAACGCCGATACGGGACCCAGTTCATTTTCGAGGTAGTTTCGTACCTGGACTGGAAATTGGGTCAGTGTTGAGAACACTTCTCTTATGATTGTATGTAACGCTTCATGATCAACCGAAGTATATTCCTGTACCAACGGTTTACGCTGACCAACGAGGCGTTTAAGGTCTTCACTCATGTTATCAGTGATCACCTTTTCGTCGAGGAGAATGTCTATGATATCCTCGTAGCTGCCCGGATCCCTCATGATAAATCCATCAATCATGCTATTTCCTACATCCAGGATGGACTCAATGATTACGTGGGCAACACGCTCCAACGCCAATTTTTCTAATGTAGCATTCCACTGTTCTTGACGACTGACAATGTTTAGTTGCTCATTCATATAGATCAGTATTTCTTCAATCTTTTCCCTGTCTACAAAATACATGGTGCACACCTCTTCCTAAAACGAAATCCTCACACTCTGTATTTTAACATAATTTCAGCATCATACAGATACATCCTGCAATTCCTGCCTTAGTTTGATATGATGAAATGAGCAGAAAATGAGGAGGACATCGTAATGAATGAACGCTTTTATTTATATGATGATATGGAAACCACTAAAACCCGATTCGTGAGTTTCATGGGGGAAAGTCAACGATATGACCTGGCCATTACTCAAACCGAACGTTATTACGGGAAAGCATTAGTACTGGACCTTCAGGGTAACCGATTTGCCATTATGGGCAGGGATGATCTCGATGAACCCGGATATATAGAAAGTGTATTTAAATTAACGGATGAAGAAGCCGCAGAATTAAGGGACTTTTTAGGGGAAATCATCCTTTAAATGAAGGTGCCGCAAGAATGAACTCCACCTCCATCTCACATACTAGAGGTATGAAAGGTGGGAGATTTGATGAGTAAAGACCGTAAACAGAACGACAAAGAAGAACAAGTATACAGCGACTTCTCAAACGTAGAAACTTATCGTAATTTCATCGTCCCCGAAACGCTTCCTGAAGGTCCTTACGGGGCTCCAAGAGGAAAGCATACCCCTGTTGAAAATAAGAGTACACCATGGGAAGAGGGACAGAGGTATTATAGTGCCTTCAACTACGAGAATAAATCCCTGCATCAGGATATCCCCCGTCAGGAACCCGGTTCACATCCTGTTCATGCAGACCCTGATGTGAATGAAGAACCGCCTTATACTGAAAATAAGTAAAATAAAAAGGAACAAACGGTTGTCGTTTGTTCCTTTCCCCATTATTTGTTTACCTTTTTCACGAGAAAATAAGCACAGCCAAAATTACAGTATTCATACAAGTAATCCTTATGGGTACTTACCTTTGTATCGAATGATGCCTTTTGATTGTGATCTTCAAAGAACCCTTTTAGACGAAGCTGCCCATATCCCCAATCACCAAGGATATAATCGTATTTGCTTAAAATATCGCTATATCTTTCTTTAAAAGCCTCTTCGTTGAATCCGTCTCTAAACTCCTCGACGATTTCGTAGCATGTGTTTTGTACGCAAATCACCTCTGTCCACCCACTTTCGTTTCCTTATCTTAAATTATAACGGATTGTCCATTAATTACTATGAAAAATTACCATTCCAGATGGTCACCCTATCAAATAGGGGGTGTTTAAGTTGAATAAATTAATCTTAGGTACAACGGTACTGAGCATCACGCTCATCGGAACTGCCTGCAGCGGCATCGACAAGGCCAATGAAGAGATGTTCCATGATAATGGAAATACAATTAACGTAACTGACCGGGAAGACCTGTATAACGAAAACGGCTGGACCAAAAAAGGCCCTCACCGCGGGGAAGACTTCGGTTATGTCCGTCAACAGAAGAGTCCAACTGGTGGCCAAAATATCTCCACGAAGGATATGTACAGCATCAATCGTGAGCAGGTAGCAGACTCCATCAGCAAAATGAGTGTTGCCCTTCCAGATGTGAAGGATTGCTCCACTCTGGTGACAGATGAAGAAGTGCTTGTCTCTTATGTAACCGACAAAAAAGATAAAGACGGCCGCTTTGAAGTTGCCGATCAGGTAAAGAAAACAGCCATGTCAGTCATCCCACGCTGGTATCATGTCTATGTGACGGATGATAAAGCTTTGATGCGCAATGTTGAAAACCTTGCAAAAATGGATAGTGACAGCAAAAACGCGAATACAGCCATTGACGACACCATTAACCTGATGCTGAAAGATTCTCCACAAGGAAGAAATGTAGATTCAGGTGAAAATGCCAACGGTGAAATGACATCTGATCAATACGAAATGCGTGATGACGACACCCATAAAATCAATATGGACCGCCAAAAACGCAACGATTATACAGATACAAACAAAATGATGGACTAAAGAAAAGCGCAGGCGGCTCGTTTAGAGGCGACAAGCATAAGGCGAATCAACTGGAAAGGCGTACTTTGCCTTTTTGGTTGATTTGACTTATGACCTCGAGGGGCTAGCCGCCGGAGCTGGACAATCCCCATCTGCTACAAAAAGGACTGACTGTTAGAGAGCTTCTCCTTCAAGTCAGTCCTTTAATATGTTTTAGATTAAGCGTTTTGAACCTCTTGTTCACCCTTGGCTTGTCTTGCTTTAGCTGCTGCGTTCACCTGCTCATCGGCATGATAAGAAGAACGAACGAGCGGGCCAGCTTCACAGTGGCTGAAGCCTTTTTCCATAGCGGCTTCACGAAGTTCGGCAAATTCATCTGGATGGTAATATTTTTGAACTTTCAAATGCTTCTTGGACGGTTGAAGATATTGACCCAACGTCACGATATCCACGTGATTGGCACGTAAATCATCCATGGTCTCCAGAATTTCTTCCTTCGTTTCCCCAAGACCCACCATGATGCTTGATTTCGTTGGGATGTCAGGATTCAATTCTTTCGCTCGACGCAGGAATTCCAATGTGCGGTCGTAAGTCGCGCGTGCACGAACTCTTGGAGTCAGGCGACGGACGGTTTCGACATTGTAGTTCATGATATCAGGCTTAGCATCCATCAATGTCTTGATATTATCGAATACCCCACCCATATCAGAAGGCAATACTTCGATGGATGTGAACGGGCTCTTACGGCGGATGGCACGTACCGTTTCAGCGAAAACTTTTGATCCACCGTCTTTTAAGTCATCACGTGCAACTGCTGTAATGACGACGTGTTTCAAGTTCATTAATTGTACGGAGTCCGCAACGCGTTCCGGTTCTTTCAGGTCCAGTTCAGTCGGCAGGCCTGTTTTCACTGCACAGAAACGGCAGGCACGTGTACAAATATCCCCGAGGATCATGAATGTAGCCGTTCGTCTCGTTCCCCAGCACTCGTGAATATTCGGACAACGCGCCTCTTCACATACTGTATGAAGATTGTTTTCACGCATCATTTTTTTCAAGCCCATATAATTATCGTTCGTATTCAGCTTAATTTTAAGCCAATCCGGTTTACGAATGTGTTCATCTTTCTTGCTCATACCCCTCATCTCCAATCCTAAATAATTCTGACTTAGGCAAAGAGTGAAACGCTATATCGTTCATCCTATGTAAAAAAAGCCATCATCAATATACTTCTTTTGTCACTTTATCATACTAAAAAAGTGAAAACAAGCATGTGATACCCTATTACCATTTATTGATGATTATGATTCCCGGTGAACGATACAAACTAGAAATAAGCCCCTAAAAATGGAGGGATTATTTTGTACAAACGACTGGTTTTGGTCATTGCCCTTTTCTCTTTCGTGGTAAGTCCATGTCAGGGCTTTGCATCAGAAAAGCTCACTGATGAACAGATATACAACAAAAGGATGGAATTATTTCAAAAGAGCGAGACTTTGACACAGATCCCCTGGTACTACTTAGCTGCCATAGATCAATACGAACGCAGTCTTCGCTTTGCACGTAAGGATAGGGAAAAGCCTTCTTCATTTATCTCGATTTATATGGAGCCTGAAAAGTGGATTGGCCCTTTAAATCCACGTGCAGAAGATGATAACCCTGAAACGATCGCCCTATTTAATGGAATTGGCCGAGATGGAGATCATGACGGGAAAGCAAGTATGAAAAGTGATGAAGATATCCTTGCGGCTTTAACGGATTTTATATTGAAGTATGGGATCGATCGTGATAATTTCAAACTGGCCCTCTGGGATTATTACAAACGGGATAAAACCGTCAGCATCATTATGGGCAATGCAAAAATATATAAGCAGTACGGCACGATTCATCTCAATAAAAAAGCCTTTCCTCTTCCCCTCCGGTTTAACTATAGTTACCGAAATACATGGGGAGATGCCAGGGGATGGGGTGGCAGACGGATCCATGAAGGGACGGATCTATTTGCTGATTACGGTGTACCTGTAAGGGCAACATCTTACGGAATTATCGAGATGAAAGGCTGGAACCGGTATGGAGGATGGCGGATCGGGATACGCGACATCAATAATACGTATCACTACTTTGCTCATTTAAGCGGTTTTGCCAAAGACCTTCATGTAGGACAGGTCGTTGAACCCGGAATGGTGATTGGCGGTGTGGGAAGCTCGGGTTATGGACCTCCAGGTACTTCTGGGAAATTCCCCCCTCACTTACATTACGGAATGTATAAGGATAATGGCTTGACGGAATGGTCCTTTGATCCTTATCCTCATCTCAGAATGTGGGAGCGTCAGGATAGAATCAATAACAAGAAGCATTAAAAAAGCAGACAATGGAAATCCATCGTCTGCTTCTTCCTTTATACCTGCTTTTTCGATTTGGAAACAGCGTTCATGATACTAGCTGCTAATCCACCCCAAATGATGACCATTCCTACAACCATCATTGCAATTGCGCTACCAGTCATGTTAGCTTACCTCCTTATAGCTTTCAGCATCTGTTTTGGCATTCCAGCGTTTAAATCCGAAGGCAACACCGACCAGGATGGCAAAGGCTGCTACAAACCAACCACTGTAAAGTACGAAGGCATCAGTATAGCCACCGTAGTTACCAGTTTCAGTTTCAAATTCTTTCAGTAAATTCATTTTGAATAAACCAAACATCATCCAACCAAGAACGATTGGTGTGATAACACCTAAACATACTTTCCACCAAGTACCAAGCTGGATATCCGAAATCCCATTTGCATGGGATTGGAATGCTCCCAATTTGCGAAGGAACCAGGCAATCACGACTACTTCCACTAATCCTACAAACGCAACTCCGAATTGGTTGATGAAGTAATCTGCTACATCAAGGAACAATAATCCGCCCTGTGTGGCAAATAGAATCGAGATGATGGCTGAAAGTCCGCCACCGAATAGTACAGCTTTGTTACGGGAAATTCCGAACTTCTCAGAAACAGCTGCTACATATGTTTCTGAAATGGAAATTAACGATGACAAACCGGCCAGGACAAGTGAAGCAAAGAATAAGAAGCCAAATACTTCGTTGAATGCCGGGAATTCGTTAATGATCTGCGGGAAGACAACAAACGCGAGTCCCACTCCACCACTTACAACATCCTGTACAGCAACACCTTGAGATTGCGCCATGAAACCTAAAGCGGCAAATACACCGATACCGGCCAATAATTCAAACCCTGAGTTACTGAAACCAGTGATAAACGCATTGTTCGTAATATCCGATTTCTTCGGAAGATAACTTGAGTACGTAATCATGATGGCGAAGGCAATGGATAAACTGAAGAAAATCTGTCCATATGCTGCCACCCATACACCAGGATCAGCAATCTTGCTGAAGTCTGGCTTGAAGAATGCATCAAGACCTTCCATCGCTCCTGGTAACGTTAAAGCGCGAACAACAATAATTAAGAATAAAATAACAAGTGCTGGAATAAAGATCTTATTCGCTACTTCGATTCCTTTCTTTACACCTTTGAAAAGAATACCCAGTGTAACGGCCCATACGATTACAAGCGGGATGAAGACCCCAGGAACCACACTTCCTGTCTGACCTGCGTCAACTGATAGTTTTAAATAATCACTGAACAGGAATGACTCTGTATCCTTTCCCCAACCTAAGTTGAAAGAAAATACACTGTACGACATCGCCCAGGCGATAATGACGGCATAATAGGTGGAAATGACGAAGGCAATTAATACTTGCCACCAGCCAAGCCATTCTGTTTTCTTATTTAGACGGAAGTAAGATAACGGTGCCGAACCACGGTACTTATGACCGATTGTAAATTCAAGTACTAATAATGGAATACCTGCTGTAAGAAGAGCGAATAAATATGGAATAAAGAATGCTCCCCCACCATTTTCATACGCTACTGCAGGAAAACGCCAAATGTTTCCCAATCCGATTGCTGACCCGACAGCAGCTAGAATAAATCCTGCTCTTGTACCAAACTGCGCACGATTCTCCATGCTGTTCCCCCCTAGTTCTTTCCAACTACCCTTTGATAGGTATTTGAAATTTTTATATTTTCAGATTATTTATAATCTAAAGTCAGTATAGCTAGTTCCTGGACAATTGTCAAAGCTTTATTTTAGTGATTTCATAAGAATTTCACAAAATCACGGCAGTACTATTTCACTATAAGAATTTTGTCGGATTTTGGTGAATGGGTGGCGATAGAATCAGGAGGTAAGAGGTGGGATCCAAATAAAAACCAGAAGCCAAATTAGCTTCTGGTTCATCCTACATTATTCTGCAGATGCAGGTTTCGCTTTTTCACCGAACAGGAAGGCGATTGCCAAGATCAAAATGATGACAACCACGAGTCCCAGGATTGCGCTTCCGGTGAATCCAAGTACAATATATCCGATGGCGGCTACAACTGCACCAATAGCCGCATATGGAAGCTGTGTGATCACGTGATCGATATGATTACTTCCCGCTCCAGTTGAAGATAGGATCGTTGTATCGGAGATCGGTGAGCAGTGATCACCTAGAACTGATCCGGCCAGCACCGCTGCCATGGCAGGAAGTAAGATACTTACGTCTGTCGCGGCAGCAATTTCTCCGGCGATCGGAAGTAGAATACCAAATGATCCCCAAGATGTGCCCGTTGAGAAAGCCATGATCCCGGCAACAAGGAATAAAATGACCGGCAGTGCCTGCATCGGCAAGCTTGATTGTTCAACCAGGCCGGCAAGGTACGTACCCGTCTGGAGTTGGTCGATGAGTGTAACGATCGTCCATGCAAAGATCAAAATGTAAACAGCCGGCAGCATCGATTTGATCCCTTCCACTACAGCCGTTCCGACAGCACCTGCTTCAATTCCTTTTAAGCTGACTTGACGAAGGAAGAAGATCAGGGCAATCACAAGCCCGAATAATCCACCGTATAATAACGATTTAGTTACATCTGTATTTTCAAAGATCGGCAATAAATCGAAAGAACCCACTGCCTGGTAACCCGTCCAAAGCATCATGGAAACCGTACCAACAACAAGGGCTACGATCGGCCATACTAAATCGCCTACAGAGCCTTTTGAACTGACAGGAAGATCATTTTTCAATTCACCTGGGATCTCTTTACCAGGGTCATATAGATCACCCGTTTCAAGGGCACGAACTTCATGTTCTTTCATTTTGCCAAAATCAAGTCCCTTATAAGCAACCATGACGACAAGTAGGACCGCCGCCCATACATAAAGGTTCATCGGAATCATTTGAATGAATGCTGAAAACGCCGTATATTCCGTAATACTATGTGCTGTAAGGATCGAACCGATGATTCCGATGATATAAGCTCCCCAGCTTGAAATCGGGGATACAACACAAATCGGAGCGGAAGTAGAATCAATGATATACGCTAATTTCGCACGTGAGATTCTGTGTCGGTCCGTAATGGGTCTCGAAACCTGTCCAACTGCAAGGGCATTGAAATAGTCATCAATAAAAATGATAATACCTAATACCGCAGCCAAAAGCTGTGCACCTTGCCTCGTCTTTACACGTTTCATCGCCCATTCCCCGAATGCGCGGCTCCCGCCTGAAATATTTACAAAAGCGGTGATGACACCAAGAATGAGTAAGAAGAAAATGATATAGACATTCCAAGTGTTCAGACCGCCATCTGCGACAAAGATTCCTTTAAAGGCGTCCCAGATAAAGTTGAATGTTTTAGTTATTGAGAAATCCGCCAACAAAAAGGCAGACGCGACAATTCCTACTCCAAGTGAAAGTAGAACCCGTCTCGTGAGTATAACCATAAGGATGGCTAAAAGGGGTGGTAATAAAGAGTAAATCGTGTTTTCCATAGTGTCCTCCTCCTATTTGATAGGGGGGAACCATCGTAGCATGACAGAGGATAATAAAAAAAGGCAACGATAGAGAAACTATCATTACCTTTGTTAGTAACGTAAGTGCTCCATCACGATCTGTAGCTCCCCATTATAGAGATTTCCCTATAATGACAGTGTTATCCTTATTCAAGACAACCCCAGCAAATATACCTTCGACAAGCATATTTACTTCGGCAAAAATTCCCTTTCATCTGTTTTCTTCGTTGTCATCCTCAAACAGATTACTTTTGAATCCTGCGCCTCTACCCCATCGGACTGATGATGTGGTGTGTTATAAAATTTTCTTTATCAATATAACAAACTATCATTCTTTTGACAACTTTTTTTTCATAGCTAATTTGTGGGAAATTCTATGGATGGTCCCGATCCTCCCCCACCATTATTATAAAATTGCGGCACATCCAGGTGTACAGTACCCATCGCGACGAGAATATCCTGCTTGATTGTTTCCGTTTTCGTTGCAAACGGAATGATGATCTGGACGTTCACTTCAAGCTCCACAAATACCTTCACAACGGCATTATTGATTCCAAACTGTTCCACTGTCGTTTTCACATCTGAACGGACATCACCGATGGAATGAAAACGGATTGGGATTTTTGGCCCCAGGTTCCCGAGTAGCACGTTGTTTGTCGCCTGCCCTAAAGGAACGGAATAGGTAATGCCCTTCGATGCCTTTGACTTCCCTTCATCAATTTCCACCTCGGTGAGAAATTCCAGATTTTCAATATTACCCGCCTCTGCCTCCTGCAGGTTCTGTTGGACCAGATTCGTAATTTCAGCCTGAACCCTGTTGATTGTCTGCGTATTGTATTTAAACGAAACGATATCGCCTTCCTGGTTCTTCACTTCTTCCGTTATATCCGAAATATCCAGTACATCGGCAATTTTCTTATTGATCGCTTTGTTAATCACCAGGGTACCAATCCTGCTCGTTTGTGTCTCAGCATAAGCAAGAAGCGTCGGCTTCAACCCTTTATTGATGATCCACAATCCGAATCCCGTGGATATCATAAAGAACAGAAACGTGATGATCATGACATGTCGAAAAGGCAGCGGACCTCCTCTTCGGGGTTTGTAGGTTTTAAACTTAGACAAAAAAATCCCCCCTTACAAGCTATTTGTATGCACTGTAAGAGGGGTTTAACGCAAAAATTTATTTAACTTTAAGAGATTGAGGCTCATAATCCGGGTCAAATCCTGTTATCACCTTGTCTAATGCCTTGCTTAAATCTACAGGATAAGGGGAATGCAACTCCTGTCCATCTTCTTCGATGATCCTGAGCACAGGTCGGTCCGTCACTCCTTTGTTTTGATCCGTGACAATTCCTTTCCGGCCATCATTCAATTCTACAATCATTCCATTTGGATAGATCGCCACCGAAGATCGGAAGGCTTCAATCACTTGTGGATCGAACAGGGACCCTGATCCGGCATACAAGACTTCCAGAGCCTGATGAGGAAGCATCGCTTTCCTATATACCCGATTGGAGGTCATCGCGTCAAACACATCCGCCACAGCGATGATTTTAGCGAATGGATGAATATCTTCACCCTTGATCCCGCGTGGATAACCTGATCCATCGAGCCTTTCGTGATGCTGATAGGCACAATGAGCAATGATCAACGACACAGAATGAAGCTGCCTCAGGATGTCAAAGCCGTGCTCAGAGTGCTTCTTGATTGCACTGAACTCGTCTTCCGTCAATTTCCCCGGCTTCAAGAGGATCTCTTCCGGTACCAGCATCTTACCGATATCATGAAGAATCGCCCCCACTCCGAGCTGCTCAAGCTGCTTCGGTGAAAGCTTGAGTTCGAGACCGATCGAAAGCGTATATAACGTTACATTGAATGAATGATGAAAAATATAGGAGTCGTACGTAAAAACATCCGTCAAAATCGTGAGGAGATCGTGATTCGCCTTTACTTCAGACAAGACGACATCAATGACCTGCTTTAGTTGTTTGGCACTATCTTCAATCATGAGTACACTTGGCGAGCCACCCGTTGCGCTCAATTGATTAAAGGCTCTCTCGATATTATTGACCGCCTGTTGTCTCACTTTACTCGAAACGGTCCCCTTCACATAGATTCCACTGGAGAGGGAGTCTTCAATGTAGACATACTGAATACTGAGCTCCTGCAGCCTGTAAATCATGCGTTCTGTGATGGGAACATTATCATGAATCAGCGCTTGACCTCTCATATTATATACCGTTGTAGCTAGAACCATGCCGGGTTTTAAAGCCCGAGTTGATATAAGCCTCATAGAATTCTCCTATGTAATTCTTTCATTTTTCGACAAAATTTCCTAGTATCTCCATTATAAAGGATAAAATTGATCTTGCAAGGTGTATTTCGTTAATTATTCGTGAAAGAATATAGATGGAAAGAGGGGTGCTGGGAGTAAATGAGTTTTCCTTTTTTTGTTAAATGACGCGATTATGGTTGATTTAGACGCAATAAAAAAAATAATGACGCAATGACGTTTGATTTTGACGCAATAAATCTTAAAATGACGCAATTCCTTATTTTAACGGCATGTAGAGTTAGTAAGGCTACGATTTACAAATCGCGGAACCAGTCCTTAAAGCCTATTTGCCCCATGAATCCTCTCTGCCTCCCAAAAACAAAGACCAGATACTCTATAAAGAGCCCTGGCCGTCATCATTATTTATATCATCTTTAACAGCGCATCCCTGCCTGCCATCCCTGTATGGATACCGAGGTTTGCTGCTTCATACGTAATGGACTCCAAAGGAGCATCGAGAAGCTGATCAATGGTCTTTACACCGACCGCTCTTCCCGCTATGATCCCCCTGTCCTTTAACTTCTCATTCAGCAGCGCGACATCAAGTGCCCCACACATGATATATCCTTTTTCACTCGTCACAACGAGGAGATTTGTTTTCGGAAGTTCAACAGAAATCGCAGTAAAGGTATGTCCCCCAATGGTGATTGGAGATACATGCATCATGTTCATCGCCCCCTTCACTCATATGTATGTCATGAGCGAGAAAACGGTGAGGCTGATTACTGTTTTAATTTCCACTCCAAGACATCCCGTAAAAACTCCGGCATAAAGTACTTCTTCTCAAGCCTTTGAAGGTCAGGAAAAAAGTGTCCGAAAGTGAACATATCCGGAAGGGCAAGTTTGTATTGTTTCGAAGGTTCGATTGGAGAATTCCCAATCCAGATTTCATGGTTTCTGAAATCAATATTCGAATACGTAAACCTCCCCATCACTTTCCCCCTAAATCCAAGACCTTTCACTTCCAGTTGTGGCCAGTCCTCATTAAGCGTCTGTTTAATGATTTCTTTCAGTTCCGCCCCTTTCATCCGGATCATGCAAGGATTGATGGGGTGCGGGAGGATACGATGCAAATCCTGCCTCGTCACCGCCCCTTCATGAAGACCATCTATGAGTAAACCTGCATTCAGGAAGCCGCAATCAGCACCACACCACTCAACAAGAGCATTACACAGCATATCAGGAAGAATAGATGGCTGAAACCAGTCAACAGGTAAAGAGGCTTTCAGCAGGGCTATATCCTGCTTCAATAATTCCTCCCCCTTGCTGATCCATTGACCTATTTCCTCGACCTCTCCTTTAACAGCCGGAAGTTCATGCTGCTCATATAATTCGGCCTTTTTTTCAAGTACTTGCATGGTGACTGTATCCACTTCGATCATCATATGGCCGACATAGTGACCATATTTCCCAGCGGCCCCCAACATGGTGTCCTTCACCTCTTTACCATGTGGTAATACATGGTGGGTATGAGCACCGAGGATGACGTCTATTTCAGGGAATCGTTCCCCTATCATTTCATCATCCCGGATTCCTAAATGGGAAAGAAGAATGATCATATCAACTGCGGGATGAAGTTCGCGAACCAATTTTTCGAGTTCTTCCATGGGGGAAGTGATGTTCCATCCGAGCGCTTGATAAAAAGGCTTGAAATAGGCCGTTAATCCAATGACGCCGACCTTCATCCCACTGCCGGTCTGATAAATCCGGTGAGTTTCCAGCCATTTCGGGCGCTTGGATGATCGATCCAACAGATTTCCTACAATCACATCGAATCCGGCATCTTCATAAAGACGATTCAAATCATCATAATCCAAGGTGATTCCTTCATTGTTTCCTATCGTAACGGCATCGAACCCGGCTTCATTTAATAACTCTACATTCTCTTTTCCTAACGTCGCTTCAGTCAATGGATGCCAGCGGTCCACATGATCACCGATATCAAATAAATACACCGACTCCCCGTCATTTTCATGCTTCTTTTTTCTCTGTTTTAAAAAATCCCTGATTCTCGGCCAGTGTTCAAAGTGACTGTGAAGATCGTTCGTATGATAAATATGAATGGTTTCTCTCATAAATCGTTCACTCCTATAGGAGGTATGTTATCCTGTCATCCCTTGATAAATCAATCGAATTCCAATTAAAATCAATATAATCCTCAATACGCTCACCAATACTTTTGATTCGAGCTTCGTATTGATATAAGCCCCGAGCTTCGCCCCAATCCAGGCCCCTGGAATGAGGGCCATTGCGTATAGCCATTTTACGTTCCCAAGCAGGACATGTGTGCCTGAACTCACCATGGCCGACAGAAAAATCATAAACATGGACGTTGCCACGGCTACATGGGGTGGAAATAAGAAGATCAGAATCATGGCAGGGACCATCAATGAGCCGCCTCCGATTCCGAATAATCCGGATGTAAATCCGACAACAAATGCAATGGCCGCCCCTAATACGGGAGGATACCCGTAACGGAAGGTTTCTCCACTTGGATCAGTGAACTCCCTCTGGAAGGAAGCATTCCTGAATTTTTCAATGGGCTTCAATTTGTTTCGAACCATCAGGATGACGGCGATCAATATCATAAAGAATCCGAAATAAAGGTTGAAGCTTTCCATATTCAGCCCTTTATTCACCCATGCTCCCAAGATGGAGCCGGGACCGCTCCCCGCAAAGAAAATCAAACCGCTTTTATAATCCACTGTTTTGTGCTTCAAATAGGCAAGAGTGGATGATAAACCAGTGAATATCATTATGACTAATGACGTTCCCACTGCCGTTTGAGGGTTCATCCCATCTATCAAGCTTGTATATGTACCGAAATAAAGCAGGGCAGGTACAACGATCACACCTCCGCCGAGTCCGACGAGGGACCCTATTGCTCCTGCCAAAAGTCCAATTGATAGAAGAACCATCCATTCCATCTATCTTTCATCTCCTGTCATTAAAAAAGGTCAAGTTGCTTCGGGGCAAGCCCTTCGTATTCAAGCCCCAATAATTCAATGAGTTCTTTCGCATTATCCGCCGCGTCCCCACCGGAATTATTGTTAAATAGTATATAAAGATCTTTCGTGCTTTCATGCAATTGATGTATATGAGGAATCCATTCTTCAAGCTCGGCACGATTGTAGCGGTATAAATAACGGACCTCCCGCCAATCTTTCCCATTCGGTTTACTCCATCCGTACAGATTCCTGCCGTGGAAACGAATGAGAGTGGCATCTTTATGAGTGGACTCCAGCACCCTAGGGACCGATCCCTCACCGGCCTGAGGTTCATCGCAGATACTGTGGATCCATCCTTCATTTCTCATGAAGGTTAACGTCTTTTCCCGGAACTCCGGCCTAAACCAGCTTTGGTGTCGGAATTCAAGTGCCAAAGAATATCCCTTTAATTGTTCCTTGCAATACCGTATATAGTCGACATGCTCCCTATTACAATCATACCAAGGCGGAAATTGAAGGAGCACCATGGCTAATTTATTTGCATTTACGTACGGTGCAAGGGAATCCTTGAAAGCATCGAACATACCTTCCTTTGTTTCAAATGGGATTTCTCCCCTCTGATGTCCTGTCATCCCCTGATAGGCCTTCACAATAAATTTAAAATTTTCCGGTGTCTCTTTCACCCATTTTTCAGCATTGCGAATCGGCTGAACGGCATAAAAAGTCGTGTCCACTTCAACGATCGGAAAATGGGCTCCATATTCTTTTAACTTATCACGTGGAGAGATATTTTGATAAAGGGTATCATGGTCTCCCCAACCTGTAACTCCTATGTATATCATCCGCATTCACCTTCTTTATTATGAACATGTCCATTTTATCATAAGGGAAATGGAAATTCTTATGTTTGGATTGGTTAGGGAAAATCATGGTTGATTTCCACAGGTTGATCATAGAATTGAAGGGAGTCAAGTCTTAATTGGCGTAGTTCGAAGTAGAGCGTGGTTTCTCTATTAATGGGGTCTTGAAGGCAGTTTTGGCCACTAAGAACACCTTCTCAAATAGAATTGATCCAAAATGGAATATTATTAAATCCGAGTTAAAAATGATTCCCCCGCAAATTTGATTTATTAATCCTGTTTGCAATTTATTGATCCCTTCTTTAAAATAATGAATCCTCCGTGTCGAATTTTCCTTAGATAACCATTCCATGCACCGATGCTCTCTTCTTCAGTGATTTTTCTTAAGAAAAAGAAAAAACTCCCCTGATCAACATCAAGGGAGTTTGATTATATATTATCCGATTGAACCTTCCATCTCGAACTTGATTAGGCGGTTCATTTCAACTGCATATTCCATCGGAAGTTCTTTCGTGAAGGGCTCGATGAAGCCCATTACGATCATTTCTGTTGCTTCTTCCTCGGAAATACCGCGGCTCATCAGATAGAATAATTGTTCTTCCGATACTTTTGATACCTTCGCTTCGTGTTCTAACGAGATATTATCGTTCAGAATTTCATTGTAAGGAATCGTATCAGAAGTCGATTGATTATCCATGATCAGCGTGTCACACTCGATGTTTGAGCGTGCGCCTTCCGCTTTTCGGCCAAAGTGCACAATTCCACGGTACGTTACTTTACCACCATGCTTGGAGATGGATTTCGAAACGATTGTAGAAGAAGTGTTAGGTGCCAGATGAATCATTTTCGCTCCAGCATCCTGGTGCTGACCTTTACCTGCAAGTGCAATGGATAGTGTCATACCACGGGCGCCTTCGCCTTTCAGGATGACAGCCGGATATTTCATCGTTAATTTCGAACCGATGTTTCCATCCACCCATTCCATTGTGGCGTTCGCTTCACATACGGCACGCTTCGTCACCAGGTTGAACACGTTGTTCGCCCAGTTTTGGATCGTTGTATAACGGCAGTAAGCATCCTTCTTGATGATGATTTCAACGACTGCAGAGTGAAGTGAGTTCGTTGTGTAAACCGGTGCTGTACAACCCTCTACATAGTGTACGCTTGCGCCTTCGTCGACGATGATCAACGTACGCTCAAACTGACCCATGTTTTCAGAGTTGATACGGAAGTAAGCCTGAAGTGGTGTATCCACCTTTACTCCTTTAGGAACATAGATGAATGACCCACCAGACCATACTGCTGAGTTTAGGGCAGCGAATTTATTATCCGTTGGAGGGATAACCTTCGCCCAGTGCTCGCGGAATAGGTCTTCATTTTCTTTAAGAGCAGAATCCGTATCTTTAAATACGATCCCCATCTCTTCAAGGTCTTCTTGCATGTTGTGGTATACAACCTCTGATTCATACTGTGCAGAGACTCCTGCAAGATACTTTTGCTCAGCTTCCGGAATCCCTAATTTATCAAACGTTTGCTTGATTTCTTCAGGTACTTCATCCCAGCTGCGCTCTGACTTTTCAGAAGGCTTCACGTAGTAAGTGATTTCATCAAAATTCAATTCCTGCATGTCCCCGCCCCATTGAGGCATTGACATATTATAAAAATGCTCAAGTGATTTCAAACGGAAATCAAGCATCCATTGAGGTTCTTCTTTCATGCGGGAGATTTCTTCTACGATTTCACGCGTCAAGCCACGTTTCGAACGGAAAATCGAGACGTCTTTGTCGCTGAATCCATATTTATAATCCCCGATCTCAGGCGCTTTCTTAGCCATGTTGATTCCTCCATTCTTTGGTAGGGCCGAAGGAGAGCATTATTCCTGCTCTTCCTCTGACACTCCTTTTTCCATCGCTTTCCATGCCAATGTCGCACATTTGATACGGGCAGGAAATTTCGCGACTCCTTGTAATGCTTCAATATCTCCTAAATCCACATCGTCATCATACTCGTTGCCTTGCATCATGTCAGAGAAGATCTTGGAAAGCTTGAGTGCTTCTTCAATCTCTTTCCCTTTGACCGCCTGTGTCATCATCGATGCAGAAGCCATGGAGATCGAACATCCTTCTCCATCAAACTTCGCATCCTGAACAACACCATCTTCAACCTTCAACGTTAGGTGAATACGGTCTCCACACGTCGGGTTATTCATATCGATGGTAAAGCTACCATCTTCTAACGAACCTTTATTGCGTGGATTTTTATAATGATCCATGATGACTTGTCGATATAACTGATCTAAATTATTAAAAGACATCACTGAAAAACTCCTTTGTCTTCACCAGGCCGGCAACCAGTTTATCAATATCTTCTTCTGTATTGTAAAGATAGAAGCTGGCACGTGCTGTTGCGGAAACGTTCAACCACTTCATCAGCGGCTGTGCACAGTGATGCCCTGCACGTACGGCGATCCCCTCAGCATCAAGGACGGTTGCCACATCATGTGGATGAACATCATCAATGTTGAACGTCACAAGTCCCGCACGCTGACCCGGATCATTTGGTCCATAGATCGTCATGCCTTCTACTTCATTCATCTTATTCAAAGCGTAAGCCGCAAGCTTATGCTCATGTTCTTCAATATTGTGAAGGCCGACTTGCTCAAGGAAGTCGATGGCAGCACCAAGTCCGATGGCACCTGCGATGATCGGTGTGCCTCCCTCAAACTTCCAAGGAAGTTCTTTCCATGTGGATTCCTGAAGTCCGACAAAATCGATCATCTCTCCACCAAATTCCACCGGCTCCATTTTATTCAAATGCTTCTTCTTGCCATAAAGTACTCCGATCCCAGTAGGACCTACCATCTTATGACCAGAAAAGGCAAAGAAATCACAGTCAAGATCTTGTACGTCGACTTTCATATGCGGAGCAGCCTGTGCTCCGTCCACAACCATGACGGCTCCATTTTCATGAGCAATCCTGGTGATTTCCTTGATTGGATTCATTGTACCAAGTACGTTTGAAACCATCATGATGGAAACGATTTTCGTTTGAGGTGTAACCGTCTCTTTTACGTCCTCAATGGCAATCGTTCCATCTTCCTGAAGAGGAACATATTTTAACGTCGCTCCGGTTTCTTTCGCCAGCTGCTGCCAGGGAATGATGTTGCTGTGATGTTCCATATGCGTAATCACAATTTCATCACCCTCTGAAAGGTTGGCACGTCCGTAGCTTGCGGCAACCGTATTGATTGCGGTTGTCGTTCCACGAGTGAAGATGACTTCTTGCGTAGAAGACGCATTAATGAAATTGCGTACCTTCTCACGTGCCCCTTCATAACCGTCCGTTGCTCTCGTCCCAAGGGTATGAACACCACGGTGAACGTTCGAGTTGTATCCGCGATAATAATCATTCATCGCTTCAATAACGGAAATCGGTTTTTGAGAAGTTGCGGCACTATCAAGATAAACCAGTGGATGCCCATTTACTTCCTGGTCGAGAATCGGAAATTGTTTACGAATCTCTTTTACATCCATTAGTTTACTTTCCTTTCGATAACCTCAACAAGCTGTTTCTTAACTCCTTCAATTGGTAATTGTTTTACCACTGGAGCCAAGAATCCATGGATGACAAGGCGTTCAGCTTCTTTTTGTGGAATTCCACGGCTCATTAGATAGTAAAGCTGCAATGGATCTACACGACCTACAGAAGCAGCGTGACCAGCCGTTACATCATCTTCATCAATCAGAAGGATTGGGTTGGCATCTCCACGTGCTTTTTCGCTAAGCATCAACACGCGTGACTCCTGCTCGGCATTCGACTTGGACGCACCGTGTTCAATCTTACCGATACCGTTGAAGATAGAAGACGATTCGTCCTTCATGACTCCGTGCTTCAAAATGTATCCTTCAGAGTTTTTACCGAAGTGAACAACCTTCGTTGTGAAGTTTTGTTTTTGTTTTCCACGTCCAACAACGACGGTTTTCGTATCACCATATGAGCCATCGCCCACAAGGTTTGTCACGTTTTCAGAAACCGTGTCACCATCATTCATCAACCCTAGAGCCCACTCAATGCGTGCATCCCTCGCAGCTACTCCACGACGGTTTACGTACGTCGTCAATCCGCTTGACAAGTTATCCACTGCACCGTATGCGACTTTCGCGTTATTATTTGCCAATACTTCCGTAACAATGTTGTAGACACCATCTTCTACATCAGTTGTAGAGATATAGTTTTCAACATATGTGACGGAGCTGTTTTCTTCAGCAACAACCAATACGTGATTGAACATAGCCACTTCTGCATTGTCATGAACATATACGGCTTGAATCGGTTGAGTTAATTCAACGTTTTTCGGAATGTAGAGGAAGGCTCCTCCATTCATAAGCGCAGCATGAAGAGCAGTAAGCTTATGCTCATCCGTTTTCACGCCTTCAGTCATGAAGTACTTCTGTACAAGTTCACTGTGGTCTTTCACAGCTGTTAAAATATCCGTGAAAATAACACCTTTTTCCTTTAATTCATTCGAAAGAGAAAGAAAAGCAGGTGTGTTGTTTCGTTGAATATAAAGACTTTGGTCTGTATTATCTACATCAACTAATGCTTTTGCTTCTTCTGGCAACTCACTCAAAGATGAGAACGTATCACTTTCCACTGTGTGCTTTTGGAATTGTGTAAAATTCCAATTGGTGATTTTCGTTTTATCTGCAACTGGAAGGCTAAGATCCTTTACTTTATTAAAGGCATCTGTACGAAGGTTTGTTAACCATTCCGGCTCTCCAAGTTGTTTTGAGTAGGAGCTGACATAGTCCTGTTCTACTGGTAGTTTCGTTTCTACAGTCATTTTCATCCCCCTAACACTTACGCTTCTTGGCCAACAGTTTCGTCTTTAATTCCTAACTCTTCTTTAATCCAGTCATATCCTTCTGCTTCAAGGCGTTGAGCTAATTCTTCTCCGCCTGATTTCACAATACGTCCTTGCATCATAACGTGGACATGATCAGGAGTGATGTAGTTAAGTAGACGCTGATAGTGAGTGATGATCAGGCAACCGAAATCTTCCCCACGCATTTTGTTGATCCCTTTTGAAACCACTTTAAGGGCATCGATATCAAGACCTGAATCGATTTCATCAAGAATGGCGATCTTTGGTTCGATCATCATTAATTGTAGGATTTCATTACGTTTCTTCTCTCCACCTGAGAATCCTTCGTTCAGGTAACGTTGAGCCATATCCGGGTCCATCTCAAGGTATTCCATTTCAGAATCCATTTTGCGGATGAATTTCATAAGTGAAATTTCTTCGCCTTCTTCACGACGGCTGTTGATTGCTGAACGTAAGAAGTCAGCATTTGTTACACCGCTGATTTCACTTGGGTATTGCATTGCAAGGAATAGACCTACGCGAGCGCGCTCATCGACTTCCATTTCAAGGACATCTTCACCGTCAAACGTGATGCTACCCTTTGTCACTTCATACTTTGGGTGACCCATGATAGCAGAAGATAAAGTTGATTTACCTGTACCGTTCGGTCCCATTACTGCGTGGATTTCTCCACCTTTAATTTCAAGGTTAACCCCTTTAAGGATTTCCTTTCCTTCAATCTCAACATGAAGATCTTTGATTGTTAAAGTAGAACCTGCCATGTGTAATTACCTCCGTGACTTTATAATGAATTTAAGAATACAATTCTTTAATCATTCTCAATTTATTCTCATTACAATCTTATAACAAATAAAAGCTATAATCAACTTTTTCAAGCTGTCAGTTCATGTTAACCGAACAATAGAATCCCTATCTATTGTTGTCCTAAATGAGTGGAAAAATGTAGCGTATCACTTCTGCATTTTTCCACTGGGTTGGTGACCTTTGATCATTCGGCCCAACACATTAGCTCATTGGGAATGCATAAAAAAACCAGTGCATCGTCTACACTGGTTTCCTTTTTTCTTCCTTATTATATGTTAGCGTGCACCTTTCGATCAAGTGCTGCAATCATTCTTCGGCTTTGCTTGTATTCCTGCTCTCTTTTCTGCTCTACTTGCATTCTGACATCATGCTTTCGTTTGTACACCTCATAACCAATCCCATGGGCTCCATGCATTGCTTTCTCCATTTCACTTGTGTACGAGATACTCTCAAGAGAGTCGATAGTGAATCATTCCTTTCGGGTTTTTAATTACTTTACAACTATACTACCCCCTCGTTCACAAGACAAAACCGGTATTCCACCATTTTTTCTGAAATTTTCCCTTCAGCAAGATTCCCGGGGGCTACTCTTAAGTTTTCACAAAATTCCGCCATTATACTGCCAAATAATAGTACACCAATGTGATTTTATTAATATATATGTATATTTATTAATTTATTCTCCATAAAAAAGGAGAAGGATTTCTCCTTCTCGATTGGTTATTGCTTTAACTGATTCAAGTCTTGGATCGACTGCTGCACTAATGTGACAGCCTGACTCATGACCGCTCCGCCGCCGAATGCTGCCGTTACGCCGATGGCCTCGAGGATTTCCTCTTCACTGCATCCTTGATCAAGGCATCCTTTCGTATGGTAGATGATGCAGTATTCATCCTGGGAATACAAGCTGATTCCCAGTGCGATCAGCTGCTTCTCTTTCTTGGAAAGAACCCCTTCTCTGAAGCAATGCTCGGTGAATGTATTATACTGTTCTGCAAGTTCCGGCATTTTTTCAGTGAAAATGCCAAGTCCCATTTTATAATCATGAAGGGCCGCTTCTGTTGTGTTTCTCGGTTCCATCTGCAATTCATCCAACTCCATTTCAAAAATAGATTCATCGAAAATAGTATGAGCCAACAGCGAAACGATTATGTTAATAATTATAGGAAGAGAATATAAAAAACCCGATTCTATTATTCGAATCGGGTTTCTTTCGTTTATTCAGTTACCGGTACAACCGCTCCATCCCATTCTTCCTTGATGAAATCCTGGATTTCTTTCGAGCGTAATGCTTTCACCAGCTCTTTTACTTCCTCTTTCTTTTCATCCCCTTTGTTTACAGCAATCACGTTTACATAAGGGGAGTTACTATCTTCAATGGCGATCGAGTCTTCCAGAGGCTTCAAGCCTGCATCGATGGCATAGTTCGAGTTGATGACAACTGCGTCCCCTTCTTCGTTTTCATACATTTGCGGAAGAAGAGCTGCTTCGTACTCATAATCGAATTTCAGGTTTCTCGGGTTTTCTTTGATGTCTTCCAGTTGAGCCTGTGTATTCTCCACACCATCCTTGAGTGTGATCAGTCCTTTTTTCTCCAATAAAGTAAGGATGCGTCCATGGTCGGACACGGAGTTACTCATTAAGATCGTCGCACCTTCTGGAAGATCCTCAAGTGATTTGTACTTTTTAGAGTACACACCGATAGGCTCAATATGAATTCCACCCGCGTTGACAAAGTCATAGTCATTTTCCTTCATTTGCAAATCCATATACGGGGTGGTTTGGAAATAGTTCGCATCCAGGTCCCCATTATCAAGATCTTTATTTGGCAGGATATAATCCTGATACGTTTCAATTTGCAGATCGATACCCTTTTCCTCCAAGATAGGCTTCACCTGTTCAAGGATTTCTGCATGTGGTACATTTGATGCCCCTACTACTAATTCCTTTTCATCACCGCTTCCGGACCCTGAATCATTCCCGCATGCTGCTAAACCAAAGATACTTGTTGCTGCTATAACTCCTGCTACCCATTTTTTCATGAACTTTCTCTCCTTTATCTTTTATCTAATTTATTTGTAAAGAAATCACCTATTAGTTGAATGGCAAATACGACAAGTAAAATCATGATCGTTGCTGCCAGTGTTACATCTTCCCTGCTTCGCTGGAATCCATCAAGATAAGCAAGGTTCCCTAAACCACCTGCTCCGATGACCCCTGCCATTGCTGTATATCCTACGAGGGCGATGGCCGTTACCGTTATTCCCGATATCAAAGCTGGAAGTGATTCAGGAATCAATACTTTCCAGATAATCGTGCTCGTTTTGGCGCCCATCGCTTTCGCTGCCTCGATAACTCCTTTGTTTACTTCTCTCAAAGCGATCTCGACCATTCGGGCATAGAATGGGGCTGCACCGATGATCAGTGCAGGAAGAGCCGCGTTCGCTCCCCGGATGGTATCCAGTAAAAATTTAGTGAAAGGAATTAACAATACAATCAGGATTATGAACGGGATGGAACGGAATACGTTCACCACTGCGCTGGTAATGGTATAAGTGAGTTTGTTCTCCCACAAATTCTCCTTGGATGTAAGAAACAGCAATATCCCAAGAATCATTCCCAGTACAAATGTAATCAACACCGACATCCCTGTCATATAAAGAGTTTCAAGAGTGGCTTCCCACATCTTCTCCCAATCCACATTCGGAAATAGATTTTCCATCATCCTGGTAACACCTCCACCTTAACCAGCTGCTCTTCAGCAAATAGAACCGCTTCCTGGATGGTCCGTTCTTCTCCATCCAAATGGACGAATAGTGTTCCATAAGCCCCTTTTTGTGTTTGGGAAATTTGTCCTTGGAGGATATTGACTTCAAGATCGAATTTTCTGATCAAGCTGGTGATGAGCGGCTGCTCAGTCGCTTCACCCACGAATGTAAATTTAAGCACTTTCCCATTTGGATACTGGGCTAAAAGGTGTTCCAACGTTTCTCCGGTTTCCTCGACCTGGGACACTTCTTTCACAAATCGCTTTGTCACCTGCTCTTGTGGATTCCGGAACACTTCCAGAACGTCACCAAGCTCTACAACCCTTCCTTGTTCCATGACCGCAACACGATGACAAATCTTTTGAATCACATGCATTTCATGTGTGATCAAGACGATCGTGAGCCCCAAACGCTTGTTGATGTCCACCAGTAAATCAAGGATGGAATCCGTTGTTTGAGGATCTAAAGCAGAAGTTGCTTCATCACACAAAAGAACATTTGGATTATTTGCAAGAGACCTTGCTATCCCAACCCTTTGTTTCTGTCCCCCGCTCAATTGGGCTGGATAGGCGTCCCCTCTTCCTTCCAATCCGACCAATTCCAATAATTCATTGGCTCTTTGGATTCTTTCCTTCTTGGAGACTCCCGCAATTTCCAAAGGGAACATAATATTTTGTAAAACGGTACGTGACCAGAGCAGATTAAAGTGTTGAAAGATCATTCCAATTGACTGCCTTGACTCGCGCAGTTTTTTTCCCTTCACCTTTGAAACAATCTGTCCGTTTACATCGACGATCCCCTCTGTCGGAACCTCAAGTCCATTCAGCATCCGAATCAATGTACTTTTACCTGCCCCACTATAGCCAATCACCCCAAAAATTTCGCCTTGAGCAATTTCGATATTGACGCCATCGACAGCGGCGATCGGTCCATTTTTGGATTGATATACTTTCTTTACATCTGAAATGGTAATCATGTTGTATCCACCTTCTTTCTGAGTAGAACCATCTTTTTAATCAGAATAATATTTGCACTATCCTGAAGGCCATTCCTATCTATTTCATTTATAGAAAATAAAAAATGCCTTCCTGCGATAAGCAGAAAGGCATAATCATATATAGGACTATCCTTTCTCTCATCTTTCAAAGCATATGCTTTGAGTGAATTGGCACCATTTCAATTTTCATTGACGGTTGCCGGGCTTCATAGGGCACGTCCCTCCACCTCTCTTAATAAGAGTAAAGTATCGAATTATTTAATTTATCAAATGGTTAAAGACTCTGAAAATTTGCTACAAGAGAGATTCTATCATCGGATATAGAAAGGTGTCAATTCTTTTTTTTATTATACTCGAACCGGTTCTTTCCCTCTTGACCTTGTAAGCCATAGGACGGACTCTGTAAATAATAATGGCCGGTATCCACCTCTGACTTCCAAAACGCCTTTTTCAATCATTTGGGATAATCGTTCTTCGCCTGAAAGGAGAGAGACCATATCCGCCTCTTCACCTTTGATGATAAAATGTGAATCTGTCAATCCATGATCTAATACATCACAATCACTGTTTGAAATGGAAATTCCGTAGGTGCGCTCTCCACATTGAAACTGAAGAATAAATGGGCTGTCCGGGAACAAGAGACGTAAGTGATACCTGGAGTGACACTGATCTACTAATTTCTCTAAATATATTCGCATGAATACCCTCCCAGTAAAACTTCTATATACTTACAATTCCACTTCAGTAAGAGATTCCCTTTTAAGCATTCTCGACATGTTTTGGGAGGATTCATCTAATTTGTCGAACAGTAAGAATTTGGATGATGGAAGGTCAAAAAATGAGGGGATTCGAACCATTTCCCGAGAAATATGTCTGCGATTGTAGAAAGAAAATCGCATTATACTTGTATTTTATTAAATAAAATGCCCTAAAAAAACAAAAAGACCTCTTCAAATAAAAGGTCTCTAATCCCCTCTAAGCGTTCTTAACGAGGGTTTCATATAAAAACGGAACGGATTGAAAGGCATAGATCCTTTCCTGTTCCACACCATCCTTTAAGAGGAGCAGGCAGGGTACACTCTCAATGGATTGCTTCTCTGCAAATTCGGGTAAATAGTTTAAATTGGCTTTCACAAAATGATAGGATTGAGGAAGTTTCTCCACCACATCCATCATTCTTCCAGCCACCTGGCATGTACCACACATTGGTGTATAAAGGTAAACGGCTTCTAACGTGTGTTCATCGATTGCTTGGTTTAATGCTTCGGTACTGCTTACCTCCATCAAAACTAGATCATCCTTTTTCCTAGATATTCTTTATGCACATCAATGTTTGCTCCGATCAAAACAGAGGCAAGATGATATTCAGGCGCTGCAGCCACTTCTTTATACATCCGGTCAATGTATAGGTGTTCGGCTTCTGGAAATTCACGCTTGAATTGTTTACGTAATTTTTCCCCAGCATCATCAGCATCAACCAGGATATATACATCCCTTTCAAACAACTCGTCGATCAGTTCGTCCATCTTTGTGATGCTGATCGTTCCATTTGTGCAGATAATTTCAATCGGTTCTTTAATAATGTCTTTTACTTTTCGTTTATCGGTTGTCCCTTCAACGATGATTACTTTTTCGTCAAGTTCCATCATGATCATCACCTTATCTTTCAGAAATAAGATTAGGATAGTATATTCAGATAACAAGATATGATGTCCACTTTCTACTTATATTTTCTCATGTTTATAAAAAATAGTGCAAGAGGTTTGCCTGCAGTAACCGATTATGGAAACAGTGCCAGATCCTTAAACGGATCTGGCACTAAATACATTTAACACCATCCACCTTCATCACAATCCGTGTACCTTGCTTCATGCCCTTCTGTGGATGTGTAGCTTTGATAAATTTTATTTTCCCTTGCTTCAAAGTTCGGTTCCATAGTGATCCCATCAAGAGGCAAGGCCATTTTGCCGATTCGCTGATTATCCAGGAATAATTCAACCTCACCATTATTCAGCCTGCCGGTGACTCTGTTTGTTACATCTAATTTCCTTGGTTCAAGCACCATGAGTATTCATCCTTTCTTTATACGCGTACTCCTATGGTGCCCAAAAAGAAAAACAAAACACCTTGAGAAATCCTCAAGGTGCCCTGGCAGATATTATCCTTCATTGATCATTTCATCATACTGTTCAGCCGTCATTAGCTTGTCTACTTCTCCAGCATCTGAAGGTTCAACAACGACCATCCATGCCTTTTCATAAGGTGATTCGTTTACGAACTCAGGGCTGTCCGACAGCTCTTCATTCACTTCTACCACCTTACCTGATACAGGGGCATATAGCTCAGAAACGGTCTTAACCGATTCAACACTGCCGAATGGCTCGTTTGCTTTGATTTCATCGCCAACCTCAGGTAACTCGACGAATACGATATCGCCCAGTTCGGATTGTGCAAATGATGTGATTCCCACGCGTACATTTTCCCCTTCAACCTTGACCCACTCGTGTTCTTCTGAATAACGAAGTTCTTTCGGTGTACTCATTCTCTATCCCTCCAAATGCTAGTTATACAACCTAATATTGACACACTTTTCATTGAAAAAGCAAGAAAACCAAGTATGAATCATGAAACTTTTTCATTATCTATTATTTGGTAGGTACCGGACCCCGATTTACTTCCAGGTATCTTCGAAAGTTTCTTCTTTAAAGCCTACTGTCACCTTGTTTCCATCCGTTGTGATCGGACGCTTGATCAGCATACCGTCTGAGGAAAGAATTTCTAGCAGTTCATCATCAGAGGCTGAATTCACTTTATCTTTCAAGCCCAATTCACGATACTTTTTTCCACTTGTGTTAAAGAATTTTTTGAGAGGGAATCCGCTCTTTTGGAAGAGGCTCTTAAGTTCTTCCTTAGACGGCGGGTTCTCTACAATATGTATTTCATTCATGGCGATTCCTTGATCTTCGAGCCATTTTTTCGCTTTGCGGCATGTACCGCATTTCGGATAAGAATAAAAAGTCAACGACATCATTCCACCACCTTTCCATTTAATCTGAGACGGGGAATATCCCCGTCCAAGTTACGCGAATCTATTTCTTACATTCGACAATATCCGTTCGTATCCTTCTTTTCGGAAACTTTACCCGCATTGTGTTTCTACGGTTTCGACCAATTCTTTGAGGAGCACGGTTGCATTGTCCAATTCAAGAGAATAGAATCGCTGCGTTCCTTTCTGTTCTAATGATACTAATTGCTGGTCCCGCAAGATTTTCAAATGATGAGACACTGCAGGACGGGATAAGGTCAGATTTTCAGTTATCTGATTGACCGTAAGAGGTTCTTGTTCGGCAAGAAGTAATATTATGTCCTGACGATAAGGATCACTCAGTGCTTGAAATAATGGTATACAAGCACGAAATGTATCAATTGCTTTTTGACCCATAGTCTTCTCCCTTCAAACTCATTCACTATCAATTATACCCGTTCTTGTACCTTTCGAACAATATTAGTGACCATTTTACGCGGTAAGAATCGGATGGACTTGGTGAGCATTCGATTTTTCACCCCTGGGACGATCACGGTTTTATTATTGGTCATCATTTGCTTATACCCTTCCTCCACCACATCTTCCACGTTCATTACGCCTGATTGAAAGAGCTTGGAGGACTGAAGTTCTGCTGCATCACTGAATCCCGTCTCAGTGGCACCAGGACATAAAGCCGCCACCCTCACCCCGTGTGGTGCCCACTCGTTGGCGAGTGCTTCTGATAAGGACAGGACATAGGCTTTCGTTGCATAATAAACTGCCATCAGCGGTCCCGGCTGAAAAGCGGCCGTCGATGCAATATTTAGGATTCTTCCCTCTTTCCGGTTCACCATTTCTTTTCCAAAATACTTACATAGCTCTGTTAAAGCTGTTATATTCACTTGAATCATATCCAGTTCTTTCGATAGCTCCGTTTCTTCGAATTCTCCAAACAAACCGAATCCGGCATTATTGATGAGGATATCCACTTGAATCCCCTTCTCCTTAATGGACTCATACAATTCTTTTGAAGCTTCAGGCTTTGAAAGGTCCGCCGTAAACACATACGTCTTCACAGCATATTTCGTCTCGATTTCTTCTGATAATGTCCGGAGTTTCCCTTCACTTCGTGCTACCAAAATCACATCATGACCTGATTGTGCAAACTTATGACTGAAGTTCAGACCGATGCCGCTGGAAGCACCTGTTATTAAAACGGTTTTATTCATCTATGCTAACCACCTTATCTTAATATGTTTAAATGTTTAAACATATAATAATTTAATGCAGCGCCGTTGTCAAATAAAAAAAGGACGGACCTCCGTTTCGAAGGTCCGTCCCTGACTTACTTACAGTGCATATTTTTCTGCGTCGATCAGTTTGACTGATGCTTCACGCTTCACTGCGATCACGTTGATCGGTGTGTGGCGGGTGAATTTACGAAGTGCTGAAAGCATCATGCGTAATGTGTCACCTGTTTCCGTTGCGACAAGTGTTTCTTTGGCATGTTGTTCGATTTCATTGAATGCTTCTTGACAGAAGATTTGAGTGTAAAGAAGCTTTTGCTTCGCTTTCTCCACTCCACCTTTTTCAATGGCTTTTTCGGTTCTCAGGACTACGGATTCCATTGCGTATGCGTTAGAAACGATATCTGCAATGTTCACCAGGATTTCCTGCTCTTTATCAAGGGCTTTACCAAACTTCTGAGCTGCCAATCCAGCCAGCATCAAGCCGATTTTTTTCGCGTTTTTCACAAGGTATTTTTCTTGTGCAAGTGGCTCATCGCCTACTTCTTCAGGCATTAACATCATCAATTCTTCTTGAAGTGCCTGTGCTTTTTGAAGTAATGGAAGCTCACCCTTCATCGCTTTACGAAGGTATGTGCCCGGTACCAGAAGGCGGTTGATTTCATTCGTTCCTTCAAAGATACGGTTGATGCGTGAGTCACGGTACATTCTTTCAATTTCATATTCTTGCATGAAGCCGTATCCACCGTGAAGTTGAACGCCTTCGTCCACTACATAATCCAGTACTTCCGTAGCAAAGAATTTATTTAATGAACACTCGATTGCGTATTCCGCAATGGATTTTGCCACTTCAGTGCCGTTTTTCACTTCTTCATCCGTAAGCTTACTCATACGATCCTCAAACAATCCAACTGTACGGTAAACGGAGCTTTCCGCTGCATATAATTTAGACGCCATCGTTGCAAGCTTTTCTTTCGTTAAGTTGAAGCTTGAAATTGGTGTTTTGAACTGCTGACGTTGATTGGTGTATTGAGCCGTCACTTCTAAAGCACGCTTACTTGCTCCAACAGCCCCCACCCCTAATTTGTAGCGTCCGATGTTTAAGATGTTGAAGGCAATGATATGACCTTTACCGGCGTCACCAAGAAGGTTTTCAACCGGGATTTCCGCATCCTCAAGGATTAGTGTACGAGTCGATGAACTCTTGATTCCCATTTTCTTTTCTTCAGGGCCTGTTGACACACCAGGATACTCTTTTTCAACGATGAAGGCTGAGAAATGCTCTCCATCAATCTTCGCATAAACCACGAATACATCGGCAAATGCAGAGTTTGTGATCCACTGTTTTTCCCCATTTAAAATGTAGTGGGTACCTTCTGCGTTCAGTTTAGCTGTCGTCTTTGCACCAAGGGCATCAGACCCTGAGCCTGGCTCTGTCAATGCGTAAGCCGCTAATTTTTCACCGGTCGCCAATGCAGGAAGATACTTCTGCTTCTGTTCTTCGTTACCGAATAAAACGATTGGAAGAGAGCCGATACCAACATGTGCACCGTGAGAGATCGAGAATCCGCCCGCACGTGACATTTTTTCAGCAATCAAAGCCGAGCTTACTTTATCAAGTCCCAATCCGCCATACTCTTCAGGTACATCCGCTCCAAGAAGGCCAAGATCTCCAGCTTCTTTTAAAAGGCGTACAGAATGATCGAACTCATGATTTTCCAAGTTGTCAATAACAGGCACAACTTCATTCAGAACATAATCTTCCGTCGTTTTCGCGATCATCTTCTGCTCATCGGAATAATCTTCCGGAGTGAACACTTGCTCAAAGCTTACATCTTCAATTAAAAAACTTCCGCCTTTGATTAGCTTTTCTGTTTGATTCGCCATTTCGAATCCCCCTAAAATTGTTTATTTTGAAGGAGTTGGGAAGGCCTCGTAGTGAGAGGTCCGTCCCTCCTCTATTAACCTATTAATTCAAATACGCCGGCTGCTCCCATTCCGCCTCCGATGCACATGGTGACGATACCGAATTGCTGGTTTCTGCGTTTCATTTCATGTACAAGTGAAAGGGTTAGCTTCGCGCCGGTACAGCCTAGAGGATGACCGAGAGCGATGGCGCCACCGTTTACGTTTACTTTTTCTTCATCTAATCCGAGCTGACGGATGACCTGGATGGATTGAGAAGCAAAGGCCTCGTTCAGTTCAAACAACCCGATATCCGATAGTTCAAGTCCAGCCATCTTCAGTGCCCGTGGAATTGCTTCAACCGGGCCGATCCCCATGATTTCCGGTGGTACTCCTGCAACTGCGAAACTTCTAAATTTAGCCATTGGCTGAAGTCCTAATGAACCTGCCTTTTCGCGATCCATCACCATGACCGCTGCCGCACCGTCACTTGTTTGGGATGAGTTACCCGCTGTTACAGAACCTTTTACGTTAAACGCAGGACGTAATTTCGCCAGAACCTCTGAGCTGGTTTCTGCCCGGACACCTTCATCTTTTGAAAATTGGAAAGCTTTTTCTACCAGCTTATTTTCGCCGTTCACTGAACGACGGAGAACATCGACCGGTACGATTTCATCATCGAATTTCCCTTCAGCGATGGCCTTGGCTGCTTTTTGATGACTTCTCACTGCAAAGGCATCCTGGTCTTCACGGGAAACACCGAACTTCGTTGCCACCTGCTCAGCTGTGTGCCCCATGCTCATGTAATATTGAGGAGCATTTTCAGCAAGCTTCGCGTTCGGACGGACCACGTGTCCCATCATAGGAACAAGGCTCATGGATTCTGCTCCACCTGCGATGGCCGTATCTGAGTGACCGAGCATGATTTTCTCTGCGGCATAAGCAATGGATTGTAATCCAGATGAACAGTACCGATTGATGGTGATCGCCGGAACAGAATCAGGCAGACCTGCAAGGCCACCTATATTCCGAGCCATATTCAACCCCTGTTCTGCTTCCGGCATCGCACACCCGATGATCAAATCATCGATGTTGCCTTCATAATTCCCTGCCCGCTTGAGGGTTTCTTTTACTACAAGTGCTCCAAGATCATCTGGTCTTACCTGAGCCAGTGAACCTTTTCGAGATTTTCCGACTGGTGTTCTTGCACCAGCAACAATGACTGCTTCGCGCATGATATTCCCCCGCTTTCTCATATGATATAAACGCTAATTAGTTGCGTAATGGTTTTCCTTTTACAAGCATGTGCTGCATACGCTGCTGAGATTTCGGCTGAGCCACAAGGCTAAGGAACGCTTCTCTTTCAAGATCCAAGAGGTATTGTTCGTCTACTTCCGTGCCGTATGGTACTTTACCACCTGCGATTACGAATGCTAGCTTCTTCGCGATCATCAGATCATGTTCTGAAATGAAGCCTGATTGGAACATGGACTGAGCTCCCAATAGCAGAGTCGCATACCCTGTTTCACCTACAACTGGAACTTTTTTACGGATCGGTGCTGAGTAGCCGGCTTCGTACAGGCTTAAAGCAGCTTGCTTTGCATCAAATAACAGATGATCATTGTTTACGCTAACTCCATCTGCTTTATTTAGGAAGTTATTGTCCCTTGCTTCATCACCAGACGTTGATACCTTTGCCATGGCAATCGTTTCAAATACTTTATTGGCTACCTTCTGAAGATCGAATTCCACTCCATTCGGCAGATTGGCTAAGTGTTTCATATAAAGCTCTTTGTTTCCGCCTCCACCAGGGATCAATCCAACTCCGACTTCGACTAAGCCCATGTACGTTTCCATGGACGCCTGGATGTGGGCAGCCGGTAAGCAGACTTCGCTTCCTCCGCCTAATGTCATCCCGAATGGTGCCGCAACAACCGGTTTAGATGAATATTTGATCTTCATCATCGCCTGCTGGAAGTGACGTACGACCATATCGATTTCAAAGACGTTATCATCTTGTGCTTCCATGAGGATCATTGCAAGATTCGCTCCAACACAGAAGTTCTTGCCCTGATTTCCGATGACGAGTCCTTTATAGTTCTTCTCTACTTCATCAACGGCAAAATTGATCATTTGCGTGATATCCATTCCAATTGCGTTATTTGGAGAATGGAATTCAAGAAGGGCGATTCCGTCCCCGATGTCAATCAGGCTTGCTCCGGAGTTCTTTTTAATCAGCTTTCCGGCGTTCTTCAGTGCCTTTAAGTCAAGTGCCTTCGGATTCCGTTCTACAAGCTGATAGTCTCCATTGTGATAGAAGTAACGCTCACCATTTTCTTCTTTATAGAAAGTGGCGTGACCTTCTGAAAGCATCGTTTCCACCCACTGCGGTACTGTGAGACCTTCTTCCTTCATGCGGGTAACCGATTTTTCAACACCTATCGCATCCCACGTTTCGAATGGTCCCATTTCCCAACCGAAGCCCCACTTCATGGCCTGATCGATGCCTACGATGTCATCAGCGATCTCACCATGGAGCTGTGCTGAATAGAGTAAGACCGGAGACACGATATTCCAAAGGAGGCTACCCGCCTGGTCTTTTGCGTAGACAAGTGATTTCAATTTATTTTTTAAGCCTTTTTCGTTTTTCGCCATTTCAAGTGAAGCGGTTTTCAGCTTTTGACGTGGCTGATAATCCATCGTTTCAGGATTGAGTTCCAGGATTTCTTTTCCTTTTTTCAAGAAGAATCCCTGTCCGCTCTTACTTCCAAGCCAGCCATTTTCAAGCATTTTCTGCATGAAGGCCGGTACTTCGAATACCTTCTGCTCTTCGCCATCGACTTGGTCGTACACATTTTTGGCAACATGAGCGAAAGTATCCAGTCCTACAACATCAAGTGTACGGAACGTGGCACTTTTCGGTCTTCCGATCACCGGTCCTGTAATGGAATCGACTTCTCCGACAGAGTATCCGCCTTTCAACATTTCCTGCACCGTGACCAATAATCCATATGTTCCGATTCGGTTGGCGATGAAGTTTGGCGTATCCTTCGCCATGACAACACCTTTACCGAGGACATCTTCACCGAATGTTTTCATAAAGCTTACGACTTCCGGATCCGTCTTCTTTGTCGGAATCACTTCAAGAAGTTTCAAGTATCTTGGCGGGTTGAAGAAATGTGTTCCTAAGAAATTCTTCTGGAAGTCATCGCTTCTTCCTTCTGACATGGCCTCGATTGAAATCCCTGATGTATTCGAACTGATGATGCTTCCCGGTTTACGGTAACGCTCCACTTGCTCGAACACTTTCTTCTTAATGTCCAGGTTCTCTACGACTACCTCGATCACCCAGTCACAATCACCGATATGCTGAAGATCATCTTCGAAGTTCCCTGCCGTAATAAGAGAAGCATTCTGTTTCGATGTAAGTGGCGCCGGTTTTTGTTTAAAGAGCTTTTTTAAAGCGTTTTCACTAAATTGATTACGAAACGCCCTGCTCTCTTCTGTCAGTCCTTTTGCTTTATGTTCGTCGGTCAATTCTCTAGGTACGATATCTAATAACATTGTCGGGATGCCGATATTTGCAAGATGAGCGGCTATTCCTGAACCCATGACTCCTGATCCTAACACTGCGGCTTTCTGAATTCTACGAACCAATGGTATTTCCCCCTTATACACACTTTGAATGAATACTCATTCATTTTTCACTTAAAAAAAAGACTCGAATGAGTTCCTGTTACATCTAATATATCGGATATTCTAAAATATCGCAATATTTAAACGTTAAATTTACAAAAAATTCACTATAGTCCACCACACCATTGTGGGCATTCGTCTAATCCAGCCTATTCAAACATCCACACCCCCGTGACGAAGACAAGAAAAAACCATTGTCTCCTATAATATATGAGGATATTAGAGGGACGGACCTTAGGTAGAAGACCATTTCCATTACTAAAAAGCCTATTATAGAGGGGTTTTCAAACGATTTACCCATCAATTACGATAAGATTTGGAGGTCCGTCCCTCATATTTCATTGGAGATCCGGGAATGTTAGGGATGGAGGTGTTTGTGATGGCGAAGCAGAAGAAGAATCCTTCTAAGGCTGGGGTTAGTGCAGCGAGTGTGAAGGGGGACGCCGGTCCTACGGTTGAGATGGACGGCGGCGGCAAACGAAACAGTCAAAACAATCAATTTAAGAAGCAACCATAGGATAGTTGGGAAACGGCACCTGATGGGGTATGATCGGGTGCTGTTTGTTATTTGTTATAGGGGCATGGGGCTGGCGGAGTTTATGAACCGTTATTTTGTTTTATCGACCTTTATTGGAATTTATCGACTCTCATTTGGATTTATCAACCGTTCTTTCATTTTATCGACCTTATTTTCAATATATCGACCGTTCGACAAATTTCTCAAACGTCCCTCCCAAAATAAATACAATCATCTCAATAATCATCACCACTAGCCCCTTCACATCCTCCGAACTGAACAACCTCAATACTACCTCCTCCCCATACAAAAATTAACTTTGCCTTCCCGATCGTTTTGAAGTAAACTATTATTATCAATTTGAAGACGTCAGACCTCCTACTTTAAAACACAACTAACAACTAAAGTGGCTCGTCTGTTTTTTTAGTATTTGAATGATAACGTTTACAGATAAGGAGATTATGTGGATGAAGCAAAGATTACTATACTTTACAATTGGGCTTTTCATTTTAACGATGGGGGTTGCCCTTATTATAAAGTCCGGCCTTGGTGCCTCAGCATGGGATGCCCTGGCGGTCGGTGAATCGAATATGTTCGGAATCACAGTGGGGACTGCCGTCTTTATTAACGGGATTGTTTTGATTGGCCTGAACGCCCTTATTATGAAGAAAAAGCCGGATGTATTAGCAGCTGGATCAATACTTCTCATTGGAATGTTAATCGATTTTTGGTTACTGGTTGTCTTTAACAACTATGCCCCAGAAATGTTGATCAATCAAATGTTTGCACTTGTTTCGGGGATTTTAACTATGGGGCTTGGAATTGCTATTTATCTGCAGGCGAAGTTTCCTGCAAGTCCGATGGATACACTGATGGTGGCGATCCATACACGATTCGGGTTAAACCTTCGTAATTCCCGGATCATCAGTGAAGGGTTTGCCCTTTCTCTTGCATTCCTATTTAAAGGGGATATCGGGATCGGTACAATTATTGTGACGCTCACATTGGGATTCGTCGTTCAATACACATTCCCTATATTCGAACAACTCTTTCAAAAAAAATCAATCGGGAAAGCAGCCGTTTCTGCTGACTGATCTAAAAAAGCAATCTACCTCAAAGGAAGATTGCTTTTTTTAATTTATTTAAAAGAATGACTCACACATACGTGATATGATAAACGATATTGATTTCAAATGTAGGAGCGTTTTACAATGCTGCAATCACTTAATTCACAACTTGAAAAGCTGATGCCCTTTATCACTCCATCAGCGGTACTGATTGGTGTGCTGTTTGCCGGCCACTTGTCCCCCTTCACCTACCTAGTGCCTTGGGTGTTTGCCTTTATGACGTTCTCGGGCAGTCTCAGTTCCAATTTCCGTTCCCTGCAAAAAGCATTTATATATCCTCTGCCGCTGTTATCGGCACTTTTCATCCTCCACCTCATCATGCCTCTTTGGGCATTTGGAGTGGGGCATCTTGTCTTCCACGGGGACGGCCTGACCATTACAGGACTGATTCTTGCGATGGTCATTCCAACCGGGATCACAAGCTTTGTGTGGGTAAGTATTTATAAAGGAAATATCGGTTTGGCATTATCGATCATACTAATCGATACGATCCTGTCGCCTTTCATTGTACCTGCCAGTCTCACTTTATTTGTTGGCCAGAAAGTCGAGATGAATATCGGGGACATTATGATCGGCCTATTGTTTATGGTGGTCATTCCTTCTCTCATTGGGATGCTATGTAATCAGATTACCAAAGGAAAGATCAAGGATACCCTTGGCGTAAAGCTTGCACCTTTTGCTAAAATCGCCATCGGTGTGGTTGTGGCCATCAATAGCTCCGCTGTCGCACCCTATTTAAGAATCATCGACAGCAAGCTGCTCCTGATTGCTTGCGCCGTCCTTTTCATCGCCCTATCCGGATTCGCTCTCTCCTGGCTCCTTTCCTCCCTCCTCCAACAAGAGAGAGAAACGAAAGCGAGCCTTTTGTTTACCGGAGGAATGAGAAATATCAGCGCAGGAGCAGTCATTGCAGTACATTACTTTCCTGCCCCTGTTGCCGTGCCCGTGGTGATCGGGATGTTGTTTTAGCAAGTACTTGCTTCATTATTCGGTTTCTTATTTCACCATAAAGAAATGAAAGATCGAGGATAAAAAAATGGACCAAATCATTGGTCCATTTTTTATGTGATACTCACTTTCCGTCTTGCATTAAGCATCTCATTGATGCGTTTTCTCTGACTTTTATCAGCGAGTACATACAGGGTATCTCCTGCCTTGATCACGGTATCCCCCATGGGTGTGATCAGCTCATTGCTGCGAATCACTCCGGAGATCAACGTTTTTTCAGGAAGATTAATCTCCTTGATCGCCTTGTTCGTAATATAGGCGTCCTCGTTAATCAGCACTTCAAGCATCTCATTGTTTGTCTTTCCTATTGATACGAGTTCAATGCTGTGGGCGATCTGAGGCTTTTCTTCACCAGCTAGCTTTAGGTAATTTGCCAGTGGAGAAATTGTCGTCCCTTGGATGAGAGCGGATAAGAGAACGACGAAGAACACGACGTTAAAGAGTACTTCATTGTTTTCAATCCCCGCCACCATGGGGTACGTGGCCAATACGATCGGGACCGCCCCTTTTAATCCGGCCCACGAGATGAAGAATTTTTCCTTTATGGTGAAACTCTTTGCCAGTGCCAGGCTTAAATAGACTCCAAGTGGTCTGGCAACAACAATCAATAAGATGGCAAGTGCGATTCCCTGCCATGCAATCCCTGGAAGGTGCTGGGGAAAGACCAGTAACCCCAGAAGGATGAACATGACGATTTGCATCATCCACGCAAATCCCTCATTGAAACGGACGATTGAGTGACGGTAGGTCAATTCCTTATTCCCCACCACGATGGCCATGATATACACAGCCAACAGTCCGCTTGCCTCCAGTATGCTCGTGAATGCATACGTAAAGATGGCCAAGGAAATGGATAAAACCGGGTACAATCCTGATGAATCGAGATTGATTCGGTTGATGATCCAGACGGAAGCCACTCCAAGCACGAGACCAAGCACCAATCCCATTCCCATCTGCCAAAAGAAGCTTAGGATCAAGCTGGCAGGATTCAACGTGGGAAATTGAATCAGCTGTAAAAATGCTACTGTCAAAAAAATCGCCATGGGGTCATTGCTTCCGGACTCTGCTTCCAGTGTGGATGAGATTTTCGGCTTGATGTTCTTATTTCCCAATACCGAGAACACCGCGGCAGCGTCGGTTGAGCCGACGATGGCCCCGAACAACATTCCTTCAAGCCAGCTCACACCGAGGATGTATTTGGCCGCCACTCCGATGGAAACGGTTGTCACGACTACTCCGATGGTTGCCAGTGAAAGGGCTGGTTTATATACGCTTCGCACATTGTCCCATTTTGTTTGAAGACCGCCTTCGAACAGGATGATGATGAGTGCAAGAGTTCCGATGAATTGAGTGATGGGGGCATTGTCGAAGAAAAAGTATGTATTCAGGACCATTCCCACAACGATAAACAAAATCAGCGAGGGAACGCCTAAGCGTGTGGAGAATTTAGCAGTGATGACACCGACCAATAGTAAAAGGCCAAGCAGCAGGGTCAAGTTATCGATTGTGATTTCCATCATATCTCCTCTTATTTTCATGAAGATTTTTCCCTATTATTATATAACATTGTGAATTACGTAACAATTATTATGCGTCCCTGCTATCGTCCCGTTTTTACTAAATGCTTCCCCATGATGATATATTCGTGGGGTACGTTTGGATAGAAGCCCTCCCGAATGATTTTAAAGCCACTTTTATGATAAAAGGCGATAGCTGTATGATTATCTTTTCGCGTCGTCAGAAGGACCTTTTCCTCTGTTCGATTTTGCAATAATCGTTCAACCAGATGCTTCGCGATTCCCCTGCTCCTATGTTTCGGATCGACACCAAGCTCAACCAGTTCCATGCAATGATTCATCCATTCTGGTTCAGTTCGTAAATGACGGGCGAGTAAATCGTGATAGTACTGACCTTTCAGGGAAGAGTACCCATAAATATATCCTGCCACTTGTTCATTGATAATAGCCAGATATCCTTCAAAAAGGGGGTACGTCGAATGACGTTTGAACTGAACTTCCATCCCTAAGGCATCTACCTCGAACAGATCGCAATACAACCGGATCATTTTCTTAAAGTATTTCCCTTCCACTCTAAAAGGAACAATTCTCATTTTCCAGCCTCCCGAAAAATAAATAAGACCCTATGAACATCCATAGAGTCTACTTTTTACTTACTATTATTTCTTCATGACCCCTTTTAGAACAAAAGCGACGTTGGCTGGTCTTTCCGCCAGTCTTCTCATGAAGTAACCATACCAGTCAGTACCGTAAGGAACATAGACGCGCATCTTGTAGCCTTCTTTGACCAACTCATGCTGACGCTCCACACGGATACCAAAAAGCATTTGGAACTCGAATTGATCACGTGGAATCTTATATTCTTCCACGAGTCTCTTCGTATATTCGATCATCTCATCATCATGAGTGGCGATGGCAGTATAGTTGCCATTCAACAAATGAGTCTTGATGATTTTTTTGAAATTATCGTCTACATCCTTCTTTTCGGGAAACGCAACTTCAGGTGACTCTTTATAAGCCCCTTTCACAAGACGCAGATTGGGGGAATACGCATTCAAATCATCGATATCCTTTTCTGTTCTATATAAATAGGCTTGAATGACCGTGCCGATATTATCATACTCTGACTTCAGACGCGTGAAAATATCAATGGTCTTTCCACAACGGGAGTAGTCTTCCATATCAATGGTAACGAATACGTTCTGTTTGGTTGCTTCTTCAAGGATCATTCTCATGTTCTTCATGACAACCTCTTCAGAAATATCCAGCCCCATCGATGTCATCTTAAGGGATAGTTGAGATTTAAGGTTCTCTCTTCCGATTGCACGAATAGCCTCTACGCATTCAAGGGCCATTTCGTTTGCTTCACGCTCATTGTCCACAAACTCTCCCAAATAGTCGATCGTTACAACAAGATTCTGACTATTCAGCTCGCGAATAACCTCAACTGCCTGCAGGATGGAAGACCCTGCAACGAACCGACCGGCACCAAAACGCAGGCCATATTTCTTAGCAAGTTTCGTCATAGGCTTATTTTTTGAAAGGAATAAAAAGAAATTACGCATTGCTTGCTCCATGTTGCTTACCCCCTGAAAAACATATATAGCATACTATGAAACCGTTTTCTTAATTGATAAAAAAGAAAAAGCTCATACTATTTATTTATCAACATTTTATCACCTTTTAAACGTTTTGAATATACTTTCAATACTTTCTTAGTAGAATATTATCGAAATTTGTCAATCCGTGAATAAGACTGGTGAATCGTAGGAAAAATAAACTTTGCTCTATGATAATACCGCTTTCTCAGCCTGCCGTATACAGGGTATTATTACCTATTCATCAGGCACAAAGAAGGAGGTATTGAAAACATGGAAAAGGAGGAAGAGAACATGCAACAACAACCTCAACAAGGGAGCCAGCAGCAAGCGTATAAACAGCCCCCACACATGCTTACGACGAAGGATTCACTGTATTTAAATGACATGCTTGCCTGGAATCTGACCGCCATGAAGAAGTGTCATTTTGCAGCAGCCCATTGTCAGGATGCCAGCATCAAGGCTGAGCTGGATAAGTGCGGCCAGATGCATCAGCGTCACTATCAGCAACTGCTTGCCCATTTAAACACCACCAATCAAAACATGATGTAGAAAGGAGTCCTCTTACGTGAATCAACCAAATCAGCAAAAAATTCAGAATCCACAATCTCAAGTGCCGGAAACTCCACAAATGAATGACCGGGACTTTATTACGGATATTCTGTCACATGAAAAATATATGACAGCTTCCTATTGTACGGCTTTGAATGAAGCGAGTCATCAAGCCTTATATCAGGATCTCCTGACCATCTTTAATGAAACCCAAAATGCACAGCGTGAATTATACAATGAAATGTTCCGTAAGGGCTGGTACAAGCTTGAGGCTGCCGACAGTCAAAAAATCCAGCAATCCTATCAGCAGCACCAGCAGTATTCCAGTCAATTCCCTTATGGGTATGGTGGACAGGTTCAATAATTGTGGAGGCAGACTTTGGTCTGCCTTTTTTTGATGGGATTAGAGTGTGTGGTGAGTATGAGCTTGCAGCTTCCATGAAGTTTTTTGCGTTTTGAAAATAAAAGTTGAGATTTGAAAATAAATACAGCTAAATTGAAAATAAAAGCCCTGATGCCGATGCTTTCCACTTTGAAATTCATCATATATTAGTAATACGTTTCTAAACTCACTGAAAAGCTCCCTCCTCCTCCCCATATGAATCAAAATCCAATAAAAAAAGCACCCTCTACTCATCAAAAGGGTACTTTTCAAACAAAACCATTACTCTTCATTCTTCCTCCTGCTCATTTCCGCGCGATGAGCTTCATTCAGCTCTTTGATCTCACCGACGATCCGTTTCATTTCATCTTTGCCTTCAGGATAGAGTGAATTCCAATGCTTCACGAGGGCGGGCATGTTTTTGGCGATGAATGAGTAAAGAGCGTATTGTGTCACCATTTCTTTCTTTTCGGGATCGGTCTCACCAACTAAGAGCTCTGTGTACTTTTCAATCAATGCATCGAATTGTTCCTTCATTAGGATAGCCTCCTTGTGAATACAAAAAATCAAGACTTTTTCACTAGACAGGTTTGCGGACATGTTTTACAACGGTACTGTTCCCCGTTCTCCAATTTATAGGAGAAGCAACATGTTTTCCGGACACGAACCTTCTCCGTTACACCCTCTACATTTACTTTCCTACTATAATAACTAGCCAGTGGATTGGTTTGGTACCTGCCGAACCATCCGCTGTTTTCATCTAAAAGAAGACGCTGAAATTGGTCGTCTCGCCAATTCCTCATTCCTTCATTTAGGAGGAAGTCGTCATTCTCGTATATCCAGAATACATATACGGCGATGTTCTCCCATAGAATCAAGTTTGAAAGCTTCGTCGCTTTTTTTAATGACTGTATCACTTGATCAAGGTGGTCCCCGAAGACGGATCGAATGAACTCATCCTTTTCCTCAAGAGATCTGAACTCGGTCACCGACGCATCCTTCAAGTGAAATTGAGGCATCCATAGCCCATTTTTATCACCATCGACCATGATCAGGTTTTCAGGTGTAAGATTCAATTTCTTATTCCAATACGTCATGGCCAGTAATGCCATGGCCGATACAAAAGCATAGCGTTTCATAAATAAGGACGCTGCCACTTTAAGATCTTCGGTGCTAATCAAGGAGCGACGCCGAGACAGATACTCCCCCATCTCATCACTGTCAAGAAAACAATTTGCTTCCACTCCCTCTGTGGCAGGAGGAGACGTATGAACCCGGTATTTCCTCAAGACATCCCTTTGCTCCTCAGTCAGGGAGTTCATCCTGTTTCAACTGCGTCCTTCAGGATGCAACGCCCTTTCCCGAATGGGATACATAATGGCGTGCCGAATAATGGATCCCTTGATACCTGGCAGTCCATATCGAATACATTCTTCACGAGTTCACAGCTGATTACCTCTTCAGGCTTCCCTTGGGCATAAATCTGCTTATCCCGGATTGCCACGATATTATGGGCATATCGGCAGGCGAGATTAAGGTCATGTAGAACCATGACGATGGTACGCTGTTCCTTCTCATTCAACTCGAACAGGAGGTCTAGGATCTCGATCTGATGGGTCATATCAAGATATGTCGTAGGTTCATCCAAAAGAATAATGTCTGTATCCTGGGCAAGCGTCAGGGCAATCCACGCACGCTGACGCTGACCGCCGGAAAGTTCATCCACTTTCCGATGCTGCAGTTCCTCCATCTTCGTCGCTTTCAGTGCATTCTGCACAATCTCTTCATCCTTCTGTGACCACTGCTTCAACCAGGTTTGGTGAGGATAGCGGCCCTGCTTGACAAGCTGAAGGACGGTCAGTCCTTCAGGAGCTGTCGGAGATTGAGGGAGAATGGCCATTTTACGAGCGACTTCTTTCGTTGATAAACGAGAAATTGCCTCCCCATCCAATAAAACCGATCCTTGTTTCGGTTTGAGCAAACGGGCGATGGAACGGAGAAGGGTCGATTTACCGCAGCCGTTTCCACCGATAAAGACCGAAATCTCCCCTTGTGGAATGCTAATATTCAGTTCGTCAATAATCGTCCGTTCCCCGTAAGATAGAGTCAAATCCTTCGTTTGTAATGCGTCACTCATCTATGGCCAACTCCTTTAAGAATTTCTTGTTTTAAATAACAGATAGATAAAATACGGTGCCCCGATCGCTGCCGTAAAGACACCGGCCGGGACTTCCAGTGGCAGGAACAAAGTTCTCCCGATCAGGTCCGCAACCATGACGAGAATCCCGCCGATCAAGGCTGCGGTCGGAAGCAATGCCCCGAATGAAGACCCGACCATCCGTCGTGCCATATGGGGAGCCATCAGTCCTACAAACCCGATCCCCCCTGCAAAGGCAACCGCTCCACCAACGAAAGCCGTTGACATGAGGAGGAGGAAGAAGCGCTGAAGCTGGACATTCCCTCCGACACTTGTTGCAATTTCTTCGCCTAGTTCCTGTATATTCAACTGACGGGTGATAAAGAAGCTTAACAGGATAAAGACCAAGCTCCACGGAAGTAAGATCCATACATCCTGCCAATCCGAGCCGTTCACGGTACCGGTGATCCAGATATTTGCCTGACTCGCCCGGTAAATCGGTCCGAGGATCATAAGCAATGTAGTCAAGGCTTGGGTTAAAGCTGATATCCCGATCCCGATCAACACGAGCCTGACGGGAGATACCCCCCTTCTCCAAGCTAAAAAGTATACGAGAAAGGCAATGACTGTCGCACCGATAAAGGCAGCGACAGGCAGCCATTTCACACTGACCATCAATGTATTGTCGTCGTTACTGAAGAGGGTCAGAAAGGCGACGACTGCAGCTCCTGCCCCCCCGGTGATCCCTATGATATCAGGTGAAGCAAGAGGGTTTCGGATCATTCCCTGAAGAATCCCCCCTGCAACCGCCAGTGCCATTCCTGCAAGGAGTGCAATGATGATCCGTGGAAGACGGAATGACGTCACCACGAGATGTTCCAAGCTTGTCCCACCTCCAAAGAAGACACTTACCACCTTCCATGGAGCGATTTTCATATCCCCTATCCCTGTACTTATAATAAGAACAACCAATGTAATCAAGCCGAGGATGATCACTTTCTTAAGGGCAGATAGATCCACGAGCATGGATACCCGGTCTTTAAGCCAACGTTTACCTATAAATCGATTCATCTGCTAAAACCCCTTCCTTGCCACATACACGAAGAACGGTGCGCCGATGATGGCAGTCATGACACCAACGGGCACCTCCTGGGGCATGATGACGTAACGGGCTCCAACGTCAGCGGCCAATAGCAACACCGCACCAAGAAGTCCCGAGAAGGGGATGAGCCAACGATGATCCACCCCGATGATTTTCCTGGCTAGATGGGGAATGACAATCCCAATAAACCCGATGGGACCGGCAACGGCGACAGAACCGCCTGCCAGCAGGACGACGACCGCCAATGCAAGGAATTTAATCAAGGTCGTTTTCAGGCCGAGCCCTTTTGCCACATCTTCCCCCATGGCCAAGATGTTCATCTTGCCTGCAATCAGCAGAGCAAGAATCCAGCCTGCGACGATATAAGGAAAGACTCCATTCAATATTTCCAGACTTCTACCCTGAACAGACCCTGCCAGCCAGAATAATACCTGCTCAAGCGCTGCCTCATTCAGTACCAGCAATCCTTGTGTAAAGGAAGAAAACATCGCCGTTATGGCCGCTCCTGCCAGCGTCAACTTCATTGGTGTCAGGCCTTTATCTCCCGCGGAACTAACGATGAAAACCCCGACAGCTGCAATAGCTGCTCCAAGAAAGGCGAGCCACGTAAAGGACTGAAGATTGGTTACTCCAAAGAGTGTGACCGCCACGACCACCATAAAGGCCCCTCCGGCATTGATGCCGAATATCCCTGGAGAAGCGAGGGGATTCTTTGTCAGTGTTTGCATCAGGACTCCTGAAATCGCAAGGGATGCCCCCACTGTCGCGGCAATCAAGGCCCTTGGTAACCGAATTGTCTGGAGAACGATATGCTCAGTCGATCCCGTTGGATGGGTAAAAGCCTCTACAGCTGTTTTCCATGACGTATCGGTGTATCCGTATACAATACTGATGCCGATACACAGGATTAGGAAAAGGAATGTACCTATAAATAGTAAGAGTTGTTTTTGAATTTTCATTATGTGCTAACCTTTCTATTCCTAGTGACTACATAAGGAATATCACGCTCAGTTCTTCTCTTACCATTTTAAAGAAGATTAATAGTAGCGTCAATGATTTTGAAAATCATTATCAATTAGGTATTGACAATGAAAACCTTCTCAACTACTATAATGAGTGTAAATGATAATCATTATCATTGATAAAATCATATCAGGAGGATTTACATATGAAAATAAGAAGTTTACTATCTTTCCTGCTCATCTCTACCCTTCTATTTCTTGCGGCTTGCGGGAATAAAGAAGAAACAGAGCCAGCAGAAAATGATAAAAAAGAAGAATCATATACAGTTGAACATGCAATGGGTACGACAGAAATCAAAGGTACACCTAAGAAAGTCGTCATCCTTACAAATGAAGGTACAGAAGCCCTTCTCTCAATGGGCGTCACACCGGTCGGTGCCGTTCAATCTTGGACAGGTGATCCTTGGTACGATCATATCGCCGACGACATGAAAGATGTTGAGGTAGTCGGAACAGAGAGCGAACTAAACATGGAAGCCATCGCGAAGCTTCAGCCCGACCTGATCATCGGGAACAAAATGCGTCAGGAAGAACAATACAATCAGCTGAAGGAGATCGCTCCTACGGTAATGGCTGAAACTCTTCGTGGAGACTGGAAAGAAAACTTCGAATTGTATGCGAAAGCATTAAATAAAGAAGAAAAAGGGAAAGAAGTACTCGGTGAATATGATCAGCGTATCGAAGACATTAAAGGAAAGCTTGGAGATAAACTGAATCAACAAGTTTCCATGGTCCGTTTCCTGGCAGGCGATGTTCGTATTTACCATAAAGATTCGTTCTCAGGTGTCATTCTGGATCAATTAGGATTTGCCCGTCCTGAAGGTCAAGATGTAGACGACTTCGCTGAAAAGGGTGTAACGAAAGAGCGCATCCCTGCAATGGATGGAGATGTCTTATTCTACTTCACCTATGAAACAGGCGATGGTGAAGCGAATAAACTGGCGGACGAGTGGATCAACGACCCTCTATTCCAAAACCTTGAAGTAGCGAAACAAGACCGCGTCATTGAGGTGGACGATGCCATCTGGAATACAGCAGGCGGTGTCATCGCAGCGAATCAAATGCTGGATGATATTGAGAAGTATTTCTTAGATCAGGAATAAACATAGGAAAGCTGGAAAGGGATTACCCTTCCAGCTTTTTTTTCTTTCACAGCCTCGGCACACGACTCCACATTCGCATCCATCTCCAATTATTTTCCTCATCCTCCTCCTTTTTTCATATTTCTCCTTTTTTCGGAAACACTACAGGATAGACCATACATCGGACATGAGGGATTAGTATGTTTCCATTCTTTAAAAACAAGAAGAACAACGATCAGAGTAAGAAAAAACAATCATATGAGAGTCTGAGAAAGGAAGCGAAAAAATCCGCTGACTACAAACAGGCCTTTTACCAAAACCCCCACACCGGGGTCAAGTTCAGCCTGCACTTTGTCACGACGCTGATAGATGGAAAAATCCTGCAGGAGGACGTCCTCCCCTCATTACTATCCAAGGAATTTCATTCCCTGGATGATTTAAAAACGTTGGTTCCGGTATTGGATATTCAACTTTCTACAGATGAAACACTAATCGAACAGAAGCTCTATAACGGTTATACTCTCTTAACAATGGATGCTTCCAATCGAAAATTCGCTTTCATCGCAACGAAAAATGAAATGGGGCGGAAAGTTTCCCAACCGGAAGTAGAGTTCAGCGTCGTCGGACCTAAAGAGGCTTTCGTCGAATCACTCAGCGATAACTTAAACTTGCTTAGAAAAAGGCTCCCCATCAAGGAAATGCTGGTGGAGGAGTTCAACCTAGGAAAGCTTACCCACACCCGTGTCGTACTGCTTTATATAGATGGATTGGCAGATGAAGCCAACGTCAATACAGTGCGGCAGCGGTTAAGGGATGTGGACTTCGATCAAATCATGGACAGTTCCTTTATTGAACAGTTGATTGCCGATAATAGCAAATCCCCCTTCCCTCAGCTATTGGACTCTGAACGACCTGACCGGGTCGCTTCTGTATTAGTGGAAGGGAAAATTGCCATCTTAGTGGACGGTTCTCCCCATGCGTTGATAGGGCCAACCACTCTTGTAGAATTTTTTAACGCATATGAGGATTATTTCTTGAATTTCTTCATTTCCTCATTCCTGCGTCTCGTTCGTGTATTTGCCGTGGCCTTTTCCATTTTGATTACACCGATCTATGTGGCGGCACTGACGTATCATTATGAACTTATTCCAAAGGACCTAATGGCAACCCTCATTACATCGAGACAGGAAATTCCCCTTCCTCCGATCCTTGAGGCGTTGTTTCTTGAATTGACGATCGAACTGCTGCGGGAAGCAGGGGCGCGACTGCCGACCAAGGTCGGCCAGACGATCGGTATCGTTGGGGGTATCGTAATCGGGACGGCATCCGTTGAAGCGGGGATCACGAGTAATGTACTGCTCATATTGGTGGCACTTGCTGCCCTGGCTTCCTTCACTACACCCGTTTATCGCATGAGTAATACCATTCGTCTACTGCGTTTTCCCTTCCTCTTATTCGCACAACTTTGGGGATTGTTGGGGATCGTTTTCTGTTTCTGCCTTCTTATGGGACATCTCTTACAGTTATCGTCTTTAGGCAGACCTTTTTTAGAGCCTCTATACCCGCCCAGGGTAAAGGACCTTAAAGATGCACTCATTCGACTTCCTTTCAGCAAACAAAGAGGGCGTCCGGAGTATTTACGGACAAAGAAGCCATTTAGATTCCGCCAGGCAGAAGGGAAGAAAAAGCTTGATATTGATGAATAATGGTAGGAGGTGATCAATGTGAAGCCGGTTCCGGATCGAAGAAAAATATCGCCGTTCCTTGTCTTCTTTCTCGTTCATTCCATCCAAGTAGGGGTGGGAGTTCTCGGATTCCAGCGTATCATTTCAGTAAATGCAGGGTATGATGGATGGATTTCTGTCATTCTGGCAGGGATATCCACTCACATTATTATGATCATGATGTACCTTATTTTAAATAAGGTGGATGGAGATCTTGTGTCTGCTCATACTCTTGTCTTTGGAAAATGGATCGGGAATGTATTCAATTTCTTTTTTGTCGTATATTTCAGTTTGCTCGTGATCACCATTTTGAGGACGTATATCGAGGTGTTGCAGGTGTGGATGTACCCAAGATTAAGTACGTTTTTCTTCTCCTTATTCTTTCTCATGCTTGTCTATTACATTGTGAACGGCGGTGTCCGAACAATTACCGGAACGGCTTTTTTCGGAATCATCCTTCCGAGTTATCTTATTTTAACTTTCGCTTTCACCTTTAGATATTCAGACTTTAGAAATGTGTTACCAGTCTTTGATCATACTGTAAAAGATTTATTGATTTCTACAAAGAACATGTCCCTGACTTATTTAGGTTATGAATCGATTCTGATCATTTACCCTTTTGTAAAAGACGCAAAAAAATCTCAAAAGTACGCCCATTGGGGTTTGTTTTTCACAACCTTTCTCTACACTTTATTAGCTGTCATTTCATTTGCATTCTTTAGCCAGAAACAATTGGAAAAGACCGTCTGGGCTACCCTATCCATGTGGAAAATCGTCGAAATGCCATTTGTGGAACGATTTGAATATATCGGAATCGCCAATTGGTGCTTGATCATTCTACCAAACGTGTGCATTGCCATCTGGTGTGCAAGCAGGATATTAAAACGAATGACACCGTTAAAACATAGGACTACGCTATTAATCATAAGCATCCTATGCCTATCTACTCTTACGTTTTTTGCAGATCGAAAACAAGTGAACTTCCTGAATAACATTTCAGGGCAAATTGGCTTTTATATAAACTATCTTTACATCCCTGTACTCCTTTTACTTGTGATCATCATGATGAAAGTGAGGCGTAAACAATGAAATTACGTTTCTTATTTATTTCAATCCTGATCTCTTCTATGCTCCTGACAGGATGTGTGGAAAGAGAAATCCTGGATGACTTATATATTGAAACAGCGAAAGCTTTCGATTACGAAGGAGAGGATAAGATAAGGGGCACTTCCCTTTTCCCAATCTATTTAGCCGATAAGTCTATTCAGAATGGGACCCTTTCTGCAGAGGCCTCCTCTACCCGTGAAGTATTGGAAAAACTGGAAAGAAGATCACAACAGCCCTTGGTACGCGGCGGCCTGGACATCGTGTTGATTGGGGAAGAGTTAGCAAGGAAAGGGATCATCGATATCGGGGATTCCCTTCAAAGAGACGCCAGTGTCGGAGCTCGTCTCTATTTAACCGTCACAGAGGGAGAAGCAGGGGAACTCATCAAAGGGAATTATGGATTAAGGGGGAACGGTACATACCTCTACAATCTGATTAACCATAACATTAACCGGAGAGAATTACCCGCGACCAACCTTCATATGTTCGTATTTGATTATTTTCAAGAAGGACAGACACCGTATCTCCCAGTTTTAAAGCAAATCTCCAAAGAAAGTGTCACTATTACAGGGGTTGCTTTATTTGATAAAGATAAAATGGTAAAGAAGATCCCTGCTAAAGATATGTTTTACTTTAAACTGCTGGTGGATAAGTACGCAGAAGGCAGTCACGTCATTAAAATGGGGAAAGAAAGAAACAGCGGCCATATTGAAAAGTCCGTTGAGGCTTCTGTCACGAGTCTTAAATCCAAGAGTAAAATTATCGTCAAACATAATACCGACCCTGTCGAAGTGTCTATCCAAATAAAATTAAAGGGAATTATCCGGGAATATACAGGTAAAAAATTGACTCCCGACAAAGTGAGTGAAGTAGAAAAACAAATGAAAAAAGATATTGAAAAAAACTGCCTGAAGATGCTGAAGCAATTCCAGGAGTTAGGGATTGATCCTGTAGGCATCGGACAAAACCAAAAGCATGGTATACGTGGTTTCGATTTTAAAGAATGGGAAGACAGTATCTATCCGCAAGTGAAATTCAACGTGAATGCAAAGGTTCAGATTTTAGAAGCAGGTACGGTGGAATAATGTAACTTAAAAAGGCTCCCTTCTCACGAAGGGAGCCTTCCGCTATTACGCCATGGTGATGACTCGTCCATTTTCTGCACTTTCTTTACATGCTTCAATTAATTTTATGACTTGTAAAGCGTCTTCAGGGCCTACGGGAAGAGGTTTATCTTCTCTTAGAGCTCCATATACACCCAGATAATATTGAGTGTAATCCCCTTTTTCAGATGGAATGACTTCAGATGTCACATCGTCACCCGAAATGGTTGTCAGGACGCCCCAGTTTTCTTCGTCTTCCATTCCCCACTCTTCAGATAGAGGATTTTTCCCGGCCTTCAAATCATCTTCCTGACGATCCATTCCATGCTTCACGTAGCTTCCCTTTCGTCCATGAACCTGATAACGCGGTCCTGGATCGAGGACGATCGAGCGTGAGTACAGCTGTACTCTCAATACGTCATATCCAAGAGTGATAAGGAAGTAATCTTCCGCTTTATCAGGATTTCGTTGAGGAAAGACATCCGCCTGTACCCAATGTGGTTTCCCAAACAACGTAAGGGCCTGATCCAGGAGATGGGATCCCAAATCATACAACACACCAGCCCCCTCGATCTTATTCTCTTTCCAACGGTCCTTAATGGCAGGTCGAAAACGGTCAAAATGAGCTTCGTATGTATAGATTTGCCCCAGTGCTTCCTCTTTGAGCAACTGCTGGATCGTTAAGAAATCAGCATCCCAGCGACGATTATGGAAGACGGAGAGATGCAGGCCTTTCTCCTTGGCCAAAGCCAAAAGCTCTTCCCCTTCCTTGCTGTTCGTTACAAACGGTTTCTCAACAATGACGTGCTTACCCGATAATAACGATTGTTTAATCATGCTATAGTGAATGTGATTAGGAGTCGTAATGACCACTAATTCTATATCTTTCTGAAGCAACTCCTCAAGTGATGACACGACAGTCGTTCCTTCGATGTCATTCAACACTTTTTCTTCATTGGAAGACAGTACCGCTTCGATTTGGAATTCCTTTAAATGGGATAGTAAAGGACGATGAAAACTTTGTCCTGAAAAACCGTACCCGGCTAAACCAACTTTTATGGGCTGCATATTGTCACCTTTTTCTATCAAAATGTATTCTCATATTATCATGTACAAAGTCAGACGAAAAATGATTCGTTTTACAATCCGGCAATGTTTTGTATAAAATAAATGGGAAAGGGAGGTTATCAACATGCAATCAATCAAAAATAAAGAAACCTTTGACGACCTGATCTCATCAACAGAACCTGTCATCGTAAAATTCCATGCAGACTGGTGCCCTGACTGCCGCCGCATGGACATGTTCATTGATGAAATCATGGAAGAATTCAATCAATATAAATGGTATGACATCAACAAGGACGAATTCCCGGAAATCGCCGAAAAATATGATGTCATGGGCATCCCAAGCCTGCTCGTTTACAAAAACGGCGAAAAAATCGCCCACCTGCACAGCGCCCACGCCAAATCACCAGAACAAGTGACAGAGTTCCTGAACACACTTTAATCCAAAGGTCCGTCCCCGTTTATACAGAGGGACGGACCTTTGTTTCTGACTTAATAGATATTTCCCTTCCCGTCCACATACACCGTTTGAATCACCGTTCGTTGGTACTCGTTTCCATCCACCGTTTTCCCTTCCAGGTCAAGGGTGATGTTATGGATTCCTTCCCCAAAGTCCGCCAGCGGCAATGAAGACAGATCTTCAGACGTTATGAGTGTTGAAGGCTTTGTCACACTCTTCATAGGAATATGATGTATTGTATAAGTCTTTCTTGATATTTGATCATTCTTACCCAATGAAACCACTGCTGGTTTCTTATGAAAGAGAATGCTTAGCATATAATGTTCTTTCCGGCACGTGTGAGCCTTCACTTCCCACCTTCCAGGAATGGGATCTGAAAGAAAGTGGGTGTGGTGAAAAGCTCCGGGGAAAAATCCTGTAGCATCTTCTGCCATCCCCCACTGCTTGTACACCTGACCGTCCGGACCCACCAGCTCATACAGCGTATCCCGCTGATTACTGACCCAGTTAATGGTGAGTCTCTCTACTCCTTCTTCCACAGCGAAGGATTCCACCCCCATCCCGTCCACTGCCCCGCCCCTGTGAAGGAACGACGTTTCCTCTTCCGTCAGGTGATTGATTGCTTCAGCACTATTCACATCTTTCACTTCATCCAAAAACAGACCCTTCATATATGGAAAAATCTCGCTTCCCTCTTTGATCGTCTTATGTGTCCAGTCCCTCACTTCCACTTCTTTGCCATAAGGAAGCCGGGAGCTCTTTACCAGGACGGCACCATCACTTTGACCAAATCGGCTCAAATATAGACCGCCCCAAAAGAGTTCAGTTTGGGCCCCTCCCCAGCCTGTACCGCCAAATGTATAAAAGGGGATGCTTCTGGCAAGATCATGTTCGTCCATTTCCGATCTGAATCCCCTCATATAACCCGTTTGCAGTGAAAAGACGGCAGGAGTCTTACTTTTAAGAGCATCCGTCAGCCATCCCGCCCATTTACTAAAAGCAAGATCTGCAAGCTCCGATCCATGGTGAGGGGTTGAGAGTGTGATGACACGTTCCACATAGGGTGAAGCACCATAATGGATCAATGCGGCTTGGGCATCGATTCCTCCCTTACTGTGACCAACAATAACGAGCTTCTCCTTTAAAGAATCGTACATTTCACGTATCTTATCTGCTAGAATCTCCCCATTCGTCCACATATCTTCGTCTCGGTGCAAGTCAATGAATAGAGATTGATAACCTGCTCCCCGAATAATCCGGAGCATATCGTTATCTGATAGCCACGTTTCTGATGATGTATTGATGCCATGGACAAACAGGATTGGAAACCCATCCGTATTCGCTGCTTCTTCATCTTTGAACCAGCTGCCTGGTTTTCCTGTATCCCCTTGTATTCCCTTCACACTTTCTTTCATTCTTATTGCCCTCCCTTAAGAAAGACGTTCTTTCCTTCATTATCGTTGAGCATTGATAAAAATTCACCCTCATTGTTAAATTCAGGAATAAAGACATATATTCTCCCAAAATTGAATAGTACCCATGTCCTTATCGAAAACTAATATCGATCTTACTTACTAAAATGGAGGGATTCCTTTGACAAAGAAAAATAATCAAGGCAGCGAAAACCAAAATTCACCGAAACGCGGAACGACAGAGTTTGCTAGTGAAATCACCAGCGGGGACAATAGTAAGGGGAATAAGCATAATAAAGATCAGAAAAATAAAACGAAATAATCAAAAAACCTGCCTGAAGTTCAGGCAGGTTTCAGTATGATGAAAGAAGGACTATTCGTCTTCATCCTGGATATTCACAGGGATCATGTTTGATTCAACGTGAATGTGCCCGGGGTCAACTTCCTTATCCCCGCCTCCATACAATCGTTCATTCAATTCAATATTGGCTTCAGTTGCTGACTGTTCCTGCTTTTTCATATTATCACCCTTTCACATTTAGAATATGGGATTTCATATAAAATATACGGTCATGGTTCTTCCTTAATGGGACACACTATCATTGAAAGTGACTTGAGGAGGTAATGGACATGGATCAAAATCGAGTAAAGCAGATACTGTCTTCTTCAGCCGACATTGAAGTGAAGTATAGAGATGTATCCGTTTGGATCGACTCTGTATCTGAAGATGGAAAAACAGCCGTTGTGCATCTTCGCGGACCATTGGAAGAGCGTTCTGAAGTAAGTATTAATGATTTAGAAGAGGCATAAGAAAAAAGACCACGTTGTAGGCTGTTACCCCAACGTGGTCTTTTTTATAAACATCTTACTCTTTGTCTTTGATTTTCCCTTTGTTCTTTAATAGTTCAAAGATTTGGTTCGCTTGATCTGTATTATCGATTAAGCCGGCAAATTTCTCTTTTTGAGGGCCGAACGCGTATACAGGAACGTCGTCACCAGTGTGTCCATCCGATGTCCAGCCTGTACCTGAACGTTTATCAAAAATCTTTTCGATCGCATTATCGATTTCCGTTTGATCGCCTTTTTCAGCAGCTGTTTTCACAGAAGCGATTTCTTCCTTCGTCAATTCAAGGTCGATATTGTTCGCTAAGGTTTCTTCAACCGATGCACCGTTCACAATTTGTTCTGCCATATAGTCAGGTGTATGCTTTGCTGCTTGGATTGGAGCCGGATCCCAGTTGTATTCACCGTCAGAACCAATTGTGATACCACCTGTTGAATGGTCAGCTGTAACAATGACTAATGTTTCACCATTCTCTTTAGCAAAGTCTCTTACTTTTTCAAATGCTTGTTCAAAGTCTCTCATTTCACTCATAGCACCGACAACATCATTATCATGACCTGCCCAGTCGACTTGACTACCTTCCACCATCAGGAAGAATCCATCTTTATTGCCTTTTAAGCGGTCAAGGGCAGCAGTCGTCATATCTGCTAAGCTTGGTTGCTTCTCATCACGGTCGATCATCTTGTCCATTCCTGATTCAGCGAAAAGTCCAAGGATTTGTTTATTATCATCTTTCTTTAGTTCATCAGCCGATTTAACATAGCTATATCCGTCTTTCTTGAACTGTTCTGCCACATTACGGTCATCACGCTCAAAGAAATCCGTTCCTCCACCAAGCATAACGTCAATTTTATGCTTGCCGTTGATCATTTCATCATAATAATCATTTGCAATCGCATCTTCACTCTTACGAGATTCTTCATGTGCTCCGTAAGATGCCGGTGTCGCATGCGTGATTTCTGACGTAGCTACAATTCCTGTAGACATGCCATTTTCTTTCGCCTGCTCGAGAACTGTTTTCACATTTGATTTATCATTATCTACTGCAATCGCGTTATTGTATGTTTTTACACCAGCACTCATTGCTGTTGCGGCAGCTGCAGAGTCTGTTACATTTTCTTTTTCATCTTCCGGATACGTCGTTTGTAGTCCGACAAGGTAAGGATCAAATGCCGTCTTCTCCATTTCCATCGTATCAGGATTATCATTCATGTAACGAAGGGCGGTTGTATATGGTACACCCATTCCATCACCAATCATAAAGATGACGTTCTTGGCTTTGCCGTTCTTGGATTCCTTCGCACTTGCTTCTGTGTCGTCCTGATTCATTCCTATAACACTTCCAAGAGCTAATGTGGAAACTACCGCTAACGGAAGGATCTTCTTCATTGATTTCTTCATTTTCCCTACCTCCTATAATTCGTGGTACATGTAGAAGAATAAAGGGGAAATATGAAGAAGCATTTGCAATTCAAATACAGGAGTGTAAAGAATGTGTAAAATTGAAAAAAACAGGCGTAAAGTTACCTGTTTTTTCAAACGTCATTCTCTTATGAGGGGAAGCGTACAGCAGCGGAATGAGCCACCCGACTTAATAATTTCCGATAAATCCAGTTCGATCACCTGGAACCCCGTTGCTTCGATCCGCTCGTTTAAAGCTTTGTTCTGGATGAGACTGATGATTTTCCCATCACCGATCGCTAACACATTCGGTCCCATTTGAAATTGTTCACTATCTGTCACCGTGATGGTATGATAATGCTCCTTGATGGTCTTTAGATCCTCTTTTGAAAATGCCGGTGGATAGATGAGTGCCCAGTCACTCGAAATAATGGTAAAGACACAATCCAAATGGAGGATATCTTCCCTTAACGGCACTTCATGAACGGTGTATTGCGGGAGTTGATTTCGCAGAGATTGGATAGCCAGTTGATTCGTCCGTCCGCTCACTCCGATCCAGATATTCTCTTCATCAACGAGTACGTCTCCTCCTTCAATGGAATGGAGGAGTTCGTGATAAGGTATGTCATTTGCGTTCAGCCATTTCTTTAGCGTATCCACTTCTCCGCGCCTTACATCGGTGTTCATCGATGAGACGAAAAATTGATCATGAATCGTGAAACCAATGTCTCTCGTGAAGACTTGTTCATTGAATTCTGGCGATGGCTGAAGATGAATGACCTCCGAACCATTTTTCTCTAGCGTGTCTACAAATGTCTCATGTTGTTGAACTGCTTTATCTATATTAATATTGTCTTTTAAAAAATGCTTCTGAGTCTCATTGATGATTTCATTGATTTGCATATTCTCAGGTGAGACCACCACCACTTTTTTCAATTTTCCATACTCATTGGCACAATACGTTTTGGAATTTGGAACCAACGGGGAATTTAAACTCATCTTTACGCCCTCCATTTGTCTACTCTTAAACACTGCTTTTCCCTGTTATTATGATGATAAAACAATCTTTTTATAAGTTATGCTCCAGAAGCCTAAACAGAGACGACGAGCATACAGGTTTGGTGAAATAAGGGCGTTTGTCTACCCCAATAGAAAAAGGCATGCTGCTGCACGCCTTTTTTCATTAATGCACCATCCGGTCATGATCCTTCCAGAATTCTTTTCTGATCACGACCTTTTGAATTTTCCCGGATGCGGTTTTAGGTAACTCTTTTACAAAAGTAATATCCTTCGGTGCCTTGAAGTGGGCCAATTTTTCTCTGGAAAACTCGATGAGATCTTGTACCGTCACATTGTGCCCTTCCCGGAGGACGACCACCGCATGGGGAACTTCCCCCCACCGTTCATGAGGAATAGCCACGACGGCTGCTTCCAGAACACTGTCATGCTCGTAAAGGGCTCCTTCTACTTCAATCGATGAAATATTTTCTCCTCCGCTGATGATCACATCTTTCATCCGGTCGACAATTTCAATATAACCATCTTCGTCAACCGTCGCCATATCCCCGGTATGAAGCCACCCTTCACGGATCGTTCGGTTTGTGGCTTCAGGATTTTTGTAGTACCCTTCCATCACCGTATTCGTCCTGGTCACGATTTCTCCAATCTCTTTGCCGTTATGAGCCACTTCTTCTCCCAGTTCGTTTACCACCTTCACCTTGCTTCCGATCATGCTGTATCCTGCTTTCGCCTTCAATCGGTATCTTTCTTCCTTAGGAAGGTCTTTTTCAGATGACCTTAGGATTGAAGTCGTGATAAGGGGTGAAATTTCTGTCATCCCGTATACCTGGATGAATTCCCACTGCAGATCTTCTTCCACTTTTCGTACAAATGCCGGCGGAGGTGCAGAACCGGCAATGACCACCCTCACATCCTGTCCGATGGAACGCTCCCTGTCAGGATACGTTTCCAGAAGCATATTGAGAACGGTCGGCGCCATGTGCATGACGGTAACGCCATGTTTCTCCACTTTGTCCAGAATCACTGCCGGATCCACTTTTCGAAGCATCACCTGGGTCGCTCCATTCGCCGTATAATAGAAAGGTGATCCCCACCCATTCACATGGAACATGGGCAGGACGTGAAGAAGCGTATCCTGATCCGATACCCGTAAATGGTGCATGGAGGAAAGAGCATGCACGTAATTGGACCTGTGGGTGAGAAGAACTCCCTTCGGATCTCCCGTCGTCCCGCTCGTATAGAGGAGGGACGCAATATCCGTTTCTTCCAATTCAACACGAGAAAAAGCATCACGGCTGAATGAGCCCCGCCATTCTTCATAGCCTGGATGTCCGTCCCTCGCTTTACCGTGAATCACGACATGCTTCAAATGAGGCACCTCTGATAGAATCGGCTGAACCAATGGATAGAGTTCTTCATCGACAAACAAAGCCTTACTCTCACTATGGGTCAGAATAAATAGATAATCGGAAGGCTTTAACCTGGTGTTCAATGGTGTCATGATTCCACCTACCGAATAAACCCCATAGAATCCTTCCAGCATCTCTGTCGTATTAGGAGCCAGGTACGCGACTTTGTCTCCTTTCTCTACTCCTAATTGTTTCAATCCCCTTGCAAGCTGATTGACCCGGTCATTCAGCTGCTGATAGGTCAAATGTTTTTCATCATCGATGATTGCAACCTTGTTCCCGTATAACTCCACTGCCCGATCGAGAAAATCCGTCAATACTAATGGTACATGCATATGTACATCCATCCCTTCTGATTGATAAAGACGGGGAGATAAACCTGTATAGGATTTATTCTAGCAGATTCTTGTTTATTTTTGGGAATATTCTGATTTTTAAGCGTACAAGCCATTTATCTCAAGGCAACAAAACAAGCATGATGACGAAATCGTCATCATGCTTATACATTAACGTCCTCTTCGACTGGAAGTGGATCTGCCTCCGCTATTTCTCTTATTCCCGGAGTTACTTCTTTCAGAGGAACCTCTGCGGCTTCCGCGGGAAGAGCTCGTTGATTCATCATTCCGACGTGAGCCGGATCTCCTGGAACGTGATGAACCGTTCGTCTCATCCGTCCGTGCTCTGCCACCCCTGGAGGTTCTTGCTTTACGGTCTTTATTCGCTTGAATCTTCTTTTCACGGCGATCTTTGGCACTCTCGTTGGACCCCTTTGGGGCATGAGAAGTCACGTTAGTCGGAGCAACTTCTACCTCCCGACGAGGCAATGAACGGCCGATGCCCTTTTCAATAGTGTCCAGATCCTGTTTATCCTTTAATGCGACAAAGGTAATGGCAAGCCCGTCTTTCCCAGCTCGGCCCGTGCGTCCAATTCTGTGGATGTAGCTCTCCACATCCTGGGGGATATCATAGTTAAACACATGCGTGACCCCCTCGACGTCAAGTCCCCGGGCAGCCACGTCCGTTGCAATAAGAAGCTGCAGCTTCGCGTCCCTGAATTTCTTCATCACGTTTTCCCGTTTTGCCTGGGACAGGTCACCGTGGAGCTCATCGACAAGAAAACCTCTTGCTTTCAGATCTCCAAGGAGCTTACTGACCCTTCTCTTCGTACGGCAGAAAATGATACCGAGGAACGGCTGGACGTCGTGAATTGTCTGACTAAGGGCATCCAGTTTCTGACGATCCGTCGTTTCAACGACTTCCTGCTGAATTTCCTGTACGATCTTTTCTTTTTCGCGAATTTGTACATTATGAGGCTGATTCATGTATCGCTTACCGATCTTGCGGATATCCTTGGACATCGTCGCTGAAAACAGAGCGGTCTGACGTGTAAACGGCGTCTCGCGGATAATCGACTCAACTTCATCGAAGAATCCGATATGAAGCATCTGATCCGCTTCGTCTAGTACAAGAAACGATACATTTGAAAAGTCGACCGTTTCACGGCGAATATGATCAAGGAGTCGGCCTGGTGTACCGATTACGATATGAATCGCTTTATTCTTCAGCCGCTTAATCTGTTTCTCAACATCCTGGCCACCGTACACAGCTAATACGTTTATATCCTCTTCCGTTGCAGCAAGAATTTGATTCAACTCGGCGGTTACTTGAATCGCAAGCTCCCGCGTAGGGGTCACGATAAGAGACTGAATCTGATCTTTTTCCTGATCTATTTTGGCCAGCATGGGAAGGAGAAACGCCATCGTTTTTCCCGTTCCCGTTTGTGCCTGTCCGATCACGTCTTCACCATTTAATAAGACAGGGATGGTTTCACTCTGGATCGGCGTTGGTTCTATAATGGATTGTTCTTTCAATGCATTGACATACTTAGGTTGAATTCCTAAGGAAGTAAAATCATTCAATGGGGTCACCTCTTTGATACCCATTATACATTTAAATCCCCTTTAGAAAACAGGGCACTATGTTATAATGGGAAAATCGTAAAATGAAATGAGGAATAACAGTGCTGACATTTGAAGATAAATTAGCTGTCATTGAAGAATTTCCTGAGCTTACACGGAAGGATGTTTCTTTGAACAGGCTGAACTTCCACTTTGAAGACAGTTTATATGAAAAAACGACTGTCGTGTATCACCTGCATCCAAACGGAAATGGGTTTGTTTATACAGGTAGTCATCCCGGATTTGAAGCGAATCCGAAAGGACTTGTGAACATCAGGGAATTCACTCGTGATGAACTTCGGGAGATCGTTCGCGCTTCCATCGACCTTCTGGCAACAGAAGAAGATATTGTTCCACCGGTAGAAGAGTTATGGAAGGATGCTGAAGGGCACTCTCTTCAATTGATCGAAGAGGATGACCGATGGAATATATATGCCGGCGACAACTTGGAAGACAGCTTCGGCGGCTATGATGAAGCAGCCTTGTATTTGCGTGAAGAAGGGTTTCGGAGACGCTGATCATGTAAAAAGGACGAATCGTTTTGGCGATTCGTCCTTTTTTGTGTGGGGTTGGTTTTGAAATAGAGCCGTTTTGAGTTGGAATCCGGCCGATATGATGAATAATCCAGCCGAATACCTTTTATTTCGAATCACTTACAACGAGCGATTCAATATATCTCTCACACTATCATGATCCATTTCTTTATACGTCCCGACACCTGGTTTAATGAATGTCTTCTCTACAATGGCATCAAACTGACTATCGTCAATGTCATAATCAGCGAGTGTATTCGGCGCACCCAGTGAGTTCCAGAAGTCGCGAAGTGCTTTCGCTCCCTCTCTAGCCACTTCGATATCTTCCTTGCCTTCAGGCGAAATACCGAACACATTGATCGCAAGCTGTTTCACTCTAGATGGATCCTCTTCAAGGACATGCTCCAGCCAGTTAGGGAAAAGAATGGCAAGTCCGCCTCCATGGGGAATGTCATAAACAGCCGAGATTGCATGCTCGATTCTGTGTGTGGCCCAATCTCCCCCATCCGTTCCGTTTGAAAGCGTTCCGTTGAAGGCGGTTGTACTGATATACATCATGGTTTCTCTATGCTTGAAGGAATTCAAGTCCTCAAGCAGACGGGGTCCTGTTACGATTGCCGTCCTTAGAAGCGATTCAATGAACCCGTCAATCATCGGTGTGTTTTCAGTTCGATGGAAATAGTGCTCAAGGGCATGTGACATGCTGTCAACAATCCCATAAATCGTCTGATCACGTGGTACTGAAAAGGTGTAAGCAGGATCTAAGATTGAGAACCTCGGGAACACATGAGGGGAACCCCAGCCTAATTTGTCTTTTGTCTCCCAATTGGTGATGACGGACACAGAGTTCATCTCAGAACCCGTTGCCGCAAGTGTCAGAACCGTTCCAAAAGGAAGTGCCTCATTGATTGGAGCTTTAGCCGTAATCAGTTCCCATGCATCTCCTTCATATTTGGCACCTGCTGAGATCGCTTTTGTACAATCGATCACGCTTCCGCCACCTACTGCCAGAATGAAATCAATGCCTTCTTTTTTGCAAATATCTACACCTTTACGTACGGTGGTCAGGCGCGGATTAGGTTCCACTCCACTTAATTCAAATACCTTTGCACCCATTTTTTCTAACTCGGCCGTTACATCATCGTAAACTCCATTTCGCTTGATGCTTCCACCTCCATAGACAAGAAGTACGTTTAGATCCTTGTCGAGAATGGAAGACAATTGCTTCACTTCATCTTTTCCAAAATAGAGTTTTGTCGGATTGTATTGTAAAAATGTATTCATATTTAACACCTCATAGTAAGATTGTGAATCCATTTTAGCATTCCTTTACCTCATGGAGATATTGATAGTTTTTCATATTAATCATCAAAAATATTGATACTCATGGCGTTAGGGATGATATGAACTGTGTAATGGGTGGAGTCAGCCATTTCTTCTTTTGATAAACAATTTGTGTATAAACCGGAATTTTTTTATGATCAAAAGGGATTTGGACAACCTTTCCAGATTCAATGTCTTTCCTCACAGCAATTTCTGGCATGATCGCAATGCCCAAATCATCTGCTACACATTGCTTGATGGCCTCCAGGCTACTGAAAGAAATGACCGATTTCGCCTGTATATTCTCCTCTTTTAACAACTGCTCAAGTAAGACCCGGTACGAACAGCCTTCCTCCGTCAGAATGAGGGTTTCGGATTCAAGCTCTTTCAAGTTCATTTCCTTCAGGGAATGCAGACGATGGCTTGGCGGAGCGATCATCACCAACTTTTCCTGTCGGATGGGGATCGTCGTAAAATCCGGATGTTCTGTATACCGGTCAAGCAGGATGGCCATATCGAACTTCCCCTCAAGGATCCCTTCTTTTAAGTTCGGGCAAAGTCCCGACTCGAGCAAAATTTTTAATTCCGGATGCTTTTCTTTTAAATCCTTGATATATGGCGTGATGAAATAAGCAGCAAGTGATTCCACTGTACCGATGCGCAAGGTTCCCCTCAGATTACTTTCATTCGAAATCCGTTCTTCCGCCTCGTCTAATAAGGATAGGATTTTCTCTACATAATAGTAGAGCTCCTCCCCTGACTGTGTAAGTCTCATTTTTCTACCTATCCGTTCGAATAATTTGACCTGATAATGCTCTTCCAATTTCTTGATTTGTGTTGTTACACTGGACTGGGCATAGCCGAGTTCCTCTCCGGTCTTGGTATAGCTCCCCCACTTGGCTACTTCTTTAAAGGTATAAAAATAGTTCAGATCCATTTGTCTCTCCCATCATTAATTACAATAGTTTGTATCGATAATTATAGATAACTCCAATACTTACAGCAATGGTATACTCCAATCTGAATGAAAATCGTTGGAGGGGTATCATGAGTCAGCTTCAAAAATCACTACGTTTGCCACAAATCATATCTTTATATATAGGAGCCGTTCTCGGTTCAGGGGTATTATTTTTACCCGGGGTGGCCGCAAGTATGAGCGGTCCTTTATCCATCGTCTCGTGGATCGTCATCTCCCTCGCCGCCGTCCCCCTGGCCCTTACGATGGGACTGCTTTCTGCTTTTTATCCAAGTTCGGGGGGAGTGTCCCATTTTGTATCAGAAGCATTCGGCAAGTCCTTCGGTACCGTCATCGGGTGGATGTTCCTCCTCTCCGTCCCAACCGGGGTACCCATCATCGCTTTGACAGGTAGCTCTTACTTAGGGCAGCTTTTCGGCTGGGGACACTCTGGGATGGTTCTCGGAGCTGCAGCCATATTGGCCACCGTTTTAATGATCAATTTCTTCGGCGTGAAAACAATGGGATTCATTCAGACACTGGTCATTTCCCTCATTTTATTTGTCTTATTGTTTGCAATCTTTTCAAGTTTGCCCCATGTGAAGACCGAGCATTTCACACCCTTTGCACCAAACGGGATATGGGCAGCGGTCCCGACGATCGGAATCCTGTTCTGGTGCTTCATTGGATGGGAAAGCGTCACCCATATGTCTGGGGAATTCAATGATCCCGGTAAGGATGCTCTGAAAGGCGTGTTTTGGAGTGCTGGTATTGTGTCTGTCCTATACATCATGCTGGGTGTGATGGTAGTTGGTACTGGTAGCTACACAGGAGGAATGGCTGAGACTGCACTCAGTCACATGGTGCAGCTTTCTTTCGGAAAACCAGGGGCGATTGGAGTCAGCATTACGGCACTATTTATATCCATCGCAAGCGCCAACGCTTATGTAAGTGCCGGTTCACGGATCGCTTATACATTATCCCAGCAAAGGGTGGCACCCCGATGGTTCGGTACGGTACACTCTAACTATAAAACACCAATCGGCGGACTATTATTCATCGGAATCATCTTTGCCGTCTTGTTAACGGCGGTTCACTTACGATGGCTGTCCTTTGAAACGCTGCTGCCATTTCCGAATGCCACCTATTTCGCTACGTATATCGGTGGTGCTGCAGCAGGCGTGAAATTATTGAAGAATCATAAGATCGGACGAATCGCCTCCATGGCCTCCCTCGTTCTAACACTGGGATTCTTCCCGTTTCTCGGCTGGGTCGCGCTTTACCCTGTAAGTGTAGTATTGATTGTCTTCATATGGAATGCTAAGAAGAAAACGACGCAAACGGTACCATTGAATTCATAGAGGAGTGTTGAAAAATGAAAGTATTAGCCCTATTAGGAAGCACGCGAAAAAACGGAAACTCTGAATATCTTGCAAAAAAAATTGTGGAAGGCACCGATCACACCATTGTTTCTCTTGCCGATATGCATATCGAGCCGATTGAAGACCTTCGCCATTCTGAAGGAGGTTTTCTCCCCGTCGAGGATGACTACGAACAACTTGTCCGATTAATGGAGGAGCATGACATTCTATTATTTGCCACTCCCCTTTACTGGTATGGGATGAGCGGCCCGATGAAGAATTTCTTCGACCGCTGGAGCCAGTATTTACGAGATGAGCGCTTCAACTTAAAAGAAGAGCTTACAAGGAAAAAAGCATATGTCGTCATCACAGGTGGTAGCTCGGCCAAAATAAAAGGACTTCCTCTTGTACAGCAATTTGATTATATTTTCCAATTCGTGAACATGGAATTCGTGGACTATTTGATTGGGTCAGGAGTCAAACCAGGTGAAATTGTTAACGATCAAGCGGCATTAGAGAAGGCTGAACGGTGGAATGAACGATTTAAAGGATGATCCCTCATGAGGGGTCATCTTTTTTTTGTTAAATTACCGTGATAAGGAAATAGTATGAATAAAACCTTTTATTGGAGGCTGCTTATGGAATTCCCAACCATTCACACAAACTTTTGGGATGCCGTCATTGCTATTCCCGTAATCATTTTGCTGACGCAACTCATTAAAACCTTCTTTAAACCACCTGCTTTTTTAGTACCCAATATCGCTGTCATTCTCGGACTTTTCATTTCTGTCTTCATTAGCCATAGAGGGCATCTCATCTCAGGTATTTTCATGGGCTTCTTTTACGGATATGCGGCGATCGGGAATTTTGCTTCCTTGAAGACTACGGTGCTGGCTTATCGTGGGGAGAAGGAAGAGACTTGATGAGGATGTTTTTCTGACATCATTAGAGCTTTTAGCAAGAAAAAAAGCCGGAATTCAAATGAATCCGGCTGCCATGATGGAATCAGATACAACCAAAAGAACAAGCATGAATGAGCATTGTACAATCAGTTTGTCATTTTCATTAACCTATCCCTGTAATCTGTCCAATATCGTCGTCAACGTCTTGTCCAGCTGTATCACCTCATCGACGTCCATATCAAGACGCTCCAATAACCGTGATGGGACACATTCCGCTTTTTCCTTCAACGCTTCCCCTTTATCAGTAAGAGTAATGACAACGCTGCGTTCATCTTCTATTGAACGCTTACGCTCCACAAGACCATGCGCTTCCATCCTCTTCAACATAGGAGTCAAGGTACCAGAATCCAGGAATAACTTCCTCCCCAGTTCCTTTACGGAAATCATTTTTTCTTCCCATAACACAAGCAGTGCCAAGTATTGAGGATAAGTGACTCCGATTTCCTCCAGTAGGCTCCGGTAGAGCTTCGTTATTTCCCTCTCTGCTGTATAAATTTTAAAGCAGATTTGATTTTCTAATAAAAGTGGATCTTTCATACATGTCGTTTCCTTTCTTGAACATACTAATTGTGATTATCATACAAAAAAGAATAACAGTTATCAAATTTAATTTTACACAACTTAATTGTTGACAATTAAAACCTGATCCTTTAACATTAGTTTTGTAATATTAAATTGTGCACAATCAAAAAAACAAGAGGAGTGAACGAAATGGAAGCATTATATACAGCAAAAGCAACAGCAACAGGTGGACGTGCCGGTAAAGTAACAAGCAGCGACGGAGTCTTGGATGTAGGACTTGCAATGCCAAAATCACTTGGTGGCAACGGGGCTGAAGGCTCCACGAATCCAGAGCAGCTTTTCGCAGCAGGGTATGCCGCATGTTTCGATAGCGCCCTTAATTTAGTCGCACGTCAGGAAAGGAAAAAAATCGAATCCAAAGTAACCGCAGAGGTGTCCATCGGTAAAGATACGGACGGCGGATTCAAGTTAGGCGTTGCTTTAGTCGTAGGTGTCAGCGGTGTTGAGCTTGACGAAGCGAAGCAATTAGTGGAGAAAGCCCATGGAGTTTGCCCATATTCAAAAGCAACAAATGGGAATATCGATGTTGAATTACAAACTGAATTAATCTGATCATCATGGATGGGTCTTTCAAGGCTCATCCTTTTTTTTTGAAATATATCGAACATTTGTTCTTGTCTTTAATCACTCTCTTGTTCTATAATAAAAGAGTACTAAAATTCATGGGTATTGGAGTGGAAAATGATGAAACATCAGGCTACACCTTATTTTAGTTTTGATGGGCAGGCAAGAGACGCATTGGAATACTACAAAGAAGTATTCGAAGGGGAAGTGCTGGGGATCCAGACATTCGGCGAGGCGGATTTTCCGAGTCCTCCTGAAATTTCAGATCACATCATGCACGCTCAATTTAAAAAAGGAGAGCTTTTCTTTATGATGTCTGACAGCTTTCCTGGCCAAGCCCCGACTGCGGGCAATCATATTTCACTTGTCCTCGAACTGGAGAGTGAAGAGGAAATCAATACTTATTACAAACGATTAACGGAAAAAGGAAACGCCGTAATGGAGCTTCAAGATACCTTCTGGGGTGCAATCTATGCCAAGGTAAAAGATCCTTTTGGCATCACCTGGGACCTTAACTACACAAAAAAATAAGATGAATAGGCTACTGCGTTACCATCTTCCGCAGTAGCCTTCTTAAAATCCCAGTACCTCTTATCATACACCGAAGGCAAGATCCGTCCCTTTCATAATATGATAATACTTATCGATTTTAAGGATGGTACCTTCTGTTATGAGTTCTTTCGTCAGGCTTGTAACGGTTTCCCTTGTTGAACCAATGAAACTTGCGATATCCTGATGGGTCAGATGCACATTGATTTTCATATAATTTCCTTTCATTTCTCCAAAACGAGGCATTAGGAAGGTCATGAGATGAAGAATTCTTTCTTTGACGGGGGCAAACATAATGCGTTCAAGGAATACACTCCTCTGTTTCATATGCTGATTGAGGGCAGAATACAATTCAGTCAAGGTCGGGTGATGAGTGACCCCTATGCGCTCCACCTGTTTTTGAGTGAGCACCCGGAGCACTGTCGTATCGATCGCTTCAGCATATACACCCTCATCGTCTAAACTGAAGCGGGGTATATTACTGAAGAATTCACCTTCTCCAAGAACAATGAGAATGGTTTTTCGCCCATCCTCACTGTTCTTATAGAGCTTTACTTTTCCCGATTGAATCATATAAAGATTTTTACTCAATGAAAAAGGCTGATAGATTACTTCTTTTTTTGAGTAGTTTACGAGCCTCCCTGGCAAATCTTCCATAAAGGAAGTCGACCTCAATGGTGCTGAATTCATGACGCCCCCTCCTCATTACTTTCAAATTCGGACACAAACTCACCGTATCCCTGCTCTTCCAATTCATCTTTCGGGACGAACCTGAGGGCTGCTGAATTCATACAATACCTCAATCCTGTAGGCTTGGGTCCATCTTCGAATACATGACCCAAGTGGGAGTCGGCGTGTTTACTTCTGACCTCCGTACGGACCATGAACAATGTCCGGTCCTCTACTTCAATAATATTGTCTTCAACTAAGGGTTTTGTGAAACTTGGCCATCCTGTTCCACTCTTGAATTTATCCTTCGAACTGAAAAGAGGTTCACCTGAGACGACGTCAACATAGATCCCCTCTTCCTTGTTATCCCAATATTTATTCTTGAAGGCTTCTTCAGTCCCCTCTTCCTGAGTGACTTTGTATTGAAGTTCCGTAAGCATTTCTTTTAATTCATCATCTGTATAGGAAGGATAAAGAGAGCTGGTTTCGAGTTTGATATGCCGATCTTTTCCCCAAGCCTCATCCAGAAAATCATCCCTTCCTGAATTAGCTCTGTAGAATTTATAGCTTAATTTATTTTTCTTATAGTAATCCTGATGGTACTCTTCCGCTTTGTAAAAAGTTTTAGCAGGTTTGATTTCTGTTACGATCTCTTCTTTAAATCGACCTGAGTCTGCCAATTCCTTCTTAGACTGCTGTGCCGCTTTCATTTGGTCTTCGTTATGATAATAAATCCCGCTCACATATTGAGGTCCCCGGTCGACGAATTGCCCGCCGGCATCCGTTGGATCGACCTGTCTCCAGAAGATCATTAATAATTGCTCATACGTAATCACATCGGGATCATATTCAACTTGAACAGCTTCCACGTGGCCCGTCTGTTTAGAGGACACTTCATCATATGTCGGATTTTCTTCTTCGCCTCCCGTGTATCCTGAAATGACTGAGTAAACGCCATCCAGTTTTTCAAAGGGCGGCTCCATACACCAGAAGCATCCCCCTGCGAAAGTGGCGAGTTCATGGTCTTCATCGATCATGTTGGTTTTCACCGGCTCACTTCCAAGGGATTTCTGTGTCATGCTGGCATACAGTTTCGGTCCGAAGAATGCCCCTAGACCGACTAGGATTACTAATCCAATTCCGATCACTATTTTTTTCATCGTCTCTCCTCCTTGCTATTTTACTAAAGGTAGTCGAAACCAGAAGGTGCTGCCCGATCGTCCATCACTTTCCACACCTATTTCTCCATCGTGAAGCTCGATGATTTCCTTGCTGATGGAAAGCCCAAGACCTGATCCTCCTCCCGCTTTGTTACGGGATTTCTCTACCCTGTAGAACCGTTCAAAGATAGAAGCTTGCTCTTCAATGGCCACTCCCCTTCCTTCGTCCTTCACAGAAAACTCTACCTGTTCCCCTTTTTTCACAGCATGAATTTCAAGGGTTGTATGGTCAGGTGAGAAGGAAAGAGCATTTTGGATAAGGTTCGTCATGACTCTTTTAATTTGAACAGGCATTAATGGAACGAGGGGCAAGCCCTCATCGTATTCAACTTTCACTTCTATATTCTTTTCCTCAATTTTGCGTTCAAACTGCTGAATGGTATCAATCAATAGCTGATCGATAGGAGTAGGGGACGGTTTCCAAGACAGCTTTCTGTTTTCCAGCTGTGAAAACTCCAATACCTCTTCAATCAACAGACTTAATTTTTCCGTTTCCGAAAGAATCGTTTCATAATAGCGTCGCCTTGTCTCCGGATCTTCAATGATGTCATCATTCAAAGCTGCAACGAAGGAGTGGATCGAAGACAGGGGTGTCCTGAGATCATGGGATACATTCGCAATGAGCTCACTCTTGAACTTCTCTGATTCCTTTAATTCACCAAACATCCCTTCGATCCTTGAAGACATATGATTAAAGTTAGCAGCGAGTTCCTTGATTTCCTGCGGTCCCGCTTCAGTCACCTTCACATCAAAGTCGCCGTTCGCCATCTTCCCCGCTTCTCTGCTCATCTGCTTTACAGACTTTAACAAAGGGGATGTAATCATCAAATTCACAGCAAATGATAGCAGCCCTGCGCCCAATGTAATGAGCGAAAGAAGAATGATGATATCTGTTGAGATAAACATTTGGACATATGAAATGGTGAGAAAAACCAGAATCACTACGAGAGAAATCGTGTTGGCCAAAATAAGGAGCGTTCTAATCTTCATGATGATGCTCCCCCTCGAATTTATATCCGATTCCCCACACGGTTTTGATCCATTTCGGCTCGGATGGATCATCCTCGATCTTTTCCCTCAGTCTCCGAATATGCACATTGATCGTATTGGCATCCCCTAGATATTCATATCCCCATAATGTCTCGATCAGCTGTGATTTTGAGAATACCTGCGCAGGATGCTGCGCCAGTAAAGATAATAGTTCAAACTCTTTCACTGTCATTTCGACTTCATTTCCTCTAGAAATCACCTTACGTTTATTACGGTCAATTTGAAGTCCTTTCCACCTAAGAACATTCTGTTGTTCTTCGGTTGGCGCAGAATAAGTCCTTCTCAATACGTTTTTAACCCGAAGTAAAAGCTCACGGGGACTGAACGGTTTCGTGACATAGTCGTCCGCCCCTATCGTGAGTCCATATATACGATCTTTTTCTTGACCAAGTGCTGTCAGCATGATGATCGGTGTATCATGGTCCTCCCTTATTTTTTCTGCTGCCTGCCAGCCATCCATTTCGGGCATCATGATGTCGAGGACGACAATGTCCGGATGGAACGATCGATACTTTTCGAGCGCCTCTCTCCCGTTAAAGGCGGTACTCACCTCAAAGCCCTCCCGGACAAGATAACGTGAACATACATCCACAATATTTTCTTCATCGTCTACCAACAGCACTTTTTTGACCACTTTGAACGCTCCTTTACATCCCTGTACCTAATTCGGCACTTCCAAAATCAACATTGAATTGCTTACACCAAATCACGATTTTCATTCCTTCAGCCGCCGTTACACCACTTGGGATTTCATAGTTTTGATTGCCCATGTTTCCTTTTAACTCTCCAAGAGAAACTCCCTCTTTTGTTTCTTGATCTGCTTCTACTAAGTAAACGTAAAGATCCGGTCCGTTGGTCACATCAATATTTTCCAATCTGACATTTTCTCCCGAAACCATCACGCTCCCTTTTGCATGGTGATTGGAGTCTGCCCCTTTAAACATTCCCGTGAGTTCACTTTCTTTCATTGTATCGCTTGTCATAGCGTCTTGCGAAGATGAATCGGCTTCTTTCATAGTATCCTCTTCGTTTTCTTTCATATGAGAAGCTGTTGAAGTTTCGGGTGCTTCATTTACGACCTTGTCAAAGAACAAGGGGGAAACAAGCCACCAGCCGACTCCCAACATTCCTGCTACAACAATTCCTATTAACCATTTTTTCAATACGATCATCCTTTCTTTTTCAGATTAACTGTAGTATAAAAAACAAACCTTATGGAATCTTAACGGAATCCTTAATTATTTCTTAAATGTACGTCGGACTTCATTTTGGACAGGTTCCAATGAATCTGAGATAGTAAAAGATATTGAACTAAAGGAGACTAATTCATGCTAATTACTCTGATATTCATCTTCATCATCTTTTTGACCGGTTTCCTGGTTGTACGTTACTATCCCGCTTTTGGAAAGAAACCGGCCCAGGAGAGAGTTAACTCATCTCCTCAATATTCGGAAGGTTCATTCCAAAATTCGATGCCCACTTCCATGGATTCAAGCTTCTCTTCATCCGTTTCAATGGTTCGGGACCTGGTAAAAAGGAATGCCAATCGTAAACCAGCTGACGATATGCCAAGAGTCGCGTTCCCAACTCTTGATCACCCCTATCCTGTTACCAATGTAACGTGGTTTGGACACTCTGCTTCGATGATTGAAATCGATGGAAAGAGGTTGTTACTTGATCCCATGTTTGGAAAAGCCCCCTCTCCATTTCCGTGGATCGGTGGAAAAAGGTATAGCAAGGAGCTGCCATTTCAAATCGATGAACTTCCTTCCATTGATGCCGTGATATTCTCCCATGACCATTACGATCATCTTGATTACGGGACGATTCGAAAGCTTCAAAATAAAGTGAAGCAATTCTTTGTGCCGATCGGGGTAGGAAGTCATTTGGAGCGCTGGGGAATCAATCCTGAGTGCATTAGAGAACTTGATTGGTGGGACAAAGTAGAGTGGAATGGTCTTACACTGGCCTGTACCCCTGCAAGGCATTTTTCAGGACGGAGCCTGAATGATCGTAACGCTTCTTTATGGTGTTCGTGGTGTATCATCGGGATCTCTTCTAAAATCTTTTTTAGCGGGGATAGTGGTTACGGGCCACACTTCAAGGAGATTGGGGAGCAATATGGTCCATTCGATTTGACCTTAATGGAATGCGGTCAATACGACCCAAGATGGGCACCGATTCATATGCTTCCTGAAGAAACGGTCCAAGCCCATATTGATGTGAAAGGAAAATCGCTCATGCCTGTTCATTGGGGGGCGTTTACCTTATCCTTTCATGAATGGACAGACCCGATAAACCGTGTGACCAAGAGAGGGAAAGAACTAAATGTTACTGTTGCTACCCCTAAAATCGGGGAAACATTTCTTGTAAAAGGAGATTCCCTGCCGTCTTCACGGTGGTGGGAATGAACAAACAATCGCCTAGTTGTATACACTATCTAAGGAACTTTAAAGTAGGCGATTAGACTATGAGTAATGAGCAAAAAGCCACGTTCGGAGCCTGGGTTGCAGCCATCGGGACTGTTCTAGCCGCAATAGGCAGTACCCCGATTAAGAGCATTCCAGAGAATACCCTGAGGTCGTTCAATCTCGTAGGAAATGAAATGCAGGCTACCGGGAATGCCCTTGAAGCAGATGCCATAGAGGAATTCTTGCTGACAAAAGCCGGGAATGAAATTCAAGCCATTGGGAACGTCACCGTCATTGCCGGAATTGTCATTGATTTTAATGACATTATCAAGCAGGAGCTTAATATCAAAGGGAACCTCCTTCAGGCATTAGGCGGATCTGCCGCTCTCTACGATTCATTCAATGAAGAACATTCAATGGAAGTACTTTATTCCATTTACGGGAATCTTCTTCAGATCATCGGTAACTCCCTTCAAGCCATCTCCGGCATCCTCGAAATAAATGATAGAGACAGCGGAAATATTAATGTGGTGGGGAGTTGGATTCAGGCGATCGGCTCCATTATTTCAGCCCTCGTCCAAACAAAAGAATCTTCCGACTGATGTTGCTTTACATAGTTTTTCAAATGTAGAGCAACAGAATCAGATGCTCTGCATGAAAGGCTGTTTTTTTTAAAAAGCAGCCTTTTTATTGTTCACCTTCTCATATAGGCCCTTTTACATAATATCTTTTGATCTGGGTTATCGCCCATACCAATTCACCCAAGAACGAATATTCATAACCTAGATAGAGAGGAGGCTTTTGCTATGAATGATTTTCAACCTGTAAATAATGAAATGTTTGTGGATTATCATGATATACGTCGTCCAATCGGACGGCCGGGCTTCGGAAGACGTCCGTTTGGGTTTGGATTCGGCTTCAGTCCGTTTGTTGGCGGGCTTGCAGGAGGATTACTGGGTGCGGCATTATTGAGTCCTGGCTATGGCTATGGATACGGATATGGTTATCCGCCACCTTATTATGGTTACCCATATCCTTACCCTTATTATTATTAATATCATACAGAACGAAGAGGAACCCGTTGTCCCATGTTGGGAAAACGGGTTCCTTTTTTATTTTCTAAGTTGACTCCTTTACAGACATAGATGGATATTGTTTCCTGAAGGATCTTGAGTGAGATATCTTCCGTTTTGTTCTTCGATGGGAGCCCCTATGGACCGTAGATGTTGAAGAGTCGCCCTTAGCTTTTCTTGAGTTGAGAAGTGCAGCGTGAACCAGTTTAGACCCGCACTGTTTTCAGTCGGCCTTGGTGCGCCCACACCATTCCAGGTGTTCAATCCGATGTGATGATGATATCCACCTGTTGAAATGAAAAGTGCCTGATTTCCAAACCGGCTGACTACGTCGAATCCAAGTCCTTTTCGATAGAATTCTTCCGTTGACTTCAAATCTGACAAGTGCAAATGAATGTGCCCCATCACCGTGCCGGCAGGAAGTCCATGCCACGATTCTCCCTCTGCCTCGGCTAAAAGTCCTTGGGCATCGATGGGATCCACCGCCATCTCTACCTGATCTCCATTCCATGTCCAATCCGTCGATGGACGGTCCCTGTATATCTCGATTCCATTTCCATCGGGATCTTGTAAATAAAGCGCCTCACTGACAAGGTGATCAGATGAACCCAGTCTAATATTCAACCGGACCATGTGAGCCAATATTTTGGCAAGCTCTTTTCGATTAGGCAGCAACAAGGCGAAATGATAGAGCCCCGTCGTCCTATGCTCTTTAGGCATGATATGTTCAGGCTGCTCCAAGCTTAACAAAGGTTGAATGCCGTCCGAGGTTAAAGTTGCCTTCTTCTCTGTTTGATTCAATATTTTAAACCCGATTACTTCCTGATAAAAGGATAGAGATCGACTTACATCCTGTACCTTTAAGTTTACTTCACCAACAAAAGTATGGGGTCCTTTATGAAAGTTCATCTTTATTTTCCTCCAATTTAAAGTGGATTGTTTATACTATTTGTTATTAGGTTACTTTATGTAACTTATATTATTTTAATAACTAATTTCCGTCAAGTAATTTAATTACTATCTTAAAAAAATATGGTATACTTCTAATTAGATTTTTTTCGATTAAAGGAGGCATTGAAAGTGAATCAATCTGAAATATGCCCACGATTTGAAAAAGCAATCGGCATTTTAAGTCAGCGTTGGACAGCCCTTATCATATATCAACTGCTTTCCGGGCCACAGCGGAACTGCACCATTAAAGAGGCTATCGGCATCAGCGGCAGACTCCTTTCAGAACGGCTAAAGGACCTTGAAAAAGAAGGGATCCTTAAGCGTGATGTCTACCCTGAAACGCCCGTGCGCATTGAATATTCGTTAACGGAGAAAGGTTACTCTTTAGAACCTTTAATGAAAGATATAGAGAAGTGGTCCCAGGAGTGGATTGAGAAGGATTGACTTAACCCGTCAGGTTATTGGCGGGTTTTTTTGTTTGATTGAATGAGAGGGTGTATGTGGTTCCTTTTTTTGATCCTGTTGTGGGGAGGTTGAGGGATTGGAGGAGGCGTTTGGCTGCGTAAGGTGATTCAATTTCCAAAAACCATCTTAGATCAGCATTTTTTATTGTTGGACCAATAAGCAATTCATAATCTTTGAGAGCCTGTATATGAGCGGAACGATCTGTTTTTTTACACCCTGAACAAATCCAGGCACCATGTTTTCTTCTTAATGGGTGACTGTCGCAATCACTACACCTAACCCCTTTTATTATATCTTCTACTGCAATATAATATCTTTCCATTACATTTGGATGAAACTCATGATGCTGCTTTTTCAATGTTCGAATGCATTTTTTCTTTTGTTTTTGGGATATCGATTCGTCCTGAATATATTTCTCTATAAGCGAAACTTTCTCCAATAAAGAATGGCGATGAATGACGAATTTGTTAATCGATTTGTTTTCGGGGGCTGTTTTAATGATTGTGCGGTCATTGCTCATGACCACGCAAGCGAAAATCGGGATTGTCGGGAATCCATTATTACTTAACCATTCCGCAAGCTGTAATTTCTGTCGCTTAACCTGAAGCGTCGGATCTGGCAACGCTACTTCGACACCGTCTTTCGTTTGTATTAATTGATTAAATATGGGGTCAAAATATGCAGTGCCCGCGAGATACTTCACTTCAATAATGAGAATGAATGCTGTTGTGAGGAGGAGTGTGTCAATCTGGAAGAAGTTGTTCTTATGTGGAAGTCTTAAATCGTTGAGAATAGAGTATTTCTTCAAATCTAACGAGGTTAAGGTGTAATCTAAAGCCTCTTCTCCTTTATAGCCCGCCATTCTTTTACCAAGCTCTTCAATAATGACAGTTCGTTTTGGGTGCTGAGGAGGTAGTCTGCGGAGTAAAGCTTGCAATGAGAGGATAATTCGGGGAATACTTCTTTCTTTTTCAATCATTTGATCACTCCAATCTACTTTGTACTACTTTCTATTCTCTATAACCTGGTAAAAGTCCTGCCTGAACCTATCTGGATATGATTTATCGGCGAAATATTAATTTTAACGGCGAAATTGAGAATATAACGGCGAAATTCTCATTTTATCGGCGAAAACTCAAATATAACGGCGAAATCCCCATTTTATCAGCGAAACGCCCAAACCTCTGACCTCGCCAGCCATCAACACCCCCTCCACAAAAAACCATTCCCTTCCCACCCCACCCATAGTATATTTAGAGTAACGAAATAAATAGACTGCGAGGGACGGACCTACTATGTGGAACAATAAAAATGTGTGGATATTATTAATCGGAGAATTCATTGCCGGGCTTGGATTATGGCTTGGGATCATCGGCAATCTGGAATTTATGCAAGAGAAGGTGCCATCGGATTTCCTGAAGTCGGTCTTACTAGCTTCCGGGCTATTAGCGGGGCTTGCTGTTGGTCCGTTGGCAGGAAGGATCACGGATCAGGCGAATAAGAAAAGCGTGATGCTCGTATCAGGGTTCACACGTGCGCTGAGTGTCGTTTTCATGCTCATCGCCATTTATACGGGCTCGGTATTATGGATGGTCGTCTTCTTAGTGAGTATTCAAATCTCTGCCGCTTTTTATTTTCCTGCTCTTCAGGCTGCTATTCCGATGGTGGTCAAAGAAAAGGAACTGCTGCAGATGAACGGGGTCCATATGAACGTGGCCACTCTCTCAAGGATCCTTGGTACGGCTTTAGCGGGGGTTCTACTGGTCATCATTTCTTTATCGATGCTTTATGTTCTTTCACTGGTTGCTTATCTTGCCTTGTTCATCATGACGTGGTTCCTGACAATTGACGAAACATCTCAGGCAAAGTCAGAAGGGACAAAACCGAAAACAGCAGGCTTCAAAGAAGTATTCCCGGTTATAAAAGCCCTTCCCATTGTCTTTATGACACTTGTGATGACACTGATCCCGCTTTTGTTTATCGGCGGTTTCAATTTAATGGTCATCAACATCAGTGAGCTTCAGGATAGTTCCGCCATTAAGGGCTGGATCTATACAGCTGAAGGGATTGCGTTTATGACGGGTGCGTTTGCCGTAAAGAAAATCGGGGAGAAAGTGTCGCCATATAAAATTTTGTTCACCTTTAGTTTTGTGATCGGGATTGCGCAAATGCTCCTTTACTTTGCTACAAGTCCCGTGATGTCAGTATTAGCGTTCACTGTGTTTGGCTTCTCTGTAGGGTGCTTCTTTCCGACAGCGGCCACCATTTTTCAAACACGCATCCCGAAGGAATTTCACGGCCGTTTCTTTTCGTTCAGAAATATGCTCGACCGGCTCATCTTCCAAGTTGTCCTGCTTTTAACCGGCCTCCTATTGGATCTTGTCGGTCTGCAGATCATGACGGTTCTATTCGGATGCCTTTCTATTGTGATGACGGGGCTCTTCTTTTCGAAATTCAGGCAGCTCCGGACGACGACCCTCTCAGAACAAACAGGCCAGGCTCACATCTGATTGTGAGCTTTTTTGTATAATAATGAGAATTATTATCAATACTATGTCAAAAGAAGACAACCACGGCTATGGTTGCCTTCTTTGTCTTACATACCTGGTTCGAATGTTTTGCAATCCGTTTCTTCGCTGTTATGTGCCTTGTTCCCTTTATGACTGACAACGAAAATCTGGTCTGCAGAGCATTTCTTTCCTTCACTGTTGTATCTGCAGTTGCTTACTTCACACATTACGTCTTGTGCCATGATTATACACCTCCCCTATACCAATAGAGTGTACGTTTCGTTTCAGGTTCATACCTTCACATCATTAAAAAGGGGCTCCCCCCCATAAAGGTAAGCCCCTGTTTCTCCTATAATTCCAATACGTCTTCCTGATTCACTGCTACCCCTCTTCGTTTCGTCACGATTTTATATGCTGCCACGGTCACCAATACGACTCCACTGCACAACATATATAAAACCGGGAAGCCGAGCTCTGAGGAAACGAGCCCCAGCACAAACGAACCAACGGCAATCCCCAAGTCGTAAAAAATAAAGAAAGTAGCGGTCGCATGTCCCGTTCTCCTCTTTGGTGCCGCCTGTATGGACATGGTCTGGAAACTCGGAAGCAGTGCACCATACCCAAGACCGATCAGGGTTCCCGCCATTAACAGAAAAACAACGGAATGAGTGATGCTCAAAAGAAGTAATCCGATGGCAAAAATAAATAAGGATGGATAAATCACCGCATTCGGTCCAGATTGGTCGAATAATCGTCCAGTAAATGGCCGCGACAATAACATGGCCGCTGCAAAGACGACAAAGAATAAGCTGACCGATTCAAACAGACCGATTGATTTGGCATAAACGGATATGAACGACATGATTCCTGAATAGGCAAAAGACGTCAAGAAGCCCACTAATGCAATCGGGATCGCCTTTACTTCCATCAAATCCTTGAGGGTCAATCGTTTCGATACCTCCGCTTTTATTGCATCCTCTGTCACCTCAATACCGAACGTGCAGAGGAACCCAATGACGATGATCCATGAGAGTCCCATGAACAATGATGCATATGGAATCCATCGAATGAGAGCCAAAGAAAGAAACGGTCCTACCACTACCGCTACATTCATCGACATAGCAAAATAACCAAGCCCCTCCCCTTTCCTGCTTGCAGGTATCATATCAGCGGCAATTGCCACTAAGACCGTTGAGCCGATACTGAACCAGATTCCATGAAAGAAGCGCACCCCCATCAATAGATAGAAATCATGTACCCAAAAGTAAATAAATGAGGAGACGCCAAACAGCATCACACTGATGATGAGCGTCTTTTTCTTGCCAAGTATTTCAATGATTTTCCCCGAGAACGGCCGTATAAGAATGGCTGATAGTAAGAAAACCGTCGTAGCAAGTCCCGCCTGTCCTTCTGTTCCATGCAGCTCATCGATCACATAAAGTGGCAGGATCGTTAACAATGAGTAAAAAACTAAAAATAGAAAAAAATTATTCAGTAGCGCCATGAAAAAGGGACGCGTCCAGATGTTTTGTTCTGCTGATTGATTCACTACCATTCTCCTTTTTAAAAATAGTTGTTATGCTAATTATATCTACAACATGTATATTTGTAAATATAGTTGCTGTGACAATTAATTTGCAGTATTTTTATGAAAACCTCTAAACATATCCTCATTTCATGTATGATATAGATAAGAAAATGAATGTAGAAGGTGAAAAACAGTGACCATGACCCGAGATGAAACCATCGGCTTGTATACGAGCCACACAGTAAAAAATATCATTCGATTCCTCACCCTCCACCTGAAAGATTTCGATGTGACGCCTGAGCAGTGGACGGTGATGAAAAGACTTGCTGAACAGGATGGAATCAGTCAAAAACAGTTGGCCATCAGATCGGAAAAAGATCAGCCCACCGTGACCAGAATATTAGACATCCTGGAAAGGAAAGAACTGATCTACAAACAGAAAAACGCTGAAGATAGAAGATCTTTTTTAATTTTTATAACGGAGAAAGGAAGAACCGCGAAGGACGAGCTGTCCCCTTTTATTGAAAAATTATATGAGGATACGATTCTGAAAGGAATTTCAGAGGAGGATTTAGAAGTATATAAAAGCGTTCTTTCTCAAATCAACGCAAACATGACCAAAGGATAGGAGTGTCTGAATGAAACAAATTCCTGTTGCCCTCCAGATGTATACATTGCGGAACGAGGCGGAAAAGGATTTCAGAGGTACACTGCAAAAGGTGGCTGAATTGGGCTATGACGGCGTGGAGCTTGCAGGCTATGGAGGATTGACTTCCAAGGAGCTGAAGAACACACTCGATGATTTGGGGCTTCAAGCAGTATCCAGCCACATTCCACTTTCTGAACTAAGGAGTTCTGTGGATGATGTGATCAACGATCAGCTTGAGCTTGGCAGTCGCTACATCGTATGTCCCTATTTGTCTCCCGAAGAACGATCAGAGGAAGAGTATTTTCGATTGATTGATGATTTGAACTCCATTGGTGCGAAATGCTTTCAAGCGGGGATCACCCTCTGCTATCACCATCATGAATTCGAATTGGCGACTTTATCCAACGGAAAAACGGCTCTTGAAACGATTCTTTCGGAAACGAACCCCCATTGGGTCAAAGCCGAGTTTGATATTTATTGGCTGACGTATGCCGGAGAACAACCGGTGGAGTGGTTGAAGCGTTACCAAGGTCGGACGCCTCTTGTCCATTTAAAGGATATGACAACCGACGGAGAACGATTTTTCGCGGAATTGGGATCCGGTGGTGTGGACCTCGGTTCTGTCCTTGACTTTGGTGCCCACAGCGATGTGGACTGGTGGATCGTCGAGCAGGACGATTCAAAGATCCCTCCCATCGACAGTGTTCGGAAAAGTCTAGAGTATCTACGGCAAATCAAAGTGTAATGAAAAAGGAGAGCCACCATTTCGCAGGCTCTCCTTTTTCCATCATTATTTTAATTTCGCTACAATCTTCCCTTTCACATGGCGTTCTGATAAACGAATCAGAGCATCCGGCACTTCTTCAAGTGTGACTGTCTCTTTCAGCATGGCATCCAATTTCCCTTGTTCCAATAGGGAAAGCATCTCATTCCCTATTACCGCAAAATCCTTCTGGGCTTTCATATCATCCGTTTGATGCGCTGCAGCAAGAGCGATTTCATGGTACGAAACGACTTTCGTGAATGATTTGATTTTGTTGAAATCCGGCGCACCGGCGATATATACCATATGCCCCATATAGGCCAAAGCATCAAGGGAATCCGTCGCACTTTGTCTGCTGACCGCATCCACGACGGCGTCTACTCCACGGCCATCCGTGATTTCCATCACCCTCCGAATGACGTCTTCTTCCCGGTAGTCGATGACATGATCGGCCCCAAGAGATTTCACATAATCGTGATTGTGACGGGAAGCAGTGGAAATGACGGTCTTTCCTGCGAGCTTCGCAAGCTGAACGCCAAACCCGCCTACTCCTCCGGCCCCTCCATGGATCAGTAGCGTATCGACCTGGTCCAATGGCAATTTGCGGTGAATGGCCTGGTGCGCCGTATAGCCTGCAGTCGGCAGGGCTGCCGCATCTTCAAAGGAAACGCTGTCCGGAATGTGAGACGCAGTATGGGCTGTGATGATCGCATATTCTGCATAGCCGCCTTTTTTCGTAAAATCGCCGTGGTAGACGACACGATCTCCTACTTGAAAGTCTGTTACTCCCTCACCTACTTGTGCGACCACTCCAGCTACATCCAAGCCAAGGATATGCGGATAGGACCAGACCGGCATCCCGTTGGTTGCTGTCTTATAATCAACCGGATTCAACCCTACAGCATAGACCTCCACGAGAAGTTCTCCGCTTTCTGCTATTGGGGTTTCCATTTCCTCCACCTGCATGTCTTTCCATAACCCTTTATCCTTTAATAATAATGCCTTCATTCTATTCATCTCCTAATAGAGTTTTATGATTCATTTCCTTATATGGTATATAATATATACTGTACATTCATTACACAAGTAGGCACTATTTAGTATCCTGGTTACCGTTTGGAAACCTGGAAGAAGCCTTTATTAGTTGGATGATGGAGTTCAGCTGCTGATTCAACAAATAATCACCGAACATAAACCTGAAGGTACTCATATGAAACAACTGAACACAGAATATCAATGTGCCATCGACCTAGTGATCGATGTCATCGGAGGGAAATGGAAGGTTCTTATTCTATGGAATTTAAACGAAGGGGGCAAAAGATTTAATGAGTTGAAGCGCTCTATGCCGAATATCACCCAGAAAATGCTTACCCAGCAGCTCCGGGAATTGGAGGAGCATGGACTGGTCTCGCGGACCGTCTACCAGGAAGTTCCCCCGAAAGTGGAGTATTCAACGACCGAGATGGGGAAGAAACTCCAAACCACACTCTTTGAGATGTGCAAATGGGGAGATGAATATGCCGAGCAGAAGGGGATCGGTATGAACCGGTGCTGGACGACTTATGATTTTATGGAGGATGATCATTAGTATGATAAAAGGACTCGCCGCAGTGGCAAGTCCTTTTATCATTTATTTAACCAGTATCTGTCCAAATGCCTTTTCCAACGTATCGTATTGAAAGACGAATCCCGCTTTTTCCAACCTCTCCGGTATGACCCACCTGCTCTTCAGGACCAGCTCGGTTTCCGTTTTAATGATCACGGCACCTGCTTCAAGCATCCATTTCGGAGTCGGTAGACCTATTTTTCTGTTCATGACATCCCTTAACTGCGCCATGAATTCCCGATTGGTGACAGGATTAGGAGCTGAACAGTTGAACACGCCGCGTAACTCCTTTTCTTCATTTAGAAAAAGAATGACACGAAATAGGTCTTCGACATGAATCCAGCTGAATCTTTGATTACCCGGCCCCTGGACACCTCCAAGGCCAAATCTGACCAGATTTTTGTATGGGGTCATCACGCCGCCATCCGGTCCCAAGACGATGGCTATTCTTAACGCAGCCTGCCTGGTTGCCGGTAATGAGAAAGAGAAGAATGCTTTCTCCCACTCTTTTGCCACTTCTACTGAAAATCCTGTACCGATATCGCCTTCTGACTCGGTCATGGGACGGTCCTCTGCATGGCGATAAATCGTTGCCGTGCTGGAATTGATCCATAGTGGAGGGGGATCCTGACACTGTAATAGGGCATTTCCCAGGATTTCCGTTGTTTCGGTCCTGGAACGGAAGATTTCCGCTTTATTTTTTTCATTGTAACGGCAGTCGACTGACTTCCCTGCAAGATTAATGAGCATATCTGCACCTTCTAATGATTGGACAATGTCATTGTGGCGATCCCACGAAACATGTGGGGATTGCCTGGAAATAATGGTTACTTTATAGCCTCTCTCCAGAAATTTTTTCTGAAGGTAACGACCGATAAAACCCGTTCCCCCAGCTATGACAACATTCTTTCTCACAGTATCAACTCATTTCTACATAAAAAAGTTTGTGAATCATTTCACATTTTATTATACCAAATTCTGTAACCAATTAAAACCGAATTTCCTATGTTTCTCTCATGCACAAAAAATAGTGGAATATTCCTAGAAAAATATTTTTCCACGATTTGAATAGATAACGGCAGAAATTCCCCTCTATTTTGTTTTATATCGACATTTTAGAACACTAAATATTTCAAATTTACTGAAAATTACCATTTTTTTCATTGTCAATCTTCCCATTTTTTACTAGACTACTAATTAGCCGCCGGGGCCAAAAGGAATAGCTATTTCCAAATTCTATGATCAAAAGGGGAAATTGTAATTATGTCGAAAAAGAAATTAGTCAGTTTAGCACTAGGTACTTCTCTTGTATTCAGCGCATCCTTTACAGGTGCGTCCGCATTCGCCCAGTCTTCAGATTCTATTACTTCGAAAATGGAAATTCATCAAAAGGTCATGAACATAGATAAAAAAGGACCTAGCTTCTTATCTGGGAAACTATCAAAAGGTATTGTAAAGAACGATAAAGACGTGAAAAAGTTCATGAAAGATAATAAAGAGCTTTTCGCCGTCGATCCACATTCTGAACTGACATTGCTTGAAAAAACAACAGATGATCTTGGAATGTCTCACTATAAATTCACTCAATCAGTGAATGGTGTACCAGTTGACGGAGCCATCTTCATTGTCCATACAAATAAAAAGAATGAAGTGACGGCTACAACGGGTCAACTTTATAAAGAAGCTTCTAAAAAAGTAACTAAGACTAAAACTAAAATCAATCAAAAATCAGCTACGGATCTTGCTTGGAAGCATATCGGGCTATCTAAAGCAGACACAATGACAGGAACTCAAAACGAGTTCGCCATTGATGCGAAGAAAGACAGTCATGTTGATAGTACAACCGAAAAGAATGATCTCGTCATTCATGAGAAAGACGGAAAGTTTACTCTTGCGTATAAAGTGCAGCTTCAATTCATCGAGCCTTACGGGGCAAACTGGCAGATCTTTGTTGATGCGAAAGACGGATCCATTGTCGAAGCGTATAATGCTGTAGCAGATGGAGCTACGACAGGAAGCGGCTACGGAGTTTTAGATGATTATAAAACTCTTAATACTTATTCTGCAAATGGAACGTATTACTTATACGATGTGACGAAACCAATGAACGGTGTCATTGAGACGTTTACGGCTCAAAATGGGTCAAGCCTTCCAGGGTACTATTCAACTGACAGCAATAACTCTTGGACTGCTTATTCCCAAGCGGCTGATGTAGATGCCCACGCTTATGCCGGTAAAGTCTATGACTATTATAAAAACACACATAACCGCAATAGTTTCGACAATAACGGAGCGACCATCCGCTCTACAGTCCATTACGGATCCAACTACAATAATGCGTTCTGGAATGGTTCACAAATGGTGTATGGTGACGGGGACGGATCTACTTTCACATCCCTATCAGGCGCACTGGATGTCGTTGCACATGAGCTGACTCATGCCGTGACGGAACGTACTGCTGGATTACAGTATCAATATCAATCAGGTGCATTGAACGAATCGTTCTCTGATGTATTCGGCTATTTCTTAGATCCAAGTGATTACTTAATGGGTGAAGATGTCTACACTCCAGGTATTTCAGGAGATGCCCTGCGCAGTCTTTCAAACCCTTCTAAATACGGTCAACCGGAACATATGAATAACTATGTGAACACATCTTCCGATAACGGTGGGGTTCATACTAACTCCGGTATCCCGAATAAAGCGGCTTACAACACGATCTCAAGCATCGGTAAAACAAAAGCAGAGAAGATCTACTACCGTGCGCTGACTGTTTACTTAACACCAACAAGTAATTTCAGTTATGCTCGTGCGGCTCTTCTTCAATCAGCTGCTGACCTTTACGGCAGCGGAAGCTCTACTTACAATTCCGTTAAAGCAGCATGGGATGCTGTAGGAGTTTATTAATTCATACGAAAGATATGACAAAAGCCGTCCTTCTGGGCGGCTTTTTGTCATGCTTACTCATTTTGCTAATATCTTAAAAATACTTAAGGTTCAACTTCAGAGAACCGATATAATGAATATAGGTATATTTTCTCATTTCTATTTGTTGATCAAGGAGGGATGTTCATGTTCGAACACCTATTTATTAATCTGTGTGTCTTTATCTCATTTCTATATTTTGCCGGGATTGTGATGAGAAACCCGCGTAAATCCCCCATTCCCTCTCCTTTATTGATGGGCATATTCTTTGGGATCCTAGGGCTCGCTCTCATGAACTTTACTATCCCCCTGAATCATAATAGCATAATGGATTTGAGACATTTGGCAATCGTCACCGCTGCCGTTTATATCGGTTGGATTCCTGCGCTTCTGTCAGCATTCATCATTACGACAGGCAGGATCCTAATGTTCGGGATAAGTACCCAGGCGGTCATAGCCGCAATCGGGATGCTCTCTATCGGCACCATCTGCGGCTTCATGTCCCGTCTGCGGATCGGTAACCTGAATAAGCTTCAATCGATGAACACCGTAAGCTTGATTATCATATTTGTAGCTTTAGTCAAAAACATCGGGATTTCAGAAACCTTAAAGGTCTATCCGTATCATTTTTTCACTTCCCTTGTGGTCGGTTTCATTGCATACTTTATCGCCGAGCAGATTAAGCGTTCAAATGAGCAATATCATCTGCTGGAACAGAGCGCGACGAAAGATTTTCTCACTAGCCTTAATAACGTCAGACAGTTTGATGTTAGTTATAATGAGGCCCTGAAACATGCAGTGGAAAGAAATGAAAAACTTTCGTTACTGCTCATTGATATCGATCATTTCAAGAACGTAAACGATACATTCGGTCATCATGCAGGTGATGAGGTTCTGAAAGAACTTGGTAAAGTATTGAAGCACCAATCCAGGAGCTTTGATATAGTCTCAAGGAATGGTGGAGAAGAATTTAGCATCCTCCTTCTGGATTGCCCCCATAGTCATGGGATGGTGATTGCGGAAAGGATCAGAGGAGCTGTTGAAAAACATCCATTTTTCATTTCGGAAGAAAAAATGATCCGTATTACGATTTCAATTGGAGTGTCCACGTTTCCCGATACCCTTTCCCAGGATGGTGAGGAAATCTTTGAACAGGCTGATAAGGCTCTTTATCTCGCGAAGCGTACAGGCCGAAATAAAGTATGCGATTTTCAAATGGTTCAAGCCATACATTGATAAACCGCAACAGCATTCAACACCTTTTCCCAGGAAATGATGTTGAACACTGTCCTAAATAAACGAAAAGGAGAAAAGAATCGACTCTTTTCTCCTTTTCTTATGATTACTGTTACCGCCTGATTTTCACATAGACGCCATTATCTTGTTTTTATAATCTAATCCAAGTCCCGTATGTAAGCACTCTACAGCCGACTGTACGTCTCTTTTCTCCATCACTGCGGTCACACTAATGGAAGATTCGCCGATCAATTTCACTTTCACAGCGTTTTCCAATAACATCCTGCATACCCTTATCTTAATCTCAGGCCTTCCTTTCAAATTCCTGCCGATCACCGAAACTTTTGAAAGGTTGCTTCGTTCTTCGATACGCGAGAACTTCCATCTGCCTTTCCCTTTCTCTAAGATGAATAATACCTCTTGAAGGTCTTCCTCCTTAATTAATACGGACAAAGTGTTTCGGCAACTCTGTGTATAGACATCCCCCTGAATATGACGGGATGCAAGCTCACACATGAATGATTCCCGGAACTCTTCAACGTCATCACAATCGAATATATCAACTCTATGAATCGCTTTTTCAAATGTGATGCCGGTCACAGGGCTTGCTTCATTCTGCTTTACCTTTCCATGGATGAGAGTTCCGGTGACATTTTCAAAACTTGATTTTATATACAGTGGAATTCCGAATCTCTTTGCATGTTTCACTGCTCTTGGATGAAGCACGCCCGCTCCCATGACAGCTAAATTCTGCATGTCTTCATACGAAAGGGAAGTGATTTTCGATGCTTTTGGAACAAACCTGGGATCAGAGGTATAAACTCCGTCGACGTCTGTAAAGATATCACACCGATCTGCCTTTAGAGCAGCTGCAAGAGCAGCTGCCGTTATATCGGATCCTCCTCTTCCCAAAGTGGAGATGTCCCCATCCACCGTTACGCCTTGGAAACCTGCCACCACAACCACTTTCCCATGATCTAATTCACTCCTGATACGCTTTGTATCAATCGATTCTATATGAGCATTCCCAAGAACGGAATCCGTTTGAATACCAGCCTGCCATCCGGTGAAAGAAATCGCCTCCACCCCTCGTTGTTGAAGAGCCATGGCAAAAAGGGATATGGCGACTTGTTCTCCTGTTGAAAGGAGCATATCCCTTTCTCTCTTACTTGGTTTCGTGGTGATATCACTCACGAACTTTACAAGAGTATCAGTGGTTTTGCCCATCGCAGAAACGACCACCACCACATCATGACCTTTTTTCTTTTCCTGTATGACTTTCTCTGCCATTCGTTTTATTCTCTCGGTAGAACCGACAGAGGTACCACCGAATTTCTGAACAATTGTACTCAATTGACGATCCTTCTTTCTATAAGGGAATGAATGAGGGTGATTGGCATCAATTTGACCCAACAGTCCGATTTAATCGAAATGCAGCCAGGGCGTTTGTGACTTTCCCGAATTCGGAAGCGTGGGGGCGGTCATCGTCATCAGAATAACCGTAATCCACCATGCGATTTCGGTTCAGGCATAGTTTGGTAAGTTCCGGTTTAAAGAAGTCAAAGAGCTTAAATCGTTCTTCCAATTGCGGGAATCGAGACTGATAGTTGAGTATCGCATCGGCAAGAAGACTCCAGAATGTTTCTTCTTCCATCAGCCCATTATTCTTTAGCAGATTGCTCAAATATCTCAGGTGACAAATAAAGAGACCCGTGAAGATGAACTGAGTCAACCCTTCTGGCGGCTCTGATCGAAGGACCGCCTTAAATTCAGACGACAATCCTTGCAGCTCTGGAAAATCCTGATCTGAAATATTGACGTCATCGACAAAATCTTTAATCGCTAAACGGTGAGGTTTCGCATCCTTTAACACGACAATCGTATTTTGTCCATGTGGAGAGAATACCGTTCCGTATTGATAAAGATAATGAAGGAGAGGCTCCATGACGACTTTGAAAAATTGCTCCATCCATTCTTCCGTGCTGAGCCCTGACTGGTCTATCAAACTCTCAACATATGGTTTATGGTGATGATCTTCATACAATAAGGCAGCCAGGGTAATCGCTTGTTCCCCTTCTTCTAAGTACGTATAAATGCTTTCTCTCCAAATGGCTCCGAGCATCTCCAAGTACTGGTACGGCGCCTCCTTTAATTGGGTATAATATGGGTGGTTTATGTTCATACTGGCATTTTCCCCCGGTAGGATGACCCGACATTCTTCTTTTAAGAAGTGATCCTTTTCTGCCATTCCTTTAATGAACTCGGTCACCTTAGGAGCGATTACGGTTCGTTCCGATGGCAGTCCCCGATACACTAGTGTGTTCAAGATACTCATCGGAAGCTTTACATGATGCTTATCTTTGTTTGTTATGTTCACAAATGTTCGGATCGATTGTTGAGGAAGATAGCGGTCTTCTCCCTTCCCTAGCGGAATGATTCGACCCATGGCCAGTTCCTCAGGAAAATTCTGAACCAATGTGTTTTTCCACTGCCATTCGTGTACCGGCATGTAATAGTATTGCGATGGTTCGCTTCCATGTTGTTTGACCATCACATCAAAACGTATTCGTTCTTCTTCACTCAGTTCACTCGCAATCAACGCTTCATAATCCAACCCTTCCACAGATTGAAACGATGCCAGATCTTTATGGACGGCAATCCAGGATAGCTGGATCTCCTTTTGCTGTTCAGGAGCGAAGGCAAGGTAATCATCATATCCGAACCCGATTCTTCCTTTGTTGTATGTAATCCACGGGTGGCCGGTCATATAGCCTTCAAGGCTTGCGTAATCTTCATGAATCAATTCGTCCGATGATTTCGCTTCTTTTTCAAGAAGATGGGCATCTGCTATCAACGTGCTGTTCATTTCCTTGATTAAATGGCCCGCCGTTTCAGATGACATTCCGATCACATCCTGAAGATCGACCAATAATTCTATGGCACTGTCTGCTTCCTTTCTCCCATCATTCTCAACGATATAGATCGTCGTCCATTTCACATCGAAACTATCAAACAATCGTTTTTGTGCGATATAGTGATAGTGCTTTGACTCCGAAACCTGAAGGGAGTATTCGATATTCTCTCCTTCTTCTGAAAGGATGTTAGGCTGGATCATCTTTTCATACATATACTCTGACAGCATTTTGCCTATCAGTTTTTTGTTTACTTTCTTCCAGCTATCACTCTTAAATACACGTTGTATTTCTTCATTAAATAACATACTTATCCCTTCTTTCTTTTAGTCTATGTTCTATTGTGGTATCAGAAAGGAACGGGAACGGAAGCCGTTTTCGTTCCAAAGGTTTGAAACACATTTTTCATCTGAACCGGATATACGTCTCTTCCTGTAATCGTATTGATAATGATGGCGTTTCGGTGGGCACCGAGCCCCAAATCAGGTGCTCCGACACCATGAGTATGCATCTCACCATTTTGAATAAAGATGTCACCCTCACCCTCTACATAAGTCTCCAGTCGATAGTCTTCTTTCACTTTGTATCTGCCATTTTCATCCCAGACAATCGACTTTTTCATTTCCGATAGGAACCCTGGAAATGCAGGCTTGTAACCAGTGCCAAGGATGATCACCTCTGCTTGATCTACGAAATGTTCTTCCTTGATCCGATGATAACCATGCAGTTCAAACCCTTTTCCGTTTCTTTCGATTCCGACGATTTCTGTCATGGCTTGCAGTTCAATATTCGGCACATCGCAACCTACAGTTCGTTCATATAAAAGATCGTAAATTTCGGCGATCGTATCTGAACTGATGCCTTTATAAAGAAGATCCTGTTCCTTTAGGAGCCGATCCTTTTTCTCCTGGGGAAGCTGGTAAAAGAAGCGGGTATAATCGGGTGAGAAATATTCAAGGCCCAGTTTTGAGTATTCCATCGGGAAAAAACCTTTTGAACGGGTATACCATTGAAGCGAGAATTCATGTTTCTCCTGCTCTTTTGCCACATCCAGAAATACTTCGGCGGCGCTTTGACCTGATCCGATCACGGCAACGGATTCCGCTTCTGCACATACTCCTCTCTTGGATACATAATCTGCACTGTGAAAGACGTTTTTCCCGAGGATACTTTGAAATGCTTCAGGTACGGATGGAACCGAACCGATACCAAGGACGAGATGCTTCGTAAACAAGGTCTCCGTTTGTTGAAGCTCATCATTCCATACGGTGACTTCATACACATTGTCCCCACTCCCCAAGGAGACTGGGACAACCTTTTGGACATCCATCCCGAATCGGCATGTGTGTAACTGTTCGCTCACCCATTGACAGTAATGGTTATATTCTTTTCGCGGGATATGAAATTTTTCCAGAAAATAAAAGTGATATAAGCGGTTATGTGCCTCCAGATAACGTAGAAAGCTGTAATCACTTCGCACGTCGACCATGCTGACTAAATCCGCAAAGAACGGCACTTGTAAGGTCGTTCCTTCAATCAACATGCCAGGATGCCAATTGAAGGCTTTCTTCTTTTCTAAAAACACGCTTTTCACTTCAGCTACAGGGTCCAGTAAGGCTGCTAATCCAAGGTTAAACGGTCCCAAGCCGATGCCTATGACGTCATACAACTCATTGGTTGTCATTGTAGAATCCTTCATTCTGCCACCTCTTTTCAAATTCGCTTCTCTCACAAAACATAAGCAGTCCGGTTTTGTCAGGAAGATCAATGTGCTTCACAGCTTGAAACCCGCACTTCTGAAACACATGGATCATTTTGTCATTACGAATATCCGGTTCAGCCACAACTTTTGTCGTCTCCCTTTCTTGAAACTGAAACGAAACCATGGCCCTTAGCAATGGAAGGGAAAGTCCTTTACCGAGATACTCCTTTTCCCCAATTAACAGGTGGACACCTTGATCATAAGGGGCAGACGAATACGTTTCCTCGATCACATCGCCTTTTACCAAGTAGGCTTCCCAGTAACTCATCGGCACTCCATCGAGATACCCTGTATAGAGGGTTTGATGGGAATCTGATAAAGCTTTTTTCAAATGGGATTGAAATTGGTCTAATGGAATATTCAGGTTCCAGAATGGATGGACGTGATCCTCCATCATCCATTTGTGAATAAGCACCGCATCCCGGTCAAAATCAACTTTCTTAAATGCAATCGTCTTTTGAATTTCTTGATCATACACTTTGAAGTCATAGGACATGATGGATTTCCACCTCTTTGGCAAGGGGGTTTTTCACCATCGTATAGACTGATTGAGCCTCCATCGGACCGACTAGTTCGTCCATATCATAGAATCGGGTCAATAAGTTCGCCTTACACGGAAGGACCGGTTGATATAATAAGCTGCTGAGAAGATTGGAATCCTCCCCCCACTGCTGTTCATGAATCTCGAGTCTTTCTTTGACGAGATTCATCAGCCTTTCTTCTTCAATAAGGTCATTTGCCCCGAAACCATTGATCAGCCCGAATAAATGGTTAAAGAAAAAGTAATAGCGTAATCGTTCTTCTGCGACTTCATCAGCACAAACCGTGTCACTCTCTTGATTCAAGTCAGGGAGCAGTTTTTTAAGCTTTTCCACTTTCGATTCACTGAAGTAATATCCCTGATTATCTCGATAATAGAAGGTTTCAGGGTAGCCATTCTTTAGTTGAATCACCGAGTTCTGCTGATGAGCTTCAAGGGCGATCCCGTATGTGTGGAACAACCAGATCATCGGATCCAGAGTCAGGGATAAGTATCGATCGAACCAATCCAGACTTACTTCCTCAAGACTCCTACTTTCTCTTTGCGCTATCCCTTCCATGATGGACTGTATCCTCGGTTTCCCTCCATAGGCATGGTCTTGGCATAGGGCTGCAATCAAGCTGGTCCCTCTACTCTTTTCATAGAAAGGGTTTTCCCTGATGACCAGTTCAAAACCTGAAATGTCCTCTTTTAGGTCCACGTTTATGTATGCAGGATCCTTGATGACGATAAAGTCTGGGAACTCGCTGTTAAGGCTCTTTCCTATTTCCGTTTCTAGTAATCTTGAAACCTCAACTCCCCTGGCTAGCTCTTTCTTTTGATTGACACGGAGAGAGTTTGTGATTTTGACAGGTACTGAGAATTTATACATATAGCGCGAATCGCTGCTATAGACGGTTCTGAACGACGACGTCGCCGTGAAGTGCTTCCCTAGGGGACCGATATATTCCATACGTCTTTCTTCCATCAGGCCTTGTACTTTTTCTTTTTTAAGTAGTGTATTTACTTGAAGGGGATGGACAGGAAGCAATACGCGTCCATTCTCTTCAATCATCTCCTGCAGCCAATTCGGATCAACCCCTGGGGCATCCTTTAGTTCCTCAAAAATAATGGAAGATGCAGATTGGGTCGTACTTGAATCCTGCTCTACCAATGAAAGATCTACACTAAAATAATGAAGCTGAAATTCCCCTTTATTTTCAGGTGAATACGCAAGATCTTCTTGGTCGGTCAAGCCCTGCTTACTCTTCGGTGTTGGATGTAGCATATGTCCGAAAAGAAGGGATTGCTCTGCATCAATATAATCAAACTCTTCATCCGAGAGTGCCTCACCATCACCAACGCGACTTTCAACATAGTTTTTTATACTTCGACAGCTCAGAATCACTCTTAAGAGAAGTTCATCTTCTGACCCTTGATTGCCCTTATCCAGTAAGAATTCTTTTACAACAAGGGCTGTAAGGGTCACATAGTCAAGTGGTTTCATTTCGCTTTCCCCTACTCGATAATAAAGGGGAAATCCGAAGAGATGGCGATCGGTAAGTGACCAGTATGCTACCGGGATAATCAGTTCAATCTGTTGCAGGGCTAATCGAGAGACGATGACTTTCTCGAATTGCCCAAGTGATGAATGATGTTCATAGCTGCTCTCTTCAGAATAGTTCCCTGTTTCCCTCAAGTAACAATTAAGAAAGCTTTGCATCGTTGCGTGTTCCGCAATTTCATTAGAATGTATCAAAGTATGCTCCTCCGTTTACTAATTCATCTCCGATTTCTTCAATCTCTAGTAGAAGAGAATGAATATCTCCCGGCTTCGTTCGTGGATTTAATAAGGTCAATTTCAAGTAGGTATGACCCTCAATCACCGTTTTCGCAATTACTCCTTTTCCTCTATAGAGGAGTTTCTGCTGGATCAGCCGGTTTAAGTGATGGATATCCATCCCCATTTCCAGCCTTCTAGGCTGATAGCGAAAGATGACTGTGTTGATTTCCGGAATCGGGTTCTGAATAACGATGTTCTCCTGTTCTTCCATATAAGCAGCTGTGTACCTGGCAAGCTTGATCGTTTCATCAATCATCTCTCCAAAAAGCTGGGTTCCCACTGTCTTAAGTGATAGGAACAGTTTTAACGCATCAAATCTCCTCGTCGTTTGAACCGACTTATTCACCAGATTTAAGATGCCCTCTCTATCGTCTTTCACAGGATTCAAGTAGTCAGCATGATACGAAAGATGACGGAAATGCTTCTGATCCTTGACGAGGAATGCTCCGCAGCTGATTGGCTGATAGAACAACTTATGGAAGTCCACTGTAATGGAATCGGCCTCTTCCAGTCCTTTTAACTTGCCGGCATGGGCGTGGCTCATCATCAGACCGCCGCCATATGCTGCATCGATATGAAGCCACAAACCGTGGTGACGGGCAATCTCTGCCAGGTCCACCATCGGATCGATGCTTCCAAAATCGGTCGTTCCACAAGTAGCAACAAGGGCAAAGGGTAATAGTTGATTCTGTTCAAGATTCCTGAGTGCTTCTTTCACTTCCTCAACGCTCATCCGATGATGTTCATCGGTCTTGACCGTCACTATCGCGTTTTCCCCTAAACCCAGTTGGGAAGCCGCTTTCTTGACTGTAAAATGAGCATCTTCTGAACAAAGGATCCTTAATCGGTTAAAGCGTTGGGGTAAACCATCCCTTTGGACGTTATGATTCCATTTCGCATGACAGAAGGCATCGCGTGCCAACAGGAGCCCCATATAATTAGATTGTGTTCCGCCACTTGTAAACACACCGCCGGATGTTGCCGGAAGATTTAGTTTTTCTGTCAACCACTTCACCATTTCCTCTTCCACATAAGTGGCTGCTGTACTCTGGTCCCAAGAATCCATTGATTGATTGAGTGCAGCGATCATCAATTCCGCTGCCACTCCCGGAAGAAGCGGAGGACAATGTAAATGAGCCATGCTCTTCTGATGGGAAATATGAAGACTATTCTTCAGAATCGGATCACCGATTTCATGAAGGACGTCCTCAAATGATTTTCCTTCCCGTGTAAATGTCATGATCGGTTTGATCTCATCTTTTATCACATCGGGCATTTTCCCGATAAAAGGCTGCCCGGTAGAAGCATATAAGTGTTGGAGCTGCCGGCTGACTCCATCGACCATCTCATGAAAAGCCCGGAGTCCTTTTTCTCCTTGATGCAGGAAAAAGGAGTCCATGTTCTGATTGATTTCTTTATCCATTGTTTTCATTTTCATGATTTCACTCCGTAAGAGAAGCTGTTATGGCTTCTTTGAAAATAGTCACCACTTCATCTACTTGCTCTCTTGTGATGATCAATGGCGGAAGAAAACGGACCACGGCACCATGTCTTCCTCCCACTTCAAGGATCAATCCCCGTTTGAAGCATTCACGTTGGATGGCACTCGCTATTTCTGGATTAGCCGGTTGACTTCCGCTCGCTGATCGGGGTTTAGAAGGATCAATGATCTCCACTCCTATCATCAGTCCTCTACCTCTTACATCCCCTATCTCAGGGAACTCCTGTTGAAGATCTTTCAAGGAAGAAAGAAGTCTTTCTCCCATTTCCCCTGCATGAGCAGCCAAATTCTGCTCTTTAATGAACTTTAAAGTGGCTGTCCCTGCTGCCATAGCCATTTGATTTCCCCTGAAGGTGCCGATATGTGCGCCCGGTTCCCACGCATCAAGATCACGATCATATATCACGACGGAAAGCGGCAGGCTCCCCCCAATTGCTTTTGAAAGGACAAATACATCCGGTACGATTCCAGCATGTTCAAACGAGAAGAGTTCCCCAGTACGTCCGATTCCCGTCTGCACCTCATCGATGATAAGTGGAATCCCCCGCTCTTTCGTGATTCGTCTCATTTCCTGGATCCATTCGATCGGCGCAGGAACGGAGCCTCCCTCACCCTGTACCGTTTCAAAAATCATAGCGGCAGGTGGCAAAATGCCACTCTCGGGATCGTCAAGGAGATTCTCGATGTACTGGCTGCTAATGCGGTGACTGTCCTCTCCACCTATTCCGAATGGACAGCGGTATGTATAGGGATAAGGCATGAAATGTGTGTCCGGCATTAATCCTTGAACCTTCTTCTTCGGACTGAGATTTCCACTGATGGACATCGTCCCATGTGTGGCGCCGTGGTACCCGCCTTGGAAGGTAAGGATGCTTTGCCTTCCGGTTGCCGTCTTCACTAATTTCAACGCAGCCTCGATGGCATCACCGCCTGTCGGCCCGCAAAATTGGATTTTCGCGCGATTACGAAATCCTTCCGGTAACGATGAGAATAGTTCATTCACAAACTCTTCTTTCACAGGAGTGGTAATATCTAACGTATGTAAGGGCCGTTTATCACGAATCACTTGCTCCATCGCCTCAATAACCGTCGGATGATTGTGTCCAAGGGCCAATGTTCCCGCTCCCGCTAAGCAATCCAAGTATTTGTTCCCTTCCATATCCGTTACATAAATGCCCTCCGCTTCTCTGATGGCAAGAGGTATTCTTCTTGGATAAGATCTTGCATTCGACTCCCGTCTCTCTTGTTGTTCCAGTAATTCTTTATTTGAAATGGCATGTTGTATCGTCATCATTACATCTTCCTTTCCTGGTAGAATGGCTTTTGCTTTCAACGACATCTTAATTGATAATGATTATCATTGTCAATAGTAGTTGATAACTATTCTCAATTATTTTCAATCTCTACCAGGTCATTTGTATGGATATCCGTTTTTTTCTAAGAATTTCCTGATGGTTGTGGTGAAAGGGAGGTTTTTTCCAAAACCGCCCTCCATTTACACTATTACGTAAACGATAGGAATCAGGTATATTTACACAGTGTCAAAAATAGGATAAAAGTCGGTATGAACAGCTTTTCTGTGATCATAATTGAATGCACAAAAATACACCGGAACTAAAAATCTCCGGTGTATTTCGTACGTTATTTACTTTCGCTCCAACGGCAATGTCATGCACCTGATTCCGCCTCCACCTTTCTCCAATTCATTCACATCAACTTGTATAATCTTCTTCCCTCTTACTTTCGGATGCTCTTTAAATATGCTCTTATTCGCTTTCGTACTCACTAATAGGGTTTCCGGATCCAGATTCAGAAAATTGATATCCGCCACTGTGTGTGTCACATTATCCGTCCACAGAACTTCGAATCCTTGCCGCTTTATAAAGTCTTCCATCATCACGTACTTTGCGCCGTTTTCGCTGACGACTTGTACAGGGAAAAGGCTCATATAACTTTTGGCAATCAGAAGGTCTTCCCCTGCAACATTACAATTCATATCCAAGTGCATCGTTTCACCGGTCCGCGGTAAGTCGATGATCCCTATTTCCGAAAACCCAGCCAGAAAGATTTTACTCTTCAGTGCTTCAATGCTCTCAATACTGGATCTCATTCCGGTATTTATAAAGACGGCGTCCCTGTTCAACACAAATACATCCCCATTTTCCAATGCTTTCAATGAGTTATTGTCCTTGATCGAAAATGTCTTCTCATCAAACCATGATTGAAACAACTCATGACTATGGAAATACTCGGGTGCTCTCATCGTAATGCCGGCATCACCAGGAATGACTGTGTTCCCATAAACGCAAGCCAGATCTCTTACAAATACACGATTGATAAGCTTATGATTCAACTCCCCAACCTCATCTGGAAGGTGTTTGGAGTAATCGATGACTCGCACACCCGTATCCTCCATCGCACGAATCATCTCTTCATGGTTTGCCTTCGCTTTCACCTGGTTAACCGGTTTCTCCCATCCGACGTAATCTGCCGTTCGTTGGTCGGGGACATCCACGGACGAAGGCGAGCAGACCATCACCGTTTTTAATTCTCCATGTTCATTCCAGCAATTCGCATTGATCTTTATCATCAGCCAGCCTCCTTGAAAATCAGTCTTCCTTACTTTCTCCTTTCCCATGGAAATCATTCCGGCCCCATTCACATAATTCATGGGGGGGAATGTCACACTATGGAGGATAAAGGGCAGGTGATGAGAGTTGAGTAAATGTACGGATCAACGTAATCTTTCGTGGTGGCAGCTTTCGTTCATAGGGGTAGGCTGCATCATTGGAACAGGATATTTCCTTGGCTCGGCTATTCCGATTCAACGTGCGGGATTTTCTGTGCTTATTGCCTATTTAATCGCAGGTATCGGTACATGGATGGTATTCCAGGCACTTGCAAAACTGACGGCTGAGCACCCAGAAAAAGGCTCATTCCGTACCTATGCCAAAAAAGCATTCGGTCCATGGGCAGGATTCAGTAATGGCTGGGTGTATTGGTCAGCTGAAATGTTGATTATGGGAAGTCAATTAACGGCCCTTGCCCTTTTTGCCCAGTTTTGGTTTCCGAGGATACCCCTTTGGATTTTCACTGCGGGATTTGCGGGACTTGGTTTAGTGATCATCTTATTGGGAGTAAAGAAAGTAGAGCAGATGGAGAATCTATTCGGGTTGATGAAGGCGGCTGCCATCGTTATGTTCATCCTTGTTGGGGGTGCCGCCTTGTTTGGATGGCTTGGTGGCGGAGAATCGAGTCGTGAGCTGTACTCTCCCATTCAAGGTATGCTTCCCCTTGAAGGAAAGGGATTATGGCTTGCCCTTCTATTTGCTTTTTATGGCTTCGGCGGGATTGAAGTGATGGGTCTGATGGCGAAGGAGTTGAAGGACCCAAAGGATGCCCCTAAGTCAGGAAACATCATGCTCGTGACATTGACCTTTCTTTACGTTGTTTCTTTCTATCTTGTTTTAAAGCTGGTTCCGATAGAAGTCATCAACCCAAATGAAAGCCCGTTTCTGACAGCCCTTAAACAATATGACCTCCCTTGGGTGCCACATGTATTCAACTCCATCTTGATCATTGCCGGTTTCTCAACCATGGTCGCATCTCTATATGCCGTCACGACGATGCTTGTCACTCTGGCCGAGGAAGGGGACGCACCACATATTTTCGCCAAAAAAGGGAGATGGAGCATCCCACTGCCTGCGTTCGGATTAACCATTTTTGTCGTTTTCGTCTCCATCATAGTGGCAATGATCCTCCCGGAAAGGCTATTCGAGTATGTGACAACGGCTGCAGGTCTGATGCTCCTTTATACATGGATTTTCATCCTGGCGTCCTTTCTCAAACTCATGAGCAAGACCGCCTGGAATCTGATTCAATCGATCATCGCCCTCTTCCTTATCGTATTCGCCATCAGTGGTACTCTTTTTGATCATGTAAGCCGAATAGGATTCTATGTAAGTATCGGATTCATCCTATTGATTGCAGCTGCTGCGTTTTTCAAAAGAAAAAAGAGTTAAAGGCAGTCCTTAACTCTTGATTTTCTTATGCATATGTGAAAATGGGCATTTACTCATGGCAGAATCATCATCACGAAGATAATATTGTTCCCACTCATAATTGTCTTGCTGCCCATACCATTTCAGACTTGGATGTGGAGGTGCTTCGTCATATTCCACAAGCCGCTTTCGGATGACCTTCTTCAATTTCTGGCCGAAAACCGTGGAGGAATTGATTTCATCAAAAACCCATCTCGGCTGGAACGCTATTAAGAAGTAAGGGAAATGACGGCTTTTTCGAACGGTGTGAGCAGGAGTTGCACAGAAGGAAAAATACGGTTCACCATTAAAACAAAACTCCCATGTGTGGTCGTGGGGATCCTTTCCAATATGATCCGGCCACGGCTTGTCGTCCAATTGATGGACCCGGTTCAACAGGTCCCAAAAAATCTGCTCATACGTTTCAACCGGCTGCCGGCCTCCCGCCATATCATCTGAATGGCAGAACACTACGAGAGATGCGTAATTTCCCGTTTCCCTTGAAATCTCCCCGTATTGTTTTAAGTAAGATGCCAATTTTTCTGAGGCTTCTCCTTTTCTAGGGTCTTCCGTAAAGCCGAATCGCAGTGTATCTGTCTGAAATCCTTGTTTTCCTGGTACGCAAGGATAAGGATGCTCTTCATCACACAACATCGCAGCGAATTGGCGGTATGCGGATTGCTGCCATGGGCTAAGTTCTTCCAAATGTTGATCAATCCAACTCTTTGAACATAACATAGTCGATTCCTCCTAAGGATTACTCATGTATCCTATTAGGAGGGTTCAAAGTGGGTGTCTGTCTAGCCGAATAATAACCTGCAGGCCTCCACTCCGAAATATATGCCGAAACCCATTAATATGAGCCCGGAAACAATCGAGATGACTCGTAGGAATCGGGGGCTTATCAACTTCCTCGCGCCCGTTGCAACACCGGCCATCGTCACATCCCAAATGGTGATCCCAAGGAAAATACCCAAGCTGTATAACAGCATCTGTCCCGATTCATAGGAGCTTGATGTCTTTGCAAGGATCGAACCATAGATTCCAAGCCAGAATAAAATACTCAGTGGATTGGAGATGGCCATAAAAAACCCTGTACGAAACGATTTTCCTTTCGTTTCACTTTGACTTTTTCCAGAGTCATTCGTAAGGTCTCCTGAATTCTGAAGGCTTTCTATCCCCGTGTAGGTCAAAATAAAGAACCCAAAAATCCATAAGAACAGTTTGATGATCGGAATATCTATGAATTGAGCGATTCCGAAATAAATCAGGAGCATAAAAATCCCGTCCGCCACCATTCCTCCAACCCCGACAAGCCAGGCATGGAAGAAGCCGAAGCGGATCCCCTTGTCCAATTGTGCTGCATTGATCGGACCCATTGGAGCTGAAAGGGATAAACCCAAGACAATATAGCTAATAAAGATACTCATGTTCGACCACCTTCACATTGACTTCCCTCCATTGTATTCGGACAAGTCGGTAAGTATTAAACCCTTTTCAGAATAAATGTCCAAAATGCGGATAATCTAAACAGCGATACCATTTCCAAAAGGAGGAGAACAACTATGCAGAATCAACAGCAACCAAATGGGATGACCCAAGGATCGGGTATGCCGCCGAATATGATGAACGCCCAAAGTAAAAACCACGGTGGACATGAATTATTCGATGCCCATGAAATCATCGCCGGCATCATCAGCATGCTCGATCAGTATCAAATGTATGATCAACACATACAGGATCCTGAATTAAAAGATATCGTAAAGCGGCAGAGCGCTTTTGTGACGACGATGTATAATACGATTGTAGGAAGCTTTTCAACGGGACACGATCCACAAGTCCCAACCCAGCAATACAAAATGTCCCAATCTCATACCACAACATACGGCATAAAACCGGGAGCTCCAAAAAAACCGAATCAGTCCGTTCAAGACCTATCAGACAAGGGCTTGTCTGCTTATATGCTGGGACAGACCAAATCATTGGCCTCACTCCTTGCCATGACGGCTCTCGAAATGACCAATCCCGTGTTGAGACGTGTTGTTGCCGACAGTGTACCGAATTTTATTGAAATGAGTTATGAAATTTTCCTATATCAGAATAAGCATGGGTACTATCAGGTTCCACAGCTGAACGATCAGGATATGACCCTGATGCTTAAAAGCTATACGGAGGTTCCACAGCAGAATCTCCCTCAATAACCTCTCATTACGCCTGCGCCAGGACGCAGGTGTTTTTTATTTTACCCGCCTCACTGAATGCTTCTCATACACATAGAATGAAGTGAAAATGAAACAGGAGGTGACCCAGGTTGATTCATACGGTAAAAACAGGAGAAACACTCGGACAGATTTCGAGGGACTACAGGACTCCACTTTCTGCCATCCTTACGTCTAATCCAGGGATCAATCCAGATCAAATTTATCCTGGACAATTGATCACCATTCCCGGGATTCCCGATGCTACCGGCAATCCTTATAGAATTCAAGTGTCAGTTAACAACCGCACTCTTCGTCTATTCAAGGATGGGGTTCAAGTGAAACAGTATCCTATCGCTGTGGGAAGGGTCCTATTCGAAACTCCTATTGGGGATTTCATCATCATCAATAAAGCACCGAACCCCGGGGGTCCATTTGGAACGATGTGGATGAGCTTATCCAAAGAGAGTTATGGGATTCATGGAACAAATAACCCCGCTTCCATTGGAAATGCCGTATCAAAGGGATGTATACGGATGTACAACAAAGACGTGGAAGAGCTTGCAGGAATTGTACCGATCGGGACACCTGTATCCATCATTCCATAAAGAAAAAAGTGTATAGAGAAGACACTATACACTTTCCCTTTATAATACAGCCCTTTTGGGTTCCATATAATCCAAACCAAAGTGCATGTGAAGAATTCTTGCGGCCTTTTCAACATCAAAGCGATCGACAAGGGCACTTAGACCAACCGATGATTCCCATACCGACACCTTTCCAATATGATAATCATGAAAAACATTCGTCACCTTTTCTTTTACTTCTCCCGAAGAAGGGATGCTTCCTATCACACATACTTTCGATAAGCCTTCCTTTATTTCAAAATGGGAGTAAGCTCCTTTATACCCACTGACGATTTTTTTCACTGAGTGAACAACCTGGTCTTTTATGATCAGGGCCAGGTCTTGATGATGCTTGATTCTTTCTGTTTCGATATGGTGAGAATCCAGATCGTATAGAATCAACGATTCCCCTCCTTCGCATCCATGGATGGTGAGGACCGAAATATCCTTCTGGAGCGCTACGCCGACTATATTTCCGTTCTTTTGGACTTTGTCACTGATGAGGGATCCCCGCCCCTCCTTTAAACTTGAACGAACAATCAAAGGTACATGGTGTTCCTTTGCGTGTTTAATCGCTCTTGGGTGCAGGACGTTTGCTCCCATCGTGGCAAACCGGAGCATGTCAGCATACGATAATCCCTCGATTTTGGCAGCACGGGGTACCACTCTTGGATCTGAGGTATACACTCCATCCACATCCGTGTAAATGTCACATCGATCTGCTTTCAAGGCGGAAGCGAGTGCTGCTGCCGTCGTATCTGAACCACCCCTCCCCAAGGTTGTGAGTTCACCATCTTCTGTAACTCCTTGAAAACCGGCAACCACTACGATCCGTCCTTCGGATAATTCTTTCTTAATCCTTCCGGTATCAATGGATGTAATTTTGGCATTTCCAAACACCGAGTCTGTTCGGATTCCCGCCTGCTTGCCGGTCAGGGACACTGCCTCCATCCCCTTATGTTGAAGGGCCATTGTCAGCAGAGAAATCGTGACCTGCTCTCCTGTTGCAAGCAGCATATCCATTTCCCTTTTTCGAGGAACATCCGATAGTTCACCCGCAAGCTTGACAAGGGTATCCGTCGTTCTAGCCATGGCCGATACGACAACCACAACGTCATTTCCCTTTTCCTTTTCTTTTATGACATAACCTGCCACCCGCTTAATTCGATCCGCAGAACCTACAGAGGTTCCACCAAATTTCTGAACGATGATACTCAAGTGATCCCCTACTTTCTTTCAGATCTATTTACTCCCAAAAGGTCTCAGTAAACGGCCACGCCTTCCTTCACTTCATTCTCAAGAGGAATTTCGTCCAGGATGGAAACCGCCTGAATCTGCTCCTGTGATTGAAGAAGCGCTTCTATGTCCTCTTTCTTTCCTTCCACAAATACGTACAGGTGACTGCCCAGCTGAATTCGGTCCTTTAATGTGAAGAGCGTAATCCAGCTTTGATATTCTTCATTTGCTCGGACACGCAAGACCCATTGCCCACTGCTACCTTCTCGAATCTCCTCATTGTGCACCGTGCTTTCAGGAGAATCCGTGTATTTCCCTTGTATCAACGAAAGAAAATCCTCCACCATGGCACTTCCCGTCGGACGTTTTCCCGCACCGGGCCCAAGCAGTGTGACTCTCCCCACCAGGCTTCCCTTCAGTGAAACCGCATTTTCCACATCCTCCACCCCGTAAAAAGGATGGGTGTCGTGGACCAGGATCGGCTTTACTTCACCCTTGATTCGATTGAATCCGTCGCGTTCCAAAGAACCTACATGTTTAAAGCGCAACCTGAAGGACTCGGCTGCCTGCAGCCATTCTGCCGTCAAGTGCGTGATCCCTTTACGCCTGACATCCTTCCACTCTGGCTGCCTGCCAAAAGCCGTCTGACTCAGAATGAGGAGTTTATAAAATGCATCGTACCCTTCAATATCGCTCGTTGGATCCGCCTCTGCATACCCCTTTTCTTGAGACTGCTTCAGGGCGGCTTCAAAGGAAAGTCCCTGCTTCCTCATTTGGGATAGAATAAAGTTGGATGTCCCGTTTAAGATTCCCTGGATACTTCTGATTTCATTTACCTTTAGAAGTTGACGGATGGTGCCGATGACCGGGATTCCTCCCGCTGTGGTCGCTTCGAAACCAACTGAAACCCCATGATTCAAAGCCTTTTCCAATAGATCAGGTCCATATTTGGCAAACATGGCTTTATTGGCCGTGACGATGTGGATCCCTTTCTCAATCGCTTCGGATAAATACGTATAACACGGCTCTTCTCCTACAATCGCTTCGAAAATCACATGAAGATCCGGGATCTCTAGTATGTCTTTAAACTCTGTGGTGACTTTAATTGAAGGGTTGATTTCCCTTTTCTTAGCGGGGTCCTTGATGAGGATCGCCCTCACTTTCACCTCTTTGCCGAGTGCTTCCTTCAATCTGTCCTGATGAGTTTCAATAGCCTCACAGACCCCTTGACCAACGGTCCCAAACCCCAGAATCGCCACATTTATCACTGACATCTTTCAGCCTCCTTATCCTTCTAAGATCATACATACAATTGATTCATTCCTGCCTGAAGATCCACTGGGCGTGGTGGAAAGAGGATATAAAGAAAAGCCCTCTTCTTGTAAGAAGAGGGCTTCATATACATGCTCCTCCCCTTATCTTCCAGATCCACATGGAATCTGTAGGAATTGGCACCTTTACAGACTAATCCTGCAGGTTGCCGGGCTTCATCGGGCCTATCCCTCCGCCGCTCTTGATAAGAGATATAACGTTATGTTTTCACTTGATATTTGAGTATGAATTGGATTATATAGGGGATTCATTCCATCGTCAATACCATTTTCATTATTTTTTAAAAATTCTTTCTACTGTCCCGAATGACATTATTTCCAATAGGTTTACTACGTTTTCATAAAAAACTACAGCCTCTATCAATCTATTTTTCATTAAGGAGGTTTTAACCGGTACAGGCAGGGAAAACTAACCCATATCCATTTACTAGAAAGGATTCGTTTTCATTATGTTAGAAAAAATACTCCCTTCATCCATCCGGAAATACTTGCTCATGTCAAAACGTCAGCGTATGCATGAGATTCGCCTGACCATTTGGTATATGCCTTTCTTGTACATATGTCTTTCCATACTGCTCGTCGTCATTACTCTTTATTTAGACCTTCAACTGGAAATCTCTCAGTATATGTCCGATTTTTTAAGTATGGATGCTTCTGTCACCAGAATTCTGGTGAGCACACTGATCGGCGGCGTTCTGACACTCAGTGCCTTCACACTTAACTCTCTGCTTGTCGTGTTGACGACGTTCAGCGGACAGTTTTCACCAAGAATGCTATTGAATTTTATATCGGACAAACAGACACAGCACGCCCTCGGTATTTTCAATGGCAGTTTTGTTTACGTGCTCCTTCTGTTTCTGTTTATCGGAAGTTCAAAGAAGGAAATGTTTGTCGCTGCACCCATGATCACGATTGGACTGGCCTTTCTATCAGCTATTACCTTCATCTTTTTTATTAACCATGTGTCTACATGGATGCAGGTCCATAATATTACGTACAATATGAAGCAGGTGTCTGAAGGGATGATCCACCAGACTCTGAAGAAAGATCTAGAAGCACATCGCACCACTGAAACTGGGGACATCATGGAAGAAGAAAAGAAAAACATCGTTCACGTGAAGGCTAAAAGTTCAGGATACATTCAATTAGTCGATTTTCAGGGAATGATCCAACTTGCACAGAGAGAGGATCTTGTCCTTCAACTTCATTACAAAGTGGGCGATTATGTTCTCGCCGGCAATGAGTTATTAAGCATATGGGGGCCTGAAACAGCCAACATCTCCATTGATTCTTATCTGCACTTTATTGAGATGGGGCATAAAGAAACAGAGATTCAAGACCTGCAGATGGGAATTCATAAACTCGCAGAGGTGGCGATTAAATCATTGGGAAATGATGATCCCAAAACGGCCTCCAACACCATTGACCAGATGGCCGATTTGATGCTAACGGTTGAGGATCAATTATCCTTCACTCCATATTTAATCGATCAACATGACAGGATCCGCGTCATTCTTCAATCAGAACCATTTAATTATTATTTATATCGTGGATTTGGATATATCCGTCACTATGCCAAAGACAACCACCTAATCATAACGGAAATTGTAAGGGCACTGGCCCTCTTGGCTGAATCCACTCAACCTTCAAAACATCATGACCTTTGGGAATTCGCCTGCAACACCATTGATCATATCGAAAGAGAAGTCATCTACGAATTAGACAAGACCTTTCTTCTCCAAGAAGTTCATAAGCTGGCACGGCTCACGGGCAATCTGAAGGAGTATAAAAAAATCGAAAGTAAATTCTATCCGAACGCGAATGAAAACACGTAAAAAGCTTCATTTCTCTTGTTGAGAAATGAAGCTTTTTATTAGGGATTATATCCACGTTTCGACAATGCTGGAATCTTCTCCTTGGGCTTTCGGTACACGTGAGAATCGATCTGGGATTTCACTTCTGACCGCTTCTAACGTAGGTCTCATCAAAATGGTGTGGGTCGGTTGATTCACTTCGAACAGTCTTGCGACATACATACCTTGATAATCTTTAGGACTACAGTAGATACAGATGATTGGCAGTTTGTAATTATTTAATTCCACCTCATCAAATGATGATATTAGACGATCTGGATTTTCCATCGACTCTCTCCTTTACTCGTTCTTTTGAATAATCAGCTTATGCACTCTTTTTTTCCATCCAGTTGATGATGGTTGTATAGCTTCTGGATATAGTAATTACACTGAGAATATTGTCTTTCTTCCTTCGACAGAGGAATAATAACATTCTCCATATATTGATAATACGCTTCCTCTCCCTCATGGACCCTGATACTAAGCATCGTAAATAGGTGCTCTTTGTAGGAAGCCTTCATGGTTCTCGAATAAAGAAGTCCTTCTTCTATTAAACTTTCAAATCTTTCATTATTTACAGGGCCGTCAACATTCAGGGAACTATCAATATAGCCAAAAAGAATACTGACATAGTCTTCGGTAGGAGACTCATGTTTCACTAAGCCAAAAGCTGATTGAAATGCTTCCTTTGCCTTTCCATCCTGCATGACCTCTCGATAGAGTCCTCCCAAATTCAAGTAAAGAATAGCTTTCCTTCTATGGTCATGTAGATTATCACAATGCTGTATCAGCTCATCATACTTCTCTACTAGTGTTTGGAGACTTCCCTCTACATTTTTGCCTTCCGCTGCCAACTGAATGGTAGCTGCGTCAATACATCTTGTAAAATTAAACGTTTCTTTGAAGTAATTCAGGGCAAGCTGACTATATCCCAGTGACTTGTCATACTGCCCTAACTTATGATAGCCCATCGACATATGGTAATAGGATTCAGGATTGGAGTAAATGTCCCGATCGATTTTCTCCAAATACGTAATGGCTTCTTGTGGATTACCTTTCTCAAGCTCGTACATCCCTTTAAAGTGATAGTATAATTGAAAGTCATAATCGTACATATGAAAAGAAAGACGCTTATTAGAAAATTGACCTAAATAGAATGCGGCTTCTTTCAGTTCACCTTTCATCATTAAGTACCTTGCTTTCAATAGCTTATAAGTACCATTCAACGTTTCGATTTTGATAAGGGGATTTTGTTCAATGGTTCCCTTCAATAACTCGATCTTTCCATTTACCTGCTTGATCATGACATCATGCCACAGTTCCAAATCCAGTCGTAATTTTTTAAAAACTTTTAACTCTTTCTCGATATTGATATGTAATCGTTGATTGAACAAATCAACTTTATCTTTCGTTACCTGTAAGTGCCCACTTTCAATTTTACTAATATGGCCTGGAGTACAAACCCCTGCCCCCATTTGTTTCTGAGTCATCCCTTTATAGATGCGAAAGTATTTAATAAATGCCCCAATATCCATTATCCAACCCCCATGATGACTTAGTAGAAATCTCGTTCCTCTCAAAAACAGGTTTACCGCTTTATCTTTTTTTATAGCGGAATACATTCTACTAATATTATACTAAGAAATAATCACGAAGAAATTGGGGTTTTCCACAGGCATAAGATTTCCCAAATAGAGACTTTATACCTATTTATTTTCTTTAGCATACTACTTCAATAAAAAGTTTTCATATCTTCTCCCTACTATTTCAACTATTTTTACAATCATTTGAAATCAAAAGAAAAACCAACTAGTCCTTTGTGCTTACTCCATTTTCCCAACTTGGGACACTCACGCTTACTATTTTGAGAAAATGTTTTTTATGGACTCCGTTTATACATATAGAAAGCCACACTTATGGTGGCTATTTTATTCCATTCGATTGGAAGGCTGGATTGGCGGTTCAAGCTGTAGTTCCTTATTTCGATAAATCTTGGAAATAACAGCAGATCCCATCAATCGCTTAATTTCATTCGCAGGCAATTCCATAGATACCCCGTTAAAAGCTGTTTTATAACGATGGAGGATGTGATACTCCACTTCATTTTTTTCTAAAAAGAGATAAAGTTCCTTCTCGAACTCCCTGTGACTTTTTTCAACTTCCTCTTTAGCTGATTCCAGTGTCAGCTCTACTCCTTGAGTTTTTGCTTCCAAGACGGCCACTTTTGCTGGTTTGGTCTTAAATTCTATGATGATAGATTTAGTCTCCCCACTCGACAGATCAAGTTCCGGATCCACTTTAATCGATGAATTCATTGTTTCTTCCACCACCTGTGTTTCTATTTTTTCACCCATGTCCCCTTCATTCATACAACCACTCACGAATATCAATGACAGTACGAATAAGGCCCTACAATACCACTTCTTCATGGATAATCAATCTCCTTTATCAAATAGTAAAAAAGACAATCCTTCGGAATGGGGATTGTCTTTTTAATCGTATGCGTATGTCCTGTGATCGTTCGTTTTGGAATCTGAACTCCCGCTTCTACTTGCAAAAAATATGTTTTCCGATTTGCTTGATCTGTGGACGACTCCAAATCCAGCTGCTTGTTGCTGTATCAGGATTGAAGTAATAAATCGCTCCATCACTTGGATCCCACCCATTGACTGCGTCAAGTACAGCTTTTTTCGCTGTTTCATTCGGAGTCAGGTTGATTTGTCCATCTGCCACAGCGGTAAATGCCCCCGGCTCATAGATCACTCCAGCAACGGTGTTAGGAAATGAGGAACTCCTCACTCGGTTAAGGATTACTGCAGCGACTGCTACTTGACCGGTGTATGATTCACCTCGTGATTCACCGTAAACGGCATTGGCCATTAATTGAATATCGTTTTGAGAGAATCCATTCGGAACATTTGAACTCCCCCCTGTTGATCCTCCCTTATCATAAACAGTGGCTTTGACTAATTTTTCTTTTGTTTTTGGGCCGACGACTCCATCAACCCGTAATCCGAATTCATCCTGGAAAATCCGCACAGCCCAATATGTATTGTATCCAAACACGCCATCCACTTTACTTGTGTAAAATCCGATGTACTTTAACCGTGATTGTAATTCTATGACATCTTCTCCCGTTGCTCCCCTTTGAAGAACTTGAGAGGAGAAAGCATTTACTTCTGCTTGTTGTCCGCTTCCGACAAAAAATAAGCCAGATATAAAGAGAATGGTTATGAAAAATTTGAGTTTTGACATAAGAACCTCCAAAGAAAGCTAGATGGGTTATATTGTCTTCTTTGAAGGACTAAATTATGTACGTAACTCGTTCAATCGGAAGAAAAGGTAGCCCGTATTGGACTACCCACTCTTCTGATTGATTATCATTTTATGCAAGCCAATAGGAACATGGACGGAGAGTGATTTTAGTAAACTTGTGCCACTTTCGGAGAAACTCGTGCCACTCTTACGAAAACTTGTGCCGGATTCCACTAAACTTGTGCCAAACTCTGAATATCAATTACGATTATCGCTACCACACTGACAAAAAGAAGGCAGCTACATCTCATCAGAACGGTTAAGGATTGATTCCCAATTCTTCTTTGATCGTATCAATCGTTTCACCATTCACTTCAGATTGAGGATCTGGAGTATTTACTACAAAATCATTTTCTGACAAGTAATACTTCACAAGGAGTGTAAAGTCTTTCTCGTCTGTCGTACCGTCGAAGTTAATATCTGTATTTCGATAGTCCGTTCCCCAATTATCTCGAAGCAATAATGCATCGTGAATATCAATCACATTGTCTTTATTGATATCCCCAGGCTTGGAAACGGCCATATAATACGTGACATATTCACCTATATCCACACCATTTTCCGTACGTCCCGCTTCAAGTGGTGTATACGTCGTGTAGTGTCCTGGTACATCCGTCACGACTGTGTACTTATGAACCGACGCCGGTAGTTGTTCGAAATTAATGACACCGTTTTTCGGTATGGTAACTGGATAGATGTTACCATCCTTATCCTCCAAGTGTATCGTGGCACCTATTTGTGTGTAATCACGGCTATAGTCAAAGCGGTTTGCATCTGTCAGGAGCCCTTCAGCGCCGATAAAGCCTGCATTGACCTTTGATACACTCGGATAAATTGGATGAGCTCCCAGTTTTGTTGGGATCCGTGGTCCGTTATTGATCTTCATCGTACTGACACTGCTGAACAATGGAGAATACGCATTGAAAAACTCCTTCTCATTCGTGTCCGCTACAATCTTAAATAATGCTACGTCCCCTGATACCCCTTCACCAGGAATTTTGATTTCAATATCATTCCTGACACTTGTAGTACCGGTTTTTGTCACATTTAATTCTGTTCCTTCCGGTAATCCATCAGCCAATTGGAATTCAACGGAATCCAAATACTTACTTGAGTTATAGTTATACATTGAAAAGTCATGAGCGTTCTCTAAATTTCTAGCGTAGAAAGTATACGTTACCTTGTCACCCATTTGGTAAGAATCTTTATCCGCTTTCGCAAAAATAAATTGAAATCCTTTTGGCACATAGTAGACCATTTTAGGAATGGCTGTGTTTCCAGCATAATCCGCTCCTAAGTACTGGATTTCTTTAATGTAAGATGTCTTCACGTTGATTTCTTGTGAAAACGTTCCATCTTCCTCTACTTGAAGTCGATAGTTTGGACCATTTGGACCGTACCATATATTATTACTGGCTTGAGTGAGTGGAATATCGGTCTTAGACGTCTCCTCTATTTCAGCATCCAATAAAGTTCCTGATAAAGTAACCGTTTCTTGACCTTCTTCCAGTTCTACAATCGGAAAATCACCGGTTGGGATTGCGTTCGTCTGATCGTACACAACGGTTGGCGCACCATTGTCTAAACTGATGGTTGACATTTTGGCGAACTGCTTTCCGTCTTTCGTCGTTCCGATCATCTTCACATCATAAATGCCATCTTCCACTCTCACTTTTGTATAGCTGAGTGGCTTTTTATCATTTCCTGTTAATGGATAATAATAACCATAGAACCCTTCTTCAATGTAATAGTCGACATCGATGGCTGCTCCTGCTGAATTCACCCCTGTAATCCACCCCAGGTCTGCCTTCGTATCATGATCAACCAATACCCAATCCAATCTTTCCATTGGAGAGTTCAATCTGAAATCAAGGTCCGTTTCTTTTCTGCTATAAGGATTATTGACACGATTCGTGGAAATGCTCTTCGTATACACATCAAAGTAGCCAATTCCTTCTTCCACGACTTTCGCTCCGAATGGGATGCGATAATGGTCTGCCGGGTCCTTTTCATTTTGAATCACGATATACCCTTCATAGGTTCCTTTTTGGGCCGTTTTCGGGATGGTGAGAACTGCGTTGAATGATTCCACTTCCCCTTTTTTCACTTTCAGGGAGCTTGGCACATCGAGCTTCACACCATTTTTCTCTGCATCCAGTGAATCAGAAGCTGCTGCACCTACATTGTATTCTATTGATATATCATATTTGTTATTTTTATGGCTATTATTTGTAATGGATAGATTCGTCGATCTTGTCAGTTGTTCTTCTCCCATTGGGATAAAACCGTAGCTTAAGCCACCGGTTTGTTCCGGGATGATGACTTCTTCCTGATTTTCAATAAATGGCGTTTCATCCAGAACCGAAATCATGGTCTCCGAATGGATGGCCTGCATCGGATCGACTCTTCCTGCTCCCACTTCAAATACGCTATATTGGTTTTTCAAAGGATCTGCCGTATTCATTAACACTGATTTAATGTCACTTGGCGTATAATCAGGATGTGCTTGAAGCAATAATGCAGCAATCCCGGCTACTTGAGGTGACGCCATTGATGTACCTGATAATCGTTGATAGGCATGTGAATAATCCGATGAATCTTCTTTATTTTGCATATAGGATGGAACAGTTGAGAGAATGTTGACACCAGGTGCTGTTACCTCCGGCTTGATATCATACAAGGTTCCTGAAGGTCCTTTTGAACTAAAGGATGCCAGCTCATCACCGCTAATAACAGATTCTCCTGCCTCTCCAAGGGTAATGGTAGGAGTTCCAGCTTTAAATAGTTCTTTCACGGATAGTCCATCTTGGTTGGTTAAAGAGAAGGTTGGAATATTGTTATCGCTTTCACCCAAATAGTGAGGAATATGCCCTTCATCTGGATTGATATTATAAATGATGACAGCTTTTGCTCCATGTTGTTTGGCGATTTCCATCTTTTCGATGAGTGCATAAGTGCCTCGTGCCACGAATGCCACTTTCCCGGTGACCTTTTTCCCGTTGTAATCGGCTTGTCCACCTTCACCTACATCGACCATTTCATAGTTTTGCCCTTCAAGCTTACTAAACTCATTTGTCCAGTTGTTGGTCATTAACTGTAGTTCTCCAGCAAGGTCCTTGTCTTCAACCGAGAATGCACCATCATACGTTGTAACATTGGATGGAGCCGAGCTTGCGCCTACTGTCAAAGCAAGTGCAGCGGCACCTGGAGATCCCAACGTATAATTTCCTTGGTCACCTGAATTTCCAGCGGCAACGACAGCCGTCACGCCACTTAATACGGCATGGTCAACGGCAATGCTTGTTGCATACAAAGGGTTATTCGTTGCTGCGCCAAGGGATAGATTGATAATATCCATTCCATCTGCCACGGCACGGTCAATCCCGGCAAGAATGTTACTGGTTGATCCGGATCCATAGGGCCCTAAAACACGGTATACATTCAATTCCGCATCGGGAGCTACCCCAATTACTTTATAATCGGAATCATTAGCCGCTTGACCTACGATGGTTCCTGAAACATGTGTGCCATGCTCTGTATAATAGTAGCTTCCTTGATTCGTTTCACGGTACCCAGAAGCTTTCCAGTCCTCATAAGTCGTTTCCATTGGATCGTCATCATTGTCTACAAAATCGTATCCACCTTTATAAGCAGCTTTTAAGTCTGGGTGATTATAATCAATTCCTGTATCGATAACCCCAACTTTTACCCCTTTACCTGTGAAACCTTCTTTATGTAGCTGGTCAATATTCATGAAAGGAATACTGTCCACTTTTGTTGTTGATCCTTCTTCTTCATCCGTTGCTTTAGGTGGAGGAGAGAGTTGGACTTCTTCCTCACTGTAAACAGCTTTTACTACTTCAGAATCTAATAGGCTTTCAACTTCATTGGCTGGTAGAGTCATCGCTACGCCGTTAAACGCATCTTTATACGTGTGCTTAATTTCGTAGGTGTCTTTGCCTGATTTCGCCTTTTTCACCTTTTCATTTAAGTCTTTCTTAAATGTTACGTGGGACTCTTCTACCTGTTTCTTTGCCTTTTCAAGAGAAACTTCCTTTCCCTTTAAAGATTGTTGAATTTGTTCTGACTTTGCAGGAAGCTGTTCAAATTCTACAATGACGGTCACTTCTTCTTCACTTTTCAAATCAATATCTCTCGATAATTGCAGGCCCCTCATTGAGCGATTGGCTTCTAGTTTGTCCAACGCCTCACGCTGCTCTGTCGACAAGCCTGCTAAGATTTTCATTGCATCCGACTGTGTTTCTGCATGTATCGCAGGTCCATGAGTTAATGGTGCAACTCCACCCATTAGAAGCCCTACACTTAATGCGATCTTTGGATATTTGCTGGCATTCATGACTTCAACCCCCTTTTTCTTTCTAATTCAATTATATTGTCGAAGGACCCATACGTCATTGGGGGGAATTTTATCAAATGAGGGGGAAGAAATATGGTGATTTTTGTGTAAACGAAAGGATAAAAGTCAGAAAAATCAACTATTTTAAACCGAAAGTGGAATTCTCACGCTTAAATTAGACTATTAGAACCATTTCTTTTGAACCGCTAAAATTGGGGGATAAAATAAATTTCACATAGAAAAGCCAAGAAAATCCTATTCAAAGGAAATTCTTGGCTTCGAATGTTAATGTTTCACTGTAATTTTCTTCTTCTCAGACGTCAACGATAATCCCGTTTCATCAGTACCTGTGACAGTCACATAATAGTCACCGTCCGGATATTCAGTACCAGCATACCATTTCAATCCATAAATCGAATGTTCATTTTCAATATCTGCATACTCGATCATTTCTCCTTCTGCATTTGAAATCTCAATATGCCAATCCAATCGTTTATATCCAAAAATTAAGATGGAAGCAGGCTTTGTTTCATTGACATTGGTTCCAGAAACGTTCAAATAATTGATAAATGGACCTGCATGAAGCAATTCTTCATTTCCAGTGTATCCAACACCGACATTCCGAAGACCATCTATTGCTGATATCATGACAATCTCAGGTTTCTCATCGCTAATATACTCATTTACATCCGCGCTTACTGACTTCTGATATCCATCATTGACCCAGATGAAATTTCCGATATGTTTCGTTCCTTCTTCCTGTACATCCCACGTGATCTTGTACTTCCCATCTGAAAGTTCCGCGATGTTGATATTTTTAACAACGGGAGCACCAGAATCAAGTTTAATCGGAATCTTCGTTTGTTGAGTCTTAGCTCCCTCATAATTCAGGGTACTTTCGTATATATACGTATAGTTGCCGTCAGGAAGTTTGTTCCCGTCATCATCTGTACCACTCCAGTACATCCCATCGAACTTATAGGAGTAATTTCCATAGCTCATGATGTTCTTCCTGAATGGATACGGACTACCATCTTCCGTGAACTCGCCAAAATTCGTAATATGTGCAACCGTTTTTCCATTCTCATCTTCCACCTTCAGAGACATTTCCTTCAGGTTACGAAATGCTGTGAAGGAAGGATACATACCTGTAGGGACTGCATTCTTGGAATAGCCGATCTCGTTCGGATCAAATGTTCCAGTAGAAGTGCTATATCCCATAGGTAAGGTCAGCATGTCATTCCAAAGAACAGTGTACCCTAAGAAAGGATCTCCATTAACCGGGCTCTCATCAATATTATCAATGGCATCCCAATCACCGTAGTATCCCATGAATGGCATTGTTAAAGTCGCTAAATCTTTGACAGAACTTCCCTTAGGAACAAAGCGAACAAACCCTTCAACAAAACGACATTCACTTAATTCTTCGGGTAGTGTGACAGAAATCTTCACTTCGCCATCACGACGTGGTTTGTATTGTATTTTCTCGTCACCCATCAGCTGTTTTCCGTTGATTTTCACAACTGCCCCATCAATCGGAACCGAATGTAAGGTTAGATAGTCTCTTTCTACTCCGTTATAGGTCTTCTTCTCTGTTTCATCCATTAGCACATCCACGACGATTTCATACTGATCATTCGCTTTTTCCAGCTTTTTTGAAAGCGGCTCGACATCCAACGTGAAATCGAATGTTCTGTCCACTTCTTTTAAGGCAACGGATGCAGCCTTTTCTAAAGGAGCCCCTACATGCTCTACAAGATAAGGAGATTTAATCGCTTGCTCAATCTTCATCAAGCCTGATCCTTGACGTCTTGGTGAGTAAAAGGAATTCTCATCATCCGGATTCGTTAACACCTCAGACGTATTCATTAAAGCATTCTTCGCTTTTAAGACTGTTTCTTCATTTTTTGGTAAACCTAACTCCTCATAATACTTCTCAAGTAGTAAAGCTGCTCCAGCTGCAACATGTGGAGTGGCCATGGACGTTCCACTCATCACTTCATATTCGTTGTTTAATACTGTTGAGCTGATCTTCCCCCCAGGAGCTGTGATTTCCGGTTTAAAGCTTAGATCTGTTGGAGAACCATAAGAAGAGAAATAGGACATTGGTTCCGTTGTCGGGTTTTGTACCCAAAGATTTTCATCTGACATTTGCACGGAGATCTTCTCACCGCTTTTTAATCGTTCGACCAATTGATCTCCTTCTGTATGTCCAGTCGTTACGGCTGGAATGGTGTATCTTGAGAAATTTAAATTTGCATACGATGGATAATGATCCGGTGGAATGACTATTAGTCCGACTGCCCCTTTTCTTGCTGAGTCATATTGAAGGGACGAATAAATAGAATACGACTTTGTAAGTTTTGCAACGACAATCTTCCCTTCTAAATCCAAGCCATCCAGATGGCTACCAAATCCCTCACCAGCGAAGATCAATTCGTATTCTTTACCGGCTTCGAGTTCATCACTGAACTTTTTAGAACTGTACTGTGTTTGGTACCCAAGCTTACTTCCATCATTCAAACTAAATGCATTGACACTCATCTGATCATTTTCAGACGATGCAACCTGGAGTGCGGATGGTGTTACACCAGGGTCGCCTACGAGACCGATATCTGGATTTTTAGCCAAAGGTAATTGAGATCTTTCCAGCAGGTTTTGTTTTGTACTATAGGAAGCATTACCTGCCGCGGCTACGACCAACACCCCATGCTCTGTTGCATATTGAATGGCACGTTGTACCGGATCATTGGAATCCACGCTTCCTGCGTCAGATCCCAAGCTTAAATTGATGACATCAGCCCCGAACTCCACCGCATGATAGATTCCCGCCGCAATATCATCATCATAGGCACCGCTTCTTTTATCAGAGAATACCTTTTCAGCTAAAAGCTGTACATCCGGTGCCACTCCCATCGCTTTTTTCTGGGATTCTTCGTATGCCCCGACAATGCCGGCTACATGGGTTCCATGGGCATTACTTGCCGGGATGACATTGGTATCATGGTCGGCCCAGTCATAGCCTGTTGGCACTTTGTCTGTGTACCACACATCATCTACTTCCGATTCGTCAAGCTTCTCTTGAATGTTATCTTCATTATACTTTGCTTTTTTCTTTCCTTTATCCGAAAGCGTCATGGCCTCATGGCGATAATCGATTCCAGAATCCACGATCGCTACGACCATCCCATCACCGCTATAATTATATTTCGTCCATACATTCATCGCTTCCACAAGTTCATTGCTCTTTACATCCATATGTTCATATGTCTTTGCGATACGAATATCCTTTACGCCTTTAATCTCTTTGATCTTCTCAGCGTCTTTCATCGTCGTTTCCATACTGAATCCATAGAAGCCTGTTGAATACGTATGTATGACTTTAGAAGAATCATCCCTCTTATTCATAAACGTGTTCTTGACCGCTTCCACCTGCTTTTCAGGTGTCGTTCTCAGTTTCTCATTTACGTCCACTTCTATGATCAATCGAACATTTTCATTTGGATTGAATGCTTTTAGGTCCTGTCCGTATAAAGGATCATCGGTCGCTTTCTTTTCCAAATCCAACATTGGAAGATTTACCTTTTGTGAAGCAGGTATCTGTCCCTCATTCGTCTGATAGAATGTTGCACTGGCTGGCGTAATCATACTGCTGCTTAGGAGAACGGACATTAAACCAATGGATAGCGTACTTTTCTTCGAAACCATCATGTATTCACCCTTTTTGATAGAATAGTATCTTTCTTTTTACGTATCTCATAGAAGAAACAGTACTCCCGTGTAATTATCCCCTTACACTTCTCCTCCTCCTTCAATCAATTTGAATACGGAGTACTATAATCTAACCATTTCTATTAAGTGATCTGGTATCCTGTTGGGGGAGTCCAAGTATGATAAGAAGGAAAGAATGGGTCGTTTCACCCTGAGATTGCCAACATTTTTTTGTATTCCTTTTGATATAGCCAAATCTGTTAGTATAAAAGAATGAATATTCAGTACATCTATTGGGGGAATGAGGTGGATTTCAGGAATATGAGGGTGGGAGGATTTCAAAAGAATTCATTTTATGAAAATAGACTCACCATCCTCTTTTAACCCTCCATTCGGAATAAGAAAAAGGGAAAGAAATGTCATGAACATTTCTTTCCCTTTTGTGGATTAATGCTACTTCTTATTCAGTTGGCTCCAATCCCATCATATTCAAATAATAGGCTAGATCTTTTTTACCGTTTGTTTCTTTAGGTGATTTCCCTTTAGGCGCATCCGGTCCTTTTGTTAAGAAGTTCTTTTCAATGAATCGAACGTCCGTCTCGTTTACTACTCCATCCTGATTCAGGTCATATGTTTGAATCTCAGGGTTTTCTTTACCGTAGTACTCAACGATATCCCGAACATCTTTGATGTCGATCAAGCTGTCACTATTCACATCTCCGGCAAGACTCATTTTGGTCCCTCCGGAAACGAACCTTCCATACTCTTCACCCTTCAATTCAAATCCAGGTACGAATTGAGTATAGGTCTTTAAATGTCCTGGGGTTTCCACTACGACATTGTATGTCTCAAGTGAAGCCGGAACACCATAGATGGTGTACTTCCCATTGGCAGCAATACTGCCTTCATATTTTTCACCATCCGGTGATAGGGCATATACCTCTGCTCCGATATTTTGAGCTACATTATTTGGTAATAGTAGATTGCCGCTATAACCTTTCTTTAAAAATGCTTCTGGTTTAATATTTCCTTCGATCCTTGAATGTTTGGACACGAAATCATAGGATGAAGTGCTGTAATATGGAAGAGTTACGGCAGCATCTTCACCGGCCTTTGTATAGCTTGACTTTGTGACATCCATTTTGTCAGCTCCATAAAACCAATCATCTTGAGTGACCTTGAACGTAACGTCCACAACAGGCATGTCACCACTCAAACCGGAATACCCTTCTCCATTCAATGCCGCTCCCAACGTAACGGTCTGGTAATATCCGGTACCGCTTACTACAGGATCCTGAAGGGATGCCTCAAGGCCATTTTCTTCTGCAAATGCTTTAAATTCATTATTTAGCTTTGCCGATTCGAATGAATACATTTCCCCTTTATACTGAATCGTGTACTCTCCGGAAATAAAATCTTTCACGTTATTCAAGCTCAGCGTCATGGTCACAGTATCGTCTAACCTGACTTCTTTCTTGTTGTAATCAGATGTTACATATTCAGTGCCCTCTTGTAAGAAGACATAATGTTGGTAATTGACATTCATTGCAATATCAGCACCGGCTAAACTTAATCTTAATGGTCCCTCTGCAATATCAGAAGGTTCGATTCCAAACTGAGTATCCCCTTCTGAATCCGCTGAAGGGAAACAACAATTGTAGTATGGACGGATGCCTGTTGCTATAAAGAATCTGTTTGATGATTGATCATAATTCATTCCTTTTGATTGCAAGACATCCACTGTTTCATCCTGCACATTTCCGTGGAGCCAGAATGCTGTCTTTCCAAACTCTTCTGTGTACATATCTTCACTGATTTCATACACATCTGGAGCTTTATCAAAAGTCACTTGTGGTTTTGAATTGTCGACGAAGACAGGAGTGTCGATCGTATACGTATTTCCTTCTTCATCATACCCAATGAACTCCATATCATAGTCCCCTTCAGGCAGATCAATGTATTGATCTGATATCGGGTTTTGTTCGTCATTTGTAAATGGATAAACGACTCCAGCAAAAACAGCAGGAATATAATACCTGAAGTCAGCCATTGCATTCGCTTGTCTGAGGGAAGCAATGAACCCAATAGCATCACCTGATTGTCCATCTTTTATTACTACATCTATCCTCGTCAGTGGATTTTTCATTTGAAATGCTGCTGAGATAAACGGATTGTAGTACTGCCACTTTGGTGTATTATTCGCAAGAGCAGGTCGGTCTGTTTCTAGATAGTCGAACCCTTTTCCGGTGACACGAATCGCAAATGGAACCTGATACGTTTCACCCGCATCACTTGCATTCGTCAGGTGAATATATCCTTCATATCGCCCTTCTTCTGCATCTTTCGGAACCGTGATCGTTGGTGAAATTCCTTTCGAACCGCTTGCGGCAACCGCTACACTCGTCGGAACATCTAACTGAATGCCATTTGCAGCTGAATCCTTGATTCCTGTGCGTTCATCATGATATTCGACTTCTACCGTGAAAGTCTTGTCTTCTTCACCATTATTCTCGAAAATCATGTTACTTTCTACTTTAATTCCATTATCATCTTTGTAGTGACTGCCGAATGAGATGGAAGCCGTCTCATCTTCAATCTCTACTTCTTCACCATTTCCGTCCAGATTTTTTGTTTTATCCATCACTTTGATGGATACATCGGCATGTACCGCATCATAGGCATCCACTCGTCCCGCTCCCTGCTCATATACGGATACGTCACCGTTCAAGTCTTCTGCTGTATTCATCAATGCTGCTTTTACATCAAATGGAGTATAATCAGGGTTTTCTGAAAGAATCAAGGCTGCTACACCTGCTACATGAGGGGTTGCCATGGATGTTCCCTGAAGGCGTGCATAGGCTGCAGAATAGTCTACCCCTTCTTCCGGGCTATTGATGTATTCAGGAATGGTTGAGAAAATCGCTACTCCAGGTGCCACAACATCCGGTTTAATATCATAGCTGCCACCTACAGGTCCTCTTGAACTGAAGCCAGCCAGATTGTCCCCTTCTGTTTTAACGCTTGCTAAATCCCCAAATGTGATGGAGACGTTATCTCCTAAACCTTTCAAACGCTCTCCATCTGCTTTTGTCATACGTAAGGTCGGGATAAATTCTGATCCCTCTCCTAAATAAGCAGGAATATTCCCGTCAACATTATTGTAGATGATGACAGCTTCTGCCCCTGCTTGTTTCGCGTGTTTCATTTTATCCACAAAGGTAATTTCACCACGTTGAATCAGGGCGATTTTGCCTGTTAAATCTTTTCCTTCGAAATCAGCTTCATAACCAAGTCCGGCAAAGACCACTGGTTTGGACTGATTTTCAAGAGAGGTTAAATCATCGGAAAAGTTCTTCCCCATTAATAAGACATTTTCAAATGTTTCTCCATTCACAGTCATGGATTGGAAGGTAGGGATATCCATGGCGAAATCACTTGCCCCAACCGTAATACCGAGGGCCGCTGCACCAGGGGATCCTAGTGTCCCTTCATCCGGACCGCTGTTTCCTGCCGCCACGACTGTCACCACTCCCGATAACATCGCGTTGTTCACTGCTACAGAGGTTGGATATAATGGATTGTTCGTAGACGCTCCTAATGAAAGATTGATGACATCCATTTCATCATCTATGGCTTTATCAATTCCTGCAAGGATCCCAGCTGTCGCTCCGGATCCATAGGGACCAAGAACACGATAGCCATAAAGGTCTACATTCGGTGCTACCCCTTTTACGGCGTAATCCACTGAATTTTGTTGGTCCCCGGCGATTGTTCCTGATACATGTGTTCCATGTTCCGTATAATAAGCAGAACCAGAATTTGGATTGATCTCAGGTAGACCGGAGTTCTTCCAATCTTCGTATGTGGTTTCCATCGGGTCATTATCGTTATCAACGAAATCATATCCACCTTGATATACATCTTTTAAATCAGGGTGATTATAATCAATTCCTGTGTCCAGTACTCCAACTTTAATTCCTTCACCCGTAATATGTTCATCATGAAGCTTGTCCACATTGATTTGAGGGATACTATCCATCATTTTAGATTCAGAAGCTCCAACTTCCGGAAGGTCAAGCTGAACGACTTCATCTTTCCATACCCGTTTCACGACACCAGAGTCCAGCAAACTCGCAATCTCATTTCCAGGAATGGACATCGCGACACCATTGATGGCTGAACGATATTCTTTTGTAATGTTCGCCTCTAGTAATCCAGGGCTTGCACTCTTTTTATTTTTCAAAGAGTTGAATGCTTGTTTAAAATCACTGTGAGATTTCTCTACTTTCAAAGCAGCTGCTTTCGTAGTCGTACGGACTCCTTTAGCCGCCTGCTTCATCACTTCCACTTTTGCAGGAGCCTGTTTGAATTCAACGATGACATCAACGAGCCCTTCACTTTCGGTATTGATATTCGGAGCGATTTCAAAATCCGGTTTCGCTTCGATCTGTTTGAGAGCATTTCTTTGCTCATCTGTTAGATTCATCAATGTTTTTTCTACATCTTTTACCTGTGTGAACTTAGATGTACCAGGCGCACTTTCTGCCATAACATTAAATGGAATTCCAGATGTTCCTAATAGACTTGTAGCCAGTGCAACCGTCAAGATCTTAGCTGAGCGCTTCTTATTCATACTCTTCCCCCTCTAATATTCATCCGTGGCACAGAAATGTTTACAACTTGTATTCTATCTCTCTCCCATTAGACTGTTAATTGGGAAAATTCTTTATATATTTCGACATTTCTCTCATGCTCTCAGCCACTTAAGGGATGAATTCTATTAACTTAAGACATCAGGACAGTTTGGATGTTGGGAAAGTTTTTCTTTAAGAAGTCATTGTGCCTATAAAGTTATATTCCTACTCCACTAAACAGGTATATCTTACTATTTATAGAGGGTGAATAATCCCAAATAAATTTCATGAAAACGTAAAAACAAGCAACCAATAACGGTTGCTTGTTTACATATTTCATTTATATTGGTTCATTGTGGTTAAAAATTAACTTTTTTAATAATTCATTGGATAATTGAAGATATTGATTGGAAGAAACTAAGTCTCCCTTTTCTTTAAAATATACTGCCAATCGTTCCGAGAAAGATGCGGACTTATATAGATCATATTGTTTCATAATTGGAAGACCACGGTCGATCAAGTAATCACTAAGACGTTTGTCATCCTTGATCGCATCTAAGTACAGCACCATCAATTCTATATATTTAACAGACTCTTGATCTTTAAAGTCTCTTAGATTCTCCTGTAAAAGAGTGATTGCGACCTCACTCTCTTCCAGGTCCAGCAATACTTGTACCATTTCTACCAATGTGCCGTAATAGCTCATTGTGTGTTTCTTTTTTAATTTTAGCGACTGGGAGAAATAGTCCAGCGATTCTTGTAGCCTTCCTTTCTTTCTGTTTAACAGACCGAAATTATGAAGAGCAGTAATTTTCGATTCGTTATCCTTTAACATCTCTGCATCGTTTAAGGCTGTATGTAGCAAATCTTCTGCACGTTCAAGATCGTTAATATAAATCAAGTTAGCCGATAACCCTATCTTTACATGAAGAATCCTTAATATGTTCCCTGTGTTCTGAAAGATTCTCAAAGCCTTATGCGAGTAATGAAGGGATAACGTGAAATGTTTCAATAACCCGTGATTGGCTGCTTTATAATAATGATAATCTGTCACTTTATCACTATATAGGTCGGCTTTATCCTCAATTTTATCAAAAATGGCAATCGCTTTGGAGTATTGTTGTTTTTGGCCATAATAGATTCCTTGAAAGAACTCCCATAAGTACTTTTCAAACGAAGAAAATTTGCTCATATTCTTTTTCAATCCAAGAGAGGCCTGTTCATATTCGGTTGGATTATGTGTGAATAATAAGTATCGAAGCATGTAAAGTTCATATAAGTAAACCATTTCCGTACATTGTATATAGTCTCTATGCCTTTCTAACTCCTGATACAGTCTTTCGGCATGATCTCGATGAAGTCTTTCAATCGCTTCAAAGAATTGAGCTAACTGACGTTTTAAATACAGTGTTTTAGCCGTTTCCTCTTCGATTGATACACCAAGTCGTTTACAAAGTAATTCTAACGTTTCCAGATTTCCTTCTTTCGAACTGTTCTCAATTTTACTTAAATGAGTGGTTGAACATATCCCCTTACAAAGCTGCTCTTGTGTTTTACTTTGTTTCTTTCGATGATAATAGATGATTCTGCCGATAGACATGGTTTCACTTCCCCCCTGTATATATCTATCATTATACATAGGAAATAGGTATCTTATAAGCTATTAACGATAAGTATTTATGCTTAAATAGGTGGATAAAAATATATAAATTATTAATAAATATACATTTTTACCTTATAAAGGTAAATACACTTAAGCATTGTTGCTCGTGGATATAGCGAGTGGTGGTTGATTTCCACTCCAATCAACTTTATAAGCGTAAGTGTTTCATTATAACCTTTCAAGAATACTTACACCAAATCTTTGCGAAAAGATACAACTAATAAGATAAATCCCTTCCAAAAATCGAAAGCTGACCAAGTATAGGAGCACGATTAGATTTCTCAAGTAAGGTTGATAAATAGAAAAAGAGAAACCCTCTTTAAAATAGAAAAGAAGGTTTCTCTACCTATCATCGATTTATTGTCGATCAAACAGCACACGACCAGCAATTCCCGGATTCGTCATTTCATAAGGATTCAGGATCAAATCAAGCTCTTCCTCTGTCAAAACATCATACTCAAGGCAAAGCTCTCTTACCGATTTCCCTTTTAAAATGGCTTCCCTTGCGATCCGGGAAACGACTTCATATCCTAAGTGGGGGTTCACCGCGGTGATGATTCCAACACTGTTTTCCACGTATTCTTTCATACGCGTTTCATTCGCTTCAATCCCGACAAGGCAGTTGTCCGTAAAGCTTCTGAACGCATTGTTCATAATGCTGATGGATTGAAGGAGATTGAATACGAGCACAGGCTCCATCACGTTTAACTCAAGCTGACCGGCTTCAGATGCCAAAGAGATGGTCTGATCATTCCCCATGACCTGGAAGGCTACTTGATTGATCAGTTCCGGCATGACCGGGTTCACTTTCCCAGGCATGATGGATGAACCCGGCTGTCTGGATGGAAGTGAAATTTCACCTAGCCCGGCACGCGGCCCAGAAGCCATCATCCGAAGGTCATTGGCAATCTTGGACATATTGACCATGCATACCTTCAATGCAGACGAAACTTCTGTGTAGGCATCTGTATTCTGAGTGGCATCGACGAGATGCTCAGCTCCAGTCAGTGGTAAGCCGCTGATTTCAGCCAGATGCTTCACAACACTCTTGATATATACAGGATCCGCGTTCAATCCGGTTCCTACCGCAGTGGCACCCATATTCACTTCATAAAGGTGATCCCGCGTTCGCGCGATGCGTTTGATATCACGTTCCACTACTCTGCTATACGCTTCAAACTCCTGTCCAAGCCGAATCGGAACAGCATCCTGCAGATGGGTACGGCCCATTTTAATGACGTGATCGAACTCCTGGGCCTTCTGCTTAAAGGCATTTAACATATGTTCCATGGTATCCAGAAGCTTCTCTAGTAATTTCAATGTGGAGATATGGATGACTGTCGGGAATACGTCATTGGTTGACTGTGACATATTGACATGACTGTTCGGGCTTACTTTCCCGTACTCCCCTTTGCGATGGGACATGAGCTCCAAAGCACGATTGGCAATGACCTCATTGGCATTCATATTGATAGATGTTCCTGCCCCACCTTGAATCGGGTCGACAATGAAGAATTCATGAAGCTTGCCTTCAAGAATCTCATCGGACGCCTGCACGATAGCTCTCCCGATTCCTTCGTATAAGCGTGTTGTTTCCATATTTGCAAGGGCAGCCGCTTTTTTTACGACCGCCAAGGCATCGATCATTTCTTTATGAATTTTATAACCAGTGATCGGGAAGTTCTCCACTGCCCTCAATGTTTGTATTCCATAGTATACATCTTCAGGTACTTCTTTTTCCCCGAGGAAATCTTTTTCTATTCTAAATCCACTCGCGACGTTTATCATTTCTCTACTCCCTGTATTCGGATTAGCTGTCTCTAATTGATGATTCTATCAATTAGAGACAGAGTAGGCAATGATTTAAGGGTAAAACCCATTAATTTCAAAGATTATGAAAAAAGCGCTTTCTCAGGATGGAAAGCGCTCTGTGTATTCAAAGTCAGTATGTTGATATGACCGCCCCATTTTTATGGATGAGAGTGACCAGTTGTCCGGATTTATTTTGATAATCCCCATATGTTCCATAGGGTACCTTTAAGACAAATTCTCCATTTTGATCTTTGAATTCAACAGAAAAGCTGTCGTCAGCACCTATGATTACAGCTTCTGTAACTTCGGCTTTCCCTGGGATGAAGAGATTCTGCCCTATCAGAACCATGTCCATTTTGAGCCCGTTTTCTCTTGATAATTCTTCAGCCTTTACACCATAGCGATGAGCTATTCCCCAAAGAGTGTCACCGGGAACAACGGTGTAATACTCACCGATTTGGGTTGAGCCTGCCGGTAAGGATAGCGTCTCACCCGTCTTGATCTCATATGAAGTCCTTTCATTGGTATGCATGATTTCTTCGACGGTTGTTTCATACTTCTTCGCCAAAGAGTATAGAGTATCTCCATTTTTAATCGTATATGGGTTATATTCTTTATGCTGTTTTCTATCAGGCACTAGAAGTTTTTGTCCTATGTAGATCTTATCCGATGATAGAATATTCGCTTCCATTAACTGCTCAACTGTCACCTCGTACTTCTTTGCAAGGCTATATAAAGTATCATTCTTCTTCACTGTATACTCAGTGCTGCATGCTCCTGCCTTCCCACCAGCCAATAGTAGTGCTGTTATCGTCCCTGCAGCAGTGGCAGCAGCAATCTTTTTATTTCTGGCTTTTGCCTTCTTTTTTCGTGCTTCAGCAATTCTTTGCTTTCTCTTGGTTGAAATCGTAGTCAATTTTACATCCCCCAATGTTCACTTTGTATGTAACCAACTCTATATCGTTCGAACAAATAGGGTATTTTTAAGGGTATAAAATAAAAATATTCCTATGTATCCATATATAACCAAACCTTTACTTAGTAAAGTCCCATCCCCATATTCCTAGAAGATGATCCCTTTATTTTATAGTTATTAGGATCTGACAGAACGTTCTACACAGGCCTAAATGCTCATATATTACCAGTGAAAAGGAGGAGGAATAAAATGGGTATCAAACTGATTAAAATTTCAGTCGTCTACTTTATGATCGGCGTCTGTATCGGACTATATATGTCCATGGTACATGACTACACCTTGGCCCCGGTTCATGTTCACATCAACTTATTAGGCTGGACCGCCCTGACGCTTGCAGGTCTTATTTATCACTTATTTCCGGCCGTATCTTCCACTAAATTGGCCAAAACTCATTTCTGGTTTCATAACGTTGGATTGCCCTTGATGATGATTGGATTATTCCTATTTGTACTTGGGAATGATGCTGTCGTCCCGGTCATTGCAACAGGCGGTGTATTGACAACAGTCGGTGTATTATTGTTTGGATATAATGTGTTAAAAGAATTAAAAGCCGCATAATCGGTTGGAGCAGACCCGAAGCCCCTACTTGAGGATTGGGGCTGCTCCATTATTTTTTAATTATTCTAAAATCACTCCTGCAGTATGTGTTGAAAGTGATACAATATAAGCGTATGACCATTTCAAATTTAGGAGTGATGTACATGTCGGTCAATGTTTATCTGAATTTTAATGGCAATTGCCGGGAAGCGGCTGAGTATTATGCAGAAGTGTTTGAAACGGAACCACCTCAAATCATGACGTTCGCTGAAGCACCACCACATCCTGACTATCCTCTCCCTGAAGAAGCCAAAAATCTGGTCCTACATACAAGACTCTCCATCGATGGCAGTAATGTGATGTTTTCAGATGTTTTTCCGAATATGCCTTTTGTGGAAGGTAACAACATCACGCTTGCCCTGGTAAGCGATGATACTGAAAAGCTGACGTCCCGCTTCCACAAGTTGAAAGAAGGCGGGAAGGTTGATATGGAGCTTCAAGAGACATTTTGGAGCAAGCTATACGGTCAAGTCACCGACAAGTTCGGTATACAGTGGCAATTCAATTATGAAGATAAAGAATAAACTGTAAGATTTATATGGGGGTTATAGAATTTTCCACGGAAAATGTCTATAACCTTCTTAATTTAGTAAATGTGTCGTTTAGCCTTTTTTCTCTTCCGTATGCATAAGATTATATAACCTTTCCGTTATCTCTTCTAACGCACATCTTGCTGACTCTACGGTACCAGCCATATTAACGAAACTATGGACCATATCTTCATAGTGTAGATGTTCAACATTTATCCCTGCCGTTCTTAATCTGTCGCCAAATACTATCGCTTCCTCCCTGAGGGGATCAAATTCAGCAGTAATTAGTAGTGTATCCGGCATTTTTTTCACGGATGGCGCTTTTAAAGGAGAAACATATACTTCCGACCCTTCACAAGGATCAGTCAAGTAATGCCCCCAGAACCATCTCATCTTTTCATTTGTGAGATTATATTGGTGATTCTCCCTGTAGGAGCGAGTATGAAAGTTATTGTCGAGTACTGGCGTAATAAGAAATTGCAGGTACAGATGATAGTCTTCACTATCCCTAAAATAAAGGGAAGCCGCTGCTGCCAGGTTCCCTCCCGAACTTTCTCCGCCAATCGCAATCCGCTTCAAATCCCCATTTAACCGTTCATGGTTCCGAAAGGTCCATTTTACGGATTCAATCACATCTTGAAAAGCTGAAGGATATTTATGTTCTGGTGCCAAGCGATAGCCGATCGATACGACAATGATAGAGGCATGCCGAGTGAAATACCTGCATAGATTGTCTGAGCTGTCCAAATCGCCAAAGACCCACCCACCCCCATGGCAATAAATAAGCACTGGAAAAGGTCCTTGACCACTTGGTGTATATACTCTTATTGGGATATCATGTCCTTCCCCTGAGAGAATGAAATCTTCTTCCACTTCACCCCCATCGACTGGAATCGAAATGAAAAATTCTCTTGCTATCTTATAATATTCCCTGGATTGTAAAGGGGTCAGTATATCCAACGGAGGGTGGCTAAGTTCCTTCATTTTCTCGCTGATTGTGTGTAGTAATTCTACTATTTGAGGATTGGGGGCTGCTGTCACTTTCATTTTATTAGTGCCCTCTTTACGTTCATAGACTTCAACCATTCCACCTGTACATCATCGGCCACTTTCTCCAAAACTGCTCCTCTTTCGCCCATTATTAATGAAGCTTTTTTATTATGTATATCAATCTCACCTACTACCTCTCCTCCCAATCTTTTTAGGATCGGAATAACAATTCGATTGCGTATATCAGGTTCTCCAATGATTCTGTTCATATCCTTATACTGATCAAATAAAAAAAGAATCATCGACCTGATAATCGAGAGGCCATCCTCTCTATTTAAATAATTTCTCGGCCCAATGAGTAAATGCATCCCAAGGTCCCCGATTTGATAATCATAAAGTTCTTTGACCGGATCCTTATCAACGGAATATGCAATCAAATAACAGACAGGTTCTCCATTCATCTCTCCAATAAATACTTCTTTATGCTCGGCATCAATAGACTTCCGGAGCCACTGTTCAAACTCGTGAAGTGGAAGATTCAGCTTCCAGAATGGAGCAATATGGGGTTGTTGCATCCACGTATACAATGTGGATAAATCTCGATCAAAATCAACATGACGATATAAAAAATTATCCGTTTTATTTCCCTTAATGATAAAAAATTCTGTTTCATCAACTTTCATCACTATCTACAACCCTTCTTCTACTAACTAAAACAACAATGATAGAGATAATTATAATGATAATGATTATCATTATCATTATAATATACAAGGATATTATATGGAAACTGCCATATACTTGTCAATCGATTCAACACCCTTCCAGATTCTTAATTTCATCATTAATTGGGTATTCCAACGCAAAAAAGAGGCTGCTGAACGATGTTCAACAGCCTCACATTATTAAATAAATATTTTAGTGCATATTGCTCAATACCCAGACAGATCCGGCGACGATGACGATCGCAATGAATGCCGCTGACATCATCTTCCCTACCTGCCATTTACCTTCACCTTCCGTTACGTGCATGAACATGAAGAGCTGGATAGCAGCCTGAATGAAGGCCAGAACGAATACAATCGATACAATAAGTCCATATGAAAGATTCGTATAAAGGCCAAACCATACGGCTAAGAACGTCAACGCAATCGATAAGATAAATCCAATGATCTGAGTCCAAGGAAGTCCACTATGATTCGTATTATGTGACATTATCCCACCATCCCTAATAAGTACACGCTTGTGAACACGAAGATCCAGACAAAGTCAAGAAAGTGCCAATACAAGCTTGATACAAATAGTTTTTTAGCGGTATCAGGATTCAATCCCCGTTTCTTCACTTGGAGCATCACAAGGATGATCCATAAGATCCCTACTGATACGTGTAGACCGTGCGTTCCTGTCAGTAAATAGAAGGATGACCAGAATGAGTTTGTCGTCATCGCTGCTCCTTCATGGATCAAATGGACGAATTCCGTGATTTCCATGTAGAGAAATCCTAATCCGAATAATAAAGTGATAATCAGCCAAACCATCATGGATTTGACGTTTCTTTTTCTTAATTCATTTATTGATAAACCAGACGTGAAACTACTGATCAACAGTAGTAATGTCATGATGATCGTATTCTTCATGTCAAACACTTCACTTGGAAGCGGGCCACCCATCGTACCGGTCTTCAGAGCAAAGAACGTTGCGAAAATAGTGGCGAATAATGCAATTTCCGCTCCAAGGAAAACCCAGAATCCGAAAATATTCAGTTTACCGATATCAGATTGATATTCAAGCGGCGCGTTTGGATCTATATTCGTACTATGTGCCATGCTCACGCCTCCCTCTTATACGGATTTTCCGTTTTTTCGATTTCTTCTACGCTGACATAATATCCTTCATCCTGCTTATGGGACATAAATGAACGGAATGCCATGCATCCGAAAATACCGACTAATGCCAGAATAGCCATCCAGAACAATTCGAACACTAAACCAAATCCTGCGACGAAGAAAAGCGCGGACATGATGAAAGGTGTCCCGGCATTGCTTGGCATATGGATCGGTTGGTATTCAAAGTTATCAGGAACCATCTTTCTTCCTTCTTGCTTCATATCATAAAATGCATCATGACTCTTCACTTCAGGAACATTTGCAAAGTTATAATGAGGCGGGATTGCTGAACTTGTTGCCCATTCAAGGGTACGTCCATCCCACGCGTCACCTGTTGTTTCTCTCTCAGCAAAACGGTAGCTGTAATAGATACCATAAACGAGTACCATGAATCCTACTCCCATTCCGAAAGCTCCGACAGAAGAGATTACATTCAATGCTGTCCAGCCATCTTCAGGACCGTACGTGTATACACGTCTTGGCATACCTGCAAATCCTAATACGAACTGAGGTAAGAAACAAAGATTGAATCCGATGGAGAATAACCAGAAAGCCCATCGTCCGATTCGTTCATTCATCTTATGACCAAACATTTTAGGATACCAGTAGGCAAGTCCCGCGAAGCAGGCAAATACAACACCGGCAATCAATGTGTAATGGAAGTGAGCAACCAGGAAGTAGTTATTGTGATATTGGAAGTCGGCCGCAGCCATCCCAAGCATAACCCCTGTCACCCCACCGATCAGAAATGTCGGGATGAACGCAACAGACCATAACATCGGTACAGTAAATTCGATCTTACCTTTAAATAGGGTACCTAACCAGTTGAATATCTTGATTCCCGTCGGAATGGCAATCGCCATCGTTGAAATCGAGAATACACTGTTCACTGCTGCACTTCCACCCATCGTAAAGAAGTGATGGACCCATACAACGAAGCTTAGTCCAGAAATGGCAACAAGTGAGATAATCATAGATTTATAGCCAAATAGTGTTTTTCTTGCAAATGTAGCAATGATCTCTGAGAAAATACCGAAGGCCGGCAATATAACAATATATACTTCCGGATGCCCCCATAGCCAGAAAAGGTTTGACCAAAGCATCGGGTTACCACCATCCGTCAGTGTGAAGAAGTGGGAACCGAAGATACGGTCAAATGTCATTAATGCTAATGTGACAGTCAAGATCGGGAATGCGAATACGATGATGAATGCCGTGATCAACGTTGTCCATGTGAACATAGGCATGCGAAGAAGCGTCATGCCAGGTGCACGCATCTTAATAATGGTAACGACAAAGTTAATACCGGTCAGTAACGTACCGATACCCGATATCTGTAATCCCAGAAGGTAATAGTTGATACCCGGTCCTGGGCTTCCTTCAATCGCAAGTGGTGCGTAGTTCGTCCAACCTGCATTCGGAGATCCACCGAATACGAAAGAAATATTGAAAAGGATTGCCCCGAACATGAATGACCAGAAACTCAAGTTATTCAAGTAAGGGAATGCTACGTCCCTTGCACCAATTTGCAAAGGAACGACAACGTTCATCAATCCAAGTAAGAACGGCATCGCCATGAATAAGATCATGATCGTACCGTGAGTCGTAAAGATTTCATTGTAGTGCTCAGATGTCAAAAATGAGTTATTCGGCACCGTCAATTGTGCCCTCATCAAGAGTGCATCGACTCCTCCACGGAAAAGCATGACAAGTGCTGCAAGGATATACATAATCCCGATTTTTTTATGATCAACGCTAGTGATCCAGTCGTTCCATAGCCATTTCCACTTTTTAAAGTAAGTGAGGACTGCAACGATTCCGATTACGGTGAAAACGATCGAAATGTTGGCTCCTATGATCAACGGATCGTTGAGGATAAGATTATCCTTTATAAAATCAAACATTTAAAGTCCTCCTTTCTTAGTGCTCATGACTGCCATGATCTTCATGGTCGTCTTCTTCTTTTTTCTTCATATCATCATGATCCATGTTTTCGTGATCTTCCATATCATCATGACCGTCCATATGCATATTACCGTGAACAGACATAGCATCCTTATCCGCTCCACCAACTGTGGTATCAAGTCCGAATTTCTGACGGATGGCCATGGCATACTCAGAGTTCTTCCCATGATCGACAAATGCCAAGTGAGTGGAAGAAAACGTCATCTTATCCACTGTTTCAGGAAGCATGAGTTTTTCATACGTTTCTTCCGTCAATTTCGGTTCATTCGATTGAGCATCTTTAACCCAATCTTCATATTTATCTTCTTTTAACGCAACGAAATCAAACGTTTGGTGCGTCATGCCTTCACCCGTGAAGTTTGAGTTTCTTCCATCGTACGTACCTGGTTCATCAGCCTGTAAATACAAGTCATTGACCATACCTGGCATTCCATAAATCTGTCCGCCTATTTGCGGTACCCAGAATGATGCCATGGAATCTGCTGCTGTTACTTTGAAGAGAATTGGATGATCCTCAGGAACGTTGACATAGTTCACCGTTTCGATTCCTTCTTCAGGGTAGCTGAAGATCCATTTCCAATCGACTGCCGTCGCATGAATCACAATCGGATCCTTATGGGCGGTCGCTTTCGGTGCCTCTCTTAATTCATAAAGGGCTTTTGTATTCGGAATGGATAATGCGATGACAATCAGGACGGGAATGAGTGTCCAAATGATCTCCAGGAATGTACTTCCGTGCATATCCGGCTTATAATCACTATTCTTTTTACTGCTTCGATACTTGAACAAGATGATCGTAAAGAAACCAAGAACAACAACCATAATCGCAATCATATAGTATATTGATAACATAATCAGATCTTTTTGGACGGCTCCAACCGGTCCTTTAGGATCTAGAAGGATTAATTCGCTATCCGTACTGAATATAATGATGAAAAATAACGAAATTAGACTTATTAAAACAATTAAATACGGTTTAAATTTATTAAACAAAAGAAATCACCTTCCTTTATGTAGAATTTACTCTCGTAGACCTATACTATCAAATTCTCTAAACAGGTACCCTTAATAACTGTACTTTTAAACAGATTTTCGAAATTTCGACGCATTTTATTCACAGAACGGTAACAATGTTGGAAAGAATTTCTCAAGGGACAAAAAAATAACTCTCAAAGTTATCTGAGAATAACGTTGAGAGCGTTTTATAGGTTGATTATTAAGAATATTACTAACCATTTTTCATGAAATGTGAACAGATATCGAAAAGCTTCCACCTTCATAGAACTATGTCAGAAAAACAAAATATGAATTTAATTCAACCTCAATAATTGATTGATTTCCTCTTTATTATTTTCAAATCCGATAAAATTCTTAACAAGCTTTTTCTTCCCGAACAGACCTTTCTCGTAAAAGGCAAAGGATGGGACGATCCTTGAACCCGAAATCTCTTTGAGTTCTCTTTCATACCCTTCCTCTTCCCCTACGTTCTTATGAACATAGTCGATCTTCTGTTCATTTAAATACTCTTTTGCCGCTTGGCAATCGGAACAGGTGGGCCGGGTATAAAGCTCTAATGTCAGATCATTACTCATCTTGTCGGTCAGCTCCTTTCGTAAAGAACTACACCCAAGAAGGTTTAAAACCTTTTAGGCGCAGGGCGTTCAAGAGGACGGATACGGAACTGAAGCTCATGGCGGCTCCGGCGATCATCGGGTTAAGCAACGGCCCGCCGAACAGGTGCAAGATTCCCATCGCAACGGGAATGCCAAGGATGTTATAACCAAACGCCCAGAAAAGGTTCTGTTTGATGTTCCGTATGGTTGCTTTGCTTAATTCGACGGCTGTCGGTACGTCCATAAGGTCACTTCTCATCAGGACGATGTCCGCCGACTCCATGGCCACATCCGTGCCGGAACCGATGGCAATCCCAATATCCGCTTGCGCAAGGGCCGGAGCGTCGTTGATTCCGTCTCCGACCATCGCCACTTTCCTGCCGCCTTCTTGAAGCTTCTTGACTTCATTTGCTTTATCTTCCGGCAGGACTTCACTGAGGACAGTGTCAATACCGACTTTTTTCGCGATGGCTTCTGCCGTCCGTTTATTATCTCCCGTGATCATGGCCACTTGGAGTCCCATTTTGTGAAGCTTTTCAATCGCTTGAAAACTTGTTTCTTTCACCGTATCGGCGACTGCAATGATGCCGGCGATTTTCTCTTCAATGGCGATGTACATCGGTGTTTTACCCTCGGCAGCCAACCGGTCCGATACTTCTGCCAATTCACCGATTTCGACGTCATTTTCATCCATCAACTTGCGGTTTCCAAGTAAAAGATCATCTCCATCGACCGTCACTTCGATTCCCTGGCCTGTAATGGCATCAAAGAAGTCCGTCTTACGGAGGGTGAGCCCTCTTTCCTCTGCTTCCCTGACAATCGCTTCTCCAAGGGGATGCTCTGATCCCTTTTCAGCTGAAGCGGCAAGTATCAGGAGTTCTTCTTCTGAAATGGATTCTGATGTTACGATATCCGTCACCACAGGCTTTCCTTCTGTGATGGTGCCTGTTTTATCAAACACGATGGTGTCTATTTTATGCGTTGTTTCAAGGGCGCCACCACTTTTTATGAGGACACCATTTTCTGCACCCTTCCCGGTACCGACCATGATGGCGGTAGGCGTCGCAAGCCCTAGCGCGCAAGGACAAGCAATGACGAGAATCGAAATGGCAATCGTAAAGGCAAAGAGCCCTGACTCCCCTGCAATATACCAGGCGACGCCAGATAGAATGGCAAGAACAATGACGATAGGAACAAAATACCCTGAAATGATATCCGCCATTTTGGCGATCGGGGCTTTTGAGCCTTGAGCCTCTTCCACCAACTTGATGATTTGCGATAATGCCGTATCCTTCCCAACTTTGGTTGCCTCGTATCGGATGGTACCATTTTTATTGATGCTTGCACCGATTACGTTCGACCCACTGGTTTTCTCAACCGGGATACTTTCCCCTGTCAGCATCGCCTCATCGACAGATGTCTTCCCTTCAGTCACCACACCGTCCACTGGGATTTTTTCACCAGGCTTTACGATGATGATGTCTCCGACTGCCACTTCTTCGACTGAAATCTCGACTTCTTCCCCATCTCTTACGACAGTCGCTGTTTTTGGGGCGAGCCCCATCAGCTTCTTGATGGCTTCAGACGTTTTCCCTTTCGAAAGAGCCTCAAAATATTTCCCCAAGGTAATAAGAGTGAGGATGACGGCTGCCGATTCGAAATAGAGGTTCTGCGCATACCCTTCACTGCCTGCTATGATCATGATGGTAGCGAATAAGCTGTAAAAAAAGGCCGCCCCGGTCCCCAATGCAACCAGTGAATCCATGTTGGGGTGGCGTTTGACAAGTGTCTTGAACCCTACGCTGAAGAAAGGTTTTCCCATCATCATGACAGGAATCGTAAGAACCAATTGAAGTAATGCAAATCCAGACGGGTTAATCATCGGATCGATGGCCTCTGGTAGAGGCATCCCGAACATATGCCCCATGGAAACCAGCAGCAGGGGCACTGTGAAGACTGCTGAAACCCAAAAGCGTTTCCACATCGTCTTGATGTGCAGCTCTTTCTTATCCCTGTCTTCATCCACTGTATCTTCTTCATCAGCGTCCTCGTGCGCTTCGTACCCGGCATCTGAGACCGCACCCTTGATATCGGACACGGTGACGACGGCAGGATCGTATTCAATCATCAGTTTCTCTGTTGCCATATTGACACTAGCTTCCTTGACTCCATCGAGCTTTCTTGTTGCCTTTTCCACCGATTGCACACAGGATGCACAGGTCATGCCCGTCACGCTGAATGTTTTCTTTTCCATTTCCGTGACTGCTTTATAGCCTGCGTCATCCACGGCTTTCTTGATCTCTTCAAGTGAGAGTTCATTTTCATCATAGGTAATATTCAGTTTCTCCGTTGCAAGGTTTACGCTTGCCTGCTGCACTCCATCCAACTTCTTTGTTGCTTTCTCTACAGCCTGAGAACATGACGCACAAGTCATCCCTTCAATACTTACTGTTTTTTCCGTCATTATGCTAACCACCTTTATTTCGCTGGTTCTGTTTCGTACCCCGCATCAGACACCGCTTTACTTAAGCTGTCTGGTGTTTGCTTCGTTTCGTCATACTTCACTTTTGCCGCTCCATTTTCCAAATCCACTTTCGCTTTTTCCACACCGTCCAGTTCATTCAATACGCCTTCTACCTTTTTCACACAGTTTCCACATGTCATTCCTGATACGTTCAATAATGTTTTTTCCATTGTTCAACACTCCTTGGTTTTTTTAATGTTGGCAGTTCATGTCGTGATCTTTTTTGCAGGTACACTGCCCGGGTACGCAATTGCATGCGATGTAGTCGACCGCATCCTGTTTCTTCTTCTTTAAAGCTGCTTCCAGCAATGTAATGTCATCATGACTCAGCGTTGCTTCTTCGATCAGATCGGCAATCGTCTTTCCGACTGCCCTGCTGCATAAATGAGTGAATAAACCTGACTTCAGTGTTTTTAGGCTTTCCTCCTCACTGACTCCTGCCCTGTAGATGAACCGGTTGCCGATTTTCTCGGTTGTCAGCATCCCTTTTTTGACCAGACGGCCAATAAAGGTTTTGGTTGTTGCAGGCTTCCACTCCCGCTTTTCCTGCAGCACGGAACTTATCTCCTTACTGGTCACTTCTTTAAGCGTCCAGACCACTCTCATGACTTCCCATTCAGAATCCGTGATTTCCGGTTTTTCTTCTTCAGGCAATGATATCCCTCCTTCCGTTTACAAATGTAATCGATTTATATTTATAGTTTACAACTGTAATCGATTTTGGTCAACTGATTGATTTGTACATATGTCTTAATGATTTTAGTCTGTACTACTTAGGATATGGTATAAATTTATTTCCCTTTTTAATGAATAAATGAAGAAAGAGATGGCCTTTGAAACAGGATCATCTCTTTCTTCATTTATTCAACATAATATCGTTCACTCAGGCGATTTTCTTACATTCTTCTGCACAATTGAAGCAAGCATCGGCACATTTCTGGCAGTGATCATGATCATGTTTCTTACATTCTTCCCCACATGTTTCACAAATCTTCGCACACACTTGGGCGAGTTCCGCTGCAAATGGTGTTCCCCTTACTAAAGATTGTTCTAAGTATGCACATATATCCGCACATTCGCGGTCCAAACGGATACACTCTTTCATCATATTGATGTCTTCTTCCTTTAGACAAGCATCATAACAGTGGTTACACGCTTCCATACATTCATGCAGTGCTTGGATGGCAGATTGGTACTTTTCATGTGACATATGATCTTCCTCCTTAAAATTGTTGGTTACTACAACATTACTATATCCAGTTCAAATGGCATTAAACGGAAAAATTACTATTTTTTCTTTTTTGTCAGGTTTATTTTGATTTGCATGGAATCTGCATAAACACAGGGATACATAGAGAATTTAACGTGAAGATAATGCTAGAGGAGGCTGTGACATTACTAATCACTCCTTGTATCACCGCTGTTGATTTCCGTGCAAGACTTCGCTTTCCTCGGGCGGAAGGCGAGCCTCCTCGTCGCTACCGCTCCTGCGGGGTCTCACCTATTCCGCTTTTCCCGCAGGAGTCTTCGTCTTGCACTCCAATAAACAGCTAGAACCTGCAAATTACCCTTTTGGTGTTTTTTGAAAAAAAAATAAAAAAATCCGAACGCATTCGTTTATCATCACAAATTTATGAATCATCGTTCGGATTTTGCATCGGCTAAAACACTTTTGTTCCAGCTTTTTTGTGGATTAATGTCCTATTAAAAAATGAATATGATGGTTCCTACTAGTAAATAGAGCATGCATATATACGTCACAATCGTCTTGAACTTCGAATCTCCCTCCATCATCATCATATGTGAGTGGGCATCGGATTCTTTGAATAATTTATTTAAGTAGATGGACACACCTGCCACCACCACAAAGACGATATTCAACCAGAACGTATAATCAATCTTAAACGGATCTTCGTTCATGACCTGCTTGGCATCTTCAGGAAGAAGTCCCATGGCTGTAAAGCCGTAGTGCATGCCAAGCGCTGTTAAAATAATGGATACGTAAAAAACTCCCGCAATATATAGGGCCGTTTTTAATCCGTAATATTTTTTATGAACCGCAATAATGGGTGGGACGACTAGATCTGAATAAATAAATGCCATGATTCCTGCGAAAGCTACCCCACTGGAAGCAAGTATCGTGGAAATCGGAATATTCCCCATCGATCCGATAAAGGTCAACATCGCTACCAACGGCCCTATGATGGCGTTCTCCAACACCTTTAAGAATGAGTCCGGCTGATCTGCCAGAAAGAAGCTTTTCCACGTGTCTTCCGATACAAAGGTTGCCATCATCCCGGCAATCGTAAAACCGATCGTGATTTCCTTCCACACCATCTTCCAGTTCATGACGAATTCATGACCCACCTGGAGCCAGCCTTCTTTAGACCTTATCTTCTCTTTCCAATCGAACTCCTCATTTTCATCATCTTCATCCTCAACACGTTCTCTCGCTTCTTCCACTAATTTTTCCGGGAAAGTGAGATTCACTAAAACCCACGTAACCAAAATCAGTGCAATACCTCCGACCATCTCGGCCACAACGAACTGCCAACCAAGGAAGATGTAAATAAGGATACCCAATTCAATCACCAGGTTGGTAGAAGCAAACAAAAAGGCAAGGGTCGGAATAAAATGAGCGCCCTTCTTAAATAAATTTCTCCCTGCCGCAAGTGCCGCAAACGAACAGGATGAACTAATCGCCCCAAACAGCGAGGATAAACCAACGGATTTCAAGCTGGCATTCCCCATATGCTTCACCATCTTATCCTTTTGGACAAATGCCTGGATCATGGAGCTGATCAAGTACCCCAGTACAAAGGCCCATCCTGATTTCCAAAAGTACCCCAGGGAGGTCTTGGCTGATTCGCCGATTAGATCTAACAAAGAATCATCTCCTTCAATTATGTATGTGTAAATACATTACCCGTTATATGTGCAAATATGATGCAAAAAGGAAATTTAAGAGGGTTAGAAATAAATTAAAAAGAGGAATAGTACAAATGGTATATAAATTATCATATAGGAGTTGTTTATTATGGAGGATTGGGAAGCAGCTTATTTAGCTGGGATTATTGACGGAGAGGGTTCTATTACACTAACACGCATGCATGACAAAGAACATAGACGACCCTGCATTACGGTCGCTTCTACTGATTATGAACTTTTAGAGTATCTTCAAATACTAACAAGCGGGCAAATCACTAAAAAGAAAAATTATCATCCCGATCGTCACCTTGATTCATACACACTTTCTGTTAAGGCAAAAAATCAAGTTCTATATATATTAAAATTAGTATTTCCTTTCCTAAGGGTTCAAAAAAAGAAGAAACGAGCCTCTTGGATTCTTGATCATTATGATCGAGTAACAGTTAGAAACGGAAAGTACACTCCGGGTAATTTAAAACAAAAGGTAACTTTTGAAGAGGAATTTTTCAAATTATAATTTTCATAAAGAATTCCTTTCCCACTATTGTTGAACTAAAAAAACCATGTTTATACTAAGTAGCATAAACATGGTTTCATTTGTATTACTAAGAGGATAACATTCAATTGTCCTCATATGATTGTATAAAATAAAAACCACCAAATATGTATTTGGTGGAGACGGTGGGACGTGCACTTCCATGCTTTCGACATGGCACTGACTATATCTTGAACCTTGTCGTTTCAGGTCCTTTGGCGTATTATGCGAAATATAAATTTATCTGTTGCCAGATAGAATTCCGCATCCTAGTACTACCGAACTTCGGCAGCCTATAAGTCGATACACGGCTGTTGGATTGCTCCACATACCGCTCGGCATTGCCTTATCACACGAATGTGACTTAGGTTTCACCGATAAAGCCAAATTTTCACTTATGTGTTACCACATAAGGCGACTATAAACTAATCGAACCCACGTCCAGAAACATCGCCACTTAAGCGTCTACGAGCGTAGTCGATATATTCGCAAGTTCGCTACAGCTTCTGCCTATCGACGGGCGTCCGTGCAGCTAGTCTGATTAGTCTCTTCCTTTGTCCTCAGACGGTGGACTCCGGCGTAGCCTACTAAGAGTGAGTCCCTTACCCTACCACATAGGCGATGGAGGGAGGAACAGCTAAAGTGCTATTACGCAGCTAAAGCTAGGTTATTGTTAGTTTTGCCAGTTATTATTGGCTTTGGCGTTTTAACGTAGACGACCCCTACGGCTCGCAACCCAAGCTCGAACTATCCCTGTCGAATCCGTAACGTCCCCATGATAAAAGGGAAGAACGGGAAAGAATAAGTTCAGCGTGTAAGTCACTTATTCAATTGTTCTTACTGCCGCTTGATTACCTCGCGACATCTATTAGTATAACAAATCCTGAAATAATTGCAAATGGCATATTCCGGAAAACTGTAGCGTTACATCCCTTTTTGGCGCTGAGCAAGCTCACGCTGGATGGAACGGTTTGCTTCTTTCCGTTTCAGATCTTCACGCTTATCATATTTCTTCTTACCACGGGCAAGTCCGATCAGAAGCTTTGCCACACCGTTTTTGATGTAAAGCTTCAATGGAACGATGGAATAACCTGCTTCTTTGGAATCTCCGATCAGTTTATTGATTTGCTTACGATGAAGAAGTAATTTACGCGTTCTGAGAGGTTCGTGATTAAATCGATTTCCCTGCTCATAAGGGCTGATATGCATATTGTGTATGAAAATTTCACCGTTTTGAACACGGGCAAACGAATCCTTTAGATTCACTCGGCCGCCACGAATCGATTTGATCTCTGTTCCCTGGAGTACTAGACCCGCCTCATATGTTTCTTCTACGGCATAGTCATGGCGTGCTTTTTTATTTTGGGCAATAAGCTTGCCTTCTCCCTTTGGCATTGGAATCCCCCTAGTCATTTCCGATAGTTTACTCATTATTATCTCATATTTTCGAGAAAAATTGTATCGATACACTTGGAAAAGAAAAGGAGCAAAGGGCGTCCCATTGCTCCTGATCCTGTTATTTCTTCTTTTTTCGTTTGCTTCTTGGTGCATTTTCAAAGTGCTTCTTATTTGTCTTTTTCTTTTTATTGTTTTTAGGTGGACGTGTTGACCATTCCCCGTCCTTTTTACGGGATGACGAACGATCGGATTTCCCACGGCTTGATTTCCCTTTATCCGACGAGAACGTGCGGACACTGCCATCGCGCTCCTTGCGCTTGCCTTTCATGCCGACGATTTCAAAGTCGATGGCGCGCTCATCTTTATTGACGCTCACGACACGGACGGTAATTTCGTCTCCGATACGGAATACATTCGCAGTCCTTTCACCAATCATGGCGAGGTGACGCTCATCAAACCGGTAGTAGTCATCTGTCATATAGCTCACATGGACAAGACCTTCAATGGTGTTCGGCAATTCGACGAACAAGCCGAAATTCGTCACGGAACTGATGATTCCGTCGTATTCCTCTCCTACCTTGTCTTCCATATACTCTGCTTTCTTCAGCTCATCGGTTTCACGCTCGGCATCCACTGCTCGTCGCTCGCGGCTTGATGTATGCTCAGCGATATGGCCCATTTGCGCGCCCCATTTTTCGCGGGTAGCCTGATCAAGTTTTCCTTCAATCAAATAGGTTCTGATCAATCGGTGAACGATCAAGTCAGGATAACGACGGATCGGTGACGTAAAGTGCGTATAGAACTCTGTCGCCAGTCCAAAGTGACCCAGGCTTTCAGGATCATATTTCGCCTGCTGCATGGAACGAAGCATCATCGTCGAAACGACCATCTCTTCCGGCTCTCCCTGTACGTCCTCTACAATTTCCTGAAGGGCACGAGGATGGATGCTGTTGGCCGTCCCTTTCACGATCAAGCCGAAATTGGTGATGAACTCGAAAAAGCGCTGCAACTTATCTTCTTTTGGATCTTCGTGGATTCGATAAATGAACGGGACGTCCATCCAATGGAAATGCTCGGCCACCGTTTCATTTGCTACCAGCATGAATTCTTCAATCAACTTCTCTGCAACAGAGCGCTCACGAAGGACGACATCCGTCGGTTCCCCTTCTTCATTCACAAGGACTTTTGCTTCTTTGAAATCGAAGTCAATGGCTCCTCGCTTCATCCGTTTCGTGCGAAGCACCTGCGCCAGGTCTTCCATCTCCTCGAACATAGGAACCAGTGGCTCATATTTCTTGCGAAGCTCTTCATCTTGATCAACAAGAATCTTATTTACATCCGAATATGTCATCCGTTCTGTTGTCTTAATGACACTTTGGAAAATTTCGTGTTTCACGACATCGCCTTCAGGAGAAATCTCCATATCACATGATAACGTTAAACGATCTACCTTAGGATTAAGGGAACAGATCCCGTTGGACAATCTATGAGGAATCATCGGGATGACCCGGTCTACAAGATAGACGGACGTTCCTCTATCAAAGGCTTCCTGATCGATGGGGGAACTTTCTTTCACATAGTATGTGACGTCTGCAATATGTACTCCGAGCTTGTAGTTCCCGTTGTCCAGCTTCGTTACCGTTACGGCGTCATCGAGATCCTTGGCGTCTGCCCCATCGATTGTGACGATCGTCTGATCACGAAGGTCTCTTCGGTTCGGGATTTCGGATTCATCGATTTCACTTGGCACTTTATTCGCCTGGTCCATGACCTCTTCTGGGAATTCAACATCAATTCCATGTTTATGGATAATGGAAAGGATATCGACTCCTGGATCATTTTTATGACCGAGGATTTCAACCACTTCTCCCTCGGCACTCTTTCTGCCTTCAGGATAGGAAGTCAATTTCACGACAACCTTATGTCCTTCGGTTGCTCCCATTTGAGCAGATTTCGGAATAAAGATATCACTGGCAAACTTCTTATCATCGGGAATAACGAACCCGAAATGCTTACTTTCCGTAAACGTTCCAACTATTTGGTCGACACCGCGTTCAACGATTCGAACGACGGTACCTTCTCTTCTAGAACCTGAAGATGACGTTGAAACCCTAACCAGTACAATATCACCATGCATGGCGTTATTCGTTTCGTTAGGAGGGATGAAGATATCGTCCATTCCGGATTCTTCCGGTATCACAAACGCAAACCCTTTTGCATGAGCGGATATTTTCCCTCTTACCAGATTCATTTTTTCAGGCAGACCGTAGCGGTTGCTTCTTGTACGTACGACAAGCCCTTTCTCTTCCATTACGACAAGAGCTTTGACAAAGTCCTTGAAGTTCGTGGACCCTTCAATTCCGAATGCTTCTTCAAGCTCCTGTACCGTCAATGGTTTGTAAGCTTCTTCCTTCATATAGGAAAGGAGCCTATCCACATGCTCTTTAATGTTTTCGTCCATGACAATCCCTCCTGATCATCGAATTCATCAAACCGTCCAGTCTAATTTCTCTAGGAAATGATAGACGTCTTCATGAAGCTGTTCTTTTTCTTTATCTAATGTAATGACATGACCGGACTCTTCATACCACTTGATTTCTTTCTCATCCGACTCCACGTTATCATAGATGATATTCGCAGAATCCGTATTGATCATATGGTCATGCCTTGCCTGTACCACAAACGTCGGCGAATAGATCATATCGACGTTTTCACGCACATCTGCAATCAAGTCCTGCAGGGCCTTCAATGTATTCATCGGCGTTTGCTTGAACTCTTCTATTTCTTTTTCAATTTGTTCTTCCGGTTTTCCTTCAAACTTTTTAAATTCCCGGGCGTAATCGACTACCCCCTGATACATGACTTCTTCACTTTTTATATACATTGGCGCACACATAGGGACAATACCCTTTACAGGTACAGTGTAACCTAATTTCAGAGAAAATACCCCTCCGAGCGATAGGCCGGCAACCGCTATCTCTTCGTATCCTTTGCTCTTTAAATGCTCATAGCCGTCCATGACATCCTTCCACCAATCTTCGGGGCCTGTATGAACTAATTCTTCCGGAGGAACACCGTGTCCTTTATAGTGAGGAGCGTGGGACGAATAGCCCTTCTTCTCTAAGTAGCGTCCTAGCATCCGGACATCAGCTGAATTCCCTGTGAATCCGTGAAGCAGTAATACAGCTCTCGGACCAGCTTCGAATGTAAACGGTTTTGGTAATACAGTTTTCATCTTTATGACTCCTTTATCTCATTTTAAACAAACGTTTGATTAAGGGGAAAAAACCTTGATATAACAGGCTTCATTCTATTAAACAGTTGTTTAAACGATTTTAGTATGTACGTTGATTTTCTGTGGATTTTTGTTAAACAAACGTTTGATTAGTCAGAGCGAAAGCTTGTTATTACAGGCTTCGTTAAGTTAAACGATCGTTTAATCCACTCTTCTTCTCTATTTTTAACAAACATTGTTCGGACAATCCAATATTTCGCTTGAAAATCTGTCTGTTTAAATAAAAAAACCTGACCTTAATGATCAGGTTTTTAGTCCGTATTAGATAGCTACGATAGCAATGGTTAGTACGAAGAATAGTACCGATAGTACGATCGTAATTCTGTGAAGTACTAAGTCAATACCACGTGCTTTTTGTTTTCCGAAAAGTTGTTCTGCACCACCAGAGATGGCCCCTGAAAGTCCAGCACTTTTACCTGACTGAAGTAATACAAGAGCAATAAGTGCAATTGATACGATAATAAGTAAAGTGACTAAAAAAGTGTGCATGAGTCCCACCTCCTGATACGAACATAACATTACTTTTAGTTTACCATAGGAAAGATGTAGGGGACAAGACAATATTGTTTGAATTGTGGAAAGAGTTGGGTTTGGGTTGTCGGTTATCGGTGTTTGGTGCTGGGATTAAATGTTAACCGGCTGGATTTCTGGAGATTTCGGCCGGATTGCACGCTGGATTGGCTCTATCTTCTCCTAAACCCGCTGGATTCTCCTCGAAAACGGACGGATTGCACCAAAACCGGAAGGTGACACCCTCCAAAAGCCCCCAAATCAACACCAAACGGCTGGACATCGATCACATTCCCCTCCTAAATACTCCACAAACCAAAAAAACAGCCCCGTCCAAAGACGGGGCCGCCTCTCCTCAACCACTATTAGCGATTAACGTTATAGAATGTTTTCGCTCCAAGATATTGAGCTGTGTGAGCCAATTGATCTTCGATACGAAGAAGTTGGTTGTATTTAGCAACGCGGTCTGTACGAGATGGAGCACCTGTTTTGATTTGACCAGCGTTTGTTGCTACAGCGATGTCAGCGATTGTGCTGTCTTCTGTTTCACCAGAACGGTGAGAGATAACCGCTGTGTAACCAGCGCGTTTCGCCATTTCGATCGCGTCGAATGTTTCAGTCAGTGTACCGATTTGGTTCACTTTGATTAGGATTGAGTTACCGATACCTTGTTCGATTCCTTGAGAAAGCTTAGTCGTGTTTGTAACGAATAAGTCATCCCCTACTAATTGAACTTTGTTACCGATGCGCTCAGTTAGAAGTTTGAAACCATCCCAGTCGTTTTCGTCAAGACCATCTTCGATCGAGATGATTGGGTATTTGTTGCACATTTCTTCGTACCAATCAACCATTTCAGCTGACGTACGAACCACGCCTTCACCAGAAAGATGGTATTTACCGTCTTCTTTGTTGTAGATTTCAGAAGCTGCTACGTCCATTGCAAGAAGAACTTCTTCACCTGGTTTGTAACCGGCTTTTTCGATAGCTTCGATGATTGTTGATAGTGCTTCTTCGTTAGACTTAAGGTTTGGAGCGAATCCACCTTCGTCACCTACTGCCGTGTTGTAGCCTTTAGATTTAAGAACTGATTTCAGGCTGTGGAAGATTTCAGCACCCATGCGAAGACCTTCTTTGAAAGTAGGAGCTCCTACAGGCATTACCATGAATTCTTGGATGTCTACGTTGTTATCAGCGTGCTCTCCACCGTTTACGATGTTCATCATTGGAACTGGAAGCTGCTTCGCGTTGAATCCGCCAAGGTATTGGTATAATTCCACTCCGAAGAAGTCAGCAGCTGCACGTGCAACAGCCATGGATACACCAAGGATTGCGTTGGCACCTAATTTACCTTTGTTTTCTGTACCGTCAAGTGCGATCATCGCTTGGTCGATCGCAACTTGTTCCGTTACGTCGTATCCGATGATTTCTTCAGCGATTTCGTTGTTTACGTTATCAACTGCTTTTTCTACCCCTTTACCAAGGTAGCGGCCTTTGTCACCGTCACGAAGTTCAACTGCTTCGTACTCACCAGTTGATGCTCCTGATGGAACAAGCGCGCGTCCGAAAGCACCTGATTGTGTGTAAACTTCTACTTCAATTGTTGGGTTACCGCGTGAGTCTAATACTTCGCGTGCGTATACGTCTGTAATGATTGGCATTTAGAATCTCTCCTTATTTTTTAATTAATGATGTTCCAGTCATTTCGTCTGGTTGTTTCACATTTAATAGGTCTAACATGGTCGGGGCAAGGTCTCCAAGAATCCCACCGTCACGAAGCTCCACGCCTTCTTTTGTCACGATGACAGGGACTGGGTTCGTCGTGTGGGCCGTCATTGGTTCGCCTTCTTCCGTGATCACTTCATCGGCATTCCCGTGGTCTGCCGTGATGATGGCGGTTCCGCCTTTTTCCGTGATAAGGTCGATGATCTTTCCAAGACACTCATCCACCGTTTCGATTGCTTTAATCGTCGGCTCAAGCATACCTGAGTGACCAACCATATCCGGGTTGGCAAAGTTCAGGATGATGGCATCCTGACGGTCTTCACGAATCTCTTCAAGTAAGGCATCCGTCACTTCGTAAGCACTCATTTCAGGCTTCAAGTCATACGTTGCCACTTTAGGGGAATCGATCAGAATCCGCTTTTCGCCCGGGAATTCCGCTTCACGCCCACCGCTCATAAAGAACGTGACATGAGGGTATTTCTCTGTTTCAGCGATACGCAATTGCTTTAATCCGTTTTGTGAAAGGACTTCACCAAGCGTGTTATCAAGGTTTGTCGGTTTGAATGCTACAAAACCATCAACCGTTTCACTGAATCGTGTCAGGCACACAAAGTGAAGATCTTTAGGGAACTTTTCCCCGCGATCGAACGAACGGAAATCTGCATTGGCAAATGTATTGGAAATCTGAATGGCACGATCCGGACGGAAATTGTAGAAGATGACGGCATCTTCATCTTTGATCGTCGCAACCGGCTCTCCATTTTCTTTTGTAATAACAGATGGAATGACGAATTCGTCGTAGATTCCATTTTCATACGAATCGTTCACCAATTCGATTGGATCCTGATAGCTTGGGCCTTCACCATATACCATGGCACGGTAGGATTTCTCAACCCGTTCCCAACGCTTATCGCGGTCCATCGAATAGTAACGACCTGAAATCGTCGCAAATTGACCCACGCCGATTTCTTTCATTTTCGCTTCTGCGTCTTCAATGTACTTTTTCGCCGTTTGAGGGCCGACGTCTCGACCGTCAAGGAAGGCATGGACATAGACATCTTTCATTCCTTCCTTGGCCGCTAAACCAAGAAGGGCATAAAGATGCTCGATATGGCTGTGCACTCCGCCATCCGAAAGCAGTCCGAAGATATGAAGATTCGTACCTTTTTCCTTCGCATGATTGATCGCATCAAGGAATGTGGTATTCTGTTCGAATTCCCCTTCACGGATCGCCAGGTTCACGCGTGTTAAGCTTTGGTACACGATACGTCCTGCACCGATATTCAAGTGACCTACTTCAGAATTCCCCATTTGACCTTCAGGGAGACCTACCGCTTCGCCACTTGCTGTCAGTTGATTGTGAGGGTACTGGTTCCACAGGCGATCAAAGTTCGGTTTGTTCGCTTGGGCAACAGCATTCCCTTCTTTCGTATTACGGCAAGCAAAACCATCTAGGATGATTAACGCTACTGGTGACTTACTCATTGTTACTTGCACCTTCTAACAATTGAAGGAAGTTTTGTGGTTCAAGGCTTGCTCCACCTACAAGGGCACCATCGATATCTGATTGAGCCATGTATTCTTTGATGTTAGCAGGCTTCACACTGCCGCCGTATTGGATGCGCACGGCATCTGCCGCAGATTGAGAAAATTCTCCTGCAACCACCTGGCGGATGTGGGCACATACTTCGTTCGCATCTTCCGCTGTAGAAGATTTTCCTGTTCCGATTGCCCAGATTGGCTCATAAGCAACGACCGTTTGTTTCACTTGATCTTCAGAAAGACCTGCAAGTGCTTGTTTCACTTGGTTTCCAACAAGATCTTTTGTTTCGTTGTTTTCGCGTTGCTCTAATGTCTCACCTACACATACGATCGGTGTTAATCCGTGTTTGAAAGCAGCAAGAGTCTTCTTGTTCACTGACTCGTCTGTTTCATTGAACATTTCACGACGCTCTGAATGTCCAAGGATGACATATTGAACGCCTAGGTCAGAAAGGGCTACAGGACTCACTTCTCCTGTGAATGCTCCGTTCTCTTCAAAGTGCATGTTTTGAGCACCAACAGCCACTTTTGAATCCTTTGTTAAGTTCACTAGGCTTTCTAAGAATAGGGCTGGTGAACAAATGACAGAATCAACGACTTCTTGATCCGGCACTAGTCCTTTTACTTCTTCAGTAAAGGATTTAGCTTCTCCAAGCGTTTTGTTCATTTTCCAGTTACCTGCAATAATCGGTTTACGCATTGTACTCATCCTTTCTGGTTTTCATATCGTTTCAGCAAAAATGTTGGTCTTTGAGAAGCGATTACTTATCGTTAAGAGCTACGACTCCCGGAAGTTCTTTTCCTTCCATGAACTCGAGTGATGCTCCACCACCTGTAGAAATATGACTCATCTTATCAGCATAGCCAAATTTTTCAACGGCTGCTGCAGAGTCTCCGCCACCGATAACAGAATATGTATCTGTTGCATCGGCTAACGCCTCCGCTACGGCTTTCGTTCCGTTTGCAAATGTTTCTAATTCGAATACACCCATCGGTCCGTTCCAAATCACAAGCTTAGAGCTTTTGATCGTATCTTGGAATAGAGCTCTCGTCTTCGGTCCGATATCAAGTGCTTCCCAATCAGAAGGAATCGAATCGATGTCCACTTCCTTGGTATTTGCATCATTTGAGAAGTCATCAGCAACGACTACATCAACAGGCATAAGGAATTTAACGCCTTTGTTTTCCGCTTTTTTCATGAATTGCTTAGCTAAATCAATTTTGTCTTCTTCAAGAAGGGATTTCCCAACTTCATGGCCTTGGGCTTTCACGAACGTGTAAGCAAGTCCTCCACCTATGATCAGGTTGTCCACTTTATCCAATAGGTTGTCAATGACACCGATTTTGTCTTTTACCTTGGCTCCACCAACGATGGCTGTGAATGGGCGTTCTGGGTTTGAAAGGGCTTTTCCTAATACATCAAGCTCCTTTTCCATCAGAAGGCCGGCTACAGCTGGAAGGTGCTTGGCAACTCCTTCGGTAGAAGCATGTGCACGGTGAGCCGCACCGAATGCATCATTCACATAAAGGTCTGCAAGCGCTGCAAATTCTTTCGCAAGTTCAGGATCATTTTTGGTTTCTCCAGGGTAGAATCGTACGTTTTCCAGTACAAGGACATCCCCTTCAGACATGTCACTGATCTTCGATTGAACAGCTTCACCATACGCTTCATCTGCTTTGGCTACATTTTTACCAAGAAGTTCAGAAAGTCTTTCAGCAACTGGTGTTAAACGCAGTTCTTCCACCACTTCACCTTTAGGACGGCCTAAGTGACTAGCGAGAATGACCTTCGCTCCGCCATCCACTAAATACTTAATAGTAGGAAGAGCAGCTTGAATACGGGTTTCGTCTGTAATCTTGCCTTCAGACATCGGTACGTTAAAGTCTACACGGCAAAATACGCGCTTCCCTCTTACATCGACATCTTTGATCGACTTTTTGTTCATCGTAAAGGCCTCCTTTGAATTTCAATTTCTACTCTTTTTTTCAAAAAAATAGAAACAACAATAAGAAAGGGGAGAGGGGAATCTTCCCCGCTCCCCTTCATCACATCTTCATTATAGATGGTGGGACAAAATTTATCCATCAATCACCATGCTAATGATGTCAATTTACAAAACTTTATCGATTAAAGTCCTTTAGAAGCGATATAACCAGCTAGGTCTACTACACGGTTAGAGTATCCGCTCTCGTTATCGTACCAAGAGATTACTTTCACCATGTTGTCTTCTAGAACCATTGTAGAAAGTGCATCGATTGTAGAAGAAGCCGGGCTACCGTTGTAGTCAGTTGATACTAAAGGCTCTTCGCTGTAAGCAAGGATTCCTTTAAGATCGCCTTCAGCAGCTTCTTTAAGAGCCGCATTCACATCTTCAGCTGTTACGTTCTTATCAAGTTCAGCAACTAAGTCTACTAGAGAAACGTTTGGAGTTGGAACACGAACCGCTCCACCGTTCAGTTTCCCTTTAAGCTCAGGAAGAACAAGAGATACAGCTTTCGCAGCACCTGTAGTTGTTGGAATCATGTTCTCAGCAGCTGCACGTGCACGACGGTAATCTTTATGTGGTAAGTCTAAGATTTGTTGGTCGTTTGTGTAAGAGTGGATCGTTGTCATCATTCCACGCTTGATTCCGAACTTATCGTTAAGAACTTTCGCGAAAGGCGCTAAGCAGTTTGTCGTACAAGATGCGTTAGAGATAACGTCGTGGCTAGCCGCGTCGTATTTATCTTCGTTAACACCCATAACCACTGTGATGTCTTCATCAGATGCAGGAGCAGAGATGATTACTTTCTTCGCACCAGCTTCGATGTGTTTCGCAGCGTCAGCACGCTTTGTGAAACGTCCAGTAGATTCAACAACGATATCTACACCAAGATCTCCCCAACCAAGTTGAGCTGGATCGCGCTCAGCCAATACTTTTACTTTCTTGCCGCCAACTACAAGGTAGTCACCGTCAACAGTTACTTTCTCTTGAAGAGTTCCGTGAACTGTATCATATTGTAAAAGGTGAGCAAGCATGTTTGCATCAGTTAAGTCATTAACCGCTACTACCTCTACGTCGTTATTTTTAAGTGCTGCACGGAATACATTACGTCCGATACGTCCAAATCCGTTAATACCAATTTTTGTTGCCATGAATAATTTCCTCCTTTAGATAGTTAAGGATGATTTTTTTATATTTCAAAAGGGCTTACCCTTTTAAAAGCTCTCTTGCCGCTCCTTCATCCGTGATGAGCACGGTTTTATGCGGAGCACTCTTCATATACGCCCGAATCGCTTTCGCCTTCGAGCTGCCGCCGGCGACGGCAATCACATGTTCGATGTGACTTAAATCCTCAAGTTGCAGGCCGATCGTTGGCACCTTATGTACCACTTCTCCCGCTTCGTCAAAATAATAACCAAATGCTTCACCGACGGCATGACCCTCGGTGATTCTCTCGAAATCTTCTTCCGTGGTCTTTCGTCTTTCAGCCATTGTGATAGCATCCCCAATTCCATGGAGAACCATGTTAGCCGATTTGATCAGGTTCAGGACTTCTTTGATCATCGGTTCTTTCAAGAAGGATTTGTATACTTCTTTACTAACCTGATCAGGCACATATAAAACACGATGACGTGTTCCCGTATGCTCTGCCATCTTGGCACAAATGGTGTTGGCCTGGTTCTTGACATCTTCCCCGATTCCACCTCGAGCAGGAACAAACAAGGTATCATCAGAGAAATCGGGTAGCCGTTCTGCTACGGCTGCCATCGTCGAACCTCCAGTCACAGCGATGATAGTATTTCCCTTAAGTCGGCGTTTCATACTAGAAGCTGTTGCACGCCCTAATTCTTCTTTTACCCAAGGTGACTCATCACTATTCCCCGGAACGATTACAATTTCATGAAGATTAAGTAACGATTCTAATTCCTGTTCCATAACGTTGATTCCTGAAATCTCTCTCATCATGCTTTCAAGGTTTTCTAAAAGCTGAATCCCTTCCTCCGTCATGATCATGCCAGAGGTTTTGATATCAATGAGATCTTGATTGTTCAGGAACTCCACTTCGCTTCTCAGTACACGTTCGGTCAGGCCCATATTCTGGGCAAGACTTCTGCGTCCGACAGGCTGCATGAACCGGATGGAACGAAGAATGTGATGCCTTTTTTGCATAACTTCAAGCAGGTCAGGTAATAATCGCTTTTGTATGTCAATTAATGTTTCCATAGTTAAAAGCCCCTTCAAATGGAGTATCCGAGTGAGTTGGACTATAAAAGTCCCACATAGACATATTGTGTCCCACTACCTCCAAAAAAAATTCATCCCTGCTTTCAAGACTTATTTTATCAGGGTATGAATTGTAATTCAACTAGAAACTATCGGGTTTTTTCATGTAAACGCTTGCTAAGCGTAAAATAATCAATCTGCCCATACTGAAGGATTTCCCCGTCCATTTCCACAACCGGGATCATCAGTCCGAAACGCTCTGTCAGATCATCGCTTTCCTCGATGTCCATTTCTATGATTTCAAATGCCAGCTCATCCTTGAGAAGCTTTAAGGTAATTTTTGCATCTTCACAAAGTCCGCATTGTGCACGTGTGTAGAAAATGACTTGTTTCATTTTGCTGCCTCGCTTTGTTTAGTCTTGGTTTGGTGGTCCGTCTGTAATTGTACCTGCTACATGAAAGTTTGATTGTACCAGGTACAAAACCTGCATCTTGTACCTGGTACAATCCACCATTCCCATCATCTATTCATACCTCTTCCTCATCGTTGAAGAAGTGATCCCTAATTGATCCCGGTATTTCGCAATCGTCCTTCTTGAAACATCGTACCCTTTATCCATAAGAAGATTGACTATTTTCTGATCCGATAACGGTTTTTTCTTATCTTCATCGTCAATCAGCTTTTGAAGTTCATTTTTCACCGTAGTGGCAGAAGCCGCTTCTGAATCTTCAAGCCTCACCGATTTAATCGCCGAGGTGAAGAAATACTTCAATTCGAAAATCCCAAACGGAGTTTGCATATACTTCCCCTTTACAGCGCGGCTGATGGTCGATTCATGAACATCGATTTCGTCTGCCACCTGCTTCAACGTGAGGGGCTGGATAGCGTATGGGCCTTTAAGAAAGAAGGCTTTCTGTTTTTCAGCAAGCATCTTCCCCACTTTCAGGATCGTTTGCTTCCGCTGCCGCAGGCTTTGTAGCAGCCACTGGAAGTCCTGCTCCTTCTCTTGAAGATAGGACTGAACCTCCTTATCCCCATGATGCTTCAGGAAATCTGTGTACTCTTCATTATAAGTGACATTGACGGTTGTACCATCATTTAAAGATACCGCTACCGTATGTCCGTCAATCACGTTCACAATCAGCTCGGGAATGATATACTCGGCGATTTGCTGGGAATATTTCGATCCGGGTCTTGGATTGCACTCACGGATAAAATCGGCAGCCTGCTGAAGGTCCTTCATTTCAACCGAAAGAATCTTCGCGATCGCCTTCCACTTCTTTTCGGCAAAAGCTTGAAAATGGTTGTCTACAATCATCGTAACCAAAGGAGGAACATCAAATCCCCTCTTAAGCTGAAGGGAAATGCACTCCTGCAAGGATCTCGCCCCGATGCCTGCCGGTTCTAATTCCTGAAGCCTATTAATATAGCTCTCTAGCTGATCCATTTCCAAACTATATTTATTTAGGAAGGATTCTTCCTCTATCCTTAAGTATCCATTGTCATCGAGGCTGTATATTAATTCTTCCATTACCTTTTTATCCACTGAAGTAAGCGATTTCAAATTCAGTTGAACAGATAACGCATCTGCAAGCGTTCTCTTCGGTACAGATACATATTCATACCAATCCACCGTATTTTCACTGCCGGCATTTCGTTTATTCGTATAAGGTTCTCGTTGATGGAGGGGGTCTTGTTTTGGTGGCTCTAATTGTATAAGAGGATTCTCTAATTGCTTAGCTTCTAAATAAGCATTCAGTTCCATCGTAGAATATTGGAGGATGGTGATGGCTTGAGAAAGCTGTTGAGTCATTTGAAGTTTCAATTGTTGATTTTGAAAAAGTCCTGCTTTCAAATTCATAATTACTAACCTCCCATTTATTTATTCTACAATAAAATTGGTTGTTCGTTAATGGGAATTCGTTGGTAGTTGGTGGGTTTGTGCAATATATATGATTCTAATCTCAAAAACTTTCATGGAGAGAGCGGTAGTTGATTTCCGCTGCAGGTGCTCGCTTTCCGCGGGGCGGGCGGTGAGCCTCCTCGGCTGCGCCTGTGGGGTCTCACCTGTCCCGCTATTCCCGCAGGAGTCGAGCACCTTCCGCTACAATCAACTAGAGTGGTGTGTGTTCTCCATCCATCACAACAACATTCTCTTAATATATTCAATAGATGAAAAAAACCTGAATGATGCCTCAATTGAACATCACTATAAGAGAGAACTTCTCGGAAAGTTGAGTTATTTAGCAGGTTTACTTACTAATGAAGAGCGATAGATGCCTTCGGATATTTCTCCAGGTTTAATTCGAGTTTTATTGTAGAGAGAATCAAAGTCCGTAATCTTGTACTCTTCTGCTAGCTTTAGCATTACTTGAGCGCATGCTTTAGCATCATCTGCAGCATGATGGTGATTATCTAATTGTATTCCAAAATATGTACAAAGAGGTGATAGCTGATAGGCAGGAAGACCCTTCACCATTTTTCTGGACATTTGATATGTGCAGAGAAATTGGTTGTATACGGGCTTCATTTCATAACGAGCTAAATTATCCCTCAAAGCGTATCCATCGAAGGAAAGATTATGAGCAATCATCAACTTATTATCTATTTTCCCCTTGATAGAATGATAGAAAGCATCGAACGTCATCGCGCCTTTAACATCTTGTGGTTGAATTCCATGTATTCTGATATTAAAATTATCAAATTTCTCTTCTGGATCGATTAATTGATAAATCGAATCGACAATTTCTCCATTTTCTACAAATACCATTCCGACTGAGCATATACTGTGTCTTGCACGATTAGCCGTTTCAAAATCAAAAGCTACAAAATCCTTCATACGAAGCCACCATCCCGGTTTAAGATTTGTTCTTCTTTGCTATATCAATTCCTCTTCTTTTCCTCATCTCTGACTATTCTTGTGCAGGGCGAAGTATCTTATTGCAAAACCATTAAATCTCAACAATTAAATCTTTTTTTGCGTGTCTTGTAACTTTCCTATGTATATTACTCAAAACTGATCCGGCACTTCTTCAAAATAGGAATAATATATAATTATACAATATAAAAAATTGCAAATAACTTTTTCTAGGGAATTTCTTCTGTATCTATATATAAGATAATCGTTTTTTACAAGGTTGAATTTTAAAGAGGAGAACTTTTATCCTCGAGATACCACATGAAAGTATTGAGAGTGTTTCCCGTGTATGTTGGAAACCTCCAATTACTATGAGAGCAAGGTGCTTTTAGTATACCAAGTATAACTCGAGGTATTTCCTTACCTAAAATACCCTTGATTCAGGCACAAAAAAAGTGCTCCCACAAATTTTAAAACTTGTAGAAACACCTTCATATCCGTATTACTGGTACGCCCTCGGAGGGAATCGAACCCCCATTTTAAGAACCGGAATCTTACGTGCTATCCGTTGCACCACGAGGGCATGTAATAATTAACCGTCACGAATATATATTATAAGGTAGAAATTGCTTGTTTGCAATAGATATTATGGTTTATGTCTTTTTTTGATTACCCATTAATATCTATTAAAAATTGAAATGGGAATTTGCAAAAAAGTTTTCTAGATCAGTATTCCTCACTCATATTCTATCCCTATTCAGAACTACAGAGTGGATTGAAGCGGAAGGCACTTGACTCCTGCGGGACTAGAGGAAAGCAAGTGCCTGCAGCGGAAAGAAACGGTCCATGATTCACTCTAAACTTTGTTAGGAGTAAATACCATTGAGCAAGACTCAACATCCTCGATTAAAAACAGTTATTCTTCAATCCAGTCTACCTACCTAAATAACAACAAACTTCCCAAAACACCCCGTTTAAAAAAGGAATGAATGGGTATCATGTAGAAAGGATTTATATACAGGGTCATAAAGGAATCGTTTAGTTTGACCTTTATTGACCATGGGTGTATGATAACAGTACAAAGTGAATAAGTAACTTAAAAAAATAAAAAAGGATTTCTAAGGAGGAACGAGGATGAATTTAATTCCTACAGTAATTGAACAAACAAACCGCGGTGAGCGTGCGTATGACATCTATTCACGTTTGTTAAAAGACCGTGTCATCATGCTTGGAAGCGGCATTGATGATAATGTGGCGAACTCCATCGTTGCACAGCTTCTTTTCCTTGAATCTGAAAACCCGGAGAAGGATATTTCCATCTACATAAACTCTCCTGGTGGAAGCATCACAGCGGGTATGGCCATCTATGATACGATCCAATACATCAAGCCTGATGTACAAACAATCTGTATCGGTATGGCGGCTTCAATGGGTGCGTTCCTTCTTGCAGCAGGCGCAAAAGGCAAGCGATTAGCCCTTCCAAATGCTGAAGTTATGATTCACCAACCACTTGGTGGAGCTCAAGGTCAGGCGACGGAAATTGAAATCGCTGCGAAGCGCATTCTATTCCTTCGTGAGAAATTAAATCAAATCCTGGCTGATCGTACTGGTCAACCACTTGAAGTAATTTCAAAAGATACGGATCGCGATAACTTCATGACAGCTGAAAGAGCGCTTGAATATGGATTGATCGATCGTATCATCACGCGTAACGAAATGAATAATAAGTAAAACATTCAAAGCCCTTCGCAACATTATGCGAAGGGCTTTTTATTTTATTCTTTTTTAGTCTTCTTATCACATACAGGCACCAGAATTTCACCGTTCATCCCTTTTTTCAATAAAAGGTGCAGGATGGTTTTAGATAACCTGCTGGGATGATAAGGTTTGACCAGATAGTCATTGGCTCCCAGTGTGAGTCCTTTTTCTTTCTCATCCAGTGCCGAAGATACGATGATCGGGACGTGAGAAAGGGCTTCATTCGATTTCATTTCTTCTAACACATCCCAACCCGACATACTTCCTTCAAGCATAATATCGAGGACGACGGCATCAGGCTTCTCCTCTTGCATTTTGGTTAAGGCTTCGCTTCCCGACGGGGTATGCTTCACTTTGAAGCCACTGTCGGATAGTTCGGCTTTGAGTAAAGATGCCAGATTGATATCATCTTCAATGACAATGATATTCATGCCATCCCCACCATGTTCATCCTCCTTAAAGGTTTCGATGGTGACAATCGGCAAGCGGATAGTGAACACACTGCCTTTCCCTTCTTGGGATGAAACCGTGATTTTCCCTTCATGGGTTTCGATGATTTCCTTCACGATGGTAAGCCCCAATCCGGTACCGCCAATTCTTCTCTGATCGGAATTATCGACCCGATAAAATTTGGTGAACAGGTTTGGAATTGCCTCCTGTGGTATGCCAAGTCCTTCATCCCGAATATCGATGATGATGCATTCTTCTCCTTCACGGAACATAACGGTAATGGTCCCACCATCAGGTGAATACTTGATGGCATTGCTGATCAGATTAGTGAACGCCTGGGACAACTTATCCCGATCTCCAAGGACGATCGTACAATCCGTCTCCCTTGCGATATTAAACGAATGCAGAGGTGCATTGACCTTTTGGGTATGGATCACATGTTGCATGATCGGGACAACATCCTCAAATTTACGCTCAAAGGTTTGGCGCCCCGACTCCATGCGCTGGACGTCAAGGAAGTCGTTGATGAGAGACGTCAATCTCTTCGCTTCTTGATAAATTGTCGTTAAATATTTCTTTGTTCTTTCCGGTTTTAACTCTTTTGTCAGCATCAATTCCGTAAAACCAAGCACGCTTGACAATGGAGTGCGAAGCTCATGACTGACCGTGCTCACGAACTCCGATTTCATTTGATCGACTTCGAATTCTTTCGTGATATTCCGATGGACGAATATGGTACCGATCTGCTCCTCCCCGCGATAGAGAGATTCCGAGTATACCTGGAAGACTTCTTTACTGTCCTCGAGGTGATAGGTTAAGAGATGTTTACCTGTCTTCCCTTGTTTCACGATCGATTCATAATACTCATCCAGTTTCTCTTTGTCTTCTACCCGATCAATCAGGGCCTGTTTCCAGGTTTGATAGCATGACTGTTTAAGAACATCAATTTCACTTTCGATTAGAGCTGACAATTTTTTATTCATCAATAAGTTGTTGCCATCTTTATCTATGAGTTGTATCCCCTCTTGAATATTGTCGAGAATATCCTGCGTTAATTGACGGTTCGCCTCAGTCTCTTCGAACAGGGTGATCTTCTGCAATGAAATAGAGATTTGCTTGGCAAGGCTCGTATACTCAGCCAATTCCTGCTTAGCGAAATCATGTCCAAAGCGACTGAATACCATGATCGCTTCCACTCGCTGGTCGGCTGACAGGACTGGTAAGAATAGGTCGTACGAGTAAAGCGTTTCTTCATGATACCCTTTCTCGGACGGCGTCATCTCCCGCTTGAGTGAGAAGGGTTCTTTCGAATCAAATAATCGTTGATGGATGCCGTTATAAATGTATGCCAAGAACTGTTCTGCACCTTTTTCGGAAATTCCAAACGACGCGTTGGACTTCTGATCATCCATAAGGACAATCATCCCCCGGGAAGCTCCCATCACTTGACTCATACTTTTCACAATGCTCACTAATACTTCTTGTTTATTCAGAGAACTCGAGATCCCATGGATGAACTCATTTCTCCGCTCCAGCTGCGATTCACGGTTCTTCGTCATATTCAATAAGTGCTCAAGCTCCGATTGCTGGGATTCCAGCTCATCCTGCTGAGCCTGCAATTCTTCATTCTGAGCCAGGAGATGCTCTTCCTTCTCCTGGATTTTATAAATCATCTTTTCAAATGCCCTGGACATTTTACCGATTTCATCTTTTCTTTTATTTTCAAAGTTCCATTGCTGGTATGCATCGTTTTCTGCAATTTGCTCTGCTGCTGAAGCTACTTGATTGAGAGGCTGACCAATTTGCTTCGCGATCATTCTCATCATCCTCATCAGAACAAGGAGCATCAGAAATATAAAGACAACAAAGGCTGTCTGACTTAAGGACTCTTTTCGTTTCAATTCGTCATAGGCGTGTCTCTTAGTTTGTTCAATGGAGTCTGCATACATATTGAGTTGGGTTTGAAAGGTTTCGATAGTGGCTGTTGCCCCACTGGCAGAAGCCTCTTTTACCGCTTCGAAATCCCCTTTTTCATAATTGCTGATAACAGGCGGAACCATATCCTTGAAATATAGATTAGAAAATTCCTCCGCATCTTTTACGAAGAGTTGATCATCAGGCTCTGTTTGAGATTCCTTTAACTTACTTAGCGTGTCAGCTACTTTTTTCTCCTGTATGAAAATACTTTCTTTAAACGTCTCTCTCCCAAATGCAAGATATCCCCTCGCATCAAAGAAAGCCCTTTGAAAGTCTCTGTCCAATTGCTCAGCCACATCTTCTTTTTGATTGAGCTGATCCCTTTTTACCTGATACGCATTTCCAATGGATTGATCGTACATGTACAAACACGCAGCTCCAATGAAGAAAATAATAATAAAACCGCTCATCAATCCAATAAATTGATTACGTAAACTTGTTTGAAATAAATCCCTAACTTTCTTCATTCAAGATATCCTCGATCCGCTGAACGAGCTCTGCCGGACTGTACGGTTTGGCAATGAAATAATCTGCTCCCGATTTCAATACGAGATCTTTATCGGTCTGTTGACTCTTGGCAGACACCATCATGATCTTCACCGTACTTTTTTCAGATGAGTTCCTCACCTTTTCGATCACTTCCAGGCCAGTCAACAGAGGCATCATATAGTCGAGGAGAATGAGGTCGTACTCATTCTCCATGATTTGATCAATCGCCTCCTGACCGTCAGCTGCTTCATCCAGCTCATGCCCTTCGTCTTCGAGTGTATCCACCATTAACATACGCAGGACTTCTTCATCTTCCGCTATTAGAATTCTTGCCATTTGTTATTCCCCTTCTTTCTCAAATGCCTTTTTCATTTCATAATAAGACTGTTTCAATCGTTCATGGGAAACTGGTTGGTCCCACGTATCCCAGGAGTATGGATAGAATTGTTGAGGGTCCATGAACCCGTCTTGATTTTGAGCAGGATAGGAGAATTCCTTTCCTCCACCTGTTTCATATACTCCGACCTTAATGGATTCCAGCGTGGTTGAACTTTGCAATCCTTTACCGGACCAGATATCCCCCACTGCTTCTTTCAAACTCGGATCCTTTATATTTAGTAACTGCCAAGGAATCCTGATCTCATATCGACCTTCAGAAGAATCGACACTGATGTCTGTTAAAGAATTATAGTCTTTATCCTGAGGGTTCGATGTTCCGAACTGAAGAACTCCTGTTTCATAGGACTGAAACGGGATTGTATCTCCTTCTACATCCAGAGATTTATTTAACGTCAATCGGATCGGATGATATGTCCCGTTATCTTTCACTTTCGCATAGGTCTCTTTTTTGATCATATTGAGGACATGACCATACTGATAGTGATGGGTATCATAATAGCTGTCGATCCATAAACGGGCTTTCTTTGTTCCTTTTATGTGAAGAGCAAAGTCCACTCCTTTGGTGGAAACAGCCGGCACATCCGGAATCGTGGATTGCCCCTGATCCCCAATCGTATCGAACAGAAGATAGGTGTCTTTCCCTTCAGAAATCTCTTCCGAATCGAGCCTTACATACACAAAGCGTTCATCGCTTGTCATATACATGCTGTGCCCTTCTTTGTTGTAAGCCGGTTTGATCCCATTATAGGTCCAGTCTTCCGATCTTCCATCCACATGGATCATATCGGTTTTACTTTGACCGGGGTCGAAGCTTAACATCCCGAACTGCTGCTCATTCGTTTGGGCATTCTGCCAGAACGGCCGCCTGTCCGGATTGTCATAGTCCATCGTATTCCATGTCCGTTTGAACCACTCATCCTGCCAGGCGAAGACCATTCCACCAGCCATTTTCTCTTCGACGATATCTTCGAATAATCGGCGATCGATTTCACCCTGCTCTTTTTCTGAATGATGTCCCTGATCCATACCGTAGACGTTTTTGTGAGTAAGTCCCCTTGATCCCGGGACACCGAACTCCGCCACTACCAACGGCATGGAATGGGCTTTTTTCATATCATTCAAATAGCCTGCATAGTTGTTCTTTTCTCCCCGTTGGTCGATATAGTCGATATACTTCGTCTCGTAATTCAGAAAATCCGGATAATATGGATAGATATGATAGGAAGCAAATAAACCGGTTCTCAATTTGTCGGTTCCCTTCATGACGTTCGGATTTACGGACACCATGTCTTCCTTCTCCAAAGGCTCACTCGGATGATCCAACAGATCAGTCGTGACCCAGTTAGTAAAACTTACAGGCCTTTGCCACTGATACGTATCGGTTTCATATTTAATTCCTTCGTTCATTCTTTCTGTCAGCCAGATTTCAAATGGCTGAGCCTTTTCCGTTTCAATGTACTCACCCTTGAAATCCTGGAGTCCTTGATGCTTATCATTTGTCGCAAGGACCACCTCGGGATCCCACTCCACCCCGAAAATCCAACCTAGGACGTAAGGGGAGATATCATAAGTGTAAGATCCGGACGCATGACCTTTCCGTTCGGGTATTTCTGCGTTCCCATGAACGAGATCGATGGTCTTTTTGATTTCCGATGCAAATTCGTCACTGTTCTCTTTTGCAAAGGCATCTTCAGACTTCAAGAAAATCTCTTCATTGACCCATACCCCGTGGAATAAATACAATGGCTTATCCGCCATCTGGTTATATTCATAAAAGGCTTCATAAAATTCGGGAGGGTGGATGGTGTAAATCCGGAGGGCATTTGCATTCATCGCTCCGATTTGCTTGAACCATCTCATGTATTCCTCTTTTGAGATCGCTGTTTCGCCTGGAAATGAACCCGGCCTTGCGATTCCCATATTCACCCCTTTAATAAGGAGGTCTTCCCATTTTCCGTCCTTCTTCACCTGAATGTAGTCAGTGCCTGTCTTTCCTGCAAGCTTCAGACCATTTTCATCCGTGATTTCGACGGTTTCCTTCTTCTTATTGCCACTTTCCTTTTGGATATCCTTAAGGATCGCCTTCATCATCGGAGTATAGGCCTTCCAGTAAAATTGGGATGTATCATCAGGTTTGGATGACCCCGTCCACTTTCTCCAAGAAGAGAATCCCACGGTTTGATAAAGGTCCGGCACATCTGCCTGATCCGCATAATCTCCGCTAAAGTAGTACGTGTCGTATTGACGGTTCTGTCCATGAACAACAGCTGGAAATGTCACCGGCAGATTCAAGGCTTTCATGGTGTCCTTCCCGCTCTTTGACAATGACAGCGTATAGTTTGCCATGACCTCATCCGAATTGATCGCTTCAACGATATCAAACCAGTAGGAATACGGGGTGCTGATTTCTTCGCCGATCAACTTCTCACCCTCTGAGGTAGTTGAAAATACAACACCCTTCTTTCCGATGTCTTTCTTGTCCAACACGACGAGACGATCATTTTCGTCCACCAGGACATACCCTGGACCATTGAAATTGTATGTCTCTTCATACTGCTTCTCGTAATTATCCCTAACCCATTGAGGCACTTCGCTATTTTCCAGTTCAGGAAAGTACCTGCCGATCCAGCCGGACCATTCCAAATTGAAAAGAGAGTAAAATTTATTCCTCGTTTCTTCTTCCGTAGGCTGTGCCATGGAATTGAACTCGGCGATCAAAGTCTTTCCATCCTTCATCGCCATGTCTTTTAATGCGTCCATATCCTGATCGGTCAATCCTCCGTAAAGTTTGGAGGACCGCTTACCGGAGACATTTTTATTATGGAACTCTTCTTCATACACGCCATACGTATCGGCTATGTAGACCGCATCATACCGGTCAGTGGATGAAGGGATATTTTTAATATCGAAGGTTTGGTCCTTTTTCGGAACAAATCCGATATAGTCTTTTTTTAAATCATATCGTTTCCCGTCTGTTTGAACATATTTCTGTTGATTCAGAAGCCACATAAGCCCTTTATGTTCCCTGTACGTGGTATCAGGCACCGTCTTATCAATGATCAACAGATCCAGATCCTTCTCACCCTTCACCTGCCATAGCCAAAAAGGGGCAGAAATCAGCAGCACGATGCCGACGATGAACAAGACAAATGAATAAGATTTCAGCTTTGTCATTTTGAAACTCCTTTTCTCGCCATTTCTCCCCAGCCTCTTTTTTTGCGTATCACGTCAAGGATTCCCTCACATCTCCAGAAAACGGTGAGAGGACGATACCATAACGTCTCGGTCAGTGAATAGGCAAATAGTCGGGCGATGTCAGATGCTTTCGGGAACTTTCTGACGGACCATTCTTCAAGGAGGACGGCTGCCATGGACAATACCGACCCATAAAGAATGGATAACAAGAATAATAGAATGGCAAACTCGAGATATACCCCGCCTAGAAAGATGGAGAGAATCATGATGATGTACCCCATCAATTCAACAACTGGTCCAAAGAATTCAATGATTAAAAAATAGGGCATGGACACCATCCCGATCGAACCGTACTTCGGATTGAACAGGAGCTTACGGTGTATCCAGAGGCTCTCAAATAATCCGCGATGCCATCTGCTCCGTTGACGCCTCAAGTATTTCAGGGATTCAGGCGCCTCCGTCCAGCTTACGGGGTCGGGAACATAAACGATTTTTTTATTTGCTTTTTGTTCCTTTACATATCGGTGAAGCCTGACAACTAGCTCCATGTCTTCCCCCACGGTATGGGAGTATCCACCGGCATCGACGACCCAACGCTTTGAGAAAACACCGAATGCCCCCGATACAATTAGGAGTAGATTGTGCCTACTTAAACCGATTCTACCCATCAGGAATGCTCTTAAATACTCAATCACCTGCATAACAACAAGCGGTGATCGGGAAAGCCCGACTTTGACGATTTCCCCGCTTTCAATTTCACATCCATTGGCAATACGGATGCTTCCACCGGATGCAATGACTTCCCCGTCGGATTCAACAATCGGTTTCATCACTTTCAGAAAAGCGGTCCTCTCAAGCACCGAGTCTCCATCGATAGAGCAGAAATAAGGAAAGTTTGATACGTTGATCCCGGCGTTCAAGGCATCAGCTTTCCCTCCATTTTCTTTGTCGATCACCAGGAGGTTTTTATATAGTTTCGATTGATAAACACCCCTCACCGGCTGTGTTTCCAATTGTTGACGGATGACCCACTTGATTTTCACCAATTGAAACGACTCTATGAGTTTTTCCAGAGAATCATCGGTGGAGCCGTCGTTAATGATGATGATTTCATATTCGGGGTACTCAATGCTTAGGAGAGATCTCACCGTTGCCATGATCCCCACTGATTCATTGTAAGCAGGTACGAGTATCGACACCGGCTTGGTCTGATGCAGATGCAGGAGCTCCTCGTACGGTTCCCATTCATCAAGACCATAGGTTTTCCTCAATTGAAAGAGGGATATCACGAGAAGAATCGTATAAAAAGAGATAACCAGTATCATATAAATCAAAACGAACCATCCGATGAACATCATGATATTTCCCCAGTCTGCAAAGATGTTCATGTAACCGCCCCCCTTTCAAGCCACTGTTCCGCCATATCCCTCGCATATTCATCTTCGGCATGGACAGCGATTTCCCCTAACACAACTTTACCGTCCGCAAGACGCAAGAGGGATTGAGCTGCCTGGGACCTAACATAAAATGACGGGTCGCTCATTAGTTCCTTCAAATAAGGAGTCAGTTTCGGAGAACGGATGTACTCACATGCTTTAAGGGCCATCAATCGTTCCTGCCAGGATTCAGCACGTAAATGAGAGGAAAGTTTCGGTACGTTCAGATAAAATTCCATACCCACCACTGCCTTTAATGCACGTACCCTCAATTCAGTAGAGTCCTCAGACAATAACCGCTCCAGGAAACCTACATGTTCCATTCGATTCATCACCCCGATCGAATCGATGAGGGCAAATTTCATCACTTCCGGTAATTCATCAAAAGCGTATACCAATGGTTGGAACTGATCTTTCCCGAAAGACTGAAACAGCAGACTGTACTCAAACTCCGTCAGCTCATGCTTCGTGTCCGTCAATCGCGGCAGCAGCTCCTGATCATCGAAGAGCACATCCAATTTCAATAATTGAATTTCTTCCGATTTGCTCATGTATCCAGATCCCCGGAGCTCCTTCAATGGTTCTTTCATACTTCTCATCTTGAAATCCTGAATCCAGTAAAGGGCATTCATCCGGATACTCCATCTTCTGTGCCGTAACTGAGACAAAATAAACGGTTGAAAATGGTTTTCTGCAAACCATTGCAACCGCTCCTGAATGCCGGGTGAAGAGATAACCTTTGAAAAGCCCGCCAATAATTCCACCAACGCCCTGGTTTGTAAGGGCGAGCTATTCTGGAAACCTTCGTCCCCAACACCCTCTTGTAAATATTGAAAAAGGGCTGATTGATACTCCTCTTTATATTTCTCAATCGTCACCCGCTTCTTATTATCCATCATCTTCTTTATTATTAAATACAGGCACAGTCCTGTTAACACCATCAGCAAACCGAGCAGTACTATTGAAAAATAAAAAAGTTCCTGAGAGTACACTTACCTCATCCTTTTCAGCATTTGACCCAAACGGGCTTCAAGCTCTAGTAGTTTAAACGGTTTCGTCATATAATCATCGGCTCCGAGCTGAAGGGATCTCGAAATGTCTTTTTCACTCTTCCGTGACGTCAGCATGAGCACCTTGTACCGGTCGGAATTACTTCTTGAACGAATGTTTTCTAATACTTCAAGACCATCCATCTTCGGCATCACCCCGTCTAAAATGACGAGGCAAGGATGTTTACCATGCCAGTCTGACCCCACAAAGGCCGCTCCATCTTGAAATGTCTGGATGTCATACTGAATATGAGGTTCACCCGGCAGCTTCGATACGATGTCCTTCATCACCGTCCGGATGATCGGATCATCATCGACGATGGCGATCTTCATCGTTTTGTGAGGAGAATGCTCGCTTGCCTTCCCATCCACCTTCACGACGTTTCTGCCACTGCTCTTCGCCTCATATAGAGCGTTATCGGCAAGCTTAAGCCAAGTATCGAAAGGCTTTGTCGGATCAGCAATCTCCGCCACCCCTGCAGAGAATGTGCAGGAGAAGTCCTCATCCCCTTGGAACACTACTTGACTGAACCCCTTACGAATAATATCGACAAACGTGTACGCTTCCTTTAACGAAGTATTAGGGAACAGGATAACAAATTCTTCTCCACCGAAGCGGAAGACGGTGTCCTGGATTCTCGTTTCCGTCTTCAGGTGTGAGGCAAACCCCTTTAAGACCCGATCCCCTACCAGATGTCCGTACCGGTCGTTCACTCCTTTAAAATGATCAATATCAAGGACGGCCACGCAATACGAATCACCGTTCCTTGCCGAGTTACTCTGCACCTGTGCGTACGCCTGTCCCAGATATTTACGGTTATACACCATGGTCAGCTCATCGATCAGCACAAGTTCTTCCATCTGTTTCTTTCGTTCCATCTGCCTTTTCACACGCACAATAAACTCTTCAAGGTCAAAGGGCTTGGCTATAAAATCGTCCGCCCCCATCTGATAGCTTTTGATACGGACTTCCTTACTGTTCTCCGCACTCACCATGACAGTGGGGATGAACTGCTGCTTCAATTTTTTCTTAAAAAAATCAAGCACTTCGAATCCATTCGTCCCATCCATATAAATATCGATGATGGCACAATCCGGCTTCACATCGTAGTAGGACATGATGGCCTTGTCAGGATTGGCAATGGGGACAACATACCATCCGATCTTTTCGAGCTCTTCCTTCATATACATGAGGAAAGACGTATCATCATCAATGATTAATACCACAGGCTCTTCCCCATCCCGACTCTGCTTGCCGGGGAATACTTCAATGGTTTCCTCTTCATAGTGATAACAGTACTGAATAATTTCGAACAGTTCTTCCTTTACTTCTGAAACCGTCCACATCCGCTCTTCCTTCTCATTATGCTGATCCAGCAATTCACGGGCCAGATCCCCGATTTTATGTAAGCCAAGTACCGAGGCGGATCCAGCCATGGAATGAATGAACCGGTATACCTCTTCATGAGGGACCGATCCCGCTGTTTCCCACTCTCCCAGTTTTTTTCGTACATTATTAAAGAAATGCTTTGTGTATTTTTCCATTCGGCATCGTCTTCCTTTATCGTAAACTTCATTTTAAATTGACCATAAGCAACGTAGTAATTGTATTCCAAACTTATTTCATTATACTCTCGGATTCGCTAGTTTAATAGGTTGGGGATGGAAATATTATGTGACTTTTTCTTCATTTATCCTGAAAAGTTCAATGTATCAAAAAAATGGGAAGACATCCATTCTGGATGTGAAATAATTGGGAAAAAGGTTCGAAAGGATTAGTTGGTTATTACTTTAAGTAAACTCTTTTCACCATGATTATCGGAGTCTTCACACGGACTATGATTTGCAATTGCTCTGTCATCTAGCATGTGCTGGAGGATGAGGGGAACTGCTTCGCTTCCCACGGACGTTCGGCCGAGCCTCCTCAGCAAAAAACGCTTCCGGGGTCTCGGCACGCCCGTTTTCCGTAGGAGTCTACGCATTTCCCCTCAACCTCTATACAGTTTTTGGTGACAGAGCTACATGATGTGGTGAAGAAAAAAACATTTTACTTTAGGTAATCATTTCAGCTATTAGAATGTGGTTAGAAGTGATGAAGACATAATGAAACCTTTCAGTCTGACTATAAAAAAACAACGCACTAAAAAAAAGCCGATGACCACTCCCTGGTCATCGGCTTTTTGTGAGGTTGATGTTATGCTTCTTTTTGGACGAATCCTTCTAGGGCGACCAAGGCTTCTTCTTCGTCGCTTCCGTCGGCCACAAGTTTGATATCTGAGCCTTTGGAGATGGCCAGGCTCATTAAGCCCATGATGCTTTTCGCATTAACTTTCTTCCCATCCTTTTCCAAGAAAATTTCAGATGAGAAACGGTTTGCCTCTTGTACGAATAATGCCGCCGGTCTTGCTTGAAGACCCGTCTTCAATTTCACTTCTACTTGTTTTTCCACCATAACTATTTCTCTCCCCTTTGTCCTTAATTAAGTATTCAGCTTTTCTCCCGCTCTTAACTTCTCTGCCAGCTGATCAATTTTCCGTAAGCGGTGATTGATTCCTGACTTACTGATGGTACCGCCTGACACCATTTCCCCAAGTTCCTTCAACGTGACATCTTGATAATTCACTCTAAGCTCGGCGATTTCTCTTAGTTTATCGGGTAAAACCTGTAATCCTACATGCTTTTCGATAAACTTGATGTTTTCAACCTGCCTTAAAGCTGCCCCGATGGTTTTATTTAAATTAGCCGTCTCGCAATTCACAAGACGATTAACGGAATTTCGCATATCACGGACAATCCGCACGTCTTCAAATCGAAGCAAGGCACTGTGAGCTCCTATTATATTCAGGAACTCCGTGATTTTTTCTGCTTCCTTCAAATACGTGATGAAGCCCTTTTTCCTTTCAAGGGTCTTACTGTTCAATCCGAAGGAATTCATCAGCTCGGACAACGCCTCGTTGTGTTCAGAATAAAGAGAAAAGATTTCTAAATGATACGATGACGTTTCCGGGTTATTCACTGAACCGCCTGCCAGAAACGCTCCCCGTAAATATGAACGTCTACAGCATTTCTTCTTGATCAGGTTTTCCGATATATTATGGATAAAGGTGAAATGTTCACCCAGTATATTCAAGTCTTCAAGGATCATCTTTGTATCTTCTTTGATTCGTACTATATAGACATTATTCTTCTTCAGCCGCATCTTCTTTCGCACCAGAAGCTCTACCGGGGTGTCGTACCCTTTTTTGATCAGTGTATAGATTCTTCTGGCAATGGCGGCGTTTTCGGTTTGAATATTGACGACGAGCATTTGATTCGAGAAGGATAATGAACCATTCATACGAATCAATGCGGACAGCTCTGCATTCGCACAGCAATCCTTCACTTCAATATTGGTCAGTTCTTTTTTTGTTTCGGACGCAAACGACATCCCCATCACCTCCTAGCAAACGCTTGCACAACCTTATACACAAGAAATTTTCGTTTGTGTATCAAGGGTTTGTATCTTTAAGATAAGAATAAATAATATCCGCGACTTTTTCTGTGTTATGACGAACGAGATGGTTGTCATAAGAGAGAATCTCTTCGGCAATCACTTCCAGCCCCATAGCCTTTAATTTATCCACATCAAAGTGAACGGGGCTCGCCTGTTCTTCATTATATCTTTCCTGCACCTCTTTGGGCACCTGCTTTTTGTTCACCAAGATATAATCGATGCTCGGCGTTTCCAAATGATCGTATAAAGCCTTCACGTGGTCGCTTGCTGAATAATCCAGGGTCTCCCCCGCCTGTGTCATGATGTTGCAAATATACATCTTCTTCGCTTCCGCCCTGCAGACGGCTTCGCCAATTCCAGGGACAAGAAGATTCGGTAAGATACTAGTATATAGGCTTCCCGGTCCCATCACAATTAAATCAGCTTCCTTGATGGCACGCAGGGTTTCCCCTAACGCCTTGATGCTGTCCGGCTTCAGGAAGACACGTTTGATTTTCTTCCCGGCTTTCGGGATAGCGGACTCTCCCGTCACAATCGTTCCATCTTCCATTTCAGCCTTCAAGATGACACTTTGATTCGCCGACGGCAGCACCTTGCCCTTCACATTCAACACCCTGCTCATTTCCTGGATCGCATGAACGAAGTCCCCAGTGATGGAGGCGAGTGCCGCAATGATCAGATTTCCCAGTGCATGGCCGGAAAGTTCATTCGTCGTTTCAAAACGATGCTGAAACATTTGTTCAACCAATGGCTCTACTTCTGAAAGAGCAGCAAGGACATTCCGTATATCCCCCGGTGGAGGTATATCCAAGCTGTCCCGCAAACGACCGGAACTGCCACCGTCATCAGCGACGGTGACGATGGCCGATATATCAATCGGGTGTCGTTTCAATCCCCTGAGAAGGACCGGTAAGCCCGTTCCTCCCCCGATTACGACGACCTTGGGTGTATGTGTCATGTTGTTAGACCCTTTCTCTTCTGAATGTCTCGATGAGAAATTTTCGTTTGATAGTCTTTTTCAAAATGATGTCCAAGATATTCTGCTAACGCAACCGAACGATGCTGCCCGCCTGTACAACCGATCGCAACGACAAGCTGACTCTTTCCTTCCCGCTTGTATTGGGGAAGCATGAACGATAGCAGGTCGGTTACTTTTTCAATGAATTTATTCGTTTCATTCCATTTCAGCACATACGTCGACACTTCTTCATCCAATCCCGTCTTCGGCCTCATATGATCGATGTAATGAGGATTCGGGAGGAATCGTACATCAAATACCAGGTCGGCATCGATGGGAATCCCGTGCTTAAATCCGAATGATACGACATTCACCGTGAAAATCGTCTTCTTATTCACCGAGAATTCCGTTAGAATTTTTTCCCGAAGCTCTCTTGGCTTCATAGTGGAAGTGGTATATATCAACTGCGCGCGCCCCTTCAACTCTTCAAGAAGCTCCCTTTCCTGACGGATCCCTTCAAGGGGCAGTCCCGAAGGAGCCAGCGGATGGGAACGGCGCGTTTCCTTGTATCGTCTGACAAGGGAAGAATCATCTGCATCGAGATAAAGGATCTGAGGGGATACCCATGAGGTTTCCGCCAGTTCGTCTAATGCTTTGAATAGATGATCGAAGAACTCTCTTCCTCTGAGGTCCATGACAAGGGCGACCTTATTCATTTTATTACCGGACTCTTTCATCAGTTCCAAGAATTTTGGAAGAAGAGTGGGTGGTAGATTGTCCACACAGAAGAATCCTAAATCCTCAAAGCTCTGAATGGCAACAGTCTTACCTGCCCCGGACATCCCCGTTATGATGACCAATTGAACGTCGTTTGTAGAACCTGTACTCATACTCTTCCCCACCTTAATCGTAATGATCTATATAAAAGTTCGTTGTTTAACTTGGATCCAGTCGATATGACAATAATTTAAAATCAGGAGTATAGGTAAACGTTCCATAAATCGTATTCTTTCCATGCAAGAGGTAGTCGAGAATATGATAATCTCCTTCAGCCATCGGCAAATTCTTGATCTCTTCGATTGGATGCCATTTGATCTTGCCTTCTTCTGATTCCTGCAGATTGACTCCATCTGCTTCTGTTGCAAAGAAGGAGAACATCATCCACTCCGATACGATTTGATCGCCATCTTTGATGATAAACGTAAAGACGCCTTTCAAATCAGGATTTTTCAAGTAAATACCCGTTTCCTCACGATATTCGCGAATCACGGCATCCCTGATCGATTCACCAGACTCCATCTTTCCACCAGGAGCGACCCACCAGTTCCTTCTTGGTTTTTGGAGAAGGAGCACCTTGTCCCCATCCAGATATAAACAATTTGTGACACGTTGCACTACCTTCACCTCAATCTTGATGATTCGGGAGTGATATATGCATCCATCCCATTTACAGTCAATCTCGTTGCTTACATTATACTATGATTGTAGACAAGCTACAATGTCTTGGCTTGCGGAGGAACATGTCGAATGGAATCGAAAGATAATAGGACAGGTTTTGACAGGATCAGTTGTTGTATATCATTGATACAGAGCACTGGAGTGACTATAACAGGTAAAAAAGAGCAAAAAAATAGACACAGGCGAGTCCTGTGTCGTCTACGGGATTTATTACTTAAAAGGGGGTCAATTTCTTATTTTCTATATTACCCGAAAATTGTTTCACTAGTGTTACAACAGATTTAAAACGGTATTACGGAATGTTAATGTTTCCAACGAGATTTTACAATTTCTCTCGAATCCTCGCGAATCCTGTCAAAACCAGGTTAAAAGTCATAGTTCTTCATAATCCGATCTGCAATTAATTCATACCCTTTCCCATTGGGATGCAGGGAGTCATGAAAATAGTTCTCTTTGGACTTCCCTTTAAACAATGGATTCGTAGAAACGTATTTCACATTTTCATGCTTTTTAACTTCTTTCATCATCGATTTATTCCAATCGTCCACGTATGCTTCGATCTTATCACTGTCCTTGTCCGGATATGGATTATATAAGCCCAAAACGATAATGTCCGCATCCTTATTCGCTGTCCCGACAATATTCAGGGTTTTATCCAGATGGTCGAGAAAATCCTTTTTTGCATCCATGATTTCGTCGTGATGTAAAGGAAACAGGTCTCCACCATTGTTTTTAATTAAATCATTGGTTCCGATATTGATGATAAATACATCCGCTTCACTTAAATCCTCGGCAACATCGGGCTTCACGATCTGAGCGAGTAACTGATCCGACTGCTGCCCGGGTATCCCAAGATTTTGAAAGTGATACGACCTCTTCGTATGTTGTTGATTTACTTTCTCTTCTAATCGGCCGATATAACCTTCTTCTTTCTTATCACCGTATCCATATGTGAGAGAATCGCCTAAAGCAATGACACGTTTCTTCGTAGATGACTCCGTCTCGTCGGCAAAAAAACTGAAATAGATGACGGGGATAAGGGCAAATAAGACAGCGATTGCTGCAAATTTCAGCACTTTCATAGTTGATCCAACCTTCCGCAATAAACTTTAGATGACGTTCATAATAGACGTTATTCCCTTTTGGAAGAGGTGTAATCTTGTTTATTTTTGGAAGTGTGGTGGTAGGATTGGTTATCATGTTTTTTCAGGTTAGAAATTGATATTTCTTTATGATTGTTGAGATGATTCTCGTTGAATTTTCGTGAGGAGCGGTATCTCCCACATGCTTAGCGGGGTATGATCGGGGAGGCGTTCAGAGAAATCCGGCCGATTCGGGCAAGAAACAAGCCGAAACGGACGAGAATTCAGCTGTTTTCGAGTTAGATCCAGCCGAAATCGGAAATAAACCAGCCGATTTACATTTTAGCAGCACATCCCCCCACGACCCCAGCCAGAGGTCCGTCCCTCTCATTCATTTCTTCTGTACCCCGAACCGCGCATTCAACTGTCCCTTGATCATTTTTTGCTTTGCTTCTTTTCTCTCTTTTCTCGTTAGTTCATATTTGATTTCCTTCGTCGTTACTCCTTCTTCACGCTGATCGGCGATATCCATCAATCGTTCCACATCAGAAAAGGAGTACTTCCGATAGCCCCTGTTGGAGCGATGTGGAAAGATCAGGTTTTTCTCTTCATAGTAGCGGATCTTCCTCTCGGTCAAACCGGTCAATTCGCTCACAACTCCGATGGATATCACTTTTTTATCCTTATAGGAAGGTTCATTGTCCACGTTGTCCTCATCCTCCTAAACAGGGAATATCTTGATTATACATGTCTCCTACTCCTCTTTGGACTATTATGTTAGAAAACTTGACAAAGAATTCTAAATTGGTAGAAAACTTTACAAGGTAGATGATTTATCATGAAAACCACCTTACACTACCAATAAGAATTCAAAAGGAGTGAACACGCATGCCCTTTTTACGTGAAGCCGTTGAACGACAGAGGCAGCAATTTATTCGTCGGTTAGTAGAAGCTGGTGTTTACAAGTCATGTGATAAAGGATTACAGAAGCTGACGCTTTCGGAGTTGGTGTATGTGTTTAATAAGCATAAGAAGAATTGACTTATAAAAAAAGCCTTACGAAAGGTGAATCCCTTTCGTAAGGCTTTTATAATTCATCCGTTTTTAACTTTTTCTTTCAGCTCTTCGATATAGTGCTGAGCTGTTTGAGCGGCAATACTGCCGTCACCTGTTGCTGTCACGATTTGACGGAGTTGTTTTTCACGGACATCACCGGCTGCAAAGATTCCAGGAACCTTTGTTTCCATTTGTTCGTTTGTTTCGATGTATCCTTCAGAGTTGATGATTCCAAGGTTGGCAAATGGCTTCGTCAACGGAAGCATTCCGATGTAAATGAAGACACCATCCGCTTGGAAGTCTTTTTCTTCTCCGTTTTCAGTGGACACAAGCGTCACACTTCCGACTTTTCCGTCTTTGTCATTGATTTCTTTCACGGTATGGTTCCAGATGAAATCAACTTTCTCGTTATCGAAGGCGCGCTGTTGCAGGATCTTTTGGGCACGCAGTTCGTCACGACGGTGAACGATCGTCACTTTGTTGGCGAATCTTGTCAGGTAAACTCCCTCTTCCACGGCAGAGTCCCCTCCACCGACTACGACAAGGTCTTTTCCTTTAAAGAATGCTCCGTCACATACGGCACAGTAAGATACTCCACGACCGCCCAGTTCTTTTTCACCAGGAACGCCGATTTTTTTGTACTCTGCACCTGTTGTGATGATCACGGCACGGGCCTTGAATTCCTTGGAACCGGTTTTAACGGTTTTAAAATCCTCGCCGTCCACGATTTCTTTGATGTCTCCGTAAGCGTATTCCGCACCGAATTTTTTCGCATGATCAAACATTTTATTAGAAAGATCAGGACCTAGAATATGGTCGAAGCCAGGATAGTTCTCCACTTCTTCCGTATTCGCCATTTGTCCGCCCGGTACTCCTCTTTCAAGCATAAGCGTTGAAAGGCTGGCACGTGACGTGTAAACAGCTGCAGTCATACCTGCAGGGCCTGCACCTACAATGATTACGTCATAAATTTTTTCTTCAGACATGATGACATTCTCCTTCCGAAACGTTCATAAACATATGCTTTATTTCAATCATATGGATAGGGCTCTTATGGTGCTTCAGGCTTCCATCCATAGTATTAACTTCCTACACCTATCCTATAAAAATTAGACACATATCGTCCAAAAATATGCTCAAGGAAGGTAACTTTCCACGACCTCTATATATTTTGTCAATGTACTTGTGGAGACATTGAACCGGTCGCAAATCTGTTTCTTCGTGACCTTCTCATTCCGCAGGCGATTCCAGACAAATTCCGTAGCCGCTGCGAAGGCTTTTGCATTCTTGAAGGTTTCCCGTTCTTTAATCCCCCGGTAAGCAATGGTGAACCACGTTAGGAATAAGCCGGATTCCACACTCGTAATCGGGCGATGATTACCATAAAGGTGCAGGGCGACCTCATGCATATTACGGATTTCCTGATTCACTTTGATCGAACTGTTCCCATGGCTATTTAACACCTGGGCTAAATAAACCTTTTCCACGATCGACAGGTCCTCCACTTCACAAAAGTCCGCATGAGTGAGGATGGCCCGTTGATTGTCAGAGATGGACGTCAGGAAAAGACCGAATAATTTCTCCTCGGTATAGTCACTTTGAAGCTTTTTTAAAATCGATGTTACATGATTTTCAAAGCCCTCCGCTTTCTTCTGATCGTTCCAGGGCTCGAGTCCTTCTTTTTCAGGATTGATTTCCAACACCTTTTTCCACGCTGTACGGGCAGTATCCCCGTGCCCCGTCTCATGCGCTGAATAAGACAACCAATAATAAAAGCTCGCATCCCCTTCAAATCCGATCTTCTGAAGATACTTCAACCATTCATAGGCCTTTTTCGAATGACCAATCAGGGCAAACGTGGCCCCGAGCTTATAACGGTGCTCATGAAGCAGGGGACGGACCTTCTCAAGACCTTGGATCAATTCATCCAGTTCATCATGGCGCTTTTGATAGAAATAAAAAACGGCCGTGTTGCACAGGGCATGAAGATTTCCAGGATTCTTTTCTAACACTTCTTCCAGGGTGGCAGACGCTTTATCCACTTCCCCTAAATAGAAATAAGCAAGTGCCAGATTGTTATAAGCCGACCAGAATTCCGGATAGTCCTTGATCACCTGCTGCAAGGTATCCACAGCTTTCTGGAAGTGACCGGATTCAAGGAGTTCCCTCGCTTTTTCCTGCTGCACGATGAGCTCATCATGCTCATAGAGATCATCCACGATCAAATCGGAATCAAGCTCTAAAAGCTCCAGCAGATCTTCGGCATCTTCGACAAATTCACCGTACTCTTCTTTTTCCAGATACGTGGAGACCTGTTCGTACGCCTCTTTAAATAAGCCTAAATGAGCATAATTGTTAGCCAGGAAATAGTGACATTCTGACATATGGGGATCAAGATCCTCTATTATGTTATGCAATAGGTCATTGGAACGCTTGTATTCACCAAGCTCTGTATACACAATCGATAATTGACAGGCAATCATCGGTTCGATCGGTTCTAATTGAAACGCTCTATTTAAATATTTTAACGATTTCTTAAGCTCTCGACGTTGATAAGCTTTCATCCCTTTGTTGTAGTAATACTCTCCAGTCGGGACAAAAGACAACACTTTCGCTTCTTCACTACTTAATTTTGACCCTTTTCTCATCAAAGTCCTCCGAAACGTTCATAGTATAACTACAGTAGTATATCATACAATACACCCGTACTAAACTACCATATTTTGAGGGACGGACCTTCGCGCATGCACGAAGGTCCGTCCCTCAAGGGTGTTATTTATTATGACGTTCCACTAGGACTCCCAGTACATCTTCGAGTGGAAGTTTTTGTTCTCTTAGAAGGACAAGTACGTGGTAAAAGAGGTCTGCGACTTCCCATTTCAGTTCCTCGCTGTCCCTGTTCTTCGCGGCAATGATCACTTCTGATGCTTCTTCGCCGACTTTTTTAAGGATCTTGTCTACCCCTTCTTCAAAAAGGTAGGTCGTGTAGGCTCCTTCCGGTCGCTCCATTTCACGATTTTCAATAAGTTTTTCAAGGGTGAGAAGGATATTTTCTGTTGATGACTTCTCTTCACCATACACATTTTCATGGAAGCAGCTTTCTTCCCCTTTATGGCAGGCAGGACCTTTCTTATCGACCAGGACAAGAAGGGCATCGCGATCACAATCCCACGTGATGTTCCTGACTCTTTGGGTATTCCCGCTCGTTTCGCCTTTATGCCACAACTCTTGTCGCGAACGGGAATAAAACCAAGTTTCTCCTGTCTCAACGGTTTTCTTTAGAGACGTTTCATTCATATATGCCAGTGTCAAAACATCCTTCGTATTGGCATCCTGAACGATGGCAGGCACCAATCCTTTATCATCGTACTTCACGGATGCAATCCAATCATTATTCGTCATCTTACGTGCACCTCCTGCTCTCTTAAGTAGCTTTTTACTTCTTCTACACTTGTTTCTTTATAGTGAAAAATGGAGGCTGCGAGGGCCGCATCCGCTTTGCCTTCAGTAAACACATCTTTGAAATGATCCGCATTCCCTGCTCCCCCTGAAGCGATCACAGGAATCGAGACGGCTTCGCTGACGGCCTTTGTAAGAGCCAGATTGAAGCCTTTTTTCTCCCCGTCACTGTCCATGCTCGTGAGTAAGATTTCCCCGGCACCGAGAGCTTCCACTTCTTTCGCCCATTCTACGGCATCAAGGTCCTTCAGCTTTCTTCCACCGTGGGTATACACCTTCCAACCCGTGCTATCTTCATCATACTTGGCATCAATCGCTACAACGATGCATTGAGATCCGAAATAATCGGCTCCTTCCCGTACAAGTTCCGGCCGAAGTACGGCAGCTGTGTTAAGGGAAACTTTATCTGCACCTGCCCGGAGGATTGCTTTCATATCTTCCACTGAATTGATTCCGCCGCCTACGGTGAAGGGAATCGCCAGCTCCGCAGCTACATGCTGAACGACTTCCACCATGGTTTTCCGCCCTTCGTGAGAAGCAGAGATATCAAGGAATACTAGCTCATCCGCCCCTTGCTCGTCATAGACCTTCGCAAGTTCAACGGGATCACCCGCATCGCGGAGTTCCACAAACTGAATTCCTTTTACCACTCTCCCGTCCTTCACATCCAGGCAGGGAACGATTCGTTTTGTTAACATGATTTCACCTCATTTACAGCCTCACTCACAGTGAATTTCCCTGTATAAATCGATTTCCCGCAAATAGCTCCTGATACGCCCCTGGATTCATTCTTTTTTAAATTCCTGAGGTCTTCCAATGAGCTTATGCCACCAGACGCAATCACTGATTTTCCCGTTTGTTCAGCCAGCTCCACAATCGCTACTACATTGGGACCAGATAGCATTCCGTCTGTAGCAATATCGGTGAAGATAAACGTTTCGGCTCCGGCATCGGCCAGTTCTTTTCCAAGATCGACTGCTTTAAGGCTCGACGTTTCAAGCCAACCATGGGTCGCCACATAGCCATCCTTCGCATCAAGCCCGATGGCGATACGATCACCATATTCAGACAGCCATTCCTTTACCAATTCTGTGTCCGAAACGGCGATACTGCCAATGATCACACGATCGACACCCCGGTTCAAATAATGCTCGATATCTTCTTTGGAACGGATGCCCCCACCGATCTGTACCTTAGCATCGAGTTTCTCTGCAACGGCAACCACGAATTCATCATTAATCCGGGAGCCTTCCTTCGCCCCATCAAGATCGACCATATGGATCCACTCTGCCCCTTCATCGGCGAATTTCTTCGCCATATCAAATGGAGAATCTCCATAAATCGTTTCCTGATTATAATCTCCCTGGACGAGACGAACACATTTCCCTCCCCGCATATCAATGGCTGGATAAATCGTAAAACTCATGAGACCGCCTCCTTCACCCGTTTTGTAAAGTTTTCTAACAGCTGCATGCCAAGTTCACCGCTTTTTTCAGGGTGAAACTGCATTCCGTATATATTGTCCCGACTCACGACGGCAGGGATCGTGACGCCCGCATAATCCGCGCTTGCCACAATGACGTCCTTTGATCCCTCATGCACATAATAAGAATGAACAAAGTACACATAGCCTTCTGTCAATCCTTCTAAAAGGGAAGAGTTTTTCTCATACCGAAGCAAATTCCACCCCATGTGAGGGACTTTGAAAGCATTCCCTGCACTGTCCTCCTTCGGAATGTGAATCACTTCTCCAGGAAGGAGAGCCAAACCCTTTGTCGCTCCATTTTCCTTACTTTCCTCAAACAACAGCTGCATGCCTAAACAAATGCCAAGGAGAGGCTTCCCGCTTTCGGCGAAGGTCAGGATCGTCTCTTTTAAATGGGTGGTTTCAAGAAGGTTCATGGCATCTTTAAATGCCCCTACCCCCGGTAAAATCAACCCATCCGCTTTTACTAATTCTTCTTGTACATCACTTATGAAGTAAGGGACGTTCAAGCGTTCAAGAGCCTTGCTGACGCTGAACAGATTCCCCATTCCATAATCCACAATTCCGATCATGAACTATAACATTCCCTTCGTAGACGGAACCCCTTTGACACGGGGATCGATCGTCGTAGCTTCATCGAGGGCACGGCCAAGCGCTTTAAAGATTGCTTCAATGATATGGTGCGTGTTGTGACCATAATGAACGATGACATGCAGATTCATCCGTGCTTCAAGTGCCAGCTTCCAAAGGAATTCATGAACGAGCTCCGTATCGAAGGTTCCGACTTTCTGACTTGGAAGTTCTGCGCGGAATTCCAGGTGCGGACGGTTACTCAGATCCACCACGACCTGTGCGAGCGCTTCATCCATTGGAACCATAGCAGATCCGTAACGTTTGATACCCTTTTTGTCTCCAAGGGATTCAAGTAGCGCCTGCCCCAAACAAATCCCGATATCCTCTGTCGTATGATGATCATCGACCTCAATATCACCATTAGCTTCTATCGTACAATTGAACTGTCCGTGCTTCGTGAACAAATCCAGCATATGACTCATAAACGGGACCCCCGTCTCGATCTTTGAGCTTCCTTCCCCATCGACCCCAAAACTCAACCGGATGTCAGTCTCATTGGTCTTACGCACAATCTCTGCACTTCTCACCATGTTGTCCTCCTTTTTGTAGGGACGGACCTTCCAAATGAAGGTCCGTCCCTCTTCCCTACTTTTTATCGAATCGAATTTCCACTGCCCTTGCATGGGCCTCGAGCCCTTCTAACCGGGCGAGCTTCGCGATTTTTTCATAGTTATTCTGCAGTGCTGTTTCACTGTAGGAAATGACACTTGTCTTTTTCATGAATTCATCCACGTTCAACGGGCTTGAGAAACGGGCTGTCCCGTTCGTCGGCAGGACGTGATTCGGTCCTGCGAAATAATCCCCGACAGGCTCCGAGCTGAAGCGTCCCAGGAAGATGGCTCCGGCGTGACGGATTTTGGCCATCGTTTCGAACGGCTTTTTCGTCAGGATTTCAACATGCTCTGCCGCAAGCTGGTTGACCAGCCCAATTCCTTCTTCCATATCTTCCGTTACATAGATGGCCCCGAAATCCACGATGGATTGACGCGCGATCTCTTCGCGGGGAAGAGTCGCTAGTTGGCGTTCAACCTGTGCTGATACTTCTTCGGCAAGGGTCGCTGAATTCGTCACCAGGACTGTAGACGCAAGCACATCATGCTCAGCCTGTGAAAGGAGATCCGCTGCAATTTCATCGGCCCGCTGATGTTCGTCTGCCAGGATGACGATTTCACTGGGGCCGGCGATCATATCGATATCCACATCACCGAATACTTCGCGTTTGGCCAGGGCAACGAAGATATTTCCTGGTCCCGTTATTTTATCCACAGGAGTGATCGATTCCGTTCCGTATGCCAGTGCCGCTACCGCTTGGGCACCACCGACCTTGAAGATTTCTTCCACTCCGGCGACTTTTGCTGCCACAAGTACTCCTGGAGACAGCTTTCCATCCTTCCCTGGAGGAGAAACCATGGTGATCCTTTTGACTCCGGCCACTTTTGCTGGAAGTACATTCATCAATACAGACGACGGATAGGCTGCTGTTCCACCCGGAACGTACACACCCACTGAATCAAGCGGTGTCAGCTTTTGACCTAGCATCGTTCCATTTTCATCTGTTGTGAACCATGACGACCTTTTTTGTTGTGAATGGAAATCACGAATATTATCCGCCGCTTCTTCAATGATCGAAATGAGTTCAGGATCGAGGGTTGAGAACGCTTCTTCTATCTCACTCTCAGAAACTTTGTAGTTTTCTAATTGGATACCATCAAATTTCTCAGTATAGTGACGGACCGCGTTATCTCCATCCTTCTGTACAGAAGAAATGATCCCCTGAACCGCTTTCCGCTGTTCCTCTGTGCCACTATCCACAGAGCGTTTAATCGACGCCACGCTGACATCCTTCATAATCTTCACAGAAATCACCAACCTTTTAGAGGGACGGACCTCCTATAAGGTACCGCCTTCTCTATGTATTCTCTATTCAGAGGGACGGACCTCGATATACACCGATTTACCGCCCCGAAATTTCCTCAAATGCTTGTCATTCCTCACTTTCGGACCCAATCGAGCAAGGTCCGTCCCTCTCACCCGATGATGCGGGTGAGGCGGGAGACGAGGTCTTCGATTTTTTCGTCTTTCATCCGGTAACTGACGGGATTCACGATTAGGCGTGAGGTGATGCCTACGATGGTTTCGTATTCGACGAGGCCGTTTTCTTTCAGGGTACGACCTGTAGAAACGATATCGACGATACGGTCAGCCAGCCCGATCAAGGGGGCAAGCTCGATGGAACCGTTAAGCTTGATGATCTCCACCTGTTCACCCTGCTCCCGGAAGTAGGATGAAGCGACATTCGGATATTTGGTTGCAATCTTCGGTGCCACATCACTCATTTTCGTATTGGGAAGTCCCGCAACAGCCAGGTAACATCCACTGATCCGCAGATCGAGAAGTTCATAGACGTCCCTCTCTTCTTCCAGCATGACGTCCTTTCCGGCAATCCCTAAATCTGCGACGCCATGCTCCACATATGTCGGAACATCCATCGGCTTTGCGAGGATGAACCGCAAGTCCTCCTCAGGCACTTCGATGATGAGCTTTCTTGAATCATCGAATTCGGGCGGCAGATTATAATCTGCCTTTCTTAGTAAATCCACCGCTTCCTCGAAGATCCTCCCTTTTGGCATCGCAATCGTTAACGCACTCATGATGTTTCACCACCTTTTCTATCCTGTCCGACTACGAAGTGAACATTGCTGAACCCCTTCGTAAACTCGTCCACATCTCCTACACCCTTCCAGTTCTGAAGGACGACCTCGACACCTTCATTCCTCAAGTCACGTGCCAGGCCGATGGCTTCTTTCCTGCGCTCATCGCTGAACAGTACACACTGTTGAAGGGAGGAAGATAGTTCAACCTGCATCGCTTCCAGTACGTAATCGAGGCGCAATCCGAAGCCTGTCGCCCCTGAGTTCTTTCCGAATTTTTCAAGAAGCTTATTGTAGCGTCCGCCATTTCCGATGGCAAACCCGACATTGTCACCGTACACTTCAAATAAAATGCCTGAGTAATAGCTCATGTGGCTGACAAGGCTCAAGTCGAACTTGACATACTGCTCTACTTCATAATCCTTCAGAATATTCCACAGATCCTTCAGCTGTTCCAATGCCCGGAGCCCTCTCTCACCTTCAAGAAGGCTATGGGCTTCACCGAGCACGTTTTCTGAACCCCGTAATTGCAGGAACCGGAAAAGACGCTCTTTATCAATAGATGACAGGGCAAGGTCATTAACATGCTGACGATACCCGACATAGTTCTTCTCATATAGATATCTTCTTAACGTATCCGCCCGTTCTTCCGTCCCCACGATCTGTGTGAACAACTCCTGGACAAACCCGATATGGCCGATGGAAATTTTGAAGTGTTCCAGTCCGGCTTCTTTCAATACGGATACCATCAGGGCGATCACTTCAGCATCGGCACTGACGGAATCGTCGCCGATGCACTCAATGCCCACCTGCTCAAATTCAGCAGGACGTCCACCTTCCCGCTGCTGTGCCCGGAATACGGAATTAGAATAGGCGAGTCTCAATGGTGCTTCATCTTTCAATAATTTTGACGCAGCGATCCTCGCGATTGGTGCAGTCATATCAGGTCTCAACACCAGAGTATGTCCCTGCTGATCCAATAGCTTGAAAAGCTGCTGATCGAGGATGGCTGACGCTTCCCCGACGGTTTCGTAATATTCAAGGCTCGGGGTTTCAATAAACTTGTATCCCCAAAGCTTCATAGTTTGTTCCATTTTCTTCTTTGTCTGGTCTTTGATTTCATATAAATCAGGAAATGTATCTCTCATTCCCAATGGCTTCTCGAACATAAACAACTTAGTCATAAGAACCACCTTTGAAGTATTAATTCATCTATTTTTCCCCGATAGAGGGATTGCTACTAATTCTCGATTATTCAGAAATCCTTTAATTCGCTAATGTGCTAATAAAATAAAGTTAAATGTAGTGTAGCGTTTCTTTTTTTATTCGTCAACCGTTTGACGGGATGATTTTCTGGGAGATTGCGGAAGCGTGCGGGGTAGTACTGTTGTGGGATATCTGCCATATTTTATTTTTATCTGCCGTTTTCATCATATATCTGCCGAAAATTGAATTTATCTACCGATTATCCGATATATCTGCCATTCGACAAATTCCGCCATCCACCCACCCTCCTCCATCTTTTACAAACAAAAAAAAGGCAAAGATAGAATTCAATCTATCTTTGCCTTTTCCCTTATTTTTCTCTATTCAATCCATAAATGGCATCTTCCCGCCATCGTTCTGCCAATTCATCTTTTGTATAAATGACTCTCATCGGATTTCCCCCGACGAACGCACCTTCGGGAACGTCTTTATGCACGAGGGTGCCGGCTGAGACGATGGCCCCGTCACCAATTTTCACTCCCGGCAACACCGTGGTGTTGGCACCGATCATCACTTCCGATCCAATTTCCACATCACCTAACCGGTATTCCTTAATCAAGTATTCATGGGCAAGGATTGTCGTGTTATAACCGATGACCGTGTTCCGCCCCACGGAAATCTTCTCAGGAAACATCACATCGAGCATCACCATCAAGGCGAATGAGGTGTGCTCACCGATTTTCATCCGAAGAAACGTCTTATACAGCCAATTCTTCATTCCCAGAAATGGTGTGTAGCGGGCGAGCTGGATGACGATGAAATTTTTGACGACCTTCCCGAATGGAACGGTTTTATACACATGCCAGAGGGAATTTGCTCCTTCTACAGGATAGCGGGTCGTCCGTCTCATGCAGTCGGGGCTCCCACGATGGATAATAAGTCCTTCATGTTATCAAGCATGAAATCCGGCTCATAGTGGGCCAGATGCTCTCTGCCTTTTGCACTCCAGGCAACTCCTGCCGACAGGACTCCTGCATTTTTCCCTGCTAAAATATCGTGGTGATTGTCACCGATCATGATCGCTTCATCCGGCGAAGATCCCAATGCGATCAACGCCTTCTCGATCGGTTCCGGATGGGGCTTCGCGTTTTCCACCTCATCCAGCGTGATGATGACTTCAAAGAACTGTCTTAGATTCATCAGGTCCAGTCCTTTTAACACCACGTCTCGTACCTTCGTCGATACGATGGCTAATTTGTATCCATGCTGGTGAAGCGTCTGAACGGTTTCATACACTCCCTCAAACTCCGTCACAAGGGAATCATGATGTTCATGATTGTATGCCCGGTAATGGGCACACATTTCTTCCATTTTCTCAGGGTTCAACTCCCCGAACGATTCTTCCAAAGGCGGACCCATGAATGGATGAACATCCTTTTCTTCATATTGTCCTGGATAATAGTGATTCAATGTATGCAAGAAGGATGAAATGATCAGATCATTCGTATTGATCAACGTTCCATCCAAGTCAAATAAGATTGTTGTAATCCTGCTCATAATGCAGCTCCTTTTCTTTCTTAGCATCGACTTTGTTCCAGAAATACGCAATGACCATCGTCAGCACGATCGCCGTCACCAGCCTGATCAATAGCAATGGAAGGACGGGTATGCCAAGCGGAAGGAAGATTAATGTATCCTCGACCACCGCGTGACACGCCACCAAAAAGATGAAGGCGATGGTGACATCTTTCCTGCTGACCCCGTCTTCCTTGACCGCCTGGATCATGACGCCAGCCCCGTAGGCAAGACCGATGACGAGTCCAGCCACCATTGTGGAAGACGTATTCTCATTCATCCCGAGTGCCCGTGTTGCAGGCGACATCCAGCGGGAAAACACGTCCATCCATTTCAAGTCTCTCATCACCTGAATGACCATCATAAGGGGGATGACGATCAGTGCCAATTGTAAGACCCCGAATCCCGCTTTCTCAAGTCCAAGCAGGAAGATCTCTCCCCATCCATTTGGTTCTGCTTGTTGAGGAGGCATCATCCCATATTTCGCAATCTCCGAGCCGCCGCTCCATACTAGATTAATGACAATAGCAGATAGGAGAGCAAGGCTGACCCTCACGGTAACAATCAGCCAGATTTTCACACCGACTTTTGAAGCAACTGTCGATTCAATGAAAAGATTATGGCAAAAAGAGAGCATCACCGCGATGATGAAAACTTCTTTCACCGTTAAATCCAGGGACAAAATCCCACCTATTCCCGCATAAAGATTTAGGGAATTTCCCAGAACAAGGGGAATAGCCGCATCACCTGACAGACCGAGAAGTTTCATGAGAGGTGAAATCTTTTCCATGATCCACGGAAGGACCGGTGTGTATTGCAGTAGAAAGACGATGAGTGTGATCGGAAAAATGACTTTCCCCAACGACCACGTTGTTTTCAATCCTGTGAGTCCGCCATTTTTCAAAGATGACATCCACATAGTTCTTACTCCCCTTTTGTTAAGCGTTCAAGCTATCTGACTTCTCTTCATAAGCCTTTTGGGCAAGACCTGTTTTTCTTCTATAAATAAACACAGCGATCGCGGCAATGATCAGGAAGATGGAAATCACTTGAGCGAACCGCAAGGACCCCAGCATCAGACTATCCGTCCTGAGCCCTTCAACAAAGAAACGACCAATGGAATACCAGATCACATATGTCAGGAACAATTCTCCCCTTCGCAGCCAGCCGGCCTTTCTTCTCAACACAAGAAGCAGGATCAGTCCGGCAAAGCTCCAAAGTGATTCGTATAGGAACGTAGGATGATAATACGCACCATCGATGTACATCTGGTTGATGATAAAATCAGGAAGCATCAGATTTTCAAGAAAGGCACGTGATACTTCCCCACCATGTGCCTCCTGGTTCACAAAGTTGCCCCAGCGACCGATTGCCTGGCCGAGGATGATGCTAGGCGCTGCGATATCCGTCAATTTCCAGAAGGACAATCCTTTCACTTTGGCAAAAACGACCGTTGTCAGGACCGAACCGATCAAGGCACCATGAATGGCGATTCCTCCATTCCATACTTTGATGATATCCCCCGGATGATCGGCATAATAATTATCCCATTCGAAAATGACGTAATAAGCACGGGCACAAATGATGGCGATGGGGATCGCCCACACGAGTAAATCAATGAATGTATCGGGATGAAGGCCTAAGCGTTTGCTTTCACGAATGACTAAATAAAGTCCCAGTGCAATCCCAAGTCCGATGATGACTCCATACCAGTGTACCTGGATTGGCCCGAGTGAAATGGCAATAGGATCGATTGGCGTAATGTTCTCGTTCATTTTGTCTCTCCTTTATGAATATGGGCTATTTGGTTTATGTAAAGCTTAAATATCCTCGTTTTCACCGTCTTCGATTACATCTGCCAAACGGTTCGTAAATTGTTCTGCAGCATTCACTCCCATGCGCTTAAGACGGAAGTTCATAGCAGCCACTTCGATGATGACGGCAAGATTTCGTCCCGGACGTACCGGTACAGTATATTTCGTAATATCCGTATCGATAATTCTCATTTTCTCTTCTTCCAGTCCAAGGCGATCATACTGTTTCGTTTTATCCCATAGCTCAAGATTGATGCAAAGGGTAATACGTTTATAGCTGCGGACCGCTCCGGCACCAAACAATGTCATCACATTGATGATTCCCAAGCCTCGGATTTCCAGAAGATGCTCAATTAACTCAGGGGAGCTACCAATCAGTGTATCCATATCTTCCTGGCGAATTTCCACACAATCATCGGCTACCAGACGATGCCCTCTCTTCACAAGTTCAAGGGCGGTTTCACTTTTCCCGACGCCGCTCTTACCCGTGATCAATACTCCAACTCCATAGATATCGACCAGAACACCATGGATTGCCGTTGTAGGAGCAAGCTTACTTTCTAAGTAATTCGTCAGCCTTGAAGAAAACCGTGTCGTTTTCATGGATGAGCGCATGACAGGAACATCATACCGATTCGCCGCTTCCACAAGCTCATCAGGGATCACCAGGTCTCTTGAGATAATGATACCTGGAGTGATATCTGTACAAAGTGCTTCCATTCTCCGTTTGCGTTCTGCTTCATCCAATAACTCCAGGAAGGAAAGCTCAGTTTTCCCCAGTAACTGGATGCGTTCTGCAGGATAGTAGTTGAAATACCCGGCCATCTCCAACCCCGGACGGGAAATATCGCTCGTTGTAATGGGTCTATGTAAACCTTCTTCTCCCCCGACAAGCTCCAAATTGAACTTCTCGACGATATCTTTAGTGCGAACTTTTGCCACAAGTAGCTCCTCCTTCACGTTACACTCGCTTTGTCATAATAAGCGTACTCTAACCTATTTTAGCAATTATGGAGAAAAGCGCAAGGAGACCTGCTCAACCGCCCAAATGATGAAAAGCGCAGCCACGGCTACGCTTCAATGAATGCTTTTATCACTGAGAGAATCTCTCTATGAGTGGAAATCGAATCAATGACCTGAAAATCATGCTCCAGGCTGTGATTGACATCCTTGACTACATGCACATGCATGCGCTTATTCCCTTTTAGTCGGTTGAATCGCTCCTCATCAAAATGTGGGTCACGGTCCCCTGCGATGCATATCCCTTCCTGCTCACTATCCATCACAGCTTGAAAGACCTCATCCTCTTTCAATAGAGGGGTTAACCAGACAAACTTAGAATCCTGTAGTCTTTCATTATGTATTTCATTGCCAAGGGCAAGTGTGCCAAGGGACTTGGCTACTACGTGTATATGAGAATAGCTTTTTTCAGTCAGAATCTGCTCCATTATCTTCTTCACATCATGCTTTAAAGCATCATCCTTTTCTTCTATAGAAAACCCCTTATAGTCTGATGAGGAATACTGATAATTGATATGGAGGACATCATATCCTTTATTCAAGTACAGCCCCGTTGAATAGTGCAGCAAAGGCGCCTGCACCGTGTAACCCATACCCGGCAGGAAAATAGCGATACCACCTGGTTCTTTTATTGGGGATAAAAGAGTATACGGGACCTCGATGTGACGATATCCTCTCATTACATCCGATGTGACTTTCATGAATTTCTCCTCCTTTTTCCATCTATTTCTATTTCGAAGGGGAAATCTCCTTTTTTGACCACAAAAAAACTCCGGATGAGCCCGGAGTCCTTCCTGTTTACTTTTCTTTCATTGGTTCGAGCACCGCTTTTTGAATCACCAAATTGGCAAGTGACAAAATGATGGATGCCAAAAATGCCATCCCGAAACCAGAAAGTTCGAAACTGCTTCCCATCAGTCCATCCGTCAATAACAGCGTAATGGCATTGATGACAAAAAGAAACAGTCCCAATGATAAAATCGTGACCGGCAGTGTCAGGATGATTAAAATCGGTTTTACGAGCACATTCAGGATCGACAGAATAAAGCTCGCTCCGATGGCCGCCCCGATCCCCGACACTTCAAATCCTTCAAAAAAACCGGCTAATGCAATAAAGATTACTGCATTGATTAAAATCCCAATAATCCATCTCATTATCTGATGGCTTCCTCCTCATGTGGCAGCACGAAGGCCAGTAAAGCATAAATGACACCCAGCGGGAAAAACCCCGTTGGAATGAGCAGGATGATGAAGATCACCCTTAGGATCGTGGAATCGATCCCTACATAACGGGACAATCCACCGATCACTCCAGCCAGCTTTCGGTCTGACCTTGATCGTGCTAATCGTTTTTTCATTATGATTCCTTCTTTCTCATCTTATGCGTTGTCCTTATTAACATTCTTCTGTTCATGCTTTTTTATGAGGACAGATCCTGCTTTTGTTTCCGCAAAAAGATGAAGCTTATCGGGTGAATCCGTTTTACGACTGAAACGGATCGATTTCTGCACCACTTCATTTTTTTCCTCTAGTACATCCATACCCTGCAATTCAACCTTGAAACTGCCGAAATTCGATTTGGCTTCTCCGGAAATATTGATGTTTTCAGGAACAAATAAATCAATATTCCCTGTCACCGTTTTGGCATGCACAGTGTCGGCTTTTTCGCCGGTTAGGTCACATATGATGTTTCCGTTCAAGGACTGCACATCAGAATATAAGATATCTCCTTCAACATGGACCTTTCCATTAATGGATTCTGCTTCGACATGATCCGCTTTGGCATTCAGGATAGAAATCGCACCGTTTGACGTCTCGACTTCCGTTTTCTTCGATGTCAGACGATCAATATGAATCTTCCCATTTGCCGCCTTTGCGCGAAGGTCCTCCACTTCTAAATTCTCGGCACTTAACCCGCCATTGAATAAACGGACCGAAATCCTTTTATATTGATGTTTCGGAATGTAGAGCTTAGCATCCACTTTCATCCACTTTAATTGTGTCGAGTAATAGAGTGTATCTCCATCAACGGCAAAAGACGTATTCTCCATAAACTGCTTTCGTGCTTCTTCCTGATCCTCCGTACGGTAAACCTTCGCTTCACATTCCACACGAACCTCTTCTCCATCCCATGGGATCAGTTCCACTTTCCCATTCGCCACATCTACGTCGATCTTCTCGAAATTGGTATTGGGCTGTTGGAAAACATGGGACAATTCAACCGATTGGTTCCATTGAAAATCAAAGTCGAAATTCTTGATTTTGGTTAAAGCCGAATTCATGAAATCGAGAAGCTTATCTTTCGGATTCCCTGTTTGAGTCGAATCATCCTTTGAACCCTTTTTGTCATCTTGAAAAATGGAAACAATATCATCAAGGAAATCCTTTTCTTTTTTCTTGGATGTGTGTGATTTTTTATCGAGTGCTTCCAGCAATGCCAGTGCTTCCTGTGCCGAAATCGTTCCATTTTCCAACATATCCAAAATGCGTTTGCGTTCTTCATTCATACTCTTTCATCCCCTTTATTGATTATAAAAGTACTTTGATTCCCTTATACACATTCCAAATGACCACAACAACACTGATTAATATAGATAAACCGATCATGATCAGAGTATAAATCGGCAGCCCCGCACCACTTGCAAAAACACCCATATCGAAAACCAAGCCAGCAAGTACGAGGGGAAGTGCAATGACCGGTAATAAGTGAGATAAAAAGGCCGATTTTGCATCCTTTTTCACAAATGGATCATTTGAAACAAAATAGACAATCAAAGGGAAAAGGAAGCCGGCAAAAAAGATACTAAAATAGCATAGGGCAGATAATACCTTATTGGTCTCCATCTTCATCATCTCCTCTACTACTATTTACGATACGCTGGGCAAAAAGTTTCAATGCATTTGTTACTAATCTTATTTTCACATAAGAAGATTGTGCTTCACTCCATCTGGAGGCTGAATTTGGGTAGGTATGGGGTTGTGGTTTACAGTGGTGAATGGAACACAAAATGGCTTTTTGAAAATAAAATCTTGATTTTAAAAATAAAGAGATGAGATTTGAAAATAAAAGCTGACTTTTTGAAAATAAGTTTAACGGAACGAACATCTAATCAAGAAAAAAGAGAGATGCCCCATGCACCTCCCTCCATTATCAATTCGTCACTTCTTCTTTTTCCCGAACCTTCTTTTTCATGCGCTCACGATCGCGTTCAAGTACAGGCTTCAAGTATTTACCCGTATAGGATCCTTGTACCTCGGCCACTTTTTCAGGTGTCCCGCTAGCGACGATCGTTCCGCCTTTGTCTCCGCCTTCCGGACCTAGATCCACCAGGTAGTCGGCTGCCTTGATGACGTCAAGGTTGTGTTCGATGACAAGAACCGTATCGCCATTTTCAACGAGTCGTTGAAGAACGACGAGGAGACGGGCGATGTCATCTACATGAAGTCCTGTCGTTGGCTCATCAAGGATATAGAGAGAGCGGCCAGTCGAACGGCGATGCAGTTCGGATGCCAGCTTAACCCGCTGGGCTTCCCCACCTGAAAGGGTAGTCGCCGGCTGTCCCAAAGTAATGTAGCCAAGTCCCACATCAAAAATAGTCTGAAGCTTACGCTTGATCTTAGGGATGTTTTCAAAGAATTTCACCGCATCTTCAACCGTCATCTCCAGAACGTCTGAAATATTTTTATCTTTGTATTTCACTTCAAGAGTTTCACGGTTGTATCGTTTCCCGTGACACACTTCACACGGAACGTATACATCCGGAAGGAAGTGCATTTCTATCTTGATGATTCCATCTCCGCGACATGCCTCACAGCGGCCGCCTTTCACGTTAAAGCTGAAACGGCCCTTTTTGTAGCCGCGAACTTTCGCCTCGTTGGTCGTGGCAAACACATCTCGGATATCATCGAATACCCCGGTATACGTAGCGGGATTCGACCTTGGCGTACGGCCGATCGGGGATTGATCGATATCAATGACTTTATCAAGATGCTCGATCCCCTTCACTTCTTTATGCTCACCAGGCTTCGATTTCGCATTATGAAGCTTTTGAGCCAGTGATTTATGGAGAATTTCGTTGATCAGGGTACTTTTACCCGATCCCGACACTCCAGTGACAGCAGTGAAGATTCCTAGAGGCAGCTTCACTTTGACGTTGTTCAGATTATTTTCCTTTGCACCTACAACCTCCAAGTAACGGCCGTCTGGTTTACGTCTTTCCTGAGGAAGGGGAATGAATTTCTTCCCAGACAGATACTGACCCGTCAACGAGTTCGGATCATCCATTACTTCCTGAGGTGTTCCTGCCGATACGACCTCACCTCCGTGGACACCCGCTCCCGGTCCGATATCGATCAGATAATCGGCAGCCACCATCGTATCTTCGTCATGCTCCACAACAATCAGCGTATTCCCGATTTCGCGCATATTCTTCAGCGTATCGATCAGACGGTCATTATCCCGCTGGTGCAATCCGATGGACGGTTCGTCGAGAATGTAAAGGACCCCAGTAAGACGGGAACCGATTTGAGTGGCGAGGCGAATTCGCTGAGCCTCTCCTCCAGAGAGCGTTCCTGCAGCACGGCTCAGAGTAAGATATTCCAACCCCACATTCACAAGGAAGCCGAGACGTTCACGGATCTCCCTCAGGATAAGATTAGCGATCTTCATATCTTTTTCAGAGAGTTCGAGTTTTTGGAAGAACTGCTCTGCCTCTTCAATCGAAAAGGCCGTTACTTCCCCTATATGAAGAGAATCCACCTTTACGGCAAGGCTCTCCTCTTTTAAGCGGTGACCATGACAGGTCGGGCAGTCCTGCTGAGCCATATACTTTTCCATCTGCTCGCGGATATAATCCGAGCTTGTTTCCCGGTAACGACGTTCCACATTCGGGATGACCCCTTCAAAACGAAGATAGTTTTCCCTCACCTGACCGAAATCGTTCTCGTAGCGGAAGTAGATTTCATCTTTTCCCGATCCATACAGAACTTTATCCATCTGGTGTTTCGGAAGGTCCTTTACGGGAATGTCCATGGGAATTTCATAATGGTCGCACACAGCCTTCAATAAAGAAGGATAGTATTGAGAACTTGTCGGTTCCCATGGAGCAATCGCATGCTCATCAAGGGTACGGTCCCAATTGGGGATGACAAGCTCCTTATCCACCTCAAGCTTCGTCCCCAAACCATCACAACTTACACATGCACCATATGGACTATTGAAAGAGAACATCCTAGGTTCAAGCTCACTGATGGAGAAACCACAATATGGACATGCATGATGCTCACTGAATAAAAGCTCGTCTTCTCCGATGACATCGATGATCACTTGTCCATCCGCCAGTCTAAGGGCCGTTTCAAGTGAGTCCGAGAGACGGGCAGCCACTCCTTCTTTCACGACAATCCGGTCGATGATCACTTCAATGGAGTGTTTCTTATTTTTTTCTAACGATATTTCTTCCCCAAGATCCTGCACTTCCCCATTAATTCTGACCCTCACAAATCCCTGTTTCTTGATGTCTTCAAGGGTCTTCACGTGGGTCCCTTTACGACCCGACACCACGGGTGCCAGGACTTGAAGCTTAGTTCTCTCAGGGTATTCAAGGATCCTGTCCACCATCTGTTCGATCGTTTGGGACGTGATCTCAATCCCATGATTCGGACAGATCGGTTTTCCTACCCTGGCAAACAGCAGTCGGAGGTAATCATAAATTTCCGTTACCGTCCCCACTGTTGAACGGGGATTACGGCTCGTCGTCTTTTGATCGATGGAAATCGCCGGGGATAGCCCTTCGATGGCGTCGACATCCGGCTTATCCATCTGTCCCAGGAATTGACGGGCATAAGCGGAAAGGGATTCCACATAACGTCTCTGGCCTTCCGCATAAATGGTATCGAAGGCAAGGGAAGATTTCCCCGACCCAGATAGTCCTGTTAATACAACCAGTTTATCCCGTGGGATTTTTATATCTATATTCTTTAAATTATGAGCTCTAGCTCCTTGTACGATTATTTGATCCTGCGCCATGATTCGTTCATCCTTCCGCCTTGAGCTCAAGAATGGTATCACGAAGCTGGGCGGCACGTTCGAAGTCGAGTGCCTTGGCCGCCTCCTTCATTTCCACTTCCAGGCTAGCAATAAGTTTTTGTCGCTCCGGTTTAGACATTTTCGAAACCTTTGTCTGTTCTCCTTCATAAACCCCTGCTTCTTCAGCGGCATGAGTAGCCCTGATGACATCCCGGATCTCTTTTTGTATCGTTGTCGGGGTCACGCCGTGTTTTGCATTATACTCTTGTTGTATCGTGCGGCGGCGCTCGGTTTCATCGAGTGCCTTCTGCATGGAATCCGTGATCTTATCTGCGTACATGATGACTCTTCCGTTACTGTTACGGGCTGCACGGCCGATCGTTTGGATCAGGGACCGTTCTGAACGCAGGAAGCCTTCCTTGTCAGCATCAAGTATGGTGACAAGTGACACTTCCGGTATATCCAGTCCTTCACGGAGCAGGTTGATTCCGACCAGTACATCGAATTTACCCAGTCGGAGATCCCTGATAATCTCAATACGCTCAAGTGTCTTGATTTCCGAGTGGAGGTATTGGACCTTGATTCCAATTTCCTTTAAGTAAGCAGATAGATCCTCCGACATTTTCTTCGTCAATGTCGTGACAAGGACCCGTTCATTTTTCTCGATCCGTTCATTGATTTCACCCAGGAGGTCATCGATTTGTCCTTCGATTGGACGTACCTCGATGATAGGATCCAGTAGTCCCGTCGGTCGAATGATCTGCTCGACCATTTCAGGGGTATGCTCCAGCTCATATGGTCCCGGGGTCGCCGAAACATAGAGAAACTGCTGGGTTTTCTTCTCGAACTCCTCAAAGCGCAGGGGACGATTGTCCATGGCTGAAGGCAGACGGAACCCGTGATCCACGAGCACTTTTTTACGTGCCTGGTCACCGTTGAACATCCCCCTGATTTGGGGCAGGGTCACATGGGACTCATCTACCACGATCAAGAAATCATCCGGAAAATAATCCAGAAGTGTATACGGAGTCGATCCCGAAGGACGTAATGTAAGGTGTCGGGAATAGTTCTCGATTCCTGAGCAAAAGCCCATTTCCCTCATCATTTCAAGGTCATAACGTGTCCTCTGCTCAAGACGCTGGGCCTCAAGCAGTTTATTTTCTTCTTTCATGATTGCCAGCTGTTCTTCCAGTTCTTTCTCAATGTTCTTGATGGCCACCTGCATTTTTTCCTCACGGGTTACGAAGTGGGAAGCCGGGAAGATGGCAATATGGTCACGATCTCCCATGATTTCCCCTGTTAGGGCATCCACTTCACGAATCCGGTCGATTTCATCTCCGAAGAATTCCACACGCATGCAGTGTTCATCACGGGATGCAGGGAAAATCTCCACGACGTCTCCCCGCACACGGAATGTCCCGCGCTGGAAGTCGATGTCATTACGCTCGTATTGGATATCCACAAGCTTCCGGAGCAATTGATTCCGTTCGATCTCCATCCCCGTTCTCAGGGAAAGGACTAGCTCACGATACTCTTCCGGATTACCCAAACCGTAAATACACGATACGCTGGCGATGATGATGACATCCTTCCTCTCGAACAATGACGATGTGGCGGAATGTCTTAATTTATCGATTTCATCATTGATGCTTGCATCCTTTTCAATGAAGGTATCGGTCTGTGGGACATATGCTTCTGGCTGATAGTAATCATAGTAACTTACAAAATATTCAACGGCATTATCAGGAAAGAACTCCTTAAACTCACTGTAGAGCTGTCCTGCCAATGTTTTATTATGAGCAATGATAAGGGTCGGCTTTTCAACCTTCTGGATCACATTGGAGACAGTGAAGGTCTTTCCGGTCCCTGTTGCTCCGAGTAGGGTTTGATGGCGCTTCCCTTCATTGATACCCTGCACAAGTTTCTCTATGGCCAGGGGCTGGTCACCCTCTGGTTTATATTTAGACTTGAGTTCAAATTGATCTTTCACCGTGAAACCTCCTATAATAAAGGACTGCTACCTTGTATTTATCTACTTATACCCATCTTTAGCACTGCAAATTCTTTTATACACATTCTACCACATTTCCTTCAGGATTAACCAACAATAAGCGAACAAAAGTTCGTTTATTTTTTTAGGATCGAACCTCTTATTCAACTTCCCCCAATTTTGTGGATAAGTTTTATGATCAGACTTTAGTACAGCGTGTATTAGATTTTTCGACACAACCGCGGTGGATAAACGGCCGCTTTCGACAAAATCCGAGCTTTTCTATACACAACCTGTGTATAAACATGTGTATAAGTCAATTCCCCTTGTGGAAAATCCTTGATTTTATTCACAATTCGTCAATTTTCTTGTGAACAATCCTTATGTATTCGATTTCAACCTGTGTATAACGTATTGGATATGGATGTTATTCACACTATTCACTCTTTATCCACAATTCAATCTTCTCTATTCTAGTTTCCTCCTAAATATTCATCTAGGCATATATCTAATAATTGATTGACTATTCAGTCTATTTTTCTATAAGCTTTTTTATGTGTTCTACTAAAATACTTCACAACAGGAGGAATGTATGAAAAAGTCGAAATGGATGAAAGTTGCAGGCAGTTTGAGTATGACAGGGTTCCTATTAGGATCTGCGATATCCCCGGTGTCTCCTTCGAGTTCTTCTCATGGAATCGCCAGGGCAGCTATGGTGGACAAGCTCGCGCTTGAGTCAGCCTTTCAAGAAGCCGCTCAGGAGTTTAATGTACCGGTCGAAATTCTGCTTTCAGTCGGTTATAACATGTCCTTATGGGAGCATCATGACGGCAAGCCAAGTGCTTCCGGCGGCTATGGACTGATGCATTTGACGGATGTCGACCTTGATACACTCGAAGAAGCGCACTCGGATGACCCCCTTCACATGTTTCTATCAGGGAAGGAAGATTCGCACGTGCAAGAAACCATGACGGCTGAAAGAGTATCAGATCTATCCATTACCGATCCCAATCTCCACACCTTAAATACGGCAGCAGACTTACTATCCCTACCAAAAGAAACGTTGAAAAAAGATAAAAAACAGAACATCCGTGGAGCTGCCGCACTACTTGCCAAATATGCAAAACAAACGGTGGGACAAACCCCTTCGGACCTCAATGAATGGTATGGGGCCGTGGCAAAATACAGTGGTACTTCTGATGAGACAGGGGCAAGGGATTTTGCCGATCGTGTGTACGAAACGATTAACAAAGGGGTAACAAAACAAACTGAAGACGGATATTCTTTGGAACTTACTTCGAAACAAACAGAACCTAATAAAGAAACCATCAACTCCTTACACTTAAAATCTGACGACGGAGAAGTGAAGGCAGATTGTCCGAACGGCCTTGCCTGCCACTACGTTCCGGCTGCCTACAAACAAATTGATCATGACGGGACAGTCTATGAATGGTCTTACGGCAACTACGATAAAGCCAACCGACCATATGATAATCAGGAGATCAAATACATCGTCCTTCACGACACGGAAATCAGCTATAATTTAACAAAAACGGTGTTTCAAAGGGAAACGACCCAGGCTTCCGCACACTATGTCATCCGCTCTTCAGATGGTGATATCACCCAGATGATCAACAACAAAGATGTTGCCTGGCATGCCGGTAACTGGTATTTCAACTCCAAAAGCATCGGGATCGAACATGAAGGAATCGCCATTGAAGGGGCTGCCTGGTATAACGAACAGCTCTATCATGCATCTGCGCGATTAGTAAAGCATCTGGCAAGGGAATATAATATCCCGCTGGACCGCGATCACATCATCGCCCATGATGAAGTGCCGGGAACATCAGCAGCACGACAGCCCGCCATGCACTGGGATCCAGGACCGTTCTGGGATTGGGCACATTATATGCAAATTTTAGGTGCTCCTCTTGAATCAGGTAAGAAACAAAAAGACGTTGTACAAATCCGTCCAAATTTCAATACCAACATGCCGGATCTACAGACACCGACTGGCGAACCTGTACCGAAACAATCGGCCAACTTTGTGTATTTATATACGGCTCCAAGCTTTGATGCTCCCCTTATCAAAGATGCAGCCCTACCGAATGCACATCCTTTAGACGCTTCTAACTGGGGAAATAAAGCCGTAACAGGTCAAACCTTTTATAAGGCAGAAGGAGAAGGAGACTGGACGGCGATTTGGTATGCAGGACAAAAAGCGTGGTTTTATAATCCGAAAGGAACGAATACCACGAAAGGTTCAGGAATTGTCGTTACGCCGAAAGAAGGAAAAACAGGCATTCCTGTCTACGGTGTGGCTTATCCCGAAGCAGATGCATTCCCGGAAGGCATTCCGGTGAGGGGAATGACTAAACTGCAATATACCCTTTCTTCCGGACAGAAATATGTCGCTTCTGAACAAGTGAAAGGAAGCTATTACAGTGCACCTGTCTACACGTATAATTCTGAAACGACCCATAAAATTGTGTGGGGAGATGATGAATTTTATCTCATTCATCTGAATCACCGCCTTGCGTTTGTGAGAGCGAGCGATGTAGATGTAGTGGCTGCCCCATAACCGAAGACATTAACAATGAAAAAAACCAGGTCCCTCTCTAAAGAGGGACCTGGTTTTTTGCTTTCTCATGCACTTCTTTTCGCTTTTTTCATCATCCGGTCACTATACCAGAATCCGGCGGTCAGCGATGCCGCGTCTATGACGATGAGTAACCAAGAATCCGTATATCCTTTTGACACCGAAGCTGCAATGAGGGCAACGGTCAGGGCCAAGCCGACATAATGATTATACGTCACCCTTGTGAACAGAACGACAAGCAATCCTGGTAAAAACAAGCCTAAAATTATTTTGGACACGTTCAACTCTCCTTGAAAGATAAGGGAATACAACATATTCTACCGAAGTTTCCCCTATCTGGAAAGGGAATTCTTACTTCTCACCATCCTGGATCAGTTTCCGGGTCCGTTCTTTCAGCTCACTGTGGGGAATGAATTTTTCCGACAGCATATCAGGAAGGACGTATTCCAGGAAATATTGAACGCAGTCCAGGTCCTTGAATTTCACGATGGTTGATAGTGCTTCCTGATAAATTTCAATGAACAACGGTTCTGGATTTCCTTTTTGGATTTCCCCAAAGGATTCGTAGAGCAAATCGATTTTATCCGCGACGGATAAAATCCTTCCTTCAAGGGACTCGTCCTTTCCTTCTTTGAATCGTTCCCGATACACTTCCTGGAATTGAGGTGGAAATTCCGTTGTGATGAATTTATTCACCATCTGGTCCTCCACCTGGCTGAAGAGCTCACGCAGCTTTCCTGAAGCATATTTCACTGGTGTTTTGATATCGCCGGTGAACAGTTCGGCATAGTCATGGTTCAGTGCTTTTTCATAGAGGGACTTCCAATCAAGTTCTTTTCCGTTTTGCTCCTCCACCGTTCCAAGGAATTGAGCGATTTTGGTCACTTTAAAGGAATGACTGGCTACATTATGCTCATGATATTTGAATCGACCCGGACAGCGGATGAGGGTCTCAAGATCTGATAAGCTTTTGAAATAGTGATGAATTCCCATTTTATTCTCCTCTCACTCATGTTCTTTGCTTTATGAAAATAGTATCAAGGAGAGTAAGCCGATGCAAAGATTCGTGGCTTTTCCCTTGGCTCTTCTATTGAACACTATTACTTTTAACGAAGCGAGTAGTGGTTGATAGTGTATTGCGATTTTTCATAAACCTTACAATCACCTTATTCTCTAGTGAAGGGAACTGCGTAGACTCCTACAGATAACGGGCAAGAGAAAACACGGGAAGCGAATTTTAAAAAAGGCTTGTCCGAACGTCCTTAGCAAGCAGAGCAGTTTACCTCACCCTCCAGTAAACACTCATTAAGTGCATTGATGAGATAAAGTCTGCTAAATAATCACAACAATCTTTATTAATATGGTATTTTACGAAGGAATGATGCGTGTTGCCTGTCCATATTTTTTCTGGATGGCAAGAAGGGATAAAAATAACCCCCTCACTGTACGAGGGAGTTTTGTTTCATCAAATGAGGCGCACGGAAACGACGCCGGTGATGTTTTTTAATTTTTGTTTGACATCGGCTTGTTCTTCTTCGTTTAATTTTTGATCAAGGTCAATCATAGTGTACGCCCACGTATGTTTACTTCGATTGATCATATCGGCGATGTTGACGGCGTATCCGGAAAGGACCGTGGCGATTTGGCCCACCATGTTCGGGATATTCTGATGCATGACGGTCACCCTCATTTTCCCGCTATAAGGGAGCTCCACGTCCGGCAGGTTGACGGCGTGCTTGATATTGCCCGTTTCAAGATAGGTTTTCAGCTGCTTGGTGGCCATGATGGCACAGTTCTCTTCCGATTCGACAGTGGAAGCGCCCAAATGAGGAACAGGCACGACATTTTTCATGGCGAGGACCTTTTTATTCGGAAAGTCCGTTACGTATTTTCTTACAACCCCTGAGTTCAACGCCACTTCCATGGCCCCTTCTTCCACAAGCTCACCTCTTGAAAAGTTCAGGATGGTCATTCCCTTCTTCATTTTCGCAAAGGCTTCCGGGCTCACGAAGCTTTCTGTTTTATCCGTCAGAGGGATGTGCAGTGTGACAAAATCACACTCTGTCCAAACTTCTTCAATTTGATGGGCACGCTTCACATCTTGTGATAAGCGCCACGCAGCATCCACGGAGATAAATGGATCATAGGCCACGACATCCATCCCGAGGGCAAGAGCATCGTTGGCAACGAGGACACCGATTGCTCCCAAACCGACAACCCCAAGCTTCTTCCCTTTGATTTCACTTCCTACGAATTCTTTTTTCTTCGCTTCCACGACACCAGGAACATCCTCTTCTGTCCCCTTTAACGAGTTTGTCCATCCAACGGCAGAGTACAGATTTCGGGATGAAGCAATTAGATTGGCGAGGACGAGCTCTTTGACTGCGTTCGCATTGGCACCGGGTGTATTGAAGACGACGATTCCCTTTTCCGTACAGAGATCGAGGGGAATATTATTCACCCCTGCTCCTGCACGTGCAATGGCTTTGACGGATGCAGGAAAATCATAATCGTGAAGGTTTTTCGATCTAACGAGAATTCCATCGGGATCGCCTTTTCCATTTAAATGATAGTTGATATCATCTTCGATCAGGGATAATCCGCTTTGGCTGATGGCGTTGTACGTATTGATTGAAATCATGTTCATTCTCCTCCTTGCTTCGCTTCAAATTTTTTCATGAAATCTACAAGTGCTTCTACTCCTTCACGGGGCATGGCATTGTATAAACTCGCCCTCATTCCTCCTACCGAACGATGTCCTTTTAGGAACTCGAATCCTTCCGCTTTGGCTTCTTTTAAAAACTGGGCGTTAAGATCTTCATTACCTGTCGAGAAAGGAATGTTCATCAGAGAACGATTTTTCTCTGGAACAGGGTTATGGAAAAGTGATGATTCATCGATACAGTTATATAGAAGCGCTGCCTTCTCCTCGTTATGAGTCTGCATCCCTTCCACTCCACCGTTCTCCTTCACCCATTCGAGTACAAGCTTTAGAACATAAATGGAAAAGGTAGGCGGCGTATTAAAGAGGGAATCATGTTTCACATACGTGTCGTAATTCAACATGGTCGGGCATGTGTCCGTTGCCCCTCCGATCATGCTGTCGTGGATAATGGCCACTGTCACGCCGGATGGGCCTAAATTCTTTTGGGCCCCGGCATAAATGAGACCGAAAGATGATACATCTATTTTCTCCGAAAGAATATGAGAAGACATATCTGCCACAAGGGGGATGCCTCCTGTATCAGGATACTCATGGAACCGGGTCCCCTCGATTGTGTTATTCGATGTGATATGTACATAGCTTGATTGAGGTGAGAAATCTTCTGGTGAATAAACAGGAATCTCAAAGGGCTCTGCTAGTGATAGTGTATGGACTTTTCCGACTTTCACCGCCTCTTTAATGGCTTTCTTCGACCAGCTTCCGGTCTCGATGTAATCCGCTTCCTGCCCCTTACCGAGCAGGTTCAAGGGGATCATGGAGAATTGCATGGAGGCTCCCCCCTGCATGAAAACAACCTGATAATCGTCCGGGATCGACAGCAATTCACGCAGTAAGTTTTGTGCTTCTTCTATTATATTTTGAAAAGGGGCCGACCGATGACTTAATTCCATGACCGACATCCCACTTTCACCATAATTCAATAACTCCTCCTGAACCTTCTTCAATACAGGCTCAGGCAACACAGCAGGACCAGCAGAAAAGTTATACACTCGCTTCAACAACAGCACCACCAAAGTCAGAATTTTTCAACAGTATAATCCCGTGCACCACTTTAGTCAATAACAAAAACACATGATGAAAACGCTTAACTGTGGTGTTTTTAGCCTCATGCGCAGACATGGATTGATTCTTGCTTGATTGATAAAAAAATCGGCCTTCCCACATGCCCTGGATAGGCAAAGGAGGAAAGCCGATGATCAACCCGTCAGGATATCTTCTTTCGGATAGCGGATCTTTTCTTTATCAGGACGTGACAATGAGAATGCCAGGGTGAGGGGACCGAGTTTCCCGACGAACATCACGATGATAATGATCCATTTTCCAGCAACGGAAAGGGAGCCCGTAATCCCCATGGACAACCCTACCGTCCCAAATGCAGACACCACTTCAAACACAATGGACAGGAACGAGACATGTTTTTCCGTCATTTCAAGGAAAAACAGCGCGGTGAAAACCAGGAGTACGCTGATCATCGATAAGGCCAATGCTTTAAAAATGTGCATTTGATCAATTGTACGTCTGAAAATACGAATCTCTTTCTTCTCTCTTAAGAAGGCAAACACACTTAACGAGATAACAACAAAGGTTGTTAACTTAATCCCTCCGCCAGTGGAAGCACTACCAGCACCGATAAACATCAGTAAAATGGTAAAAAGCAGAGTGGATCGCTCCATGCTTCCATAATCGAGTGAGTTGAACCCAGCTGTGCGGGGAGTGACTGCTTGAAAATAAGAAGCAAAAATCTTATCCGAAAACGACAGATGGGCCAGTGTATTCGGATTATTATATTCCAGTACGAAGATCAACAAAAAGGCGATGACGTTGATTGCGAAGGTACCCAATACCATGATCTTCGTATGCAGGGATAGTTGACGAATCGTCTTAGATTTCCACATATCCACAAGAACCGTGAAACCGATCCCCCCTACTATGAACAGGAATGAAATCGTTAAGTTGATGACAGGACTTCCCACGTATCCCATCAAACTGTCAGACCACAGGGAAAAGCCTGCATTGTTAAACGCGGAGATGGAATGAAAGACACTCACATATAAGCCCCTTTTCCATCCAAACTCCGGTACCCATTCCGTCGCTAATAAAAGGACTGCCAAACCCTCTACTATAAAAGAAAAGATAAATAAGTATTTTACAAGCTTGATGACACCTCCCACAGACGTTTGATTCAGTGCCTGCTGCAGGAGCAATCGTTCTTTAAATCCGATTTTCTTCCCAAGCATCATAAAGATTAAAACGGCAAAGGACATGATCCCGAGTCCTCCGATTTGGATCAGGCTCATGACGACAACTTCCCCGAATAAGGTGTAGACGCTACCCGTATCTACCACAGCGAGACCCGTCACGGTCATGGCAGACGTCGTCGTGAACAGGGCCTCCAACCACGTAATCGGTTCAGTGGTGGCGAATGGAAGCTTTAAGAGCACCATTCCCAATAGGATAAAAAATAGAAAGGTCACCACAAGTAGTTGCGGCGGACTTAACTGAATGACCTTCTGCTTCATTCTTTTATACACCTTCTTTTTCAAACCGGTTAATATCCCGATTATGTCCTATGACAATCAGAAGATCCTCTATTTCAACCACCTCATCGGCAGAAGGGGATACAATGACCTCTTCTCCTCGGTGGATAGCGATGATATTACATCCGAATTTTGCACGGACATCCAGATCATTCAACGTTTTATTGGCTACCTTCTTAGAGGCGCATACCTCTACAATGCTGTGCTCTTTTGATAGCTCAATGTAATCGATGATCTTTTCAGATGTGATATGGTGGGCGATCCTTCTTGCCATATCACGTTCAGGATGGATGACTTTATCCGCCCCGATCCGGTCTAGTACCTTCTGATGATAGGCATTCGACGCTTTTACCCACACTTCCTTCACCCCTAATTCCTTGAGAAGGAGCGTCGTGAGGATACTGGCTTCGATATTATCCCCAAAGGAAACAATCACGTGATCGAAATTCCGCAAACCAAGTGATCTGAGAACCGACTCATCCATGGCATTCGCCTGCACCGCATGGGTCGCAATATCGATATATTTCTGAACCACATCATGATGAATATCGATCGCCAGCACTTCTACATCCAGATCTGCCAACTCCTGGACCAAATTCCCTCCAAATCTCCCTAATCCAATAACGGCAAACTGCTTTTTCATGGTGAAATCCTCCAAAACCTTTTTTATAGCTTAACCATCTACTAGCTGTTCATGACTATATTCTCATACTGAACAACGCAAAAAGACCACCAGGAACTAAGCCTGTGGTCATTATCCAAAAAAGATCACAAGTATCATCCTCTCCCACTACGCTTACGAGGTTAGCTGACGGATTCGGGACATGGAAGTAGCCCTACCTTTCATATGAAAGGATTCACCCCTATAGTACTAATGGTTCCCCCGCTTCAATTCATGAATTAAGCGATAAAGAATATTCATTTGATGATAGATATATTACTCCTCTCCACAAGGGATGTAAATAGATTCTTTGTAAAAATTTCTTGAAGAAAAACAGGCAAAATTGTCTCAATACATCCAACATTTACTGTTCGTTAAAAAGGTTTGTATTTACCTGATGCGGGGAATAGCATACATAAGTCTTACGAAATTTGAATCAGAAAGGAAGAAATGTTTATGGCAGGAGTTTCATCCCTTCCTTCTTCAAGTGGGAGCAAAAACGTTTCATCTAATGATATAAAGCCCTGGATTAAAGGATTTGCACGAATTGGATATATTTCAAGAGGCATCGTGTATATGCTCATCGGGGCTTTATCCGTCATGGCTGCACTCGGTATAGGGGGAAGTACGTCCGATTCCAGTGGTGCCTTTTCCGCTGTTGCCAGCAAGCCTTTTGGTGAAGTCCTTCTTTGGATACTCGGGGTGGGACTGATCGGGATCGTCCTTTGGCGCATCATCCAGGTGATCAAAGATCCGGAGCATGTCAACAATGACGGGAAGTCCATCTTCAGAAGACTGGCCAGTCTCATCAGCGGCATTGCCTATGGTTCCTTAACGTATAACGCATTTGCCATCGCCTTGCACGCCAAAAGCTCCGGATCCGGTTCGGGTTCTAAGCAGACACTGTCAGCCAAACTATTGGCCCAGCCTTTCGGACAATGGATCGTCGGGATTGTCGGAATAGTCATCATCGGATTTGCACTCTATGAAATTCATAAAGCTTATACGGAAAAATACACCGACAAATTCAAGCGACATGAAATGACCGAGAAAGAATGGGAACTTGGACGAAAAACAGGAAAACTCGGACTGTATTCGCGCGGGGTCGTCTTTTTACTGATCGGATATTTCTTTATCCAAACAGCCATCACGGCCGACCCGGATAAGACGAAGGGACTGGACGGCGCATTATCCAAACTCGCCCAACAGCCTTTCGGACAATGGCTACTCGGAATAGTCGCCGTTGGATTATTTCTATATGGCGTCTTTCAGATCCTGAAAGGAAAGAACCGTCATTTGTCGATTTATTAAATCGTCAAAAGGAGCTGTCAAATCGGCAGCTTCTTTTTTTTGGCAAAAAACCCCGGCATTAAACATGGACTTTGACACTATTTGTGATCTGTTGTATCTTATGACAATGAAATCCTCACTAAACCTATCAGATTTATATAAATGTTATGTTTTAGCACTTTGGGGAAATCTACTATTTATAAAAAGGAGGCATTAAATCATGAAAGCTCTTTGGAGAGGTTATCTTCATACATCCCTTATTATGAAAATAACCGTGGCTCTTATACTCGGAATTGCTGTCGGTTTCATATTCGGAAAGGATGCATCCGTCCTTTCACCTCTTGGCGACATCCTGATTCGGTTGCTTAAGTTCCTGATCATCCCCCTCATCCTGTTCACACTGATGGTCGGAGTGAACCAGACGAACGTAAGCAAACTCAGCAGGATGGGTGGAAAAACGTTCTTATATTATTTATTTTCATCAGCTTTAGCCATCATCGTTGGTATTTCCGTCGCAAGTATCTTCAAACCGGGAACTGGCATGACTCTTGATACGACGGAAAAATTCAAAGTACCGGAGAATCCGGGTGTGACCAGCGTACTCCTGAATATCATCCCGGACAATATCGTTACGGCATTTACTGAAATGAACCTTTTGGGGATCATATTCACCGCCATCGTGTTCGGGATTGCGATTTCGTATTTACGGTCATCAACGGAGTATCACGACCTTGGAGAACAGGTCTATAAAGTGGTAAACGGCCTGAATGAAGCCACCATGGTCATCATGAATGTGATTCTCCAATATGTTCCCATCGGAATCTTTGCCATCATGGCCAATACGGTCGGCAATCAGGGACTCGGCACATTACAATCCCTGGGGAATATGATACTCGTTCTATATATTGCGTTGATTGTTCAGATCGTCATCTACATGGTCGCACTGGCAGGTTTTAAGATCAGTCCCCGCAGATTCTTTGCACAAGCCCGTACACCAATGTTGACGGCATTTGTTACTCAAAGCAGCTCGGGAACGCTGCCGCTGACATTAAATGCAGCCAAAAATCTCGGCTTGCCGAAAAGCTTGTACGGCTTCAGCTTACCTCTGGGTGCGACGATCAATATGGACGGCGCTGCAATCCGAATCGCCGTGTCTGCCGTATTCGCTGCCAATGTCGTTGGCGATCCGTTATCTCTGACGGATATGCTGGTCGTTGTCCTTGTAGGAACATTGGCTTCAATCGGAACAGCAGGTGTTCCCGGTGCAGGTATCATCATGATTGCAACGGTATTCGCCCAGCTCGGCTTGCCGATGGAAACCGTCGCTCTATTGACAGCGATTGATGCACTTGTCGGTATGGGATGCACGGCGCTGAATGTGACCGGGGATTTGGTTGGTACGTCAATCATTGATAAGACAGAGAAGAATGGCGAAGAAACACCTTCCCTTTCATAAATCCATTAAAAAAAGGATAGCCGCGGCTATCCTTTTTCTTATTATGACACCTGATGATGCTCCCAACCCGAAGCTTCATCGGCAAAGATGATTCCCAGTTCGTGATGATCCCCTTCATATAAAGCCCCTTGAGTGAAACGGTTCTCTCCGTTTGTCCCAAGTACCTCGAGCTTGCAATAGGCTCCATTCTTTTGAAGTGCTTCGTAAAACGCTCTTTCCGTATTCACGTCGACCCCATTCACCTTCAGGACGATTTCACCTACTTCAAGCGTCAGCTTTCTCGCAGGCGATCCCGGAAGGATTCCGAGAATCATGACTCCCTTAGGCTGACGTTTGAAGAAATAAGGTTTTGAATTCTCAGTTCTTCTGTATCGATAAGCGATCCACGCACGCCCAATGATGGCCATGGCAGCTGCACCGACAGAAAACATCGGGGCAAATAATCCGGTTACGGCTAACGTTAATACGAATGCACCCAGCCAGAAAACACTGGACCCGGTTTGTTTGATCGCAATTTCCGGCAACGTACTTTTCACCAGCTGCTGAAACCCGAGTAGAAACGGTACACACAATAAGGAATACGTTTCAGTACCCATCGTAAACACTGGCCACCAGTCAAATGGAAGGGTCAATGCCCCGTTTGGTACCAATATGAACATCGGCACAAGCCATAATTTCTTCCCGAGATGGGCTCCTACCTTCAGACCACGAGAACTTTTGAACAAACGAGGCGAAGTATGCTTCCAGCCGTTCAACCTGATCAACATTCCTTCTACTATCGTCAACACTCCGAGTAAAACGACAATGGAACTCAACAGCCCCATGTTCAAGTTTTCCACATATGTATTCACGTAAGGTATGTTCCACTGAAAATAATCCACCAAAACCAAGAGGAAATAGGAAAAACCTACCGTCATGGTCGCTGACATAAGCTGAAAACGCCCCGTCAACGCAAACAGAATCGACACCGCCCCAAAAAGGAGGATTCCAGCGACAGGAATGACCATTCCAGCTCCTACCGTTACCAAAGAGAACAGCAATCCAAGGACAATTCCGTAAGAAAATAACACCCTCAAATCATGATATCCATCCAGCAGTCTCGAATTGAAATCTTTCCGCTCCCTCTTCACTCGATAATAGCCCGTCATGATAGAGAAAAACACAGATAAATATAAAACAGGATGTAGAAATAATTTCCCGAATCCTTTAAGGGTCTCCAGCAGCCAAAGTTCAACCAATGATCCATCACCACCTTTTGCAAGAAAATTTGCATTATCTACTATTTTATCAAAAGACTCTCCTAAAACCTATTGCAATTTTATTGGTTCATTTTACGTTTCGATGTCATTTCCGACACCATTCTGCATATTTTCCCGGGAAATGATGTCGATTAGAAGAAAGAAAGATCATTATTTGAAGAAAAAGCGACGGCTGGTATCTAGTACCAACCGTCACTTTCTTTAATGGAAATAGGACATAATGAAATCCTTAAAAACGTAGAAGGCAAAACTTAAATATTCCAAAGGGGTTTCGAATTCCGAATCCAGCATCTTATGAATCCCTCCTCTTATTTGGAATGTCCGTGTAACCACTGTATAAGTTCAGTTGATATTCCATATTTAATGAGACTTGCATGCCCTCCTGCTACCTCTGATACTTGCTTATTTTCACTTGAAACCAGCTCCAAAAGAGGTGTACTGATCGCAGGAGTGACCAAATGATCATATTGAGAGGTAATCAGGTAGAGGTTTGATTGAATATTTTGAAGATCTACCTCTTCTTCTGATAGCGTAAATCTTCCCTTCATTAATAGATTCTCTTTAAGGAAATAAGTCAGGATATCCCTTCCCATCGCACCAGTAAGGGAAAGATGATCATTTGTCCACTGATTGAAGCGTAGCCAATACTGGGTATAATCCTTATCATAGGCTTTATTCAGGAGTGATAAATAAGGAGAAAAGTAAATAGGAGAGGTCAAGGCCCTCATTCCATAACGGACAAAGGGTGCGGGTATGATATTCATTTCTTCCAGGATAGCTGAAACATCTAATTCATCCTTTTTCAAGGACTCAACCCAATTGTGATAATCAGGAATGTGATCAAAGTCGAATGGGGTCACAAACAGCATGAGGTTCCTTATGAGGTCAGGATGTAACGCTGCATAGATGATCGCCATTGTTCCACCTAAACAAAAACCAGAAAGGGAGAGCTGCTCTTTCCCGCTATGTTGAAGTGCTTTTTTTATACATGGGTCAACATATTGAGAAAGATACTCCGCCAAACCGATTCCTCTTTCCTCCATAACAGGTTCACCAAACTCGAGAAGATAGACATCATAGCCTTCCTTCAAGAATTTCCCGATCAGACTATGTTCTTTTGTCAAATCGAGAATGGTCGGTTTGTTGATGTGGGAATAGAGTAAAAATACAGGGATATGTCGTTTGTACTCCTCTGAAGGATAGAACCATAGTTTACTATTGTATTGTTTCCAGATTGTTTTTCTGGAAAAGTTCGGATGCCACTCGCTGTCATCTTGTAAAGTATCGATAAAACCTTTCCACCTTGCGAGTTCTTTTTGATTGTACTCTTCTTTCATCGTTTCACCTCCATTCTTTATTCTTTACTTGTCGACATTAAGTGTGTGAGGAGCAGGTATTCGATAAAACTGGTTACCACCTGGATTAGTTGCAGCCAAAACTTGACGGCCTCGACCAGTTCCGGTTCATCCAATTTCTCTTTAATGACTTTATTCAATTCATACTCTACACCCATCCCGAATTGTTTCAGGTCTTCATAAAATTGATCCATTCTTTCGCCTCCTTATACCTGTGCACGGATGCCGCCATCCACGACCAGAATATGACCGTTGATATAGTCCGAGGCCGGTGAGGAAAGAAAGATGACTGCCCCATTCAGATCTTTCGCCTGGCCAAACCGCCCTGCAGGTATATGCTACTTGATCACGGCTCCTTGCTTTTCGAATAATTCCTTTGTAATCTTGGTAGGAAAGAATCCTGGCGCTATCGCGTTCACCTGAATACGATGAGGTGCAAGTTTCACGGAAAGATCCTTCGTAAAGGTCATAAGAGCTCCCTTGCTTGTATTATAGGGAACGGTATCCATCAACATCGGATTCGTCCCGCCAAATCCCGTCACGGAAGCAATGTTAATGATTTTCCCGCTTTTCTGTTTGACCATGATCCGGGACACGTCCTGTGAAAACAAAAAAGCTCCCTTTACATTCACATCCATCACCTTGTCCCACTTATCTTCAGGGATGTCTGCAAAAGGACCTGCCCAGGATGTCCCGCTATTATTGATCAGGATATCGATTCTTCCAAACTCATTCATGACCGTTTCCACTACGTTGATCACATCTGATTTCTGTGTAACATCGCAAGGGATGGCAAGCGATCGTACACCTAAACCAATCAGCATCTTTTTCACTTCTTCACATGCCGGGAGGTTCCTCGAACAAACCACCACATGCGCTCCCGCTTCACCCAATGCAAGGGCCATCTCTTTCCCGAGACCCCGTCCACCACCTGTGACGATGGCCACTTTGTCTTTTACAGAGAACATTCTATCAATCTCCTTTCTATTAAAATGAGGGTCATTATTATAATAGATAGATTTGGGGAATGAGTGCACAATCTCCGCCAGGATAAGCAGAAATAAAGCAAATATCACATAAAAAAGAGACCTCTCATGTGAGAGATCTCCATTTATTACTGTTCCTTTTTCGCTGTCCGCTCAATGTACTCCAACGCTGCCTGCAGCTGCAAATCGTTCTTTTCATTCTGAACCGCTTCAAGTATTTCCTTCTGCAATCTTTCTCCGGTTTTCGCATCAATGACGCCCGTGACGTCCAGACTTGCTTGGATTTGGAAATCCTTTACCGCCTTTGCAGTCTTCTTACTGAAGTATCCATCGGTCCGATCAGGAGTGAATCCCAATCCTTGGAGCATCTCCTGTGCGTTTTTCACCTGTTCGTTGTTTGCGCCTTCTTCCAGAGGTTTCTCTACCTGAAGAGGATGGGCATAGAAGTAGGATGGTTGTCTGACCGGTATATCCGGTTTGATCCCCTTCTTATGAATCCAGTTCCCATTCGGGGTAAGCCATTTAAACATCGTCAGCTTGATGTTGCTGCCGTCCCCCATCGGTACTGCCTGCTGAACGGTCCCTTTTCCAAAGCTCTTTGTTCCGATCAGTGGGTATCCTTCCGCTTCCTTCAACGCCCCTGCAAGGATTTCGGATGCGGACGCGCTTCCCTCATCGATGAGGACCACCACTGGATATGCTTTTCTTTCCTTGCTGTTGGAGAAGGATTTCAGCACCTCACCGCTTCGTTCCTGAATTTGGACATACGGTTTTTTCTCTGTAACGAACTGTTTGAGGATCTCTTCCACGCTTGATAGGAGACCACCCGGGTTGCCCCTTACATCAAGGACCAGCCCTTCTACCTTTTTCTTCTCAAGTTCTTCCAGCTGCTTTTTAAAATCAACGGCCGTATTTTCTGAGAATGTTGTAATTTGAATATAACCCGTTTTCTTACCATTGACTTCTTTCACATCCGACATTACCGTCTCAACCGGAATATCGTCCCGTTTTACGGACACTTCGATTGGATCCGAGAGTCCTTCCCTCGTAATCTCCAATTTCACCTCTGTCCCTTTCTTCCCTCTGATTTTCAACGTTGCTTCATAAAGATCAAGGCCATCGATGCTGTTCCCATCCACCTTGATGATACGGTCATTCGGCTTCAACCCGGCTTTTTCAGCAGGTGAATTTTTAAACGGCGCCACGATGATGAGCTTTCCGTCCATGATGGTGACCTCTGCCCCGATCCCTTCAAAGGAAGAATCCAATGCGTCATTAAATTGCGAAGCCGTCTCAGCATTCATGTAAACAGAGTACGGATCATCCAGGGTTTTCAGCATCCCCTGAATCGCTCCTTCCACGAGCTGTCCCTTATCTACATCTTGAAAGAACTTATCGCTGATGAGATCATAAGCGACTTCCACCTTGTGGAGCTTGTCATTTAGCTCACCTTTTCCATTAAACTGAGCAGGCTCGTCCCCTGCCAAGTCCGTCCATTCCAAGCCGCCATACATTCCTCCTGCACCGATCAGCATACTAATGATGATGGTGATGATGAGCTTTCTGCCCGTCCACTCCATATATTCCCCTCCAACTACTCGTTTGATTATGGTCAGGATGACAAAAGCCTGATGAAGAAGCACGCTTTCCACCCAACGAAAAAAGACACCACACAAAAACGCGCTAAGGCGGTGCGATGTCTTTGCTTATCTAACTATATGCCTGAGGGGGACGAGTTATGAATGACAGGAAATTATTTAATGCCCGTCACCACTTTCTGGACTTGATGGTTATGGAGATGGGAAGAAATGATTCCTCCCCACTTCTCAAACTCTACTAGAAACCCATCATGGCCGAATGACGTTGGGATAAAGTAGTGTTTTCCTAGTGGGACCTGGTTTGTGAAGTCCTTTAAGTATTGAGGGGAATAGATCAAATCACCCTCGTAGCTGATGGAGATCAGCTGGCATTGATACGATTCAGCGACTTTTTCCACGCCTTCCCTTTCTCTACCGATATCATGGGTATTCATGGCATTCAGAAGGGTAAGATAGCTGTTCGCATCAAAACGCTTCCCGAGTTTCTTTCCTTGATAATCCAGATAACTTTGGATGTTAAATTGCTCATTGGTCTTCTCCCGCTTGAAACGCTGATCGAACAACTCCTGCGTTCGATAGGTCACCATGCCTACCATTCTGGCAATCTCTAATCCTTTTAAACTGGCACCGTGTGGATAGTGTCCATCCTGAAAATCTGGATCTCCTTCAATCGCTGTGATCCCGATATGATTAAAAGCGATGCCGTAATCATTTAAAGCGGGCGAGACGGCAAGGGCGAATACTTTATTAATATAAGAAGGATACAGGACTCCCCACTCAAGCGCCTGCATTCCTCCCAGTGATCCTCCGATCACCGCTTCGATATGGTCAATGGAAAGCCGCTTCAAACCTTCAAATTGGGCATGGACCATATCCCTTATCGTAATGTGCGGAAAACCGGGACCGTAACGCTCTCCGGATTCGGCATTGAGAGACGTCGGCCCCGTGCTTCCTTCACACCCTCCCAGTACATTAAAGGCAATTACATTGAAGCTGTCAGTATCAATATACGACCCGGGACCGATCAGTCCATCCCACCAACCACGGTCTTCCCTCGTCCCTGTCACTATATGGGTACCGGTAAGGGCGTGGCACACAAGGATGACGGGCCCATCTTTATTTCCTGTACGTTCATATGCCAGATTTACATTTTTCAACGTGATGCCTGACTCTAATGTGAGGGATGGGATGGTAATGGAGCTGACTTCGTACGAATATGAGCTCTCCATTCCTCCACCTCCTTTTTGGTGTTGTTTGGGGTGATGAGGGCACCCCGGTTTTCGTTAAGGTGAGCTGATTGGCGTCTTCGATTCCATTGAAACGGCCAGCGTGAAAAGGTTTCGCTGATATATTTGACATTTCGCTGATAAATGGCCCGATTTCGCTGATATATTGAAAATATCGCTGATAAAATCAGATTTTCGCTGATATCTTTCATACCCAGGCCCAGTATGCCCTGTCATTAGCGTCCATCCCCTGATTTTCGTGATATTACACCCTTGACGCTTCCAACGCCACTTCAATCGCATGATCCAGATCCTCGATCAGGTCCTTCGCAGATTCCAACCCGACGGAAAGCCTCACCAGATCCTCCGTGACACCCGTAGCACGGATCTCCTGATCATTTAATTGCTGATGCGTTGTGGAAGCAGGATGGATGATCAGTGATTTCGCATCCCCTACGTTGGCCACATGGGACCAGAGGGAGATGTTATCAACCACTTTCCGTCCTGAATCCCTGCCCCCTTTGATTCCGAATACAACAATGGAACCCGATCCATTTTTCAAGTATTTTTGCGCCAGTGCGTAGGAAGGATGTTGCGGAAGTCCGGGATAGGATACCCATGCGACACCGCTATGCTGATCCAGGTGCTCTGCAATCTTCAAGGCATTTTCTGTATGACGCTCAATGCGGAGGTGCAGGGTTTCCAGTCCTTGCAGTAACAGGAACGCGTTCTGAGGACTTAAACATGCCCCGAGATCACGGAGAAGCTGCACTCTCAGTTTGGTGATGAACGCCGCCGGTCCTACATCTTGGGCGTAGCGTAGCCCGTTGTAGCTTCTGTCCTCTTCTGTGAATCCAGGGAATTTTTCATGATTCCAGTCAAACTTACCACCGTCTATGACCACACCACCTATCGCCGTACCGTGACCGCCGATCCACTTTGTAGCCGAGTGGATGACGATATCCGCTCCCCACTCAATTGGCTTGCATATATAAGGAGTGGCAAATGTGTTATCGATGATGAGCGGAATATGGTTATCATGAGCCACTTTCGCGACCGCCTCGATGTCCAGGACATGGAGACTTGGATTCCCGATCGTCTCAGCGAATATGGCTTTCGTTTTCGGCGTAATCGCTTTACGGAAGTTCTCCGGATCAGTTGGATCTACGAAATGGACTTTGATGCCGTATTTCGGTAGAGTCGTAGAGAATAAATTATACGTACCGCCGTAGAGATTCGTGGCTGCCACGATTTCATCCCCGGCACCGGCGATATTCAGAATAGATAGGGAGATAGCCGCCATTCCAGATGAAACCCCAAGGGCTCCGATGCCCCCTTCTAATAGGGCAAGGCGTTTCTCGAGCACATCAACGGTCGGATTCATGATGCGGGTATAGATATTACCTGGCTCTTCCAGAGCAAATAGTTTGGCTGCATGGTCGCTGTTGTCGAAAACATAGGAAGTGGTTTGATAGATAGGTACCGCTCTTGAGCCTGTGGCTGGGTCCGGCTCTTGGCCGCCGTGAAGAAGCAGAGTGTCGAAATCGAATGATTTGGTCATTTGGAATTCCTCCTAGAGTTTTTTGGATTTGGCGTAAGGTTTCTTTTGTTCACCTGTTGAAATGGATGGTTTTTTCAGCTGCTGAAAATCGGGTCGAGTTCACCTGCTGAACATTTGCAGAAAATCAGCAGCTGAACATCTTCAAACATTCTCCTGCTGAGCACAAATACTGAAGAAGATAGAAGAGGAAAAAACAAAAAACCCTCTTCCTAAGAAGAGGGTCTAATTTAATAGGGTCCTCCTCTTATCTTTCAGGCAGATCGCCTGCAGGAATTAGCACCTTTTCATGTGACGCCTTTCGCGTACATGAAGGTTGCCGGGTTTCATCGGGCCTAGTCCCTCCACCTCTCTGGATAAGAGCATATAGTTGTCAATGTGAAAATTCTTGCGTTGAGATGAATTATAAAGGGTAACCAGCATCAACGTCAAGGGTATTTTCAGAATTTTTTATTTTTTCACCGAAACTGCGATCGCTTCGGTAAATTGAGCTACGATGTCTTCACTATCCTCGATGCCCAACGATATTCGCACCACATGGGTGTTGATGCCAAGTTTCTCCTGTGCCTCTTTCGGGAGAGCACGGTGCGACGTTCCAAGCGGATACGATACCGTGGTTTCCACGCCTGCCAGAGACGGGATGATCTTGATCCAGCCAATTGATTTGAAGAATGTGCTGATGTCACATGTTTGCTCAAGTTCAATCGTCACAATCGCCCCATTTCCTTTTTCTGATAGGTTCGTTGGATAATAGACCGATTTCACTTGTTCATTTTTACGTAGCTCTTCAGCGAGAGTCCCGGCATTATGTGCCTGGGTGCCGACTCTCAGTGCCAGCGTCTTGGCTCCGCGACATGTCAACCAGGCTTCGAATGGGCTTAGGTTTGATCCAATGTTGACCACCTTTTCTTTTGCCTTTTGGACGAGTTCTTCGTGACCTACGACTACCCCTGCTGTGATATCGCTGTGTCCCCCGATATATTTCGTAGCGCTGTGAGCGATCAGGTCAATACCCTCAAGGAAAGGTTGACGCAGATATGGGGTGGCAAACGTATTGTCGATCATCGTTTTCAAGTCATGTCTTTCCGCCAAAGCTACCATGCCGGGAATATCTTCTACACGCATAAAAGGATTCGTAACGGTCTCACTGTATAGCAACTTGGTTTGCGGTGTGATTGCTGCCTCTATTTCGTTCACACTTGTAAAATCTACGAAAGATGTGGAAATACCGAATGAATTTAATTCTTCTTTCAGCATATGGAACGTGCCGCCATATAAATCCTCCGCTGCCACGATATGATCTCCAGACTGAACCACTGCGAGGATTCCCACAAGGATGGCTGACAGTCCCGAGGACGTAGCGACTCCTGCAGGCGCTCCTTCCAGGTCCGCCACCATCTTTCCAAGTTCATCAGTGTTGGGGTTTCCCGTTCTTGTATAGAGGTAGGGAGACTTCCCTTCATAAAAACCCTCCAGCTCTTCAAGTGATGTAAAAGAAAAAGCTGAGGTCTGATAGATTGGCGTTGTCTTACTGCGGATTTCCTGCGTTCCTTTCAATTGGCTATGTACGACTTTGGTGGTGAACTTCATATCCCTGTCATCCTTCCTGAATCTATGTATTTTAAAAAAGTGTACCATATTCAGAAGATTGTGAGGAGTGAGAGGATTCCGGTTCTATAAAAAAGGACCCGTTACTTAACTGCAACAGGCCCCTGTGGATCAAACGTTTTCTAAACAGCCGATCAGACGATTTTCGATGTCCAATGCCAGACGTTTCAGTTCATCATTGTCCACCATTTCAATCAGCTTGCTCGGTTTCGCCATACCGATCTTGGTTGCTCCGCCTTCTGTGTATACCGTCACTTTACAAGGCAGGAAGTAACTTACGAGCATGCTTTCTTCCAGCACTTTTTTGGCTTCGTGTGGATTGCATACTTCGAGCACGACCACTTCCTCGTTGAAGTCCATCCCCTTATCCTGGAGCTTCCCGGCAAGGTCAAGATTCCACAGAACACCGAAACTCTCTTCTTTAAGTGCGCTCTCGACAGCTGTCACCGCTTCTTTCACATTCATTGAAACTTCTTTAGTGTAATGGAACATATTGATCCTCCTTTATATGTCATGGTTACTTATACCTCACAGCGTATGTAACGAAACCAGGTCCGTCCCTTCCATTATTCCATCTGTTCGACCATTTTACCCATCATTTCTTCGTTCATGGGTCCGATAATTTTATGTTGAATGATGCCGCCCGTGTCGATCATATAGGTGGTCGGGATTGTAAAGGCACGGTATTCGTCCCCGATATCACCCTTTTCATCCATGAGGATCGGGAAGGTGAGTTCATAGCCGTCGACAAATTGCTGGACCGCCTTCTTTCCGTCATCCTGAGAAGTCAGATTGACAGCCAGGATTTCGACATTTTCTTTTTTCGCATGTTTTTCATAGTACTGCTGCATATGGGGCATTTCAGCTTTACATGGCGGACACCATGTGGCCCAGAAATTCAGGATTACTTTTTTGCCCTGATAGTCCGACAGCTTGACCTTTTCACCATCTAAAGTGGTCAAGGTGAAATCGGGGGCTCGGTCACCCTTTGTCAGCCCTTGCTGCGCATTGGATAAATCCATCGATTCTTTCGCTAATTGCGCCGCTTCTTCCTTTGCTTTCTTTTCCTGCTGATCCTGGAACAGGTTCACCAGAAAAATCCCAATGAGCAGGGCAACGATCACCAGGGCAAAATTCCGTTTATTCAATATGCTTCCTCCTTCCATATAGTAAGATGAGATAGATCATGACCGCAAGATACGTCCAGGTAACGGTAGTAAAAGCAAATCCTTCAAGAATCGATTGAAAAAAGAATTGAAGGAGTGTAAAGACAATAACAAATTGCACTGCCCACAGATCCCATTTTGGGCCATTTGATTTTTTAAATAAAAATATAAAGAGTGTACCGTTGATGATAAATTGGATTACCGCTAAAAGAAAATCCAGCTCCAATAAATGATATACCAATTCAAAGAAAACAACCGTACTTATCCAGGAAGTGATTACGTTTGTCGAGCTAACTGTCCTTTTTAAAAAAGTATATATAAGTGCCGCCAGTAGCCCCAGCCAATATCCAACCTTTCCTCCATGAAAATAAAGGATCGTCAGGGGATGTTCGATGACCATCTGATAATTTACGACTATGACGCTCAGCTTCCAGACGATAACAAAGGTAAAGACAGCACTTGAATACCAGTCGCTTGCTTCTCTATTCCAGAAATAAAGGAACAGATACGTCAGAACGAAGGAGGCGAGGATGCCTCCCCAGGAGGAAGGAAAGGTGAAGGAGCCTATGGTGTACCATGTTTCAGCCATCAACCCTTACTCCCTTCAACGATAAGCGTTTTTTCTGACGACAATATAATAGACCGATGGATCCAGATGCCCAACCGTTGTCGTGAAGCCCGCTGAATTGAGCTGGCGTTCTAGTTTCTCAGAAGCAATTCTTTCATTTAGGGGCGGTCCCATTTCTGATTCAACCGCTTCCCAATCAAGGATCAGCCAGGTCCCGTCGTCTTTCAACATATCCTGGAGATCCTGAAAGACTTTGATCAAATCGGGCACTTCGTGTAGAACGAAAGCAGATACAACCTTATCTAACGTTTTCTTGTTGAAGCTAAGATACTCAAGTGACGATTTCACATAAACGATATTGTCAATCTGTTCTTCCGTTGCACGATGTTTCAGATACTCAAGCATTTCTTGCTGCAAATCTACTGCCTGTACCTTCGTTTCCACCCTCTTTGCAATCGGAAGGGTTAAATAGCCATTGCCGCAGCCCAGGTCTGCAACAATATCATCAGATTTTAATTGAAGAAGTTCTAAAACTTTGTCCAGTGGCACAAGTTCTTGTCGTTTGGGATCAAGAAGTTTTGAAGCTTTGTGATGTTCAAATAAATGTCCCGTCATTGAAAATCCTCCGTTCCATTAAATACCCTACTATGTATTAGTATCTTAAAACTCAAACTTACAATCAAGTTATTTACTCATAGTCTGCCCTTTAATTGAATTATTACAGAAATGGTGGTGGAGTGTGTGTCTAAAAGTTGAATTTATCTAATGAAAAAGGACCCTTCTTGTAGAGAAGAATCCTTTCATATAGATTGACGATTTTTTATGTAATTTTTATATTCCATTTCCGAAGAAGAGAAGATCTTATGCTGCTTTTATACCTTCCAGGATCAGCATGAAATATTTCACGCTGTCCCCGCCACGCTGGTTGATAATTTCAATGTCCTGTAAAACCTTTTCAACTTCTTCAGCACCGACAGATTTGAGTAATATGTCACTGACTTCTTCCGCTGTATACCGGCCAATCTGGGTATACTTTAATGCTGTACGGTTTCTTCTGCAAAAACTTCTTAATTGTCTTTTTATATCAGCTAACTCCAATACCATCATCCTTCTTGCAGGTTCAACTCATACCATCACGAGCCTCAAAGATAAAAATAACCTACCAAAAGGCAGGCTAAATCATACTGGAATAATGCTCGAATGAGTATTCATTGCTTCCATTATTTCGGTAACCCGGCGATCATTATTTTAATAAAATGGCAGACCCGTGGCTTTGCGTCCTAATTTTTCAATTAGTTTGCCTTTTTCGAAAATCATATAAATATATTGTCATTATACTAGAAGAATTATGAAATGAAAACAGTATAACGTAATATGCTGATGATTTCTTCCTAATATAGGGTTTAAGCAGCGTATAAAAAACCCCCGTTCTGCTAGAGAACGGGGGTTCAAAACTTAAAAATTAATATATTGGCGTGGATCTACAGCATTTGCATGTGATGCACTCCAAGAACCTCTGTAAAGTTCAAAGTGTAAATGCTGACCGAACGAGTATCCTGTGTTACCCATGTAACCAATTTGGTCACCTTTATTCACAGCTTGTCCAGTACTCACCAACGATGAAGACATGTGAGCATAAACAGTTGTGAACGTTTGGCCGTTAATTGAGTGTGTGATGTATACGACATTACCGTAGCTTGAGCTGTAATGGCTTTTAATAACGTATCCATCTGCCGCTGCAGAGATTGGAACACTTCCGTGTGCCGCAATGTCTGTACCATAGTGGAAGCGTTGTTTACCGTTTAAGGTATCCCAACCGAAATTAGTAGTGATGGTTCCATGAGCAGGCGCTGTCCATGTACCTGAACTTACAGGTGTAGTTACTGTAGGTGTTGAAGAAGAGCCGCCTGATGTCGCCTGTTCCTGTGCTGTTGCACGCTTAGCCGCCTCAGCTTCCGCCTGACGCTTACGCTCTTGTTCACGTTTACGGGCAAGTTCAGCTAAACGAGCCTGTTCAGCTTGAATTTCACCTTCAAGCTGGTGTTCCATTTTAGAAAGCTCTTCAGATTCTTTTTCAAGATCAGCTTTTTCTACTTTCAATGTAGCCTGTTGAGCTTCCAATTGCTTAAATAATTCTGCTTTTTTAGCCTTTTGGCTATCAAGATCTTTTTTCAGGGATTCAAGATTCGCTTTAGAAGCTTCAAGATCAGCAAGCTCTTTTTCTACTTCCGCTTGTTTCTTCTCTAACTCAGCTTGATCACGTTTCTGTTCGTCCATGATTTTTTTATCAGCACTTACGATTGTATTTACTGCTGTTACACGGTTAATGAAGTCCCCGAAGCTGTTCGCTCCAAGAAGTACGTCAAGATAATTAGCTGATCCGCCTTTTTCCTGGATGGCACGAGCGCGTTCTTTCAAAAGTTCGTTACGCTCTTCAATTTTTTTCTCTAATTCTTCAATATCGGCTTTAAGCTTATTGATTTTGGCTGTCGTTTCATCAATTTCTTTTGTTTTTTCTGTGATTTTTGTTTCAGTATCTTTTAACTGTGTACTGATTTCAGCAATCTGAGATTGAATATCTTTTTGTTTGTTAATATTTTGGTCAATCTGTGATTTTTTCTCATTAATCTTCCCATTGACTTCTTCCTTTTTAGAAGAAACATCGCCCTGCTGTTTCTTTAAGTCCTCTACGGAGGAGTTAGCGCTAGCAGTGGTAGCTAACGTTGGTAGACTTCCGATTGTTAATGCTGCTGCAATTGATAATGATATGAAATACTTCTTGTTCAAGCGGCATGCTCCTTTCAGCTTCTATCAACCTATCAAATTTTACACTTTTAAGAATTTACGAACAGACATAAAGCTTCCCCAAGCCCCAATCAGGCAACCCATTAATAGAATTAATCCGTTTACTTGATAGATAAAGGGGGTAAAATCTAATATCTGAATAAAATTGTTTTGTAGTTTTGGTTTAATAAATCCATAAGCATAGTAATAACCTGTAGTGACAAGAGCGATCGGGATAATAGAACCTAAAATTCCGAGCCATAACCCTTCAAGGATGAATGGCCAGCGTACAAACCAGTTGGTTGCACCCACGAGTTTCATTATCTCGATTTCCCTTCTTCTAGCGACAATGGTGATTTTGATTGTATTTGAGATGAGGAACATGGCAGTAAACAATAGACCAATGATCAGTACAAGGCCAACATTTCGACTCATTTCCAGTACATTGAATAGCTTTTCAATCTTTGCTTCACCATAAAGTGCTTCGTTCACACCTTCATACTCTCTTACTTGACCGGCAATCTTTCCAGTATCACGTGGATTCTTGGCTTTAACGATAAACACGTCATACAGTGGATTATCCTGTTCAAATAATCTGAAATCGTCTCCCAAGTCCTTTACAAGGTTCTGTAGTTCTTCTTCTTTTGAAGAATACTCAACGGATTCGACTCCATTTAAGTTTTGAATCTTTTTTTCTATTTGATCGATTTGAGATTGTTCTGTACCGATTTCAAGTAAAACCCGTACTTCAACGTCTTTCTCAATATCGGTTGCTACTTTGTTCATGTTTAGCATCAATACGATAAACACACCAACAAGAAGTAATGTTACGGTAACCGCACTCACTGATGCGAATGTCATCCAGCCGTTACGGCCAATGCTCTTGAAGCTCTCTCTAAAATGTCTGCCATACGTTCTAGCTTTCATAACCGTAATCACCTCGCTGTTCATCCCGGACAATGCGGCCATTTTCAATGGCGATTACCCTGTGCTTGATTGTGTTTACGATTTCACGGTTATGCGTAGCCATTATGACCGTAGTGCCACGGTTGCTGATTTCTTCAAAGATGTTCATAATGTCCCAGGAAGTTTCAGGATCAAGATTCCCTGTAGGCTCGTCAGCAATCACAAGCTTCGGCGTATTCACGATGGAACGTGCAATCGATACACGTTGCTGTTCCCCGCCTGATAATTCATTCGGCAACATTCTTGCCTTATGCTTTAATCCGACTAGGTCAAGTACTTCCATGACCCTCTTCTTAATCTGTTTTGGATGTTCTTCTATTACTTCAAGTGCGAAGGCTATGTTTTCATAGATTGTCAGCGATGGTAGCAGTTTGAAATCCTGAAACACGACTCCAACATTTCTTCGTAAGTATGGAACTCTACTATTCTTCAGTTTTGCGAGATTGATACCATTAACGATGATATCTCCTTTGGAAGGACGTTCTTCGCGATACATCATTTTGATGAACGTAGATTTCCCGGCGCCACTTGGACCCACAACATACACAAACTCGCCTTGCTTAATGTGGACGTTAAAGCCATTAGCAGCCATGACACCGTTGCTGTACTGCTTGTAGACGTCTTTCATTTCTATCATATTAAAATCACCTAATTTGTATTTATGTAGTTACCCTCTTGGCTGTTATCGACATATGTACACGGTGCGTAACCAAAGTCGTCTTTACCAACGTTAGACAAAAATTGGTGAAAAAACTCGAATTACGCTTCCGAAAATAATTATAACATCACTTTATAGTAAGTTAAGGAAAAAAATTATTACATTTTTATTTCAGAACGTGAAAAAATGTGAATTTTTTACCTGTTTTGTTGTCGATTTTACCTATATTAAGTTTAATTTATAGTTCTTTTTATCTATTACTAGGTACTAAAACTACATCCTTAAGTTTGAGGAGTATACATTAAAGAACGTTATCCTGATGCTATTCTGCTTAAGTTACTAGGTTATAATCAAGAACCTAATAAAGTATATGAGTGTAAGAATACCTTCTGTAACAAAGACTTAAAGAGGGACGAAATTAACGTTGTGGGTAAAGAAAATTAATAGATATTATTGCTTGTGAATAATGAGGTAAGTCAAAAACGCTCAAACAAATATAAAAAAGAAGAATCCAAAGTTGGACTCTTCTAGCGAAATTATTTCTTATTCGATAACCACTCAGCCACAGCCTCTGCTTCATCACCTTCAATGAGTCCAGGAGGCATTTGACCTTTACCATTTTTGATGGTTTCAAGGATTTGATCTTTGCTTAATTCAGCACCAATATTTTTCAGGGCCGGTCCCATTCCGCCTTCAAGGTTCCCCCCATGGCAGCTGGTGCATTTATTGTTGACGATTTTTTCAGGGTCCACTCCACCGGAGCTTGTTTCTGTACTGTCGCCGCCGTCACCGCCACATGCGGCAAGTACCAATGAAGCGCCAAATAGAACACCAAGTAGCTTTTTCTTCATTTATTATCCCCCTCGGAAAACATTTATCAGAGTCGCGGATGTGATGATAAGTCCGTTCCTCTCTTACATAATTATACCAAGTTTAAACCCGTTTGAAACCTTCCCCCAATACTTCAGAAGCGTCCATAGTGACGACAAAGGCAGAGGAATCAATGGTTTTAACCAGTTGTTTCAGTTTTGTGAATTCTGTTTGATCGACAACACACATGAGGATTGGACGCTCATCATCTGTATAACCACCGTATGCAGATAGTTTTGTCACCCCGCGGTCGATTTTATTCAAAATTCCTTCGCGAACTTCTTCCTGTCGGTTGGTGATGATCAGTGCCATTTTGGACCTGCTTATTCCAACCTGGACGAGATCGATCGTTTTACTTGTGACATATAAACCGATAAGGGCGTATAACCCACGCTCGATATCATAGACGATAGCGGCCGAAAGAACGATCATTCCATCGATGAGGGCTACACAAGTTCCAAGTGACAGTCCCGTGAACTTGTTGACAATCTGCGCGGCAAGGTCCGTCCCTCCCGTTGAAGCTCTTCCCCGGAACACAATCCCTAAACCAAGTCCTACACCGATCCCTCCAAAAAGGGCACCAAGTAGCGGGTCTTCCGTCCATGGTTTCCAGTCTTCAGTCAAGAATACAACAAGTGGTAAAAACACCGTACCGATGGCTGTTTTGACACCGAATTGCAACCCTAGAAAGATCAGGCCTGCTATAAATAACGGAATGTTAAATGCCCATTGGACATAAGCGGGCTTCCAGTCAAAAAGTCCATTTAGGATGGTCGATATCCCGCTCACCCCTCCGGAGGCCACCTCATTCGGAAGTAAGAACACATTAAACGCAATCGCTACAATCGTCGACCCAAACACAACAAACAAATACTCTAACAACTTCTCTTTCCGTGGATTAAATACCTGCTCACGACGCCTTTCCTTCAAACCCATCCAGTACGACTCCTTTAACCTATGTATTAATAGTATGAGTACAAACCCTTCCTTTGATGCAACGCTCTTCAGTGACGGACCTCTCAATCAGGACTCCGTTATTGTGAAGAAATATACAATCAATGATGGATCTGCACACTCAATTTGAATGACTACAAGTAAATAAAGTGATGCATATCGAGGAAATTAATTGCTCTCATCCCCTCTACATCAACCTTTGAGAGTATAGCATGGGCATACAAAGGTGTAAATAACAGTCCAATAACGTATTAAAGCATTAATGGGATGACGTTGATGAAATGGTGTTTGGTTGAGGGACGGACCTCGGTGAAGGGTGCAAAACAGAGAAAATTAAGACCTCTAGAGGTCCGTCCCTCTAAAAGAAAAACCGACCTTCGTATTTGGAAGGTCGGTTTCGGGTTACTTATTTTATTTTGGATCTCAGGTAGGCGTTGATGAATGGATCGATGTCGCCGTCCATGACACCTTGTACGTTGCCTGATTCTGTGTTGGTTCTGTGGTCTTTGACCATGGAATATGGGTGAAAGACGTAGGAACGGATTTGGCTTCCCCATCCGATTTCCTTTTGCTCTCCACGAATCTCAGCAAGCTCCTGCTCTTGTTCTTCGATTCGCTTTTGGTAGAGCTTCGCTTTCAGCATTTTCATGGCTGACTCACGGTTTTTGATTTGGGAACGCTCTGATTGGCACGTTACCACGACGTTAGTTGGTAGGTGAGTGATACGAACAGCTGAGTCGGTTGTATTGATGTGCTGTCCACCGGCTCCACTAGCACGGTACGTATCGATTTTAAGATCTTCCGTACGGATGTCGATTTCAATTTCTTCATTGAATTCCGGCATAACTTCACAAGACACGAATGAAGTGTGACGACGGCCCGAGGAATCGAATGGTGAAATACGCACAAGACGGTGTACGCCTTTTTCAGCTTTTAAGTAACCATATGCGTTGTGGCCCTTAATCGCTAACGTTACACTCTTGATTCCCGCTTCATCCCCCGGAAGATAATCGAGTGTTTCCACCTTGAATCCACGCTTCTCACCCCAACGAGTGTACATGCGTAGAAGCATGGAACCCCAGTCCTGTGACTCGGTCCCACCTGCACCTGGATGCAGTTCAAGGATGGCGTTATTTTTATCATGTTCTTCACTTAGGAGAAGCTGAAGCTCGTAGTCGTTTAATCGTTTAATTAGATCTGCAAGCTCTTCTTCCAGGTCCTTTTGAAGTTCTTCGTCCGGTTCTTCCTTGACGAGTTCAAGGGTCAGTTCAAGGTTTTCCTGCGATTCAAGCAATGATTTGTATTCATTGACGAGATCCTTCAGGCCATTTCCTTCGTTGATGAGTCCCTGTGCTTTTTGCTGATCATCCCAGAAGTCGGGTTGGACCATGATTTCGTCCAGCTCCTGGATTCTTGCCTCTTTGTTTTCTAAGTCAAAGAGACCCCCTGAAGTCCGCTAATGTCTTAGCTGATTTTTCTAACTCTGCTCTGATTTCTGATAGTTCCATGTGTGGTCACCTCTATAGTTATTTGGGTTGTTAATGCTTTGTAAAAGTCATTTTGGAGTTTATATTAGCCAGTGGTGTGATTTCCGCTGCAGGTGCTCGCTTTCCGCGGGGCGTGGGTTGAGCCTCCTCGGGCTAAAGCCCTGTGGGGTCTCAACTTCCACGCGTTTCCCGCAGGAGTCGAGCACCTTCCGCTCCAATCAATAGTGTTTTACCACTTGCCATTTTACTAGTACATTCACTATTAATGCCTTCTATTTTATCTAACCTATAAAAACGGAAAAGTACCTGGAACTCATTTTAGCAAAATAAGTCCCAGGTATCATCTCATTTCTTTTATTTATCCAGTTATGCCGTGGCAGTGTTTGTACTTTTTGCCACTTCCACATGGGCATGGGTCATTGCGTCCAACGTCTTCCTGTTTGCGGACTGGTTGTTTCTTGGCTTTTCCGCCTTCTTCTTTAGGGTTCACCGCTTGACCTTTGGCCACTTCCTGACGCTCCAGGTTGTTGCGGATTTCCGCTTTCATGACGTATTTAGCAACGTCTTCTTCAATGGCAAGTACCATGCTTTCGAACATCGCGAATCCTTCATGCTGGTATTCACGCAGTGGATCGTTTTGTCCGTATGCACGGAGGTGGATACCTTGACGAAGTTGATCCATGGCATCGATGTGATCGATCCATTTCGTATCAACCGCGCGAAGCAAGATGACTTTTTCAAACTCACGCATTTGCTCAGGCGTCAGCTGCTCTTCTTTTTCATTATAGCGGTGCTGCACGTCTTCAAAAATGAGTGCCGTCATTTCATCCGCTTCTTTTCCGCGAAGATCATCGACTGTTACGTCATGCTCGGGTAAAAGATTGGCATTCACGTAATCGACAATGCCTTGAAGGTTCCAATTCTCCATCTCTTCTTCTGCTGTATGTGCCGCTACCTGGCGTTCGATGGCTGATTTGATCATGCCTTCTACGATTTCACGAAGGTTTTCGGAATCGATGACTTCGTTACGCTGTTTGTAAATGATTTCACGTTGTTGACGCAATACATCATCATATTGAAGAAGCTGTTTACGAGCATCAAAGTTGTTTCCTTCCACTCGTTTTTGAGCTGATTCTACAGCACGGCTGACCATTTTACTTTGGATCGGCTGTGAATCGTCCATTCCAAGACGTTCCATCATGCTCTTCATATTGTCAGAGCCGAAACGGCGCATCAATTCATCTTCCATTGAAAGATAGAACTGAGTCACCCCGGGATCCCCTTGACGACCTGCACGTCCACGAAGCTGGTTATCGATACGGCGCGATTCGTGACGCTCAGTACCAATAACTGCAAGACCACCAAGATCGAGAACTCCGTCACCTAGTTTGATATCCGTACCACGACCGGCCATGTTCGTCGCAATCGTGACAGCACCAGGCTGACCGGCTTCTAAGATGATTTCCGCTTCACGGCCATGATTTTTCGCATTCAGTACATTATGGCGTACGCCTTTTTTCGTTAAAAGTTTAGAGATAAGCTCTGACGTTTCAACGGCAACTGTACCGACCAGTACAGGTTGTCCTTTATCGTTTCGCTCTTTAATGTCTTCCACTACCGCGTTGAATTTCCCTTCGATGGAAGCATAAATCAAATCGGCGCGGTCATCACGAACGATTGGTTTGTTTGTAGGGATGACGATAACGTTCATGTTGTAAATGTTACGGAACTCTTCTTCCTCCGTCTTCGCTGTACCTGTCATACCGGACAGCTTTTCATACATACGGAAGTAGTTCTGGAACGTGATCGTTGCCATCGTCATACTTTCGTTTTGAATTTCGAGTCCTTCTTTAGCTTCGATCGATTGGTGAAGACCGTCACTGTAACGGCGGCCCTTCATCAGACGACCCGTGAAGGAGTCAACGATGACAATTTCGCCTTCCTGAACCACATAATCGACATCACGATGCATACTGACGTGGGCTTTCAGCGCCTGGTTGATATGGTGATTGAGAGTTACATGTGAAATATCGAACAGGTTATCAATATGGAAGGCTCTTTCTACCTTGCTGATTCCTTCTTCAGTTAATTGAACACCTTTCGTTTTTTCATCGTACGTGTAATCCTCTTCTTTTTTCAGTGTACGCACAACCGCATTCGCCTGGATATAAAGCTGAGGCGTGCGCTGAGCATTACCGGAAATGATCAAAGGTGTACGTGCTTCATCGATCAGGATGGAGTCGACCTCATCGATTACGGCAAAATGAAGGCTGCGCTGTACCATTTGATCTTTATAAAGGACCATATTGTCGCGCAGGTAATCGAACCCAAATTCATTGTTCGTACCATATGTGATATCCGCTTTATAAGCATCGCGTTTTTCTTCTTTAGACATAGAGTTAAGGTTCAAGCCGACCGTCAGTCCTAAGAAATTATACAGCTTACCCATTTCCTCGGCATCACGGCTCGCAAGATATTCATTGACCGTGATAACGTGAACGCCTTTTCCAGTGATGGCATTCAAGTAAACAGGCATTGTCGCCGTCAGGGTTTTACCTTCACCGGTTTTCATCTCGGAGATGTTCCCGCCATGGAGGGAAACACCACCCATCAGCTGTACACGGTATGGATATAGTCCAAGTACACGGCGAGCCGCTTCCCGCACGACAGCAAAGGCTTCAACGAGCATGTCCTCTAAATCTTCACCTTTTTGATAGCGTTCCTTGAATCGCTCTGTTCTTTCACGGATTTCATCATCCGTCAGGCGTTCCATATCGGGGCCTAATTCTTCTATTTGATCGGCCAGTTTCTCCAGCCTCTTAATTTCTCTTTTATTTGCATCGAACACTTTGTTTAATAGACCAAGCATGTGTAAACGCTCCTTTATCTGTGTTGGAATGAGAGCCAAACGTCACAAGTATAACGAATGAAAATGAGATTCCGATGAGAAATATGTGAAACCCCTGTAAAATCCCAGGAAATCCATCCCCATCACTCTTCTTTACATTCGCTACAAAACGCAATATTCCTCCCACCAAAACACGATATATTCCCTATCAATCTTACCACTATCCCATATCGGTTACAACTTAGGCTTTGAGGGACGGACCTCCCTTTTTCAGACTTTTGAAGGAATGAATGTTATTATACCAAGCTTTCTATTTCACATGAGCATAATATGGGAGGTCCGTCCCTCAAAAAAAAGCCGCCTATGATAGGCGACTTTTGTAGGGTTGTGTATATAGTTCGCGTTATGCGTTTGTTACTTTCAGCAATTCGTAAACGGTGTCTTGATAGCTTTCCCAGATTTGTTTGCTTCGTCTGGAGATGCTGTTGGCTGAGACATCGAAGTATTCGGCCAGTTCTTTTTGAACGTGGCGTATACTGATTTCTTCGATGTTTTTCGCCATGTCCACCATTGCTCCCGAGTAAATTTTCGGATTTCGGATCGTTGGGCGTTCAGTGTAGAAGTATTTCTCCAGCACGGCTACGAGGAGCTCACTTTCTTTTTTATCTTCCCCTTTTTCAGAAAGGAAGGTTTGAAGGGATGTGATAGCTTCCGTGTATTCCGGCGTCTTCCAAATTTCTACTCCTTCAATGGAGTTTTCGGATTTGTCTTCTGAATCCTGCTCTGCTTCAGCAGGTTTAGATGATGCTTTTCCTGCCTTCTTCTTCTCCGCACTATAAAGAACAAAACCGACATCCGCTATTTCCAGGTACTGACCTGATAGATAATCATGCAGTTTTTCAAACTCGCCCTGTTCAAAGCGGATCTTCACTAATTCCATCGCCGCTTTTTCAATGGTTGGATAAATGAAGTATTGGGCAAATGGAAGGTACTTCTCTCCATTCGGTAATAGTAAACCTAAGAAGAAGCTGTTCTCCTCAAGTTTTCCGAATTTTTCTGTCACGACCAGGGTGTCTCCCGTGATGGCTTCCTCGACACGAAGCGTATTGTCATCAAGCTTCTCAACCGTACCGGCTGTCACTCGGATGTTCTTCCATGATTCCAATACTGCTGCTGTCTGAGGGCGAGTCACCGTACTCAGCTGTTTATCGACGAACCGTTCAATCAAACGAACACCATCCACGTCCTTTTGAGTCGCTCCATACCAGCTGACAAACGCCATTTCATAAATATCAGGATCAGCCTGCATCAAATCCATCTTGGACAGGTAATGATGGTAGGATTCTTCCATCTCTGCAGACTGCGCCGAAGCGATAAAATCATAAAGCTGTGCCTGAAGCACATCCAACTCCTGACTCACCAGTGTATCTATATTCACAACGTTTTCACAGCATTTCTTATATTTCTTTCCACTGCCACATGGGCATGGTTCATTTCTACCGACTGTACTCATGTTTGTATTTACCTCCAACTTCTCTGAGTCCCGTACACAAATGTTCATTATATAACATTTCAGGCATTCCTTAAACTGTTTTAAAACAAGAAAAAAGAACCAATCCCTTTTGACTGGTTCTTTTCCCTACTATTTGCCTTGGTTTTTCATATGTTCCAAAACATCTAAATCGATATAATTCTCTTCCTGCTCACGCATTTCAAAGTTTTCCGTATGGAGGTAGTCTTTCAGATTTTGATAGAGGGAATGGTTTTCTTTAGCATAACCGAGTCGCGTCAATTCACTTTCCACTTGGTCATGAATATCTCCCTCCAACAATACCACTCTACCGGCATCCGATTCCTTGAAATAAAGCTGGTGAAGTTGATAGATTCGCTTCAGTTCTTTAATAGGGGAGGAGTGATCGTCCACCCTTAAATCAATATATCGATCACTGAACCCACCATATCCACCGTTTTCTTTCACGACTACCAGAGCTGCAGACTGCATGCCGCGGGAATCGCCGCCTGCTTCCTGGCCGGCATCCAGTGCATGGAGCAACCTCTCAGCCAAGGACCCAGTGGTCGCCTCAAAGGTTTCCGCCATTGCTTTCACGGTGTTCCTATCGACTAAAATGTTTCCCTGAGCTGCAAAATGCTTCCCCGTTTGTCCACCTGCCCAGTTGTAGCACCCCTCACCGGTGAACGTGGCTGCATTTCCACCCGCATCAATCAATCCCACCTGGCGTAACGGTCGCTCCGGATCGTCCTTTGTGATGATGTCAAGAGCCTCTTCCGCCGTCTTTCCTTCCGACATCAGTTGAAGCGCGTGTGGTCCGTAAGAAGTATTCGCATAAGACTGAGTCGCGACTGCGCCGACTCCCGCTTTTGCAAAAGGCACCACCGATCCAACACCGAGGAATTTCGATTGGACCGCAATCCCCCACTCTTTCTCTTCCGGGTCATAACCTACAATGGAATACGTCATGATGTAGTCCTCCTTTAGATTAAAGCGTCTGGATTCAATCCTTTTAGCTCTTCTACTACAAATAACCCATCTTTCCGAATTAACACATCATCGAAGTAAATTTCTCCACCGCCGTATTCGGGACGCTGGATGCAGACCATGTCCCAATGGACGCTTGAGCGGTTTCCGTTGTCGGCCTGTTCATACGCCTGTCCCGGGGTGAAATGAAAGCTTCCGTTAATTTTTTCATCAAATAAAATATCCAGCATCGGCTCATTGATCTTCGGATTCACCCCAAGGGCAAACTCACCGATAAAACGGGCACCTTCATCGGTATCCAGAATATCGTTCAATTCTTTCGTTTTATCAGCTGTGGCTTTCACGATCTTTCCGTCTTCAAACGTCAGCGAGACATTATTAAACGTGAATCCACGATAAAGTGTCGGAGTGTTATATGTAATCGTTCCATTCACGCTGTCCTTCACGGGAGCTGTATACACTTCTCCGTCTGGAATATTCCGCTCACCAAAACACATAACAGACGGAATATCCTTGATTGAGAATGTAAGGTCCGTCCCTTCACCTGTTATACGTACCTTATCTGTGCTGTCCAATAGCTCTTTAAGCGGTTTCTGAGCTTCTTCCATCTGTTTGTAGTCGACAGTGCAGACCTCCAAAAGATAATCAAAGAACGTGTCATAGCTCATCTTTGCTTTTTGGGCAAGTGAAAAGTTTGGATAGTTTAAAAGAACCCATTTTTTGTTTTGGATAAGATAGTCGTTGGATTCTTTCATATGAGGCATAAGCTCCTGCCATTGTTCTGCAGGGACCTCACTCATCTCCGCGTCGTTCGCTTCACTGGCAATATGGATAAAGGCATCCAAATCTTCGTACTGCTGCATATTCCATTTATTCCGAATAATCATCTGCTCAGCCTTTGCATTCGTAGCCAATATCCGGTTTAACTCAAGATCTCCCAATTCAAAATAAGGGATGACCCCCATCTTATATGCCTTTTTAAGAATCTCTTTAATCAGGGGTTTAGTTGAATGCTCGCCCGCAATCAACAGCTTCTCCCCTTCTTTTAGTTTTAATGAATGCGTCAGTAGTACGTCCGCTAATTTCTCTAATCGTGGATCTCTCATTTCATTTCCCCCTTTTTTGTCTACCTTCAAACTTCGACAAAAAATGGTAAAATCCTCCTATCATTAAAAAAATCCTGCGATCAAAGTGACCGCAGGATTTTCTAATTATGAGTTTAGTTTGTTTCAATCAAACCGTATTTACCGTCACGACGCTTGTACACAATATTTGTTGCGTTTGTCTCAGCGTCCGTGAAGATGAAGAATGTGTGACCGAGCATGTTCATCTGCAGGATGGCTTCTTCACTATCCATCGGTTTCAGATTGAACTGTTTCGTTCTTACTACTTCCGTATCGTCTTCTTCCTCCAGCTCAATGGCAGCTGCACCATTTGGAGAAACATGATTCAGATCTTCCTGAGCGGCGAAGAACTCCTTCGGGCTGCCCTTTTCACGCATCTTGCGGTTCACTCTTGTCTTATGTTTGCGAATTTGACGCTCCAATTTATCTACTATTAGATCAATGGCCGCATACATATCTGTGTTGCGTTCCTCTGCTCGTAGCACTAAATGCGGCATTGGAATAGTCACTTCAGTTTTCGTATTTTTATCAGGATACACTTTTAAATTAACATGTACATTTGCATCAGGAGTTTCATTAAAGTAACGATCTAACTTACCAATCTTCTTCTCCACGTGTTCGCGAATCGCTGGAGTTACCTCAATGTTCTCGCCTCGAATGTTGTAGTTCAACATGTAAACTCCTCCTTTTAAAAATAAAGCTATGTTTATATATTCTCCATTCCCTTAAATAATCCTCCTTAAACTTTCTTAATTTTTTGTCAATTTTTCGTAAAGTTTGTAATGTAGTGTCGAAAGTGTTAGTGGATCAGGGGTTGGAGAATGATTAGAGTGAGGTGAGGGTTGCGAGTGTTTTGGGTTCACCTTGCACTCTTTATAGTATTAGTATCTCACTTTTTCGAGGGATTAGACGGTGGGGATGTGGAGGTTTTGTGGAGAGATTGGGGCGGATTTGTGAAGGTTGTGAAAATAGGTTGTGTACCAGGTACAGATGGAGTGGAATGTACCTGGTACACAAAATCAAGTTACTAAACATCCACATCCCGCCTACCAAAACTCCACCAAGCCAATCCACCAAACCCAACCAAATACACCACAATCACCCCTACCGAAAACCAAAACGTCATCCCTTCAAACGGCGGAGTCCCGAAAAAATACTGCTGCAAATCGGTATTCGCAAACAGCAGATACCTCCCCCAATCCAGGCCACGCTCGTTCATCAAAATCAAGAACGTCCCTGTTGAAAAGGTAAGAAAGATTGTAGAACCAATCGCAAACGAACTGCTTCTCGTTACGACAGAAAAGGTAAAAGCGAAGGAACAAACTACCATCATTTCTATGAATCTCAGTACGTAAGCACCTGCCACAATAAAAAAGTTCTCGTTCAAATCAAAAAAACTATCATAAAACCACAGTGAGCCGAGTACGGCCGAAAATAAGAAATGAGAGGCTGTTAAAACAGTCACGATGACTATCACTGTTATGTATTTGGATAGCAAAATCTTCACACGGTTAATGGGTCGGATGAGCAACAGCTTGATGGTACCCGACGAGAATTCACTCGATACGATATCCCCGGCTATGATCAAACTAAAGAGTTGAATGATTATTAGTAGATTCGAGCTGATCCGCATATATTCCCAGAATGAAAATTGGATGCCATCGAAGAGCATGTAGACAAAAATGGATGCGATGGCATCCACGAACACAATGAGTGCAAGGGAAATCCACATCCGTGAGTGAGAGGTTTGCTTTATAAGTTCATTAGTAATTAAATTCATCATGTTCCATTACCCTTTTTGAACAGTATTTACAAGTCTCTTCGGAGCCACAATCAAATAGCCATTGCGAATCAGCCCTTCAATGGTCCGCCAGCCTACTTCTTCTATCTCAACTAACACCCATCCATGCCTTCCGATGTATGGAGCTTTGGTATAGCCTGGCTGTTCGAGGAGGATTTCCTGAGTAGCAGGGAGCGTTTTTATCGACAGGGTCTCCCCGATGATGACAAATGGTTTGTCCTTCACGCGGAAAGAAATATGTCCGAAACCATCTACATGTTCATGGACTTCTGGATAGAGAAGGCTGAATTTTCTAATCTCATCTATTATAATATTATTCATACCGGCGTCCTCCAGCATTTTTCTATTATTATAGCATGTGAGGATTTGGAAAAGAAAAAAGCCCCGAAGATTAGAGGCTTAGTGTGCTAGGTATGGGTTTAGTTAACTCTCAATCGTAGCTTTCCATGCAGAAAACGCCGGTGACAGGTTTTCCTGAACGATACTTTGTTTGACTACATTGTTGTCTAACTGTCCGTCCAGCTTTCATGCCTGGTCCGTCACCCTATCAAACTCCGTGAAAGCTTTCTGAATTTCTTCCCGACCTTCAAACATATCTTTTAACTAGGAATTGCTTTCCGAAATCTGCTCAATAGCCATGAAGACATCGGAAAGGACCCGATCCCCTTCTGTTTTGCTTAAATCCGTGAAGCTTGCTTCCACATAATTCAGTGCTTCTTTGATTGTTTCGAGCATCGCGACGTATTGGCTGACCAATTCGTACTGTATTTCGTCTAGTTTCATTGTTGACAAAGAATCACCTATTTCTTTTTATCGTAGAACATTCCGTCATATTGTAGTGATTCATATGGGTTTGAATATTTTTGGACTGACGTTTTTTTCTTGGTTAAACCATTCATGTCACGTTTAATCTCCAAACGCAATTGAGCCAGCTGCCGATCGATTTGCTGATTCCAGACAATCATCTTCTTGCCAAGCTCCTGCTCATCCTGAGTATATGGAGGCTTGATAGTGCCAAGAACGCTCTGTCTTTTTTCTAAAAGAGATTCCACTTCCTCAATGGTTAGTTCCCTGATTTCATCATTCACCTGTTCCAATGCTTCTTTCAATTGCTTCGTGATGGTATAGCACAGAAGGACCGAGCTCATTACGCCTGACCACCTTGACCGGCATGCTGCTTCTGGCGGTTCAGGTGAATGACTTCTTTCCATGTATCACGGAAATCTGTGATAAGCCCCTCGACTTCTTCTAAAATCGTCATATCACTCTTGATATTAGCCTCTGTTAAGCGACGGTTGATGTAGTCGTAAAGGGATATAAGGTTCTTTGAGACTTCAAGATTTGTATTCAATGTCACCATCAGCTCATTGATGATGGCTTGGGTCTTTTGGATATTCGTATTTTTCAGTTCAATATTTTTCTCTTCAATGGCTTTTTTTGCGATATGAATAAATTTCAGGCTTCCGTTATAGAGCATAAGGGTGAGTTCACCTGGTGATGCGGTGTTGACCGAGTTGTTCTGGTATGCTGCATACGGGTTGTTGATGGCCATATTAACACTCCTTTAGTTATATTACATGCCTCCACCGAATTGGTTCATGAGGAACATAGATTGTTCGTTGGAACGCTGGATGGCTTTTTCCATGGCGGTGAATTGGCGCCAGTAGCGATCCTCGACTTGCGTTAACCGGTCTTCGAAACGGTCCATTTGGCTTTCCATATTGTTTAATAAACGACCCAGGGTAAACGTGTTGTTTGTACTCGAAGCTTTACCTGCCTTTTTCTCGATACTGTCCATGGTGGTCTTTAACGTATCACGTAAACGCCGGGCGATACCCTGTTCATTTGATGTCGCACCATCTTTGGCAAAAATTTCGTAGATTGCATTCGGATCTTTGGAAATAGCTTCTTTCAGCTTACTTTCATCAATAATCAGCTTTCCACGATCAAGGTAGTTACTTGATGTTTTGATACCGATTTGGGCTAATTGGTCAAGACCTGATGTTCCTCCAGAGATGGGCGAGTACATGTCTGTTCTCATTTTGTTGAGACCAGATGTCAGAACGGAATCGTTTCTGAGAGTACCACTTCGTGACTTTTCTTCCCATAATTCAATTTCTTTTTCTTCCATCGACTCTTTTTGTTCAGCCGTTAAGGGCTGGAAGTCACGATATTTTTTTTCGTTTACTTCACCGTTTACTTTTTCGATGAGCTTGTTATATTCGTCGACAAATTTGACGATTTTTTCTAAGATTTTATCGGTGTCAGGTTTAGAAGCAAACGTTACATTCGTATTGGATGCATTTTTAAGGGAAATCTCAAATCCATTGATATTGAAAGTGTTTGATGAACGCTCAGTAGCCATACCGTTGTATGTAAACTTGGCATTTTCTCCTATCGAACCTCGAGCATTCGTTACAGCTGCATCATTATCTGCATCCAATTTCAAATGAGTAGTAAATAGAGCTCCCTGCAACTCAATTTCAGGACCGCTGGCATTGCTCCCCGTGTTCTTACTCATGACAGACATTTGCTTAGTTTGCTGATCATAGAACATGGTCACGCCTGTTTGAGCATTGATCTTGGAGATTAAACTGTCCAGAGTTTCGTCTTCGGCATTAAATTTGATTTCTGTAAAATCCGCCGCCATCGTCCCATCCGATTTAATCGCTTTGACCTTAATGCTTTGCTCACCAGTCAGTCCAAAGGATTCACTCAATTTTTTTTTAGAGTATAATACCCCGCCATCGGACTGAGTAATTGGCGTGCTATACATCGAAGCAGCAGTGGCTAATTTTTCTACCTTTAGTGTACCTGTAAAATCTGTTGTAGAGTTAATGTTCTTAATCGATACTTCATTCGGATTTGAAACTGAGACGGTCTTCTGGGTATACGTCCCCTGCTTCATCACCCCGTCAAAAATAAGATTACTAAAATCAAACATCATCTTATTCATATCCCGGTAATCATCACGTTGCCACTCAAGGTATTGCTTTTTTTGACCTAGTTTATCTAAAGGAATTCGTTCCGCCTTCATTAAATCTTTGATGATTTGATCCGTGTCCATACCACTGGCAAGCCCACCAATTCGCATATCAGCCATATGTATCTCCTTCCGTTAAATCTTCTTATCTACCAGCAAACCAACAAATTCCGTCATTGCTGCATGCATATCAAGCATTTTCTTTGCTGGTATTTCCTTCACTATCTCCTGCGTCCGATCATCCACAATCGTCACATAGTATTCTTTTAATTTATCATGAAATTCAAATTTGAGATGTGTATTTGAAGTGGACATAAACTCATTCATTCCATGAACGACTTCTTCCATTTTTTCTTTGGTGACAGGTTCTCTCGATCTAGTTTCTTCATGATGTCGTTCCTGCGCTTGAATTTGTTTCACTTCTTCACTCGTTTGGTTCTCTAATCTAGTAAATGATTGTATCCCATGTGCTCCACCTGTCACTTTATCAATCATCATTTAATCCTCCTGAAGGTTATATGGATTATATCGGATACTGATTGAAAAGTTTTATAATTTCATTAAAAAAGCACTACTGATTTCAGTAGTGCTTATTTATCTTTAAGATACTTAAAATGTTATATTTTTTGCTTACTTTTAATTTGATAATGTACATTTTTTTTTAGCTCGTAATATAAAGGAAGAATAAACTCAAGATGCTCCATACAGTCCTTTAAAAACATACCAAAAGACTGAATAACCAACATCCCCTTTTTATCCAGTTTACTTTCAAAACGAATAAACTTACTATCATTTGCAAGCCGCTTATTTTGCACTCTAAGCATCGGCTCAATAAATGACTGATAGAATTGATTATTTTTAAGCTTATTAAATTCTTTATCAAATTTAACAAATTTACTTTCTAAACCTTGAAGCTGATTTTTGTTAACACAAAAGTCGATTACTTTCAATTCTTTTATTGAATTATTTATTTGTTTATTTAATCTAGTTATATGCCTTTCCATACTATCTAATTGATTAACAATGTAACTATGATCATACTCATTTTTTGTTTCATACCAAGAACTAGTGACAATATTCGATCTTCTTAAATTCTTTAAGATAACCTCTGTAAGAGACATGAAAACTGTCCCCTCTATATGTGCTCCTCCCTTTGAAGTGTTAATAGTTAGGACATTAGGTGCATTCTTAATATACAACTCAAGTTGTTTCTGCATACGAACGAATGTTTCGTTTGTTTGTACAAAATTTCCATCAACACCTCTAACTGAGATTGATTCTTTAACTTCCTGGTCAGTAAGATCGCTAGATATATGATTATATTGAATTCCAGTTGAATAACGCTTGTTCTCTTTATAACTTAAATTCTGACCAACTAAAATGATTGTGCTAAAACCAAGAGACATTAAGAGTTGATATGTCACGACTGCAATTGATGGAGCGTCTAATACGATATCAATATCCTGTGAAGTATCTATTAATTTAGGGCTTATAGTGTCTTGATTGGTCATCATATGTAGCAGAGGACCTGGATATCCTTCTAATGTTTCATATCCAACTGTACTACCAAAAACTAAAGGTATATTAGAAATATTAAGGTCTTTTACAGATTTCATTACTACCTGGTTCTTTTCTGAGGGGTCATATGTACAAGCAGCATCAGGATGAATTCCATGATTAATTAATGTGTTGATAGCTGAGCCCACGGAAAATATGTAAGCTAATCCATATTTTTTTATATATTTTAAATTTTCAATTTCGTCATCTAATGACGGACCAGCAGCTACTATAATAGCTGGCTTACCTATAAAAATGTTTTTATCAATATGGTGAAGAATGTTTGGAGTTTTAGATACACATGGAAAATTTTTAATAGCATTTATAGTCCATCTTTTCTGAAAAGCCTTATTTGTTGATATTTCACTCTTCTTCTCTTTTAATATATTAGTAAAGCAAGTTGATATTATCTCCAATTCTTTAGAATACACTTTCTCGTAAACTGGTAGTGTGTACACATATGTACTCATTTTCAAATGTTCATCTAAAAGATTCAATTCATGCTGTAATTGATTTTCTTCTCCTGAAGTTAATAATTTTTCTAGGTTTTTTATAGGTAATTCATTTATCTCCCGATTAGAAAAATAATGTAACAAAATTTCTTTATTTGGCTCATAGATTGAAAACTTCATTTCAGGATATTGACTCAATAATTTTTCTATATGATATCCCATTCCAATTCCGACAAACAATACATGTTTATAGGCACTTAAATCTTTAACTCTAGATAATAATTTTTCCACCTCAGCTTTGGGATTATATTTACTATGTAGGTAAAGAAACTTACCATTATAATTTAATTTCAATGTTTTAACATTCGATTTCGTATGCTCTATTTGAACATTGCTGCTTCCTTCTAAATTCTGTTCTAATTTGGATAACGTATCTAACAGGAAACGATTATGCTTATTTAGGTATTTACGGTTTTCTATTAGTATCATGGAGGCACCCCTCAAAATCTAATGTGCTTTTAATCAATTGATGTAAATCTTCATATATTGGTAAAATTTCATATTGGATTATATCACCTATTAAAACATTATCTGAACTCTCCATTGCATTATGAAGCTCTTCTATTCCCATTTTAAGTTTATTTGTTAGTTCAGAGTAATCATTCCAGTAATTCAAACCATTGTTAGTACGAACAATGGTTACGAACAGTTGATCTAACCATTGTAAACCCTCTAAAAAGTGATTAAATTTCCCCCACGTTTTCTCTGTAGGATTATGATAATAATCATTTGCTAACAATAATACTTCTGGTATAGCTCTTGAAAGATACTCTTCAGAAGTTTTAAGAGAATCTTCTATAAATTCTTGCAAAGTTTTAGCATGTATCTTTAAGTTTTTAATCCGATCCATATTATCTAAAAGAAACTGCTCTGGTTCTGAATACACCTCTACGCCATCTACTTCTAAATGACTAAAGTAATAATTATCTGCGAGAAATAATTTTATATTTTCAATAACTTCATGAATAGATATATTGTTTTTAATATGGACAACTTGATCTTTAAATATCAGATTCATTAAATGCGCCTCCAATCAATAACCTAAACTTCCTCTTCTAATTAGTAATATCGGTTAGATAATAAAATTATTAAGTTACAAACTATATAAAACTAGGCTAAAAATAAAAACGGCAATCTAATTTTAGATTGCCGTTTTTATTTAAATAATTTAACGAAGAAGTTGTAGTACACCTTGGGGTTGTTGGTTTGCTTGTGCAAGCATCGCTTGAGCAGCTTGGGAAAGTATAGAATTTTTCGTTTGATTCATCATTTCTTTAGCCATATCAACATCGCGTATACGTGACTCTGCAGCAGTCAAGTTTTCAGAAGAAGTATTTAGATTGTTGATAGTGTGCTCTAAGCGATTTTGGTGAGCACCTAACTTAGAACGCTCAGCTGAAACTGTTTCAATAGCATTATTAATAGATGTTATAGCTGCATTTGCACCAGATTGAGTTAAAAGGCCACCAATTGTAACTGCACCCGAACCTGAGCCTGAAGTAGTAGTTTTTAAGCTTTGAATTGTCGATCCGCTACCACCCATTCTAGCACTGTCCATTGAGTTGATGTTTAGAGTAAGATTTTGATCTTGATTTGCACCGATATGGAAAGTAAATGCTTGTCCAGAGCCAGTAAAATTACCAGAAGCATTAGTTTTACCAAGTAAGTTTTGAGTATTAAATTCAGTAGTTCCTGCAATACGGTCAATTTCATCAACCAATTGATCTAACTCTTTTTGTAATTCTCCCCGGTCAGTTGCGGTGTTAGTATCATTCGATGCTTGAACTCCAAGCTCACGCATACGTTGTAAAATATCATGTGTTTCGTTTAATGCTCCTTCAGCAGTTTGAATTAATGAAATCCCATCTTGAGCATTACGAGAGGCTTGATCCAAACCACGAATTTGTCCACGCATTTTTTCTGAGATTGCTAATCCCGCAGCATCATCCCCCGCACGGTTTATACGAAGACCTGATGATAACTTCTCCATAGATTTCCCTTGAGCAGTAGAAGCACTGTTTAATTGACGGTAAGTGTTAAGCGCCGCAATATTATGATTAATTCTCATAACAATAATTTCCTCCTTGAAAGTAAGCCCACATCCATGTGAACTATCTATTTTTTAGTTTGCAACAAGTCACAAAGGTCGGCCGCCCTTCCCCTCATTGCTTACAATATTATTATCGGTCGTTTCGACTGGTGTTTAATAGTTTGAGAAAAATAATTAATCATTTTTTTGGCAAAAGATTAAACAGATTGTTGATTCCTTTCGAAGCTTTAGTGTTTTCTTCCTGGATTGAGAGATAGACTTCCTTCCGATGGATGTCAACATTCTTTGGTGCGTTGATGCCTAATTTCACCTGGTCCCCTTTTACAGCAATCACCGTTAGCTCAATGTCATCCCCAACCTTAATGCTTTCTCCCGTCTTCCTTGTCAGTACTAGCATCCCCTCACCCCTTCTTTCCTGCATGCTGAGCAAAAATTAGGTGCTTGGTTTGGTAGTCTGAGCTAGTTAAGATGACTTGTTTTCCTTTACGATTTGCTAGATTTACAATAATTGGTGCCTGTAGATTTGCAGTTGATTCATGTAGTGCCTCTCTAACAGTCAAAATAGAAAGCACCTGCACTTCTTTTTCGGAAGGATTCCCTAGAAACTCCACACTAGACTGATCTAATTCAAAATCATATTCCTTAAAGAACATAAACGGATCTGTCACAACAAATCCAAGCTGAGAGGTCTTAACCGATTGCAATATATAAAACCACTCGTTCTCCGGAAGTTGCAATAATACAAACTGCTTCTCCTCCCCAAAACCGGGGATCCCGTGTTCAAATGTCAAAATGTCTTCAGACGGAACTTCTATTTCTCCATGATATTTCGTATCGATTTTCATCCACTTCATTCCTTCATTCTATATTTCTTGTTCGTAGTTGATCCCAACATGTTTTAAGTTCGCAAAATCAATTTGCAAGTCTGCATACCGTTTCAAGCTGACGTCCACCTGGGCTTGAGTATACTGTATATCGGGCTTTTGAGGACGAGAGTGATTCACCACTTTTTGCGGTTCAATATTAACCTTCACACTTCCGGGGTAGTAACTAATTTTGACGCTACCAGCAGAAGGAATCCATCCAATGTTGAAATCATACATCGGATTCTCACTGTTCCGTTTAGCCTGAGCCGCAATCGCACCTCCGCTATTCTCGATCATCATCAGTTCATCCCCGTCTTGGGCGACACGGGCAAGTCCCGCCAGCCAATCTTCATATCCCTGCTGGGAATAGTCTTCTATCCTGCGACGGACGGATTTTAAGTCCATATCGGCCCGTGCCTCGGTTTGGTCAATGGTCAATTTGGAAGGCGTACGCTCAATCTCCATCTTCGCCTGGGGCTGCTGGATATCCATTTCTGCTGGTGGCTGTTCAATGTCCATACGACCTGGAGTCGTCCGAATGCTCAGAGCTGCTGACGTGGACTGCAACCTTATCTGTGGAACGTTCACGCATATTCACCTCCATCTAAAAAGGGACTTGACCATAAGGTGACAAAACACCTTAAAGGGTCAGTCCCCTTGCTTTTATCTTAGAAAATCCATTAATGTCGGTTGAATGATTCTTGCGCCAACTCCGAGGGCTGCACGATGTACGCTTTCCTGGGTTTTCAAATCCGTGATAACGCGTTCGATATCAGCATCCTCGTTGTCTGAAAGAATCCTATTCGCTGTCACTTCCTGCTGAGCCAGTCGGTCGTCTACCATTTCCAGTCGATTGTAGCGAGCACCGAGTTCAGAACGTTCTGCTGATAACGTGTTCATTACACTGTCCAGATTCTCAAGCTCTGTATCAAGGGCAGAATCATCGCCAGATTCTAATGCCTTTTGAATGTTGTGCACTGTATCAAATAGTTTCTGATTAAAAACATTATTCGGATTAACGTTTGCTTTAAGGGAAACGCCCTGTGAAACTTCAATCGGATAAGCATCTATAGAACCGCTACCCAAATTATCAGCAACTTTAGGAGCACTTCCATCCGCAGGAGAACCATCCTTAATAGGAGATTTTCCAACGTCCGTTCCATGAAAAATATATCTTCCCGCTACTTTCGTTTCAGCAACACTGACAAGGTCATTTTTAATCTGTTCGATTTCAACCGCTACCGCTTTTCGATCTTCCGGACTTAACGTTCCATTTTGACCTTGAAGCGTCAATTCACGAACACGCTGCAACCCCTGATTCGCTTGATCGATTCCCGACTCCGAGTTCTCCATCCATAAATAAAGCTCCGATAAATTTCGTTTATACTGCTCAATCCCAGTCAGATTCGAACGATAAAACATCCCCTTCATTGCCACAACCGGGTCATCCGAAGGCTTCGTAATCTTCTTTCCTGTCGCCAGCTGATCCTGCAGCTGACCCATTCGTCCATATGAAGAACTTAAATTTCTCATCGAATTGGCTATCAACATACTTTGAGTAACACGCATATTATTTCACCTACCTATCTATCTTCCAACGGTACCCATGCCGTTGATGATTTTATCAAGCATTTCGTCCTGTAATGTGATCATTCTGGCAGAGGCGTTGTAGGCATGCTGGAATTTGATCATGTCGGTCATTTCTTCATCCAGTGAGACTCCGCTTACAGACATTCGGCGTTCGTCCACTGCTCCTCTTAGTACGCCAGAGTTGCTTGCTAGTCGAACGGATTCTTGTGATTCTACTGCCATTTTTCCGATAACGGATTCAAGGTGTCCTTGGAATGAGGCATCTTTATCACCATAAGGAAGTTTAGTTGTTGTGATGATGTCGGCCAATGCCAGAACATTAGATGCATCTCCTAGTGTAGGGTTATCTGCACCTGCAGTCGCGATCTTATCCAGATTGCTCAGTTCATAGGCAATTTGAATTCGTTGAGCGAAGCCTTCTTTCGACACACCATCCAAATCTGCTGAAGCATTCTTTGCATCCTGGAAAAACTTCGGTGTATCTGGAGTGTCGTTCTCGGGATCAAAGTTTGGGTCGTTCATCTGTTCAGGTGTGAACCCTTGCTGGTGCTGGGCATTGAAAGCTTTGGCGAATTCATACGCCATGCTGTCGAGTTCATCTAGCATGCTGATATAGGACCCTTCTGCTTCACCGTCTTTATTTTTAAAGCCGTAAGTATCAACAAGGGCTCTTAGTTTCCCTTCACCTTGTGATAAGAAGTCATTTATATCGAGTGTTTGCTTCCCAATCGTTACAGAATCCACTGTGTTTTGAGGTCCCTGATAGGAAAGCTTGAGTTCGTTCGCTCCGCTTTTACTGACGAGATTCACGGCGAGGTTTCCGTCTTTCCCGACCAACGTGACAGTAACTGCACCTTCTGCAACAGGAGAAGAAGCTCCTCCATTGGATTGGTAGCTCGTTTGAATGGAAACATGCTTTGAAAGCTCGTCAATTAAACGATCCCGCTCATCATATAAATCATTCGGAAGATAGCCATGAGGCTCTACATCCGCAATTTGTTTATTGATATTATCGATTTGTCTCGTCAAGGAATTGATTTGCTCTTCACTGACAGACAATTCATTTTTCAAGTCGTTCCTCACACTTGTTAAGGACGAAGACAAATAATTAAATGTTTCAGCAACAGCAATTCCACGTTGACGGACAACAGAGCGGGCACCTGAATTCGACGGGTTCACCGCTAAATCCTGAAGGGACTGCCAGAACATATCCATCGTTTTAGACAATCCGGAATCGGACGGTTCGTTCATGACTTCTTCCATCTTCTTCATCGCTTCCATTTTGGTTTCCCAGTAGCCAAGCTTTTGGTTTTCGCCTCTGTACTGCATGTCCAGGAAAGAGTCGCGGACACGCTGAATTGAACCGGCGTCGACTCCCGTTCCGATTTGGCCGGGGATTTGAGGACGGTTCATGGCTGGGGCAGGATAGGGTTCTGTTTGTTCAAAGTTAACCCGTTGACGTGTGTATCCAGGAGTATTCGCATTGGAGATGTTGTGGCCGGTCGTATAAAGGGCGCCTTGCTGGGTGTACATGCCTCGTTTTGCCGTTTCAAGGCCCATAAAAGTGGATCGCATGGTGTTGCCTCCGTTTCAATTAGTAAGTGCTATGCTTTCGAATCAAAGATGGATCGACTTGCCGTCGATTTTTTCTCGCCGTTCGGACGTGAATAGGTTGACTGATCCGGCTGCGGCTGCATCATGGATAGATTCATATTTACGAATTGAAGAGATTGATAGACAAGCTTTTGATTCAGCTCGTTTCGTCCTCTCAATTCTTCAATGATCTTGACCAATTTTCGCTGCCAATGGGTTAGCGCTCCCCTCTCTTCAGAAGATCCATGTTCAATACACTGAGATATTGTAGGAGCTTCGTTAACAGGAACTCCCCTTGATTGAAGATAATGACTGGATTCTCTCTGCCGCTCAGCCTCCATAGTATTGATGGCGGCCAAATGCTTCTGCTCATCCTTCAGAACCCGATCGAGTTCACTCATATCGCCTTTTTTGATCACATCCGTTTTATTCACAGAAAGGTCGAACAAACTTTTGTGCAGCTTATATAGTTTTTCAAGAGTTGTGAATAGATTGTTGGCTGACATGTTTGTTCTCTCCCTTTTTATTGTCCGTTATAGAAATTCCTTAATCCTTTGGCAATGGCTTTCGGATCGATGGTGTAATTTCCGCTCTGAACCTGATCTTTTAAAGCTTCTACTCTTGCCTGGCGCTCTTTGCCGAGTTTGGAAACCTCCTGCATCTCTTTGGCTGCAGACGAGATTTCAATTTTGTCTGATGCCGGCTTACCCGCTTTTCCGACCTGATCCATTTTGTTTAAGTTGCGCTTATAAGGATTGATGTTCTGATTTCCGATATTGTTAATCTTCATCATTTTCCCTCGCTTTCTTCACGTACATGGTTTCTACCTAGTATATCGGATAAAAACGTGTTTTGTTTAGAGTTAGGAACTGGTTAGTTCTTCCTGAATTATTTTAGTAAGATGTAGTTCTAATCTCTCATGGTGTAATATGTTCTCTGACCGGACTCCTTAGATTTTCTCTTCCATTCCTGCTCAGTTTCAAACTGTTTCAGATCATTCACAATCTCCGAAGAACAATCACTACAGATCCGTCCTGTCACAATAATCTTCCCACATTTATCACATGGATAACCCATATTCGGAAACTGCCTCGTCTGGATTCGGCCTTTTTTCACCCATTTATATAGTAGTTCCTCGTTTACCCCTGTAACCTCGATGACGCGATCCATGGTGGCAGCACGATTTTCCCGCTTTTTTAAAAATTGATAAACGGTTTCATACATAGTTTCTTCTTCTTTATAACATTTGTCGCATACATCGCGGAATTTATTTTTCATAAAAATGGCATTGCAGCGTGGACAATTGATGATTTCTGACATAGTATGTTCCTCCCGGTAAAGCTTCTCTTACCCAATATATCGGCAGGATAGAGGATTGCTTTAACCCCTTGCAAGAGTCAGGGAAGAAACTGCGTCCGCACCCGCTTCCCTCAATAGCTTGGCCGCCTGCCTCAAGGTCGTTCCCGTCGTATAAATATCATCAAACAGTAGAATGGTCTTTCCTCTCACGTCAGATTCCGCTAATCGAAAAACCTGCTCCTGCAGAAGACGTTCACTACGCGTCTTCTTAGACTGCTTTTCAGAGTGCAATCGGGTGAGAATAGTGGAGGGACGGACCTCTGCTTCTTCAAGTAATACGGTGGATTGATTGAACCCCCGTTCATAGAGCCGTTCATCGCTCAGGGGGATGGGGATAATTAAGTCATACTCTACTTCGGCAAGATATGTTTTGATTGTTTGGGAGAATGCATGTGCCAAGGCATAGTCTCCCCGGTATTTATATCTGGCCAGGTAGTCTTTAAGAAAATCATTATAATGATAAAAGGAGTGATTATATTCGAGAATCCCCCTCCATCCAGAATCCCTTTCCCATCTAAAGCAGTCCAAACAAACATCTTCCTTTATCAGGTTCGAAGGCAGGTCGAGCATAGATCGGGAGCACCCGCTGCATCGCTCTCCTTCTATAAATTCTAACTGCCTCTCACACTCCTGACACAAAAATTGAGGTTCTCTATGAAATAACCCCCTCCACGACAGCACCTCCACCAACTCTCCTTCACAATTCAAACAGTTATTTACCATGAATCAAGCCTCTCTTTCCCGCTTCCTTATTCATAGAATCGATATGAAGAAGAGCCTTGATCATTTCCCTGGTCCGGCCGTAATGAAAATAAACGGTGTCCCCCGTTGGATAATCAGAGCTCCTCCCTACCCTGCCGGCAATCTGTACAAGTGCGCTTTCGATGAATATCTTTTCTTCCGCCCCGAGGACCGCGACATCGATGTTGGGAATGGTCACCCCCCGTTCTAATATCGTTGTCGTTAATAAAATAGGAATCTCATTCTTTCTCATTTTCATCACTTTTTCTTTTCGATCGGGGTCTTCAGCATGAACAGACTCAATGAGAGGATTCATTTCTTGAAACAGAGGAAGTGCTTTTTCCATCAAGTCGACTGTTGGAAAAAATATCAGCGCTTGCTTGGATTGATGGAGTTTCAATAAAGTCCATTTCTTTAAAGCAAGGGGAATTCTATTTTTCATCAAAGCTTTTTTCCATAGTCCACACCACATAAATCTGGGAAGTGGGATCGGATGCCGGTGGAAACGGGCAGGAATTTGGATAAAGTTTCTTTCCCCTTTGATGCATTCCTTCTGTGTTTTTGAATCCGGAGTTGCTGTTAGATAAATGATAGATGAACGGGGTTTACGGGCTTTTCCCACAGCCCATTGCAAGGAGGAATCGAATGAATAAGGGAACGCATCGACTTCGTCAATGATCATGACATCAAAGGCTTCTTTGTAACGATAAAGTTGGTGGGTAGTAGAGAGTACAAGTTGTCCAAAACGATGCCGGTCCTCTGAGCCTCCATATAAAGTAGTAATCGGCGTATCAGGAAAAACCTTTTTAAGTCGGGGAGACAGTTCCAGAATGACATCGGTGCGGGGTGCGGCAATGCAGACACGTTTATTTTGCTGAAGAGCTTCAAATATCCCGTCAAAAAGAATTTCTGTCTTGCCGGCTCCACATACCGCCCAGACGAGAAGATCGTTTTGATTCTGAATGGCGGAAATCATTTGTTGGGACGCTTCATTTTGAACTTCTGAAAGGAAACCGGACCATTCGAACGCAGGCATAGGTGATTCCGGCGTAGGCCCTTTCCACTCCAAGAGCGGAGTACACTCAGACACTCTCCCCATCATGATACAATTCCGGCAGTATGTACATGACGTATGGCACCTGGCGCAGTGGAAGACAGAAAACAAATGTGACCGGTTATTTCCACAGCGGCGGCATTGACCATCAATGACTCCTTTTTCATATGAAACATAGCCATTCATATAGTGCTCGTGAAGAATATTGATTTGAAATGGGATTTCATCTAACAATAATGCTCGTCCACTTAAGTAGGATTGTAAATCTGTTGAAAAGCGATAGAGGGGGTTAAGAGGTTGATGGGGCAGTGTAGGAAAGTCTGAGATTCGTTGGAGATTTGCTGAATCTTTTACAAATGACTCGGGGATTAATACTTTGTCCATTAAAGCAAAACGCAATGACATCACTCCTTATTTGGATAATAATGTATTCTACACAAATTTTAAAAAATCCTGCTCAGTAAAAACAGGTGCCAGGCACGAAAACTGGTTTCGCGACTGGCACCTCGGGATACACTCTTTAAGAAATTCCTACTTGCTCATCTTCCTGGCCCATCCCATCCCCATCGAACCCTCACCTAAATGAGTCCCGATGACCGGACCGAAATAGCTTACATTGAATTCCACATTCGGATATTTCTCTTGAAGCTCATTCTTCCACTCAATCGCTTCTTCTTCTCGATTGGCATGAATGATGGAAGCCTGATAGGCTTCACCGGACTGAACCGCTTCTTCAAGAATTCCTTCCACCCGCTTCAATGCTTTCTTCTTGGTGCGGATTTTTTCAAACGGAACAATCACTTTGTCCACGAAGTGCAGCAATGGCTTGACCTGCAACAAGCTCCCGATGATCGCCTGAGCTTGTGATAACCGTCCACCGCGCTGCAGGTGGGCAAGATCGTCCACCATGAAGTAAGCCTGAACCGACTCCTTCATTTCATCCAATAATGCCACGATTTCTTCAGCCGTTTTCCCTTCACGTTCAAGCTTCGCACCTTCAACGGCATAGAAGCCCTGGATCATGCAGCTGATTTCCGAGTCATAGGGATACACTTTAATACCCTCGACCATCTCACCTGCTTGGACGGCACCCTGGTATGTCCCGCTGATCCCACTGGATAAATGAATGGAGATAACGGCATCGTAGTCTTTGGAAAGTTTTTCGAAAAGCTCCACGAACTGTCCAACAGGAGGCTGTGATGTGGTCGGTAGCTTCTCCTGGACGCTGACCTCTTCATAAAACTCCTCAGCTGTAATATCAACTTCTTCTTGATACGTTTCTCCTCCGAAAATAACACTGAGAGGAATCATATGTATGTTGAGTCGATCACGCAATTCTTTCGGGATGTAGGCGGTACTATCCGTTACAATTGCCGTTTTCATATCGAATTACCATCCTTATTATTTATTTTATCGAGATCTTGAATCAGACCTGTTTATACAAAGCTATGTATCCTAACCATTTTATATGAATATGTATTCTTTTGCATTAAATTCATCAGAAAAACTCTTTCCAGGGATCCAGAGGAAGTATAGACCCCTCTTAGCGTCATCATCTTTTAACATATTTCTTCAGTTCATCGGTTATGCTCGCTTTAAGACCGGCGTCTTTTGGAAACTTCACCCCATATTGATAATGGGAAAGACCTTTCTTTTTTTTCCACTGGATGACTCCTACTGCCGTGATTTCAGTAAAGTCTTCATCCAACTTGAATGTCACCTTCAACCTGACTTCCTTTTCCAAATGAATATCCAATAAAGATTGAAGTCTGCAACCTTGAGGACTCAGGTCAATCATCTCCCCTTTGGCTGTCTTGGATTGAATCGTTTGATCTCCTATTCCGACGATGGTAAACGAACAGGGAATGGGTTGGGAGAAAGTAAAGCGATAGGCTTCATCTCTTTTATATTTCATTGCAAATCTCCTCCGATCAGGTTGGTTTGATATCTAGGGAACATTCTCATTACCGATATTATAGCAAATAGTAGGAAATGAAATGATTCTATTTGCAAAAATTAAACAAACGTTTGATTAGTAGTCTCATCCCTTAAAATAAAAGGGTTTCGACATGTTAATCAAACGTTTGTTTAAAGGTCTTACCTTGTCCCAGCAGGTAGAGATGAAATGATTTTCTTGGACTTTCTTGATGACAGGAATACTCCTGCAAAGATAATCAGCAACCCTAAAATGAGATTATGTGTCACTGGCTCCCTTAATAACACGAACCCCCAGATCATCGCAGTACCCGGTATTAAATACGTCACGGTCGACGCAAATTCCGGACTTCCATTGGTCATGATGTAGAAGTAAAGTAACGTGGCGACACCTGATCCAAGACAACCCAGTCCTAAAATGCCCAAAATGACCTCACCTGACGCTAAATCCCCGACAGAGATTGGATTGGTGATCATCATGCCAATAAACCCCACTGCTGCTCCGATTAACAGCTGGAACGTGGAAATCACGACTACACTTGTTCCAGCCAAATGCTTTTTCGTAAACTGGGAAGCAAACGCATAGCTCATCGTCGCGAGTACCATCGTTCCCACTCCTACAAAGTCAGATGAAAAGATTCCGCTCACTTCAAAGTTCATCAGAACGAGTATCCCGATAAACCCGACCCCGATTCCAACCCACTGATATCCTGTCAACACCACGGCAAAGAATAAAAATCCGATCAGCCCCGTCCAGATCGGCGTAGTCGCATTCAGGATGGAAGCGGTATTGCTATTGATTTGAGTCTCACTCAAGGCGATCAGTGTCCAGGGCAGTGCAGCGTTCCCAATCCCCACCACAAAAAGTTTCCATATAGGAAGTGGCTTTTTGCCTTCTTTCTTCCTCTGCATGAAGAAAATCGGAAGAAGTATGAGGGCTCCTGCCAGGCACCTTAAGAATACCGTCCCCCATACTCCTGCAGGTTCCACCAGCCATTTGATGAAAACGAATGACATTCCCCAAATCATGCTTAAACCGATCAATGCAGTATATAATCGGGCCAATTCGCTTCCTCCTTCCTTTTTAAGACAATATGTTTATGTTTATTTTAATATATGAATAGATGTTATAGCATACTTTTCTAAGTTCAATCCTATCCTACTCAACCATTAAAAGTAAATATTCAATTCCTGGTCTCACACGGAACTTTTACATTCTTCTAACAAATCATACTTTTTAACCATTATTCTTTTACATAGTTGTGCTAGCATGTAATTGTTTGGAATTAAATACATAAATAGGAGAGATACCGTTGAAAAACACTTCTAATAAGAAAAAAATGATTACCGGTACTGCTTTAGCCCTAGGCCTTATGATTCCGCAGGCTGCTCCCTCTATTACGTATGCCGATGTGATGGACAAAGATATAGTAAAATTGCGCATCCTTGAAACGACAGATATCCACGTTAATCTCGCAAACTATGATTATTACCAAGATACAGAAACAAATAAATATGGACTCGTAAAAACCGCTTCACTTATTAAACAAGCACGATCTGAATCAAAGAACAGCCTTCTTTTTGATAATGGTGATTTACTGCAGGGAAATCCACTGGGAGATTATGTAGCTAAAGTTGATCCACTGCAACCAGGGGAAACCCACCCTGCGTATAAAGCCATGAACCTGCTAGATTATGATGCTGGAAACGTAGGGAACCATGAGTTTAATTATGGCCTTGATTTCCTTCAAACTTCTTTGGCTGGTTCTAATTTTCCTTACGTCAATGCCAATGTATATAAGAATGATGGAAACAACGATCCTTCCGACGATCAAAACTATTTTGATCCTTACCAGATTCTCGATCGTGAAGTCGTAGATGAAGACGGCGACAAGCATTCCATTAAGGTCGGTGTGATTGGCTTCGTCCCTCCTCAAATCATGCAGTGGGACAAGGCAAACCTTGAAGGGAATGTCATGACAAAAGACATAGTTGAAACGGCAAAGAAATTTATACCTCAGATGAAAGCAGAAGGTGCGGACATCATTGTAGCCATCCCTCATTCAGGAATCGGCACGGTTACCGATGATGGGATGGAAGAGAACGCAACGTATGACCTTTCGAAAGTGGACGGTATCGACGCCATTCTTTTCGGCCATTCACACGGTACCTTCCCTTCTTCTTCATATGACGGCATTGCAGGGGTCGATACAAAGAAAGGTACGATCAACGGTGTTCCTTCTGTCATGCCTGGTTATTGGGGAAGTCATCTAGGTCTGGTCGATCTCGAATTAGAATTGAAGGATGGGAATTGGACGGTTACCAACGGCCAGACCTCTCTCCGCGGAATTGCTGATAAAGATGGTAACCCTTTAGTATCACGTGATGAAGAAATCTTCGGGGCAATCGAAGAAGACCACAACCATACAATTGATTGGGTAAGGAGTGCAGTAGGTGAAACCACAGCTCCAATCAATAGCTACTTTGCACAAGTAAAGGATGATCCGTCGATTCAAGTCGTGACAAACGCACAAAAATGGTATGTAGAGAAGTATATTCAAGGAACGGAATATGAAGGGATTCCCGTATTATCGGCAGGTGCGCCGTTTAAAGCCGGTACCCGCGGAGATGCCACTTATTACACGGATATTCCAGCAGGTGAAATCGCCATTAAGAACGTAGCCGATCTTTATTTATATCCAAATACATTACAAGCCGTTTTAATTGATGGGACACAGGTAAAAGAATGGCTCGAGATGTCTGCAGGACAATTCAATCAGATCGACACAAGCAAATCAGAAGAGCAATCTTTAGTCAATGGAGAGTTCCGCTCTTACAATTATGACGTTATTGATGGTGTCACTTATGAAATCGATGTAACACAGCCTGCAAGATACAACACGGACGGGAAATTGGCAAACGAGGACTCTCACCGCATCAAGAACCTTCAGTTCAATGGTCAACCGATTGACCCGGCACAAAAATTCATTGTCGCTACAAATAATTATCGTGCTAGTGGTGGTGGCCATTTCCCTGGTATTGACGGTTCCAATATCATCATTCAGGCTCCTGACGAAAATCGGAATGTCATCATAAATTACATCATGGAAAAAGGAAGCATCAACCCTGAAGCAGACGGAAACTGGAACTTCACACCAATTCATGGAAACGTGAATGTTGTATTTGAGACTTCTCCTAAAGCACAGGAATATATCAAAGATGCCAGAACCTATAAATATATCGAAACACTGGATTCAGGATTTGCGAAATACTCGATTAAATTCAAGCAAAGCGATGCGACGAATCCAGGGCAGGAAAAGAAACATGGTTTCATGACAAACCTTATTTCAAATGTCGCGAAATCATTTCATTTCTTAAAATAAACAGCATACTCTGGGAACCTCCAATTCGGGGGTTCTTTTTCTTATGGTTCGAAGTCAACATCCTCCATTAGAAGGATATTGACTTCTCCCAACTGAAACCATTTAACTTTCATGGGTTTTCGTCATATAATGGTTGGGTAGGATTGATTAATGAGAGACGAAAATTACTATTTAGGACTGATATAGAATGTACAATAAAGAAACAGTGTTTGAAGAATTGTCAAAAGTCATGCACTCGGACAATATCAAGCGTGATGAATTATTAAGAGATCACCTATATACAAAGTTGGGCGGGAAAGCGGATTTCTTCCTGACGCCCACAACGTATGAAGAAGTGCAAAATATTGTAAAGCTGGCGAATAAAGTGGATGTACCGTTCACCTTACTCGGAAATGGGTCGAACTTGATTGTGAAAGATGGAGGAATCCGCGGAATTGTCCTTCATTTAAAGAATTTCAAGGATATAAAAACAACCGACCAGCTGATTGTTGCTCAAAGTGGTGCAGCCATCATTGATGTATCCAGACGTGCGCTTGCTGAGAAGCTGTCAGGACTTGAGTTTGCCTGCGGGATTCCAGGAACGGTTGGCGGTGCCCTGTTCATGAACGCTGGTGCCTACGGAGGAGAGATCAAGGATGTACTTGATTACTGCCACGTCGTGGATCGAGAAGGGAATCTGGTGAAGCGAACAGCTGCAGATTTAGAGCTTGATTATCGTCACAGCAACATTTCTGAAAAAGGGGATATCGTATTGGAAGCCACATTCAGCTTACAACCGGGTGTCTATGAAGACATCAAGGCCATCATGGATGACTTGACGGACAAACGTGAATCCAAGCAGCCCCTTGAATATCCATCATGTGGAAGTGTGTTCAAGCGTCCTCCAGGCTACTTTGCCGGAAAGCTTATACAGGACAGCGAGCTTCAAGGAACAAACTTTGGTGGTGCAGAAGTATCCACGAAACATGCTGGTTTTATCGTGAATAAAGACAATGCAACGGCAACGGATTATATTTCACTGATCGAACATGTGCAAAAAACAGTGAAGGAAAAGTTTGATGTAGAACTTGAACGCGAAGTACGCATCATCGGGGAAGATCTCGAGTGAAAAAGTCAGGAATCGTTAGATTCCTGACTTTTTCATTCCAATTTTCGAAGTTCATAAAGTTGGGCATGAAAGATATATAACTCGCCCCTAAACAAACAATTTCCTCATTATGTATTCCCCTTTGATTTCAGCGCTACCAACAAAAAAAACAGCCTAAATAGGTTTAGACTGAGTAGGTCCCATCACTTAAAGGGATAAAGAATCCGACAGCTATTTCTTTTTGACAACAGGGGCGGGCTTGGTTCTTCGGAATTCTCTCATTCTCGTCACGGCGGTTTGAGATACCTTTGCATCGAGTTCATACGCCTCGCGGGCTTTAAAATAGAGCAGAGTCACCTTCATATGCCCTCCTTTGTTAAAAAATCTAGTTTCTTTTTACCCGAAAAATACCTGATAAAACCAAATCACAAAATTTTTTCAGAAATTATAATTCCATAAAATTCGCCATTCACCTTCTTCCATCGCTGCATAACAGGTTTGAGAGATCGTCAACTCCCCGAATTGGCTGTCGAAATACAAATTCACTTTTGCTTTTCTGACATTCTCAAACTGAAGGCCCTCATGATTAAAGGTAAATTCCTTCTCCTTTTCAATACTGCCGATTTCAACATCAAACTCCTCCACCCCCATATGTCCCATAAATACATGATTCTTGGTTTGGATGTAAGATGCTTTCGGGAATTTATTTTTCATCTCTGAGTGAAAGAGTTCCCAGGCGTTACCGAAATCACCGTCTTTTTCAAAGTTATAAAACTCCTTTATCACTTCTTCAGGTGTCTGAGGTTCCTGGCTTTTTCCGATAAACATAAATAAAGTCACCAAAAACATTATCCCTATGACTACTCCAATTATTAAAGGGACAGGACTCTTCCTTCTCATACATCAAACACTCCTCACTTACCACCATTCTTATGAAGGACATGTAGAATATATGAAACTGAAAATATCAAGACAACATTTTTCGATATAATTCTTCTTTTTTATTTACTAAAAATGCTCTGTGCTCTTCATTTCCGAGCGCTTCAAACATCAATATGGATTTTTCTATATACGATAGTGCTGGTTTAACTTTCTCTTCCAGTTCGAAATTATATCCAATATGGTAATGCAGTTGTGCTAAACCATATAAGTGCTCCTCTTCGATACACCACTTGATTCCTTCCTTGCAATGATCGATAGAATCACTGTACTTCCCTAATCTTGTTAACACCCTTGCTTTATTATAAAGTAATCGTGTTTTAATGGATTTATCGCTCAGCTGCAAGGTTCCTGTTGTATGTATTGCTTCTCTAACCTGATCATAATAATTGAGCGCTTTCGAGTAGTCTTCCATCCCTACATAAAAACCTCCAATTGTTAATAGAATCTCCATTTCCCTTTCCGAGAAAGCCTTTTTACTGTCTGTTGTAATGTAAAGGGCCTTGTTCAAAAGAGCTAAGGCAAATTCCCAATTTTTCTGAACCTCAAACTCGTATATTGCTTTGTGCCAATAAAGGAGTTGGAGATTTTCATTTTCTTTAAAAAGGGGATTCTTTTCTTCTACTCTAACCATGTCTATCATTTCTTTGTATCTATGCTTTTTTCTCAGTTGACGCAATTGGCGTTCAACTTCTTTTAAATAATCAAGACGGGGGGTTGTCCCTATCTCAAAGAAATAGTTCACATCCACTCCGAGCTTCTTGGAAATCTGATAAAGTGAGGTAGCACTGGGATAGATATCTCCCTTTTCAATCCTGCTAATAAGTGCCTGTGTACATATCCCTTCTGCTAATTCTCCTTGAGTGATACCAACAACCTGACGTAATTCCTTTATCTTTTTACCAATGATGGAGTAATCCACGAACCCGCCCCCTTGAATTGTATTATTTCATTTATCTATCTTTGCTTTAAGTTCTTCTATCTTCCTTTCGATAAAAGTTGATAATTTCGTGTTATATTGAATGTCAAATAGCATTGCTGCTTTAACCAGATAAGGTAATGCTTCCTGATACTTCCCCTCAAGCTCTAAGTTATACCCGATATGATAGTTTAATTGAGCAAAGCCATATAAGTTTTCTTCTTCTGTGATCCATCGAATGCCTTCTTCACAATACCTCGTGGACTCCTTGTAATCACCAAGTCTCGTCAGCACCCTGGCAATATTATATAGGAGCCTGGTTTTGATAGATTTATCGCCAAGTTGGTCATTGTATGAAAAAGCGTCATTCACCTTTTGATAAATGGCCAGCGCTCGTTCATAGTTACCACGGCTGAATTCCAGAATTCCCATACTGATCATAATATTCATTTCACGCTCTGACATGGCCTTTTTCTTATTATAAGTAAGGGAGAGTGCCATTTCTAAAATGGCCAGTGCTTCCTCTTTGTTTTGCTCGACCTCATTTATATAAATTCCTTTATGCCAATAAAGAAGCTGAAGGTTCGTTTCATCTTTTAAAAATAAAGGATTCTTTTCTTCGGCTTTGACAATCTCGAGAATTTCATCGTATTTTAATTTCACTCTCAGTTTCTTTAGTTGACGTTCAACCTCTTTCACATAATCCAATCGGGGTGTCATCCCGATTTCAAAAAAATAGTTAACATCGACGCCTAACTTCTTTGAAATTTGATAAAGGGATGTGGCACTGGGATAAATATCCCCTTTTTCTATTCGACTGATCAGGGCCTGAGTACAAATTCCATCTGCCAGTTCACCCTGAGTCAAACCAACGACTTTCCTTAGTTCTTTGATTTTATTCCCAATGACTGAAAAGTCCACAAACCCACCCCCTTACAAATCTTACAAATATTAATATTTTAATATCCTATCAGAAAATAAGCAATTTTATTAGGAATATCCTCATACATCCTCTCTCAAGGACATAAACCGAGATTACATACATTTCGAATCTATGTTTTAATTGTCTTAACGACAAATTACAATACCTTTTGACGGCACTTCTCCTAGTGGGAAGTGCTCTTTTTTATTTTATTTACTCACTATCAGATGTTAATGTATATAAATTTTTTATAAAAAGAATAAATTCTTGAGGAACCCTTTCATTTTCTATCGAAAACTATCCTATACCCATAATCCAATTTAAATCCATTTGTGATTATAAAAAGTGAACGACAAATCACAATACCCTTGGCCAGCACTTCTCTTTTTTCGAAAGTGTTTTTCGTGCGTATTAACAGCTTCCTCAATTATTAATATATTTATAAATCTATAGAAACTGAAGAGATTCTAAGCTAAAGACCTAAGAACTATTCTCTTAATCGCCCCAGAACGACATTACATAACATTTTCATCTATGTTTTAATAAACCTAACGACAAATTACAATACCTTTAGACAGCACTTCTCTTTATGGGAAGTGCTCTTTTTTTGAGGGACGGACCTCTCCTAGCTTTCATATATCTCCAATGGCAGCCCATCCGGATCTTCAAAGAAAGTGAATTTTTTATGGGTAAAAGGGTCTATTCTAATTTCTTCTGCTTTAATATTCTTCTGACGAAGCTCCTCTATGGCCTCTTTTATATCTTCCACCTCAAATGCTAAATGACGCAGCCCTTGCGCTTCGGGATAACTCAGACGTGCCAAAGCTTCTGGGAACGAAAAGAGTTCGATGATATATTCACCATTTAAGGTAAGGTCGAGCTTATAGGAATCCCTTTCTTCCCTATAAACCTCCTGCTTTACTCCAAACCCGAGTTTATTCACATAAAAGTCTTTAGATCTGGCATAGTCCGAGCAAATGATGGCGATATGGTGGATTTTTTTGAATTTCATGATGTCTCTCTCCTCCCTCCTCATATATATATCATACCATTATGCTATAAACCGACATTTCGGAAAGCTGCTGCACCCCTTAAATGATCCTGTCCCATCTTTACGGTTTCGGGTCACTAATGAATTTCCACACTTAGGGCATACACCTGAATTCACCCTCATCTTCTTTTCCTGCTGATCTGCCCTGACTTGTTTTATATGTGCCTTCACTGCTTTATTTTCTACTATATTCCTTAATTTGAGCCGTTCAGAGATTCCCTTTATTTGAAAGCGACTAAGGACTGATTCATCATGCTTCTTAATAAGTTCTACCAGTTGATTGGAATGGATAACGAATGATCGACGAGAAGTGATATCCATTTTCTTAATAGTGGATCTGGGATCGAAGGCAATCACTGAATAATAAGGAGGTTGAATTTGGCTGCCAATCAAATTTTCAATGGCCTTAATATGGCCATAGTTTTGGTGAAGCGGATTATGAAAGGATTGCTTACGCTTATAAATGACCTGGGTCCACTTTTTACTTCTTTCGCTCCCGTATATCCAGCCTTGATAATTTTTTGTTTCGATCACAAAGATTCCGGCTCCCGAAAGAACCACATGATCAATCTGAGTGGTTTTACCATTTTGTGAAGGGAGCAAAACATCGTGTAAAACAACATAACGATCCGGGTTCAGTTTACTTAGGTAGTACTTCACTTTTCTTTCTCCAATCTTTCCTTTAAATGATGGAGATGAAGCAAGAATCACCATCACTATGAATAGCAATAAAAGATAGCTCATTAGAAGAAGCCTCCCTATGGAATAATTATACAAATTACATATTATCACAAAATGCAGGACTTATTACCCTCTTTCATTCAAAAAAAAGAAGCAGCCTAAGGCTACTTCTCTCACCATATTATTTCATCGCATCCGTCAACACAGGTACGATCTGCTTCTTACGGGATACCACGCCTTTTAATAACGCCGTGTTGTTTTCAAGCGTTACATTAAACGCTTTTTCAACATCTCCTGCTTTGCTACCAAGTGCAAGTGCCGTAGAGTCATTTTCCAGAATGTCAGTGACAACAAGAAGGAACAGGTCCAGTCCTTTTTCCTTGATCATGGTTTCCATGGCTGCTTCGACTTCCGCTTGGCGTCCGAATACATCATTCGTATCGACAACGTTGATTTGAGCCACTTCCACTTTCGCTGTACCCATTGAGAATTCCTTCGCGTCAAGCGTCACAAGTTCAGCGACTGATTTCGTGCTCATGTTCGCGCCGGCTTTCAGCATTTCCAATCCGTACACTTCAGGATCGACTCCTGCGATTTCAGCCAGTTCTTTCGCTGCCTCTACGTCTTCGTCTGTGCATGTAGGAGATTTGAATAGAAGGGAATCCGAGATAATCGCTGAAAGCATCAATCCAGCCATTTCCTTCGTCACTTCCACGCCTTTTTCCTTATAGATCTTGTTTAAGATCGTTGCTGTGCATCCAACCGGCTCAGCACGATAGTACAGGGGATCTGCCGTTTCAAAGTTCGCGATACGGTGGTGATCGATGACTTCAAGAACGCGTACTTCCTCGATATCCTCAGCACTTTGCTGACGCTCGTTGTGATCAACAAGGATGACCGTATCGGTTTCACCGGCAACCTTCTCTACTAAACGAGGTGCATCTACGTTGAAGTAATCAAGGGCATATTGCGTTTCGCCGTTCACTTCACCTAAACGTACAGGCTCGACGTCCATGCCGATCTTTGTTTTTAAATCGGCATAAACCAGTGCAGATGTAATCGTATCCGTGTCAGGATTTTTGTGGCCGAAAATTAGTGTTTTACTCATTGATCAATCTCCTAACTCTATGTAATGTGGTTCGTTAATCTTCTCTCTTTACATTTTCTTATATTACCATATATAGAAGCAAAACCGTATCTGTTGGGTAAGATTTTTTCCATTGATGATGGAGGTAATATTTCCAAATTTTGCGTTATAAAAGAGTACAGGAATAAACGTGGACTTTAAAAACCCTGTTGTCCGGTGCTGCCGTTGATTTCTCTCAACTCTCTCATTAAATCCTTCCCAAACACATTTTCATATTCTTCATACAAAGGTGCCAGCGTCTCTTTCCACTCTTTTTTCTCTCCATTCAACAGAATATGAACATCCAGATCAGTGTTTCGCTTTAATTCCCTCATTTGACTATCATTCATTTCGATGGAATGCCTGCGGATCCAGTCTGTTGTTTGTACCATCGCACTGTCTATTTCTTCCTGGTACTCCTCAGGTAACCCATCCCAAAACTCTTCGTTCATCAACACCACGTATCCAAGATAGGAATGATTGCTGACCGTCAAATACGATTGATGGCCATAAAGCTTTTTAGAGTAAATATTAGTGATCGTATTCTCCTGTCCGTCAATAAAACCGACCTCAAGGTTCTCATACGTTTTATTAAATGGCAGATCACTTACTGCTGCCCCCATGGCTTGGTATTGATCTTTAATGACTTCACCCGGCATCGTGCGGAAATGTAGTCGATTGAAGTCAGCCGGAGTAATTAAAGGACGCTCATTATTCGTGATTTGTTTAAATCCGTTATACCAGAAGGAAACACCCTTCACGCCTTCACGTTTTTCTACTTTCTCTAGTAATCGTTTCCCTATCTCCCCTTCAAACGCCTGTTGAACTTGATCATAACTATTAAAGGCAAAAGGTAAATCAAATAGACCATACTCAGGTACGTATTGTGAAACTTTGGATGTAGCAGGAATGATCATTTGCACATTATTATTCTTAAGGGCATCCCATTCACTGATATCTGAATAAAGAGATCCATTCGGGTAGATCTCCACCTTTACTTTTCCTTTTGTACTCTCTTCTACCAGATCTTTAAAGCGCCTGACCGCTTTTCCTTTTGGTGTGTTTTCTGACACGACATGACTCACCTTAATGACGATTTGATCCCTCATTTTTTCTTGATCATCGTCATATTCAGCGGAAAATCCATCACGGGTTTGAAATCCAACCACATAGGCAGTCACAATCCCTGTCAATATAAAGAAACCTATAAATAAAAAGGTCCTCACAAGCGGAATCCTCCTCTTTCAGATTCTATTAGAAATGGTACAATAACTTTGAACAAAGAGGAAGGAATATTCAGAATGAACCGAAAACAAATGCCTATTCGCTGGAAAATGACGATTTTATCCTTCGGGGTTGTCTTATTTGCCCTTATCATTGGATTCATTATTTTTGTCGGAAAAGCGATCGAGATGAAGAAAGAAGAATTAGGAAACCAGGCACTAATTACGGCCAGAACTGTGGCAAATCTTCCTACCGTTCAAAGTCATCTGGAAGAGCCTCAAGGCTTTAAGGAAATTCAGCCGATGGTCGAGAACATCAGAACCGTCAATGGATCAGACTATATCGTTGTGCTCAATATGAATCGCATTCGTTACTCCCACCCATCCAATGAGCAGCTTGGGACAATATCGGCTGGGAAAGATGAAGGACCGGCTTTTGCTGAGCACAGTTATGTTTCAACTGCCAAAGGCGAGCTCGGCATGGCGGTAAGAGGGTTTGTGCCCGTTATGAACACCGATCACAAGCAAATCGGTGTCGTAGTCGTCGGAATTCTTCTCCCTTCCACCCTTGATATTATGAGGAATCTACAAAATGAACTAATGATCATAGGGGCAATCACCCTTTTATTCGGAATGATGGGTTCATGGTTGTTAGCAAGACAGATCAAGAAAGATACCTTTGAGCTTGAGCCCTATGAAATCGGGAAGCTCCTGGTGGAACGGACGGCTGCGTTTCAAGCGATGAATGAAGGGATCATCGCCATCGATAATCAACAAAGAATCACCGTATTTAACGAAAAGGCCAAAGATATTGTACAGGTAACCGGAAATCTAACCGGAAAACCCATTCAGGAGATCCTGTCTTCTTCTAAACTGCCGGAAATCATGACAACAAAAGAACCTATTTATCGTGAGGAAATGAAATTAGGGAGCAAAATTGTATTAAGCTCGAGGGTTCCCATCTTGGTAAACGAACAGATCGTTGGAGCTGTCGCCGTGTTCCAGGACCGAACAGAAATGACAGCGCTAGCGGAAGAGCTGACTGGGGTGAAAGAATTCGTTGAGGCATTAAGGGTTCAGACTCATGAACACCAGAATACATTACATACTGTTGCCGGACTGATTCAACTGGAAGAAAACGAGAAAGCACTCGAATATATCTTTCAATCTTCTCAGGAAAAGGACGACCTTTCTGCTTTTCTGGCCCAGCGAATCAAGCTTGAACGGTTGAAAGGTTTACTATTGGGCAAAATCATGCGCGGAAAGGAAATGGGAATTGAGGTGAAGGTTGATCCCGATAGCTATCTTTCCTCCCCTCCTCCTCTGTTGGATGAACATGATTTGGTGATTCTACTTGGAAACTTTATTGAAAATAGTTTTTATGCTTTAAAAGAGATGAATGATGAATCAAAGTTCATTCATCTTTATCTAAAAGAAGAGACGGATACGTTTCATATCGAAATAGAGGATAATGGCATCGGTATGTCAAACGAACAGATTCCACAGTTATTCCAGAAAGGATATACGACCAAAGGAAAGAACGGGTCTGGAATCGGACTCTACTTAATTCATAGCATCGTTGAGAAAGCGAATGGCCACATCAACGTAGAATCAACACCGCTTGAAGGAACGCTTTTCCAACTTACTTTTCCCATGAATGGAGGGAAGACTCATGACGAAACTGATTAACGTCTTGCTTATAGAAGATGATCCGATGGTTCAGGAGGTCAATCGGATGTTTATCGAACGGGTGCAGGGCTTTACAGTCTGCGCCATTGCAGGCAATGGCACAGAGGGTGCTGAAAAGGTAGCCTCTTTCCAACCGGACCTTGTGCTCCTGGACAATTTCATGCCGAAACAAAGTGGTCTTGAAACCTTACAAGCCTTCCGGCAACAAGACACAGACGTGGATGTGATTGTGATATCGGCTGCACAGGATAAAGAAACCATCAGGGCGATGATGCGATTAGGCGTTGTCGATTACATCATCAAACCTTTCAAATTTGAGCGGTTAAAGCAGGCACTTGAAAAATATCAATCTTTCAAACAACACATGATGGGGGACGGTACAATTGGCCAGGAAGAAATTGATCGACTGCAAGGAGGCCCCTCCCCTGCCCGAACTGACAAACAAAGAGTAGACTTACCAAAAGGATTGAACCAACAAACTCTTGAACAAATTGTTCAGTTTCTCTCTGGACAATCTCTCCCCCTTTCAGCAGAAGAAACGGCGGAAGGAATCGGGATTGCCCGCGTCACTGCCCGGAGATACTTAGATTACCTGCTTAAATCAGACCAGGTTCAAATGGTCATCGAGTATGGCAGTATTGGAAGACCCGTCAATCGTTATCAGTGGAAAGAGAAAGGATGAGGCCGTTATTGCCTCATCCTTTTTTTATCCAACCTAAGACCAAAAAGACCAAAACGTCCTTTAAGTTCTAAATATTCTAATATCTTACTGAAAGCGTTACCATTCTATATAGGTAATAAAAAGGAGGACGAAACGATGAAAAAATTCAAATGGATTTCAATCATAGCTCTTGTCTCACTCTTGTTGGCTGCCTGCGGAAGCGACGGTGCAAGTGGAGGAGAATCCGGAAGCGGTAGTGATTCATCCAGTCAATCCATCGTATTTGGTACAGGTGGCACGTCAGGAGCATATTATGCAATCGGTGGTTCATTAAAGCCGATTTTCGAAGAAAGTGATTCAATCGGAAACGTGACAGTGGAATCGACAGGTGCTTCTGTTGCCAACATCCAAAACATCACCGATGGGTTAAACCAAATGGCCATCGTAATGAGTGATGTGGCGTATGACGCTGTAGAAGGAAAAGGACAATTCGAAGGGAACAAGGTCGATGTTCAGCCTATTGCAGGTATGTATCAAAACGTGGTGCAAGTTGTGGCCATGTCAGATAGCGGAATTAAGAGTATTGAAGATTTAAAGGGTAAGAAAGTCGGCGTCGGACAGGTTGGATCGGGTGTGGAACAGAGCGCTAAAAAGGTGTTGGAAGCTGCCAGTTTAACGTATGACGACCTGGAAAAAGTGACTCATACAGGCTACGCAGATTCTGTTCAGGAAATGAAGAACGGAACGCTGGATGCTGCTTTCTTCACATCAGGAGTACCGAACAGCAATATCACCGATCTGATGCAACAAAACGATGTGTCGTTTGTTGAAATCAATGGAGATCTCGCTGATAAGCTAATGGAGAAATACCCATTTTATAAAACGTTCACAATCGAATCCGGTGACAAAGCGAAATACAACCTCGATAAAAAAGTTGAAACCGTTGGAATCCAAAACATGCTCATTGTTTCTAAGGATCTAAGCGAAGATACGGTCTATGACTTAACTAAGAGATATTATGACTACTTAGGAACAGACGCCGTAGCGGTTGCACCGCTTAAGGAAGTGGACCGGGACGAAATGGCGAAGGGACTCATTGCGCCTCTTCACCCAGGGGCAAAGAAGTTTTATGAAGAAAAAGGATTACTGGAATAATCGAAAAAGGGCATCAATCCTGGTGCCCTCTTCTTTCTATCTATGAAAAAAAGAATACTGGTTATTCTTCTCCTTCTCTCTCTTTCCGCCTTTGTCCCAATGAATACATTGATTTTATCCTATGAAAATAAAATAAAAATCGTTCAGCCGTTTTTAGAAGAGAAAGACGTTTCCATACGCTGGACCCATTCTGTTGAAAAAGAAGATTGGGAAGAATTCTTTCATATTCAGGATCAAACCATTCTATTGACTTCAACCCGGTTCAAAACGTTCGGAGCTGGCGTCCCTGATCACGTAGGAGATGATACATATATAAAAGATGGCTGGGTCTATATGATGGGCATCCATCAAGTGATCGGAAGCACCTTACGCTTTCAAACAGGTAAGGAAACAAATCATCGCATCCTATTGAACGGACGGACCATCGCCCTTGATCCTCAAGTGAACTACCAATTATCGGCAAGGTCCGTCCCTCTGTATAAAGTGTTATCTATGATGGTTAAAGATTAAGCGAGGTGACTCATAATGAAAAATCAGAAGAATACATCGGTGGAAGAGTTGGACCGGGAGGGGAATACGAGGAGTAAGTATCCTAAGATGATCGGTCTCTTCCTGTTGGTACTTGCAGCCGGGATTGCCCTCTTTCATTTATATACGTCTTACGCTGGAGCATTGGTTGATGTAAAGCAGCGAAGCATTCACTTATATGGACTGATGGCGATCGGCTTTATCCTCTACCCTATGGTGAGTAAAAAGAAAGGTCATTCTGTTCCTTTCTATGATTATATTTTCAGCGGATTATCGTTATTTGTTGGCATTTATATGTTATCCAGTGCAGAACGGATCATCCGGACAGGCGGACAAATCAACGATATGGATTTCTATGTTGGGATTCTCGTCATCATCCTTCTTCTCGAATTAACCAGACGTGTGACTGGTTGGGGGCTGACCCTTCTTGCCTTGGGGTTCTTGATCTATGGATTCTATGTAAAGCTGTCCATTTATCCGGAATTGAATTCACAGATCACACTAACTGTAACGAAGAAAATGATTTCTCAGCTGGTCTACATTACAGAAGGAATTCTTGGTACAGCGATTGGCGTATCCGCAAGCTACATCATTCTATTCATCTTGTTTGGAGCATTCCTTAGCCGCTCCGGAATGGGAAAATTATTTAATGATTTAGCTCTGGCTGTTGCAGGTCATACAAAGGGCGGTCCCGCCAAAGTGGCGGTCATTGCCAGTGGATTCCTTGGTTCCATTAATGGATCGGCCGTTGCCAATGTCGTGACGACCGGTGCCTTCACCATCCCATTGATGAAAAAAATCGGATATAAGAAAGAGTTTGCAGGCGCAGTCGAATCGGCAGCAAGTGTTGGTGGGCAAATCCTTCCTCCAATCATGGGAGCAGCGGCCTTCATTATGGCTGAGAATCTTAATATCCCTTATACCAAGGTGATCTTGGCAGGAATCATCCCTGCCCTGCTATTTTACATCGGCATTCTGCTTCAGGTGCACTTTAGAGCTTCCAAGCGCGGATTACACGGAGTACCGAAATCAGAACTTCCTTCCGTAAAAGCTGTGCTCGCAGAGCGTGGACACCTGATCATTCCGATGGTGATTCTTCTTTACTTATTATTCTCGGGAAAAACACCATTCTACGCCGCCTTTTGGTCTATTTTAGCTACGGTGATCATTTCAGGATCAAAGCAGGTCCTGACTTTATCCACTCTGCTGGGATTATTCTTTGTTTTTCAACCACAAGTGAACGGGATTATTTCCGGTCACGGGATTCCCCCACTGAAAAGCAGCTGGTGGGAACTGCTGTTGGTCATTGTGATCCCATTGGTCATTAACCTGTTTAGAAAGACGAAGAATCTCGAAGCAGAAGAAATCGGCTTGAAGGATTGTGTACAGGCGTTGGAAGAAGGGACGAAAACGACAATCCCTGTTGCTGTTGCCTGTGGTGCCGTGGGGATTGTGGTAGGTGTCGCTTCTCTGACGGGAGTGGCCCTTGAATTAGCGAACAGCATTGTCGGCATTGGTGAAATGATCGACAGTCCGCTACTTCAGTTGGTGATTACGTTACTTCTGACGATGGTGACGTCCATCGTGTTGGGAATGGGACTACCAAGTATTCCAACCTATATCATCACAAGTACCATGGCTGCTCCGATTCTATTACAACTGCCACTGTTCCGTGAACTGGCAGGATCGACGGAAACAGCTGTGTTTGTCGCTCATATGTTTGTGTTCTACTTTGGAATCTTTGCCAATATCACTCCGCCTGTCGCATTGGCAGCCTTTGCCGGAGCAGGAATCAGCGGCGGTGATCCGACGAAGACGGGATTCCAGGCGATGAGGCTTGCCATAGCTGGATTCATTGTTCCGTTTATGTTCGTGTTTTCCCATGAGATGTTGATGGTAGATGCCACGGTTACGAGCATCATCACTCTCACTATCACCTCTGTCATCGGCGTATTTCTTTTATCTGTATCCATTGAGGGCTATTTCAAGAAGAAATTCCCTGTCAGCCTGCGTCTCATCAGCACGATTGCAGCTTTTCTCTTGATTTACCCTGGCTGGATCACAGATATCATCGGGTTCACCGTGTTTGTCTTCGTACTGTTTTGGAACTACCAGGGAAAGGGTAAAACGATAAATAAAGAGATTAATATAACTCATTAAATGAGGTGGATATAAATGAATTTTGGTTTAAAAGATAAAGCAGTGATTGTGACCGCATCAAGTAAAGGCTTAGGAAAAGCAACGGCACTGGAGCTGGCCAAAGAAGGTGCACGCGTGCTTATTTCAAGCAGAAATGAAGAAGAGCTTCAAAATACAGCAAGTGAAATCATAAAACTGACTGACAACCAGCACATTCATTACAAAACAAGTGACATGACGAGACCTGAAGATATCCGATCACTCGTTGAAACAGCGGTTACGAAACTGGGTGGTGTTGACATTCTCGTCAATAACACCGGCGGTCCACCAGCGGGAGGATTCCAGGAATTCGATGATGACGACTGGCAATATGCCTTTGAATTGAACCTGCTCAGTTATATCCGAACGATCAGAGAGGTAATCCCTCATATGAAAAAGAAGAATGGTGGACGAATCGTGAATATCGCTTCTTCATCCACGAAGCAATCCATCGACGGCCTGATTCTATCCAACACCTTTAGAACAGGAATGGTTGGATTGTCTAAGAGCTTATCAAGGGAACTCGCACAAGATCAGATCCTCATCAACACGGTCGGTCCTGGAAGAATCGCAACAGATCGGGTCGCAGAGCTCGATCAGCTAAACGCTGAAAAGCGAAATATATCCGTGGACGAGTTAAAGAGTATGAGCGAAAAAGCGATTCCTATAGGACGCTATGGTGAGCCCGAGGAGTTTGCCAAAGTGATCGCTTTCTTAGTCTCTAACGCCAACACCTATTTAACGGGGCAATCCCTTGTGGTGGACGGTGGAATGGTGACCGCATTATAACTAGAAAACCCAAAAGGTTAATGTCCTTTTGGGTTTTCTTCAATTATACATTTAGTTTCCCACTATTCTCTCCATATCCGGCACGAATGATCATCTCGATCGTCTCTTCCGACATCTCTAGATGAGATACATCCGTCCCTTCGATCAGCTCTTGGGTATTTCGGTCATCAAATGTTAACGCACCAGCCAGGTATACCTTGAACACGTCAATCAAGCTGTTAAGCTTTACCTCTTCTTCATCCAATTCATACTCACCTGTATTCTCAACCACAGATAAGTTTTGAAATTGAAGGGCATCTTTCAACATGTTGAGCAGATCAATGTTTTCAGGTGGATTCGGATTGGTGATATGATAGATTTTGTCCGGCTGTGCTTTGTCAGGAGCCAGGCTTAAAAGATCTGCCACATAGTCCACCGGTACGAGATTGGATGTACCGTTCTTGGCGGCTACCAGTCTGTACGTCCGCTCTTCCCCGTTTCGTCTCGCAGTCTTACGCTTGAAAACGGCGAGAGCACGCATAAAACCATACAGGGTAAACTGCGAATCGGCTTCACCGGTTTTCGAATCTCCCACAATGATGGCCGGACGGAAGATGGATACGTCCATTTTATCGCGGTATGAAAACACAAGATGCTCGGATTTCACTTTACTCTCTTCGTATGGATTGTTAAACCTTCCGTCTTGAGGATAAAGCTCCTCCACACCTTCCGATAACTTCCCAACCGTGTAAGCCGTACTCACATAATAGAATTTCTTCACTTGAAGACGTGCTGCAAGTTCCAGTATATGCTTCGTTCCATGATAATTGGCGGAAAAGAGTTCATTACGCAGATCTTGATCAAATTTCACAAGGGCTGCCAGATGATAAACGGCATCGATCTTACCTGTCAACCATTCCTGATCATCCGTGCTCAGTCCGGCATTTGGAACAGTGATATCCCCTTGAAAAATATGAATTCTCCTCTGATCTTTTTCTGGAAACGAATCTCTTAACCTTTCGGCCTTCCCAACATTCCTTACTAATATATACACTTCGTTCCGTTTATTTTGTAAAAGGTTCTTAATCAGCTTTCCTCCAAGAAAACCTGTCGATCCCGTTAAAAATATATTCACATTGATCACCCCTGTTGAATTTCAACCACGTCGGTCATTCTGTCTATCATATCACAGATTGAAAGCGGAATCGTCGGGAAAAGCGTCATGGAACATAGTGACAAAAAGAGAGGGGCATCCGCCCCTCTCTTCCATTATTTCCAGCTATCATAAAACTTCTTTGCCACCTGGACTGTATGGGTACTACCGCCTGCGTCTTGCACATCTTCAAGGAGCATGGCCAGAACCATGGACGGGTCATTCTGGTCATACGAAACGAACAGTCCATTTTCCGTTCCGGTTGTTCCCTGCTCTGACTTGATTTCTGCTGTCCCGGTCTTACCGGCGATGGCTTTCCCCTCTACGCTTGCCTTACCGGCAATTCCTTCTGTGACGACTTTTCGCAAATTCGTCTTCATCATATCTGCTTGTTCTTTCGATAGCAAATCTTTCTTCCACACCTTCTGCTCTTCGTCCTTCAGAAGTCGCGGTTCCATCATAGTCCCATCATGGATGATGCTGCCGTAAGCACTTGCCAGATGAACGATGCTCATCAGCACCTCACCCTGACCGAAGGCAGAATCAGCCAACTGAACTTCTTTGGAGATACTGCCGTCGTTCGAGACTTGTGATTTGTAGATCGGATAAGACATGGGGATCTCTTCGCCAAAGCCGAAATCCTTCAAACCGGCAATAAAGGTGTCGGCACCCATCTCTAATCCGACACGGGCGAAATAGATGTTATCCGAGAATTTAAGGGCGCTTTCTAAATCCACCTTACTATCATTATCAAAGACTCGGACGACTTTGTAATTCCCCCACGATTCATCCTTTTTCCACGTCTTCCCTTTGATGTCATAGATTTTGTCAGGGTCCAGCTTGCCGGATTTTAGTCCGACGGATGCTGTAATGCCCTTCATGGTCGATCCTGGTGAATAGGCAAGGGGGAATCGGTTCCGTAGCGGCTTCTTCGGATCGTCGGCCAATTTTTTATATGCCTCAGAAGACATCCCTAATACGAATTCATTCGGATCATAAGCCGGTGTGCTCACAAGAGCCAACGCCTCTCCCGTTTGAGGATTGAGAGCTACTGCGGTCCCTGCCTCATCCTTCATCTGAGCGTATATTTTCTTTTGCATCTCGGCATCGATGGTCAACGTAATGTTCTTCCCATCCTGAACAGGTTGCTCGACGACGGTGGCAGCTTCTTCTGAATCCTGTTTCTTTAGATAAATCCGCTGTCCGTCCTCGCCTCGCAGCTGATCTTCATATACTTCCTCTGCACCGCTCAAGCCCATCAAGGACTGAGCGGTATACCCTTTGTCTTTCAGTTTTTCCAATTTCTCTGCCGTCAGCTTTCCGATATAACCGGTGAGATGAGCGGTGGCTTCTCCATATGGATATTCCCTTGCCGGCACCCTTTTGGAGTAGAGACCGTCCAATTCGATTACTTCTAGTGCGAGTGGACGCTCTTTCAAGGCGATTTTTTTAATAGGAACAAAATAGTCAGGCTTCACCCAGCTTGCATCCAACTTACTCTTTATTTGTTCTGGTGATAAATCGAGTAAGGATGACAGCTTACTCATGTCATTTTCATTAAACTCTTTCGGCACAATCCCAAGCTCAAATGCTTCGCCGTTGACCGCAAGAGGCTTCTGATTCCGGTCCAGGATTTCCCCACGCTTGGCCGAAATACTCTCAACACCGACCTTATCGCCCTTTTCCATTTCAGGCAGGATATACGAAGGATCCCAATTCACGAACCAGTTTTCATCGTCATCCTTCTTTTCTTTGGTCAACGTGACATCTTTTTTATACGACACTTCACCGGCCAGAGTTTTAAACGAAATGGTCATGGGGAATTTCGCTTTCGTTTCTTTATCCCAGTCCACATCTTGATCCGGCTTTTTGAAGGATATTTTCACATCCTTTACTTCCAGATCTTTATAGATGTCTTTATATCTCGTGACGAAATCTTCTTTTTTGTAGGTATCTTTGGTTGAGGAGGTTATGTAGTCCTTAAACATCTCATCAAATTTCTCTTTGTTCCAAAGATCAACGTATTTCTGCAGGCGGTCATCAGGCTGAGGTTTCTCCTGACAACCGGCGACCATTAGACTGAGAGCGACAAAGAGACAAAGCAGCATGACTTTTTTGACCATATGTAATGACAGCTCCTTATTATTTGGTATATTCATTGTTTCAAATACTATCCATATTTACAAATTTAATGAATTTATATTCTTTACCTGATCGAAGTATGTCCTTCTTCAACACAGGCGAATTTTGTCGAGGATTAAGTCCATATAATTGTGTAAAAAGAAAGAGTCATTTTATTCCTTCTTGTCAACACTGTTTTCAACCACGATAAACAATGAGAAGAGGAATAAAATGACTCAATTACAGTTTACCCTAGATTTGGATTCTTTAAAAGAAGCAGTGATTAACTCTAATATCGAAACCGTTGTAAGATCTGCGATCGTTCTTGTTTTAAATGAATACATGGAAAGGGAGAGAGACCAATACCTTAAAGCAGCCTCTTACGAACGATCTACTGATCGTTTAGATTATCGTAATGGCTACTATGAAAGAGACTTTACAATGAGTGTTGGAAAAGTCAAATTGAAGATGCCACGAACCCGTAATGGAGATTTTTCTCCTTCCGTATTTGAAAAATACTCACGGTGTGATCAAGCGTTTGTCCTTTCTATGATTGAAATGGTAATCAATGGTGTTTCGACTCGTAAGGTTATTCATATTGTGGAACAGCTTTGTGGAGAAACAGTTTCTAAATCATTCGTTTCTTCCCTGACTCAAAAGTTAGATCCTATCATTAATGATTGGGCAAAGCGACCTTTGAACGGAACTTATTTTCCATATATATTTGTAGATGCCATGTATGTAAAAGTCCGCGAACACCATCGTGTCGTTTCAAAAGCCGTCTACATTGCGACAGCTTTATCAGAAAAAAATAATCGTGAGATTTAAGGCTTAATGGTCGATCATGCCGAGAGCTACGAGAGTTGGAGTAGGTTCTTTCAACAGCTTAAATCCCGCGGTCAACAATCTCCTAAGCTTGTGATTTCAGATGCCCATAAGGGCCTTCAAAAGGCGGTCCTACGTGAGTTTATCGGGACCAGTTGGCAGAGGTGTAATGTACATTTTAAACGAAACATCATCCAACACCTCCCAAAGAAAGATTCTAAAGAAATTAGAACCATGATAAAGAGGGTGTTTGAAGCTGTCAAAATTGAAGATATGAGGAACTTTAAAGAAGAGCTGATGAGTCAGTATAGCGAGGATACCAAATATGAAAAAGCGCTGGCCATCTTTGATGAAGGCTTTGAAGATACCATTCAGTACATGGACCACTTTGATGAAATTCGCCCACATATTCGCAGTACTAACTGTTTGGAACGATTGAACCAAGAGGTTCGAAGAAGAGAAAAGGTCATACGGATCTTTCCGAACACCCAGTCAGCCTTTCGATTAATCGGGGCAGTGTTGTTTCATTATCAACAAACCAATTATTCAAAAAGGAAATCCTTTTAAAAAGCCCTAAGCATTTTTGAATGAAACTTCCCATTCAAATGGTTTCACATCCAGGACAGGCTGTCCTGGATATGAAGGAATAACTTCAGGGAAGTTTCGCAAAAAAATGTTGAATTGAATAGCTACAGCCGATTAATAGTTGAAAAAGACAAGTAAGGAATTTACACAATATTAAGGACTTGACTTTTGTCTCGAGTCTTAGCGAATGGCCTATATATTGGATTTTCGGCAGATAAATCCTGAATACGGCTTATATCCCGCAACTACCGCCACAACCATCCCCCACAAAACCCAATATCCACCACCTTTTCCTCACAATCCCCAGATTTTCTCCCCAACACATGATGCAATTTCAAAAAAATTTGTTATAATAGTACATCGTAAGAGTAATAAGGAACAGAATCCTAAGATTATATCTTGCAAATATATATCGATAGGTGGAAATAAACATGAAAGATTATCGAGTACTACTGTATTACAACTATGTAGACATTGAGAATCCAGAGGAAGTCACTGCCCAGCACAAACAATTGTGTTCGGACCTTGGCTTGATGGGACGTATCCTGATTTCATCTGAAGGAATCAACGGGACTTGTTCCGGAACGATTGAGCAGACGGATGCGTATATGGAAGCGATGAGACAGGATCCTCATTTCAAGGACACTGTGTTCAAGATCGACGAAGCTGACGAGCATGCGTTCAAGAAATTGAAAGTAAAGCACCGTCCAGAGCTTGTGACTCTTCGTCTTGAAGATGACGTAAATCCTAACGAACTCACTGGTGAATACCTTGAGCCAAAGGATTTCTTTGAACAAATCCAGCAGGAAGATACAATTCTTCTGGATGCTCGTAATGACTATGAGTATGAATTGGGTCACTTCAGAGGAGCTGTGAAGCCGGATATCAAGAACTTCCGCGATCTTCCGAACTGGGTCCGTGATAACAAAGATAAATTAGAAGGCAAGAAGATCATCACGTATTGTACTGGTGGTATCCGCTGTGAAAAATTCTCAGGCTGGTTAGTGAAAGAAGGCTTTGAGAATGTTGCACAACTGCACGGAGGTATCGCAACTTACGGTAAAGATCCTGAAGTAAAAGGTCAACTGTGGGACGGTCAGCTTTATGTATTTGACGAGCGTATCGGTGTTCCTGTCAATCAGACCGAACACGTTGTCGTAGGGAAAGACTACTACACAGGTGAACCTTGTGAGCGCTATGTAAACTGCGCCCACCCGCCTTGTAACCGTAAAATTCTTTGCTCAGAAGAAAATGAGCATAAATATATGAGAAGCTGCTCGGATGAGTGCCGTAAGAGCCCTGAGAACCGCTACATTGTGGAGCATGGTTTAACAGAGGAAGAAGTGGCAGAGCGTTTGGCAGTGATTGAGCGTGAGAAGGAAACCGCGACGATTAACTAATATGCAAACTTCTATAAAAAAGAGCATTCAGCTTTCATTGAATGCTCTTTTCTTATTACATTAAGGACCATCTATTTTAGTTCCCCTATCGGAAGTAGATTCAAATGAATGCCCAATTCATCCATTTTCTGTTGATATCTATCATGCTTTAGAGGTCCCCATGTTATAAGAGAACTCTTATCGATGACCCAATATTTCACGTCAGTCTCATCTGGGACTTTAACAGTAGAAACGGTGTTGATATCATCTTTAAGTTCTAGTTGTTTAGCTTCTATGTACTCCTGGTTATAATTTACTTCTGTTATTTTTCCAAGAGTAATTATATGACTGGAGTCACCATTAGGGTTATAGGTAATCTGCACACTAGCCCTAAATACTTGAAAGCCATCCCAATAGATACCGGCTAGAACTACATGCAATCCTAATCACTCCTTTTGTGATTAGGGTTGACAGTTTTGAACGATTTTAAAATATATTCAGGGCAAGAAAAAGCTATCGAATAGAATCGATAGCTTTTACCTTTTTTACTTTTTCATTTTTCCAACTACTTCTTCACTGACAGCATTTTCACCACCGAGAATGTTAAATTCATTAGCATGAATGGCTTGTAATGCTTTTGCAGTTTCTGCAGGGAGCATGTCAGGCTGTACTAATACCATTGAGGCATTATTCTTGGCAGCTAGTACCGCTCCAGCAAGTGCGTCCGGGAAGTTTTTACCGTTCGCTACATAAACACGATAAGAAGGATTTAGATCAGTAGCAATGGCTGCTGATGTACCATATCGGTCCATCCCTGAATAACGAGTTGCGTCTGGTAACATATTAAATACCTTCGTGTTAACTGCAGCTTCACCACCTGGTACGATAGTATTTTCAATACCAGTTAGTGCGTTTTTAGTAGCCATTGGAAGTTCATTTGAATCCGTTAACAGGATTGGGTACCCATTACGAGCTGCATAAGAAGCTACTGCAAGAGCATCTGGGAAGTTCTTACCGTTCGCAACTACTGCTTGTTCAGGAGATCCACCTAGGCTTGCAGCGATATTAGCCGCAGTTTCCCAACGATCATCCCCACCAATACGTTCCACATCAAGCCCCATACCTTCTAGTTGATACATTACATAATTACTAACAGCTTCAGAGCCGCCAAGAATAATAACATTCTTCGCGCCAAGACGCTTGATCTCTTCTTTTACGACCCCTGTTAATGAGCTTTTATCTGTCAATAAGATTGGCGCGTTATGCTTGTATGCAAGGGGAGCTCCTGCTAATGCATCAGGGAAAGAATCTCCACGAGCAATTACAACTGTATCAGCCGAGTCCCAACCTTTTTTTGAAATCTCAACGGCTGTCTTATAGCGATCTTCACCCATTATACGATCCATACCAGACTCAACCACACGGGATTCCATCTTTGGCATTACGTTCTTATGATTTTCAAGATACTCTAAGAATACTTCATAATCAACGAAGTATAATTCTTTCATTCGCCCATCTTCTTTGGCTTTACCGAAGGCTTCAAACCCATCTCCGCCTCCAGCAACATAATTATTAGTTGCTACAGTATACATAGCGTCTTCATCGATATTTTCATATCCATTTTCTGTTTTCACTTGCACATTAAGAACACGTTTACCTGCTTCTAAGCTTGCATCATATGAGAATTTCATACCTGCCACATGAGGGAAGCGACCAGCTCCGTTTTCAACATCACTCACCCCATGTTCTAGTGATGAGATGATTTCTCTACCTGATAAATCAAGGGTAACAAGCGTATTCCCAAACGGCATGGTAGTCAGTACTTCACCAAGTGTAATAGGTCCCTGATTAATAGAAGCACGGATCCCACCACCATTCTGAATAGCAATCGTTGCTTTTCCATTTGCCTTTGCTTTTTCAAGCATAGAGTCAGCGATCATGTTTCCTAAGTTTGTTTCCTGAGTACGGACACTTCCACGTTCACCATTCAAGAATACATCTGATGACCCAACAACCGTCGTCTTCATCTCCTCCAATGGAGCTGATAGCTCATCAAGTAGAGCTTTTGCTTCAGGGTCTTCAGAAATAACGTAGTCACCATTTCCATCTTTTTCGTTAAGATCGATCAGAGTTTCATCCCAGTCAGTTAATACTCCGTCTGAATCAAATGTTACTTGAAGGTCACCAAGGAAGTTGCTGTATTCTTCAGCTTGAACAACAATGGTAGGTTCTGCATCTTCATTTAACACCGTCCCATTATCGACTTCTGTATGGCTATGCCCGCCAACGATGACATCGATTCCTTTAACAGCAGTTCCCAGCTTCAGATCATAATTGTAACCAAGATGAGTAAGAGCAACGATTTTGTTTACTCCTGCGTCCGTTAACATTTTTACCGTTTCTTCCGCTTTTTTCTTATGGTCTTCAAACATGATGTCTTTTCCAGGGCTGGATAGGAAAGCAGTTTCTTCGGTAGTTAATCCAAAGATTCCAATTTTCTCACCATCCACTTCCATAATAGATGCAGGATAAATATTGCCCCCATCCCCAGGCATCCCGATACTGCCTTTTACAAGAGGATTTAAATTGGCATCTTTGCTGAAATCAATATTGGAGCTGACGATTGGAAAGTTCGCTTCTTTAATGAATTTAGCCAATGCACTAGGGCCATCGTCAAATTCATGATTTCCGATGTTCATGGCATCATAACCAACCATATTCATAAACTTGACATCGGCAAGTCCTTTGTACTGGTTATAAAATAAAGTTCCGGAAAAAACATCTCCTGAATCTAGTAGAAGTGAATTGTCACGGCCTGCTCTAATATCCTTGATCGCAGAAATACGACGAGCGACATTATCAAGATGAGCATGGGTATCATTGGTGTGCATGATTGTCAGGTCAAAATCGCCTCCGGCTGCGTCAACAGATGTTGCAGGGGTAACAGCATAAAGTCCGGCAGCCAATGCTGCTGTTGATAGGACACCATAAAGTGGTTTTTTAATTTCCATTTGATTAATCCCTTCCTTTTACAAATGTAGATTTTTGTCGGATATTTCTATCTCAAAGCCCATTATATAGTAGATTAGTAGGTTATTGTTAGAAATTTACCAAAAAACAAAAAATTAATAGTCCTTTTTACATAAACTTTATTTCTATAAGGTTGTGAATGAAACAAGAGGAAAAGTCTGAATGCTTCTCCTGAAAGGATGCTGGACGAGTAAACCTTCCAGATCTGTCAAAAGAATAGACCGGATTTCCTCTTATTTATTCAATAAAATGGACAGATGTATTCCTTACTATTACTTAAGCTTATTTAAAACATCTTCACTAACTGCATTCTTTCCACCGACAACATGGAAGTTAAGAATCGTATCCATTTTAATTGCTTCCATGATATCTTCAGGAACTTCATCCTTCTTGACAAGTAGGATTTCCGCTCCTTCTTTGGCTGCAAGAACTGATCCTGCTAACGCGTCAGCAAAATTGGCTCCTGTTGCGACGATCGCATTGTTTGTTTGCGGAGTTAAATGCTTCGCAATTTCAGCTGATGTTGCATAACGATCCACTCCACTATAACGTGTCGCCTCTTCAAAGCTTTCAAAAATATCTGTGCTGATCGCATTTTTTCCACCAACGACGATTTTTTCATCAATGTCCTTCAAGACCTTTTGAGAAGCATCAGAAAGTTTGTCTTGAGCAGATAGGATGATAGGATACCCATTTTGAGCTGCATAGGATGCAACAGAAAGGGCATCTGCAAATTGGTAAGCATTTGCTACAATCGCTTTTTCAGGATTTCCATCCAATTTAGCCGCAATATTTGCCGCCGTTTCGAATCGATCATCTCCAGAAATACGATCGGTCTTCAATCCTAAACCTTTTAGTTGATACTGAACATATTTGGATACTGCTGCTTCTCCTCCAAGGATGATCGCTTTCTTTGCACCCAAGCGCTTGATTTCCGCTTGTACTTCAGAATTCAAACTGTTTTGCTGCGTTAATAAAATCGGGGCGTCATGTTTGTAAGCAAGTGGAGCTCCTGCAAGTGCATCCGGGAACTTATCTCCTCTTGCAATCACAACTGTGTCAGCAGATTCCCAGCCCTTTTTAGATACTTCAATGGCTGTCTCGTAACGATCGTCACCTGAAATACGTTCCACTGTATTTTTGAACTGAATCTTGGCTAAAACCGGATCGTGGTCACTCGCGCGTCCATCTTCCTCGCTGAAATCAGAATTAATATTGACACTGTCTATGTCAGTACGATTAGATAAATTGTTAGTGACTAAAATGTGATCAAGGACTTGAGAGTTTCCTTGATAAATATAAGAATAGCGCTGCTCAGCAGGAAGCTTTTCCATCATATCTGTTAAAACGTCACCTTTAAGCGTCTTAAGCGGATTGGAGAATTCAAAGTCGTTCAGATCACCCAGAACGACAACATTGGCATCTTCAACTTTCGCGTTTACATCTTTCACAAAATGATTGATGATCTCTGCCTGTTTAATACGCTGTACTTCACTACCAAGGACAACTGGATGTTCCGCACCAAATAAAGCCCCATCGCCCCCCTTAGAGTTAAAGTGGTTCGCCACAACGATGACTTTCTCATCATTGAACATGAATTCGGCAGCGAGTGGCTTACGGGAATCATCGAATGCCTCGTTCATCGGTTCAACACGTCCAGGATTCTGAGTAAGTCCATTTTCATCGACACTAACAGCTGTTACGGCATCTCCTGCCTCTTTATCTGTCATTTGCACGCGTTCAGGGTTGTAAATGAATCCGACACGAATATTTCCACCAGGTTGGCCACCGTCTGTATTATCAGAAGGTGCAATGTCAGTAAACTTGTAAGTCGGTCCACCAGCTTCTTCTATTGCTTTGATGATTGTTTCATAGGAAGAACTTGCATCGGTCGTCCCATCGTCTTCAGGACCGTTATTATCCTGGACTTCGACAAGCCCGATAATGTCAGGAGTTTTCAAATTCTTGACGATTGATTCGGCAATCTTGTCTACTTTACTTTGATCAATGCCAGCGTGGAAGTTCTCAATATTATAAGAAGCAATGGTTAAGTCTTCTTTTACTGGATTTATTGACGTAACTTCGCGAACAGTCCCACCATCAACAACCTCAGGGAAAGCTCCTGTTGGGCGGATTTTAAAGTTACTATAGTCGTAGCTCACGTTCCCAATAACAGAACCATCAAGCATATCACCTGTTTTCGCATTGATATTCATTCCATCAACGTCAATCATCATACGCTCTGGATTATAATCTTCAGGTGAAATCAACACGCCTCCTGATCTTGTACGAAGCTGGTCGTCGCTTGTATTGACGACTACAGGCAATTCATCATACTTTACAGGACCCGTGATGGTCGCATCTGGAATTTCAATCAGCATTCCTTCAAGACTTTCATAAAAGTCCAGTCCATCTGTTTCCGGATCGAAAGTCTTCATTTCATCATCTTCCACTACTTCAGTAGGAGGAACACGATCCTCTCCCATTATAATAGCTGCAGGGACAGTATTGTCTGAAGAATCTACTGTAACGGAAGAAGCGGTAATTTGAGTCGTAAGAAGATCTTTCGCATCATCATATCCACCTTCTCTCCACTCTTTTACTTGTCCATTCACATTTACTTTGTCTCCTGCTTTGACAGAATTTCCTTTTGCATAAACGTAGATTCCTTCAGAAGTCGCCACATCATCATCCGGCGTCTCTTCCTGCATATAAAATGCATTGGAACCGGCTTTCGCTGTCACAATTCCTTCTACGTTTGAAACGGTCATGTTTTCGTAAGGAGATGTATGGGCGTCTCCTTGGATATCGTGAATGCTTAAACCGTCTGCAGATTTAAGGATCTTGTAAGTGTAGGTAGATACCTCACTTGTCTTTCCGTCTTTTATCACCACTGCTTTAATGGTCACATCTGAAGTAAGCTCTAGAGGTGCAATATATTCTGTACTGTCGGATGTAGGATCAGTTCCATCTGTTGTATAGTGAATAGATCCACCCTCAGTTGCCGTTTGAAGTGTAATCTTCGTCCCTTCAACAACAGAACCCGAACCAGTACTAGCCGCCACAGAGAATGCTTTTTCAATGATATCTAAAGAATTTCGAGGCACTAACTTGTATTCATTGAAATTATAATCTACTACCCCGCGTAAAATTTCGTAGGTTTTGCCAATTTCAAGAGTTGATGGATCACTTGGTTTAATGACAAATTCACCTTTATTATCTTTTGCAGTGAAATTACCTTTTTCGTCTACAGATTCAACTGTTACATCAGTAAATTCCACAAACATTCCTTCATGCTCTTCACCATTTTCAGCTGAGAGATCTGTAGAGATTAGAGAGGCTGGTGAAGGAACTCCCTTGTCTTCTTCTGTAATTTCAACATTTGAAGCAGTTGCTTCAATTTGCTGCATTCCATAGTAATCTCCCAGTTTACCTTCAGCGATTACTTCATCACCCGGCTCGGCAGTGAGTCCACTTGCCCGGATAATAACGCCGGCTGTACCATCCTGGATGAATAGATTCGTTTGTCCACCTGCTTCAAACGCTGCTGTTGCAACACCCTGGACTTTGACTACCGTTCCTTTCGACGCTGTACGTGCGTCTGCAATGGTGGAGAGTTCAATTGGAGCAGGGTCTGGAGTTGGAGCATCTGAAAGATGTGAGCCAAGGTTTGTGAAGATATCCTTGCCAAGATTTGTCCATTGTGCGGTCGGATCAAAAGCATCTGTGACGTCAGCATCACCTGTCATTATTGAATCTTTACGGACAATTGTGACATCCTTGGCGAAATTCACATCTTGTCCTACTTGCCCTATTGAATCAATGATCGTTCCGTTTTTCTTTAATGTAATTGGGTCATTACCGTTGAAGCTGATAACAGCATTGTCTTGTATATCTGCCTGTGCAAGAATCTCTTGGGCCGCTTGGGTATTGGAAATAACAAACACTTCTCCTGGACTCAAGGACCCCGTTAAATCTAAAGTAGCCCCTGCTTCTACTGCACCATTAAAATGTAATTCTAAGGAGTACTTAGATAAATCAATTGTTTCACCAGTGCCATTATAAAGTTCAAGTGCTTTATTATAACTGGTTCCTTCAATATATTCAGAAATGATCAAGTCCTGAAATGCCTCACCTGCAGCGGATACATGCTGAGATAGAGGAGGCGCAAACAAGCTTAAAGCCATACTGGAAGCAACTGTTACACTTAACAACTGACGCTTCATTGTTTTTCCGTTCATATTCTTCCCCCTGTTCATAGATTAATAAAGTAGTAAATTCGCCACCATCTACCAGTATACAACAGGATTTGTCATAATAGTGTAAAAATAGGGTAAATTAGCGCATTTTTTGTGAACGCTTTCATTTATAATAAGTAGATTAGGACGAGGGAAAATGAAAAAAGCCCATTGGGGAGCCACTTATGTGATCCACCAATGGGCAAAGTATTTTTTTCTAGCAAAATAGTAGTGACTGGGGTCCTACATATAAACCCCTACACCAGGTCCAAACGGTATTCCTAACAAAGCAAACGCCAATAGCAATACGATCCAGACCGACAAGAAAGCAATCGTATAAGGAAGCATAAGCGAAATCAACGTTCCGAGACCGGCTTTCTTATCGTATTCCCGCATGAAGGCGAGGATGACGATGATGTACGGATTCATCGGTGTGATGATGTTGGTGGATGAATCTGCGATCCGGTAAGCGGCTTGAACGAACGCCGGATTATATCCTAGAGTTGCAAACATCGGGATGAAAATCGGCGCCTCCAGTGCCCATTGTGCCGATCCACTGAAGATCAGCAGGTTCAATAGTGCTGTTAACAGGACAAACCCGATGATGCCTGCGAGCCCTGTCATATTGATTGATTCTAGGAAGTTCGCCCCGCTGACCGCTACCCATGTTCCGAGATTGGTCCAGTCGAAATAAGCGATGAATTGAGCTGCCGCGAAAATCAGAACGATATAACCGCCCATGTCCTTCATGGCTTCCGTCATGTATTTCGGTACATCTCTTGTTGATTGGATCTTCTTTACTGTCACTCCATATGCGACACCGATAATGATGAAGAATAATAGAGTGATAGGGATGATGCCTGATAGGAAGGTGGACGGTATGAGGCCGCCATCTTCATTTCGCATCGGTGAGTTTGGCCATACAATGGACACGACCAGAAGCAGCACAAATGCCAATCCTGCTAACGTTGCATTCCGTAACGCTTTTCCTTCTAAAGGACTCTCTTCTTCCAGCACTTTATCGACTTTTCCTTTATACGTTCCAAGTCGTGGCTCCACGATCTTTTCCGTCACAAATGCCCCGACGACCGTCAGGAATACGACGGAGGTGATCATGAAGTACCAGTTGTCCACAGGTGTAACCCCTACATCGAATGCTTTAGCCGCTTCTGTTGAGATTCCGGCAAGCAGGGCATCGGTACCCGTGATGATGAAGTTTGCCGTAAATCCTGCCCCTACTCCGGAGAAGCCTGCGGCAAGACCTGCTAACGGATGTCTGCCTACTGTATAGAAAATCATAGCGGCGAGTGGCGGGATGATGACAAACGCAGCATCTGATGCCAGATTCCCCATGATCCCGACCATAATGACCGCGTACGTAATCAATCCTCTTGGAGCATTTAATACCGTTTTCTTGATCGCCGTTTCAAGCAACCCTACTTTTTCCGCGAGCCCAATACCGAGCATCATCGCAAGCACCAGGCCGAGTGGCGCGAAGCCGGTAAAGTTATCAAGCATGGAGGTTAGGATATATTGAAGCCCCTCACCTGAAACAAGACTCTTGATGGGAAGTACTTCCCCATTTTTCGGATGAACGACTGTAACACCCAAGCTGGAAATAAACCATGAAAAAAGGACAATAAAAACAGATAAATACACAAATAACATAAATGGGTCGGGAAGTTTATTCCCTACCTTCTCAATGCCACCCAGAAAGCGAAGAAATCCTTTCTCCTTTTGGGGTGGATTCGTTTCTACATTAGGATTTGTCATGAGGTCACTCCTTCATATAATGTTTTAAGGAATAATTCCTTTTTACTTCCGTTAATAAGTATTTCGATACAAAACGCTCAATTCCTTTTAAAAATCGAAAATTTATTAGAAAATTTTTAATTTACGGATTACGGTAGGTTTTCTTTACAAAAAAAGGTCTCATTCTAAATTAGAATGAGACCTTTCCTTACAGTTGAAAACGATATAATTTTCTAGGTCTTCCCCTGCCCCCGCTTTGTTCTTCACCGCTGATTTTCACAATACCGATCCGTTCCATTTCAGTCAGGATCCTCCGGCCGTTCCGCTCTGTGCTTTTTAGCCAGCGGGAAAGGTCCTGGGAGGTTATCTCCTCTTTATCATAGTGACGCGAAAGGGATAGTATTTTGGAAACGATGGCCGAACTGACCGTTGCGTCCTTGAAGGCTTTCTTCCATTCATCCCCCAGGTTGTTCAGTGAGTAGGTAATGGATGTTGTGGATGGAAGGATTTCCGTCACCGTCTTATCTTCATTGACACTGACGACGATGGACGATTCGTGCTTTCTCGCATGCTGAAACGCAAGACGGACATGGTGCTCTGCTTCCAACACGGTGACTCCGAATCCTAATCCCACCCGGATATCCAAATCTGTATGAACCTTCACCTCCTGAGTCAGGGTGGAGAAAATCGATTCCTTTTCATGAAGGTCCAGTTCCCCACGCGTGGTATATACAAAGAATAATCCATCTCCAAGCTGAACCATGGATCCGTTGATTTTTTGGGCGATATCTAGGAGGTTCCGTTTCAAATCCAGCTCCTGATGCTTCATTTTATACGAAAAATGGGACTCGTCCAGTGTTTGCGTGGAGTAGATCACTTCGATCCCGACGATGGCAATCTGTGATTTCTGATACTTTCTGGACTGGGCCCTTTCTAGTAAATATTGTAGGATCATCCGGATGGATAAATTCGTCGGCACGACACGGTAGCATGGGATGCCCATTTCGGTCAGGCTCTTTTGCACACTTTGGATACATGTAATGGCGGTTTCAATTTCACCTTTTTCGTAAAGGGTACGGTGATGGTCGATAAGTTCAGCGGCACTGCGATATCCTTCATACGGATAGCTTGCGATATGGAGCTGATCAAAGGAATGAAACGCCAAAGCCGTTTCAATTTCCTCTTTTGAAATCGTATCAATACTGATTTTATGTAGTAGACGTTGTTCTTTCAGCTGCGCCTCTAATAATGCCCCGAAGAAGCTTGATCCGTGTAGGGGAGGATAGCTCCCTTCCTTTTCCGAGATCCAACCTTTTTCAAGAGCATAGTAAAAAGGAGACTGCCCTGAGAAGAACCATTGATCAACAAGACCTCGGTTACTCTCTAAGATGTGCTCGATTTCATCCACTTGATCGTAGGGAAAGTTCACAAGTTCAATACTTTCAAAATACGTTGCTACATGAGTTATCCGTTTGATCGAATCATCAGGACCGATGACACCAATTTTCACTAACAATGATTATTCACCTGCTTCTTGCTGTAATACTTCAGCTAGAATCTCGACTCCTGCATGTAAGTCTTCGGGCGTGCTATGCTCCTTCGGATGGTGGCTGATCCCTTTTTCACAAGAGATGAACACTAATGCAGACGGCCATTTTGCCGCCATGTTCATGACATCATGTCCCGCTCCGCTGTCCATTACCAAGGTTTTGTAACCGAGATTTTCTCCGGCAAACTTCGCCCTGGAGGTCAGCTCTTCATCTAAAAGAACAGAAGGATTATCTACAAGAGTTTCTACTTTGATTGTAACATTAAATGCTTTCTCGACGCTTCGGCATTTTTCAATGATGTGATCTGCCATTTCTCGTTTCAAGTGATCGTCGACGGAGCGGATATCGATTCCCGCTTCTGCGTAACCGGGGATGACATTCATGACGTTCGGTTTTACGTCTAGAGTGCTGACGGTTGCCACGAGGGGTTTCGAGGATCGATTGGACAGTTTTTCAGCCTCTTCGGAAACGAATGTAATGAGTGGGGCAAGGGCCACAAGGGCATCGTTTCTTTTTCCCATCGGAGTCGTACCTGTATGCCCGGCCATGCCTTCTACTTTCACTTTCAACCGGATCGGGCAGGCCACGCCACGGACGATTCCGAACTGAGCCCCATGATCTTCAATTTGAGTTCCTTGTTCGATATGGATTTCAATGAAAGAAAGGATTTCATCTAGGGGTCGTTCCGCTTTTTCTATGGACGACCAGTCTAAGCCTGTAGATTCCACAGCGTCCTTAATACTTGTCCCGTGCCGGTCTTTAACGTTTTCTACCGATTTATCGAGGATTCCTGCCACACTCTTACTCCCAATGGTCGAAACACCGAAACGAGCTGATTCCTCAGAGGCAAAGCAGACTACTTCTATGGAGTGGTGAGGTTTGAATCCCCGGTCCTTCAGTACTTTTACGGCACCAAGACCACAGAGGACACCGGCTGCACCGTCATAACCGCCTCCATTTTCGACCGTATCGAGATGAGACCCTGTCAGAACGGCTTGTGGATTTACTCCTTCCCATCTGGCAAAAAGGTTTCCTGCATCGTCTTTGCGCACAGATAATCCCAGATTTTCTGCCACTTCACGAAAGACATCCATTGAAGCCAGCTCTTCCTTTGAATATCCTAATCTCGTAAATCCATCGGGCTGGTCCATGGTATCGACCAGGTTTAATGCTTTTAACGTTGTATCCAACCATCCCTTCAATTTATAGCCTCCTCAGTTTGTTGTGATCTTTTAAAAATCAAGCGGGCAAAGGCATCTACAGCGACCTGCAGGACATTTTCTTCAAAATCGAATTCGTGATGGTGATGTCCGTTTTTCAATGGTGTGCCAAAGACCATGAACGTTGCGCTTCCGCCCTGCCTTTGCACTTCATTGATCATATAGGTTACATCCTCAGATGCCTTTAACGGGAAGTCGTTAAGAACTTCTGATAGATAGGGGCTTTCTTCCTTTACTTCTTTTAACCACCGAATCCATTCTTCGTCGCACTGCGCTTCCACTGTTTCCCCTACCAGATTAATTTCCGTTTCCACACCATAGAGATCTCCTGATGCCTGGAGAATTCGGTGGGCCTCTTTTAGCATATACTGATTGATTTTGGTCGTTTCTCCCCTTGTTTCCACTTCGAGATGCGCTTCATCCGCAATGATGTTTCGTCCTGTTCCTGCTTGAAGCTTTCCAACATTGATTCTGGTCGCCCCATCCGAATGACGTGGAATAGTATAGAGGTGCAGGCTGGCAGCAGCCGCAGCGAGGAGAGCATTCTTCCCTTTCTCGGGCTCGAGGCCTGCGTGTGCGGATTTCCCTTTATACGTGACGTTGATTTTGGAAGACGCGAGGAAAGAATGAGTCGTAGCATAGACCCTTCCGACCTTTGTGTCCCGGATTCCGATATGACCGCTTGCAAAGTAATCGACATCCTTAAGCCAACCTTTTTCCACCATGGCCTTCGATCCCCTGCCACCTTCCTCAGCCGGTTGAAAAAGGATCGTGAACCTGCCTTCAAGTTCCTCTTTATATGCTGATAAGAAGCTTGCCACACCGATCCCGATGGTAGCGTGGCCGTCATGTCCGCAGGCATGCATGACGTCTTGGTTGCGTGAGTTGAATTTCTCACTTGTAGGAAAGTGCTCTGGGTTTTGCGACTCATTGATAGGCAAGGCATCAATGTCAAAACGAAACGCCATATGCGGCCCGGGCTTCCCTGTGTCTAAAGTGGCTGCCAGACCTGTGTGTCCACCTTTCATTTGATTCAACCAGCTCTTCTCCACCCCTTCTTTCAGGGCACGTTCTTCTTGAAGAGATAAATAGTCTTCAACGGGAACCCCCATCCGGACTTCAGATTCCAAAGCATCTTGTCCAAGATGAACCTTGAAACCGAGATCGACCAGTTCCTTGCCAATAAGATAGGTGGTCACATACTCAGTAAATCCGAGTTCAGGGTTTTGATGAAAAGTACGCCTGAAAGTAGTGAGAGTCGGCTTTAGTGCTTTAATAAACTGTTCGAGTGGAGTCATTTGCGAGTCTCCTCTTTATTAAGGTTCTTTAATGTATCAAGTGCCAACTTGGACATCACTTCTACGCCTTTACTTAGAGCACGTTCATCCAACTTAAACCGGGGATCATGAAGGGGATATTGAGGTTCTGAATCCTTCACAGACGTTCCCAACCAGTAGAAGGCTCCGGGATATTTCTGAAGGAAACGGGAAAAATCTTCCCCTCCAAGAGATGGCGATACGGTTGGGGTCGCGTCTTCCCCAAGAACCTTCCGGGCAGCATTCCGTACTTCATCTGCCCATTGAGGTGAATTGATCGTCGCCGGATAGCCGTCCAAGTATTCAATGGTCATCTGGGCATCAAAACTCTTCCCTATCCCTTCTACAATGGAATAGAAACGGTTCTTCACCATCTCTTTCACTTCCGGTTTAAACGTACGAATCGTTCCTTCAAGGTTCACTTCATCCGCGATGACATTGTATCGATAGCCTCCCTCAATTTTCCCAATAGTAAGGACCGCGGAATCAATGGGATCGGTGTTCCTGCTTACGATCGTTTGAAGCTGGGTGATGAGGTTATTCGCGATGATGATGGCGTCATTAGACTGATGGGGCATGCTCGCATGTCCACCGGAACCCTTGACCGTAATCTTAAAGCGGTCTGACGCACCCATGATCTCGTTGTGTACAACCCCAACTTCCCCGACAGGCAGATCCGGCCACACATGCTGTCCGAAAATGACGTCAGGTGTATATTCATCAAACACCCCATCGTCCATCATCTGCTGCGATCCCCCGACAGGTGCATTTTCCTCTGCAGGTTGAAAGACAAGGAGGATGGTACCCGCTATTTCCGACTTCAATTGATGGAGCACTTTCCCTGTTCCGATGAGCATAGACGTATGGGCGTCGTGGCCGCAGGCATGCATCTTATTCTGGATGGTGGATTTGTAGGGAAGATCGTTTTCTTCCTGGATGGGAAGGGCATCAATATCGGCTCTAAGGGCGATCGTTCCGCCTGGCTTTTCACCTTGTATGATACCGAGGACACCTGTCTTTGCATAACCGGTTTTAAATGGGATGCCTGCTTCGGACAATTTCTTCTGAATCGTTTTAGATGTTTCATACTCTTCCCCACTCACCTCCGGATACTGGTGAAGATGTCTGCGCATATCAATGACTTCATTCTCTACTGATTGGACAAGCTGCTTTAATTCCATGAAAAATCTCCTTTTTCCGTCGATTGATTATTTAAGGAAAAGTTCCTTAATAATACCGTTAATATATACATTCGCTAACCAATTTGGAAATCCCTCTTTCAGTGGAAAAGTTTTTTGAGCCCAGTACTTTTTGAGGGACGGACCTCACGATTTTTTCAGGGAATCCTGTTCTTATCACAAATAACACTCCTGGAGTTGACATAACAGAGGTCCGTCCCTCTTTCCTTTTCCCCTCCCACCCATTACACTGAAGGAAATACTATGATAAAGGATGGTTGGATGAACCGTTTTGTTGAGAGAGTCGAGCTTTATTTTTTGAGTGAGAATCCGTTTGTGCAGAGGTATGCGATTGAGATGTTGGAGGATACGTATTTACCTTGTGGGAAGACATTATTGACCGGGTTAAGGGCCGTTGACCGCGGTCTAGTTTCGGAGTATCCTTCTTCTGTGCTCCCAAACCTGATGTACCTGCCACTAAATGAGGAAGGGGTCATGGAGGTCATTAATCGATTAAAGAGTCTTGGCAATGAGGACGACGATCGGTTTTTTTATATTCAATTACTGCTAAATGCTGATACTGATTTGTTAATTGCATACAAAAATGAAGTCAAAAGCTTTGTGGGTGATGGTCAATTAGCAGACATTGTAAAACTTCCTTCTTTGACGGCTGAGGAGCTCTACAAGGATCTTGCTGACATTAGCGTTTACTTAGATAATGAAAGATTTAATCAATCCCTTTATGACCATGGTAAAAGAATCATAAAAGAGTTGATCAATAAAAACGAGATCGAAAGTTGGGAAATACAAGCGGGACTGCAAGATAGCGTGGAGAATATTGATGGGTTTGATTTTAACGGGATCTTCATCGTTTATTCTTCAGGTGAACTTCGTGAAGAAAACGTGGTCCCACAGTTAGTTAATCTCTTCAAAGATGAAGACGAAAGTGATACGTTATTCGAGGAAGTAGCCAATGCCCTTGTAAAAATTGGGACGGACCAAGTGGTACGCGAGGTTGAAAAAGTAGCCCTCTTTGGAAATACCTATTTCTACACGCTGGATGTTCTTGGCAGAATAAAAACCAAAGAAGCAGAACAAGCTCTGTTAAGATTATTTGACCGAACGAACGATGTGACCGCTAAAACACTGATTGCAGATTATTTATGCCAGCAGCTGTCAACAGATGCGATTCCAAAAATTGAAGCGCTCATCGATGAAGGCTATGATGAAAACATGCTTTGTCTAGAAGAATCCCTTTACGTCAACTGCATCATGAACGAGATCAAGCATCCAAAACTCCCTATGTGGAGAAAAGTGATGGAAGAAGTCGAATACCCATCAATGAATGAGCCGCCGCTTATCGCTCCTCAACCTGCACAAACCGGAGACAAAGTTGGACGCAACGACCCCTGTCCATGTGGAAGCGGAAAAAAACACAAAAAGTGCTGCCTATAACAGATTAGGGACGGACCTCCGCATTTTCATGCGGAAGCCCGTCCCTTTAACGTTTATTCACTTAAATTGGGTGCTTTTTGAGGTCCGTCCCTCTATTTCATCCACTCCGGCTTGCCGAAGCCTTTGAATTCTTTGTCGATGACTTTTTCGAATTCTTCCGCTTCTACAACTGCTTTGATGTCTTTGGCGAGTTGGGAGTCGACGTCTTTTGCGTTCACTACTACACGGTTACGGTATTGGTCGGGCATATCTTCAAGCTGAAGGGCATCCAGCAAGTCCATGTCAGCCGCAAGTGCGTAGTTGCCTGGTACTGCTGACAGGTCCACACTGTCGACGGCTCTTGGAAGCTGTGCTGCTTCGATTGGCTTGAACTGCAGGTTTTTCACATTTTCATCAATGTCTTTCTCTGATACCGTCAGTGGATTCGTGTCCGGTTTTAACGTGATCAACTTGGCATCCTCAAGAATCTGAAACGCTCTTGCCGCGTTCGTCGGATCGTTCGGGATTGCGATGGCACTGCCTTCCTTGATGTCTTCAATCGACTTGAACTTCTGAGAGTAGATTCCCATCGGAGCCGTCGGAACGACAATCACTTCGGATAGATCCATGTTATGCTCCTTCGCGAAGGTCTCCATGTAGATTTTATGCTGGAACAGATTCGCATCAAGGTCTCCCTGGGCCAGCGCGTTATTGGGCTGGATATAATCACTGAATTCCTTCACTTCCACCGTGTATCCTTTTTCTTCAAGACCGGGCTTGATCGCCTTGGTCACCATATCACTGTATGGACCGGATGTCGCTCCGATCGTCACTTCTTTTTTATCTTCCGAGCTTGCCTCTTCTCCTCCACAAGCCGCTAATACGCTCACTGTTAGTGCGAATGCTGCTACTAGTATCCACTTTTTCACTCGTTGTTCCTCCTAAAGTCGTTATCGTTTATCAACCAATCTAGCAAACACATCACCCGTATATTGGATGAGTTGAACCAAACAAATCAGAATCACGACGGTAGTGATCATCACCGTGTTGTCATATCGGTAATATCCGAAGCGGATAGCCAGGTCCCCGACCCCACCTCCACCGACGATGCCGGCCATAGCGGAATAGGCGACTAAACTGATCGTTGTAATCGTAATGGCCTGTATGACGGCCGGTCGTGCTTCAGGTAACAGCACATCTTTAATGATCATCCAAGGACTTGCCCCGACGGAAACCGAGGCTTCAATGACTCCCTTATCAATTTCCCTTAAAGACGTTTCTACCATTCTCGCAAAAAATGGAATGCCTGCTACCGAAAGGGATACGGAAGCGGCCGTCGGTCCAATCGTCGTCCCTGTCAAAAATTTCGTCAAAGGTAAAAGGGCCACTAGTAATATGATGAACGGAACTGAACGGACCATATTTACAACGAATCCGACCACCTTTTTTATAAAACTATTTTGTAAAAACAACCCTTTATCTGTCACAAATAGCAATATCCCCAGTGGTAAGCCAAGCACAATCGCTACAGCCAGTGAGATCCCCACCATATACACCGTTTCAAAAAAGGCTTTATTCAATTCTGGTAAAATAGCAGTCAATGAATCAGGCAGCATCCGCTAGCACCTCCAGACTTTGTGTCTTCGCTGTGATATAGTGAATCGCCGCATCGATCTCACTCGACGGACCAATCAGCTCCATGATGAAGATCCCGAGTGGAACGTCCTGAATATATTCAATCTTGCCATGAAGGATATTCCCCCTTACCTTGTACCGCTGAAACACCTCTGACACTACGCTTTCCTCAGCGATGGATCCTTTGAATTGGATTTTGATAAGCTTCCCCGTTCGTGATTCCACCAGATGAGGCGGCAGTTCGAATTGGAGAATCGTTTCGATAAACTGCTTCGTCAAAGGCTGTTTCGGATTGGCAAACAGGTCATATACCGGTCCTTCCTCCACAATCTTCCCGTCCTGCATCACAGCCATCCGGTCGCAGATTTCCTTCACCACTTCCATTTCGTGGGTGATGAGGACGATCGTCAATCCCAGTTCTTTGTTGATCTTCTTCAACAGCCTTAAAATCGATTTCGTCGTATTCGGATCGAGAGCCGATGTCGCTTCGTCACAAAGTAATACGGATGGATTGTTTGCGAGGGCCCTTGCTATCCCTACTCTCTGCTTCTGTCCGCCGCTGAGCTGGGCAGGATAGGCATCCGCTTTGTCGGATAGACCGACCATCTCGAGAAGTTCAACGACTCTTGGTTTGATCTCAGCTTTTGGAACATGTGCCGCTTTCAAAGCAAAGGCCAGATTGTCAAAAACCGTTTTGGATTTAATGAGATGAAAATGCTGAAAGATCATACTCGTTTTCTGACGGGCGAGTCGAAGACCTTTTGGCGTGAGCTTCGTAAAATCCTGCCCATCAATGATGATCTCCCCTGATGTAGGGGTTTCCAATAGATTCAGACAGCGGATGAGAGAACTCTTCCCGGCTCCGCTGTATCCGACGATCCCGAAGATCTCTCCCTTTTGGATGGTGACAGAGACGTTATCAACACCAACCACCGTCTGCTTTTTTGTTTTGTATGTTTTCACTAGATTCCGGATCTCGATCAATGTGCACACCCCTTTTTCTCCAATAAAAAAATGCCTCTTTCAACTGAAAGAAGCATCGCTTGTCTATCTCGACTTATCTTTCAGAATGAAATCATTCTGCAGGAATTAGCACCGTTCCAATACTGGAGGTTGCCGGACGTCATAGGGCCTGATCCCTCGGTCACTCTGGATAATTGAATGTATGTAATTTTCAAAATTTTATCTTATTGAGGATAATACTGGGTATTGGTAGGGAAGTCAATAGATAATTTTTCATAGAGTTTTATGTAAGCGCTATCTTTGTTGTCTTATTAACATAAACTTTTAGTAATAAAAACCTGGCCTCTCCCATCCATCCAGGAAAGACCAGGTTCCTTATTTTATCGTTTCTTCACCGATTCCCTTTCAACAAGCTCCGTAGTCAATTTATAATACGAATCGACTTCTTCCTTCATGAGCATTTGAAAGATGAGGTGAACGGCCAGTGCACCGGCTTCGTACTTCGGCTGTCTCATGGTCGTCAATGGTGGAGACACGTATTCTGACAGTTGGATATCATCAAAACCCATGACAGAAATATCCCCTGGAACCGAAATGTTTTTTTCGTTCAATGCCTGTAAGCCGCCGATCGCCATTTCATCGTTTGCGTAGAAGATGGCCTCGGGGACATCTCTCTGAGCAATCAGCATTTTGGTAGCCTGATAGCCACCTTCACGCGTGAAGCCCCCAGATACTTTCCACTTTGATTTATATTCGATACCGTTTTTATTCAGTGCTTCCCGGAAACCCTGGAAACGCCGGTCATTGTCATGAGAGTTGTATGGTCCGCTGATATAGGCAATATCACGGTTCCCCCTCTCAATCAAATGTTCCGTCGCCACGAAGGCTCCGTGCACATTGTCGACTTCGATCTGGGTGACGTGATCGCTTTTGATGCTCCGGTCGAGAACCACGATCGGAAAGCCTTCTCTTGCTGATTCAAGGATCGTCTCGTCGCTTATGTTATGAGCAAGGATAATAACACCGTCGACCCGTTTTTCCTTCAGGAATTTAACAGCCGTCGACTGCACTCCCCCGATGGAACTGCACGCAATTAAATCATATCCATTCGTGGAGGTGACATCCTGTACGCCCTTGATCAGTTCAGAATAATAAGGACCTGAGAGGTCGCTCAATATCAAGGCGATTGTATTGGTACTTGTCCTTTTCAAATCGGAAGCAAGCCCGTTTTTTTGGTAATTCAATTGTTTGGCTGCCGCTAATACCTTTTGTCTTGTTTCTTCGCTCACTTTTTTACTGTTGTTCAGTGCATAAGAAGCGGTCGAAACAGCGACTCCGGAAAGCTTGGCCACATCTTTGATGGTTGCCATAAGTTCACATCCTATTGCTTCTAAAAATGAAGGCATCCTTCTTTACTAGATTCTTCTATCCATTATACATGAAAGCGTTTCAATTAATTGGTTGTTTTTCAAGTGACATTCACTACGATGTTAATTGAAACGAGCATTTTAGTGGTTCATTCGATAGAAATAACCTCTTAACATACCCGTTTTGATCAAAACTTTTTTAAAATGGCCCTAATGAGGTCTTATTTTAGATCTGCATCCTCTTAAACCTATATCTCGAGCCTTATATGAGCCGGTTTTCAGACTTTATGAGCCGGATTCTAGATATATGAGCCACTTGCAAGACTTTATGATCCGTCTCACAAATATATGAGCTTCTTGTCGAAAAATCCACATATTTCAAACCAGACCCTACCTATCCTCACTCTTCCCTACCATTCAATAAATACACAACGGCTTCATAAGGACGAAGACGCCCAATTCCTGACGGTTTTTCACTCGTATCGGAGTAATTACTGATGATCATTTCTCCATGAGCATCATCCAGTCCTTCAGGCAAATGAAAGTCAGGAGTTCCTCCGTAAAAATTCGCGACGACGACCAGGGTTTGACCTTCCCATTTTCTCGTGTAGGACATGATCTCCGGATGATCTTCCAATAATAATTCATACTCTCCATAAATGAGGATATCCAATCGTTTCCTCAGGGCGATGAGTTTTTGATAATGATAAAAGATAGAGTTTTGATTTTCCATTGCCTCTAGAGCATTGATTTCTTTATAGTTTTCATTCACTTCAATCCAAGGAACACTATTCGTAAAGCCGGCATGAACCTCATCATTCCACTGAAAAGGGGTCCTGGCATTGTCTCTGCCCTTCGCACGGATTGATTGGATGATTTCCTTCTCCGGCACACCCTCTGATCTTTTTTCATGAAAATAGTTGATCGTTTCTATGTCGCGATAGCGGTTGATATTGTCCCAGTCGATATTCGTCATCCCGATTTCTTCACCTTGATAGATGAAAGGAGTCCCCTGCATCATATGAAGGACGGTTGCGAGCATTTTGGCGGATTCGATCCGGTATTCTTGGTCGTTCCCCCACCTCGATACGATACGCGGCTGGTCGTGATTATTCCAGTATAAACTGTTCCATCCCTTCTGAAACAGGGATGTCTGCCAGGTGCTCAGCACTTTTTTCAGCTCGACGAAATCCAGTTCCTTTAATGCCCATTTCCCTTCGCCGGCTCTTTCGTCCAGGGACATATGCTGAAAGGTGAACACCATGTCGAGTTCATTCCGTCCTTTCCCTGTGTAAAGCTGAGCGGTTTCCGGCGTAGCGGAAGGGGTCTCTCCCACCGTGACCGTTGGATATTGAGAGAGGACCCGTTCGTTCATTTCCCGTAAATACTCATGAAGCTTCGGCCCGTCGGTAAGTACTTTCTCATCTATTGCCTTCCCGATCAGATCGATCACATCCATGCGGAACCCGCTGACTCCTTTACTGAGCCAGAAGTTCATCATGTTGTACAAATGCTCACGGACTTCCGGGTTATGGAGGTTGAGGTCCGGCTGTTTTTTACTGAAAAGATGAAAGTAATATTCGCCTGATTGTTCATCCCTTTCCCAGGCAGGTCCGCTGAAAACGGATTGGATGTCACTTGGGGGACCGTCCTGACTGTCCCTCCAAATATAGTAATCCCGGTAAGGATTGTCCTTGGATTTCCTGGACTCCATGAACCATGGGTGCTCATCAGAAGTATGGTTGATGACGAGATCCATCATGATGTGGATGTCCCGTTTCTTCGCTTCCTCAATCAATCTTTCCATGTCTTCCATCGTACCGAAATCATCCATGATGTCATAATAATTGCTGATATCATAGCCGTTATCATCGTTCGGGGATTGATAGACCGGGCTTAACCAGATAATATCGATCCCGAGAAGCTGGAGGTAATCGAGCTTTTCGATGATGCCTTGAAGATCTCCGATACCGTCTCCGTTCGTATCATTGAAGCTTCTTGGGTATATTTGATATATTGTGGACTGCTGCCACCATGCTTTTTCCATCGTTTCACCTCAATAATATAGTGTTGATTTCCGCTCCAGGTGCTCGCTTTCCGCGGGGCGTGAGTTGAGCCTACTCGGGCTAAAGCCCTGTGGGGTCTCAACTTTCCCGCGTTTCCCGCAGGAGTCGAGCACCTTCCGCTTCAATCTTTTAGTATAGATTCCTTAAACACTTGCTAAAATAGTTCCTATTAAAAGGAACTATGAAGATCTGTGGAGCAAATATCCTTTGGTAGTAAGATGTAGCTGGTTTGTATACAGAAAAACAGGTAAATCGAGGCACTGAATGCTCGGTCAACACCTAGCTCCATGCAAAGAAAATTCCGCTCACTACTCTAAAAATACTGGTTAGGTAAAGAATTAGAGGTTCTTGGTTTTTACCACTGAAGATAAAAGAAATGTACCAGGTACATTGATCACACTTTGTACCTGGTACACGTCACTCACTTAATACCCGACATCGTAAACCCTTCCACGATATATTTCTGGAAGAAGGAGAAGATGATGATGATCGGGACCACCATGAAGGCTGCTCCCGCCATCTGCAGGCCGAAATTATTGGCGTATTGCCCTTGCAGCAATGAAAGTCCGACAGATAATGTGTAGAGACTTTCATCGTTGGCGATGATCAGCGGCCATAGGAAGCTGTTCCATGCCCCGATAAACGTCAGGATTCCCTGTACTGCGAAGATCGGCTTCGCAATCGGAACGATCAATCGGAAGAAAATATAGAACTCCCCTGCTCCGTCAAGCCTTGCCGCTTCGATCAAGTCAGTTGGAATTGTCGTCATGAACTGCCTGAATAAGAAAATACTGAAGGCTGCGGCGAGACCAGGCAGCACGATTCCCGTCATCGTATTCGTCAGTCCCATTTCATTCAGGATCAAATAAACCGGGATCATGGTAACCTGTGCAGGGATCATCATCGTGGCCAGCACGATATAGAAGATTTTCTCCCTGCCTTTAAACTGATACTTTGCAAACCCATACCCGGCCATGGCATTAAAGAATAAGCCGACAAAAGAGAATAACACGATGATCAACGTATTTCGTAAATACACACCGAAATTCATGCTTTCAAATAAATTTACGTAATTTTCGAGCGTCGGATTTTCCGGAATCAGGCTTGGCGGTATTTGTAGCACTTCACTTTCAGGCTTGAATGAGCTTGAGATCATCCATATAAAAGGAACGGAAACAATGATTCCTCCTAGAGCAAGCAACAGGATGATAAAGAGCTTTTCCACCTTTGTTTTCGTTGTTTTGGTTTTCATATATTCAGCCCCGATACTGTATAGTTTCGTTCTTAATATTCTGTATCAGATTTTCTCATCTTAAATTGAAGAAGCGTGATGATAATGATGATGATGAACAGGATGAATGATCCTGCTGCCGCATAGCCGAATTCACTGAACTGGAACCCTTTTTGATAGATGAATAAGGCCATTGAGATTGTTCCGTCAAGGGGACCGCCATTCGTCATGACAAATGGCTCCTCGAAGAACTGCAGCCATCCGATCAACGTGGTGACCGTGACGAAGAAAGTGGCATAGCGGAGTAACGGGATCGTGACATTCCACAATACCTGCCAACGGTTCGCTCCATCCATTTCCGCCGCTTCGTAGTACGACTTCGGAATTCCCTGCAGGGCAGCGAGAAAGATGATCATATTGATCCCGATCCCTTTCCATACGGCTAACACAATCAACGATAGCTTGGCGATCGTTGGCTCTCCTAACCAAGGAATCTTATCGACATCCAGCAGTGATAAAATATAGTTAAACAATCCGTATTCCGTGTTGTACAGGAACCCCCAGATGACCGCTACGGCGATGATATTCGTAATCGACGGCATGTAGTACACACCGCGGAATACAGTAAACAACTTACTTGTCCCGTAATTCAGCAGCAAGGCGATGCCTAGTGAGAATATGATAACTAGAGGCACACCTATGATGACATAGAACAGGGTGTTGAATATCGATTTGTGAAACAATTCGTCTGTGAGTAATGCCGAGTAGTTGTCCATACCGATGAAGCTGACATTCGACCAGTCGGCGAGCCCTTTTAAATCAAGGTCTGTGAAACTGATCAAAAAAGCGACAATAATGGGCACAATGCTGAAAACGGTCAATATGATCACTGCAGGAGCAATAAACACATAGGGATGCTTATTTTTGTTAATGCTGTTTTTCCATCCATTGCTCATGATATCCCACCTATCTAAACGTACGCACAATGATTCTAAAAATGGAGTTCAGGCAGCACACCTGTAACTCCATTTTATGTTTATGACAGCGTCCATTTTGTTTATTGGTCTTGCTTACTATTCTACGATTTCATTTGCTTTCTTGTTGAAGTTCTCAAGCTCTTTGTCCACATCGGCCCCACCGACCGTAATCTTTTCAATGGTAGAAAGGAACTCCTGTGCAATCACTTCAAATTCTTTGATTTGCGGTGATGCTTTCGTATCTTCTAATTGTTGTCCGAAAACAGACAGCATCGGATCTTCTTTCAACTTAGGCTCTTCCCATGCATCAACACGTGAAGGAAGCGTATTTGATACGTCCAGCCATTCCATTTGCGTGTCCACTTTATTCATATACGAAATGAATTTCAGCGACTCGTCCACATTCTCAGAATTATGGAAGACAGATAAATTGGATCCACCCATGCTGGATGTGTTCGTTTCTTTCTTAGGCATCACGGCTACTGCCCATTTATCCTTTAAGTCAGGTGCTTGATCGTTGATGATGTTGATCATCCAAGGACCACTGAAGAACATTGGCTTCATGCCGTCTTTAAATGCTTGTACGATATCGATTCCTTCTGTCGTAGGACTGATTCCTTCTTTAAAGTAGTCCGTGTAATACTGTATTGCTTCTTTGAATTCAGGAGAATCAAAGTTCATTTTGTCCTTCCCTTCGAATTCGTAACCATTTTGCCATGCAAAGATGAATGGAGTGATCTGGTCATTACGGTCGATATCCAGACCATATACATCGTCACCACGAGCATTCAGCTTTCCTGCGGCATCCTTCAGTTCATCCCATGTAGCAGGAGCCTTGTCGTATCCGACTTCCTTCAATAAATCTGTACGATAGTATAATACGCGTGTATCGATGTACCAAGGGACCCCGATGACTTTATCATCATACTTCATAGAAGTGACAGACCCTTCGAAGTAATTTTCAGGTTTGAATTCAGGGTAGTCTTCCAAGTAAGGAGTCAAGTCGAGCAGCGCCCCTGCATCTGCAAATTCCGGAACCCAAGTCGTTCCTAATTGAAGGACATCCGGGCCATTTCCGGAAGCGACTGCCGTAAGCAATTTATCATGTGCATTCCCCCAAGGAATTGCTTGGATTTTCACTGAGATGTCTTTGTTTTCTTCTTCAAACTTTGTAGCCATCTCCTTTAACTTCTTACCTTCCTCACCCATCGCCCAAACGGTGATTTCTTTCTTTCCATCCTTCGATCCACCGTTGCCTCCGCAAGCTGTAAGAATCGTAGATAAAGCGAGAATACCGATTAGCAGTAAAGACCACATTTTCTTTCTCATTTTTCCCCATCTCCATTTCCATTGGTTTTGAAACTAGTAAAAATGGTAAAGCGTCATTGAATGAGACTTCATAGATTAGAAGGGTTCATCCTATCATGAAAAGTCATCCAAGTCATTGAAACGTTTCGATGACTATATTATAATCAAACGTGTATCCGCTTTCAACTCTTTTTTAGAAATTACTGAATTGAAAATGAATTAAGCCTACACCAATCCTCTATATCAGTACTAAAACACTGATATGCGAAGGTGAAAGGTAGTTATTGGATGTCAATAGACGGGTTGACTATCATGTGAAACCCGCTTATAATTCAACTCAATTGTTAATCGAAACGTTTCACTAATGCTGATAAATTTGAACTATGGAGGCTCTATCAATGAGGGAGAATAAGCTGCTATCATTATTGAATCAAATGACATTGGACGAAAAAATCGCTCAGCTCATGCAGTTGGCCACACCTTTTTTCAAAGGGGCGAAAGAGCAGGGTCAAATCACCGGACCGATGGCTGAAATGGGAGTCACCGATGATACCATCCAAAACAGCGGGTCTGTCCTCGGGGCATCCGGAGCACAGGAAATCATCAATATTCAACGCACTCACATGGAAGAAAACCGATTGGGCATCCCTCTCCTATTCATGTCCGATATCGTTCACGGTTTTAAAACCATCTTCCCGGTCCCACTGGCGATTGGCTGTTCATGGGATCTCGAACTGACGGAGAAAAGCGCAGAGATTGCAGCAAGGGAAGCTTCCGTTTCCGGCGTTCATGTCACGTTCGCTCCGATGGTCGATCTTGTCCGTGACCCCCGCTGGGGAAGAGTGATGGAATCGACAGGTGAAGACCCTTATCTGAATAGCGAATTTGCTCGTGCGTTCGTCCGTGGCTTTCAAGGGGAAGAATTGACGACGGATGTGGAACGGGTGGCAGCATGCGTGAAGCACTTTGCCGCTTACGGGGCAGCAGAAGGCGGACGTGATTATAATACCGTCGACATGTCTGAAAGAGAGCTTCGCGAGAATTACCTTCCAGCCTATCAAGCCGCCCTCGAAGAAGGCTGCGAAATGGTCATGACCGCTTTCAACACCGTTTTCGGTATTCCGGCTACAGGGAATAAACGGTTGATGAGACAGCTGCTGCGGGAAGAAATGGAATTTGATGGCGTCCTCATTTCCGATTGGGGAGCTGTGAAGGAAATGATTCCCCATGGCGTGGCAGAGAACGAAAAAGAAGCAGCGTATAAAGCGATCAGTGCTGGTGTGGATATTGAAATGATGACCACTGGCTATGTGAACCATTTAAAAGAGCTTGTAGAGGAAAAAATGGTGGATGAATCTATCATTGATGAAGCCGTATTGCGAATCCTACAGTTAAAAGAAAAGCTGGGCTTGTTTGAAAATCCGTATCGGGGTGCGAACGTGGAGCTTGAACCTGAAGTGATCATGAGCGCGGCACACCGTAAGGCCGCACGTGAACTGGCCACGAAATCCTCCGTATTATTGAAAAACGAATCCATCCTTCCCTTAAAAAAGGAAAAAAAAGTAGCGCTGATCGGTCCTTTCGCCGAAAGCGGAGACATTTTGGGACCTTGGTCGTGGCTGGGATCTAGGGATGAAGCCGTCACAATGAAGGAAGGAATTCTTTCAAAAACCAGCCGTTTGACCGTCGCCAAAGGCTGTGACATTGAAAGTATCACAGATGCTCAAACAGAAGAAGCACTAAAGGCTGCCAGCGACGCGGATGTCATTCTCCTGGCACTGGGTGAAGACTCCGACATGAGCGGTGAAGCCGGGTGCAGAGCGAATATACAGCTCCCTTCTGCTCAATTACAGCTCATCAACTATTTGCAATCATTGAATAAGCCGATGGTGGCTGTCCTGTTTAATGGACGCCCACTCGACTTGCACGGAGTTTTGGACCAAACCGACGCAGTACTTGAAGCGTGGTATCCAGGCACTGAGGGCGGAAATGCCGTTGCCGATTTACTTTATGGAGACGTAAACCCGTCCGGCCGGTTAACCATGTCCTTCCCTTATCACGTCGGTCAGGTTCCCGTTTATTACAACCATTTCAATACAGGGAGACCTCAAGGGGCACCCGATGCACAGGAACGATATGTCTCACAATATCTGGACATCCCGAACGAACCCCTGCTTCCATTCGGATTCGGCTTGAGCTACACGACCTTTACGTATTCTGACTTGAAGCTGTCCAGTGCAACGATGACTGAAGAGCAGACGTTGGACATATCGATTACTGTTACAAATGACGGTCCGGTGGCAGGCGAAGAAGTCGTACAGCTCTATATCCACGATCACAGCGGCGAAGTGATCCGCCCAGTAAAGGAATTGAAGGATTTCCAGAAAATCAGCTTAGATGCGGGCGAAACGGCAGACATCACGTTTACGTTATCAGAGAATCAATTAAGGTATCACCATTCAGACCTTCAATATAAAAGCGATCCAGGGACGTTTACAGTATTTATAGGAAGAAACAGCCAAGACACCATGGAACAAACGTTTAGGTTGGAAAAATAAAAGAATCGAGGGGAAAACGATGCAATCATATGTTCAGTTAACATCAGGAGAGCTTGTATTCGAATTTTTAAAAAGCGGTGATCTTTTCGCCGTCACACATAAACAGAATATGATCAATCAGTTAGTGACGAATCCCATCGACGGCTCACTCAATAATCTGTATTTGCGGGTTCACAAGCCTTCCGGGATCAACTTTATCCCTCTTATTGGAGTGAAATCATCAAGCACCGTTCAATTCTCTGAATCACAAGTCAGATGGACGGGAACATTCGAACATCTTTCATACGAAGTCACATTTACCTTAACAGAAAAAGGCATATGGTTCTGGGATGTGACGCTTGATGGGACGAATGCTGAAGTGGACGTCATTTACGGACAGGACCTCGGCCTTGCAGATTCGGGAGCCGTCCGTTCCAACGAAGCCTATATGTCACAATACATCGATCACAAAGTGTTCCAGGATGAAGAGTACGGATACGTTCTTTGTTCCAGGCAAAATCAGCCGCAATCAAGCGGATTCCCGTACATCCAACAGGGCTCCCTCAACAAGACAATCGGCTACTCGACCGATGGATTTCAGTTTTTCGGATTAGCCTATAAAGACACCAATGTACCCGAAGGCTTAAAAAAGGACTCCCTGGCAAACGAAGTCTACCAATACGAATTCGCTTATTCCGCACTACAATCAGAAAAAGTGCAACTTAACGGGACACAGCGCTTTGTTTTCTACGGGGTATTCAAAGAAAATCACGAAACGGCCATCACTTCACTGGAATCCCAGGAAGAAATACAAGCTGCCTGGGAAGAAGCAGTGCACTGCCAATCGGATTTTCAAGAATCAAAAGAGACTGTACGGATCCTTCCGGAAATCGGACAGCCCCTTCCTTCCCTATCGATGACGGAGGAAGAGATCGGCACTTATTTTCCAACCAAACATAATGAAGAACGCGAGGGAGACTCCCTTCTTTCCTTCTTCACCGATACCCATGAACATGTCGTATTGAAAGAAAAGGAACTGATGACTGAAAGACCCCATGGACATATCCTGATGTCAGGGAACAATCATCAACTGAAAGAAGATACCATCACGACGACTTCATTCATGTATGGGTTATTCAATTCACAGCTCGTGGTCGGCAACACGTCTTTCAATAAAATGCTGACCAATCAACGAAATCATTTGAACGTCATGAAAACGTCCGGTCAGCGGATTTACGTTGAAATGGATGGTGAGTACCGTTTACTGACCATGCCTTCAATGTTTGAGATCGGCTTCAACTACGCCCGATGGTACTACAAAACAGCCGATGATACGCTGATCATCACGAATTACACAGTCGTCGATTCACCTGAAGTGCGCCTTCATGTTGAGTCAAAAAACCAAAAGCACTACCGCTACCTCGTGACGAATCAAGTGTCAATGAACAACAATGAATATGAAGTCGGGTACCACGTAGAGCAAGAGGACAATAGGTTAATCATTACGGCTGATCGTCAGTCTGAGAGCAGCAAGGTTTTCCCGAAATTGACGTATCGAATCCAAGTCGATGGAGCCTCCATTGCAACAGGGAACGAAGAAAGAATCGCTCACCATGTTGAAAAAGATTCTGCTTCCCTGATCGTGATGGATGTAAGTGAAACGGCTGAATGGAAGATGACGATACAAGGTTCGATTCATGGGGAAGAACAACCGATGAAGGAACGGGACTTATCAGAAGAAATCGAAACATATCGTGCCTACTACCACCAGGTTATGAACGGATTCAAACTCTCTTTAGGAGAGAATGTACCCACGGAATTGAAAAAAGTGAATGCCCTTGCCTGGTGGTATACCCATAATATGCTCGTCCATTATTCGGTTCCACACGGACTGGAGCAATACGGCGGTGCAGCATGGGGAACCCGTGATGTATGTCAGGGGCCGACAGAATACTTCATGGCCACCCAAAACTATCAATCTGTTAAAGAAATCATCAAAACCGTCTACTCCCATCAATATGAAGATGACGGGAATTGGCCGCAATGGTTCATGTTTGACCGGTACTACAAGTTCCAACAGGATGATAGTCACGGGGATATCATCGTCTGGCCGTTGAAAGTCGTGGGCGACTACATCGCGGCGACGAACGATCATGACATTCTGCATGAGAAAATCCCTTACACAGAACGGGATGGATTTGGTTTTACAGAGGAAAAGGAAACGTTGCTTCATCATATTCAAAAAGAAATCTCCTACATCAAGGAGAACTTCCTCCATGACACCTTCCTCTCTTCTTATGGGGATGGAGACTGGGATGACACCCTGCAGCCTGCCAACGCTCAGTTGAAGAAATACATGGCAAGCAGCTGGACCGTCGCCCTTACGTATCAGGTGCTTGTGAAGCTGGGAACGGTCCTTGAGGGAGCATTCGATCAGGAAGCACAGGAAATCAGTGCATTGGCACGGGGAATACAGGAGGATTTCAATACGTATATCCTGAAGGATGACGTCATTCCTGGATTTGTATATATGGAAGAGCCGGGGAACCCAGAGTTCATGGTTCATCCTAGCGATACAAAGACCGGTATTCATTACCGTCTGCTGCCAATGAACCGAAGCATCATTTCCGAGTTATTCACACCGGAACAAGCTGACTCTCATTATCAGTTGGTGAAGGAGCATCTGTACTGTCCAGACGGCGTGCGCTTGATGAACCGCCCGGCCAAATACGAAGGCGGTGTAAGCACCCATTTCAAACGGGCCGAACAGGCTTCGAATTTCGGTCGTGAAATCGGACTTCAATACGTCCATGCTCACATTCGGTATGTGGAAGCGATGGCAAAGCTGGGGAAAACCGATGAAGTTTGGAACGGGCTGCAAATCATCAATCCGATTGGTCTAAAAGACGTCGTGCCAAACGCCGAAAGAAGACAAAGCAATGCCTATTTCAGCAGCTCCGACGGCAAATTCAATACCCGCTACGAAGCACAGGAACGTTTCAACGAACTGCGTGACGGAAGCGTGCCCGTGAAAGGCGGATGGAGAATTTACTCCAGCGGACCGGGAATCTATATGAATCAATTGATTTCAAACTGCCTGGGCATTCGTCAGGAAGGGGAAAATCTGATCATCGACCCGGTACTTCCGGACAACCTCGACGGATTGAAGATGGACTTTCAGATGATGAACCGGCCTGTCACGTTTGTCTATCACCTTGGGCAGCCTGATTCAAAACGGGTCGTGGTGAACGGGCAGGAGGTACAAGGTGAACCATTGACCAACCGTTATCGTCAAGGCGGGGTTAAAGTGAAACAGCAGGAAATGGAAAAAATGCTTCACGAGGAATCAAATACGATTGAGATATTCATCTAGTCACAAAAAGAGTGAGGGGATTCCCCCTCACTCTTACTATTTGTTATAACAAATTCACATTCATCAACACATCCAACTCTCTCAACCGTTCCTCACAATAAGAAGAATTCTCCTTCAAAAAGGAATCAATATAAGCAGGATGACACATAATCTCAAGCGTCTCTCCGGCACGCCTACTCTTCAAGATTCCTTTTAATCCTTCAACCGACACACCCTCCCCGTAAAAATCCATGGAAAACTGATCGGTCAGTAGATTTATTCCTTCTACATCTTCTTCAAACACATTCCGGACAGGCACCCCATACCGCTCCGACAGCCTTTTCACTATTGGGATCAAGGGGCGGAAGCTATGTACATGATGATGACTGTCAATATGGGAAAGGGGCAAACCGAAGGATAAAAATCGATCAATCTGCGTTTCCCATTCCATTTCAACCTCATTCACATTGATTTCTTTCTCTTCGAAAATTCTGCTCGTATATCGAAAATACCCCTTCTCATTCACTAGCGAAGGAACGCCTCCTGAAACCGGCCTGCCACATGTCAACGATAGGTGGATACCTACCTGTAATTCCGGATGAATCCGCGCCAGTTCCACCGCATGCTCTGTTCCCGGCATATTGACGAGCATCGTCGTAGAGTTGACAATGCCAAACCGGTGACTGTCCAAGATCCCGTAATTCACCCCCCGGCATAAACCAAAATCATCTGCGTTGATGATCACATTTCTCATAATCCCCCATCCCCTTTTTCTCTAATAGGTTCGTTCTACAAGAAAACTGGCTTTATCTCCTCTAAAGACCGCCTTGGAAAATTCGATGACCGATCCATCCTCAAGAAAAGCGGTGGTTTCAATCATGAAGCAAGGCGTTCCTTCTGGTACTTCAAGCTTCTCAGAGACTCGTTCATCAGCTAAAAACAACTCGATTGATTCCACTGTTTTTTTGATTTCCAATTCAAACTGCGTCTCAAGAAGTTTGTAGAGAGATTTTTCACACTCGTCTTTGTCGAGACCAGGTGTCTTGTACCAAGGCAGGTACGCAACCTCATACTGCAGGGGTAAGCCGTCCGAATAACGAATCCTTTCCAACCGATTAACGGGATCTCCATTCTTCAGCTCGAGTGCTTTTTCCACTGCGGATTCTGCCGGGATCACATTCAGGCTGAGAACCTTGATCTTCGGCTTTTTCCCTTGTAAACGTAATTGTTCCGTATAATTGTCGATCGTCGAGGAGAGGATCTGACTGACCTTCTCTTCGGCTACAAAGGTTCCCCTTCCTTGTTCCCGGTAGACATAGCCTTCAAGGGTCAGCTGCTGGAGAGCTGTCCGGATTGTTGTCCGGCTGACATTAAACGTGTCACAAAACTCGGCTTCTGTGGGCAGTTTACTATTCGGTTCGTACTCTTTATTTTTAATCATCTCAATGATTTTTTCCTTCACATGTGAATGCAGGGCCTTTGGTTCTTGTATGTCTTTCATTTTGTTTCTCCCTTCCACTTTCTTCCTACATTTGTTATAACACATTCACGTTCATTTCTCTATCCATACTTCATCTTATCACAAAACTAATACGTTATTACAAATAAATCTAAAAGACACATATTTTCATAATTTGTTATTACAATATATAGACTAGCGAAAATTTGTATGATACATTATAAAAAATAGAAATCGCTTTCATCGTGAAAGGAGATTGACAGAATGTCATTAAAGGTTGTCATAATCGGAGGCGGATCAAGCTATACACCCGAAATCATCGAAGGATTCATCAAGAGACACCGCCATTTTCCGGTGTCGACGATTACGCTGGTTGACATCGATGCGGGAAAAGAAAAGCTTGAAATCGTTGGGCAATTTGCTCGTCGCATGATCAAGAAAGCTGGTGTTCCTATTGAGTTGGAATGGACGATCGACCGGAAGGAAGCCCTGATCGGTGCTGACTTTGTCACGACACAAATCAGGGTGGGCGGTCTCTCCGCCAGGGAGAAAGATGAACGAATCCCCTTGAGTCACGGAGTCATCGGGCAGGAAACCAACGGGGCTGGCGGGATTTTCAAAGCTCTCCGTACCATACCGGTCCTGATGGACATTTGTCATGACATCCAGAATATTTGTCCTGACGCATGGCTCATTAATTTTACCAACCCGGCAGGCATCGTCACGGAAGCATTGCTGAAATACAGTCCTCATAGGAAAGTGATCGGGGTATGCAATATCCCTTTCAACATGAAGAACAGCGTAGCCGAGATGATGAATTGTAAGGCAGAGGAAGTACAAATTGAATTTGTAGGGATGAACCATTTTGTGTTTGGAAAAAGGGTTTGGATCAAGGGTGAAGATATGACGGACCTTGTCCTCGATAAGTTGATCCATCAAAAAGTAGACTATTCACCAGCCAATATCGTCTCACTGGGATGGTCAAAGGAATTTTTACAGGCACTGGGGATGCTTCCGAATCCTTATCACCAATATTACTTCCAAAGGGACACTGTATTGGTGAAGGATCTTCAAGCCTTCGAAGAAAATGGTACACGGGCAGAGGTTGTTCGAAAAGTTGAAAAAGAACTTTTCATACAATATAGGAAAGAAGAGTTGAACGAAAAACCAAAAGAATTGGAAAATCGGGGAGGTGCCTATTACAGTGACGCTGCCTGCAGCCTGATGGAAAGCATCTACAACAACAGGGGGGACATCCAGACCGTCAACACGCTGAACAACGGATCCATCCCGGACCTTCCACACGACGCCGTCATAGAAGTGAACGCCGTCATTACGAGGGACGGACCTCAACCGCTGACGGTCGGACCGCTTCCTCCATCTGTCAAAGGAATCATCCTGCAGATGAAAGCGTTCGAGGAACTCGTCATCCGAGCTGCCAGGTCCGGGGAGTACACTCATCTCTATCAGGCCATGGTGATGAATCCATTAGTACAGAACGAAGGGGTAGCAAGACAGCTGGTCGATGAATTATTGGAAGCTCACAAAGAGTTTCTGCCGCAATTCAATTAATCTAGCAAATGGGGGAAAGAAAAATGAGTAAAGTAATGGGGTTTATGGAAAGTAAGTTTATGCCTGTTGCAGGTCGGATCGGCTCACAAAGGCATCTGGTCGCCATCCGAGATGGATTCGTTTCGATTATGCCGTTGATTATCGTCGGATCCCTGGCCGTGTTATTGAATAACCTGCCGATTGATGCCTTTCAAAATTTCATGGTGTCTGTATTCGGTGAAAGCTGGAAATCCGTCGGCGGAAATATGTGGAATGGTTCCTTTGCGATTCTTGGATTGCTTGTCGCCGCATCCATCAGTTATCACTTAGCGAAATCCTATGATATCGATGGGCTGTCAGCGGCATTAGTGTCGATCGCTTCCCTTATCATCCTCACGCCGGTAACAGAAGATTGGGGCATTTCCTACGCCTGGACCGGAGCACAAGGGATATTCGTCGCCGTCATTACGTCCCTCCTTGTAACGGAATTATTCAAAGTGTTGATTCGCTCGAAGTTTACGATCAGTATGCCGGACGGGGTGCCGGAAGGTGTTGTAAAGTCTTTCAAAGCGCTGATTCCAGCCACGATTATCTTGATTCTTGTTGGTCTTATTCAAGCTCTCTTAACTTCTTTTGCAGAGAAAAGCATATTTGAAATTGTATTTACGTTAATCCAGGAACCATTGCAAGCCGTATCGAACTCACTGCCATCCGCCATTGTTGTTGCTTTCTTAAATCATTTCTTATGGTTCTTCGGGTTACACGGCACGAACATTTTAGGTCCGATCATAGAACCGATCTACCTACCTTTAATCGAAAAAAATCAGCAGCTGTTCGCAGCAGGCACAAGTGCTTTCGACGTTCCGTACATCGTCACCAAGCCTTTCTTTGACGCGTATGTGTACATGGGTGGTTCCGGTACGACCATCGCCCTGATCATCGCCATCTTCCTTGTGGTGAAAACAAAACATTACCGTACTGTCGGAAAACTGTCAGCCGCACCTGGAATTTTCAATATTAACGAACCGGTCATCTTTGGATTACCGATCGTGTTGAACCCGCTGATGTTCATTCCATTTTTACTGGCGCCTGTTGTCCTGACGGTTACGTCTTATCTGGCTTTAAGCCTGGGGATCGTACCTAAAACCGTGGCGATCGTTCCTTGGACGACACCGCCGATCATCAGTGGATACCTGGTGACAGGGGGATCCTGGACGGGAATTGCCCTTCAACTTGTGAATCTGACCATCGCAACACTCATGTACATTCCATTCCTGCTCGCATCTGAACGTGCTCAATTGAAGAAAAACAATGAAACGAGTGATAAAATCGCATGACTTTAACGTTGGAAGAAATCTCATTTCATATCATTTTGCATGCTGGCAACGCCCGCTCTTCTGCCATGGAGGCCCTGCAAGCCGCTAAGAATAAACAATTCGAAACGGCAGAGGAAAAGATGGCCGAGGCAGCGAAAGAAGTCCATCAGGCCCATCACTATCAAACTCAATTACTTCAAAAAGAAGCGAGTGGTGCTGGAGAGAACCCTACGATTCTATTGATTCACGCACAGGATCATCTAATGAACGCTATCACCGTCAAAGAACTCGCTCAGGAAATCATTGAAATCCATCAATCCCGTTAAGGAGTGTTTTATATGAATATCATGCTGGTCTGTTCAGCAGGAATGTCAACAAGTATGCTGGTGCAGAAAATGCGTAAAGCGGCAGAAGAAAAAGGCCTCGAGGCCACAATCAATGCCACTTCCGAAGCTGACCTAAGCAATCATTTAGATAAACTGGACGTGATCCTGATCGGACCTCAAGTCCGCTATCTATCTTCTAAAATCACCGAAAAAGCTGCACCCCATCATATTAAAGTCGATGTCATCGACGGGATGCACTATGGAATGATGAATGGTGCGAAGGTGTTGGAGCAGGCTGAGGGATTGTTGGAGAAATAAAGCTTCATAGAGAGTAGCCCTTTTAGGGGTTACTCTTTTCTTACGAAAAAAGTGTCCCCATTAAGAGAGGACACTTCTACTTCATTACATCACATCATAATCCGTCACATTACGCTCCACCACACGGGCTCCTTCCACACTGACAAACGCACCCGTCGCACTTCCAAATACATTGGTTGCAACCAGATTGTCCATCGCCGCTTTCACGGCCACTGTGTCAATCGGCTCAATGGGGTCATTGATGGATAATTTCGCTGACTTCCCCGCTTCCGTTTTGAATTCAAGTTCCAATACTTTCGCCATAAGTTATTCCTCCTTTCCGAAAAATTTCACCTGGGCTTACTCGTTAATGTCGAAGTTCTGCAGCTTCTCAACGTTGAAAAGCGCTTTGGATGACAGACTGGCGATGGATAAAGCTGCGCTGTTCATGTCATCTGCCGAAGCAAGGGCATTGATGTAGCTGTACGATTTGTACGCGAATGTAGGTTTCCCTTTCTCGTCCTGGCCATCATTGTAAGCCAAACGAATTCTCGTCGATTTCAGATCCGCTGTTGCCATGTGCCTCACCTCCTTTCACCCTTTATATAGGGACTTGAAAGAAGAAAGGGCACCTCGAACGAAAAAAACCGGAGAACAAAATCTCCGGTTTTCCATTATGCTTCTATTTCTCTGTAATGCTTCCTGCGAAGAATACGAAATCTGAATGTGAGATAAAGGATGGTTCCTCCTGTTGCCACAAATAAGAAGATCAGGGTGAACATCACATTATGCCACATGAACGCATAATCCCCTGTGGAGATAATGGCCCTGAAAGCAGATATCGTATACGTCATCGGTAAAAAGTTCGAGAAGTGCTGCAGGAATTCAGGGACCAATTCAATTGGGTAAGTTCCTGCACTGCTCGTCAATTGTAAAATTAAGATAAGAATCCCAAGGAACCTGCCTGGATTATCTAGGGATGTCACAAGGAATTGGACGATCGATAAGAACGTCCAGCTCGCCAGGATGCTCATCATGATAAAGAGCGGAATACTCGTCACTTCAAGGTCGAGTCCAAATAATAGGATGGAATCCGCAAGAAGAGCCTGGAACAGCCCTGCAAACATCAGGACCCCAAACTTCCCTATAAACCATCCGAATCCGCTTCGCGGAGTGACAGCCGGTTCCCTCATTGGGAAGATGATCGAAATCACGAGCGCTCCGACAAACAAGCTGAGTGACAGGAAGTATGGAGTGAAGCCCGTTCCATAGTTCGGTACATCATGAATCGGCTTGTCGGTTAGGGTGACTGGTTTTGCGAACATGTCATAAATGTCGTCATTGGCGTTGACGTCATTCGAATCCTTAGCACCATCTGCAAGCTTATCTTTCAGCTCGGATGATCCATCTGTTAGTTTATTTAGACCATCTGTCAGGTCGGTTGACCCGTCTGATAGTTTATTCAGACCAGCTGTCAGATCGGTTGAACCACCTGAAAGTTTATTCAGACCAGCTGTCAGGTCAGTTGAACCGGCTGAAAGTTTATTCAGACCAACTGTCAGATCGGTTGAACCACCTGAAAGTTTTCCGAGGCCCGAGGAAAGATCCATCGATCCGTTCCTCAATTCTCCCAGTCCACTCATAAGATCCTTGAATTTGGAAGAGAACATCCCCAGTCCTTCCGTTAGATCATTCGATCCACCCGAAAGCTCTCCAAGTCCGTTGTACAGTTTATCAGATCCTGCATACAGACCGCCAAGGCCGTTGACCAGTTGATCAGAACCCGTTGATAAGCGGCTTGTTCCATCGGCTAACTCCGACGAACCTTTTGCCAGTTTTTCAGATCCTTTTTGAAGGGCATCGGTTCCAGAGTCGAGTTTTCCTAGGCCTGTTGTTAAGTCGGCGCTTCCGTTTTCAAGTTGCTGAATTCCTTTTTGGGCTTCAGTTAGTTTTCCTCCAAATTGTGATAGACCGGTAACGAGTTGATTATGCCCATCAGCCAGTCGATCCGCTCCGTCTGCCAGTTGTTGTTGACCTTCTGTGATTTGACCGAATCCGTTTAAAATCTTAGACTGGCCATCAGATACTTCTTTCGCACTCGATGAGAGTTCTTCCGATTTGGACTGGAGCAGAGTTGCATTGTCAGAAAGCTGTTGCAATCCTCCACTTACCCTCTGACTTCCGCCAGTCAATTCACCAAGAGATGATTTTAATTCTTGCAAGCGTTGCTTTTGAGCAGGATCCTGCTCCTGTTCGATCAGTGCATCGACATTTGCCGTTGCTTCCTGCAAGCCTTGACTGACCTGGTCTGATCCTGCTTTCGTCTCGCTTGCACCATTTTTGAAATCAGTTACTTTGCCAGATAACAATGCGGCTCCATCTGCGACCTTCTGTGAACCTTCTGCCAAGACAGGCAAGTTATCATTCATCTCATCTAAACCTTCTAATGACTGATGAAGACCACCCGCAAGATCCTTGGAGCCTTTTTGCGATTCCTTCGCCCCGTCCAGGAGCTTCTGATTTCCTTCTGTCATTTGCATGAGGGCTGCATCAAAGGATTGAAGGCCATCTGTTACCTTTTTAGAGCCTGTATATGCTCGATCGACACCTGTGGAAAAGGAAAGAGACTTCCCTGAGAGCTCCTGAAGCTTTTCATTTAGCGTTTGAGCCCCATCATTCACGCTATTAATCCCACCGTTCAGGTCTTTTGCGCCGCTTTGAGCTTTCCCGATATTTTCTTTCAGTGCACCTGCTCCGCTCTGGGCTGAATTGACTCCATTTTCAAGCTTATTTGCACCCGTTGCAACAGATCCGACGCCGTCATAAAGTTTATTTGCACCCAATTCGGCATCGTCAAGACCGTCGGAAAGCTTATTTGCACCCGATTCGGCATCGCCAAGACCGTCGGAAAGCCTATTTGCACCCGATTCGGCATCGCCAAGACCGTCGGAAAGCTTATTTGCACCCGATTCGGCATCACCAAGCCCGTCGGAAAGCTTATTTGCGCCTTCATGAGCAGAATCGATTCCGTCATGAATGTCAGCTGAACCTGAGGTGGCATCGCCAAGCTTATCATTCAGCTCTCCGGCTCCATCACTGGCTTCATTCAGTCCGTCCCCGACCTCCTTGATTTTATCGAACATCGATTCGGCATAGGTTTTGGTAACCGCTCCCGATACCTCTTCCTTAATTTTCTCAATCGCGGAGTCTCCTATTTTAGAAGAAAGATAGTTTGAACCTTGATTGGCCGTATAGACCAATTCCAATTTCTCAGGATGAACATCCTCGAGGGTAGTCGCGTTTTCCGAGAAGTTTTCCGGGATTTCGATTTTCAAATAATAATCCCGGTTCTCAAGACCCTTATCGGCTTTCTCCTCATCTACGAATCTCCAATCGAATGTGTCGTTTTCTTTCAGGTCTTCTACAAAGTCTTTTCCAATTGTTAGTTCTTCACCGTTGAAATCGGCACCCTTATCATTGTTGACGACGGCGACAGGGAGCTGATCCACCTGTCCGTACGGATCCCAGAATGCCCAAAGAAACGTACCGCTGTATAACACAGGGATAAACAATACGGCTAAGACGGCAATCAGCAGGGTCTTATTCGTGAAAATGTTACGAAATTCACCCTTGAGTGAATGCAATCCTTTCATTTTATCAATCCTTTCGAATATATGACTATTTTCACCATTTGGTCATAGGACTCTAAAAAAAGGAAGGACCATTTACGTGGATAATCCTTTCAGTAAATAATCCTCCATGATTGCGGCGATTTTTCCAGACGATAGGGGTGGATGATTCCGTTCCCAATCAGATACAAGTGAAATGTAAACCTTCAACAAGATAAATGAAACGATTTCCGTATCGCACGGCTTGATCTGCCCACTCTCCATAGCCCGATCAATCTTGCTTTTCACATACGCTATCAATTCATTCTCAATATGATGAAGCATTTCCTGTACGGCACGGGTACCGATTTGCTTTTCTTCCTCGATAAGCTTCAGCATCAATTGATGATCTGTCCGGTACTCAAGCAGCGTAGTCAATGCCTGGTGGACATTTTCATAAAAGCTGTTGTCAGGATGAATAGCAAGATCTGCTGACGATTTCATTTCCCTTACCATTGTATAAACGATTTCCTCAAATAATTCATCTTTGTTTTTAAAGAACGTGTAAATTGTTCCTTTCCCGACATTTGCAAGCTTCGCTACTTGATCCATCGTCGTCGCCTTATATCCAAACAGCGAAAAAGACTTCGTCGCCGCTTCCACAATCAATTCTCTTCGATCAATAGACATCCTCGATTTCAAACCCCCTGACCAAATCAGTGTTTTGTTCAATTCCCATTCTAAAATCCACTATAACACCTTCCTGTTTTAATTTCAAAGAGGAAAGAGGGACGGACCTTCATTCCTAGGACCAAGTCCTAGGAATGAAGGTCCGTCCCTCAAATATTAATACAGTTTCCCTTGGCGATATAGGACCGTCGATAGTTTCATAACGGAGTGGATGTAGCAGTTCTGCCGGAGTGGGAATGGGTCTCCGAAGAAGAGTGGCAACACGGTGTCCATGGTGGTTTTCATTTTGTCGTAGAGGAGGTTGAATACTTCTTCCTCGGTGTAAAACTGGGTTTCCCTTCCCTGCAGCCATTCGAAGTAGGAGACGATGACCCCTCCGGCATTGGCAAGGATATCCGGGATGATGATGACACCCTTTTCGCTTAAGTATGAATCCGCTTCTGTGGTGATTGGCGCATTCGCCCCTTCGACGATGATCCTCGCTTTCACTTTCCCAACATTATCTTTATGAACCTGATCTTCAAGGGCTGCAAGCATCAGGACATCCACATCCAGAAAGAGAACTTCATCACGGTCTCGAATATCAGCCTTTACGCTGATTTCATTCAGCTGATCCTCCTTGGTCGGCAGATCCCCTTTATTCTTCATCGTAAATTCAACCAAAGCAGGAATATCCAAGCCATCTGCATTGAATAGCGTCACATTCCGGTCACTCACTGCCACCACTTTGTTTTGCAAATGAGTGGATTGATGGGCTTCAAGGGCTGCCACCGATCCGACGTTCCCAAACCCCTGGACAGCAATCGTCAATGGTCGATCCTCATAATCAAGAGCCGTTTTCGCGAAAATATTATCCGTCTTCGTCAGCAGGCTCTTCTGCTCCCTAACAAAATCATGAACGAGATAACGGAAGGTAAAGAACACTCCTTTTCCGGTTGCTTCCCGTCTGCCAAGAGAACCTCCGTTCACGATGCTTTTCCCTGTAAAGCTCCCTCTATAAGGCATCCCGGGACGAATGCTCTTATACTCTGCCATCATCCAATCCATCTCCCGCTCTCCCGATCCCATGTCAGGGGCCGGGATATCCTTATCAGGACCGAGGATATCACTGAAGTACTGCACATATTTCCTTGAAATCAAGTGAAGGTCTTTCTCGGAGTACTCACGGGGATTCAGGATGATTCCTCCTTTCCCGCCTCCGAAAGGTACATCGTGCAAGGCATTCTTCAAGGTCATCAATGATGCTAGGTTCACGACTTCTTCCTCATTCACCGACTCATGGAACCGGATCCCTCCCTTATACGGTCCGAGGGCATTGTTATGCTGGACACGAAATGCAGGAATCCGTACAACCTTCTCATCTCCCAGCGGAATCCTCAGATACGATTTATGTACGTGATTCGGCGTCGATAAAATTGACGTTAGCGACGTAAACGCTTTCTTTCTTGTCTCTCCTTTGACATCCGGTAAAAAAGAATGATCCTCTAGTAACGCATCCAATGATTTCTGGACAATATCTCTCGTTTGGCTGATCAAATCGAGTCCCTCCTATTGATTGATAAAAATGATGTTATTTAGTATAGGGTTACCCTTTTTGGCATGGTTAAAAACGACTAATAAATCTGAAATAAAAAATCGACGATCCTCCAATGGAAGATCGTCGATTTTTTTCTTTTTTATTTACCATACATCATAGATCAAGCGTCCATTTTCCATACGAAGCTCCTGCCCGCCTTTGCCTTTTTCTATTTTGTATGGTTCTCCCGTCTTGATTACAGTATTGACGATGTTAGAGAATTTAGATTTTGTGTAGTTACTTCTATAGCTGTTTATTTCTATGAAAAGCTCTTTATATTCAAGTGGTGAAGTGGAAAACCTTCCACAACCGTTGAGCCCATACGATAGACCAAAAACGTATAAATTGAATCACTGTAAAGCTGAAACCAATCTGCTACCACCCTATTGTTGAACATCCCATTCCCCCGCTTTTTTTCTTTGAATATATTAGACGAAAGTGACCCTTCATATATTTCACTTATTTGTATATTTTTTCATTTTATTTACAAATACCTTTAATGGGTAGACATGATGAGTGAGAACCCCAGAGGAAGTAGTATTGAAGAAATACCCAAATAGTTCGGGGAAATTTTAATGGAATGGCGAATTCGGAGGAATCGTACCAACTGTCGAAAAACATTTATTTCAACTCAAGAACCGTCACTACTAAACCATTAAAATATTACATAAAAAGAAAATTCTGTCGAAATACATGATATAATGTTGGAAATAGGTATTTAGGCGGAGGTACTAATGGCTGATTTCCTGGTGATATCCATCAATATCATAATGAGCATCCTCTTATCGGCTAGCTGCAGCTATCTTTCACTGAAGGAAGCTTTTAAACGAAATGGTCAAAAGCAAGCGTTAAGAAAGAAGGAGCTTTTGCTTCCTTCATTTACTTATACGTTGTTTTATTGTCTGCTTCATGCTTCTGTGACGTTGATGGTTTCTTACGAGATCTTCATCCAGCGCTTTTTCTATTTCGCTCCGATTTTTTTAGTGATATGTTTTTTCAGTATTTATCTATCTCTTCGTCTGTTTGAGGACGTGAATACGGATAAAGTGAATTTCTTAAAAGGCGGGTTCATCTTTTCCCTGATCATGATGGCGGGAAACTTCGCCACGTATAGTGGATTGATCTATCCTCATATCGTTTTCAAACCCATGTATATCTGTTTAACGATTCTGATGACACTCGGTGTGACCTTTCCCTTTTTCCGGATGCTCTTACAGCTTAATAATCAGGAGAGCAGCTCCTATCAAGGAAAGCAGATTGCTTTTTGGAGCATTGTGATGGGTCTCGGGTTCTCCGGTATTACCTATCTGACGGCTTATTCCCTCCTTTCTCCTTTGAAATATGGGTCGTATCTTTCCCTTGTGGAAAATAATCATATGATCCCCTTCATTATTGAAATGGCCATCCTTTTGATTCTTTGGTTCATCCCGGACCACTTAGCCAATGATTTGCATAAAAAGCAAATGAAGGAGATTTACGAGAAAGAGCAGGAATACAAATCATTATATGAGAATAATCTTTCTGCCATCTTCACCTATAACCGGGATGCGGTCATTGTGGAAGCAAATGAACGGGCTGCAGACATGACAGGTTACTCTATAGATGAAATGGTGGGCAAGGGGTTCCGCAACTATGTAATGGAGAAAGATTTGGACCAGATTCAGAAGGCGTTTCAACAATCCTTGATCGGAAAACCTTCAAAATTCGAAATGGAGTTCCCTCACCGAAAAGGGCATATCATGTCCATTCAAGTAATCGTAGTCCCCATTCATCTCGATGGAGAAGTGACGGGAGCACACGTACTTACGACGGATATTACGGAAGCAATTCGTGACAAGAAAAAAATTCAGTATCTCGCTTTTCATGATGAACTGACCGGATTACCGAACAGACGGCATTTTAATGAAGAGTTTGAGCAAAGGGTTCTGGAGGGGAATAAGCAGATGGCCATCCTTCTCCTCGACCTGAACCGATTTAAAATCGTCAATGACACATTGGGACACGGTTATGGAGATGAACTCATCTCCCGGGTAGGAAAAAGATGCGTGAGGGTATTGGGAACGAAGGGGTTCATTGCACGGATGAGTGGGGACGAGTTCATCGTCCTTATCCCGTCCATCAATAATAGGGGTGACGTCCATAAGATGGCAGCAGCGATTCACGAAAGCCTGAAGACTCCTTTTGACATTGGCGGGCATGAAATTATGACAAGCACTTCCATGGGGATCTCCCTTTATCCCCATGATGGCCATGACCTTTCCACTCTTTTGAAAAAAGCGGATATCGCAATGTATACAATGAAAAAGAGTGAAGGAGCCTATCAGCTTCTCTTTTCCGATCAGCTTGAAGAGAAAGGGATCAATCCGATTGAACTGGAAGAAAACCTTAGAAAAGCGCTAATCAACGAAGAATTTGAGTTGTATTATCAGCCACAACTCTCTTTGACAACGAACAGAGTCGTCGGAGTCGAGGCATTGATCAGATGGAATCACCCGGTAAAAGGACTGATACCACCTGCGGATTTCATTCCCCTGGCAGAAGAAACGGGGTTGATCATTCCACTCGGGGAGCGAATTCTGATTGAAGCCTGCAAGCAGCTTACAGTTTGGAAGAATGAAGGCTATGAGTTCAAGATATCCATCAATGTTTCATCCCGGCAGTTTCATGATGTCACTTTTGTGGAAATGGTGAGGAACGTGGTAACAACATACGATGTCCCTCCGTCCCTCATCGAGCTAGAGGTCACTGAAAGCACAACCATGCATCATGTCGAAGAAGCACTGGCAAAATTGAATGCCTTGCGGGAGATCGGCGTTTCTATCGCCATCGATGATTTCGGCATTGAATACAGTTCGTTAAGCTATCTGCAGAAATTCTCGATTCAAACGTTGAAGATCGACAGAAGCTTCATTATGGGACTGAACGAACATGAATCCAATAAAGCGATCGTTTCAGCCATTCATGCCATGGCAAAACATTTGAAGCTAACCATAGTGGCTGAAGGTGTAGAGACCGAGTCCCAACTGGAGTGGCTGAAGGAAATAAAATGTGAGTATGCTCAAGGGTATTATTTCAGCAGGCCGGTACCTGCTGGGGAGCTGGAAGATTACATAAGTGGCAGAGAATCCGCTTCTGTCATGGGATAAAGATGCTTACCAGATTTCTCTAACGTGGACCCTCTTCCACTATGCTAAAAAACACCTCATTCCAAATGAATGAGGTGTTTTCATTACTGAGCTACATTCGATTCCACAGGAATACCAATCGTAAAGGTCGTCCATTCCTCATTTGACTGACATAGTATTTCTCCACCATGTTTTTCAATCAGCTTCTTACAAATATAAAGACCGATTCCCGTTCCAAGGTCCTTAGTTGTATAAAAAGGTTCAAAAATGGCTCCGATGGTCTCTTCTTTAATCCGTGGTCCATTGTTCGAAATCTCCAGATTGGTCCGTCCCTCTCTTACCTTGCAGCACACATGGATCTGCCTATCTCCTTCCACTTCTTGAAGGGCATCAATGGAGTTCATAATCAAATTAAGAAATACCTGCCTTAACTCATCCCTGTTTCCAAGTACCCTGATGTCACCTTCACAGTTGAAATCAATGGATACATCCCCATCAAGCAGGCTCGGGTACAGGAACTCGATTGTCTCTTCCAAGTGCTCAGTCAGAATAATTTCTTCCCTCGTGCTATCGATTAAGTCTTTCCTCGATACATGGAGGAATTGAGAGATGCGATAATTCAATTGTTCAAGTTCATGCTGCATGATATCCAAATAAGGAAGGTTGGGATGATCGTTCTGTAAGAGTTTGGTGAAACCGATGATGGACGTCAACGGGTTCCTGAATTCATGTACAAAGCTCGAGCTCATCTGGCCGAGGATCGTCAACCGTTCTTTATGAGTCTGGTCGATATACAGCTCTTTCTCCTGAAGCTGCTGCTCTTTGATTTCCGTATATTTTCGAACGGCAAGGTAAGAAAATCGATCAAACAGAGCATTAATATCTTCGAATATGGGCTGTAATTGCCGAAGCTCTATGCCAGAATTGCTCACCCACTTAATAATGATACTCTTCCCTATGTTTACATTGTAAACAAACTCGCTAATATTCACGTTGGCATTGACTCGTTCCAAAGCCGTCTTGTGGGCAAGGATGGTGATCTCTTCTTCACTGAGGGGCTTCACAATCGCACGCTTCACCAATTGGAACATCTTCATGCCATTGTTCAACACTTCTTCTTTATAAATATCGTTTTCTGAAATCACGATTCTCTTAAGCCAATTATGTAAAAATTCATCCGAATGGTTTTCCAGGTATTGTATCAGCATGGTTGAAGCACTAGTCATTGATCGGCATTCCCTTCATTCCGGTTATTGTCGAAATATTCACTGATATTATCATAACAGAAATTAAAGAGAATTCGGTTACAATATTTAAAATGTCATGAAAACGTTCGTGGTTTATACCGTTCGAATGAGAAAAGAGCATGATTTGAATTCTCATGCTCTTTCCACACTATTCAATAAGGTCCGTCCCTCTTACGAGTTGAATCTTTTGACCTGGTTGAAGAGATTCTAATAGAGGAAAATCGGATTGACAGATCCTCCCCATCACATTGACAGCAGGATCACGATCCAGATCATGCCTGATAATCTGCATCTCTCCTCTGTACCGTCCATAGAAATCATTATCCCTGGTAATCGTGCCCCGTGGCCTTTCAACCGAATTATATGGAGGAATTGCATCATTCGTCCTTGTATCCAGCAATCGCAACACATCCCGCCCTGGATCAGGACGAAGCTGATACGCTCCTTCTATTTCCCCGCTACCATTGTAAGAAAGTTCGAAGACATCTTCCCGATCAAAGCGTTCGAGCTTTTGCAGGAGCTTGGTGGAACAACCGGGATCTCCAACAAACAAACCTTTCACGCCCCACCGCTTCAATTGTACGGCACTCACATATGGACTTTGTTGACGGTGATCTTCCAAAGTGGGCAGCCCCAGATGCAGTGGCCCCCGCATTTTTTCATCTCCTGGGATAAACGCATACACGGGTATGCCTAACGAATCATAGAGGTTCTGCTGTTCGAGGAAATACGTTTCATCCAACCCCGTTCCCGGCTTTGGATAAAAATTATGCCAGGCAATCATATTCCCCGTTTCCAGTCCACTTTCAATCCATTTCTGCAATTCTATTTCCCCCACCGTACTGGCATTGATAGCAATTCGAAACTTAAGGGACAACTCCAGCATTTCTTCCGTCGTAAATCCATCATCCAGCCTCAAGGAGGTGACGCCCAGTTCTTTCAGCTCTTCAAAACCACTGAGTCCAAGCATGTCGGGTGTTTTCTTCGATACATCCGCGAACACCTCAAACCCTTCCTTTTTAAATAGGGATAAGAGATTTCCGACGCGTTCAGAAGTCACATCCGATTCTTCCGGTATATGAAGAGAGGTAAAGGCAAGCTTGATACCCGATGAAGAAGCTCGAAGAATCCGCTCTTCAGCATCTTCATCAGACAGATAAACGGAGATCCCGATCATTCAAATTCACTCGCCATTTCATCCTTGAACCCGAACAGATACGTTAAAGCGAAACCTGCTGCATAGGCAATCAATAGTCCAAGAGTATAGTAGAGGATTTCTCCGGCGTTAACTAAGAAAATCAAAGGAAGTCCCGATACCCCTATCGCGAAGGTTGCGACATCGAAGTAAGCCTGGAATGCCCCACCGAACCCCGCTCCTAAACACGCTGTCAAAAACGGTCGCCCTAAAGGCAGAGTCACACCAAAGATCAAAGGCTCACCAATACCGAGCATCCCGGCAGGAAGCGCCCCGCCGATCGCTCTCTTCAGCTTCTTCCTTTTCGTTTTCATGAAGATGGCAAACGCCGCTCCAACCTGACCTGCTCCACCCATGGCAAGGATTGGCAAGAGGGGATCGTCACCGATCGTATTGATCAATTCCAAATGGACTGGCGTCAACCCTTGATGCAGTCCCGTCACCACGAGTGGTAGGAAGGTGGCACCAAGAACGAATCCGGCAACAATGCCTCCCATATCAATAAGTGAAAGTAGACCATTGGTAATCAAATCTGAAATAAAACCGCCGACCGGCATAAATACGGTGTACGTCAATAAACCTGTAACAAGTAGCGCTATCGTAGACGTCACAATGATATCGACCGCCTGCGGGATGACCTTTCGAACATTTTTTTCAACAAAAGCCATGAAAATGGCGGCAATCAAGACTCCGATCAACCCGCCCCGCCCTGGAAGAAGATTCTCCCCAAACAGCGTTACGTCACCGATCGCCGGATTGATGATCAAGATACCCGCCAAACCACCGAGTGCCGCCGATCCACCGAATTCCTTCGCCGCATTCATCCCGACAAGGATACCAAGGTAACCGAATAATCCGCTACCGATGATGGAAAGCATCATGACAAGCTGTGATTCACCGTTCAGCCAACCAGCCTGTACGAAGAACTTCGTGAACCCTGTAATCAAACCGGATGCAATCAGCGCAGGAATCAGGGGAATGAAGATATTCGCAACGCGACGCAGGAGAAGCTTGAACGGTGTCGCATTCTTCTTCTTAAGATCAGCCTTTTGGTCTGCTGCCCTTGCCTTTAAGTCAAGCTCTCCTTTCTTGTCCGCAACCAGCTTCCCGAATTCTTCCGTCACTTTATTGACCTTCCCGGGTCCAAGGATGACCTGATACGTTTCATCCTCCACACATCCGAGCACACCTTCGATTTTCTTGATTTCTGCTTTCTCTATGAGCTCTTCGTTATATACCTTTACTCTTAATCTCGTCATGCAATGTTCATAGCTTGCGATATTATCAGCACCGCCAAACCGTTCCAATAGGACTCCAGCCAGTTCTTTGTTTGTCAATTTCACCTTCCCCTTTCATTTCTTGATTGTCCCTCCGCTCTATCTCTATGAATGCGAGTGGACGGGTACCCCTATACGAATAGACTATTTTTCAATGGCCAGCCGGACATATCCGTTCGCATCTTCCAACCTGCTCTTCGCTTCCTCATATCCGCAGCCAAGAATGATCATCACAATCGAGGGTTTCACTTCGTTATTCGCCTTCTTCAACGTCGCTGTTGCCGTATCTTTATCTGCTCCCGTGATGCTTTCGATGATCCCGATCGCCCGCTGTTCAAGCTTGTAGTTGCTGATGTTCACATCCACCATCAGGTTTCCATATGCCTTTCCGAGCTTGATCATGGCTGCTGTCGAGATCATGTTCAGAACCATTTTCTGCGCCGTACCTGCTTTTAACCGGGTGGATCCCGTCAATGCTTCTGGTCCTGCATCGACTTCAATCGCATGTTCTGCTTCAGCAGAGATTTTGGACCCCGTATTACAAGATAGAGCCACCGTTGTCGCCCCTAACCCCCTTGCATATTTCAGTCCGCCGATCACATATGGGGTACGGCCGCTCGCAGCAATGCCGACTACCGTGTCCGCTTTCGTCAATCCGATTTCCTTCAAGTCAGATACACCGAGCCCCTCGTCATCCTCGGCTCCTTCAACCGCCTTTACAAATGCCTTTTCTCCACCCGCGATCAAACCGACTACCACGTCACTGTCCACACTGAACGTCGGTGGACATTCCACGGCATCCAGGACACCAAGCCTCCCGCTCGTACCTGCCCCCATATAAATCAGCCTTCCACCTTGAGAAATAGACGTCACGACCTTGTCGACCACTTCTTCTATTTGTGGAATCACCAGCTTAACAGCCGAAGCCACCTTCTGATCTTCCTCATTCATCATTCGAAGAATCTCACCGGTACCCGCCGTATCGATTCCCAGCGTATTCCGGTTCACTTTCTCTGTTGATAATTCGAAAACATTATCCTCTTTCACACGTCATTCCTCCCACAAAGTTGTATGCGTTTTCATTAACTCTATTATACTCACGTTTAAAATATTATTTCAATTGAATTTTATATTATATGAAATTTAATTTTAGATTAGACCTATGTTTTATGTGGGAATAAAGGAGGATTTTACTAGAAATGTAGAACAACCACAAATAGGAGTTGGAACAAGTTTCCTACTTCTGTTTTGGTTATTTTTTTAGAGGTTCGTCCCTCAGTGATGCGCGCCGAATCCGTCCGGGTTGGGAAGGTTTGATTGAAAGCCCGGGAGATAAAGTTCGGTTTCGTTCCGGTTCAGGGATGAGATTGTCGGGATGGTGGAGAAATGGGTCATGGTGACAGCCGCCCGCTCCCGCTGTTTCATGATGACGCTCTCGGAGCAATTGATGGCAAGCTTCTCTCCGTTGGTAAAATGAACATAGGTTTTTCCTTCTGAGGTGGAGGTCGATTCAATATGCTGACAGAACAGCCAGATGCAGTCATAATCGGTTGGGGCCTTGGTGGGTATCGCATAAATGTACTGCTGCGGGCAAATCATAAGAGGTGTCTTTCTAGGGTAGCGGAATGCGTGCCGGACGGCTTTGATCCTGCCATCATACGTCGACCTGTACGTAAGACACGATTCATCCAGTATGTCCATTGCCGATTTCTTACTCGACGTCTTCGTCCTTCCAAAATCATGGACGACTGTTTGATGAATCCCATCATAAGCAGGACTGATCGCCGTCGTCAATCGAGTAACCATCTCTTTTAAACCTTTCAAACCCAACACCATCCTTTTTCCTTTTTATATAAGCCTCTATTATCTGATTTTTTGAAGAAATGAGACTTTATTACTATTATATACCATTTCCAGAATATTTCCATTTATATTTGTGTTTTTTGAGAAAAACCTCATAATTTGAGGAAATGGATTATTTCCTGGGAGATAGTGTCGAAGAAAACGGATGAAGGATAGAGGATGTTTCTTGTGCGAAGAGGGGACATGATATTTGTAAAGAAACCTCTATAATATGGATGTCCATATTATAGAGGTTTCTATGTGGTATTGTTTTACTCTACCAAAGATTTCACGACTGTTTCTGAAATAGCTGATTCTCCTCCGAGGATATAATACTTATCAGTAACTGGAGCAAAGGCAGCAAGGGTATCTAACGTTGTATACTGGACTTCATTAGGGTGTGTCAGGACGACTGGGCTTCCTTGTTTAGCAGCAAGTACGGAGCCAGCAAGAGCATCAGGATAATTTTTTCCCGTTGCGATGAGTGGTGTTGAGAAATTTAATTCCCCTGCAAAATAGTCAATGATGCTGCTATTTGTCTCATAGCGATCATTACCACTCAAACGCTCATAGTTCATGAACTCTTCAGCAACCATATCAGGTACCGCTGATTCTCCTCCAATCACATAAAATTGTTCAAACATGGTCTCTTCTATATAGCTTCTTACCGAATCTGGAGTCCCATCTTTCTTAGTTAAAAGGATCGGCATTTCAAGGGAGGCAGCAATCGGCGCAATGGATAAAGCATCTGCAAAGCTTTGTCCCGTTGCCACAACTGCACGGTCTGTATAGCCTAACTCCTGGGCTATTTTCACAGATGTTTCATAGCGATCACTGCCGCTTATTCTTGAAACGGTTTTAATTCCAAGGTCTTTCAATTCTTTATCTACATTAGAAGAAATGACCGATTGACCTCCTATAAGAATGACCTTTTTCACTTTAAGACGTTTCAATTCTTCTTTTACAGATTGAGGAATGGCTGCGTTATTTGTTAAAAGCAAAGGTGCGCTGTAATGATAAGCAAGCGGTGTTGCACTTAACGCGTCAGGATAGTTTTGGCCTGTCGCAATAACCGCTACATCCGATGTCTCCCAACCTTTTCTTGAAATTTCAACGGCCGTTTGATAACGATCACTGCCAAAAATTCTTTCAGTACCAATTGTCGCTTGATCGATACCAGTCACTGCAGCGAGAGCATCCAAACGCCCCCATCCAGAAACCGTATCATATCCTGGTAAAACCATTTCGGCAGGGTACGGATACTCATCTTCATAATAATAGCCTGTACCTGGATTATCTTCTTCATCGAAAGTAATATCTACCGCGGTTCTTGTCAGGACCCTCTCCACTTGTTCAGGTGTCAGATTTGAATCTTTAGACAGCACCAATCCGGCAACGGCTGCCACGTGAGGAGTAGCCATTGATGTACCGCTCATATACGTCACATTTCCATCTGGCACTATACTTGGAATATTTGTCCCTGGAGCTACCAAATCAATTCCATTACCGAAGTTTGAGTAATCTGAAACAAGGTCAAGGTTATTTGTTGCTCCGACAGATACCACATATTTCGAAGAACCGGGATAAGAAATCTCTTCCATTCCATCATTACCTGTAGCAGCAACGACAGTGACTCCATGGTCATGAGCATACTTCAATGCGTACTCGATAACACGGCTGTAGGAACCACCAAGGCTTAGGTTAATGACCTGTGCCCCATGATCGACGGCATATTTGATTCCATATGCTATCTGTTCAGTATCCCCGCTTCCTGATGCGTCTAGGACTTTAACAGGAAGAATCTTCGCGTGAAGATTGATTCCTGCCATTGAATAGTGGTTATTTGATTCCGCAGCGATGATGCCAGATACATGGGTTCCATGTCCGTGATCATCCATGGCATCTGAATTTCGATTGACAAAATTATAGCCTTCATTTTTTAGTACACGACTGCTTAGATCTGCAAGAGTATAGTCTACCCCAGTATCTACGACAGCTATGACCGAATCTTGAAGATCCTGATCTTTGAGCAACTCTTGAAGTGCTTCATATTGGATATCCGCATCTGGTACCCCACCGTTATCACCATTATTCTTAAGTGACCATTGGTATGGATATTGAGAATCTAAGGATAGGGCTTTATAGTACTGGACAGGTTCGACAAACTCCACCTCAGGAAGGTTCTCAATCTCTTTTGATGTTTTTGTAAGAGAAGTGGTACTCATTTTCTTTGATCCACTTTTCTCTACTTCCATGACATACATATTATCGAAGAAAGAATCTTTCACCTTTAATGGAGTAATGGATTCAACACCTAATGAACCAGCTTTCCCCTGTATGGTTGCCACATTCTTCTTATCTTTTAATTTAACGATTAATCGATCACCGGCAGCTTTTGTCGGTGAAAGCCCTGCTTTCGCTAAAACCGAGGAAACGGTTGAATTTGTAAGGTTTGAAATCCCCACACTTTTACCAGTAGCTTCTATTTGCTCTTGTAAGAAAACAGGAGTCGAGTCAAGAGCATTGGTGTACAAATCGTTAATCGCCTGTTGATCGTCTTTTGTAATTTTATAAGAACTTGAAGAACCATTAGCTGCAACATCAGCAAACAGACCTTTTAATTGTACGAGATCCTGATAAACACTATCACGCAATGTTTTACTGAACACCATTTTCGAACTGATAAAAGGTGCCGCTTTGTAGTAAAGGGTGGACAAGTCCTTTCCTTTTTCCGTTTTAGCCAGTACGCTTTCACGGATAGTACGTAAATCTCTTAATATATTTTTACCATTTTCTCTTTCTTTTGTACTTAACTCCGCTGGACATTCCTCAGCGATGGCTTCATCAGAAGGAGGCAATGTTACGCCATCATAGCTGATTGTATATGGAATGACCATATCTTCGAAGTCTTCTTCGGATTCTACAAACTCTTCTTCCACTCCATAGGATTCCACCTTAATGTAATAGGGTCCTACCCAGGAAATCGGGAAGTCGATGATTGCCGGTTCGTTATCATAAGAATATCCCATATAACGGTCAAATGCTTTATTATCGATTGCATTTTCAAGACTTGAATATACCGTTACATTTAACTCTGATTCTGATTGAAGCTTCATGCGTAAATGGGTATAATCGGATATTTGATCTGAAGGATCAACTTTATACCAATGCACATGCTCGTCCATATCAAATTCGCCATCGACGGGAGTCCCTATTACCAAAGTCTCCTCCTCATTCGGAATGCCTGAATCCTCTGCCTTGGTTTCCGTTATGGTAAACTGGCTGAAAATCAATGAAAAAACAAAAACCAAAGCTACTAAACTACGAATCCTCTTTTTCATCTAGAACCTCCACTAATGATAAAATAAACTACAAAATCTATTAAACCACAGAAATGTAAAAATGGAAATATTTTGTATCTTAAGGTTTATTAATCCAAAATTTGTAAAATAATTGAGGTGTAGTATATATTTCACTGGACGATATTCTAATGAATCATGTACAGGATTCACTATGAATGTAGGGCAGGACGTGACTCAACCAATTTAGGTAAGAGAATGTCTAATGCAGAGATACTATTACTTAGAAAATAAATAAAGGATTGTGCCTAAGGGATGAAAAATGAAGAATAGTAATAGAAACAGAAAGGAAAATATAGTTGGCTCGCTTAAAACGGTTAGCCCATAAATACGAGGAAGATGTTGTTATTCAGATACCACTATCTTCTGATAAATTTCAGATAGAACCAAACAATATACTGAGCTAGACCCAAGCAAGTTTTCAAAAAGATATAATGACCTTCTCTTCTCTTTCGTCCTGTATCTTTTATATTGAAGGGATAAAGAGGAGAATTCTATCCTCTTTATCCCTTATTTTCCATAATCGTCTCGTTTGGCAAATGATTTGTTAGCATTTCTATTGTTGAATATCGGGGGTCATTTGTATAAAGGTTACACCCTTGTCCATCGTGCCATAACTTAAGGATGGTAGTAGTATTTTTCATATTAAAGCACGGAAACATATATGACTTTTTGCCACCAAATACGCCTTCTTTAATCTCCAATTTGTAACTGATAATATCAGAGAAGGAAATTGAATAAAATTGATTGGACGAAGCAATCCAAAAAGTTTCTTCTAAAATAAGCTTTAATGTATGTGCGTCATTTATGATAACCTTGAAAACTGGGAAGCTATTCTTTTTTGTACTTTCAAATTTTAAAAAGTATTGAATACACTCTTTTTGGAACGCGAATTCGATTTCTTCAGTTAAATCATTGTAGGGTTCAAATGTAAGAAAAACTGGAAATAAAGCTTGTTTGCAAATAAAATCATATAAAAATTGTCTTGTTTCATCATCGTAATCATCATATTCTGAAGGTCCAATATATAATTTAGAAACTTTTTGTACGTTTTCAAATAAAATATATTCTTCGTCCAAATTAAATTCCTCTTGAGTAATATATATTTTAGTCAAAATCCCCCCACCTTTATTGAAAAGTTTCAAGACTTGGTTTCTTAATTTTCTCATTGTATACAGAAACAAGCTTTTCAAAAATAAAATAGCATCGGCAAATAACGATGCTGTTTCGCAGTTGAATTTACTTGCTAAATCTTATTCTATTTTGGTAGCTTTTTTAGTAGAAAAATTAAATTCCCCTCCCATAACGGAACCCTCTAAAAAAAGCCCAACGTTTTTATTTTATACAACGTTTGGGCTTTTTCCGTATGTAATAATTTTGGCACAATGATCCGGTGCTAGACCAATTAATTATCAGAAAGTCTTATTCAAGAATGGTCATTTCTTTCAAATACTTTATATCGCTTATTTTTAAATTTTTCCCTGTAATGAAGGATAAGAAATACATGATAATAAATAACAGCGGCAGGAATACAATAAATGAAAAATATCCACGTCCACATAATATCTCCAGCTGCCAGCCCAAGAAATAAAGCGGGCATTAAGCCACTAAGAATATACAAGAATAGTTGAAAAAAATACCTGAAACGCTTAATACTATAGAATTCCGATATCCGATCAATCAAATAGGCAGCTAAGAGACCAAATACAAGATAAAGAGGTATGGAAGGCATGATAGACATGAGGAATCCATCGAGAAAATCCATATAACAACAATCATATTCTCTTTGTTCGATTGGGGTATGCATCATCCACCCCATAAACAGTGAAAAAATTATAGGAGAGAATATAACCGCCAATGCTTTGTTGTATAAATCAATCATATAAAATCACCTTAAATTGTGTAGATGTAATCTATCCTATTTAGGAGGGGCATTAAAGCATTCTCCAACTCAATAGTTGAATGTGCTCCATTCGCTCTCTCTGAAAATGCCCCCATCCCTAATCAAGATCAATTTCTCTTCTTTCACTGCTCAATAACTCTTGCTCTTCTTCCACCACAGGTCTTGCATTTCCCTTCGAGAACAATATCATGATTATTAGAATCCACTGTGTAATCCACAATGGTCTTTTCGCCACATACCCGACAATAGACGTTATCCTCTAATTTTTTTCGTATCTTCCCGTATTGCCATCCACCTTTTATTTTCCAATTCATCTTTCACATCTGTCACCCTAACTATTTAACACTCATTTGAAAACGTTCGACGAATCGCATTTTCAAATTCAGTTTCAGGTATACGTGATTTCGCATATCGCTTTGTCACATTGATATCCCGATGTCCCGCAAGCTTAGAAACCACTTCAAGTCCAACACCCTTATTTATCATATGCTGACAGAAAGTATGGCGCAGCTTTTGGGCATGTATATTAAACTTTTTCAACATATACTGAACAGATCGCTCTGTTAACCTATCATTTGTTTTTGAAATGAATAAAGGTTTCTCGGGTTCAACCGCTCCCAAGTAATCAGAAAGATGCTTTATTAATTCATTTGATAACGGAATGATCCGTTTATCTTCATAGTTATCTTTAACAGTTACCTGCTTCGTCAAAAAATTTATATCCGACACATTAAGTGCACATAACTCTGAAACACGTATGCCAGTGTGCAGCAACATATATACAATCGCTATATTTCTCTCACTTTCGCTCTCTTTCACTTCTGATAGAAGTGCTTCACACTCTTCTATGGTTAATGTTTCAATTTCATCCTTTTTATTTCCTTGATTGATCTTTATATCAAACGTTATGTCTGGCCTTTTTAAGTATTTTGCAAAGGTTCGCATCACCCCAAGAACCTTATCCGTCGTAGTCGGACTCTTTCCCATTTCCTCCAGGTATCGGATATAGTCTTGGACATCCTGCTGAGTAATGTCTAAAAGCCTTTGATTATGATCCTGCAGCCACTTTTCATATTTCTTAAGTTCCTGCTGGTATGTCAAGATGGTATTAGATGATTTTCCTTCACGTTCAAGCCATGTTAAAAACTGATCAATCGTAGGACTAGAAGACCTTTGCAAGAGTACCACCCTTTCAAAATCAAACCTCTATTTACTAATATCCTAGAGCTAATAGTTAAAGAAGTCAACTTCTCCGAATGTAAAAAAGAGACAAGGGAAATATTGAACGGATAGCAGACATACAATGTAACAGTTGTGCGCTCTCTGAAAAAGTCTTTACATGGGAAAGACTGGAGTTTTATTTCCCCATCGCAATCATTACACTGATCATCCAGGTAGCTCCCTACCCACGCAGTACAGCTTAAGAGGCTTTAACAAATCTACATGTTCTTCAAAACAAAAATAGAGTAACTCCCAATGAGCTACTCTTTTTCTATTTGCCTGGCGACGTCCTACTCTCACAGGGGGAGCCCCAACTACCATCGGCGCTGAAGGCTGCGGCTAGTGATGAGCGGCGAATCTCTTCGTCCGCTTCACTCGTTCAGATCCTTTGTGGAAGCCACACTCCGGTCTTCACTCCCTCGCGTCCTCGACCTTCTTGCTCCTCCCTACCCTCGCAGTGCGGATGAGAAGGATTCAATTAAACCCACATGTTCTTCGAACTACAATTCAAATCAAAAAAAGAGTAACTCACAATGAGCTACTCTTTCCACATATCTGCCTGGCGACGTCCTACTCTCACAGGGGGAGATCCCCCAACTACCATCGGCGCTGAAGAGCTTAACTTCCGTGTTCGGCATGGGAACGGGTGTGACCTCTTCGCCATTATCACC
>NZ_JAIVAT010000010.1 GCF_020172085.1 Rossellomorea aquimaris
GCGACATGTGGAGTTGACTGATACTAATCGATCGAGGACTTAACCACAAAGAGTCATTATTAAATGAACAACATTGGTCGATTCTCGACTTTCTTGACATCAATCCTTTATCTAGTTTTCAGGGAATAAATTTTCATTTACCCCTTGAAATTCGTTGAAAATATTATATAATAATATTTGTCATTGTAAGCAATATGTCTGGTGATAATGGCGAAGAGGTCACACCCGTTCCCATGCCGAACACGGAAGTTAAGCTCTTCAGCGCCGATGGTAGTTGGGGGATCTCCCCCTGTGAGAGTAGGACGTCGCCAGGCCAAATCATTCCGCAGTAGCTCAGTGGTAGAGCTATCGGCTGTTAACCGATCGGTCGCAAGTTCGAATCTTGCCTGCGGAGCCATTGCTTCCATAGCTCAGCAGGTAGAGTGCTTCCATGGTAAGGAAGAGGTCACCGGTTCGAGCCCGGTTGGAAGCTTTTATCTTTTTTATAGACTGGCCCATTGGTCAAGCGGTTAAGACACCGCCCTTTCACGGCGGTAACACGGGTTCGAATCCCGTATGGGTCACCATTGTTTTTTGCGGAAGCAAAATAACGTACCATTACATATTGGAGGATTAGCTCAGCTGGGAGAGCATCTGCCTTACAAGCAGAGGGTCGGCGGTTCGATCCCGTCATCCTCCACCATTTATCTTTGTTAATTCAATATGCCGGTGTAGCTCAACTGGTAGAGCAACTGACTTGTAATCAGTAGGTTGGGGGTTCAAGTCCTCTTGCCGGCACCATTTTTTTAGCTGGAGGGGTAGCGAAGTGGCTAAACGCGGCGGACTGTAAATCCGCTCCTTCGGGTTCGGCAGTTCGAATCTGCCCCCCTCCACCATTTTGTATATTTCAGTGTAAAATGGACATCCTATAAATGTCCCTTTTTTATGCCATTTACGTAATTATTGGGCTATAGCCAAGCGGTAAGGCATCGCACTTTGACTGCGACATGCGTTGGTTCGAATCCAGCTAGCCCAGCCATTACGAGCCATTAGCTCAGTTGGTAGAGCATCTGACTTTTAATCAGAGGGTCGAAGGTTCGAGTCCTTCATGGCTCATCACATATTTTCTCACATCTCTTGGTGTGAGAATTTCTCTATACGGGGCCTTAGCTCAGCTGGGAGAGCGCCTGCTTTGCACGCAGGAGGTCAGCGGTTCGATCCCGCTAGGCTCCACCAAAGATTTTTTGTGAGAGCAAATGATCTATCCGTTTACGGAGCGTCAGCGAAGTAAATGAACCATACATACGACATTTTAAGACCTTGAATCTTTTAGGAGATTTGAGGTCTTTTTATTTAGCTTTTCAGTTAGCTTCTCGCCTGTCCAATTGACAAAAATCCATATATTTTCGTTCGAAACCCAATGAAAATGACTTAAATTTAACCAGAATATCCGTTATCTGATTAAAACAAAAGAATGCCCTCTTACAATAAGGGAGAATTATCTCCTTTTCTTCATTCCTTCACCAATTTATTTTCAATACCTACCTATATATTTTTAAATCGATCATAACCAAGCTGCACATACATCCAAAAGAGTACCTGCATAATATTACACGAAATCACCCATAACCCTCTTCAGCCGCATATATATACACAATCTTGTCCAGTTGAGTCATCTATCATTCTAAGGATACAATAGGGGTAGGTCTTGAATTTTGAATTGGGGGAATTTTTGATGAAGAAGAACATTTCAATTATTGGAGTACCGATGGATTTAGGTCAAATGCGCAGGGGCGTGGATATGGGGCCGAGTGCGATCCGTTATGCCGGCATCGTCGAGCGTCTTGAGAATCTTGGATATTCCATTAACGACCTTGGTGATATCGAGATTGGTCAGGCTGAGCGTATACATAATAATCCTGATACAAACTTACGTAATTTGAAAGCGGTTGCGGAAGCCAGTGAAACGCTTGCAGGAAAAGTGAATGACGTGATCGGAAGCGGGGATTTCCCATTGATCTTTGGTGGCGATCACAGTATTGCGATCGGTACATTGGCGGGAGTTTCTCCTCATTATGAAAATCTAGGTGTAATCTGGTACGACGCCCATGGCGATTTAAATACAGGTGATACGTCTCCATCAGGTAATATCCATGGTATGCCACTAGCGGTGAGCTTGGGAATAGGTCATGAGGACCTAACGGGTATCGGTCACAGTAATCCTAAGATCAAGCCTGAGAACATCGTCATCATCGGGGCGCGTTCTTTAGATGAAGGCGAAAGGGAATTAATTAAAGAAAAAGGCATTAAAGTCTATACGATGCATGAAATTGATCGTCTGGGAATGACGAGAGTAATGGAAGAATCCATTGACTACTTAAAGGGCAGAACGGATGGTGTTCATTTGTCACTTGACCTGGATGGATTAGATCCAAGTGACGCCCCTGGTGTTGGTACTCCGGTTCTTGGCGGTATCAGCTACCGTGAGAGTCATCTGGCGATGGAGATGCTAGAGGAATCCGGGATGATTACGTCTGCTGAATTTGTAGAGGTAAACCCTATTCTGGATGAAAAGAATAAAACGGCAACGGTGGCCGTCGCATTAATGGGTTCTCTTTTTGGAGAGAAATTACTTTAATAAATCATAAAAAAAGAAGGCTGGAACCGTTTAAGGTTTCCAGCCTTCATCTATTTCACCTCAGTGGTGCTTGACCACTTGATATTGATTTAACAGATCGTCAAGACGAGTACTCAAATCCACTACCTGCTCATCTGCAAAGGAAGACTTTAATGCCAGTTCGACCATTTGGCGACGACAGTCTTCAATTTGGAATAATAGATCATTTAATCTGCCCCTCATTTAAGATCCTCCCGCAAAAGAAATATTAGTTCCTTTATACCCCTTTTCTAATAAATGTAAACACATTTCCTTAAAAATTTGTTAGGATAATAATATAAAAAAATTGAAACCTTTTAATAGGGTATTACGTATATAAATATAGCCGCATAGAGCGGAGGTTGTGAAATGGAAGCATTAGTGAAAAAACGGATAAAACAAGTATTGAAAGGTGATCAAAACGCCTTTGCTGAATTAGTCGAACTTTATAGAGATAAAGTGTTTCAAATATGCTACCGTATGCTTGGAAATCGCCATGAGGCAGAAGACATTGCTCAAGAGGCGTTTATCAGGGCATATGTGAATATCGAGACCTTTAATCAAAAGAGAAAGTTTTCGACCTGGCTATTCCGGATAGCGACGAACCTGTGTATTGACCGGATCCGGAAGAAGAAACCGGATTATTTCCTCGATGCAGAGGTGGCAGGGACGGAAGGCTTGACGATGTACTCTCAAGTGGCTGCTGATGTTCAGCTCCCGGAGGATGAAGTGGAGAATATGGAGTTGCAGGAGACCATTCAAACAGAAATCTCGAAGTTACCCGAGAAGTATCGATCGGTCATTGTTTTAAAATACATTGAAGAACTCCCACTTCAAGAAATCAGCGAAATATTGGATTTACCACTGGGGACGGTTAAAACGAGAGTACATAGAGGGCGTGAAGCTCTCAGAAAACAATTACGATCACTGTAGAGAGGGTGAGTGAACATGAAGCCTTGTCCTGATAAAATCATCGAGTATATGCACGATTATTTAGATGGAGATTTAAACCGTGAAAAAGAGGAAGAACTGAAGCATCATTTGCAGGAGTGCATTGAATGCCAGCACCACTTCCATGAGTTGAAAAAAGCGATTGCGTTTGTACAGAGCACATCCCACATCAGTGCTCCGGCAAACTTTACAGATAACGTCATGTCCAGATTACCGAAAGAGAAGAAGAAGGTCGGGGTACAGAGATGGTTCCGTCATCATCCGCTCCTTACGGCAGCCGCCCTATTCCTATTCTTTATGACCGGGAGTTTTCTCACATCCTGGAATGATGACAAGGACTTTTCTTTTACGAAAAATGCTCAATTAGTCGTGAAGGATCATACCGTCGTTGTACCTGAAGGTGAGGTCGTGAAAGGGGATCTGACCGTCCGTAATGGCGATGTGAAAATAGAAGGAAAAGTTGCAGGAAATGTCACGGTCATCAACGGGAAGGTAACGGGTATCGACGGTAAGCAATATCTTGCCTCTGCAGGCAGTGTGACAGGGGACATCCATGAAATCGATGAGGCGTTCGAGTGGCTTTGGTACCAGATAAAAAAAGGGGCTAAAGACACGTTGGACTGGGGAAATTCGCAACTTGAAGAAAAGTAGGATAAAATAGAGGGGATGGAATGTAAGGTCCGTCCCTAAAGGGCTGACACTTAAAAAATCGTGTCAGTTTTTTTATGCAAAAACGTGAGTTCATGAATAGATAAGAAAGAATCATGAAGCCGTGCGTGTCTCTCATTTGACCGTGAAAAAATGTGCTATAATAAGTAACGTTACGAAAATGGAGAAGCCACACATGGCGGCTTACGCTTTCGATTAAGCTATTGGAGGATGTAATATGCCGTTTATCGATATTTTTTCGGATTACTCCGCGCTGGATTATGTCTCTGATATTGTAGATATACTCGTTGTATGGTTTGTAATCTATAAACTGATCATGCTGATAAAAGGAACGAAAGCAGTACAACTATTAAAAGGTATTTTTGTCATTATCATTGTAAGGGGCCTGAGTAGTATCTTCGGTCTCGATACACTGGGATGGATGATGGAACAAGCCCTCACCTGGGGATTCCTCGCCATCATCATCATCTTCCAGCCTGAACTAAGAAGGGCTCTTGAACAGCTCGGCCGGGGACGTTTATTCTCAAGGACGGGCCTGCAGGAGGAAGAAGAGCAGGAACAGATGATCGAATCCATGACAAAAGCCGTAAGCTATATGGCGAAACGCCGTATTGGCGCCCTTCTCACTCTTGAGAGGGAAACGGGAATGAGTGATTACATCGAGACAGGTATACCCCTTGATGCAAAAATCACATCCCAGCTGCTCATTAATATCTTTATACCGAATACACCCCTTCATGATGGCGCGGTGATCATACAGAAGAATCAGATCGCAGCAGCAGCATGCTATCTTCCATTGTCCGAAAGTCCTTTCATCTCTAAGGAGCTTGGGACAAGGCATAGAGCCGCACTCGGTGTGAGTGAAGTGACAGATAGTATCACCATCGTTGTATCAGAAGAAACGGGAGCTATCTCCATCACGAAAAATGGAGAGTTGCATCGCGACCTCTCTCTGGAGCGCTTTAGGGAAATACTTACTTTAGAGCTCATTGGCGATAAGACAAATGCTTCCTCGACGAAATGGAGTTTTAGGGGGAAGAAAGAAAATGGATAAATTCATGGAAAGCCGCTGGTTCATGCGTATTGTTGGACTGTTGTTAGCCTTCATTCTCTATCTATCCGTGAACTTTGACGATATCCAGAAAACGGCCAACAATAACAACGGTAGCTCTCAGAATGCGATAGAAACGATCCAGGATGTCCCACTTGAAGTATTCTATGACCGTGACAACCTGGAAGTCTCAGGACTGCCTGATACGGTGAATGTGACTGTGGAAGGACCAAAGGCCGTTGTGCAGCAAACCAAGACAGTAAAGGATTTTCAAGTGTATGTGGACTTGAATGATATCGGGATAGGCGAACATCAAGTTGAAATTCAAATCCAAAATATCTCTGATAAATTAAAAGTGAAAAAGGATCCTGAATTCGCCAACATTTCGGTTCAGGAAAAAGTCACAGAAGAGTTTACGGTCGAACCTCAGTTCAATGAAAGCATTTTATCCAATGGATATGAGGCTGAAGGACTGGCAGTCGATCCAAAAACGGTGAAAGTGACCGGATCCAAGGCTGAAGTAGAACGGATTGCCTATGTCATTGCGACTCTTGATGTCGATGAAGAAATCAATGAGAATGTAACTAAGGAAGCCAGGGTTCAGGTGCTTGACCGTGAATACAACAAATTGGATGTACTGGTAGAGCCTGAAGTGGTGGATGTCACCGTATCGGTGGTGAATCCGAGCAAGACCGTACCAGTCTCGGTGAAGCAAAAGGGAAGTCTTCCAAAAGGCACTACCCTTGAATCGATTTCAATAGAACCTAAAGAGGCAACGATCTTTGGCAGACAGGACGTCTTGGACACAGTGGAAGAACTCCTTGCAGAAGTCGATCTATCGAAAATCACGAAGGACTCGACCATTACTGTACCACTTGCCCTCCAGGATGGGCTGAATAAAGTTTCTCCTGAAGAGGTGAAAGTCAAAGTGGATGTAAACACGACCGAGGAGAAGAGCCTATCAGGAATCGAGATCAAGCCTGAAGGATTGGCTGACGAATATGAATACACCATCATGACACCTGAAAGCGGGGCAGTGGATGTGGCACTGAAAGGTCAAAACAGGGAAGTGAATAAGGTCAGGAAAGAAGACTTTTCCCTCGCCCTTGATCTTTCAGGGCTTGAGCCCGGCGAACATGAGGTTGAAATAGATGCAAAAGGACCAGATAACGTTGAATGGACCCTTTCACAAAAAACGGTAAAAGTAGAAATCAAAGAAAAGAACACTTCAGCATAAGAGCTGTAAAAAGGAGAGAATGACAATGGGTAAGTATTTTGGAACGGATGGAGTAAGAGGTGTAGCGAATACGGAATTGACACCGGAATTAGCCTTTAAGCTTGGACGCTTCGGTGGGTATGTACTGACGAAGGATGCTACACGTCCCAAAATATTGATTGGACGGGATACTCGAATTTCCGGTCATATGCTGGAAGGAGCACTTGTAGCGGGACTTCTTTCCATTGGGGCGGAAGTGATGCGCTTGGGTGTGATTTCAACTCCGGGAGTGGCATATCTTACAAAGGCATTGGGAGCTCAGGCAGGAGTCATGATATCTGCTTCCCATAACCCGGTAGGAGATAACGGGATTAAATTCTTCGGTCCGGATGGTTTCAAGCTGTCCGATGATCAGGAAAGTGAGATTGAAGATCTACTGGATCAAACCGTTGACGGACTTCCTCGTCCGACCGGCGCCGACCTTGGTCAGGTAAGTGACTATTTCGAAGGCGGTCAAAAATATCTGCAGTACTTAAAACAATCAGTGGACGAAGATTTCGATGGTTTACATATTGCTTTGGATTGCGCACACGGTGCAACATCTGCTCTTGCTACCCACCTGTTTGCTGATCTTGATGCGGATATCTCCACAATGGGGGCATCACCGGACGGCTTAAATATCAATGAAGGCGTTGGATCCACTCACCCAGAATCTCTTGCTGAAATGGTGAAGGAAAAAGGAGCAGACTTAGGTCTTGCCTTTGATGGAGATGGAGACCGTATCATCGCGATTGATGAGCATGGGCGGATCGTGGACGGAGATCAGATCATGTACATCTGCGGAAAGTACTTGAAATCACAGGGACAATTGAAACAGTCTACTGTTGTGTCTACCGTAATGAGTAACCTGGGCTTCCATAAAGGTCTTGAAGAGAATGGCATCCAGAGCATCCAGACAGCCGTAGGTGATCGCTATGTGGTGGAAGAAATGAAGAAGCACGGTTATACTCTTGGCGGTGAGCAGTCTGGGCATATCATCTTCCTTGATTACAATACAACGGGTGACGGCCTGTTAACAGGTATTCAACTCGTGAATATCATGAAAGTGACAGGTAAATCATTATCGGAGCTTGCGGGAGAAATGCAGAAATTCCCTCAAAAGCTTGTAAATGTTCGTGTCACAGATAAGCATCATGTAACGGATAACGAAACGGTTAAAAACGTGATTCAAAAGGTAGAGGAAGAAATGAACGGAAATGGCCGTATTCTTGTCCGCCCTTCAGGAACGGAGCCACTGGTCCGTGTCATGGCGGAAGCCCCTACAGAAGAGCTATGTGAACAGTATGTAAATGAAATTGTACAAGTCGTCGATCAGGAAATGGGTCTGAACGAATAGTTGATTTTTCATGCACAAGGGGTCAATATGTGCCCTTTGTGCATATTTAATGAGTAGGGTGTTTTAATGTGTTTACCCTCATTCTATGTCGGGAACATGACAAAGTGATAACAACTCCTTATCGTTGTCAGATTTTCATTGACGAAGGGAAACCCGCTAGTGTATGATGATTTTGTTTTCATTTTTCAAATTATATGGAAATGTGATTCAAGAAGGAAAGGTGGATTGTAAGGTATAAAATCTATAAAGCGCCAGGGCTGGACGATGGATACGACAAGGATCGTTCAGTTGACGAGGTGGAGGTTTATCGAGTGTTCGGCGGATGCCTCCCGGTTCGTAATGTCACCGAGCCGAAAGTTTCTTCCTTAAAACATTGAGGCAACTTGATGCACAAAGGGATGAAAAGAAGTGACCAAACGAATAATATAAATGACAAACAGAGATAAGGGGGCAAGTTGTCCCCAAAAGAGTTCTTGCCCCCTTGCATGTTCAGGGAGGATAAATTAATTATGTGTGGTATTGTTGGATATATTGGAAATTCAGATACAAAGGAAATCCTATTAAAAGGTCTTGAGAAGCTTGAGTACCGCGGGTATGATTCTGCAGGGATCGCTGTTCAAAACGACGAAGGTATCCATGTGTTCAAGGAGAAAGGTCGTATTGCAGACCTTCGCGGAATCGTGGATGAGAACGTATCAAGCAACACTGGAATCGGTCACACTCGCTGGGCTACACACGGTGTACCAAGCAAGGTGAATGCTCACCCTCATCAAAGCAATTCAGGCCGCTTCACAATCGTTCATAATGGAGTAATCGAAAACTACTCTCAACTAAAGCGTGAATATTTAACAGATGTAACGTTCAAGAGTGATACGGATACAGAAGTCATTGTTCAGCTGATTGAAAAGATTGTAGAAGAAGGAAACACAGTAGAGGAAGCTTTCCGTCAAACGTTGATGCTTCTGAAAGGCTCTTATGCCATTGCCCTTTTAGATTCTGAGAATGATGAAACAATCTATGTAGCGAAAAACAAAAGTCCACTGCTTGTTGGTCTAGGAGAAGACTTCAACGTTGTAGCAAGTGATGCAATGGCGATGATTCAAGTAACGGATCAATATGTTGAGCTGATGGATAAAGAAATGGTCATCGTCACGAAAGAAAAGGTTGAAATTCAAAACCTGATCGGTGAAGTAATGGAACGTGCTCCTTACACGGCTGAAATCGATGCCAGTGATATTGAAAAAGGAACATACCCTCACTATATGCTGAAGGAAATCGATGAACAGCCACTAGTGATGCGTAAAATCATTCAAGCTTACCAAAACGAGAACAACGAGCTTCACATCGATGAGCCGATCGTAGGTGCGATGAAAGAAGCGGATCGTGTTTACATCATTGCATGTGGAACGAGCTACCACGCTGGTCTAGTTGGAAAGCAATTCATCGAGAAGAGTGCAGGAATTCCTGTAGAAGTTCATGTAGCAAGTGAATTCAGCTACAATATGCCATTACTTTCTAAGAAGCCATTGTTCATCTTCATTTCTCAAAGTGGTGAAACGGCAGATAGCCGTGCCGTACTGGTTCAAATCAAAGAACTTGGACATAAATCATTAACGATTACAAACGTAGCGGGATCAACCCTGTCACGTGAAGCAGATTACACACTGCTTCTTCATGCAGGACCTGAAATCGCTGTAGCTTCAACGAAAGCGTACACGGCTCAACTTGCGGTTCTTGCTATTCTTGCTCACGTTGCCGGTCAGGCATGTGGAAACAACCAGGACTTTGACCTTGTTCAAGAGCTTGGTATCGTAGCTACTGCGATGGAAGCACTTTGCGACACGAAAGAAGAGTTTGAAGACATCGCACGTGAATATCTGTCAACGACGCGCAACTGTTTCTTCATCGGCCGTTCTCTTGATTTCTATGTAGGTCTTGAGGGAGCATTGAAGCTGAAAGAAATCTCTTACATCCAGGCAGAAGGATTTGCCGGAGGAGAGCTTAAACACGGTACGATCGCCCTTATCGAAGAAGGAACACCGATCGTTGCCCTTGCAACACAAGAAGATGTAAACCTTGGTATCAGAGGAAATGTGAAAGAGGTAGTCGCTCGTGGAGCGAACCCTTGTATTATTTCCATGAAAGGTTTAGAAGACGAAGAAGATCGCTTCGTCATCCCAGAGGTTAACCCATTGTTAACACCTCTTATCTCTGTCATTCCGTTACAATTAATCTCTTACTATGCTGCTCTGCACCGCGATTGTGATGTAGATAAGCCGCGTAACCTGGCTAAGTCGGTTACGGTTGAGTAAGGATTGAGTAGAAAAAACCGGTTGGTCCATTAGGGCTGACCGGTTTTTTCAATTTAAATAAATAATCAAGTACTAGTTGTATCTAAAGTATCATATAAATTCAGTTAGATATGATCCTTGATACCTAATAAAATAGTATTTTCTGAAAATAATAGTTGACATGTTCTTTATACAGAACTAAAATGAAAGAAGAATAGATTGGTAGAGAATAAAGAAGTTGAATGAGCTCGAATTAGAAATTTTCAAATCGATTTTCTAGCAGGGATTCTTTTTTTTATTCTATTTGTTCGTTATAATGAATAATTCTCTCATAAGTACTTTTAAAATAAACTTCAATAAAGGTGGTTTGGTTTCCATGGGAAGTTCAAAACAATCAAGTTATATGGTGAACAATGTCGCGAGAGAAATCAATTTAAGAGAGTATTATGAGGTCATAAAAAAACGGATTTGGCTTATTATCCTGATCACATTCATCACAACGGTTGCCGGGTATGTATACAACTCCTATACACAAACGAATCTTTATGAATCCTCCAGACGGGTGATCATTGGCTCAGACAGCGGAAATATGAATACGCTAATGGTTATGATAAAAGATCCAATCATCATGGAGAAGGTCAGGGATGAATTGAATCTTTCCCGGTCACCGGAAGGAATCGCCAATCAAATTACGGTGGCTCAAATAGACGATTCACAAGTCATAAAAATTTCAGCCGTTGATGCCGATCCTAAAGTAGCCATGGCTATTGTTAATTCGACAGCCAAACTTTTTAAGAGCGAAATCGCTACAATATTAGATTTCAAAGAGGTTCAATTATTATCTGAAGCAAAAGAAAATCCATATCCTATTAATCCGGCAGGGAACAGGATCACGATCATCGCTTTCGTCTTAGGTATGATTACAGCTATCGGATTAGTGTTTTTATTAGATTCATTGGATCAAACAATCAAAACGAATAAGGATATTGAGGAGTACTTGGATATAACCGTTCTTGGTAAAGTGTCTAATATGAATAAGAAGAAATTTGTCATAAAGCGGAAGGCTCAGGCTGAAATGGAGTTAAGGGGTGATACAGTTGGCATTAAATAGGAAGAAGCAATTAAGTAAAATGAAAAGAAGACATCTTGTCACTTACTCTCATCCAGAGTCGATTATTTCTGAGCAGTTTCGCGAGATTAGAACGAATATGAAATTCATCAATAAAAATGAAAACAAAATATTCCTTATCACATCTCCCAAGGATGGGGAAGGGAAATCAACCATGGTCGCTAACTTAGCCGTCTCCATGGCGCAGCAGAAAGAGAAGATACTCGTCATCGATGCCAACTTGAGGGAGCCGATCATCCATTCGATCTTTAAAATTCCGAACGAAAAGGGACTGACCAATGTATTAACCGGTCATACGGCGTTAGAAGATGCACTCTATCAAACAGAGGTCAGTCGTCTGGAAGTATTGACAAGTGGATCTCATTCCTTTAACCCGGCTGAATTATTAGAAACAAGGGGTATGAAGGAACTTCTTAAGAAGCTGGCTGAGTTATACGATGTTGTGCTGATTGATGCTCCCTCTGCAATAAAGTCAACTGAAACGAGAGTCATAGCCAATCAATGCGATGGAGTTGTACTGGTACTGAATAAAGGGAAAACCGAGATCGAACTGGCGATTGAAACGAAAAAAGTGCTGGAACTGGCTCATGCCAAGATTGTTGGAGCTATTTTAAATGAAGGGTAAAAAATTTTTAATCTGCATGTTCGTTATTAAGAATTAATCGTACGTTAAAAATGAATATTCTATCGGTGATGTCTCCTTGCCGTTATCCATGGAGGTACTCGGTCATGCTGTGGGTTGAATAAACCTTAGACGCTAAGTCGTCGGTGGTGTGGTGTGAGGATGGGTTAGATGCCCACATTTTAATGTTTTTATGTAGGAAATCTTTTTTTTCGGAAGATAGCGTACATAAGGACATTAATGAATAAAAGGAGATGGTTTAAAGATATGATTCTATTAGATGAACAACCTAAATTAATTAAGAAAGCGATCAGGTATATAAAGCGGGATGCCTTGAAAGAACACCTGAAGGCCATAAGAAAGCTATTAGACTACGCTGTTTATAAAAGATTGAAAGTACTTGATGAAGGAAAGGAGGCATAGCATGACCTACAGGCAAAGATTATCTCTATTCATTCTAGTTGATTCACTTATTGTCCTGACCGCTGTCTTCGTCAGCAAAATGCTGACAGGCTCCACCATCCAAGTCATAACCCTTCCTGTCGTCATCAGCTCTATTACATTGCTCATCAGTCACCAAATCTTTTCACTGAAGCACAAACTTTATAAGAAAGCATGGGAATATGCAAGCATAGGGGAATTATTAATCATTTTTAAAGTAGTGAGTTATTCGGTGCTTACAGGAGCGATCATCCAACAAGTAGCACTGCAGGAAATTCAATTCAGACTCCTTGCCGTTACCTGGATGCTTCACTTGATGCTCATTGGAGGTTCAAGGTTTGTATGGAGAGTCTATCGTGACACCTTTATATCCCTGGTGGATAATCGCAAACGGACATTGGTGGTGGGAGCCGGGGCGGCCGGCACAATGGTAGCCAGACAGCTTCTAAAGAATGACGGGGATCTGGTCCCTGTTGCATTCATTGATGACAATATTAGAAAACAGAAACTGGACATACTGGGCATCCCGGTCGTCGGAGGCGTGGATCGAATTGAAAAAGCGGTAGCTCAATATGACATTGAACACATCATTATTGCCATACCTTCTCTTAGTAAACAAGATCTGAATACCATCTTCCAGGAATGCTTGAAAACGAAAGCGAAGACGCAAACCCTGCCGATGTTGGAGGATTTGATCACTGGAAAAATATCAGTCAATCAATTCCGTGATGTACAGGTAGAGGACTTACTAGGCAGGGATACAGTGGAAATCGATATGTCCAGCATCTCTGAATATGTCACAAACAAAGTGGTACTTGTATCAGGTGCAGGGGGCTCTATTGGTTCTGAAATCTCCCGTCAAATCTCTCAATTCAATCCGAAACAATTAATCCTCCTCGGACATGGGGAAAACAGTATTTATTCCATTGAGATGGAGCTGAAAGAATCATTTGTCGGCAAGGGAATTGAGTTCATCCCTGTCATTGCTGATTTACAGGATGAGAAGAAGATGATCCAAGTAATGAATGAACACACTCCTGATGTTGTTTACCATGCTGCTGCCCATAAGCATGTTCCTCTCATGGAGCGTAATCCGGAAGAAGCGGTCAAGAACAATCTTATTGGTACCACAAATATTGCGAAAGCGGCAAGCTGGAGTGGGGTCAAAACCTTTGTCATGATTTCCTCCGACAAAGCGGTGAATCCAACGAGCGTCATGGGAGCTACTAAACGATTGTCTGAAATGGTTATCCAAAGCATGGATCAAACGAGTTCCACACGATTTGTTGCCGTTCGATTTGGAAATGTATTGGGCAGCAGGGGAAGCGTCATCCCGTTATTTAAAAAGCAAATAGAAAAAGGTGGTCCTGTAACGGTCACGCATCCCGATATGGTCAGGTATTTCATGACTATCCCGGAAGCATCAAGACTTGTCATTCAAGCGGGAGCCCTGGCTCAAGGAGGAGAAATCTTCGTATTGGATATGGGAGAACCCGTGAAAATAGTCGACTTAGCGAAAAATCTGATCAAGCTCTCAGGTCATTCCATCGAGGAAGTCGGACTGAAATTTACAGGAATGAGACCAGGGGAAAAGCTGTACGAGGAACTTCTGAAGGATGAAGAGATCCACGAAGAACAAATCTACCCGAACATTTATATAGGGAAAACTGCGCATCTTTATTTAGAAGAAATCGATGAAATCATCGAAACGTTTAACGATATGGATCGGGCGACACTAAGAGAAAAACTGGTTGCGTTAGCCAATACAAAAGAGATTCTTGAACCGAAGCCAGTCATGTCGATATCAAGCTAATAGGAGTGAGAATCAATGAAGGTAAGAAAAGCCATCATCCCTGCTGCTGGACTTGGAACAAGGTTTCTTCCAGCTACAAAGGCCATGCCAAAGGAAATGCTGCCGATTGTCGATAAGCCAACGATTCAATACATAATCGAAGAAGCCATTGAGTCGGGGATTGAAGATATCATTATCGTTACGGGGAAAGGAAAAAGAGCCATCGAGGATCATTTCGATCATTCATTCGAACTCGAACAAAATCTTCTGGATAAAGGTAAATTCGAACTATTATCTGAAGTCCAAAAGTCTTCGAAACTTGTAGACATTCATTATATCCGTCAAAAGGAACCAAAGGGATTAGGGCATGCCATTTGGTGCGCCCGCAAATTTGTGGGAGACGAACCATTCGCCGTCTTACTTGGCGATGACATCGTCAGAGCTGACACCCCTTGCCTTAAACAAATGATCAATCAATACAATCGATATCAATCTTCTATTCTGGGAGTTCAAACTGTGAATGAAGAAGAAGTATCCAGGTATGGCATTGTAGATTCTAATCAAATCGGGGATCGATTCTACGGAGTAAACGGGCTTGTGGAAAAACCGGCTAGAGAAGAAGCTCCTTCAAATCTGGCTATTATGGGTCGGTATATCCTAAGTCCACGAATCTTCGATGTACTGGAAAATCAGCCACCGGGAGCGGGAGGAGAAATTCAGCTGACTGACGCCATTGCCGAACTAAATCATCACGAAGCGGTCTACGCCTATGACTTCGAAGGGACCCGTTATGATGTGGGGGAGAAGATGGGATTTATCCAAACAACGATTGAATTTGCATTACAGCGAGAGGATTTGAAAGCCGATTTGCTGGAATACCTATTAACCGTCATGGAACGGGAAGTAGCTAAGAAAGTGGAATGAGGTGATGGGTATGGTTCATTCAATCCTGTTTTGTGCAACCGTCGACTACCACTTTAAAGCGTTCCATTTACCTTACATGAAATGGTTCAAGGAACAAGGCTGGGAGGTTCATGTAGCGGCAAGTGGTGAAATCGAGCTTCCGTATGTAGATAAGAAGTTTACCATTCCGATCCAACGATCACCGTTTTCGCTGACGAACATAACGGCCTATCAAGAACTAAAAGATATCATTGATCTACAGCAGTATAGGATGATACATTGCCACACACCTATGGGAGGAGTGCTGGCTCGCTTAGCAGCACGAGGGGCAAGAAAGAATGGTACAAAGGTCATCTATACAGCACATGGATTTCATTTTTGTGAAGGTGCTCCCATTCAAAATTGGATGCTTTACTACCCAATTGAAAAAATGCTGTCACAGTATACAGATTGTCTTATTACGATTAACGAAGAAGACTATACCTTGGCCAAACAACGATTCCATATTCCCACCATTGAACATGTTCATGGAGTAGGAGTGAACACCGAAACCTTCCAACCTATTTCTGAAAAGGATAAAGAGGAAAGAAAGAAGTCATTTGGATATCAACCAGATGACTTCTTATTATTTTATGCTGCCGAATTTAACAGGAACAAAAACCAACAACTGCTGCTTAGAGCGTTAGCACATATCAAAGAAGAGGTTCCACACGCGAAGCTGTTGCTTGCAGGTGAAGGAATCTTGCAGAATACATGCAAGGAACTGGCAAAGAGGCTAGAAGTTGAACATATGGTACATTTCCTGGGATTTCGTAAGGATATACCTGAAATCCTCCCCATGTGTGATGTGGCGGTTGCATCAAGTCTGCGTGAAGGACTTCCGGTGAATATAATGGAAGCGATGGCTTGTGGGTTGCCGGTGGTGGCAAGTGTGAATCGGGGGCACCGGGAGTTGGTGAAGGAACATCAAAACGGCTGGATTGTATCCCCAACAGATATAAAAGGCTTTTCAAACAAGCTTAAACTCCTTGCTGCCTCAGAAGACATCAGAAGGCAGATGGGAATGAACGGAAGAGGCATGATAGAGAGCTCATTTAGTGTCCAACGAATAGTAAATGAAAAAAGTCGAGTTTACCAATCTTTTATGAAAGAGAAGGAGGTGGAAAAATGGGCAGTCCATTAAGAGTTCTGCATGTGGTCGTGAATATGAACCGGGGCGGCGCAGAGACACTGATCATGAACCTGTACCGTAATATCGATCGAACGAAGGTTCAATTCGATTTTTTAACATGTAAAGAAGGTGTATTCGATTCTGAAATTCTTGAGATGGGCGGAAAGATTCATAGGATTTCCTACGTGACGGAAGTTGGGCATTCTGGGTATGTGGAGGAATTGGATATGTTCTTTAAGGAACACTCCTATTATCAAATCGTTCACTCACATTTGGATAAGATGAGTGGGTTGGTGTTAAGAGCTGCAAAGAAAGCGGGTATTCCTGTAAGAATCGCTCACAGCCATAATACCCAGAGTGAGGGAGGATTAGGGGTAAAGGTTTATAAATGGTTAGTCGGCCAGCAGATAAAACGGAGTGCTACTCACTTGTTTGCCTGTTCAAATGCGGCCTCTAAGTGGTTATTCGGCAATCAGGCAGATAAAGCACAGCTTATAAAAAATGGAATTGAGTTCGATAAATTTCAATTCTCCTTTTATATCCGAAATCAGGTTAGATCTGATCTTCAGTTAAATAAAGACACGCTGGTATTAGGGCATGTTGGAAGGTTCTGTGAACAAAAAAATCATATGTTTTTACTCGAAACCTTTGCCGAGATTCACAAAAAAATACCCGAATCGAAATTAATCCTGGTGGGGGACGGACCTTTAAGAGAGAAGATCGCCGATAAAATAAGAAGCCTGCATTTACAACAAGCGGTCATGGTTCTGGGAGTAAGGGATGACATTCCCTATTTACTACAGGCATTAGATATGTTCATGTTCCCATCTTTTCACGAGGGTCTTCCGGTTACCTTGATTGAAGCACAAGGTGCAGGGTTACCGTGTTATATTTCAGAAACTATTACAGAAGAAGTAGATATGGGAAATGGTTTGGTCAGTTTCTTACCTATTACGAATAAGAGGGTTTGGGTGGAACAAATAGTGAAGGGGAAAAATACACAGTCAGCAAGACATGTCTCTCATGCGGCCATGACTCTTAAAGGCTATGATATTCGGAAAACAGCAGAAGATACAGAAAGATCATACATAACGCTGGGAGGGAAAACAGGATGAAGCAACTAACAGTCTTCACTCCAACCTATAATCGTGCCTATTGCCTTGGTCAGTGTTATGAAAGTCTTAAAAGGCAAACGAATAAAAATTTCACCTGGCTGATCATTGATGACGGATCAACAGATCATACAAATGAACTTGTCGCGAAATGGATCAAGGAGGAACATGTTCACATTATCTACCACTGGCAGGAAAATCAGGGCATGCATGGCGCCCATAATACCGCCTATCAATTAATTCATACAGAGCTGAACGTCTGCATCGATTCCGATGATTATATGCCAGACGATGCCGTTGAAAAGATCCTGTCATTTTGGAATGATCATGGAAGCTCTAAAGTAAGTGGAATGATTGGGTTAGATGCCTACCATGACGGGGGTATCATCGGAACAAAGTTACCAGATACAGTCGGCTCTTCCACCTTATTTGATTTATATAACAAATATGGAGTAACAGGGGATAAAAAATTAGTCTACCGTACAGAGTTGACGAAGAAATATCCTTATCCAATCTTTCATCGGGAAAAATACGTCGGCCTTGCCTATAAGTATTTCATGCTTGATAAGGAATATAAAATGCTTCTTATGAATGAGGTCATCTGCCGTGTGGAATATTTAGCTGACGGATCTTCTGTCAATATGTTGAATCAGTATCGGAAGAATCCGAAAGGGTTTGCTTTTTACAGAAAGGAACTGATGAAATTGCCGTTCGCCAGTACTACTTTTAAATTTAGGCAGGCGATTCATTATGTGTCGAGTAGTTTACTGAGTAGAGACCGGCACTTTCTAACAAAAACCCCGAATAAGTCACTCACATTTTTAGCAGTTCCATTTGGATGTATATTATATATATACATTATGGGTAAGACAAAAACGATAATAAGTTGATGATATCAGAGCGGAAAGGGTTTTATTATGACTGTGTTATGGTTGAATCTTTTATTGGTTTTTATGTTCGCCTTTTTTGCACGTTATTCAGCTGTATCTGCTAATGGTGTCTACTTTAATATGAAACCGAATAAGCTTTTGGTAATGTTAACTTTATTAACTCTAGTGTTAGTATCCGGATTACGTATCAATATGGCAGATACGTATTTTTACATGCATTCATATGAAATAACCCAGTTTTCTTGGGAAGGTGTGTTTGGACAAAGGGATTTTGGTTTCTATATACTTCAGCTACTCTTGAAAAAATATGTATCTACTGACCCCCAGATACTAATATTACTTACAGCACTACTAACTAATTTTTTTATTGTATTTGTGTTATATAGATATTCTAGAATGCTTGAATTAAGTCTATATGTATATATTACTGGGGGCCTTTATTTAACTTCCATGAACGGAATGAGGCAATTCTTAGCAGCTGGAATTATCTTCATAGCGACAAAGTATATTTTTGATGGCAATTGGTTAAAGTATATATCTTTGGTTATTTTAGCATCTACCTTTCATCAAAGTGCTTTAGTACTAATACCAATATATTTTTTAGTGAGAAGGAAGGCATGGACCAAAACAACTCTTGTCTTGTTGTTAATATCAGTCTTAATAGTAGTTGGATATAATCAATTTTCCGAGTTGTTATTTAAGGCAATTGATAATACTCAGTATGGGGGGTACGACAATTTCACAGAGGGTGGAGCAAATATACTTAGAGTAATCGTACACTCTATACCAGTCATAATAGCGTATATAGGGAGGGGGAGATTAAGTGAACTATATCCTAAAGGTGATTATATAGTTAATCTAGCGCTATTAGGGTCAATTTTCTTAATCATCTCAACTCAGAACTGGATTTTCGCAAGGTTTAATATTTATTTTGGGCTTTATCAAGTAATATTAATATCTTGGGTAATCAAGTTATTTGGGAAAAAGGATCAAAGGATCATATACCTTGGAGTTATAGTGTTTTACTTGATTTATTTTTATTATGAGTGCGTTATATCATTTGGGACGGTTTATCAAAGCGATTACATTAACTTTTAGACTAAAGGAGCGTACAGATTAAAATGAAAAGTTCTTATACTGGAAAATTGACTAGACTAGATTCATTGACCTCCTTTAGGTTTATTGCTGCATTAATGGTGTACTTATTTCATGTAGGAATTTGGTCAGAATTTCAAACAGGATATATAGGGGTTAGCTTTTTTTTTATACTTTCAGGTTTCATATTGACCTATAACTACAGTAATAAATTAATTCACTTTGACAAAAAATCGGTTAGGAAGTTTTATATAGCAAGATTTTCAAAAATATACCCCGTCCATCTGTTAACTTTTTTCTTTGCTGTACCTTACTATTTTTTTATTCCATTAAAGCATGAACCTGTATTATATGTGTTTCAAGCCATTACGAATATAACTTTGATCCATAGTTGGATTCCGTTTGGTAACATTTCATTCAATGGAGTGTCCTGGAGTCTATCAAACGAGATGTTTTTTTATATGATTCTACCTTTAGTTATAATGTGTGGCTACAAGTTCAGGACTAAAAGGTTAGTACTTGGAGTAGTTATTGCTGGTTTTAGCTTCTTATTACTTACTACATTGATCTTATTACCCCCAGCTAACAATTTTTCAAGATGGTTTGCCTATTACTTCCCAGTAACAAGAAGTTTGGAGTTCATAGTTGGTATATTCTTAGGATTTGTATTTTTACGAACTAAGAATTTAAAAATGAATGTACCTAAAGGTATTTTTACAATTATTGAAGTCATTACTTTAAGTTTATTAATTCTAATAATAATACTCTCACCAAATATTCTTCAGAATTTACGTTATGGAATGGTGTTTATACCTTTTATGGGTTTACTAATAATTACTTTTGCGTTTCAGAAAGGGTTATTGTCCCGTCTACTTTCTAATAAGGTTTTAATATATCTCGGAGAAATAAGCTTCTCCTTCTATATGATTCATAATTTAGTTCTTTCATACATCTTCTTTTTATGGAAGCCACAGATTAACCAAAATTTGTTGATAGTTATTTGTCTATTATTATCTATTGTCTTGTCATCGATTATGTATCGCTTTTACGAAGAACCAATGAGGATAAGAGTAAAGGACAGTTTAGGAAATAAGTTTTACACTCAAAGTGTTGTAGAGTCAAATAAAAAGGTTGTTTGAATTATATTGAAAAGGAGAAAATTTATGACGATATTAATTACCGGAGGAGCAGGATATATCGGAAGCCACACTTGCATCGAATTATTAAATGCAGGCCATGAAATCATCGTAGTGGACAATTTTTCAAACAGTAAACCTGAAGCACTCAAGAGAGTTTCAGAAATTACGAGAAAATACTTTCGAACTTATTGTCTGGATCTACAAAACCGGGAAGGGCTGGAGAAGGTGTTTACCGATAACGAGATTGAAGCGGTGATTCATTTTGCCGGCTCCAAGGCGGTAGGAGAATCGGTTCATTTTCCACTTGAATATTACGAAAACAATATGAACAGCACCATCACTCTTTGTGAAGTTATGAAAAAATTCAAAGTGAATAAACTCGTATTTAGTTCATCAGCCACTGTATATGGTGCGACGGATAAGGTACCTATTACAGAGGAGACCCCTTTAAAAGCGACAAACCCTTATGGTCGTACAAAGCAGATGATTGAAGAGTTATTACAGGATCTATATGATTCTGACCGTGAATGGAGTATTGCCCTGCTTCGTTATTTCAATCCTGTAGGGGCTCATGAGAGTGGCCGGATTGGTGAAGATCCAAATGGAATTCCGAACAATCTGATGCCGTATATTTCTCAAGTAGCAATTGGGAAATTGGAAACACTTCAAGTGTTCGGTAATGATTACCCAACAATAGACGGTACCGGGATAAGAGATTATATTCATGTGGTCGACCTGGCTCTTGGTCACGTCAAAGCTCTGGAAAGACTACTTACTAATACCGGAATTGATGCGTATAATTTAGGCACCGGTAAAGGATACAGTGTTCTTGAAGTCTTGTCCGCATATGAAAGAGCAGCTGGGAAAACCATTCCATATAAGATAGTGGAAAAGCGACAGGGAGATGTAGCCGTTTGTTATGCTGATACATCAAAAGCAAAAGAGAAACTAAATTGGGAAGCGGTTAAAGGGATTGATGAGATGTGTAAGGATTCCTTGAGATGGCAACAACATAATTCGTTCGGTTACGAGAAACAATCCAAAATGTTAGTGAAGAACTAGGTACAGGTGCTACTCATAGCAGCTGCTTTTTTTATGTTCAATGTAAGGAGAAGAAATATGAATATAACTGAAAATCTAAAAGTCGAAGATCTTCAGGAGCTTTTAAAAACAATATATCAAAAGGGTATTCAATCTAAAGAAGTGAATACAAGTGAATTTCTAAATGAAATAAAAGAAAGCATCATCTCCCTCTGTACTACAAATGAGATCGATAACTGATCATCAAGGAAGTGATTTCAAATGATCAAACGAATGATGGATATTGGTATTTCAACGATTTTACTTTTGATCCTGATCCCGTTAATGGTTCCAATCATGTTAGGGATCAAGATTAAAATGGGATCACCTCTATTGTTTTGTCAGCAACGACCAGGGTTATACGGAAAACCATTCATCCTATATAAATTCAGAACCATGTTGAATGGGGATGGTAAAGCAGATGAACTGAGATTGACTCCTCTTGGAAGATTCCTTAGAAAGTTTAGCCTTGATGAAATTCCCCAGCTTTTCAATGTACTGAAAGGGGATATGAGTTTAGTGGGTCCGAGGCCGCTGTTGATGGAGTATCTGCCACTCTATTCCGAAGAACAATACACTCGACATCACGCAAAGCCTGGCATAACCGGATGGGCTCAGGTGAACGGGAGGAATGCAATCTCATGGGAAGAAAAATTCTTATTGGATATTTGGTACGTCAAGAATCAAAGTTTCCTTCTCGATATGAAAATCCTTGCCAGAACCTTCATCAAAGTGGTCAAAAAAGAGGGAATTACCGGGCAGGATCATGCAACAATGGAAAAGTTCAAAGGGTCGAAAGAAGTGGTTTGATATGAGGGTCGTAATCATTGGAAATGGCGGGCATAGTAAAGTTGTTCAGGAGATGGTAATAAGACAGGGGTACAGTATTCATGCCATAGTAGATGACAAATATGGAAGTGAGAGAGTCATTGACGGCATTGTTTATGCACCATTAAATTCAATTCATAAAATGCGTGATAAAGAGATGAAAGTGGTCGTGGCGATTGGTCATAATATGGTTAGAATGCATGTGGTAAGTAAGTTAAAGCTTCCCAGTGAGCAGTATTTAACCGTCATCGATCCTACTGCAGTAGTAAGCAATTCGGCAGCAGTTGGATGTGGAACAGTTGTGATGCCACAAGCCGTGATTAATGCAGATGCCCAAATCCATGATCACTGTATCATCAACACCGGAGCTGTCATTGAACATGATAATTCTGTATGGGATTATTCCCATATTTCCCCTCGCGCAACATTAACAGGGAATGTAACAATCGACGAAGGTGTACACATAGGGGCGGGTGCTACCGTCATTCCTGGTATGAACATCGGGGAGTGGTCGATCATTGGAGCCGGAGCGACAGTCATTCGATCTGTCCCTGCCTATTGCAAGGCAGTGGGGACACCAGCCAGGATCATCAATAGGAGCCTTGGAGCAGTGAAAGATATCATGTAGAGAAAAGGTGGTTGTTAGATGAAGAAGCCGAGAATCTTCCTTTCTCCTCCGCATATGAGTGGAAGGGAACAAGAATACATTAAGGAAGCCTTCCGGACCAATTGGATTGCCCCATTAGGTCCGAACGTTGACGCATTTGAAAGAGAGTTAGCCTCATACGTAGGAGCCAGTGAAGCGGTCGCCGTGAATTCGGGAACAGCCGCCATCCACTTGGCTCTTTCTTTATTAGGAGTCACCCGTGGAGACACCGTTTTCTGCTCAACATTGACGTTTGTGGCAAGTGCGAACCCTATTCTATATCAGGGAGCAGAGCCCGTTTTTATAGATTCGGATTTCGATTCCTGGAATATGTCTCCACAGGCGCTTCAACGGGCATTACAAGACGCTGCCCTTCAGGGAAAGCTTCCAAAAGCCGTGATTATTGTGAACTTATATGGTCAAAGTGCGAAAATGGATGAACTTCTTACTCTCTGTGACCACTATCAAGTCCCGGTTGTAGAAGATGCAGCCGAGTCACTGGGCTCTACTTATAAGGGGAAACCTAGCGGGACATTTGGTCATTTTGGGGTCTACTCATTTAACGGAAATAAGATTATTACCACCTCCGGCGGGGGCATGCTGGTTTCCAACGATGTGGAATCCTTGCAGAAAGCCCGTTTCCTGGCTACCCAGGCAAGAGATCCTGCACCTTATTATCAGCATAGTCAGGTAGGCCACAATTACAGACTGAGTAATATTTTAGCAGGAGTGGGAAGAGCCCAGCTGGAGGTAATCGATGATAGGGTGAGCGCCAGAAGACTCATATTTGAACGTTATCAGCAGTCCCTTTCCCATCTCCCGGGTATCTCATTCATGCCGGAATTAGAAAACAGTATGTCAAACAGGTGGCTTACAACCTTAATCATTGACGAATTAGAAACCGGAATACCATCATCACAAATAATTGAAGCAATGGCGAACGAGAATATTGAAGCACGTCCAGTATGGAAGCCTCTTCATATGCAACCCTTATTCAAGGGGGCAACGTATTTCTCTCACAGTGAAGATGATGATGTGTCTGCAAAATTGTTTTCCAGAGGTGTTTGTCTTCCATCTGGTTCAGGCATGACGGAAGAAGAACAGACGAGAGTGGTTAATCTTTTAGAAGAAACATTAGAGGGAGTGTTAGTAACACGGGAAATTATTTGATGACAAAAATGAGGTATAAATAAATGATAGGTACAAATATAAGTACAATTCGAAAACGCAGAGGACTCACCTTATCCGAACTTGCAGACCGGGCAAATGTATCTAAATCCTATTTGAGTAATTTAGAGAGGAACTTAAATAAGAATCCCTCTATTCAAGTCCTAGAGAAAATCTCGACTGTATTAGACGTGGATTTAATGACCATCCTTCAATTCAATGCACATGAAGACAACAGGGAACTACTTGAGAACGAATGGCTGGACTTTATCAATGAATTGAAGGATTCAGGGATTGAGAAAGAGCAATTACAACAATATAAAGCGGTGATTGAATTCATAAAGTGGCAGAATCAAAAGGTGGAAGAGAAATAGTCAGGGGAGGGGATAGCGATGGATGTACCTAAACGAATCCTTCACATAGTGGGAGCGATGAACAGGGCAGGGACGGAGACCATGTTAATGAATCTGTACCGGAATATAAATCATCATGAGATACAATTTGATTTCGTTTCTTACAGTGAAGAAAAGGCTCATTATGATCACGAAATTATTGAGCTTGGCGGAAAGGTGATAAGGTTATCCCAAACCGGATCAATAATGGAACTCTATCAGGCAATTAAACAGAATGGGCCTTACGAAGCGGTTCATTCGCATACTTTATTTCACTGCGGCATAGCAAGTGCAGCAGCGTACTTAGCGGGAGTGAAAATCCGAATTTCTCATGCTCATACGACGGAAGATAATGAAGAGGGCTTGGTAAGGAGAATGTATATTACTGCCATGAGAAAGATGATAAAGGTATTTTCCACACACCTGCTTGCTTGCAGTAAAGAAGCGGGTGAGTACTTATTTGGAGCGGGAGCTGCACATCAATCCAACTATTCCTATTTTCCGAATGTGATCGAGTTTGAGAAGTTGTTAACATGTCCTCCATCACTCTTTAATCAATTCAAAATAGAAGAAGGCCTTGGGAAATCCATTGTCATTGGACATATTGGCAGATTCATCCCGGCTAAGAACCACGATTTCTTGCTTGATGTGATGAAGAGCTTAATAAAAAGGAATCCAAATTGTAAACTATTGCTGGTAGGAGAAGGAGATCTAAAAAAACATATTGAAAAAAGGATTGAAAATGAAGGGCTTAAAGAAAGTATCCGACTTGTAGGAATCAGGGAAGACATCGGAACCATGTTACATAGTATGGATGTTTTTGTCTTTCCTTCCCTATACGAAGGCTTGGGACTTGTCCTCTTGGAAGCACAAGCCAGTGGTCTGCCATGTGTCGTATCCGAAGCCATTCAACCAGAAGCAGACCTGCAAATTGGGTTGGTCACACAGCTCCAATTGAGGGACGGACCTGAAGTATGGGCTGGAGCTATAGTAGAACAGGCTAATAGGAAAGAAAAAAACCTCCATAAAATCAAACAGAGCTTTGAAAGAAATGACTATTCACCGGAAGCGGGGATTTCAAAGCTTATGACCTTATATGGAGTAGACATAGCGCTGGGAGGATCTAATGAAAAAAGTATTGATCGCTTCGTTTGATATGGAAGTCGGCGGTGTGGAACGGAGTCTCATCAGCATGTTGACTCATTTTGATTACGACCAATACCAGGTTGATCTGATGTTATACAGTCATACAGGTGACTTTATGGAACTACTGCCTACAGGACCAACCCTGCTTCCAGAGAATAACGTATACAAAACTTTTCGAATGCCGGTTTCAATGTTGATGAAAAAAGGAAACTGGGCCATTGGTTTAACAAGGATGCTTGCGAGATATAAGGCAAATCTTCAAAAAAATGCTGAAACAGGTTATAAGCAAATGCAATACATGTGGAAGTATGCCCTCCCATTCTTACCGAAGATGGAGAAAGAGTACGATATAGCCATCAGTTATTTATGGCCACATTATTTTGTAGCGGAAAAAGTAAAAGCTAAAACTAAGATAGCATGGATTCATACTGACTATTCAACTGTAGAAACTGATGTGAAATTAGATTTAGAGATCTGGAATAAATTTAATTATATTGTGGCTGTATCTGAAGAATGTAAAAGAGCGTTCTTATTAACTCATCCTTCTCTTTATAAGAAAGTATTAGTTATTGAAAACATAACATCACCAGAGTTAGTTAGGGATTTATCTCGTGAATTAGTTGAAGATTTTATAACCCAAGATAGAAGATTTAAACTTCTTTCAGTAGGAAGATTATCGTATGCAAAAGGTATTGATATCGCTGTAAGAGCATTGAAAATACTTAAAGACAAGGGTTATAACAATCTAGCTTGGTATGTTGTTGGCTATGGTGGAGAGGAAAACAAGATTAGAGAATTAATTCGAGAGAATAAATTAGAAGGCTCATTTATCTTATTAGGAAAAAAAATGAATCCTTATCCGTATATGAAAATAGCAGATATTTACGTTCAACCTTCTCGTTATGAAGGTAAAGCTGTTACAGTCAGTGAGGCTCAGATAATTGGAAAACCTGTTTTAATAACAAATTACATGACCGCAAAAAGTCAGGTGCAAAATGGAGTCGATGGCTCTATTTGTGATTTAACACCCGAAGGCTTAGCAGAAGGTATTGAAAAGTTGTATAAGAATAAAGAGGAAAGAAGTAAGTTAGAAAGAAATTGCATGAATATTATATTCGACAACAGGTTAGAGTTAGAAAAATTATATAAAATTATATAGTGGACTGAATGGAGTGTGAAAGATGAAGGTATTAACAATAACCTGTCACGATGTTTATAATCATGGAGCTTCATTACAAGCATACAGTTTAATGAAATATCTACAAAAATGTGGTCATGATGCAAGAATTATAGATTATAAACCTGATTATTTAAGTAATCAATATAATTTGTTAAGTATTAATAACCCAAAATGGGAAAAGAATATATTGACAAAGTTATTATATTTGGCTCTCAAATTCCCTTTAAGGTTACGAGAATTACAAAGAAAAAAGGCATTTGACCATTTTAAGTCAAAATATCTTCGTTTAACTGACTTTCGGTATAAATCTAATAGTGAATTAAGAAAAAAACTACCAGAAGCTGATGCTTTTATTTGTGGAAGTGATCAAATATGGAACAGTTTACACCAAAACGGAAGAGATCCAGCTTTTTATTTAGATTTTGTTCCAAATGACAAAATAAAGGCGTCATATGCAGCAAGTTTTGCCATAAATGAACTTGATAATAAATATAAAGATTTTGTTAAAGAGAAGATATCCACTTTAGATAAAATAGGAGTTAGAGAAAAAAGTGGCATTGAAATACTGAATAGATTAAATATAAAAAGTGGAGTGAATGTAGTAGACCCAACATTACTGTTATCGAAAGAAGAATGGAATAACGTCGGTCAAGAAAAATATAGAGAAGATTATATTTTAGTATATGATTTCGACAAAAGTAGTCTTATTAGAAATTTGGCAATAGATATTGCTGAGAAAAAGGGATATAAAATTTATTCGGTGAATACAGGGAAAGTTGACTATGCGGATAGATACTTTAAATTTGTAGGTCCTGATACTTTTCTCTCTTTGGTTAGGGATTCAAAGTTCATTATTTCTAATTCGTTTCATGCAGCCGTTTTTTCAGTAATATTCGAAAAGAACTTCATTATTGTAAATAGAAATGAGGCGATTAATACAAGAATGAGAGACTTTTTAGAGGACTTAAACCTCCAGGATCGATTAGTAACTGATATCAACAGCTTAGAGCATTTACTTAATGATATTGAGTACCATGAAAGAAAACAGACGATAGAAAAGAAAGTTGATTTTTCAAAGAAATACTTGGAAGAAGCTTTGTCGATAGACAAAAGGTTGAAAAAAGTTCAATGAAGTTGAAAATATTGTTTGTTATCGATTCTTTAAATAGCGGTGGGGCAGAAAAAAGTTTGATATCCCTACTTTCATTACTCGATTACGATGCATATGATGTAGACTTGCTAATGTTTTCACGTAAGGGGTTATACCTACCTCTATTACCGAAAAAAGTGAATGTAATAGAGGAATCAGAAGTTTTAGAGAAACTACAACGAAAAAATTTCAAACAATTTTATCTTAAATTAGGTAATTCTTTATCATTAAGAATTCCCTTCTATAAGAACTTTATGCACTCCGCACAAATAAATTGGAAATGGAAGGAAAGGGGTGTTAAGCAATTAAACCAAAAGTATGATGTTGCAATAGCATATAGTCAAGGATTTCCAACATACTTTGTAGCTGAAAAAGTAGAATCCACTAAAAAATATTGTTGGATAAATACAGATTATAAAAAAGCTTCATATAATAAAAGGTTTGATGAAAAATTTTACTATCGATTTGATAATATTGTCGCTGTATCTGAAAGTAATAAAGAGATTTTCATTAAAGAGATGCCTTTAGCTAAAGATAAAACATTAGTAATATATGATATTATATCTCCAAGATTAGTAAGGAGTATGTCTGAAAAACCTGTTTCATATCAGGATAATTATAAAGGTATAAAGATACTTACAATAGGTAGATTAGTTGAAGTAAAAGGCTATGACCTTGCCATAAAAGCATGCTACCAATTGAAAAAGCAAGGAATAAATTTTAGGTGGTATTCAATTGGGGAAGGAGAATTAAAACCTAAACTTGAAAAGCTAGTAAAAGATTATGATCTAGAAGATACTTTTATTTTTCTAGGACCTCATCAAAATCCTTATAATTATTTGAAAATGTGTGATATTTATGTCCAACCATCTAGATTTGAAGGTTTTGGAATGGCTATTGCAGAAGCAAAGATATTACACAAACCAATAATCTCCACTAATTTCCCTGTAGTTTTCAATCAGATTGAAAATAATGAAAATGGCATAGTTGTTGATATGGATCCTAAAGAAATTTCTCAAGGAATCAAAAAAATTATAAGAAACAAAGAATTGAAAGAAAAAATTATATATAACTTAAAACATGAATTTATTGGAACAGAAAATGAAATTCATAAACTTTATAGGTTAATTGAGAGTTAACAATTATGATTTTGCGGAGGGGTTTATGAAGAAGAAATTATTATTTATGGTCATCAACATGAATCTTGGAGGCACTGAGAAAGCATTACTAAATATGATAGCAGAAATCCCAAGAGAAAAATTTGACATTACAATTCTTATGTTAGAGAAGTACGGTGAATTACTTAAGTCAATTCCATGGGATGTTGAAGTGAAATATTTAAAAGATTATCATAATATTAAGGAGATAATTAATACTCCGCTGCAATCCTTATCGCTCCAATTCTTGAAAGATAGAAAGTATTCAAAAGCATTAGTATCAATTTTATTATATGCTTGGACTCGTCTTCGGAAGAATAAAGGCCTACTATATAAATATGTTTTACGTAAATATCCCATGTTTGGCGAGGAATATGATATTGCTGTAGCTTATGCAGGTCCAATGGACTTCATAAGCTATTTTGTTGTGGAGAAAATCAAATCTAAAAAAAAGGTTCAATGGATACATTTTGATGTTGAAAAAATAGGATTTAATAGTGAGTTTTCTTCTAAGATTTATAAAAAGTTTGATAAGGTTTTTGTGGTGTCAAAAGAAGGTAGAGAAATCCTAAGTAGAACTATTCCTGAAATAAGTAATAGGATTAACTATTTTAATAATAGTATATCTTCTGATTTAGTTAAGAAAATGTCGAACCAAGACATTGGTTTTAATGATAACTTTGAGGGAATCAGAATTCTGACAGTGGGGAGGCTTTCTATAGAAAAGGGTCAGGATATAACAATAAGTGTTTTAGGAAAGCTCAAAGAAGAAGGGCTAAAAGTAAAATGGTATTGCATCGGGGAAGGCAAATCACGAAATATATATGAGGAACTAATAAGGAAGCACAACCTAGAAGAAGACTACATTTTATTAGGATCAAAAATAAACCCATATCCATATATGAAGCAATGTGATATTTATGTGCAACCATCAAGACATGAAGGATATTGTATTACACTCGCAGAAGCGAGGTGCTTTAATAATCCAATAGTTTGCACTTCTTTTACAGGTGCTAAAGAACAGATCAAACAAAATGAAACAGGGATAATTATTAACTTTAACAAAAAAGAGCTCTTTGATTCTTTAATTAAAATAATAAATAATACATCATTTAGAAATAAATTAATAAAAAATTTGGGAAATGAAGTATTTGAGGGTAAGGGAGATTTGGAAAAACTATATCAGGTTGTAAATGATTAATGATTAAAAAAAGGAATGAAGGAGGATACTATGCAAAAAATATTATTTATGATAGGCATGATGAATGTAGGGGGGGTTGAAAAGTCCCTATTATCTTTAATTTCCACCATTCCAAGAGAAAAATATGAAGTCACTATACTACTATTAGAGAAGCGAGGGGAATTATTAAAAGAAATACCCCATTGGGTTAAAGTAAAAGAAGCGAACTGGTTTGAAGAAATAAGACCGATTATACTTCAATCACCTTATAAAACAATAAGTAATTATTTTTATAATAAACAAATTTTTGAGATACCTAGATTTGCGTTAATTCAAAAAATTTCAAATAAAACAAATAATAGATATTTTTATTATCAAAGTATACTAAGAAACGTTCCAGAACTTCCTGAATCTTACGATATAGCCATTGCTTATCAAGGCCCACATGATATTATTGATTTTTATATTGCCAATAAAGTAACCGCAAAAGTTAAAACATCTTGGGTTCATTTTGATGTCTCTAAATTTAAAGTAAATATTAAGTTTTATTCTAAAATATACCAAAAGTTCGACAAAATCTTTGTTGTATCGGATGAAGCCCATAAAAAAATATTACAATTAATACCTAATTTGGAAGGAAAAACAGAAGTATTCTATAACATATTTTCAAAGAAAACCGTAAATTACTTATCAAAAAAAAGCAACTGTTTTGATGACGATTATAAAGGTTTAAGAATAGTTACTGTAGGAAGACTTTCGAAAGAAAAAGGTCTGGATATTGCAATAAATTTATTATGTAGGCTTCGTACGGACGGGTACGAAGTAAAGTGGTACTGTGTTGGAGAAGGGAACCATAGGGCGGAATTAGAAAGAATCATAAATAAAAAAAACATGCAAAATAACTTTATTTTATTAGGATCAAAAATAAACCCATATCCTTATATTAGAGAGTCTGACATTTACGTTCAAACATCTAGACATGAGGGGTACTGTCTAACATTAGCAGAGGCTAAATGCTTAAACAAACCTATTGTGACAACCAATTTTATTGGAGCATACGACCAAATAGTCCACGGCGTAAACGGCTATATAGAGTGCAATGAAGACGATCTTTATCATCGAATAAAATACCTATTAGATGATCCTAACAAAAGATTAGAGTTGATAAAGAATTTAAGTAGTAAGGACTTAGATACAACAGATCAGGTAACCAAATTATTTAAATTGATTATATAAAATATCTGTTTACTAATCTTTCCAAAAAAGGCGTGAGGAAATGAAATTTATAATAAAAAAATCATTAATGCTCTTTGAGAATAATGAAAAGAAAAAGCTACTTTTAATTTTTTGTATGATGATCTTAGCAGCATTTTTTGAAACGCTTGGGATAGGGATGATAGTTCCGATAGTAGGTGTAGTTACTAATCCAAGTACGATAGGAGAGCAGAGCATATTATTATATTTTTACAATGCCTTTAATTTTGAATCACATTCAATGTTTATCGTATTTCTAGTAATGACTTTGTTTTTTATTTTTATTTTGAAAAACTCATATTTAATGCTATTCAATTATGTGCAGTTTAAAGTGATTTTAAACCAGCAAGTGAAGTTGTCCAAGCAGTTGTTTAAAGTTTACTTAACAAAACCTTATACTTTTCACTTACAAAGAAATACAGCGGATCTATTAAGAAATGTGAACGAAGAAGTACCTAAAGTTTTTCAGGGTATTATTATTTCTAGTTTTCAGCTGTTTACAGAGATTCTTGTAACAATCTGTATATTATCACTATTATTAATAACCTCACCTTACGCAACAGTAACAGCAACAGTTATTTTAGGGTCTGGTGTTTATATTTTTTTAAAATTATTCAAGAAAAAAATTACTCAGCTCGGAAAAGAACAGCAAAGAGTTAGCTCGGAAATGATTAAATGGGTAAACCAGGGTCTCGGGGCTAGTAAAGAAGTAAAGGTTTCTGGTAAAGAGACTTTTTTTGTCAGAGAGTATTTGAAACATGGTCAAATTAAAGCAAATAATAGTAGATACATGAAAATGTTGGATCAAGCACCTAGACTTTTTATTGAAACGTTATTAGTATCTGTAGTACTTCTTACTATGCTTATGATAATTTTCCAAGATAAGAGCACATCACAACTTACATCTACTATGGCATTATTCGCAATGGCAGCTTTTAGACTAATGCCTTCAATAACTCGAGTGGTTGCATTGATAACAACAATTAAATACAGTCAACCCGCTCTCACTGTAGTATACAATGATTTAAATTTGAGTGGTGAAAAAAAGCAAGTCAACATTAATTGTAATTATAATCCAATTAATGTTGAGGGAAAAGCATATCATGATTCTATCAAATTAGTAGATGTAACGTTTAAATACCCGAATCAAAAAAAATACTCAGTGAAAAATGTTTCATTAAACATCCCAATTGGTCAATCAGTCGCATTTATCGGGGAGTCGGGAGCAGGTAAAACCACAATTGTGGATATTATTCTTGGATTGTTCACCCCGGAAAAAGGTCAAGTACTGGTGGATGGAATAAACTTGGAAGAACAAAAATCAACCTGGCAGAAAAAGATTGGATATATACCGCAGTCCATTTTCTTATCAGATGACACGATTCGTGGGAATATCGCGTTTGGAGTAGATAGCAAAGATATAGATGAAGAAGCGGTTTGGCGGGCACTGGAACAAGCACAATTAAAAGATTTTGTTGAAGCACTCCCAAAGCAACTTGAAACTTCAGTGGGTGAGCGAGGAGTAAGACTTTCAGGAGGACAACGTCAACGAATAGGCATTGCCCGTGCACTCTATCATAACCCGGAAATTTTATTCATGGATGAAGCTACGTCTGCTCTGGACAATGAGACAGAAAAAGAAATAATGAGGGCAATTGATGAATTAAAAGGTGATAAAACACTCATTATTATTGCTCACAGACTTAGCACCATCGAAAATTGCGATATTGTATACAGAATGAATAATGGAAAAGTAGTTGCAATAAATAATCAACTTGTACAGTCATCATAAAAGTATAATCTTAACTCTGGACGAGGTAAGGGGGATCCCAATGAAACAAAGACTAATCGACCTTGATCTCTTAAAAGGATTCGGCATTATAATGGTAGTTGCAGTCCACTCCAACATGCCTCAGCCGGTCACAGCCTTCCTACAATCGTTTGGAATGCCCTTATTTTTCATGCTAGCGGGCTACACATTCAATTCAAAGAAATATAAGGGGAACTTTTATCTACTTGTGAAAAAACGCTCCGTAAGTTTGTTGGCACCGTATGTAATGGGGTTTTTCCTTTCGTATTCATATTGGATCGTAACGAAGTTCACAGGGGATTTTAAAGAAAGCTTTCTCTGGTATAAGCCATTAGTGGGAATGCTTGAGGGGAACATTGAGGGCCTACTCAATTACCCTTTGTGGTTTTTGGTTTGCTTATATGCGGCTTTATTAATGTATGCCGCCAGCCAGAAGTATCTGCAAAGGTTCGTATTAGCTCAGCAGTTTGCTATTTACGCGGTTATTGGGTGGATTGGAGCGGTGATTGGAAGTGTGGTCCACCTTCCATGGGGACTGGATATTTCAATGGTATCATTACTGTTCATCTTTATGGGGGATCGCCTTAGACAGGGATCGCGATTTCCAGGGGGGATTGGGTTGAGCTTGGTTCTGTTTTCAGCTTTTCTTATCAATGAGCCTGTCAGTATGGGTCTAAGAGAGTATGGAAACCTCTTGTTGTTTTATATTAGCGGAGTCTCGGGTAGCCTGCTTAGTCTGGAAATTGTAAGGGGAATAACTGGAATACACCACTGGTTTAGAGCCATTAGTCATATTGGAAGTGAGTCTGCGTATATTTTGATCCTGCATGCAGGAATTTCATTTCCCCTGGTGAGTTACATCAATCACTTTATACTACCAGGAGTAGCTTTTCCTTGGTTTGTATATTTAGTTGGAGGTATAGTCATACCCCTGTATATCCGTTACATATTTAAGAAATCATACCGGATCATTCAGCAGCTGAAAATCAATAAATCGTTAATGAATAGAGATAAAAGGATAGCCTGATTTTTTTTTGGGAGAATCTTAAATACACCTTGCGTTCTTTATAAAATTGTAGTATTGTTCTTTATATAGTACAAATTAGGTATTTATAACCAGTTTGGGGGATGAGTACAATTTGATCCTTTTTCTAAAGAGAATACTTTTAGCATTAATCATTTTAGGCTACATGATACTCATTTGGTACCAATCAAGTCACTTTAATCCTGAAATTATCTATTACACCGGTCTCACTCTTGATCCACGCATTATATTATTTGCTGGCCTTTTATTGGAATCACTTCATTTAATTGAATTTGGCATTTTATATGTACTCATTGTTCTTTTTCAGTTGTCTTTTGGTAACCTCAATCAGCGCAAAGAAATCATTGCAATCATCCTTTCATTTTTATATTCCGTTACTGATGAGATACATCAGTTTTTCGTTCCATTCCGTACCTCTTCAATAGGTGATCTCGTTAAGAATGTTATTGGCATCCTTCTAATGTGGGTGCTGGTTCGATATATACATAAACGAAAAAACAACGTAGCACAAGAGGATTTTCTTCAAAAATAATATAGTACACCCTTTGCGTTCTTAATTAAGAATCACGTGAGGGGAAATGAGGTGTCAATTATGAGTGCGATTGCTGGGATATATCATCAGAACCATGAGCCCGTATCTAGGGAGCATATACACGCAATGATGGGGTCATTTGAACAGTTCCCAGCAGATGACGTGAGAGTTTACAAGAAAGATCATATTTTTCTGGGCTGTCACGCTCAGTGGATCACTCCTGAATCAATCGGTGAAGTTCTCCCTTTCTATGACAATGAAAGAAAATTAGTGATAACCGCTGATGCCATTATAGATAATAGACAAGAATTGTTTAATATTTTAGGTGTTGGGCCTGCTCTTAGGAAAGGGATATCAGATAGTGAGTTAATTCTTCTTGCATACGAAAAATGGGATGAAGAATGTCCTAAGCAATTAATAGGAGATTTCTCTTTTATGATTTGGGATGAGAGGAAAGAAAAATTATTTGGTGCAAGAGATTTTGCTGGTAGTCGAACGCTCTACTATCATACATCAAATCAACGTTTTGCATTTGCCACCACAATTAAACCCTTATTGTCATTACCTTTTATAAGTAGACGAATAAATAAAGAATGGATTGCAGAATTTCTTGTTATTCCAGATATGTTTAATACAGTTGACGTGCATTCTACTGTTTACAGTAATGTCATGCAAGTCCCTCCTTCACATTCAATCGTAATTCAAAGTGGAAAGACTAAACTAACAAGATACACCAAGTTCGATTCGAGAAAAAAATTAAAACTTAATTCTAATTTTGAATACGAAGAAGCTTTTAGAGATATTTTTCAGAGAGCGGTTTCCGATCGATTGCGAACATTTAAAAAGGTTGGATCACAATTAAGTGGAGGGTTAGATTCAGGTTCAGTCGTAAGTTTCGCTTCGAGAGAATTAAATAAGCAGAAGAAGCAGTTACATACATTTAGTTATATACCCCAAGAAGACTTTATCGATTGGACACCAAAATCTAGAATAGCTAATGAAAGACCTTTTATTCAATCAACAGTGAAATTTGTAGGGAATATTCAGGATTCTTATCTTAATTTTAGAAATAGCACTCCACTTAAAGAAATAAATCAGTGGTTGGACATACTTGAAATGCCCTATAAATTCTTTAATAACTCTTATTGGTTAAGAGGGATATACGAAGAAGCTTCTACCCAAGGAGTTGGGGTTTTATTGAATGGGGCCAGGGGAAATTGGACTATATCTTATGGAACAGCCATTGATTATTACTCTAGGCTATTAAAGAAAATGCAATTAATAAAGTTTTATAAAGAAATTAATAAGTACTACCTTATCAAGAACACAGGTAGGAAAAGAGTAATCCAACAGGTAAGTAGAATGGCATTTCCCTTAGTGTTATCTCCTAAGGATAAATATATATTTCCTCAGTTCATAAATAAAGACTTTGCAAAGAAAACCAATGTTTATCAAAAGGTGAGGGAAAACGGATTAGACATTACTGGTTCAAATATTTCTACTCTGAGGGAAGCAAGGAATCGACAATTTCAATACCTATATTATTGGGGAAATGGCACGAGTGCGACAAAGATGTCATTACATTATTCACTTTGGAACCGTGACCCAACAAATGATTTGAGAGTGATTGAATATTGTTTATCACTCCCTGATTCTCAATTCGTGCAACATGGAGTGGATCGATCTCTCATTAGGAGGGCCACCGAAAATTATCTTCCAAACAAGGTGCGATTAAATCACAAATATCGAGGAGCGCAAGGTGTCGATATTATTCACAGAATGAGAGATGAATGGGATTTGTTTAGATCTGAAGTTGAGGAATTGTTAAATGATCAAATCATGTCAGATTTGGTGGATCAAGAAGTGTTGTTCAGAGCTTATCTCCGAATAAAGGATAACCCATTACCTGAGCATGCTTTAGATGATGATTTGAAAATACTGATGAGAAGCTTAATCTTATTCAAATTCATCAATAAAATAGTTGAAAGGAGGTGAGAGGTTTATGAAAAAAGTATGGGAAAAACCAGAGTTGGAGATTCTTTCAATTGATATGACTATGGCAGGTCCAGGTCTTCGTTATGTTGATCATGATCAAAACGATCCAGATGAGCAAGATGCAGACCACTACAGTTAAATTTGGTTAAAATGCATTAATGAATTCGTTACTACATATTAGGTCCTTATATTTACTTGGAGTATAAGGACCTAATAAGAATGAAAATTTATGGCTTATATGGAGTGATAGGCATGATCAGTGCATGTAAAAAAACATTTTATAGAGCGTTTGGTTTAAACATCCAAAGTGAAATCCCACTTCCTGAAGTGAAAACAATAAATACAAAAGGGTTATTCAATAATTTTGATGTCAAGATTGAAGTGGGTGATCTTAGGGAAGAGTGGAAAAATAATGGTAATGAAGGTAAGTTTACAGTCAATAATGGAACTGTAATGTTTCACATCAAGAATACAGCAATATTTAGTGTAGTAAAAGGAGAAAGAGTTATCGTATCACCTTTTGAACATGCGGATGAAAATAAAATCCGTCTTTATTTGTTAGGTTCGTGTATGGGCATCATATTACTGCAAAAAAAGATACTCCCTTTGCATGGCAGTGCGGTTGTTATAGATGGAAAAGCATATGCGATCATTGGCCACTCTGGAGCAGGTAAGTCAACATTAGCTTCTACCTTGATGAATAGTGGTTATAAGCTTATTAGTGATGATGTGATAGCTGTTTCTCTTTCAGAAAATCAAGAATTCATTGTTCATTCTTCTTATCCACAGCAAAAACTTTGGGAAGAAAGCTTGGCGAAGCTGGGTTTGCCTGAGAATAAGTATTTTCCTTTATTTGAAAGAGAGAAAAAGTATGCTATTTCTGTAGAACCCAGCTTTTACGAGGGGGAATGGGTGCCTCTTGCAGGTATATTTGAATTGGAAAAGTCAGAACATGAACAACTGACAATTGAAAAAGTTCAGAATAGCATAGAGAAATTGCCTGTACTTTTTCATCACACTTTCAGGAATTCAGTTCTCAATCGACTAGGGTTATTAGAGTGGCATTTCTCTACAACTGCTTCTCTTGCAGATCAAGTAGAAATGTACAGGGTAAAAAGGCCAACATCAAGGTTTACTCCTTATGAAATACAATCGTTATTATTAAATACATTAAGAAAAGGGGAAAAAAAATGCTGAAAAATCCCAGCCTTACTTTGGACCAATCGATTACTCAAAGAAAAGGAAATATAGTGAGCAATATGGGCGGCGAAAAAGTGATGTTAAGTATTGAAAACGGAAAGTATTATAATCTGGGGGAAGTGGGGGGAGACATATGGGATACTATCGAAAATCCCGTTACCATCACTGAATTAGTTGATACATTGATGGCTAAATATGAAATAGATAAAGAGACCTGTTTGTCACACGTTTTATCATTCATTGAGATGCTGAGAGATGAAGAATTAATTAAGTTTAATTAGGATGATCTTTTATGAAGAAAATAAAATTGTTTTTATCATTGGATTATGAAACAAAGCTACTATTGTTGGAGGTTTTTCTTCATTTAGGGTGGGCAAGAATTATCAAATCCCTTCCTTTTGCAAAAGTAGCACCTATATTAGGGAAGCATATGATCGAAACGTCGCATTCTTTAAATACCGATCACGTTAAGGTACTAAAACAAATATCTTCAGCTATTAAAATCATGAGTAATTATACATTGTGGGAAAGTCATTGCTTGGTTAAGGCGATTGCTGCTATGAATATGCTAAAAAAAAGAAACATAGACACTACTCTCTATTTAGGGACTGGAAAAGATGAGCATGGAAGGTTGATTGCTCATGCGTGGTTAAGGAGTGGATCTGTATATATAACAGGATCTGAAGGTATGGAGCGATTTACTATAGTAGGGACTTTTGCACACATAGCCGAAAAGTGAGTGTAGGTGAAAAGGATGGAAGAAACGTATCGTTTGGATTTAAATAATTTACCCATTGAGCTAAAACTGATACTCGATATCCTGCAGATCAGTGATAAAGTGAAATCTCATCAGTTCAGTCAGGAATTGAAAGATTCAAATATCGATTGGGAAAAGTTCATTTCACTGGTGTATCATCATAGGATATATCCTCAAGTGTACACTAAGTTAAACAAGGTTCATCAGGCATTGATTCCTGCACAGGTTATTCAAAGAATAGAAAATAAATACAAAAAAAATACTTTTAACATGCTTTTATTAAGCGCAGAAATGGAATATGTAAGTAAAATGTTTGAGAGTGCAGAAGTGAAAATGTTAGTTCTTAAAGGACCTGTTCTTGCAGAAGATTTATATGGTGACATATCACTACGTACATCAAATGATCTCGATATATTAATATCGATCAGTGACTTGGATAGAGCCGAAGCACTTCTAATAAAAGAGGGTTATCTTAAAGATGACTATTTCACATCTATATTAGGGGAATGGAGATGGAGACATCACCATGTAACTTATTTCCACCCCGTAAAGAAGGTGAAGCTTGAATTACATTGGAGGTTAAATCCAGGGCCAGGAGCTGAACCTTGTTTCAAGGATTTATGGAAGAGAAAAAGAATTAGCTGCATAACAAAAAAACCAATTTATTTTCTAGGGCGCGAGGATTTATTTTTATTTCTTATTTCACATGGTGCCAGACATGGGTGGTCCCGCTTACGCTGGCTTGTAGACATTCATCAATTAGTCGAACAAGATATTGATTGGAATCAGATATTCTTATTAATAAAGAAATATCAGCTGGAAAAGATTTCGGGTAAAGTCCTGATTCTAGCAAGTAATTTACTGGGTACAAATATAAAAAAAGAGATGATTTCATTAGTGTCTAATTGGAGATCTAAAGAGCTCGGACAGAAAACCATTTTTTATTTTGAGAACATGATTAACTTACATTCGGAACCACTGCCTACTGAAATCTCAAAGTATCATCAAAAATATTTATTTTCTTTAAAGACAATAAAACAGAAGTGGATATTTATTGTGAGTTTTCTTTACCCCTACCCCGAAGATGCCTCTACTCTTCAGCTACCGAAAAATTTGCACATTCTTTATTTTTTGTTACGTCCTTTTTTATGGTGTTGGAGAAAAACAAAAAGAAGCTATGCATTATATAGGGGGATATAAATGAATCATTTATTATATTTCACTAAAAGATTTTATGCTTTTTCAGGAAAGGTCTTAATCTTTAATTTAATAGGAATGATGCTCATAAGTATGCTTGAGGGAGTAGGCATCCTGCTTCTAATTCCTATGTTGACTGTAAGTGGTTTTATAGATTATGAAACGACCATTGCTCCAATATCAAAATTAGTGGGTTTTATAGCACTAGTACCAGAGAAATTTGCTTTGCCTCTGATATTAGTCATTTATATTTTTTTAGTAATAAGTCAAGCACTGTTACAGCGGAATATTTCCAGAAGAAATGTTCAAATAAGAGTTGGTTTTATCAATCACCTAAGAATGAAAACATATCGGGAACTCCTCCAGGCAAACTGGGGTTTTTTCTTAAAGAAAAGAAAATCTGATCTTATTAATTCTCTTACGGCTGAGTTGGGCAGGGTTAATGGTGGAACCAATATGTTCTTACAACTAATAACCTCTATCATATTTACTCTCCTTCAACTTGGAATAGCTTTTTGGGTATCTCCTTATATGACAGGGCTAGTCCTTATTTCGGGAATTATCTTAGCCTTTGTATCTCAATCATTCGTGAAAAAGTCAAAAAAAATCGGATCCAAAACTTCTGAAATAGGCAAGAACTACCTTGCAGGAATAACAGATAATCTAAATGGGATTAAAGACATAAAAAGTAATTCATTAGAACATTCACGAAATACTTGGCTTTCAAAATTAAGTGAAGATATCATACATGAACAAACAGAACTTATAAAAATAAAAACGAATTCAAATTTTTTATACAAAGTCTCATCAGCCATTATCATTGCTCTATTTATTTATTTTTCTATTACTCTTTTTCGAAGCCAAGCAGATCAGTTCTTATTAGTTATTCTTATTTTCACCAGACTATGGCCACGGTTCACTTCTATACAATCCAGTATGGAGCAGTTGGCCGAAACTCTTCCGGCGTTTTCGTCAGTTATCCAACTCCAAAGGGAGTCGAGAGAAGCGAATGAGATATTTACTCACCAAGAGTACCAAGGAAATTTCAAGTGTGAAATTAGAAAAAACATTAAATGTGTAGGTGTCAACTATCGCTATAACTCTACTGAACCTCATTTTGCTCTTGAGAATATTAACGTAACTCTTCCGGCCAACAAAATGACGGCTATTGTTGGTCCCTCTGGAGCCGGAAAAAGTACCTTAGTTGATTTATTAATGGGTTTAAATGTCCCTGAACATGGTTCGGTTTTAGTTGATGGATTACTTTTATCAGGAGATGTTCAACGCTCGATAAGAAGTACTATCGGCTATGTACCACAAGAACCATTTTTATTTAACGCTTCTATTAGAGAGAATTTATTAATAATGAAATCAAATGCAACGGATTGGGATATCTGGGAAGCACTACAATTCTCATCTGCTTCAGAATTTGTAAAAAATCTACCAGAAGGACTGGATACGCTGATAGGTGACCGTGGAATTCGACTATCAGGTGGAGAACGTCAACGAATAGTTCTTGCAAGAGCCATATTAAGAAAACCTTCCATCCTGGTCCTAGACGAAGCCACCAGCGCCCTCGACAGCGAAAACGAAGCCAAAATCCAAGAAGCAATTGAACGACTCAAAGGCAAAATGACCATCATCGTCATCGCTCACCGTCTATCAACCATCCGAAATGCGGATCAGGTCATCGTATTGGATAAAGGACGTGTCGTTCAAACTGGGGGATTTAATCAATTGGCAAATGAGAAGAAGAGCATGTTCAGTAACCTATTAGAAAAATAGATGAAGGCGATCCCATAAAAGCAACTGGCTGTATCCATTGCTTTTATGGGATCTTTTTTGGTGGGGAGAAATAAAACAGCCCATCTAAAAATAGATGGACCTTTATATTATAGGTATTTCACTTCTAACTCTTCAACAACTTTTCGATAGGTCAATTCTGCTTCTTTTGGTTGTCCATTGTTAATGAAATCCACGCATTTTAATACTAAGTTTTGATAAAGGTTTTGATAAATTTCTAACGAGTTTTCTTCTGATTTAATGCGCTCTGAAATGATTGGGGCAAATTCGTAATATCTTCCGACTAATTTTCTTCCTTCAACCGTTTGGACCATTATGGAATCTCTAAAATTTCTTATGATAGTTAGTTCTTCGCAATCATCCGGCAGGTGGTTGGCTTTCACACAAGAGTCTGTAATGAAACAATGGCCAGGCGGCTTCCATGGCTTATGCTTTCTATGTAGTTTACAAGTATAGAATGGTGGCCAGCAACAGCAAACCTTTCCATCGTCCCCGCCTCCACCTCCTCCACTAATGGTGGTTTCAAATGAGATCGTCTGATGGTCGATAATCTTTGGAACATACATCTCCTCTTTCTTCAAAACATCGCCTCCATTCAAAGTAGATAATTATTCAGAATAATCCTTGAATCAAAAGTACTATATGATTATTCTATGCTGAGTGGTGTTCTTAATAAAGTTATTTTATTCGACAAATAATGAGGTTTTTTAAATGTTATAGCTAATTATTATTGGATATTGTCGAATGGTTTGTTCTTTAAAAAGAACGATGGGTATAATATAATGATAAAAGTAATAGGTAAATAGATCTTTAGGGCTGACAAAAAGTAATTACCTGTTCGATATAGTAAAAATCATTCAATTACAAGGGAGAGGTGAATGAAATGTCACATGAAACAGGGCAGAATAAAACACATAATAAACCTGAGGTATTATCACATCAACAAATAGTATTTGAAACGGCACAGAGTTGGAATAAAGGACAAGGAAACTTAGATCATCCAGGAACGGGTAACGGTGGAGTGCATTACCCTAATGATCCATACACAGGCCCACATCATGGAAATGGTGGAGGAAATGGCAAAGGAAAGAAATAGATAAATAAATTTATTTATGGAGAGAGATCAGTGTGTTGATCTCTCCATAATAGAACCAAAAGGAGAATCTCATGAACAGCTTGCAAGTTGAAATTGGTGAGCACATTATCAACGTATCCTTCGATTCATGTCAGTTATTAAATTTCTTTTCAAAAAACTTCTCCATATTATCTAATAATAAAAAAAATCCGGATTTAAACGTAGCAATATCATCTGGCTATGGAATCCGCTTCGTTCATTACCAAGTATCCATCACTGAACACGCTCAAAGCATTCATTATGAAAGGCCAGATTACCTCATCAAAGTGGACAGGAATTTTACAAGGGCCCAAATCTTCGTCCATGATGAACTAGCCCTAAAACATGCACTCATGAATGTTTATAGTGCTTTTATTCTTCATCATAACTGGGGATTGTTAATCCATTCGTCCTGTGCGATAGAAAATCAAAAGGCACATCTATTCGCCGGTCACTCTGGAGCGGGAAAATCAACGGCTGCGAAATTATCCTCACCCAGGCCTCTGCTTTCAGATGAAGCCACTCTTGTGAAAGTGACCAAAGACTGCATCACGATCTTTGATTCTCCATTCCGTAGCGAGCAGGAAGGCAGCTGTGATCAAGCACCTGTCCCTTTAAACAGTATCCAGTTACTAGTTCAGTCTACTCAGATTGAACGTCTACAATTAACGAAATCTGAAGCATATATCCAACTTATAGACAAAGTCTTCTATTGGAAACGAAACGGTGAGGAGGTTACTAGGATTATGAAGATGCTAAAAACGATTGTTAACCTGGTGCCAGTATATAATCTTAAGTTTCAAAAGAACGATAAATTTTGGGAGTTGATATCATGATGACTAAATTTGTGAAAACCAAGGATTATGAGGCTTCCCAATTCGATGATGAATGGGTCATTTTAAATACAGATCAGTTTACGGCCACCAAGGTCAATGAAGTGGGAGGATTTTGTTGGGGGTTGCTTGATAATGTTCAGACCGTTGATTCAATTGCGGAAGAAGTAAAGCATCATTTCAAGATAGTAGAAGATATAGAATCATTTAAGCAGGACATTGAGCAGTTTATTACAGAGCTTCATCATTATGGACTAGTAACCTATGCTGGCTGATCAAGAAGCGGTTCATTTAATTTCCAATGTGATGAAGAAGCATAAATGGATCGACTTGCCTGCACACGGTATCAGTATGTTTCCATATATTCAAGATGGGGATGTATGTACGTTTGTGACGTGTTCAGCGGCAGAGCTGCAAAAAGGGGATACGGCTTTGTATCATACTGTGCAGGGGAAATTGGTTACACATCGTTTTGTGAAACAACAGACAATTAACGATGATACATTTTATATGTTTAAAGGAGATACAAATCTGGGTTTTGATGAACCTATAGGGGATCAACAGGTTATTGGGAAGCTCGTCTATATAAAGAGAAGGAGAAGAAAGATTTCAGCAGGAAGCGTACGTTCAATTTTATGGAGTAAAGCAATCCTTTCGTTGCCTTACTTATCTCAATGGTTGAGAAGTTATCTTAACAGAAGGAATACGGTTAGAATATAACCCAATCTGGAGTGTAAATATGAAAAATAGAATTGGTCAACTAATAGCATTAATGAAATTATATCTGAATTTCAGTGACATGAAGAGGACGTTCACCCTGCTTAAGCCTTTTCTATTTCGTCAACGGAAAGCTTATGCAGGAATGCTGCTCCTATTATTTACAGATATTTTCTTGACCATTGCGTTTGCCTGGTTTTTTGGGAATATGACAGATGCAGGTGTTCGAAGTGATTTTAATGAATTGAGAAGACTGGTACCTATTGGGATTTCCCTGGTCGTATTAAGTATAGTGTCTAATTTCGCGTCCATCTTGATTGAGACGGTAACAACAAATGGGCTGAAAAAGGACTTGAAAAATCATTTGTTCCACCATATCTTACGTCTCCCATTGGGAAAGGTCACTTCTCAACGATCAGGGGAGATCATCTCCCATTTTACGAACGATATTAATAGCGTTGATGGGGTGGTTGGAAGCAGTTTAATAGACTTGATAAGACTTCCCCTTATATATGTTTCAGTATTCCTTTATTTATTAAATATTAACTGGAAGCTTTCGTTATTAAGTGTTTCAATTGCTCCCTTAGCTGTAGTTGCAGGTGCTGTTTTTGGTCTGTTGTTACGAAATAACAGTCGGATGATTCATGACATGTATGGAAAGATCAATAGTCTATTAACCGAGTCATTACAAGGTTTTCAAGTGATTCGTTCTTTTACGATGGAGAAGCTTATTTATAATAAATATGCCAACCAAAACCAGCAACTGTATAAACTGGAATTAAAGAATGCCAAATTAAGTGGCTGGTTCAATTCTGGTGGACAGGTTGTCACTTCGATAACGTATCTAGTTAGTTTGTGTTTGGGTGCTTACTATGTGACACAAAACATCATTACAGTGGGCTCTCTTCTAACCTTTGTGAGCTTAGTGAATCATCTCGTTAACCCTTTAACAGGACTTGCCGGTCAATGGGCAGGGTTTCAATGGTCTGTTTCTGCTTTGGAAAGAGTGGTTGATGTATTGGAATCGCCCACAGAGTCTAACACTCTTTCTGCTTACTCACCTCAAAAGGACGAATCAACGTCCATATTCTTTCGTGATGTTTCATTTGGTTACGATGAAAATAACAAGGTGTTTGAGGAGTTCAGTTTACATATCCCGTCTGGAAAAATGGTAGCCATTGTTGGACCGAGTGGTGGAGGTAAGAGTACACTCCTGAATCTATTACAAGGATTTTATCTTCCTCAACAAGGGAAAATATACATTGGCGGTAAGAAGACTGAGGAGTTCACGTTATCTCAATTAAGAAGCTCTATCGCTAATGTGCCACAGGAAACCTTCCTATTTGCAGGGACCATAAAAGAAAATCTACGATTGGCTTCACCCAATCTTTCAGATGAACAAATCATAACGGCGACGAAAAAGGCGGAAATTTATGATTTTATTGCATCCCTTCCTGATGGGTTAGAAACAGAAATAGGTGAAAGAGGAATAAAGCTATCTGGGGGACAAAAACAGAGAATGGCCATTGCCAGGGCTATATTAAAAGATGCCCCGATTCTATTGCTTGATGAGGCCACGTCTGCTTTAGATAGTCAAACAGAATACCGTGTGAAAATAGCTTTGGAATCATTAATGAAGGATCGTACGACAATCGTCATCGCTCATCGGTTATCAACCATTCTACATGCGGATATTATTGTGGTGTTGGATAAAGGAAAGGTTACACAAATCGGCAGTCATGAAGAGCTCCTGAATAAGGAAGGCTTATATAAACGCCTTCATGAGCACCAATTCTTTGAAAAGAAAGAGAAAGTTGTCGCATTAAATGCCTAAAGGAAGGGGAGAAGAGATGATGATCAAAAACCTCATTCACTCACTATATGATAACAAGGCAAGCTTTCCTCACAAGGCTTCTTACTACCACCAGGCAATCGACGAAATAGAATCCCACTCCATATCCCCCCAGATCTATCACTTGTTAAAGGAGAGGGGATGTCTAGAAAAAACACCGCTATTCTTTCAAGTACGCCTCAAACAAAAATACGACGAGGTGCTATTTCAAAACATCCTTATCAAAAGTGAAACAGACAAAATCCTAAACAGACTAGGAAAAGGGAAAATAGAATCCATTCCACTAAAGGGAGTATACTTTTCCCAAGAATATTTCGGTCATCTGGCTGCCAGAGGGACATCGGATATTGATATTCTTATTAGAAAAGAATCGATTGAGGAGACGGTACAACTAGTAAAGGATTTAGGTTTTGAACAGGAGGAAGAATGGATTCCAGAGCATTTTCATTGTTCCTACAGTAAACAAATCCCTGGTTCTCCGGTACCGCTTGTTGTAGAAATTCATTGGGGTATTGTGAGGGAAAAGACGTCTTATCTAAAAATTGAAGACTTCTGGGAGAATGCAAAAGCTGTAAAGGGAAAATCCTATATTAAAAGGTTATCCGATGAACATACATTTTATATGATTTGTCTGCACGGATGGAGACATAATTTGGACTCTCCGAGGTATTATCTTGATATCATTCAGTTAATTTTTCGATTAAATAACCAAATAGATCTTCATCGAATATTTCAACAAGCTAAACATGATGGGACCTTGAAAAGACTGGTTCGTACTCTTTCCATTGTGTTTGAAGAATACCCGATGCTGGAGAACGTTATGAAACTGCCTGTTAAGCGAAGTATGAAGAAAGGGAAAGAGGGGCGATTGTCCCAATACTTGGATTTTATCGATTTTCAATTTCTAAGCTATGACAGCTTTCAACATAGTTTGAGAGAGGTGTACAGTTGGTGCTTTCCAAGAAGGAAAGACATTTATACGGAATTAAACGTGGATTCTCAAAGATCTTCCTATATAAAGAGTATATTCTTCTTATATAAAGTAAGGGTAATGAAAGGATTAAAAGCAACTTACTTGTTAGTCAGAGGTGCTATTCAGCCTTAGAATTAAGCACTTTCCTTTACCTAGCGCCTATAAAACCCTTATAATCATACAAATAGATTCCGTTCTCAACGTGCACCTGTGAATAAGTGTAACCTGCTGCTCCACGCAGTACAGGTTACTTTTTTATTGGAAAGGGTACGATAAAAGAGAATGAAAAACGGTGCGAAGATAAGGGTTTGATAAGATATGAAACATTTACATAGACAGCATATATGGCTGGGGAGGATCCTTGCCTCCGATCCCGGCAGAAAAAGATTTCAGCAGGCAGGGAAGGCTACGATCAGCTTAATATCGGCTGTGTTTACGATGCTGTATTTATTAAAGCAATTCGATCATCCATCCATCACTCCTGCCATCGTATCAGGGATGGTAGGGATGCTTTGTATATTCGTCGTCATGGATGATACGACGGGAAAGAAGAAGGTAACGACTCCGTTAGTCGGTGTCGCAATAGCTGTCGGAATTACAATGGGATCCGCCTTTGCTCATTACAGTCTCGTTGTGAACGCTCTATTAGTGGGGGCCATTTTTAGCGCGTTTTACTTTTCACGTTTTGCCATCCGTTATTTTTCCATGGGGATGGCAGGTTTTATGTCGATTTATATATCATCCATTCTGCAACTGGATGCGGCGCATCTGGAGTGGTTTTACCTGGGGGTCATCATAGGGGTCGTATACGCTTACCTTTATAACTTCATCATCTTCAAGGACTCTGTCCATATGTTAAGGAGAAGTATGCGTTCTTTTCATATTCAATCCAACTTGACCTTTACAATCTTGATGAGGATGATAGAGGATCCACAGACGAGTAGCAAGCGCAGGAAACAGTTGAATCGAAACGTAAGAAGGCTGAATGAGTACGCGAGAAGCGTAGCAGGCGATATCAATGAAAATGATGTAAAGAAATTATGGCCGGGTATTGAAGCATCACAACTACGGTTGTATGTATTCGACACAGAAATGCTCATCCAGACGCTGACCGATTCGTTGAAAAAGCTGAAAGATCTTGATGCTTTGGAAGTCATTGAGCTTAGACGATTATTAGTATGGGTGCTCCGGTCACTTCGCGATGCGGAGGTACTGGCTCAGGATTATGACCCCCGTTCCCTTGAAGAAGCAGAAAAGGCGATACAGGCCCTTCGATTGGTATTGTCTGAGGTGTTAAATCAGGAGAAGAAGCCTGAAGGTTGGGTGTATCTCTTAAGGCGGATCGAGTCCATTGCCAATCATGTACTTGAAGCGGCCATCTCGATTCAGGAATCATTAAAGGTACCTGAATACAAGGTGTCGACTGTTGAGAACGATGGAGAACCGGAAGAAAAGGAAAAAGAAGAGACTACGGAAGAATCGAAAAGCTTAAAGCCCTCAACCCGTAAAGCGATACAGGCTTTGGTTGCGGGGACGCTTGCGATCGTTGTAGGGGAGCTGATGGCACCTGCGCAGCCGTACTGGGTCCTGTTAACGACCTTCATTATTCAAATCGGTACTGAATCGGTAGGCAGGACCTATATGAAAGCTTTCCAGCGGTCGATCGGGACAGTGATTGGGGCCATCATCGGATTCGGAGCGGCCAACCTAGTCTCCGGGAACTCTCAGCTGGAAGTCTTCCTACTGTTTGTGGTCTTATTTCTCGCCTTTTATCTTTTCACTGTCTCCTATACGCTGATGAGCTTATTCATCACGATGCTCATCGCTTTCATGTATGACCTTCTGCTGGGTGGGATCAGTGTACAGTTGATGGGGGCACGTGTCATTGATACGATTGTCGGAGCTGTGATCGCCCTTGTGGTATCAGCCTTTGTGTTTCCAAAGAAAACGAAAGACAAAGTGGCGGATAGCTTGGATGATTTCTTCGGGGAACTTAAAGGGTATGTTTCTTCATATATAAAAACCTTTACGATCCCGGAAGGTAAAACATTGACCGATCAGGCTTTTGATTTGGATCAGAAGCTCCAGGGAATCAAGGATGAAGCGCAGTCCCTTCTCCAAAGGCCCGGCGCCATGACGAGGTCTGGTGCAGGACGATGGATCACTGTCGTAACGGCCATCAATTATTACGCAAAGCACCTGCTTGCCTCTTCCCATCGGAAAGCACAAGCAAAGGTGTCGGAAGAACTCATTAGCGCGTTTAGGGAAACAGAAGAGAAAATCTCTGAAAACATTGAAACGCTCCGACAACTTTTAAAGGAAAAGGAAAGCTCGCCTATCATGTGGGATTTGAGCCCGGAACGGCAAAAAATCGAAACGCAAGCCCCAAGCTGGCGTAAATCACAGGTGGATCTTATTCACCATCTATATTATGTGTGGAGGATCAACCAATCGATTGTGGCACTTGGAGAGGAACTGGGGGCAGAAGTGAAAAGAGGGTAAAGCGGATTCCGCTTTACCCTTTTTCTTAATAGATATCCACGTTTCCACTGGATACAGAAACATCAATGTTATACTGACCGGAGCCGGACACTCCGGAAATATCGCCGTTTTCTATCTTCTGATTCTTTAAAGGAAGGTTGCAGGAGATATCACCGCTGCTTGCATTCCCGTTCAGTTTAAAGCTAGCGTCTTCAGGTAAATCAAGATTTACGCCCCCGGAGCTGACATCGAAATTCAAGTCGCCCTTTAAGGATTCCATGGTGACCGTCAACTCTCCAGAAGATAAGTCACCTTTCAACGGACCTTCATAGTTCGATAATTCTACATCCCCGGAGCTGATGTCCACCTTTCCGTCCTTTGTCGTCAGTCCATTGACGATCAAATCACCAGACGAACCATCATGCTCGAATACATTTGTCTCGATATTGTTCAGTTCCATGTTCCCCGATCCCATGTCAACGGATAGTTCATCGAACGTCCATTTCTTTGAAACGGACTCTCCCTCTAAGACCAGATTGCCGGAACCGATATCGATTTCCATGTTATTGTCATACTCTCTCGGAATATAAACGGTAACGTCAGATTTTTGATTAAATCCGACCCACTCATACCATTTATGTTTTACCTTTACGTATATCGTGTCCCCTTTTTGATTCAATGTCATTGTTCCTTTTCCTTTGAAGTCGACTTTTACTTCATTCTTGTCTGTGGGTAAGACCTTTGTGTCGCTGCTTTCCAGGTCAAGATCGATTGTTTTCACGTTTTTGGTGACTTCGACCCGATCCCCAGACTGACTCTCCTTCGCAAATAAGGACGTATTGTCATTCATAATGACATAAAGCGTACCGAGTGCCAGAAGCGCAATGATAACGGCAAACGCATTTTTCATTTCAATCCCTCACTTTGGTTTGTTTTTCCAATTTATAGTTTTAGTTTAATCCATGAGGGGAACCATCACAATGAGCCAAAGCATTATTTTTGAATCAGACCAGAGGCTGAGAAGGAAAGGTCTGCGAAATAAATATTTTCCAAGGTGGAATCAATAATTTGTATAATGGAGTTGTATGAAGAACAATGTGAAAGAGAGGGACAATCGTGTCTGTCTTAATTGAAGTGGCAACCGAACATGAGATAGAGGAAATATTTGAAATGGCAGGAATCAACCGAGAAGAAGCGACAGGTGTTCCATATGAACATCATAAAGAAGAAATGCAAAAAGCATACCGTCACTCCATCGAACACGGAGCCTATTTCCTCGTTGCCCGTGAGGATGATGAGCTGGCAGGGTGGGTACAGGTAGATAAGAGTGTTGATTGGATTACCTCCAAAGAAATTGGGTGGATCAATGATGTGTATGTGAAGAAGTCCTTCCGGGGAAGGGGACATGCGACAAGGCTTTTAAAACGGGCGCTCCTCGAACTGAAGGATCGAAACTACGATGAAGTAAGGTTGAATGTATACACGTTTAATGAACAGGCCATTCATTTGTATGAAAAAGTGGGATTCACAGATGTATGCAAATTTATGAAACTGAACCTGTAACAGACGTAAGGAAGTTGGACCGGCCGCCACGACCGGTCCAACTCTTTATTTCGCGATAAACATCTGTGTCCAATATATCCCTTGGCTCGCATCTTTAGCCGTTCCCACACCAATATGAGTGACTTGTTTATTTAAAATGTTTTTGCGGTGACCCGGGCTGTTCATCCAGGCGTTCACAACCGATTCAGGTGTTTTCTGTCCAACGGCAATGTTCTCCGCTGCTGTAGAATAGTCTACACCGAAGTTTTCCATCATCTCAAACGGAGATCCATATGTTGGGGATGTATGAGAGAAATAGTCATGTTCCTTCATGTCCTCAGATTTCATCTCCGCTACGTTTGATAGCTCTCCGTCCATCTTCAACGCACTGAGTCCATTCTTCTTACGTTCCTGGTTTGTTAAATCAATCACTTGCTTCACATACCCACTTGCATTCGAAGATTGAGAATCTTGTTTAGGCTGTTGTGCAGGTGGTTCCGGTTGTCCTTTATTCGGCTCCCCGGCAGGTTGTTTCGGCTGAGGCACCCCTTCGTTACCGGGTGTATATTCTTCACCAGGATCTAAATGAGTGAATTCACGCAAATCCCCGTTAGGATCTATCGGGGCAATAAAACGGTGGATGGCCGTTCGGTTTTCTTGTAAATCATTCATTCCCACTCTGTCTTGGTTTCTATAGGAAACCGGATCGTAATTCACGTTTTGAGTATCAGTCAGTGAATCGTTTGTATCGTTATTGCAGCCAGTCATCAGCATGAACGGGATGACGGAGCAGATTAAGATTCGTTTTTTCATGAGGATTCCTCCATTTTGTGTTTGCCTTAACAGTCTTTAATATGTACGCCGCCCAAACGGTTTATCCTGTTAAAAATAGGTTGAAGCGATGGTCAGATTTAGTACTATAAGGTTAGGGTATACCTATTATAAAGACTGATTATTTGTGTGTAAGGAAGTGAAATCTATGAACCGAATCCCATTACCTTCCACCTTTTACAAGCAGCCTACATTGGACCTCGCCAGGTCCCTGTTGGGGTGTGTTTTGGTGAAAGAGACAGAGGAAGGAACAGCTTCAGGGTATATAGTGGAAACAGAGGCGTATCTTGGGCCGGAAGACAGAGCAGCTCACAGTTTTGGAAACAGGCGTACGAAACGGACGGAAATCATGTTCCATGAAGCAGGGCGGATATATACATATGTCATGCATACACACTGTCTGGTGAACGTAGTGAGCGGGGAAGAGGAAAAGCCCGAGGCCATCCTCATCAGAGCGGTCGAGCCACTAGAGGGAGAGGCCCTGATGGAAAGCAGAAGACGAGGACATATGAAGAAGAATTGGACGAATGGTCCAGGGAAATTGACGAAAGCATTGGGCATCACCATGGAGGACTATGGGGGAAGCTTTTTAGAGCCACCGCTGACGATCACAAAAGGATTCGACCCAGAAAGCATCTCATCTGGGAAACGGATAGGGATCGATAACACAGGGGAGGCAAAGGACTATCCTTGGCGTTTTTGGATCAGTGACAATCCTTATGTGTCAAGGTAAGGATTTTCTTTATGAATTTTCAAATAATTTATGGAAAAACACACCCTAAAAGTACTAGTTTGTGGTATATTTTTCTTATAAGCATCTTCATAAACTGACAATTCGACTGGGGGCTGTGAACCTAAATGATAGATGGGCGCTTACATTTAGGGGAGCCAGTAGCGCAACCGACCACATGCGAACGCGAGGAATGCGTTTTTGTGTGGTTTTTTTATGAAAAAAAAAATAAAGAGAGAGTATAGGGGTCCTATGAACATCTTTACTATTTTTCAAGACGACTTTATCTATCACGATTTTCAGCCATTATATGATATGGGTGAACATCGAACCCTCTATGCTTACGAGGGACTGTTACGGAATACGTTTAACGAAAATCCCGAGAGTGTATTTCAATCGGCCATGAAAGCAAATATCCTGTACAAGCTTGATACTCTGTCCATTTCTAAAGCCCTTGATAGTTTCTCAAAGAACGGGCTTATGAACTGTAAGTTGTTTCTCAATATTTATATTACAACCATCCTGCATCCGAGTTTTCACACGTTCTTCTCCGACCTTATGAACCGCTATCCAGACATAAAGGGACGACTTGTTCTCGAAATTAACGAATCCAGTGCTGAAGAGCTATGGCAGAATCCTTTATTGAAAAAATCCCTGAAAGAACTGAAGCAATACGGTGTCTGGTATGCCATCGATGACTTCGGACAAGGAACATCCTCTATAAAGAAATCGATTGAGTACGAGCCGGAAATCATTAAGCTGGACCGCTATTTTGCCATGAATTTGGCCCAGGATGAAAAGAAACAGAGATTCCTCTCTTTCTTCAGTCAATTCTACGGAAGTGATACGTTGATTGTCCTGGAGGGAATAGAAACAAAACAGGATATGCAGGTTGCCAAGGAAATCGGTATCACGATCGGACAAGGATTTTACTTGGGCAAGCCAAGTCAACTGTTGGCGTAGGGACAAAAAAGTGACTCTGGAGAAGGTGGGTCACTTTTTTTGTTATGGAATTGTCAGATTTGAAATAAAATTGAAAAATTTTAACATTTCAATTAAACTGAGGAAAAAGAGATAAAGGGGACACAATGATGAAGTTTCTCATCTTTCCGATTAAATTGATCTTCTATTATATTCTTGGTCTGATTGGGATTTTAGCCGTCAGTATCGCACCAGAAGTATTCAGGGAACGTGGATTATACAATGTTGTAGGGTACCTTGAGGCATTTATAAAGTTTATCTTTGTCTTCCTGGATGGAGCAAATTGGAGTTACTCATACAAGGGGATTACCGTGGAATTTCTTGATATGCTCTGGGGTCCATACGTATACTCCCTCCAGATTGTAGGTGGTGCTCTGGGGATTGGTCTTGGTGCTGCCTTTATTCTTACGATCTTCACCGTGTTTTTACCCCGACCGGTTACTTCGACACTTAAGAAAGGGTTAAACCTCTTAGAGACTGTGCCCGATTTAATGTTTGCGTTCATGCTTCAGCTTTTGATTGTCTATATCTTTAAATATTTTGGTGTGGAATTGATGAACTTTGCAGAGTACGGGGAAGAGAAGGTCTTTCTTGCCCCCATGATTACGTTGTCCATCATTCCCATGATTTCTTTCTTTCGGATTCTCCTTTTCATTATGGAAGAAGAGCTGCTCAAGCCTCATATTGAATTCGCCCATAGTAAGGGGATGTCTAAGGGCAGGATCCTGTTTTCTCATGTACTGAAAAATATTTCTCCAAGTTTGTTTTATCATGGAAAGTTGATCGTATGGGGCATGTTATCCAGTTTATTTATCATCGAAACGATTTTTAATATGAAAGGGATCACCTATTATATCATCCAGGATTTCCGGCCGATGGTGATCGCCATCTCTTTAATCATGATCTATACACCTTTCTTTGTGGTGTATCAAGGGGTATACCTGTGGATCAACCATGAGAGCAGCGAGGATTATACGAAATATAAAAGAGATAAAACAAAGTGGACTGAATGGAAGATATGGAGCATTCTTTCGACCATCCGGAAGCTGTGGTGGCAGCATATGCATAACAGCAAGTTTGCCATCGGATTTAGCATCATTTTCGGTTTGATTGCTACGAGCTTCCTTTATTCAACGTTGAAGGAAGAGCCGATTAAACAGATTCAATTTATGAAGAATGATGAGGGCCGGATCATAAGCGCCCCTCCACATAAACCGTTTGGTGACATGATTCTGGGATCCGATTTCTTCGGTTACAGTATCCTGGATCAGCTTATCGTAGGTGCCAAATATACACTGTTATTTGCCTTGATTGTCGCTTCTCTGAGGGTGATCGGCGGATTCTACCTTGGTATTGGCTATCATTTTCACTTGAAAGAGAACAGGAAGAATTGGCTTGACCGCATGGTGGATTCCATTCACTTTCTGCCCCTGAGCCTAATCGCGTATCTTCTATTAAGGCCGGTGCTTTGGGGGTTGCCTGTGTTAGGATGGGATCACTCTATTTTTGAAAGGCTGGTATTTGAAGCGGTAGTGTTGACGATTCTGGTCCTTCCGTTGACAACAGTGCTGATTGGGAATGAACTGAAGCAAATCGGAAAACAGGATTTCGTCCTTTCGGCAAAGCTGCTTGGCGGAAGCAATAAGCACCTGCTCTGGACGCATCTTTTTCCACATCTTGCCCCGAGGTTATTCATCATTTGGGGGCAGCAATTCATCCAGACGCTTCTCATTCTAGTCCATCTTGGTTTATTCCATCTCTTCCTTGGTGGAACGATCATCACTTTCGGTGATATGCCGGATCCCCCAAAATCCGGGACGTTTGAATGGTCCGGTCTGATCAGTTCCACGAAGAACTCTCTTATGACCGGGAAGTATTGGATCGTCATCGCCCCTTTAGTCGCCTTCATGATCGCCATCATCGCCATGCAGCTGATTGTACAGGGGGTAAAAGAAATCCAACAGACGAAGGTCGGGGTCCTAGTGAACAACAAGCCAATCAAAGTAAAGGGTCCGTTGGATAAAAAGAAAACGAAGATGCCAGTTGTGGAAGACTTCCAAATGGCCCGTCAGCAAACCTTTAAAGGATAAGGAGGAGGCACAATGACTAGAAAGAGTCCGAAACTGCCCCTGACTGATAAGGAACGGTCCGCCCTTCGTAAAGGGAAGATCCGGTTGGGGGATATTCATGACTTGCCGCCTGAGCGACTAGGGGAAATGCTGGACATTCCTTTAGACAGATCCCGTTATTTAGTCGGGATGTCCATTTTTCAACAGATTCCATCCATCGGGCCCAATATGGCTCATAATGTCGTAGAAGATCTGGGTTTCTATACCTTTGAAGAAATAAAGGATGAAAAAGGGGAAGAACTCATCATCGAATTAGAGAAAAAATACGGTGTTTGGATGGACCCCTGTGTCGAAGACTCATTAAGATGTGTCGTTCACCACGCGAATCACCCGGAAAGCACCAAAAACTGGTGGGACTTCACCGCAGACAGAAAAACCCACCGCCAAACCCACGGCTACCCAAAAGACCGCCCCACCAAAGCCTGGGATGAATAGAGACTCTTCACCAAGCCAGGAAGCAAAACACGCTTCCTGGCTTTTTGATGGATGAGGGACGGACCTCCACTCGTATATCCTCTCTAAAATGGACATCATAATGAAAAAAGGAGTGATATGAGTTGAGAATCCTGCTTATCTTTTTCTTGCTGACGTTCTCCGTCCAAACATCCGTTTCTGCAAGAAACATCCTTCCCTATCCTGCCCATCATAATGAATTGGCGATTGTGATAGATGATCTGGGTAATGGTATGAAAGGAACGAAAGAGATACTGAATCTGCCTGTGACATTGACAATTGCCGTCATGCCTTTTTTGCCAACGACCAGAAAAGATGCAGAAAAAGCCCACGAGAATGGCCATGAAGTCATCATCCACCTTCCGATGGAACCGATGCACGGGAAAGCGAGCTGGCTTGGACCCGGGGCCATCACGACCTCCCTTTCCGATGAAGAAATCAGAAAGAGAGTGGAGCAGGCCATCAAAGAGGTTCCTTATGCAGTTGGCATCAACCATCATATGGGCTCGAAGGCAACAGCGGATGAGCGGGTCATGCGGATTGTACTTGATATTTGTAAGGAAAACGGCTTATTTTATCTGGATAGTAAAACTACAGGAAAGAGCGTCATTCCTCAGCTTGCCAAAGAACTGGGAGTGCCGTATCTGGAAAACGAACTATTCTTTGATGACGTCTATACGATCCAGCATATCGGAAAGCAGGCAAGACTCCTTTCGAAAGAATTGGATCATGACAATGCAACCATTGCGATTGGCCACGTCGGGGTCACGGGAATGAAGGTGGCAACCATGCTTAAGGAATTCCTGCCCCTTTATGAAAAGAAGGCCACGATTGTCCCATTGTCAGATCTTATACCGGAGTATCATTTGATTGACGAGAGCATGCCTTGATTGATGAGGGCTTTCGAGGCAAATGTAAATCTTTCGTTAAACGGGTGCATATTTTTTTGTGAAAAGATTCCTCTCCCTTATAATCAGGAGATAAGAAGGAGATGATTCGAAATGGATTATGCAATTGTGACAGGAGCAACAAGAGGCTTAGGGGAGTCCATTGCCAAGGGTTTTATAGAAAAGGGCATCGGCGTCATGAATATTTCCCGTACAGATAATGAGAGCTTACAAAGGCTGGCACGTGAAAAAGAAGTGTCGTATGAATTCTTCCATTGTGATCTTTCTCAAACCGTGCAAACAGAATCCGTTTTTCGTGAGGTCGGAGCCAGGGCATTTAAATCTGAAGCTGATTCAATCTATGTTGTGCAAAATGCGGGAGTGGTGACACCGATCAATCCGTCTGGTGAAGTGGATACCGGAGCACTTGAAATGAGTGTACATGTCAACCTGCTTTCTCCCATGATAGCCACCAATGAATTGATCAAAGCAGCAGAAGGTTCTTCTTCCAAAATGACCATGGTTAACATCAGCTCTGGTGCAGGGAGCCGTCCTGTTTATGGTTGGAGTACGTATTGTGCAACGAAAGCAGGCGTCAATATGCTGACGGAAACCGTGAGCCTGGAGCTTACCAATAAGCATAGCCGCCATCAAGTCATCGCCTTCAGTCCAGGGGTGATGGATACCGATATGCAGGGGGAAATCCGTTCTTCATCTAAGGAATCCTTTGCTGATGTTGAATCATTCCAGCGCTACAAAGACGAGGGCATGCTTCGCAGCACAGATACGGTTGCAGATGTATTATTGAAGCTCATCACTGAAAGTGAAATTGAAAGTGGAAAGCTTTATCATGTGAATGACTTATTATAAGAGAGTGAGCAGATTCCGGGAAGCGGGATCTGCTTTTTTGAGGTTGTTGTTAGTGTCTAGACGATAAAGAATCTTGTGGTATTTACGGAGTTGGCCCGATAAGTGCTTAGAGTGGCCCGAAAAACGTCAAAAGTGGCCCAATAAGTGCTTAAAATGGTCCAATAAACAATCAAAACTGCCGCGACATTCATACAACCCTATCCAAAAACAAAAAAGAGACAAATCCCGAAAGATTTGTCTCTTTAAAATCATTATGAAGACTGAATCGGATCTCCATCTGGAACGGGATTGCGAGTGAACTTTGGAAGGGCGAATTGAATTGCAATTAATCCGCAAACCGCAATCAATACTGGATAGAAGGCATATGGAATGATGCTGAGCGGTGATATGCCGGCTACTTCTGCCACGAGCAGTGCCTGTGCCCCATATGGGATCAAGCCTTGGATGGCACAAGAGAAAATATCCAGGATACTAGCTGATTTACGGGCATCCACTCCATATCGTTCGCTAAGCGTTTTGGCAAGTGGACCTGCAATGATGATGGAAATGGTATTATTCGCAGTACAAAGATTTGTTGCACTGACTAACCCCGCGGTAGCAAGCTGTGCTCCCTGAGGGGATTTGATCTTACGGGTGGCTTGATACAGGATTGCCTGGATTCCACCGTTATGACGGATCAGTTCGACCACGCCTCCAATCAGGATGGAAAGGATTACAATCTCAGCCATCCCTGTCATTCCGTCAGCTACACTGCCAAAATAACTCGATGGGGTGAAGCTTCCATCCACAAATCCGATGATTCCTGCCAACAGGATTCCGCCTAATAGAACAACAAATACGTTCAATCCTGCAAGGGCTCCGATTATGACTCCAAGGTAAGGCAGGATTTTAACCCAATTAAAGCTTTCCGCCTCTACTGAGGATGGAGTGCCAAGCGTCAGGATAAACAGGATCACCATGGTGATGATGGCTGCCGGTAATACAATGAAGAAGTTCACTTTGAACTTGTCCTTCATTTCCGTTTTCTGTGTACGGACAGCAGCGATGGTTGTATCCGAAATAAACGATAAGTTATCTCCGAACATCGCTCCACCAATAACGGTTGCCATGGCAAGGGGCAGGGAAATATCTGCTCCTGAGCTGATTCCCGCTCCGATGGGGGCAAGGGCTGCAATCGTCCCCATGGATGTTCCCATTGATAAAGAGATGAATGCGGCAATGATAAACAATCCAACAATGATTAAGTTACCCGGAAGCACAGATAGGGCAAAGTTGACGGTTGAATCAACGGCTCCCATCTTTTCTGCCACTCCTGAAAAGGCTCCTGCTAACAGGAAGATGAAGACCATAATCATGATGTCGGGATGACCAGCGCCTTTAGCGAACCGTTCAATCTTAGCGGTCAACGACTCTTTACGGTTCATAACTAGGGCAACGACCGATGCAATGATGATGGATACGAGTACAGGAAATGCATAAAAATCTCCCGAAATGATACCTGCTCCAAGGAACAGGGAAACAAATATGATCAAGGGCAATAAAGCCAATAGATTTCCTTTTTCTTGATTCATGCTAACACTCCTTTGTCTTGGTGTGAAATGAAATAAAAAACCTCTTCTTATATAAGAAGAGGTTTCATTCAAACGAAACACTCTCCTTATCTTTCAAGCATTACGCTTGCTGGATGTGGCACAGCACTCACATAGAGTCCGCTGCCGAGACATCACAGGGCCAGTCCCTCCGTCTCTCTGGATAAGAAGATATGTTATTTACTTGTTTTAAAATATACTTCCATACTTTAAAGGGTTTCATCAAAAAAGTCAAACCGGAAAATATTGTGAACCAAAAGCGGAAGCGGCTCGACCAGGCCCGACAAGCATAAGGCGAGAGCGTCAGAAAGGCGTCTTTTGCCTTTTTGACGTTCTTGACTTATGACCTCGAGGGCCTAGCCGCTGCAGCTGGATGAACCAAAAGCGGAAGCGGCTCGACCAGGCCCGACAAGCAAAAGGCGAAAGCGTCAGAAAGGAGCATTGATCCATCTCTTTCCCATCATCAGTCCTCCTGAAAAAGTATGACTTTATCCATAAAAAGGCATGAATTCATAGACAATTGAACAGTCAGGGTCTACTATAAGATAGACAAAAAACATCTTGGAGGATACGGTAGTGGAGAGAACTGTACGAAATCAAATTTTTACATTACAAGGGTTTTATTTATTGACGTTCTTCGGGGTTGGCAGTTTATACCCGTTACTCAGTGTGTATTTAAGTGAAAGCGTCGGATTGAATGGATATCAGATTGGAACCATCATGTCCGTCGGTCCCATCATGATGATTTTTTTTCAGCCGATATGGGGGATGGTAAGTGACACAACGAACCGTCCTACTGCAGTGCTGGGATTGACTTCTTTGATTGCCGGTATCTTTGCACTTGGCTATTTATTTATGAATATGTACTATGGTTTGCTGGCGGTCGCCATCCTGGTGGCGATTTTCCAAAGTGCGATCATCCCAGTTTCGGACAGTATCAGTTTGAAGTATACAAGTAAAGTCCGCTACAACTACGGAAACATCCGGCTGTTTGGATCATTGGGATTCGGTATTGCAGTCTTCACCATGGGGAGACTATCGGAAGGTTTCATCGGTCCGACGATCATTTTCTACTCGTTCTTTATCTGCCTCGTCCTTGCCGGTTTCCTTTCCTTCCGTTTTCCTAGAGAGAGAGCGGCTGCCAAGCTCGATTTAAAAGCAGGGATGAAGGAGCTATTCACAATGAAGAAATTCCTGATTTTCCTGGCTGTCACATTCCTGGTGTTCGGACCGAATTTAGCCAACAATGTCTATTTTGGATTGTTTGTGGAAGATTCAGGTGGTACGTACGCTGGAATAGGTCTTGCTTTCTTAATCGCTGTATTATCAGAGGTACCGTTTATGAGAGTTGCCGGAGGGTGGATTGATCGGTTTGGTCTCCTGACCGTAGCAGCACTAGCAGGTGCCGCTTCCATGATCCGCTGGTTGTTTTACTTCACAGAACCAAGTCTTTGGCTCGTCTACTCCTCAGCCGTCATGCAGGGCCTTGCCATTGGCCTGTTCATTCCCGCAGGGCTGAGGTATATAAAAGAAATTACACCGGCTCACATTACAGCCACAGCCGTCACCGTATATTCAGCCATTGGAAACGGTCTGGGAAACTGGTTCAGCACCTTTGTGGGAGGCTTCATCTATGAAACATACTCCATCTACACGGTGTACCTTTTCTTTGCCGTATTATCACTTATAGGTATTTTCTTATGCTTCGTTCTCATGAAAGAAGAGAAAAAAAATGCATTGGCTTATTAATAGAGGAATATCAGACATCCATGAATTCATGGATGTCTATTTTTTATAAAATGATTAAAAAGGAAGGATTTTCCTTATTGAGTATTGAAGTATACATAAGGAAAAGGTCTGAACCGTTTCATCCACCAAGAAAAGCATCCTGAAAGGTTTTAACTTTATTAAATTGTGGTACAAAAAGGTTAAGTCATTCATTGAAATTTACATAAATACAGGTTAAAATAATATTATTAGAAAATTCTTTCAATTAAACAGAGAAACTTATAAATGATATAAAAAGGGGATTATAAAATGGAAAATACATTCGTTTACTCGAAAGAGAACGCCAACCTTGGGGATACTGTTCAGTTTAGAAGAAAGAAACACGTCATTAATGGTGTCGTTACAACCTTAAGAGAAAATACCGTCATTGTTAAAATGGATAGGGAGATGGCGAAAAAGCTTGACCTTCCGGATGATCAAACGGTCGTAGCACATAAAAACTATGTGGTAATCGAACGAGCGGACAATGATTCACAGCCTGTCTTTGTCTATGATGGGTGGAATAGTGCATTAAAAGCGTAAGTTCCTTCATCCAACATAAAAAGCCCTGACGCATCTTCACCAAGAACTTGGATATAGATGCGTCAGGGCTTTTTACATTGTCTAATATTTGATACGGGTTAGCTCATTCTCCCAACGTACTCCTCGACCATGTCGATTGTGACGAGCTTCCTTTGCGGTACAACCCCTTGGCGGGCAAGGACATTTATTTCATTCGTAATATGATTGATGCGATCCGTTGTAAATGGTTTACCGGCAGAACAAAGCTGAACAGCCTCTTCAATCGCTCTTTCCCGTTGGTCATCCAGTATCATAAATTGTTGAACCAATTGGTTCTGTTTGTTGGAATGCTTGGAAATTTCTTTATGAACACTCATGATCTCATTCCTCTCTATGTCTTTCACACATTACCTCTATTATGCCTTCTTCCAACACCTGATGGCAATGTCGAACATTCTTTTTTATTGGTTCTTTTCGGCACCGTTGTTGCTTTTTCTATCAGCCTACGATTCATCCATGCTCTGTCTATGAGTATGTGCTGGAGGGTGAAGGGAGCTGCTTCGCTTCCCGCGGACGTTCGGCCGAGCCTCCTCAGTAAAAATTCGCTTCCGGGGTCTCGACGCGCACGTCTTCCGCAGGAGTCTCCGCATTTCCCCTCACCCTCTAAAGAGGCAATTGTTGACAGAGCTGAATGGTTCATAAAAATAAATAGAAAGAGCATTAGTATATTTGATATATTCTATCACTGCATAAAAGAAAATGATTTGGATAAGTAATCCTGACATTTACATGGTTATACTGAAAAAGTTATGCTTGGACAGTTGATTGGAGCGGAAGGTGCTCGACTCCTGCGGGAAATGCTGGACAGGTGAGACCCCACAGGGCTTTAGCCCGAGGAGGCTCACCACCAGCCCCGCGGAAAACGACCACCTGGAGCGGAAATCAACCACAACTCGCTTCTTCTAAAACAATAATGTTTACGAAAACAGCCATTTTTATAAAATAGGGGACAGCAGCCTCGAAATAGACTCCTTCACTTTAATCATAATCGGTCGTTGATGGTATCCTTCCAAGGTCAATTCCCGGCTTTTTTTAATGTCATCCATAAATACTGAGCTCAAGTGTTCAGAGAGTTCCTGGTCATATAAGAAGGCATTGACCTCGAAGTTTAAGCGGAAGCTTCGCACATCGATGTTGGCTGTGCCGACAGATGAGATGGACTCATCTACTACGATGGTTTTGGCATGTATGAACCCGTTATCGTAAATATAAATTTTCACTCCCGCCTTCAACAGCTCACCGATATAAGAATACGTAGCCCAATATACGAATAGATGGTCGGGCTTATTCGGAATCATAATCCGGACATCCACGCCCGTAAGAGCAGCGATCCTCAATGAATCAAGAAGGCTGACGTCTGGAATGAAATAAGGAGTTTGAATGAAAATGGATTTTTTAGCTGACGAAATCATCTTGATGTAACCGTTTTTTATCTGTTCCCATTCCGAGTCGGGACCGCATGTGACAATTTGAACGCCTGCTTCGCCCGTAAAGGAAGAGAGAGGGAAGAATCGCAGGTCGTATGCAATCTTCTTAGACCGGCTGGCCTGATTCCAATCCAATATGAATCGGGTCTGCATGGCCAGAGCCGAACTGCCTTCGATTCTCAGGTGGGTGTCCCGCCAATACCCGAACTTCGGGTTCAAGCCCAAGTATTCATCCCCCACGTTGAAACCACCGACATACCCGACCTTCCCGTCGAGAATCACGAGTTTTCTATGATTACGATAATTTAACCGTAGATTGACAAAGGGTATCTTCGAGGGGAAAAACACTTCCACTTCGCCACCTGCAGAGAGGAGATCTTTAAAGAATCCCCGCCTCGTTCGCCGGGATCCCATCTCATCGTACAGGACCCTGACCTTGACGCCTGCTCGGGCTTTTTCAACGAGCTTAGCCAAGATTCGTTGTCCCAACTGGTCTTTTTTGAAAATATAATACTGAATATGAATATGATCCTGTGCAGCTTCTATGTCTTCTAATAGTGCTTTAAACTTGTCTTCTCCATGTGTAAATACTTTGACCTCATTATCCTGGGTCAGTAAAGCATCATTATTGATCAGATGCATATAGATCAGGTCCTGATAGCGGGAAGAAATGTCATTCTTAAAAGGAAAACGATGTTCTTTCAACGTATGGATCTGGTTTTGGATCAAGCCTTCTATTCCGATTTTCTTCATATCTTCCCAGTCAAACAACCGTTTCCTGGTCAAATTTTGGCCAAAGACTAAGTAGAGGATGAATCCCAGTAATGGAATGAAAAACAATACCATCAGCCAGGCCCATGTCGCACCTGCATCCTTACGCTCGAGAAAGATGATGGCGGCTGCAAGGATCAGGTTCAGGAAAAATAATATCCCCAGAAGTGTAGATAGGATACTCATATGCCAAGGCTCCTTTGACTAACTTTCTATGACTAGTATACATGAGAACGGAATAGAAAAAAATGACAAGAAAAAAAGAGCAGAAGTCTGCTCTTTTTTAGAAAATGATTTATTCATTTGCAGCCTTTTTAGTCATTTCTCTTTCACGTTTCGGCCAGCTTTCGACACCTCGTAATCCTGGAATATCATCAGCATAGAAGACAGGGTCTAATCCTTGTCGGCGCTGAGTCATGTAGTTGTCCAGTGCTTTAAAGGCAATCGGAGCCAGGATTCCGATGGCAATCAAGTTCGTAAGGGCCATCAGTGCCATAGAGAAGTCTGCCAGACTCCAAACGATATCGAGACTTGCAACAGAACCGAAGATCACCATTCCAAGTGCAATGAAACGGTAGACTAAAAGACCGGTTTTGCTTTTGTTGATGAATGGGAGGTTGGCTTCCCCGTAATAATAGCTTCCGATGATGGAGCTGAAAGCAAAGGTGAAGATGGCAATCGCCAGGAAAACACCTGCCCATGAGTTAAAGTGTTCAGACATGGCTGCCTGAGATAATTCAATTCCCGTCAAACCTGATCCGTAAGCATCTGACGTCAGAATGATAAACGCCGTAGCGGAACAGACCAGAATGGTATCGAAGAATACTCCTAACGCCTGAATGAACCCCTGTTTTACCGGATGGGAAACAGATGCCGTAGCAGCTGCATTCGGTGCACTACCCATACCGGCTTCATTGGAGAATAATCCACGCTTTACACCATTCATGATAGCGGCACCGATCCCGCCGCCGACCACTTGGTCAAAGCCGAAGGCACTTTTGAAGATAAGGGCGATGACACCGGGCATTTCGGTAATATTCGTAATGACGACGTATAATGCCAGTACAATATAAAAACCTGCCATGATCGGAACGATGAAGGATGAAAAATTAGCAATACGCTTAACTCCTCCAAAGATGATCAGTGCGGTCAATCCTGCCAATATTAGTCCAATAACGAATGTATTAATATGAAATGAGTTACTGAACGCCGTTGCGATCGTATTACTTTGAACGGCATTAAAGGTTGTACCGAAGGAAAGGATGATAGTGACTGCGAAGATCGAACTCATCCAAGGCTTGCCCAGTTGTTTCTTCATATAGTAGCCGGGGCCGCCTTTAAATCCTACTGAATCTCTCTCCTTGTAAATCTGGGCCAATGTACTTTCAACAAAGGCGCTGGCTCCTCCTAGAATGGCAACAAGCCACATCCAGAAGACAGCTCCAGGTCCCCCAATTGCTAAGGCAATGGCTACTCCTGCTAAATTACCTGTACCAATTCGAGTACCTGCTCCAATAAAGAATGCCTGCAGGGAAGATATATGCTTTTCTCCTTCTGCTTCCACAACATCTTTATCGCCTAATAATCGAAACATTTCTCCTATATGACGGATTTGAACAAATTTAGATCCGATGGTGAAGTATAGTCCTAAAATGAGAAGTACACCGATTAAAATATACCCCCAAAGAATCGAATTCGCTTCCGTGACTAAATGGTTTAAGATATCCATGATAACCCCCTCAGAAAATTGTATCGGTTACACGTAATATTATCTGAAAATTTGAAATAAAAGTCAAGTTATTATCTGAATATTAAAATATTACCAAAAATGTATTTAGAGGGTCGAACTATTTTGTCATAGTAATAAAGGGTTTCTATTCAATCATCGGACAAAAGTATCTATGTAATTAATTATCTCAAAATAATTTTTATTGTTCTATTTAAATAATATTTTTCTTCGGGAGAAGTAGTAAATCGCCCACAAAAAAAAGCCATAGAAATCCATGGCGACAAATCGATTATTATCTTTAATATGAATAAATGAGATCATGACTTAATAATAATTCCAAAATCCTAAAACAAATAATAAGATACCCGTAATCATTGAAATACCAAATAACATGAATAAGAAATCAAGAATGCTGTCGGCGAAGACTTTTTTGCGGTTCTCACGTTTAAAATGACGAACTTCCTTCCGATACGATCGTGCGGCACGGCTCATACAAAACATCCTCCTCCACTAACACCTATAGTATTATTTCACATATTCGTCATAAAAAAAGAAAATCCTCCCTTTACATGAAAATAATGACGATAGACCCTCCTTCAAGTCGCAATCAGTCGAATAGAGGGACGGACCTTTTTAAATGACAAATAAGGGGCTTAATAAGCCCCTTATCTGTAACAAACATAAAGAGATTGTCCGCTTTTTCGTTAACGAAGGTGATTTTGAGAAATACCGCTTAGAGCGCTTCCTGCACTTTGATCGGATTGCTGCTGCACTGCCAAATCCCCTAAAGCCAACATCCCGACAAGCTGTCCGTTTTCTACTACCGGTAAACGGCGTACCTGGTGCTGGGACATAAGAGCGGATGCCTCTTCGACAGAAGCATCCGGAGAAATGGTCACCACTTGCTGTGACATGACCTGAGAGACATTTCCTTGTGCACCTTGAGTTAGTCCACGAGTTGCAATATCACGGTCTGTAATCATCCCGACAACCTGCCCGTTTTCAACAACGGGAACGGAACCAACATTTCTGGAACTCATTTTAGACGCAACGCTCTCTAATGAATCCTGGTTAGAAGCGGCTTCTACATTTGTCGACATAATATCACGTACTTGCATGAAAAATTCCCCCCTTGATCATAATGGCAGTACACCATTTATTATCCTTCATAATGCCTCAGATATTCTCAATATGAGTTTCCATTTATTTAAAGAGCTTTGTTAGTACTTCATACAGTAAGAGGGACGGACCTCGCCCGGTTCATCTTTATTTCGTAATGAACAGCTGCGTCCAGTATGTACCGTAGGCACCGCCCTTGGCATATCCCACACCCATATGAGTATAAGATGGATTGAGAATATTATTCCTGTGAACAGGACTGTCCAACCACTCTTGCACAACCTCCTCGAAACTCATTTGTCCCGCGGCCAGATTTTCAGCTGCCTGGCTGTATGAAATGTGAAAGCTCTTCAACATATCATCAGGTGACCCGTATGTTGGGCTCCTGTGAGAGAAATATCCTGCATCTCTCATATCACGGGACTTATAAAGGGCGACCTGGGAAAGTTTACTGTCAGTTTGAACAGGAGAAAGTCCATTTTTTTGACGCTCCCGATTGATCAATGTAGCGAACCTGTCTTCAAATGCATCCTCAGAACGTATAGCCGGAAGATGGATGATTTGGCCGGGGTAAATGATATCTGGATCTGTCAATTGGGGATTGGCCCCGATCATTTCTGACAACTCGATCCGAAACTTCTTGGAAATGGTCCAAAGAGTGTCTCCTTTTTTTACAGTATACGTACTTTCAGCGGTTACTAAAGGTAGATCAAATAGACTAAATACAAGGAACGATGTGATGAGTATGAGGGATAGTTTCGTCTTCATGAGTATAAATTGTGTAATTCGAAACAAATTATTCTTCTGAAATGTGTAAAAATAGGATTATCGTTTCATTTTTAGGGAAAAGGGAAATCATATAACATTAAGTGAAACCTTTTACTGAGTAAAACGTACAAATAGGTAACGATTTAATAAAAAGAGGTGAATAACGTGGTAAAGGAGAACGATCGCTTTAAAAAAGTGATAACGAAATTGTCGAACGTCGGTGTGAATATTTCAAAAACGAAATCAAGACGGGAAATCCTTCATTCACTAAAGCAGTATCAACCATTACCTAAGACGTTAACACAAGATTCATAAACACATACATCCAGAGTTGTCGGACAGACATAATTCCCTTTTCTCACCGATATACTATAGGTAAGGTGAAGAGGAGGGTTAGGCATGGAGAGAATGATGTTTGATCCACAAGCATTAAAGGAAATCAGAAAGAAGGCAGATGAAATTTCATACTACTGTATGAGCAGGGAGCAGCTTTCAGATCCTCAACGGATAAGCATGGCTTTAGATCAGGTGTGTCGTGCCCTGGCCATGTTTGCGGAAATGGAACTTCATCGTATGCAGAATCAGCATATTCCCTATGACCCCCAAAGCTACATTAAAGGACGTCTCGGAATAGCTCATCGATCTGTACTCCACGTCCCTCAGGAAGATTCCAGTACTGCGTAGTAAAAGAGGTTGACCCAAGATTCATTGGATTCTAAGCCGGAAATTCCACAGATATAAATAGATGCTTTGATAGAATATGGCTTGGTCCTATAAGGATGATATCCACTCATCGTTTTGGGTCAGCCTCTTTTTATTTGAAAAATTAATTGAGAAATTAGGTGACGACATTCATGGCAAGGTTTTCAGATATATTACTCATATGCAATGGCAAGGCAGGTCAAGGGACTCTCGAGGTTCTGCTGAAAGATGCTGTACCGCCTTTATTGGATATTTGCTCGAATCTAATCATCCATAAGACGAAAGAAAAAGGTGATGCCGAGAGGGTTTGTAAAGAAACCGGAAGTCAATATGAGCTGGTTGTGATCATGGGCGGTGATGGTACGATCCACGAATCGATCAATGGGCTGTCGGCCCTGAAGGAACGTCCAATGGTAGGTATCCTTCCAGGTGGGACATGCAATGATTTTGCGCGTTCATTACATATCCCCATGAACATAGGACAAGCCGTCCGCCTCATTACCGAACGACCTTTCGAAAAGGAAATCGATATCGTCAGAGCCGGTGAAAGATATTTCAGTAATTTCTGGGGAACAGGACTGGTTTCCCAAACGAGCGATAATATAGATGTGGGATCCAAGAGCGTCCTTGGAAAACTGAGCTATTATATCAGTGCATTCCAATCGATCAAGGATTCCCCGATCTTAAATGTGAAGGTCACGACGGAAGATGATGTAGTGGAAGAAGAGGTGGTCATGCTGCTGGTCGCCAATGGACGTTCCATCGGGTCCAATCCACTACCGACCTGTATCAGCATAGATGATGGCTTAATGGACATCTATGTTGTGAAGAAAAGTGGGTTTCCGTTGTTAAAGGAATTCCTTGTGATTAAAAGTACGGGCAACATCAGCGACGAGTATGATGATATCATGCATATTCAAGCAAAGGAAGCACATATTGAGCTCGGTCAGAATGAAAAGCTTGATATGGACGGGGAATTATACGAAGGAAGCAGGCAATCGCTGAAAGTGTTACCTAAGCATTTACGCTTTGTAGTGGGATCTACTGAATAAAAGAGAGCATGGGTACAGTAGTGTACCCCATGCTCTTTTTAATGAAAGTCATCAGGGAGTGCGTTGTTTCTTTTTGATGACTAAGTAGACGAGATATGCAGCAATCAATACTAAACCTGCTGCCAGGGTAAGGAATGTAAAGTTTTCCTCGATGAAAGGCTTTGCCTTTGCCCCGAGAGTCAGGATGATTGTCCCTTCAAGGAAGAAACGAATTCCTCTTCCGATGATGGACCAAATCACCAATACCCTGATTTTCACACCGGAAACCCCTGCGAAAATCGTAAAGATCTTGTAAGGAACAGGTGTCAGTCCGGCAATCAGAAGGGCCATAGGGCCGAATTTAGTAAAGTATTCCTCTACTTTTTGTATGCGTGCTTCTGAGAATAATCGAACAAGAATCGGTCTACCAAGTTTTTTACCGATCAACCAGCCGAAAAGGGCTCCAATGACAGAAGCTGCTGTCGTATAAAGTGCATACAGCAATGCACTGTCAGGGTTGGCGATCGCTAAAGGAATCAGCAACACATCAGGCGGGATGGGAAAGAAAGATGAATCTGCAAATGAAACAAGAATCAGTCCCCAAACACCGTAATCCAATAACCAGGCTTCGAAAGTATGAAGTAGTTCAGACATTGTACTCTCCTTTATAAAAAAAGCGTTAGTTTCAATTAGAACAGAACATAAGAAAGTATATCACTTTTCATATAGGGAGTCATGAAATATCCAATTCATATCACTTCAATACTTAAAAATGCAGATTCCTTCAGGAGTTTCATATCTTTTCAGGAAACACTATTTCTCGGGAAATAGTGACAAAATCTTTTAGAGTTCTACATTTCCGAAGGAGAATTTATCCCGAGTAATCTTAAACCTTCAGCAAGGACAATCCCGACGGCTTGAACCAGCGCAAGGCGGGATTTCTTCTGTGGGTCCTCTGAAATGATTTTCGTTTTACCATAATATCGATTGAAGCTTTGTGAAGTGTCGATTAGATATTTGGCAATGACGGATGGGGCATAGTGCTGCCAGGCTTTTTCAATGATTTCCGGGAATAACCTCAGCTGTTTGACCACTTCCCAGCTCTCGGCATCATCAAGACCATCAAATTTCAGGGAATAGGTTTCTCCTGCTTTCCTGAGCAGTGACTGGGCTCTGGCATATGTGTATTGGATATAAGGACCAGTCTCTCCTTCAAAAGTAAGCATGTGATCCAATGAGAATTCAATATCATTGAGACGGTCGTTTTTTAGGTCGTGGAATATGACAGCACCTACTCCGACATCTCTTGCGACTGAGGGTGCATTTTCTAAGCCGGGATTCTTCAGCGTAATGTTCTCCTCCGCCATTGTGATTGCTTCTTGGAGCACTTCTTCGAGAAGGATGACCCTGCCTTTACGTGTCGACATCTTCTTTCCATCCTTTAGATATAGTCCGAATGGAATATGCTTCATGTCATCTGCCCAGTCATATCCAAGCTTTTTCAGCACCGTCATGACTTGCTTGAAATGGATCGTCTGTTCCTGGCCGACGATATAAAGGGCTTCATCAAAGTGATATTGACGCTTCCGGTAGAGGGCGGCTGCCAGGTCCCTTGTAGCATAAAGAGTGGCTCCATCCGATTTCTTGATCAGGCAGGGAGGCAGATTCCCCTCATCCATCCGAACAACTTGGGCCCCTTGAGACTCCTCAAGAAGTTGGTGTTCCTGAAGCAATGTCACGATTTCATCCATCTTATCATTGAAAAATGCTTCCCCGTTATAGGAGTCGAATTTAACACCCAGTAAGGAGTAGATCGTTTTGAAGGCTTGGAGTGATTCATCCTTAAACCATTTCCAAAGCTCCGTGACTTCTTCATCCCCATCTTCCAAAAGCTTAAAGGCTCTTCGCCCTTCATTCTCAAGGCCGGGATCGAGTTCTGCTTCCTCATGAAACCTTTTGTATAGAACGAATAATTCGGCGATCGGGTTTTCTTTCACTTTTTCGGGGTCTCCCCATTTTTTAAACGCGACGATCAGTTTTCCAAATTGTGTACCCCAATCCCCGATATAATTAATCTTCTCGGTCGAGTAGCCGCATTTCTCAGCGATGGTTGCAATGGCATTCCCGATGACCGTTGAACGGAGGTGCCCCATGGAGAATGGTTTGGCGATGTTGGGGGAGGACATGTCTAATACGATGGTCTTCTTTTCTCCGAAGGTTTGTGTTCCATAATCCTTCCCTTTTCCCAAAATATCTGAAACGATTTCCTTCCCTGCTTTTGCCCGGTTGAAGTGAATATTAAGATAAGGACCTACTGCCTCCACCTTGGTGAAAAGGGGAGAGGTAAAGGTGACAGACCATTCATTGGCGATTTGTACGGGGGATTTCTTATAGACTTTAGCCAGCTGGAAGCATGGGAAAGCCAGGTCACCCAGATGACTATGTTTTGGGGTTTCAATCAAATCCCACAGAACATTTTCGCTCCAATCAGGCAGGAGCTGTGCTTTTATTTCATGAGCCAGTAAAGATTTCAAATCCATTTTAGAACACCTCCATTAATATAAAACACAAAAAAACTCGTCTCTACACAGAGACGAGTTTAGCTCGCGGTACCACTCTTATTTCCAATAAGGACACTCATTGTATAACGGGAGATCCCGGCTTTTCCCTACTCCGATTTCGGGGAAAACTTCTCGGAAGTGCGGTTCATCCATGGTTTCACACCAGGCTTCCACCACCCCCGGCTCGCTTTTGATTTACGTCAGGATTACTCTCTTCTTCATTGAATGTTCGATATCTAATTACTATTATTTTACACATCCTGAGGATGAATGCAACCAGTAATTAGGAATCTTCTGAAGAAAACATATACGTTTTGTGGTGGAACCTCATACTGAACACGAGGCCGAGGGCCAGCATATTCCCCATCAGTGAGCTTCCCCCATAGCTGATGAACGGAAGGGGGATACCGGTGATTGGGAGTAATTGAATCGTCATTCCAATGTTCTGGAACACGTGGAATGTGATCATGCTGATAATCCCTGCACACACATAAGCGTTGAAGGGCTCTTTCGTATCAAGGGCCGTCTTGGTCAAATGATAGATCAGCAGGAAGTATAAGCTGATGACGACACTTGCACCGATAAACCCGTACTCTTCACCGATGACGCTGAATATAAAGTCCGTATGGTTTTCCGGGATATACACTTCCCGGTCGCTGTAGCCTTTTCCGAAAATCTGACCCGAACCAATGGCATTAAGGGAGTTGATTAAGTGAAAACCCTCCAATTTTGCGTAGTTATAAGGGTCTAGCCAGGCATAAATCCGGCCGAATTGATATGGCTTTACGTTTAAGTACTTTTCCAATATCTCTGGTGCCCAAATCACGAGTGAAAGGATGCCCGCTCCTATCACCCCGATGGATGCGTAAATGGGAACGATCAACTTCCACGTAATACCTGAAACGAGGATGATCCCCGTCATAATGGCCAATATGACCAGTGATGTCCCTAAATCCGGCTGCTGCATGATGAAAGCAAGGGGAACAAGGGTGGTCAAGCCGATTTTAATTAACAACTGAAAGTCTGTCTGTACGGTTTTTCTTGGATTAAGTTCATGATGGTTGGTAATGACGCGCGCAAGAGCAAGGATTAAGAATGTCTTCATGAATTCTGAAGGCTGTATAGACCCAAGCGGTCCCAGCATGAACCAGCTTTTGGCTCCATTCCGATGAGGTGCGATGCTCTCTGGTGAAATCAATAATAACACGAGCAAGAAAATGCCCGCACCGTATATGTACCAGGCAAGCCGCTTATACTGATCCGAATCCAGGAATAATGCTGCCCCAATAATGATTCCACCCACTACATACCAAAATGCTTGTCTAATGACGAAGTTTGTTCCATACTGCCCTGAGGTCTGGGCGCTGCTGATTCCCATTGCGCTTACGATGAAGAACAGCATTAATAAAAAGAGAAGACCCCAATCGATCTTATCAGCAAATCGCTGGCGAGTTTCCATATTCTATTCACCTGAATTTCTAAAGATTTCACATTCCCTAGTCTAATAGAAATGAAGGGAAATTTCTACTCATGACCGGAGAAATCGTTGAACTTCTATCGGGATTGGACGGGTACTTTGGAGCACTCAGGGAAATGAATTCATTGGAAATGTAGATAGCAGAAGGGCTCATGGAAAGAATAGAGAGAGAGAATTCCATTTATTACATATTTGTGCTGGGCATTTGTTATTAAAAATAGTGCTAATTTAAAATCCATACAGTCTGTAGTACCGGGATATGACTATTTTCGACAATTCCCTGCGACTTTTGTCATCATTTTGAAATGAAATAGAAAAGAACAAGTGTCTTCTTTATTTGATAAAATAGAAAATATGAACTGTGCACCGTGTTAATCAGATGGAGGGAATGTTCTTGAAGGCAAATAATCGAGTTAAAGATATCATCTATGTTCATAAGAATCCGGAGCGTCAATACGTCGTTTCTTACGGAATTCATTTCAATGAATTTGTTATGAATGCCCGTAAACCCTTAAAGAACTTACTTCTCATAAAGCATCAGTACGAGCATGGTGCTTTTAATATACATACCCATATGGAATATGTAGAAAAGGACGAAATGAAAAAGATTATGAACGACGGGGTTCAAAACTATGGGGATTTCTGCTGGATTGACTTTGAAGAGGAAGTTGGAGTCGATGAATTGAACGGTCAGGAAATTGCGGAACTGCTTTATATGGGGCATATCAAGCAGCCGTTAAACCCTCCTTTTTATTCCAAGCTGAATAATCGCTACGCCTATCTTTCGCATGATGACGGCTGGTTCAATAAGGTTTATTACCGTGACTTCGAGGACTTCTATCATATGCTGGGATCGACCCTTTCATCAAAGCTGAGCTCCATCAAGGGTGGGAAAGGACTGTTCGGTATGAAAAAGGAAAAGCCTTACCCTGTGATCGGAAAGGAAGTCATTCATTCCTTCAGGGACAAGCTTAAAGAAGGGATGGTCATTTCCCTTGAAAAAGCTGTCCTGACAAGAGGGAAAATTGAAATTCCCATCTGGGTGATGGGGGATTATTATGATATGGATGAAATGGCGGAGGATTATGAACAGATTCGCAAGTCCCCTGCGAACGGATTATTATCCTATGACCGCAAGACGAAGAGCTGGAGTGCTCTGCTTAAATGAGAGGCCGTGAAGACATGGTAGAAATACCATTCCATGACACATTGATTCAAGGAATCTTTCTTGAGAGGCTCAATCGGTTTGTACTGGAATGCGAGCTTCCTTCGGGTTCAAAAGAAAAAGTTCATTTACCCGATCCCGGAAGATTGAAGGACTTACTGGTGCCAGGGGGGCCGATATGGCTTCAGGAATCCAATGATCCAAAAAGAAAAACGAAATGGTCAGCTGTCATGACATATGACTCCACAAATGATAGTTATGTATCATTAAATACTCAATATCCCAACCGGCTGGTGTTGAAGGCCTTGCAGCTGGAAATAATGGATGAACTAAAGGAATGGCGCCTTGAAAAAGCCGAATATAAGGCAGGGGGGTCTCGTTTTGACTTCCTTCTAACCCATAAGAAAAATGATGAAAAGTTACTACTTGAAGTCAAAAGTGTCACGATGATCGAGGACGGAATAGGTAAATTTCCCGACGCCGTTACGGCAAGAGGAGCAAGGCATGTCGAAGAACTCACTCATTTTCAGAGGAATGGAAGCTATCAAACAGCAGTCCTATTCATTGCCCAGCGTACAGACCTTAAGGCCATCACTTCAGCGCCGGAAATCGACCCGCATTTTGCACGGATCATGGAAGCAGCCGCGGATCAAGGAGTGCGTTTCATGGGAAGAAGCTGCATCGTGACGCCTGAACGTATCACTCTGGGTGGTTCTGTTCCTGTATATACAAAGGATTAATCTCACCATATGTGCAGATTAATCCTTTTTTTGATCTCTTATTCAATTTCAACGGCAGTCGTCGCTTTATAATCCTGATCTCCCTTGGCAGTCATCCATACCGTCAATGTATATGAGCCGCTCTCGAGCTTCGGCAGGACAATTTTCTGAGTAAATGCTTCTCCTTGCTTCACTGTGATTTCCTGCAAGGCCTGGGTATACATCTTATTCTTTGAATCTTTATATACGACCTCGCCTTTTTCGTTTCTCAGTTCGTAGTCGATCTTCTGTCCTGAAGAGAATTCAAAGGTTTTTTCCTGTTCGGTTTGGTTTTTCACTGAATATACGTAAACATTCTGATCTGCTGCATCCTGCTTTGTTAATGAAGGTTCCATTGCGCCTGCGACAATTCCTTTCTGCACGGTCATATCCTCACCTGCTTCCTGATTCGTTCCATTATTCGTCGAATCGCTGTCGTTTTCATCAGCCGTCCCACATCCGGCCATTCCCGCCATAAGAATGATGGTGATCATCAGTAATCGCTTCACGTTAAAGTCACCTCCTTACCGTATTAGACAAGGTTTGAGTCAAAAGGTTACAAGCTGTATAAAATATGAGCAAGAAGACATAGGTCATCGATAGGGCAATCATTTTCTTATGTAAGGCAGATTACTTTTTTATATTAATCGGTCCAGTACAATAGAATTATAGTAAAGCGCAGAGGAGTAGGATGGATGAAAAAATGGTTAGCTATACTGGGCGTCATTTCCTTACTGTTAGTATCGGCTTGTGATTCTTCAAATATAAATGGTGCCGGTAAAATTCCGGACGGAGATTGGAAGACGATCGCGTCGAATGCAGAAGGGACCAAAGTGAATATGTTCATGTGGGGAGGAGATGAAGGGATCAATCGATATATAGATGAGGTCATGGCTCCCATGCTGAAAGAAAAGCATCATATCGAACTGAACCGTGTACCTTTGGATACAACTGAAATCCTTCAGAAGCTGCAAACGGAGAAACGGGCTGACAAAGAAAAGGGCACGATCGATATCGTCTGGATCAACGGTGAGAATTTTAAAAATGCAAAAGAAAATAAGTTATTGGCAGGTTCATTCACGGACCAGCTGCCGAATTACAACCAATATTACGATACAACGAGCGACGCCTTCCGTTATGATTTTGGAACGGAAACGGAAGGGTTCGAAGCACCGTGGGGAAAGGTTCAATTCGTTTTTTTCTATAATAGTGAGAAAGTGAACCATCCTCCTTCTACCTTTGAGGAACTGAAAACGTTCATGAAAGAGAATCCAGGGAAATTTACGTATCCAAATCCGAGTGATTTCACAGGGAATGCGTTTCTTAGACATCTTCTTTATGCGAAAACAGACAAGAATCTGGTTCAGGAGGGGTTTGATGAAGAGAATGCGAACAGACTAGGAACCGATGCCTGGAAAGAATTAAACGAACTGAAGCCATACTTATGGCGTCAAGGGGAAACCTATCCTGCCACCTTAACTGATCTTGATAAGCTGTACAGTCAGGGAGAGGTATGGATGACGATGGGGTATAACGAAGCGAGGGCCGAGCATTTGATCAAAGACGGAGTCTTCCCCGAAAGTACGAAGTCCTTCCTATTAGAGGACGTCGGGTCAATCGGAAACACCCATTTCCTGGCGATTCCATTTAATAGTCCGAATAAAGAAGGGGCCATGGTGACCATTAATGAGTTTTTATCACCAGAAGCACAGTATGAGAAATTGAAGCCGGATTATTGGGGGGAAAGTTCTCCTATCTCTTACGACAAGCTTGATGAGGAATGGAGAGAGAAATTCATGGGAATTGATCGTGGAAAAAGTGTACTGGAGGCATCTGAGCTTGAGAAACATTTCAAAGGTGAGCTTGATGCCGCCTATGTGGAATGGCTAAAGGAGAACTGGAACCGTGAAGTGGTTGAAAGTCAATAATGCGTTCCTCATCCTTCCAGGCGTTCTCTTTTTTCTATTGATTCCGGGGCTTGGGATTGTCCTTGCAATCTTTGAAAGTGTAAGGGACAGAGGAACCTTCACCTTTGCACATTACCAGGAATTGATTGTAGAGGACCGGTTTATCTCTTCCGTCCTTTTCAGCTTGATGGTGACTTCCATCTCAACCATCCTGGCCCTTGTGATTGGCCTGGGAATCGTAAAGGCCTTCTCTCCGTTGTTAAAGGATAATAAGCATAAATTGCTGGTGTGGATCCCAATGCTCGTTCCCCACTTTGTATGGGCTTATCTTGTCTATTTACTCTTCAATCAGAGCGGTTTCTTCTCGAATGTAGCCGGTTTGCTTGGATGGATAGACGATCGCAGTCAGTTCCCGATAGTGGTTCAGGACCGGAACGGGGTCGGAATTATCTTGACGTATGTGTGGAAGGAAGTCCCATTTGTGACCCTGATGATGCTGCCTGTGTATGCTACCCTGTCAAAAAGGTATAAAGAGGTTGCTTCATTATTGGGAGCGGGACCATATCAAGCCTTCTGGGTAGCGGAATGGCCTTTGATCTTTCCGGTGTTTATTGAAACCGGAGCGATATTATTTGCCTTCATCTTTACCGCATTCGAGGTTCCGCAGCTTCTTGGAGTGACGTCCCCGCAAATGCTTGCCATTCTAGCATACGACTGGTTTTACAGCGGAAGCTGGAGTGATCGTCCGTTGGCGTTTGCTTCGCTTGTCCTGACAGGTCTCGTGATCGGGATCATCATGTGGGTCGTCCTTTATATGACGAATAAAAAGCGAATGCACATCACTAAAGGGATTGGGAATTAGGGGTGTTACGTTGAGGAAATCAATCTTTTACAGCATATCATTTATTCTATTTGTCTTTCCCCTTCTCTTTTTAGTATATAAAAGCTTTTATGGTGTGTGGGTATGGGGGAGCCCCGATCAAGGAAATCCGAGTGTAAGAGCGTGGGAACGGTTGTTGAATCAAGGGGAGTTCCTGGATTCCATAGGGATATCGATTTGGATCGCCCTTATCGTCCTGGCCCTCAATCTTGTGATCGGCATCACCTCTGGAAAGGTATATGCCTTCTCCTCTTTCAGGGGGAAATCGATGCTTGAAGCGCTCATGATGCTTCCCCTTTTTATACCGGTATTGGTTGTGGCCATCGGTCTTCATATCACGTTTATCCGATATGGTCTTTCGGATCATTGGCTTGGAGTGGCCCTCGTCCATCTGGTCCCGACGATCCCTTACAGCATCAAAATGTTTAAGACAGGCTATGAACGAATCGGTTCTAAATTAATTGAACAATCAACCATCCTTGGGGGAAGCTCCTTACAACGCCTGTACCATGTTGAATTACCTCTGCTTCTACCAAGCATCCGGAGTGTGTTGTTCCTGACAATTGTCATTTCCTTAAGTCAATACGTCCTTACTGCGATCATAGGGGGAGGGAACGTGGTGACCCTGGCAATGGTTTACTACCCATTTACCAATACGGCAGACGAAGCGGTCGCAGCTGCATTCTCTATTGTGTTTGCCCTTATCCCCATCGCGTTTTATATCATGTTGGAAGGATGCTTGACTGTCATGCTCCCATATCAGCATCTAAGAGCGAGGAAGAAGCTGTGAATACATTCATAGAGATTCAAGGAATATCAAAAACATTTAAAGAGAAAGAAATATTAACAGACACGACGCTTACACTGAACAAAGGTGAGATCCTTTCCCTGGTGGGAGCATCGGGTTCAGGTAAATCAACCTTTCTGCGCATTCTATCAGGCTTAGAATCTGCCACGCAGGGAAAGGTGTTAATAGAAGGAAACGATATTTCTTCCATCAGACCTCAGAACCGCCCCATCGGGATGGTCTTTCAACAACCTTTATTATTCCCTCATATGAATGTTCTTGAAAATGTCATGTATGGGTTAAAGATGAAAGGGAGAAGAAAAAAGGAAACCAAGGAGAGGGCAATGGACTATATCGAAAGAGTCGGTCTTGGGGAATTCATGCACCACTATCCTTCAGAGCTCTCCGGGGGTCAGCAGCAGCGGGTGTCCCTGATCCGTTCCCTCATCCTGAAGCCAAAGCTATTGCTTCTGGATGAACCATTCAGCAGTCTTGATCTGCAATTGAGGAAAGAATTGAGACACTGGGTCAGGAGCATTCTAAAGGAAGAAGAAACCACGGTTATATTCGTGACCCATGACCGGGATGAAGCGTATGAGATGGGGGATCGCGTGGCAGTGTTACACGATGGGCGATTCTTGCAGATAGGTAGTCCAGATGAGATCTATTACCGGCCCGCATCCCCATTTGTCGCGTCATTCATGAGCGATGGCCTCATCTTAAGAGGGCGGCAGTTTGTTCATGCTTCCCAAATAAAGGTCAGCTCTAGCGGTCAGGGTGTTTTGTCCCCGAAATGGAAGGGAGCGGTAAAGCAAAAACGTTTCATAGCGGGAACGAATATTTATGAAGTATGGGTGGAGGATTTGAAGCAAAAACTGAATCTCCCCCTTGACGGGCACTCATCACTCGAGGCGGTCTGGCTATATACCGAGGAAGAGAACATTCAGACGTTTCATCAAGAGGAGTAGGAGGGAAGACAATGAAGAAGAAGGAAATAGGCAAAATTCTGCTGTTTATTGCAATTTTACTATCCCTCATGTGGCTGAGCCGAAATTTCTTCCAGGTCAAGCCGCATGATATAAGGGATTGGATCGTGTCATTTGGTATATGGGCTCCGATTGTCTTTATCGTGGTATATACGATCCGACCACTGATCCTTTTCCCGGCTTCCATCCTTTCACTGGCGGCAGGACTTGCTTTCGGCGCTGTCCAAGGTTTCTTTTATATTATTTTAGGTGCCCTCGGCGGTGCAACGGTCGCCTACTATGCAGCAAGCTTCCTTGGAGAAAAATTATTAAAAAGACCATCTGCCAGAATGGAGAAAATACAGGCCAAGATGGAGGAGAGCGGCTTCTTTTATGTCCTCCTATTACGCCTCGTTCCATTCCTCAATTTTGATTTGATCAGCTATCTGGCTGGGATGGGGAAGGTGAAATACGTTCCGTACATTCTTGCTACAGCCATCGGAATTTTACCGGGCACGTTTGGTTACGTCTTTCTAGGGTCAAGCTTGGTAGGAGAAGATCGAACGAAATTATATATTGCCCTCGCATTTTTCCTGGTCATGATCATCGTACCACTCATTTTCAAAAAGAAGATGAAAGCATGGCTGGGGTTATCGGGGAAAGAAGATAAATAAAGGATGGGAACAATATGTTAGACACTCACGCCCGCAAATGGGTGCAGCCAAGTATAGAGGGAACGGCAAGGCTGTTTTTAAAAAAAGGACTATCAGCCAATCAGGTGACGCTCACGGCCTTTGTCGTGGGGTCGGTCACTGGACTGGTGTATTACTTGGGATTTCCGTTCATCGCCGTCACCTTATTATGGCTGTCCGGGTTCCTCGACGCAGTGGACGGAACGATGGCACGATTGACCAAGCCTTCTCCGTTCGGGACCGTCATGGATGTGACCTTTGATCGAATCGTTGAGATCAGTGTCCTCCTTGGCGTTGCTTTCCTGCACCCTGACATTATGTGGGCCACCCTCTTATTGAGTGTCTCCATCATCATCTCCATGACCATTTTTCTCACAGTCGGAGCCGTATCAGAGAAGCAGGGGATGAAGTCATTCTATTACCAGGCGGGACTCGCTGAGAGGACGGAAGGATTCATTCTATTCAGCGTCATGATGCTATTTCCCTCGATAGTCCTGTGGACGACGTTACTATTTTTTGCAGTGGAATTGTACACGGGTATCCAGCGGTTTCTGGAAGCGAAACGATTACTTTCATAAGGAGAGATGAAGATGGATCAATACGATTTGATAGTCATAGGGGGAGGCGCCGGTGGACTGACCGTCGCATCGGGAGCCGCTTCCCTTGGAGCCAAAGTAGCCCTTGTCGAAAAAAGCGGTGTGCTTGGCGGGGACTGCCTGCACTTTGGCTGCGTTCCGTCAAAGGCATTCATCCAGGCAGCAAGGGAAGTAGCTACTATAAGGAAAGGTGATGCTTTTGGATTCGAAACCAAAGGGACCGTTGACATGAAAAAGGTGAAAGAGAAAGTCAAAGGAGCCATAGCGCATATCCAACAGCATGACGATCCCGAGCGCTTCCTGGAATTAGGGGTCGATATCTATTTCGGTGGAGCCGAGTTCCTGGATCCCCACACCATTCTGGTGGAGAAAGAGGACAGGATCTCAGGGAAAAGGATTGTCGTGGCCACAGGATCAAGTCCTAGGGTACCAGATATCCAAGGCCTTTCTGAGGTAGAGTATCACACAAATGAAACGATATTCGACGTCGAGGAACTGCCAAACCGGGTTGTGTTCGTGGGAGGAGGTCCGATCGGACTTGAGCTTGCCCAGGCATTTTCCCACTTAGGTGCTGAAGCTGTTGTCCTGGAACAACATGATGAGGTTTTAGTGAAAGAAGATAAAGAAATTCGTGAAGTGGCAGCCGACATACTAGAAAAGGATATCCAGTTTGTGTATGGAGCAGAGATCAAACGGGTTTCAAAGCGGGATGGCAGGCAGAAAACGATCCATTATATGAAAGACGGTGTGGAGCATTCTGTTAATGGGGACCTATTATTTTTGGCAACCGGCCGCAAGCCCGGGACGGAATCTTTAAACCTGTCTGCAGCAGGCGTGGAAATGGACGACCGCGGTTTCATCAAAGTGAATGATGAACTAAGAACGAATCATCCACATATTTTCGCCATCGGGGACGTGAACGGCCGCTACCCATTCACCCACGGAGCCGGAATGGAAGGGAAGCTCGTCGTCCAAAATGCTGTGTTCGGATTGAAACGAAAGGTTTCCTACAAAAAGCTACCTTGGACAACCTATACGACACCAGAAATCTTTCATATCGGATTGACCGAAGAAGAGGCCATGGAAAAAGGAATACAGTATAAAGTCTTTAAGAAGACATTGGACGAAGTCGACCGCTTCGTTGCCGACCACCGAACCGAAGGACTCGTCAAAATCATCACAGACTCAAGCGGGAAAATACTCGGTGCCCACGCAGTCGGTTCCGGTGCAGGAGACTGGATGCAACCCGTCGTATTCGCCATGGAAAAAGGAAGCAAGATCGGTGCTCTATCCAATATGGTCTACCCTTATCCGAATCACGCAGCAGCTGTACAGCAGGTAGCGGACCTCTATTGGAGGGAGAAGCTGTTTGATGGAGTATTGCCTGTGATTAGTAAGAAGTATGTGGAGTTGTTTAGATAGATAGGTATGAGTGCGCGGCTGCTGGTTGGTGGTCGTGTTTTTTTTGTGTGGGTTGGGGTGTGGGATGTGGCGAGTGGTGGCGTTCACAATTTGGCCCAATAAACCGGGGAAGTGGCCCAATAAATGCCGAAAGTGGCCCAATTTATATTAAATGTGGCCCGAAAAACCCACAAAGTGGCCCAATAACCGATATCATGAAAACTCAACTCACAATATATTTGTAAAATAAAGGGTTTTTATAAGCGGGTGTCGAATAAACGTGTATACAATGAAAGGAGTTGATAAATTGATCGTTAAAAACAGGGAAATACCCCGGAGAATTTTAATGAATGAAGCATTATTAGAAAGACTCTCTCCTGCTCATAGCCATTGGCATATCATAAAGGCGGATTTAGCCAAGCGAAAAGCCGGTTACCGAGGAGAATTACAATTAGACTATCATCTGAAGTTTATATCTAAAAATAAAAATATATTCATCTTGCATGATCTTCGACTTGAAATAGATGACCGTCACTTTCAAATCGATACCCTCCTCTTAACCCCACAAGTCTTCATCATTATAGAAGTCAAGCACATAGCTGGAACCTACACATTAGATTCGAGATTCGACCAAGCCATTCGAAAGGTAGAGGATAAAGAAGAGGCATTCAGTCACCCTGTCACACAGGTCGAACGCCAGAAGAAGCAGTTGGTAAGGTGGTTCATCAACAGAAAGCTGCCTTCAATCCCGATTTCTACACTTGTTGTCATGACGAATAAATCCACAATCATTGATACTACTTCTCCTAATGAAAAATATCATAATGTGATCAGGGTAGAAAATGTAGAGGGATGGATTTTATCCGTACTTGCTCTTCATAGAAAAGAATCTATTCCAGCAAAACAATTAAAAAAAATCTCCAGCCAATTAGTGAAAAAACACACTGCACCCTTTGCTTTCCCTAAAGACATTTATGGAGTTACTCCAGGTGAAATAATGTCTGGTGTAAAGTGTTCGCAATGTCAACATCTTCCTATGGTAAGGAGATATGCTCATTGGGAGTGCACGGAATGTGGTGGGAAATCAAAAGATGGTCATATAGCTGCTTTAAACGACTATGCCCTTTTAATTTCTGATCGAATAAACAACAAGCAAGTTAGAAAATTCCTCCATTTAGAATCGAGAAAGATTGCTTATAAGATTCTTCAATCCATGCAGCTCAATTCAGAAGGGATGACGAAAAACAAAACCTACCACCTCACCCCCCATACCTTCCAACAAACCTCACATCAATCCAATTCTTCAACCGCCATGCCCAGCCGTTGACCAATGAAAATGACCCATATGTCAAAAAGCCCTCCTTATTCCCAATCGACATAATCGCCAGATACCGGTTCTGCGGTTCAAAGGGAATGATCTTTCCACCAGCCGCTGCACCGGTCAGATTTTTCCATAACACAGGACCTTGTCGCACAGCCGTGACCCCGTTTTTCGGAAGATTGGGGAAGTCTTGTAAAGTTGCGCAGTCACCTGCTCCGAATACGTTTGGGTATTCGACGGATTGGAGGTAGCTGTTCACGAGGAGGAAGCCTTTTTCATCTGTCTGCAGCACACTGCTTCCTAAGAGTGGAGGCGCTTTGGGCCCGCCTAAGAAAATGATCTCATCAAATCCTAAGGTCCGTCCCTCTCCCGTATGTACGCGGGTACTATCTACTTTTGTCACACGTCCTTTATGCAATTCGATGCCTTTTGAATGGGCAACTCTCGTCATTTTCTTTGATGAAAAGGAACCTGCTTTTTCTATGAGTGGTGAAGAATGAATCACTGTAACGGCATGATCCTCATACCCCATTTTCATTTTCCATGCTTTCAAAGATAAAGCCATCTCAATACTCGCTGCGCCTCCACCGATAAAGACCGTCCTTCTGCTGTTACGCAGTTTCTCGATTTGCTCGGGGAAACGATAGTTCGGTTTGATGGGCAGATTGTGCGTATGTAAACCTTGGATCTCCAGCGAGTCATTCCGCGACCCGATGTCGAAAGAAACGAAGTCGTAGGTGAAAATGTCTCCCTTGTCTGTTAAGAGATGCTGTTGATCGGGATCGATGGAGAGGACGGTGCTTTCGACAAAGTCACAGCCAGCCCTCTCACATAGATTATCTAAATCGATCCGGGTTTCTTCTAATGAATAGATTCCTTCTGTATATCCGGAGAACATTCCCGAGTAATACTGATAGCGGGAAGGGGAGATGAGGATCCATTTCACGGTTTCTTCTTGCGGTTGTATCTTTTTTAAACAGTGTAGGTGACTGTGTCCGCCACCAACCAGGATGATTGTTTTCATAGTGGGACTCCTTTTAGAGAGATCGTTTTTCTTCCCATTCTTCCCGGATCATGCCCATTCGGATGGAGTCGTAATAGACGCCATTGTAATAACGGCATTTTCGCATACGACCTTCAAGCTGCATGCCGATTTTTTCTGCGGCCTTCATCATCCGTTCATTTCCTGACCAGGTCGTGATGCCGACCCGTCCGATTTCCTTTGTAGTAAAAAGGTGGTCTACCCATAGGGATAAGGCTTCGGTCCCGTATCCACCGTTCCAGTATGCGGGATCATAGATCACAATCCCGGCCTCAAGCCATCTGGTGGGCTCATAATCCCAATAGTATCCGACGGTTCCGATGATGGTTCCGTCAACTTCGATGATCCGCTGGAATTCATCGCTGCGGTTTTTATTCCGGGTGGATGATTCCATATACTCGTCAAAAGGGACATATTTATGTTCAAAATAAGGGGCGTCCCATTTTTTCCATTCCGGAGAAGGATCCCCGTAAATATAGTCCCATAAAGTAGGAAGGTCTCTCTCTTCTATTTTTCTTAGTGTTACACGCTGCCCGGTTAATTTCAATTTATGAGCACTCCTTTAATGTGTTAATATTTCCATTATACAGAAAATGACAGAGATATTCAGTGGTGAAGTGACTGATTCACGGATCGGAGAGTGGTTCCCTGGACCTATGCGTCACGTCGTCTAAACGTCATATGCAGATAAAATGGTCACCGCGGTGTCTTTTTCAGACTGATTTCAAAAATAAAAATAGAGGTCCGTCCCTCCGATTGGAGGGACGGACCTCTATTAGGTTAGCTTGCTTTAATAGAAGATACGTGTGCTTTTTTCTTTTGGGTCAGTTTGTCGACGATCGATGTGATGGCGCCGTCACCTGTTACGTTGCAGGCAGTTCCGAAGCTGTCCTGTGCGAGATACAGGGCGATCATAAGGGACGTCATCGTCGGTCCGAACCCAAGCATTGTTTCAAGTAGTCCAAGGGCTGCCATGACGGCTCCCCCTGGAACACCGGGTGCTGCAATCATCGTGATGCCAAGCATTAGGATGAATGGAAACAGCTGAGTGAATTGCAGTGCCTCGCCCTGGATGAACATGACGGCCATGGCGCAGCTGACAAGAGTGATGGTGCTTCCTGATAAGTGAATCGTAGCAAGAAGCGGTACAGAGAAATCGGCAATGCGTTCTCTTGAACCGATTTTCTTGGAACGTTCAAGGGTCACCGGGATCGTGGACGCGGAAGACTGTGTTCCGAGTGCCGTAAAGTAAGCTGGGAGCATCCCTTTCATCATGGAAAGAGGGTTTTGTTTTCTCAGTGTCCCTGCAGCTGTATATTGAATAATTAAGAAAATAACATGTAAAAGAATGATCATGACAAATACTTTAGCAAATACAGACATGATGGCACTCACTTGTCCACCTTGCGTCATATTGGCGAAAATTCCAAGTATATGAACAGGTAACAGTGGAATGATGATCTTTTCAATCACAAGCTCGACGATGTTCCTGAATTCATCCATCCCTTTTTGAAGGGTGTCGCCTTTGATGGCGGCCATTCCAAGTCCGATGGTGAAAGCGATGAGTAATGCCGACATAACGCCCATGATTGGAGGCATGTCCACTGTAAAGAAACCTTTGAGAAGAGCTTCTTCAGGATTTTCAAATGACTGGGAAGTTTGATTGGCCAGTAAAGATGGGTATATAGACTTCGCAACGGCAAAGGCGAGTAAACCGGCTAATACTGTGGAACCGTACGCGAGGGCAGTGGTCAATCCAAGAAGTTTCCCTGCACCTTTTCCCATGGAGCCGATCCCAGGAGCGATAAAGCCGATGATGATCAACGGAATCGCAAATCCGAGGAAATTACCGAATAATCCATTGAATGTAGCGAAGATTTTCACAAACCATTCTGGTGCATAGGCACCAATGACAATACCTGACGCAATACCTAATAGAATCTTAGGCAGTAAACCGAGCTTTCTCATCTGGGTGTCCTCCTTAAAAATACAAATGTTTTTGATAGAGGGATTATACACCTTATGCCATGATAGTTTAATAGCTTTTTAAATAGGCGAAATCTTAAGTGTATTCAGAATAATAATAGGTCCATTTTGTCGCAGGACTGGTTTTCATTTGCATACATATATATTGGGCACTCTTTGAATGCCATTTGAATCAAGACAAATGTGGTAAATTTTATTTTCCAAGGGAATCATTCTTTCCCTTTCCGGTGAAAGTGATAAAATAGAAACATCTATTGTGAATATTGGAGGTAACTCATTTATGAAAACGAAGTTATGCTTACTATACGGAGGAAAATCCGCTGAACATAATGTATCTCTGCAAACAGCCAAGGCCGTGATTGGTGCCCTGGATTTAAATAAATACGAAATCCACCCTGTTTTTATTTCGACGGAAGGCCGTTGGGTCAAGGGTCCTGAACTGAACGCTCCTGTTGAAGATGTGAAGGCATTGCAATTTAAAGAAGGGGAAGAGATTGCCCCTAATGCTTTAAGTACATCCATCGCGCCGTCAGATTCAGAAGGATATGACATGATTTTCCCGCTGCTTCACGGACCGAATGGTGAAGACGGAACGGTTCAAGGAATGCTTGAACTGTTGAATCTCCCTTATGTGGGGAATGGTGTCCTTGCTTCATCTGCCGGAATGGATAAAGTCATTATGAAGAATCTATTCGCTCAGGCTGGCATCCCGCAAGTCAACTATACGTGGTTCATCCGCAGCACATGGAAAGGGAATCCGGAAGCGGCTTATAAGCAAGTGGAAGAGGAGATTGGCTATCCTTGCTTCGTAAAGCCCGCCAACCTTGGGTCATCGGTCGGAATCAGCAAATGTACGACTCGTGAAGAACTGCAGTCGGCTTTCAGTGAAGCGTTCCAGTTCGACCGCAAGATCATCATTGAAGAAGGCGTAAAGGCAAGAGAAATCGAGCTAGGCGTACTTGGAAATGATCAGCCGGAATGCTCTGTAGCAGGTGAAATCGTTCCGAAGAAAGACTTCTATGATTACAAAGCCAAATATGAGGATGGAGATACGGCCCTTATCATTCCGGCAGAAGTGGAAGGAAGCATCTATAACGAAATGAAGGAAATTGCCATCCAATCCTATAAGGCACTGGATTGTTCCGGGCTTGTAAGGGCAGACTTCTTCTTAACGGAGGATGGTCAAATCTATATGAATGAAGTGAACACGATGCCTGGCTTCACGCCATTCAGTATGTTCCCGCTTCTTTGGAAGCATACAGGAGTCGATTATCCTACTCTGATCGGGAAACTTGTGGAGCTTGGAATGGAACGATATCAAGACAAACAAACGATTAAGCATACGATGTAAACAACTTGGGACTGACCGCCTAAAGGCAGTCCCTGCTTTATTTTCATTAAAAAATGAGTAAAAGGAGTAAACGAATGTTCGAGAAGACGATTAAAGATATGTGTACCATGCTTGATGTAAAAAACGATCTTACCCCATTTGAATCAGTGGTCGTGAAGGGCGTTTCCATCGATACAAGAAAAATCGAGAGCGGCAACTTATTTGTTCCTTTTAAAGGGGAAAATGTAGACGGTCACCAATTTGTTCGCCAAGCCATTGAAAATGGTGCTTCTGCAGCTCTATGGGATATCAATGTCCCTAACCCTCCGGAAGATATACCTGTACTCGTTGTGGAAGATCCGCTGCTTGCCCTTCAGGCTTTGGCGAACAAGTATCGCCACGAACTGGATTTAAAAGTCGTCGGCATTACAGGAAGCAATGGGAAAACGACAACCAAGGACATTGTAGCCAATCTGCTGTCTGTAAAGTACCGTGTTCATAAAACACAAGGGAACTATAATAACCATATTGGTCTCCCGCTGACCATCCTTTCTCTTCCACAAGACTCGGAAGTGGCTGTACTTGAGATGGGAATGAGCGGGTTTGGTGAGATTGAACTCCTATCTGAAATCTCCCAACCTGATGCTGCCATCATTACGAATATCGGGGAATCTCACCTGCAGGACCTAGGTTCAAGAGAAGGTATCGCCAAGGCCAAGCTTGAAATCGTAAAAGGTCTGAAGCCTGAAGGTCTGTTTGCCTACTATGGAGATGAGCCGTTGCTGCAGGAAGGTGTAAAAGGACTCGGCCTCACGCATATGGAGACTTTCGGAAGAAGTGAATCCAATTCGATTTACCCGACTAAAATCGAAATGAACAATCATGGAAGCTATTTCGAGACGTCTTTTGCTGAAGGTGAAGCGTTCTTCCTGCCTGTCTTAGGGCAGCATAATATCCATAACGCCCTTGCTGGAATCCTGATTGCCCGTCATTTCGGACTCAGCGTGGATGAAATGAAAGAAGGCTTACAGTCGTTAAAGCTGACGCAGATGAGGATGGAAATGCTTGAAGGGAAGAAAGGCGAAAGCATCATCAACGATGCCTACAATGCGAGTCCGACTTCCATGAAAGCGGCCATTGAGCTTTTAGCAGAGCTTGAGGGCTACCGTACAAAGATCCTGGTCCTCGGAGATATGCTTGAACTTGGGGATAATGAAGAAGAATTCCATCAGGAAATCGGACGCATGATCGATGGAGAGAAAATTCAGCAAGTATTCACATTCGGCCATCTTGGAAGCCTGATTGCGAAAGGTGCCCTGGAGAATCTTCAAGAAGACCGGGTTCACTCCTTTACAGACAAAGAAAGCCTGACGAATAAACTGTCTTCCATCCTTAAGGGGGATGAACTGATCTTATTCAAGGCATCCAGAGGGATGAAGCTTGAAGAAATTATCGACAACCTTAAGGCATAAGTTTAAACCTTCATTAAAGTGAACAAAATGAGCTTGTAGATGTTGTGGGAGTGTGGCTCGCTCCCTACTTTTTGAGAAGTAAGTGGGGATAACATGATCGGTTGTTTATTAATCCATGGTTTTACAGGGAGCCCATTTGAAGTTGAGCCTCTTGCAGAATTCCTCCAGGAACGGACCGATTGGAAAATCGTCGTGCCGACTCTCCCAGGCCATGGGCAAACCCTTGACCTGAAAGGGATTAAGCATGTTGAGTGGATCGAACATGCTGAGTCTGAGCTGAAGGTCCTGTTGGACACATGCGACGAAGTGTATGTCATCGGGTTCTCAATGGGTGGATTGATTGCTACGTATCTTTCGGTTAAATACAATATCAGCAAGCTCGTACTATTAAGTGCCGCTGCTTACTATATAAATGTTAAACAACTGCTGAAAGATATTGGTAATTTAATTAAAGAGGGAATGCAAGGCAATATGCTTGAAAACGAGCTGTACAAACGATATAAATTCAAGGTGACTCAAACCCCGTTTCTGTCCACATATGAATTCAGAAAAGTTGTCCGTATCGCTCGTCCACTCCTCGGCGAGGTGAACATCCCAACGTTCATCGCTCAAGGAGAGAATGATGGAATAGTCCCCCCGAAAGCTGCGAAATATATATACGAGACTATTTCCTCAAAAAAGAAAAACCTATACTATTCCCCGGAAGCAAAACACTTAATTTGTCATAGTGAAGACAAGCAGGATCTATTTGAGAAGATCTACCAATTTCTTCAAATTGAATAGATTGACTATTTGACATTAGATTGAAATTCGTTTCTAGAAGTGGTAACATAACTACAACATAGTTCTTATTTTGTTGGACGTGCTAGCTCTTCTATTTTGAAGAGTGTATTTTTTTGTACCAAACATAAAACTAAACATCTCATATAGACGGTTTTAGATTAGATACCGAAGTCTTTCGGTGGGTAAAATTGTAAGATTTCGTTCCGACCTAAAAATATAATCAGATATTGATTAGTTATAAAAGATGTAAATTAAAGGAGAATGTAACATTGACTAAGTTTGCAGATTTAAACTTAAGCGCATCTACGTTGAAATCAATCAAACGTATGGGCTTTGAAGAAGCTACACCCATTCAGGCAAGTACGATCCCGGTCAGTTTAGAAGGTAAGGATATCATCGGTCAGGCACAAACGGGAACAGGTAAAACGACAGCATTCGGTGTTCCGATGATCGAGAAAATCGATGTGAAAAACCCGAAAGTGCAAGCGTTGATCATTGCACCAACACGCGAACTTGCGATCCAGGTATCTGAAGAGTTATACCGTATCGGTGCCGACAAGCGTGCCCGCGTCCTATCCGTATATGGAGGTCAGGACATCCAGCGTCAAATCCGTGCGATGAAGAAGAACCCACATATCATCGTAGGTACACCAGGTCGTCTTCTTGACCATATCAAACGTAAAACACTTAACCTTGAAAACGTTGAAACACTAGTACTGGACGAAGCAGATGAAATGCTGAACATGGGCTTCATCGAGGACATCGAAAGCATCCTTGAGACAGTTCCAAGCACAAGACAAACACTTTTATTCTCAGCAACAATGCCGGATCCGATCCGTCGTATTGCGAACCGTTTCATGTCAGAGCCGGAAGTCATCAAAGTGAAATCAAAAGAAGTAACGGTTTCGAATATCGAACAATACTTCACAAAAGTAAGTGAAAAAGAAAAATTCGATACCCTTTCACGTTTAATCGACGTACAATCACCTGAACTTGCGATTGTATTCGGCCGTACTAAGCGTAGAGTAGACGAATTAGCTCGTGCCCTAAGCATCCGCGGTTACCTTGCAGAAGGTATTCACGGAGACCTTTCACAAGCTCGTCGTATGACGGTCCTCAAGAAATTCAAAGAAGGACGCATCGACATCCTGATCGCTACAGACGTTGCTGCCCGTGGATTAGATATCTCAGGCGTAACGCATGTATACAACTTTGATATTCCTCAAGATCCTGAAAGCTACGTTCACCGTATCGGACGTACAGGTCGTGCAGGTAAGAAGGGTATGTCCATCACTTTTGTCACACCAAGAGAAATGGGTTACCTGAAGATCGTTGAACAAACAACGAAGAAGAAAATGACGGCCCTTAAGCCACCTAGCTTAAACGAAGCTCTTGAAGGTCAGCAGCGTCTGGCTTTAGAGAAACTGGTTGAAGCAGCGAAGGAAAGCGATCTTAAAGATTACTATCCATTAGCAGAAGAGTTCCTTGGCGATCATGATCCGGTTCAAGCGGTAGCGGCAGCGATCCGTGTATTAACGAAAGAACCTGATACAACTCCTGTTGAAATCACGGAAGAGCGTCCATTACCATCAAGAGGTGGAAATCGTGGCGGCGGAAACCGTGGTGGATACAAAGGCGGATCACGCAGCGGTAAAGGCGGAAGCCGTGGTGGGTCATCACGCAGCGGCGGTGGAAACCGCGGAGGCGGAAGCCGTGGCGGAGATCGCAACCGTTCAGGCGGCGGCAGACCACATTCTTCAAGCAAACGTAAATCTTATAACAATTCTTGATTAGATGGAACACGATGACCTTTTGGGGTTGTCGTGTTTTTTTGTTGGTTGTGGTTTTGGTAATTGAAAGAGAGAAAAGAAATATGTTCCAATATTTGTTAAAATACGCAATTATCATTAAAAATGACGCAATAAATAAAAAAACGACGCAATTATCCAGAAAATGACGCAATCAGAGCCAAAAATGACGCAATACATATTAATATGTTAATATTTCCAACCCGAATGAAGGATTCTCTCATCCTGTGGCGAATTAAATATCCATAAACCATAAGGAGAGTGATCCATTGATCTGTAAAGAACTCAAAATCCCCATCATTCTTGAAAAAACGGAAGCATTATTATGCCGAACTCCCCATAATCATCCTCAAATGTCACTTATAGAAAAGGATTTCAAGAAAAGAAGAGCAGGATATAATGGAGAATCCACCGTGTACTACCACCTCACCTTCCTGAAAGACAAAAAGTACAAAATCTTCTATAATGTAAGACTCCCCATCTTCTCAAACCATTTCCAAATGGACTTTCTCATCCTTACCCCTTTCTATATTTTAATCATCGAAGTAAAAAACATATCAGGAATCGTCCTCATCGATCCTTTCATCAGACAACTTACCCGGACTCATAAAGGAGTGACGGAAGGGTTTATCGACCCGGTTTCTCAAGTGCAAAGATATAAATTATTACTACAGAAATGGTTCAGTACCCATAAACTGAATCATCCCCCAATCGAACACCTCGTCGTTTTCAGCAACCCGTCAACCATTCTGAACTACACAGTATCCCCGACACCAGACGATCCTTATAAGAATATTATTCATGCTCAAAACCTCATCGATAAAATAAAAGAACTAAATGAAAAACATTTAAAGACAATCATTACAGATAAAGAACTCTTAAAAATGAAAAGGACCTTATTAAAGCATCATCATGAACATGAAATAGACATTTTAGAAGCCTACTCCCTGACAAAAAACGATCTCATCACCGGTGTCCGATGTGAATCCTGCCAACACATCCCCATGATTCGAGTCAGTGCATCCTGGTACTGCGTGAAGTGCCATGCTTCATCAAAGAGAGCTCATGAGACAGCGGTCAAAGATTATTTCTTACTAATAAATGATCAGCTAACCAATAGTGATTTAAGAAAGTTCCTCCATTTAAACTCAAGAAACACAGCCTACAAAATATTAAAGTCCTTTCAATTAGAAACCCAAGGAGGAACAAAATCTGTTACCTATTCAAAACCCACGAGATAATTCCCCGACTAAAGCACATACTAACCCCAAAAAGGAGTCCACCCACCCATGACACTCATTAAACTTGGCTACGTGGCCATGAGCATGAACCTGCAAAATGCGTCCCCTTCCCAAACGATGACATATAAACAATTCTCCAGCATAAAGGATCGGGAAGCGGCTATCCATAAACTCGAGAGGATTGCCCGGTCGAATTTACAAAATTGCCTTAGGCTTTTAAAGCATAATGTCCTGAATGAAATCCATTTCTTCCGGTTCAGTTCAAAGTTGATTCCTCTTGCCAATCATCCGGATTTGAAAGGGTGGGATTTTATTTCTCCTTTGAAGGAGGAACTACAAGAGATTAAAGATTATCTCGAGCTACATCCGATGCGGGTCGATTTTCACCCCGACCATTTTGTTCTGCTGAATTCAAGCGATGTGGATGTTTTGAAAAATACGCTAAAAACCTTGAAGGTGCATGAGGCGTTGTTAAAAGGAATGGGAATCGATCCGACCCATCGCTGTGTTCTTCATGTCGGCGGGGCATATGAGGATAAGGAGAAGGCGCTGGAGCAATTCATTCATAATTGGGGGCTGACTCCTGTGTCTCTTCAACAGATGATCATCCTTGAAAATGATGACACGGTTTTTAGTGCGGCGGATGCCCTTTATTTATGTGAGAAACTGGGCATTCCCCTTGTGTTTGATTATCATCATCATCTTGCGTATAACGAACGGGATTGGTTGTTGGACTGGGATAGGGTGGTTGGGACGTGGAGTCAGTCGAAGCTTCCGATGAAAATGCATATCTCAAGCCCGAGGTCAAAAGAGGAATATAAAGCACATGCGGATTTCATCGATCCCGGCATGTTTCTTGATTTTCTGCACGGCATAAAAGGTACGGTCGATGAAATCGATTGTATGATTGAAGCAAAGAAAAAGGATGACGCTTTGTTCAAGTTAGTAGAGGACCTGCAGGAATGTGAAGGTATCGAATGGGTGGATAAGAGTTCTTTTATTATTAACTAGCGTGAGGCATATTCTGAAACCATCTCTGTTCCCAATCGTATTTATACTGTAAGATTTAGTAAGAGAGATGGAAGGGGGATTTGCATGATAGGGGAACCGCAAACGCGAATATCGCCCATGGCTTTGAAGGTCTGGAGAATATATGGGGTGTTGGAGTCATTGATCGCGGCGGTGTTTGTAGCCGGGGCGATTGTGCTCGCTTTTATTTTTGATGGGTCCCATTGGGTGACTGTCACAGCAGTACTGGTATATATTTTGTTTACATATTTGTTTGTTTACTTGCTTCCGATGATGAAATGGAAAAGATGGAGATATGAAGTGAGGGAGCAGGAAATTGAACTGCAGCGTGGGATCTTCATTGTGAAGCGGACATTGGTCCCGATGGTGAGGGTACAGCATGTGGACACGGTACAGGGGCCTATTTTAAAAAGGTATGGACTATCGACGATCACCATTTCCACGGCAGCGACGGTTCACGAGATTCCGGCATTGGACATGGAAGAAGCGGATCAGCTGAGAAATTCCATATCACAATTGGCGAGGGTGGCGGAAGATGATGTCTGAGCATAAACGTCTTCACCCCATTTCGGCAGTGGCCAATTTCATTAAGCAACTAAAGGATCTGATTGTCCCCTTGATATTTCTGTTTGTATTGAATAATCGGGAAGAGAAGAATGGGTTTTGGGATTATCTTCCTCTTTTATCCATGGCTGTCGTGCTTGTTTTCGTACTTGTTTTCGGAATCATCAAATGGCTGCGATTCACTTACCGCGTAGAAGAGGGTGAACTCCGGATTGAATATGGGCTGTTTGTGAAAAAGAAACGGTACATCCCCATTGACCGGATTCAGAGCCTTAATTTCTCCGAAGGGATCTTGCATCGTCCTTTCGGGCTTGTAAAGGTGAAGGTTGAAACGGCAGGCTCTTCAAATTCAAGAGAGTCTGAAGCGGAACTGACCGCGATTACAAAGAAAGAAGCTCAGGACTTAGAGAACATGATCTATGTGGAGAAGAAGGGGCATACCGATGTGGAGGATTCTCCTGAGTCATCTGAAACCCGTGAGGAAGAACCCTATTTCTCACTCGGGTCCAAGGACATTTGGGTCCTGGCGGCAACCTCAGGGGGAGTTGGGGTCATTATTTCAGGTGTTGCTTTATTTTTGTCACAAATGAATGAACTCATTCCGTATGAGGCCGTGTATGAAGAAGTGGCGGTATTTGTTCAAAATGGAGTGTTCGTCGTTGCTATGACAGTGTTCTTAGGGTTGATTCTAGCATGGGTCCTCTCGATTATTTGGACGTTCATCATTTATGGAGATTTTAAGATTAAAATAGTAGATGATCATATCGTCATGACAAGGGGGCTGCTTGAGAAGAAGCAGGTGACGGTGCCGCTGAATCGGGTCCAAGGGATTCGGGTTGTGGAGAACCCCATCAGGCAGCTGATCGGCTATTGCACGGTGCATATTGAAAATGCCGGAGGGTCTGTCCTGGAGAAAGACAGTATGAGTATCAAACTATTCCCGATTGTGAAGAAGGAACAAGTACCGGATTTGTTAAAGGGGCTGTTTCCCGACTATATCATCCAACATGATTTTAAGGGGCTGCCTGGACGCTCCATGAGAAGATATGTGTTTAGACAGTCGGCCTGGGTTCTGGTACCCACGGCAGCTGCCTGTTATTTCTACTGGCCATATGGACTTTGGGCATCCCTTTTGATTCTTCCTTTTGGGGTTCTGGGATACTTCCAATACCGTGCAGGAGGATGGCGGATCGATGGGGGACAATTGACTTTACGGTATAGGGGCTTGTTGAAGAATACGATGTACATGAAGAAAAGCAGGATCCAGTCTCTTGATACGAAAGTGAGCTGGTTTCAATCGAGAAAAGAACTGGGTAGCCTTTCGACGACTGTGAAATCAGGTGTAACCGGACATGAAAGTCCTGTTAAGGATCTTGATCAAGAGGATGTTAAGAGGATTGCTTCCTGGTTTTCGCATCGTGTGTAAATGAAGAAGCGGCCTGCATTTGCGGGCCGCTTTTTGAATATTCCTTACTTCCTGCCCGAGATCCATCCGATGACGAATCCTGCGATAAGTCCGAATATGTGGGCGGTTATGTTGATGCCGGATTGCATAAATGTCATCACGACTCCGATGATGACGATGGGCAAGATGATTTGCCGGCTTTCCCTTGTGATGAAATGGTTTTTCAACACAATCATGGCGATGTAAAATCCAAATAAACCAAATATAGCTCCTGATGCCCCGACATGACTGTAGGTGAGAGGTTTAACCAAATACGTGATGATATTGGCGAACATCCCGCTTGCTAAATAAAGGCCAAGGAATTTCGCCTTACCAAGATGTTTTTCCAGGGGCGGGCCGAATAGTACAAGAGAAAACGAGTTAAATAATAGATGGGCAAAATCCATATGAACGAAGATGGGGGTGAGGAGTCTCCACCATTCCCCTTCTTTAATGAATAAATTCACACCGGCCAATTGTTCGTATACCCACAGCTGGGGGAAGATAGGGAGGGCGCTTACGGCGAAAAGGGCGATATGAATCAATACGATCAAGGAGATAATAGGATAGAATCGTAAAAATTGAGAAAAACTTTCGGTTCGTACAAACATATTGTATCCTCCTAGATAGGCTCTGTTACATAATAGTACTATAGTATAAGAAGACGTTTGAAATTACGAGTGAGATCTTAATTAATATATGAAAGATAGGACAAGAGTAGAAGGGGAATCGCATATGATAAAAGGAATAGGGATGGATATTGTTGAGATAGGACGCATTCAGGAACTGCTGGAGCGCAAGACGAAGTTTGTAAGCAGGGTTCTAACGGACAGAGAAGAGGATGCGTTCTATTCTTTGAATGAGCGGCGCAGGGTTGAATTTGTTGCTGGGCGTTTCGCTGCGAAAGAGGCATATGCCAAAGCGAATGGTACCGGGATCGGGAAGGAGCTTTCATTCCGGGATATTGAAATCAGCAAGGATGAAAGAGGCAAGCCTTATTTTTCAAAGCCTGAGGGAACGGCTGCCCACCTATCCATCACCCATAGCAGGGAGTTTGCGGCTGCTCAAGTCGTCATCGAAGAGTAATAAATTTTATGCTTGTCAGCATAATCCCCGAGGTTGTCTCATATATTCAGTAGTGCAATAGGAGAGACAAGGTCAGGTGTCTCACAATCGCGGTTCGTTGGCGAATGGAAACGGGCATTCTTTCAAGGATCGTCCATTCTTTGACAGCTGACCTTCCCCTCTCTCAATAACGTATATCCTGGGACAAAAGGGGTTGAAAAAATGAAGAAAAAGCTAGTGATACTAGTGATTGCCATGTTAGCGGTGCTGGCGCTCGCCGCTTGTGGGCAAAAATCGAAAGAAGATGTAACCAAGGACCTTAAGGCAAAAGTAGAGGATATGAAGGGGTACAAAGCAGATGCCAAAATGACCCTTCAGGTGGGAGAGGAACCCCAAACCTATGATGTAGAAGTATGGCATAATGACCCTAATTATTACCGTGTAGCTTTAAAGAATGCTTCGAAAGATCAAAGCCAGATGATTCTGCGAAATGACGAGGGAGTGTTCGTTCTGACACCGGCCCTGAACAAAAGCTTCCGGTTCCAAAGCAACTGGCCAGAAAACAGCAGTCAGGCGTACTTGTATGAATCGCTTGTCAAGGATGTCTTAGAAGACAAGGAAGCGACCTTCAAAGAAACGAAGAACCATTATGTGTTTACGACGAAAACACGTTACCAAAACAGTCAGATGCTACCTACTCAGGAGATTGCCTTTAACAAGAAAGACCTGACTCCTGCATCCGTCAGTGTCATGGATTCCGATCAAAATCCGCTGGTGAAAGTGGAATTTTCCAAGATGGATATGAAAGCGGCATTTGACAAGAAAGACTTCGACATGAAGAAGAACATGACAGGTGCCCAGCTTGAAGTTCCTGTTACAGCATCTGTAGAAGATACTGAATTCACTGTTCTTTACCCGATGTCAGAAATCACGGGGACTGAATTAATAGAAGAAAAAGAAGTGGCGACGGATACCGGAAAACGTGTCATCTTGACCTACGATGGTGAAAAGTCATTTACAATCGTACAGGAGAAGACAACTGTCGTGCCGACGATGACGGTTTCTACTTCACTTAAAGGGGAATTAGTGGACCTCGGATTCACAGTGGCGGCCATGACAGATCAATCCATCAGATGGACGAATAATGGCGTGGATTATATGCTTGCTTCAAATGATCTCACTCCTTCCGAGATGGTGATGGTGGCCCAGTCTGTACAAGGTTCGATGGTGAAATAAATTCTATGATAGGGGCGGGCCTGCTGGGTCTGCCTCTTTTCAATGATGGGATCAAGAGTGAATAGTGTAAGTTGATAATAAAAGGTCACATATTTTACTAATCAAGCAATTTGAGCACAAACGGATAGTAAAGTTTCGTCGTAGATCTTATTTCCCTTCAAACACCCTCTTTTCGAGTTTAACCCTTCCCTGAAAAATTCTCTTCACCACAATCAATGATATTATGAATAATCCATGGTATTCTTGAATAGAATGACAATGTTTTGTGTAAAGATACGAGGAAGTGAACAGAGTGGAAACCCAGACGCAATTTTTTCGTGATACATGGGCTGAAATCAATTTAGATCATTTATATGAAAACGTAAAGAATATCAAAGGTCATATCCCGAATGATGTAAAGGTATTTGCCGTAGTGAAGGCGAATGCGTATGGTCATGGGGATGTGCAAACATCTCTGACGGCTCTTTCGGCGGGGGCGCATGGTCTTGCTGTGGCATTCCTGGATGAAGCGATCTCCTTAAGGAGAGGCGGCATCATCGCACCTATCCTGGTGTTGGGGGCTACACGCCCTAAAGACGTGAAGATGGCTGCCGATATGGATATTTCATTAACGGTGTTTCAGCAGGAATGGCTAGAGGAAGCTGAAAGACAACTGTCAAAAGGGGATTGTTTAAACCTCCACATCAAATGTGATACCGGTATGGGCAGGATCGGTGTACGGACGATTGAAGAGTTGAAGGGGATTGAGAAATATATCCTTGATCATCCTCAGTTCGAAATGGAAGGGGTCTTTACCCACTTCGCCACTGCGGATGAATTGAACGATGAGTATCTTGATGAGCAATTGGTGCGTTTCGAACATATGCTTGCACAATTGGATAGTCTTCCTGCCTATATTCATTCTTCCAATAGTGCGGCTACTTTAAGGAAAACGAATACACTCTTTAATGCTGTGCGGGTCGGAATTGCCATGTATGGACTTACACCGTCGATTGAAATGAAACCGGAACTGCCATTTCCGTTAAAGGAAGTCTTTTCTCTTCATTCGACACTCATCCACACCAAGGAGCTCGGAGCTTTTGAGAAGGTCAGTTATGGAGCTACGTATCAAACGGAAAGGGCTGAGTGGATCGGGACGATTCCCATCGGTTATGCTGACGGGTGGCTTAGAAAGTTACAGGGGCAGGACGTTTTGGTGGACGGAAAGAGAGTTCCAATTGTTGGAAGGATTTGCATGGATCAATGCATGATCCGCCTCCCTGAATCCAGGTCGACTGGAACCCGTGTCACGCTAATCGGCAGTCAGGGCGAAGAGGATATCACCATGGATGAAATCGCTCAAAAGCTTGATACAATCAACTATGAGATACCTTGTATCATCTCTACAAGGGTTCCGCGTATTTATATACGGAACGGAGAACCTGCAGAAGTATCGAATAAACTCTTATCTACCGGGGTACAGGGTCAATTGAAAAATAAAGAACTTCAGGATGAATAATTCGTATTTTAAATGGTGGATAATAGAAGAGATTGATAAATTAACTTTTCATTCCCTATAATTGATGGTATGATAAATATGTTAATGAACAGAAACGGTATGTAGTGATTGGTGGAGGTGTAGTTTGTGTCTGAATCCAGCGCAACAACAGAAATCTTAATTCGTCTACCGCAACAGCTCGTTACAGAATTAGACGGCTTTGCAGATCAAGAAAATGTGAATCGCAATGAGTTTATTTATCGTGCAACCAAAATGTATCTAAGAGAGCGTAAAAAGAGACAATTACGTGAATCTATGAGACGCGGCTATATGGAAATGGCTAAGATTAATCTCGCAATCGCTTCTGAAGCGATTCAAGCAGAATATGAGGCAGAACATACAGTCGAACGCTTAGTAAGCGGAGGTTAATCCTTTGATTGTAAAGCGTGGTGACGTATATTTTGCAGACCTTTCTCCTGTTGTAGGTTCAGAACAAGGCGGAGTTCGGCCGGTACTTGTTATTCAAAACGATATAGGGAACAGGTTTAGTCCCACAATTATTGTAGCTGCCATTACCGCACAAATTCAAAAAGCAAAACTGCCTACTCATGTTGAAATTGATGCAAAACGTTATGGCTTTGAACGTGATTCCGTTATCTTGCTTGAACAGATTCGAACGATCGATAAACAGCGTCTTACCGATAAAATTACACATCTGGATGATGAGATGATGGAAAAGGTGGATGACGCCCTGCAAATCAGTGTGGGTCTGATCCAGTTTTAACAGCATTCTTACTGAATGTGTGTAATCATGGTCACGTTTATAATAGGGACAGTATTACTGCAAACCAGAAGGCTTGCTGATCAACACGATATTGATCATTAAGCCTTTTTGTTTTGCCTTTTTTATATTACGGCGAAGTTTTTTTGATTGTAAGAAGAATATGGATAGTGGAAATATAGACAATTTTATGACAAAACAAGGCAAACAATTTATAATGGGAAAAGAAAGCAAAATACCCGAAAAGGCATAGCTTTTTTCTTTTCTATGTTAATTTGTTACTATTAGATTAATTACGTCATTTTTCGTCCATGGATGTAAACTACTTTAAGATTGAGTTACAACACTCGGCATAAATACTGAGGTTAAATTTCATATGATAGAATGGAGAGAACGATATGTTTAGTGAAGTCACGGATTATATTCAAACCAATAAATCAGAAATCACTAGTATTTGGATGGAACGAATGCGAAATGAGGCGGATGAGAAGTTTCTTCAAGTCGTTTCTGATCAGGTTTTCACTAAGACAAGCCATGAGTTTGTGGAAATGATTGCTGCCAATTTGAGAGATTCGAAAGAATTCACCAGCCGGTTGGAAGATTTCGCTGAGAAAGTTGTCAGATTAGGCTGGCCACTAACATTTGTGACATCAGCATTAGGTACATTTGGGAAAGTGGTATTTGAGGGCATGACGAATGATCAACTGATATCAGAAGAAAATTATGCTGCTCAGGTTGAGAAATTCGACAAATGGCTGACCCCGATGTACAACAAAGTGGTTAAGGCTTATACAGAATCATGGGAACGAACGGTTTCTCTTCAAAAGATAGCATTACAGGAATTATCTGCGCCCCTTATACCGGTTTTTGAGAAAATTTCCATCATGCCTCTTGTCGGAACTATTGATACTGAACGAGCGCGCTTGATCATGGAAAACCTGTTAAACGGTGTAGTGAAGCATAGGGCAGAAGTTGTATTGATTGATATCACGGGTGTACCGGTGGTGGATACAATGGTTGCTCATCATATCATTCAAGCGGCAGAGGCTGTGCGTTTAGTCGGGGCGAAGTGCATGCTGGTAGGTATCAGACCTGAGATTGCCCAGACGATCGTCAATTTAGGGATTGATCTTAATCAGTTCAGTACGAATAGTACGTTAAGAAAAGGGATAGAAAAGGCTCTTGAAATGACAAATCGAAAAATTGTTTCGGCGGAGGGATTAGAGTGAGAATACCAATTTTAAAGCTGCATGATTGTTTGTTGATTTCCATTCAGTGGGAGCTGGATGATCAAACCGCCCTTCAATTTCAAGAGGATCTTCTACAGAAGATTCACGAGACGAGTGCAAGGGGAGTTGTGATTGATATTACCTCCATCGATTTCATAGATTCCTTTATCGCGAAGGTTCTTGGGGATGTCATCAACATGTCCAGATTAATGGGGGCTAAAGTGGTCATCACAGGTATTCAGCCAGCTGTAGCGATTACGCTGATTGAGCTTGGAATCAGGTTAGAGGACGTTCTAACCGCTCTTGATCTCGAAAAAGGTCTGGAGAAATTACAATTGGAACTGGGGGACTAGGTATGGATAGCCAATCCTGCGTGAAGATCACGAATGAATGGGACATCGTTGCTGCCCGCCAGTTAGGGAGGAATGTAGCGAAGGAGCTCGGATTCGGCACCGTTGACCAAGCTCGTATCACTACGGCTATCAGCGAATTAGCAAGGAACATTTACTTATATGCCGGCTATGGTCAGATATGTATTGAGAAATTATTTGACGCCGGGAAAAAGGGTGTGCGCATCATCGCCTTAGATGAAGGTCCTGGTATTGCCGATATCAGAAAAGTAATGGAAGATGGATATTCCACATCGGGCGGATTAGGAGCAGGTTTGCCTGGAGTTAAGCGCTTAATGGATGAGTTTAACGTAGAATCTGTACCTGGTGAAGGGACAGATATAAGGGCGACAAAGTGGCTCCGCTAGGGGGAGTTAGATGAATTTCAGAGAATTGATGGATTCAAAATATAGAGAGATCATTGAGCACTATCTAAACGATCAAGATGAGAAAGCCCTTTACTTAGGGCAGAAATTCAGCCGTAAATCAATTGAGCATCACGTGTCACCCGAAGAAATCATCAGTCTTCATAAGAATGTCATTCTGGAAATGGAACCGGATATACCGCATCAGGTTTTGCATTCATTCGATATCCTGCTGGAAGTCATGATTGGCTATGGTTTTGCTTACCGGGAACATCAAAGCCTCAGAACGAAACAACAAGAACTAAATAACGAAATAGATGTAGCATCCAATATGCAGCAGACCCTTCTTGGGACAGTCGTTCCGGCAGTGGAAGGATTGGATATTGGGGCAGTCAGTGTACCTGCCAAGAAAATGAACGGAGATTACTATCACTTTGTGCAGGATGAAAATGATAGTGTCAGCGTGGCCATAGCAGACGTCATCGGAAAAGGGATACCGGCTGCTCTTTGCATGTCCATGATTAAATACGCGATGGATAGTTTACCTGAATATCGCCATGAACCGAATGCGGTACTGGAAAGCTTGAATAGGGTTGTGGAACAGAATGTGGATGCGAGTATGTTCATCACAATGTTCTACGGTGTTTATAATCCCGAGAAACATCTGTTTTCATACTCATCAGCTGGGCATGAACCTGGCTTTTTTTATAAAGCTTCAACGGATGAATATGAGGACCTTGATGCAAAAGGGCTCTTATTGGGAGTGGATAAGAAAGCGAAGTACAGGCAGTATGAACGACGGGTGGAAGTAGGGGATATGATTATCCTACTCTCTGACGGAGTAACTGAATGCCGTACCGAAGAGGGGTTCATCGAAAGAGAGGACTTAGTTCAATTAATCAGCCAATATACGCATCTGCCGACACAGGAGATCGTGAATAAAGTGTATAAACAACTGGAGAAGCTGCAGCACTTTGAACTGAGAGACGATTTCACCTTGATCATCATAAAAAGAATTTCATAAAGAAGTTTATTTTTATCATTCATAGGGTAAATGTATAGAGACTTAATATAACGTTGCCAAAAAGGTGGTCTTTTTATGAACTTATCAATAGATATGAAAGAAAAAGAAAATGAGCTGCTTGTAAAAGTGGCCGGTGAAATTGATGCATATACAGCTCCAAAGCTTAAGGAAACGCTTCAACCATCTGCTGAAGCTGATAATAAAGATATTACAGTCGATCTTTCCGAAGTGTCTTATATGGATAGTACCGGACTAGGAGTCTTTGTCGGTCTGTTTAAAATGGTAAAGGCGCGTGGTGGACAACTTCATCTTGTTGGCCTGTCCGATCGTTTACAAAGACTGTTTGATATTACAGGTTTAGGGGATATTATGAATATTAATTCCAAGGTAGAAGGTGGGGTGGAATGATGCAAGCTTTTGATTACATCGAAATGAAAATCCCCGCAAAGCCGGAATATGTCGGGGTTATTCGTTTGACGCTTTCAGGTATTGCAAGTCGCATGGGGTTTGATTATGATGCAATTGAGGATTTGAAGATTGCCACAAGTGAAGCAATCACTAATGCGGTACAGCATGCTTACAAGGACAATCTCGGGGAAGTAGTCGTTGGATTTGCCCTGTATGAGGATCGTCTTGAGGTGATGGTGGCAGATCATGGTGAAAGCTTTGATTTTAAAGAAATCCGAAGTGCTGTTGGTCCTTATCATGCCGATCATTCCGTTGAGTTCTTAAGAGAAGGTGGGTTAGGCCTTTACCTTATCGAGAGCCTTATGGATGATGTAAAAGTGCATCACAAGGAGGGAGTGACAGTCTTCATGACTAAATTCCTATCAGGGGAGCAGGTGGAGAGGGATGAAAAAACTATCTCAACCTAACCAGCAGGCCCAAAAAGAAAAAGTACTGCAATGGATCAAGGAGTATCAGGAAACGCAAGATGACGATGCTCAGAGCCAGCTCATCCTTCACTATCAAAACCTCGTTGAGTCCATCGCAAGGAAATACTCAAAGGGCAGGTCTTTCCATGAGGATATTATCCAGGTTGGGATGATTGGACTGCTTGGTGCCATCAGACGATATGATGAATCCTTCGGCAGATCATTCGAAGCCTTTGCCATTCCAACCATCATCGGTGAGATCAAAAGGTTCTTAAGAGATAAGACATGGAGTGTACATGTCCCGCGTAGAATTAAGGAACTCGGCCCGAAAATCAAATCGACGGTTGAAGAGTTAACGAATAGATTGGAGCGTTCTCCCCAGGTTCATGAAATTGCGGAGTATCTGGAAGTGAGCGAGGAAGAAGTACTGGAAGCAATGGAAATGGGCAGGAGTTATCAGGCGCTTTCCGTGGATCATTCGATAGAGGCGGATTCAGAAGGAAGCACGGTAACGATACTGGATATTGTAGGGGATCAGGATGAGGGTTACGAGAAAGTAAATCAGCGGCTTGTTCTGGAAAAAGTCCTTCATGTCCTTACCGATAGAGAGAAAGCGATTATACAACACACTTACTTGGAAAATCTAAGCCAAAAAGAAGCTGGTGAAAAGCTCGGGATTTCACAAATGCATGTTTCCCGTCTGCAAAGAAGGGCAATTAAGAAGTTAAGGGAAGCCATACAAGAAGAGATGAACGATTCGGAGAGTCATTATTAATGGCTTATCTTCAACAAAATGAAATAGAGCTTTATGCAGAACAAGTATCGAAAAATGGGAACCCCTTTTGTGGTGATAGCTATTACTATACATCTACAAACGATTACTTTATCTGTGTCCTGGCCGATGGTTTAGGTAGTGGTAAGTTTGCGTACGAATCGTCACATGTTGTGGTGGAAATAGTTGAAAAGCATCACCATGAGGATGTGGAAACTCTCATGAGCCTGTGTAATGAAGCTCTGCAAAGAAAACGCGGAGCGGCAGTTGCAATCATTAAAGCATATTACCATTCCAAAGAGTTTGTGTATAGCTGTGTTGGAAATATCCGCTTTTATATGTATGCACCAGAAGGAAAGATGACTTATCCCCTGCCGGTGACAGGTTATTTATCTGGAAGACCGCAGAAGTATAAAACCCAACGCTTTCATTACAATCCGAACTCCAGATTTCTTATTCACTCAGATGGTTTGAGTATATCCGGCGTAAAGAATATCCTCCAAAGGTATCCAACCCTTCACGGAGCTTTAGGGGATATCCAATCATTAGTCGATGGTACATCAGATGATACAACATATATAATAGGAAACTTACTCTAATGGGCTTAGGGTAAGTTTTTTTGTTTATTTGGATACATTGATTTCCCCGTTGCCTTTTCAACCCTAAAAGGCAATTATGGTAAAATATAAAAGAATCCTATTAATGGAGGTAATACATGTGACATCAACATTAACAAAGCAGGAACCTTTACTTAACCAAGTATCAAAAGAATTGAACTTATCGATAAAGAATGTAAAAAACGTCATCTCGTTGCTGGAGGAAGGGAATACAGTTCCTTTCATCGCTCGTTATCGAAAAGAGCAGACAGGCGCGCTGGATGAAGTTCAGATCCGTAATATTATGGATAAATGGAATTACCTGCAGAATCTTGAGCAGCGAAAAGAAGAAGTTATCCGTTTGATAGAAGAACAAGGGAAGTTGACGGAAGAATTGGCAAATGCCATCCATAAAGCTGATAAGCTGCAAATGGTGGAAGATTTATACCGCCCCTATAAGCAAAAAAGGCGTACTAAAGCGACCGTAGCGAAGGAAAAAGGATTGGAACCCCTGGCTGAATGGATTCTTTCCTTCCCACCAAAGGGTGACTTGGAAGATGAGGCGAAACATTACCTTTCTGAAGAGAAAGAAGTGACGACAGTCGAGGAAGCCCTGAGTGGAGCACGCGATATCATTGCAGAATATATTTCGGACGAAGCATCTTACCGGGACTACATAAGAAAGTATACATTCCGAAAAGGGTTAATTGAAACAAAAGTAAAAAAAGAAGAGCTGGACGAAAAAAGAGTATTTGAAATGTATTATTCTTATCAAGAACCTATTCACAAAGTGGTTCCTCATCGGGTGTTGGCGATGAATAGAGGAGAAAAGGAAGACATCCTCAAGGTGAATATCCAGCCTGATGCAGAGGGTATCCAGCACTATTTGGAAAAGCAGGTTATTAAAAATGTACATTCCATCTCTGTCCCTCTTGTGAAAGAAGCGGTGGAGGATAGTTATAAAAGGCTTATTCAGCCTTCCGTGGAAAGGGAGATCCGTAATGAGTTAACAGACAAAGCGGAAGATCAGGCCATTCATATCTTCTCCGAAAACTTACGGAAATTATTGCTACAGCCTCCGATGAAAGGGAAGATGGTGTTAGGGGTGGATCCTGCATTCCGGACGGGGTGTAAGCTTGCTGTCATTGATGAAACAGGGAAAACCCTTGATATAAATGTGGTGTATCCACATCCGCCTAAACCGAAGCGGGAAAAAGCTGAAGAGATTATCAAAGGGATATTACAGAAATATTCCATAGAGGTTGTGGCGATAGGCAACGGGACAGCTTCCAGGGAGACGGAACAATTTGTTGTGGATGTGCTTAAAGATCTGAATGCAAACATTTCTTATTTAATTGTCAATGAAGCAGGGGCAAGTGTGTATTCAGCGTCTGAAGTGGCAAGAGAAGAATTCCCTGATCTTCAGGTCGAAGAGAGGAGTGCTGTCTCTATTGCGAGAAGATTGCAGGACCCATTGGCAGAGTTAGTGAAGATTGATCCGAAATCCGTCGGGGTTGGTCAGTACCAACATGATGTTTCTCAGAAGAAGCTGAATGAATCCTTAACCTTCGTCGTAGAGACAGCGGTTAACAAGGTCGGGGTAAATGTCAATACTGCCTCCTCTTCTCTTCTTCAATATGTTGCTGGACTTTCAAAGACAGTGGCAAATAATATTGTGAAAAAACGGGAAGAAGAAGGTAAGTTTCAATCGAGAGCCCAATTAAAGAAGATTCCAAGGCTGGGCGCCAAGACGTATGAGCAGTGTATCGGATTCTTGAGAATAATGGATGGAAAAGAACTGCTTGATCGAACACCGATTCACCCGGATAACTACAATGATGTGAAGAAACTCCTTTCTAAAGTGGAATTAAGTGTACAGGACATCGGAACAGAAGAATTAAAGCTGGCATTGAATCAATTGAATATAGAAGAGGTTTCTGGTGAACTGGAAATAGGGAAGCTGACGCTGAAGGATATTATCGATTCACTGATTCGACCGGGCCGTGATCCAAGGGATGAGTTTCCCAAACCGTTACTGAAGAAGGACGTCCTGAAATTGGAGGATCTTACTCAAGGAATGGAATTGCAAGGGACTGTTAGAAATGTTGTAGATTTTGGAGCATTTATCGATATTGGTGTTAAACAGGATGGTCTTGTCCATATATCGAAGTTGAAAAACGGATATGTAAAACATCCATTAGATGTGGTTTCTGTTGGAGACGTCGTAACCGTTTGGGTCGATAGTGTTGATGTCCAAAAAGGCAGAGTCTCGCTGACGATGGTTCAGTAGGAAGAGAATAGGAGCTGACGGCATGATAGGGAACTATCAGAAGTCAGCTCTTTTTTTCAATATGTGGTCGAATGACTCGTGTCGTTACAGTTTCCATTAAGAGCAGTTCTTCTTTCGGTAAAAGTACCAGCACTGATTGAGAAGTTTAATTTGGTAACGATCCTTCTCGAGGTATGCTTTCCTTAATTGATTGACAAGCCAATTAGGCATGTATGAACCTCCTTGTCTCTAAGAAAGCCCCAATGAAAAAGGGTTTTATAAGAGTAGTTGATCTCAGGTTTTAACAGTAAGGGTGATACCTAGTTTATGCTATAATGGGTTGTCATGTTCTAACGAAGAAAGAAGGAATTTTTATGACGAATGCTGAGTTGCAACAGTTAGTTGAAAAAATTTCAACGCAGTCGTTCCACAAGCCTTTCCTTCATAAGGCGTACTTTAATCCCAGATTAAGGACAACGGGAGGAAGGTATATGTTAAGAAGTCATGATATCGATATTAATCGTAAGTATCTCGATGAGCATGGGATGGAGGAATTAATCGGGATCATTAAGCATGAACTGTGTCATTACCATTTACATATAGAAGGAAAAGGTTACAAACATGGAGATCAAGACTTTAAGAGGCTTCTTCAGAAGGTGGGGGGACCGAGGCATTGTGCTTCGTTACCTAGTGAGAAGCAGCGAAAACGAGTAGTACTCTATAGCTGTTCTAAGTGTGGGTGGAAATTTGAAAGAAAACGAAAGATTAATACGAGTAAATATGTGTGCGGTCGCTGCAGTGGAAAGTTACGACTGGAGAAGGAAATGGTGTTTGAAAAAAGATAAAGATTCAGACTTTTGATTACAATCGTTTCGTGAAAAAAGTGTCGGAAAGTAGTTGACAAGAAAACGATGAGTCATTATAATCTAAAGAGTCGATAAGACGAGTTAAGCGTTAGAATACTTCACGTTCCGCAGTAGCTCAGTGGTAGAGCTATCGGCTGTTAACCGATCGGTCGCAAGTTCGAATCTTGCCTGCGGAGCCATTTTTATGGAGAAGTACTCAAGTGGCTGAAGAGGCGCCCCTGCTAAGGGTGTAGGTCGGGCAACTGGCGCGAGGGTTCAAATCCCTCCTTCTCCGCCATTACTTTAATGACGTGGCCCGTTGGTCAAGCGGTTAAGACACCGCCCTTTCACGGCGGTAACACGGGTTCGAATCCCGTACGGGTCATATTTACTTTAATGAAAGTTATGTTGCTTTCGCAATGTAATGAAACCTATTTGCTAACGCAAAAAGCTTTGGTCCGGTAGTTCAGTTGGTTAGAATGCCTGCCTGTCACGCAGGAGGTCGCGGGTTCGAGTCCCGTCCGGACCGCCAGATTTATTTTAAAAAAGTCATTGACTTCATCGGAGTGGACATGGTATTATTAAAACCTCGTCACTTTTTAATGACATATTGGGCTATAGCCAAGCGGTAAGGCATCGCACTTTGACTGCGACATGCGTTGGTTCGAATCCAGCTAGCCCAGCCATTACGAGCCATTAGCTCAGTTGGTAGAGCATCTGACTTTTAATCAGAGGGTCGAAGGTTCGAGTCCTTCATGGCTCACCATAGATTTTTTACTCCGGTAAAATATCTTATTATAGGATTTTCGCGAATGCGGAAATATTTACAGATTCATGCGGGTGTGGCGGAATTGGCAGACGCACCAGACTTAGGATCTGGCGCCGCAAGGCGTGGGGGTTCAAGTCCCTTCACCCGCACTTTTAACACTTTAAAAAAGTTGTTGACAAAATAGATTTTCCTCGATATAATAGTGTTTGTCGCTTTAAAACGCGGTCGTGGCGGAATGGCAGACGCGCTAGGTTGAGGGCCTAGTGGGGGCGACCCCGTGGAGGTTCAAGTCCTCTCGGCCGCACCAAAAGGTTTCAAAAGACATAATGCGCCCGTAGCTCAATTGGATAGAGCGTTTGACTACGGATCAAAAGGTTAGGGGTTCGACTCCTCTCGGGCGCGCCATCTTGTTTCTACTAGTGAGTATCATTCACGAATTTATACATATGCTTTTCTGACGGGAAGTAGCTCAGCTTGGTAGAGCACTTGGTTTGGGACCAAGGGGTCGCAGGTTCGAATCCTGTCTTCCCGACCATCGAAATTTTATATGCGGGTGTAGTTTAGTGGTAAAACCTCAGCCTTCCAAGCTGATGATGAGGGTTCGATTCCCTTCACCCGCTCCAATTTATTACCTGATTATTGAACCTTGAAAACTGAACAAAACAAGACAATACGTCAACGTTAATTCTAGATTTATTTTAAAGAGCTATTCAAACTTTTATCGGAGAGTTTGATCCTGGCTCAGGACGAACGCTGG
>NZ_JAIVAT010000011.1 GCF_020172085.1 Rossellomorea aquimaris
GCCGCTGATATCAGGGAGCAAGCTCCCATCAATCCGCTCGACTTGCATGTATTAGGCACGCCGCCAGCGTTCGTCCTGAGCCAGGATCAAACTCTCCGATAAAAGTTTGAATAGCTCTTAAAATAAATCTAGAATTAACGTTGACGTATTGTCTTGTTTTGTTCAGTTTTCAAGGTTCAATGTTTGTCCACTTCTTAAAGAAGCGACTTTATTAATTTAACACATCTTTCGCTCTCGCGTCAATAGCTTTTTTTCATTTATATTTCAAAATGTTATCTGCTGTATCAGCGACGTTTATTAATATAACACGCTGTTAATGCTATTGCAATATATTTTTAAGAAAAACTTTAAAGAATTAATAAAGTATAGAGGTGTTCTGTAAATTGGTTCATCTCCATATATATAGTAATACTACCCATATCTGAAAGGAGCTCCCTCTACATGCTTCCAAACGTTGCATTATTTCTATCTTTCATTATGGCTGTGTATCTTTTTGCGTATTCTTATGTACAAGCCCTCATCATCTGCGAAAGCACTGCACCTGTAAGAGGAATGACTTTTATTATGTCCGTTGTCATGGCATTTGTATTTTCCGGTTTTACATATGTTTTCTCTTGAATACACTGACGTATCTAAAAAAGAGTAAGGAGTTCACTCCTTACTCTTTTTCATTAAGATTTAACAATAAACCTTCTTCACGGTGACGCTCTTTTCCTATCGTCAACATTTCTTCCTTTATCAAGACAGGCTTATACCTGTAATAAAAATGCTTGGAGGGGTTTTCTTTCAACACCCATATCCACATAGTATTGAAGCCCTGTTTTTTAAGTCCACTTACAGCAATGTCAAAGAGCTTCTCTCCTATGCCTTTACCTTGATGATCCTTCAATAGGTAAATCGCATACAACTCCCCTTCGAATTCTCCTGAACGCTCTTTCCCAAATGAAACAAACCCGACGATTTCATCTTCTTCCACCATACACACATGAGTATCATGAGAGCCTGAGAGAATTTGTGTCCACTTTCCTTCCCTTTCTTCAACAGATAAAGATTGAAGATATTCGTCTGACACGATCCCTTGATAGGTGGTCCGCCAACTATGGACGTGCACATGCGCCAATCTTTTCGCGTCCTGTAATTCTGCTTTTCTAAAGTACATCTGTATTCACCTCACTGACTGGCTGTACCATCTTTTTTAATTTCCTTTCTTCTAATAAGAAGAGTGTGACACCGATGATAATGACACCCCCTCCTATCACTTGAGTCATAAGTACTTTTTCTGCCAAGAGCCAATAAGCAAGGATGGAAGCACCGATTGGCTCAAAGAGGATGGCCATTGAAATGGTCGAAGTACTTAACCATCTTAAGGACCAATTAAATAACGAATGCCCCAGAAGTGTCGGGATGATCGCAAGAAGGAGGAAGTAAATCCAGTCCTCTTTCGGATATGGCCCAAGACTATCTGAGCGCATTAGGGCATATATGAATAAAACGGCTGTACTGATGGCATATACAACATAGGTATACGTAATAAGGGACAGGCGTTTTCTGATTGCCTGGCCGAATAAGAGGTATCCGGTCACCAGGGCGCATGCAGCCAAGGCTAATATATCACCCCAAAGAGCGCTTCCGCTTATCCGAAAATCCCCCCAACTGATAATGAAACTGCCAACCACAGCTAAGACGGCAGAAAGCAGGGCCTTGCCTGTCAGCTTCTCTTGAAAGAACAGATACGCCCCGATAAATGCGAATAACGGCTGCAGCGTGACAAGAACCGTCGAACTTGCCACTGAAGTGTACTGTAAGGATTCAAACCAGAGTATGAAATGAAAGGCCAAGAACACCCCAGCTAAAATCGAAAACATCCAATCCCTTCGTGTAATAAGTTTCAATTCCTTCACATACTTTAAGAAAAATACCGGGGACATTAGAAGAACTGTGAAAAACAGTCGATAAAATGCCAAAATGCCTGCTGGTGCACTCGATACCTTTACTAGAATTGCAGAGGTAGAAACGGAGATGACCCCGATAGCAAGTATGAGATATGGATTAACCTTTGTTTCTGACATGGTAGACCTCCTGATATGTGTGGTTCATTGCTCTTATTTTATAATCAGTCGAGTCGAAATACTACAGAATTTTTCAAAGCAGGCATTGGAGAACTGGAGGGGGACGGATGGAACTACTAGACACGACATTTATGATAAAGCTGGGTGTCTCGGCCGTTTTAGGATTGATCATTGGACTAGAGAGGGAATTAAAAAGGAAACCCGTAGGATTAAAGACGTCTCTCGTTATCTGTATAGTGAGTTGTTTATTGACTATTGTGTCCATGGAATCTGCCTATTTGGCTGAAAGCTCTGACAAAGTGAATATCACCATGGACCCGTTGCGACTGGCCGCCCAGATCGTTTCCGGGATCGGTTTCTTAGGAGCTGGAGTCATCCTCAGAAAAGGCAACGACAGTATTTCAGGATTGACTACGGCTGCCATGATATGGGGAGCTGCCGGAATCGGGATTGCCGTCGGTGCAGGCTTTTATATCGAGGCGACTGCCGGGGTCATCCTCCTGATTGTATCTGTAGAGGTGGTACCGATCATCATAACCTATTTAGGTCCAAAACGACTTAGGGAAAAGGAATTGTCTCTCCGTGCGACCATTGCAAAAAAGCAGGAGATCAAATCAATCATTGAGAAAATAAAATCCGAAGAAATCGCCATTGAAAGTATCCGGATCAAAGATTTAAAGAATCAGCATCATTTGTTAGAGTTAAAAATCATAGTCGACTTTAGAAAAAAGACGGTGGATATCTACTATACAATTTCTGATATTGAAGGAATTAAAGATGTGGAGATTGAAAGTCTATAGCCGAAAGAACGGGAGGACAATCATCCTCCCGTTTCTTATTTTCAAGCATCTCAATAAACGTTTAAAGAACCAGGTGAACAATTGTTCACCTGGTTCTTCGTCGACTCATTTAATCGGTTTCTTTAATAAACCCACCATAAGTGCTGTAATCAGAGAACCGACCAGCACCGCCAGAAGATACAGAAACGGATTTCCTTCCACTACCGGGAAGACAAATAATCCTCCGTGTGGTGCAGGCAGCCCGATTCCAAAGAACATTGTCAGTGCCCCTGCAACAGCCGAGCCCGTGACGATGGAAGGAATCACCCGGAATGGATCGGCTGCAGCAAACGGAATGGCTCCTTCGGTAATAAAGGATGCTCCCATAAAGTAAGCCGCGATACCCGCTTTTCGCTCACTATCATTGAATTTCTTCTTAAATAATGTCGTAGCCAAGGCCAATCCTAACGGAGGTACCATCCCTCCTGCCATGATGGCCGCATGGGGGGCAAGATTTCCACCTTCAATCATGGCAATCCCGAAAGTAAATGCCGCTTTATTGATCGGTCCTCCCATATCGACTGCCATCATTCCACCAAGGATCAACCCAAGTAAGATCAGATTTCCTGTTCCGAGACCGTCCAGCCAGTTCTGTATACCGGTATTGACGGCACTTAACGGTTCGACCAGGAATTGAAGCATGATGAATCCAGTAATGAAGATACCGAGTAAAGGATAAATCAATACAGGTTTAATCCCTTCGAGTGCCGGAGGGAAATTATGTGTTAACCTCTTGATTCCAAGTACCACATAACCTGCTAAGAAACCGGCGATGATCCCGCCTAAAAATCCGCTTTGGCCTGTTGCTGCAATCAATCCACCAACCATACCAGGGGCAAAGCCGGGCCTGTCAGCAATACTCATGGCGATGAATCCTGCAAGGACAGGAACCATCAGGTAAAAGGCATTGCCTCCCCCGATTGTATTCAAGATAGCGGCAAATTCATTGTATTCCGGAGAATCAGGATTCGCTGACTGTATGCCAAATAGGAATGAAATCGCAATCAGGATTCCTCCTCCGACAACAAACGGAAGCATATTGGATACACCATTCATCAGATGTTTATAGAATCCGGACTTTTGTTTCTTCTCAGATCCCTCATTGGGTTCTTTTTCTTGGTTTCCCCCGTTATATAGAGGAGCATCCTGATTCAAAGCTTTATTCAATAGTTCTTCAGGACGTCTGATCGCTTCTGCAACCGGTACTTCTATGACGTGCTTTCCTTTGAACCGGTCCATTTCCACTTTCGTGTCGGCTGCGACAATGATAGCTGTAGCGCTTTCAATTTCCTCTGTAGTGAGAATATTCTTTGCACCACCTGAACCATTTGTCTCTACCTTTAGATTCAAGTCCATCGTTCTTGCCTTGGCCTTTAGTGCATCTGCAGCCATATAGGTATGGGCAATACCAGTCGGACAGGCGGTTACTGCAAGAATCATTTCTCCGCTGTCTGCTTTTTCAGGTGGCGCCTCTTCTTCCTCCCCATCGTGACGGTTAATGATCTCAAGGATTTCTTCTTTCGACTTTGCCTTGAGAAGTGCTTGACGGACATCCATATCCATCAGCATGGATGATAGTCGGCTTAACGCTTCCAGATGGGTTTGATTCGCCCCTTCTGTCGCTGCAATCATGAAGAAAAGGTGAGCCGGTGCACCATCAAGAGATTCATAGTCTACTCCATCCTCTGATTTACCGAATGCAATGGCAGGTGATTTAACAGCCGATGTCTTCGCATGAGGAATGGCGATTCCTTCCCCGATACCCGTCGTACTCTGGGCTTCACGAGTCAATATCGCTTTTTTAAATTCTTTACGATCTTGCAATTTACCACTTTTATCTAAAACGGATACCAAGTCTTCAATGACGCCATCTTTGGTTTGTGAAGATAAATGAAGCTGAATCGTCTCCTCTGTCAGCAATTCAGTGATTCTCATTGTGATTCCCCCTCTATAATTTCGTAATCTGAATTTCTTCAAATAAGCTTTCCACTTTATCCTTTGAACAAAGCCCAATCGAATAAGCGGTAGCTGATCCCGCTGACGTTCCTAGACGGAAAGATTCTTCAACGCTCCAGCCCCTTGACAGGCCGGCAAGGAATCCTGCAACCGTGGAATCCCCGGCACCTACTGAACTCTTTAATTCTCCTTCTGGTACAGAGGAATAATATACTTCGTCGCCATTCAGTAAGAGCGCACCTTTTTCAGCCATGGAGACCATGACGTTTTCAACACCGTATACCTTTAGTTTCTTACCGTAGTGAACTGCCTCTTCAATGGTGTCGATTTCAGTGTCAAACATTTCTCCAAGTTCATGATGATTTGGCTTGATGAGAAATGGCTTCAAGTCAAGAACAGGTTGAATTAAGTTTTTTTCAGCATCGATGACCACTCTCGTCCCCTGAATTTGACATTGTGCGGTAATCTCCTGATAAAATGTTTTCGGCACTGAACCAGGTATGCTTCCCGCCAGTACAACAATATCATCTCCCGTTAAGGATGATATCCGATCGAAAAGCTGCCCGATATGCTCCTCGGCAATGGAAGGGCCTCTTCCGTTAATTTCCGTCTCATCGTCCGCTTTCACCTTTACATTGATGCGTGAGGCTTCTTCTACTTCTACAAAATCAGTGCGGACGTCATCTTTGCCTAAGAATTGTTTAATATACTCCCCGGTAAATCCCCCTGCAAATCCGAGAGCCACACTACTGACGTTTAATATGTTCAATACACGTGAGACATTGATTCCCTTCCCCCCCGGAAAGGCACTTTCCATACTACTCCGGTTCAGACCGCCTTTTTGAAAGGAGTCCAGTTCCATAATATAATCCACAGAAGGATTCAGCGTTAATGTATAAATCATGGTGTCACAACCTTTATCGTCGTTTGTTTCATCATCGTTGTGCGATGCTCGTCATCCATTCCGTTTGTGATGATCATAGCTCTATCAAGATCCACGATCTTACTGAAAGCGATTTCTCCAAATTTTGTCCCATCTGTAAGAAATAAGGCTTCCCTTGCTAACTCAATCGCTAAGCGCTTAACCTGTGCCTCTTCCGGGTCAGGTGTTGTAAATCCATATTGCTCATGGACGCCATTCGCCCCCATAAAGGCTTTATCAAATCTGTATTGGCGCAGGGCTTCGATGGCTCCACTTCCAACCATCGCTTTTGTTATTGGCTTAATGCACCCTCCGATCATATAGGTTTTAAAGCCTTTTTGGATAAGGGCTTCCCCATGGGTCAACCCATTTGTGACAACAACAATATCAATTTTAGGTAAATGGTCGATGAGACTCAGCGTTGTTGTTCCAGCGTCCAGATAAATGCAGTCTCCTTCTTCCACCAGCGAGGCTGCGTATTGACCTATTACCTGCTTTTCATGAAAGTTTCTGGATGATTTTTCAGAAACGCTCAATTCCATCAGCTTTCCTTGAAGCCTGGATGCACCCCCATGAACCCGTTTAAGGAATTTTTCCTCCTCCAGCTGAGTCAAGTCCCTGCGAATCGTTGACTCGGAAGCATTAGTGGCGTCCACAATATCCTGGATCTTAATGGCTTCCTTCTCCCTCAACAAATCTAAAATGATTCGATGCCGTTCCTCGGTTAACATGGTATTTCCCTTCTTTCTCCGATTGTTGATATCCTCATTATAATGATAACGTTTGCAAAAATCAATCAAAAATAGTCATTTTCAATCAATATACATTTAAAAACGTTCATAATCGGTCATTTCATCTTGCTTGTTCTTTGTTTACCTGTTGATATTTGAGGTATATTCAGCAGGTGAATTCTTTGGTGTTTTTAACAGGTGAATTGGCTTGATCATTCAGCAGTCTAATTCCTTCGATTTTTCAGCTGCTGATTTTTCACAAATTATCAGCAGCTGAACCTCCAGCCATATTAAGTCCACAACAAAAAAGCCAGCCCTCCACCATTATGGCGTAAAGGGCTGGCTTATGATTCCCAAAATTACTCGTGAGAGCCTTCCTGATTTGCTTCAGGGTTGTCTGTGCTCTTCGGATTCGGGTTTATATATTGATAATCTGAACGGTCGATTTGTTTATAGCCTTCAGGCTTGTAGAAGCGAAGCAGGTCTTCATATACGACCTTGTCTGATAGTTCCAGACGCTTATTCGCTTCTTTCGTCACATCTTCACATGCGTTGCTTCCTTCTTCAACAGGTTGACCTGTTTCGTTATCATAACATACTCCTTTAATTTCAGAGTATTCAGGAGAGATGACGTCACCGTTACGGAACGGTACAATCTGCTTACGTTCTTTAGACAATAAGTCTTGACCGAAGCTGATGTAGTCTTTGTTATCCACCCCAAGAAGGTTGAATAATGTTTCACGGACGTCGACTTGACCACCGTATGTGTGGTTGACTTCACCTTTGACTCCAGGAGCGATGATGTATAAAGGAACACGTTGAAGCTGGGCATTTTTAAAATCTGTGATTTCTTCGCCTGTGACTTGTTCCATTGCCTTGTTATGATTTTCAGAGATACCATAGTGGTCACCGTAAAGGACGATGACAGTATCTTCATATAAACCACTTTCTTTTAAATCATTAAAGAATTGTTCCAAAGCGGAATCCATATAATTGGCCGTTTGGAAATAACGGTTCACTACTCCATCTCCAAATTGACCTGGTTCGAAGTCCGTATCATCTTCATGACGGTCGAACGGGAAGTGATTGGAAAGTGAGATGAATTTTGTATAGAACGGCTCTGGTAATTTCTCAAGCATCGGCATGGACTCTTCGAAGAATGGTTTATCCTTCAATCCATACGGAAGCTGTTCTTCAGGTTTACTCATGTCATAATATGTTGCATCGTAGAACTCATCATATCCCATCGTACGATACATTTCAGAACGGTTCCAGAATGTTTTATAGTTTCCGTGGAACGCTGCTGAAGTATACCCTTCACCTTTTAAGATCCCGGGAGCTGATTGCAATGTGTTGTTGGCATTCGTCATATAAACGGCACCCTGAGGTAAACCGAATAATCCATTTTCCATGATGAACTCAGCGTCGGATGTTTTCCCTTGGCCCGTCTGGTGGAAGAAGTTATCGAAGTAGATCGCATCTTCTTTTTCCACTAATGAGTTAAGGAATGGCGTTACCTCTTGACCATTGATTTCTTTACCAATGACAAAGTTCTGAAGGGATTCCATCGAAACATAAATGACGTTTTTCCCTTTCGCTTTACCGAAGTATTCAGGGTTCGGTTCCACTTTGTTTGCTTTTACATAGTTTTCTACTTCTGAAACTTCATTACTGTCTGCAAGGGCACGCTTTGCAGAAGTCTTGGAGTTCTGGATGACATCGTAAATCGTAAAGTTGTGTGTACCAAGGTACTTCACTAGATAGTTACGATCAAAGCTACGTGTCAGTAATTCTGGTCGGTCGATCTCAGCAAGACCTAGGTTTAATAAGAACACAAGGACTGCAGATGTCATGACCGCAAATACCGAACGGAATTTTAATTTTTCCTGAGGCTTTACCTTCTTCAGGACCATTAGTCCGATGATAATGAACAGGTCTGAGAAATATAGGATGTCTACAGGATTCAAGAGTTCAAGAGCACTGCCGCCAAGTCCGTTATTTGTCTTCGCCTGAAGTAGTACCGGTACCGTAATAAAGTCATTAAAGAAACGATAGTACACGACGTTGGCATACAGGACAAAGGACATTAACAAGTTAATGACGATGAATGCAATATACCGTCCTTTGCCTTTCCAGAATAATGCGAGGGCAAAGAATAACATGGCTGAACTTAATGGGTTTAGAAATAAAAGAAAATGCTGAAGCGCATTTTGTATTCCCAGGTTAAATTCGGCTAAATAAACTGCATATGTCTTAATCCAGAATAATACTACGACTGTAAAGAAGAACGATAACTTCCCAGTGCGCATATCTTCAAATTGTCTTTTAAAGAAGTTCATACTTCATCACCTTTTTTATATTTAATCAAAGCATCTATGAATGTAAATTCATTAAGAAAATGTTTAGCAAATGTAAATTCATTTGAATCAACAACGAGTATTATAACAAAAATTAATTTCATGTGTATAACAATTTGCGGTAAATGTAACAAAAATATTTCATGGGGATTCGACATTCCTTGCCTATACGCTTGTCGATGCCTTGTCCCGCAAGGACTGGAGATTAGTGAACAATAAGTGAACGCCCCAACTATTCCCATTTCCCCGCTAAAATATGCAAATATTTTTAAAGAAATCACCTGATATGTTTACTCAGTGTAAACTTATTCCCCACATTCCTTTACATGAAACCTAAAAGATGAATGAAGTTTTTACCAAATCAGGTTTGGACCATTCATGCTTAGTATACTCCAAGTTCACATATTTACCTTTTGAAAGTCGGACTTGTTCAGCTGCCCCAACTTTTTTTCTACAGGAGGGTAGGCCGATTTGAATTTGTTCTTGTAATAGGATTGTCCGCTTGTTGCCTGGACATATCCTTCAATCATGAGTGACACGGATAACATCGTCGCTGAAAAAAACAGGATCGGCGTCAATGGAATCCAAGGTGCGCCTTGCAGGTAACGAAAGGAGTCCCCGATCAGGCCGGACCATTCGTATGTGATTGATCTTGGAGGATCGGCGACCAATTGATAGTCTACGTCAGTACCTCCAAGAAATAATGTGAGCAATCCAAGATGAATGAAGATAATCAGTGTCTGCATGAATTGCTGCCCTAATAATATGACGAGCTTTTCTTTCATTGAGGGCAGGATATGTTTGAATATGATTCTCCATTTTCCTGCACCGAGTGTTTTAGCACTCATAATGAATTCCTGCTTATACAATAAAGACACTTCATTTCCCAGTAACGCAGACAATATCGGGACAATGAGGAGGCTAAGTATCAGGATCTCGATGACGAAGCGCTCGATGATCGAAGTAGAAAACCCTTCAAAAGGTTCCCACAGCACCGGGAATAGTAGAAAATATGCGAGAATCGTCAAAGGGATGTAATGGAAGGAATCGATCCAACCGTTGATGTATTTTTTATATTTCATCAGGTACGTTCCAAGTATCAAACCTACGGGGATTGCCAAAAATACCCGTAAGAAGGCAATGACAAATGCCGATAAAATCGTATACTTGGCACCGATGATGATTTTGCCAAACATGTCCAGTCCCTGGGCATCGGTCCCGAATGGAAATAACCACTTAGGTGAAATAGGGGAAGATTCAACGACTGATCCTTCTACAGAAATAAAGTACAGTCTGCGGACCTCGTTGCCCCATAGCATGGAGTAAACGAAACTGGACGAGAGAATCAAAACAATAAAGGTTAACCCAGTAAGAAAGAATGGATTCTTCCAGACACTTTTATTCATTCTAAATCTCCTCCCCTTTGTTCGCTTTTCTTGAAAGCACCATTTCTCCCACCGAATAAAAAACAAAGAGAGGAATAAAAATGGAAAGGATTGCGATCGTAAACATTTTTGGCTGTAACGTCGACTTTAGGAAACGGGTAATGCCGGCGATATTGAATAGCAGCTCCAGAACGAATAAGTTGGACAGCATGAACCAAACCGTCTTTTTAGATTGAAAAAACACGGAAATAATCGCATTCCTTAATATATGAAAGGTTAAGATCACAAGCTTTCCGAGTCCGATTGATTGAGCCAGTGTCACATAATCTTTTCTTTCTTCATTTTCAAATGAAAGAATACAAATCCTGAACAGTTGAACGGTCGGCAAAGCGGCTAAAACAAGAATGGGAAGCAGATATGCCTTCTCCGTCGCAATAGAAGCAATTTCAAAAAACAGAATCCCTGTCTGCTTGTACAGGTAGAGAACGAAAAGCTGAGAAAGTAAGATCACCAGCACATCCGGCATGGCTTCAATTAAGTAAAAGATGAACTTGATCCGGTTTCGATTCTTCTGAGAAAACAACATGGTGAAGATCGTGAGGAGAATGCTTAAGAAGCTCGCGAGAAGAAAAGCGGCAAATAGTATGATCAAAGAATACATGATCGGTTCCCATAAATAAGGAAATAAGTCTCGTTCCTTTTGTCCACCGATCACCTTGTATGTCAAATCTCCGGTATGAAACAGGGCATAGATGATTTCTTTTATAGACTGCCAGTACTCCCTAATCCTCAGCTCACGTTCACCGATACCTGAGAGCAGGACGGGCATTCCCCCGATAAAGATGATTCCTGTAATCGACAGTAGAAATTTAAGTATGAAGCCCCCCAGTACCTTCAATCATTTGTCCTCCCTTTTAATGGTACTTCTAATAGTATCATAGAAAGAGGTGGATTATACATTTTTTTCCTTTTGTTTAATATGTTAAAAAAAGACCGGAACCCTCTTAATGGATTCCGGTAACGTAACACTTGATCATATTCTTGATAACTCATTCAGAACAAATTTTTCAACGACTTCCGCTACACCATCTTCCATATTGGAAGGTGCAACGTAATCCGCCTTCTCTTTAATATCCTCCGGCGCATTGCCCATGGCGACTCCAAGGCCGGCAAACTCGATCATCGTAAGATCATTGTAGCTGTCCCCGATGGCAATGACTTCATCTGATGTAATCCCCATAGGCGTGATCAAATAGTCGAGACTTGCTCCTTTTGTGACCCCCAACTGGGTGAATTCAAGGAAGAACGGCTTCGATCGCATGACACTGAGCTCACCGTCAAGCTCGGTTTGAAGTTTTTTCTCAACTTCCGCTAAGTGAACCGCTTCTTTCAGCATCAATGCTTTAACGACCGGCCCTGTGATGGCCTCCTTGAAATCAGGAACGACCTTCACCGGTAGTCCTGTGAGTTCACTTTCAATGGAAGCATATTGATTAGTTTCTTCTACTATAATGGCGTCTTCTGCATAAGTCAGAATACCTACCTCTTCACGCTTACTTAGGTCATACAATCGGTGAACCGTCTCAGATGACAGTGTACGGCTATATTTCTCTTCATCTGTCTTGCAATCTATGATTTTTGATCCGTTGAAGGAAAGAATGTAGCTTCCATATTGATCGAGCTTCAATTCTTCCGCCACCCATCGCATACCATAGGTCGGACGACCGGATGCCAGGACCACTTTCACCCCTGCTTCCTGGGCTTGGAGCAACGCATTTTTTGTACGCTTTGAAATCGTTTGGTCATCACGTAACAATGTATCATCTAAATCAAGAACAATCATTTTATAGGTCATATCGAAAAATCCTTTCGGGAAATTCATTTTTTATTATCTTACTATAACATCTATTGTTCCGTTTGAAAAAAAAGAAATAGACTGCCCTTGGCAGCCTATCTTCCGCTTACATAATGTACCGTTTATTTCTTTAAACGAACCTGCACTTCCTCCAGAGAAGGTAAAGCTGTCATGGCTCCTTTTGTTGAGGCTGCAAGTGCTCCTGATACGGAAGCAAACCGAGCCATGCGGACGGCTTCGTCTATTGATAAGGATTCTATTCCACCTTTATGTTCATGGATGGAATAAAGAATCCCGGATACAAACGCATCCCCTGCCCCTGTTGTATCCACGGCTTGTACTTTCATGGCAGGAACATATTGACGAGCCTCTCCTGTGAATACATAGCTTCCATCTGCCCCCATGGTGATAATCAAGAAAGGAATATCGTATGAACTCAGCTTCTTTACCCCGGCGTCGAGTTCTTTTTCCCCTGTAATAAATTCTAGTTCTTCTTCAGAGAGTTTTACTACATCGGCTTCACCCAGCATGAGCTGAATCGTGTCCCGGGCCGCTTCCTCCGAATCCCATAATCCCAGCCGTAGATTCGGATCATACGATATAAGTAACCCATTCTCTTTCGCTATTTTCACCGCATATTGCGTCGCTTCCCTGGCAGGCGAACTGATCATGGAAATGGAACCAAAGTGCAGGATTTTATGAGAAATGAGATCTTCTTCATCTATATCATCCACCAGGAGAAACCTGTCTGCACTGGGATCGATATAAAATTCGAAGCTTCGTTCCCCATCTTCCCCATTCGTTACCAATACCACACCGGTTCGAACATCAGGTGTCAAATGCATTTGATTGATTCTTACTCTATGACCTTTAAGCGTTTCCTGTAGGAATCTCCCTAATACATCCTCTCCTACTTTCCCTAAAAAGGTTGATTTCATGCCTAAACGAGCCAGCCCAACAGCCACATTGGCAGGAGCTCCACCTGGACTTTTTTGGTAGACTGTATTTTGTTCATCCATTGGGATGAAGTCTATCAGGGCTTCTCCAAGCGTTATGATACCTTGTTTCATATCAAGTTCCTCCCTGTTTCATAATGTTGTACTTACACTATAACAAACATTACGAAGCAGGTAGTGGACCTGAGTGAAACATTTCATGATCAATATGTTATGCTGAAAGAAAAAAGGAAAGTGGGAAGAACATGATTACAACCTACTTTGAAAAAATCCAGGAAAAGCTGCAAGCTGTTCAAACAACCGAAGCTGATAAAATAGCTAGACTTGCTCAAAAAATCTCTTCCTGTATTCAACAAGATGGCATCATCCATCTCTTCGGATGCGGTCATTCTCACATCCTTTCTGAAGAAGTATTCTACAGGGCGGGGGGACTGGTTCCCATCAACCCCATTTTAGTCGAGCCCCTCATGCTACATGAAGGAGCCGTACGTTCTTCCCAACTAGAAAAATCGGAAGGATATGCGGCCGATTTCATGAATGGGCAGGATATTCAGAACCAAGATGTAGTGATTGTCATCTCCACTTCCGGGAAAAATCCCGTTCCCATCGAGGTTGCCCTTCTCGCAAAAGAGACGGGAGCTTATGTTGTGTCCATCAGTTCCTTTGACTACGTTGAGAATGAAACATCCAGACATCAAAGCGGAAAATTTTTAAGTGAAGTAGTGGATCTTGCCATTAACAATCACTCGGTCGTAGGAGATGCTGTCCTGACCGACGAACGGGTGTCTGTTCCATTCTCCCCTTCCTCGACCGTCGTCGGGGCTGCGATTTTGAACAGCGTTATGGCCGGGGCCATTGAACATATGGTTGAAGAAGGTTTTGAGCCGCCTATCTTCATCAGCGGAAACGTGGATGGTTCAAACGATCATAACGAAGGATTGATTGAGAAGTACAGCAGGCGGATACCCCTGTTAACAAAAGGACTATAAGATACAAAAGAGCAGGAACCCTTATGAAGCGGGGCCCCTGCTCTTTTTTTACAGTCTGTCCAAATTGATTTTAAACTTATATTTGTCTGCTCTATAAATGGATCGCACCAACTCAAAAGGAGTACCGTCTTCCAGGAATGAATCCCGTTGAATGAAGAGCACCGGCTCTCCGCTCTTCACCTTCAGATGCTTCGTATCTGCTTCAGACACGATCGCCGCTTCCACCGATTGAGTGGCATGGCTGATGTGAAGGTTCAGTTCACTTTCTATATAGTGATACAGGGATCTCTCCAATATTTCCTGATTCAGTCCTGGTAGGAGTTTCACCGGGATATAACTCGTTTCCAGTGCCATCGGCTCACCATTTGCCAGTCGGATACGCTTCATTGTATACACAAGTTCTTCTTCCTCCAATGAAAGAAGTTCCTGGATATCATCTCCTGCAGGAGAGATTTCGAAATGCAGCAATTTATTACCAGGTTCCATCCCCCGGCTCTTCATGTCTTCGCTGAAGCTTGTCAATCCTTGCAAGCTTTGTTCGATCTTCCGGTGGGAGACGAATGTTCCACGCCCTTTTTCTCGGTATAGTACATTTTTATTCACCAGATTGGTGATCGCCTGTCTCACGGTCATCCGGCTGATTTTAAACGATTCGGCAAGCTCCCTCTCAGAAGGAAGGGCATCCCCTGGTTTTAGCTCTTCAAACTGTATTAAGTGTTTAAGATGTTCTTCTAACTGATAATACAAAGGAAGAGGAGAATTTTTATTAACCACGAACGTTTCTCCTTTCAATCTAACGGATCTATGTTCTATTTTATTATAATCACGATGTTAATAACAGACAATTCTCCGGGGCTATCAGAATCGTGCCGACGGTTCATTTAAGAGTATTAAGCCTGCTCCATTTAATACAACTTTCTCAATTCGTCAGCGACGAATTCTACATCGGTCCCTACGATGACTTGAAGATTTTTATCATTCACCTTCATCACACCTTTCGCCCCATGAGCTTTCAAGGCTTTTTCGTCTATCAGAGTGACATCATGGATTTGCAAACGTAATCGTGTGGCACAATTATCGATCGCCGCAAGGTTATCTTTACCACCCAGGTCTTGCATGAAATGAGCAGCCATCACTTCGTATTTACTGTTACCGTTTGAACCCTGATCTGCTACGACCACTTCTTCCTCATCTTCACGACCCGGAGTCTTCAGGTTGAACTTCTTGATCAAGAAGGAGAATAAGAGGAAGTAGATGATTCCATAAAGTAATCCTACTCCTAATAATAGCAACGGTTTTTGACCGATACTGAAATTCAGAATGTAGTCAAAGGCACCCGCAGAGAAACCAAAGCCATGGTGAATGCCAAGTACGTAAGTGATGACCATCGAGCTCGCTGTCAGTACTGCATGAATCCCATAAAGTACGGGCGATAAGAACATGAAGCTGAATTCAATCGGCTCTGTGATCCCTGTTAAGAAAGAAGTAAGAGCTAATCCGATCAACATTCCCGCTACATTTGCACGCATGTGCTTTTTAGCTGTTACGATCATGGCCAGGCAAGCTGCCGGAAGACCGAACATCATAATGGGGAAGAATCCTGTTTGGAACGACCCGGCTGTTGGATCCCCTGCGAAGAAGCGAGGGATATCCCCCTTCACGATTTCTCCTGCTGCATCTTTAAATGTCCCAAATTCAAACCAAACCAATGTATTCAATACGTGGTGCAAACCAACCGGGATGAGGAGACGGTTTAATAAACCAAATACACCTACACCCGTTGCTCCGGCACCGATGATCCATTCACCGATAGAATTGATCCCGCTCTGGATCGGCGGCCAGACAATCCCAAATATACCTGCAAGGACGACCATGGATGCAGCCGTCACAATCGGAACGAAACGTCTGCCTCCGAAGAAACCGAGCCATGCCGGAAGTTTAATATCATTGAAGCGGTTGTATAATAGTCCAGCCACAACCCCCGATATAATCCCTCCGAAAATCGCCATGTTGGCATCTGGGTCCAGTGCCTTCAGTCCGCCTGTTAAGACGAGATAACCAATCGCACCAGCCAATCCGGCTGTACCATTACCATCTTTCGAAAATCCAATCGCCACCCCAATGGCAAAGATTAAAGCCAAGTTTTTAAATATAGCATCTCCTGCTTCGGACATGAAAGCGATCCCTAACAGATCATCCTGTCCTAAGCGGAGCAATAGTGCCGCTGCCGGAAGAACCGCGATTGGAAGCATGAGCGATTTACCGATTCGTTGTAAAAAACCTAACATATCATTCTCTCCTTTTGTTTCAAATGAAAGCGCTTAGGCAGAATCATATCATTAAAAAGGAATAGATGTCTATACCAATTTTATGAATTTAATTTTATTTATATGGGCTCTCTCTTGTCTCCCATTAAAATATTCACAGTCCACACCCAACTGGTATAGACATCTATACTTTATGGTGGTATTGTATAGGTGTAGAGTACTCGAGGAGTGATATCAATGACCATAAATAAAGAGAAGCTGCTTATTCTAGGTGGAAACATCTATGCAGAAAATCAAGTTTATGAATATGGTTTTATGAAAATAGAGAATGGAATCATCACCGAAATGGGAACCCGTTCCCAGCTAACCGACTCAAAATCGTATCATGTGTTGACTGTTCCCAATGGGTATAGTGTTGTCCCGGGAATGATAGATATTCATATCCATGGTGTAAACGGTGCGGACACTATGGATGCGACCCAGGAAGCCCTTGATACGATGACAGGGACACTTCCGAAAGAAGGGACCACAAGCTTTCTTGCAACGACCATGACAGAAGGATCCGATGCCATTGAAAAGGCTTTGAAGGCTACAGCAGACTATATTTTAAAGCATCAAAGAGCAGGTCATGCAGAAATACTCGGCCTCCATTTAGAAGGTCCCTTCATCAATCCGGACAAGGCAGGGGCACAGCCTCTCAGCCAAATCCGAAAGCCGTGTGTCGCTACATTCAAACACTGGCAGACTCTTGCCGAAGACCAAATAAAAGTAGTCACTCTCGCACCCGAGCTTGATCATGACTACGAATTGATCCGTTATTTAAAAGAGCATGGCATCATCTCATCTGTGGGGCATTCCAGCGCTTCCTTCGATGAGGTCGGGGAGGCAATTGATGCCGGCTTATCCCATGTGACCCATCTGTTCAATCAAATGACCGGCCTTCATCATCGTGAGCCAGGGATAGTCGGCGCCTCCTTCTTACGAAAGGAATTGATGGTGGAGTTGATTTCTGATGGCATCCACGTTCGTCCGGAAGTCATTCAGCTGGCATATAATCAGATATCAGATGAACGGCTGATCCTCATCACGGATTCCATGAGAGCGAAATGCTTGAAGAATGGTCAGTATGATCTTGGAGGACAAACGGTGACCGTTAAGGACGGAAAGGCGTTATTGGATGAGAACACTTTGGCAGGAAGTGTCCTGAAAATGAAAGATGCATTCATGAACATTCAGGATTTCACCTCAAGTGATATGACCAGTGCGATAAAAATGACCTCTGAAAATCCGGCCAAACAATTAAATGTCTTTGACCGGAAAGGAAGTCTCGCCCTCCAGAAAGATGCAGACATCGTTATATTAGACGAAAACAAAGACGTTTACACAACGCTATGTAAAGGGAAATTTGCCTATATTCGAGAGGATGATACTCATGAAACTAATTGAAGTGAAAGACTACCATGAAATGAGTCAAGTCGCTGCGGACTATCTATTATCCAACATCAAAAAATCCGATAAATTGACCCTGGGATTAGCCACAGGCGGTACACCCCAAGGGCTGTATGAAGCATTGATCCAGGACCATAAGGAAAATAATACATCTTATCAGCATGTTTCCTCCTTCAATCTGGACGAATATATCGGACTATCCGGCGATCAACCAAACAGTTACTGCCATTACATGAAGGAAAATTTATTCAATCATATCAATATAAGATCCGAAAACACCCATATTCCTTCAGGAAAAGCCGTCGATCTTGTCGGGGAATGCAAAGCGTATGATCACATGATTGAATCCTGTGGCGGAATCGATCTTCAAGTACTGGGAATTGGGAGTAATGGTCATATCGGGTTTAATGAACCGGGTACCTCTTTTGATTCAGAGACTCATATTGTCGAACTTGCTCAATCCACTCGTGAAGCCAACGCCCGTTACTTCGATTCCACTGATGAAGTCCCGACACATGCCATTACGATGGGGATTGCAACGATCTTGAAAAGTAAAGAAATCCTCCTCCTCATCTCTGGTCAGGCTAAGCAAGAGGCATTGAAGAAATTAATGGAAGGTGAAGTCTCAGAGGACTTTCCTGCTTCTATCTTAAACCGCCATCCGAATGTGACCGTGATTGCCGATGAAGAAGCTTTGACATTGGTGGAGGATTTAAAACAGTTGAATAAATGAAAGTGTAAGAATGCAAAATGAAGATGGAACACGAAAAGCGGTGAACAATACATTGTTTACCGCTTTTATTATTATGCAAATACCATCTGTACCCAATAAAATAAGAAGAATAATGATACGACCGTTGCTGCAGGGATGACGATTAAGGAAACGCTGAAGTAATCCTTCCAGTTTACTTTAATGTTATGCTGTCTCAATATATGCATCCATATAAGCGAGGCCAGGGTTCCAATCGGTAAAAGCAAGGAACCGATGTCACTTCCAATGACATTGGCCAAATAAATAGTCTTGAGGGTTACGGGGTCCAACCCCATTTCCGTCAACGTAATCGTTCCAACCATAAGAGCGGGATGATTATTAAATAGATTTGAAAGAATGGAAACTAATCCCCCCATCATAAAGCTTGCCTGCATCAGCCCCTGGTTGACAATCGGCTCACAAAACGAAACCAGCATCTCCGTCAGACCCGCATTATGCAATCCATATATGATGACATACATGGAAAAAGCAAATATCAGTATATGCCACGGTGTTTTTTTCAAAATATCCAATGGGTTCGTGCCTAAATGGTACCATCTCCATAGCAGTAATACGATGGATCCCAGTACGGCTACCAATTCTATTGGAATGGCAAGGAAGGAAGCGACGAAAAGGAGAACGCGCATGATGAAGACAAACAGGAGCACTTTCAACATGAATGCTGTTCGTTTTTTCTTTGTTTCCACTGAAATCGTCCCTTTCAGCGGATGGAAATTCTTTGTGAAAAAACGTTCTTCCACATCATAGGTGGTTTGCGGCAATGTTCTCGGTAGTTTATTCTTCACTACGATGAACATCAGCGCTGACATGAACACCAACCCCAATGTTGCGGGTACAAACATCATGGCGGTATGCATATAGAGGGACATGTGAACAATCTCAAGTGCAATCAAGTTCACGATATTACTTACTCCAATCGGTGCACTTGATGCGGTGGCAATGAGTGCTCCACTCAATAGATACGGGATCATTTCATGTGGTTTTAATCGAAGGTTTTTCAGGAGCAATATCAAGATAGGGGTTGTAATAAGGATACTTCCATCGTTATTGAATAAGAGAGTCATGGTGAAACAAAGCAATTGAATGTACCAATATAAGCGATATCCTGAGTGTTTAGACAATATCACCATCCTGGCAGCTACCCAATGAAAGAACCCGAAGCTTTCTAATATGACCGCCATGACAATGGTTGCCATGATGGTAATGGATGCCCCCCCTATCTTATCAATGATATCTGCAACGTCAGTAAGGGATACCGTCCCCATAAAAAAGATGATCAACGCCCCTATTGAGGCTGGCCACGCCTCATTCATCCCGCCCGGCCTCAAAAAAATCACTACCATCGTCATCACGAATACAAAAATCGTCATTCCGATCGTGAAAGACATATTTATCCTCCTTTCTAAAAAGATGACATACACCGTTTCCTCTGCATGTCCTATTCCCTATATGTATATTCACCCTTAAACAGATGGACTGGTTTATCACCTAAATCTAGTAAAATGTATGTTTGTCACTCTAGTTTATTTGTCAGTCCGTGACAGGAGCGGACGAAATCTATCATTGCCTCACCTTTTACCCTTCATGGAAGAATCCGACTTGGCCAGGTGAAAGAATTTCTAACGAAAACAAATAATATTTCAAAAAAACATTGACGAATAGCATGAATTTTCCTTATAATAAATCTTGACCGATTCACGGGGCATTAGCTCAGCTGGGAGAGCGTTTGGCTGGCAGCCAAAAGGTCAGCGGTTCGATCCCGCTATGCTCCATACCGTAAAAAGGCGTCCTTATTATTTATAAGGACGCTTTTTTTATTGGGTACGAAAAACAGGACGTTCACCAACGGTCACTTAAACAAATGATTGGTTTATGGTCACAAACCAACGGGTAGTAAATAAAAGTAAATTTATGGATAAAAATACAAACGAAAAAGGAGCATGAAATGAAAAGCCTTAAACCATTTTTACTATGTACATCCCTTTTTATTCTATTAACGGGATGTCAGGAAGATTCAGAACATGCCTCTTCAAAGGACAAAGAAGCCAATCATCCGGAAGAAACCACTACAGTCTCTAAAGAAGTGGATATATCAAGCATCACCCCTGAAGAGTGGATCAGCGCAGACCCTGGTGAACTCTATCAAAAATACATAAAGAAACAAAGTTGGTCCAAAAATCCCAAAGAGTATAAAGCAGCTACAGGTAGCGCCATCGACCACTATATAGATAGTGTCGACTCGAAAGAAACCGAACAGTGGAATGAAAAAGAGTGGGCACACTCCATCCTCTCCAGCCTTCAAACAGGATACCGGGACATTGCCTCTGAACTTGAAAATTATGAAGTCGTCTACGATGAACTGAAATTGCCCGATGGCCGGCTCCTGCAGGATATCGAGATGGATGAAATCACTCAGAAACAAGACAAGAAGGTCAATGTGGCCTTTTTGATTGATTCGAGCGGGAGCATGAAGGCCAAGGTGGACGGTGAAAGCAAGATGTCCCTTACCAAGGAAAGCCTGGCTCGTCTTGCAGAGGAACTTCCGGATTCCGTGAATGTTTCCCTCATCGCGTTCGGACACAAGGGGACCGGAAGCGATGCAGACAAAGAGATGTCCTGTAAAGCCGTCGAATCATTCTACCCTCTTCAACCATATGACGTTTCGGCCTTTTCAGATTCATTGAATAAATTTGATCCAAAGGGATGGACCCCGCTGGCATCAAGTATCGAATTAGCCAACGAACAACTGTCTTCCCAAAGTGACGAAAATACGGAGAACTTCATCTACGTTGTGAGCGATGGGATCGAAACTTGCGATGGCAATCCGGTTGCGGCAGCTCAAAAAGTGAAAGAGGACAATACCAATGTCAAAATCAATATCATCGGATTTGATGTGGACACAGAAGCCGATGAACAATTGAAGAGAGTTGCAGAAACCGGAGGTGGAGAATACTCGTCCGTGAAAACGAAACAACAACTTTCCGAGATTGAAAATGTATGGAAAGAAGCGATCAATAAAAACACGTGGAGATGGTGGGCGGTCAATCGGTTCAGTGATAATGTGTGGACCACAGTCGACCATTATTATGCCTTGAGGGGGATTGTCTCCACTTATCAGTCCATGCTGCAAAATGAAGACAATCGATTATCCCAAACACTCAATCAGCTTGAAAAGGATTCACTCATTGATTCAGAGAAACGCTCTGCCATCTCTTCTCTCTTAGATGATCGTCAGGAGAAAATAAGAAACTATCTGGCGGACCTTGAATCAGAGAAACACGAAGAAGTGAAGACCGTTTCTGATGAGCTTGATAAAAAGCTGGATGCGATTGAAGAGCAGGTTGGGATATAAACGAAGGAGTCCGGTCTACGTGGTCGGTCTCTTTCTTTCGTAAATAGATTGACTATTCTGTCTATTGACGGTACGATTTTCATATAAAAGGATAGCCCCGCCGATGACATACGCTTCCTTTTTCTATTAGCACCCCTTCGGCATGATAGAAAGGAGACGAATACATGCGCCAATATGGAAACAAAGTCCAAAATGAAATCTATCAGGGGAAGGTCCGTCCCTCCATCCCCTTCCGGTTTGAAGAGCTTGAACAACGGGCACGGGAAAAACTTGCAGACGGTCCTTATTATTATGTTGCGGGAGGTGCCGGCGGCGAAGAGACGATGCGTGCCAACAGGGATAGCCTCGACCGTTGGCAGATTGTTCCTCGGATGCTGAATAATGTGGAGCAGCGTGACCTTGAAGTGACGTTATTTGGAGAAACCTACTCTTCTCCCCTTATGCTTGCCCCGATCGGAGTGCAATCCATCGTTCATTCTGAAGGGGAGTTGGCCTCTGCACGCGCGGCAGCTTCCATGAATGTCCCGTTCATTGCAAGCTCCGCCTCTACCTATTCTTTAGAAGAAATCGCTGCTGTCATGGGTGATGCCCCAAGATGGTTCCAGCTTTATTGGAGCAGCGACCCGGAGATTGCAGCCAGCATGCTTGGGAGGGCGGAAGCGTCCGGATATTCTGCAATCGTCGTAACCTTGGACGCCCCTATGATGGCCTGGCGGGAATCAGATCTTGAAAACACGTATCTTCCTTTCTTATCCGGGGAAGGAGTCGGTAATTACGTAAGCGATCCTGTTTTTCGCTCAAGGTTAAAACATCCACCCGAATCCGATCCGAAGGCAGCCGCCCTCCTTTGGGCCAAAGTGTTCGGAAATGCCCGTCTGACCTGGGCTGATTTAAGCTTTTTGAGAGAACACACAACCCTTCCGATCCTCCTTAAAGGCATTTTACATCCTGAAGACGCAAAACTCGCCGTCGATCATGGAATCGATGGAATCATTGTGTCCAATCATGGCGGAAGACAGGTGGACGGAGCAATTGGTGCCTTGGACTCGTTGCCGCTTATTTCTAACGCTGTGAACGGAAAGATACCTGTATTATTCGACAGTGGAATCCGGCGGGGAGCCGATGTCGTGAAAGCATTGGCCCTTGGAGCAAGTTCGGTTCTGTTAGGAAGACCTTATATGTACGGACTGACCCTGGCCGGTGAGGAAGGAGTCAAGGAAGTGATCCGGAATGTCATGGCAGATCTTGATCTGACCCTCGCCCTATCTGGTCAATCATCCATCTCTGGATTGGATCCTTCACTTCTCATTCATGTGGATGATCTTCAAAGAAAGATAGACCGTAAACACAATTTGCAGGTATAAAGATTTTTCCACCTCTGTCTGATAGACAGGGGCTTTTTTATGTCTAGTTCAGCGATTTTAAGATTTAGGTAGGCTCATAAACGATGTCAGGGATACCATGAAACTTTCTTGTTCCCCTGTAGATATTCCATGGTATACTTTCCTTTACAAGGGGTTGATATATTTGGAAAAATATCCATTATTTGAAACAGAAAGATTGGTACTGAGACAAATCACCATGGAAAATGTCGATTTCCTTTATGAACTCTATACTTCCGACGACGTTCTGAAGTACTTCGGGATGAGCCCGATTCAATCCAAAGACGTTGTCGTCAGCATGGTGGAGAATTATGAAAAGCAGTTGGATTTAGGCGGACCCATGCGCTTTGCCATTGTGGAGAAACAAACAGATAAGATGATCGGGACATGCGGTTTTCACGGCATTTCCAAGGCTTATAAGCGGTGCGAGATAGGCTACGATCTGATCCCTGATCAGTGGGGAAAAGGAATCATGGGTGAGGCACTCTCTCCTTTACTTAACTATCTGTTTATGGATAAAGGAATGAATCGCATCGGAGCGGTGATCGTCCCTTATAATAAGGCGTCTTCGCGAGTGGTGGAAAAGCTTGGTTTCAAGCAGGAAGGCTTGCTGAGGGACTATATTCTTCAAGGTGACCATGCGTATGATGCGTATATGTACAGTTTATTAAAGAAAGAATGGCTGGAGTAGTTATGAGACGAACCTGAAAAGGAAATAATGGTCAGTGCAGATGAAAAAGGAGCTGGTAGAATGGTACAGCAATTGTTTCACGGGTTCTTGCGCTGGCCCTTAGTTATTCGGATATTCATGATCGCCATAACGCTGATGCTTTCATTTGGTACCATCATTCATTTCATAGAGCCTGACACCTTTCCCTCATTATTCGACGGCATCTGGTGGGCGATCATTACTACATCCACAGTAGGATATGGCGATTTTGTTCCATTAACATTAGAAGGAAGACTTCTCGGGATTGTGCTTATCCTGGTTGGTGCAGGCTTTCTTTCCACCTATTTTGTCACTCTGGCAGCGGAAACCGTCATGACACAAAATGCCTACCTGGAAGGAAAGGCCACGTTCAAAGGAAAAGAACATGTCGTGATTGTAGGCTGGAATGAGCGTGCACGGGAAGTGATCAATCAGCTTACCTCCCTTCAGTCAGGTTGTGATATCATTTTGGTCGATGAAACCCTCCAGAAGAACCCTTATAACAATCATCATATTCACTTTGTAAAGGGAACCCCTTTCAAGGATGCGATCCTGAAGAAAGTCAATTTGCAGGAAGCATCGATAGCCGTTATTACAGCCGATCAAAATAAAGATGAAATCACGTCGGATATGAATTCCGTCTTGACGCTTCTTGCCATTAAAGGGAACCACCCGGAATTGTATACAGTGGTCGAGATTCTTCAGAAAGATCAGGTCGCGAATGCGAAGCGGGCAGGGGCCGATGAAGTCATTCAGACGAATATGCAGACAAGCTATGTAATGATGAACAGCATCATTTCTCAAGGTATGTCTAAAACGATCTTAAAGCTGTTGAATCACCTTAAAGGAAATAATCTGAAGCTGGTTCCTGTTGCAGAAGAGTACATCAATGAAAATTTCCATTCTCTTAGTGGACATCTTCTCAAGAACAACGTCATCCTTTTAGGCATAAAAAAAGGAGAAAACACAACTGTGAATCCTCCTTTAACGACAATCGTTGAACAATCAGACGAACTGCTTGTGATTTCTAACTAGAAAACAACGTATTTTCAAGTTCTTTTACAAGTTCCTTTCCTACAGAAATGTATTCTTCAGGAAAGCTCGCATCTGGATCCTGCGGTTCCGAGAATTGATTGACAGAGCCCGAGAAGCTTCCTGTTGACGCAAAATCGTCTAAACCAACCTGATACTTATGGGAGAGTAGGAACGGTTTTCCGAATTCAACCGTAGCCCCTCTTGAATCCAATTGCCCGTCAACTGAGGTAAACGGCACTCTTAAAAATTGATATCCAACCTCGTCATCAATTTTATAATCAAAATAACCGTGATCATAATCCCAATTTCCGCCGATCGAATATCCAAGCGGCTTTAATAGCTGTTCAAGCTTATACAGTTGATAATGTTTTCCTTCGATAGTCGATGAAAGCTCAATCACATGGATGCATCCCCTTTCTTTTAGGGATAGTTTCTCCTAAAGGGAAAGAAAAATGTAAAAAGAGCACCGAGTTTCCACTCGGTGCTCTTTTTATATTATTTAAGGCGTTTTTCAAGTTCAGCTTTCTTCTCTTCAAAGCCAGGTTTTCCAAGAAGGGCAAACATATTCACTTTATATGCTTCCACTCCCGGCTGATCAAATGGATTCACCCCTAGAAGATATCCGCTCATAGCACATGCTTTCTCGAAGAAGTACACGAGGTAACCGAATGTGTATGCATCCATAGCAGGAATCTCTACGATCAGGTTAGGGACTCCACCATCTGTATGGGCAAGCAATGTACCTTCGAACGCTTTATTGTTCACGAAATCCACTGTTTCACCTGCCAAATAGTTCAAGCCATCCAGGTCACTGTCCGCTTTCTCGATTTTAAGCTCATGACGGGGCTCTGACACCTTGATGACCGTTTCGAAAATATCACGACGGCCTTCCTGAACATATTGACCAAGAGAATGAAGATCCGTAGAGAAGTTTGCTGAGGAAGGATAAATCCCTTTTTGGTCTTTCCCTTCACTTTCCCCGAACAGCTGCTTCCACCATTCAGCAAAGTACTGTAATCCAGGCTCATAGTTAATGAGCATTTCGATTGTTTTTCCTTTGTTGTAAAGTGCGTTACGAACCGCAGCGTATTGGTATGCAGGATTCTCAGTCAGTTCCGATTTTCCGAAATCTTCACGTGCCTGAGCAGCACCGTTCATCATCGTCTCTATTTCTACACCGCTTACGGCAATGGGAAGCAATCCTACTGCAGTCAGAACCGAATAGCGTCCTCCGATGTCATCAGGAACAACAAATGTTTCATAGCCTTCGTCCGTTGCCAATGTTTTCAGGGCACCCTTCGATTTATCCGTTGTGGCATAAATACGTTTACGGGCCTCTTCCACTCCGTACTTGTCTTCAAGCATATTGCGGAAGATACGGAATGCAAGTGCCGGCTCTGTCGTTGTACCTGATTTTGAGATGACATTAATGGAGAAGTCTTTTCCATCCAGAAGATCCATCAAGTCTCTCATATAAGTGGAGCTGATGTTTTGTCCCACGAACAACACTTGAGGAGTGGAACGCTTCTCTTTCGGAAGGGCATTGTAGAAGCTGTGGTTCAGCATTTCGATCGCTGCACGTGCTCCCAGGTAAGATCCGCCGATTCCGATTACCAACAGAATGTCGGAATCACTCTTAATTTTCTCGGCTGACTTCTGAATGCGTGAAAATTCTTCTTTGTCATAATCAACTGGCAGGTCAATCCAGCCCAAGAAGTCACTCCCTGCACCTGTTTGTTCATGTAATGAATGATGAGCAACCTTAACGGCATCACTTAAGTATGTAAGTTCATGTTCTCCAAAAAACGATAACGCTTTTGAATAATCAAAACGAATGTGTGTCATAACCATCCTCCGATTAAATTATTTTCTTCTATTTCACTTTATCGAAAGCTGACCTGAGAATCAAGAAAGCTCCCTTTATGTAAGCGCGTGCATGAAAAATTTTTATTCATGACGGTTCTCACCCGCTTATATTCCCCTATTTACTAACAAGAAAACCGCCTGTTGAAGGATTCTACAATAGAAAAATGGGGATTCTGCTTGCCTTACTTGAAAATCCGGCCGATTCTCCACTTTTTCCAGCTAAAAAGAGAAGTATTCCAGCCAATCCACAAGATAATTAAGCCGAAATCGCTCAAAAACCAGCCATTTAACTTTATTTTCTAGAACTGAAACCCCATCAAAAAAAAGGACGGACCTCAAAAGGTCCGTCCCTCCCCAATTTCTTATAGTGATGCTCTTAAGATCGCAAGAACGTCTTCTTTGTTCAATTTATTGAAGTTACCGAATTCGCCGTTTGCCATTGCTTTGTCGGCCATAAGATCTAATTGACTGTCGTCAATATCATAATCCGCTAAGCGTGATGGAGCACCGAAGCTAGACCAGAATTCACGAAGCTTCTCGATTCCTTCAAGCGCCACTTCCTCTTCTGATTTACCTGCTGAATCTACATTGAATACTCTCACTGCCAGTTGGGCAAAACGTGAAGGATTCACTTTCAGGTTATGCTTCATCCAGTTAGGGAAGATGATCGCAAGTCCACCGGCATGCGGGATGTCATATACGGCTGACACGGCATGCTCGATGTTATGACTTGCCCAGTCACCATTGTAGCCCATTTGAAGCATCCCATTAAGGGCAATTGTACCGGAGTAAAGGATTGTTTCACGTAGCTCATAGTTTTCAAGATCCTCAATCAGCTTTGGTGCCGTTTCAATAACAGTATTCAAGACAGATTCACACATACGGTCCTGAAGCGGTGTGTTTGTAGCATTATTGAAATACTGTTCAAACACGTGACTCATCATATCGACCATTCCGTAGATTGTATGATCCTTTGGTACAGTGAACGTATTTTCAGGATCCAGGATGGAGAACTGAGGGAATGTCACAGGGCTGCCCCAGCCATATTTCTCGTTTGTTTCCCAGTTTGTGATAACCGACCCGGCATTCATTTCAGAACCCGTCGCCGCAAGGGTAAGAACCGTTCCGAACGGAAGTGCTTCTTTGGCAAAAGCCTTCTTCGTCACAAGATCCCACGCATCTCCTTCATACTTTGCACCGGCAGCGATGGCTTTCGTACAATCGATGACACTTCCGCCTCCAACGGCTAAAATGAAATCGATATTATTTTCTTTGGCCATCTCCACACCACGTCTAACTGTAGAAAGACGCGGGTTCGGTTCTACACCTGATAGCTCGAATACTTCACTGTCAATTTCGTTGAGAAGAGACATGACCTGGTCATAAAGACCATTACGTTTGATGCTTCCACCACCGTAAACGACGAGCACCTTTTTACCATATTGAGGTACCAATTCTTTCAACTGCTCTACTTGTCCTTTACCAAAAATTAATTTAGTCGGATTATAAAAAGTAAATTCATTCATTGCTTGTTACCTCCTTGTATTAATAAGGGTCCACTTGTTTCGTAACCCAAAATGTTTTCAACACATTTTCTATTATCGAATATATCATCCCCAAATTGCAAAGAACTTGCACAAGGAAATTTTACTATGGGCACATTGAATAGGAATGGACGGAAGGGGAAACTTATAAATGAGCCATTGAAAATAGGAGGAAAACAACATGAGTGGAATTCAACGTATTGCATTGGTTCTTACCATCATCGGGGCTGTCAACTGGGGACTTATCGGTTTCTTTCAATTCGATCTTGTCGCAGCGATATTCGGTGGACAAGGTGCAGCTTTATCCCGGATCGTTTACGGTTTAGTCGGAATCGCCGGCCTCATCAACCTTGGTTTGTTATTCAAACCGACGGAAGAGCTTGAAAGAGAACCACATACAGAACCAACAAGATAAAAAGCACCTCAACAAATAAAGGTGACCCATCCCGGGTCACCTTTTCTATTTCAACAACTTTTTGATGATCTGCATACCGAATCTTCCACTTGGATAACGGAAGCTCATATCGAATTTCGTCGTCTGCTTCAAAATGCTCTTATAATGGGAGAAGGTTGAAAAACTTGATTCTCCGTGATAATTCCCGATTCCGCTTTCGCCTACCCCTCCAAAAGGAAGGTAAGGTGTGACGATATGCATAAGTGTATCATTCACGCACCCTCCACCAAAGGAGATCGATCCGTTGATCCTCTCTTCAGTTATGGGATTGCTCGTGAATAGATAAAGGGCAAGGGGTTTCGGACGCTCTGTCACAAAGTCGATGACTTCTTCCAGATCGTCATACTCAATGACAGGAAAGACAGGACCGAATATCTCATCCTGCATCACCGCTACCGAGAAATCTCTTGGCTTCATTAACGTAGGTTCGATTTTCAAACCGACAGGATCCACATTCCCTCCCAAAAGGATTTCCCCATCTTCCAAATAGCTTGTTAAACGATTGTAATGCCGTTCGTTTACAATTCGCCCGAACTTATCACTCTTCAATGGTTCCGTCCCATAGAATTCAATCACGGTTTTCTTAAATTCAGTGATGAACTCATCTTTCTTGCTACTATGGATAAATAGGTAGTCCGGTGCAATACAGGTTTGCCCGGCGTTCGTCACTTTCCCGAAAGCGATCCGCTTTGCGGCTAGGGGGATATCCGCCGTTTCGTCCACGATACAGGGGCTTTTTCCACCCAATTCGAGGGTTACGGGGATCAACTGCTTTGCGGCTGCCTCCATGACCACTTTCCCGACCGGCACACTTCCTGTGAAAAAGATATAATCAAACGGTTGCTTCAGAAGGTTTTGTGTCGTCTCCACTCCTCCCTCAATGACAAAAAGCTGTCTTGGATCAAAGTGTGTGTTGATCATTTGAGCCAGTAGTGCAGAGGTGGTAGGTGTGAGCTCCGACGGTTTAATGATCGCTGTATTTCCTGCTGCAATCGCTCCGATGACCGGGGCCAATGCAAGCTGGACCGGATAATTCCATGGTGCGATGATCAATGTGACTCCGTAGGGCTCCGGTACCGTATACGCTTTAGAACCAATATGTGTTTTCGCCGTCTTTACTTTTTTGGGTTCTGCCCACTCATCGATATGCTTCAGCACGAATCGGATTTCCTCGAGGAGGATGCCGATTTCCGTCGCATACGTCTCCATCTCCGACTTATTTAAATCTTTTTTAAGGGCATTGATGATTTCTGCTTCATGTTCCTTAATAACGGTAGAAAATTTCTCTAACAAATCTTTTCTGTATTGAATGGGGCGGGTCACCCCGGACTTGAAGTATTTCTTATGCGTTTGCAGACTGGATTCAATCGCTTCAGAAGAAGCTTCTTCTATCAATAGTTCAGTAGACATATTTCCCCTCCGAATCTTTAATGTTTAATGGTTTAAACACAAGAACATAAATATCATGCATCACAATCATTTCATTGTCAATTTCAATGATTTTACCCAAATTCAACGCTTCTTAACCATTTCTACATTCTTACATAAATTCCTTCTAAGACTAAAAAAAGAACGCATCTCATTGGAAAATGAGAATACGTTCTTTCATTCATGCGATCGTTACACCCAACCTCTAAATCTTGAGGCTTCAGCCATTTTGCGTGCGCCGACCATGTATGCGGCTAGTCGCATATTCACTCGACGATTCTGAGATGTTTCGTATACATTGTTGAAAGCTTCGACAAGTTTAGCATAAAGCTTCTCGTTTACTTCTTCTTCTGTCCAGTAATACCCCTGATTGTTCTGAACCCATTCGAAATAAGAAACCGTTACCCCTCCCGCACTCGCAAGTACATCCGGAACAAGGAGGATCCCTCTTTCAGAAAGAATTCGTGTTGCTTCGAAGGTAGTCGGACCATTCGCAGCTTCTACCACAATGGATGCTTTAATGTCATAGACATTTTCTTCCGTGATTTGGTTTGAAATCGCTGCAGGCACAAGAATGTCACACTCGAGCTCCAATAATTCTTTATTCGAAATTGTGTTTTCAAATAAAGTCGTAACAGTACCGAAGCTATCCCGACGATCTAACAGATAATCAATGTCCAAGCCAGCCGGATCATGGAGGGCTCCATGAGCATCTGAAATGGCGATTACCTTCGCACCGGCATCATGCATGAATTTCGCTAAGAAACTGCCGGCGTTTCCAAAACCTTGGATGACGACGCGTGCACCTTTAATATCGATGCCACGTTTCTTTGCTGCCTGTTCAATACAGATGGTCACACCTTGAGCTGTTGCCTTTTCACGACCTTGGGAACCACCAAGGACAATCGGTTTTCCAGTAATGAACCCTGGTGAGTCATTTTCACGAAGACGGCTGTATTCATCCATCATCCATGCCATGATTTGAGAGTTTGTGTACACATCAGGTGCCGGGATATCCTTCGTCGGACCGACAATCTGACTAATGGCACGAACGTAACCACGGCTCAGCTTCTCCAGTTCAGTGAAAGACATCGTTCTCGGGTCACAGATGATCCCGCCTTTTCCTCCACCGTATGGCAGATCCACAATACCGCATTTCAAACTCATCCACATAGATAAAGCCTTTACTTCCTCTTCATCCACTTCAGGATGGAATCGTACCCCACCCTTTGTTGGACCGACTGCGTCGTTATGCTGAGCACGGTAGCCCGTAAATACTTTGATACTGCCATCGTCCATTCTTACAGGGATCCGGACGGTCAACATACGAATAGGCTCTTTCAGAAGTTCATACATTTCTTCCGTATATCCAAGCTTCGATAAAGCATCATTAATGACATGCTGTGTAGAAGTAAACAGATTAAGGTTTTCTCCCATTGTAAACATTCGCCTCTTTATTATGTGATCTGAAACGTTGTAATTGTAACATATTACCGTATCTTAAACCATTGACTTGGGAAAGAAATAATTTTTATTTTCCTATGTGTTTTGACCCATTTCAGAAAAAAATCTTCTTACCCGAATTAGTATCAAGACAATACTTTCTTGATTCTCTCAATTGCCCAATCCAAGTCTTCTTGTGAGATGACAAGCGGTGGAGCAAAACGAATCACTGTGTCATGTGTTTCTTTACAAAGCAGTCCTTCTTCTTTCAGTTGTTCACAGTATTTACGAGCAGGTTCACTTAGCTCAACACCAATGAATAAACCGCTGCCACGAACTTCCTTAATCATAGGATTATCTATCTCACGAAGTTTACTCATAAAGTATTCTCCCATTTGCAGGGAACGGCCGGCGAGATCTTCGTCGATCAACACATCCAGGGATGCAACTGAAACAGCACATGCCATTGGATTTCCTCCGAAAGTAGATCCGTGTGAGCCAGGGTTGAATACGCCGAGCACTTCCTCGTCTGCTACAACGCATGAAATCGGGAATACTCCTCCACCCAATGCTTTTCCTAGGATGTACATATCAGGATTCACATCTTCCCACTCACACGCAAACATTTTACCGGAACGGGCTAGACCTGCCTGGATTTCGTCTGCAATGAATAGGACATTGTTTTCCTTACATAGCTCATATGCCGCTTTCATGAAGCCTTTAGGAGGAAATACGATTCCTGCTTCCCCCTGGATTGGCTCAATAAGGAAAGCTGCTGTGTTTGGAGTGATCGCTTCTTTCAACGCTTCCAGATCACCGTAAGGAATCAAGTTGATCCCTGGAAGCATCGGGCCGAAGCCGCGCTTGTATTCCTCTTCTGAAGAAAGGGAAACAGCTGTCATCGTTCTTCCGTGGAAGTTACCGTTACATGCGATGATTTCTGCACTGTTTTCAGCTACACCCTTCACATCATAAGCCCAGCGTCTAGCCGTTTTGATTGCCGTTTCCACTGCCTCTGCACCGGTGTTCATTGGAAGAGCCATGTCTTTACCTGTCAGTTTACAAATCTTTTCATACCAAGGGGCCAATTGGTCATTATGGAATGCACGGGATGTTAACGTCACACGGTCTGCCTGATCCTTTAACGCCTGAATGATTTTTGGATGGCGATGTCCCTGGTTTACTGCTGAATAAGCGCTTAGCATATCCATATACTTATTTCCTTCAGGATCTTTCACCCAAACACCCTCAGCTTCTGAGATGACGATTGGTAGGGGATGATAGTTTTTCGCACCATACTTTTCTGTTTGTTCAATAATCGAATGAGTACTAACTGCCATAATAGGTTCCTCCTAACGTAGTAAAAACAATTCAATATTTATATACAAGGAGAGAGCCCCTGTATCAACAGGCTTCTCCAACTTCCACACTTAATCCGGAGTGACAAGGGACATTAACAGGTATGCAAAAAATATTTGCATTTAGAAAACCCTTACACTTATAATAATGCAAAAGATAGTTGCGTTTTTCAAGAGTTTTTTTAAAATTTTCTATTATCCCATTCTTTTTGAAAATATAACCTGAAGTGACTATAGATCAGCAAATACATTTGCCATTAGAATCCAAGACTTTGAAAAGGAGAGAGACCGTATGCTGGAACTTGAAAAACGGTTGTATATGTACGAGAAAGTCGCCGAACATCTGGAATCAGGCGTTCATGTCATCGACTCGACAGGAAGGACCATCATCTACAATCGAAAGATGCGTGAAATTGAAGGGATGGAAATCGAAGACGTCCTGGATAAGAATTTGCTGGATGTTTTCCAATTCCACTCCGAGGAAGAAAGCACCCTTCTGAAGGTCCTAACTACAAAAGAACCCACTCTCAATGTGAAGCAAACATATTTCAATATGAACGGAATTGAAATCACGACAATGAATGACACCTTTCCGATTTTTCACGGTGATGTGCTGATCGGAGCCATTGAAATTGCCAGGGACATCACCAAGCTTGAAAAAGTGATGAGAGATCAAGTACATAAAAAGTCCAGCAGCTTTTTCACCTTTGACAGCATCATCGGCAAGCATCCCCGCCTACAGGTAGCTGTAGAAACCGGAAAACAGGCGACGAGGACCTCTTCCCCGGTTTTGATCTGTGGGGAGATCGGAACAGGAAAAGAATTGTTCGCTCAAAGTATTCATAATGACAGTGCCCGTGCCAACCACCCTTTTATTACGCAAAACTGTTCATCTTTGCGGGACGATATGCTTGAAGAAATGCTCTTTACCATTGAAGGTGAAGTGGAATCCTCTGAAGATCACCGACCGTCTTTATTCCAGCAGGCCCAGGGCGGAACACTCCTGCTTGATGAAATCAACTCATTAACCCCTTCCCTTCAGGAGAAGCTATTAAACTTCCTTTCGAAAGGGACGGACCTTCCATTTGACGTTCGGGTGATGGCGACAGTGAACGAAGATCCAATCGATGCCATTGCAGAGGGACGCCTTTTGAAGGATCTTTATTATAGACTGAGCATCGTATCGGTCTTCATCCCTTCTCTCCGTTCGAGAAAAGAAGATATGCCGGAACTTGTGAACTATTTCATCGATCAGTTCAATCATCATTTTGCTATGAACATCAAAGGGATTTCCGATGAAGTGTGGGAGATATTCCAACAGTATGACTGGCCGGGAAATGTCCGTGAGCTTGAGCACGTCATCGAGGGGGCATTTAATCTGGTGGGATTCGAAGAAGAAATCGGATTCAACCACCTTCCATTCGGTTTCAGGCAGAGAATCCATCATGCAGCAATCGGTCATCAAAACCAGGATGAATCGGAGTTTCTCTATCAATCAGGAACAGAAATCAAGCCATTGGAGCTTTTCATGGAAGAAGCTGAAACCTATTATATCCAGAAAGCACTGAAGTACCACGAGTTCAATATCACCAAAACAGCGAAATCACTCGGGATGAGCAGGCAGAATCTGCAGTACCGGATCCGGAAGTATGGGATTGAGCGGAGTTCATTTTGATGGGTTTTGGGGGCCACTTTCTTTTTTGGGGAAGTGGTTTTTTGTTATGGTATAGGGGATTTTCGAATGGAGTCCGGTGATTTTGTCGATTTATGTAGAATGGTCGATATCCTGAAATTACGGTTGATAAATTGAAAATACGGTCGATAAATTCAGATTTAGGGTTAATAAATTTCCTAAACGGTAGATAAGTCAACATAACGGTTCATATATAAAAACCTCTCCCATTTACTCCTCTATCCTTTCCAAAAAAAGAGCACCAGTCCTCATTAAGAGTCTGGTACCCTTCCATTCCATTTTCATTTTATGACATATGCTGCAAATAAGGAGACAAATCCATACCAATTCGATCCGCCAGCCTCTTTCCAAGTTCTTCATCTGCCCGAAAGAAATTGCATATGGCTCTAAGGGCGATTCTTTCGTCAATGGTGGATAACTCTGCAGAAATATTTTTCACCACCTGTTCTTTCACTTCATCAGGATAACTTCGGTAGATGCTTCCCGCTTGACCGAAGTCATCTGTTTTACGGATCTTCTGCCTCCCTCTTTCACCAGTCATCGGCTGCTGCACTTCTGTATAGCCAGCAACCTCTTTCGGCGTATCATCAAAGCTGTTTGGCTCATAGTTCACAGACCCCTTCTGCTGCTTGATTGGCATATGCCCGTCCCTCTGATTATTCGCGACCTGAGCGAATGGACAGTTGATAGGGAGCTGAAGGTAATTGGCTCCGATTCGATAACGTTGTGTGTCTGAATAGGAGAAAAGTCTTCCTTGTAATAATTTATCTTCTGACGGCAACATTCCATTCACCAGCACTCCGGGATTGAAACCGACTGATTCTGTTTCCGCGAAGACATTCTCAGGATTTCGATTCAACATCATCGTTCCGACAATTTGTGGTGGAATGTCATCTTCCGGCCAATCCTTTGTTGCATCCAGGGGATCGAAATCATATTCATCCATTTCCATTGGATCGAGTACCTGCACATAAAGATCCCATTCAGGAAAATCCCCATTCTCAATTGATTCATATAAATCACGACTTGCATGATTAAAGTCCTTCCCCTGAATTTCTCCTGCTTTTTCAGAAGATAGATTCTCAATGCCTTGTTTAGGTTTCCATCTTAATTTTACATATACGGAATTCCCCGCTTCATTTACCCATTTATAGGCATGAACACTCGATCCCCGCATTTGTCTATAGTTTGCAGGAATGCCCTCATTCGTATAGAGATGAAGCAGCATATTCGTTGATTCCGGGGTCAAGGACATGAAATCCCAGTACCTCTCAGGTTCCTGGATATTTGTTTGAGGATTGGGCTTTAAGGAATGAACCATGTCCGGAAACTTCATGGCATCCCGTATGAAGAAAACGGGAAGATTGTTACCCACGAAATCCCAGTTTCCCTCTTCTGTGTAAAATTTTACAGCAAATCCACGGGGATCCCTCAATGTTTCCGGAGAATGCTGACCATGGACAACCGTAGAGAAACGAGCAAATACAGGGGTTTCTTTACCGGCATTTTGAAAAAGGGCGGCTTTTGTATATTTCTTCATGCTGTTTTTCGTCACGAATACCCCGTGCGCTCCCGCTCCTCTTGCATGGACGACTCTTTCTGGAACCCTTTCTCTGTCGAAGTGGGCAAGCTTCTCAATTAGTTGATAATCTTCTAGCAGTGTAGGCCCTCTTTCTCCTGCTGTTATTGAGTTCTGATTATCGCCAATTGGCGCGCCTTGATTCGTTGTTAGTTTTCTATTATCCACTACAAACACTCCTCTAAATTATAATTATTATTATGTGATTACAGTTATATTCTACTCAATTGAGAATGAAAGTCAATCACAAATTATAATTATTTTAAATTAGTAATGATTAAAAATAGTAGATTCAGACAATAGAAAAGAGACAACCTATACAATAGGTTGTCTCCAAAAAAGAATTTTAGAAAAGGAAAACCATAACATCACATGTCAGGCTTTGATCAATTTAGAATCCGTGATAAAGCGCATGCCTTCCGTGGATTCCAGGGAGAACACTCCTCCCCTTCCCTCTCTTACATCCAATAAGATACGGAAATGTTTCCAATACTCATACTGTTGCTCATTCATGTAAAAAGGACAGTCGGCTACAGTACCTACCAATACATCACTGTCACCGATGATCAGATCATCTTGACTTAAACACATAGGAGAACTGCCATCACAACATCCACCTGACTGATGAAACAGGAGGGCACCGTGCTTTCCCTTTAACGTTTCAATCAGCTGGAGGGCTTGTTCCGTTGCCTCTAGTCGCTGTTCCATTTTAGAAGAATCCTAACGCTTTAGGACTATAGCTGACTAGTAAATTCTTTGTTTGCTGATAGTGTGAGAGCATCATTTTATGGTTTTCACGACCGATACCTGACATTTTGTAGCCACCGAATGCTGCATGTGCCGGGTATTGATGATAACAGTTTGTCCAAACGCGACCTGCCTGAACCTCTCTTCCGAAACGGTAAGCAGTATTCATGTCACGCGTCCATACACCCGCTCCAAGTCCATACAGGGTATCGTTGGCGATTTCCAGGGCTTCTTCCTTCGTTTTGAAGGTTGTAACAGAAACAACCGGTCCGAAGATTTCTTCTTGGAAAATGCGCATTTTGTTGTTGCCTTTGAAGACTGTAGGCTTTACATAGAATCCGGATTCATGATCGCCTTCCAGTTTATTCTGCTCTCCGCCAATAAGGACTTCTGCCCCTTCTTCTTTACCGATTTCAATATAAGAAAGGATTTTATCCAATTGCTCCTGGGAAGCCTGTGCTCCGAGCATTGTATCAGTATCCAACGGGTTACCCTGCTTAATCTGTTTCACGCGTTCGATTGCGCGTTCCATGAATTTATCGTAGATTGATTCCTGAATCAGTGCTCTTGATGGACATGTGCACACTTCTCCCTGGTTAAGGGCAAACATGACGAACCCTTCCACTGCTTTATCAAGGAAGTCATCATCCTGATCCATGACATCTTCAAAGAAGATATTTGGAGACTTACCACCAAGCTCCAACGTAACAGGGATGATATTCTGTGAAGCATACTGCATGATCAGACGCCCAGTTGTCGTTTCACCCGTGAAGGCTACTTTTCCAACGCGCTTGCTTTGGGCAAGGGGTTTGCCTGCTTCTACTCCAAATCCTTGCACTACATTCAGTACGCCTTTAGGCAGAAGGTCTTCAATCAGTTCAAGAAGAACCATGATGGAAGCCGGTGTTTGTTCTGCCGGTTTCAATACAACACAGTTTCCTGCAGCAAGGGCAGGAGCGATCTTCCATACCGCCATCAGAATCGGGAAGTTCCAAGGGATGATCTGGGCTACGACTCCGATCGGCTCATGGAAATGATAAGAAACGGTATCATTGTCAATTTCACCAAGAGATCCTTCCTGCCCTCTGATGCAACCTGCGAAATAACGGAAGTGATCAACCGCGAGTGGTAAATCTGCGGCCATTGTTTCACGAACCGGCTTTCCATTATCCCACGTTTCAGCTACAGCCAGCATTTCCAGGTTTTCTTCCATGCGATCTGCAATTTTATTTAAGATGATGGATCTTTCAGTTACAGAGGTTTTCCCCCAAGCATCTTTCGCAGCATGTGCCGCATCCAATGCCTTTTCAACATCCTCTTTATTGGAGCGGGCAATTTTGGTGAAAACCTTCCCCGTTACCGGAGATACATTTTCAAAATATTCCCCACTTGCCGGCGGGACATATTCCCCACCGATATAGTTCTCATACTTGTCTTTAAATTGTACCAGCGAGCCTTCCGTGTTCGGGTTATTATAAAGCATCTAAGATCCTCCTGTATTTATGTATTTTTTAACTATTTAAGCGCTTTCATTTTCATTATAAGTTATCTAGGAGGTACGGACAAGTATATTGTTCAAAAATTCTTTATTTTTCGTTAATTATCGATATATTTTTTAATAGTCCCATAAAGTTCATAAAAAAGCGATAATCCTTATAAGGATTATCGCTTTCAATCACTGACTATTTACTTTCACTGTAAACTTTTGATGACAGTATGTTTTCATCCGTCATCAGATGCCCATGACTTTTCTTTAAGGCCTCTCCTAAATATTCCGGCATTTTCTCATAATCATATGCACAGACCACTTTCAGTTTATGCTCATGGACTACGCGATCAGTTTCTGTTTCAAACCACTCGATGATGGAGCAGGGATCCTCTAATGTTCCCCATTCCACATTTGTCCAGGACCTGAATGATATTTGATTTTCCAAATATGGAGTGATCGTTTTCATTAATTGCTCATAAATGGCTGGCGGATGATAACTTCCACTTGATTGATAAAAGTCAAAGTTACTGATAGCGTGGACCTTCTTCAATTGACTACTGGTTAATTGTCTGTTTAGATGTTTTTGTAGTACGTTCATATTCCTCTCGTTTTCAATTAAAATGACAGTTTCCCCCATTTCAATTCCTTCGAGAGTATAAATGATGGCATTTTTCAAATACTTTTCTCTATCCTGATAGGCATATAGAACATGGGTGCATTCATTGTCTGCTATAAGATCACGTATTTTCTCTTTCAAGTCTTGCCACCTCCCCCATTTCATCTTCTATTAGTATTTATTCTATACTATATTGGGAAAATCCTCTTTTATATAAGGAATTCTTGGAATTGTAAGGAGTTTGATATAATAAAAAGTTGTATTATAAAGATTGTTGCTTTGGATGTAGCGAGTAGTGGTTGATTTCCACTCCAGGTGCTCGCTTTCCGCGGGGCTGGCGGTGAGCGTTTCCCGCAGGAGTCGAGCACCTTCCGCTCCAATCAACTTTAAAAGTCTAAGTGTTCACTATAACAGTGAAAATTCAAGATTATTTATATCAACCCTTCTTTTTGACCGATTATAGCCAATACTCTTTCTTAACTGATGTTCATTTACCTCTTTGCTCTGTCAACACTTGCTACTTTAGAGGGTGAAGGGAACTGCGCAGACTCCTACGGAAAACGGGCGTGCCGAGACCCCGGAAGCGTTCTTTGCTGAGGAGGCTCGGCCGAACGTCCGTGGAAAGCGGAGCAGTTCCCCTCACCCTCCTGCACACCCTAAATGGCAGAGCATTCGTAAATCAAAGTTTGTGTATAAATAACAACAATCTTTGCGGAAAAAGCCAATAAAAAAGACTACCTTTTAGAAAGGCAGTCTTTTTATCATTATATTATTTCTTGATTAGATCTTCACGTTCAGATTGCTCGATCCACTCTTCAAGCTTGTCTTTAAGAGTGTTGAAGCCTGCTGGAGTAGTTTCTTCAGCTGCTGGTTTCACACTTCCTTGACGACGAGGCTTTTTCGCTGCTGCAGGCTTTGCCTGTGGAGCAGGAGCTTCTTCTGTAGCACGGATAGAAAGGCTGATCTTACCAGCTGCTTCGTCCACTGATAATACTTTAACCTTTACTTCATCGCCTACTGAAAGGTGCTCACTAACGTCTTTAACGAATCCGTGAGTGATTTCAGAGATGTGAACTAATCCTTGAGTTTCTTCGTCAAGTGCAACGAATGCACCGTATGGTTGAATGCCTGTAACTTTACCTGTTACAACAGATCCTGTTTCGAATTTTGTAGTCATGGTAACACTCCTAGTATATATATTATTTTTCGTCTTTACACGCAATTGTAGATTATATCATAGAATCGGAATTTCGGCAAAGATATATTCTTTTCCATTACATCCATATTCTATCATCCGTCTATCATTGCATTCTCACTAGTTATGCTTCCCCATTATTCATATTCTTAAAACAGTGTAACCCCAGCGATCATAAGGATCTATCGAACGCACTTCCTGTTCAGGCAAATACTATCTGATGACGTATTTTCTTTTTTCTCTTTTTAAAACAAAAAAAAAGACCGACCCACTCATCAATGGGTCAGACTAAACGTTTTTGATAGCCGTTGATCTTTTCTTTCTTTGCTTTTGAATAAATGGAACGGCATATAACATGAAGGCTGCGATATGTGCGAAAGCAAGATTGGCAACAAACAGGCTCCATAATGTTACATGTCCCCAGCCTCCGAGCTCCGGTACGGCTACATAATAGATAAAGACTGACCATAATGCTATAACGAATGGGATGTGAAGAACCGCCCATTTACGATGCTCGACCCATAGAAAAAGCGGGGTTGCTGTTGCGACGAATAGATATACAAGAAAGACATCCATTTCTAATTCCTCCAATCTCTTAGTAAACGCTTTCAATTGTGGCGAAAAAAAGAATACTTTGTGAACGTTTTGTTACAATTAGTATACTACATATTGCGAAAATTTCCAGCCTATTTAACATCTTTTTGACTTCTTTTCTAAAAATTAGTTGAAAAGTAATGAATTTAAGCGTTTGCACACATAATAAATGGAAATTCAACTACTCTCATACTGCCTTTTCATTCCTTTACCCCATTTATTGAAAATTTAAAATCCGGTGTACAGGGCTACTAAAACATAGTACGATTGAAAAATCTTATTTTTTGAAAGGAGGATCTTAGGTATGGCTAAGAAAGATCAATGGACTTCTAAGTTAGGCTTTATTCTGGCAGCGGCAGGTTCCGCAATCGGGCTCGGCGCCATCTGGAAATTCCCTTATATGGCTGGTGCGAATGGTGGGGGTGTTTTCTTCTTGCTCTTTATTCTATTTACTGTATTAATCGGAGCCCCCATTCTTCTCGCTGAATTTGTCATCGGGAGGCGTGCAGGCGCAGATGCCGTCACTTCATATAAAATACTGGCCCCAAATTCGAAATGGCACTGGATCGGTTATCTGGGCACTGTAGTGTCTTTCATCATCCTATCCTTTTACAGTGTAGTCGGGGGATGGATTCTTTCCTATTTGGCCAGAAGTTTGACAGGCTCCCTGAGCGGAATGTCTCAAGAACAGTATGGGGCATTGTTTGAAAGTATCATAGCAAACCCTAAAGAAGTGATGATTGCCCAGTTCGCCTTTATCGTCCTCACCATTCTTGTTGTACAAGGCGGGATCCAAAAAGGGATTGAACGTGCTAGCCGATATATGATGCCGGCATTATTCATCTTATTTATTATTCTGGTGATTCGATCTCTGACGCTTGAAGGCGCGATGGAAGGGGTCCGCTTCCTGTTGCTCCCGGATTGGAGTTACTTAAACGGGGAAACGGTTTTACTTGCGTTAGGTCAGGCATTCTTCGCTTTAACTGTGGGTCTTTCCGTCATGGTGACGTATGCATCCTATCTATCGAAAGAGGACAGCATGCCAAGGTCCGCCATCAGTGTTTCAGGACTGAATATCTTTATCTCATTACTTGCTGGACTGGTCATTTTCCCGGCCGTATATGCTCTAGGTTTTAAGCCAGATGAAGGTCCCGGGATTGCCTTTGTCGTCCTTCCCGCCGTCTTCAATGAGATGGCCTTTGGGGGCATATTCTTAACTGTATTTTTGATCCTGTTATTGTTTGCCACCCTGACATCGGCCTTCTCCATCCTCGAGATCGGGGTAGCTGCCCTATCAAAAGGAAATCAGAAGAAGCGAATGCCTTTTACGTGGCTGATCGGGATCCTAGTATTCATCGCAGGTATCCCGAGTGCCCTGTCATTTGGTGTTTTCGATGAATTCCTTATCGGAGGAAAGAACTTTTTTGACTTTGCCGATTATATCACGAGTAATTTCGGCTTACCGATAGGAGCATTACTCATTTCTATTTTCGTATCGTACCGTTTAAAGCGCGAGGACGTCTGGAACGAACTTCAATCAGGTTCATCCATATCCACCGGCCTCTTCAACAGCTGGATCTTCCTCCTGCGCTACATCGTACCAGTAGCCATCGTACTCGTTTTCTTATCATGAATCTAAGAGGTCCGTCCCTCAGTTTGAGGGACGGACCTCTTATTTATTTAACATTTTGTTCACGTATTCCCGGGCTAATTTTTTCCAAATGGTGATACACTATAGATATAAGGAAGGAATTTTATGAGGAGGGACTTTGGCATGTCACATTTTGGTCAGAATCTGAAACGAGTAAGAGAAGAGCGTAAATTGTCTCAGCAGGAACTTGCATTACGGGCAAGATTGGGTACGCAAACGATTGAAAAATATGAATCCGATTTGCAAATCCCTGATACACAAACGATTCTTAAACTTTCCACCGTTCTCGATATCCCCGCTTCCGAACTCATGGAACGGGAAATGAAAGAATATCCTCCTGCAGGGATCGATACAGAAATGGAGCAGCTGATCAAGGAATTGGGACCCAAACGAACAAAGCTCATCCTTCGCAAAGCCAAAGAATTCACAGAGGAAGATTTTCTGCGCGTGATGCAAATGCTCTATGAATTGAAATATGAAAAAAGCGAATCATAAAAACTTTTATAAAAGTAATGTATAAAAAGAAAAAAGGGCGGACATACTGAAAATAAGCTTTCTAAGTATTCCCCCTTTTGTTTTCATTTGTTGGACGATCATGGTATCGTCCTATTTTTTTTGTCTAAATAAAGGCGCCAGGCACCAATATTCGGATTGGTACCCGGCGCCCCTTTCATGTTCTTTTAACTGTGATTCTCCACGAACCGCTTGATCCGTTTCACAGCCTCCTGCAATTGTTCCATGCTTGATGCATAAGAGCAGCGAACATACCCTTCCCCGCCTTTACCGAACACATTTCCGGGTACAACCGCCACTTTCTCTTCCATCAATAGCTTTTCTGCAAATTCTTCTGAAGACATCCCCGTTTTTTGAATGGATGGAAACGCATAGAATGCCCCACCAGGTGTATGGCAGGTTAATCCACATTCATTCAGGGAATCTACGAAATAGTGACGGCGATGACGATAACTTCTCTTCATTTCCATCACATCGTCCATTCCTTTATCCAGTGCCTCGACCGCTGCGTATTGAGCAGGTGTAGACGCACACATCATAGCGTACTGATGGATCTTCAATAAGGAAGAGGCAATCTCGACAGGGGCACATATATAGCCCAGTCTCCAGCCCGTCATGGCAAACCCTTTCGAAAAGCCGTTGATAACGATGGTCCTTTTCCTCATTTCTTCTAAAGAGGCGATCGACACATGATGATGATCATAGGCAAGCTCCGAATAGATTTCATCTGAAAACACGACAAGATCATGTTTTCGGATGACTTTAGCCAGGCTTTCTAAATTCTCCCGTTCAAGGACCGTCCCTGTTGGATTGTTAGGGGAACAAAGCAACACAGCTTTTGTCCGGGGAGTGATTGCTTCTTCCAATTCTTCTGCTGTTACCTTGAAACCATTTTCCGGCTTGGTTTCTACGGTAACAGGTACACCTCCCGCCAATTGTACAAGAGGTACGTATGAGACGAACCCCGGCTCCACTACAATCACTTCATCCCCCTGATCGATGATGGCCCTCATACTGATATCCAATGCCTGAGAAGCCCCTACCGTCACGATGATTTCCGTTTTCGGATCATAGTCAACTGAGTATCCATTTTTCATATATGTCGCTATTTTCTCCCTGAGTTCAAGAAGCCCGGCGTTTGCAGTGTAGGAAGTATATCCCTGTTCCAACGAAAGGATTGCTGCCTCCCTCACTGTCCATGAAGTGACAAAATCAGGTTCCCCAACCCCCAGTGAAATGACACCTTCCATATTAGCTGCCAGGTCGAAGAATTTTCTGATTCCAGAAGGCTTCAGGTTTTTCACAGATTGCGCTATGTACGATGTCTTGGTTGTCATGGTGACACCACGATTCTTCTATCTTCTCCATGATCACCGAAAATCGTTCCATCATGCTTATATTTCTTTAATTGAAAATGAGTGGTCGTCGATAATACAGAATCCAGTGTCGATAGCTTTTCCGATACAAATGTAGCCACTTCATGCATGGATCTTCCCTCTACTGTAACGGAAAGGTCATATGCACCAGACATCAAATAGACGCTTTTCACTTCTTTATAGCGGTATATACGGTGAGCCACTTCATCAAAGCCCACTCCCCTTTTTGGAGCCACTTTCACATCAATCATCGCCGTGACGCCTTCATGCCCTTCCACCTTTGACCAGTCCACAACCGAACTGTACCGTACGAGAACATTCTCTTTTTCCAGTTTTTCAACCGCTTCTTCAATGTCTTTGGTTGGCACTTGAAGCATTTTCCCTAAATCTTCAGTGGAAATCCTGGCATCCTTTTGTAAAATCCTTAATAAATCAAGCTCCATTTCTCTCAGTTGCATTCTGCTTCCTCCTCATCACCACTAAATGGTTTTATTATATCAGAAGTCACACATAAGAAAAGAGGCAGTGTTATGTTCCCCAATCAGAGGATGGGATATGTTACAACTTTCGAAACGAGGTGTTAATTGAGAAAATACGGGTAAAATATCTGTACATCGACAGAGAGGAGAAATGAGGTATGAAAGAACTGGATTTTGCCAAAGTGGTTGAGGTGAATGGTGCAAATGTTTACTTTGAGCACCATGAGCATCCTACTTCCTCTGAAACATTCGTCCTTCTCCATGGTTTCCTCTCCTCAACCTTTAGCTTCAGGCGGCTAACTCCTCTTTTAAAAGAGAATTATAATGTCATTTCCATTGATCTCCCTCCCTTTGGGAACAGCGGGAAGCACAATCGGTTTACGTACTCTTATGAAAACCTGGCCAACACGGTCATCGCCTTATTGGAATACCTAAAAGTAAGCAATGTTCACTTGACGGGTCATTCCATGGGTGGGCAGATCGCATTAAACGTTATGAAAAAAGCCCCTTCCCTAGTAGAAAAAGGCGTTCTCTTATGCAGTTCAGGATACTTGAAGAGGATGAATTGGCCCATTACGATGTTGAGCCACATCCCATTTTTCCATCTTTATGTAAAACTGTGGCTTACCCGTTCCGGGGTGCGAAATAACCTAGAAAACGTCGTGCATGATTCTACTTTAATCGATGATGAAATGATGTTTGGTTATCTGAAGCCTTTCCTGGAGGATGATATCTTCAAGGCCTTGACGAGGATGATCCGGGACCGTGAAGGGGATCTATCGGTGAACGACCTAAAAAACATCCAAACCCCCTGCCTTCTTGTTTGGGGAGAGCATGACAGGGTAGTGCCTTTGTCAACAGGGCACAGGCTGAATGAGGATATCCCGAACTCGAAGCTGGTGGTCCTGAAAGAAACGGGTCACCTCGTCCCAGAAGAAAAGCCAACGGAAGTATTGGAGCATATTTATGCATTTATCTCTTCAACTGAAGAAGCAGTTTCGGATGAAGCTCACTCTGAACCACTATTTCAAAATGGACTATCCCAAACGCTTATTTCTGAAACGTAGGGAGAAGTCCCTTTTTTCTTTCTTATTTGTTTTTGAAGATGCTTATCAGTAAAGATGCTAAACATATGATTTCCATCTTTATCGTTTCCATCATATGATTAGACTATAAATACATAATGGAAAGGGGATTTTCCGATGAGCAAATTTGAAGAAATCATTGACCGTAGAGGGTCATCCTCTGTTAAATGGGATCTAACCAAAACAGTGTTTGGAAGAGACGATGTCCTCCCGATGTGGGTGGCAGACATGGATTTCCTGCCTCCAAAGGACGTGTTGGGGGCACTTAAGAACAGGCTGGAGCACGGAATCTTCGGCTACACCTTTGTAGGGGATTTGACAGCCGACAGTATCAAAGACTGGATGAAAAGGCGACATGGGTGGGAAATAGACAAAACATGGCTGCAATACAGCCCAGGAGTCGTCCCTGCCATCTCAACCATTATCCAGGCACTCACTGAACCATCCGATAAAGTACTGGTCCAATCACCGGTATACACCCCTTTTTTCTCCCTGGTAGAAGACAATGGCCGGGAAATCGTGAATACTCAATTGGAGTATCATGACGGAAACTATTCCATTGATTTTCAAGCTTTTGAAGAATCCCTTAAAACCGGAGTGAAGCTATTCCTCCTTTGCAACCCTCACAATCCGAGCGGACGGGTATGGAAGAAGGAAGAACTCACCAAGATGGCTGAACTATGTCAGAAATACAACGTGGTGATTGTGTCAGATGAGATTCATTCTGATTTAGTTTATAAAAGCCACACCCATACTCCACTTGCAACACTAAATGATACTTTTCGTGATATGACCATTACCTGCATTGCTCCAAGCAAGACGTTCAATCTTGCCGGGTTACAGGCATCAGCCATGATCACACCCAATCCGGATATCCGGGAAAAAATCGCTTCTATTCATAGGAAGCAGGGATTCTTCACCCTCAATACGTTTGGAATCATAGGAATGGAAGCAGCCTATCGTCATGGAGAAGAATGGCTGGAAGAAATCCTGGAATATCTGCAGGAAAATGTCAGAGTGACGAAGGACTTTCTTGAAGAACATCTTCCCGAATTGAAGCTTGTTGATCCTGAAGGGACTTATTTACTTTGGATTGATTGTACGAAATTGGAATTATCCGATGAGGATTTGAAAAACCGATTGCTGGATAAAGGAAAGCTCGCATTGGAACCCGGTACGAAATACGGACCGGGAGGGGAAGGCTTTGTCCGGATGAATATTGCTTGTCCACGAAAGACGCTTCTAGATGGGTTGGAAAGATTAAAGGCCGCACTCGAATAAGGTGAATGTCTATCTTGAGAGTGCCCTGAATAAAAAAATGTACCAGGTACAATCGATCCGATTGTACCTGGTACATTTTTATGCCTAACCGTCTATTATTATTTTTTATCACTCTTAATCACTCCGCAAGCAATTCGCTTCCCAGAGTCTCCAGAAGGCTGTGTCATTCCATCATCCTTGTTTTCATCGATGATAAGTGAGGTTCCATCTTTAGTGAATAGCGATGTTTTCCCCTTAGATAACGTAACCATCGGTGCCATGAGTGTCACCTTCACAGTTCCGTCATCCCCTACGATGAGGTTCGGGAGATCACCGCCGTGAGCACCTTCAGGATGAAGCAGTCCATGTTTCGTGTCATCCGGATTAAAATGGTTATCCGCCGACACAAAGTCCGGTCGCTTGCATACCCCTTTTTCATGGATGTGAATGCCATGCTCACCAGGTGGCAGCCCTTCGAGGTCCAACCCGATTTCCACTCCGTCTGATTGATCCTGCAGTGTTGCTTTACCAAGGGCGTCACCGTTCTCATTTTTCATTTCTACTTCCACTTTTTTAGGATTTTCAATGGCACATCCACTGGCTAAGACTGTCACCATGATGATATATAATAGGGATGATTTTTTCATAATGCTCTTCCTCCAAATTTGCATACTCTTACACCATTGTTGACTCCCGCGGTGAAAATTATTCGTACTTCTATAAAGGAAGTACAGCACCTAAATCAAAAAAAACACGCTCAAAGGCGTGTTTCGGTTTTATCATCATTCTGTTCTCTTCTGAATCCTTGCTTCTTCTTCCATTTTCTTCGTTTTCAATTCTTCTCGCTTTGAAGCTTTCTGGATGATGCGGAATGTCAAGAGGGCAGCGATTACAAAGATGGCCATCGTGATGGCGGCTGGGATATATTCTGTCTTATCTTCAGGAAAATAGAGAAATAAATTCAATACAAATGAAGAAAGCATGGTAAGCTCCTTTCGAAAAACAAACTCTTTGTCCATTATAACAACACTGCAAAGGACAAACCAACTTCAATTGGTCACGTTTTTAACGATTTAATGAACGGTCATCCGACAATTTCCGAGGAAATACTCACTCATTCTCTCCATAAAAAAAGCTGCGAACCCATTAATGGGGTTCACAGCTATTCAACGATTATTTTACAACTTTGATGTTCTTGATCACAACATCTTCTTTCGGCAGATCGTTTGCGCCGACTTCTACATTCGCGATTTTATCCACAATGTCCATTCCGTCAACCACTTGTCCAAATACAGTGTGTTTTTGATCCAGCCAAGGGGTACCGCCATTTTCCATGTATGCGTCGATGATTTCTGCCGGGAATCCCGCAGATTTCATTTGGTCTTCCAATTGCGGATCGATGTCACTTTTTTGAACGATGAAGAATTGACTTCCATTCGTGTCAGGACCTGCATTGGCCATGGAAAGTGCACCGCGAAGATTGAATAATTCCGGTGAGAATTCATCTTCAAATGATTCACCATAAATGCTTTCTCCACCCGTTCCGTTTCCGTTCGGGTCTCCACCTTGAATCATAAAGTCTTTGATGACACGATGGAATTTCAATCCGTCATAATAGCCCTCTTCACTATGAGTGATAAAGTTTTCCACCGTTTTAGGCGCTTGCTCGGGGAATAATTTGATTTTGATGGTTCCCATTGATGTGTTCATTTCGACTAATTTTTCGTTTTCAGCAACTTCTGTCGTAAGCTGAGGATATGTCATATTTTCATCTCCTTTGGATTCTTCTGCAGTCTTCTCGTCTGCTTTCTGCTTATCTTTTGTGGTATCTCCTTTTTCTGTTTGTCCACAAGCAGCAAGGACTAAACCTAGTAAACATAGGATGACGATCATTAAACGCTTCATATATGTACCTCCACATGTTACCTTTATAGTAGTTATTTCTCAGTTTCATTCTGTTTTCATTATAATAGAGATCGATGTAATAGAGGAGGTTTTTTATGAAAAACATTCAAATTGGTGATTATGTCACAGCTTTTTATAAAACCGGTAAGTATATCGGGGAAGTCACGGGCGAACGCCCCGGTGCCTATGTGGTAAAGATCCTTGCTGTTCTAAAGCATCCCCGGCAAGGCGACTTGCACAATCCCCAAGAGGTGGACGTTCCCTTATTCCATGAACGTAAAGCCCTTGCACACGGTGAGCGCGCCAATATGCCCGAGAAAATGGTCAAACCATTTGATGGTGACGTCCCTGATTACAATGAAACCTTGATTCAAACCTACTTGACTCTAAAGAACGAACTCGAAAACGATGCTTCCCCTCATGCCCTAAAGAGTCTGGAAACCCTGCAATCCATTCAAAGGGAATACGAACTGATGTATAACCTCACATTTTAAACAAAGACGAGGGACGGACCTTCAACGTGAAGGTCCGTCCCTCGTCTTGTCATGCGAGCTGATTATAGAATTTGGAGAGGTCGATTCTGTCCCCGATGGTGGTGGGCTCGGCTTTGTCGAGGTATTTTTTGTCCTTTTCGACTAAATTGTAGATATGTTGCGTGGTTAGTGCATCATCCAATGCTTTATGATGCTTACCTACTCCTTCCCTTCCATATTCCTGGACCGCTTTCCAAAGACCCGTTTGGTTTTGATCACCAAAGAAGCGCTTGTATTCCATGGATAAATCGACGAAGTGAGCTTGGAAAGGAAATGGTATGCCGGACTGGGCACAATTATCTCGCAGTACCTTCATATCCATATTTCCCCACGTCACTACCTTCGCGACACCCTTGTCATTTAATCCTTTAAAGTAATCAATCAGGCATTGAAACGATATCCCTGAATCAACTTCATTCTGGCTAATGGATAAGAATCGTTTGCACCGGTTGGTCAGTCTGGGAAATGCAGTCGGTTTTACGTATGATGAAAACGTATCTGACACTTTCCCATTCTCTACAACCACTACCCCGGCTTCGATGATTTCAGGGAAGAAACCTTTGGGGACTCTATGTCGTTCGGGCATAGAAAACTCAAAATCTATAAACACCAGCTGTTCCGCTTTCGCCACTTAAACTCCCTCCTCAAAATGTAGATAAGACCCCAATTCATCTATAATAAAAGAATTTTTTCACGATGGATGATGGTTGTATTTCAAAGTCCTTGCTTTATCACGCTCGGAAAACCGTCATCTTCAAATAATACGCCGTTTCTCCATACCTCTTATTCTTACATTATATCATGCTAAGCCTAGAAATTATGACTAATTCCGGGTTTTCCACAGTAATAAATGTTATTTGTTGGACTCTGAGTCAGATCTTTAATAAAATGAATATTTAGGTAACCGAAATAAAATCCAATTAGAAGGTGTTAACCATTACCAACAAAAAAAAGAATTTGACGATCATGCTTATGGCCAATTTTCTGGTGGCAGCAAGTGCAACCATGGTTCTGCCCTTTTTATCACTTTATATTGAAACATTCGGCACTTACAGTCACGAATATGTGCAGCGCTGGTCAGGTTTTGTATTTGGGGTTACGTTCTTGACGGCATTCTTCATTTCTCCACTATGGGGACGGATCGGCGACCGGTTTGGCTACAAACCGATCCTTCTCATCACGGGCTATGGGATTGCCACGTCCATTTTCTTGATGGGCTTTATGGACTCGGTATGGGGACTGTTTATACTTCGGATGATCATGGGGGCAGTGACAGGCTTCATTCCTACCTCTATGGCCCTTATCTCATCCCAGACCCCTAAAGAAGAAGCTGGACGAACCCTTGGCACCCTTCAGATGGGAACTGTTTCAGGCGGCTTATTCGGACCGGTGATCGGCGGCCTACTAGCAGACAATGTAGGATTTTCTTATACATTCATTTTCACTTCCATTGCCATAGCAACCGCTGCCACCGTTGTCTTAATTGGGATTAATGAGGAGCGCAGCAAAGAGCAGAGAAATCAAAGAAATAAGTATTCCAGTAAAGAAGTCCTGCAGCATATATTCAGCCACAAATTACTCGTGACTGTATTACTGCTTTCTTTCCTTATTCAAGTGGCGAATTTCAGCATTCAGCCGCTTCTGGCCCTATATGTCGATGAACTCACCTCATCTACGAATCTTGCCTTTTTAGCCGGGATTGCCTTCTCAGCTACTGGATTCGGAAATTTGATTGCGACGAGACGATGGGGACAGCTCGGTGACGATATCGGGTATGAAAAGGTATTGTCAATCCTACTCATTCTTGCCTCCATCTTCATCGTTCCACAGGCACTGGCAGTCGAACTGTGGCAGCTTGTTCTGTTCCGGTTCCTGTTCGGGATAGCCATCGGAGGCATGATCCCCTGCGTCACGGCTTATATCCGTCAGGAGGCCCCATTAAGCATGCAGGGGGAGGTTCTCGGGTATAATCAAAGTTTTCGATTTCTCGGAAATGTGATCGGTCCTGCCTTTGGCGGCATCGTATCCGGATATATTGGCATTTCTTCCGTATTTTATGTAACAGGTGCTTTATTCTTGGGAGCGTTTGGATTATTATGGTGGAGTATACGTCATTCTGAAACTACCAGCCATGTGAGAGATTACTAGAAAAGTAGAGTGAGATATGAGAGTTTTTGCAGGTTATGTAACGGTGATCGGGCTTATGCTCATCTTTTTTTCCACGTTGTTTTTTGCAACGGATGAGTGGAAGAAGGTTCAGAGCTTTCAACACGAGTTAGAACATGCAGTGAGTACGGATACGATCGATTTAAATCGTACGAGCCTGCTCCTGGATCAAAACGGAAAGATATTTTCAGAGGTAAATCGTCCTTATCGCCTCTATGTGCCGGATGAACAGATTCCACCATTCCTAAAGGATATTCTGGTCGCTTCAGAAGATCAGCACTTTTACGAGCACGTCGGCTTCGATGCGGGTGCGATCCTGCGGGCTGTCGTGAAAAACCTGGTGTTCACCCACATTCAGCAGGGCGGCAGCACCATTACGCAGCAGCTGGCCCGCAACTTATATTTAGGACAGGAAAAAACATACAACCGAAAATTGACCGAGCTATTCTACGCCCATGAAATCGAACAGTCCTTATCAAAGGATGAGATTTTGGAGCTGTATATGAATGTAATTTACTTCAGTAATGGAGTATATGGAATTGAAACAGCTTCCCAATACTATTTCCAGAAAAGTGTCACTGAGCTCAATCAAGCGGAGATGACGTTTCTTGCATCGATACCAAATAACCCTGGAAAATATGATCCACTGGACCATTTCGATCAAGCAAAGATTCGTCAGGAACGACTCCTTGATATTCTTGTGAGTACAGGGAAGTTATCCAGTGATGATGCGGAGAAATGGAAGAAGGTTCCGATTTCCCTGAATGTTCGTAAGAGAACCGATCTTTATCCAGACTATGCCTTCTATGTTGAAAATGAGTTAAAAGAATTGATTGCACGAAACGAAGGCTTCAAAGTGGAAATGGAAAACGCTTCTTCACAAGAGGAAAAAAATCGCATTGCAGAAAAGCTGGAGGAGCGTTTTCAGGAGGTCATTTCATCCGGGGTACGGATTCAAACAGCCTTGGACCCCATCCTTCAACAGAAGAGCGTCCATGCACTGAATGCGCAGCTCCAGAAAGAATTACAGGGAGCAACCGTCACCATCGACAACAAGACACGGAGCATCGTTGCCTTATCGGGTGGAAGGAACTACAAAAAGTATAATTTCAATCACGCGTTTCAAGCCTTTCGACAACCTGGTTCGGTTATAAAGCCCCTCCTTGTATACGCTCCCTATATCGAGAAATTCAAGGCAGGGATCTATGACAAGGTAAACGCCAATCAATATTGCATCGGTGACTATTGTCCGATCAACTACGGAGGAGTCCAACCGGGTACTGTGACATTGAATCAAGCCCTGGCACAATCTTATAATGGATCGGCTGTTCGTCTTATGGAAAAAGTCGGGATAGAAGGAGCCTTCCAATCCATCTCCCCTTTTTCCTTTGAAAGGGTGATAAGCGATGACAAAACATACGCCTCTTCCATAGGTGGTTTCACGTATGGAATGAGTCCCCTTGAATTAACGGATGCCTATACGTCATTTATTGATGGAAGCTATCAGGAGAGTCACGCCATCATTCATGTAAAGGACTCCCAGGGCAAAGTCATCTATCAATGGAAAAAGGAACCGAAAAAGGTTTGGTCGAGTGATACCACATCGAAACTTCGGAAAATGCTCCATGAGGGGGCAACAACCGGAACCGGACGAGCCGCATACGTATCCAAGCCTTATGTGGGAATCAAAACCGGGACGACGAATAATTATCATGATTATTGGGTGATAGGCTTGACCGATACCCTTACAACTGGTGTGTGGGTCGGGCATGATATCCCCCGTGACATGAGTGCGATCGAACGACAGCGTCCAAGTCATAACATCTGGAAGGAAATCATGGAATGATCCTCGCGAGAAAAAAATATGCAAGGATATAACGAAATCCATTCAATCGAAAAACGAACAACCTGAATGAGTGACCTGTTATGATTTCTAAACACCGCTGTTGATTTCCGTGCAAGACTTTGCTTTCCTCGGGCGGCCGGTGAGCCTCCTCGTCGCTGACGCTCCTGTGGGGTCTCACCTATTCCGCTTTTCCCGTAGGAGTCTTCGTCTTGCACTCCAATCAATAGCTAGAACCAGCTATATTCATGACATATGTTTTCGCAATAAAAAATCCGAACGATTTCGATTTTCACAATAGAATTTCGAATGATCGTTCGGATTTTTCTATGACTAAGACTCGTTTGTCTCTGATTCTATTTCCATTATAATTTCACCTTTGACATAATCGGCAAGCTGGCCATCACTCCGTTATATAGCTTTAGAAATACGAAGAAAATCGTCAAAAATAACGATGACCATGAGAATACTTGCAAACTCACTACTCCGAATATCCCCCATTTAGAGAGGGACGGACTTATTTTATAAACAAAATAAATAAAATAAGCGATTGAACTAACTGCAAAGATGACGAGAAGGCCCAGGAAGGACTTCAGGCTTACAACAGACACAAGGCCCCCGATGAAATAAATCATGGATCCTGAACGAACAAGATTATACAATTGACCATCAGAATCTGTGGCAAAAAACAGCATCGATACACCATTAATGGTCTCTGCAATCAGCTTCAAAGCGGCAAACACCATGAAAAACGCGACCATTAACAGAATCAGGATAGCTAGCTTAAGTTGGATATCAGATAAAAACTCCCTCATTCCGGGATAAACACCAATCTTTTTAAATATGTCTACAAATACCTCCACACCGTATACGGAAAATGTAAGGCTGAACAATAATATTGAAAAAAGGGGTAAATAACTTGTTAAATATGTATTTTTCACTCAAAACTCTCCCATTACGATTCTACATCCACTCTCATCATAATCGTTTATGGGTATCTTGAAAAGGGTATAGAAACAGAAGGAACGATGACAAAATGCCTATCTATCCAGCCGTTTACAAATAAAAAACTGCCCCTTCTGAAATCAAAGAAAGGACAGCTTCATTGATGAATGTTGGAATGTGGAACAACTCTGATATATTCCCTGGACCCAAATGGTTGTCTTCCACGGACAGGTTCTTTCTTCAACTCTTCTTCCACTTCTTCTGTTTCACCATATTGAACCGGCGTGATGTTCATGCTCGTCGGATCTTCGGATTCAATAAATCCACGATTGAATCGGTCTTCGGTTTCCACCATCCACGCAAAGCCAAAAAAAGCAAAAAATATGGTCGTAACCGCTACTGTTTTCTTTTTCATAACTTCACCACCTTATGGATAGGATTCTCCAATTTGACCGAAACTATTCTGTAAGTGTCCAATTTAAAAGAGAAAATCCAACAAATTTTTCAGTCTTCATTTCCGCCTCTCTTCATATTTAATACTTCTTGAAAGTTGTGATATGGATGGGATGCTGAGTAATGCAAGCATTTATTTTTTACGTTATAATGCTCTTTGAGGTTCAGCTTCGGTCGAGGTTATGTAGAATGTTGTCATATAATGAACAAGGTTGACATAGAGACCATGCCTAACAATAAATGAATTTTATATGAGGGGGGTTTTAAATGACTTTACTACATTGGGCAATTGTATCGCCTTTTTTATTTGCCATACTCATTCCGTTTCTTTATAAAGCATTCCGGAATGTGCACACCGGCTGGTTCGTACTGTTGTTGCCGGTAGCTTTATTTACGTATTTTTTTCAATTTATTCCCATAACGAGAAATGGGGATACTGTTAAGGAAACCTTGGAGTGGATGCCTTCCTTCGGGATCAACTTCATTGCTTACGTGGACGGCCTTGGTTTACTTTTTGCCATGCTCATCACGGGAATCGGTTCACTGGTTGTCCTTTACTCGATTTATTACTTAGATAAGAAGAAGGAGCAATTACATAACTTTTATGTGTACTTAATGATGTTCATGGGAGCGATGCTGGGTGTTGTTTTATCTGACAACTTGATCGTTCTTTATATGTTCTGGGAATTCACGTCCATTTCTTCATTCTTATTGATCGGTTACTGGTATCATCGTGAGCGTTCACGTTACGGAGCACAAAAATCCATGCTCATTACGGTATTTGGCGGATTGAGCATGCTTGGAGGATTCCTGCTTCTCTACCTTATGGGTGGGACCTTCAGCATCAGGGAATTAGTTGTACAAGCTGATCAGCTGATGACGCAGGCACTATTCCTCCCTGCGTTGCTGCTCGTTCTACTGGGAGCTTTCACGAAATCCGCCCAGTTCCCGTTTCACATCTGGCTGCCGGATGCCATGGAAGCACCGACACCGGTCAGTGCATATCTGCACTCTGCCACCATGGTAAAAGCAGGGATTTATTTAGTTGCCCGCTTGAGCCCGGTTTTCGCCGAATCAAGCGTATGGTTATGGCTTGTTGGAGGAGTCGGGATCTTTACTTTATTCTGGGGTTCTTTCAATGCCGTGAAACAAACGGACCTGAAAGGTATCCTTGCCTTCTCAACCGTCAGTCAACTTGGTCTCATCATGTCCCTGTTGGGGGTAGGAGCGGCAGCTCTTCACTACACACAGCTGGATGAAAACATTTATATGGTGGCTACACTCGCCGCTGTATTTCATTTAATCAACCACGCGACGTTTAAGGGAAGTTTATTCATGGTCGTCGGGATCATTGATCATGAAACGGGCACCCGTGATATCCGGAAGCTTGGCGGGTTGATGAACTTCATGCCTATCACATTCACCATAGCCATCATCGGAGCATTCTCCATGGCAGGCCTTCCGCCATTCAACGGGTTCCTATCCAAGGAAATGTTCTTTACAGGAATGGTTAGAGTCCTTGAAATGGATATTTTCAACCTGGATACATTCGGCATGATCTTCCCGCTCCTTGCATGGGTAGGAAGTGTGTTCACATTTATATACAGCATGCTTCTGGTATTCAAGACCTTTACCGGGAAGCACCAGCCGGAGAAGCTCGAGAAGAAACCGCATGAAGCCCCTCTTGGTATGTTGATTTCACCAATCATTTTGGCTTCACTCGTCGTCATCTTCGGGTTCTTTCCAAATATCCTGTCAGAGCGCATCATTGAGCCGGCAGTGGCTGCCATTACACCAAGCCTGATTCAGGAGGGACATGCAGTCGAAACGCATATCTCATTCTGGCATGGATTTACACCCGAGTTATTCATGACCTTTGGTGTTATTCTCTTTGGAGTCCTGTTATATCTCCTGCTTCCATCTTGGAAAAAGGTATACACATGGATCCCGGAACGCTTTACGCTGAATTCCTTCTATGATGGAGGGTTAATCAGGAGCGAACGTGGTGCCAAGAACTTCACGAGCGGCTATATGACAGGATTCATCCGTACGTATCTCGTATACATCTTCTCGTTTTTGATTGCTATCTCGCTATTTGCCATGTGGTTCAAAGGTGCATTTGCCATCGAGACGAAAGACCTGTCTCCTGTCGGTGTCTATGAAATTGCGATCGCTCTACTTCTCGTGATTAGTTCTGTCACCATTCTGTTCGCGAAATCACGTTTAACATCGATCATTTCACTTGGAGCTGCGGGATACACGGTTTCACTATTCTTTGTTTTATTCCGTGCACCGGACCTTGCGCTGACACAGCTTGTCATTGAAACCGTGTCGGTGGCATTATTCTTGCTTTGTTTCTATCACCTGCCTCAATTAAGCAGGCACGAAGAGCGGATGCGGTTTAAACTTGGAAATGCTTTGATTTCGATCGGGGTAGGATTGGTCGTTGCTTTATTCGCCATCTCTTCCTACAGTTCGAAACTGTTTGAATCCATTTCGAAATACTATATTGAAAATACTCATGATAAAGCCGGCGGGGAAAACATGGTCAATGTCATACTCGTAGACTTCCGTGGGTTTGATACGATGTTCGAAATATGCGTACTGGCCATTGCGGCACTCGGCATATTCTCCATGATTAAATTGCGTCTTACAAGGAGGGATGAAGGATGAAAACAAAAGTAAAAACGAATGATGTCATCCTGCAGACCGTAACCAATGTGGTCGCATTCATCATCATCCTGTTCTCATTGAGGCTCTTCTTCTCGGGTCACTACACCCCGGGGGGAGGATTCATTGGGGGCTTAATGACATCGGGGGCCATTGTGTTACTTTTACTGGCCTATGATATCAAGACTGTTGCCACCATATTACCGGTGGATTACAAGATCATCACGGCAATCGGTCTGTTATTCTCTGTGGCTACGGGGGCAGGGGCTTTGCTATTTGATGTCCCTTTCCTCACGCACGCATACGATTATTTTCACCTTCCCCTTTTAGGGAAGACATCACTGCACACAGCCGTGCTTTTTGATACAGGTGTGTACTTGGTTGTCATCGGTGTCACGATGACCATTATTCAAACGATTGGGGTGAGCGAATAATGGAAATCATCATGGCCGTTGTCGTCGGAGTTCTATTCACAAGCGCCGTATACTTAATGTTATCCAAGAGCTTACTCCGGATCATCATCGGGACAGCTCTATTAAGCCACGGTGCCCATTTATTAATCCTTTCTGTGAGTGGTCTCAAAGGAGGAGCTGCACCTCTACTCGGGGAACACGCTAAATCATATGTAGATCCATTACCACAAGCATTAATTTTAACGGCTATCGTTATCAGCTTTGGAGTGACAGCGTTCTTCCTTGTTCTCGCTTATCGGGCATATCAAGAGCTTGGCACGGATAATATGGATCAGATGAGAGGTAACGAAGGAAATGACTAACTTATTAATTCTACCGATTCTAATCCCGTTATTCACGGCGATTATTTTAATGTTTATAAGTAAATATGTGAAAGTACAACGTGGGGTTTCGGCCGTATCTACATTGATAACCGTCGCAACATCTATAGTTCTGATCAATACGGTACATCAGGAAGGAATTCAGACGGTAAACCTGGGGAGCTGGGCTGCGCCGTTTGGAATCACACTGGTTTCCGATATGCTTTCGGCATTGCTCGTGACGACGACAAGCATCATCACGCTTGTTGTCCTGCTCTATTCGTTTAAATCTATTGGAGTTGAACGGGAAAGGTTCTATTACTATCCCGTCGTTCAATTTCTCCTCGTAGGAGTAAACGGTGCCTTTACCACAGGGGATATATTCAACCTTTTCGTCTTTTTCGAAGTGATGTTGATGAGTTCTTATGTACTGTTGGTCCTGGGTGGAACGAAGGCACAGCTGCGTGAAGGGATTAAATACATTCTCGTGAATGTCATTTCTTCCGCATTATTCGTCATTACCGTTGCCTACTTGTATTCCGTCGTTGGAACGCTGAATATGGCGGATATCTCAAGGAAAATAGCCCAAGTTGACCAGCCGGGGATTCTAACGGCCATCGCCATCCTTTTCCTATTGGTCTTTGGTCTCAAAGGTGCGATCTTTCCTCTATACTTTTGGCTGCCCGGCTCATACTATGCACCACCGACACCGGTGCTTGCATTATTTGGAGCCCTGCTTACAAAAGTCGGGATTTATTCGATTCTACGAACATACACATTGTTCTTCTATCATGATACTGGATTCACACATGAGATCCTGAGCATGCTGGCCATTCTAACCATCGTACTCGGCTGTATCGGAGCGATTGCTTACTGGGATGTTAAAAAGATCATCATCTATAACATCATCATTGCAGTGGGAGTCATCTTGTTCGGGGTATCTACGATGAACCCCGAAGCGTTAGAGGGATCGATTTACTACCTTATCCATGACATGATCATCAAAGCCGCACTTTTCCTTCTCGTTGGTGTAATGATTGCCATAACCGGCACAGCCGACTTAAAGAAAATGGGCGGATTGATCAAGAACTACCCTTGGCTCGGGTGGACATTCCTCGTCGCTGCATTCTCACTTGCCGGCATCCCGCCTTTAAGCGGCTTTATCGGCAAACTGTTGATATTGCGTGGAAGCTTTGCAGCAGAGGCCTATGTAGGCGCAGGAGTCGTTCTCGCCTCAAGTCTATTGGTACTCTACTCTGTCATAAAGATCTTCCTGAATGGCATTTGGGGAAGCCCGAAGGAATACACAGGGGCCTCAAAAGGCGACGCACGATATTTATGGATGACTTCAACCATACTGGTTGTACTGGCTGTATGTTATGGCCTGGGTGCTGAAGCAATGCGCCCTCTCTTCTCACAGGCAACCGAAGTACTGGTGAACCCGGATCTCTATATAGACGCAGTGTTAAAGGAGTAATGTAGAATGGCTTTTCAAATATTATTAAACTTTTTCATGGCCTTTGTCTGGATGTTTCTTTCGGTATCCTTTACTTCTCAGTCATTCATTATTGGCTTTTTACTAGGATTGCTTGTTATCTTTGCATTCAGAAGATTTTTCAGTTCCCGCTTTTACTTACTAAGGGTGGCTGCCGTGATCAGTTTATTCTTCTTGTTTATGAAGGAGCTGATCCTGGCGAACATTGCGGTTTTAAAAACCATCTTAAAACCGAAGATGGACTTCCAACCGGGTATTTTCGCTTTACCGACAGAACTGAAAACCGATTGGGAAATTACGTTATTAGCAAATCTTATTACATTGACACCAGGCACACTCGTCATGGATGTTTCATATGACAACAAGATCCTCTATGTACATGCCATTGATATTCCTGATGTAGATGAAGCCATCAATGAGATTAAAGATTCATTCGAGAAAGCCATCATGGAGGTGAGCCGCTAATGTTACATCTAATTTTTCAACTCACATTACTATGCGTCTCCCTGTCCATGCTCGGACTCGTTTACAGAGTGGTGAAAGGTCCCACGACCCCGGACAGGGTGGTGGCACTGGATGCAATCGGGATCAACCTGATTGCCATCATCGCTCTCGTTTCCATGATGCTTGATACGTACGCTTTCCTCGAAGTGATCCTGCTTCTTGGGATACTGGCTTTCCTCGGGACTGTGGCCTTTTCAAAGTTCTTAGAGAAAGGGGAGATCATCGAACGTGAGCGAGATCATTAGATTTTTCATCGGATTCTTCCTGATCATCGGAGGATTTCTAAGCCTGGTCACGGCCTTTGGCTTATTGAGGCTTCCGGATGTATATACGCGGAACCATGCCGCTTCTAAAAGTGCGACGCTTGGGGTCATGTCGATCCTGCTTGCGACTTTCCTTTATTTCTATCTCGAGCACGGACACTTCAATTCAAGACTGATCCTTGCCATCATCTTCATCTTCGTCACGGCCCCAGTTGCCGGACACCTTATTTCACGGGCGGCGTACAATTCAGGCGTTAAGCTTTGGGATAAAAGTGTTCGGGATGATCTAAAGGATAAAGAAGAATACGAGCGTCAGAACAGTTCAACTTAACCAAATGAAAAAGGCTTGCCCTCACGATATGGGGGCAAGCCTTTTTTGATGACTACTGTTGATATAAGTGATTTTCGACGCTTCCATCCTGCTTGTGAACAACCAGGGTACCGGAGTGATCCGTTACATAGTCCTTCGCTTTGGAAAGGAGCTTGTCCTTTGTATTCTCCACCAGGATGGCTCTCTTTCCGTCTGCCTTCTTCAACTGCCAGCCGTCATCATGAGGGGTGACGTGATACTCGGTTTTTTCGCCAGTGCCTCCCTCTTCGGATTTATGAGCCTGATCAGTAGCAATGGCAATCGCCCTCCCCTCTTGATAGCCTTCATCAAGAAGGGCATTGGCAATTTCTATCGCTTTATTCCTTACGTCAACAGGCAGGTTCTTCAGTGAATCAGGGTAATCATTTTTAGTCCAACTCATGAATATTGGCCTCCTAATTGTTTGATTAGTAGTTGATTTCCCATTTTTTCACTATTTAAACCTGTTTTTCTATCGTTTTGGAACAACCGCCATCGTGCATCGAGATACACAGATTAATTGTTCTTCCTCATCTGTGATCTTAATATCCCACACCATCGTGGTTCTTCCCTGATGCATGACTGTACCGGTCGCTGTAACAAGACCTTCCCGCTTCGCCTTAATATGATTCGCATTAATCTCAAGCCCAAAGCAAATTTCTTTATCAAGATCGATCAATTGGACCGCCCCTACACTTGCCACCGTTTCTGCCAGGGCCACCGAAGCACCGCCGTGAAGGAAACCGAACGGCTGCCTTGTGTTTTCATTCACCGGCATCGTCGCAACGACTTTTCCATTACCCAATTCTACAAATTCAATTCCTAACGCACTGATTAATGTATTCTCTGTATTCACCTGGATCACCTCATAACATATTGTTCTCTACTATTTGTTCTAGAAAGTGTCTGAAAATCCTTTATTTTTCCTTTCCTTTTACTCTGCGCCATCCTTTCATTACACGAATAATCCGTTACGTATTGTCATACATATCCTTAGAGCATTTTAATAAAAGGGGGTTTATGTTATGTATCGGTATCATCCTTTTTATCCGCCTGTGCAGCGCCCCTACTCACCCATCCATTCCAGGACACAACCCATTTTCTCATATAACCGGACCTTTCCTCCTGTGGAAACCGAGACATTCATGTCGTCGGCAGGTAAAACATTAAGCTTAATGAGTGATGCCCAGATGGTACTCCAAAAAATCAATTCCTCCAAAGAGTTTTCATCAAAATTCATGAACGCAGCACAGCAGTCGAACTTACCTGAAGTACATAAACTACTTCAATCCATCGGTACAAAGGTACAGCCGATTGTTTCGTTCAACCCGGACGGGATCCGCCTTGTATTTGATGAAAAGCTTGGTCAAGTCGATTGCTGCCATTTGATCGTCATCGTCCGATGGATGTAAAAGAAAAGAAGCAAGGGCAAAAGCCCTTGCTTCTTTCTCTTATAAAATGATCGCTGCGATCCAACCGAATAGGATCAGAGGAATATTATAGTGTAAAAAGGTTGGGACACATGTATCCCAAATGTGATTATGCTGCCCATCGGCATTTAATCCGGCTGTCGGTCCAAGCGTACTGTCTGAAGCAGGTGATCCTGCATCACCAAGTGCGCCTGCCGTCCCAACAATGGCAATCGTTGCAAGTGGGCTGAACCCAAGCTCCATGGCAAGCGGTACGAAGATGGCTGCGATGATTGGGATCGTCGCAAATGAAGAACCGATCCCCATTGTCACAAGAAGCCCAACCACCAGCATGATAAGAGCAGCCAAAGCCTGATTGCCTCCAATGACGTCAGCAGTTGCCTTCACCAAAGTTTCAACATCTCCTGTTTCCGTCACCACTGCCGCAAAACCTGATGCCGTTATCATGACAAAGCCGATAAACGCCATCATCTTCATTCCTTCATTCAGTAAACCATCTGCCTCTTTCCATTTAACAGACCCTGAAATATACAGAACGGCAATACCAGCGAGTGCCCCGAAGATCATCGATTCTAGCTGAAGCTGGACGTATAAGGCCACTACGATGGAAATGAGAGCAAATACCATTGCTCTTTTATTGTAAACAACCTTTTCCTCTGCCACCACTTCTTCAGCTTCACTATAGTCTCTCGGTTTACGGTAACTCACAAACAAGGCAATCAGCAATCCGATCACCATCCCGCCTACAGGAAGGAGCATCGCTTTCGGAATATCACTCAAATTGACCTCCATTCCGCTCGCTGCCATGTTTTGGGCGATGATTTCATGGAATTGCAAGCCAAATCCTACTGGCAACAGGATATAAGGCGCCGTTAATCCAAACGTAATCACCGATGCGATTAACCGTCTATCAATTCGTAACTCCGTCATCACCTTTAATAAAGGTGGAATCAGAATCGGGATAAACGCGATGTGAATCGGAATCACATTCTGTGAAAAACAAGCCATGATTAATATAGATATAACAATAAGTGCTTTCGAAAGGGCTGTTTTTCTTGTATCTCCTTTTTTCCCAACGACTTTCAATACCCATTCAACAAGTAGATTTGGAATTCCCGTATAGGAAATCGCCACTGCAAATCCACCCAGCAAGGCATAACTTAGTGCAATACTTGCCCCGCCGCTGATTCCTTCAGAAAAGACGGATATCGTCTCATTCAATCCCATTCCTCCGGTAAGTCCACCGACTAACGCTCCGGTGATCAGGGCGAATACAACGTTCACCCGTACCAGACTCAGTACCAGCATGACAAGAACCGCTATAACAACTGCGTTCATAACTACTTCCTCCTCAAATTACTCAATATATCGATTTGCTATTTGCATTCGCATTCGCTTTAGTTCGCTAAATTGGTAGAGTAATAAAATCACGATTTCAACTTTAACAAGATAAAGAGAGTTTGTCAATACTTTAGTAGGAGGAAAGATGGAGTGGGAACTTTTGTCATGAGTGAGGAGGGGATGAGGTTGTTTAGAGGGATTGGATTGGATTGGATTGGATTGGATTGGATTGGATTGGATTGGATTGGATTGGATTGGATTTCCAACAAATGTTAGTCGGCTGGATATTTTCAAATATTGGCCGGATTCCTAATTAATTCGGCCGGATTTTTCATCAAATCAGCTGGATTATAACTGAAAACGGCCGGATTCTTGAACATTGCGGCTTGAATATGACTAGTAAACGTCAGGTACCTTTATCGTTCGGTCTCATTGCGTTCAACTATTGCGGACTATCCTTCTTTTGCGTCCCATACTTGAATTTAGTATTCACTGCATTTTGGGGGATTGCGTCATTTTTTCATTTTTTGCGTCATTATCAAACGTTTTTGCGTCACTTTTTTGTTTTATGCGTCTTTTACCATTTATTACCTAAATACCCATCTCTTCCATTCCTCCTACTCATTCCCCCTACCTATCAGTCCCCAACAAAAAAAGCCTCCTTCCAGTGCCCCCCTACGACTCAGGCACTGAAAAAAGACTCTCCACTCGTGTTTATTTTTCTAAAGGCTCGAAGCGTTCAACCAACAGTGCCAACGTTCTGGCCATGACTCCTGTTGCACCTGAAGGGCCAAGATCATGACTCCCCTTCGTAGTTGCCGTTCCCGCGATATCAAGATGCACCCACGGCAAACCTTCTGCAAACTCTCCGACAAATGCTCCGCCCATGATGGCGTGTCCTGCACGACCCGGTGAGTTATTCAAGTCGGCAATATCACTTCCCCTTACACGTTTTTTATCATTTTCCGTATAAGGCAGCTGCCAAATATATTCTCCGGATTCACCTGAAGCTTCCAACACCTGTTCGAAGAATGCTTCATTGTTTGTAAGGGCACCTGTTTTATCTTCCCCAAGGGCTACGATGACTCCTCCGGTTAATGTGGCGACGTCCACTAAGTAGTTTGCACCTTGATGCTTCGCATAGGTCATTCCGTCAGCAAGCGCCAAACGCCCCTCTGCGTCGGTATTTAATACTTCAATGGTTTTACCGCTCATGGATGTAATCACATCGTCCGGCTTGAATGCAGCACCGCTCACCATATTATCCGTAGATGGGATGACGGCTACCACGTTTTGTTCCGGTTTGATTTCACCGATGATTTCCATAGCACCGAGAACAGCCGCCGCGCCGCCCATATCTGTCTTCATTCCGACGATTCCATCCTTCGGCTTAAGCGAGTAACCGCCTGTATCGAATGTGATCCCTTTTCCCACTAAACCGATGACATCCTTCCATTCGTCTTTCCCGTTATATTTCAGGACGATCATCTTCGGTGGTTCCACAGATCCTTGGTTTACAGCAAGAAGTGCGCCCATTCCGAGGTGTTCCATCTCTTCTTTGTCCAGAATTTCCACTTCAAAGCTGTATTTCTCAGCCAACTCAAGTGCATACTCTGCTAATTTAGTAGAGGTTAATAGATTGCCAGGAGTATTCACAAGCGTACGGGCAGAGTTCACTCCGTTTCCAAAGGCAGAACCGATGGATAGAGCCGTTTCTACTTCTTTGGAATCTCCTTTTGTAAAGAATTCAATCTCCTCTACATGTACTTCCGGTTCATTCGATTTCTTTTTGTAGCCGTGGAATTCATAGGTAGACATCGTAAAGGCTTCCATGAATGCGTGGGCAATATCTGTCGCCACCATTTCCTCCGAAACAAATGTGTCAAGTGCCACTGAAAAGGAAGACACTTTCATATTCTTTAAGGACTTGGACGCTGTCCCCAATGCTTCTTTCAAGAGATCGAACGTAAGCTCTTTTTGTTTTCCAAGCCCTACGAATAATACTCTTTTTGTTCCTAGTTTTCCAAATGTATGTATCTTTGACACTTTCTTGTGCTTAGAAGAAATATCTCCATCTTTCACCAGGTGGGTAAGATAACCCTCGAATGTGTGATCAAGTTCTTTCAGCTCTCCTTCAAATGTTGGCTGATTGTATACACCTACGATCAGGCATTCCCCATTTGCTGTCTTTACGTCATTTTGATTAATTGAAAATTTCATGTTAACCGACACCTCCAATCACTATTATAACGGAGATGTCCAATTATTTCGACTTTCTAACAATCCGCCTCTCAAAGTTAAACCAGGGGTAAACAGGGTATGATATAATGAGAACATTATTTTTATTCAAACAATTGAAAGGGTGGCATTTCACAGCATGGAAGTACTGTTTAATTTTCCATTATGGGCATCATTATTCTCCATCTTTTTCGCTCAGTTCGTTAAGGTTCCCATACAATTCATCGCGACGAGGGAATTGAATTGGTCTTTGATTACCTCGACAGGCGGAATGCCAAGTTCCCATTCTGCAGCGGTGACGGCATTAACCACCGGGGTTGCTCTTGAAGTGGGAATGGATTCTCCCATCTTCGCGGTATCTGCCATGTTTGCCATCATCACGATGTTTGATGCGACTGGCGTCAGAAGGCAGGCAGGGGAACAGGCGATTGTGCTGAATCAATTGATGGTGGACTTCCAGAGATTCATGTCAGAAGCAAAAGGCTGGCAGAATAAGCCTGAGCAAGAAAAGCGCAAGGAATTAAAGGAATTATTGGGTCATAAACCCATCGAAGTATTTTTTGGAGGACTCTCCGGGATCATCTTGACGCTTCTTCTTCATTATCTATTTATCGCATAGGAGTGTGAGTATGAAAATCGTTTCCATTTGCCCAAGTAATACCGAAATCATCGATTACCTCGGATTGACTCCTTATCTTGCTGGAGTCGATGATTACTCTGATTATCCGGAAGAGGTAAAGTCCCTTCCACAGCTTGGACCGGATCTCTCCATTGATATGGATAAACTCGAATCATTGAATCCTGATTTGGTTTTCTCTTCATTGAGCGTACCCGGTATGGAAAAGAATATAGAAGAATTGGAAAACAGGGGCATTCCCCACATCACCCTGAACCCTCAGAGTTTCGCTGACATTGCAGAAGATCTTTTGACTGTGGGAAAAGCATGTGGAATCGAGGCACATGCCAATGTTCGTCATCAGGATTTCATCCGTAAAGTCGATCGCTTAAAGGCCATCGGTGCAGGGGTCACAAACCCTCCAACACTCTATTGGGAATGGTGGCCCAAACCTGCCTTTACCCCCGGTAACATCAACTGGTTAACCGAGTTAAGCGAAATGGTAGGTGCACGGAACCTGTTTCAAGATGTGGAACTAGCCAGTGTGCAAACGGATTGGGATGACGTATTGAAGCGGAATCCGGATTATATTTGCCTCGCTTGGGTAGGTGTACAGCAAAGCAAGGTAAAGCCTGAGATTGTCAAGAAACGGCCAGGGTGGAGTGAATTGGATGCCGTAAAGAAAGAAAGGATATTCGTTCTGGAGGAAGCTCTTTATTGCAGGCCATCTCCCCTTCTTATAAAAGGGGCGGAAAAACTTGCCCGTTTGCTGCACCCTGATCTATATTGATAGAAAAGGAATCCTTTTTAAAAAACATGCCCGCTAAGCATTTAAAGCGGGCATGTTTTTGTTATAAAGATTATTTCTTATGAACCGATGCTTCATAAATCGAATCAACAGCCTTCTTTAATGCTGCATCAAACTCATCCTGTGATTGGTTCACATTCAAGTCAGCAGCCAAGGCACGGGAGAAGCTAGCGATCATGCCGTCATTTTCTTTCAGCTTCTCATTCGCTTCTTCACGCGAATAACCGCCTGAAAGTGCTACGACTCGCACAACGCGCGGGTGATCGATCAATTCTTTATAAGCATTCGCTTTCGTCGGGATAGTGAGCTTCAGCATGACGTCCTCCCCTTCTGATAGATTGTTCAAGTGCTCTATCAATTCATGGCAGAGGATTTCTTCGGATTTTTCCTTTTGTTCACTATGGATATTCACTTCAGGTTCGATGATCGGAACCAAACCGGCAGCGATGATACGTTTTCCGATTTCGAATTGCTGCTGTACTACTTGTTTGATACCGTTCTTGTCCGGCTCATGGATGACCGAGCGCATTTTCGTACCGAATATGTTTCGTTCATTAGCACGTCTGAGAGTCTCTTCCAGATCGTTGATCGGTTTCATGAGCTGGACGCCATCCTTCTCTTCGGCAAGCCCCTTATCCACTTTTAAGAAGGGTACGATGCCTTTATCAGCAAGGTAATCTGCTGTATATTGGCCTTGGATTTCACTGTCCATCGTTTGTTCGAATAGGATGACACCCAGAATGCTGTCAGGGCTAAAGGCAGGGGAAGTGATGATTCGCGTTCGCATTTCATGGACCTTATCAAACATTTCATCCTCATTGGAATAAGAGTCTTCAAGTACGCCGTATGCCGCCAATGCCTTAGGGGTACTGCCGCCGCTTTGGTCCAGGGCTGCGATGAATCCTTTTCCGTTCTTCATTTTGTCAAATTGACTTTTGTTCATGGTATCCACTCCTCTTTGAATCTAATTTTACTCTTCCCCTTTTTCAAATGTTCAAACACTGCTGCATAGTGGAGAATAGGCAAATGAAAAAGGCACGCTGTTCATCATGGAACCGCGTGCCTTCGTTTATTCTTTTTCAGGTGATAATATTTGCTGCCTGAACACCTGCATGGACTTATTTTCATTAAGGGCCGTTAATTGCTGTTCGGATAGTTCACCAGAACCCATCTGGATCACATAGACGTCAAGTGTCTGCTTGCCCCATTCATTATAGACATCGTCGACGGTTTCATAATAAAGGTCCAATTTATTCCCTTTGATCGCGCTCCCTGTATCCGCAACGACCCCATATCCATAATGGGGGATGAATAGGATCGTACCGATGGGATAAACGGAAATATCGGCTGCAATCGTAGAATACAGATCACGCTTCACTTTCACTCCTGAGTATGTAATTCCATAGAGGGGATGTCCCGGGTCCTTTCCGGTCGATTCTACTCCGGCAGTATAGCCTGTTGCCACTACCTTATGCTTCGTATATTGATCCCAATCCACGGATTCTTCCAACGTAGCAGGTTTGACAGAAGCACTCGCCGACACTTTTGTCTCGTACCCAGTAAACCTTTTGAGAAACTTCAATGACAAGCTTAAGGGACTTGTCTTATGCTCTTTATAGTCCAGAGTTGTTTGATCAGCGTCTCCCTTTTCCATCAACCAGGTTTTGAAGGTTTGAGCCTCTACTCCAGATACTGATTGAAAAGTCGTTCCGAGTGCAAGGATAAACAGACTGACCATGACGAATCTCTTTGTCCAAAGTTTAAACAGATTCATGTATTCACTCCTCCCACCCTTAATACTTCCCAACCAGGAGGAGATATATGCATAAATTGATAAAAAAATCGAATAGTTTCAATATTCGGAAATCTATTTGGTATTTCATTTGGTGAAATACTCTTAAAAAACTAGCCTCTCGTTACTTCAACTAGTATGTTCCAACTCCTAAAATACTTACATTATGAGCTTCGTTTTTTAGGTGGTTGCGAAAATACAGGGACCGCTCCTTTCCGCTGCAGGCACAAGATTCGCGCGGGGAGGAAGTCGAGCCTCCTCGGGCTTTGCCCTGTGGGGTCTCGACTGTCTAGCTACAGCGGCTAGCCCCTCGAGGTCATAAGCTAAATGGGCCCAAGAAGGCAAATTAACGCCTTCTTAGTCCCATTCATCTTATGCTTGTCGGGGCTGAGCGAGCCGCTTCCGCTTTTCGTTCCTTTCCTCTATTCCCGCAGGAGTCAAGTGCCTTCCGCTACAATCCACTCTGTGTTTCTATACACTAACTTCATAATGAAAGATATACAAACATAAAGAAGTTGTGATTAAACAAACGACTTTAAGGAAAGGAATTCAACCACTTACTACTCTAGAGGGTGAAGGGAACTGCGTAGACTCCTACGGAAAACGGGCGTGCCGAGACCCCGAAAGCGGTTTTTGCTGAGGAGGCTCGGCCGAACGTCCGTGGAAATCGGGACTGTTCCCTTCACCCTCCTGCACCACAACCTAAATGACAGAGCATCGTAAATCTTAGTTTGTATGCGAATAGCAACAATCTTTGCGAAAACAGCCATTTAAAAAGTCGATTGGAGGAGTAATCATTCTCTACTCACTTTTTCCACAGTAGGTTTCTTTACCCTTCGAAGCTAAATAAAAAATCCGTTCAATCCGGGATGGATGTCCCGGTCAAACGGATGGTGTTAAAACATTCGATATCCTTTTGCTCTTAATATTCTCATCACGATTCCAGAAAGGATGGCACCTGCGAGACCGCTTCCTAAAATCACGAGGTCTGCAACAGCCAGATGGCTGAGTCTCGTACCTAGCTCTGAAAAAGACTCTCCTGCATTCCTGAAATAATCTATAAAACGAACTTCGTCCACGATAAAGATAACGACAATCGGATAAATGATTGCCATGATCCAGGTCATACGCAATAACATATTCAACAAAAAGCCTATTCCGAAAAAGAGAACAAAAAATAGGAGCATCGAAATAATCATTACATGTATAGGCATTTGATCCATTGCACCTCCATAAACACTAAATAATAGTGTACCTCGAGGGAAATGAAAGCGTCAATATTTTCAGGAAAGATTTGTAGCTAATTCACAAAATAAACTTATTTTTCCTACGAACATAAAAAAGCAGACCCATAAACAGGTCTGCCTTCTTGTATTCTATAGGGCTTATTTTTGTTTCCCACTGCCGCCGCAGCACGGACACGTTTCAGAACCACCCAATACTAACTGAAAGTATCCTTTTCCTGAACAGTAAAGACAATATTTCGTTTTAGTACTTGCAGTAGCTCTCATTATTCCCTCTCCCTTTTCTTTAATTTCTTAATTTTCTGATAATATATCATCTATCTCTTATAAAGAAAAGGGACAATAAAGGGGATGTACCTCTAAGAAAGCGAATACATTTATGTTTTTCTTTCATTATCTCTTTATTTCTTAAAATTTACAGAATTTTATAAAAATAAATGATACCGAGTGTAGGCGAATTGATCTCCGGGATTGATCCCTTCAATTCTGTTTAATGTGTGGTGTGATCCCATCCGTTTGATCATCTCGTGAACCATGACGGATGTTTTATCATCTTTCAATAATTCATGAGGCGACATCCACTTCACATCCCATAATTCAGCTTCTTCTATTTTAATGGAAGACGTTTTCTTATTTTCCAACAAAAAGATCATCATATTATCACTGATGTCGTCTTGAATCACTCCTGACCTCACGCCAATGATCCCTTTAATGGTCGTATGTATTCCGGTCTCTTCCTTCACTTCTCTTATCACTGCTTCATCAACTGTTTCCCCAGCGTTGACAAACCCTGCCGGAAGAGACCACATCCCCTTCAAGCCGCTGTATTTCTTCTTCACCACCAGCCATTTTCCCGTTTCATCTATGACCAGCCCTGCAACGGCAAGCCAAACCTTTCCCCTTTTCATAAAATGCACCTCCGCCTGCATTAAAAAAAGCAGAGTGGAATCCACCCTGCTTTTCATTTTCATCATTTATTGCTTAAAAGAACTTGAATTTTCCTTTTTTGAAGACAAGTGATGGTCCACCAACCATGTAAAGCGCACGGTTATCGACTACCTTCTTCATGAAAGAAGCTTTTGTTCCTGTGATCTTTTTACCGTATACAACACCGATTGCATCGTCTTCACCAAGTGAACATACTGTTCCTTTAATGTCTGGAGTGAATAATTCCAGATCTTCTTTACCGTGAAGTAAAGCAGCGATGTTGCGGGCACAAACTTCACCTTGCTGCATAGCGATTTGTGCAGTCGGGGGGTATGGACGTTCCGTTTCTTCATTAATCATCAATGAACAGTCACCGATGATGAAGATGTTGTCATGTCCTGGTGCACGAAGATCTCTGTTGATTTTCACGCGGGCACGCATGTTCTCGATTCCTGCTTTTTCGATGATGGAGTTACCACGAACACCTGCAGCCCATACAATTGTACCAGCTTTGATTTCTTCCACTTCGTCTTCACCTTTAGCAATAAGAACGCTGTCTGCTTTCGCTTCTTTAAGTGGAGTTCCGATATGGAATTCAACACCTTTTTTCTCAAGCTTGGCACGAGCGTATTTCACTAGCTCAGGATCGAATCCAGGAAGGATCATTGGTGCAGCTTCTACACACACAATGCGTACTTTCTTACGGTCGATATCATATTCATGACATAGTTCAGGAACACGATTACCTAATTCACCCAAGAATTCGATTCCAGTGAAACCAGCTCCACCGACAACGATTGTTAAGCGTTCATCGTTCTTTTCTTCTTCGTTCTTATACGTAGCAAATTGCAATTCAATATGCTCACGGATTTGACGGGCAGAGTTGATGTTTGAAATCATGAATGCATGCTCATGGAGGCCTTGAATTCCGAATGTTTCAGATTCTGCACCTAATGCAATGACCAGGTAATCAAATTCAACTTCGCCGTCAGCAGTGATGACTTTCTTCTCTTCTACTTTAATGTCTTCAACAGTAGATTGTAAGAAGTTTACTTTGCTCGTATTGACGACATCTTTCACATCGTAGCGTACACGATCATGATGAAGCGTACCTGCAGAAGCTTCATGTAACCAAGTGGTTTCATAGTGATAATCATTTTTATTAATTAAAATAATTTCTGCTTCGTTCGTACCTAACTGTTTTTGCAAACGGGTAACCGTCATTAATCCACCGTAACCTGCACCTAATACAACGATTCTTGGCTTTCTCAACTGAATCACATCCACCTTTTTTGATAAATTTGCTTTGGATACTCTTAGAGTCCTCCACATTATGCGTTTTTATCCCGTTCAATCTGAAGCTATTATCTTTTTCCCTATAAAAAAGAAACTAAAACAAACTAAACGCGATGTTTTCCATCATTCTAAGAGGAAAAATACTGTATAAAAAATATAAAAACAAAAGTATGTGACGTATTTCACGAACTACTCCATAGTTATGCGAAAATTGTCATAAATTCTTAACAAATATGCCTACATTACATCTTATTCTTTTTACCGTGCATTTTCAAGATATATATAGGAAATTGAATTCTTAAGAATATTTAGAAAAGAGGAAGGGCTTAGCTCAGTGGCGACAAGCATAAGGCGAACATGCCGGAAAGGCGTTTTTTTCCTTTTTGGTTGATTTGACTTATGACCTCGAGGGACTAGCACCCGGAGCTGGACAATCAGAAAAGCGGAAGGGGCTTGCCCTGGGGCGACAAGCATAAGACGAGTCACCCGGAAAGGCGTTCTTTGCCTTTTTGGGTGACTTGGCTTATGACCTCGAGCCCCAAGCCCCTGGAGCTGGACAATCAGAAAAGCGGAAGGGGCTTGCCCTGGGGCGACAAGCATAAGACGAGTCACCCGGAAAGGCGTTCTTTGCCTTTTTGGGTGACTTGGCTTATGACCTCGAGCCCCAAGCCCCTGGAGCTGG
>NZ_JAIVAT010000012.1 GCF_020172085.1 Rossellomorea aquimaris
AGAGATGGAAGCATGGCGACATGTGGAGTTGACTGATACTAATCGATCGAGGACTTAACCACAAAGAGTCATTATTAAATGAACAACATTGGTCGATTCTCGACTTTCTTGACATCAATTCTTTATCTAGTTTTGAAGGAACAATCCTTCAATTGAATATTCGTCTGGTGATAATGGCGAAGAGGTCACACCCGTTCCCCATGCCGAACACGGAAGTTAAGCTCTTCAGCGCCGATGGTAGTTGGGGGATCTCCCCCTGTGAGAGTAGGACGTCGCCAGGCAATATGTGAAAAGAGTAGCTCAGTGGAGTTACTCTTTTTTTGTTGGTTTGAAGTTCGAAGAACCATTGGTTTTTATTTCATTCTCATTGGACGCACTGCGAGGGTAGGGAGGATCAAGAAGGTCGAGGACGCGAGGGAGTGAAGACCTTCGTTCAGGCTCCCACACGAAGATTTGAATGAGTGAAGCGGACGAAGAGATTCGCCGCTCATCACTAGCCGCAGCCTTCAGCGCCGATGGTAGTTGGAGCTCCCCCTGTGAGAGTAGGACGTCGACAGGAAGATATGTGGAAAGAGTATCTCATTGTGAGTTACTCTTTTTTTGATTAATGAGAAGGGAGCAGCTGATGTTTTATACTAGGTAAAAAATGGTAAATGACGCATATAACAAAAAAGTGACGCAAATATCACCGAAAACGACGCATAAAATAAAATTATGACGCAATTCCCTCCGATAATGACGCAAAAAAGATAAAAACGACGCAATTCCCCCTAAACCCCGCCAAGAAACCTCCCAACCTCTCAGTCAAAAACACACCATTCATACATAAACAAATCCTTCACTTAACCAATCTCTCTATTCCCCATAACTTTTACTAAAATACAGTCTTCAAATCTATAAATATCACTCTGCCACCAACACAACCAACCATCTCAATCCAAACAGATCGATTCATCCCCCAACACTCCCCGAACAAACCACCACAGTGCCCCATTACCAAATTTCTATCCAATAATCTTCCATTCCCACGTTTAAAACTTTCCCTAAACAGGAAAACTTCTAAGGTCAAACTTCATAATTGCAAAGTTCAAATCACGGTTGTATAATTATAGTCAAATATAGTCAAAGTCAAAATGAGGAGGAGGTTTGATGAGGAACATATCCGACATCATTGAAAGTTATTTAAAGAATGTGTTAGAGCTGAGTGAAAGTGAGATAGTCGAGATTAAAAGAAGCGAGATCGCTGATAAGTTTCAATGTGTTCCTTCTCAAATTAATTATGTGATCAATACCCGTTTCACCATAGAACGGGGTTATGTAGTAGAAAGTAAACGTGGTGGCGGTGGCTACATTCGGATTATGAAGGTGAGGGCCCATGATCAAGTTCATTTGATTGATCAGTTAGTGGCATTGATTACACAAACGATCAGTCAGAATACAGCAGCAGATATTGTGTTTCGCTTGGTAGAGGAAGAGATCATTTCTGAAAGAGAAGCCAAGATCATGCTGAGTGTGATGGACCGCTCCGTCATTATGGTCGATTTACCCGAACGGGATATCCTGAGAGGCAGAATGCTTAGAGCTATGCTGGATACATTGAAGTATGAGTAAGGGTTAAAGAGGTGAATGGGATGGTTTGTCAAGAGTGTAATGAAAGACCTGCGACCCTTCATTTTACCAAGGTGGTAAACGGGGAAAAGACAGAGGTTCATTTATGTGAGCAATGTGCTCAAGACAAGGGTGAGATGTTTATGTTTGATTCTTCACCCGGGTTTTCTGTAAACAACCTCCTGGCAGGTCTTCTTAATATAGCTCCTGCGTTTAAGCAGGCAAAAGAGACGGAAATTCCTAAGACAGAAGTGTTGCAGTGTAAAAAGTGTAAGATGACGATTCATCAGTTCATTAATGTAGGTCGCTTTGGGTGTGCCCATTGTTATGAGACGTTTAAAGATGAGCTCACTCCTTTGTTAAAGCGCGTTCATAGTGGCAATGTCGAGCATCACGGAAAGGTTCCGGAACGTATGGGTGGAGCCATTCATGTGAAAAAGAAGATTCAGCAGTTAAAATCTGAGCTCCAAATGATGATAGCAGATGAAGAGTTTGAAAAAGCAGCTGAGGTTCGAGACGAAATTCGCTCCCTGGAAAAAGATATCAAGAAAGAGGGAGGAGAGAAAGAATGAGTCTGGAGAAGTTCTTGAGTAATGCTGTTAGTTCATGGATGAATGAAGAAGGGCCTAATTCGGATATAGTTCTCAGCTCCCGGGTAAGGCTTGCGAGGAACTTGACGGATTACCGTTTTTCCACTCTTTATTCCTCTGAAGAAGCGAAAGAGATTGTGGATCGCGTGAAAGAGAAACTCTCTTCATATCCTAAAGATTTAGGTGAGTTGGAATTTTTACCTACAAGTGAGATTCAACCTCTGCAAAAGAGGGTATTGATGGAGAAACATCTTATAAGCCCTAACTTAGCGGAGGACACGAATTACGGTGCTGTTCTATTATCAAATGAAGAAGATATCAGCATAATGGTAAACGAAGAGGATCATATTCGAATACAGTGTTTATATCCAGGTTTGCAATTGGAGGAAGCATTACAAAAAGCCAATCAGATCGATGATTGGTTTGAAGGTGAATTTGATTTTGCTTTTGATGAGAAGCATGGGTATCTAACGACTTGTCCTACCAATGTAGGCACAGGGCTGAGAGCTTCCGTCATGATGCATTTACCAGGCCTTGTATTGACACAACAGTTGAACCGTATCATTCCGGCCATTAATCAGTTGGGATTAGTGGTCAGAGGGATATATGGGGAAGGCAGCGAGGCGCTGGGGAACATCTTTCAGATATCGAATCAAACGACACTTGGTAAGTCGGAAGAGGATATCGTCGCAGATTTGCTAAGCGTAGTGAAGCAGATCATCGAGAAAGAACAATCGGCAAGAAACGCACTAGTTCAGACGTCAAACATACAATTAGAAGATAGGATTTTCCGCTCTCTTGGGGTGCTGGAGCACAGCAGGATCATTGAATCCAAGGAAGCAGCGAAGTGTTTATCGGATGTCAGGCTTGGAATTGATTTAGGATACATCAAAGTGATATCTAAGAATATATTGAATGAACTAATGATTTTAACCCAACCTGGATTTTTACAACAATATTCTGGAGGTCCATTGAGACCAAATGAAAGAGATATAAGAAGGTCTTCTTTGATTCGAGAGCGAATTAAGTTAGATAAAGATACATGTGAGGAGGAAAAATAATATGATGTTTGGTCGATTTACAGAAAGAGCCCAAAAAGTATTGGCATTAGCCCAGGAAGAAGCAATTCGTTTATCACACAGTAATATTGGTACTGAACATATTTTATTGGGACTTGTCCGCGAAGGTGAAGGGATTGCCGCCAAGGCACTTACGGCATTGGGGTTAAGCCCGGAAAAAATCCAGAAGGAAGTGGAAGGATTAATCGGGAAAGGAACCGAGAAATCCCAAACGATTCATTACACGCCGCGTGCGAAGAAAGTAATCGAACTTTCCATGGATGAAGCCCGTAAGCTGGGGCACTCATATGTAGGGACGGAACATATTTTACTAGGGTTGATCCGCGAGGGTGAAGGAGTGGCCGCACGTGTTCTTGGAAACCTTGGAGTCAGCTTGAATAAAGCAAGGCAGCAAGTATTGCAGCTGCTTGGCAGTAATGATTCAAGCAATCATCAGGGTGGTGGCAATGCCAATGCCAATACTCCAACTCTTGATAGCTTAGCCCGTGATCTGACAGCCATCGCACGTGAAGGCAGCCTGGATCCGGTCATCGGACGCAGTAAAGAGATTCAGCGCGTCATTGAAGTATTGAGTCGTCGTACGAAAAATAACCCGGTATTAATCGGTGAGCCAGGTGTAGGGAAGACGGCGATTGCTGAGGGACTTGCACAACAGATCATCGCCAATGAAGTGCCGGAAATCCTGCGCGACAAGCGTGTTATGACCCTTGATATGGGTACGGTTGTAGCCGGTACGAAATATCGTGGGGAGTTCGAGGATCGTCTGAAGAAGGTAATGGATGAAATCCGTCAAGCGGGTAATATCATCCTCTTCATCGACGAACTTCATACCCTGATCGGTGCAGGAGGGGCGGAAGGTGCGATTGACGCATCGAATATCCTGAAACCATCCCTTGCCCGTGGAGAATTACAGTGTATCGGTGCCACAACATTAGATGAGTACCGCAAATATATTGAAAAGGATGCTGCTCTGGAGCGTCGTTTCCAACCAATTCAAGTCAACGAGCCGACAGCAGAAGAGTCCATTCAAATCCTGAAGGGACTGCGTGATCGTTATGAAGCCCATCACCGGGTTTCCATTACGGATGAAGCAATCGATGCTGCGGTGAAGCTGTCTGATCGTTACATCTCTGATCGATTCCTTCCGGATAAAGCCATCGATTTAATTGATGAAGCTGGTTCAAAGGTGCGTTTACGCTCTTATACGACACCACCAAATCTGAAAGAGCTTGAAGCAAAGCTCGAAGAAATCCGCAAAGAGAAAGATGCGGCCGTACAAAGCCAGGAATTTGAAAAAGCTGCTTCTTTGAGGGATTCTGAGCAGAAGCTTCGTGAAGAGTTAGAAGAAACGAAGAACACCTGGAAAGAAAAACAAGGTCAGGAAAATACAGAAGTGACCGTTGAAGATATTGCGAAGGTTGTTTCGAACTGGACGGGAGTGCCGGTATCGAAATTGGCTCAAACCGAAACGGATCGTTTACTCAAATTAGAAGAGATTCTTCATTCAAGAGTCATCGGGCAATCGGAAGCCGTTGTGGCAGTGTCGAAAGCTGTCCGCCGTGCAAGGGCAGGTCTTAAAGATCCGAAGCGTCCAATTGGTTCCTTCATCTTCCTTGGACCAACCGGGGTAGGGAAAACGGAATTGGCCCGCGCTCTTGCTGAATCTATGTTCGGTGATGAGGATGCGATGATCCGGATCGATATGTCCGAGTACATGGAAAAACACTCGACTTCCCGTTTAGTCGGTTCACCACCAGGATATGTAGGGTATGAAGAAGGCGGTCAGTTAACGGAGAAAGTTCGCCGCAAACCATATTCCGTCGTCCTATTGGACGAAATCGAAAAAGCACATCCGGATGTGTTCAACATTCTTCTGCAAGTACTGGAGGACGGCCGATTAACGGATTCCAAAGGTAGAACGGTAGACTTCAGGAATACAGTCCTGATCATGACATCGAACGTTGGTGCCCAGTCCCTTAAGAGCAATAAATATGTTGGGTTCAACATTCAAGACGGCAAACAGGATTATAAAGATATGAAAGGTAAGGTCATGGAAGAATTGAAACGTGCTTTCCGACCTGAATTCCTTAACCGTATCGATGAAATCATCGTGTTCCACTCTCTTGAAAAAGATCACTTGAAAGAGATTGTAACATTGATGTCCAACCAATTGACGAGCCGCTTGAAAGAGCAGGATATTCATTTAGAACTATCCTCGGCTGCCAAAGAGAAAATTGCAGATGAAGGATTTGATCCTGAATATGGTGCACGTCCGCTGCGTCGCGCGATTCAGAAATATGTTGAAGATAAACTGTCCGAGGAACTGTTAAGAGGGAAAGTGCTGACAGGACAGAATATCGTGATCGATGTAGAAGATAGTGAGTTCGTAGTGAAGGTGAAAGAAGAAGCAGCGAACACTACGACATAATAGTAAGAGTGATAAAGAGGTACACGTATTTGTTTTCGTGTACCTCTTTTATCATAATGAATACTTTGGGAGATGCTTGTCGGGCCTACCGAGCCGGCTACGCTTTTCTTATTGTCCAGCTCCGCCGGCTAGAGGCTCGAGGTCATAAGTCAATCCCACCGAAAAGGCAAAGAGCGCCTTTCCAGTGGGCTCGCCTTATGCTTGTCGCCTCTGACCAAGCCGGCTACGCTTTTCTTATTGTCTAGCTCCGCCGGCTAGTCCCTCGAGGTCACAACTGAAAAATCCCATAAGGCAAAAAACGCCTTTTGGGATTTCCCAGTTGTGCTTGTCGGGCCTACCAAGCCGGCTACGCTTTTCTTGAATCCCATACATAAAACCGATACAATCATGCCAAATGGGTATTATCGTGAATAGGTAAGAGTACAAATAGAGTTATAGAGGAGAAGAATAGATTGGCAAAGAAAAAGACGAAGTTTGTGTGTTCATCCTGTGGATATGAGTCTGCTAAATGGATGGGGAAATGTCCGGGATGTAATGAGTGGAATACGATGGTGGAAGAAGTGGAGATGACGGGGAAGAAGCCCCGTACGTCGTTTATGCATTCTGAGAATAGCGGCCCCTCTAAAGCAGAGAAATTGATTTCCATCGAAACCAAGCAAGAGCCGAGGGTATTGACCGAATCGAAAGAACTGAATCGGGTGCTGGGTGGAGGAGTTGTACCGGGTTCCCTCGTTTTGATCGGCGGAGACCCTGGAATAGGGAAATCGACTTTATTGCTGCAGGTTTCGGCTCAGCTTGCGGATCAGAAGCAAAAGGTTTTGTATATATCCGGTGAGGAGTCCATCAAGCAAACAAAGCTGCGGGCGGATCGGTTAAACGTTAAATCAGATGATTTATATATATTTGCGGAAACGAATCTTGAGTTGATTCATCAAACGATTGAACAGATCTCACCGGATTTCGTCATCATCGACTCGATTCAAACGATTTTTCATCCTGACGTGACGTCTGCTCCAGGTAGTGTTTCCCAGGTGAGGGAGTGTACGGCGGAACTGATGCGAATCGGGAAGACAAAGGGAATTGCGATTTTCATTGTCGGGCATGTTACGAAAGAAGGCTCGATTGCAGGACCTCGTTTGTTGGAACATATGGTGGATACCGTGTTGTATTTCGAAGGGGAGCGTCATCATTCGTATCGTATCCTAAGGGCGGTTAAGAATCGCTTCGGCTCAACGAATGAAATGGGGATATTTGAAATGAAGGAGCTCGGCTTGGAGGAAGTGGCCAACCCGTCTGAGATCTTCTTGGAAGAGCGATCACAGGGTGCAGCGGGTTCGACTGTTGTGGCATCGATGGAGGGTACAAGACCTGTTCTTGTGGAGATTCAAGCCCTTGTGACGCCTACCAGCTTTAACAATCCCAGAAGGATGGCCACAGGGATAGATCATAGCAGGGTATCATTGATCATGGCTGTGTTGGAGAAGCGTGCAGGTATGCTTCTGCAGCAGCAGGATGCCTATCTGAAAGTGGCAGGCGGGGTGAAGCTGGACGAACCGGCGATTGACTTGGCCGTCGCGGCGAGTATCGCTTCAAGCTTTCGGGATAGAGCGTCCAGTGCGCACGATTGTATCATCGGCGAAGTCGGATTGACGGGTGAGATCAGAAGGGTGTCAAGGATCGAGCAACGCGTTCAGGAAGCGGCTAAGCTGGGATTCAAACGAGTCATCATTCCCCAGAATAACTTAAGTGGATGGCAGCCACCATCCGATATAGAGGTTAAAGGCGTTTCAAATATAAACGAAGCGTTGTCAATTATTTTAGGAGGATAAGAAATGGAAGATAAGAAGGCAAGAGATAAGTCCATGTCGGATATATTACAATTCGTTGCTCCCGGTGCCCCGATCAGGGATGGTATTGATAATGTGCTGAGAGCCAATACGGGAGGGCTTATTGTCGTTGGCTACAATGATAAGGTGAAGTCTGTATTGGACGGGGGATTTCATATTAACTGTGCTTTCTCTCCGAGTTACCTGTATGAACTGGCCAAAATGGACGGGGCCATCATCCTGAATGAAGCAGGGACGAAGATTATTTTGGCGAATGCTCAGCTTGCTCCCGATGTGTACGTTCCATCCACTGAAACAGGAATGCGACATCGAACGGCCGAGCGGGTTGCGAGACAAACCAATGCCCTTGTCATTGCGATTTCACAACGGAGAAACGTCATCACCCTCTATCAAGGTAACTTCCGATATGCATTAAAGGACATCTCTGTCATCTTAACGAAGGCCAATCAAGCCATTCAAACCCTGGAGAAGTATAAGGTGGTCCTTGATCAGAGCATTTCTAATTTGTCGGTACTTGAGTTTGAGGAGCTTGTCACTCAAAGTGATCTGCTGCAGGTGCTTCACCGGTTCGAAATGGTCCTCAGGATCAAGAATGAATTATTGACGTATTTAAGTGAGCTTGGTATCGAGGGTCGGTTGATTCGTCTTCAGATGAATGAGTTATTGACGGATATTGAAGATGAAGCGATGCTCATCATCAGGGACTATTCCCAGGAAAGAAACATCAAGCCGTTTGAACTTCTTTATAAATTCCAGGAGCTTGTTCATTCAGAGGTATTAGAGGATAATGTCTTATTAAAATTGTTGGGCTATCACGGGTATGTCCATCACGATGATGCCATCTATCCAAGAGGATATCGTGTGTTGAATAAGATCCCCCGGTTACCGATTGTGATTATTGAAAACCTTATCACAAGATTTCAAACCCTTCCTCATGTCGTGAGTGCCTCCGTGGACGATTTAGATGAAGTTGAAGGAATCGGTGAAGTAAGGGCAAGGAAAATAAAAGAGGGTTTAAAACTAATAAAGGAACAAACGTTCGCTGACAGGCAGTTATAGGAATGTAGACCTACATTTTCCTTATGTGGTATAATTGTTGCTTTTTCAAAAAATTGACAGTGGCTAAAAGACGTGTTAGCCTTCACTTAAGGAAGCTACTAATATGGGATAAGTGTATCAAAATCGTTTCAGCAGTATTAAATTTGAAATTTTCAAAGCTCACACGTTTCAAAAATAGTAAATTGTTTATAATGAGTAGGAGGAGGTGAGGGAATGTTAAAAAGAATCGTTCAAGCGTGCTTCCTGATCGTCGGGGGAACACTGGGAATATTTCTGCTTCCCGAATTATTTACCGTCATAAATCTATCAGACATTCCTTTAATTAATAACCCTTATATGACTGCTATATTTGGTGCCATTATTTTTTATATTCTTACGTTTTGGGCAGTCGAGTATGTCGTCAACTTCGTCAAGTGGTTTGAAGATAGCTTGGTAAAGGCACCGGTAACGGATTTGTTATTTGGTAGTTTAGGCCTGATTATTGGTTTGTTCGTTGCCTATTTGTTTGGAATTCCGTTCAACCAAATGGAGATTCCGATTGTCAACACAGTGGTCCCGATTTTATTAACCCTGCTTTTAGGGTATTTAGGGTTCCAGGTTGGATTCAAGAAAAGGGATGAACTGGTTGGTCTATTCGGTACGACAAACCGTGGTAAGAAAAAAGGAACGGAAGAAGATTTAGATGAAGAGGGTGTGAAGACCCTTAAGATATTGGATACAAGTGTGATTATTGATGGTCGTATCGCGGATATCTGCCAAACAGGATTTTTGGAAGGGATTGTTGTCATTCCTCAATTCGTCCTGGAAGAGCTTCAGCATATTGCGGATTCTTCCGATGTATTGAAGCGGAATCGTGGACGTCGAGGATTGGATATCCTGAATCGCATCCAAAAGGAACTTCCGGTAGAGGTCCAGATTTATGAAGGGGATTTTGAGGAAATCCAGGAAGTGGATTCGAAGTTGGTGAAATTGGCGAAGCTTACAAATGGAATCGTTGTAACCAATGATTTCAACTTGAATAAAGTGTGTGATCTTCAAGGTGTACAAGTATTGAACATCAATGACTTGGCCAATGCCGTCAAGCCGGTTGTATTACCTGGTGAAGAGCTGAAGGTCCAGGTGATCAAAGATGGTAAAGAGCATAACCAGGGAATTGCATACCTGGATGATGGTACGATGATCGTCGTGGAAGAAGGCCGCAATTACATCGGCAAGTATATCGATGTACTCGTCACATCCGTTTTACAAACTTCCGCAGGCAGGATGATCTTTGCGAAACCGAAGCAATTAGAAAAAGCATTGTAAGGCCGTTTTGCCCTGACTCCATTGATTCAGTAAGGTATAATAGTAGTATTACTTGTGTGTTAAAGGAGTTATTCTATGGAATATGAAGTTGTCATTCCAGCTGCTGGACAGGGGAAACGAATGAAAGCGGGCAAAAACAAACTGTTACTTGAGTTGAAAGGATGCCCTGTCATCATCCATACCTTGCGTGTTTTCGAATATGACACCCATTGTAAGGGCATTTACTTAGCCATACACCCATCAGAGCGACAGGTGTTCCAAGGGCTCTTGGATCGCTTTGGCATCAAGAAGGTAGTCAAGCTTGTTGATGGGGGCGAAGAAAGACAGCACAGTGTATACAATGCGTTGCTTGAGGTTGATCATGAGGTTGTTCTCGTCCATGACGGAGCAAGACCTTTTATTAAGGAGTCCACGATTCACCAATTGGTCGAAAAGACTTATTCGACAGGGGCCGCCATTGCGGCAGTTCCTGTTAAAGATACAATCAAAAAAGTACTGGATGGAGAGGTCGAGGAAACGATTGAACGCTCAAGCTTGTGGATGGTTCAAACCCCACAAGCTTTTCGTGTTTCCATTTTGAAAAGAGCACATCAAGATGCAGATCAAGATGGTTTCCTTGGTACTGATGATGCGTCACTGGTAGAAAGATCGGATGTTGAGGTAGCTGTCGTGGAGAGTGATTATGACAATATCAAACTGACAACTCCCGAGGACTTATATTTTGCCGAGGCGATCTTGAAGAAGCGAGAGGAAATGAGTGGAGGAGAGAAACATGTTTAGGATTGGACAAGGATTCGATGTTCATCAATTAGTGGAAGAGAGACCTCTTATCATGGGAGGCATCACGATTCCATATGAAAAAGGGTTATTGGGCCATTCGGATGCAGACGTTTTGTTGCATGCTGTAGCGGATGCGTGTCTGGGTGCGATTGCTGCAGGAGATATCGGAAAGCATTTTCCGGATACAGATCCCGAGTTCAAGGATGCTGATTCAGCGAAGCTGCTCGAACATGTATGGGCTCTTGTGAAAGAGGAAGGCTATGAACTGGGGAATATCGATTGCACGATCATTGCCCAGAAACCTAAAATGGCTCCATATATCGACGAGATGAGACAAAGCATCGCCACGTTACTGGAAGCGGATATAGCGGATGTGAACGTGAAAGCTACCACTTCTGAGAAACTTGGTTTTACCGGAAGAGGCGAAGGGATTGCCGCACAAACCACTATATTGATAAAAAAGAAGTAGGGGATAAATTCGCTTTATTCCCATACTTAACGGTGTTAAAATAGGTCAGAGGCTTTAAGCAGGAAACACGAAGAGGAGGAAACATAATGACACAAGAAGTACGCGTCCGTTATGCCCCGAGTCCAACGGGTCATTTACATATTGGAAATGCAAGAACCGCTTTATTTAATTATCTATACGCCCGCAGCGTAGGTGGAAAGTTCATCATCCGTATTGAAGATACGGATAAGAAACGAAATATTGAAGGCGGAGAAGAAAGTCAGCTTAAATATCTTCAGTGGCTTGGAATCGATTGGGATGAAAGTACAGATAAACCGGGTGAATACGGACCTTACCGTCAATCCGAGCGTAATCATATTTATGAGCAGTATTTAAACGAGCTGTTAGAGAGCGGTCAGGCTTATAAGTGTTATTGTACGGAGGAAGAACTGGAAGCGGAACGTGAAGCACAATCAGCAGCAGGTCAAATGCCTCGCTACTCAGGGAAATGCCGCAACCTGACGAAAGAGGATCAGGAGAAACTGGCAGCAGAAGGCCGTCAGCCGAGCATTCGCTTCCGTGTGCCTGCAGGGAAAGTATATTCTTTCAATGATATCGTGAAAGAGGACGTGTCATTTGAATCAGATGGCATCGGTGATTTTGTCATTGCGAAGAAAGATGGTACACCAACGTATAACTTCGCCGTTGCAGTGGATGATTATTTGATGAAAATCAGCCATGTTCTTCGCGGGGAGGATCATATCTCCAATACTCCGAAGCAGCTGATGATTTTTGAAGCTCTTGGTTGGGATGCACCGGTTTACGGGCATATGACGTTGATCGTCAATGAAAGCCGTAAGAAGCTGAGCAAACGGGATGAGAGCATCATTCAGTTCATCGAGCAATATGAAGCCCTCGGTTATTTGCCTGAAGCGTTATTCAACTTTATTGCGCTACTTGGCTGGTCTCCAAAGGGAGAAGAAGAGTTGTTCTCGAGAGACGAATTTATTGAAATCTTTGATCCTGAGCGCCTTTCCACTTCATCGGCTCTGTTCGATAACCAGAAGCTTACTTGGATGAACAACCAGTACATGAAGAATCTAGAGCTAGATCAAGTCGTGGATCTTTCTCTTCCACATTTGATCAGCGCAGGTAAACTGGATGAGAACATGTCCGATGAGCAGCGTGAATGGGCAAGTCGCGTCATTTCTTTATACCAGGAGCAAATGAGCTTCGGTGCTGAAATTGTTGAACTGTCTGAAATGTTTTTTAAGACCGATCTTGAATATGATGAAGAGGCGAAAGCCGTACTTGATGAAGAGCAGGTACCTGAAGTCCTTCAAGCTTTCTTGAACGAAATTGACGCCCTGGAAAATTACGAAGCGGCAGAAATCAAATCGTCCATCAAAGCGGTCCAAAAGGCGACTGGTCATAAAGGGAAGAAACTGTTCATGCCGATCCGTGTAGCAGTAACGGGCCAGACTCATGGTCCTGAATTACCGAATGCCATCGAGCTTTTAGGGAAAGATACTGTTAAACATCGCCTTCAAAGTCTTTTAGGTTAACATTTTCGAGGATATGTAATATAGTAAGAGTATCACACTAAATGATATCGCGTTGATGAGGAGAAGTAAGAAAAGGATGCTTAGTAGAGAGAACCATCACCGGCTGAAAGTGGTTTAAGCCCCTCCTTTTCTGAAATGCACCTCTGAGCCCGTTGCCGAAATAGAGTAGGTAAAGGCGGCTTCCTACCGTTAACAGGATTCGAGTTGGAGAAGGGTTTGTCTTCTCAATCAGAGTGGAACCGCGCTGCCTATGCGTCTCTGTCAGTTTATTGACAGGGGCGTTTTTTTATTGTTAACAGCTATTATTTTATTTTAAAAAAAATGGAAGGGGGACAGATCCGTATGTTTAAGTCGTTTAAAGAAGATATAGATGTTGTGTTTGACCAGGACCCGGCTGCGAGGAATTATGTGGAGGTCATCCTCACGTACTCGGGTCTTCATGCTATTTGGGCTCATCGCATTGCCCATGCATTTTTTAAACGGAAGTTCTTTTTTATTGCACGGGTCATTTCGCAGGTCAGCCGCTTCTTTACGGGTGTGGAGATTCATCCGGGTGCTAAGATCGGCCGCCGTTTTTTCATCGATCATGGTATGGGTGTGGTGATAGGTGAGACATGTGAAATAGGAGATAATGTCACGCTCTTCCAAGGGGTCACCCTCGGTGGGACCGGGAAGGAAAAAGGGAAGCGTCACCCGACGATCCAAGATAATGCTTTAATTGCCACAGGGGCGAAAGTGTTAGGATCCATCGTAGTTGGGGAAAATTCTAAGGTAGGGGCAGGGTCCGTCGTCCTAAAAGATGTTCCTCCCAATTCGACTGTAGTCGGTATACCCGGGAAGGTCGTCATCCAAGATGGAGTGAAGATACAGAAGGATTTGAATCACTGTGATCTGCCGGATCCGATTAATGATCGAATGAAACAACTTGAAAAAGAAGTGAATGAGTTAAAGACACTATTAAGGGAATATGAGGGAAGGAGTCGATCATCTTGACGATTCGTTTATATAACACACTGACAAGGAAAAAAGAGGAATTTAAACCCCTGGAAGAGGGTAAAGTCAAAATGTATGTGTGCGGGCCGACGGTTTATAACTATATCCATATAGGAAATGCCCGCCCTGCCATTGTATTTGACACCGTAAGACGATATTTGGAATACAGAGGCTATGATGTTCAATTCGTCTCCAACTTCACGGATGTGGACGACAAATTGATCAGGGCAGCGAAGGAACTCGGGGAAGACGTACCGACGATCGCACAGCGGTTCATCGATGCTTACTTTGAAGACACGGGGGCCCTTGGGTGCAAGAAAGCCGATATTCATCCGACCGTAACAGAGAATATTGACACCATTATTGATTTTATCCATGCGCTTGTGGAAAAAGGGTATGCCTATGAGTCTCAGGGAGATGTTTATTATCGTACAAGAAAATTTGACGGGTATGGTAAGCTGTCCCATCAGCCAATTGATGAACTGAAAGCAGGTGCCCGAATAGATGTAGGGGATAAGAAAGAAGATGCCCTTGATTTCGTTCTATGGAAAGCCGCCAAAGAAGGGGAGATTTCATGGGAAAGCCCTTGGGGTGAAGGGCGTCCGGGTTGGCATATTGAGTGCTCGGCCATGGCAAAGCGCTACTTGGGGGATACCATTGATATCCACGCCGGGGGACAGGATCTGACCTTCCCTCATCACGAGAATGAAATTGCGCAATCAGAAGCCCTTACTGGCAAGACTTTCGCAAAGTACTGGATGCACAATGGGTACATCAATATCGATAATGAGAAGATGTCCAAGTCACTCGGTAATTTCGTCTTGGTACACGACATCATCAAAGAACAGGATCCTCAAGTGCTGCGCTTCTTCATGCTGTCGGTTCATTATCGTCACCCGATCAACTATAATCTTGAGCTTCTCCAGAACGCGGAGACTTCTTTAGACAGAATTAAGACAGCGTATGAAAACCTGAAGCACCGCAAAGAATCAAGTGCGGACTTAACGGAGAACAACCAGGAATGGCTCGATAAAATCGACGAATTGAAAGCTCAGTTCATTTCGGACATGGATGATGATTTTAATACAGCGAACGGAATTTCCGTTTTATTCGAACTATCCAGACAAGCGAACTATTACTTGATGGAGAAGAACACTTCCATAGAGGTCATTGATGGGTTCTTACACCAATTTGAAGATTTCTTTTCAGTGCTAGGATTGACCCTTCAGGAAGCGGGGCTCTTGGACGAAGAAGTGGAAGAACTGATCGAAAAACGTATTCAAGCACGTAAAGACCGGAACTTCCAATTAGCTGATGAGATTCGGGATACATTGAAAGAGATGGATATTATCCTGGAAGATACTCCTCAAGGCACCCGCTGGAAAAGAGGGTCTTAATGCTGCACGAGATAAACGAACAAATCGACGCGAAACAAATCAATGCGCTTGCACTTGCTTATATGGGGGATGCTGTATATGAAACATATGTACGGCAGCTCCTATTAACCAAAGGGAAGATCAAACCGAATCAGTTGCACAGGGCCGCGACCAAGTATGTTTCCGCCAAAGCCCAGGCGGCGATTCTCCGGACATTGTTTGATCAAGACCTGTTAACCGAAGAAGAGATTTCGATTGTGAAACGGGGACGAAACGCAAAGTCAGGGACAACCCCTAAAAATACAGATGTACAGACGTATAAACACAGCACTGCTTTTGAGGCTCTTATTGGATATTTGTTTTTACTTAATCGGACGGAACGATTAGAGGAACTATTGAAGATCATTTTTGAACAAGCCCAGGCAGGAAAGGAGGAGTAGGTATGAGTAAAGATTTTATCGGAGGAAGAAACCCCGTCATGGAAGCATTGAGGTCGGGAAGGGATATCAATAAGATTTGGATTGCAGAAGGGTCACAGAAAGGGTCCATCCAGCAGATCGTGGGTCTGGCTAAAGAATCGAATGTCATGGTTCAATACGTCCCGAAGAAGAAGATTGAGCAGATGGTTTCTGAGAATCATCAAGGGGTGGTTGCTTCTGTTGCTGCGTATCAGTATGCAGAAATTGATGATATTTTTCACAGGGCGGAACAAAGTGGAGAGGATCCGTTCATTCTCATACTGGATGAGTTGGAAGACCCTCATAATCTCGGCTCGATCATGAGGACGGCAGATGCAGCAGGTGCTCATGGGATCATTATCCCCAAGCGAAGAGCGGTGGGACTTACCTCTACCGTAGCGAAAGCATCTACTGGTGCCATTGAGCATATACCGGTGGCGCGGGTGACCAACCTTTCGAGAGCGGTGGATGAACTGAAAGAGCGTGGTGTATGGGTGGCTGGAACCGATGCAAAAGGAAAGCAGGATTTCCGCCAGTTGGATGGTACATTGCCTATCGGCTTAATTATCGGTAGTGAAGGAAAAGGGATGAGCCGTATCCTGAGGGATAAATGTGATTTCCTTGTTCAGTTGCCTATGATCGGACATGTCACATCACTAAACGCTTCGGTGGCAGCCAGTATTTTAATGTATGAGGTTTATCGTAAACGCCACCCATTAGGAGAATAGGGAGATGGATATTCTCCTTGTGGATGGCTATAACATCATCGGCGCATGGCCGGAATTGAATGAGTTGAAGCATAAGGATTTAGCCTCAGCAAGAGATCTCCTGGTCGAGAAAATGGCAGAATATCAAGGATATACGGGCTACCGTGTCATTGTTGTATTCGATGCCTACTACGTCCAGGGGATCGCCCGTAAATATAAGAATAATAAAGTAGAAGTGCTTTTTACGAAGGAAAATGAAACCGCAGATGAACGAATCGAAAGGTTGGCCATCGAATTAAGCAATATTAAAACACAAATCCACGTGGCGACTTCTGATTTCACAGAGCAATGGGCGATCTTTGGTCAGGGTGCCCTTCGCAAATCAGCAAGGGAACTCTTGACGGAAGTGAAAGTCATTGAAAAAAAGATCGAACGTAAGGTTCGGAATTCCAGTGAAAAAAGGCCGGCATCCAAGATCCAATTGTCCGATGAAGTTGCTGAAATTTTCGAAAAATGGCGCCGTGGGGAACAATGATAGGTTGACGGTTGAATTTTCTGTAATGTATAATAATTCTATCTATTGTTTTGCGCGGGGGGATGTGTGTGAGCAATATCACCAGGACAGAAGCATTTGATAATCGATTAGAAGGCATGGATGATGAAGAGATAATAGAAGCCGTCCATCAGGGTCACAGCGAAGCGTTAGATTTTTTAATAAAGAAATACCGGAATTTTGTCAGGGCGAAAGCGCGGTCGTATTTTTTAATCGGGGCAGATAAGGAAGATATCGTCCAGGAGGGTATGATTGGCTTATACAAAGCCATACGCGATTATAAAGAGGACAAGCTGACTTCTTTTAAAGCGTTTGCAGAGCTTTGTATCACAAGGCAGATCATTACGGCCATTAAGACAGCCACCAGACAGAAGCATATACCGCTTAATTCGTATGTTTCATTGGATAAACCCATTTATGATGATGAGTCGGACCGTACGCTATTAGATGTCATTTCAGGTGCGAAAGTAATGGATCCGGAAGCGCTAATTATCAATCGTGAAGAATTCGACAATATGGAAGACAAGATGGCACAGTTATTAAGTGATCTTGAGAGGAAAGTACTTGCCCTTTATTTGGACGGGCAGTCCTATCAGGAAATATCTGAAGAGCTGAATCGCCATGTGAAGTCCATCGATAACGCATTACAGCGGGTGAAACGAAAGCTCGAGCGATACTTGGAAGTTCGTGAAATAACGATGTAAAGTCATATTGACACAAATTGGTGGTCGTGTTATTTTTGATAGGACTTACTATGTATAGTGTAGGTGGAATATATGACTACTAAATTAATACTGGCTTGTTCGGTATGCGGTTCCAGGAATTATACTGTGCCGGGTAATCGTAACCAGGCTGTTCGATTAGAAATAAAGAAATTCTGCAATACATGTAATGCTCACACCCTACACAAAGAGACTAAATAGTGTAGAAGTCTTGCGCATTGATATTAGTTGGAGGTTACTAACGGATGTTTAAATTCTTTCGCAATGTTGCATCGGAAATGAGAAAGGTCAGCTGGCCTAAACGTAAAGAGTTAACACGCTACACGATAACTGTTATCACGACAGTGGTATTCGTTGCCCTTTTCTTTGCTGTAATTGACCTGGGCATCTCAGAACTTATGCGATTGATCATTGGTTCTAAGTAAGAGAAACATAGAATTAGTTGTATATATACCGTCGAAGCATGGTATAATGATTATTAATAGAGTACATGACCTTAGAGCCCGTTAACTTTTTACGGGTTTTTTCATTTGGAGAAAAAAGGCGAATGAGTATTCTTAAATAGTGAGGAGGGACGGACGTTTAGTCCTATAAGATGGAGAAGAATTGGTACGTAGTTCATACTTATTCAGGATACGAGAATAAGGTTAAAGCAAACCTCGAGAAACGTGTAGAATCAATGGGGATGCAAGACAAAATCTTCCGCGTGATCGTGCCTGAAGAAGAAGAGACAGATTTTAAGAATGGTAAGAAAAAAGTGATTAAGAAGAAAGTATTTCCTGGTTACGTGATTGTAGAAATCGTCATGACGGATGATTCCTGGTATGTAGTCCGTAACACACCTGGAGTGACTGGATTCGTTGGTTCATCAGGTTCTGGTTCGAAGCCGACGCCGTTATTGCCTGAAGAAGTAACAAATCTTCTGAAGCAAATGGGCATGACAGAGAAAAAGGTAGAAATCGACTTCGAATTAGGAGAAACAGTGAAAGTGAACGAAGGTCCATTCGCAAACTTCACCGGTTCGATAGAAGAGATCGATAATGCGAAAGCAAAAGTAAAAGTCCACGTCAATATGTTTGGTAGAGACACCCCGGTAGAACTGGATTTCTCTCAAATTGATAAATTATAATGGAAAAGAACTTGAAATCATTTTGAAAAAATGATACTATTTCATAAGTCAGTGCGTCTCCACAAAGAGATACTGAAACTAATAAACGTTCTTTATGTTGATAAAGACATTTTTTACATTTGAGTGGGAGGGTGAAAAACCCAATAACCACATCACGGACTTAAGGAGGTGTGTCTCGTGGCTAAAAAAGTTATAAAAATGGTTAAATTGCAGATTCCTGCCGGTAAAGCTAATCCAGCTCCACCAGTTGGTCCTGCACTAGGTCAAGCAGGTGTTAACATCATGGGATTCTGTAAGGAATTCAATGCTCGTACAGCAGATCAAGCTGGCTTAATCATTCCTGTTGAAATTACGGTATTTGAAGACCGTTCATTTACATTCATCACAAAAACTCCACCCGCTGCTGTTCTTCTTAAGAAAGCTGCAGGTATCGAGTCTGGTTCAGGCGAACCAAACAGCAAGAAAGTGGCAACACTTAAACGCGACAAAGTACGTGAAATTGCTGAAACAAAAATGCCTGACTTAAATGCAGCTAGTGTTGAATCAGCTATGCGCATGGTAGAAGGAACTGCACGCAGCATGGGTATCGTCATCGAAGACTAATCCCTGTTTCGTTGAAGTAAAGGTTCTTGTTGAACAAGGTTGCGATGATGAAATGTACGTTTCACTCGCAACCTTATTTCGTGGGAGGTTATTCCGCTAAAACCACATATAGGAGGAAATTTAAAATGGCTAAAAAAGGTAAAAAGTTTCTTGAAGCTCAAAAGCTTGTAGATCGTACTACAGCTTATTCAGTTGAAGAAGCAATCGAATTAGTAAAGAAAACAAACTTCGCTAAGTTTGACGCAACGATCGAAGTAGCGTTCCGCTTAGGTGTAGATACTCGTAAGAACGACCAGCAAATACGTGGAGCAGTTGTACTTCCACACGGTACTGGTAAAACTCAAAAGGTTCTTGTATTCGCTAAAGGCGATAAAGCGAAAGAAGCAGAAGCTGCTGGCGCTGACTTCGTAGGTGATGCAGACCTTATCAACAAGATCAACCAAGGTTGGTTCGAGTTTGACGTAATCGTTGCAACTCCAGACATGATGGGTGAAGTTGGTAAACTTGGTCGCGTATTAGGACCTAAAGGTTTAATGCCAAACCCTAAAACTGGTACAGTTACATTTGATGTAACGAAAGCAGTGAATGAAATCAAAGCTGGTAAAGTTGAATACCGCGCTGACAAATCAGGTAACGTACACGTTCCTGTTGGAAAGATTTCATTCGACAACGAGAAGCTTGTTGAAAACTTTGCAACTATGTATGAAACAATGCTTAAAGTTAAACCTGCTGCTGCAAAAGGAACTTACATGAAGAACGTTTCTGTAACTTCTACAATGGGACCTGGCGTTAAAGTCGATCCTTCAACTTTCGCAGTTAAGGCATAATTTGGTATTGACTTACTGAGAGCTAGTGATTATAATTAGTTCTGTTGTTAAAAAACGAATACATTTGTACCGTAGACAGTAGGGGCTCATCACGAGCTTAATATCCTGCCGAGGTAATTGCGATAAAATAACCGCTGCTAGCGTGTTTGCAATGCCCTTATGTCTACCTTGATATAAGGGCATTTTTTATTGGATGACGGTATAAATGTTCATCAGTCAATCTACAGGAGGTGTAATGATGAGCAGCATTCTAGATCAAAAGAAACACATCGTTGGAGAAATCTCTGACAAGCTTAAAAACAGTGTATCTACAATCGTTGTAGATTACCGTGGCCTAGATGTTTCCGAAGTAACTGAGCTTCGTAAACAACTTCGTGAAGCTGGTATCGACTTCAAAGTGTACAAAAACACGATGGTACGTCGTGCAGCAGAAGAAGCTGGTCTTGAAGGGTTAAACGAATTCTTAACTGGTCCTAACGCGATTGCGTTCAGTTCAGAAGAAGTAGTTGCACCTGCAAAGATTCTTAACAGCTTTGCCAAAGAACACGAAGCGCTTGAAATCAAAGCGGGTGTCATCGAAGGAACAATCACTTCAGTTGAGGATGTTAAAGCAATCGCTGAACTTCCAAGCCGCGAAGGACTTCTTTCTATGCTACTCAGCGTGCTTCAAGCACCAATGCGCAACTTCGCATTGGCAACAAAAGCCGTTGCAGATCAAAAAGAAGAGCAAGGCGCGTAAGTTAAAGCAAGTCGCTTAAATAAAAAATTAAAGCAAGCATAACAAGGAGGAAATTTATAATGTCTAAAGAGCAAATCATTGACGCGATTAAAGAAATGTCAGTTCTTGAACTAAACGATCTAGTTAAAGCAATCGAAGAAGAATTCGGAGTAACTGCTGCTGCACCTGTAGCTGTAGCTGCTGGTGGCGCTGACGCTGCTGCAGAAAAAACTGAATTCGACGTAGTTCTTGAGAGCGCTGGTTCTCAAAAAATCAAGGTTATCAAAGTTGTTCGTGAAATCACAGGTCTTGGCCTTAAAGAAGCGAAAGAAATGGTTGATAACACTCCTAAAGCTCTTAAAGAAGGAGTTTCTAAAGAGGAAGCTGAAGAACTTAAAGCTAAACTTGAAGAAGTTGGAGCTGGCGTAGAAGTTAAGTAATGATTGTATAGATGAAAAGCTCGCTATCGTTGGCGGGCTTTTTTCTTGTCTGGCTTCTGCCATCGCTTCTTTTGGGGAAGGATGGTTACCAGTCGGGAGGTACCAATGGATGGAGATGATATAATGACTAAACACTATTATTCCCATAAACCTGATGTAGAAAGTAATCCTCAAACCATCACCTTTCAATTAAGAGGGCATTCATTCCGGTTCAAAACGGATCAGGGTGTCTTCTCGAAAAAGGAAGTGGACTTTGGATCAAGAGCATTGATTGAAACGTTTGATTTACCTGATGCTAAAGGAGCTTTGCTCGATGTTGGTTGCGGGTATGGACCAATTGGATTGTCACTTGCGAAAGACTTTGGTGATCGGACGGTCCATATGATTGATGTAAATGAGAGAGCTTTGGCTTTGGCGAAAGAGAATGCTGCTGAGAACAATGTTCAAAACGTCAATATCTATCAAAGTGACCGATATGCTAAAGTCGTTGAAAGGCAGTTTGCTGCCGTATTAACGAATCCGCCGATACGTGCAGGGAAAGAAACGGTTCATGCGATTCTTGAAGGGAGTTATGATCATCTGACGGAAAACGGAGAATTGTGGGTCGTTATTCAGAAGAAGCAAGGTGCTCCATCTGCCATTGAAAAAATGGAAACATTGTTTTCAAATGTAGAAATCGTCGCAAGGAAAAAGGGTTACTACATCTTGAAATCAGTAAAAGAAATCCGTTGACGTAGCTAATCTGCTATGATAACATTATAAAATGCAAAAATATTATTTTCCGGTAATATGTCCATATGTATACATAATGGATAAATTGGAAAAGATTATAAAATAATAGTTCGTCATATGAAAATGAGGTTTTATCATTAAAACCCTTTTTCTTTTTGTCTTGTGTAGAGTAGAATTTCCTACTTTAAGACATATAGACACAACCAAAACGCTTGATTTGAGGGGTGAATCAGTTGACAGGTCAACTAGTTCAGTATGGACGACACCGCCAACGCAGAAGTTTTGCGCGTATCAGTGAAGTTTTAGAATTGCCGAATCTAATCGAAATTCAAACTTCCTCGTATCAATGGTTTCTTGATGAGGGGTTAAGAGAAATGTTCCGTGACATTTCTCCGATTGAGGACTTCACTGGTAATCTCTCTTTAGAATTTATTGATTATAGTCTAGGAGAGCCAAAGTACTCGGTGGAAGAATCAAAGGAAAGAGATGTAACTTACTCTGCACCACTTAGAGTGAAAGTCCGTCTTGTGAATAAGGAAACAGGAGAAGTAAAGGATCAAGACGTATTTATGGGTGATTTCCCATTAATGACAGACACAGGTACTTTTGTCATTAATGGTGCTGAGCGCGTTATCGTTTCTCAGTTAGTACGTTCACCTAGTGTTTACTTTAGTGGAAAAGTAGATAAGAACGGAAAGAAAGGGTTTACTGCTACCGTTATACCAAACCGCGGAGCTTGGCTTGAGTATGAAACAGATGCAAAAGATGTTGTATATGTGCGAATTGATCGAACTCGCAAACTACCGGTAACGGTTCTTTTACGTGCCCTTGGGTTTGGCTCTGATCAAGAAATCATCGATTTGATCGGTGATAATGAGTACATTCGTAACACGCTCGAGAAAGACAACACGGAAGGTATCGACAAGGCATTGCTCGAGATTTATGAGCGTCTACGTCCGGGAGAGCCTCCTACTGTAGAAAATGCTAAAAGTTTACTCGTTTCTCGTTTCTTTGATCCTAAGCGTTATGACTTAGCAAACGTTGGACGTTACAAAATGAACAAAAAGCTTCACATTAAGAACCGTTTATTCGGTCAAACTCTAGCAGAAACTCTAGCAGATCCGGAAACGGGCGAGATTCTGGCAGAGAAGGGCACGGTTCTTGACCGTCGCGCCCTGGATAAGATCATTCCTTATCTGGAAAACGGCATTGGTTTCAAAAATTACCAACAGTCCGGCGGCGTATTAGAGGAAGATGTCGTTCTTCAATCTATCAAAATCTATTCTCCTAACGAAGAGGGAGAATTTGAAATTAACGTAATTAGCAATGCGTATGTTGAGGAAGAGGTTAAGTACATTACACCTGCTGATATCATCTCTTCTATTTCTTACTTCTTTAACTTATTACATGGAGTAGGACTGACGGATGATATTGACCATTTAGGAAACCGTCGTTTACGTTCGGTTGGTGAATTACTGCAAAACCAATTCCGTATCGGTTTATCACGTATGGAGCGTGTTGTTCGTGAAAGAATGTCGATTCAGGACACCAATACCATCACGCCTCAGCAACTGATTAACATTCGCCCTGTTATTGCATCAATTAAAGAGTTCTTTGGAAGCTCTCAATTGTCTCAATTCATGGACCAAACGAATCCTCTTGCAGAATTAACGCACAAACGTCGTCTTTCTGCTTTAGGGCCTGGTGGATTAACTCGTGAACGTGCCGGTTTCGAAGTACGTGACGTTCATTACTCCCACTATGGTCGTATGTGTCCGATTGAAACGCCTGAGGGACCGAATATCGGACTCATCAACTCACTTTCATCGTTTGCGAAAGTGAATAAATTCGGCTTTATTGAAACGCCGTATCGTCGTGTCGACCCTGATACAGGGAAGGTAACCGATCGCATCGATTACCTGACAGCGGACGAAGAGGATAACTATGTAGTGGCTCAAGCGAACGCGCGTCTTGGAGAAGACGGGGAGTTCCTTGATGAAGAAGTCATCGCTCGTTTCCGTGGAGAGAACACGGTCATCAAGCGTGAGCGTCTTGACTACATGGATGTATCTCCTAAGCAAGTAGTATCAGCTGCGACGGCATGTATCCCGTTCTTAGAAAACGATGACTCCAACCGTGCTCTAATGGGAGCGAACATGCAACGTCAAGCGGTACCTTTGATGAACCCGGAATCACCGATCGTCGGAACAGGTATGGAACACGTATCTGCGAAAGACTCCGGTGCAGCCGTGATCTGTAAGTATGAAGGTATCGTGGAAAAGGTTGAAGCGAAACAAGTTTGGGTACGACGTGTGAAAGAAATCGATGGTCAGGAAGTAAAAGGTGACCTCGATAAATACCGTATGCAAAAATTCATCCGTTCTAACCAGGGAACATGTTACAACCAGCGTCCGATCGTAAGTGAAGGAGACCGTGTAGTAAAAGGAGAGATCCTTGCTGATGGCCCTTCAATGGAAAAAGGAGAACTAGCCTTAGGACGTAACGTAATGGTTGGGTTCATGACTTGGGACGGTTACAACTATGAAGATGCGATCATCATGAGTGAACGTCTTGTGAAAGACGATGTATACACTTCTATTCATATTGAAGAATATGAGTCTGAATCTCGTGATACGAAATTAGGGCCTGAAGAAATCACTCGTGATATTCCAAACGTTGGTGAAGATGCGCTTCGCAATCTTGATGAGCGTGGGATCATCCGCATCGGTGCTGAAGTGAAAGACGGGGACTTGCTCGTTGGTAAAGTAACGCCTAAAGGTGTAACAGAGCTAACGGCGGAAGAACGCTTATTACATGCAATCTTCGGAGAGAAGGCTCGTGAAGTTCGGGATACATCCCTTCGTGTACCACATGGTGGTGGCGGAATCATCCTTGATGTGAAAGTCTTCAACCGTGAAGATGGAGACGAATTACCACCAGGTGTGAATCAGCTGGTACGTGTCTACATCGTTCAGAAACGTAAGATTTCTGAAGGGGACAAAATGGCTGGTCGTCATGGTAACAAAGGTGTTATCTCAAGAATCCTGCCTGAAGAAGACATGCCGTTCTTACCGGACGGTACACCGATCGATATCATGCTTAACCCATTAGGGGTACCATCACGTATGAATATAGGACAGGTGCTTGAGCTTCACTTAGGTATGGCAGCAAGATACCTTGGCATTCATGTCGCTTCACCAGTATTTGACGGAGCACGTGAGGAAGATGTCTGGGCAACCATTGAAGAAGCGGGTATGGCACGTGATGCCAAAACGGTTCTATACGATGGTCGAACAGGTGAACCGTTTGATAACCGTGTATCAGTAGGGATCATGTATATGATTAAACTGGCTCACATGGTTGATGACAAACTTCACGCACGTTCAACGGGTCCTTACTCACTTGTTACGCAGCAGCCTCTTGGAGGTAAAGCCCAATTCGGTGGACAGCGTTTCGGTGAGATGGAGGTATGGGCACTTGAAGCTTATGGTGCTGCTTACACTCTACAAGAAATTCTAACAGTTAAGTCTGATGACGTTGTGGGTCGTGTGAAAACATACGAAGCCATCGTCAAAGGTGAAAACGTTCCTGAACCTGGTGTTCCGGAATCATTCAAAGTTCTGATCAAAGAGCTCCAAAGTTTAGGTATGGATGTTAAGATCCTCTCCAGTAACGAAGAAGAAATCGAAATGCGTGACCTAGAGGATGAAGAAGAAGTACAACAAGCAGACACGCTAAATATCTCTGAATCTAATGCACAAGAATCCGAGACAGTTGGGTCGAAAGAATAAATTTAGAGCAATTAGGGTTAGAGCCTGTAGATTAAAAGGGAGGTAGGCCCCTTGCTAGATGTAAATAATTTTGAGTATATGAAAATTGGTTTAGCTTCCCCCGATAAGATCCGTTCATGGTCTTTCGGGGAAGTTAAAAAGCCCGAAACGATCAACTATCGTACGTTAAAACCAGAAAAAGATGGTTTGTTCTGTGAACGAATCTTCGGTCCAACGAAGGACTGGGAATGTCACTGTGGGAAATACAAACGTGTCCGTTATAAGGGCGTTGTTTGTGACCGCTGTGGTGTTGAAGTAACAAAGGCGAAAGTCCGTCGTGAACGTATGGGTCACATCGAACTTGCTGCCCCTGTATCTCATATCTGGTACTTCAAAGGAATTCCAAGCCGTATGGGTCTTGTTTTAGACATGTCCCCACGTGCTTTGGAAGAAGTCATCTACTTCGCTTCTTATGTAGTAACAGAACCTGGTGACACGGCTCTTGAAAGAAAACAACTTCTTTCTGAAAAAGAGTACCGTGCGTACCGTGAGAAATACGGAGTGAAATTCCAAGCTGCAATGGGAGCTGAAGCGATTAAAAAGCTTCTGCAGGACATTGACCTGGATAAAGAAGCTGATTTCCTTAAAGAAGAATTGAAAACAGCTCAAGGTCAACGCCGTACCCGTGCAATCAAACGATTAGAAGTAGTGGAATCGTTCAGGAACTCAGGAAATGATCCGGATTGGATGATTCTTGACGTACTACCTGTCATTCCTCCAGAGCTTCGCCCGATGGTTCAACTTGACGGTGGACGCTTTGCCACTTCCGACCTGAATGATTTATACCGTCGTGTTATTAACCGTAATAACCGTCTTAAGCGTTTATTGGACCTTGGTGCTCCAAGCATCATCGTTCAAAATGAGAAGCGTATGCTTCAAGAAGCGGTTGATGCTTTAATTGATAATGGTCGTCGCGGCCGTCCTGTTACAGGGCCTGGTAACCGTCCATTAAAATCCCTTTCACATATGCTTAAAGGGAAGCAAGGTCGTTTCCGTCAGAACCTTCTTGGTAAACGTGTCGACTATTCCGGTCGTTCTGTAATCGTTGTTGGTCCTAACCTTAAGATGTACCAATGTGGTCTTCCTAAAGAAATGGCTCTTGAGTTATTCAAACCATTTGTGATGAAAGAGCTCGTTGAAAAAGGGTTGGCACACAACATTAAGAGTGCGAAACGTAAGATCGAACGCGTACAGCCGGAAGTATGGGATGTATTAGAAGGGGTTATCAAGGAACATCCAGTTCTATTAAACCGTGCCCCTACTCTTCACAGACTTGGTATCCAAGCATTTGAACCAACTCTTGTTGAAGGAAGAGCGATCCGTCTTCATCCACTTGTATGTACAGCATACAACGCGGATTTCGATGGTGACCAAATGGCGGTTCACGTACCACTATCTTCTGAAGCTCAGGCTGAAGCACGCATGCTGATGCTTGCTGCTCAAAACATCCTAAATCCGAAAGACGGTAAACCGGTTGTTACTCCGTCCCAGGATATGGTACTAGGTAACTATTACCTGACACTTGAACGTGAAAATGCTGTTGGTGAAGGAATGATTTTCAACGATGCAAATGAAGTCATCCTTGCATATCAAAACGGTTATGTACACTTGCATACCCGAATTGCGATCCATGCAAGCACCATCAATAATAAAACGTTCACTGATAAGCAAAATAAACAATTACTATTAACTACGGTAGGTAAAGTGATCTTTAATGAAATCTTACCTGATACATTCCCGTTCATTAATGAGCCAACAAGAACGAACTTGGAAGTTGCAACTCCTGAGAACTACTTTGTTGATCCATCGACGGACGTTAAGGAAGTATTCCAAAATCGTGAGTTAATTAACCCATTCAAAAAAGGCTTCTTAGGGAATATCATTGCGGAAGTATTCAAGAAGTTTGCCATCACTGAGACATCTCGTATGCTTGATAAGATGAAGGACCTTGGATTTAAATTCTCTACGAAAGCCGGTATTACAGTAGGTATCGCTGATATCGTTGTACTAGCGGAAAAAGAGGAAATCCTGATTGAAGCCCAAAGTAAGGTAGACAACGTATTAAAGCAATTTAAACGTGGTCTCATTACAGAAGATGAAAGATATGATCGTGTCATCTCCATCTGGAGTGCTGCGAAAGATACGATTCAAGGCAAGTTAATGGCTACATTGGATAAACGCAACCCGATCTTCATGATGAGTGACTCAGGTGCCCGTGGTAACGCATCTAACTTCACTCAGCTTGCCGGTATGCGTGGACTGATGGCCAACCCGGCTGGTCGTATCATCGAGTTACCGATCAAATCAAGTTTCCGTGAAGGTCTGACGGTTCTTGAATACTTCATCTCTACACACGGTGCCCGTAAAGGTCTTGCCGATACAGCACTGAAAACAGCTGACTCAGGTTACTTGACACGTCGACTTGTTGACGTTGCCCAGGACGTTATCGTTCGTGAAGAAGACTGTGGAACGGACAGAGGCTTACTTGTAGGCTCCATTAAAGAGGGTACCGAAATCATCGAGCCCCTTGAAGAACGTTTACTTGGTCGTTATTCACGCAAAACATTGCGTCACCCTGAGACAGATGAAATCATCATCACAGAAAATCAGTTGATCACAGAAGATCTGGCTAAGACGATCATTGATGCTGGTGTCGAACATGTTTCGATCCGTTCTGCCTTCACATGTAACACAAGACACGGTGTGTGTGAAAAATGTTACGGAACAAACCTTGCAACAGGTCAAAAAGTCGAAGTCGGGGAAGCTGTCGGTATCATCGCTGCTCAATCCATCGGGGAACCGGGTACACAGTTAACGATGCGTACGTTCCATACAGGTGGGGTTGCAGGAGACGATATCACTCAAGGTTTACCGCGTATCCAAGAGATCTTCGAAGCGCGTAACCCGAAAGGTCAAGCTGTCATTTCTGAAATTGATGGTGTGATCACTTCCATCAGTGAAGGGAAAGATCGTCAGTACGAAATTACCGTACAAGGTGATGTGGAAACGAGAAGTTACACAGCTCCTTACACAGCGCGCCTGAAGTTCGCTGTGAACGATAAAGTCGCACGCGGTCAGGAAATCACTGAAGGTTCGATCGATCCTAAAGAACTCCTAAAAGTCCGTGATGTGTCTGCTGTTCAAGAATACTTGCTGCGTGAGGTACAAAAAGTATACCGTATGCAAGGGGTTGAAATCGGCGACAAACACGTTGAGGTTATGGTTCGTCAAATGCTTCGTAAAGTTCGTGTCATCGATGCCGGTGAATCTGAGGTACTTCCGGGTACTCTTATGGATATTCATCAGTTCAGAGATGCGAATGAAAAAGCATTATTCGGCGGTAAGCTTCCAGCAACAGGACGCCCTGTATTGCTTGGAATCACAAAAGCTTCACTTGAAACGGATTCCTTCTTATCCGCGGCATCATTCCAGGAAACAACTCGTGTGTTAACGGACGCTGCGATTAAAGGAAAACGTGATGAGTTACTAGGATTGAAAGAGAATGTTATCATTGGTAAACTGGTCCCTGCCGGTACAGGTATGCAACGTTACCGCAAGGCAGAGCCGGTCTTAGCAGAGGATACTAATGAAGAAACAGTAACAGTAGAGTAATCTATTTAGGCTAACTCTTAGGCGGGTTTGATTGCTCAAACAACAGTCTTAAGAGTTAGCTTTTATAAATCTTTTAAATCTATGTTGACATAGAGATTTTAAGATGATAATATATTCAAGGTTGCTCCTATTAATAACCTGTTACTTTGGAGGATATGAAATGTCTTATGAAAAAGTAGCGCAGGCTAAAGAAATTATTGTAGGAACAAAGCAAGCAGTGAAAGCTCTGAAAACAGGTCATGTACTCGAAGTAGTCATTGCGGAAGATGCTGATCCCAAAGTTACTGCGAAAGTAGTTCAGGCCGCGATTGATCTTAATGTATCGGTTAACAAAGTGGATTCAATGAAGAAACTTGGTAAATCGTGCGGAATAGATGTTGGAGCAGCAGCTGTTGCGATTATACAGTAAAATAGTTTTTGTAGAAACGATCTACAAAAACTTTACTTTTACCCAAAAAAGAACCACCTGGATGTGTGGGCTTACCAAATAAGAAGGGAGGAAAACAAAATGCCAACTATTAACCAATTAGTTCGCAAGCCTCGTCAGTCTAAATCAACAAAATCAAAGTCACCAGCTCTTAACAAAGGTTATAACAGCTTTAAGAAGGTGCACACGAACTTGTCTTCTCCACAAAAACGTGGTGTATGTACTCGTGTTGGTACAATGACTCCAAAGAAACCGAACTCGGCTTTACGTAAATATGCTCGTGTTCGTTTAACGAATGGAATCGAGGTTACTGCTTACATTCCTGGTATCGGGCACAACCTTCAAGAGCACAGTGTTGTTCTTATCCGTGGAGGACGTGTAAAGGATTTACCAGGGGTACGTTATCATATCGTACGTGGTGCGCTTGATACAGCTGGAGTTGACGGCCGTATGCAAGGACGTTCTAAATACGGAACTAAGCGCCCTAAAGCAGCTAAAAAATAATAAAACAACTATAAATTCATTTCTCGTTGAAAGGAGGAAATCACATGCCACGTAAAGGTCCTGTAGCAAAAAGAGACGTTTTACCTGATCCAATGTACAATTCTAAACTAGTTACTCGTTTAATCAACAAAATCATGATTGACGGTAAAAGAGGTAAAGCTCAAAAGAAATTATACGCAGCGTTTGATATCATTAGCGAGCGTTCAGGTAAAGATGCAATGGAAGTATTCGATGCAGCTTTAAAAAATATCATGCCGGTATTAGAAGTAAAAGCTCGTCGTGTAGGTGGTTCAAACTATCAAGTACCTGTAGAGGTGCGTCCAGAGCGTCGTACTACATTAGGTCTTCGTTGGTTAGTAAACTACTCTCGTCTTCGCGGTGAGAAGACTATGGAAGAGCGTTTAGCTAACGAAATTCTTGATGCAGCTAACAACACTGGTGCTTCTGTCAAGAAGCGTGAAGATACACATAAGATGGCTGAAGCGAACAAAGCGTTTGCTCACTATCGTTGGTAATCTGACCTTAAACAAACAAATTATTCTTATATAAGGAAGGAGAAATACCGCATGCCTAGAGAGTTCTCCTTAGAAAACACTCGTAATATCGGTATCATGGCTCACATCGATGCTGGTAAAACAACTGCAACTGAGCGTATCCTATTTTATACAGGTCGTATCCATAAAATTGGAGAAACTCACGAAGGTGCTTCTCAAATGGACTGGATGGAGCAAGAGCAAGAACGTGGTATCACAATCACTTCTGCTGCGACAACAGCTCAATGGAAAGGCCATCGTATTAACATCATCGATACTCCAGGACACGTAGACTTCACTGTTGAAGTTGAGCGTTCCCTGCGTGTACTTGATGGTGCAGTAGCAGTACTTGATGCTCAATCTGGTGTTGAGCCTCAAACTGAAACTGTTTGGCGCCAAGCAACAACATACGGTGTTCCGCGTGTTGTGTTCGTTAACAAAATGGACAAAATCGGTGCTGACTTCCTTTACTCTGTAGGTACACTACATGAGCGTCTACAAGCTAATGCACATCCAATTCAGCTTCCAATCGGTGCTGAAGATGACTTCGAAGGAATCATCGACTTAGTGGAAATGAGAGCTTATTTCTATGAAGATGACCTTGGAACTCGCGCAGAAGCTCGTGACATTCCTGAAGAGTACAAAGATCAAGCTGAAGAATACCGCGGAAAGCTAATTGAAGCAGTATCTGAACTTGATGAAGAGCTTATGATGAAGTACTTAGAAGGTGAAGAACTTTCTAACGAAGAAATCAAAGCTGCTATCCGTGCGGCTACACTAACTGTTGAGTTCTACCCAGTGGTTTGTGGATCTGCATTCAAAAACAAAGGGGTTCAATTACTAATTGACTCAGTTATTGACTATCTTCCAGCGCCAACAGACGTTGAAGATATCAAAGGTTTTGTACCTGAAACAGAAGAAGAAGTGACTCGTCCATCTTCAGACGAAGCTCCATTCTCTGCTTTGGCGTTCAAAGTTGCAACTGACCCTTATGTTGGTAAATTAACATTCTTCCGTGTTTACTCTGGTGTACTTGAATCAGGTTCTTACGTAAGAAACTCTTCTAAAGGAAAACGTGAACGTGTAGGTCGTATCCTGCAAATGCACGCTAACTCCCGTGAAGAAATCTCCCAAGTGTATGCTGGGGATATCGCAGCAGCGGTTGGTCTGAAAGATACTAGTACTGGAGATACACTATGTGATGAAAAGAACCTTGTTATCTTAGAATCAATGGTATTCCCAGAGCCGGTTATCTCTCTATCTGTTGAGCCTAAATCTAAGGCTGACCAAGATAAAATGACAACTGCTCTACAAAAACTACAAGAGGAAGATCCAACATTCCGTGCGCATACTGACCAGGAAACTGGACAGGTTATCATCGCCGGTATGGGTGAGCTTCACTTAGATATCATCGTTGACCGTATGAAACGTGAATTCAAAGTAGAAGCAAACGTAGGTGCTCCTCAAGTATCTTACCGCGAAACTTTCCGTGATACGGCTAAAGTTGAAGGTAAGTTTGCTCGTCAATCAGGTGGACGTGGACAATTCGGACACGTTTGGATTGAATTCGCGCCTAACGAAGAAGGTAAAGGATTCGAATTCGAAAACGGTATCGTCGGTGGGGTTGTTCCTCGTGAATACATTCCTGCAGTACAAGCCGGTCTACAAGATGCTCTTGAAAACGGAGTATTAGCTGGATTCCCACTTGTTGATGTTAAAGCAAGATTATTCGATGGTTCATACCATGACGTCGACTCATCTGAGATGGCGTTCAAAATCGCTGCATCAATGGCCCTTAAGAATGCTGCTTCTAAATGTAAGCCGGTTATCCTTGAGCCAATGATGAAGGTTGAGGTTGTTATCCCTGAGGAATACCTTGGAGATATCATGGGTGACGTTACTTCACGTCGTGGACGCGTAGAAGGTATGGAAGCACGCGGTAACGCTCAAGTCGTTAAAGCGTTCGTACCTCTATCAGAAATGTTTGGATATGCAACTTCATTACGTTCTAACACACAAGGACGTGGAACATACTCCATGCACTTCGATCACTACGAAGAAGTACCTAAGTCGATTTCTGAAGAAATCATCAAAAAAAATAAAGGTGAATAATTGATTTATTCGCTTTTATAAAGTATAAATACTAGTGTAAGCAATTGGTGTTTCAGGGGTGGTTTCGCACGATCTCTGAAACATCCCAAAATATACTTATTTTCTTTAAAATTAAAGGAGGATTTTCAAATGGGTAAGGAAAAATTTGATCGTTCCAAGCAACATGCGAATATCGGTACAATCGGTCACGTTGACCACGGTAAAACAACTCTAACAGCTGCTATCACAACTACACTTCACAAGAAGTATGGTCGTGGAACTGCAATGGCATATGACCAAATCGACGGTGCTCCAGAAGAAAGAGAGCGTGGAATCACAATCTCTACTGCACACGTTGAGTACGAAACTGATACTCGTCACTACGCACACGTTGACTGCCCAGGACACGCTGACTATGTTAAAAACATGATCACTGGTGCAGCACAAATGGATGGTGGGATCCTAGTAGTATCTGCTGCTGACGGCCCAATGCCACAAACTCGTGAGCACATCCTTCTTTCTCGTCAAGTAGGTGTTCCATACCTAGTTGTATTCATGAACAAATGTGACATGGTAGACGACGAAGAACTACTTGAACTAGTAGAAATGGAAGTACGTGACCTTCTTTCTGAGTACGATTTCCCTGGCGATGACGTACCAGTAATCAAAGGTTCTGCTCTTAAAGCTCTTGAAGGAGATGCTGAGTGGGAAGCGAAAATCTTCGAACTTATGGAAGCTGTAGATAGCTACATCCCAACTCCAGAGCGTGACACTGACAAGCCATTCATGATGCCTGTTGAGGACGTATTCTCAATCACAGGTCGTGGAACAGTTGCTACAGGTCGTGTTGAGCGTGGACAAGTTAAAGTTGGAGACACTATCGACATCATCGGTCTTTCTGAAGAGCCAAAATCTACTACTGTAACAGGTGTAGAAATGTTCCGTAAGCTTCTTGACTATGCTGAAGCTGGAGACAACATCGGTGCACTACTTCGTGGTGTAGCTCGTGAAGATATCCAACGTGGACAAGTACTTGCTAAGCCAGGTACAATCACTCCACACACAAAGTTCAAAGCAGAAGTTTATGTTCTTTCTAAAGAAGAAGGTGGACGTCACACTCCATTCTTCACTAACTACCGCCCTCAGTTCTACTTCCGTACAACTGACGTAACTGGTATCTGTAACCTTCCTGAAGGTGTAGAAATGGTTATGCCTGGCGATAACATCGAAATGACTGTTGAGCTTATCGCTCCAATCGCTATCGAAGAAGGTACTAAGTTCTCTATCCGTGAGGGTGGACGTACTGTAGGTGCTGGAGTAGTAGCTACAATCACTGAGTAATCATTGATATTAAAAACAGATGGACTTCATGTCCATCTGTTTTTTTGTGTTCAATTTTTGGATTGGGAAGATAAGTAGCTGGTGCAAAACGGTAAATGTATATATAGGAAAAATTGGTGAATCGTTTGTTGCACCGCTGTTGATTTCCGTGCAAGACTCCGCTTTCCTCGGGCGAAAGGCGAGCCTCCTCGTCGCTATCGCTCCTGCGGGGTCTCACCAATTTCGCTTTCCCGAAGGAGTCTCCGTCTTGCACTCCAATCAACAGCTGACGACTGCAGAATTCAGGGTGCTGTCTTAAAATAATTAAAATTTGAGCTGCCGATCAAAAAAGGAAGAACGATTTTTCGAATCGATACATTTATTCCAATCACTTAATGTTCTTTGACTTGGAGCCTAGAACCATCATGAGTGAGGGCTAATAAGTGAGTTCCTTCTATATATAAAGTATTGTACAAATTCATAATGGAGCATTAAGGTATTAAGGTTACTATCACCAATTTGCTTATATAAAGGATAGAGGAACTACTACCATAATTGTAAGCATGAATTCAAAACCCATTGTTGATTGGAACGGAAGGCAGCTCGACTCCTGCGGGAAACGTGGGACAGGATGAAAAGCAGAGGCGGCTTGGTCAGGCCCGACAAGCATAAGGCGAATCAACCGGAAAGGCGTTCTTTGCCTTTTTGGTTGATTTGACTTATGACCTCGAGGGACTAGCCGCCGTAGCTGGATCTTATGACCCCACAGGGCAGAAGCCCGAGGAGGCTCACCGCCAGCCCCGCGGAAAGCGAGCTGCCTGGAGTGGAAATCAACATACACTCACGTATAAAGGAATAAAATCGTTTTGATCAAATGTTCTATCTGATATATATTTTGAGTTATATTAAATATTGTGAAAATAACACATATCCTTGAAAATAACACGGTTCGTTTGTATAATAGAGAAAGTGTGCAAAACATAAAGAAATTGCAAGAAACTCTTGCTTCTTCTGGGTGTTTTAGTTATAATAGACAATGTTGGTCTTTGACTGCGATGAAACAGAAGGTTGCTGACACACACGGCCGCTTTGCCATGGCGAGTGTGTGGGAAATTTCTGTGGAGAATGTCTATTCAAAAATAGGCGATAAAGGAGGGAAAATAATGGCAAAACAAAAGATTCGTATCCGTTTAAAGGCTTATGATCACAGAATTCTTGATCAATCAGCTGAGAAAATTGTTGAAACAGCAAAACGTTCTGGTGCGGCGGTTTCTGGACCGATCCCACTACCAACAGAAAAGTCTGTTTACACAATCTTACGTGCTGTGCACAAATACAAAGATTCTCGTGAGCAATTCGAAATGCGTACACATAAACGCTTAATCGACATTGTAAACCCAACACCTCAAACAGTTGATGCGCTTATGCGTTTAGACTTACCATCAGGTGTAGATATCGAAATCAAACTTTAATTCATAAAAACCATAATAATTAGGAGGTGTGACTTATGACCAAAGGAATCTTAGGAAGAAAGATTGGTATGACTCAAGTTTTCGCTGAAAACGGTGATCTTATCCCTGTAACTGTTATCGAAGCTGCTCAAAACGTGGTACTTCAAAAGAAATCTATCGATGTTGATGGCTACGAAGCTATCCAAGTAGGTTTTGAAGACAAACGTGAAAAGCTTTCTAACAAACCAGAGAGAGGCCACGTTGCTAAAGCTGAAACTGCTCCTAAGCGCTTCATCCGTGAAATCCGCGGTGTAAACGTAGAAGAGTACGAAGTTGGTCAAGAAGTCAAAGTTGATATTTTCGCAGCAGGCGAAATCGTAGATGTAACAGGAGTTTCAAAAGGTAAAGGTTTCCAAGGTGCTATCAAGCGTCACAACCAATCTCGCGGACCAATGTCTCACGGTTCTCGTTACCACCGTCGTCCTGGTTCAATGGGTCCTGTTGATCCGAACCGTGTATTCAAAGGTAAATTACTACCTGGACGTATGGGCGGAGAACAAATTACAATTCAAAACCTTGAAATTGTAAAAGTTGATGCTGAGCGTAACCTTATCTTAGTTAAAGGTAATGTACCTGGACCTAAGAAACAACTGATCAAAGTAAAGTCAGCTATTAAAGCAAACTAATAGAACTTTTCAAGAAAGGAGGAAACAAGAATGCCGAAAGTAGCATTATTTAACCAAAGCGGTTCTAAAGTTGGAGATATCGAACTTAATGACACTGTTTTTGGTATCGAACCAAACACACACGTGATGACTGAAGCAGTATTGATGCAAAGAGCTTCTTTACGCCAAGGAAATCACAAAGTAAAAAATCGTTCTGAAGTACGTGGCGGTGGTCGTAAGCCTTGGCGTCAAAAAGGAACAGGTCGTGCTCGTCAAGGGTCAATCCGTTCTCCACAATGGCGCGGTGGTGGTACTGTATTTGGACCAGTTCCACGCAGCTACAGCTACAAACTTCCTAAGAAAGTTCGTCGCTTAGCGATTAAATCTGCACTTTCTTCTAAAGTAGTAGAAGAAAACATCTTAGTATTAGAAGCATTATCATTCGATGCTCCTAAAACAAAAGAATTTGCTAACGTTCTTAAAGGTCTTTCTGTTGATTCTAAAACATTAGTAATCACTGACGGTCTTGACGAAAACGTAGCACTTTCAGCTCGTAACATCCCTGGTGTAACTGTTGTTGCTGCAGAAGGAATTAGCGTTCTGGATGTATTAGGACATGACAAACTAGTGATGACTAAATCAGCTGTTGAAAAAGTAGAGGAGGTGCTCGCATAATGGATGTACGTGAAATCATTAAGCGCCCCGTAATTACAGAGGCTTCAACTGATCTTATGTCTGAGAAAAAATATACTTTCGAAGTTGATACTAGAGCCAACAAAACTCAAGTAAAAGACGCCGTTCAAGAAATCTTTGACGTGAAAGTAGATAAAGTAAACATCATGAACTACAAAGGTAAGTTCAAGCGTATGGGTAAACACGCTGGTTACACTAACAAGCGTCGTAAAGCTATCGTTAAACTTACTGCTGACAGTAAAGAAATCGAATTCTTTGAAGTATAAAATTCTTTAATTAAGAAGAGGAGGGAAAAACATGGCGATTAAAAAGTATAAACCTACCTCTAATGGTCGTCGCGGAATGACTAGTTCTGATTTCGCTGAAATCACAACTGATTCTCCGGAAAAGTCACTTTTAGCACCCCTACACAAAAAGGGTGGCCGTAACAACCAAGGTAAGTTAACAGTTCGTCATCAAGGTGGCGGTCACAAGCGTCAATACCGTATCATCGATTTCAAACGTGAAAAAGATGGTATACCTGGACGCGTTGCTACGATCGAATACGATCCAAACCGCTCTGCAAACATTGCACTAATTAATTACGCTGATGGGGAAAAACGTTACATCCTGGCTCCGAAAACAATCGAAGTAGGTATGGAAGTAATGTCTGGACCTGAAGCAGATATCAAAGTAGGTAATGCATTACCACTTATCAACATCCCAGTTGGTACAATCGTACACAATATTGAACTTAAACCAGGTAAAGGTGGACAGTTAGTTCGTTCTGCTGGAACATCTGCTCAAGTACTTGGTAAAGAAGGTAAATATGTACTTGTACGTTTAAACTCTGGTGAAACTCGTATGATCCTTTCTGCTTGTCGTGCTACTGTAGGTCAAGTCGGAAATGAACAGCACGAACTTATCAACATTGGTAAAGCAGGACGTTCTCGTTGGTTAGGTAAACGCCCAACAGTTCGTGGTTCTGTAATGAACCCTAACGATCACCCACACGGTGGTGGTGAAGGACGCGCTCCAATCGGACGTAAATCACCAATGTCTCCATGGGGTAAACCTACTCTTGGATACAAGACACGTAAGAAAAACAACAAATCTGATAAATTTATTGTGCGTCGTCGCAAAAAATAACGGGATTGTGCTACGGTTCCTGAACAGAGCCGTAGGTCAATCACGAAGGGAGGTTCAAACATGGGTCGTAGCTTAAAAAAAGGACCTTTTGTTGATGATCATTTAATGACTAAGATCGAAAAATTGAACGAAACTGAAGGCAAACAAGTTGTGAAAACTTGGTCTCGTCGCTCAACGATCTTCCCAGCATTCATCGGTCACACTATCGCAGTTTACGATGGTCGTAAACATGTACCTGTATACGTCACTGAAGACATGGTAGGACACAAGCTTGGTGAATTCGCACCATCTCGTACTTACAAAGGTCATGCAAGTGATGATAAGAAAACAAGACGCTAATTGAGAGGAGGGTATCCTAATGCAAGCAAAAGCTGTTGCAAGAACAGTACGTATTGCTCCTCGTAAAGTACGCTTAGTCGTTGATCTAATCCGAGGTAAGCAAGTTGGAGAAGCGGTTGCTATCTTAAAGCATACACCTAAAGCTGCTTCACCAGTAATCGAAAAAGTACTTAAGTCTGCTATTGCGAACGCAGAGCACAACTTTGACATGGATATTAATAGCCTAGTGGTAACTGAGGCTTATGTAAATGAAGGACCAACACTTAAACGTTTCCGTCCTCGTGCGATGGGACGTGCAAGTCAAATTAACAAACGTACAAGTCACATTACACTTGTCGTATCAGAAAAGAAGGAGGGATAAGCTGTGGGTCAAAAAGTACATCCGGTCGGACTTCGTGTCGGTATAATCCGTGATTGGGAATCTAAATGGTACGCAGATAAAGATTACGCTAATCTATTACACGAAGACATTAAAGTACGTGAATATATTGCAAAACGTTTAGTTGACGCTTCTGTTTCTAAAGTAGAAATCGAGCGCGCAGCAAACCGTATTAACATTACCGTTCATACAGCTAAGCCTGGTATGGTTATCGGTAAAGGTGGTACAGAAGTTGAAGCACTTCGTAAAGCACTTAACGAACTTACTTCAAAACGTGTACACATCAACATCGTTGAAATCAAAAGAGCTGACGTTGATGCTAAATTAGTAGCTGAAAACATTGCTCGTCAATTAGAAAATCGTGTTTCTTTCCGTCGTGCTCAGAAGCAATCAATCCAACGTGCGATGCGTGCTGGTGCAAAAGGAATCAAAACACAAGTATCTGGTCGTCTTGGCGGAGCAGATATCGCTCGTGCAGAACATTACAGTGAAGGTACTGTTCCACTCCATACTCTACGCGCTGACATTGACTATGCTCATGCAGAAGCTGACACAACTTATGGTAAGCTTGGCGTTAAAGTATGGATCTATCGTGGAGAAGTTCTTCCTACAAGAAAGAAATCTGAGGAAGGAGGCAACTAATTATGTTATTACCTAAACGCGTTAAACATCGTCGCGAACACCGTGGAAAAATGCGTGGACGTGCTAAAGGCGGTCAAGAAGTAGCGTTCGGTGAATACGGTTTACAAGCAGTTGAGGCTTCTTGGATCACTAACCGTCAAATCGAATCAGCTCGTATCGCTATGACTCGTTACATGAAACGTGGCGGTAAAGTATGGATTAAAATCTTCCCTCATAAACCTTACACTGCAAAACCTTTAGAAGTTCGTATGGGTTCAGGTAAAGGTGCTCCAGAAGGTTGGGTAGCAGTAGTTAAGCCTGGAAAAATCATGTTTGAAATCGCTGGTGTTTCTGAAGAGGTAGCTCGTGAAGCACTTCGTCTAGCATCACATAAACTTCCAATCAAAACGAAGTTTGTAAAACGTGAGGAAATTGGTGGTGAATCAAATGAAAACTAATGAAATTCGTGACCTAACCACTGCTGAAATTGAACAAAAAGTAAAGACTCTGAAAGAAGAGTTATTTAACCTTCGCTTCCAACTTGCGACTGGACAATTAGAAAACACAGCTCGCATCCGTGAAGTCCGCAAAGGGATCGCTCGTATGAAAACTGTAATCCGTGAAAGAGAGATCGGGGTTAACAATCGATAAATGAGAGGAGGTTTGCTTAAATGAGTGACCGCAACCAACGTAAGGTATACACTGGCCGTGTTGTTTCCGACAAAATGGATAAAACAGTAACGGTTATGGTAGAAACTTATAAAAAGCATTCTCTATACGGCAAGCGCGTTAAGTACTCTAAGAAGTTTAAAACTCATGATGAGAACAACGAAGCAAAAGTAGGCGATATCGTACGTATCATGGAGACTCGTCCACTATCTGCTACAAAACGTTTCCGTTTAGTAGAAGTTGTTGAAAAAGCAGTTATTATCTAATATATTTGTTCGGATATTTTATATTCCGAAGGGAGGTTACCTACATGATTCAACAAGAATCACGTTTAAAAGTTGCTGACAACTCTGGTGCTCGTGAAGTATTAACTATCAAAGTGCTTGGTGGTTCTGGACGCAAGACAGCTAACATCGGTGATGTTATCGTGTGTACAGTAAAACAAGCAACACCAGGTGGCGTTGTTAAAAAAGGTGACGTAGTTAAAGCGGTTGTTGTACGTACTAAGTCTGGTGTACGTCGTCAAGATGGTACTTACATCAAGTTCGACGAGAACGCTTGTGTCATTATCCGTGACGATAAAGGACCACGTGGAACTCGTATCTTCGGACCTGTTGCCCGTGAACTACGCGACAGCAACTTTATGAAAATTGTATCTTTAGCTCCAGAAGTTCTTTAATAGATATTAGCATTGGGCCATTCAAGGAGGTGCGATGAAATGCATGTAAAAAAAGGCGATAAAGTAATGGTCATTACTGGGAAAGACAAAGGCAAAACAGGTGTTGTTCTTGCTTCATTCCCAAAGAAAGACCGAGTGCTAGTTGAAGGTATCAACGTTGTGAAAAAACACGCTAAGCCTTCACAGATGAACCCGCAAGGCGGAATCATCAGCCAGGAAGCATCTATCCATGTATCAAATGTTATGCTTCTAGATCCGAAATCTAACGAGCCAACTCGTGTAGGTTATAAGACAGAAGACGGCAAAAAAGTACGTGTAGCAAAAAAATCAGGTGAAGTTCTAGATAAATAGTACGATTAAGAAGGGAGGTATTCTGAATGAACCGCCTAAAAGAAAAATTTCAACAAGAAATCAGTCCAGCTCTAGTTAGCAAATTCAATTACAAATCAGTAATGGAAGTACCTAAAGTTGAAAAGATCGTTGTCAACATGGGTATCGGTGACGCAGTTCAAAACTCAAAAGCTCTTGATGTAGCTGTTGACGAATTGACTCAAATCACTGGTCAAAAGCCAGTTGTAACAAAAGCTAAAAAATCTATCGCAGGCTTCCGTCTTCGTGAAGGTATGCCAATCGGTGCAAAAGTTACTCTACGCGGAGAGCGTATGTACCAATTCTTAGATAAATTAATTTCTGTTTCACTTCCACGTGTACGTGACTTCCGTGGTGTTTCTAAAAAAGCATTCGACGGTCGCGGTAACTACACATTAGGAGTTAAAGAGCAATTGATTTTCCCTGAGATTGATTATGATAAAGTGTCTAAAGTACGCGGTATGGATATCGTAATCGTAACAACTGCGAACACAGACGAAGAAGCTCGTGAATTATTGACACAAATCGGAATGCCATTCCAAAAGTAATCGCTATATAAGGGAGGCGAAAATGTGGCTAAAAAATCTATGATTGCGAAACAAAAACGCGCGCCAAAGCATAATGTTCAAGCGTACACTCGTTGCGAACGTTGCGGACGTCCTCATTCAGTAATCCGTAAATTCAAGCTTTGCCGTATTTGTTTCCGTGAACTTGCATACAAGGGTCAGATTCCTGGCGTTAAGAAAGCTAGTTGGTAATACCCTATATTGGGAAGGAGGTAAATTATTATGACAATGACAGATCCAATTGCAGATTTGCTTACTCGCATCCGTAATGCGAACATGGTTCGTCACGAAAGATTAGAAGTTCCTGCTTCTAACATCAAGAAAGAAATTGCAGAAATCCTTAAACGTGAAGGTTTCGTACGTGACGTAGAATATGTAGAAGATAACAAGCAAGGTGTTATCCGCATTTTCTTGAAATATGGAGCAAACAACGAACGCGTAATTACTGGATTAAAGCGTATCTCTAAACCTGGTTTACGTGTATATGCAAAATCAACAGAGGTACCTAAAGTACTAAACGGTTTAGGTATCGCACTTGTTTCAACTTCTACAGGTGTTTTAACTGATAAAGAAGCTCGTGCTCAACAAGTAGGCGGAGAAGTACTAGCTTACGTTTGGTAATATTTTTTATATGAATGGAGGTGCAACAGGATGTCACGTGTAGGAAAACTACCAGTAGAAATTCCATCTGACGTTACTCTAACAGTAGGTGAAGATAACACTGTAACTGTAAAAGGACCTAAAGGGGAACTTTCTCGTACATTCAATTCTGATATTAAAGTTGAATTAGAAGGAAACGTAGCGACAGTTACTCGTCCTTCTGATGCAAAAGAACACCGCGCGTTACACGGTACAACTCGTGCCCTAATCGCGAACATGGTTGAAGGTGTATCTAAAGGATTCCAAAGAAATCTTGAGCTTGTCGGTGTAGGTTACCGTGCTCAAAAACAAGGTACGAAGCTTGTACTTAACGTTGGTTACTCTCACCCAGTTGAGATCGAACCAGAACAAGGTATCGAGATCGAAGTACCGGCTAATACAAAGATATCTATTAAAGGTATCGACAAAGAACGTGTTGGAGCATTAGCTGCTAACATTCGTGCTGTACGCTCTCCTGAGCCTTACAAAGGAAAAGGTATTCGCTACGAAGGTGAATATGTTCGTCGTAAAGAAGGTAAAACAGGTAAATAATGCCGCGTAGGCAAAAGAAAGGAGTGACCGTAGGTGATTACTAAGCCAGATAAGAACAAAACACGTAAGAAAAGACATGCTCGTGTCCGTTCAAAGATTACTGGAACTGAAACTCGTCCTCGTTTGAACGTTTTCCGTTCTAACAAAAATATCTACGCTCAACTTATCGATGATATGAATGGTGTTACTCTAGTTAGTGCATCTTCTCAAGATAAAGATTTCAACCTAGATTCTTCTGCAACAACTGATGCTGCTGCAAAAGTTGGAGAACTAGTTGCAAAACGTGCTGTAGAAAAAGGATTAAAATCCGTAGTATTTGACCGTGGTGGATATTTATATCATGGCCGTATCAAAGCTTTGGCTGAAGCAGCTCGTGAAAACGGCTTAGAATTTTAATAAAAAAAGGAGGGACAATCCAGATGCGTCGTATTGATCCAAGCAAACTAGAATTTGAAGAACGCGTAGTTACAATCAATCGTGTTGCGAAAGTAGTTAAAGGTGGACGTCGTTTCCGTTTCGCTGCTCTTGTAGTAGTGGGCGACAAAAACGGTCACGTTGGTTTCGGAACTGGGAAAGCTCAGGAAGTACCTGATGCAATCCGTAAAGCGATTGAAGATGCGAAGAAAAATCTAATTGAAGTTCCTATGGTTGAAGGTACAACTCCTCACCTAGTAACTGGACGTTTTGGTGCTGGTCAGATCCTGATCAAACCTGCTTCTGCGGGTACAGGAATCATCGCCGGTGGACCTGTTCGTGCCGTACTTGAATTAGCTGGTGTTCAAGATATCCTATCTAAATCATTAGGATCTAACACTCCAATTAACATGGTTCGCGCTACAATCGAAGGTTTAAAACAATTAAAGCGTGCTGAAGACGTAGCTAAACTACGTGGTAAATCAGTAGAAGAGATCTTAGGTTAAGGGAGGGATAACGATGGCTAACAAACTAGAAATTACCCTCACTCGCAGCATCATTGGCCGTCCTCAAGATCAACGTAAAACGGTTGAAGCTTTAGGACTTCGCAAAATGCACCAAACAGTTGAGCAACAAGATAATGCTGCAATCCGCGGCATGATCAACAAAGTTGCCCACCTTGTTACAGTAACTGAGAAGTAATATATAACCCTTAAAAGAAGGAGGTGCCGACATGAAATTACATGAGTTAAAACCTACTGAAGGTTCACGTAAAGTCCGCAATCGTGTAGGACGTGGTATTGGTTCAGGTAATGGAAAGACTGCAGGTAAAGGTCACAAAGGTCAAAACGCCCGTTCAGGTGGCGGAACTCGTCCTGGCTTTGAAGGTGGTCAAACACCATTATTCCAACGTCTACCAAAACGTGGATTCACAAACATCAATCGTAAAGAATATGCAATCGTCAATCTTGACGCATTGAATCGCTTCGAAGATGGTACAGAAGTTACTCCAGCTCTACTTGTAGAATCTGGCGTAGTAAGTAACGAAAAAGCAGGTATTAAGATTCTTGGTAAAGGTTCAATCGAGAAAAAGCTTACAGTAAAAGCACACAAATTCTCAACCACTGCTAAAGAAGCTATCGAAGCTGCTGGCGGTACATCCGAGGTGATCTAATGTTTCAAACTGTCTCCAATTTTATGCGCGTGGGTGATATAAGAAATAAAATTATCTTCACCCTTCTAATGTTAATTGTCTTCCGTCTTGGTACCTTTATTCCGGTACCAAACGTAGACGCTAATGTATTGAAAATGCAAGACCAAGCGGGGATCCTTGGATTCCTGAATACATTTGGTGGCGGTGCATTAAAGAACTTCTCCATCTTCGCGATGGGAATCATGCCTTATATCACAGCTTCGATTATTGTACAGCTTCTTCAAATGGATGTTGTACCGAAGTTCACTGAGTGGTCTAAGCAGGGTGAAGTCGGTCGCCGCAAGTTAGCTCAGTTCACACGTTATTTCACGATCATTCTTGGATTCATCCAGGCTCTAGGCATGTCCTATGGCTTCAATAGAATTTATGGTGGAATGCTTATCCAAAGCCCGGGAGTCAGTACGTACCTACTAATAGCGTTAGTTCTAACGGCTGGTACGGCTTTTCTTATGTGGCTTGGTGAACAAATTACAGCTAAAGGTGTTGGGAACGGTATTTCGATCCTGATCTTTGCAGGTATCGTTGCTGCAATCCCTAACACTGTAAACCAAATCTATGCTCAACAAATCGAAGGGGCAGGCCAAGAACTCTTCCTTCGCATTGTGGTTCTTGCACTTCTTGTTTTAGCAGTTATTGCAATCGTTGTTGGTGTCGTGTTTATTCAACAAGCACTTCGTAAAATTCCGATTCAATATGCAAAACGTTTAGTGGGGCGTAGTCCGGTTGGTGGACAATCAACACATCTACCATTAAAGGTAAATGCTGCGGGTGTTATTCCAGTAATCTTTGCGATTTCTTTCATAATCACGCCACAGACCATTTCATCTTTCTTTGGAGATAATGATGTGACCAGTACGATCCAGTACATCTTTGATTACACCAAACCAGTTGGTATGATTATCTATGTAGCTCTGATCATTGCCTTTACGTATTTCTATGCTTTCATTCAAGTGAATCCAGAACAAATGGCTGAAAACTTGAAGAAACAAGGTGGATATATCCCTGGTATTCGTCCAGGTAAAACCACACAAGAGTATCTCACTCGCGTTCTGTATCGTCTAACATTTGTTGGGGCTATTTTCTTAGCTGTCATTGCAGTCCTTCCAGTATTCTTCATTAACTTTGCAGGTCTACCACCTGCAGCTCAAATCGGTGGAACAAGCTTACTGATCGTAGTAGGGGTTGCACTTGAGACAATGAAGCAGCTAGAGGCGCAGTTAGTGAAACGTCACTACAAAGGATTTATTAAATAAGAGGGTTTTCGGGAACGTCCTGTTCCTGAAACCATTTTATAGACAATTAGGGGGAGTACGAGTGAATATAGTTCTTATGGGCTTACCAGGCGCAGGTAAAGGCACTCAAGCTGAAAAAATCGTAGATAAATATGGTATCCCCCATATCTCTACAGGCGATATGTTCCGTGCAGCTATTAAAGAAGGTACTGAACTAGGCTTGAAGGCTAAATCATTCATGGATAATGGCGATCTTGTTCCTGATGAAGTGACAATCGGTATCGTTCGTGAACGTTTAAGCAAAGAGGACTGTGAAAAAGGCTTCTTACTGGATGGGTTTCCAAGAACGGTTGCTCAGGCAGAAGCACTTGAAAACATCCTAGCTGATCTTGGTAAAAAAATGAATTATGTCATTAATATAAATGTAGATAAGGACATCCTGATGGAGCGCTTGACAGGTCGCAGGATCTGTAAAGAGTGCGGCGCTACTTATCATCTTGTCTTTAATCCGCCAACAGAAGAGGGTGTTTGTGATCGCTGCGGTGGTGAATTATATCAACGCGCAGACGATAACGAAGAAACGGTCCAAAACCGTTTGGACGTTAACATCAAACAAACCCAGCCGCTATTGGCTTACTACGAAGACAAAGGCTATCTGAAAAACATTGACGGTCAACAAGACATCCATAGAGTGTTTGATGACATTGATGAACTACTTGGAGGCCTTTCATAATGATCATTTCTAAAACTCCGAGAGAGATTGAGATTATGCGGCATGCTGGAAAGATCGTTGCATTAACTCATGCGGAATTGCAAAAGTATATTTCTCCGGGAATTACGACGAAGGAATTGGATGCAATTGCTGAAAAATTCATTCGTAAACATGATGCAATTCCATCTTTTAAAGGGTATAATGGGTTTCGTGGCAGCATCTGTGCTTCAGTCAACAATGAGTTGGTACATGGAATTCCAGGCGATCGGGTATTAAAGGATGGCGATATAATCAGCATCGATATCGGTGCTAAATATAACGGTTATCACGGCGACTCAGCTTGGACTTATCCAGTTGGAACAATAGATGATGAAACCCAGAAGCTTCTGGATGTAACAGAGGAATCATTATTCCTTGGACTTAAGGAAGCGAAACCAGGCGAGCGTCTGTCGAATATCTCTCATAGTATACAAACTTTTGTTGAGGCAAATGGCTTTTCAATCGTTCGGGAGTATGTAGGACACGGAGTTGGTCAAGACTTACATGAGGACCCTCAAATTCCTCATTATGGGCCACCCAACAAAGGTCCGCGTTTAAAACCTGGCATGGTACTGGCTATTGAACCAATGGTTAATGCAGGTAGTCGATATGTTAGAACGTTATCAGATAACTGGACAGTCGTCACAGTAGATGATAAAATGTGTGCGCACTTTGAACACACCATTGCCATTACTGAAGACGGCTATGAGATATTGACGAAAGCCTAAGTGAAGGTGATTGGATTGATCGAGTCAGATTCGACGGTACCGAGGATTGGCCAAATTGTTCAAACCCTTAAAGGGAGAGAAACAGGCAGCTACTCGGTCGTTGTTCAGCAGTTGGATGAACGTTTTGTACTCATAGCAGATGGGGATAGACGAAAGTTTGATCGCGCCAAGCGAAAGAACATCGCTCATCTTCACTTGTGTGACTATGTTTCTCCAGAAGTTCAAAACAGTATGATAGAATCAGGCAGAGTAACGAACGGTAAACTGCGTTATGCTGTTTCAAAGTTTGTTAACGAAGTGTTAAATGATGAGAAGAAGGGAGACATGTTCGATGGCTAAGGATGATGTAATTGAAGTTGAAGGTAAGGTCGCCGAGACTTTGCCCAATGCGATGTTTAAGGTAGAATTAGAAAATGGTCATACAGTACTGGCACATGTTTCAGGAAAGATCCGTATGCATTTCATCCGTATCCTACCTGGTGACAAGGTAACAGTAGAATTATCACCGTATGACTTGACTCGTGGTAGAATCACTTATCGTTATAAATAATCTATTGCACTCCGTACTATTAAGGAGGTTAGAATAAGATGAAAGTTAGACCATCTGTTAAGCCGATCTGCGAAAAATGTAAAGTTATTCGTAGAAAAGGTAAAGTCATGGTTATCTGTGAAAACCCTAAACACAAACAAAAACAAGGCTAATCTTAAAGGAGGTGCGCTATCACTATGGCACGTATTGCTGGTGTAGACATTCCACGTGACAAACGTGTTGTCATTTCATTAACATACATCTACGGTATTGGTAAAAATACTGCAGCGAAAATCTTATCTGAAGCAGGTGTATCTGAGGATACTCGCGTTCGCGATCTTACTGACGACGAACTAGGAAAGATCCGTGATATCGTTGATAAATTAAAAGTAGAAGGTGATCTTCGTCGTGAAGTATCACTAAACATCAAACGTCTTATGGAAATCGGTTCATACCGCGGTCTTCGTCACCGTCGTGGACTACCTGTTCGTGGGCAACATACGAAGAACAATGCTCGTACACGTAAAGGTCCTCGTAAGACTGTAGCTAACAAGAAAAAATAATAGGTAAAGGAGGTTACTTCTTAGTATGGCACGTAAAACTAATACTCGTAAACGTCGTGTGAAAAAGAATATCGAAGCTGGTATTGCACACATTCGTTCTACATTCAATAACACAATCGTAACTATTACTGATGTTCACGGAAATGCTGTTGCTTGGTCAAGTGCAGGTTCACTAGGATTCAGAGGTTCTCGTAAATCCACTCCATTCGCAGCGCAAATGGCAGCTGAAACAGCAGCTAAAGCTTCTCAAGAACATGGTCTAAAAACTCTTGAAGTAACAGTTAAAGGTCCTGGTGCTGGTCGTGAAGCAGCTATCCGTGCTCTTCAAGCAGCAGGTCTAGAAGTTACTGCAATCAGAGACGTTACTCCAGTTCCTCATAATGGATGCCGTCCACCAAAACGTCGCCGCGTTTAATTTTCTGTATAAATTTTGTATCGTTGTCTATAATGGGATATGATACAAGATACGTTCATTCAGAAAAGTAACCAGTTGTTGGTGCACAATAGGGAACGTAAACATGGGGAATTTCGGACTTTATCTTATTTAGCCCGGAGTTTCGACGTTTTGAAGGAGGGTAAATATTAATGATCGAAATTGAAAAGCCAAAAATTGAAACGGTTGAGATCAGCGATGATGCCACATATGGAAAGTTCGTCGTAGAACCACTTGAGCGTGGATATGGTACAACTTTGGGTAACTCCTTACGTCGTATCCTATTATCGTCACTCCCAGGTGCTGCTGTCACATCTATTCAAATAGATGGAGTACTGCATGAGTTTTCAACAATTGAAGGCGTCGTAGAGGATGTTACATCCATCATTTTGAATATCAAGAAGCTGGCGTTAAAGATCTACTCTGATGAAGAAAAAACGCTAGAAATTGATGTGCAGGGTGAAGGAGCCGTGACGGCTGCTGATATTACTCATGATAGTGATGTTGAAGTGTTAAATCCTGATTTACACATCGCAACATTATCTAAGAGTGGTCACTTCCGTGTGCGTTTAAGTGCATCCCGTGGTCGTGGGTACAGACCAGCAGACCAAAACAAACGTGAGGATCTTCCTATTGGCGTGATCCCAATCGATTCTATTTACACTCCAGTTTCACGCGTAAACTATCAAATAGAAAATACTCGTGTTGGTCAAATGACGAACTACGATAAACTTTCTCTTGATGTATGGACTGATGGAAGTATTGGACCGAAAGAAGCGATTTCTTTAGGTGCTAAGATTCTAACAGAACACTTAAATATTTTCGTTGGCCTTACAGATGAAGCGCAGAATGCTGAAATCATGGTAGAAAAAGAAGAAGATCAAAAAGAAAAAGTTCTTGAGATGACGATCGAAGAATTGGATCTTTCTGTTCGTTCTTATAACTGCCTGAAGCGTGCTGGAATCAATACTGTTCAAGAGCTTGCTAACAAGACTGAAGAAGATATGATGAAAGTACGTAACCTAGGACGTAAATCCCTTGAAGAGGTTAAAGTGAAACTTGAAGACCTTGGACTTGGATTACGTAAAGACGACTGATAACATCTTCTTTCATATATAGACTCAACAAAGGAGGGAACCCTTAATGGCTTACAGAAAGTTAGGACGTACTAGTGCTCAACGTAAAGCAATGCTACGTGATTTAGCTACAGACCTAATCATTAACGAGCGCATCGAAACAACTGAAACTCGTGCGAAAGAGCTTCGTTCAGTTGTGGAAAAAATGATCACATTAGGTAAACGTGGTGACATTCACGCGCGTCGTCAAGCTGGTGCATTCATTCGTAAAGAAGTTGCAAACGCTGAAAACAACCAAGATGCTTTACAAAAGTTATTCTCTGACATCGCTCCTCGTTACACAGAGCGTCAAGGTGGATATACTCGCATTATGAAGGTTGGTCCTCGCCGTGGTGACGGTGCTCCAATGGCAATCATCGAATTAGTTTAATAATTCGTGACTTCTAACATTAAGGGCGGGACAGTTAATCCTTAACTGCTTCTTTGCCCTTTTTGTATAAGTGCATGTGATGAAAAGCAGAGCGTTACGATGAGCAGCGCTGTCTGACTCGTCTAGCTCGTGCACCCCTTCCAACTTCTATGTTCATAGAAGCTGTTCAGTGGATGAACAAGAAAAGACTCTCTTTTCTTTGGTCGGGGTGCAGGCTTTTTTTTATATGCAAAGGTTTTAGCAGAGCTGAGTATGGAAGAGCATAGAGGAGGTTACAGAATTGAAAGAAATCATTAAAGTGGACGATGTGCATTTCAGATATCCGGATCAAGATACCTTCGCCCTAAAAGGTATTAGTCTGACTGTTCGTCAGGGTGAGTGGCTTGCCATTGTCGGACATAACGGATCAGGTAAATCCACCCTTGCGAAGATGTTGAACGGTCTTCATTTTCCTGAGAAGGGACTTGTTAAGGTGGATGGAATCACTCTTGAGGAAATTTCTATTTGGGATATCCGCTCTAAGCTAGGTATGGTTTTTCAGAATCCCGATAATCAATTTGTGGGTGCTACAGTGGAAGATGATGTGGCTTTTGGGTTAGAAAACCATGGGGTACCTCATGAATCGATGGTACAGAGAGTCAATGATGCTTTAAAAAGTGTCCATATGGAAGATTTTCTTGATCAAGAGCCGCACCATTTATCAGGAGGTCAAAAGCAGCGTGTTGCGATCGCCGGGGTTGTAGCTTTGCAGCCGAAGATCATTATCTTGGATGAAGCCACCTCGATGCTTGATCCAAAAGGAAAACAGGAAGTCCTTGAAACAGTTCGTAAACTGAAAGAGGAAGAAAACTTGACGGTGATTTCCATTACCCATGACCTGGAAGAAGCGACAAAGGCAGATCGTATGATTGTCTTAAACCAAGGCAGTGTCTTTAAGGAAGGATTGCCAGAAGAGATTTTCCTTTTAGAGGATGAACTAATGAAGCTCGGACTGGATTCCCCATTTACAATCAAGCTTGCCGGGGCATTGAAGAACTCTGGAATTCCTTTGAGCAGAACCTATTTTACAGAAGAAGAGTTGGTGGATGAATTATGCACATTACATTTCAACAAGTAGAATACCGATATTCATTCAACACTCCATTCGAAAAGCTTGCTCTTCAGGATATCAATCTTTCTATTCCAACGGGGCAGTTTCTGGCGGTGATCGGCCACACCGGTTCAGGTAAATCTACACTCCTGCAGCATTTGAACGGGTTATTAAAGCCTACGGAGGGAATCGTCCGGGTAGGGGAGCATGAAATAAAGGCTAAACAAAAAGCGAAGAACCTGAAGCCCGTAAGACAAAAAGTCGGGATCGTCTTTCAATTCCCAGAGCATCAGTTGTTTGAAGAAACCGTCCTCAAGGATATTTGCTATGGTCCCATGAATTTCGGTGTGTCGGAGGAAGAAGCGATCCGAAGAGCGAAAGAACTGATTGTCAAGGTCGGGCTGTCTGAGGATGTGTTACAGAAATCCCCATTCGATCTGTCTGGTGGACAAATGAGACGTGTCGCCATTGCCGGGGTACTGGCCATGAATCCTGAAGTCATCGTATTGGATGAGCCGACAGCAGGACTTGATCCAAGAGGGCAAAAAGAGATCATGGACATGTTCTATACTCTTCACAAAGAAAAGGGTCTGACGACCATCCTGGTCACCCATAGTATGGAGGATGCCGCTCATTATGCAGAGGAAATCGTGATTATGCAGAAAGGGCGATTAAAACGACAAGGAAGCCCGAGGGATATATTCTCAGATGCGGATTCCCTTTTTGAAATGGGACTGGATGTCCCTGATGTCGTCCGTTTTCAGTATCAGCTCGAACATAGGATAGGGAAGAAGCTGCCTAAGACCTGCTTAACAATCGATGAATTGGTTTCTGCCATCCATACGATTCAGGATGGAGGTGAAGCGCTATGATGGAGAAAATGATCTTCGGACGCTATGTGCCGGCTAAGTCCATTCTTCATCAAATGGATCCAAGGGCAAAGCTATTATTCATTTTCGGATTTATATGTGTCGTCTTCCTGGCGAATAACGCTGTGACATACGCATTGCTTGGCCTGTTTACGATTAGTGCACTCATTCTATCCAATCTTTCCATCCGGTTCATCATCGGAGGGCTCAAGCCCATTCTATGGCTGATTTTGTTTACATTCTTCTTGCATGTGTTTTTCACAAAGGAAGGTCCTGTCATCCTGGACCTCGGGCTTCTGTCTGTTCATAAAGAAGGGTTAAGGCAGGGGGTCTTTATTTCATTACGTTTCTTTTACCTGATCCTTGTGACATCACTATTGACATTGACAACGTCTCCCATCACAATCACGGACGGGCTTGAAACGCTATTGAATCCATTGAAAAAGGTAAAGTTCCCTGTTCATGAATTGGCTCTTATGATGTCCATTTCCCTGCGCTTTATCCCCACTTTGATGGAGGAAACAGACAAGATCATGAAAGCACAGATTGCGAGAGGGGCAGAATTTTCGTCCGGTCCCATTAAAGATCGGATCAAAGCCATCATTCCTTTATTGATCCCCCTTTTCGTCAGTGCTTTTAAACGGGCAGAGGACCTGGCAACCGCCATGGAAGCAAGAGGATATCAAGGAGGAGAGGGCAGGACGAAATACCGCCTGCTATCCTGGCATAAGAAGGACACGGGGGCGTTAATCGTTCTTGCCCTCCTGACAGCAGTATTAGTTATTTTCAGAGGGTAACGGGAGTGTGGCTTATGCAGAGAGTGAAGTGTACCATCGCATATGATGGAACGTATTTTCATGGCTATCAGGTACAGCCCAGAGAGCGGACTGTCCAGGGTGTCATCGAGGATATATTGTCTACCATCCATAAGGGGGAAAGGATACGGATCAGCGGCTCAGGCCGGACCGACGCAGGAGTCCATGCGAACGGACAGGTATTTCATTTTGATACCCCATTATCCATACCTGAAGAGAAATGGCCAGTAGTTCTGAATACACGGTTGCCGGATGAGGTAACGGTGAAAAGCGCGGAGATTGTATCGGCAGATTTTCACTCGAGGTTTTCAGTAGAGCAGAAGGAATACCGTTATCGGGTCTATACCGGGGAGTCAAGAAGTCCATTTAAGCGTCACTTTGCGCTTCATTACCCTTATAACCTTTCAGTGACCGACATGGAGCGCGCTGCAGGTTATCTTATCGGTGAGCATGACTTTACGAGCTTCTGCTCAGCTAAGACCGAGGTGGAAGACAAAGTAAGGACGATCCACCATATTAGCATTCACGAGCATGAAGAAGAAATTATTTTTTCTTTTGTAGGGAATGGGTTTTTATATAATATGGTGAGGATCCTGGTCGGAACATTATTGGAGGTAGGTTCTGGGAATATTCCTATAGAAGACATACCTCTAATCCTGGAAGCCCGGAATCGTGATCGTGCAGGAAAGACCGCACCGCCGCATGGGTTGTATTTGTGGAAGGTGGAGTATGGTTCTTCTGAAAAATAGGATTATCTATAAATGATTTAAAAAAATACTAAAACAACTAATCCAGGTGTAACATTCTCTTGACAATAGACTGGGAACAAGATAATATAGCATATGGTATGTTATTAACCCCACGATAAGCCCCGGAAACTTATTGTGATTAGAAAATAAATACTACGGATTCATTAAATAGGAGGTTAAATCATGCGTACAACGTATATGGCAAAAGCCAACCAAATCGATCGTAAATGGTTCGTTGTAGATGCTGAAGGTAAAACTCTTGGACGTCTATCCAGTGAAGTTGCTTCAATTCTACGCGGAAAACACAAACCAACATTCACACCACATGTTGACACTGGTGATCATGTAATCATTCTTAATGCTTCAAAAATTGAATTAACTGGGAAGAAGTTAACGGACAAGATCTACTACCGTCACACAAATCACCCAGGTGGTTTAAAGCAACGTACAGCATTAGAAATGCGTACAAACTACTCAGAGAAAATGTTAGAGCTTACTATCAAAGGTATGCTTCCAAAAGGTTCTCTAGGTCGTCAAATGTTCAAGAAATTACATGTATATGCTGGAGCAGAGCATCCACATCAAGCACAACAACCTGAAGTTTACGAACTTCGTGGATAATTAATAAGAGGAGGTTATTATCTTGGCTCAAGTTCAATATTACGGAACTGGTCGTCGTAAGAGCTCAGTAGCTCGTGTACGTTTAGTACCAGGTAACGGAAACATTGTTATCAATGATCGTGAAGTAGAAGTTTATATCCCATTCGCAGCACTAAGAGAAGTAATTAAGCAACCACTAGTTGCAACTGAAACTCTTGGTAACTACGACGTTTTAGTAAACGTTAATGGTGGAGGCTATGCTGGTCAAGCTGGTGCGATCCGTCACGGAATCGCTCGTGCTTTACTACAAGCAGACCCTGAATACCGTGGAACTCTGAAACGCGCTGGATTATTAACTCGTGACTCTCGTATGAAAGAGCGTAAAAAATACGGTCTTAAAGGTGCACGTCGCGCGCCACAATTCTCTAAGCGTTAATTATTATTTCACACAAAAGCTCAGCCGATTCTGTCGGCTGGGCTTTTTTTATTGGGTTTGAGGGACGGACCTCCATTTATGTTCCATTTCTGAACTAAAACCCTTTTGTATCAATGGATTCTTTATATTACAAGGCTGATTTTGGAGGTCCGTCCCTCAAAAAAATTGGTAACAGTTACTCGAATGAAGTGTGGTGTTGGGTAGGAAAATACGTTCAAAGGGGTGGATGTGTTTGAACGTTATTACAACTTTCAATACAAAGAGAAGAGAAAAGCAAATCAAGACGGAAAGAACATTGTTGAAAGAAATTTCGATTAAGATGCTGCAGGAGAGTGTCAGGCGGCATTTTGGATATATAAAGGTTCAAGGCGGCGTATTTATGCAGCAGGGATTTGACGAGGCTTGCTTTGATGTAGCGATCGAGGCCTATCTCCTGGGTGGAAAGGTCAGTAAGTTTGGTTACTCGGGTGAAGACGAGAAGCTGGTGAAAAAGCGATGCGAGGAAGAAATGAAGCATTTTATTGATACCCTGTATAATTTTTGGTTGTACTGGTCTGAGATGGGTGTCTCCAATCAGGTAGACGAGTCCTTTTATTATTGCTGTGAACACTATGTGGAAACATGGTGGTCTGAAGGGTATGAAAAAGGGATCAAGCGCCACAAACTGCGTTTGAATTAAATTCAGTTCTAAAATCCATTCTTGTCCCATATTTTTTAGTAAAGCAGCGGGAATTCTCTTCCGTGGTTAAGACTGGAAATAGGAGGACTGGAATGGTTCAGAAACTGAAGGTTATCGGGATAATTTCTGCACTGGCTATCTTATTATTCATCATTCAATATAAGGTATTAGACAAGGATACATGGGATTCATGGAACCTCCCCTTATCAGGAAAAATCATTTATATAGATCCTGGCCATGGTGGTCCTGATGGCGGGGCTGGGGATGAAAAGGCACTGGAAAAGGATATCGCTTTGAATGTATCGCTGATGATAAGGGATTATCTGCAAGAGCAAGGGGCGCTCGTAATTCTGACACGCGAGAAGGATAAAGATCTTGCTGATGAGGATACGAGGGGATACAGCCGCCGAAAAGTGGAAGATCTAAAGAAACGGCTCAGCCTGATTAATGAATCAGAGGCCGATATGTTTCTTAGCATTCATCTGAATTCCATCCCATCAGCAAAATGGAGCGGGGCCCAAACGTTCTACAATCCAAAATTTGAAGAAAACAAAGCACTTGCCAAAGCCATCCAGGCTGAACTGACAAGGAATCTGGAAAACACAACCAGAGAAGCAAAGGGACTTCAGAATGTATATATCCTGAAACATGCAAAAAAATCCGGAGCCCTCGTCGAAATCGGCTTCCTCTCCAATCCGGGAGAAAGGGCCAACCTTCTAAAAGAAGACTATCAGCAAAAAATTGCAGCATCCGTCTATCAAGGAGTACTTAATTATCTAACTATGGACGATAAAAACAAAAAAGAAGCTGATGAGGAATAACCTCTCAGCTTTTTTCTTGTGGTTTTTATTTTGGGGTGATTTCGTAAAAATAGTATAAATATTGATGAAGTGAGAATTAGTTAAATTCTTTCAATAACTTAACAGACATTGTTGATTGTAATCACATCATATGATCATTATTAAGCTCTGTCACGAAAGACTTGTTAAAAGGGGGATGGGGAACTACGTAGACTCCTGCGGAAAACGGGCGCGCCGAGACCCCGGAAGCGAATTTTGCTGAGGAGGCTCGGCCGAACGTCCGCGGAAAGCGGAGTAGTTCCACCTCCCCCTTCAGCACACAATCATTGACAGAGCATTACTATATATTTGACTTGTTTAATATACTAGCACCATTATTATTATTCAACAAAAGCATTCAAAACCTTTTGAGCATTCATTCAACTGAGAATATGTTATACTGAACACAGAGAGTTGAAAACGAATACATAAAAAAGGGTGGTTATTCATGTTAACGGAACAACAGACACGCGAGCTATTATTCGGATTAAAAGATCCTTTTTTACATAAAACATTACAAGAAACAAATGGAGTCGTAGACATCTCCATAAAAGAAGAAAAGAATCATGTCAGCGTGAAAATTGCCATTGCCAAGACCGGTACCGGGGAGCAGATGCAGTTTCAGCAACAAATCGTCCAATTGTTGAAAGAGAATGGCGCTGAGTCTGTAGGTATCAGATTTACCGAACTTCCAGAAGAAGAGCTTGAGAAGCATAGAGGTACAGGTGGGGAAGGAACGGATTTATTATCCCCGGCAAGTAAGACAACCTTCATCGCGATTGCCAGCGGAAAAGGCGGAGTGGGAAAATCAACGGTTTCCGTCAATCTGGCCGTGTCCTTAGCCCGTCAAGGCAAGAAAGTAGGACTTGTAGATGCCGACATTTACGGCTTCAGTGTACCCGATATGATGGGAATTGTGAAACGACCAGTCGTACGTGGAGAAAGAATTATTCCAGTAGAACGATTTGGTGTAAAGGTCATCTCCATGGGCTTCTTTGTAGAAGATAATGCCCCTGTCATTTGGAGAGGACCGATGCTTGGTAAAATGCTCAATAACTTCTTTTCTGAAGTCGAGTGGGGCGATTTAGACTATTTATTACTGGATCTGCCTCCGGGAACTGGAGACGTCGCTCTGGACCTTCATACGATGCTTCCACATTGTAAGGAGATCATCGTGACGACCCCTCATCCAACAGCGGCCTTTGTAGCAGCTCGTGCAGGTGCCATGGCCCTTCAAACGGATCATGATATTTTAGGCGTAGTGGAGAACATGTCTTATTTTGAAAGCAAACTGACAGGTGAAAAGGAATTCGTATTCGGTCAAGGCGGGGGAGAGAAGCTTACAGAAGAGCTCCGTACTGATTTATTAGGGAAGCTTCCACTTCAACAGCCTGATTGGAATGAAGAGGATTTTGCTCCATCTATTTATGCAGAGGATCACAGACTGGGACAAATTTATGGAGAGATCGCTCACAAGGTGATTGAAAAGTTATCTTAAGGAAACGAAAAAAGGACAAATGCAGAGACTGCATTTGTCCTTTTGAATTTGAGTGTGACGTGCTTCTTATTGTCCGCCGTTGCCGGTACCCCCGGAGTCGCCTGAACTTCCTTGGCTACCTCCAGAAGAAGAAGATTCGCTTCCGCCACCTTCACTTTTACCCCCATCTTTCATTTCCCCAGCAGCCTTCAATAGAACATCCTGAAGTTTTGCCTTGAATAATGGGCTTTCAAATGTCTCGGTAATTACTTTTTGCAGGTATTCTTTGTACTCCTGGCTTTTTAGAACTTCAGTAAGTTCTTTCTTGAATTCAGGATCCTTTAAGAGGTCCATCATCATTCCTTGATATTCTGGATCTTTCATGAGGTCTTTGAGCAATTTTTCATTTCCGCTCTTCATGCTTTTCGCCATTGCTTCTGCAAACTTCGGATCCTCAAAAGATTTTTTCCAGAATTCTGTTCCTTTTTCGGATGTGAGCGTTTTGGATATGGTATCCGTGACGACTTTTTGATCCATGATAAGCTCAGACTTCACTTTTTCATCAGACATGATTTCCTGAATGGCTTTTTTTCCATCATCGGTCTTTAATATATCAACAACCATTTTCTTGGTTTCTTCGTAATCCATTTTGCTACTGCCTGTCTCTCCTCCACCGCTACAAGCGGATAGAAGAAGCAGGGACAGTAGAAAAAGAAAGGAATATCTTTTCATGGGTAGGCTCCTTCCATACAAATTCCCTTACCTTTAATATGAGAAATAACGAAAAAAATATGCACAGGGAAAATTGGAACCTAGATTTTTTAAACATGCGTTGGTACAATCAGGAGAGTGTATATTTTTTTATTTGGAGGAAAATAGAAGTGACCATCCGCAATTGGATTCGTTTATTTATTCATACGTTAGTAATCGGTGGAGCCGTAACGGGTGTGGCTGCCCTTATCATTAGATGGGATCAGTTCGGGCCTTACTTTCAAGACGGTAACGTGATTGGCATATTATCGAGTTTACTTTGGTTCGTATTTGTAGGATTTACATTCAGTGTCATCAGTCAAATGGGATATTTCGCATACTTGACCATTCATCAATTCGGGATGGGGATGTTTAAAAGCTTATGGAACCCTGTTCAATTGGTACTGATCGCCCTTGTGTTGTTCGATCTGATTTATTTCCGGTTCAGGGCATTCGCTGTTGAAGGTGAATCGTACACCCCTTATATTTTACTCGGAATAGGGATCTTAGTGGTGGGTCTTGTGGTTGCTTATGTGAAGAACCAACAATCAGAAGCCAAGACCAACACATTTGTATCTGCACTATTCTTTATGATTGTGGTGACGACACTGGAATGGCTGCCGGTATTATTGGTGAATTCCGTGAAATGGCTGTATCTTATGTTGCTCGCATTAATTGCCTGTAATGCATTCCAACTGTTGCGCCTTCCTAAGTATATAGAGAAATCCCAAATTGAAAGAGAACAAAAGCAGTCGGCTAAGAGCTGAAAAAAAACCGCAGATGAATGTCATCTGCGGTTTTTCTATTGAATGAGGAAAGACTTGGCATCACCGTTTGATATCATATCAGATACGGTAATGAAGTTCCCTTTTCCTTTTAACTCTTTCACGATGGACGGCAAGGCGTCTTTCGTCTGTTTAGCGGAATCGGATGCGTGGAGAAGGACGATGTCCCCTTTTTTCACTTTGCTTATATTCCGGAGAATTTCATCCACCCCTGGATTTGTCCAATCCTTAGAATCAACGCTCCAATGAACAACCGTTAAGCCGAGGGAATCGGCCACTTTTAATGTTTTTTTATCAAAATGACCGGTAGGTACCCGTAATAATTTTACCTCTTTCACATTCAGCTTCTTAAAGACCGTATCGGCTTTCAATATATCCTGCTTGATCTTACTCGGTTCCAACTCCGTATAGTCGGTATAAGCATAGCCGAGATTACCGACTTCATATCCCTGCTTTACAATTTGTTCCACTAAATCAGGATGTCGTTCCGCCCAGGCTCCCGAAAGAAAGAAGGTAGCGGATGTGACATTCATTTTCTTTAATTCCTCAAGAATCGGTTTGGCCTTTTCATCTCCCCAACCGATGTTAAACGTCATCGCCACACCCTTTTCTCCTTTGTAGATCGCTTTCGGGCCATCTTTTGTACTGAAAACAGAAAGAGTCGAAAGATTACTGCTATAAACAAACAAAGCAGTAAAGAAAGAAATCACGATGATCAGACTAATTTGCTTTAATTTCTTAGCATTCACTGTGTGAAATGTATTCACAGATTGATCCCTCCGTTCAACCGTCTATCTTTACTAAAGATATGCATGTCCCCGGAAAAAATATCTATATGTTAAAAAAATGATTATAAATTTCACTTAATGGAAAAAACTACAAATACAAACATAAAGGGGTGACATACTTGCTGGGGTTAATGATTAATGATAGAGAGAAACAAGAAATAGAGTATTTATTAAAACGAGAAATGGATGAAATACTATTTGACTTAAAAGATTCTCGAATTGATCATATCGTTAAAAGAGCAATGGATGAGCGGTATAAAATCTTATTTTCCCTTTTTAAACGCTTTGCCAGTCAAAAGGAATGTTTGAAATATATGAAGACGACAGCTAGGAAAGAGACGTATTGATGATACGGAAGCTCCCGTTTTAGATAAGCGGGAGCTTCCATTATGCTAAGATGAATGGGGAATGTGCTTTAGAGTAGCCGGTAACGAAAGAGAAGGATGTAAAAGAAGTAACGGCTTTGAAATAATTCCTTAAAAAAGTTCACAAAATGTATTGACCCGTATCTGAAAACTTGTTATAGTAATAAACGTCGCTGAAACACATTGAATTATTTAGAAGAAACACCAATAAATAATTCGAAAAAACAGTTGACATCACACGATGATATGTGATAAATTAATAAAGTCGCTTCAAACGAAGTGCTTGTACATTGAACCTTGAAAACTGAACAAAACAAGACAATACGTCAACGTTAATTCTAGATTTATTTTTAAAGAGCTATTCAAACTTTTATCGGAGAGTTTGATCCTGGCTCAGGACGAACGC
>NZ_JAIVAT010000013.1 GCF_020172085.1 Rossellomorea aquimaris
GAGCAAGCTCCCATCAATCCGCTCGACTTGCATGTATTAGGCACGCCGCCAGCGTTCGTCCTGAGCCAGGATCAAACTCTCCGATAAAAGTTTGAATAGCTCTTTAAAAATAAATCTAGTATTAACGTTGACGTATTGTCTTGTTTTGTTCAGTTTTCAAGGTTCAATGTGTAAGTGCTTCGTTTGAAGCGACCCTTTAAATATTACATTATTAACTCTTTCAAGTCAATAACTTTTTTTAAAAAGTTTTTTTATGTTGTGTGTCGCGTTTTGCGGCAACAGATAATACTATACCACCATCAATACAGGCGCGCAAGGGTTTTGTTGATTCTTTTTTATCAATTGATGAATATCCGTCAATCGACACTGTTTTTATTCCTTTTACCGTAATATGTAGAAATAGAAAGAGAGTCTTTCTACCTAAAAAGCGCACCATTCTATTATCTGCCAGGCTTCTAATATAGATTCAAAAAAACAGCCGGGGCTAGTGCCCCGGCTGTTTCACATATTCTATTAGTCACGGTGACGCATTAATGGGAATAATAATACGTCGCGGATCGATGGAGAATTCGTTAACAACATAACCAGCCTGTCAATCCCAATCCCCAGTCCACCAGTTGGTGGCATTCCATATTCAAGAGCCTCAATGAAGTCGTTATCCATCATGTGGGCTTCGTCGTTTCCTTCTTCTCTTTCCTTCAGCTGAGCCTCAAAGCGTTCTCTTTGATCGATTGGATCATTAAGCTCTGTGAAGGCATTCGCATGTTCACGTCCAACGATGAATAGTTCAAAGCGGTCAGTAAAACGTGGATCCTCATCATTTTTCTTCGCAAGTGGAGAAATTTCCACTGGATGTCCATAGATGAAGGTTGGCTGGATCAGCTTATCTTCCACTTTTTGCTCGAAGAATTCATTTACGACATGTCCATACTGCATATTATCCTTGATTTCGATACCGTGTTCTTTCGCAAGGGCACGAGTATCTTCGTCGGACATTTCCTGCCAGAAGTCTACACCTGTGTGCTCTTTCACCGCGTCTACCATGTGAAGACGAGTCCACTCGGGTTCAAGATTGATTTCGTAGTCTCCATATTGAACAGTAGTCGATCCGAATACATCTTTCGCGATGTGAGCGACAAGGTTTTCCGTTAGAGCCATGATGTCGCGGTAATCTGCATAAGCTTCATAAAGCTCGATCATCGTGAACTCAGGGTTATGCCTAGTTGAAACACCTTCGTTTCGGAATACCCGTCCGATTTCGTATACTTTTTCAAGTCCACCGACGATTAAACGTTTTAGGTGAAGCTCGATTGCGATACGCATGAATAACGGCATATCAAGAGCGTTATGATGGGTATTGAATGGGCGGGCAGATGCTCCCCCAGCAATGGCGTGCATCATCGGCGTCTCCACTTCCAGGTATCCGTTGTTATCCAGGTATCTTCTCATAGATTGGATGATGCGGCTGCGGGCGATAAACGTTTCCTTGCTTTCCTGGCTTGTAATAAGATCCAGGTAACGTTGACGGTAGCGCTGCTCGACATCTTTTAAACCATGGAACTTCTCAGGCAGCGGGCGAAGCGCTTTTGTCAGAAGTTGAAATTCTTTCGCTTTGACTGATAATTCGCCAACCTTCGTTTTAAATACCGTACCTGTGATCCCTACGATATCACCAAGGTCTGCTGTATTGAATACTTCATATGCCTCTTCACCGATGGCATCTTTACGGACATAGATCTGAACTTGTCCAGCGAGGTCCTGTAAGTGGGCGAATCCCGCTTTTCCTTTTCCACGTTTCGTCATGATACGGCCCGCGATGGTGACAGTAATATCTTTTTCTTCTAACTCTTCTTTAGAAAATTCATCATATTGAGCTTTGATCTCGGATGAACTGTGTGTGCGATCATAGCGTTTACCGAATGGATCCTGTCCTTTTTCACGGATGGCTTCCATTTTTTCACGTCTGACTCGAAGCTGGTCATTGATTTCTTCGTGACTCATCTGTTTCACTCCTATTCTATCTGCTTGCTTTACTAGACTATACGATTATATACCATACTATTTTACACAATATCTATATTTGTAACACCCCTAAAGTAAGAGTAATTTCATAAACATACTCCGGCGTGTAGAAATACTATTGAAAAAAATCTAAAAAGGCCGTTCCAACTCGGTGACAGGGTCACGCTTTGGTTCCAGCCTTTTTTAGAATAACATAAAAAGAAATACAAGTGAATCAACCGACATTACTCACTATGTTCCTGATCTTCATGCGGGATCAAGTCATGCAGCGGGATATTCAGCACCTCTGCTACGTTCGCTAAGAATTCTTCTTTCGGTATCCGACTCCCTCTTTCCACTTCTCCAAGGACAGAAACGGAGATGGAAAGTTCCTTGGCCAAACCTTCCTGAGTAAATCCTTTTAGCTTTCTGAATGCACGAATGCGTCTTCCCCATTTATCTGTTTCCATAACCGAACTCCTTCTTTGTCAGGTATTTCGTCCAGAAATTCAACGAACGGGGCATTAAAAGACGGGTGCTCAATGCGCGGAGCAACCTCTAATAACGGTATTAACACAAAAGCTCTTTCTTGCATCCTTGGATGAGGGATGAGGAGATTCTCCGATTCAATCGTTTCATGATTAAAGAGTAAGATGTCGAGGTCTATGATTCTCGGACCCCACTTGAACTCTCTTTCTCTCCCAAGGTCGATTTCCACCTGCAAGCATTGGTGTAGTAGAGTTTCTGGACTTAATTTGGTGCGAATTTCGATGACCATATTCAAAAATTCATCTTGTTCTGTATATCCTACCGGGTCTGTTTCATACATGGAGGACCGTTTCGTTACCTCTATCTTACCATGACTGCCTAAGATGTTTATGGCTTTTTCTAAATAACCCGCCCTGTCTCCCATATTGGAACCAAGTGAAATGTATGCAGTATTCATCCTATCGACTCCTATTAATCTCCACCGCCACCGATTGATAATGTCCGGGGATAGGTGGATCAGGTTTGATTAGTGTGATTTTACAGCTCTTTACGATGTCAAAAGTACTTAAGATTCTGGAAGAGATCTCCTCAGCCAATGCCTCTACTAAATTCTTAGGCTCTCCCTCGACCACTGATTTGGCGATGGAATAAACCTCCGCATAGTTTACGGAGTCTTCTAACTGATCACTTCGGCCGGATTTCTGTAAATCTACATGCAACTCTACACTGACCCGAAAACGCTGCCCAAGTTTGTTTTCTTCTTGAAATACACCATGATAGCCGTAAAACTCCATCTCGTTCAATAGAATCTTATCCATACATCTTCTCCTTCCCAATGAGAGCGTCCATCATCTTCGCCATCCGGGCCATTTCCTTCACATCATGAACCCGAACGATGTGACAACCCTTTTGAATGCCGTAGCATACTGTAGCTCCTGTCCCTTCCATCCGCTCCTCTACAGGAAGGTCCAGTACTTGTCCGATCATTGACTTTCGTGATGTCCCGAGAAGCACCGGATATCCAAGGGAGACGAGGATATCCAGATGCCTCATCATATCTATGTTCAATTGTACCGTTTTGGCAAAACCAATACCAGGATCCAGGATGATTTGTTCGTCTTTTACCCCGGCTTGTTTCACCAAGAAGATGCTTTCCTGCAGATCCTGGATCGCATCCCGGATGAAGTGGCTGTATTCTTTATTGCCCCTGTTGTGCATAAGAATAATGGGGGCACCCGTTTCCGCTGCCACCTGTGCCATTTCAGGATCTTTCTTCGCACCCCATACATCATTTATGATACTCGCTCCTGCTTCCAGGGCTTTTCTTGCCGTCTTAGCTTTATATGTGTCGATGGAAATCGGTACGTTCACTTCACGGGAAATCGCCTCTATAATCGGCACAACCCGTGAAATTTCTTCTTCAGCCTCAACGACCTGGTGTCCCGGCCGGGTAGATTCTCCTCCGATATCAATGATGTCTGCACCCATGGCCACCATTTCTTTCGCACGTTCCACTGCCACGTTTAATTCATTGAAAGATCCACCATCCGAAAACGAATCAGGAGTGATATTTAGTATTCCCATGATGAGGGTCTTCTCTGTAAAATCAAGTTCGTATTTTCCGCACTTCACTGCGTCATCCCCCTAATTGTAATTCTTCGATAGAATTCAAGTGTCGTTTATATTTCGAGTATTGTTCATAGAGCAGCCTTACCATCTTTCCCTTCCGACCGGGAAAATGTATGGAACCAATGGTCCTTACCGGGATGATCTCCTGTACGGAATTCGTGAAAAAAACCTCATCCGCTTCAAGTAATTCCTCTTTACCAAACAGACCCTCCCGAACAGGCATATCCAATTGATAGGTAAGGGCGAGGATGAATCGGCGGGTAATCCCGTTTAAGAGACCGGTATCTACCGATGGAGTGAATAACTCTCCGTTATTTACCCAGAAGAGATTAGAAGTGATCCCTTCACACAGGTGCCCTTCTTTTGTCAGAAAGATACCTTCTTGATCGAGTGATGGGCCGATCTCCCTTTTCGCCGCCATATTGTTCAGATAATGGTGAGATTTGAGGCGTTCCCCCGTTTCGGGAGTGTTTCTCCTTAGGCTTAGAAATACCCCTTCTTTTTCTCTCAACGGTTCTGTAGGGGGCAATTCCTTTTGAAACAAGATAACGGTCGGGTTCTCATACGGGGTCGTTTTCAACCCGATATCCCCCGCACCACCGGACACATTGAATCGGCAATACGCATCCATTAGTTCGTTTTTCTCCAGAAGCTCAGAAATATACCGTCTGATCTTTTCCTCATCCAGATCAGCCGCTATATTCAATTCGTTTAACCCCTGTGATAATCTGTTCAGATGATCTTTTAACAAAAAGGGATGGCCATCATATGTGCGAAAGGTTTCAAACACTCCCATTCCGTACAAGTACCCATGATCAAATGGGGAAATGGCTGCTTCTCTACTATGAACAACGTCTCCGTTCAGATATAGATACATCTATCATGCCATCCCGACTTTTTTATAGGACTGCAAGAAGTTAAGAAGCAATTGCTTCCCCTGTTCTGTCATGATGGATTCAGGATGGAATTGCACTCCCTCAACCGGCAGATGTTTATGTCGGATCGCCATGATTTCCCCTTCTGGTGTTTCGGCTGAAATCTCAAAGCATTCCGGAAGGGTCTCCCGTTTCACGATCAGGGAATGATACCTTGTCGCATTGAAAGGATTGGACAACCCCGCAAAAAGCGTTTTCCCATCATGGGTAATCGGAGAAACCTTCCCGTGCATCAACCGTTCAGCACGGACGACGTCTCCTCCAAATACTTGGGCAATCGACTGATGACCGAGACACACGCCGAAGATCGGGATCTTCCCGGCAAAGGTTCGAATCGCCTCCATACTTACACCGGCTTCATTCGGACTGCATGGCCCGGGAGAAATCATCAAATAATCCGGTGACAAAGCTTCAATTTCACCCAGGGTGACCTCGTCGTTTCGTTTCACTATTAATTCTTCCCCGAGCTCTCCTAAAAACTGCACAAGATTATACGTGAATGAATCGTAGTTATCTATCATAAGGATCATAGATTTTCTCCTTCCGCCCTTGCCTTCGCTACCCATAGGGCTTTCGCTTTCTTTAATGACTCTTTATATTCGTAAGCCGGATTGGAATCGATCACCACTCCCGCTCCCGCTTGAATATGACCTTTTCCTTCTTTCACAAGCATTGTCCTGATCACGATGTTCAGTTCCATATCGCCATTCACACCGATCCAGCCAATGGATCCCGTGTAAATGCCCCGTCTGACCGGTTCGAGCTCTTCAATGATTTCCATCGTCCTCACTTTGGGCGCACCCGTAATCGTTCCACCCGGAAAAACAGACCGGATCAAGTCAGCTCCCGATTTGGTTTCGTCCAACGTCCCTCTTACATTGGACACGATGTGCATGACGTGGGAATATTTCTCGATTACCATGAACTCATTCACTTCCACCGTCCCGTATTGGCACACTCTTCCCAGATCATTGCGCTCCAGGTCCACAAGCATCACATGCTCGGCTCTTTCTTTTTCATTATTGATCAGTTCAAGGGCAAGTTTCTCATCTTCTGCGGCATCCTTACCACGGGAACGTGTACCGGCAATCGGTCTTGTGCTTACTTCCGTCCCTTTTTTCTTCACCAACAGCTCAGGTGAACCTGAGACAACTTGGAAGTCAGGGCTGTGAATATAGCTCATATAAGGTGACGGGTTTAATTCCCGGAGCTTTTTATAAACCGTGTATGGCTCTCTGCGCAACTGCTGAGACTGCCTGACAGATAAGTTCACCTGAAAGACATCCCCCTGTGAAATATACGATTGAATCTTCTTCACTGCCTTTGAAAATTCTGCTTCATCCATCGATACTTCTATATCTGTCGAACCGGCATAAACAGGGTTTCTATCGACCTCGGCCACCGATGAAGATGCATTATTCCACGAGGCTGTCCAACTGGAAAGCTTTACTTCAGCCATATCCGGTCCTTCATCAGATAAAATCATCGTCCACAGGCAATTCTCCTGATGGTCGAATACGGCCCACTCCTTCAAGTAGTAGAAATAGAGGTCGGGAACCTCAAGATCATCCTTTCCAAGCGAAGGAAGTTTCTCAATCTTTCTTGCGTAATCATAACTGATAAATCCGATCACCCCGCCCTGAAAATCAGGCAGGTCGTCTCTTCTTTCTGTTTGAAGGGGGTTCATCCATTTCTCCAACTGAATAAGCGGATCTCCACTTACCGTTTCTTCCCCTTCTGCATTCTGTATTCTCAATCCTTCCGGAACACTTTGTAAAATGACGTCAGGTTTAAGTCCAGCCACACTATATCGTCCACCACGTCCACTTTCTAACAAAACATGATGCGTCTGATGTTGACTAAGCTGTTCGTACGCTGCGAAAAAATGTTCTTTAGTTGATTGGTTTTTATGAAAATATAGGTGCTGCACTAACCCCTCACACTCCTAATCTTTATCTTCTTTCATGATACATGAACTTCGAAAAGGTTTCATCGTTAAAAAATTGTAAGTAGGATTTGCTGAGCAGGTTTTCATGCATAAAAAAAGACCCTGAAGCAACATTTCACTTCAGGATCAGGTATAGATGATTATTCTTCATCAAATTGATAAAGAGGAGTGCTTAAATAGCGTTCCCCGTTACTTGGGATGACGGCGAGAACTTTTTTCCCTTTCCCTAACTTCTTCGCTACTTCAAGGGCTGCATAGATGGCTGCACCGGAAGAAATTCCGCCAAGGATCCCTTCTTCCTTTGCCGCTCTTCTGGCATAGTCGAAAGCGGAATCTTTATCCACCTGTATGATATGGTCATATACATCTGTATCTAAAATATCAGGGATGAATCCGGCACCGATTCCCTGAATTTTATGTGGACCGGGCTTTCCTCCTGATAGTACAGGGGAATCCGATGGCTCAACGGCATACAATTCAACAGATGGATAATGCTTTTTCAGCACTTCTCCCACTCCGGTGATTGTCCCGCCTGTACCGATTCCTGCAACGAAAGCATCCAATTGATCGCCCATTTGTTCAACGATTTCAGGTCCAGTCGTTTCCCGGTGGACTTTCGGATTGGCGGCATTTTTAAATTGCTGCGGCATGAAGTAGCCTTTTTCTTTCGCCAATTCTTCCGCTTTGCGAATGGCTCCTCCCATTCCTTCTGCACCTGGCGTTAATACTAGTTCGGCACCGTATGCACGTAACAGGTTCCGCCGCTCCATACTCATCGTGTCCGGCATGACAAGCAAAGAACGGTACCCTTTAGCGGCAGCGACCATGGCAAGGCCGATACCCGTATTGCCACTCGTCGGTTCCACAATCGTATCTCCAGGTTTAATCGTCCCAGCTGCTTCCCCTGCCTCGATCATCGCCAGGGCGATACGATCTTTTACAGAGCTGCCCGGGTTCATATATTCTAGTTTCAAATATACATCTGCACTGGTTTCATCCACTAATCGATTTAATTTCACCACTGGAGTCTGACCTATTAATTCTGAAATTGAATTGGCTATTCTCACCGTCCATCACTCCTAATTCCAAGTAAATTTGTTGGTTTTAATAAAATGTAACAATATTCAATTAACTTGTCAACGATATTGCACTCTTTATCGATATACTCTAAAGACGAAGATAATCGTTGATCCCTATACTTAACACTCACCTATATTTATATGCACTCTACACTTATCCTATGTTTCGTTGAAAAAGGTCTGACTATGTAAAAAAGAGCCGACAGAAAGTCAGCTCTCCTCCTTTACTCCTGCTTACCGTAAAACCATTCGACCTTCAACTCATCCCAGAAGGATTCCGGCTTAAGAGGTGTCTCGATCTGATCCAAAGCAATTTGCCTGCGGATTTGTGATTTGACGTCTTTGAAAGAAAAATGTCTTTCCTTCAGGATATCGTCTACATAATAAATAACATACTCTGAATCCTGTTGAACCGGTGGAGTCCATTCACCTTGTGACAAACGTTCCACCTCTGCTTTTGCATCCCCGGATAGAATATCGCCATCCAACGGGACATACCCAATGTCCCCTCCGAGGTGTGCACTTTGCTCATCGGTTGAACGTTCCATGGCCAACGCTTCAAAGTTCGAACCGGCTTCAAGTTCCTTCAGTACTTGCTCTGCTTCTGTACGATCAGCTACCTTCAGCTGCTTCAGCTTGTACATCTTAGAAATGGAATACTGGTCCTCGTTCTGAGTATAGAATTTTTTCAGCTCTTTCTCCGGCACCTGGACATCCTTTGTAATGAGCTCCTCTAGCAATAGCTCAGATTTAATCTGCTCTTTGAGAGTGTCTTCATCTTCATTATTTTCTTCATCATATGCATTATAAACCGATTGGATAAGGTAGTATTCCTGTTCAACTTCTTTATTCGACACGGAAATATCGTATTTCTTCGCTAATTGATTGACCACTTTTTGATTGATCAAAGCCCTTAGCTCTTCTTTCCCATGTTGCTGCTCAAGTGAATACAACCAATCCTCCCTAGTCACGGATTCTCCGCCAACCGATGCCACGACTTCAGGGGTACCGACTTTACCCGAGGACCAGTTCCACACAAGTGTAATCAGATTCGTGACAAGCAGTACCCCGATGATACCCATGAGTACAGACCGTTTTATTCTCATTTCTCCCATTCTCCCCGGTTGTGATTTATTGCTCAGCGCTGGATTTCAGCTCTTCTAGCTCCTCTTTCGAAAACACATACACTTCATTACAGAAGTGACAGCTTGCTTCCGCACTTCCATCTTCATCGATCATGTCTTGAATTTCCTGTACACCCAAGCTGATGATGGCATTGGAAAAACGCTCTTTATTGCATTGACACTTGAATTCTACCGGCATTGTTTCCAGTACTTTGACTTCCCCTTCACCAAGGACTTCTTCCAATACCTCTTCAGGCGTAAGACCTTTTTCAATCAATTTCGAGATTGGTGGGATCTTGGCCAATCGTTCCTCGATTTTCGTAATCGTTTCATCATCCGTACCAGGCATAAGCTGCAGGATGAATCCGCCTGCTGCAAGGATTGTATTGTCCGGGTTCACCAATACACCTACCCCTACAGAAGATGGCACTTGTTCTGAAGTGACGAAATAATACGTAAAATCTTCTCCAAGTTCTCCAGAAACAATCGGAACCTGGCCGGAGAAATGGTCTCTCATCCCAATGTCTTTTACAATCGATAACGTTCCCGTTGTACCGACCGCACGTCGTACATCAAGCTTTCCATGTTCGTTCAGATCAAAATGGACATGAGGGTTTGATACGTATCCTCTGACTTCTCCTTTTGCATTACTATCCACCAGAATGGCTCCGATCGGACCGCCACCCTCGACTTTGACCGTTATTTTATTATCACCTTTCAGCATAGCCCCCATCATTACTCCAGCACTGATGCTTCGGCCAAGTGCTGCTGATGCCGTCGGCCATGTATCATGTCTTCTTTGTGCTTCTCCTACTGTATCCGTGCTTTTCACTGCATACGCACGTACCTGCCCATTATAGGCTAACGCTTTTACTAAATAGTCGCTCATGTTGAAGCTCCTTTCACTTTAGTTCATATTTCTCTTATAGATTAATTTTAAGCCCTTCAACGTCAGGAAAGGATCTACCACGTCAATGCTATTGGATTCTTTCGATATCAGTGTCGCTAAACCTCCCGTTGCAATGACCGTTGGCTCCTCCTTACTTTGTGCTTTCATTCTTTGAACGATACCTTCGACTTGTCCAACATATCCATAAAGGATACCTGCCTGCATAGCCGTAACGGTATTCTTTCCGATGATCTGCTCAGGACGAGCGATTTCAATCCTTGGCAGTTTGGCAGCCTTAGAGTAAAGGGCTTCTGTTGATATCCCTATCCCCGGGGCGATCGCTCCACCCATATATTGTCGTTCTTCATTGATATAGCAATACGTCGTCGCTGTTCCGAAGTCAACGATTATGAGAGGACCACCGTATTCGTGAATACCAGCGACAGCATTGACGATCCGATCCGCTCCGACTTCCCTTGGATTTTCATACTTAATATTCAAGCCTGTCTTGATCCCAGGACCAACGACAAGGGGAGTGATATGAAAGTACTTCTCACACATGCGTTCCAAACTAAACATGATTGGAGGGACTACAGAAGAAATGATAATTCCGTCAATCTCCTCAAACGTCAGATGAACATGCTCAAACAGATTTTTGACAAGCATCCCAAATTCATCTTCCGTTTTATGTCGATTCGTCTCAGCTCTCCAATGATATTTTAAATGGTCATTTTCATACACACCAAACACAATATTGGTATTCCCTACATCCATTACAAAAATCAATATCCTCACCTACTAAACCAATTGTTTTCACACTGCCAACATCATACCATAATTTATTTAGAATAGGTACAAAAGCGCAAGGGCTTTGAAAGAGGCGACAAGCATAAGATGAACATGACTAAAAGGCGTTTTTTTGCCTTTTGGGCATGTTTAGCTTATGACCTCGAGCCTCTAAGCCCTGGAGCTGGATGAGTACAAAAGCGGAACCGGCTTGGTCAGATCCGACAAGCATAAGATGAATGGGCCGGGAAGGCGTTCTTTGCCTTCTTGGACCATTTAGCTTATGACCTCGAGGATCTAGCCGGTGGAGCTGGATGAATACAAAAGCGAAGGCGGTTTGGTCAGACCCGACAAGCATAAGGCGACTTCACCGGAAAGGCGCTTTTGGCCTTTTTGGTGAAGTTGACTTATGACCTCGAGGGGCTAACCGCCGTAGCTGGATGATACAAAAGCGCAAGGGCTTTGCCTAGAGGCGACAAGCATAAGATGAACATGACTAAAAGGCGTTTTTTGCCTTTTGGGCATGTTTAGCTTATGACCTCGAGCCTCTAAGCCCTGGAGCTGGATGAGGACACCCGTTCCACTTCCACAAAACCAACAACCAAACTCTTCCCAAAAATAAAAAGGATGCACCCACAAGTGGGTGCATCCTTCACGATCACGTACGATCAGAATCAGAATCGTCTTCCTTTGAAGCCGTGTCTTCTTCGATCACGTTTTCTTCATTTTTCTTTTGGATATTCACTTTTACATCACTGTTATCCTGATCGGATTCATATGTGCGTTCAGGCAGTTTACCGTGATCCATTAAATGCTTGATTTGTGCGGCATCCAATGTTTCAACATCCAGTAATGTTTTGGCGATGAGTTCAAGCTTGTCGCGGTTCTCAGTAAGAATTCGCTTCGCTCGTTCGTAGCTGTCTTTGATCATACGCTGCATTTCTAAATCAATTTCGTAAGCAATGGCGTCTGAATAGTTTTGTTCACTATTGATGTCGCGTCCAAGGAATACTTGACCACCTTGGGATTGACCGAACTGAAGTGGTCCAAGCTTATCACTCATACCATACTCAGTGACCATCTTACGAGCGATTCCAGTAGCGCGTTGGAAGTCATTGTGAGCACCAGTGGAAACATCTCCGAAGATGATTTCCTCTGCTACACGACCACCGAGTAAACCAGTGATCTTATCAAGAAGCTCAGGCTTCGTCATAAAGTAACGATCTTCTTTTGGAAGCATGACAGCATATCCGCCAGCCTGCCCACGAGGAACGATGGTTACCTTATGTACCATATCCGCTTCATCAAGGACTAATCCGATTACGGTGTGACCCGCTTCATGGAATGCCACAATTTTGCGTTCTTTTTCCGAAATGACGCGGCTCTTCTTGGCAGGACCCGCAATGACACGGTCAGTTGCTTCGTCGATATCGCGCATATCGATTTTCTTCTTATCTTCACGTGCCGCCACAAGGGCTGCTTCGTTCAGTAAGTTTTCTAAATCGGCACCTGAGAAACCTGGTGTTCTCATGGCAATCGCTTTTAGATCCACTGAATCATCCAGCGGTTTGTTTTTAGAATGTACACGAAGGACAGCTTCACGACCATTTACATCCGGGCGGTCTACTGTGATTTGACGGTCGAAACGTCCTGGACGCAGTAATGCTGGATCCAGAATGTCAGGTCGGTTCGTTGCAGCGACGATGATGATTCCTTCGTTCGCTCCGAAACCGTCCATTTCAACGAGTAATTGGTTCAAGGTTTGTTCACGCTCATCGTGACCTCCACCTAATCCTGCTCCACGTTGACGACCGACTGCATCAATCTCATCAATGAAGATGATACATGGTGCATTCTTCTTCGCATTTTCAAATAAATCACGTACACGAGATGCACCGACACCGACAAACATTTCAACGAAGTCGGAACCACTGATGGAGAAGAACGGAACTCCTGCTTCTCCGGCTACTGCTCGTGCAAGTAGGGTTTTACCTGTACCTGGAGGTCCCACTAAAAGGACACCCTTCGGAATGCGGGCACCCACTTCAGAGAATTTGCGTGGATCCTTTAAGAATTCCACTACCTCTACAAGTTCTTGCTTTTCTTCATCGGCTCCCGCTACATCTTTAAAGCGGACTTTCTTCTTCTCTTCGCTGTAAAGCTTGGCCTTACTCTTACCGAAGTTCATAACACGGCTGCCGCCGCCTTGAGCTTGGTTAAGTAAGAAGAAGAACAGAATGAAGATGATGACGAACGGAATGATGGTTGTAAAGAAAGATACCCAGCCGCTTGTTTCTTTGGCCTGCAACACTTCAACATCAATGCCTTGCTCTGATGCCGCTGTATTGATCTTATCCATCAACTTTCCATCTGTGGTAAGGACATAAGTCAAGAAGTACTCTCCTTCTTTAGCCCCTTCCATTTGTCCTTTTACTTCATAAACACCTCTGCCAGGCTGAATTGAAAAAGAAGAAACGTCTCCGTCTTCTAGCTTATTAATAAATGTACTGTACTCGATATTTTTGGTTGGCTCGTTGTTGTTGCTGAAATAACTCACCACACCTATGATCACTAAAAAGACTAGTAAATAGAATATGGTGTTTCGAAAGATCCGGTTCATCCCTTACCTCCTCCCACGGGTAAACAAACTAAGTAAAATAGTATCATAGAAAATCATGGCATTACAACAAATTGCACTTGCAAGATTCCTCTTTAGAATATACTTATTCTCCCGTTGTATACACTCTTGGTTTTAAAACACCGATATACGGCAGATTACGATATCTTTCAGCGTAATCAAGGCCATATCCGACCACGAACTCGTCAGGGACAATGAAGCCTACGTAGTCCGCTTTGATGTCTGCTTTACGGCCGCTTGGCTTGTCAAGCAGAGTGACAATGCTGATGGATTTTGCTTTGCGGTAGCGGAAAAGCTCAACAAGATAGCTTAATGTTAATCCGCTGTCGATGATATCTTCAATGATCAGGATATCCCGACCTTCCACCTTTGTATCTAAATCTTTCACAATCTTTACTTCTCCTGAAGAGACAGTAGAATTACCGTAGCTGGATACGTCCATGAAATCCATTTCCATATGAGTATCCATACGCTTGCAAAGGTCAGCCATGAATGGCATTGCACCTTTTAATACCCCAATTGCCAAAGGAAAACGATCTTGGTATTCCTCTGTTAATTGAGCACCCAGTGCCTTGATCTTTTCTTGAAGTTCTTCTTCTGAAATTAATACTTTCTCAATATCTTGGTTTAACAATGTTCAACTGCCTCCTAGAAGATGATTGCTTATAAATTGTAGTACTAAACGATTCTCTTGCTCTTCTCCCAAATCGTAGATGGACTTCTTCATTCCCGGAACCCAGAGTATATGATCGTCTGCATCGACTACAATTGGCCATCCATCGCGAAGATGCGTGGGAAGCTTATGGTCGATAAAGAGGGTTTTGAGCTTCTTGGAGCCTTCCATCCCCTTTACTTTCATTCGATCACCGATTCTCCTCGAACGCACATATAGCGGAAGGGTTACCTGACTCGGATCAAGATAGATCGTGTCGCCGACCAGGTCTTGAGCAGGCGGGGAAGAATGGAGAAGGAACTGATATCCGCCTTGAATATCGAGCCTGTCGTTAGCCGGAAGTTCATAACAATATGGAACCTCGGTCAAGGCTAATTCCCCAAAGTGAAAATAGCATGTATGATACGCACGCGTTACCTTTAGCCCTTCTGGTAAATCTATGCTGGCATTCGGCGTTTTTCCTTTTAAAATACCCAATACATCGTAAATATGTATAGACGATAAGGAAGATGGTCTTCGTTTGTAAAGATAGTTTAATATTAGATTAATCCCTCTCCTTTGTAAAGGCTGAGCCATTGCGAGAAAACCATCGATATGTAAAGACGAGTAAACACCGGTGTTATTCCATACTTTATTCAACTTTTTCTTCGTTAATTCCTCTAAATATGCCTCATCTTCTGCCAATTCTTCACTGAATCGCTGGAATTGAAGATGCACATGGGGGTTTTCTTGTTTTAAGAATGGAAGTACCCGATTTCGAAACCGGTTCCTCGTATAATCTTCCTTCTGATTGCTTGGATCTCTTCTCGGGTTCAGGTCATGTCTTTCACAATAGTTCTCGATGTCCATCTTGGTCACAGAGAGGAACGGTCGGATGATTTCACCGTCAGCAAATGAACGCTTTAATGGAATTCCGGACCTGGATGCACCTGACGCACCCCTTGTCATTTTCATCATGATAGTTTCAACCTGATCATCGCCATGGTGACCGAGAGCAAGCTTAGAAGCAGACAGCTCTTTCATGATCCCCTTTAAGAATTCATAACGGATCTGACGTGCTGTGTCTTGCGTGCTTCCTTTTGTACGCTCGATTTCCAGTGCGACATCCACTCTTTCTCCATAAAAAGGGATGTTCCGGTGATGGCAGAACTCCTGAACGAATAGAAGCTCCTGATAGGACTCATCCCCTCTGAACATATGATCAAGATGAGCCGCAGCCACCTCTACTCCAAATTCAGCTTTATTCGAGTCAAGAAAATGGAGAAGCGCTAAGGAATCGGGACCACCTGACACTGCCACAACAATGCGGTCTCCCTTTAGAATGAGCTGATGATCTTGAATGAATCGTTTAGTCGTTTGCTCTAACATTGTCTTCCTCTTCCTAAAACCATTTTCCTCATTGTATCAATTTCTCAGGCTTCCTTACACTATTACGCTACATCAATTCTCCATAAATATACAAAACGTACAGAAGCGATACGATGATCACGACAAGCAAAGTCTCCAGGAAATGACTGGATTTTTTATTCCGCTGGTTCTGATATCTGCTTGTGTGGGGAGAAGTTGTCTTTGAAGGAGAGCTTCTCGGGACTGACCGTTGTACTTTCGGTTTCGGCTGTTGTACCGAATGAGAACGTGATAGTCCATGTAAGAGGCTCTCTCTCATTTCACTTGCTGACTGGTATTTCCCCTCCAGGGCATCCTCTATCGTTCCCGCAAACCTTTTTAATTGATCCTTGGAGTCAATGGCCTGCTTTAGTTGTTTCATATTCCCGTCTGAAGATTTGGTGAAACGTGTTGGGTAAGCAAGATTGATAAGGATCATTCCTACAGAGAAAAGATCATAGGAGGGTTCCGCCCTTCTCGATCCCCCTATCCAATATCCTCTATCAAAAAACTCCGTAAACTCCTTAATGGCACGGCCATTGATAGTGGTGCCCCCAACATCGATGCAGCGTATCCGGTAAGGAGGACCCGTCACAATCAAGTTTTCCGGCTTTAGATCCCCGAACACCCATCCTTCTTTATGAATACGTTCCAGGTCTGAGAGGAGCTGGGCAATGAGTACACCTGTCCAGGAAAACCCTTTGGACTGCACAAATGACAACAGGTCTGTTCCCTGTATATATTCCATGACATAAAAATGGATTTTCTGACCCCTGACCTCCCAATCATCCACATCAAGAAGCTTTGGCCCAAGGGGGGAGCCTTGGACCTTGGAGAAAGATTTTAATACATTGACCTCTGATGTGATCGACATATTGCTGTCACTCATTTTCAATGCCTGATACCCAGATGATCCCTGCACGAGATATACCATGCCATTGGCACCGTACCCTAATTCTTTTACGACAGTGTATATATTCTTATACCACTTTCCTCTAATAACCGTTCCAGGGGGAAAACTAAATGGTTTCTTCGAAGTATTGTTCATCATCGCCACGAGAGAGCAATCCCCTTAATGAACGTTTTTTCTTAAAGTGTGTAATGGCCTCTGAGATGGCCGGCCCTGTTGGAGTGATCCCGCCTGGAGACAGTTTAGAGAAAATACTCGTTAACGTTTCAAGCTTCGGTGTCCAATCCAGCAATTTTTCGACATCTTGTCTTTTCCCGGGAAATACAAAGACAGAAAATTTATTATCCCCCATCCTGGCATTCAAGCTTAATGATAGGTCCAATAAGGCTTCCTTGACTGTCGGAAGCTTGTGTTTCATACTTGCAGACGTATCGACAAGAATCAACACTTCCATATCAACGGATTCACCCAGTTCATCCACAACTTCCATGACCTCTCCACGCTGCTCGGGTGGGAGCTCCTCCATGGATGCGGATTTTCCGAGGATTTGTTTTAACTCCTTATTTACAACCCCCTGCAATGTTTGTGTCATCGCCTTACGCGTAACCATCTGTACGGTTTGAGAAAGTGTTTCCGCATATACAATCTGGCTCACTCCACCCCCCGATAGAGCAATCCCTTCAATTTCCTGCATTCCATTGTCATCTATAACATCATTGTCCATTACGCCGATCACATTGACCGAAATTCCCTGCTCCTTGGCAAGGGCTGCCATCGCAATCGGGTCTTCTCCTTGATTCGAGCAACCATCCGTAATTAAAAGAATTTGACGAAGTGTACCTGGCTTCATCAGACTCCCCTCCTCATTCTAAAGTTGATATCATCTTCGCCGAATAAGGAGGGAATTATACTCTAGTTAACTATTTTTATAGGATATTCTCTACCCTAGGAAATTTTATCTTTTGCTTTTGCTTTGTGCATTGGGATGGAAGACCATTTCGGTATATTATGTTTAATTTTCGAGACTACGATGGTCATATCATCCTCTATGAGACCGGAACTCGACCGGATAACCTCCTCCATTAAAATATCCGCTACTTCCTGTGGATCCTCGGTTTCGAGTTCTTTAATTTTCCTCTTCATCCACAGATCATAATTCTCTACATGTTTGGGTCCCTCGAAGGCACCATCACTCATCATGATGAGAAGATCTCCTGCTTTCAACTGTTCTGACACGACATCGACATCAAAGTCCTGCTGAAGCATCCCCATCGGTAAATTGCTGGCTTCCACCTTGAGGATTTTATCCCCCCTCTTGATGAAGCTTGGGGTCGATCCGATTTTCAAGAACCTAGAAGAAGCGTTCTGCAGGTCGATCATAGCAAGATCTAATGTGGAGAAAATTTCATCATTCGTCCTGAGGGACAGGATCGAGTTGATCGACTTGATCGCAACCTGTTCTTCAATACCCGATTCCAGTATTTTCTTTAACAGTCTCAGTGTCTCATTGCTTTCATAATGAGCTCGTTCACCATTCCCCATCCCGTCACTGATGGCAACGGCATATTTCCCCCTTCCTAATTCAATCATGGAATAACTGTCTCCTGAAACCAAACCTCCTCCTTTTGCCGCATGGGATGCTCCTGTATCGACTACGAATTTTTTAGCAGATTGAAAGGTGACATGACATTGACCATTTGGAAATTGGGCGCACTCCTCCTTTTGTACAACGATGTTTTCACCTAAGATATCCGACAGCATCGGTGCAATAAGCTTTTCCCCCTGTCCATGTCCACCGCAATATGGCATGGTGATATCGATATCCACATTTCCTTGCTCCAGATTATAGATTTCAATGTTTTCAATCTCGATTCCGAACTCTCCGATACTCGAGAGGATTTGCTCTTCCTGAAGATGATGATTCTCCCTTTCCCTTTGGATTTCTTTCGCAAAATTCCCCATTACTTCTGATACCCCAAGCAACTGATCAGCCACCAGCTTCCTGCTTTCCTGAACCTGTTTCTTCAATTTCAGATTGGCTTGATAGAAAGTAAGCTCCTGATAAATCGTATCCTTCAACTTCTTCTCCCTCGTACAATGCTTTTCCACTTCCCTTGCCAGTTTCGGAGAAAGCGGGACCCTGCCCTGGTCGTATTCAGTCATCACATCTTTCATGAGATTATAGGTTTTATCAAAATTCCGTGCCCAACACTGGTCTTTCTTAAAGCATGTTTGACATGTCTTCTCCGTGACATTGCTTAAGAAGTAGTCAAACTCTTTATCTTCCTCCTCTTCAAACCGTTCTTCTATTTGTTGAAAGCTGTTCGATAATGCCTGGAACACCGACGAAAACTGTGTGACCCGATGAGCGGTCACATCCCTGACCCGTCGCATGTATCCTTGTTGATCCTGCTGATATTCAGCCGTACCGGGTATATGCCTTGCAATTTTAGACGTCAAGCTTTGCGGAGTTAAAAAGAGGAGTAGTATCGCTACTCCCGATTCATAAAGTGTTTTTGTAAGGACCGTATCCGTATCTCCGTACATTCCCATTAATAGCGTAGCGATTAACAAACCGATTGCCGCTCCAAATTTCTTCCCTTCTTTCATAAGACCGCCCAGAAGACCGGAAAAAGCAAGCAAGCTCATTTGATAAAAGCTTGAAACATTGGCTAAGCTGAAGACAAGACCGGTTACCACCCCTACAGTCGAGCCCACTGTGGCTCCGGCGATAAAGGAGAATAGAAGGACCAGATATCTTGATAGAACATGTTCTACAGACAGATTGTACAAAGACCAGCCGATCGTTCCTGTCATGATGGAGGCCAATAGAATGATCAAACTGACCACTTCTTCGGTTTTCAGCGATTTTCTTCTACGCTGAACCGTAACGAGAGGTACACTCTGGATAAAGATATAGGTTAAGAGAAACGCAAGACTCGCTTCTATCAGCGCCATCACTCCGTTGTAAATCGTCAAGGCTTGTCCCTGTTGAATGTAATCGAAGCCAAGTTTAGCAGCCATGACGGTAAAGAAGACATAGAAGGCAACAGCCCTCACATTATTCTTATGATATTTCTGAGATAACCGAAAAGCTAATAGGAATATTATTGCACTGCCAAACGTATAACTGATACTAGGAATCGATAAAGTAAGAGCACCTGCGAGCAATCCAATGAGGGCAATCGGTGACTTCTCTCTTCTGATAATATAAACCGAGGCAAAGAACGGCAGGGCAAATGGCGACAAATGTGAAAGGATCAAGGCTCTCCCGAGTAAAAATCCAATCACGAATAAGGCAATCCCCTTTTCTACAAATAACCACTCAAGCTTTGAATAAACGGACCGGATCCCCTTGGACAGTTCCACCCTCGTGTGTTCGATATCCACGTTCTGGACAGGTTCGATGATCGACTGATCGACTTTCCCCATGTATGAAACACTCCCCATTTCTTTTTTTTTAGTATAAATGGTACGAGCTTAAAACTTTGTCAAAATGAGGGAATGTATACCAAGAATGTTTCGACGACTTTCTATCGTTTACGTTAAAATATTCTGAATATTCATTTTGTAGAATGTATGGATTTCCTGTTTTTTCTATTCTAATGCTTGTGACATCAGACTTAAGGGAATTTTGACAAAATCTTTACGGTCGTATATTGACAAGATAATTCTTTCTAGGTATCATAGATTTTGTGCCAAAAAGGCGCATATCCATATGGCGGTGTAGCTCAGCTGGCTAGAGCGTACGGTTCATACCCGTGAGGTCGGGGGTTCGATCCCCTCCGCCGCTACCATATTGTCCTGGCCCGTTGGTCAAGCGGTTAAGACACCGCCCTTTCACGGCGGTAACACGGGTTCGAATCCCGTACGGGTCATAGAAAAAAAGACTATCTTTGGATAGTCTTTTTTGTTTGGCTATTTTAAGCCTTTTCTGCAGATACCACTTCTTCGATCTGCTCTTGATGATGTTTATCGTGACCGATGAAGTCTTCAAAAAATTCTTCAAGGGTAAAACTTTGATCTCCGACTTTAAATGCCTGCCTGAAATCATCGTCCGAAAGACCTTTCACATACGTTATCAGTTCATCCCTCGTTTGTACCCCTTCTTCGATCAAGCCTTCCTGATTTGCCACACGATGCGCATATTCTTCAGCCGCACCATTAAATTCCTGAAAGTCCGGAAATGGTATAAGTTCCACCCCTTCTTTCGCATGTGGAAGGATCTCTCTTAAGGAATATTGGTCCCATTTGATGATGTGAGAGACATTGGCTGCGATTGACCATTTCCCTTCCTCCATCGGCTGGATCCATTCTTCTTCACTTATCTGCTTCAACTCATTCAGCCACACCTTAAACGATTCGTGATGATCAATGATCTGTTCTTTTTTCATTCATACTGCCCCCACTAAATGATTTACTAGTATCTATTCGGTATGGGATGGTGAATTTCCTGTTTGAGGCTTTAATAAAAACAATAAGGCTGTTATCGTAAACATTGTTGATGTTTGACGTAGCCAGCATTGGTTGATTTCCGCTCCAGGTGCTCGCTTTCCGCGGGGCGTGAGTTGAGCCTCCTCGGGCTAAAGCCCTGTGGGGTCTCAACATTCACGCGTTTCCCGCAGGAGTCGAGCACCTTCCGTTCCAATCAACTGTCCAAGAATAAGTTTTTTACTATAACTAAAGAAATATCAGAATTCTTAAAACTGAACTAATCGAATGTAGTTATAGTTAAAGCCTCTTTCTCCTTGCTTTTATTAAAACCATTTAGCTCTGCCACCTAAAGCTTCTTTATAGGTGTGGGGAACAGCATAGACTACATATCTTTCAGTGCAAATAAAAAAACAGGCATACTCATCAAAATGAGTATGCCTGTTTTCCGTTCACAACCTGCTATATGGGTTAATAGACAGCAAGTTAACCTTTTTTCGCCCCTCTTCCACCACGACGAGATTCAGTATTTTTCTTTAAAGATGATAAACGATCTTCACTGTCTTTCAAGAAACGTGCCATCTTTTGTTCGAAACTTTCTTTCGTACGTGTGTCGTTCGGTTTGTTATTACTACGCGGGCGTTGAGGACGCTGAGGGCGCTGTGGGCGTTGTGGTTGCTCTTTCGCTTTACGGATGGATAAACCGATCTTTCCATCTTTCTCAACATTAATAACTTTAACCGTTACTTCGTCGCCGACTTTAAGGTGTTCGTTAATATCCTTAACATAGTTGTCTGCAACTTCACTAATGTGAACTAAACCTGTTGAACCTTCCGATAATTCCACGAACGCTCCAAAATTTGTAATACCTGTTACCTTACCCTGTAACTTGCTGCCTACTTCGATTGACATAAAAGAAATGCTCCTCCTTAAAATTATAAAAGATAAACCTTACTATATATTATAGCCAATTAAAAAAAAGAGTGTCAATAAGACTCCTCTTCTTCTTTCTCATTATCTGATTCTGGTATGTTGAAAATAATCTCACCTTCATCTGATAAAAAGTAATCCCGGCGCGCCAGTTTGGCAATATATTCATCATCGTTAAGCTTCACAATCTCTTCTTCGAGTGCTGATTGCTTATCTTTCAGATGTTCCAGCTTCTTTTCCAATTGTGCTTTTTCCGTTTGTTTATCTTCTAAAACCTGGGCTCTGGAAATGAGGGTCGAGATTAAAAATCCACTAATTGCCAACACTAATACAAAGAAAACTGCTAATCGACGGACCAAACGCTTTTTTCTCTTAGAAGAAGATTTATGCATATGCTCCTGATGACGGACATATTCATTTTCCATTGATGTCACGTTCTTTCTCATTCCCAAACCTCCTTTTCAATATGGAGTGACAAAGCCTGACCCTATTCTTTATCTTTGGGTTTCTTTTTGAACTTTTCTGCCACTCTATATACTTTTTTGATGTACACTTTAATATTTCCTGCCATTTTATTATATAACTTCTCGACTCTTTTTGTAAGATTTTTCGGCAATAAATTCCAAATACCCTTTAAAATCCACCCTATTGGTGTGATTACGAGCTTAATCGCCCACTGTACCAATTTCCATATGACCTTTAACAGGAATAATATGACGGATAAGAGCCCTTTTCCTATAGATAATACAATCGTAATAAGAAGCACAATCATCCATTTTATCGGTGAATAAATCAATTTCTTCACCATTTTTACAGCAAAATTATACAAGGCGATAAAAAACTGTATCAGCCGCTCCAGAAAGCCCAGGTAATGCTGTTTGATCAATGCCTGGTATCCCGCAAATCCGCATAGCAACGCAAGGAAAATATAAAAGCGGATCTCTCCGAAATTAACGACGAATAAAATATAAAAAATCGCCAGGGCCTGTAATACCCAAAACATGATGTCATTGATGAATACAAGCCACCGTTTTCTCTCGGAACGATTCAAGAACCGGGAGTATGTGTCGAGTGCCGCACCAAATAATGCTCCCATACCGATCATGGAAAGCATGGTATAGAACTGGGTCGAGAGGGTCATCGAAACAGCTTGCTAAAGAAGCCTTTAGCCTTCTCCCCATTTTGTTCATCCAGATAAACGAGATCAAACACCTTTCCTTTTATCGAGACGATGCCTTTATCCACGTCCAGATTTTTCATCTGAAGGTTCTGGCCTCTGACAGAGAGGAACCCCATCACCGTTTCCAGAAGGAACTCTTCGTTATCGAAGCTTTCCACCTGTTTCACACCGGTGATGTCCAGAAGCTTGCGGCCCCTCATCATCACGTCGTGTTCCTGAAAGGTCGTTTTATCTTTGTTTCCATCATAATATTGATTCATATCCATCCCTCACATTCCCATAGTACAAGCTTTGTAACTATGTTTATGTGTTCAGGGGAAATTTAGAACCAATTTACAGATCAAAAGCTATGTAACCCTTACTCCGTTTCTTCATGAATTCTTTCTTCTGAAAGGACGGAATAAAGCCCGCTCGCTTCTTCTTTTTTCGTTGTTTCCAGAAGCCTTTCTATCTTTACCCTCATAATCCTCTGGCCAAACCTTACGCTCAGTTCATCCCCGACTTTCACATTGGAGCTCGCTTTTGCCTGCAGGCCGTTTACGGTGATACGCCCCTGATCGGCAATCTCCTTCGCCAGTGTTCTTCTTTTGATAAGTCTTGACACTTTCAAAAATTTATCTAGTCTCATCGATACCATAGTTCTTCCCCCTTATTCGATATTCATCTTTTTCGCTTCATTCCAAAATTGGTCTAACTCTTCCAATGAAAAATCCTCAAAGCTTTTTCCGGATTTCAGTACCTGTTCCTCTACATAGGAAAAGCGGCGGAAAAACTTCGTGTTCGTCATGGCCAATGCTTCCTCTGGAAAGATCTTATAAAACCTTGCTACGTTGACGAGAGCGAATAACACATCACCAAATTCTTTTTTCATGTGGTTTTCACTATTATTCTCGACTTCGTTTTCAAACTCCTTCAATTCTTCCCATACTTTTTCCCATGCACCTTGAGGATCTGCCCAATCAAAGCCTACTTTCGCGGCCTTTTTCTGGTATTCATATGCCTTCATAAGAGCCGGCATCCCTTTTGCGACGTTTATAAGCATCGGTTCATGGTCTTGTTGCTTTTCACTTTTCTTGATTTCGTCCCAGTTTGCTTTCACCTGTTCCGTGTTCTCCACTTGGACCGTACCGAACACATGGGGGTGTCTGCGGACCATCTTGGCAGACAAACCTTCCATTACTTCCTCCATGGTGAACATACCTTCATCTTCTCCGATTTGAGCATGAAGCATGATTTGAAGAAGAACATCCCCCATTTCTTCAATCATATGATCAATGTCTTCTTCCTCGATGGCTTCCAAAAGCTCATACGTTTCTTCCAGAAGATATTTTTTGAGGGAATGGTGGGTCTGTTCTTTGTCCCATGGGCAGCCATTCGGTCCCCGTAGCGTCGAAATGATCTCCCTTAATGTGGCATATTGCTTGAAAGAGGCTTCCATTTCTTTCACCGCTGGGACATAAAGACTGGTTAGATTACTCAGATGCGCTACCCGGTCAAGCTCCACCAGTGGAATACGCTCCACCTTTTCTTCCTTACTTCCAGCTGCCGTCACCAGCATGACTTCATAATCATATGGATATAGCTCCATCAGAGTGAGCTTCACCTCAGAGGCTATGAAGGCATCATACACCTGTCCGATGATGAGCTGTTGTTTCATATGGATATCATGAAGCTTTAAGCTCGTGCCATCCAGGAGTTGAAATCCATCAATCGGATCCGCTCCGACAGAAGCAAATAAAGCATCAATGAAACTCTGCCCCCCACCTATCTCAACCCGAATCTTCCCTTCATCCTGAAGAGCCAGAAGCATCTGGACCGCCTTTTCAGCGACCAATGGGTGACCCGGGACGGCATACACGAGTGAATGTTGTTCTGATGCCGCAACCAGTTCTCGGACAATTTCTTCATATACGAGATCGAACTGATCATGTTTTTCATAAACAGCATCAAAAGAGTGAAATGTCACTCCTTCTGCTGTTAAATCCTTTACAACAGGATGCTGATCTGTCCTCAAATATAGATGTGAACTGCTTTTGATACGTCTGTATACACCCAAAGGAAGCTGTTCTATATCTCCTGCACCTAACCCGACTATCGTTATGGTATTCATGTCAATCTCCTCGCTACTTAATTATTCGGATACACTTTCTCCATCAACCAAACCCACTTACTTCCAAAAGGCAAGAAACTGATTTCTTCTCTTGAAAGGGCGTTCCCTCTTAAAAAAACGATCAGAAATAGCATGCCCCCGATGCATACTCCACCTAATGAAAAAAAGACAGAGAGCAGACGATCAGGCATTCCTTTGTGTAAAAGTGTATCATACACGTGCAAGATCCCCTGTAATCCAATCGTCATAACGGCTCCACTCATCAACAAGGTTTTATAAAAGGAGAGAGTGAGTATGCGGATGGGAAACAGTTTTCTTAAAGATATCACCATCATGATAGCCATTATACTTAATGAGCCTGCCGTCGATACGGATGCCCCCATGATTCCCATGAAAGGGATCAGACAGGCATTACCGAGATATTTAATCATAATGCCTATTAAAATGCAGAATGCGGGGTAATAAATTTTCCCTATACCTTGAAAAATGCCTGCAAATGTCAGAATGAGACAACTGAAGAAGATCGACAGACAGAATACAGCGATGACCGTTGAACCAAGGGCATTTTCAAATAGCATCGTATTGGTGGGCACCATGATGTTAATGATCCCAAGCGTTGCAGCAAAGCCTATGGTGATGCTGATTTTTAGGGAAAGTTGGATATATTCCCTCACTAATGCCTCTCTCCTTTTCAGATAGGCATTGGTCACCAATGGTACGATGGTAAGTGAAATGGATGTAGCCACCACCGTTCCGAGCTGGACGAAGGGCTGGCCCCGGTCATAAATCCCTTTCCACGTTTTCGCAGTTTCTGCTTCCATCCCCGACGATACGAGAAGGGAATATACATTTAAGGAATCAACAAACTGAAGCAGGACCAATAGCATTGCACTGACGCAGATGGCGGTTCCATTCTTGAATAACCTGGACCAAGTATGTACAAATCCAACAGGAAGGGACAGGTATTTACGCGAAAACAATTTCTCTCTCCTAGCGATCAGAAATGATAAGAGAACCAACAATCCCCCAAGACCACCGGTAATCGACCCGAACAATGCTCCGTTCCCGGTCATATATAAGGAGTATCCTTCAGATACCAGGATCGTCGAAAAGATCAGAATCGTCGCTACCCTGATGGTTTGTTCCGTTACTTGAGATACAGCCGTAGGAACCATATCTTCTTTCCCTTGATAATATCCCCTAATGACAGACAAGGGAGCCAGCAATAGGAACGACAATGAAATGACTTGAAGCAACGGCTTAAGCTTCGGATCCCCCATCCAACCGGCGATCAGGCCGGAACCGAAGTAGACGAGCAGGAACCAGGCCAAACCTACAAGACAGAGGAACAAGAAGGAGGTGACGGCCACATGCTTTGCACCTTCCTCATCCTCTTTCTCTAATTTCTCCGCTACCATCTTTGAGATGATTACAGGGAATCCATAGGTGGATAACGCGATGGCAATCCCGTAAAACGGATACACCTGCTGATATATATAAAATCCGATATCTCCAACAATGTTTTGAAACGGCACCCGATAGACAGCACTTAATATTTTTGTTACCAACGCTGCAATCGTTAATACCATGGCTCCTTTCAAAAATTGATTGGAAGAGTATTTCTTATCCAACCAGTTTTCCTGCCTTTCTGTACCACTTATTCTATGAGAGATCCCATCAGATCTAAGAAAAAGCATATATGTACTGGTCATTTTACCATATTGGTCCATATATTTTCTAAAATGGCTGTGTGTGACGGCAAAAAAAAGAAGAGCGGCGTAATGCCACTCCTTTACGTTATGACTCCATTTGTCTTGCTAAAAAGCCAGCTGCCGTTTCTACTGCCTTTTGTTCCACTTCGCCTACTGTGCGATCCTTTGAGAAAATCGCAACGGCACCAATCGGATCTCCATTTGCAACGATCGGAGCGATCGTATAGGAAGCAAGATCCTCACCGTGTCCTTCGACAAGCTCAGCTTGTCCCTGTTGAGTGTGTAATAGAGACGCGCGGTCATCCATTACTTTCTCAATCAACTCACTGATGTTCTTGTTTAAATACTCTTTCTTTGAAGCGCCTGAGATGGCAATGACAGCATCCCGATCACAAATTAAAACGGCACTTCCCAAACTGTCGTATAATGCTTCGCCGTACTCCTTAGCAAAGTCACCAAGTTCACTGATTGGGGAATATTTCTTTAAGATGACTTCTCCGTCACGATCAACGAAGATTTCCAGGGGATCTCCCTCGCGAATCCTTAATGTCCTGCGAATTTCTTTTGGAATGACGACACGACCTAAATCATCAATACGACGAACAATACCAGTTGCTTTCATCTATAGTTGCCTCACTTTCATCAGATGATTTTATTTGGCAATGCACCCATCTGTAGATGAATACTTTACCATTGTTGAGTTTAGTATCTTACAACTTAGAAGTTCTATACACATTCAGTTATTTTTTCTGTAATTTCACTAAAATTCTAATGCAGGTATCTTTTTCCAATGTTGGCAGCTGCATAAATACTAATACCCTTATCATAGTAAAGTAAAACAATCTACGCGTTTACATTTTGGTTACATTATTATAACGAAGGGAAGAAATGCCACATTGATGATAAGCGAGTGCTGGTTGATTTCCGCTGCAGGTGCTCGCTTCCGCGGGGCTTGCGGTGAGCCTCCTCGGGCTAAAGCCCTGTGAGGCCTCAACTTTCCCCCGTTTCCCTCAGGATTCAAGCATCTTCCGCTCCAATCAACTGTCAAGGCACGTAGCTATTCTAATTCTATCTTGGGTCCTAAACATTTTATGATTGATTATTTGGCGTTTTCTTCTATTTTAACCGCTTCATCCAGATGCTTGATGATGTCATAGGCCATATTGAACCATTTAGACGCTTCAAGGCGTGCTGTGTTTATCGATATTTTAAGTTTAGAGCCTTCCATTCCGAGTCCGACGGCACGGCCATGCTTGTTGCAAAGATTAAAGACTTTGGATCCGTCGATCTGTGCCGTTCCTTCCGGTGACATAAAGATATTCACCATTTTCTTATCCTGTTTAATGGATTCAAGATTGGTATTCCTTGCGTAGATCTTCATTTCAGAGATCACGAACAGATACCCAACCTCTTCCGGGTATTCGCCGAATCGATCCAGGATTTCCTCTTCCAGCTCTTCAATTTCTGGAAGGGAAGAGAGGGAACGGAATCGCTTATACATCTCGATCTTTTGATGACCATCTTTAATATAGTCATCCGGAATATAGGCATCAATCTCAATATCCACTTCAAAGCTTGATTCAGGCTGCTTCTGCAGGTCGCCTTTTCTTTCCTCGATGGCTTCTTTCAGCATTTGGGAGTACAAATCGAATCCGACAGAATCGATAAAACCGTGCTGCTGTGCACCGAGAAGATTTCCCGCTCCACGGATCGTTAAATCACGCATGGCGATCTTGAACCCTGAACCGAGCTCCGTGAATTCTTTGATTGCCTGCAATCGTTTTTCCGCAACTTCAGTGAGGACCTTATCTTTACGATAAGTGAAATAGGCATAGGCAACCCTGTTGGACCTCCCAACACGCCCTCTTAATTGATAAAGCTGTGACAATCCCATGCGATCGGCATCAAAGACGATTAACGTGTTGACGTTCGGAATGTCGACACCCGTTTCAATAATCGTCGTGGTGACCAATACATCGTATTCTCCTGCAAGGAAGCTCAAGATGACCGCTTCAAGCTCGTTTTCGCTCATTTGTCCGTGTGCATAGGCAATACGAGCATCCGGGACAAGCATCGAAATCTCATCGGCCTTTCGTTCAATATCCTCAACACGATTATAGAGGAAGTAAACCTGGCCATTCCGTGCCATCTCCCTTTCAATCGCTTCTTTGATCAGGGCACCGTTGTACTCCATTACATAGGTCTGAACCGGGAACCGGTTCTCCGGCGGTGTTTCAATCACCGATAGATCCCTTACCCCGAGCATCGACATGTGGAGGGTTCGTGGGATCGGCGTAGCCGTCAGGGTGAGTACATCAATATTGGTTTTCAGCTGTTTGATCTTCTCTTTATGCGTGACACCAAACCTCTGTTCTTCATCAATGATCAATAGACCCAAGTCCCGGTATTGAATATCTTTAGACAGGAGACGATGAGTCCCTACCACAATATCCACCGTTCCATTCTGAAGTCCTTTCGTCGTCTCCTGTTGTTGTTTTCTCGTCCGGAAACGGCTTAATAGCCCAATCTCCACCGGAAAGTCCTGAAAACGCTCTTTGATGGTTTCGTAATGCTGCTGAGCAAGGATGGTGGTAGGAACAAGGATGGCTACCTGTTTTCCATCAGCAATCGCCTTAAATGCGGCACGGATCGCCACTTCGGTCTTTCCATATCCTACATCTCCGCATAATAACCGATCCATCGGGCGTTCTCTTTCCATATCGTGTTTGATCTCACTGACAGAACGGAGCTGATCATCTGTCTCTTCGTAAGGGAAAGCCAGCTCAAAGTCCCTTTGCATATCCCCATCGGGAGAAAAGGCATACCCTCTTGCCGCTTCCCGCTCAGCATACAGCTTGATCAGGTCATCCGCTATGTCCTGAACAGAAGATTGTACCTTCGACTTGACCTTCTTCCATTCACTTCCGCCTAGTTTGTAGAGCTTCGGATCCTTGTTCTCCGATGCCACATATTTTTGGACAAGTTCGATTTGATCGACGGGGACATAGAGCTTGTCGTTCCCCTGGTATTTCACATGAAGATAGTCTTTATGGACTCCATTGATCTCCAACGTTTCAATCCCTAGGAATTTACCGATACCGTGATTCACGTGAACCACATGGTCCCCAACCTTCAGCTCGGAATAACTTTTGATTCTTTCTGCGTTCGAAAGCTTCTGCCTTCTCGGTTTCTTTTGGGTCTTTTTATTGAATAATTCCTCTTCTGTAATAACAGCCAGCTTCTGAAGCGGCAGCTCAAACCCACTTGTCAGGCTACCATTGATCATTTGGACTTTGCCCGGTAGCAGCTTATCTCCATCTTCTACAAAGGCGATCTCAATCTTATAGTCATCCAACACTCTTTGCAACTTCTTGACTCGCTCTTCATCAGGACCTAATAACACCACGGTATACTTTCCTTTTTTCCAGCGGTCCAGTTCTGCCTTTAATACGTTCATCTGTCCATGGAAGTTCTGCATGGGCTTTGTCGAAACATTAAAGATGTTCTGTGGGCTCGTATTGGGAATATGACGCAAAAACAATGAGAAATACACCTTCGGCAGCTTCGTCCTGTTAACCAGCTCGGAAAAAGTATGAGATACGGGTACATCATGAATGATCTGTCCTTCTTGCAGCAAGGAAGTATACCATTCCGCTTCCTCTTTCTCCAGGGAATCACTCATTTCCTGGACGCGACTGAACTCATCAAAGAACAAGACACCATCATCGGGTAAATAATCTAGCAAACTACTAGGATCCTCATATGCCAGTGATAAGTACTTGAAGATCTGCTCAGGGACCTGCCCGTTCTCAAGCTGACCCACTTCATGCCCTATGTACTCTGTCATCTTCTCCTTGACGGCTGCCGATTTCACCTTCTTTAAGCTTTTGGACAATCCGGCATTGATTTCATGGATGAGCCTTTCCATATTCTCATATTTCAATAAGACCTCCGTAGCAGGTCCTATCTCCATTTCATTCAGTTTATCGATTGAACGCTGATCTTCAGCTGAAAATACACGGATTGAATCAATTTCGGTATCAAATAATTCAATTCGGACAGGGTTTTGAGACGTTAAAGGAAAGATATCGACAATTCCCCCACGAAGGCTGAACTCGCCTGGTGTGCTGACCATTCCTGTACGTTGATACCCCATCTGCACCAATTGATTCAATACTTCGTCCAAGTCGATATCTTCACCCATCTTAAAGCGGATCTGGTTTGTTGCCCACATAGATGGTGGAGGAAGGATTTTACGCAATCCAGCGACCGGAACAATGTAGACACCCTGCTGGTGTTTTGAAAGTTTATTCAATACCTCGATACGTTGTGCCCTCAGTTCAGGACTTGCCACGCTTAACTCAGCAGCAATCAACTCGTTAGCAGAATATAAATATACTTCATCCTCGGATAAAAACTGAATGAGATCGTCATAGACTTTCTGAGCTTGAAACAAATTATGTGTGACCACAATAGTGGATTTATTCGTTTGTAAGTACACATCCGCTATATACGCCGTTCTGGATGATCCCGATAATCCTGCAACTAGTTGTTCAGATAATCTCTCCCCGACTCCAGCGATGACGGACTGAATTTCTTCACTTTGGTGAACCTGTTTTAAAATACCTTTCAAGTGTACGCTCCTCCCCTTGGATCCCTATATAGATAAGTGAAAACAGAAAAATGCTTTGGTTCGTAACCAAAGCGTCTTACTGAATGATATGATCTAATTCGTGGTAGCCTGGATTCCTCTCCAGACTCTCCTGACAATCTTCACAGATCGTTCTTACTTGAATGTCCCCGTTTTCCTGATACTGAACCATATGTAACCGCTCTTCATCCGTCAGCATGTGAATGCCGAGCTGCATGGAATGCACGGATACGTTTGAAAGGGTCCCTACATTTGTGCCACAATGTCGACACGTATAATGGATCGCCATATCTTTCCCTCCATACACATTTATATTGTTAGTATGAACCTGATAGAAGGGAGTTATTCAACCTTGGCGGCGAATGGACCTTGGAAATTCAGTATATGATCGGGTCAGTTGAATTTATTCATCACTTCAAGGAATGGCTTATCCAGCCACGTCTCACACGCTTCCACGCTTGATGAAATGGCTTTATCCAATTCCGGCTGCTCTTCCTTCGTAAATTTCCCCAGGACGTAATCGGGTACACTCATTCCATTGGTTGGACGGTCGATTCCCACTCTCAGCCGATTAAAATGCTGGGAACCTAAATGAGCAATGGTCGATTTAATGCCGTTATGCCCACCGGCACTTCCTTTTTGCCTTAATCGTAATTTCCCTACCGGCAAGTCCAGGTCATCATAAATGACAAGTAAATCCTCATCATCCATTTCAAAATAATCCATTAAGGGCACAATGCTTTCCCCGGATAAATTCATATACGTTAGTGGCTTCAAAAGAATGACTTTCTCACCTTTGTAATGATATGTTCCATATACACCCTTAAACTTTGACTGATTCAACGAAACACCCAGTCGATCAGCTAAAGCATCTATAATCACAAATCCAATATTATGTCTCGTTTTCTCATATTGTGATCCCGGATTTCCGAGTCCAACGATTAACTTCATGTCTAACACCTCTTCTGACCTTATACTCCTAGAATAACGTAAAAAGCGCAACCTGCAAAAGGTTACGCCAAAAAAATGAGTGATTTTTTATTCTTCCTGTGCTTCACTTTCATCACTGGCTTCTGATTCTCTTCCTTCTTCGTTATCAGGAGTACCAGCTTCCTGCTCTTCCCCACTGTCGATTTCTTCTTCCTGTCTTGGAGCAAGGATTGAAGCAATCGTACGGTCATCCTCTTCATTCAGGATGACACTATACTTGTCACGGATATCGCTGATCGTCACCGTCTCTCCCACTTGGAGCTCGGACACATCCACTTCGATGGATTCAGGAATATCATTCGGTTTGGCTGTTACAGATACCTCATGCAACGGCTGCTGCATGACGCCACCGTCTTTGACTCCTGCCGCTTCCCCTACAAGCTCGATACGAACATCCGCATCGATTTCCTGTGACATATTCACAGCAAGGAAATCAACATGTGTAACGGCATCCTTTAAATGATCCTGCTGGTAATCACTTAAAATGACGTTTTGCTTCTTGCCATCTACATTTAAGGAAATAATTCCGTTTCTTCCTACTTCGCGTATCGTTTTAATGAATGTAATCGAATCTACCATGATGGGAGTATTATCTGCCTTGTAGCCGTAGACAACTCCAGGGATATTCCCCTCATGTCTAAGCTTCGTTAATGAAGACCGTTTAAAATCTTCCCTTTTATTTGCTTTCAGTTCTGTTGCCATGTCTAATCCAACACCTTCCCTAATCTTTTATGTTAGTTAAAGTTCTATATATAGTAATTACCCCAATCCCATTTGAAATAAACATAGAAAACCCAATTATTAGCGGATGGCGGGGTGGGAAAGTGTTACAGATGGCGGCCGGCTGGATGCGTTCACCGCCCCTTACACAAAAAGAAGAGCCTGTCCCATGTGAAGGAGAGGCTCTTCTTTCTATGCACAAACTACATATATTAATTCTTAATCAAAAAGCGTGCTGACAGACTGCTGCTCGTAGATACGGATGATTGCTTCACTGATCAAAGGAGCCACTGACAGAGACTTTACTTTACCGATCATTTTCTCTTCCCCTAGAGGGATGGAGTTTGTTACAACCAACTCTTTAATATTTGAGTTTTCAATGCGCTCGATGGCAGGACCAGATAGTACCGGGTGCGTACAGCAAGCAAATACTTCTTTCGCCCCGTTTTCGACTAACGCATTGGCTGCAAGTGTGATGGTTCCTGCAGTATCAATGATATCATCGATCAAGATTGCGATTTTCCCATCGATATTACCAACGATGTTCATAACCTCTGCCACATTTGGTTTCGGACGACGTTTATCAATGATCGCGATAGGAGCCTTCAGGCGTTCTGCAAGCTTACGTGCTCTTGTCACCCCTCCATGGTCTGGAGATACGATAACAAGATCTTCCGTATTGAATCCTCTTTCCTCGAAATAATCCGCTAGGATCGGCACACCCATAAGGTGATCGATCAGGATATCGAAGAATCCCTGGATTTGTGGAGCATGCAGGTCCAACGTGATGACACGTGTAGCACCGGCTGTTTCAAGCAGGTTCGCCACAAGTTTAGCCGTGATCGGTTCACGTGCTCTTGCTTTACGGTCTTGACGTGCATAACCGTAGTAAGGCATCACGATATTGATCGTCTTAGCTGAAGCACGCTTAAGCGCATCCACCATGATGAGAAGTTCCATCAGGTTTTCATTTACAGGCGCACAAGTAGACTGAATGACAAACACGTCACAGCCACGGATACTTTCTTCGATGTTAATCTGAATTTCACCGTCACTAAAACGTTTAACAGACGACTTCCCTAATTCCACCCCTACTTCATCAGCAATTTCCTTTGCAAGATGGTAGTTTGAATTCAAGGAAAAGATTTTCAACTTGGAATTAATATAAGAGTTTGGCATTGTGGACCTCCAATTATTTCTTATGATTTAAATTTTGAACATAATTTTCTTTATTTACTTGGCGAGCCCTTGCAATAGAAAGAGACTCACCGGGAACATCCTCGGTAATCGTAGATCCTGCAGCGATATATGCCCCTTTGCCTACGTTAACAGGTGCAACCAGATTGGAATTACAGCCGACGAATACACCGTCTCCGATCTTCGTCAAATGCTTGTTCTTTCCATCGTAGTTCACAGTGATCGACCCACACCCGATATTCACATCGCGTCCAACCTCCGCATCACCAATATAGCTTAAATGGGAAGCCTTACTCGCTTTACCGAATGTCGCTTTCTTGATTTCAACAAAGTTGCCGATCTTCACTTCATCTTCAATCGTAGAAGCCGGGCGGATATGAGCAAACGGTCCAATTTGAACATCGGAACCAATCGAGCTGTCATGAGCGACAGACTGCTTCACTACCGTACGGTCTCCGATTTGACAATCCTTCACTTCTGAATTCGGGCCGATCATGGCGTCTTCTCCGATTGACGTGCTACCTTTAAGAACAGTGCCAGGCAGGATCACTGTATCTCTTCCGATCGTCACTTCCGCATCGATATACGTGTTGTTCGGATCTTTAATCGTTACGCCGTTACGCATATGGTATTCATTAATGCGCTTTTTCATTGTAATCTCCGCTTGAGATAATGCCACCCGATCGTTGACACCAAGCGTCTCATCAAAGTCACTTGTCTGATACGCACTAACGATTTCACCTTCAGATTGAAGGATTTCAACCACATCAGGTAAGTAATATTCACCTTGTACATTGTCATTCGAAACCTTCTTCAGGGCATCGAATAACGCTTTATTATCAAAACAATAGGTTCCAGTATTGATTTCCTTGACGCTTCGTTCTTCTTCACTTGCGTCCTTATGTTCCACAATGCGCTCCACTAATCCCTCTTGGTTACGGATGATTCGTCCGTATCCATCCGGGGATTCCGTATGACCTGTCAAAATGGTCGCCTTGGCACCCTGTTCCTCATGGTGCTTCACCAATGCTTCCATCGTTTCCCCTTTAATGAGCGGCGTATCACCACATACCACTAAAGTCGTACCTTCAAGGTCACCCAGAACATCTTCAGACTGCATCACAGCATGGGCTGTCCCTAATTGCTCAGCCTGTAGAGCAAAATCACTCTTGCCTTCTAAATGCGACTTCACAAGCTCGGCGCCATGACCGATGATCGTGACAGTCTTTTCTATATGTAGTGTTGAAATTTGGTCGACCACATGTTCCACCATCGGCTTGCCACAAACAGGATGAAGAACTTTATAAAGTTTTGACTTCATTCTCGTACCTTGACCAGCAGCTAATATAACGGCATATCGATTTGTCATTTTTGGTCCTCCAATAACCTTTTTATCCATAACGAATATATCCTAAAAACTTTATCATTTCAAGGATTCAAATAAAAGTACATATATTTGTCATTAGAAAAGCGGAGGCGGCTTGGTCAGAGGCGACAAGCATAAGATGAATGGGCCATGAAGGCGCTCTTTGCCTTCTTGGTCCATTTAGCTTATGACCTCGAGCCTCTAGCCGCCGGAGCTGGACACATCGAAAAGCGGAAGGGGCTTGGTCAGACAAAAAGCGCGTGTTCACAATTCGGCACGAGTTTGGCCGAAAGTGGCACTAGTTCTACCTAAACTGGCACAAGTATTCCCAGAAACCCCATCTACAACATGAAAGATCGCCCAAAACACTCTTACATCCTTCGTAAAATGTATTTTTAACGGTATAACTGATCGAAATAAGCAGGTTTGTCTTCATATTTCCCTTCGAATTAAAATCATGTCATTTCTTATTCCGCACTTTCTATCCCAACTCTGCCATCATTCAAACCTCTGTCGAATTTTCTTTACCCAAAAACACAAAAAATCCATATTTAAAGGTTTCAACTCTATAATAACTCGGGTATACAAAAAAACGTAAGAACCACTATGGCTCTAAAAGACAAAAAAAAGAGCCTTACACAAAGTAGGCTCTTGATGCTATAGATCTTAATTAAGAAGCCCCAGCTTCTTCTAACTCAACTTCTTCCAGCTCTCCTAAACGATGATACTCAGCTAAAACGGCATCTTGAATCTTGCCGCGAGTACCCGAATTAATTGGATGAGCAATATCACGGAATTCCCCATCAGGAGTACGCTTACTTGGCATTGCTACAAATAAGCCATTGTTCCCATCAATAACGCGAATGTCATGAACAACAAATTCATTATCCAGCGTAATAGATGCGATAGCTCTCATGCGACCGTCGGTGTTTACTCGGCGTAATCTTACGTCTGTTACTTCCATTCTGTTCACCACCTTTTTCCCTAGATGAAATCTACTCTATGTATTCAACGAATTATTTAGATATTCCTTCTTAAACTGTAAAATTTTTTGAAAAATTTTATTTTTCTCACCTTTTCCTCTATATCATTTGAACTATACTTCCTTTTTGGTATAAAAAAAACACCCGTGAACATTACTTCACGAGTGCGATGACTTCTATTTCAACCTTTGCATCTTTAGGTAAGCGGGCTACTTCTACACAAGACCTAGCAGGTTTGTGACTGCTGAAATATTCACCATATACTTCATTGATCGTCCCGAAATCATTCATGTCTTTGATGAAGACAGTTGCTTTAACGACTGTTTCGAGTGAAGCCCCAGCTTCCGATAATACGGCTTGCAGGTTACGAAACACTTGATGTGTCTGTTCCGCTACATCTCCTTCGATCATTGTTCCCTCTGCCGTTAATGGAATCTGCCCTGAACTGTAGAACAGGTTATTTACGACAATGCCTTGTGAATATGGACCGATTGCTGCTGGTGCTTCCTTAGTAGAAACTACACGCATGCTAGACGCCTCCTCTTATGGTAAAAATGTCAGATTGGATTGGAAATAATTCCCTTTCGCTAATGAGATCTGCTTATCCTTTTCATTGACTTCAGATAATTTTAATAGTGATACATAATCATCCACCAGTCGACCGTCCAAGCTATTGGATTCGACCAATACCCCGATGCCGGACAACGTAGCAGAGAACTCCTCCAGCAGGTTCTTCATCCCGTTGATGGTTCCCCCTGCCTTCATGAAATCATCGACTACCAATACTTTCGATCCTTCCTTCAAGCTTCTTTTCGAAAGAACCATGGACTGGATCCTTTTTGATGATCCCGATACATAATTAATGCTTACAGTCGATCCTTCGGTTACACGGCTGTCCCGTCTGACAATGACCACCGGAACATTCAAATAGGATGCAATCGCATTGGCGATCGGAATTCCTTTTGTCGCTACTGTCATGATAACATCAATATCTTTCTCTGCAAAAGCGGATGCCAGCAATTTACCGACGCTCTTCATAAGCTGAGGGTTCCCTAGGAGATCCGTCATATAAAGGTATCCACCTGGCAAAAGGCGATCGGAGCTTTCCAGATGTACACAAAGCTCATCGATCATAGCTTTCGCTTCCTGCTTGTTTACTTTTGGAACATACTTTACTCCACCTGCAGCCCCCGGAACTGTCTGAACCGTCCCAACACCACGCCCTTCAAATGTTTCTTTCACAATTGTTAAATCTTCACTGATGGAAGACTTGGCAGAACCGTACCGTTCAGAGAAAAAAGTCAAAGGAACAAGCTGATGGGGCCGTTCTAATAAATAGTGGGTCATATCAATCAATCGTTCGCTGCGCTTAAACTTCACCAAACAAACCTCCTAAATCCGAATATTGTAATGTAAATATATCATTAATATACGGATTTCGGCAAGAGGTCTTAATCTCCAAGCATACGCACTGCGAAAACCTGATCACAAAACCCTCTTAAACCATTGTAAATGCGATGGAGTCTTGATTCATATTGCACTAATCCATATACTGTCGGGCCGCTCCCGCTCATCAGAACAGCATCGGCACCAAAACGCTCCATTTGATCTTTAATCTGGGAGACTTCAGGATGCATATCCAATGTAACCGATTCGAGTACATTGCCCAGATTGGTGCAAATATCATGATAATTTCCATGTTCCAAGGCAGAAACCATTGCCCCTGTATTCGGATGTGAAATGTTTTTAAGATCTAAATTTTTATAAACATCCGCTGTTGAAACTCCTATTGTTGGTTTCGCTAAGATAACCCAACAGTTTGGCGGAGCCGGAAGATGTTTGATCTTCTCTCCCCTGCCTGACGCTAATGCAGTCCCTCCGTACACACAGAACGATACATCGGAGCCAATTTCCGCACCAAGCTCTGCAAGCTCGTCCATGCTAAGGCCTAAATCCCACAAGCGATTCAGTCCTTTAAGGGTCGCTGCAGCATCACTGCTTCCCCCGGCTAACCCTGCAGCAACAGGGATCACTTTATCGATGGAAATGGCTACACCCTTCTTAATATTCATTCTCTCTTTAAGCAGCTGTGCAGCCTGATAGGCAAGATTCCTCCCATCGTCCGGTACAAATCGATTGTGCGAAAGAATTTTGATCGTATCGTCTGAAAGATTCGTAAGTTCAATTCTATCCGCTAAATCAATTGTCGTCATAACCATTTCAACTTCATGGTAACCATCTGAACGTTTATGTAAAACATCAAGTGAAAGGTTAATTTTTGCCGGCGCCTTTACTAATAACCTCATATCATCACCTTCTTACCAATACTCTTTGTTATATTGTATCATACACTTATTATAGAGAGTGTTAACTTCTAAACATACTCATACAAGTATGTTATTTTATCACGTAAAGTACTGATAGGAAAGAAGGTCTGATCCCTTACTAAAGAAAGGCCGCCAAAAAGCATTACACTTTTAAGGCGACCCTTTTGTATGGTACTGAAAAAAGATGTAATCCAAATGTGTAAAAAGAGTTAATGTGGTTGACTTCCTGAAAGTTGGCGGCTTGCCCGTTCAACTGCACGCTTCACCATATTCCCAGCGTCCCGGGACGTGATACCGCCCCAACCATCCTTCTGAACAACATCATAGAATCCTAATTCCTGAGCGATTTCTGCTTTTAATTGATCAGACATGATTCCTCTTCTTCTACTCATTGTCTACCTCCTTCAGATATGCACCACATGCTTAGTATGCGTACTGAAGGGCAAAAAATGACGAAAGTTATTATGTAAAACATGTATGTTTAAACAAATAAAAAAGCAGCAAACAATTGTCTACTGCTGGCTAAAGATGATATTTCCTGTTGCTTCATCATAAAATGTTAATTGAACTGTCTCAGTGAGAACATCTGCATAGCTGTAAGAAACTCGTTCGAACGCATTCTCTTCTTGATCCAGTTGAACCACGAATACAGAAGGATACGTTTCGGCTAGAACACCTGAACGCTCAATTGTTTTTCGACGTCCACCGTTTGCTTTAAGCATTAAACGTTTCCCCAGATTAGAATCAAGGGATCTTTTAATGTCGGCTAATGTTTTTGGCATTTCGCTTCCACCTCACTGTAATTAAATATATCACATTATGTAATTTTAGTCAAATAAATTTATAATTTTAACAAGAATCATGAACACCTGTCAATATATTTTATTCAACAAAAAATACGTTTTTTCTACACCACTAACATTCCCCAAACAATGAGAAAATATGTAAAAATAAAAGCGGGGGCGGATTGGTCAGAGGCGACAAACATAAGGCGAACCTGCCGGAAAGGCGCTTTTTGTCTTTTTGGCAGGTTTGACTTATGACCTCGAGCCTCTAGCCGCCGGAGCTGGATATCAATAAAAGCGGAGGCGGATTGGTTAGTCCCGACAAGCATATGACGGGTAACCCGGCTCAGCCTAAAAATCAACACCTAACCAGTGTATGACATGCATAATTAAAATAGACCTTACAATTAGCGCATAAATTGCAAGGTCATTACAGGTTTTGTCGAACCTTCCTTATTCACTTTCCGTGGTTTTGTACGGCATACCCGTACGGAGGACACCCTTCGTCTCGATACCACCCAATCCTTTGTCCCCTGTCAATGTATTCCGGATGACATCCCACACATTTACGGAATCCTTAAATCCGGTAAAACAAATCTTCGCCACGATATACACCGGATCCAGGGCATGGATATTCACTCTCGAAGGAGAACTTGCAAAGTTGGCCCCTGCATGGATCAGGGATTCAAAGTGGGATTGACATGCGCCTGCGAATATCACAAGCTGATCCAAATGGGGGGATTTGCTACGGGCTTCCCTTACTGCTTGAACAAAATATTTTGAGTGTCGATAGGCATTGATGTCTCCCTTGGAACCTTTCGACTTTGAGTAGGCATCATGACCTGTCAATACGATAATATTCGGCCTATATTTATCAATAAGGGGTCCTATTTGTTGAGGCATCTCTGTTTCACTGCAGTGAACACCTTTTACCGGGACACCAATTTTTTCATAAAGATCTAGACACTTTCTTAAATAGCTGGGATCTCCATCAAGATGAAGCACTTTCCCCGGGACTTGGAAATAGTTATAATCGTCTCGATAAGCATTCGTCACCCTGTACTCCTGCTTATACTTGAGAAGCTCTATGTCCTGCCGGAACAGGTCAAGGGATTGTTCCTCCTTCGAACGAAACTCCTGTGTAATCCGATCCTGTTCTCTAGGGTCCATCTTCTTCAAATCATGAAAAGGAGCATCCGCTATCAATCGAAAATCTTCACCATACAGCACTGCCGTTTTAAGACCATCTATCATGCGGATATCTATTACCCTGAATAAAATATCACATTGATATGAAAGGCGACCTACGACATCATTGATTTCGATATTCACATCAGTCACTCCCATAGGCTAAGCATTGAGAAATCAAAAAAGGAAATCAACAAGCCGAGGAGGATCAGCATTCGCCCTACCCTTCTCCACCTTTTCCTTATCATCCATTGAGTAAATATTCCCTGTGATAACCTATGCATTGCTGGAATATTCGGTGTCAATAAAATGGGGTCGATGTTCAGTATTCGCGAACATAAAAAATGGCTAAACGATGTTTCACGTTTAGCCATTTACTGATTGTTACTTAAAATGCGGGTACAATGCATCGCTTAACCGGCCGAATTCTTGTATCGTCAGAGTTTCTCCACGGCGGGAAGGTTCTACCCCCGCAGTAGATAAAGCGTCCAGAATATAGTCTTTCTTCTCTTTTCCTTGAGGGAGCTGACTGGTTAAGTTATTCAGAATCGTTTTTCTTCTTTGGGCGAAAGAAGACCGTGTAACGGTAAAGAAGAAGTCTTCACTGATAACCTCAACTGGAGGCTTTTCACGCTTCGTTAATCGGATGACGGCAGAATCCACATTCGGCTGCGGCATAAAGACCGTTTTCGGGACAGTCATGACCATTTCAGCCTCTGTATAATACTGAATCGCGATGGAAAGGGAACCATATGCTTTTGTTCCGGGTTTAGCAGAAATACGGTCTCCTACTTCCTTCTGAAGCATGACACATATTCCCCTAATCGGGAGACGCTCCATCAATAATTTCAGAATGATGGGTGTTGTGACATAATACGGGAGGTTGGCTACCACCATAATATCGTCGAACCCTTCGAATTCTTTGTTTATGATTGATGCAACATCTGCCTCAAGGACATCTTCATTTATGATTTTCACGTTGTCATAAGGAGATAGCGTGTCATCCAGAATCGGTATCAGACGCTGATCGATTTCAAATGCCACAACTTTACCGGAAGTGCGGGCAAGATGTTCAGTCAGTGCTCCTATACCAGGTCCGATTTCAATGGCGGCCGTTTTCTCGGATAAGCCTGCATATTCTGTTATGTTCCGTAGGATATTGGGGTCAATCAAAAAGTTTTGACCAAGACTTTTTTTAAACGAAAAGCCATGCTTAGCAAGGATCTCTTTCGTCCGTATCGGGGTTGCGATATCTTTATGCATGTTCTTCCTCCTGAATGATTTCCATTAACGCTTTTTTAAATTCTTCCTTTTGGATATTAAACATCCGTAATCGTTTGTGCAGCTGTTTTCCATTAGTGTATCCGATTCTCAACTTCTCTCCAAGTGCTATTCTCCGGTCCTTGGACTGGGGGCTCCCTATCAAACCTGCATGAATTAAATCATCTTGAGTAATGACTTCCTCCTGCTCGGCATCCAGCACATGCGCTTCCTTCAAGGATTCACGGATGACCTCAGGGGTTGCATGCTCCACCCCGATTCCCCTGCCCGATTTTGGCAGCGCATCCTTTTTATGTACAAAGGCATGCTTACACCCAGGTACCGCTTCAGCCACAATCTTTCGGATCCGTTCTCCGGGGTAATCGGGATCCGTAAATATGATAACGCCCCTTTTTTCCTGAGCGTGTTTGATTTTCTCTATAGTAGCAGGCGAAACGGCAGAACCATTCGTCTCGATCGTGTCTGCATTGACAGCCCGCTGTATGGCCACTGTATCATCTTTACCTTCTACTACGATGATTTCTTTTATTTTCATAATTCCTCCAAAAAAATTGAAACATTTCTGCTTTTTGTTTCGTCTAATAAATGAAGACCTAAAGTTATTATAACGGTTTTAACCAAATAATAAAAAAAAGCAGGAAAACTCCCTGCTCTTAGTTCAGTATTTTCACTTTGATGGTTTTTCTTCCCCAACGATAAGCGTCAGATTTTGACGAGAAGAACACATCGATTTTATTCCCTTTGATGGCTCCGCCTGTATCTGCTGCAACAGCATACCCATAACCTTCAACATATACTTTTGAACCTAAAGGAATGACGGAAGGATCCACTGCAATGACTTTTACATTTGGATTTGCTTTTAAATTGATGCCTGTAGCCGTATGGCCAGAGCATCCGTTACATGAAGCTGTATATGCGGTTGAACTGACATAGAATTCCCTTCCACCACTTGGAGCGGCTGAAGCTGAGCTAGAGGAAGAACTTCCGCGTGAAACCTGGGCCACCAAAACCTTTGTCCCGACATTGATGATTTTGTCCTGGCTTTCTTCCACCACTTTTTCACTAATCAACTTCCTGGAAACTTCTTTGCCGTTCTCTTTCACAATTTCGTATTTCTTTTCAATCTTTCCGTTTTTACCCTCTTGAACGACTTTCTCTTTCCCTTTTGAAAGGTCAGAATCCTTCTTGGAAATAACGGTGAAATTTTTTGTCTCTTCCACTACATCGGTGACTTTTTCAACTCGAACGACATTTACGACATCATTTGCTTTAACAACTTTGTCTAAACTTGGTTCAACACGGTCTGAATCTTTTAGTGTAATTCCTTGTTGCTTTAAAAAGTCAGCGACCGTAGTCGAAGTAGACCATACCTTTTGCCCTTTTCCACCGTTTACAAGCTTAAGTGAAAATGCGGTATTAATCTTTACATTCATGTTCCCTGTTACTTTTTCTGATAAGCTGGGTTGGACCTTATCATGTTCTCCTACTTTAATTTCATTTTCAGAGAGTAACTCTTTTACTGTATCAGCAGTGGTCCAGATCTTTTTCTCTTGACCGCCTACTGTAATTCCTACCTGTTTTGCCGGTTCCCAAATAATATTCATGTTATTTGAAACCTTCGTATTCCCCGAGGGGTACAAATAGTCTTCTGAGCGGGGTGAAATCTCTAATTCTTTTAATATATCTTGAATCGTGTTTGCATGCGTCCTAATCTCTTTTTGCTCGCCGTCTAAGGTCAATGCTACAGTGTTCTTCGATCCTTCGTAAAAAAGAATTCCAAATACAGCTGCAGATGTTACCAATGTTCCGATTGTAACAATCCATTTCCTTCGACTCAAAGACTTGGAAAACAGGCTTTTCATGGCTTTAAAGTTCATGAAAAACGCCTCCTTTTCTCGGAGTGATTATATAGAGTTATCCAGCGACTGTCAACCCTTACTTCTTCTAACTTAATCTAGCAAAATATTGCAACCCAGGGAACACAAAACATATTATGCAGAAAATGAAAGAAAAAGAAAAGAGAGAGTTATCGACACGTTTATCCTATGAAACAAGATTCCTATGTAGAACTATTTGTTTTCATTCACTATTTGGACAAGCTCTCTCAATTCTCGACAATAGTTGATGTCAATTTATGTTGAATAATTTTTTTGCATTTTCTGTTGTGATCTTTTCTACTTCTTCCAGCGACACTTCTTTCAGCTCGGCAATTTGTTCAGCCACAAGCTTGACGTAAGCCGGCTCATTCCTCTTTCCTCTATATGGGTGAGGAGCCAGGTAGGGACAATCGGTCTCAATCAAAAGTTTTTCCAAAGGGATTTCTTTTGCTACCTCTTTTGGTTTTTTTGCGTTCTTGAAGGTTACAGGACCACCAAGGGAAATATAGAAATTCATGTCCACACATTCTTGAGCGATTTCAGGGCTTCCACTGAAACAGTGCATGATTCCTCCGACTTCCCCCGCTCCTTCTTCCCTCAGAATATCCACTATATCCTGTGTGGCATCACGGTTGTGAATCACGATCGGGAGCTTTACTTTCTTAGCTAGTTGAATCTGTTTTCGGAATACTTCTTTTTGAATATCTTTCGGTGATTTATCCCAGTGATAGTCAAGACCCATCTCTCCTATTGCCACCACTTTTTTGTGATGTGACAGTTCTTCTATCCAAGTTAAATCTTCATCCTTCATATCAATTGCATCCACTGGGTGCCAACCGATGCTGGCATATAAAAAATCATATTGCTCAATGAGCTCCATGGCCCGATTAATGGTAGGACGGTCAAAACCGACGACCACCATCTTTTCAACTCCAGCTTCTCTTGCTCTTGAAATTACCTCCTCGAGATCTTCGTCAAATTGTTCAGCATTCAAATGAACATGTGTATCAAATAGCATGTAAGACACTCCTTGTAATAAAGATAAGTTTAATATAAAAAAGCATGACAAGCATCACATTCATGTAACATTCATATTACATATTATGGTTTCTATGGATATTTTTTATTTAACCTGTTTCGTCTGCAGTTTGCTTTCATTCTAACCATTTCAGATGCAGAACCAAAACAATCTGTTTCTTTCTTATTAAATAATTATTCCAACATAATAACATCGAACCAAGAACTTACTATTATAAAGAAATTAATTATTTTAATATACTAAAGGGATGTTCCACGTGGAACATCCCTTTAACTTAAAAACATGTGAATGACTTATTTTACTTTTGTTCCGTTTGGTAAAGATTGATCAATCGATGCAAGAGACAGCGTTCCGTTCTCTTCTCCGGCAAGGATCATTCCTTGAGAAAGCTCTCCGCGAAGCTTTACCGGTTTCAAGTTCGTAACACAAATCACTTTTTTCCCTACCAATTCATCCGGCTGATAGAACTTAGCAATCCCTGATACTACTTGACGTTTTTCAAATCCAAGATCCAGTTGCAGCTTAAGAAGTTTATCAGCTTTTTTAACCGGTTCCGCTGAAATGACTTCGGCTACACGAAGCTCAACTTTCATGAAATCGTCAATTCCGATTTCTTCTGATTCTTCCTTTGCAGGAGCTTCTTTCTTCTCTTCTACAACAGGAGCAGAACCCTGCATTTTCTCTTTTATGAAATTCACTTCTTCTTGCAGTTCAAGACGAGGGAAGATTGGTTCCCCTTTCTTGACTACTTCGGTTCCTGCCGGTATGGCTCCAAAGCTCTCCAGACTCTCCCAAGTGTGCATTTTTTCGTCATGAAGATTCAGTTGCTCAAAAATCTTCTTAGGTGTTCTGGTCAAGAATGGTTGCAATAGTACGGCGACTCTGCGCAATGATTCAGCTAAGTGACTCATGACACTGCCAAGTTCTTCTTTCTTGCTTTCATCTTTCGCTAATGCCCAAGGCTGTGTTTCATCGATGTATTTATTCGTGCGGCTGATTAACTGCCAAAGACTCGACAGTGCCACTGAAAACTCCATATTTTCCATGGCAGATTCGTACTTCTTGACGGTTTCGGTATTCATATCCAGAAGGGCTTGGTCAAACTCCCCTTTGGAATCCACATAAGTCGGAATGACTCCATCAAAGTATTTATTAATCATGGCCACTGTTCGATTTAACAGATTCCCAAGATCATTTGCCAGGTCAAAGTTGATTCTCTCTACAAATCCTTCCGGTGTGAAGACCCCGTCCGATCCAAATGGTACTTCTCTTAACAGATAGTAACGAAGAGAATCAAGACCATAGCGATCGATAAGAGTAACGGGATCAACGACGTTCCCTTTAGACTTGGACATTTTTCCATCCTTCATCAGAAGCCAGCCGTGAGCGAATACCTTCTTAGGAAGTGGAAGATCTAAAGCCATCAGCATGATCGGCCAGTAAATCGTATGGAAACGGACAATCTCTTTCCCTACAAGATGTACATCGGCGGGCCAATATTTCAAGTAATTGGCATCATTTTCGCTGCCATATCCCAATGCAGTAATATAGTTAGAAAGAGCATCGATCCACACATAAATGACGTGCTTTGGATCTCCTGGCACTTTCACTCCCCAATCAAAGGTCGTACGTGAAACAGCCAAGTCTTCCAAACCAGGTTTAATGAAGTTGTTCACCATCTCATTCTTACGGGACTCAGGTTGAATGAACTCTGGGTTCTCTTCATAATAAGCCAGTAGTCGATCGACGTATTTACTCATCTTGAAGAAATACGATTCTTCCTTTACTTTTTCAACCGGGCGGCCACAATCCGGACAGTTCCCGTTTTCCAACTGTCTTTCAGTAAAGAAAGATTCACACGGTGTACAATACCACCCTTCATACTGATCAAGATAAATATCCCCTTGCTCAACAAGCTGATTGAAGATTTTTTCCACAATATCCTTATGACGCTTTTCCGTCGTCCGGATGAAGTCATCATAAGATATATCTAGTTTCCCCCAAAGGTCTTTGATTCCACTGACAATACCGTCTACGTATTCTTGAGGAGTGATTCCCTCTTCCTGAGCCTTTCTTTGAATCTTCTGTCCATGCTCGTCCGTACCTGTCAGATACATGACATCGAATCCACGCATTCTCTTATAACGGGCCATGGCATCACCTGCAACCGTGGTGTATGCATGTCCAATATGTAAATTTCCACTTGGATAATAAATCGGTGTTGTAATATAGAAGGTGTTTAATTTTTCTTCCACTTTCTGTTCCTCCTCTTTTTTAAATATACCCCCATAAAGCCAAAAAACCCTCCGAATGGTTTATAGCGGTATGTTTGTAATATACATCCAATTAAAAGACACTTACCTATCATCTTAACCTCTTATCTCATCAAAATATACCTAAAATAAAGGGTTTCTGCAACTAAACATTGCTAACAATCGATTATGTCGAATTACCCGTTGAACATTGTCGATTATTGTCGAATTAGAAATGATTATAAAGAAAATTCGACAAAATTTATTACTATTACATTCATTACAATAATATTCAATTGGTAATACAATTATTTACAACAAAGCGTAAAGCTTATTATATCAGTATTTGAACATCCATTTTTTATTAATAATTGTCAGATTTAATTATTGACGAGATACCTAATCGTTGGTATGATAGAAACAGTAAAAGAAATTTGTCGAATATTGACGAAATAGATAGAGATAAATCATTTTATTTGGAGGAGATTCTCAAATGAAGTCTACAGGTATTGTAAGAAAAGTTGATGAATTAGGCCGTGTCGTTATTCCTATCGAATTACGCCGTACACTAGGTATTGCAGAGAAAGATGCTTTGGAAATTTACGTGGATGACGAAAGAATCATCTTAAAGAAATACAAGCCAAGCATGACTTGCCAAATCACTGGTGAAGTTTCTGATGACAACATCAAGCTTGCTAACGGTAAATTAGTTCTTAGCCGTGAAGGTGCAGATCAATTACTGAAAGAAATCCAGGAATCATTACAATCAAAATAATTTGTTGTTACTATATCAAAAGCCTGAGTCACTCGACTCAGGCTTTTTTTTGATCATGTTGACTGATCTCTCTTTATTCGACGTGATAAGCTTGATACACTTCACGCTTTGGCAGGGATCGTTCTTTTGAAACTTGCTTGATGGCTTCTTTGGATGACAGGCTTTTTTCATTTACATAGTGGTCAACATGTTCCTGAAGAGAGAAGCTGCTCCACCACACCTCTTCATTTTCTTTATCCGTTGGTCCTGCTCCTTCGATCAATAAGCAGAATTCCCCGCGAACTTCCCCATCGTTTGCCCATTCCATGACTTCTTCAAGAGACCCGCGGATGAATTCCTCAAACTTTTTCGTGAGCTCGCGACAAATGACGATTTGCCTGTTCCCGAGAGCGGCATAGAGTTCTTTTAATGTTTCTTTTAATCTATGGGGTGATTCATATAGGATAAATGTCTCTTCCAAAGATTTGAGTGTTTCAAGTTCAGCTCGCTTATCCTTTTTTCCTCTGTGTAAAAAACCATAGAAATAAAATGGCTGCGGGGATAAGCCTGAAGCGATGAGAGCCGTAAGCGCTGCATTTGCACCAGGCAATGGAATCACCGCAATTTCATGATGAATGGCTTCTTTCACCAGTTCAAACCCAGGATCTGAGATGGATGGCATTCCTGCATCACTCACAAGGGCTACAAGCTCGCCTTTCTTCATCCGTTCAATCAGCTTCTGCCCGCTCGTTTCTTTATTATGCTCATGATAGCTAATGATCGGCGTATCAATTTCAAAGTAATTGCACAGTTTCTTCGTATTTCTTGTGTCTTCGGCTGCGATGACAGACGCTTCCTTCATCATGCGGATGGCACGGAACGTCATATCCTCTAAGTTCCCGATTGGTGTTGGAACGAGGTACAAGCTACCTTTATCACCATCCTGAAAACTTTTTTGCTGGTTCATTGTATCACTCACCTCCTGAATCACGTTTGTTGGTTTGTATCAGTATGTCCAAATAGCATATCATGTACTTCTTGGGAATACTGATTTTGATCATCATACACATATAATGGAGGAAGGATTTTTAGGTCTGGTTTCCCATCTTTTATTCCTTCAATTAATATCGTGTTGGCTTCTCTTCCCGGCTTCGGATAGACGAAGCGCAACCGTTTCGGCTCAAGACGATGTTTCCTCATCAAGGATAAGATGTCCATCAATCGACCAGGCCGGTGCACAAAGGATGCTTTTCCTCCCTGCTTCAATAAGTAGCTTGAAGCTTTGATGGTATCTTCGAGGCTACATAAGATTTCATGGCGGGCAATCGCATAGTGCTCATTCACATTTCGTTTATCTCCCGGTGGCGTATTGAAATAGGGAGGATTACAAGTGACCACATCGTAGTGGGAATGATGAAGAAGTTGATCAATCTCCTTAACATCCCCCAATTTCATCGTTATCTGATCTTGGCGAGCATTATACTCGACGCTTCTTTGGGCCATATCAAACAACCGCTCTTGGATTTCCACACCTGTAATGTGGACATTCGTTCTTGCACTAAGTAATAAAGGAATGATTCCGTTACCTGAACACAAGTCCACCACTTTTCCTTTATGAATAGGCAAGTAGCTGAAGTGGGCCAAAAGAACCGCATCTGTTGAAAATGAGAAAACAGATGGACTTTGGATGATCCTCATATTCTCAGCTAATAAATAATCTAAGCGTTCATCTTCTTTTAACTCGACCATCGGTTTCCTCCATATTTCTTCTATTATATGTGTTTTGCTTTTCGATTTGTCCAGCTCCAGGGGCTTGGGGCTCGAGGTCTTAAGCCAATTAACCCAAAAAGGCAAAGAACGCCTTTCCGGGTTACTCGTCTTAAGCTTGTCGCCCCAGTACGAGCCCCTTCCGCTTTTCGATTGTCCAGCTCCGGCGGCTAGCCCCTCGAGGTCATAAGCTAAAGTGACCGAAAAGGCACAGAACGCCTTTCCGGCCACTTCATCTTACGCTTGTCGGGCCTGACCAAGCCGCCTACGCTTTTCGATTGTCTAGCTCCGGCGGCTAGCCCCTCGAGGTCATAAGTTAAAGTGACCGAAAAGGCACAGAACGCCTTTCCTGCCACTTCATCTTATGCTTGTCGGGCCTGACCAAGCCGCCTACGCTTTTCGAATAAAAAGGACCAATCCCACTAGACATGGATCAGTCCTTCTTGTGATTTGTATGCTGTTTCGGGAGGATGAGGTGCTCCTCTATTTCTTGTTTAAGAAAGAAAGGCAGAATAAGCAGTCTTCATCCTTCCGGGGACTTCCGAAATGTATGTTACAAATATGAAATCCTTCCTGGTATAATCGGGCTAGATTGTCATAGCCTTCTCCGATATCCAGTGTTTTATCTTCTAAGTCTATGTCTGACTCACTCGTCGTACCCGCATCGCTGTTTTTTTGTACCTTTTTAGGTGAGTTCTCTGTTTGTTCCAGTCTACGGCGCAAATGCTCATTTTCAAGCTTCAAAGAGTTATTCTCCTCTAACATCTCAGCTAGGCATTGTTTGAGCTCACCCAATTGATGATATAAATGACCAATTTGTTGTTCCATGTTACTGACTGAATCAAAGAACTCTTTCTTATCCACGACACTACACCCCGTTACTCTGTGGCTTGGAATGATACGGCACCCTCGTTCATAATTTCATCTAATGTAAATTCCAGAACCCGTTCTTCTTCTTTGATTTCTACCTGAAGAATACGCTCAAGAATATTAAGACCTACCACTTTACCTTTCCCATTAGGTGTCTTAATCACTTCTCCGATATCAGGTAATTCTTCTTTTGCTGCTTCATATTCGTCGTTCTCATATTTCAGACAGCACATTAAACGTCCGCATAAACCTGAAATCTTCGTTGGATTAAGAGATAGATTTTGATCCTTCGCCATCTTTATGGATACAGGTTCAAAATCCCCTAAAAAGGTTGAACAACATAGCATGCGGCCACAAGGACCAATACCACCCAGCATTTTTGCTTCGTCACGAACGCCAATCTGACGAAGTTCAATACGCGTACGGAAAATGGAGGCCAGATCTTTCACCAGCTCCCGGAAATCAACACGTCCATCAGCCGTAAAATAGAATATGACTTTATTACGATCGAATGTATATTCTACATCTACCAATTTCATATCTAATTGATGCTGATTAATTTTATCACAACATACGTTATAGGCTTCCGTTGCAGACGACTTGTTCTCATCTACAATCAAACGATCCTTTTGATCTGCGATCCGGATCACTTTTTTCAAAGGAAGCACTACATCGTTTTCTCCGACTTGCTTTCTCTCTACGACTACTTTACCGAATTCGACTCCGCGAACGGTTTCAACGATTACATAGCAATCTTTTTGAATGTCCAGTTCACCGGGATCGAAATAATAGATTTTACCCGCTTTTTTAAAGCGAACTCCTACAACATCGTACAAAGGACCATCACCCCTGCAGTTTTAGCATAAGCTGTTCTACTAGCAGCTGCGAATTCATATTGGCGTTTAATTTGCGTTTTGCTTCAAGGATCACCGTCATATTAGTAGAAAGACGATTGGTTGATACTTGAAGTGCGTTTGATTTCCAGTTTTCCTTTTGGTCCGGGTACACGAGCTGTTCTTCTTTTCCCAGCTGGATATGAAGTAAGTCTTTATATATTAGAAGTAAAAGATCCAAAGCTCGATCGACTTGATCTTTTTCTTTGAAGTGCTGTACAAAATCCTCTTGTATTTTGACCATTGCTTGGAAGGGACTTTTTTGGAGGACTTCATATAATTTTAACACTATTATTCTTGCTTGTGCAAACCACTCATTTTGACATATTTCTACAGCTTCCTCATAATGATTGGTTAAGTTTGCTGCGAGAGTGGCAAAATGTGGTTGTATTCCTTCTTCCATTAATTGTTTCGTCAGTTGTTCTTTCGGTAACGGCTTAAATGAAATCGTCTGGCACCTTGAAAGGATCGTAGGCAAGATCCTATGAATATTTTCAGTAATCAGAATCGCGGTTGTATCCGCTAACGGTTCTTCAAGAAACTTTAGTAGGCTATTAGCCGCATTAGCTGTCATTTTATCTCCATGGACAATGATGTAAATCTTCTTCTTGGATTCTACACCCGTCTTCGAGAATTCTTCTTGCAGACTTTTTATTTGGTCCTTCTTTATGGATAGACCATCAGGCTCGACGATATGGAGATCCGGATGATTTCCGTGATTAATTCTTTTACAGTTGTTGCACTCTTCACACGGCTTACCGTCCACCCGGTTCAGGCAAAGCAGTGCTTTGGCGAACAGGATGCTCATTTCTTTCTTTCGTGTCCCTTTTTCACCCTCAAATAAATAAGCATGAGCGACACGATCCTTCAATATACTATTCTGCAGCATCTGAAGGACGACGGGCTGAAATGGTTGTATCTCTTCAAACAACATGTCTTAACATCACTCTCTTACATATAAAGATTAATAAGGAGACCTTTTATTTCCCCGATCTTTCCTAATATATCAATGGATTTCTTCTCTTTATCCAACACATCTTCAGTTAAACCAACAAGATGCTGATCAACTGTTTCGACGATATTAAGCTTTCGTCCCTCTCCATACTGATTCCATGTATGGGATTGCTTCAAGTCCATTCCAAAATCAACGGCTTCCCGCACAAACTTCTTGACCAATGTTTTATACTTGGCAAGATCTTTGAACGTCCTGGACTTTGCTAAACGGCTTCCTGCATCTTCTATCGTCACAAGAAGCTTATTGAGCTGGTCCATCTGCATCTTCTGATCATGCTTCTGAACAAGCTGCCCGAACTTGACTTGACCAGAATTGACAGATCTCTGGTCTTTCGCGACATTATCTAAAGACACACGGTGGTCTTGGTTAATTTTCATACGTTGAACCTCACTTTAGAACTGATGAAACTGATCGACAGGGAGAACGAAAACCGTTGCTCCACCTACAGCCACTTCAACAGGATAAGGCACATAGGAATCTGCATTTCCTCCCATAGGGGATACAGGTGCCACCATTTGGTCACGGGACTGACAATTTTCTTTAATGACCTGTAACGCCTTCTCCACACGGATATCCTCCGTACCAATAATGAATGTGGTATTACCGGACTTCAAAAACCCACCGGTACTCGCTAATTTTGTCGAACGAAAATTATGTTCCATCAGGGCATTAGACAAACGATTGCTATCTTTATCCTGCACAACTGCCATAATTACCTTCATGAATGATTCCTCCGTTATAAAGCCATTTACTTCCTTCTATTATATCATTGAAAGGACTCCAATGCTTCATCTAAAAAAGAGACGGACTTCTTAGCATAGATGTTTGCTTAGAAGTCCGTCCTCTTATTCTCTTACTTGTTCAAGTAACCCGTCACGATTTCATATGCATCCGCTAACACGGCTTCCTTACTCTTACTCGCATCGATGACCTGGATACGATCCGGATACTGTTTGATTAATTTCTGATATCCATCCCAGACACGGGTATGAAAATCCATTGATTCCAGATCTAAACGATTCACTTCTCTACCATTATGTTTAGCAATTCTCTTTAACCCTTCTTCAGGATCGATATCAAAGTAAAGCGTTAAATCCGGCATTCTATCCTCAATCGCAAATTGATTGATATTCATGACTTCTTCCATCCCGATTCCACGGGCATTCCCCTGGTACGCGAGGGAGCTGTCAATGAAGCGATCACAAATGACGACCTTTCCTTCGTTAAGGGCCGGGATCACCTTCTCCACCAGATGCTGCCGTCTCGCAGCGGCATATAACAGAGCTTCCGTCCGCATATCCATTTCGGTATTGTCTGTATTTAATATGACTTTCCTTATCTGCTCGGCAATTGAAATGCCCCCAGGTTCCCTCGTCTGAACAACATCCAATCCATCCTGCTTCAGTTGTTGATATAACTCTGATAATATCGTTGATTTCCCGGCTCCCTCGGGGCCTTCAACGGTAATGAACAATCCTTTTGTCATCTATTTCCCTCCGCTTATCGATATACAAACACACAGCGGTCAACCAAACGATGATGACCTTGTATATTTGCCTTATTCACTATATACTCATTTAACCGCCAGATTACCTCGGCTGAGATCCTTTCACCAGGTACCAACAGAGGAATTCCTGGTGGATAAGGCGTCACCATTCCAGCCGAAATCTCACCTTCCGCCTCATCCAGTGAAACAAGGACTTCCGTCTTCGCGTCCATTTCCTCAAGCGCCAACTCTAAGGTGGAGAAGTGGGATTCCCTTACTGAATGCTTTGGACGTATGACCGGGCTCACCTCTACAACCGGTACATTCTCAAGCGCCCTGGATATCCTTTTGACCGCCTCTTCGTATGGAAACGAAAGTCCCCTCTTTACAAGAGGAAGGATCAGTAATACTTGTGAAGGATCAGCAAGTTCAGGGAAAATCCCTTCTGACTCTAGCCATTCCTGCAGCACATATCCCGTCCGTCCCTCAAGCTTCAAGATAAGCTTTAAGGGATCATGTGACTGTTCAACAATCAGCTGAGGATGAATCTCCTCGACTGCTTGCAAAAAACGGCTGACTTCCTGAAGCGTTTGATCCAAATCTTCTTCAGAAAACGTCCCGACATATGATCTCGCATAATCAAGTGATGCCATAATCGGATACGACGGACTACTTGATTGTAGCATAGCTAAATACTCTTTTACCTTACGCCCATTCACCCGATTACTTCCAATATGTAAATACGACCCCATCGTCATGGCCGGAAGCATCTTATGTGCCGATTGAATCACAATATCTGCCCCACAATCCAAAGCAGTCTCAGGAAAAGGTGTGCCCAAAGTAAAATGAGCTCCGTGGGCCTCATCAATGATACACGTGACATCGTATTTATGTAACTCTTCCATTATCTTTCTAATATTATAGGCGTATCCATAATAAGTCGGATACGTCAGTACGCATGCTTTCACATGCGGGAACGCCAACAGCGCCTTCTTCACGGAATCAAACCGAACACCAAGGGAAGTCCCTGCCTGATCCCACTCTGTTTCGATGAATACCGGAACAGCCCGGGCAAGTTTGATACCATTCAACACTGACTTATGACAGTTCCGTTGAACAAACACGATATCCCCAGGTTCACAGGAAGAAAGAATCGCCGCGATATTCCCGACTGTACTCCCATTCACCAAAAAATAACTCTTCAATGAACCATATACATCCGCAAGCATGTCCTCAGCTTCCGCTATCGCCCCATGCGGATCATGTAAATCATCCAGTCCGCTTAACTCTGTAAGATCCCCTTGATAAAAAGAATGATTTCCCATCATCATTAATCCGTTCTTATGCCCCGGCACATGAAATGAAATAGGGTTAACGGACCGATGTCCTTCTATCGCTTCAATAAGCGGGGTTCGTGTATGATCTCGCTTCATTCAACGTATCTCCTCAATAAAAATATCCATACATATCGTATCACACCCGTGCTCCTCAATGGGCTGGATAATTCAAATCTTATCGATTGTAAACGTATGAACCTAGGAAACTGGCAATATTGACAAAAAAAATCATAACCATGTATACATTCTGGTTATGAGTAGATTTGAGGAGTATTCACTTTTTTCAGCCTTTGAATAAACGTTTTATACAAAGGATCATTCGTTTCTGTATGAACCATTTCATTCTCACATTCTGTGCAGATAAACGATGTGTATAGATGGATTCCAACCTTCTTCTCAACGTGACATACGATACACTCTTCCAAAGCAGCCTTACGCTCCATAGGGCTCTCCACCTCCATACAATCAATTCTGCCTCAAAACCACTAATTGTATACATTATTTTAAACATTTAAACTGACAGAATAATCAAGTGTACTCTAATCTTATGTAACTGTCACCATGTCTGTGTATGTCTCTCTAAAAAAGATTGTGAAAAGATGTTGGCATATTGGTGGCACGCCTTGATAATGTTTTAGATTGGGAGAGGGGAATGTGTTGATTTTGTTGGTTGGGGTATGAGTAGGGGATCTGGTGGTAAACGGGGAGATTAAGATGGAAATCTGGAGAAAATAAGGTCATTTCGAGCAAGTTCAGAGCAGAGTTGACGGGGAAATGAGCTTTTTGAGGACTTTTGATGGGAAGTTGTAACATTAGAATGGACTTGCTTGGTGAGGATTGCGTCTTTTTTATCTTTTTTGCGTCATTATCGGAGGGAATTGCGTCATAATTTTATTATTTGCGTCGTTTTCGGTGATATTTGCGTCACTTTTTTGTTATATGCGTCTTTTACCAATTATTACCCAAACACGAAACACCACCTACCCATTCGCATTAATCAAAAAAGAGTAACTCACAATGAGCTACTCTTTTTCTATTTGCCTGGCGACGTCCTACTCTCACAGGGGGAGATCCCCCAACTACCATCGGCGCTGAAGAGCTTAACTTCCGTGTTCGGCATGGGAACGGGTGTGACCTCTTCGCCATTATCACCAGAC
>NZ_JAIVAT010000014.1 GCF_020172085.1 Rossellomorea aquimaris
CGTCTGGTGATAATGGCGAAGAGGTCACACCCGTTCCCATGCCGAACACGGAAGTTAAGCTCTTCAGCGCCGATGGTAGTTGGGGGATCTCCCCCTGTGAGAGTAGGACGTCGCCAGGCGAAACATTTCTTTTTTGTACAATCACTTTAAATGTGAGGGTACATATAGTAGTATAAAAGGTAGAAACATTATTATCGTCGCGGGGTGGAGCAGTTCGGTAGCTCGTCGGGCTCATAACCCGAAGGTCGCAGGTTCAAATCCTGTCCCCGCAATACCATTTTTGCTTGTTATCAGTAAGAGGTTAACTTTGATCTTTTATGAGTCACGCAAGGATAGTTATTTTTGCTAGCGCAAAAAACTCTGGTCCGGTAGTTCAGTTGGTTAGAATGCCTGCCTGTCACGCAGGAGGTCGCGGGTTCGAGTCCCGTCCGGACCGCCATTTTGTTTATTCAAACGAAACGTTGTTTCGTTTTTTTTATTGTCTATTTTCATAACCTTTACTCTCATACCCGAAAAAGGGTAAACTACATATATACATTCTCCCTTAGGGTAATAAATGATCCTAAGGTTTTTTTATACTCTAAATGATGATTGAGGAGATTAACATGAATCAGTTTGAGATCGTAACGAACAGCCCGGAGGAAACAGGCCGTTTTGCTGAGGAACTGGCAGCGCACCTGAAGCCCGGTTCTGTATTGACATTGGAAGGTGACCTTGGGGCGGGAAAGACGACGTTTACGAAGGGTCTAGCCAAGGGTCTCGGTGTGACTAAAACCGTGAACAGTCCCACTTTTACCATCATAAAAGAATATAAAGGGCGTTTGCCTCTTTATCATATGGATGTATACAGACTGGACGATTCCTTTGAGGATTTGGGTTTTGATGAATATTTTGAAGGGGAAGGCGTGACCGTCGTTGAGTGGGCTCACTTAATACAGGATCAGCTTCCGAAGGAGTTATTGAGTCTATCGATTTACCGGGAAGGCGATTCAGCGAGAAGAATCGTGTTGAAGCCGTATGGAGATCGATATAGTGAATTGTGTAAGGAGATTGTGTCATGACGATATTAGCAATAGATACCTCCAATTATCCGTTTGGGGTTTCCCTTATTCAAGAGGATAAGGTAATTGGGGAGTACATCACGTATATGAAGAAGAATCATTCTGTAAGAGCTATGCCTGCCATCGAACAGTTGTTAAATGAATGCGGAATTGAGCCGAAGGACTTATCGAAGATAGTCGTGGCAAATGGTCCGGGATCCTATACAGGTGTAAGGATTGGGGTCACGTTAGCCAAGACCTTGGCATGGTCATTGAATATTCCCCTTATCCCGGTATCCAGTCTCGCGACACTTGCTTCGTCTGGACGGTATTTTTCAGGGTTTATCGTTCCCATATTCGATGCTCGAAGAGGGCAGGTGTACACAGGGCTGTATGAGTTTCAGGGAGATCAATTAGTTTGTGTTGAAGAGGACCGTAACATCATGCTTGAAGAATGGGTGACTAAGTTAAAAGAATCAAATAAAGATCTATTATTTGTCGGGAATGATGTTGCCATCCATGAAAACATCATTAAGGAAGTGCTGGGGGAGCAGGCCAAAATCGCTCCATTTGTCAGTCATAATCCGCGCCCGTCCGAGCTTGCTTTTATTGGAATGGGCCTTAAAGAGACAACAGCGCATGAAGTGCTTCCAAACTATATACGGATGGCAGAAGCAGAAGTGAAATGGCTGGAGTCTCAAAAAAAATCTCAATAGATGGTAAAGGATCGTTACAATATGGATATACGATTTATGACGGTTGATGATTTAGATGCTGTAATGGAAATAGAAAATCAATCTTTTAGCATACCTTGGAGCCGGGAGGCCTTCTTGAATGAAATGGAACATAACCATCTATCCACTTATCTTGTTGCCGTGGAGGACAATAAGCTTGCAGGCTATTGTGGGGTGTGGCTTGTTGTGGATGAAGCCCATATCACCAATGTAGCCGTACTCCCTGATTTCCGCGGGAGAGGCCTGGGAGAAAGCCTTATGCGCAAGATCATGGGGATTGCCATAGAATTCGGGGCACGCGTCATGACTCTGGAAGTCAGAGTCTCGAACATGCCTGCCCAGCATTTATATCGTAAGCTCGGGTTTCAGGATGGTGGAATCCGTAAGCGGTACTACTCGGATAACCAAGAGGATGCTTTAGTAATGTGGGTGAATTTATGAGAAAAGATACGTTCGTATTAGGAATTGAAACAAGCTGTGATGAAACAGCTGTAGCGATCATTAAGAATGGAACCGATATTGTGACGAATATCGTATCGTCGCAAATAGAAAGCCATAAGCGATTCGGTGGAGTAGTCCCTGAGATTGCTTCACGTCATCATGTAGAACAAGTAACATTTGTGCTGGAAGAAGCCCTGAATCAAGCAGAGATGACAATGGACGATATTGATTGTGTCGCCGTCACAGAGGGACCAGGTTTGGTAGGGGCCCTCTTGATTGGAGTAAATGCAGCTAAAGCACTGGCATTTGCCCATCATAAACCGTTGGTGGGAGTCCATCACATTGCAGGGCATATCTATGCCAATCGTTTAGTGGAAGAGATGAGATTTCCTCTCCTTTCCCTTGTCGTTTCCGGAGGTCATACGGAGCTTATACTCATGAAAGAGCATGGTTCGTTTGAGGTCATCGGAGAGACGCGGGATGATGCGGCAGGGGAAGCCTACGATAAGGTTGCACGAACCCTCGGTCTTCCGTATCCGGGAGGCCCTCATATCGACCGGTTGGCCCATGAAGGGGAAGCGACTCTTGAACTGCCCCGGGCATGGCTGGAGGAAGGTTCTTATGATTTCAGTTTTAGCGGGCTAAAATCGGCAGTTATCAACACATTACACAATGCGAAGCAAAAAGGAGTGGACATTCCTCCACAAGATTTGGCAGCAAGCTTTCAGGCAAGTGTCATTGATGTATTAGTGACGAAAACGGTGAAAGCTGTGAAGGAATACGGAGTGGAGCAAGTACTATTGGCAGGTGGAGTTGCGGCCAATAAAGGTTTACGGAGTGCCCTTCAAGAAGCATTTGATGGGCTGGAGGCAGAATTGATTATCCCTCCTTTATCCCTTTGTACGGACAATGCAGCCATGATAGCAGCTGCAGGTACGATTTTGTTTGAACAAGGAAAAAGGGGAGGCATGGATATGAATGCTCACCCAGGACTTGATATTGAAACGTTTTAAAATGAAAGCCTGAACGAAGACTTCGTTCAGGCTTTTTTTTAATGCAGGTTTGTTGATATCTTGTGTGTAACATTCTGAATGGACCAAAAGAAGAGAGAAAATTGAAACGAACATACGTTTTATCAACAGGTTGTGGATAAAATGTGAGTAACTGTAGATATGATGTGTATACTTTGTGAAAAACACTTGGAATAAACTTCCTATAAACTTGGTTATTCTGTGGATAAACTAGTGAAAGTTTGTGGATTATGTGGAAAAGTGATGTGAATGACGGTTCATAAGTCTTTTTACTGTGGATAATAATGTGGAATAAGAAAGGATTGGGGTGAAGTAGTTATCCCCAATCCTGTGGATTATTGTTCTTCTTGCAGAAGCTCTTCTAGTTCAGTCCACTCTTCCAATAAAGAATCAAGCTCTTCCTTCTCTTTGGTGAGTGATTCATTGATGTTCTGTACCTTCTCGTGATCTTGAAAGATTTCAGGATCGCAGAGCAGGTCCTCTTTTTCCTGGATGTTCTCTTCTAGTGTTTCCATAAGGCCTTCGATTTCTTCTACTCGGCGCTTTCGTTGACGTTCGAGTTTTTTCGCTTCTTTATCGATCTTATGAGACTGCTTTTGAGTCGTACCTTGAGATAAAGACGTTTCTCCTTGTTCGATACGTTCAAGTGCCGCCAATTCTTCCTGCTGTTGTAACTTTTCTACATAATAATCGTAATCGCCAAGGTATTCGGTTGACCCTTTCTTGGATAATTCTACAACCTTTGTGGCAATCCGGTTGATGAAGTAACGGTCATGGGAAACGAATAGGATCGTTCCTGGATAATCGATCAGGGCATTTTCCAACACTTCTTTGCTGTCTAAATCCAAATGGTTCGTCGGTTCATCGAGAATCAATACGTTTCCTTTTTCCATCATCATCTTGGAAAGCGCTAATCGTGCTTTCTCTCCACCGCTTAATGTGGAAACGGGCTTAAGGACATCTTCGCCTGAGAAAAGGAAGTTACCCAGGACTGTGCGGATTTCTTTCTCCATTTTCATCGGATACTCGTCCCACAGTTCATTTAAGACGGTTTTATTAGAAGACAGTTCGGCTTGTTCCTGATCATAGTAACTGATGGACACATTGGATCCGAATTTAAATGTTCCATTCAGTGGCTGGAGTTTATTCACCAATGTTTTTAAAAGCGTCGATTTCCCGATTCCGTTCGGGCCGACGAGCGCGATGCTGTCCCCTTTTTTGACAGAGAAATCAATATGAGAAGAAATTTTCTCGTCCCTACCATATCCAATGGTAAGATCCTGGACATGCAGGACGTCGTTTCCACTTGGACGTTCGATCTGGAACGCGAAGTTGGCAGATTTCTCATCTCCGAGTGGCTTGTCCATCCTATCCATACGTTCTAACTTTTTTCGACGGCTTTGAGCCATCTTGGTAGTGGAGGCACGAGCGATATTCCGTTGAATGAAGTCTTCGAGCTTGGCGACTTCCTGTTGTTGACGCTCGAACATTTTGAGATCCTTTTCATAGTCTTCTGCTTTCTGTTCAAGGTACCTACTGTAATTGCCCAGATATTTCTTGCTCCTGTTCCGTGAAATCTCATACACCTGGTTGACGACGCTATCTAAGAAATAGCGGTCATGGGATACAATCAGGACGGCCCCTTCATAGCTTTGAAGATAGGTCTCGAGCCATGATAGCGTGGCGATATCCAAATGGTTGGTCGGCTCATCAAGGATGAGGATATCAGGCTTGGTGAGAAGAAGTTTACCGAGAGCGAGACGGGTTTTCTGCCCACCGCTCAATGTGGATATCTTAGTGTCGTAATCAAAATCGGCGAAATTTAATCCGTGAAGGACGGAACGGATATCCGCTTCATACTGATATCCTCCGGAGTCCTTGAAGCGTATTTGGAGTTCATCATACTCTTTCAATACTCTTTGATAGATATCTTCTTGTTCATAAACGGAAGGGTCGGCCATCTGCTGCTCCAACGAGCGTAATGTCTTCTCCTGTTGCTGTAACTCTGCGAAGACGGTGAGCATCTCGGCCCAAATGGACAGATCAGACTCCAAGCCAGTATTCTGCGCAAGGTACCCGATGGAGACACCTTTTGGCTTTGTGATCTCCCCGGCATCATAGGAAAGATGACCTGCAATAATTTTAAGAAGAGTCGATTTGCCCGCTCCATTACGGCCAACGAGGGCAACACGATCTCGGGTCTGTATTTCAAGTTTAATATTTGATAGGATATTATCTGCACCAAAGTTTTTCGTTAATTGATTCACTTGTAGAAGAATCATGACGTTTCACCTCTATTTCATAGTGCTAGTGTACCGTATTTGAGAGGGGAACGGCAATCATTCGACTATTAATCATCATACACTTGGGATAAAATATAGTGTATGATGATAGGAGAGTTTATAAATTCTGTATGCCTGCTTTTTTGGAAGCGGTATCAGAGGGTTTGAATAGATGTGGGGGAATACAATATGAACCAGGATACAACGAAAATTCCACAGGCAACGGCCAAGCGCCTTCCGTTATACTATCGATTTATTAAGAATCTGTACTCATCTGGCAAGCAAAGGGTTTCATCGAAGGAATTAAGTGAAGCGGTGAAGGTCGATTCTGCTACCATCCGCAGAGACTTTTCATATTTTGGAGCATTGGGAAAGAAGGGATACGGCTATAATGTCAATTATCTCCTCTCCTTCTTCCGCAAGACACTGGATCAGGATGCCCTTACGAAGGTAGTGCTGATCGGGGTGGGGAACCTTGGAACGGCATTTCTTCATTATAATTTCATCAAGAATAATAATACAAAGATTGAAATGGCATTTGAAGTCGATGAAAAAAAGGTCGGCACACAAATCAGCGATGTCCCTGTTTTTCATTTGGATGATTTAGAAGAGAAGCTTCTAGGGCATGATATTGAAGTAGCGATCCTGACAGTTCCGGCATCTTCTGCTCAGAACATCACAGATCGGTTGGTTTCTTCCAATATAAAGGGGATCTTGAATTTCACCCCAGCTAGATTGACCGTACCAGACCATATCCGCGTCCACCATATCGATTTAGCGGTTGAACTACAGTCACTCGTATACTTCTTAAAGCATTACTCTGAGGATGACACGGAAATGTCACAAGATGGAATCATAACAGAATAGAAAATCTTTCAAATGTACGTTATGATAGAATGGTAAAAGAGGAGGTGTCTCATTATGCCAGGTCCAGGTAGCCTCGTATTAATTGCAGTCGTTGCATTACTTATTTTCGGTCCTAAGAAATTACCGGAATTAGGAAAGGCAGCAGGAAATACACTGCGTGAATTTAAAAATGCAACAAAAGGCTTAGCAGATGATGAAGACGAAAAAAATAATAGTGCTAAGTAGAGTAGGATGAACGCCATGAGTCAAAGAGACATGACAGTTTATGAACATATAGGAGAATTGCAGAAACGACTCATGTTTGTAGTCGTTTTCTTCTTGTTAGCCGTTGTTGTAAGCTTTTTTCTTGCAGAGCCGCTAATCAGATACTTACAGCATGCCGATGAAGCGAAAGAGTTAACGATGAATGCCTTTCGTATCACAGATCCTCTGAAGATCTATATGGAAATGATCATGTTCATCGCTTTGATCATGACATCTCCCATCATTTTGTTCCAGGTCTGGTCTTTTGTCAGTCCAGGTTTATATGAACGGGAAAGAAAAGTGACACTTAGTTATATTCCCGTGTCCTTATTACTTTTCCTAGGTGGATTGTCATTTTCTTATTTTATTTTGTTTCCATATATCGTGAAATTCATGATGGGTTTATCAACGAATTTAAATATAGAGCAAGTGATTGGGATCAATGAATACTTTCATTTCTTGTTCCAAATCACCATTCCTTTTGGTTTTCTGTTTCAGTTACCTGTAGCCATGTTATTTCTTACACGGTTAGGGATTGTAACCCCGATGATGATGGGGAAAATGAGAAAAGCCGCATACTTTATCTTATTGGTTATCGCAGCGCTTATCACGCCCCCGGATATTGTATCTCATTTAATGGTGACTCTGCCATTATTCATATTATATGAAATCAGTATTTGGATATCCAAAATCGGCTACAAAAAGGTGTTAGAAGCAGAGCAGAAGCTTGAAATGGAACAGTTCGAGAATATAAATAAGGATTGATCAAATGATCAATCCTTATTTTTTGTTCTTTATTTGTTTTTTGATCTTGAAATGCAACATGATCATCCGTAGCCCGGAACCGAAGTCCAGGGTCGCAAGAAAGATGAGCATGTACGTGAAAAATCCCCAACCTTCATCATTCTGTACGTTTTGTACAGCGAAGTATGTGAAGAGCACACCGAGAAGGAGATAGATCACTCCTGAGAATAATGGTGATCTCCTCATAGAAATAATCCTCCAATAAATCCTTGTATTTTTTCAGCTTCGTTCATCATTTTCTCGATTTCGTCCTTATAGATAGATTGCATTAGAACGACCGTTGTATTCATGGCAACGTGGGCAAATATTGGCACCAGGATCCGCTTCGTTTTTACATAAAGGAAGGCGAAGGTGAAGCCCATCGCGGAATAAAGGATCACATGCTCCGGCTCGAAATGGGCTAGAGCGAAAATGACCGAGCTGATAAGGGCGGCAAAGAAGAAATGCATCTTCTCGTAAAGCACGCCAAAAATGATCTTCCTGAATACGATCTCTTCCAAAATTGGGCCGATTATGGCCGCAACTATCATAGATAATGGAACCTTTTCAATAATACCGATAATCATCTGGGTGTTTTCAGAACCCATCTGGATCCCCAGGGCATACTCGACTCGGATTGCAATCGTTTGGGCAAAGAAGGCCATGAAGATCCCGAGCACCGCCCATATGATGGAACGGCCAGTTCCTATGGGAGCGCTGCGTTCAAGCCGAGTACTAGTCTCACTTTTCCTAAGAATGCTCCAGACAACGAGAAGAGTCAGCGTAAAGCTGATGACGAGCCAATAACCTGGAACCACACTTTTGACTACATTTTCCGGTTTCCCTAGGATATCGACACCAATTTTATATAAAAGGGGTACCCCGACAATGCTTGAAAGCTGCATGACGATATAGGCAATTAAAATAAATCCGAAATGTTTTTTCAACGTTTGATCTCCTTTAGCTCCTGTAAGATAACGACCAGCTTTACTCCTGTACAATTCTACTAAGAAAAGCGGAACTGTTCAAATCTAAGGGTTTTATTCATCCTGGAATATATGGGGAAAGAGGAGCATAGGATAGGAGGGTGTGAAAAAAAGAGAAATATGACGAAAAAAATTTTAAGCAGGACTCTTGCAAAATGAAAACGAATTAATTAATATAATAGTTGTGTTAGCACTCGCAGAGCTCGAGTGCTAATAAATATCATTTACATATTTCAAGGAGGTTGTTTCACTTGTTAAAACCACTAGGTGATCGCGTCGTTATCGAGCTAGTTGAGTCAGAAGAAAAAACAGCAAGCGGTATTGTGCTACCGGATTCCGCAAAGGAAAAGCCACAAGAAGGTAAAGTGATGGCTGTAGGTACTGGTCGCATTCTTGACAACGGTGAGCGCGTTGCTCTTGAGGTAGCTGTCGGCGATCGGATCATTTTCTCTAAATACGCTGGTACAGAAGTGAAATACCAAGGCACAGAATACCTGATCCTTCGTGATAGCGATATTCTGGCTGTAGTTGGCGAATAATTAAATTTCCGTATAGTAAACCATACATTATTTAAATAAGAGGAGGACTTTATCAATGGCTAAAGATATTAAATTCAGCGAAGAAGCACGCCGTTCCATGCTTCGCGGTGTCGATCAATTAGCAAATGCAGTAAAAGTAACTCTTGGACCAAAAGGACGTAACGTGGTACTTGAGAAGAAATTCGGTTCACCACTTATCACTAATGACGGTGTAACCATTGCGAAAGAAATCGAACTTGAAGATGCATTCGAAAACATGGGTGCCAAACTGGTTGCTGAAGTAGCAAGCAAAACAAACGAAATTGCCGGTGACGGTACAACGACTGCAACGGTCCTTGCTCAAGCGATGATCCGCGAAGGTCTTAAAAACGTTACAGCTGGTGCTAACCCTGTTGGCGTTCGCAAAGGTATCGAAAAAGCGGTTCAAGCTGCTATCGAAGAATTAAAAGTGATCTCTAAGCCAATCGAAGGCAAAGATTCAATCGCTCAAGTTGCGGCAATCTCAGCAGCTGACGAAGAAGTCGGTCAACTGATCGCAGAAGCAATGGAGCGCGTTGGTAACGACGGCGTTATCACAATCGAAGAATCTAAAGGTTTCACTACTGAACTTGACGTAGTAGAAGGAATGCAGTTCGACCGTGGATATGCATCTCCATACATGGTTACTGATTCTGATAAAATGGAAGCTGTTCTTGAGAATCCATATATCTTAATCACTGACAAGAAAATCGGCAACATCCAAGAAGTACTTCCTGTTCTTGAGCAAGTTGTACAACAAGGTAAGCCATTACTAATGGTAGCAGAAGATGTTGAAGGTGAAGCCCTAGCAACGCTTGTTGTGAACAAACTTCGCGGAACATTCAATGCTGTAGCGGTTAAAGCCCCTGGCTTCGGTGACCGTCGTAAAGCAATGCTTGAAGACTTGGCGGTTCTTACTGGTGGAGAAGTGATCACAGAAGATCTAGGCTTAGACCTTAAATCTGCAAACATCACTCAACTTGGACGCGCTGCGAAAGTAGTCGTAACGAAAGAAAACACGACTGTCGTAGAAGGTTCTGGAGATCCAGAAAAAATCGCAGCTCGCGTAAACCAAATTCGTGCTCAATTAGAAGAATCTACTTCTGAGTTCGACAAAGAAAAATTACAAGAACGCCTTGCTAAGCTTGCAGGTGGAGTAGCAGTAGTGAAAGTTGGAGCTGCAACTGAAACTGAGCTTAAAGAGCGTAAACTTCGTATCGAAGACGCACTAAACTCTACTCGCGCAGCGGTAGAAGAAGGTATCGTATCCGGTGGTGGTACGGCACTAGTGAACGTATACAACAAAGTAGCATCCATCGAAGCGGATTCTGATGTAGCAACTGGTATCAACATCGTGCTACGTGCTCTTGAAGAGCCGATCCGTCAAATCGCTCACAACGCTGGATTAGAAGGTTCTATCATCGTAGAACGTCTGAAGAAGGAAGAAGTAGGTGTCGGATTCAACGCAGCTACTGGTGAGTGGGTAAACATGATCGAAAAAGGTATCGTAGATCCAACCAAAGTAACTCGTTCTGCACTGCAAAACGCAGCGTCTGTTGCAGCAATGTTCCTAACTACTGAAGCAGTAGTAGCGGACATTCCTGAAGAAGGCGGCGGCATGCCGGATATGTCTGGTATGGGTGGCATGGGTGGAATGGGCGGCATGATGTAATACATCATCCCCCATCCTTTGATTAGAGTGAAATGCTCACATTGAGGTGAATAAAGAGAGGCTTCTCAGGAGTTCAGTGAACTTTTGGGGGGCTTCTTTTTTTATATCATTTTAGGAATTGAAAATAAAAGTGCGGTTTTTGAAAATAAATTCTTATTTTTGAAAAGAAGTGGATGGTTTTTGATAATAAAAGGTTCATTTTTGAAAATAAAACTCACCAACGGTATTGTGGAGTCCTTTAAGGTGACCTGAAATCAGTGTTTTCTTCAAAAACTCAATACAGGATGAGAGAAAATACTCCTTTCAGTCTACTTTTATGGATAGGCTACACTTTTTTTTAATAAACACTTCTTTCCCACATATCTAAGCTGCTATTCGTGGTCATTCCTCTTGGAGTAACCACCTTTTTTTCACCCCCAAGAGAGTCCAAACGTTTACAAAATCACCACATAGGTAAAAAGTATGATAAATACACATCCAAACCGAATCAATTTTCGTATACTCCATGGAACGTCTACTTACCGACTAAACAAAAGCAGGTGATAACATGAACTACGCCACGATGAAACTCAGGACACTGGTAGAACGGGTCATTGAAGGAGACGAAATGGCAAAGGAGGAATTTGAAAGACGATGGGAAATTCCATGGGAACAAGTTGGGACAGTGCCGATATTGGTTGAGAAGGACCCAAGGGACTGAAATGGTTCCATCCATCCCTCCCTCTTATGATAAAGTATGGATAGAACAGTTCAGAAAGAGGGTTACCGATGACAGTCAAACAATACTATCAAGATGCCTATATGAAAACTTTTCAAACATCCATCCAGGAGCAACAGCAGGATAAGTCAGGCTGGTACGTCGTATTAGAAGAGACGGCTTTCTATCCAACAGGCGGTGGCCAACCTTATGATACGGGAACATTAAAGGGTAAGAGGATTATCGATGTGGAAGAAGTGAACGGAGAGATCCGTCATTACATAGAGGAACCGATTGCAGATATTTCAGGCGTTATTGAGGGACAGATCGATTGGGAACGCCGATTCGATCATATGCAGCAGCACGCCGGTCAGCATATCTTGTCAGCCGCATTTGCAGAAGCGCTTCAATATGAGACGATCAGCTTTCATCTAGGGAAAGAGTTCCTCACCATCGACTTAAATGTAAGTGACATTAGCCATTCAGATGCTCAGAAAGCGGAGGAACTGGCCAACCGGATTATACAGGAATCAAGAACGATTGAGACGAAGTGGGTGACGGAAGCGGAATTGACCCAGTACCCATTACGTAAGCAGCCTTCCGTTACAGATGAGATTCGTCTCGTCATCATTCCGGACTTTGACTACAACGGGTGCGGTGGAACCCATCCGCGTTCCACAAGTGAAGTCGGAGCCATCAAGATCCTGGATTGGGAAAAGCACAAAGGTCATATCCGCTTGCAGTTTATCTGTGGTAACCGTGTCCTCTACCAATTACACCGTAAGCACGGACTCCTGAAAGAGCTCACAAGTGTCCTGCAGGCACCAGAAGAAAATATGGTATCGACTTCCGAGCAACTGATCGCCAAACAAAAAGAGCAGGAGAAAGCATTGGAAGGATTGAAAGAGGTACTATTGACGTATGAAGCAGAAGGCTTACTTGGAGTCCAAAAAGATGACTATACGCTTATCCAGAAATCTTATACCGACAGACCAATCCAGGAACTTCAGAAGATTGCCCAGCACATCATCTCTAAGAGAGAAGAGGCAATTGTGTTGCTGGTCGTACAAAATGATCAAAAGCTTCAGCTCGTAGCGGCGAAGGGGTCATTACCAAATGTTAACTTACGAGAGGTCGCACAAAAAGTATTCCCACTCATCAACGGGAAAGGCGGAGGCAAAGAGTCGTTTGTTCAAGGCGGCGGAGAGGCCATTATGCGTAAGGAAGAACTACTTGAAGCTCTGATAAAACAAATATAGAGAATAAAAAAGAGCCACCCAGAATGTGTATGGGTGGCTCTTCTATGTTCATGGACAAATGAATATATATATTTCCACAATCTAATCACAACTTTAAGCAATGTGCATAAAATAAAGCATGTCCATCTGTTACTTTATTACTATTTTTAGATGACATGAATAATGGAAACTGAATAAAAAAAGTAATTTGAATTCATGAAATTTACTAAGGGGGCTGTACAAATGACAGTCAATGATCCAAACAATAATGGAAAGATCATGATCAATGATACGGAAATTGTTGTGTATGATGATACTGAAATTCAATTGGAGATTGAGGAACATCAATCCAGATTGACTCAACTTGAAAAAGAGAAGCATGTCCATGCAAATAAGGCTACTTTGGATAAAATTGAACAAACTGGTTCTGAGACTTTGATTGACTTAAGTAAAATTTCTACCCATGAAGAAGCTATAAATGAATTAACTCCCCTAAGTCATTCCCACCCTAATAAACCCACTCTTGATCGATTAGGGATCTCCTCATCAAACAAACTTACCATTGACGGTGAAGAACAAGTTAATACCGAATATACCCATCCTGAATCACATCCCGCAAGTATGATAACTGAAGATGAAAGTCATCGATTTGTGACGGATGATGAGAAGGCATATTGGAATTCGAAAGCGGATACCTCTCCTAGTTATCATCTATCTGATTTAGTGGATGTTGAAATGGATCCTATCCAATTATCAGAGGGTGATGTACTGGTTTATTCCAATGGTAAGTGGAAAGCAGATAAACAAAATGCTGGGGGAGGTTCTTGTAGATTAGAAGACTATTCGGTTGACGAACCTATTCGCTACGTCATGCCACTAGACGTAATTGAGCTTCAGGCTATTGATGTTAAAAAGACTTCTATAACACTTAGTTGGAAAGCAAACCTTAGAACAAACGGTTCTTTAAATTATCTAGTATTTGTAGGCGAAACTCTTGTAGGTACAACAACAGAAACGTCATTCGAGATAACACAACTGACGAGTTCAACTGAATATTTGCTCAAAGTCGTTACTAGAAATGAAAGCAATCTTGAATCAAATGGTAGAACAATCGTTTCTAAGACTCAAGGTGATGTCGTTTTATCTCTTAGAGGAGGAAGTGATTATGTAGAAACACCTCAAATCACCTTTGACGCAATGGAAATTCAATGTTCTCTTAATCCCAAAGTCAATTCCTGGAGCAACTATTTAATAGAGGGAGCGACATCCGGGATTCAAATATATACACAACACAATGGTGCCAGCTATCGCCGCTCAGGGTGTGATTTATATGTAAATGGAAGATTGGAAACGAGTACAAGTTATGCAATGATTCCTTCAGGACAATTCGTAACAGTTCGAATCGAAGGGATAAATGAGAGTGAAATTGCTGATCGTTTTAACTTATTCGCGAGTAAGAATAACACTACAACTATGCAGGGATTGTTATATAGGGTTAAACTTTATGCCAGAAACGGGCGTGGAGATTTAATCCTTACATCTGATTTTGATTTTACCAATGCATCCACAAATAATTATGTCACAGATATACTAAACAATTCACCTGCTCTATTCATACATGGAAGTTCTTTTATTGAGAATTAAATAGGGGTGATAATGTTGGATGGTAGAATAAAAAAATTGATAGATGAAGAAGGAACACTCGCTTTTCCTATAACAATAGCGGATTCTGTATTTATTAATAAAGATCAGAATCTTGCGGAGAAATTATACTCGGAAAGATATGGGCACGGGTCGTATGTAATCGATTTAGAGCATTGGGGGATTCAAAAAGGGTTGCCGCAGAAACCGTATTCCGAGGAAGATTATCATAAAGCATATAACAACATTAAAGGCATTAACCGGGCTTTGAAATATGCATATAGTAAAGGAAATAAACTAGTTATATTACCGAGGGGTGAATATTCCATTTGTTACCCTTTGTCGATTGACTTAGTAGATCATATTACGTTTAATCTGAATGGCTCAACCTTAAAGGTTATGTATGATTCCGACAATAAATCCCCATATGATGATCGTACTTCTGGAGCGATACATTTGTTTGCCGGGGTATCTTTTAGGTTTCACCAAGTAAAGAATGCCCATTTAACCAATGGTAAAATTATAGGCGATATGTATGAGCGAAGTTTTAATGATCCGAGTGAGAAATATGTAGAACACACGTATGGAGTGTCTTTTACTTATGGAGCTTCTTATTGTTCTTTGAGTCACTGCGATATAAGTGGGTATGCCGGGGACAATGTCAATTTCACTTCAGTTGGATGGGTACGAGGAAGTATACCAGGCACTCCGGTACTTGGGGACATTGATGGAAGTGGAGTAGTGATTCCATCAAATAATAGTATCATTACGGATTTTGTACCAATCCCGGTTGGTGACTATAGTGTGGTATCACTTTCGGGGCAAGGTTATTCAAGGCAAACCAGCTTAAATAATAAAGAATTTAATGTAGCTTTTTATACAGAGGATAATACATTTATTGGCAGAACGACCAATATGCGTGTGCTATTTCCTATCTCTATCCCTAAAATAGCAAAGAAAATCAAATTCATCTTTAGAAATGAATCCGATTCTGGCAGAAATCTTAATATTTTCACAAATTTTGGGGGAATGCCAGCGCATAATGTCGTGGAATTTAATGAAATTTATGATGGTCACCGTGGCGGAATCACAATGGGAGGAACGTATTGTATTATAAAAAATAATCGCATTCGTGATAATGGTAAATTCAATACGAATTTTTTAGATGGTGCTCCTCAATTTCCTGACTCTACAAAGTATGCGATTAACCAGGAAGATTCATATGGTGATAACAGTATTATAAGAGATAATTTGATCACTGGGGGATTTCATGGGATATTGACCAGAGGATACTCGGTGTTTATTGAAAACAATGTAATTACGAATATGGGTGGCTCTGGAATCGTTGTATACGACCAAGAATATGCCTCTATTAGAGGAAATTATATGCGACGAGCAGGTTTATATTTGTTCGGGGCAGGTGGTCAAAAAAATCCATTTGTAAGTATCTCAAACAATTATATTGAAGGTAGTTTCAATGTAGAAAACCCTAGTTACAATACAATTGTTTCCAATAATTTCTTCAAAAATGGTATAGGCTCTTTGGGGAGTGCGGTATATAAAAATAATATAGTGAAATTGGTAGTGGGAGGTGCGATTGTAAAGGCAGCAAATAGGATCAGTGATTGTATCTTTTATTCAGACCCTACTGATCAATTCCAACCAGAAGTGCATTTTTCTAACGACTTTGTAAACTGTCAATTTAAGAACTTATTGGTAACCCTTAACACTGGAGTTCCAAGCAATATATCAATCCGCGATTGTGAGTTCAACGATTGTAGGTTTAGGACGTACCAGTATTTTCACACTGTGAGATTTGAAGACTGTCGTTTTGTGGATTCACTCGTACAATCCACATGCGTCAACAGTGAGAAAAGAAAAAATGATATGACCTTTAATCATTGTCATTTTGAATCGACTAAAAGCCCATATTTCTTTCAAGCAATGTCAAACATTACAGAGGGTATAAAAGTAGGCTTTTTTGAGTGCAAATTTGTGATAAATAATAGTAGTATTGAATCCTTATTCGATAATAACTATATTACAGATTCAATCATCGCATCGGTAATTGGGAATATTATTGAATATAAAGGAGAAACACAAATGACCATCCCTTATTTTAAAAGCGACAAAGAGGTATGGGAAGCCCATATTGCTAACAATAAAACATATAATATAATTCTGACTCTGCCAAATTTAGTGAAGTACAAATTATTTAACCCTTCTACACATTCGCTCAACTCTCCTTCTTCTGGTCTATATTCAAGAGGGGAAATTATTTATAATGCCATGCCAGTGGCTGGAGGGAATTTAGGCTGGATCTGTATTCAATCAGGTCAGGTAAACACGAATGCTTGGAGTCCAAATACTTCATATTCTATCAACGATGTCATCCATGCAAGTGGTTTTGTCTATAAATGTATCGTTGCTGGAAATTCGGGTCAATCACCTCCTACTCACTCGAGTGGAAGTGCATTTGATGGTACAGTTCAATGGGAATATGTGAAGCCTTTAGCGGTATTTAAAGAGTTTGGAGTAATACAAGACTAGAGAACTGACTTTTTGTCAGTTCTTTTTTTAATTCTTATCATTCGATATCCCACCCAATATTGGTTAAAATAGATAAGACACATCATGTTCAACAATTGGCTATAGCTTAAAGGAGAGAAATACATGACGAACTATGCAGATGATAGTTTAGCGTTGCATACAGATTTGTATCAGATCAATATGACGAAGGCTTACTGGGACGATAATTTCCATAATCGAAAGGCTGTTTTTGAAGTGTTCTTTCGAAAGCTGCCTTTTGGCAATGGATATGCGGTATTTGCCGGGCTTGAACGGATCATTGAATATGTGAAAAAGTTTCATTTTTCGGAGAGTGATATCGAATACCTAAGGGAGCTGGGATATGAGGAGGCGTTCCTGGAATATTTGGCGGAGCTTCGTTTCACTGGGACGATCCGTTCCATGCAAGAAGGGGAGGTTGCGTTCGGGAATGTTCCTCTTGTCCGTGTGGAGGCGCCACTTGCGCAGGCTCAGTTACTGGAGACAGCGATCTTGAATATTGTGAACTACCAGACGTTGATTGCGACGAAGGCGAACCGGATCAAGCAGGTGGTGCAGGATGAGGTTGTGATGGAGTTCGGGACAAGGCGTGCCCATGAGCTGGATGCAGCGATTTGGGGAACGCGGGCTGCGTATATCGGCGGCTTTGATGCGACGAGTAATGTCCGGGCCGGGAAGTTATTCGGCATGCCGGTTTCAGGGACACATGCCCATGCCATGGTTCAGGCTTATCGGGATGAGTATCAGGCATTTCACAAGTATGCAGAGAGCCATAAGGATTGTGTGTTCCTCGTGGATACGTATGACACGTTGAAGTCTGGTGTACCAACGGCGATACAGGTTGCGAAGGAGCTTGGCGATAAGATCAATTTTAAAGGAATCCGCCTTGATAGCGGGGACATGGCGTATCAGTCAAAAAAGGCGCGGAAGATGCTGGATGAGGCTGGTTTTACGGATACGAAAATCATCGCTTCCAACGATCTGGACGAGTATACGATTTTGAACTTGAAGGCTCAAGGGGCACAGATTGATGTATGGGGTGTCGGGACGAAGCTGATCACGGCGTACGATCAGCCTGCTTTAGGTGCCGTGTATAAGCTCGCATCCATTGAAAATGAGTCAGGTGAAATGGAAGATACGATCAAAATTTCGAGTAACGCTGAAAAGGTCTCTACCCCTGGAATGAAAAGGGTGTACCGCATCGTCAACACGATTAATCATAAATCAGAGGGCGAATATATTGCCCTGGACCATGAACACCCGGAAAGCCAGGAACGGTTGAAAATGTTCCATCCTGTTCATACGTATATCAGTAAGTTCGTCACGAATTTTGAAGCGAGAGAGCTTCATGTAGATGTATTCAAGGACGGGGAGCTTGTGTATGATACGCCTCCATTGGAGGAAATGAGAAGTTTTGTGAACGAGAACCTTGAATTGTTATGGGACGAGTATAAGCGTTCCATGAATCCGGAAGAGTACCCTGTAGATTTGAGCGAAGAATGCTGGAACAATAAGATGGATCTCATTCATCGTGTAAAAGCCGAAGTGAAAGAAAAACATAGCGAAAATTGGTAAGTTTGCCTGTGATTGGGTAAGATAAAAAGATATAATATGATGTAATAAAACCTAACATGGAGTGTGAAAACATGGATTCTCTTCAAAAACAAATCGTAGAAGAAATGATGGTCTCCCCGGAAATCAATCCGCAGGAAGAAATCCGTCGAAGTGTCGACTTTATGAAGGCTTACTTGAAGAAGCATTCATTCCTGAAAAGTCTGGTCCTTGGTATTTCAGGAGGTCAGGATTCTACTTTATTAGGGAAACTGGCACAAATGGCCATTGATGAAATGAATCAGGAATCAGGATCATCAGATTATGCTTTTTATGCCGTCAGGCTTCCTTACGGGGAGCAGGGGGATGCCCAGGATGCCATTGATGCGGTGGAATTTATTAATCCAACCGTTCCAATGACAGTCAATGTCCAAGCTGCAGTCGATGCCAGCGTGGAAACGTTGAAGAAAAATGGTATCGAGCTTTCCGACTTCGTGAAAGGAAATGAAAAGGCACGTGAACGGATGAAGGTGCAATTCGCCATTGCTGCTATGAAGGACGGTGTGGTGCTCGGGACCGATCACTCTGCTGAAGCGGTGACCGGCTTCTACACGAAATTCGGCGATGGAGCGGCGGATCTCGTCCCTCTATTCCGTTTGAACAAGAGGCAGGGAAAGATGCTCTTAATGGAACTCGGCTGTCCGGAACATTTATACAACAAAAAACCGACAGCGGATCTTGAAGAAAATCGTCCGCAACTGCCGGATGAAGAAGCCCTTGGGGTCACGTACGATCAGCTGGACGATTACCTGGAAGGGAAAGAAGTACCTGCTGAAGCGAAAAAAGTCATTGAAGGCCACTACCTGAAAACACAGCATAAACGTCATCTGCCGGTTACGGTGTTTGATGATTTTTGGAAATAATCACAAAAGGTTGATCTGCTTTGATGTGGGTCAACCTTTTATTTTTTGTCAGCAGTATTTACAGTGAGGAGAGTATGAAATGATTGAAATGCAAGGTGGGGAAGACTTACGCTACACGAATCAGTTACCGGATTATGCTCTAAGATTTCATAGGGGATTAATCACTGTTTTGGGAATCATATCATTAGGTCTGCTCTGGTTAGTCTTATATTTTTTATTCTTTGATTTTTTCCCAGTCATGGCAGGATTTATTTTCTTTGTATTTGCCATAATGGCATTTATAACGAGGTTTAGTTATTACAATTTGAAACAATATACGAATCTGAACATCATAAAGCATCTTAATCATGAAGGGTATTATTTTTATTTCAAAAATAAAAAAACAAAAGAAGAAATAGAGGAGATGATTACTTATAATCAAATGGATCAAGTAATCATCGGTCATACATTAAGGTATATACCGAATACCAGTAATGCCATAAGAAGCCCGCGTATTATCGGGGCGAGGATTATAATTGTTTGGGATAATGAGGGAGAAAAGGATTTTAGGATATTTGATATAGAAGTGCAAAATCAATTGGATGGTTGGATTGATAGAATAAGATTTCATGGCATTCCGATATATATGACTGAAAAAGATGTAGGGAGTGTCCCCGGGGATGAGTATGTAAATAAGTTTTTGGGAGAAGGAAGAGATTTGGAAGAATTGACAACTCCATTTAGGGTTGGTGGAAGAACAACGGAGAAGTTGGAAAAATATTAATCTGTGTATTCCTTATATAGAGCCTCCTGTATTTAAAGGAGGCTTATTTTTATTTCGACAAAAAATGCAGCTCTCCACCCTCATAAGCACCCTATCTCCTACCAATTCCCTAAAATTTCTATATGAATTTACCAATTTATAGAGGATTTTCGACTTTTTAAACGAAAGTAGTAATAGTTATAGAAGAGTATGAATCATTCAGGAGGGGTACGATGTCACATGAAATGGTGAATCCGAAGTTACAAAGTATCATTGATAATATAGAGAAAGTCATGATTGGAAAGAGAAAGGTGGCGGAACTGAGCATTGTTTCCTTGCTTGCCGGTGGGCATGTACTGCTTGAGGATGTTCCGGGTGTAGGGAAGACGATGATGGTCCGTGCGTTGGCCAAATCCGTTGGGGCAAGCTTTAAGCGGATTCAGTTTACGCCGGATTTATTGCCATCGGATGTGATCGGTGTATCGATTTATAATCCGAAAGAAATGGAATTCACGTTCAGGCCGGGACCAATCATGGGGAATATCATTTTGGCGGATGAGATCAACCGTACATCACCGAAGACTCAGTCTGCTTTGCTTGAGGGTATGGAAGAAAGCAGCGTGACGATTGACGGGATGACCCGGAAGCTGGATAAGCCTTTCTTCGTTATGGCGACCCAGAATCCGATTGAGTATGAAGGGACCTATCCGCTTCCGGAAGCACAGTTGGACCGATTCCTGTTGAAGATGAAGATGGGGTATCCGGAACCGGAAGAAGAGATGGAAGTTCTTCACCGCGCACAGCGTACTCCGCCGATCGATGAATTGGAGCCGGTGATGACCCTTGAGGAATTGAGATATATCCAAGGGGATGTGAAGGAAGTATTGGTGGACGACACTATCAAGAAATATATCGTAGAAATTGCGAATCGTACAAGGATCCATGCCAATGTATACCTTGGTGCGAGCCCGCGTGGATCGATTGCGTTGATGAAGGCATGTCAGGCGTATGCTTATTTAAGGGGCAGGGATTATGTGGTTCCTGATGATGTCCAATTCCTGGCGCCATACGTATTCTCACATCGTATTATTATGAAGTCTGAAGCGAGGTATGAAGGGATCACTCCTGAGGAAGTGGTGGAAAGAGTCATGGCTCGCATACCAGTTCCTGTCCAAAGGATTGCGAGATAGATGAAGACGAAACTTCGATTATTAAAACCACTTGTGAAGTTTTTGCTTTTGCTCCTCTTGATGGGGGTGACGTTTTCGTATGCGATGTTCCAAGGTGGGTTTGTGAGCTGGTTTTTATTTTATAGCTTTTTGCCGTTTGCCCTTTATTCCGTGTTGGTTTTCTTATACCCTCTTTCGGAGTTTTATGTAGAGAGGAGCTTTGAATCGGCGGAGTATAAAGCGGGGGATGAATTAAAGGTGACGATCACCCTGTCCCGTAAGATCCCCTTTCCCTTGTTTTACATGGTAATGGAGGATGTGGTGACCGATTCGGTCTTTCATCATTCGGGTTTCCAAAAGGCGAAGGCGATGATCCATCCTGGATTCAGAAAACGGATCAATCTCACCTATTATGTGGATGAACTTCCCCGAGGAGAGCATATTTTCTCTAATGTGCGGTTCAAAACAGGTGATTTCTTTGGTGTTTTCGAAAAGGAAGCGACGGTGGATTGCGTGGACAAACTCCTCGTTTATCCTTCAATCGTCGATGTCCCATATCGTCCGTTGGAGAATCGGTATGATCAAGGGATGACCACTTCGAATGTGAAGATCCAAAAGGACACGACGATGGCGACCGGTATTCGTGATTATCAGCCGGGGGACCGTTTTTCGTGGATTCATTGGAAAACCTTTGCCAGAACGAATGAACTGATGACAAAGGAGTTTGAAGAGCGGCAATCACATGATGTCCTTATCGTCCTCGATCGGGAGGCTTCTCCGGCATTTGAAGCGATGGTGACCTTTACGGCATCTATGATCCGTTCCATCGTAAAGAAAGGGGCGCAGGTCGGCCTTGTGTCGATCGGTGAAGATCATGTTTCGTTTCCGATCCGCGGCGGTGATGAGCACTTGAGTCAGCTGAATTATCATTTGGCTAAAGTGAGGCAGGACAGTCGTTTTGCTTTAGGGAAGGTCCTGCAGGGAGCGGGATTGAACTATTCTCAATCAGCAGCGGTCCTCTTCGTGACCTCCTCCGTTTCGAAAAAAATGATTATGAGCGTGAATGAGTATGCGAAGCGGAACAGCTCCGTTGTCATCTTTTTGGTGAAAAGAGTGGGAGAGGCGTACACGGCAGAAGAGAAATCGCTGAAAGCCTATGCTTCCTCCAGGGGCATCCGGTTAAAAGTGTGCTACGAAGGTGATTTCTCATCCGCCTTTCTGGAGGTGAAGCGGGCATGAGACATGTTACAGCGAACTCCTATTTTAAGTTCATGGTTTATTTGCTTGGATTTTTACTTTTGTGGGAGTGGTTAAAGCCCCTTAAGGTAGTGACGGACACAGCCAGTTTGACGTATTTTGTTGTCTTTATCGCCCTGTCCCTCGCCCTGTCTTTTTTCAGGATTCATTATCTGATTACGGCGTCGGTGAAAATCCTTTTTATCCTTTACAGTCTGCATGTATTGTATTATGCCGGTTCCTTCCTGGGTCTTGGGTGGTTCATGAAGTTCAGCCACGATGTATGGGTGAATCTCGGATTGACCCTCGGTCGTGAGTGGCCGAGTTTGTCTTTTGAATACAGAAGCTTATTGTTTTTCGTGCTCCTGTGGCTGATGACGTACTTGATTCATTATTGGATATCGGTTCGGAAAACGATTCTACTTTTTTATGTGATGACGGTCGCTTATGTGTGTCTGATTGACACCTTTACGGTTTATGAGGGAGACAGCTCCATTATACGAGTCGTCATTTTCGGCTTTCTTCTCATGGGGTTGTTGGCGCTTGAAAGACTGGTGCAAAGAGAGAATCTACGTGGTTCCAAAATGAGCCGTCATCGCTGGATTGTTCCGCTGACGGTGATGCTCGGGGTCAGTTCGGTCGTTGCCTTTGCAGCGCCTAAAGCAGATCCCATTTGGCCGGACCCGGTCCCTTATCTCCAGTCCTTCTCTGAGGATGCAGGTGGCAGCGGGGTGAACAAGATTGGCTACGATTCCGATGACACGAAACTGGGGGGGCCCTTTGTCGGTGATCCGACTGTCGTATTTAATGCTGAGGTGACAAGGGAACATTATTGGAAGATTGAATCAAAGGATTTGTACACCGGGAAGGGGTGGAAACAGTCCATCCCGGATGAACAGGAGAAATCCCTTCCGTTCGACCCAGGGAAAAAGGTTCCCATTCCCTCGCCGGAATCGGATGAAGAGCGGGACCTTGAAAGTGAAAAAGTCATGGTAGAGCGCAAGTATTCCCATGTCGTCTATCCATATGGGGTGGAGGCGATAAATGGAAATGATAAGGGGTATTTCAGCTTTAATCCTATCGATGAAAAAGTGACAAGCTATAAGGGATCCGATGAAACCGTCAAGCTTGAAGAATATGAGCTCTCCTACCGTTCCCCATCCTATTCCCAGAAAAAGATGAAGGCGGCGAATGAAGAGCAGGAAATCATGCAGGTACCCGAGTTTGTCGATCGATACACCCAGCTGCCCGAGACGACTCCTCAACGGGTCAAGGACTTGGCCGTTGAGATCACGTCGGAAGAAGATAATTGGTATGACAAGGTAAGGGCGATCGAACAATACTTTTCAAAAGAAGCGTATGTATACGATCAGTTCGACGTACCCGTTCCTGAAGAAGGGCAGGATTACGTGGATCAGTTCCTCTTTGAAACACAGCGCGGCTATTGTGATAACTTCTCCTCTTCCATGGTAGTGCTTGTCCGTTCTCTGGGAATCCCGGCAAGATGGACAAAAGGCTATACAGAGGGGGAATACAGCAGACAGGTGGATTCGAAGTACAAGCTTTACGAAGTATCAAACAACAATGCCCACTCGTGGGTAGAGGTCTTCTTCCCAGAAGTGGGGTGGGTTCCGTTTGAGCCGACAGTCGGCTTCAGTAACAACGTATCTTATCAGTATGACCTGGATGTACCTGATTCAGAGAAGAATGAAGTCCCTTTACCGGAGCAAAAGGAGACTCCAAAAAAACCTTTACAGCCTGAAGAAGATACTGCCTCTTCCGGTGATGGTTTTTCTATATCCAAGCTTTGGGAGGACCTAAAGTCATTTGTCGTGGACAACTGGGGCAAAATTGTGATGGGTGCCATTCTCTTGATCATCATTGCGGTTGCTTTATACCTTGTGAGAAGACGATGGATGCCGTATGTCCTGATTTTCTATTACCGCAGGAAATCGTCGGATGATGTATTCTCTGACGCCTATCTGTCTCTCATGAAACAGTTGGAAAGGTACGGACTGAGATTGGAAGACGGCCAAACATTACGGGGGTATTCCAGATACATCGATTCCTTCTTCGGTACCCGTGAAATGACCAGTCTGACGAATAATTATGAACGGGTTCTGTATGGTCAGAAGCCTACATCAGAAGATTGGGTGAAGATGAGGGAATTATGGGAAAATTTAATTAAAAGGACAACCGGTTGACCCGGTAGACCACAAAGTATAAAATGATGTCAAATTCAAATAGCGTTCGTTAGCATCCTTCGTATATCCTCGATAATACGGTTCGAAAGTATCTACCCGGTCACCTTAAATGACTGGACTATGAAGGCAGTGTTCTAAGTTGACATCCGTGTATGCAAAAAAACTAGAATTCTGCCTTTTTTTAAGGCGAAGTCTAGTTTTTTTTATATTTTTTGGAATGCTAACAACAATAGATAGTATAAGGTAAATAAACTGAAGAGGTGAACTGAATGCTTGGTAAAGAAGAATTGCACAATCAAGAAATGATCGTCGTTTTGGACTTTGGAAGTCAGTACAATCAATTAATCACGCGAAGAATTCGTGAGTTTGGTGTTTATAGTGAGCTCCACCCGCATACAGTTACCCTTGAAGAAATTCAGGAGATGAATCCAACGGGAATCATTTTCTCCGGTGGACCGAATAGTGTCTACGGTGAAGATTCGTTCCGTTGTGATGAGCGTATCTTTGACCTGGATATTCCGATTCTCGGAATTTGCTACGGCATGCAGTTGATGACGATGCACTTTGGCGGTAAGGTAGAACGCGCGAAGCACCGTGAGTACGGAAAAGCTGCCATCAACATCGAGAAGCAGTCAAAATTATTCTCGAACCTGCCTGAAGAACAAGTCGTTTGGATGAGCCACGGGGATTTAGTCGTTGAAGCTCCAGCAGGCTTTGATGTGAATGCAACGAATCCATCTTGCCCGATTGCTTCTATGAGTAATGAAGAAAAAGGCCTATATGCGGTTCAATTCCACCCTGAAGTGCGTCACTCGGTGCATGGAAACGAAATGTTGAAGAACTTCGTATTCGAAGTGTGTGGATGTACTGGCGACTGGTCCATGGAGAACTTCATCGAAATGGAAATGGACAAAATCCGCCAAACAGTTGGAGACAAAAAGGTTCTTTGTGCATTGAGCGGAGGAGTCGATTCTTCTGTCGTGGCCGTGTTGATCCACAAAGCCATCGGCGATCAACTGACATGTATCTTCGTCGATCACGGCCTTCTTCGTAAAGGGGAAGCGGATAGCGTAATGAAGACATTCGCTGACGGATTTAATATGAACGTCATTAAAGTGGACGCACAGGATCGTTTCTTAAATAAATTAAAAGGTGTATCCGACCCTGAGCAAAAACGCAAGATCATCGGAAATGAATTCATTTATGTGTTTGATGATGAAGCAACGAAGCTTGAAGGCATCGAATACCTTGCACAAGGTACGTTATATACAGATATCATTGAAAGTGGTACGGCAACTGCGCAGACGATCAAGTCTCACCATAATGTCGGCGGGCTTCCTGAAGATATGCAGTTCACTCTGATTGAACCATTGAACACTTTATTCAAAGATGAAGTGCGTGCATTAGGTTCTGAACTGGGTATTCCAGATGAAATTGTGTGGCGCCAACCATTCCCGGGACCTGGTCTTGGTATCCGTGTCCTTGGTGAAATTTCTGAACAGAAACTTGAAATCGTCCGTGAGTCTGATTACATTCTCCGTGATGAAATCAAGAAAGCCGGCCTTGATCGTGACATCTGGCAATACTTCACTGTCCTGCCTGATATCCGTAGTGTCGGTGTTATGGGGGATGCGAGGACATATGATTACACGATCGGAATCCGTGCAGTTACCTCCATTGACGGTATGACGTCAGATTGGGCGCGTATCCCATGGGACGTATTGGAGAAAATATCAACACGCATCGTAAATGAAGTCGATCATATCAACCGCGTGGTGTATGATGTGACGAGTAAGCCACCTGCAACAATCGAGTGGGAATAATGAAATAGGTTTGAGTGAAAAACTGACAGGCTTCTTCCAGATCGATTCCATTCGACAAACGGAAGAATGCCTGTCGTTTTTTGTATTAAACGAACATTATATCAAGAAATTAAAATAATGTTCGTATTTTCTGTTGACGGACTGAATTCCCGTTGGTACAATAGTACTGTAATCATAACAAAACATTATAAAAGTATTACGTCGTATAATTTCGGGAATAGGGCCCGAGCGTTTCTACCAAGCTACCGTAAATGGCTTGACTACGAGGTGATGGATGATAGGGCCATACGTTGGTTCCTTATTGATCTTGATCTTAACAGTCAAAGCCTTGAACTCTGGTAGTTCGAGGTTTTTTTATTTTTTACGACGACTCTATAGGAGGAGTAAGAGAATGAGGAATTTCTTTCAGTTTGACCAGTTAGGAACGAATTATAAAAGGGAGATCATCGGGGGACTGACAACATTCCTATCGATGGCCTATATCTTAATTGTTAACCCGCTTACGTTAACCCTTCAATCCGTACCGGATCTTCCGGACAGCATGCGGATGGATTATGGTGCAGTGTTTGTCGCTACAGCTTTAGCTGCTGCCATCGGGTCATTGATCATGGGATTGATCGCCAAGTATCCGATCGCTTTGGCACCGGGGATGGGCTTGAACGCCTTCTTCGCATACACGGTCGTACTAACGATGGGTGTACCATGGCAATCTGCTTTAACGGGAGTGTTGATTTCAGGATTGATCTTCATTGCATTGACATTATCCGGCATCCGGGAGAAGATCATTAACTCAATCCCTGCCGAATTAAAATACGCTGTTGGAGCCGGTATCGGTTTGTTCATTACATTCATCGGCTTTCAAAATGCGGGAATCATCGTAAACAACGATGCCGTACTAGTCGGGCTTGGTGATTTAACAAAAGGAACGACATTACTTGCTATTTTCGGAATCATCATTACAGTTATTTTGATGACAAGAGGCGTCAAAGGTGGAATTTTCATCGGGATGGTCGTAACGGCCATCGTCGGAATGATTGCAGGTCTGATCGATACACCGGAAAGGGTAGTAGATTCAGCACCAAGTCTTGCACCGACTTTCGGAGCGGCTCTTGAGCCATTATTTAATGATGCAGGCAGTATTTTTACCATTCAAATGCTTGTGGTCATCCTGACGTTCTTATTCGTCGATTTCTTTGATACAGCCGGTACACTGGTGGCAGTGGCGAACCAGGCTGGACTGATAAAAGACAACAAATTACCACGTGCAGGTAAAGCATTATTCGCAGATTCTTGTGCCACAGTAGTCGGAGCCATCTTGGGAACTTCTACAACAACATCTTATATTGAATCATCTGCAGGGGTTGCAGCAGGAGCGAGGACTGGATTCGCATCCGTTGTCACGGCCATCCTGTTCGTCCTATCGATTTTCTTCTTCCCGTTACTTGCCGTCATCACGTCGGCTGTGACGGCGCCGGCCCTGATTATTGTCGGGGTGCTGATGGTATCATCATTAGGTGAAATCGACTGGAAAAAATTCGAGGTAGCTGTACCGGCATTCCTGACGATTGTTGCCATGCCGCTTACGTACAGCATTGCAACAGGTATCGCCATCGGGTTTATTTTCTACCCGATCACGATGATCATGAAAGGTCGCACGAAAGAAATTCATCCAATCATGTATTTCTTGTTTGTGATCTTTGTCCTGTACTTCATCTTCCTAGTATAAAATAGGTACCGATAATGAGAAGCTGATCGATTCCAGATCAGCTTCTTTCTGATTTTTATCGAAAAAAGTGTAGAATATAAATAAAGGGAATGACAACAAAGGTAGAGAAGGTAGTACTAAGGTAAGAAATTAGAATTGAAAAAAGGGTCAGTTTTCGTTAAAATCATGAAAACAGGTTGTGTCGAAAATGGTCGAATATATAGGGAGAATTGAGTATGTCTACTTTAAATGTGAAAAAAGTCTTGAATAACAACGTATTGATAGCCGTTCATGAAAGCTACGGAGAGGTCGTGCTGATCGGGAAGGGGATAGGATTCAACCGGAAAAAGGATGATCCCATCCAAAACGATATTGCAGAAAAGATGTTTGTCCTAAAAGGGGAAAAAGAGCAGGAGCAGTATAAAAACCTTCTTCCTTTTCTAAATGAAGACATGTCAAACGTCATTATCTCTGCCATCGAGCTGATCAGAAAAAGAACCAATTCATTCCTGAACGAGCATATTCACATCGCCCTTACAGACCATATCCTGTTCGCAATAAACCGATTGATGAGAGGGATGGAGATTCGGAATCCGTTCCTTGTGGAGACAAGGACTTTGTATCCTTTTGAATATGAAATTGCGAGAGAAGTCGTCAGCATGATCAACGAAATGACCGACGTCCATTTGCCTGAAGGGGAAGTGGGATTCATCGCCCTTCATATTCACAGTGCCATGATGAACAAGGATCTTTCTGAAGTGAACCAGCATTCCCAGCTGATCAGTCGCCTGATAGGGATGATCGAACAGCAGCTGGACGTGGAAATCAATAAAGAGAGCGTCGATTACATGAGGCTCATACGACATATCCGTTATACGATTGAACGGGTTTTGCGGGGAGAAAGAGTAGAAGAACCAGAAAAAATTGCAAAACTGTTGAAAGAAGAATACCCTGTCTGCTATAATCTATCTTGGAAGCTGATTAAGATGATGCAGCAAACATTGCAGAAACCCGTGTACGATGCAGAGGCAGTATACCTTACGATGCATCTTCAACGGATTCAAAATAAAGTGAATTAAAGTACTTATCTTTCTTACGTGTTACTGATTCGATCAGGCATGAGTGAAGAAGATAATTGAAACGTGTATTTTGGGGTAGTCTATCCATATACGTTCATTATCCTCTTTTCTCATGCCTTTTTTGTTTGGTTAGGCGCAATCATCTAATTAGTCGAAAATGAAAATAAAGGGAGGAAACTCACATGTTTAAAAAGGCTTTTGGTGTACTACAAAAAGTCGGTAAAGCATTAATGCTTCCAGTTGCGATTTTACCAGCAGCCGGACTTTTACTAGCGTTTGGTAATGCGCTTCAAAATCCAACGCTTCTAGACATTGCTCCATTCCTTAATAACGGCGGCGTTGAAACCGTTGCCAGCGTAATGGAACAAGCGGGTGGAATTATCTTCGGAAACTTGGCACTGCTCTTCGCAGTCGGTGTTGCCATTGGTCTTGCCGGTGGAGAAGGGGTAGCTGGTTTAGCGGCTATCGTTGGTTTCCTGATCATGAACGTAACAATGGGTACGGTCGAAGGGTTAGGTATTGGTGATGTTACGGGCGAAGGCGTCGATCCTGCATTTGCACTGGTACTCGGTATCCCGACCTTACAAACAGGTGTATTCGGCGGTATCATCGTCGGTATCCTGGCAGCGACCATGTACAATCGTTTCTTCCAGATCGAACTTCCTTCATACTTAGGATTCTTCGCAGGTAAACGATTTGTTCCAATTGCAACAGCAGCATCTTCCGTAGTATTAGGATTATTAATGTTATTAATTTGGCCACCAATCCAAGATGGTCTGAACACATTCTCAAACTTTATGCTTGGTGAAAACAGAGCATTCGCAGCATTCGTATTCGGTGTAATTGAACGTTCACTTATTCCATTTGGATTACATCACATTTTCTATGCTCCATTCTGGTTCGAATTCGGTTCTTATACGTCAGCAGCTGGTGAAGTTGTTCGTGGGGACCAGGCAATCTTTATGAAACAAATTCAAGATGGTGTACAAGACCTGACGGCAGGTACGTTCATGACTGGTAAATTCCCATTCATGATGTTCGGACTTCCGGCAGCGGCATTAGCGATCTATCATGAAGCGAAGCCAGAACGTAAAGCAGTTGTAGGTGGGATCATGGCATCTGCTGCCCTGACTTCATTCTTAACAGGTATCACAGAGCCTATTGAATTCTCATTCTTATTCGTAGCACCTGTACTATTTGGAATACACTGTATCTTTGCAGGTTTATCATTCTTAACGATGCATCTGTTAAATGTAAAGATTGGTATGACATTCTCAGGTGGTTTAATTGACTACATTCTATTCGGACTGATTAACCCGCAAACGAATGCCTGGATCGTCATCCCGGTAGGTATCGTGTTTGCATTCATTTACTACTTCGGATTCCGTTTCGCTATCCGCAAGTTCAACCTCATGACTCCAGGTCGTGAAGAAGTAGATGAAGATGAAGATGACGCTCCTGCAAGTTCAGCTGGCGATCTTCCTTACAACATCCTTGAAGCAATGGGTGGACAAGAAAACATCGCTCACTTAGACGCATGTATCACTCGTTTACGTGTATCTGTCAATGACGTGAAGCAAGTAGATAAAAAACGTCTGAAAAAACTGGGTGCTTCAGGTGTCCTTGAAGTAGGAGATAACATTCAAGCGATCTTCGGACCAAAATCAGACACAATCAAATCACAAATGCAAGACATCATCCGTGGAAAAGCTCCACGTAAAGTAGAAACAAACGCAAACGAAGAAGTAGAGCAACAAATCGAAGAAGTGAACCCTGATGCACTTCAAACAGAGCGCAACAACGAAAAGTTTGTAGCTCCGATCACAGGTGAGATCAAAGACATCACAGAAGTTCCTGACCAAGTATTCTCAGGCAAAATGATGGGTGACGGTTTCGCGATCGTACCGACTGAAGGAACAATCGTTTCTCCAATCACAGGTAAAGTCGTGAACGTATTCCCGACGAAGCATGCCATCGGATTGGAATCCAAAGCAGGACGTGAAGTACTGATCCACGTTGGAATCGATACAGTGAAACTGGAAGGTAAAGGATTCGAAGCTTTAGTAAAAGAAGGGGACCAGGTAGAAGCCGGTCAACCATTACTAGAGGTAGATCTAGACTACATCAAAGAAAACGCTCCTTCCATCATGACACCGATTGTCTTCACGAACCTTAAAGAAGGTCAGCAAGTGACAATCGAGAAGTCAGGTAACGTGAACCGTAACGACGAAAACGTCATTAAGATCGACTAATGTTCTCGGAAGAACCGGCCAGCCCTCCAAGGAGTGCGAGCCGGTTCTTTTTTATATAGAAGAAAAAGACGATATTGTTTGTAGGAAGATGAACGGTTAATAGAGAGGTTTGAAAGTTTTTAAATTAAATCTATTAAATCTATTGACGAATATCTAATAGCTTGATATACTTTAAAAACCGTCGCAAGAGAGCAGCGGGTTACATAACAACATTCAGCGAGATCATAAAACATTTCAAAAAAGTTGTTGACAAACACATTGCATTCTTGATATGATGGTCAAGTCGCTTCAAACGAAGCACTTACACATTGAACCTTGAAAACTGAACAAAACAAGACAATACGTCAACGTTAATTCTAGATTTATTTTTAAAGAGCTATTCAAACTTTTATCGGAGAGTT
>NZ_JAIVAT010000015.1 GCF_020172085.1 Rossellomorea aquimaris
CAGCGTTCGTCCTGAGCCAGGATCAAACTCTCCGATAAAAGTTTGAATAGCTCTTTAAAATAAATCTAGAATTAACGTTGACGTATTGTCTTGTTTTGTTCAGTTTTCAAGGTTCAATATTACTTCGGGCTCTCTTGAGCACCTCTTAAATATAACATTTTTCGTCATAAAGCGTCAAGCTTTTTTTGAAATTTGTTTTCCGCCTTGTTTTGGCGACAAGGAATATAATAGCACCTCTTTACCTATTGAGTCAATACTATTGTTTAATTTTTTGAGAATTAATTTCCGGTAGGTTATATGTTGGAAATGAAAGAAAGGACCAGCCCCTATTAAGGAAGCTGATCCTTTTCTACTTCTCTATCAATTTCAATGAAGCAAATTTAATTTTTCAATACATTCTGGCGTTGATCGGGACTTACAGTCGCGCATCCAGATTTGCATGTTTTATTGAGAGCGCATGTACCGCATTTCCCTTGACGGCTTTTTTTAAAGAAAGCAAAGACCATCCAAGAGGCATATCCAAAAATCAGAAGTCCCAGAACGATACTGACAATCATGACATACCCTCCAATCAGAAAATGAACTGACCTGCTTTATATACGATGAAAGCAACGATATAGGCGACTACAAAAGAATACACAATCGATAATAGAGTCAGTTTCATACTCCCAGTTTCTTTTTTCATGATGGCAACAGTCGCTAAACAAGGTGTATATAATAATATAAACACTAAAAACGTATAAGCTGCCAGCGGTGTATAGAATTGAGGAAGTAAATTAGCCAAAGTATCACCTGTTGGCACATGATAAAGAATATTCATGGTTGAAACAACGACTTCTTTCGCTAAGAAACCTGTAAATAAGGCCGATACCGCTTGCCAGGAAGCAAATCCGAGCGGCGCAAAGACCGGTGCAAACACCCCACTGACGATGGCCATGAAGCTCTCATCTATTGGTACACCCGCTCCACCAGGTCCTAAATAAGAGAAAAGCCAAATGAATACTGTCCCACCGAAGATAAAGGTACCCGCTTTACGCACAAATCCTTTCCCTTTATCCCATGTACTCCTGAGCAATTGCACAGGCTGCGGTAAATTATAAGGAGGAAGTTCCATAACGAAATACGATTTCTCGTTTTGTAAAAAGAACGAAAAGATCTTGGCTACCAATATGGCGACTACAATTCCCAATACATATAGAGATAGTACAATGATAGCCTGGTGTTCACTAAAGAATGCCGCCACAAACAAGGCATAGACGGATAACCGGGCAGAACAGGACATAAATGGTGAGATAAGAATGGTCAATAACCTCTCTTTAGGCTGTTCGATCGTACGTGCTGCCATAATGGAAGGTACATTACACCCAAAGCCAATGATCAACGGAATAAACGCCTTTCCATTTAAGCCTATGAACTCCATCAGCCTGTCCATTACCACCGCTACCCGTGCCATATATCCTGAATCCTCCAATAAGGAGATAAAGAAGAACAGAATAAATATTTGCGGGACAAACACAAGAACCCCGCCGACTCCTGCAATGATTCCCTCGAGGATCACTGCCTGGATAAATGGAAGTGCATCCATTTGATTCAGTAGATATTGAACCCCTGTTGTTAAAGGTCCGGTAAAGAATGCATCAAGGGCATCTGAAATAGGTGACCCAAGCCAACCGAATGTGAGTTGAAATACCACAAATAAGATTAGCAGAAAAAAAGGAATGCCAAAGACCGGGTGGGTTGCAATATGATCGAGCCATGCGGTTAGAGGAAGGGTATCCTGTTTCTTTTCATCCACTGTCACTTGGACTGCAATATCGTGGATGAATGATTTCCGTGTGGTGTAGATTGTTTCTTCAAGAGAATGACCCTTCTCTTTCAATAGAAGCATTTCAGCCTCTTCTTTCATAGCCTGAAGTCCAGGGTATGATTCATCCAAAGTCTGTTGAATTAACTCATTGCCGATTAAATACTGAACGGCTATCCAGCGTTTTTTCGGGTCTTCTTCGTTCCCCATAACAGATAAGATCCTGGATATGGCGTCTTCCACTACCGGTCCGTAATCAAGTGCGAAAGGTGAAGCCTGCTCTAACGGGCTGTCTTTCAAAAGCTGAATGATTTCTTCGCAGCCTCTTCCTTTTCGAGCGATGGTTGAATAACTTTTCACCCCTAATAACTTACCGAGGAGTGGGACATTCACCTTAATTCCCCGTTTTTCAGCGATGTCCATCATATTAAGAACGATCACGGTCGGAAGATTTGTTTCCAACAGTTCAACCGTTAAATACAAACTGCGTTCAAGCTGATTGGCATTGACGATATTCAGAATTTGTCCTGCCTCTTCTTGGAGGAGAGCCATCGATGCCACACGTTCATCATGGGACAAAGGATTGAGTGAATATACGCCAGGTAAGTCAATCAATGACGAAACAGAATTCTTGATCCGACCGACCTTTTTATCTACAGTCACTCCACTCCAGTTGCCTACATATTCGTATGAACCGGTGATTTGATTGAACAATGACGTTTTACCGGTATTGGGGTTACCCAATAGTGCTGTTTCCATTACATCCGTTCCCCTTTAATACAATCTGTATCTTTTCTGCGAATTCCCACCCGTTGACCTGAGCATTCCAAAAGACAAGGACCTCCAAAGAGACAGTAACGGATGACCTTTACCTCACTGCCTTTATCCACTCCCATGTCCTTTAGACGTCGCTTGACAAATGGGTGAAGCTCGGTTAAGTCAGATATGTGAAAGGTTTCGTTCCTTTGAATTTGACTTAAGTTCATGGTGTTCCACCTCGTATATAAAAATCGATATTGATATTCATTATCAGTAATTACCTTAATAGTAATTGAATTCAGCCAATTCGTAAAGGAGATATAGCCTCTTTCAGTAATGAAGGGAATTCGATCCTTCATATAGAAGACTACTAGAGAGTAAGGTTTAATTGAAAGGAGATCAATATATGAATGAAATTGTCCGGGCCATCCAGGACCAATATCCCGATGACTTTGCATGGTGCTATGGGTGTGGCCGATTAAATCAAGATGGGCACCATTTCCGCACAGGGGTAGAAGGAGATCATACGGTCACAATCTACACGCCAAAACCTGAACATACGGCTTTGCCGGGATTTGTGTATGGCGGGTTGATTGCCTCATTAATCGATTGTCATGGTACTGGTTCAGCCGCGATTGCTCTTCACCAAAAAAATGGCGGGGAAGTCGGAGATGGACAAGCCCCCCCTCGATTCGTGACGGCATCCTTGCAAGTCGACTTCATGAAACCGACTCCTCACGATGTACCATTAAAAGCGGTAGGCACAGTTCAAGAAATTCACCCGAAGAAGTTTAAAGTGGAAACAGAAGTCTTTGCAGAAGGAACTTTATGCGCCCGTGGTGTAGTAACAGCTGTTGTTATGCCAAAAACGTTTTTGAGTAAATAAAGAAGAAGGGCAATCAAGATCCAGGTAAGAAACGTTACCTGACAATCTCGACTGCCCTTCTTCAATCAGTCTACTGACCGTTATAAAATCCACATCTGAATCACCGTAAGTCCCACTACCCCAGGAATACCTAATATTCCTGAGATCGATGAGGTCGCGACATTAATTGGAACATGTATTCCGTACTGACTGCCAAAGGCGTTCAGGAAAAATAAAAACAATGCTCCGATCATGACCTTCATAGCAACTTGTCCCACAAACCTCAGTGGCCTGATAGGGGTCCCCGTCGCTAAGAGCAGTACGATCAGACCGCTGATCACCGCGATGACGATAACTGGGTTCATACCCTTCTCTCCTCTCAACATAGAACATAAAAAGTCTCTTATTGAAAGGATATGAAGGTTGTCTACCTTTTTATGACGATCTTTCTATGTTTTGCTTCTCTGAAGAGAAAAAAATATTTTGCTTCTGCTATTTTAGAATGACAATGGATATTCAAATTATAATCCACACTCATCTCTTCGATGGAACGCTGCTGATTCCAATGATCCTTGGTTTCGTCTAAAACGTGTAGTAAGGATTGGTCATACTCTTTTTTCAGCTTTCCTTTTTTTCGGAAAAACATAGGTATCCTCTCCTTCGTTATACGTCTCTTCTTCCTTCCAGGGCTTTCGATAACGTTACTTCATCTGCATACTCGAGATCTCCACCGACAGGAAGGCCATGGGCAATCCTTGTGATCCGGATGCCGGATGGTTTGACAAGCCGCGAAATATACATAGCTGTCGCTTCCCCTTCAATGTTCGGGTTGGTAGCGAGAATCACTTCCTGGACTTCATCCTTTTGAAGGCGCTTGATGAGGTCCGGCACATTGATGTCTTCAGGACCGATTCCATCCATAGGGGAAATGGCTCCATGAAGAACATGATATTGACCGTTATATTCCTTCATCTTCTCCATCGCAATGACATCCTTAGGGTCCTGCACCACGCAGATGATGCTTCGATCACGTCTTTGATCCTCACATATATAGCAGGGATCTTGATCCGTTATGTGCCCGCAGACGGAACAGTAGCTCAGGTTCCGTTTCGCATTGACCAATGCTTTCGCAAAGTCCAATACCGTATCCTCTTTCATACTAAGAACAAAAAATGCCAGGCGGGCCGCCGTTTTCGGCCCGATTCCCGGCAATTTCATAAAGCTGTCGATCAGCTTTGATATAGGCTCAGGATAGTGCATGATATTGCCTCCTAGAACATTCCCGGTAGGTTCATTCCTTTAGTGAATTGACCCATAGTTGAGTTCGTTAATTCGTCCGCTTTCTTCAGAGCGTCGTTTGTCGCTGCAAGAACAAGATCTTGTAACATTTCTACGTCATCCGGATCAACTGCTTCTTCGTTGATTTTCACATCAAGTACTTGTTTGTGACCTGAAACAACGACCGTTACCATTCCACCGCCAGCTGTTCCTTCGATTTGCTTTTCACCCAGTTCCTCCTGAGCTTCCGCCATCTTCTTTTGCATTTTTTGCATTTGCTTCATCATATTTTGCATATTACCATTTCCACGCATCATAACTATTACCTCCAGTTAATTTTTTCTGCATTAATCATTTAGTTCTATTAAATCCATACCGACAAGCTTTTCAGCTTCCTTCAATAGAGAATCCTCTTCTTGATCCCCACCGGCGGATTCTGTGTCCTCCGTTTTGGAATTCCGGATGAAATCTTCTCTAATGGACATCCACTGATCTTCAGGTATTCCAATAGCCGCGTAGCTATTTCCTGTAAGCTCTTCCAATATGGAAGCAATCGCTGATGTGAAAGCTTGATTTTCCATTGCCATCTGACAATGAATATCATACTTGAATTTTAACACAAATGAGCCATTTGTAGCTGCGACAGGTTCAGCATCATTTAATAGTGCCGACTGAGAACGCATTTGGCGTTGATTTAACGTTTCCACCATGTCTCCCCATCGGCTCTTGATGAGATTAAGGTCTTCTTTCGTGGCCGTTCGGAGTACTTCCTGAATCTTACCGGTAGGAGCCCTGAACCCTTTCTTCGCCCGGATCGGTTTCTTCGCGGTCTGTTGGGCGGGCTCTGCCTGTACCTTAACCCCGTTTGCCTTCAACTGCTCAATCTCTCTTTCAAGAAGCTGGATCTTCTTCATCATCTCGTTCACTTCAGGAGAAGAAGCCGCTGCCGGTGCTTCCATCTGACAAAGCTTGACGATGGACACTTCCAGGTAAATCCTGGCATGGTTTGTAAACTTCATTTCCTGTCCGGCCTGGTTCAAGACGTCGATGTACTGATAAATTTGCGCAGGCTGGGTTTGTCCGGCCAATTCTTTGAATTCATCGTCAAGCATGACTCTTTCAAGGGATTCCTCAAGGTTTGGTGCCGTTTGGTATAACAGCATATCCCTGAAATAAAGAATGAAGTCTTCCGCGAATCTTGCCGGATCCTTCCCTTGAAACAGGAGCTCTTCCAGGGCACCTAAGCCGGTCGTGACATCCCTTTCAAGGATCGCTTTCGCCAGCGTGTTCAAATAACCTTGGGAAACGGCACCCGTTACGGTCAGGGCATCCTCCACCGTCACCCTGTCCTGACTGAAGGAGATGGCTTGATCGAGCAGGCTGAGAGCATCACGCATTCCACCTTCAGCTGCCCTCGCAATGATCGTCAGGGCATTCTCTTCAAAATTCACACCAGACTCGGTAGCGATATGACTCATTCTTCCCACTATATCCATCGCAGTGATCCGCTTGAAGTCAAACCTTTGACAACGGGATATGATCGTCAGGGGAATCTTATGGGGCTCCGTCGTCGCCAGTATGAATATGACGTGTTTAGGCGGTTCCTCCAACGTTTTCAGGAGCGCATTGAATGCTCCGATGGACAGCATATGGACTTCATCTATGATGTAGACTTTATATTCCACTACGTTTGGAGAATATTTGACTTTGTCCCGGATGTCCCGGATTTCCTCCACCCCGTTGTTGGAAGCCGCATCGATTTCAATGACATCGGGGATCGAACCGTCCGTGATCCCTTTACACGCATCGCACTCATTACAAGGTTCCGCTACAGGTGAACGCTCACAGTTAACGGCTTTGGCCAGGATCTTTGCCGCACTCGTCTTCCCTGTCCCCCTTGGTCCCGAGAATAAATAGGCATGGGAAATCTTCTGATGAAGGAGGGCATTTTGCAACGTTTTCGTTACATGCTGCTGTCCCACTACATCAATAAATGACTGAGGACGCCACACACGATATAAAGCTTGATATGCCAAAATACTCCCCCCTCTTTTTTATGTACTGTAATGTCTCTATTATAACGTAATCTAAATCCCTTTTACAAAGAAAACCGAAGATCATTTCAGTATCAACATCACACCGTAATAAAAACAAAAAACTCATCCGAAAATGGATGAGTTGGTTGTATATAATTTAAACTGCCGTGCACCTTTCGTCGACAAGCATCCATAGGCGTTACTCAAGCAGTTAGCTCGGCCCAGGCAACCCTGCGGCACATGGGAGCTTCCACTTAATGCTGCTTCCTTCCGGACCTGACATGGTTCATGGATTCCCATTGCGCAGGACCCAGGCGTCAACACCACTTACTTGAGGCAGGCCCTACAGAGTGCGAGCCTCAGAAAGGAATTCGGTCTCGCTAGAGCGGATTGCGAGTACAGGGCACCGCTACCTCCCCACCTAGCACGGCAAAATTGATACCATATTTAGTTGCGTCATTAGTGCGACGCAAGATTAAGTATACTAGGATATACGGTAAAAAGCAATGGCAGAATGCTGTAAGTTATTTACAGACGCGTATTCCTGTTCTTCTTTTCTTCCTTCTTCCGTTCCCTTAAATGTTTAAAAAAACGGGAAAGGATTCCGCCGCACTCGTCGGCAAGAACATCGGGGACTACTTCACATTGGTGATTGAAGCGTTCATCTTCAAGCAAGTTCATTAACGTCCCGGCACAACCCGCTTTCGGATCTCTTGCCCCGTACACGACTTTCTCGATTCTGGACAGGATGATGGCACCGCTGCACATCGGACACGGCTCCAGTGTAACATAAAGCTCTGCACCTTCCAGTCGCCAGGTGCCAAGCTTCTTACACGCCTCCTGAATGGCCAGTGTTTCAGCATGAGTGATAGCATTTTGGCTCGTCTCCCTCAAATTATGTGCCCGGGCAATGATCTCGCCGTCCATGACAATCACCGCCCCAATCGGAACTTCCTGGATTGCCGCCGCTTTCTCTGCTTCTATTAATGCTTCTTTCATAAACTGCTCTTCTCTCATACCCATTCTGTACTCCCATAAATTTATTTCTCTTATCTTTATAAAATATCCCCTTTCACAGCAAACTATAAAAGAAAGGGGCTTACATATGATACCTAACGATACCGCTCTCCTGGTCATAGACATTATGAATCCATTTGATTTCAAACACGGGGAGACCCTGGCACAACACACCGCCAATATTATCGATCCCATTAACTCACTTCGTAATCATTGCAGGGAGCATCAGCTTCCTACCATCTATATTAACGACCATTATGAGCTTTGGAAAGCAGATTACAAAGAGATTTATAAGAAATGTCACAACGAAGTGAGCGATGCAATCATGACCCCGCTCCAACCGGCAGAAGACGATTACTTTCTTATCAAACCGAAGCATTCCGCCTTTTATGGAACTGCCTTAAACACTCTCCTTCATCATCTGTCCGTGAAAAACCTGATCATTACAGGTATTGCAGGAAATATTTGCGTCCTCTTCACGGCCAACGATGCGTATATGAGAGAGTTTAATCTGATGGTGCCCGGTGACGCCATCGCCTCCGTCAGTGAAGAAGATAACCACTACGCCTTGACCATGATGAAAAACGTTTTAAAGGCGAATATTGAACCAACCGAAAGCACCTTATAATTTTTTTGCCTAAACATATTCATTCCTCCTATTTCATAGGCTGATTATAGTGAATGAAATAGAGGAGGGTTTGTTTATGCAAATACATGTTGTCCGGCCGAACCAATCTTTATTTGGCATCGCCCAAGCGTATGGGTCAACAGTGAAAGATATAGTGGATGCGAATGAACTTCCGAATCCCGATAACTTAGTGATCGGCCAGTCATTGGTCATCCCGATCATAGGAAGTTTTTACTTTGTTCAACCCGGTGATAGCCTCTGGAGTATCAGTCAGAAGACAGGAGTCCCTTATCAGGAACTGGCGCGGGTGAATGGAATATCTCCTAACCAGCCTTTGCAGGTGGGGTTTCGTTTATACATTCCACAGAAGCCAAAGGGGAAAGCGGAGTTTAATGGATATGTCGAGCCTTATGGTAAAGAAGTGTCCCAAAACCTTGAAGATAGTGCCAAGGAAGCTGCCCCATACCTGACCTACCTTGCTCCATTCAGCTTTCAAGCCAAACGGGACGGTACTTTGAAAGAGCCTCCACTTGGAAATCTGATTCAAACCGGAAAAAACAATAATAATGTCATGATGATGGCCATCACCAATCAAGAAGATGGGACATTCAGTGATGAACTGGGGCGCATTCTGTTAACCGATCAGGCCATCCAGAATAAATTCCTGGATAACGTCGTCAAAACCGCCAAGAAATATGGATTCAGGGATATCCACTTCGACTTTGAATATCTGCGTCCACAGGACAAGGAAGCATATAACCAATTTTTACGAAAAGCAAAAAAGCGTTTCAATCAGGAAGGATGGCTCCTCTCCACCGCCCTGGCCCCTAAGACCAGTGCGGACCAGAAAGGGAAATGGTATGAGGCGCATGATTATAAAGCACATGGTGAGATTGTCGATTTCGTCGTCATCATGACGTACGAATGGGGTTACAGCGGCGGTCCTGCCATGGCGGTCTCTCCGATTGGACCGGTTCGGGAAGTCCTTGAATACGCCGTGTCTGAAATGCCGCCATCCAAAATTCTCATGGGGCAGAATTTATATGGTTATGACTGGACCCTACCCTTTGTACAGGGAAGTACAGCGAAAGCCATCAGTCCTCAGCAAGCCATTAAGATTGCCGCTGATAATAATGTCAAAATCGACTATGATCAGAAAGCACAGGCACCTTTCTTCAAGTACCGTGATGCAAACACCGGAAAAGATCATGAAGTCTGGTTTGAGGATGCACGTAGTATCCAGGCTAAATTCGATCTTATGAAAGAATTGAAATTGAGGGGGATGAGCTACTGGAAACTCGGTCTCTCCTTCCCTCAAAACTGGTTGTTAATTTCCGACAATTTTAACGTCGTCAAAAGATAATTAATAGAAGCTGAAGGATGGGTAAATCTATAAACACCCATCCTTCAGCTTTTTATTTGCGTTTACATAAAATCTCCTTACAGAAAGCCGATATAATGACAGGATGGTTTTCTCTACCACGGGAAATATGCTGAACAAACCATCCATATATTGTGTTACAATAATTCCTGTCGTAATTTTTTACATTATTATTGAGAAAACTGCCGTAATATGAGGAGGACAATTAATGGGGCGCATTCCTTTCATTACCGTTGAAGGCCCGATTGGAATAGGAAAAACCTCTCTTGCAAAAGCGATTTCCGATCATTTTCAATTTCATCTTTTAAAAGAAATCGTAGATGAGAATCCATTCTTAGATAAATTTTATGATGACATTGAAGAATGGAGCTTCCAAACAGAGATGTTTTTCTTATGCAATCGATATAAACAACTGGAAGATATCGAGAAACACTACCTATCTCAGAACAAATCTGTCGTAGCAGATTATCATATTCTTAAAAACATCATCTTCGCAAAACGCACGTTGAAGGATGAACAGCAATTCAAGAAATACCTCAATATCTATGACATCCTGACAACAGATATGCCGAGACCCAATGTGGTCATTTACTTGAACGCAGGCTTAGATACACTCCTGAAGCGAATTGAAAAAAGAGGTCGGGATTTCGAAAAGAAAATCAGCCCGCTGTATCTGAAGCAATTATCCCTTGATTATGAAGAGTATATGAATACATTTGAAGAAACACACCCGGATATCCCTGTTCTTCGCTATAATGGTGACCACGTAGACTTCGTTCAGAATAAAGAGGATCTGGATCATATTCTTACTCAATTAGAAACTACACTAAAAAAAGGAGTTCACTATCATGAATCTTCGCACTAAATACGGGATCCCGAACAATGCCGTGATCACCATCGCCGGAACGGTCGGTGTCGGGAAATCCACCATGACGAACGGATTGGCCAACGCCTTAGACTTTCGCACGTCATTTGAAAAAGTGGATACGAATCCATATCTCGATAAATTTTATCAAGACTTCAAAAGCTGGAGCTTCCACCTTCAAGTCTATTTCCTGGCAGAACGCTTCAAAGAGCAGAAGAAAATCTTCGAATATGGCGGCGGCTTCATTCAAGACCGCTCCATCTATGAAGATACAGGCATCTTCGCCCGCATGCATTATGAAAAAGGAAATATGAGTGAAATCGATTATGAAACATATACAAGCCTTTTCGATGCCATGGTCATGACACCGTATTTCCCACACCCTGACCTGTTGATCTATCTGGAAGGATCCATCGATAATGTCGTGGATCGCATCCGTGAACGCGGTCGCCCGATGGAACAGCAAACACCTGTTGCCTACTGGGAAGAAATGCACGAACGCTACGAAAACTGGATCAATTCCTTTAACGCATGTCCGGTCCTAAGACTCGACATCAGCGAATACGATCTCGTCAACGACCAAAACTCTATCGAGCCGATCGTTGAAAGAATCGGGTATTTCATTGAACAGACGAGAATGTTGAAGAGCTGAATATATAAAAGAGACTACTTAATCCTATATGGAAAAAGTAGTCTCTTTTATTATTTTTAAAGGTTTTTTTCGTAAACATTGTTGCTTTTGGATGTAGCGAGTGGCGGTTGATTTCCGCTACAGGTGCTCGCTTTCCGCGGGGCTGGCGGTGAGCCTCCTCGGCTTCGCCTGCGGGGTCTCACCTGTCCAGCTACGGCGGCTAGCCCCTCGAGGTCATAAGCTAAATGGTCCAAGAAGGCAAAAGAACGCCTTCTTAGCCCATTCATCTTATGCTTGTCGGAGCTGAACGAGCCGCCTCCGCTTTTCGTGCTGTCCAGCGTTTCCCGCAGGAGTCGAGCACCTGCAGCGAGAATCAACTGACGAAAAGTTTGACTATCACAAAGGAAATGTGGAGATTGCATATGCAACTGCTTTTTCATTCGTTGCCGCGACTGATTTTATTTCATAGTCCTTTACTCTTTTAAACTGATGGTCACATACCCTTTTGCTCTGTCAACTACTTACTACGTTAGAGGGTGAAGGGAACTGCGTAGACTCCTACGGAAAACGGGCGTGCCGAGACCCCAGAAGCGCTTTTTGCTGAGGAGGCTCGGCCGAACGTCCGTGGAAGGCGGAGCAGTTCCCTTCACCCTCCTGCACCACAACCTAAATGACAGAGCATCGTAAATCTAAGTTTGGATGCAAATAGCAACAATCTTTGGGAAAACAGCCCTTTTAAAAAATAGTAGCTGCTGATGAAACTTTAGTAAGAGTATGTTCCGAGGGTTGATTGGAGCGGAAATCAACTACTACTCGCTTCTTTAAAGTGATACATCCGTTTATTTCCATTCGAAAAGAGGTATATGTAAAAACAATCATTGAATTAAGGAGATGAAAAAATCATGGAAACGAAACAAATATATTTTGTAGATATCAGCAGCGGAGACATCTTGCAGGACCCGAATCAAAGCGCAAGCCCCAGCTTTCGCATATCTGCCACTCCTACGGAAGTAAACGAGCTGAAAATGCTTTTTAACGAGAACTATGATGATGACATGTCGACCATGAGACGAGCACAGGTTCCATTTCGTCAATACCACAATTCACCTGAAGATGATCGGTATGATCAATCGATGAGGGATATCTATGCGAAGATCTATTTGCTCGGGGATGAAGAAGCACGGATGCATATAACAAATATGGGAGTGCTGAATCATACACAGGGTACCCATTTAAGAGAAGACATTCGAAACCTTAAGTAAATGGACCGGGGCCATCAGTCACGCCCACATAATAAAAAAATTCGTTACATAAAATGTAACGAATTCTATCTCCAATGTTTATGCGCTATGGTTATAAAAAAATCAATGGAGGAGGAAGGGGGATTCGAACCCCCGCGGGCTGTTACACCCCTGTCGGTTTTCAAGACCGATCCCTTCAGCCGGACTTGGGTATTCCTCCGTATCGACAAGAATAATAATATCATGGTGACCAAATGGAGTCAAGGATATTTCTAAAATAAATTTAAAGAAGTCTCACAAATACCCGTGAGACTTCTTTTGACTGGCTGAAAAACCTTTACTTTATGACTTCTACTCCACCCATATACGGACGCAGGGCTTCTGGAACGATGACGCTGCCATCTGCCTGCTGGTAGTTTTCCAAGATTGCGGCTACTGTACGGCCAATCGCTAAACCAGATCCATTTAATGTATGCACATGTTCAGGTTTCGCATTTGGCTCTCTTCTGAAACGGATGTTGGCACGTCTCGCCTGGAAGCTTTCAAAGTTACTGCAAGAAGAGATCTCACGGTACGTTCCGTAGCTCGGGATCCATACTTCAATGTCGTATTTCTTGGCTGCAGTGAAACCTAAGTCCGCTGTACACATAGACAATACGCGGTATGGCAGACCAAGTAATTGAAGTACTTTTTCAGCATGCCCTGTTAACTCCTCTAAAGCATCATAAGAATCTTCAGGCTTAACAAAGCGGACAAGCTCAACCTTGTTGAATTGATGCTGACGGATCAAACCTCTAGTATCACGTCCTGCAGATCCTGCCTCAGAGCGAAAGTTTGCGCTGTATGCGACATAGCTTACCGGCAGTTCATCAGCCTTCAGGATTTCATCACGATGATAATTCGTCACAGGTACTTCGGCAGTCGGGACTAAGAAATAGTCTTCACTTTCAATTCTGAACGCATCTTCTTCAAACTTAGGAAGCTGACCAGTTCCAGTCATGCTCGCTCTGTTTACAAGGAATGGAGGAATCATTTCTGTATAGCCATGCTCATCCATGTGAAGGTCCATCATGAAGTTGATGAGAGCTCTTTCAAGTCTTGCTCCAAGTCCTTTATAGAAAACGAAACGGCTACCCGTCACTTTCCCTGCACGTTCGAAATCAAGGATTCCAAGTCCTGTGGCAACATCCCAGTGGGGCTGTGCTTCGAAATCAAATTCCCTGACTTCTCCCCATTTACGTGCTTCAATATTGTCATCTTCTGTTTCACCAACAGGTACAGACTCATGAGGAATGTTAGGAATAGATAGAAGAATGCGTTCTAATTCTTCTTCGATACCTCTTAATTCATCGTCTAATTTTTTTACCATTGCCCCGACTTCACGCATTTCCACGATCATGTCCTGAGCATCTTTTTTCTCTTTCTTAAGCTCCGCGATTTGTTGGGACACTTCATTACGCTTGCTCTTTAACTCTTCACTTTCCACAAGCAGTTCTCTTCTTCTTTTATCAAGCTCTTCAAACTTGCCGAAGTCCTCCAAATTTTCACCGCGGTGCTGTAGGCGCGCTTTTACATCTTCCAGATTGTTACGTAAATATCGAATGTCTAACATGTTCTTTCTCTCCTTTTTATAAAAAAATAAAAAACCCCCATCCCTGGTAAAAGGGACGGAGGTTTCCGCGTTGCCACCCTAATTGAAGACGCAGAGCATCTTCCTCTTAAGAGATGGTAACGGAATCACCGAAAATACCTACTTCATTCAGTACTTCACTCAAGGATGGATTCGTAAAGCTCTTGCATCGATTCTCACCGGCCATCGACTCTCTTAGGCAAGCCTTCTTTACTACTAATTCCTATCAACGATTTAAATTTTTATTGGTTATTTCATAATCTACTACAATGTTTTCCATTTTGCAATAGAATTATGCGATTGTTTTTTCCATGCTTTCCTTCACCATCTCGACGAAGAATGCAGTCAAACGATGATCCTCTGTCAATTCAGGATGGAAGGAACAACCGAGGAACTGTCCGTGCCTGGCAAGGACGATGCGTCCATCATGTTTCGCCAGGATTTCAACATCTTCTCCCGCTTCCACGATGTGTGGTGCACGAATGAAGACGGCATTGAATCCTTCCCCTACATGGGCAATGGAAAGATCCGCTTCAAAGCTCTCTTTCTGACGGCCGAAGGAATTACGTTCCACCGTCACATCCATTACTCCTAAATGAGGCTCATCGTACCCGACGATATGCTTCGCCAAGAGAATCAAGCCTGCACACGTTCCAAAGATCGGCTTACCATCCGCAGCAAATTGTCTTAACGGCTCCATAAATCCATAGCGATCAATCAGCCTTCTCATCGTCGTACTTTCCCCACCGGGCATGATCAGTCCTTGAATCTCCTCCAGCTGCTCCACACGCTTGATGACGATGGGGTTGGCACCTGAGGCTTCAATGGAACGCACATGCTCTCTGACGGCACCTTGAAGTCCTAATACACCGATGTTCAACATAGAATCACACCTTACCATCCACGGTCTTGCATGCGGTTTTCAGGTAAAATAGAAGCAATTTCTACACCCTTCATAGCTACACCAAGCTCTTTTGAAAGCTCTGCAATCAACTTGTAATCCTGGTAGTGAGTAGTCGCTTCTACAATCGCTCTTGCAAATTTCTCAGGGTTCTCTGATTTAAAGATACCCGAACCTACGAATACTCCGTCAGCTCCCAGTTCCATCATAAGAGCAGCATCAGCTGGTGTGGCAATTCCGCCTGCAGCAAAGTTTACAACAGGTAAACGACCGTTTTCTTTAATTTCTAATAATAATTCGTATGGAGCTCCAAGCAGCTTTGCTTCCGTCATGATTTCATCTTCGTTCATGCTTACAAGCTTGCGAACCTGAGCATTTACCTTACGCATATGACGAACCGCTTCCACGATGTTACCAGTTCCCGGCTCACCCTTCGTACGAAGCATCGATGCACCTTCACCGATACGGCGTGCAGCTTCGCCTAAATCACGGCATCCACATACGAATGGAACAGTGAAATCTCTTTTATTTAAATGGTACTCTTCATCAGCAGGAGTTAATACTTCACTTTCATCAAGGTAATCGACACCCATTGATTCAAGTACTTTCGCCTCTACGATATGACCAATACGAGCCTTTGCCATTACAGGAATCGTCACGGCACCCATCACTTCTTCAATAATGCGAGGATCTGCCATTCTTGCTACTCCACCTGCAGCACGGATGTCTGCTGGAACTCGTTCTAAAGCCATTACCGCTACCGCACCAGCAGCTTCAGCAATTTTCGCCTGCTCTGCATTGACAACGTCCATGATGACGCCGCCTTTTTGCATTTCAGCCATACCTCTTTTTACACGATCTGTACCAGTCTTCATATCTGTATCCCCCTTATATTTATCCCATGCCTGTCCCGAAACTTTCCATAAAAGGAAGAAAACGCGACTAAAACACTCGGAATGATTATGTAACCCTACTGCTAAATAAACAATAAAAACAAGCTTATGTCAAGACGAAAAGCGGAAGCGGCTTGGTCAGGCCCGACAAGCATAAGATGAATATGCCGGAAAGGCGTTCTTTGCCTTTTTGGCATATTTAGCTTATGACCTCGAGGGACTAGCCGCTGTAGCTAGACAAGACGAAAAGCGGAGGGGGCTCGTTCTGGGGCGACAAGCATAAGATGAATATGCTGGAAAGGCGCACTTTGCCTTTTTGGCATGTTTGGCTTATGACCTCGAGCCTCTAAGCCCCGGAGCTAGACATGACGAAAAGCGGAAGCGGCTCGTTCTGGGGCGACAAGCATAAGACGAGTCACCTGGAAAGGCGTACTTTGCCTTTTTGGGTGACTTGGCTTATGACCTCGAGCCCCAAGCCGCTGGAGCTGGACAACTCGAAAAGCAGTAGCGGCTTGGTCAGGCCAGACAAGCATTCCATCAGTCCCTTTGTAGAGTCCCCTACATAGGTACAATTATGAAAAAACACCAAGACCCTGTGCAACTTAAGTCTTGGTGTTTCATTGAATTAGAACCAGCCTTTAACCGTAGAAGTAATGGAATCCCAGATATCTCCGAAGAATCCACCAACGGCTCTCATGGAAAGGACGAACCAGTTTGCTTTTTCCACACCATCCACTGTTACAACAGATGCTTTTGAAGCATTCGTCCCTTTATCCGTAAGGTATCCTAAATCTTTCTTGCCTTTCGCTTCTAACATGACGTACCCAACTTTTTCCCCTTCTTTTACAGGAGCCGTCAGTTCACCATCTTCGTTTAATTTCTTCTTGTCCAATACAAATTTAGGTTTGTATTGATCTGCTTCACCGTTCTTGATCACCATACTCAAAGGAGCATCGGTTTTGATTTTGACTTCTTTTTCTTTTCCTTTATCAACCGGAATTGTCTTTTGACCTTTGACTTGATAGTCAGCAGGAAGGACTTCTTCCATTGTGAAGTTAGAAAAAGCATAATCTAACATTTTTCTTGTTTCATTAAAACGTGCGTCATAGGAATTTTCACCAGAGCTAACATCTACGTTCATAACCACTGTAATATAACGCATTCCGTCTCTTTCAGCTGTTCCTGTAAAACATCCACCAGCAAAATCAGTTGTACCTGTTTTCAAACCATCCATGCCTTCATACTCACGGATTAATCCAGGAAGCATCCAGTTCCAGTTTTTCATAGCGAAAGCATCTTCTGTACCTTCAGCAAATGTTTTTTTCGAAATACTGGCTGTATCCAATATTTCCGGGAAATCTTTCATTAGGCGATAAGCAAGAGTTGCTGTGTCTTTTGCAGACATTACATTCTCTTCATCTGCCCCACCTACTACTTGATCGACATAAGGAGCTAAATCTTTATTATTCAAACCTGTTACATTCACAAATTTATAGTTTTCCAAGCCCAGTTCTTTGGCTTTATCATTCATCATTTTAACAAACTTTTCTTGAGATCCGGCAACAGTCTCTGCAACTGCCATTGCTGCTGCATTTGCAGACTCAATCGCCATTGCTTCATACAGATCTTTAATCTTATATGTTCCTTCTTCCCTTAGCGGAACATTGCTCAGATTATCGTTATGAGACATATTTGAGATCTTTGTAGGAACCGTATATTTTTGATCCCATTTCACTTTGCCTTCTTTGACTGCTTCAAGTAACACGTATTCTGTCATCATCTTCGTCATACTTGCAATCCCTTGAGCAGTATCTGAATTCTTTTCGTACAAGATCTTACCTGTACTTGCCTCTACTAAAATCGCAGCTTTTGCGTTTACGTCCAAGTCACCTTGAGCATTTGCAGGCTTCTGCACCATACTCATTGCCATCATAAAAACCATCATACAAACAAAAGATTTTTGAATCCAACTTCTTTTCACTGTTAGCCCTCCAAGATTTTATGTACACCTTCGTTATTTTATCATAGTTCCAAAGGTAAGAATAGACAGAGAATATGACTAGTTTTGGCATGGGTCAAGGGACTTGCGGCCTCTGATAAATGGCGTTTTCTTCCCTCTCAACCAACATAAAAAAAGCTGATCAGGAGAATCTGATCAGCTTTTGGAATTATTTTCTTATAGTGAATAGTTTGGTGCTTCTTTCGTAATTTGGACATCATGTGGATGGCTTTCACGAAGTCCTGCACCCGTCATCTTGATGAACTGTGCCTTTTCTCTTAAGTCGAATAAGTCTTTTGTTCCACAGTATCCCATACCTGATCGCAAGCCTCCTACCAGCTGATACAATGTATCGGCTAAAGGTCCTTTATAAGGAATACGTCCTTCGATGCCTTCTGGAACGAATTTTTTCGCTTCTTCTTGGAAGTAGCGGTCCTTCGATCCTTTTTCCATAGAGCTGACGGATCCCATCCCTCTATATACTTTAAAACGGCGCCCTTGGAAGATTTCCGTTTCACCAGGGCTCTCAGACGTTCCTGCCAATAAGCTTCCCAGCATGACGGCATGTCCGCCGGCTGCCAATGCTTTTACGATATCACCTGAATACTTGATGCCTCCATCGGCGATGATACTCTTCCCATGCTTTCTTGCTTCAGTGGCACAATCATATACAGCGGTAATTTGTGGTACACCCACACCAGCAACAACACGAGTCGTACAGATTGAACCTGGTCCGATACCAACCTTGACCACATCCGCACCTGCTTCAATCAATTCTCTTGTCGCTTCAGCTGTCGCTACGTTACCCGCCACGATATTTAATGTTGGATAAGCTTCGCGAATTTCACGAACAATAGAAAGGACACCAGCAGAATGTCCGTGAGCCGTGTCGATGACAATCACATCCACATGGGCTTTTACTAATTGTTCTACACGGGTTAGTGTATCCTTTGAAATACCAACAGCTGCACCTACTAATAAACGCCCTTGAGCATCTTTAGCTGAGTTCGGGAACTCAATTACTTTCTCAATATCCTTGATCGTAATCAACCCTTTAAGAGTTCCTTCTTGATCGATCAAAGGCAGCTTTTCAATTTTATATTGCTGAAGGATTTTTTCCGCTTCGTCTAGGGTAGTGCCAACAGGAGCTGTTACAAGATTCTCCTTCGTCATGACGTCCGAAATCTGGATCGAATAATCCTGGATGAATCGAAGGTCACGATTGGTTAAAATCCCGACAAGCTTCTGTTCTTGCTCGTTGTTCACAATCGGAACACCGGAAATTCTATATTTGCCCATCAAGTGTTCTGCAGAAAAGACTTGATGATCCGGAGTTAAAAAGAAAGGATCAGAGATAACTCCACTTTCAGAACGTTTTACTTTATCGACCTGCTCAGCTTGCTGTTCAATACTCATATTCTTGTGGATGATACCCAGTCCACCTGTTCGAGCCATTGCAATTGCCATTTCAGCCTCGGTTACAGTATCCATTCCTGCACTGATGACAGGAACATTTAACTTGATTGAATCCGTTAACTCAACAGAGATATTGACATCCTTTGGTAACACCTCTGATTTGGCTGGTAATAATAAGACATCGTCAAACGTTAAACCTTCTTTAGCAAATTTAGAATCCCACATGTTTTCGGCCTCCCTAGTCCCAAAATATTATTAGTAGGTTATCAATTGGTTAAAATACTGTCAAGATGAATAGGATTAATTTAATTTTTCAGAATAATTAGAAGGTGATTTCGTGAAAGAAATACTCCAACATTGGGACTTCATCCACTATTTTCAGTCGGCAGAATACTCCCAGAAGTTTCTAAAAAAATGCTATGAAAAAATCGGGTCTTCTCAAGCGGAGATGAAAAGCTATGACAATTGTTACCCGTTCATGTACTACTTGGAACAAGGAGAGCTTTATTATAAACAGGCCATGATGTCTCCCTTATCCCTTAAACCCATTTTACTCTTTTATGGCTATATTCACTTTATTAAAGCCATCGTGCTAACAGAAGATCCGGCATATCCCGAAACGACCACCGTACTTGCTCATGGAATAACCTCAAGAAAAAGAAAAAAGCAGCAGTATCGATTTTTACAGGACGAAGTAAAGGTGCAGAAAAATGGTCTCTTTACACACTTTTCAGACCTCGTGTTCCACGTGAAACACATCGTTGGTGAAAAGTACAAAATGGAAGACCTACTTGTACAGATACCAGAACTTGAAGAAGCTTTTCTTGTGCTGTTTCAAAAGAAAACTATGTTCTGGTTCACTCAACGGCATGAGTTGACCATCGATGACTCTTTGCTTTCACATTTTCATATGTCTGAGGACTTGTTCAAACAATACTTAAGTGAAAAAATGACGGGGAATCTGAGTTGGAGTTCTTCCAACTCATTACTGGCTCCTTCAGCTGAGGAAGTCCTCCCATTCAGATGGCACCTGAATAAACGCAGGTTGGCCCTACCAGGAATTCGCAACGAAGCCACAACCATTCCTGAAGTACTCATACACTACGCCATACTATACAATCTGAGCATGATTGCGAGGTACGAAACAGAATGGTGGGTGGAGCTTTTAAAAAATCGTACAAATGAAGATTATCCAATCATCACTACCTTTATCAACTTAACTACGGAAAAATCACCATTTCTATTACTTAAAATCCTTAAAGAGAAGATATAGGTAAAAGAGGCAGGTTAACTGCCTCTTTCTCTATTCTGCCAGGAGCTTTTTAATATCTTCCTCAATCTTACGCGGGTTGGTTTGAGGAGAATATCGATCAAACACCTCTCCATTCTTTCCAACTAAAAACTTAGTGAAGTTCCATTTAATACTTGAAAGAAGGACACCCTTTTTCTCTTGTGTTAAAAAGGTAAACAGTGGGTGAGCTTCCTTCCCCTTTACATCAACTTTGGCAAACATCGGGAACGATACTCCGTAATTCACCTGACAAAACTCCATGATATCATCTTGATTATCAAACTCCTGATTCATAAACTGATCGCATGGAAATCCAAGAACAACAAGCCCTTCTTCCTTGTACTCTTCATAAAGGCCCTGCAGCTCTTCAAATTGGGGTGTAAATCCACACTTGCTGGCTGTGTTCACAATCAGCATAACTTTCCCTTCATACTCTTCCAGTGACGTTACAGATCCATTCGCTCTTTTTACCGTGAAATCATAAATGGTCGTCATGTTCTTCTCTCCTTGTTCTATTCGCTTACTTAAATAATACGTTAGAAGGGTGGGGATTAGCAATTTTGAGGGTTGATTTGGAGTGGTGGAGTGGATGGTTGAGTGAGTTGGTATGTTGAGGGGGTTAGTTGTCAGAAGTCGGATATCCGATCTTCATTCGTTATCATTTAGAATTAGAGATTAAGAGGAATGAATATTGATAGTTTTAAGGATGGATTGACTTAAATACTCATGATAAATGAAAAAATGAGTAATGAAAGGGATCTATTTTGTTAAAAATGGTCTCTAGGCTTGGAATAGAGGTTTTTAACAGTAGTATTAGCGAATTTATTGGTTGGAGATGTATCATGTAGAGGTACTGGATCAAAGGAATTGCGTCGTTTTTTAATTTTTTGCGTCATTATCGGAGGGAATTGCGTCATAATTTTATTATTTGCGTCGTTTTCGGTGATATTTGCGTCATTTTTTTGTTTTATGCGTCTTTTACCAAATTTTAGAATTTATAAAACAAACTATAAATCAAATAACGAGTAACAAAAAAAGAGCAACTCACAATGAGCTACTCTTTCCACATATCTGCCTGGCGACGTCCTACTCTCACAGGGGGAGATCCCCCAACTACCATCGGCGCTGAAGAGCTTAACTTCCGTGTTCGGCATGGGAAC
>NZ_JAIVAT010000016.1 GCF_020172085.1 Rossellomorea aquimaris
GTGAGTGCTTCTTTCGAAGCGACCCTTACTATATTACATGTTTGATAACTTGTTGTCAACAACTTTTTAAAAGAAGTTTTAATCAAGTTTTCATGTTGTGTTGCTCGTTTGCGGCAACAAATAATACTTTACCAGCTAACTTCGTAGAAGTCAACTTCTTTTCTGTATTTTTTAAAAAATATCTTTCGCAACATTATGAATGTTTAGTATTGTAGCTTAACTTTACCCACAATGAGATTCTATAAACGTGAAAATGAACTATCATCACAACCAACTGTCGACTACTATGCCTATTAGACATCTTAATTTCATTAAGTGCCTTTATAAACAAAAAGTAAGTCACTTTTTAGGAGACGAATAAAAAGAATACCATATATTTATGTTGTAATACAATCTTTTTATGAAACTATTATTAACAAGATAGAATAAGCGTCCTTATCTAACAAGAATAGGAGCTTCTTAATAGCTTAGGAAAACAATCCCCTAACCTTTATACAGGGTCCACTTGGGCTTTACCCCCTCTTTGCGAAAAGAAATGATAGAGTCTCTAAAAACCAAAAGCCTTTCTAGTATCCTAGAAAGGCTTTTTTATCATTGTTTATTTCTTGAATAATTTCCCTAGTGGATTTTTTCCTTTCCCACTCTTCTTAGCTCCCATTACGTTCATATAAAGTGAATCAATTAGACTTAGTTGAACGATTCTTGAGAAGCTGTCCACTTCACCGCTTCCTCCACTATTATTCACTGAACCGGTTCTTAATACGATATCTGATAACTTGTTCAGCTTCGCATTCGCACTGTTAGTAATAGAAATTATTTTTGCACCGTTGTCTTTAACGGTTTGCAGGACCCGTTCACTTTCATTATTTAAACCGGAGGAGGAAATAAAGATCGCTACATCATTTTCTGTAAGCTGGGTGGCTGCTTTTAACTGAATATGTGTATCACTATACGCAGAAGTGGAAATCCCTGAGCCTATGAATTTATGATGGGCATCCTGGGCGACGAGGGACGAGGACTCGGATCCGTAGAATTCTACCCTATTGGCTTGAATGATAAGGTTTACGGCTTTTTTTATAGAAGAAAAATCCATCACATCGATTGTTTCTTTAAACATTCGAATATTATTGTTGAATATTTTCTCCGTTATGGCTTGCTCATTGTCATTTTCAAGGATTCTTTCTTCCGCGATCACTTTCATTGACTCTGAGATTTCTGATGCTAACGTAATTTTCATTGCCTGGAAACCCTTGAAACCGACTGTTTTCGCAAATCGAAAGACGGTCGAAATCGCTACATCGAGTTCTTCAGCAACCTGGTCAATGGTTTTATGAATGAAGTTTTCTGGAGAATTCAATATATAATCTGCGATCATCTTTTCTTTTTGACTGAAATCAGGGTATTGCATTCGAACTCTTGATATACATTGCTGAGGTTGATTCATGTTTTCCACCTCTTAGAAGTTTCATTTTTATGACTTTCATTATACCACTTTTTATGTAAGAAAAATATTTCAACTATTGTTTTATACAGGTTTCGTATCCGTATAGAATAGTTGATCATTACCTGATTAATTTAGACTTATAGGGATTTAATCATAAAAAAGCCTATTGAAAAAAATTTTTTCGTTATATACTTGATGAAGATAATCTTTTGTGACTTTTTCTGCATTGTGAGCGATTACTTTATTGGTTATTTTTGACTACAAAACGTAAATAGATAGGGGGGAACCAACGTGTCCACTTCTATACCCATCATTGTAGCATTATCAGGGATTTTTGCATTATTATATTTAGTTATTCGCACAAAGCTTCATGCATTTGTCGCTTTGTTGCTTGTCAGTTTACTTGTGGGGATCGGTGCAGGGATGCCTTTGCAGAATGTACTGATATCCATTCAAATCGGATTGGGCAGTACATTAGGTTTTGTTGCCGTCATCGTCGGCTTGGGGGCCATGTTTGGCCAAATGTTAGAAGTATCCGGGGGTGCCGAGAAGATTGCTTCCTCACTGATTAAACGGTACGGTGAAAAGAAGGCTCCATTAGCGCTTAGTTTAACTGGATTTCTCATTGCGATCCCCGTTTTCTTTGATGTTGGCTTTATCTTACTTGTTCCAATCATTTATGGATTGGCCAGGAGGTCCGGGCGTTCTTTACTTTATTACGGGATTCCGTTACTGGCTGGATTGGCTGTCACCCATAGTTTCATTCCGCCTACTCCAGGTCCGGTTGCCGTAGCAGAATTAATTGGCGCTGATATTGGCTGGGTAATACTCTTTGGTACGTTAGCCGGGATTCCTGCGATGATTATTGCGGGGCCTTTATTCGGAAAATTCATCAGTAACAGAATACATATCAGCATCCCAGAGTATATGAATAGTGAAGAGAGAGATTCAGAAGACCATGATCAGGACTCTCCAAGCTTAAAAGTCCTGATCGGAATTATACTTGTCCCGCTATTTTTGATTCTATTAAATACACTATCAAGTCTGCTACTTCCTCAAGATCTTGCAATCTATCATTTATTAACGTTTATTGGCCACCCCATTGTAGCATTACTGATCGCTACTCTGTTGTCCTTTTATTTTCTGGGGGTCAGACTTGGTTATTCACGGCAAGAGGTTCAGTTTATAGCAAATAAAGCTCTGGAACCCGCAGGTATAATCATTCTTGTCACGGGAGCAGGCGGGGTTTTCAAACAGGTGTTAATGGATTCAGGTGTAGGGAACGAGTTGGCTGGTTTAATGATAGCCTCAAGTCTACCGTCCCTTCTCTTGGCTTTTCTGATTGCAGCGATTGTCCGTATTGCACAAGGATCTGCTACGGTTGCCATGATCACTACCGCCAGCCTGCTTGCCCCGCTCATTTCAGATCTTGGGTATACAGGGCCGCAATTAGGCTTGTTTGTCATTGCCATTGCTTCAGGGTCAACCATACTCTCACATGTAAACGATTCCGGTTTTTGGCTGGTCAATCGCTACTTAGGAATGGATGTGAAAGATACGCTCAGGTCTTGGACGATAATGGAGACACTTATTGCACTTGTTGGTTTTAGTGTTGTACTGCTGCTCAGCCTATTTATGATGTAGAAGAACTCTATACAGACAATAAGAAGTTACTTTGTAGAAAAGTGATTTCTTTTTTTCTTGTTTTATCAGTGTTTTCTCGGAAATTTTTGCGTAACTGCTAAAATTAAACGCATCCTAAAAAGCAGATGGAATTTTCTATTCATAAGATGTTGTGGTTCAATTTCCTGGATAAATGTAGTTACTTAAACTAAGGGTAGTATATGTTTGATAGAATCAAAGAACTAAATCTTCAATTATTAGAGTGGCTCATCGGTATTTGAAATATGTAGGAGGACGCAGGTGGAAACCAATGAACTGGAAATACAATACTTCTAATGACTATATTGAATATTTAAGCTTTCACGATTGTTTGGTTGAGAGTATAAAGCTCGAAGATGAAACTGTTTTATTTGGATTAGAGTATGTTTATATTTCTGAAGAACATCCACTCAATCCCTATAATGTAGCTAAATCAACAGGAAGGTCTAGGTTATTATTTAATGGAGTAAGTTTGAATAAGGCTATTAACCATTTAGATGATGGATCAAATCAGCAAGTATTCATTACCGACTTAGGTGAGTTGGAGATATTAAGATTAGACCAGATCCGTATGGGTGATTATTTTTCATTTGATATTTTGTGTGCTAATAGGAATACGGGGACTTTTTGCAGTATAAAAATTGAAGCAAAAAATTTCACTTTAGAGTGGAACGAATATCTTAACGATGCTTGGTTTGTAGGGTGGAAAAATAATTAAGACTTTTCTGGACAACTCCTTTAAGCCAGTACCTGAGGCTTTAGTTGAATAAAACATCATACAAAATGGTCAGTGGCATCTCAAACCCTGACCATTTTGTATGCAAATAACTCTACCCTTTCGCTTATGAGTTTGAAAGTTGTACTTCAAATTAGAACCCGTTAGTTACAATCGTCCTTTATTAAATCTTATCCAATAACCTCTCGATTTACGATATAACGGGGCAGCTCTCCTCTAATAACATTCGCCACATTTTCAGCCGTTTTTCTTTTTAACTCCCCTTGGGATTCCTCTGAATACCAAGAGACATGCGGATTCAAAATGACATTCCCCATTTGCAGGAATGGATGTCCCTTAGGAATCCGTTCATGTTCAACCACATCAAGTGCAGCACCAGCAATATCCTGCTCTTCAAGGGCCATGACCAATGCCTCAAGTAAGTCACTGCCCTGATAATAATCAATACCCAGGCTTTGCCTTGGATGAAGACGTTATGTGAATAGCATCAGCTTCAAGCATGACGCAAGCACAATCGGACTTATTGGACAATGAGGGACAACCGCCACGTCATACGCTTCAGCCATTGAAAAGATTTTTCTACACTCTGTAATTCCACCCTCATGAGATAAGTCAGGCTGGATAATGTCTACATAGCCATCTTCCAGTAACCGTTTAAAGTCAATTCGGGAGAACATTCTTTCCCCTGTTGCAATCGGGATCGTCAATAAAGCGCTTCGAATGAGGGTGGATTGAAAACTAATAGTTCTTAAAACATAATAGAGTAACTCTCTATGAGCTATTCTTTTCACATATTTGACTGGCAACCTCCTACTCTCACAGGGGGGGAAGGCCCAACTACCATCGGTGCTGAAGGCTGAGGCTAGTGATAAGTACCGAAACTTTTTGACTCTTTCACACCTTCAAATCTTCGTGTGGGGATACTATCATTTTTTTATTTCGTCATGCCATGTTTTAGTTGGAAAATATGAGGTTAAATGATAATTACGAAATGGATAAGGTGAAAAGGATTCCTGATAGATACCTTTGAGATAGGAATCATGGGGATATACTGTTTTCTTGCGAGAAAGGATTTTTTCATTCCCGATTAGGAATAATCATACGAAATTTCAAATAATCATTCCAGGATGTCGAATTTTATTTACACCTCGTTAAATTATTTATACTGATCATCCAGCTAACTACCCTCGCAGTACACCTATAGAGGAATTACTAGAACCACAGGTTCTTTGAACTTCCATTCAAACCAAAAAAAGAGTAACTCTCAATGAGCTACTCTTTTTCTATTTGCCTGGCGACGTCCTACTCTCACAGGGGGAGATCCCCCAACTACCATCGGCGCTGAAGAGCTTAACTTCCGTGTTCGGCATGGGAACGGGTGTGA
>NZ_JAIVAT010000017.1 GCF_020172085.1 Rossellomorea aquimaris
TCTGGTGATAATGGCGAAGAGGTCACACCCGTTCCCATGCCGAACACGGAAGTTAAGCTCTTCAGCGCCGATGGTAGTTGGGGGATCTCCCCCTGTGAGAGTAGGACGTCGCCAGGCGATACATATTTCGGAGGATTAGCTCAGCTGGGAGAGCATCTGCCTTACAAGCAGAGGGTCGGCGGTTCGATCCCGTCATCCTCCACCATTTTTTATTTCTTGAAAATTTAATATGCCGGTGTAGCTCAACTGGTAGAGCAACTGACTTGTAATCAGTAGGTTGGGGGTTCAAGTCCTCTTGCCGGCACCATTGGTTTTTTTATTTTGTCTCTTTTTTTGTTTTGAGAGCCATTAGCTCAGTTGGTAGAGCACGAAAGAATAAACTTCATTGAGTTTACTTCTAGCGTACAGCTCGAGCAACTTCTTGCATAGACTTCCTGAGAGCTGGACGTCGAAGATGCATGATGAGTTCAGATCAAACTTTATGTAATAACTTGATTTTATATCAAGAGCCATTAGCTCAGTTGGTAGAGCATCTGACTTTTAATCAGAGGGTCGAAGGTTCGAGTCCTTCATGGCTCACCAAAGATTTTTGCGACAGCAAAATATCTTACCATAGGGTTTTCGTTAATGCGAAAATCATTTATATGCGGGTGTGGCGGAATTGGCAGACGCACCAGACTTAGGATCTGGCGCCGCAAGGCGTGGGGGTTCAAGTCCCTTCACCCGCACCAATACTTGCGCGGAAGTAGTTCAGTGGTAGAACACCACCTTGCCAAGGTGGGGGTCGCGGGTTCGAATCCCGTCTTCCGCTCCAAAGACTTGCCGGGGTGGCGGAACTGGCAGACGCACAGGACTTAAAATCCTGCGGTAGGTGACTACCGTACCGGTTCGATTCCGGTCCTCGGCACCAAAGTTTTTTGCGAAAGCAAAATAACTTTCCTTACGTTACTTAGTGAAAAAACAAGAATACATTTTGCGCCCGTAGCTCAATTGGATAGAGCGTTTGACTACGGATCAAAAGGTTAGGGGTTCGACTCCTCTCGGGCGCGCCATATATGTCGGGAAGTAGCTCAGCTTGGTAGAGCACTTGGTTTGGGACCAAGGGGTCGCAGGTTCGAATCCTGTCTTCCCGACCACTTTATTTGGGGCCTTAGCTCAGCTGGGAGAGCGCCTGCTTTGCACGCAGGAGGTCAGCGGTTCGATCCCGCTAGGCTCCACCAAAAAATATTTCAAAAAGTCATTGACACTAACTGAGTTGAAATGATATGATAATCAAGTCGCTTCAAACGAAGCACTTACACATTGAACCTTGAAAACTGAACAAAACAAGACAATACGTCAACGTTAATTCTAGATTTATTTTTAAAGAGCTATTCAAACTTTTATCGGAG
>NZ_JAIVAT010000018.1 GCF_020172085.1 Rossellomorea aquimaris
GAAGGCTGAGCTGTGATAGCGAGCGAATTATAGTAGCGAAGTTCCTGATTCCACACTGCCAAGAAAAGCCTCTAGCGAGGAAAAAGGTGCCCGTACCGCAAACCGACACAGGTAGGCGAGGAGAGAATCCTAAGGTGAGCGAGAGAACTCTCGTTAAGGAACTCGGCAAAATGACCCCGTAACTTCGGGAGAAGGGGTGCTCTGGTAGGGTGCAAGCCCGAGAGAGCCGCAGTGAATAGGCCCAGGCGACTGTTTAGCAAAAACACAGGTCTCTGCGAAGCCGTAAGGCGAAGTATAGGGGCTGACGCCTGCCCGGTGCTGGAAGGTTAAGAGGAGTGCTTAGCGCAAGCGAAGGTGCGAATCGAAGCCCCAGTAAACGGCGGCCGTAACTATAACGGTCCTAAGGTAGCGAAATTCCTTGTCGGGTAAGTTCCGACCCGCACGAAAGGCGTAACGATCTGGGCACTGTCTCAACGAGAGACTCGGTGAAATTATAGTACCTGTGAAGATGCAGGTTACCCGCGACAGGACGGAAAGACCCCGTGGAGCTTTACTGTAGCCTGATATTGAATTTTGGTACAGCTTGTACAGGATAGGTAGGAGCCTTGGAAACCGGAGCGCCAGCTTCGGTGGAGGCATCGGTGGGATACTACCCTGGCTGTATTGAAATTCTAACCCGCGCCCCTTATCGGGGTGGGAGACAGTGTCAGGTGGGCAGTTTGACTGGGGCGGTCGCCTCCTAAAGAGTAACGGAGGCGCCCAAAGGTTCCCTCAGAATGGTTGGAAATCATTCGCAGAGTGTAAAGGCACAAGGGAGCTTGACTGCGAGACCTACAAGTCGAGCAGGGACGAAAGTCGGGCTTAGTGATCCGGTGGTTCCGCATGGAAGGGCCATCGCTCAACGGATAAAAGCTACCCCGGGGATAACAGGCTTATCTCCCCCAAGAGTCCACATCGACGGGGAGGTTTGGCACCTCGATGTCGGCTCATCGCATCCTGGGGCTGTAGTCGGTCCCAAGGGTTGGGCTGTTCGCCCATTAAAGCGGTACGCGAGCTGGGTTCAGAACGTCGTGAGACAGTTCGGTCCCTATCCGTCGTGGGCGCAGGAAATTTGAGAGGAGCTGTCCTTAGTACGAGAGGACCGGGATGGACGCACCGCTGGTGTACCAGTTGTCTTGCCAAAGGCATCGCTGGGTAGCTATGTGCGGAAGGGATAAGTGCTGAAAGCATCTAAGCATGAAGCCCCCCTCGAGATGAGATTTCCCATCACGTAAGTGAGTAAGATCCCTAGAAGATGACTAGGTAGATAGGTCAGAGATGGAAGCATGGCGACATGTGGAGTTGACTGATACTAATCGATCGAGGACTTAACCACA
>NZ_JAIVAT010000021.1 GCF_020172085.1 Rossellomorea aquimaris
TCATTCCTTTGTAACTCCGTATAGAGTGTCCTACAACCCCAAGAGGCAAGCCTCTTGGTTTGGGCTATGTCCCGTTTCGCTCGCCGCTACTCAGGGAATCGCAATTGCTTTCTCTTCCTCCAGGTACTTAGATGTTTCAGTTCCCTGGGTCTGCCTTCCATACTCTATGTATTCAAGTAAGGATATTGTTCCATTACGAACAATGGGTTCCCCCATTCGGAAATCTCTGGATCAAAGCTCACTTACAGCTCCCCAAAGCATATCGGTGTTAGTCCCGTCCTTCGTCGGCTCCTAGTGCCAAGGCATCCACCGTGCGCCCTTCATAACTTAACCGAATTGGTTGTTACATCAGGTTTAAAACCTAAAATGGCGATTCTCGGTAATTTCTTGACTATCAATTTATCTTTATCTAGTTTTCAAAGAACAATCATGTGTCTCGGAAGAGACAGTATGGATAGATATTTTGCTGACGCAAAAATCTTTGGTGGAGCCTAGCGGGATCGAACCGCTGACCTCCTGCGTGCAAAGCAGGCGCTCTCCCAGCTGAGCTAAGGCCCCGGGATGAAAGAATATGGTGGGCCTAAGTGGACTCGAACCACCGACCTCACGCTTATCAGGCGTGCGCTCTAACCAGCTGAGCTATAGGCCCATATCCCATAAAAATGAATGATAAGCAATGCTTACCATTGTTTTGTTTGATGATTATTTTGCTTTCACAAAACATCTTATTAAACCATCAAAACTGAACAAAACTTCGACTGTCAAACGTTTAGTAAATCTTCCTTAGAAAGGAGGTGATCCAGCCGCACCTTCCGATACGGCTACCTTGTTACGACTTCACCCCAATCATCTGTCCCACCTTAGGCGGCTGGCTCCAAAAGGTTACCTCACC